>NZ_JALEBG010000001.1:0-2400000 GCF_022758235.1 Pontibacter liquoris
CTCCTTCACGGAACAGGGGGTGTTGCTGTTTTTACCCTATACCAACTCCTAAAGCAGAGGAGTATACCTATTACCTGGTAAAGAGGCTGGCATATACTTAGGCCAGCCCGGCTTCACTTTCGTTGGAAGTACAAAGAGCTGTTTATGCTTCGTTATACTTCATAGAGCTGCCCTCATGAAGAAGTAGAGCCAGTAGTAGGTGGCCTGCTAACTTACTCCTACTCTCATGCTAGTAACTAAGTAGCCTGCTTGTTAGCTATACTTCACTTCCGTTTGAATCACCATTATACAGGTGTCGATTCTGTTGCCTTCAGAAGGGATCTAATTATAGTATACCTCAGAGCTGTTCCTCATACTTTTTTGTAGTGAACGACGACAGCATCACAGGCTAGTAAGTCTTACCTCAGGTATAAATTATCAGATAAGGTTATACTCCCTGCAAAAGCTTATAATAACCTACCTTTTATAAAACAGCAGCGCCCGTAAGCGAGATCTCACTTACGGGCGCTGCTATTAGGTTATATCTTCTTTCTAGGACTTCTTACCTGCAACAGAAATCTGCATGGAATCAAAGGTGAGATACTGTTGGGCCAGCCGCTGAAGCTCGGAAGGCGTTATCGTTTTTATACTTGTTACAAAGTTGTTGTAGTGCTCGTAGGGCAACTCATATAGTATAATGCGTTTGTAATGGTCGCATTGCTCAAAGATTGTAGCAATGTCGTTCAGGAACTTGCCCAGCATGTAATTCTTTACCGTCTCCAGCTCTTCTTCTGCAATCTCTTCCTGCTGCAGTAGTTGCAGCTCTTTCCTTATTTCCTCGAGCGTATTTTCTGTTACAGCATAATTCACATCCGTGCCGATATAAAAGAGTGTATCGTATTCTTTAGGAGAGATGGCTGAGAAAATGCCATACGTATATCCTTTGTCTTCCCGGATGTTGCGCATCAGGCGGGAGCCGAAGTAGCCCCCCAGTATTTCATTAAGCACCGTCAGGTTCAGGTAATCGGCAGCGTGGATGGATGGGAATCGTTTGGCAACCCGGATAGAGGATTGCAGGCTTTCGGGCATATCCACAAAGTGGCTGTTTTCTGTGGCCGTACTTATTACAGCAGGATCAAGTATAGCAGCTGTGCCGGACGCAAGCCGGAGCTTGCTGATCTCGGTGGTAAGCTTGTCTTGCGTCTGCCTGTCAATGCTGCCACAGGCAAACACTTCCAGGTTTTCGGTTATGTAATGGGTTTCGTAGAACTGCTTTAGCTCAGGTAATGTAAGCGTATCAAAGGCATCCGCTTCAAAGCCGAATACATAGGGGTGGTCCTTGCCATAAATGGCTTTGGTAACGCTGTTGGTGGCCAGGTAGCTGTTCTTCTGGCGCTGCAGCTTTATATTCTGAATAGAGCGCTGCTTGAGCAGGGCAAATTCCTCTTCCGGGAAAGACGGGTTTTGCAGCACATCCAGCACGAGCGGCAGCAGATGGTCCAGGTGCTTGGCCAGGCAGTACAGCGTAAATTCAGAACGGTCGTAGCCATGGTTGTTCTCGAAAGAGGCGCCATAGTAGGCCACAGTTTCGGCAATCTGTTTGGCGGTGCGGGTATGGGTGCCTTCCAGCAGCATTTTGGCTGCCAGGTCCGATACACCGCTGCGGGGCTCAAACCACTTACCGGCTTTAAAAACAAAATCCAGCCTGATCACAGGCTGGGTTTCGCTTTTTATAACATGCAGTCTTGCTTTGTTTTCCAGGTTTGTGACCTCGGCTACTTGCAGCGTAACAGCATCTATATCGTATGTTTCAGGAGCTTTTGTTCTATCAAGCATTCTTATTGGTTCGGGTTTATACTTACTCTAAGTTAAGCGCCAGGGTAAAGCGCATGGTGTCGGCCAGCGGATTGCCCTGGTCGTTGGGGATCAGGTAAGCGGCATCCAGCGCAAACTTCTGGTACCGCAGGCCCAGGCCTAATGATAAGTACTGGCGGCCGCCTTTGCTGGGGTTCTCATAAAAATAACCGGCGCGGGCTGCAAACAGGTGGTTGTACCAGTACTCAAGGCCACCTGAAAGATTCACTTCCTGCATCTCCTCGCTAAAACCGCCTTCTGCATCGCCGAACGAAGAGAAGATGCCACTCACCACACTCTGGTCCGAATCGGCACCAGGCGATGGCACAAGCAGCTTATTGGCATCCAGTGCAAAGGTCAGCGTGTTGTAGGCGTCCAGGTTATAGGTTACTGCCGTACCCAGCTTCAGGTTAGTGGGCAGAAAGTCTTTCTCATCCTGGGTAGTATAGGCGATTTTTCCGCCAATGTTAGAGATGTTACCGCCCAATGCCAGGTTCACTTTTTGGCCCAGGTCTTTGTTGTAATAAATGCCGATGTCTACGGCTGCGGTGTTGCCGGGCTTGGACTCGAAGGTAGTGGAGCCGCCGCCAACATTCACGCTACCTGCCAGGTTAGAATGAATAAAGCGGGCACCAATACCCAAACTCAGGTTCTCGCTCAGGGCCTGGCCATAAGCCACCGAAACGGCATACTCTTTGGGGCTGTAATCCTGAATGGGGTTGCGATTTTCGTCAATGAACTGGATATCGCCCAGATCAAAGTATAAAAGTGAAAGCGAAATAGCCGAAGTTTCGTTTAGTTTTTTGTAACCAGACAGGTAGCTGAGCGACATATCATCCACGATATTGCGGAGCCAGGGAGAGTAGGAAAGGCTCACGCTCATATCCTGATCTACAAAGCCCAGTTTGGCAGGGTTCCAGTGCGGGGAGTTGGCATCCGGGCTAAGGGCTACGCCGGCATCACCGAGAGCAGCAGAGCGGGCGTCGGGAGCTACCGTAAGTATAGGAACAGCTGTGGTGACAGCCTTTACATCGTTGTCCTGGCCAACTGTAGATTGTCCGAAAGCCAAGGGTGCCGAAGTCAAGGCCAGTAAAAATGTAGCTGCCTTTAAAAGTGTACTTCTTTTATACATAGAATGGATGTTGATAGCTAAATCAAATATAAAAAGAATATAGAACTAATTTAATTTAATAGTACAAGTTTCTCAAATACGGAAGCCCGGGAGCCATCCTGCTGCGAGCGTACATTTACCTTATATATGTAAACGCCGCGTGCCAGCAAATCATTATACTCATCCCGGCCATCCCAGGTTAATTCGGCAATATGCGCCTTGCTGGCCAGGGTAGTTGTCTGCAGTGTCTTCACTAATTTGCCTGACACAGTAAAGATCTGGACCTGAATATCCAGCGTTTCACCGGCTCTGTTATGATCAAAATGGAACGTTGTTTTAGTGGAGAACGGGTTTGGATGATTCAGCACATGTTCTAACGCAAGTTCTGTGTCATTTGATACAATAAACTCTATGTATTCTTCGGCAGCATTGTTCGATGTATCCCAGGCCTTGAGCCGGAGCGTGTGGGGGCCGGGCGGAAGATCCTGTAAAGTATAGCGCACCTGCCCCTGCTGGTAACTATCGGCTTCGGAAGTATAAAAGTCATTGAGTACGATAAGCGCTTCTTTATTGTTATCCAGCACCGCCGTGATCTCGTGGCCAATACCGATACCGGCCGTATTGAGGCCATTGGCATCGTAGAGTTTTGCCAGTAAAACAGGACTTTTGCCGGTGCTTCCGCCGGATACGAATGATTCATCATCCAGAAATAACCTGATAGTCGGCGGCGTGTTGTCGGCCACCGTGCCTTTGGCGGCGCCTCCGATCACGATCTGCTGGTTTGCGCCCATGGCATCCTGGCTGCCGTTGCTGGCATAAAGCGTGATCTTGCCCGGCCCGTAAGTATAGGCAATGTCTTTGGGCACCACAAAA
The DNA here is from genome assembly GCF_022758235.1 of Pontibacter liquoris. Taxonomy (NCBI): domain Bacteria; kingdom Pseudomonadati; phylum Bacteroidota; class Cytophagia; order Cytophagales; family Hymenobacteraceae; genus Pontibacter; species Pontibacter liquoris. Next base: position 3,818 of record NZ_JALEBG010000001.1, read on the forward strand.
GCTGCTTCGAACAAACCCTGGCGCACGGTGGCTTTGCCGTCGTAGAGCACATGCTCAAACACCTTTACCGGCACCGGGGCGCTTTCGTTGCCCAGCGTGTTGCGCAGCAAGGGCTTTTCATACACTGTCAGGCGCAGCTCACCATTAAAGCCGGTTGCTACAACGCCGGCACTGCTGGTGATTTGACCACCCAGGGTTACTTTTCCAAGGGCGCCTAACGTGTCGGCACCGGCCTGTTTGCCGTTGATGCGGGTGATCTGCGCCTGCAGGTCCGGGTAAGCCAGTTGCAGCGAGGGGTCGCTGAGCAGCGTGAAGTTGCGGTTGTTTACGCCCCGTGAGCCACTTTGCTCGTCGGAGATGCTGTTGTTCTTGGTACGCAATACCAGATCGCCCAGGCGCGGCAATTGCCCATTGACAGGCGTAAAAGCAGCCCGGAAGAAGTTACGGTTCAGCACGCGGTTGTCGGTCGCGTAAACGGGGCGCGTAGTAGTGATCAGGCCCACCGCGCCGCCCTGGGGCTGCAGCACGGCCAGCTCGGCTCCTGAAATGCGGCCCGGGTCGTCGTAGCGGCCAAACTCGCAGGTGGCCGTCAGTAGAAAGGTCAGGTTATCTTTGTTGTGCCACTCCTGCACCTGAGGTAGGGTAAGGACCTGCTCAGCTGCCCAGCTTACCTCGTTGCCATGGCCGGTATAGTTGGTGATCAGCGAGCCTTGCGCGATGGCCTCATTCAGAGCCGCTGCCGCTGCCGGCGATCGTTGCCCGTTGGCAACCGCTTCCTGCGGAAAAAGGTCGAGGTATACTTTGTTGGGCGTATAGTTGGGGAAGGTGGCCTCCACGTAATTTGCCAGGAACTCGGCATCTTCCAGGTGCTCGTTGCTGTCGCCGTCATCGGCTACAAACGTGATCCGGCTGCGCCATTTGCCAAAGTGCGCGGGGCTTTCATAGGCCATAATCTTGTCTACCAGCGTGGCGGCCTCCTGCTCCGTTTTAGCCGGCAGCCGGCCAATGCCCACATCCAGCAAATGATCGCCGGTTATTGTTTCTGCCCATTCGCCTTCGTCCTCATCCAGAAAGCCATAATAATCTTCGGAAGAATAGCTTGTAATGGGATGCAGCGATTCCCGCGATTCATACACAGGCACCTGCAGGTTATTTTTACCAAGATGATTCTTATAATCGTAGGAGGCATCGCCGAAAAGCAGCAGGTATAATGCATCAGCGCCGCTCTTACGGCTGCGGCTGTACACCATCCGCATAAAATCCCGGATAGCCGTGACATCCTGCGCGCCCGACGAGAACTCATTAAACACCTGGCGGGTGGTAACAACCTGCACCTGCAAGTTGCTGTGCTGGCTGCGGTAAGCGGCCAGGCGGGTAGCCTGTGGCAGCAAGGCCGGGTGTGTGACGATCACCAGGTCAGTGGCGCCGTCCAGGTTCACGGCATGCAGGTTTTGGTTGCCTATTTTGCCGACGGGAGTTGGGGCAAGGCCAGCGGCATTCTCAAAGACTACAAACTCCCGCAGCACATCAGTTGGCGCACTAAAGCGGAGCGGCGTCGCTGCCATGGTTTGCTGTTGCAGGGGCTGCACCGGATCCGTCACATCCCACACCAGGGCGGTGGCCAGGGCGTTGGCAATTTCGAAGGTGCTGGCCGGGGCTGCCATACTTGCTACAGACCGGAAATTGGTTTGCGGGCCATACAGCTGTAGCTGGCGCGTATAGGTCAGCGCCAGGTAATTGAGGTAGCCCAAAGAAGTAGAGCTGCCCCCGGGGTTAAACTGCAGGGTCGCCTTTAGCTCGGTGGGGTTGCCCAGCGCCTGCTGCCCAATCTTGTAATCCCGAACGCTGTTGACGCCCTCCGGGTGATAGTTGTAGGTGCCCCGGTTAGTTATACTTTGCGATCCGAGCGATTGCCCATTGAGCTGCAGGGTAAAGGAGCAGTCGGCCGGCGAGTTGGCCATCACAAAAGCCCGCAGCTTAATTTCCGAGCCCGGCACCAGGCCTGATACGGGAAAGCTGACATCGCGCGAAGGTGTAAACGAACTAAACTCCTCGCCATACCATTCGCGGCCGGAGTATACCATGTTTTTCAGGTCCTGCTCATGAAACAGGTGTTCGTCGTAACTGCGGATGGTTTGCTGCGCCCCTGTTGCCTGCCCACGCGAAGCAATGCGCCTGCCCGAAGTATAGCCTACCCGCAGAAAGTAATATGCCGTGTCGGTGTATACATTGTAGTGGTGGGTAAATTGGTGCGCTTCCGCATCGTAAGCCCAGGTATGCGGCCCCTGCGCATAAAACTGGATGTAGTCGCCGTCATCAAACCGGCCGTCTGCTTCGCCGCTCACGCGGATAGCGTTTTCCAGCAGGTCGTCGGAACGCGGGGCGGCGTTGGGCTGGGGCAGCATGCCGCCGCCATTGCCATACACCTGCAGCGTCCGCGGGTCAATGCTTTGCGGGTTGATGCCCAGCGCCTGCAGCATGCTTTTATCGATCTTATAGATGCCCGAAGCGGTTACAGCCAGCTTGTACCACTCGCCGGTACTGAGCACCGAAGTGGAAGTATAGCTGCCTTGGGCGCGCGCTGTGGCTTGTGTGGCGTTTGGGGCTTCGGAAGTATAGGTATAACTGAACCGGACCAGTTTTTCGAGCTGCCGGGTCTGGGGGTTACGCCGGATCGGCAGGAGGGTGACCAGGCTGGCGGGCACTTTGTTTTCAGTGGCGTTTACGATGCTGACGGCTGGCGTGGCGCCAAAGGTAGTGCCGGTAAAAAGCTGCTGCTCCTGCGCTGTGAACGGGGCATAGGTTTCCTCTGTCAGGCGGAAGCTGCGCAGGTGCGAGCCCGAAATGCGGAGGCGGTAATAAGGCAGGCGCTGGCTATAATCGATGATGGCACCGGTAAAAGCCGGTATTTGGCCGGGGTTGCCCTGGCCGGGCGGCACTTGCTCCTGCTGCTGCCAGGCCAGCGCGATGGCCGGCAGTGGCGCTGACTGGGCCCGGACGCCGGTGCTGCCGGCGCCAAACCACAGGAACGCGCAAACGACGAGCAATCGGGAGGGCCTCATCATATCAGAAAGCTATAAAAAGGAGGAAGATGCCCGCCAGGCCGGCAGGCATCTTCTTATACTATAGATACGGCTGCTTACGCCGGCACGCGGCTTGCTTATTGTTGCGAAAGCTCGAAAGTATAGGACTCCATGATCAGGTTGGCCAACAGTTTGTTGCAGGCTTTGTCTACCTTCTCGCGGGCGATCTCTTCTGATTCGGCTTCCAGTTGCAGGGTAATATGTTTTCCGATGCGTACGTCGCCCACCTGGTCCAGGCCCAGGTGCTCCAGGCCCAGCAGCACGGCTTTGCCTTGGGGGTCTAACAACTCCGGACGGGGCATTACATTTATTTCGGCAGTAAATTTCATGATGCGTGTGAGGTTTTTTGAATAATGGACAAAAGGATATATAACACGATGATCAGCGGTATGGCTGCGAAGTTAAGCAGTGCCAGTAAGATAACCGAAATCCCCAGGAAAATAAACCGCGTGGCGTTGTCCTGCCAGCGCAGGTTTTTAAACTTGAGGGCAAACAACGGCAGCTCGGCTACCAGCAGAAACGAGAGCAGCACGGTGAGCGGCACCAGCACCAGCGGGTTAAGGATGATCTCGTAGTGGATCAACTCGCCGTTGGCCAGGATTAGGGGCAGCGAGGCCACAAACATGGTACAGGCCGGTGTGGGCAACCCGATAAACGAAGTCGTCTGGCGGGTGTCGATGTTGAATTTGGCCAGCCGCAACGCCGAGAAGATCGTGATCAGAAATCCGAAGAAGGGTATAATACTGGCCGGCACGCCCAAGAAAGGTTGCCCGGCTTTGGAGAGCAACATAAAGACCATCACGCCCGGCACCACGCCAAACGAGACCATGTCGGCCAGCGAATCGAGTTGCTTGCCGATTTCGGAATACGCCTGCAGCACCCGAGCTAACATGCCATCCAGAAAATCGAGCACAGCCGCAATGCCCACCAGGTAGGCACTATAAACCAGCTGATCCTGGAAAGCAAAGTATAGCGCCAGGCAGCCTGAAAACAGGTTGAGGCAGGTAATGGCATTGGGCAGGTGTTTTTTCATGCAGGGCAGGCAGCGTGCGTTACTGTAAAAAAGGGTTATGTTGTTTTTCGTAGCCGATGGTGGTTTCAGGGCCATGACCCGGGTATACGGTTACTTCGTCGGGCAGCGTGAAGAGCCTGGTTCGTATACTTTGCAGCAGCGTTTGGTGGTCGCCTCCCGGCAGGTCGGTGCGGCCGATGCTCTGCCGGAACAGCACATCGCCGCCAATCACTACTTTGTCGGCTTCGTTGTAAAAGACCACATGGCCCGGGGCGTGGCCCGGTGCAAAAATAACCTGCAGCTCCGTTCGCCCGAATTTGATGACATCCCCATCCTTCAGGTAACGCTCCGGCAATTGCTCGGCATACTGCGGAAAGCCGTAGGCGGGTGCGTAAGTTGGCACGGCGCGCAGCACCTGCTCATCGGCGGCGTGTATCTCCAGGCCCACATTGTAGGTACTGGCTACAAACTGGTTGCCCAGCACATGGTCGATGTGGCAGTGGGTGTTCAGCAGGCGCACCACCTTCAGGTTATGGTCGGCAATGTACTTTTTTAGCTGCTGGCGTTCTTCCGGTGCATAGCAGCCGGGGTCAATCACCACGCACTCGCTGGTGTCGTCGTGCAGCAGGTAAGTGTTTTCCTGAAAAGGGTTAAACGTAAAGCTGGTAACTTCCATGGTAGTATACTTTTGGGTAAGCGGACCCATAAAACCGGGTTCCAAGTTACAAATTCTACGGGTACAACGCGTAACTTGCCCCTATGAAATACGATTTTATAGTAGTAGGCCATGGATTGGCAGGTGCTATACTTGCCCATACCCTGCGCCGGCAGGGCCGCAGTGTGCTGGTAATTGATAAACCTAAACCGGATTCGGCTTCTAATGTAGCGGCGGGTCTGGTGAACCCGGTGGCCGGCAAACGCTTTGCCAAATCGTGGCGCGTGGATGAGTTCCTGCCCGCGGCCGACACGTTTTACAAGGCACTGGAGGCCCACTTTGGCCAGGAGCTATACATCCACAAGCCCATTTACAAGATCTTTTCCTCGATAGAAGAGCAAAATACCTGGATGGCCAAAAGCGCAGGCTCCAACTGGAGCGAATACATCCTGGGCACCTATACCCAAAGCCTGGCGCAGCCTACGATACAGGACCCCTACGGCGGCATTATGATCGGACGGGGCGGTTACCTGCTGGTGTCAGAAATGTTGCAGCTGCTGGCTGCTGAGCTGCTGGCGGCGGGCCTGTTGCTGCCCGAGCGGTTCGATATGGCGCAACTGCAGCTTACGGACGAGGGCGTGCAGTATAAAAACATAACGGCCAGCCAGCTTGTTTTCTGCGAGGGATACCAGGTGGTGCACAACCCCTACTTTGCGTGGCTGCCGCTGCAGCCTACCAAAGGCGAGGTGCTGGAAGTGCAAACGCAGAATTTTAACCCCGAATGCATCTATAACAAAGCCGTTTACGTTGTTCCGGTAGGAGCAGGCCTGTTCCGGATCGGGGCTACCTACAACTGGCGTACGCCGGACGAACAGCCGACCCGCGAAGGAGAGCAGGAACTGACCGAACGCTTCAGCCAGATCACTTCACAAAGCTACACGGTGGCCAGCCACAAGGCAGGTATCCGGCCGGCCGTGCGCGACAGGCGCCCGCTGGCAGGGCGGCACCCCAGGTATGCGCAGCTAAGTGTGTTTAACGGTATGGGATCCAAAGGCGTGCTCATGGCCCCCTACCTGGCAGAACACGTTGCCACGGCGCTTACCAGCGGGGCGGATGTGATGCCGGAAGTAAATATTTCAAGATATTTTTCGTTATATTACGACTACATAAATCACCAGAATCTTCAACCCTAAGCGCATGCGTCTTTCTTTAAGGTTACTGTTGCTGTTCGCGTTTTGCACCCTGGCGGGCACAGCCCTTCAGGCGCAGCCTGGCCGCGATACGTTTGGCAAGAGCCGCATCCAGTATAAGAACTTCGACTGGAAGCTGTATAGCACTCAGAATTTCAACATATACTTCTCGCAGGGCGGGCAGGACATTGCACAGAATGCCGCCGCCTACGCCGAACGGGAGCTCAAGCGCGTTACCAGCCTCATCGGGTATTATCCTTATTCCAAGGTCACCCTCATCCTCTATAACTCCCCCACAGACCTGAAGCAAAGCAACATCGGCATCGACAACGACCAGTTTGAGACCGGGGGCGAGACCTTGTTTATGAAGAACAAGGTGGAGATTGCCTTTAGCGGTACCCAGACCGAATTTAAGCGCGACCTGAGCTTTAAGCTGACAGAGCTTTTGCTCAACGACATGATGTATGGCGGCAGCCTGAAGGAGGCCCTGCAAAGCAGCTACCTGCTGCGCCTGCCGGACTGGTTTGTGAGCGGGGTGTCTGCCTATACGGCCGAAGGCTGGAGCCTGCCGATGGACAACTACATGCACAACATGATTTTGAAGGAGCCGCAACTGAAGCCTGAAAAGCTTGTTCTGCTCAGTCCGCAGCTCACGGGCCAGTCTGTCTGGAATTACATTGCAGAACGCTACGGCTATACTTCTATCCAGAACATCCTGAACCTGACCCGCATTACGCGCGATGTGGAGATCGGCATTACCAGCAGTCTGAACATTCCGTACAAGCGCTTCCTGGCCGACTGGTACAACTACTATAAGCAGATCAACACCCGCTCGGATAACCCGCTGGTGCTGGTGCCCGACAACGCCAAACTGTTTAAAAGCAATAAGCAGAACCTGCGCTATACCGAACCGATGCTGAACCCGGACGGAACGCTGCTGGCCTATGCCGAAAATGAAGACGGCCGCTACCGCATTATTGTGCAGGACGTGCGCACCAAACGCGACCACGTGGTATGGCAGGGCGGCTACAAATCCCTGGACCAGGCCAATGATTATACCTTGCCGGTGCTGGCCTGGCGCAGCAACAGGCAACTGGGCTTTGTGGAGGCGCGGCAGGGCAAAATGGTGCTGCGGCAGATAAATGCTGGCCGACGGCGCGCGCGCATTCCTTTTCTGGATGACCTGCGGACACCCGCTTCCGTGCTGGACCAGTTTACACAGGTACATGACCTGAGCTACTCGGATGACGGGGAGAGCGTAGTGGTGAGCGCGGTGCAAAACGGCCAGTCAGACTTGTATCTGATGCGCGCCAACGGCCGCTCCGTGCAGCAGCTCACCAACGATGTATACGACGATATTCAGCCGGTATTTCTGAAGGGGAGCGAAGGCATTGCTTTCAGCTCTAACCGCTGGGTGGACTCTACCGGCATGGCCACAGCCGCTGACTTTAATGCGGTGGTAAACAACTACGACATTTTTGTGCTGCCCCAGACAAGTAAACAGGCGCCTGTGCGGCAGCTCACCAGTTCCATTGCCAGCGAGTATAGCCCCCGGGCCCAGAAAGATGGTAGCCTGGTATACCTGAGCGAAGAGAACGGCATCCGCAGCCTATACCATTATGACATGGCCGCGGGCACCAGCAGGCCCCTTACCAACTTTGAGCAAAGTATAACCCAGTATGATTATAACAGCGCCAGCAACACGCTGGCTTTTGTAGCTTCCGACCGCTCCCGCGATTATGTATACCTGCTGCCGGCCTTTACGCCTACTTCGCTGGCCATGCTGCCCAAAACATCGCGCCAGATCATTCTGGAAACGCGCGCCCGGGTGCCCCAACAGGCTGCTGCGGCGCGCAAACTACTGGAAAGTGACACCACCACGGCCAAACCCCGGCGGCAAGGCGAAGTGAACATCGAGAATTACCAGTTCGAAGGCGACAACCAGGCACAGCAGCAAGACAACAACCAACCCAAAGCCGGCGGCGTGCGCCGTGCCACCTCCGCCGTCAGCAATCCCGGGCTCGTGGGGCCCATCGACTACGATATCCGGTTCAGCGTGCAGCAGATCGTTACGTCTGTGTATGCTGATCCGCAACTGGGCTTTGGCATTGTAGCTGGCGTAAACATGAGCGATCTGTTTGAGAACCACCACATCCGGGGCAACGCTTTCCTGCGCACCGATCTGGAGACAAGCCGCCTTTCTGCTGAGTATATGAACCTGAAGAACCGTGTGGATCTGGGCATGCAGTTTCACCGCGATGTGATTGTGACGCAGGAAAATGAGACTGGTGCCGTGCTGCGCTTTGGCCGCAACGAGTTCTCACCGGTGCTGGTATACCCGCTCAGCTACAGCACCAGTATCCATGTGCGCCCCATGTTTGTGAACACCCGCTTTACGTTTATCAACAACTTCTCCTCGCCCGACAGCGTGACCAACTTTGGCGGTGGCAATATTGAGTTTGTGTTTGATAACACGGTAACCACCGGGGTGAACATGATGCTGGGTACGCGCATGAAAGCGGGCCTGCTTAACCTGAAAAGCTTTGGCAGCTCGGAGGGCAACTTCAGCAAGTTTTATGTAGACCTGCGCCACTACCAAAAGCTGCACCGCCAGATCACGCTGGCTACGCGCCTAAGCTACGGCTCCTTCTTCGGCAATTCTCCCAAGCGCTTCCTTATCGGCGGCATGGACAACTGGCTTATCTCCAACGATGCCGATGAGAATGATGCCAACAACATCCTTATTACCTCGCCGGCCGACCTGTTTTACCTGCAGTACGTAACGCCGCTCCGGGGCTTTGACTATAATACCCGCAACGGCAGCAAATACCTGCTGGCCAATGCCGAGCTGCGCATCCCCATTGTGCAGTACATTTATAACGGCCCGGTGCCTTCGGGCTTTTTCCGTAACCTGCAGTTTACAGCCTTTGCCGATGCCGGCTCGGCCTACAACGGGTCTAACCCGTTTACGGGCCGCAACTCCATCAACACCCGCGTGATAGGCGGCCGTACCAGCCCCACCGAAAATGATCCGTTCGAGATCACGGTGGTTAACTTCCGTAATCCGTTTTTGCTGGGCTATGGCGTAGGGGCACGCACCACGCTGCTGGGCGTGTATGGCAAGCTGGATGTGGCCTGGGGGCAGGAGGATTATGAGCAGAAAGGGCCTAAATTTTATATCACGCTGGGCTACGACTTCTAAACCACCTGATGAACCGAAAGACCAGACGCTTTGGCCTTGGCACGCTGCTAGTTGTACTCCTGGCAGCCGCCTGGATCCAGATGGCCGACAAGAATTATGTGTACAAGGCTGTTTACCACAATTTTGCTGACATCGATGATAACCAGATCTTTGAGCAGCGCAAGGTAGACGCGCCCCGCAAGGCGCAGCCCTGGCCGCTGGCAGCCCGCTACAACAAGGTATCCCTGCCGGCGAGCCTGCAACAGCTGCACCAGGACCTGGAATCAGTGGCTTTCCTGGTGATCCACAACGATTCTATCCTCTACGAAAAGTACTGGGACGGCTACTCCGATAATTCCAAAAGCAATTCTTTTTCGATGGCCAAGAGCATTGTAAGTATGCTGGTGGGCGCGGCTCTGCAGGAGGGAAAGATAAAAAGCGTGGAGCAGCCGGTAAGCGACTTCCTGCCGGAATTTAAAGAGGGCGCCAAAGCCCGCATTAAAATAAAAGACCTGCTGCGGATGAGCTCCGGCCTGAACTGGGACGAATCCTACGTGAATCCCTTCTCTATGACCACCGAAGCTTACTATGGCGATAACCTGAAGAAAGTGATAGGAAGGCTGGAGGCCGTGGAGGAGCCGGGCAAAAAATACAGTTACAAAAGTGGCGACACGCAGGTGCTGGCGTTTATACTGAAAGCAGCTACCGGCAAAAGCCTGAGCGAATATGCCGAAGAGAAACTATGGAAGCCGCTGGGCGCTGCCCATGATGCCGAATGGAGCATAGACCACCTGGGGGGCATGGAGAAAGCCTACTGTTGCTTTTTTTCCAACGCCCGCGACTTTGCCCGCTTCGGCAAATTATACTTACACAATGGCATCTGGAATGGCGACACCCTGGTGCCCCCCGCCTATGTAAAAGCCTCGCTCACCCCTAACGGCCTTGTGGATGCTGCCGACGGAAAAAAAGTGGATTTCTACGGTTACCAGTGGTGGCTGCTGCCCGCTTATAAAGGGCAGCGTATCTTTTATGCCCGCGGCATACTGGGCCAATACATCATCGTGATCCCCGAGAAGAACCTCATCATCGTGCGCTTGGGCAAAAAGCGCGGCGAACGCATTGGCCCGCATCCCAGCGAAGTAATGGCCATGATCGATGGCGTGAATGAGATGGTGCCTTAACAAAGTATGGCTCCGGTTTTAGCAAAGCTGAAAAATTCACCTGTAAAAACCGGCGTTACCACTTACGCACATAATGCAGATAACCGTCATCGTGACGGATACACTATAGTTATGTGTAAATTAAAACAATGAATAAAGAAATAATCATTTTCTTAACTATTCATCTCATCGTGCCAATGGCGGGACTAATCTTCTACCTTAGACTTGTTCAGAAGATAAAAAGAGAAAAGGTAGAGAATCCGCCTATCATTGATCTGTTTTTAACTTTTGCCACATACGGTGGACTTTTACTTGTAATGTTAACGACCTTCTTCTGGGAATGGTCAGCAATGGCATCTCTCGGTGCATTTTACCTAACTATTTTAGGACCTATAGTAATGGGAGTCATTGCATATAAGAACTACAAAAACAGAAATGTCTCCAAGTATCATGAATGGACATATTGGGCTGGAAAAGCATACTTTGTCTTTCTTGCAGTGTCTGTTTTAATTGCTTTTATAGTTGAACAAGAATAACATCCGCCAACAAAGTACAGGCACCATGTTCGGTGTATACCTCACCCGCTGCCTGTACGAGACCGTTAGGAGCGATTAGAAAACCAACCAATGAATAGTAAGAAAAGGCCAGGCAGCATTATGCCATTTCTGAGAATAGCTTTCATAGCTTGTATAACCACGTTGCTATTCACTTGCTGTGCTGTTCAGAAGCAACCGCAGCAAAAGATGGCCGTGAAAGATATGATGATCCGGATCGCTGAAATAGAAATAGTACCCAACTATCTTGAGGAGTATAAGGCTATTCTGAAAGAAGAATCAGAAGCTTCTGTTCGTCTGGAACCGGGTGTTATTTCCATTTATCCCATGTATCAGAAAGACACTCCGACCCAGATCAGGATACTGGAAATATATGCTGACAGGCAAGCCTACGAATCGCACCTAAAAACGCCCCATTTCCTGAAATACAAAACCTCCACGCTTAACATGGTAAAAGCATTACGGCTTATAGATATGGAAGCGCTGGACCCGAAAACGATGCCGCACATATTCAGCAAACTAAAGGAGTAAAAAAGCGAAGGGATTCGAAGTATAAAAGTTAAAGCGCCTGCCGCTGGCATTGCCACAAACTAATAGCGGGTGATTTGGTGAACCAGGGCTTCCGGCTCTTAAAGCCATACTTTGCGGGCACACTGTAGAGGGCTTCAGGCGTTGCCACAAACAAAGGCACTTAGTCGGTGCTCCATAAATGCTGTGTTTATTGGCGAAATGCCTGTACCTTCAGGGCACAAATCAGGCACAACCCAATGCACAAAACACGGTTAGAAGCATTCAGCGATGGCGTGCTGGCCATCATTATCACGATTATGGTACTGGAGATTAAGGTGCCGCATGGCTACGATCTGGAGGCGCTGCGCCCCCTGGTGCCGGTGGTGATCAGCTATATCCTGAGCTTTATTTATGTGGGCATCTACTGGAACAACCACCACCACATGCTGTATACCGTAAAATTTGTGACCGGCGACATACTTTGGGCCAACATGCACCTGCTCTTCTGGCTCTCGCTTATTCCGTTTGTGACCGGCTGGATAGGCGAAAACCATTTTGCCCCCATTCCCATGGCCTGTTATGGCTTGGTGCTGCTCTTTAACGCAATTGCCTATACTATTTTACAGCACCGGATCATCAAAAGTCACGGCCCGGATTCTATACTTGCCAAAGCCATCGGCAAAGATATTAAAGGCAAGCTGTCTCCTGTTTTATACCTGGCAGGCATCTGTGCTGCCTCTGTCAGTTCCTGGCTTTCCGGGGGCATCTATGTGCTGGTTGCTTTTATGTGGCTGGTGCCGGACAGGCGCATCGAAGTGCTCCTGCAGCATCGGAAAGAACAGGAAGCTGCAAAAGAAGCCTAAAGTTTGCCTGTTGGTTATACTTGTTTTAAGGCAGCTTATCGGTTACCACAGCGTATTGCGGGTCTTCCAGGATGTTGACCTCTATCATATTGCCGGCCTTTTCGAGCAGGCGGCGGCAGTCTTCGCTCAGGTGGCGCAGGTGCAGCGTTTTGCCGGCGTTCAGGTAACGTTCGGTCAGCTTGTTCAACGCATCTATACCTGACATATCGGCTACCCGGCTTTCCCTGAAATCAATGATCACTTCCTGCGGGTCGTGCTGCACATCAAATTTCTCGTTAAACGCAGTGACCGAACCGAAGAATAGCGGGCCGAAGATCTCGTAGTGTTTTACTCCGTCGGCATCGGTATACTTGCGGGCCCGGATGCGTTTGGCGCTTTCCCAGGCAAAAACCAGCGCCGAGATGATCACCCCGATCAGGACAGCCAGCGCCAGGTTGTGCAGCCAGATGGTGATCACCGCTACCAGGATACCGACGAAAATATCATGCTTCGGCATTTTGTTAATGATCCGGAAACTGATCCACTCGAAGGTGCTGACAGAAACCATCACCATTACACCTACGAGCGCCGCCATCGGTACTAACTCAATCACTGGGGCACCATAAAGTATGATCAGCAGAATGGTAAGCGCGGCTATAATACCCGATAAACGGGCCCTTGCCCCGGCTGAAAGGTTAACCAGCGTTTGCGCTATCATGGCGCAGCCACCCATCCCGAAGAAAAAGCCGTTCAGCACATTGGCACTGCCCTGGGCGATACTTTCGCGGTTGCTGTTGCCGCGGTTACCCACTATCTCATCTACCAGGTTCAGCGTCAGCAGGCTTTCGGTTAACCCAACGCCGGCCATGATCAAGGCATAAGGAAAAATGACGGTAAGGGTTTCAAAAGTAAAAGGCACCTGCGGTATATGGAACGGCGGGAGGCCACCGCTGACGGAGGCAATGTCTTTCACTGTTCTGGTATCGATGCCAAAGCCCAGCACGAGCAGGAAAATCACTATAATTGCTACCAGCGAAGCAGGAACGGCTTTTGTGAGCTTCGGAAAGAAAACGATGATAGTCACCGTAAGCGCTACCAGGCCCAGCATGATCAGGAGCGGATCGCCGGAAAGCCAGGTTGTTTCGCCGTTCACTACTGTTTTAAACTGCTGTAGCTGCGAGGTAAAAATGATAACGGCTAGGCCGTTCACAAAGCCATACATAACGGGTTGCGGCACCAGCCGGATAAACTTGCCCAGCTTAAACAACCCGACCAGGATCTGAAAAATGCCCGCCAGCGCTACAGCGGCAAATACGTAGTCGATGCCATGCGACTGCATGAGCGCGATAAGAACGACCACCGTGGCACCTGCACCACCGGAGATCAGACCCGGCCTGCCGCCAAAAACAGCCGTAACCAAGCCCATGATAAAGGCCGCATACAAACCTACCAGCGGCGGGAAGCCGCCCAGTATGGCAAAGGAAAGCGACTCGGGCATCATGGTCATTGCCACGGTGAGCCCCGCCAGAATCTCGTTCTTATAATTGATTTCTTTCAGTTTGATCGAACTGTAAAACATAAAGTATAAAGTATAGCAGCGTGGCAGGCAAGTATAAAATCAGCCCGGGCGCACTCGTAAGTATGCGATAAAAGTATGATAGATAAGGGAATTCAGGCCAGGCCGGAACAGCTTGGCAAAGCAAGCATCATGGGGGCGTGACGGTCCGGAAGTGCCTTGCTTTTCTCATAATGGGTGTAAAAGTAGGACTTTTAGAACTGCCATCAAATTGGCCGGTTATACTTTACCGGTACAAGCCCCTGCTGCTACAACCAAAAAGCCCCACCTATACTATAGGCAGGGCTTTTTTATCTTATAAGAAAATCTAAGGTCTTATTTCTTAGATCAAGCGCCTCACTTAAGCGTTGACCATCTCTAGGATTGATTCGAAAATAGCACGGCCATCGGTGTTGCCCAGTTCCGGGTCTACGGCGCGCTCGGGGTGCGGCATCATGCCAAACACGTTTTTCTGCTCATTGGCTACACCGGCAATGTTAAGCAAGCTGCCGTTGATGTTGTAGATCTCGTGCGTATCGGCAATGTTGCTGCTATACTTAAACATGACCTGGTCGTTGTCTTCCAGGCGGCGCAGTGTGTCCTTGTCGGCATGATAACGGCCTTCGCCATGTGCCACAGGTATTTTGTAGGCTTTGTTCAGGTCCAGGTTACGGGTTGGCAGCAGGTTGGTTGTTACCGGCCGGATGTAGACGTTGTCGCAGATAAATTTCTGGTTTACGTTGCGCAGCAGGGCGCCGGGCAGCAAACCCGCTTCTGTCAGGATTTGGAAACCATTGCAGATGCCCATTACGTACCCGCCACGGTTGGCGTGCTGCACCACTTCCTGCATAATCGGCGAGAAACGGGCAATAGCGCCGGAGCGCAGATAATCTCCGTACGAGAAACCGCCGGGCAGCAGTATAAAATCACAACCTTGCAGGTCATGGTCTTTGTGCCACAGCTTTACAACTTCCTGCTGCATGCCCACGCTAACGGCATCAACCAGGTCTTGGTCGCAATTGGACCCCGGGAAAACGACTACACCAAATTTCATACGTCAAAGTTACATAAAAAAGTATTGGCCCACCTACACAATGGCCGGCTTTTAGCAGCTTTCGCGGCAGGCGCTAAGCAAAAGTGAATAATTATCCCTAATTTGCCAAAGTATCATTTTATAAAGACCTATGTTGCAATCCATGACAGGCTTTGGCAGTGCCCGCCTCGACGCCGATCAGTACTCCATTTCAGTGGAGATCCGTTCGCTAAACTCGAAGGGCATGGACCTGAGCGTGCGCCTGCCGCGTTTTCTGGCAGAGCGGGAGTATGAGATAAGAAATTTGGTGACCAAGGTGCTGGTGCGCGGCAAAGTAAGCGTGTGCATCGATTATACCCGAAACAAGGCCCAGAAAGCCCGCAATACCATTAACAAAGAATTACTGCAGACTTATTACAAAGAGCTCAGCGAAGTGGCCGATATGGTGGGAGGCTCTAAAACAGAACTGTTCCGGCTGGCGTTGCATATGCCCGATGTGCTGCAGCAGGACCAGGCCGAAGAAGAAGCTACCGGTGCGGAATGGGACAATGTGCAGCCTCTTTTCCAGGAAGCCCTGCAGGGAATTGCCATGTTCCGCTCAGACGAAGGCAAGGCACTGACCACCGAGATCATGTCGTACATCGATAAGATCCGTATTCTGCTGGCCGAAGTGGACAAGTATGACCCCAGCCGCATGGAGCAGATCCGCACCCGTATCCGGTCACATATGGGCGAACTGGCGAGCTCCGAGCATTTTGATAAGAACCGCTTTGAGCAGGAAATGGTGTATTATATGGAGAAGCTCGATATTGCCGAGGAGAAGGTGCGCCTGGTCAATCACCTGCATTATTTCACCGAAACCGTTTTCCTGCCCGAGCCTACCGGCAAAAAGCTGGGCTTTATTGCACAGGAAATCGGCCGTGAGATCAACACCATCGGTTCCAAAGCCAACGACGCAACCATTCAGCGCCACGTGGTGGACATGAAGGAAGAACTCGAAAAGATAAAAGAGCAGATCAACAATATTCTGTAAGCTATACTTTAGCAAGTATAACCCGGGCGCCTGCTGCTGATGTGTTCAGTGGCAGGCGCTTTTGTTTAGGCAAGGTGCCAAAGACCTTGCGGTGTCTGGCTATAAGCTTGGTAGCTTACCTGGCGCAAGCGTCCGCTTGTGCCTTGCTAGCGCTGGCATTCCCCTCTGAAAGCCATACCTTGCCATCCGGGCTATACTTATACTTACCTGAAAGCTATTACAGCAGCACAAGCAGACGCTTGCGCTATAGCATCTCTAGACCTCGCAGTGTCTTTCAGACTTGCGAGCGTCTGACACAACGTGGAAGCAAGAGAAAGTATAAATAGCCTACTGCTGCAGTGCAGCCGCAAAATCAGTGATAAGGCGGAAAACCTCCGGGAATTTGGTGAGCGGCAGTTGGCTGGCGTAGTCGTGCACGTTGTGGTATGCGGCCGTGCCGCCCAACGTATAAAAGAAGAACGCCGGCACCCCGGCCTCCGAAAAAGGAAAGTGGTCGGAATTGCCAGCTTTGCCCCGGGCCCTGATCTGGGGCAGATACTGGTGCCGGTCATTAATCGCCTGCAACAGGGTATACTCCGGCTCGTGTACTTTGCCGTTCACTACCATCAGGCCGTCGCTGCCGGTGCCCAGCAGATCCAGGTTAACCAGGAACCGGATGCGGGAGAGTGGAAAGAGCGGGTGCTGCACATAATAGCTCGAACCCAGCAGGCCCGCTTCCTCGGCGGCAAAAGCCATAAACACCAGGCTATACCTGGGCTGATGTGCCGGCTGGCTGTAGTAGGCGGCCAGCTCCAGCAACATGGCCGTGCCGCTGGCATTGTCGTTTGCTCCCGGAAAGTATACACCCTTGCCCTGGCCGCCCAGGTGGTCGTAATGTGCTGAGAAAACCAGAAAAGAGTCCGGGTGTATACTTCCTTTCACAAAGCCGAGCACATTCTGTGTAGGGTACGCAGGCATCAGCTCTGCCTTAACCTTATACTTTAGTTTTTTAGCATTGGCAGGCCAGCTGCTTTCGAGTACCTCCAGCACGGGCACAGGGCTTTGTTGTTGTGCTACTGTGGTCAGCAGGCTTTTTTGCAGCACCACGTGCACCCGGGCCTGCTGCAGTTGCTGCTGGTAGGCCGGCGGAAGCGTGCGCAGCTTTCGGGCATCCTGCTGGCGATATACCAGGACATACTTGCTCATGTCTTTGGCAAAGAACTGCTGCGCAGCCACCGTATCGGTAAACAGGAGGGTATCCAGCACAAGTATAGCAGCTTTGCCTTTGCCGGAAGGCGAGGCGGCATTTGCCACAAAGTCCTGGCCCGGCACCAGCTGCCGGTTATTTATTTGCAGACAAGGGGTTTGGATGATGCGGTTAACCGGAAGTGTAAACGGCTGAAAATAGCTGCTTTGGGCCGGCAGCGGTTGCAGACCTACCTGGGCAAACCGGTCCCGGATGTAGCTGGCAGCTTTGGTATCGCCGTTCAGCACGTAGCCGCGGCCGTGCATCGTTTCGGAGGTAAGGGTGTCGATGGTGCGGTGTACGCGGACCATGTCCTGGGCCTGCGCCTGCGCCTGCGCCAGGCACAACAGCAGCAGGAAAGTATAAAGGAGCTTCATAAGCTGCTGAAAAGAAGATAAGGTGTGGCAGGCAGGTATGGCAACAAAACGAAAGCCCTGGCGCCTACAACACGGAGCACCCTACCATTCATAGATCCATTTAAAGAGCACAATGCCCAGCAGGCACCCGATGGTATCGGCCAGTGCATCAATAAAGTCGCCTTGGCGGCCTGCTGCAAAATAGCTTTGCAGTAGTTCGATGGCCAGGCCAAAGAGCACGCAAACTACAAAAGACAAACGGATGGCCGTGTGCCGCAGCCGCATGTAGGTGTACTGCTTTTTAAGCCCGACGATCATCAGGAAAACAAGTACGGTAAAAAGAAAAGCGTGGGCAAAGGAATCGAAAGAGAGGAGCGACCAGAGCGACATGTTGGCCGGCATGGAAGCAGAGGGCAGCAATGTCAGCAAAAGGATCATTGCTGCCCACAGCAGAGTAAATAGGTTATAGCGTAAAATCACAACCTACTTGCTTTCTACCATTATTGTCCGGTTACCTCGCGGTAAGCAGCGGCAGATAAAAGGCCTTCTAACTCGGCAGAGTTGTCTATTGACATTTTAATGATCCAGCCATCGCCGTAAGCATCAGAATTTACCAGCTCGGGGCTGTTTTCCAGTTTCTCGTTTACTTCCAGTACGGTGCCGCTCAGAGGGCTGAAAAGGTCAGAAACCGTTTTTACGGCTTCTACTGTGCCAAACACGTCGTTCTGGCCCACTTGCTTGTCCAGCGTGTCGATATCTACATACACAATATCGCCCAGTTCGCTTTGTGCAAAATCCGTGATGCCCACATAGGCTATATCACCCTCTACACGTACCCACTCGTGGTCTTTGGTATACTTCAGGTTTTCAGGTAAGTTCATTTGTTCTGTTTTTTAAGTATTGCTGTTCAAAAATACGCCCTTTTTTGCAATGCCAAAACTTTATTGCAAACTAACTCGCAGCTGCACGCCTCCTTCGGTTACACTGTTGCGGAACGAGGTGGAGATCTTCGGATCCGATACGGTGCGCAGGACATAAAACTGCAGGTTCAGGCGCTGGCTCAGGACATAATCGATGGTCGGGCGCAGTTGCAGCTGGCGGGTACCATTGGTGATCTGGTTCTGGCTGCGCTCCACCTTCTGATCGTCGCGGGAAATAGCGCGCTGCACCGTCTGGTTGTCGCGCACCGACAGATCCAGGCGCATGGTCAGCTCGTTGTCCAGCACTTTGCGCTCGCCGCCGATCTTGAACGGAATCCGGAAGCGGGTGGTCGTATAACCAAAGCCCAGCACATAGTCCTTCACGTGCATTTCCGTTACCTGCGCGTTGGTCAGGTTCAGCGACAGGTTGCGCTCCACTTTATACTCGAGCCGGCCTGTAAGGTTAGTCTTGGTGCGGAAGTTCACCCCGATCAGCGGCGCCAGGCGTTCCGATACGGTTAGCTGGTTCACGATATAGTATGGCACGATCTGGCCGGCATTGTTGAGCTGGTTGGGGAAGCCGCCGGGCTTCTGCTCGTAGGCCAGCGAAGTAGTAAAGCTCGTGACGTTATAGGTAGCATTATAGGCATGCGTCAGGTTTACCTGGCTGAACCACTGCTGGAAGAACGGCAGCTGCGAGAGGCCATTGTAATCCACGCGCCAGTTCGGAATTGGCAGGCGCTTGAACGGGCTTTCGGCTTTGGCTTTATACCCGTTTATGTCGCGGCCCTGGTAGGCATACACAAACGCCTTCAGCAATACGTCCTGCGAGTTGAGCGTATACGCCGAATCGGAAGCCGTAGGGTTGGCACTCATCAGGCGCTCGCGCACTACATAGCGGTTCGAGATAAAGTCTTCGAACGCTGCCGAGGTGCCGTTGCTGGTCGACTCAAACAAGGTGCCCAGTGCCAGGAAGGAGGTACTGAATGCGCCGGAGTTGAACGGATTCTGGCGCTGGTCGGCATCGCTTACATGGCCAAAGTCATCATACTCCTTGCGGTAAAACACTTCCTCGATATTAGACATGTTGCGGCGCACGTCCACCTGCACGTTAAAGGTGCGGAAAGGCTCCAGGTTGGCCTGGGCCGTAAAAGTTTCGGTGCGGATGGAGCTCAACGGTGTGTTCAGGTACTGGCTGCTGTCGGTATACCAGCCGTTTCTGCTGGCGCGGTTATAGAGCTGGTCCAGGTCTTCCTGCTCACCAAGTATAAACGGCAGCCCCGGCGCGTCAAAGCCGCTGTCGAAACCAAAAAGGCTGGTCGTCGGCAGATAGCCCGGCAGCAAAGTGCCCCGGTTCTGCAGGTAGGTAAAGTTAATAGAGCGCGTCATCATCAGCACCCGCGCCAGCGATTTGGCCAGCAGCATTTCCGACTTGGGCTTGGCGGCCGTTGTGTCGCCGGGGGCTGGTGCGGCTGGCTTTCCGGTAGCAGGCGTGTTTACGTTCTTCAGGAAGCGGACCTTGTTGTAGAGCTTCACCATATCGAACTTTCCGTTCACGCTAAATTCGGTGCTGTTTTCCACGGTGTTTCCCAGCTGGAAAGTCGTGTCCTGGTTCAGAGCGGTAGAGCCGGCCGTCCAGATGTAAGTGGCAGCATAACGCGTTTCTGCGCCTACCCAGTCGGTCAGCGGGAACTTATCGAGCGGCAGTTTATAGTTCAGGGCTACTAGCTGGTTAAAGTTGGTGTTGCGGCCCCCGCGCTTCAGGTTATCCCAGATCACTTTGCTCTTATACTTCAGGGAGTCCACTTCGCTGTTGATACGCGCATCGGGCTCGTCTACTACGGCGCGGTTGGTGGCGGTATAGTCCAGCGAAAGGCTTTTGCTCAGGTCCCACTTCAGATCGTAGATGCGGTTAAAGTAAAAGTACTTCTGGAATGTAGGGTCGATGCCACGGGAGGTAATAAGGCCTGTCTCGGAGTCGCGGCGCTGCAGGAACGTTTCGTTGTAGCGGCGGTCCAGGTCGGCTCTGAAGGCAAAGCGGCTGGGCAGCGGCGTAAAGTTCAGGTCCTTGAGCAGGCGCAGGTAAGGCGAGTTCAGGGCTTTGCTTCGGGCTAGCGGCGTATAGTTCTTCGGCGTAGTGGCATAGGTATACGCCACGGCGCCCATGTAGGTCTTGGTATAATCGCGGTCGGTTTCGATGTTGGAGAACATGCGCTCGGCATAGGAATACGACAGGGAGAGGTTCTCCACATCATAGGGCTTTACCTTGGCCTCGGGGTTAGTCCGTTCCTTGTGCACATTCAGCAGGCTGATGCTCTTGCGGGTCTCGCGCGTAGTCACTTCCTGTTTATAAGCGGCCCGGGCTTCGTTGTCGTCCCCAAACCGCGTCAGCGACTGCGCCAGCGGCACATCTTGGTCTAGCGGGTCGTATTGCGGCTCGCTGTTCAGGGTGCCATACTGCACCGATACCGGTATCTTTATACCTGATTTCTCGGGCAGGAATTTTTCGGCGGCAATGTTGGCATTGACATCCAGCAGGGCAGTGTTCTCGCGCGAGCGCTGCGCTATTTTCTGCTGCAGCCCGCCAAAACCTACGGTAGTATAAGAGCCTGTCGCCGTAACGTTGGCAAAGTCGGCCAGCTTGGTATTCAGCCGGGCATTGGCGGCCCAACCCGACTGGTTTTTGAAGTCGGTTACGCGCAGCTCGTCCACCCACAGGCATACGGAGTGGGCACGGCCGCTGTCGTTTGGCCTGCGCGGGTTGCGGATACCGATCATTACGCTCTGCACCTCGCTGAAATCCGGGTTACCCAGCACGCGGATGGTCTTGTCGCCGATCGTTACAATGTAAGGGCGGTTGCGGTCGTAGCCGCCGGGTTCGCTATTACGTCTAACTTTGGCGTTCACAAACTCATCCAACGAAATATCCACTTCATTTTCCAGCGGCCATATCTCACGCTGGCCGGTGCTGTTGCGTGGCGTCATCTTCAGCGGCACCACATACTCGTAATAGTTCTGGGTATAGTCGGTACCGATGCGGATAAAGGCTTCCACATCGCCATCAAGCGTGTTCGGGTCCTGGGTTTCGGCGTGCAGGAACATCTTCAGGCGCTTGTAGGTAAGCATATCCAGCGAGATGTTCTTATACACGGCTTTAGAGAACGAGTCTTTCAGGTCTTCCACACACAGCTGCAGCGACTGCTCGTTCTGGCGGCGGTTGGTGGTCGAGGCATAATCGCGAAGGCGGTCGATGCCAGGTGGCAGCACATACGGGGTAGCGCCTTCGGTGGCCTGGCCGTTTTCCTCTATGTTCACCGTGGAGATGGTAAAGGTTTTGGCATCATCGGTACAGGTCAGGCACGGGTTTCCGTCGTTAATCGGCTGCTGGTACTGGCGCCACTGGTTGGCCACAAACTGAAACTGCACAAAGCGCAGCACCACCGGGTCGGCAAACTGCGTCATGTACATACGCATGAACCGGATAGACTTAAAGCCGCTGATGTTGCCTACGCTGCCTGTTGGCTGGCGCACTGGCACCCGGAACTGGTACCAGGTCACGCTGTCGCCGTTGATCTTCTGGCCCACGGCATCCACAATAAAGTTCTGGCCCACGTTCAGCTGGCCCGGCTTCAGGTTGATCTTATACTCGTAATACTGCTCCAGGTCGCTGATAACATTGTCCTTGTTGAGGTCTTCTTTATCAGGGAAGGCGTAGTTGGCAAAGCGACTGTTTTCCGGGGAGTTGTTTTCCATGCCGTTATACATCTTGTAACGGGCCAGGATGCCGGCGTTCTGCTGGTCATATAACGGGTCGAGCTGGTGGCGGAAATCATCTGCTGAAGGGTCGTCGAGCACCGCTTTGGGCGCTGACCCCGGGATCTGGTTCAAAAAGCTGTTCTGGAAGTAGCTGCGCTCAGAAGCATCGTTCAACCCGTCCAGTCCGATATCCTGTGATTGCCGCGCGCCCGGTACGCCGGTAAACGCATCGGTCAGGAACTGCTCAGTTGTTACGCGGCCCCAGATCGTCTCATCCACATTCTGCAGATTGGCTGCATCGGTTGGTAAGCCGTTTTCAAAAGAATACTGGTTGTCCTGCAGAATATCTTCCGATACGCTTCCCAGGTTCAGCACCAGTTCGCCTCCTTCCTTGTTCTGTACCGGATTTCCCTGGGCATCTTTCCTCCCGTTCGGGCCGGAAATAAAAGGGTCCATCATCCAGAACTCGATGTACTCGATGTTGGCATTGTCGAAGTCGGTATCAAAGCCGATCTCGCGGCTGATACCGCCATAGTTGTTGCGCGGGTCGCCGGCCAGCAGGCCCTGTGGCGTGAGGTTCGGGTTATAGTTGTACTGGCCCCGTTCCCTGGGGTAATACGCCAGGTCAAAGGTATACTCAAAGGTATTGGCTACCTCGGGGTCACGGCCGGGGAACACTTCGTTGCGACGCACGCCGCGCACGTAATGGTTTTGCAGTTCCTCTTTGGTGATGTTGGAAGGCTTCAGCCCGTCGGCATCGCGGTAAAAGATCTGGTCGATCGTATACCAGGCCAGTTTCGCCCGGTTATAGGAGTACGCCAGTCCTGCACCCGGAATGAGCGGCTCAGGCGTGGAAGCCAGGCGCCAGCTGGAGTTGTTGTAGCTACCCAGGTTATAGGGTGTTTCCGCCCCTTCAAAATCATCGATGTATGAGGTGCCGTCTTCGTTTACCGCCGATTTGGTTTTGGCAGGCACCAGTTGAGCAAACTCGCCGCTAAAGGTAATGGAAGAAGGTGCTTTGGTCTGAATCAGCGGGATGGCATCGGTTAGTTTTGTCAGCAAACGCGAATTCTTCTGCAGGTTCACATCAAACCCATAGATGGTGTTGTTCGTCGGCTCGTCGCCAATGCTCACGCGGTTAATGTAAGGCTGCTCGCTCATGTGCAGCACCGTGGCACCCAGGTTTACGTCATTACTCAGGTGATAATCGAAGCGGGCGCCCAGCATACTGCGCGGCTGGATGTTGAGCAGCTCGGCTTTCTCGTAGGTTACCCGCAGGTCGCTGGCAGAGCTGATGTAGCTTGGGTTAAGTATCTTGATGCGGCCCAGGTCATAGAACACCTGGTAATCGGTGCCTTCTACCAGGCGGGTGCCGCCGGAGTATACGGCCACGGAACCTTCGGCTACCCGGAAGCCCGGCAGCGCGATCTCATCGGTAGAGGACGCCTGGTAGCGGCCCTGCAGGAAAAATTTGGCTTTGGCACTGTTCTGCTGAGCATCCGTCTGGGTCTGGTCATACAACTCCTGGAACACATAGCGGTCGATGAGCTCGGGGCGACCTTCCAGTTTGCTGGCCAGGTAACTGCCGAAAGGCTCTACCTCCGGGAAGAAAATGCGGCCTGTTTCAGGGTCGATCGTGATACCCGGTAAAAAGTCGAAGTTGCCGTCGCTTGGTTTGTCGTTGTTGGTGTTTATGTTATCCAGGTTCATCACCTCTACCAAGGGTACGTTCTGGATCGGGCTGGGCTCTTTTAAGCTGGTGATGTCAACGCCTGTTTCGTCGTCCTTGTAAATAAGCTTGAGCTGGAAATCTTCGCGGTTTACCTGTGTAGCGTCCAGGCTATACACGTTTTTCATCATCAGGTCCCAGGTCGGGTAATCCAGCGACGGGTTGGTAGCCTTGAGCAACTTCATCTGGATCACCTGCTCGTCCTGCAGGTTCTGATAGTCTTCCATCATTTCGCCCACCTGGTAGGTTTTACCATTGTAGGTATACTCAAACGCCACACCCAGCACCTGCTCGGGCAACAGCGCGGTGTTAAGCGAGATGTAGCCCAGCTGCGCATTGAACTTATACTCGCGCGGGTCCAGCCTGCGTGCCCGCACGTGTTCAAAGTCGATGCCTTTCTGCAGGCCCTGGCTGCGCAGGTACTGGTCTACGTTGGCATTGTTGCGGGCAGTAGGGTTGGTGAGTAAATTGTACAGGCTATTGGCATCGTTGCTGGCAGGAGCGGTAGGCGGCTTGCTCTGGAACTGCTGCCGGAAAGGAGCTGCCTCGCCCAGGTCCATGTAGGCCACCATGTTGCGCAGGTTCTCGGTTGCCCGGTTGCTGTTGGTCACATACAGTTCGATACGGCGGATCACGATGCCCGAATTTACCAGCGGCAGGTTTTTGAGGGCATTGTTGTAGCGGTCGCGGAAGAACTGCGACAGGTAAAAGTGGCGGTCTTTATCGTAATTGTCTATTCTGATCTCGAAGGGTTTGTTCTGTGCGCCGTTCTGCACCACCACTTCGTCGTTGCGGCCGCGTACGCTGGAAGCAATGGTGGTTACGCCCAGGCGCCCGAACTGCAGCTGTGCTTTTACGCCAAACAGGTTCTGCGCGCCCGTGATGAGGGAGTTGTTGAGGGGCAGGCTCACGTTACCGGCTTCTACCTTACGAATGATCTCTTCTTCGTAACCGGTATAATCCAGTTTCATGTTGTTCTCGAAATCGAAGTTGGCGTTGTTGTCCCAGTTAAAGTTGAGGCGCATTTTTTCGCCGATCTTGCCCACCAGGTTCAACGAGATGTTCTGATCGAACTCAAAATCGCCGGTGCGCTGCTGGCGCAGCGGAATAGTCGGGTTCTCGTTGCGGTTAAAACGGGCACCAAACTTAAGCGAGACGTTGCCATTGGGCTGGATATCAACAAAATTGCCGCCAAAGATGCGGTCGAACACCGGGCTGATGTAAATCTTGGGCACCAGGCGGTTGCTGCTCACCACGCTTTCGCCATCCAGGCCGGCAGACTTTTCGCGCCAGTAATTGCGGATCGCCTCCCGCTGCTGCCACTCCGAGTACTCCTGCATCGTCATCGACGAAGGCGTGCGGTAATTCACATCGCCCAGCGTTTCGGTAATATTATACTGCTTCAGGCTATCATCCAGCTCCACGTTGAGCTTCAGGTTTGTCGGCTGGCCCAACAGCAGGGGAGACGGACTGGTACGGGTACTGAACGGACTGCCGCGCCGGTCGGAAGGCACAAACGTAGGCCGGCGGCTTGGGATATACTGCTGTAGCTTGGTAGAGTCTGCTTTTGCGGTATCCTGGCGGGCGGTATCCTGTAGTAGAAGATTATCTAAAATAGTTGAATTGAACCGGCTACGCGAATGCAGTTCCTCTGCCTGCGACATCCACGCCAGCAAAGAGATAGCTGCAACCATAGCGAGAAGCAGGCTGTTTTTTTTACTTTTCCGGATCAAATGGGTATATTCTGTTAAGAAGATTTCAACGCAAACTTTATCAGTTCCTCTACGCTCAAATTACTGCCTTCGCGTTTGATAATACTGTCCAGCGTTTTTTCAGCTACAGTCTTGGCAAAACCCAAAGTAACTAAAGCAGATAACGCTTCGGCACGGACCATATTGTGTACCGTTGCCGGTGCCGAAGTAGCATCTGAGAGGAGCACTTCTTTCTTCAACTTGTCCTTCAGCTCCAGTATTATGCGCTGCGCCGTTTTGGCTCCAATTCCTTTCACATGCTGAATGGTGCGCACGTCCTCCCGCACAATAGCCTGCTGTATTTCCTCTACCGAAAGCGACGACAGGATCATCAGCCCCGTATTAGGGCCAACGCCGGAGATCGAGATCAGGTGCAGAAAAGCATCCTTTTCGGCTGTGGTGGTAAAGCCATACAAAGTATGGGCATCTTCCTTGATGTGCAGGTAGGTATGCAGCTTGCAGCGCTCCCCGGTCGGCAACGAAGAATACGTACTCAGCGAGATCTTGATCTGGTACCCGATGCCGTTCACATCAATGATGACGTAGGTCGGGTCCTTATACGTTAATTTGCCGTCGATGTAGGCTATCATGTATATATTTATATATTCTGATTAGTATGATTCTGTGCATCTACGACAGCAATGGTCACCATGTTCACAATATCTCTGATCGAGCTGCCCAGCTGCAGAATATGCACCGGCTTGCGCATGCCCATCAGCACCGGCCCAATGGTCTCGGCTCCACCCATTTCCTGCAAAATCTTGTAGGCAATGTTGCCTGCCGTCAGCGTCGGGAAAATGAGGGTGTTGGCCCCTTTTTCTGCCAGCTCGCTAAACGGGTAATTCTCCCGCAGCAGGTCGCGGTTCAGAGCCGTATTGGCCTGCATCTCACCATCCAGCAGCAAGTTAGGGTAGCGCTGTTTTGCTTTTCGCACGGCCTCTGCGCCTTTGTCCGGAATTTCGCCCCGCACTGATCCGAAGTTAGAGAACGAGAGCATGGCTACCCGCGGCTCGGTGTCAAAGAAACGAACCGTACGGGCCGTCAGGCCAATGATGTCAACTAATTCGTCTGCCGTTGGGTTCACATTTACGGTGGTGTCGGCAAAAAAGTAAGGCTCTTTTTTATTCAGGATGATATACATGCCCGCTACTTTGTTTACGCCTTCTTCCACGCCAATTACCTGCAGGGCCGGAAGGATGGTTTTGGAATAGTCGCGGGTTAAGCCCGAAATCAGGGCATCGGCCTCTCCGGTCTCCACCATCATACTTCCAAAGTAGTTGCGGTCACGCATCAGGCGGCGCGAGTCAAAGAGGGTTAGTCCTTTGCGCTGGCGCTTGTTGAAAAGCATTTGTGCATACTCCTCCCGTCTGGTGTCCTCCTCAAACGTGTCGATGATGGTTACGCCTTCCAGGTCCAGGTGGTTTTCCCGGATAATGGTTTCGATCCTGCTGCGGTTGCCCAGCAGAATCGGGTTGGCAATGCGCTGCTCGCGCACCATCTGCGCTGCTTTCAGAATTTTAAAGTGATCGGCTTCCGCAAAGACCACGGTTTTAGGCGCTTTTTTAGCCTGGTTCGTGATGCGCGTCATCAGCTTCTGGTCGATGCCGATGCGTTCCTGCAGTTCCAGTTCGTACGCTTCCCAGTTAGTGATAGGCCGGCGTGCTACGCCGCTCTCCATGGCTGCCCGGGCCACAGCCGGCGAAACGGTAGTGATCAGGCGCGGGTCCAGCGGTTTGGGGATGAGGTAAAAGCGACCGAAGTTGATGGAATTATCGCCATACGCTTTGAGCACCAGGTCGGGCACGGGCTCTTTGGCCAGGGTAGCCAGCGCATGGACGGCAGCCAGCTTCATGGCTTCGTTTATTTCGGTGGCCCGCACGTCCAGGGCACCCCGGAAAATGTAAGGGAAACCCAGCACGTTGTTTACCTGGTTCGGATGGTCGGAACGGCCGGTAGCCATGATCAGGTCCTCGCGGGTGGCCATGGCCACATCGTAATCAATTTCAGGATCCGGGTTGGCAAGGGCAAAGATGATCGGGTCCGGGGCCATGCGGTTTACCAGCTCGGGCGGCAGCACGTTTGCGGCCGATAAGCCGATAAACACATCGGCGCCTTCCATAGCTTCTGCCAGCGTGTTGATCTTGCGGGTGGTCACAAACTGCGCCCGGTAAATGTCCAGGTCGTTGCGCTCGGGACGGATGATGCCGTCTTTATCAAACATGACAATGTTGTCGAGCTTTGCCCCCAGGGCTACGTAGAGTTTGGTGCAGGCAATTGCCGCAGCGCCGGCGCCGTTGATCACCATTTTGATCTTACCGATCTTTTTACCCGTCAGCTCGAGGGCATTGAGGAGTGCGGCCGAGGATATGATCGCCGTTCCGTGCTGGTCGTCGTGCATGAGCGGAATATTCATCTGCTCTTTCAGGGCATTCTCGATCTTAAAGCTTTCCGGTGCTTTGATATCTTCGAGGTTGATGCCGCCAAAGGTAGGCTCCAGTGATTTCACGATCCGAATAAACTCCTCGGGATCGGTGCAATCGATCTCGATATCGAACACATCGATACCGGCAAACTTCTTGAACAAAACGCCTTTGCCTTCCATCACCGGCTTGGAAGCATCCGGACCAATGTTGCCCAGCCCCAGCACGGCTGTGCCGTTTGAAATAACGCCCACCAGGTTACCCTTAGCGGTATACTTATATACATTATCTTTATCAGCGGCAATCTCTTTGCAGGGTTCGGCTACACCCGGTGAATAGGCAAGGGCCAGGTCGAGCTGTGTGCTCAGCATTTTTGTCGGTACTACCTCTATCTTTCCCGGTTTGCCTTCCATGTGGTAGTTCAGGGCATCCTGTTTGTTCACTTTGATCATGATATGCAGTATTGTTTGTATTATTATGTTGGGCCCAAAGGGCAACGCGCCTTCGTCTTTCGCTGGAAACGATGCAGGTTAAAGACCAATTTCCTAAGAAAGTATGGCTATTCAAAACGCAGCCGCAAAGATACGGCCTATACAAGGTAATTGAAGCAGAAAATGCACTTTTTTACCACCTGCCCTCTTGCTGGGCTTGGCTGAGAATAAAAAAGCACCTCCGATAGAAGGTGCTTTTTTATACCTGGGGCGTAGGCGATTAGCTGATAATGAGCTTTTGCCCGGGCTTGATGGCGTTCGTTTTTAACTTATTGAGTTTCTTGATCTGCTCTACCGAAATACCATTGTACCGTTTAGAAATGGTCCAGAGCGTGTCGCCGGGCTGCACGTGGTAGATCTGCTCCTGGTCGGGTTTCTCCACCGTGATCTTCTGGCTCATAGCCGCCTTGGCAGCTTTTGCCGGCGCCTGTTCCGGTGCCGGCGGGGTGTTTGCCGCAAGCAGGGCAGGGGTGGCTTCCTCCTCCGGGGCATATACCACCAGTTTCTGATGCGGCCTGATCTGGTTACCGGATAGTTTGTTCCACTCGCGCAGCTGGCTTACGGTTACGTTATACTTGTCGGCGATCAGCGTCAGGTTATCGCCACGCTGGATAACGTATGTTTTTGTTTCGGTAGCAGGAGCAGCCTTTGCGGTAGCGCGGGCAGGAGCAGCAGCCGGTTGTTTCTTTGGTTCGGCGGAGGCAAGCAGCACAGGCGCCTGTTCAGGTATGTCGGTTGGAGCGGGCGCGGTTATAGGGGCCGCTGCCAGCAGAATGCAGCTTCTGTCGTCGGCACTGGCCAGCAAAGCCGTGCGTTGTGCCGGAATCCGAAGCGGGTAGTTGCGGACGTGCTCGGGCAGCACGGTCTTTTTGATCTCCGGGTTCAGTGCCTTCAGCGTACCGGGTGCCAGGTGCAGTTCCAGGGCTAGCTTCTCGAGGTCTACCGACCGGCTCACCCGCATCGTGTCCACATCCATCGCATACAGGATAGAGTCGGAGAAGATATTATGATCCGGCGCATACTTCATGGCGTAGATCACGGCCGTCATGGAAGGGATGTAGCCGCGGGTCTCTTTGGGCAGGTAGGGGAAGATCTCCCAGAATGTTTTTTTACCGCCACCGGCTTTGCGGATCGCTTTGTTCACATTGCCGGGGCCGCAGTTGTAGGCAGCCATAGCCAGTTCCCAGTCGTCGTACATGTTGTAGAGGCGGCGCAGAAATTTCATGGCTGCTTCAGTGGATTTCTCCGGGTCCATGCGCTCGTCGATGTATTGGTTCTGCTTCAGGCCAAAGTCTTTGCCGGTGCCGCCCATAAACTGCCACAACCCTACGGCGCCGGCATGCGAGGCAGCGTGCGGGTTCAGGCCCGACTCCACAATAGCGAGGTACTTGAGGTCCTGGGGCATGTTATGTTTCTTCAGATACTTCTCAAACAACGGAAAGTATACGTTTTCGCGCGTGATCATCATGCGCGTATACTTGCGGTTGCGGATAGTGAAGTAATCAATAAAGCTCCTTACATAGTTGTTGAAAGCCAGTGGAATATCAGCCTCGATGCAGCTCAGGCGGTCGGCAATCACCTCGTTAGGCTCGTTGGGGATATACTCCACCAGCAGCGCCAGTTCCTCCGGGGTAAGCAGCACGGTATCGATCCGGGGCCGGAGAGAATCTTCTGAGACAGCTTTTTCAAGCAAACGGCTATAGTTTGTAGCCTGGGCAGCGTGCGCCCAGATGCTGCCAACTATAGCCGCAACTATGGTAAAGAGTTTCGAATGGGTCATAGAGTGAAGTTATGCTTCAACGGTTATCTTATCCAAAATGTAATTTGAGAAAGCCAGCAAAGCTGTTTCCTCAAATGAGCGGGTCATGAGCTGCAACCCGATGGAAAGGCCGTTGGCATCGCGGCCAACCGGAATAGAGATGGCCGGAATACCTGCCAAGGAAGCCTGAACCGTAAAGATATCGGCCAGATACATGGCCAACGGATTGGCTGTATTTTCCCCTATCTTAAAGGCAGTAGTAGGAGCCGTAGGCAATATAAGAAAATCATATTGCTGAAGCAACTCGTCTGTTTTTTCCTTTATCAGGCGGCGTACTTTCTGGGCTTTGGTATAATAGGCGTCGTAATAATCGGCACTTAGCACAAAGGTGCCCAGCATGATACGGCGCTGCACCTCGGGGCCGAAGCCTTCGGCACGGGTCTTTTTGTATAAGGAGGTCAGGTCGGTGACATTGGGAGAACGGTAGCCATACTTCACCCCGTCGTAGCGGCCCAGGTTGGAGCTGGCTTCGGCCGTGGTCAGAATGTAGTAGGTCGGCACCATAAAGTCCAGGTATGGGAAATCAACTGCCTCTACTGTGTGGCCGGCCTCGCGCAGCATGTCTTGCACGCCCAGAATGCTTTCTTTTATTTCGGCATCCAGGCCTTCGCTCTCAAAGCAATCGCGGATGTAGCCGATCTTATACTTCTTATCGGCGGCCAGCAGCTGGCTGTAGGCGGGTACTTCGCGCTGGCTCACGGTGCTGTCGTAGGCATCCGGACCTGCCATCACCTCCAGCAGGAGCGCTGCGTCTTCCACGTTTTTGGAAATAATGCCGATCTGGTCAAAAGAAGAGGCGTAGGCCATCAGGCCATAGCGCGAAATGCGGGAATACGTAGGCTTCAGACCTACCACGCCGCAGAAAGAAGCCGGCTGGCGTACCGAACCACCGGTATCGGAACCGATAGAGGCCAGGCACAGATCGGCCTGCACGGCCACGGCAGAGCCGCCCGAAGATCCTCCGGGCACGCGGCTGTGGTCGTCTGCATTTAACACAGGGCCAAACGAGGAGTTCTCGTTGGAGGCGCCCATGGCAAATTCATCGCAGTTCTGGCGGCCAATAATAATGGCATCCTCGGCCAGCAGGCGTTGCACAGCCGTAGCAGTATATAGCGATTTAAAGCCGTTCAGAATCTGGCTGGATGCCTGCAGGCTGTGCCCCTGGTAAGCCAACACGTCTTTTATGCCGATAATCATACCGGCCAGTTTGCCGGCCGTACCATTGGCCAGTTTCTGGTCTACGGCATCGGCACGGGTCAGAGCTTCGTCGTTAAAGGTTTCCAGAAAAGCATTTAGTGCCGCCTTTTCTGAAATATTCTGCAGATAGTGCTCTACCAGCTGCCGGCACGTAACCTGGCCATTCGCTATGTCCGTGCGGATGGCACGTAGGGAGTGATAGTTTTTCAATCTTTTTTCGGCTTGTCGTCGTCCTTCACAGAACGCTCTAATTCGTGCTTGATTTCGTTGGTGGCGTCTTTAAATTCACGGATACCTCTGCCCAGCGAGCGGGCAATACCCGGAATGCGGTCAGCGCCGAACAGGAGCAGGAAAGCCATGAAAATGACCATCATTTCTCCTCCTCCCAGATCCCCCAGAAAAAGGAAAACAGTACCTAACAACATATGGAATGATGTTTAAATATACTTACTTCACGTTGTTCTTTACGTGGTCTTCTTTAGCAGCAGATTCAAATTCGTTTTTAACGTCTTTTGTGGCGTCTTTGAATTCCCGGATGCCTCTACCCATCCCTTTAGCCAGTTCTGGGATACGCTTGGCGCCAAAAAGTAGCAGAATAACCAAAAGGATAAGCATTACTTCCGTGCCACCCAAGCCTCCAATAAATGCGAAAATGTTGGTGATACCCATATTTTAATGTTTAGAGTGTTGATACAAAATTAGGAGTATATTTTAAATTAACCCATAACACAACAGATTAGTTTACCTCATAACCATGTTGTGCAAATACTTACGGGGCGCCAGCATAAACGGATTGGGATGTTCCCCAAGTATGGCGTCGGCAAGCTACCGGCAATAAGAGGATCCTTTTTTGCATCTTGAATTTTCCCGGAAGCAGTGAATTTTTTCCCAAATCTGGATGTTTTGAAAGCAGGTATAACAATATAGAAGCTGATTATAAACGTGTTATACTTGTAGCCGTTTTTGGCCCGGATATTGTTCGCTATAGTATAGCAGCAGGCTTTAAATGAAAATGAAATACGTTCCTATATAAGTATAGAGGGATATTTAAATATAATTTTCATTTTAGCAACAAATATTCAAAAAAAACAGTATGATGCTTCATAATCCGGAAGAATGTTTTTAAATTTGTTAGTTGTTGTGTGATTTCTGCCAGGATTTTATAGTATAAAAAGAAATTAAAGCAGATAGTCCTGAATAAATAGGATATCTGTTATATATAAAAATATTAAGTTTGTTTTCATAGCTTGGAAAGGCACCCTGCTTTGTAGGGTGTTTTTTTATTTTAGCCCCTTCGGTTTAGCCTTCCGCTGCACCTATTATACTTCCGGAAAAGGTCCTGCGCAAACAAGGCTTTCTAATTTCAGGGATAACATCAAAAGAGCTGGCCGAGGACTTGTGCCCGGCCAGCTCTTTTGATGAAGTAGTGTCCTTTGCTTAAAGTAAGTATTACCGGGCAGGAAATCCTTATTTGTGGATAAGCCAGGTAGCGGGGTTCAGGTTGTTGCTGTTTTTCCAGATCTGGAACTGCAGCGCCGTAGTGCCATCCGGGTCGGTGTACACCGTTCCGATCACATCTTTCAGCTTTATCGTTTGCCCGGGTGTTACGCTCACCGTCTTTAGCTTGGCATATACGGTAAAGTAATCGCCGTGCTGCACCATCACAATGTTGTTCATGCCCGGCACGCTAGCTACTGTCAGCACTTTGCCTTCAAAAATAGCGCGGGCAGTGGCCCCCTGGGTGGTCTGGATATCAATGCCCCGGTTCTCAACTACCACACCTTTTAACACAGGGTGGTTGTGGCGCCCGAATGCCTGCGAGATAAAGCCCCGCTCTACCGGCCACGACAAATGCCCTTTGTTGCCGGCAAAAGAAGACGAGATAAGCGCCGTTTCAGGGGTTAGGGTTACTTTACCGGCGCTGTTGCTGGAGGCGTTGCCTGCCGCGCGGGCGGCACGGGCAGCCCGCGCAATTTCTTCGCGCACGATATCGGCGATGAGGTTGTCCAGCTTTTTAACGGCCTGCTGGCGCGCTGCCACTTCCTGTTTCAAGCTTTGTTCCTGTTTGCTGAGGCGCGAGATCACGCTGTCCTGCTGCGATTTGAGACTTTGCAGGTTCTTGTTCTCGACCAATTGCTTGTTAAGGAGGCGTTCTTTCTGGTTTTTCTGAGACTCCAGCAGGTTAAGCTGCTCGGAGAGCACCGTCTGTACTTTATTGATCTGGGCTACCTGTTTCTGGCGTGCTTCGGAGTATTGCTGCAGGTAGCGCAGGCGCATTACCAGCTGGTTAAAAGACTCGGAGGCGAACACGAACATGAGCTTGTTGTAGCTGTTGGCTGATTTGGAGGCAGCGTATACCATGGCGGCATACTCTTTCTTTAGCTGCTCCAGATCCGTTTGCAGCGCGCCTATCATGCCCTCTTTTTCCTGCACATCCGACTGGATGTAATGGATTTCTTTGGAGATGTTGGTGATAACGCCTTTCTGGACCGTTATTTTCTCCTGGATGGCATTCAGCTGGCCAATAGAAGCTTCCTTCTGCACCTTGGTTTGCTGCAGAATGCGGTTTGCTTCTTTAATACGGTTAAGGTTTTCCTTCTTCTCTTTCTGCAGTTGTGCTTTCGATTTCTGCTTCTGAGCCTGGGTGGCCAGCGGCAAAAGCAGCAGCAGTAAGAAAAAGGCTACACTGTAAAGGGCCTTCATCAAAACGTCTGGGTCTTCTTCTCTAAGTGTACAAATATGGGAAAACTATAAGTGAAGAACCAACGGCCTCCGGGATTTAATTCATCCCGTGCCGTTTATAATCGCCCGGAATGCTAAAGGGAAAGGAAAGGGCCTCGTCTGTAACCGTTACTTTGGTGTGGTTGAGGGTATAAAAAGACGTTTCGCCCTGTTGCAGTACTTGCGCGGCCAGCCCATAAGCAAACGGCACGCTGCCCAGCTCCCGGAAGCTGTCATACTTCACGGTAATGGTGTTGCCGGTGTTGGTATCCTGCACGTTCAGTTGCTGAAGTTTGCTGTTCTGGCGGCCGATAAAGTAATCGAAAAGCAAGTTCTCGCGCATTTGCTGCACATGTTGCTGGTCCTGGGCAGTCATTACTTTCTCTGTGCCCTGGGGTTGGTAATTACCCAGCAGCAGCGCCTGCAATACCTCAAAGTTCATGTCTACCAGAAACCTGTTGCGCAGGTATGCATAGTCGGTCGCGATGTATTCTTTTTTCAGGCGGTTCATCACAAAGACCGAGTCTTGGGTCAGCATCAGGCGGGCGGCCTCAATGCCCAGCCCCGGCTGCACCGACACCCAGATCACGCTGTCTTTTTTGATGCGCAGCGAAATGCCCGACGAGAGCTTCTCGTTCTTGTCGTCCAGGCTGATCTGGCTTTTGGCCGTCAGGTAATTAAAATCAAGGTTGCTGACGGTGACGTTTCCGACAGTTTCAGTGGTCGTGGCGGCCGTAGTGGGCACAGCTTCTTTCTTGCATCCTGCCAGCAACAGCACTGCCAGCAGGCAGCTCAAAAGGCGGTTACTCATAGAGTTTCTTCTCTTTTATTTTTTTGTCGATATACGCCGAGGCTTCGCCCTTCAACTTGGCTTTCTGCCATTGGCTCACAGCCTCCTCTTTCATGCCCAGCTTGTAGAGCACGTCCCCGTAATGTTCTACCATGGTAGCTTCGGGCGAGATAGCAACGGCCTGCTCCAGGTATTTACGCGCCTCGGTGTAGTTGCCCATTTTGTAGAGCACCCAGGCATAGGTGTCCAGGTAGGTAGGGTTATTGGGGAATTTGGTGATGAGGCGCTCTGCCATGGTTTTGGCCTTGGGAAGGTTCTCGTTGCGCAGCGACAGGAAATAGCTATAGTTGTTGAGTACATGCTCGTTGTCGGCATCCTGCGCTAGCACGGCTTCGTAGGCTTCGTCCGATTTGGGGTAGTTTTTCAGGGAGTTATAACTGTCGCCCAGCTGCATGTTAAACTGCATCACCAGCTCGGCCTCGCCGTTCGACAGCGTTTTGCCCCGCTCCAGCGCTTTTACAGCCCGGTCATAGTGCTTTTCAATCAGCTGGCCGGTACCGTTATAGAACCAGAAAACGGCTTGGTTCGGGAACAGCTCCAGGGCCTGCTCCGAATGCGCTACCAGCGAATCGGACTGCCCCAGCTCCGCATCCAGCAGCACGATCTGCTGCCATATTTTAAAGTGGGAGTTGTCGCGCTTTACCGCCTGCAGGTAATTGTTGCGGGCCACTTCTTTTTTGCCCACAATGGTTTGCAGGTCGCCGGCCACCGCGTAGGCTTTTGCTTCCTCAGGGTGTGTTTGTATCGTCAGGTCGGCTAACTGCAGCGAAATGTCTTCCAGATCCGGGTTGGGCAGCTGCCGGATAAAGTCCACCAGAATGCGCACTTTGGTATCGATGTCGAGCTCGGGGCTGGCAAAAGCGATCTTTACCTGTTTTGCCGACTCCGGCAGGTTGCCTTTTTGCCGGCTCAGGTCCGAGAGCATCAGGTGCGCAAAGGGGTTATTGGGTTCCAGGCGCAGGGCCTTGTTGATGGTTTCAATTGCCTGGTCAGGGCGTTGGGTGGCATTGTAGAGTTCGGCCTGTGCCAGGAAATAACGCACTTCGGTCGGGTTGGCTGCCAGCAGTTTTTCGCCTTCGGCAATGGCTTTGTCCGTGTTCTTCTGGCGCAGGTATATCTGCTGGCGGCTTACCAGCAGCTGCTCCAGCGGCCCGAATTGCTTTTCGATGCGCTCATATGTTTTCAGGGCATCGTCGTAGCGGGACTGCGATAAGTACAGGTCGGCCAGGTTAAAGAGGTATTCTTCCGAGTTAGGGACATTCTTGAGCAGGTCGTTGTAGGCCTGCGCCGCTTCGGTGTATTGTTTTTGCTCAGTCTGCGCCTGGGCCAGCAGCAGGTAATAATAGGCGTTCTTCTTATCCTGCGCGATGGCGGCCTGAGCAAAAGGTACGGCCGCTTTGGCATCTTTCAACATCAGGTAGGTTTCCCCGATCTTGTAGTTAAGGGCCGCGTTGTGGGGTGTTATGGTATAGGCTTTCTGAAAAAGCTGGAGGGCTTGTTGGTAGTCCTCCAGCATATAATATTTCAGGCCGTCCAGAAACAGGGCCTCGCTTATCTGCTTGTCGTGCTCCGAAGGCGCAGGGGCCGGGGGCACTAGAACGGCAGCTTCCCGGGCCGCTTTGGCTTTCTTTCTGGAAGTCTGCGCCACGCCGGGACCCGCCGCCACTATAGCCAGGCAGCAGGATGCGAGAACAATGTTTCTGAATCTGGTCATGTCATCTTAGTCAATAAAGGTATTGTAGTCGCCCAGGCTCAGATCAGAAGGGCGGCCTTCGAACACAACAAAATTGCCCAGCATTGAGTTTGTTACGTTGCTGTTTTTTACGGTGGTGTTTTCCTGGATAATCGAATTGCTTACCACCGAGTTTTCGATCGTGGTGTTGTCGCCGATCGAAACGTGCGGGCCTACCACTGCATTGCTGATGCGGGCATTCTCTCCGATAAATACAGGCGGTACGATCACGGCATTCTCCAGTCGGGCAGAGGCTGCTACCAGGCCTTCCTCATCCTTTATATACTCTAAATAGCGCTGATTAGTATACACGGTTGCGTTTTTATTTCCGCAGTCGAGCCACTCGGTAATAACGGCCGGAATAAAGGTAGTGCCTTTGTTTTTCATGTTCTCCAGCGCGTTGGTCAGCTGGAACTCGCCTTTGTCCTTGATGTCGTTGTCGAGCAGGTACTGCAGCTCGCGGCGCAGGTACTCGCCGTCGCGGAAATAGTAGATGCCGATAATGGCCAGGTCCGATACAAACTCTACGGGCTTCTCCACAAAATCCGTGATCTCGTTCTGCTCGTTTAATTTGATCACGCCAAAGGGACGCGGGTCTTCCACGCGCTGCACCCAGATGGTGCCGTCGGCGTTGGTGTCGAGGTGGAAGTCGGCTTTAAAGAGCGTGTCGGCAAAAGCCACCACTACTTTGCCTGTCAGCGACTCCTGGGCGCAAAGGATGGCGTGCGCCGTGCCCAGTGCTTCTTCCTGGTAAAAAATGCTGCCCTTGGCGCCTACCGACTCGGCAATGCTTTTTAGGTCCTGCTCCACCTGCTCGCCAAAATGGCCGATGATGAAGGCCACTTCCTCAATAGGCTCCTGGCATACTTTGGCAATGTCTTCTACCAGGCGCTGCACAATGGGCTTGCCGGCAATCGGGATAAGGGGCTTGGGAACAGTTAATGTGTGGGGGCGCATGCGCTTGCCCATTCCTGCCATCGGTACGATAATCCTCATAGCTGTTGATTTGGTTTTTAAGTGTGAACCTGCCGGTTGCTGTGGCAGCGGACAGGTATAAATAAATAGTATATCAGGTATAATTACGTGCTGGCAACGCCGCGATGCCGGGCATGCGCAGGGTGGTGGCCAGCTACCTTTATACACAAAGGCCGTTGGGGCTTACGGGATAAACGCCCAAAGGATAGGTAAAGTTGAATATTTATTTAATGCCGGTGCTGCCATAGCCGCCTGCGCCCCGCTCGGTATTTGATAGTTCTTCGGTTTGCTGCCATACTACCCGGCTATACTTAGCTACCACCATCTGGGCAATGCGCTCTCCGTCTTCCACCACAAAGCCCTGGTCCGATAAGTTAACGAGCAGCACTTTTATCTCGCCGCGGTAATCGGCATCAATCGTGCCGGGGCTGTTTACGATCGAAATACCATGTTTGAAAGCAAGGCCGCTTCTGGGGCGGATCTGGGCTTCGTAGCCTGCAGGCAGTTCGATAAACAGACCGGTTGCAATGAGGGCGCGCTGCAAGGGTTTTAACGTGACAGGGGCATCCAGGTTAGCACGCAGGTCCATGCCGGCAGCGTGCAAGGTTTGGTACGAAGGCAGCTCATGTTTGGATCGGTTGATTACAGCAACGGGTAGAGCGGAGTTGGTCATGGGTGAAGGATAGATTAGAAGTGAAGGAAACGGGGCCGCTCACGCAGCCATACTACGGCCAGAAAGCCCAGGCTCAGGGCCATGTGAAAAGCATGGCGCAGCCAGAAATCGGCGATGGGCACATTCAGCGCCAGCCAGGCCATTGCTACGGCAAACAGAATGTAGCCGCAGATGGTTTTGACCGGGTAAGGTATGGGATAGTGTTTGTTGCCCAGCACGTAACTTACTAGCGCCATGCTGAAATAGCAGATAAAGGTGGCAATGGCAGAGCCCATATACCCCAGCACCGGTATGAGCAGCAGGTTGAAAATAATGGTAACGGCAGCGCCGCCAAAGCTGATGTAGGTGCCATATTTTGTCTTATCCGTTAGCTTAAACCAGATGGACAGGTTATAGTATACGCCCAAAAACAGGTTAGCCAGCAACAGCACCGGCACAACCATAATGCCCTCGCGGTAAGCGGCACTGCGCAGCAAAAGGGCAAAATCCTCCAGGTTGGCCGTAATGAACAGGAAAATAAAGGCACACGCAATCACAAACCACTTCATCACAAAGGCAAAGGTTTTGGGCGAGTCCCGGTCTTCGGCCTGCGAAAAGAAGAAAGGCTCGGCCGCGTAACGGAAGGCCTGAATCGTGAGCGACATAAAGATGGAGAGCTTGTAGCAGGCGCTGTATACCCCAATTGCTGCCAGGTTGCTCATGTTCGGGTAAAAACTTTCAGGGAGCCAGCTTTCAAGCAAGATGCGGTCTATGAGCTCATTTACCATGCCAGCCAGGCCCATGAACAGGAGGGGATAAGCATATCCCCACATCGGCTGTAGCACCTCTCTACTCAGGTTAAATTTAAAGTTGCGCAACTCACGCCACAGCATTGGTATAAGAAGGGCGTTTGCAACTAGGTTAATTAGGAAAATATAGCCGATGCCAAAGTCAGGATTGTAGATACCTGTTATAATTGGGCGTAGTTCATGCAGGTATTTGCCTTGATAAATATCTCGGCAAAAAATGAGGAAGAAAACATTGCCTCCTACATTAAGTGCAATGTTTATGATCTTTATAGAGGCAAATTTAATGGCTTTATTTTCTAGGCGAAGCTTTGCGAAGGGAATAGCTACTACAGCATCTATGGCTAATAGTATGGCCAGCCATATTATATACATCTGCCTAGCCGGCTCTCCGATATGGTCAGCAATTGGACCTGAAGCAAGTATAATTGCACCTGATAAAAGCACGCTGCTGCTCAGGATCAAGCTTAAAGTTTGATTGTAGAGCTGTTGCTTGTTTTCGCCTGCCTTACTGGCAAACCGGAAATAGGCTGTCTCCATGCCGTAGGTATACAGCACGTTAAAGAAGCCCATAAAAGCATACAGATAAGACACCACTCCGTACTCTTCCCGAAGGAATACGGCGGTGTAGAGGGGAACGAGCAGGTAATTAAGGGCTCTGCCAACAATACTGCTTAGCCCATAGGCAGCCGTTTGCCCAACCAGTTTCTTGGCTATACTCATAGGGTGCGTCTCAGGGTCGGGGAATGCAAAATAAGGTTATAGGCCTTTAAAGACAGCCCGGCGCTTTTCCAGAAAGGCATTGGTGCCTTCCACAAAATCTTCGGAAGTGCAGCAGCGGGCAAACGAGTTCGCCTCGGTCTGGAAGCCGTTTTCGTCTTTGTCATACACGGCGTTTACGCACTCGATCACCAGACCAATAGCAAGCGGCGCCTTGCCCATGATCTTTTCGAGCAGCTCCTGGCATTTGGCCATCAGCTGCTCCTGGGGCACCACGTAATTAACCAGTCCAAGTTGGCGGGCTTCTTCGGCGGACACCATGTCGGCGGTCATCAGCAGTTCCATGGCCTTGCTTTTGCCAATCAGCTGCGTCAGGCGCTGGGTGCCACCATAACCCGGGATCAATCCTAAATTTACTTCGGGCTGGCCGAAACGGGCGTTTTCGCTGGCAACACGGATGTGGCAGGCCATGGCCAGCTCGCAACCGCCGCCCAGGGCAAAGCCGTTTACAGCCGCAACAATGGGCTTGTTACAGCGCTCGATCATGCTGAACACTTCCTGGCCCCGCTCGGCAAAGCTGCGGGCATTTACTTCGCTCAGTTCGGCTATCTCCGAGATGTCGGCACCGGCTACAAAGGCCTTCTGGCCGGCGCCTGTAAACACAGCCCCTTTCACGTTTACATCGTCGTATACTTGCTGCACGGCATTTTTAATTTCCCTGATAGTATCTATATTAAGGGCATTAAGCTTATCCGCTCTGTTGATAGTGATAGTTAAAATGCCGTTGTTCAGGTCAAGCAGCAGGTTTTCGTATGGAGCCATAGGTTGAGTTGCAACGCAGGTTAAAATCTGTTTTTCAGGCGCAAAGATAATGATTTTGTTAACTCCTGATACAGCTAATTGGCAGCAGGGCCGTAGCAGGGGGTGAGCAGGTAACAGGCAAAGGTGGCGCCCAACGGTTAATTATACTTTTACGTAAGCTGCTGTTTTAGCTTCCCCGCTACCGGCTTTTTGCAGTAATTCCAGGCGCCTTTTACTTGCAGCCTATTGCGGATGGAGCGAACTGTAAGCGAAAGGGAAATGCTGCCGCCACCGAAAATTGTTTACACAACACCTCGATACTTTAACTACTTTAACACCCTATACTTTTACATGAATAGCGTTTTACGAACGATCGTTTTTGTTTTTATCTTTTTATTTGGAAGCACCGCCAGGAGCTGGGCGCAGATCACCGTACCGGCCGACACCCTCCAAGCTGACACTGTGAATATTTGGGATTTCGGAGGCGTGGGCACCCTTAACTTTAGCCAGGTAAGTTTGAGCAACTGGGCAGCAGGCGGGCAGAACGCGTTATCGGTATTGGGCATTGCCAACCTGTATGCCAACTATAAGCAGGGCAAAAATACCTGGAACAACGCACTGGATATCACCTACGGCACGGTAAAGCTGCAGAACCAGCAGGTGCGCAAAAGCGATGATAAGATGGAGCTCAATCTCAAGTATGGCCATAATGCCTCGGAGCGCTGGTACTATACGGTGCAGATGAATCTTAAAACACAACTTACGCCCACCTCCACCGTAACCCGCGATACGCTGATCTCCGACTTTTTGTCGCCGGCTTTTGTGCTGGCCTCCTTGGGGATGGACTACAAGCCCAACGACAAGCTTTCCGTATTTATTTCGCCGGTAACGGGCAAGTTTACGTTTGTTAAAAGCCAAGTGCTGGCCGATAAAGGCGCTTTTGGCGTGCAGGGAGCCCGTCAGGATATGTTGGGAGACCCTGTGCCCGGCACCGGCAAGCACCTGCGTAAAGAGTTTGGCGGCTACGTGAATGTGCGCTACAAAGAAGAGATTGTACAGAACGTGACCCTGCAGTCGAAGCTGGACCTGTTTACCAATTACCTCAACGACCTCAAAAACGTGGATGTGAACTGGGAGAATATGGTCAACTTCAAGGTAAATAAATTTATTGCCGCCAGCTTGTTTGTGCACCTCATCTACGACGATGATGTGAACGTAGCCGTTGACCGGAACAAGGACGGGCAGGCGGACGGCAGCGGTCCGCGCCTGCAACTGAAAGAAACGCTGGGTATCGGGCTATCCTACAAATTTGAATAGCCGAACTTTTATTGTATATAGTCTTGTTAAAAACGATGTAAGTATAATTTAGGCGCTGCTTTGCGTTATATAGTTGTTGTAATCTGCTAGATATGAAGAAATTCCTGTTTTCGATGCTCGTGTTGGGAGGCATCCTGGCTTTTTCCGATGCCCGTGCCCAGACCCAGGGCAGTACTT
Organism: Pontibacter liquoris; assembly: GCF_022758235.1. NCBI lineage: Bacteria > Pseudomonadati > Bacteroidota > Cytophagia > Cytophagales > Hymenobacteraceae > Pontibacter > Pontibacter liquoris. The sequence continues at coordinate 46,041 of NZ_JALEBG010000001.1, forward strand.
CCGCGTCATCGTCTTCTAAGGACGAGTATTGGGGAACCTCCCGTACCGAAGAGAAGGGCGCCACGACGGATGCCGTGGGCAAGCGCTCCGCAGGATTGGATGAACGCTGGAATGCCTATGAAACGGGCAAACAAAGCCGGTTTACCAAAGAGCGGATCAAGCATAGTGCCAAAATGAAGGCTATCCTGAAACAGGAAAAAGAGATGCAGCGCAAGCACAAGCGGGATAAGAAAATGCTGAAGCGCAACCGGGCAAGACACTAATCCGGAGCACCCTTTAAACAAATATAAGCAAACAGGCTGTTGTACAAACACCCTGTTTGCTTATATTTGTTTAAAGGAACAGGGCCGCTGTTCCTTGCCCTGCCGCAAGTATGGGCACATTTTGTCCTGGAATTACACCGCCTGCCCCGCCTTTGCTGTGTCGTGCTCTCCGCAACCGAACGCCATACAGCCACCTGTGCGCGTGTAAACAGGCAACTTATAGGTTGAAATAAAGTATCAGAACAAGCCGATAAGAAACAAAAAGGCACCGTAAAGGGCCTGTGTGGATGCCTCCGGAAATGTTAGTTTTTTCAGTCTGGCCAATTTTATACTTTATACTACCACCTATTTAAACAACTCCGATCACCCTATGGAAAACAATGCTGCAGCCGTACCTGTCAATACAGGCAAGAATTACGATTCGGAGTTTTGCGGAAGTATACCCCTTAACTTAGTGAACCAGATCCAGCCGCACGGCCTGCTGCTGGTGCTCGACAAGCAGCTGCGCCTGGTGCAGGTAAGCGAGAATGCAACAGACTACTTTGCAGTGCCGCTGGAAGAATTGCTCGACCAACCCCTTGCTGCGTTTGTGCTTGCCCGGCAGTTCCAGGAAATGGAAGCGAAGATCGAAAGCAAAAGCCGCTACGATAAGATTCCGATGAGCCTTACCCTGGCTGTGGGCGGCAAGGAGTTTGCCTGCACAGCCCTCATCCATACCAAAGAAGAATACGTGCTGCTAGAGCTCGAAGAAGATACCAAGCCGAGTGCCGAGAAATCTTTTACCGGGCTCTACCAGCAGATAAAATATATCACCTCGCTGCTCAAGCAGGCCGATACCCTGGCAGACGTGGGCCAGATTGCCGCCGACGAGATCAAAAAGATAACAGGCCTGGATCGGGTGCTGGTTTACCGGTTTGACCCGCAGTGGAACGGCAGTGTGATAGCCCAGGCCAAAGAGGCTGACATGGATGATTACATGGGCCTGCGTTTCCCGGCATCCGATGTGCCCCGGCAAGCGAGGGAATTATACTTCAAAAATCCTTTCCGCCTTATTCCGACGCGCGTTTATACGCCCGTCCGGCTGCTGCCCATCGTAAACCCGCTCACACAACGCTTCACCGACCTGGCTGATTGCAACCTGCGCAGCGTGGCAGGCGTGCATTTGGAGTACCTGGCCAACCTAGGCGTGATGGCGTCTATGTCGCTGCCCCTGATCATTGATGACAAGTTGTGGGGGCTGATTTCCTGCCACCACAAGGCGCCTTTCTACCCAAGCTATGAGCTTCGTTCCGCTTTAGAACTGTTAACGGGTATTGTCTCTGCCCAGGTAGCATCAAAAGAGCGGGAGCGCGGCATTCTGTACCAGGCCAGGCTCAAAGGCATGCACGCCCAGTTGCTCGAAAGGCTCTATTCCGGCACCGACCTGGCGGATGGGCTTTTAAATGGCGCAACCAATGTGGCGGAGCTGCTTGGCTTAACCGGCGTGGCCATTAGCTATGATGGCGAGCTACAGACCAGCGGGCAGGTGCCCGACAGGCAAAGTATAAAAGAGCTCACCTTCTGGCTGCGCCATAACCAGGGAAGCGAAGTTTTTGCGACCGATAACCTGGCCAAACATTACCGCCAAAGCCTGGTTTATAAAGATATTGCGAGCGGCCTGATCTCCCTGCCGATCAACCCGGACCAGGGCGAATACCTGCTGGGCTTCCGTGCCGAGGTGCTGCAAACCGTTAGCTGGGGAGGAAACCCCGACAAGGCAATCCAAATAGAGCCGGATGGCAAAACGTACCATCCCCGCAACTCTTTTGCCAGCTACCAGGAAGTTGTGAAAAATACCTCGCTGCCTTGGTATGCCGAAGAAATGGACGCGGCAAAAGCGTTGCGCAATGCTGTGTTGGAGAAGATCTTAAGAGACCGCTATTAAGGGGAAGCCCCCTGTTATCTACTTTGCTCATTTCAATACCCGTTACTTGTTTTGTCAATGCCCGGTACAACATTAGAGGAGAAAGATCAGTCTAACATAACGCTCCGAACAGATCATTACCTAATAGGAATTGGTGCCTCCGCAGGCGGGCTGGAAGCCATTCATAAGCTTTTCGATCATTTCCCGAATAACTCGAGTTTTTCTTTCGTCATTATACAGCACCTCTCGCCCGACCACAAAAGTCTGATGGCCGAGTTGCTTTCCAAGCACACCCGCATGCAGGTGCAGGAAGCGGAAGATAACATGCACACCCGCCCCAACTGTGTGTATGTGCTGCCCAGCGGAAAACAGCTGACCCTGGAGCACGGGCGCCTGCGCCTGACTGAGAAAGCGCGTAACCGGGAGCCCAACTTCGCCATCGACGTGTTCTTCGAATCGATGGCCAGAGATCTTGGCCCTTATGCAATCGGAGTGGTGTTATCAGGTACCGGAACAGACGGCACAAAAGGAGCCAAAGCTATTAAAAAGGCAGGCGGCATGGTGGTGGTGCAGGACCCAACCTCTGCTAAATTCGATGGTATGCCCCGCAGCGCTATCCAGGCTGGTTGCGCGGATTACGTTCTCTCGCCGGCTCTGATGCCGGGCGAGATCATCACCTATACTCAAAAGATTCCCCTGGTCAAATCACTGATCGAGCGGGAGGCCGAAGGGGACGAGGAGGAGATCCTGCAGGAGGTGCTGGACCTGGTTTGTACCCATACGCAGACCGATTTTAGAAACTACAAGCAGGGCACCATTTACCGGCGCATCCGCAAGCGCATGGATCACCTCACGATCAAGTCGATGCAGGGTTACCTGACCTATATGCATGAACATCCGGCGGAGATCAAACTGCTCTGCCAGGAGTTCCTGATTGGCGTTACCCAGTTCTTCCGCGACCCGGAAGCCTTCAGCATGCTTGAGCACGAGGTTATCCCCAAGATCATTGCGGCAAAGCCCGAAGATGAATTTATTAAGATCTGGGTCACAGCCTGTAGCACCGGCGAGGAAGTATACTCTGTTGCCATGCTTTTCAGGGAAGCTTTTCAGAGACTGGGGCGTGAGCCGCTTATCAAAATATTTGCAACCGATATCGACCAGCGGGCTATCACCCAGGCTTCTAAAGGAAGTTATCCGCTCTCTATTGCTAAAAATATAACACCCGAGCGGCTGCAGCACTTCTTCTACCAGCAGGGCAGCCGCTACATTGTGAACGAGGAGATCCGGAAGCTGGTGATCTTTGCGCAACATGATCTACAGAAAGATCCTCCTTTTGGGCGGATAGACCTGATCAGCTGCCGCAATATGCTGATCTATCTCAATCCGGTGCTTCAGAAAAAGGTGCTCGGCCTCTTTTCTTTTGCCCTTAACCTGCACGGCTACCTATTGCTGGGCCCCAGTGAGCAGATCGGGGAGATAGGGGCTATTTTCTCGGAGGAGAATCGCAAATGGAAGCTGTTTAAGAAGATAAAGGAAAGTCGGGGCTTGCAGCAAAGCTATGGGGTAACCGACTATTCACCTGTGTCGGCGCCTGATACGCAACTGAGCGCCAGGATCACGCAACAGGCCCGCTATAACGAATCCTTTATGGATGCTATGGCCGAAGACTTTAAAATAACCGGCCTGTATATTGATGAAAATTACCAGCTGCTGCACGGAATCGGCGATATCAGCCGTTTTCTGAAGTTCCCGAGCAAGCGCCTGCATTTCAACCTGCTCAAAATGGTGCCCGAGGAACTGGCCATTGTGCTAAGTGTAGGCATCCGCAAAGCCCTGAAGCAGAACCAACGGGTGGTGGGCCGCCAGGTAGTGGTGAAACTGGGCAGAAAGGAATCCCTGGTGCAGGTCTCCATCAAAGCCATTGAAGCGGACAAGAACCAGCCCCGGGTCATTCTGATCCTTTTGCAGGAACATGCCCCGACAGGGCCGAAAGTGAAACAGGCTGAACCGGGCGCAGTGGTGGATGCTGATTTATACCAGCAGCTCACGGCTATGGAGGCCGAGCTGAAAGAGGCCCGTGAAGGACTGCAGCTCACGGTTCAGGACCTGAGTGCCGCGAACGAGGAACTGCAGTCTAGTAACGAAGAGCTGATGTCCTCCAACGAGGAGCTGCAAAGTTCCAATGAGGAGATGCAGTCGCTGAATGAAGAGCTGCATACCGTTAATACCGAGCACCAGCTGAAGATAAAAGAGCTGCAGGAGCTGAACGAGGACCTGGATAACTACATTCGGAGCTCCAACATCGGGCAGCTTTTTGTGGATCATAACCTGGTAATCCGCAAGTTCACCCCTGCTACCAGCGAGATCATCAACATCATCCCAAGCGATATCGGAAGGCCGATTCACCACCTGTCTCATAACCTGAAATACACAAACCTGACCCAGGACATACAGCAGGTCAATAATACGTCGGTGGAGGTGGAGAAAGAGATCGAGACCAAGGGGGAGAAGTTCTTCCTGATGCGCATAATCCCCTACCTGAAGCATGATGGCAACAAGGACGGCGTGGTGCTGAGCTTTGTGGATGTAACCAACATGAAAGTGTTGAGCAACATTGTGCAGGGTGTTTTAAACAGTTCGCTGAGCAGCATCATGGCGTTCCAGGCCGTCCGGAATGAAAATCACGAGATTGTAGACTTTGCCTGGAACCTGCTAAACCGCAAGGCGGAGGAAATGATCGGGAAACACTTTGCCGAGCTAGCAGGCAACAGTGTGCTGGCTACATTGCCTTACCTGAAAAAGAGCGGCCTGTTTAAAAAGTATGCTAGCGTAGTGGAAACCGGAAAGCCGCTGCACATCCAGCAGCAGCTTACGCTACTGGAGCACAAAGCCTGGTACGAGATCGTGGCCGTGAAAATGGGCGATGGCGTAACAGTGACCCTGGCCGATATTACCGAGAAGAAGAACAGCGAAGAAAAGGTTTTACTCGCTTACGAGGAAGTTAAAAAAGCAGAGGAAAGCCTTATCAGGCTCAACAATGAGCTGGAGAACCGGGTAGCAGAACGCACCCAGGCACTGGCAGCCAGCGAAGAACGCTTCCGGCTGGTATCGATGGCTACCAATGATGTGGTCTGGGACTGGAACATCGTTACAAATAAACTTTGGTGGAGCGACAGCCTTGCCACCGTACTGGGCTTTGAACCGAGTAATATCGAAAGCGGGGCAAAGGGGTGGTTTGACAAGATCCACCCTGACGATAAGGACCGGATTGTGAAAGGTATAAACCAGGCCATTAATTTCGGCAAAGAGCAATGGTCGGACGAGTACCGGATTGCCCGCTCCGATGGCTCTTATGCCTATGTGTCGAACAGGGCACATATTCTGCACAACGAGTATCAAACGCCTTACCGCGTACTGGGCTCTTTTATTGATCTGTCGGACCTGAAATTAACCCAGGAACGGCTGCAATCGGCGAATGAGCATTTGCTGAAAGTGAACGAAGACCTGGATACGTTTGTGTATACTGCCTCGCACGACCTGAAGGCGCCTATTGCCAATATCGAAGGGCTGATGCTGCTGCTGGAAGATCAGATCAAGGAGTCGGGACCGCTGGAAGGCGAACCGACAGAGCCCCTGTTTGTGATGCTGAAAGATTCGATCAGCCGCTTCCAGAAAGTGATCAAGGACCTGACCGACATTGCCAAGGTACAACGCGATGTGGACGGCGAGGCGGAACAGGTGGAAATGCAGGAGATAGTGGACGAGGTGCTGACTAATTTGGAAGGGCTGCTTTCCGAAAAGAACGCCCAGCTGCAGATCGATTTCAAGGCTGCTCCTGCAATTAATTTCTCACGGAAAAACCTCTACAGCATCCTTTACAACATGATCAGCAATGCGGTGAAGTATAGCGATGAGGAGCGCACGCCGGTAATTCAGCTGAAAACAGAAGAAACAGGGCCTTACGTTTGCCTTTCGGTAACGGACAACGGTTCAGGCATCAGCAGTGATAACCTCTCCAAAGTGTTTACCCTCTTCAAGCGCTTCCATGCGCATGTAGAAGGCACCGGCATGGGACTTTATATTGTGAAGCGCATGATCGATAATGCCGGAGGCAAAATTGAGGTAGAAAGCTGCGAAGGCCAGGGAACCACGTTCAAGCTATACTTTAAAATTTAATTACTGAAAATGAATTCTGCCGCTACCCTTTAGCCGGATAGCAGCAATTACCCAATTGATAGAAAGATGTTTATCGCTTTAAGTACATTCACCATTGCAAACGGATTAGTAGCAGAAGTAAGGGAAGCCTTTGTGAACAGGCCCCACATGGTAGATAATGCCCCCGGCTTTGTGCGGATGGAAGTTTTGTCGCCGCAGGAAAACCCGAATGAGATATGGCTCATGACCTTCTGGGAAGACCAGCCCAGTTTTCAGGTATGGTATAAAAGCCACCAGTACCAGGATGCGCACAAAGGCATACCCGCCGGCCTGCGCCTGGTGCCCGGCAGCACCAAGGTGCAGTACTTCGATGGCTTTGCCAAGTAGGACACAAGTATAAACCGGCAGAAATTCTGCCCGCCTTCCCGGCTTGGACCTGATCATTTTAAAAACAAAAACCCCGGCTACTTTCGCAGCCGGGGTTTTTGTTTTTACTTCTGTTTATACTTACAAAGTACGTTTTACTTCTTTCTCTACGTAGGCTTCGATGATATCGCCTTCCTGGATCTCGTTGTATCCCCTCAGACTAATACCGCACTCGTAACCTTGTCTCACTTCGGACACATCGTCTTTGAAACGCTTCAGCGCCAGGATCTCGCCGTCGTGCACCACAATGCCGTCGCGCACCAGGCGTACTTTGGCGTTACGCTGTATGGTGCCGTCTGTTACCATACAACCGGCAATGGTACCTACTTTGGTGATGCGGAATACGTTACGTACTTCGGCGTTACCTGTAATTTCCTCTTTCAGCGTTGGAGCCAGCATACCTTCCATGGCATCCTTCACCTCGTTTATCGCATCGTAGATGATCGAGTATAGGCGCACATCAATTTGCTCCTGCTCGGCCAGCTTACGTGCATTGGCCGAAGGACGCACCTGGAAGCCAATGATGATCGCATCGGAGGCAGAGGCTAGCAGCACATCGGATTCTGAGATGGCACCTACGCCTTTACCGATAATGTTTACCTGCACCTCGCTGGTCGAAAGCTTCAGCAACGAATCGGAAAGGGCTTCTACCGAGCCATCCACGTCGCCGCGTACAATCACGTTGAGTTCCTTGAACGATCCGATAGCCAGACGGCGACCGATCTCATCCAGTGTAATATGCTTACGGGTACGCAGGTTCTGCTCGCGTTGTACCTGTGTGCGGTTAGAAGCTATTTCACGGGCCTCACGCTCCGACTCCATTACCAGGAACTTGTCGCCGGCTTGCGGCGCGCCATCCAAACCGAGTAATTGCACAGGCGTAGATGGGCCGGCCTCTTTCATTTTCTTGCCGCGGTGGTCGGTCATGGCTTTTACACGGCCATAGTGCGAACCCGCCAGTACAATATCACCGATATGCAGCGTGCCGGTTTGTACCAGCATCGTGGCTACGTAACCACGGCCTTTGTCGAGCGAGGCTTCGATCACGGTACCAACGGCATTTCTGTTCTTGTTGGCTTTCAGCTCCAGTAATTCGGCTTCCAGCAATACTTTCTCTAACAGGTCAGGTACACCCTGGCCGGTTTTGGCCGATACTTCCTGGGCCTGGTATTTACCACCCCATTCTTCTACCAGAATGTTCATTTGGGCCAGCTCTTCCCGAACTTTATCCGGGTTGGCACCTGGCTTGTCAATTTTATTCAGGGCAATGATGATCGGTGCCCCGGCTGCTTGCGCGTGGTTGATGGCTTCTTTCGTCTGCGGCATCACCGAGTCGTCAGCTGCTACCACGATAATAACCACGTCCGTTACTTTGGCACCACGGGCACGCATCGCTGTAAAGGCTTCGTGACCAGGTGTGTCCAGGAACGTAACCGCACGGCCGCTTTCCGTTTTTACTTTGTAAGCGCCGATGTGCTGGGTGATACCACCTGCTTCGCCGGCTGTTACATTGGCGTTACGGATATAATCGAGCAGGGAGGTTTTACCGTGGTCTACGTGGCCCATGATGGTCACGATAGGCGCGCGTTCTTCCAGGTCCTCCTCGTTCTCCTCGCCGATATCTTCCAGGGCCTGCTCATCTTCAGAGGTGATGAACTCGACGTTATAGCCAAACTCATCGGCAATGATGGTGATAGCCTCGGCATCCAGGCGCTGGTTGATCGAAACGAACATGCCCAGCTGCATACATACCTTGATCACTTCGTTCACGCTCACATCCATCAGCGACGAAAGGTCGTTGGCCGATACGAATTCGGTTACACGCAGTGTCTTAGACTCTGCCTGCTCTGCCATACGGCGTTCTTCGGTCGCATCTGCAATAGCCGAGCGTTTTTCACGGCGGTACTTGGCGCGGTTGCCACCACCACCTTTGCCACCGCTCAGTTTCGCCAGCGTTGCTTTGATCTGCTCCTGGATCTGCTTATCTGTTACTTCAGCCTTATCTGCACGGGCTGGCACCGTATCACGGCGTCCTTTGCCCGGAGCACCTGGTCCTCCCGGGCCTCCTGCCGGTTTGCCACCGCCACGCTGTTCGCGCTGCACCATTGGGCGGATAGGGCGGTTATTGCCCTGGCCGGGTGCTGCCGGTGCCTGACCCTGCTGGCCGGGCTGTGCTTGTCCTGGCTGGCCACCTTCTGTGGCCACCATAATGCGCTTGCGCTTTTTCTTTTTGCCTTTCTTCTCGTCGGAAGATGCTACCGGCTTGGAACCTTTTCTACGGGACTCTACTGGCAATTCTATTTTGCCTAGCACCGTAAGGCCTTTCAGCTGATCGGCTTTTGCTGTAATTGTTTCTATTGGTTGATTTTCTTTATCTGCAGGTGCTTCGGCTACAGGTTGTGCCGGAGCTGCAGGAGTTGGTGCCGGGGCCGGTTGTACAGGTGCCTCGGGCTGCTTTTCAGCAGGCTTCTCGGCAGCAGCCGGTTGCGACGGCGCTTCTGCCTGAGGCGTAGCTGGTTCTTCTTTTTGTGGTGCCGGGGCTACTTCTGGTGCCTGCGCAACAGGTTTGGTCTCGGCTACTACCGGTTGTTGTGTTTCTTTTGGCGCAGGTGCAGCTACCGCTGGCTGCTGGGCAACCGGAGCTGGCGCTGGGGCAGGAGCCTCGGCCTTGGGCTCTGTTCTTTTCGGAACAGGGCGCCCTTTGGCATCCAGCTCTATTTTGCCCAGTACCTTAATACCCGGCAGCCGGGCTTCTTCCACAGCCGGGGCTGCAGGCTGCGGCGCTGCTGGGGCCGGAACTTCCGGAGCTTTGGGCTGCGGAGCTTCTGCTTTGGGCTGATGCACCGTTTTGATCAGGATCTCCTGCTCCGGTTCTGCGGGCTTTTTCACCTCGTGGTGAAGCGGGGCCTCCGACTCGATAACCTGGTTGCTTTGCGGTTTCTTGCCGATGTTTAATTCTTCGGCCTCTATTTTGTCTTTCAGAGAGGACGCGAATTCTTTCGCCAGCATATTGAACTGATCTGCCGTGATTTTGGTGGTCGGTTTGTTTTCCACGTCAAAACCTTTAGCAGACAGGTAATCCACAATGGTGGAAGTACCAATGTTTAAAGTAGTCGCAACCTGTTTAAGCCTCCTTGTTGTTTCTTCTGCCATGTTCTAATATGCTGTCTCTTTTTTTATTCTTAATTACTTGTAATGGTAACCCATTGCAAGGGCTGCGCCGTTCATATTTTTCTCAAAATTACAGCAACAGCAGCCAACTCACAACTATTGGTTATCTTCTTCTTCCTCTAACTCTTCGCGGAGCACAGAGAGCACATCATCAATGGTTTCCTCTTCCAACTCGGTGCGGCGCAGCAGGTCTTCTTTGCTTACGGCCAGCACGCTCTTGGCAGTATCGAGGCCAATGCGGTGAAGCTCCTCAATTACCCATCCTTCTATTTCGTCTGAGAACTCATCCAGGTTGATATCCTCTTCAAACGTTTCTGACTCACGGAATACGTCGATCTCCAGGCCAACCAAACGGCTGGCAAGTTTGATGTTCTGGCCGCCTTTGCCAATAGCCAACGACACCTGGTCCGGCTTCAGGAACACCGATACGCGACCGGATTCCTCGTCAATTTTCATGCTGCTGATCTTTGCCGGGCTAAGGGCACGCTGGATGTATAGCTCCAGGTTGTCGGTGTAGTTGATCACGTCGATGTTCTCGTTCTCCAGCTCGCGCACGATGCTGTGGATACGCGAACCTTTCATGCCCACGCAGGCACCTACCGGGTCGATCCGGTCGTCGAACGACTCTACGGCTACCTTGGCACGCTCGCCGGGCTCGCGCACGATCTTCTTGATAGCGATCAGGCCGTCAAAGATCTCGGGCACTTCGTTTTCGAACAAGCGCTCCAGAAAAGCCGGCGATGTACGGGAAAGTATGATCTTAGGGTTTCCGTTCACAATTTCCACGCGCTGTACCACGGCACGCACCTGGTCGCCTTTGCGGTAGCGGTCTTTCGGGATCTGCTCGCCTTTAGGGATAAGCAGTTCGTTCTCTTCCTGGTCGAGCAGCAGCACTTCGCGGTTCCATACCTGGTATACTTCCCCGGAGATGATCTCGCCCACCTGGTCTTTATACTTCTGGAACAGCAGTTCCTTTTCCATGTCTTTGATGCGCTGGATCAGCGTCTGGCGGGCTGTGAGCACGGCGCGGCGGCCGAAGTCTTCCAGCTGTATTTCCTCCGACACCTCTTCACCTACTTCAAAATCAGGCTCGATCTTACGGGCATCCGTCAGGCTGATTTTATCATAATCCCAGATGTCCTCAGAGTTGTCGTCCACGATTTCGCGGTTACGCCAGATCTCCAGGTCACCCTTCTCCACGTTCAGGATGATGTCAAAGTTCTCGTCGGTACCCCACTTTTTACGGATCATGGTACGGAATACATCCTCCAGAATGCGCATCATCGTAGGGCGGTCTATGTTCTTGAATTTCGCAAATTCCGCGAACGACTCGATCAGGACTGAACTGTTCATTAGTTTATCATTTAAAAGATATTACCACATTTGCTTTTACAATCTCCCCGAAAGGTATTTGCACAGGCACATACGTTGCCTTTTTGCCTTTTTGTTTTGTTTCTTCCAGTAAACCGATGCCGTTTTCCGTCACATCCTCCAGTTTGCCGGTTTTCTCGGTGCCGTCCTGCAGTTTTACTTTCAGGCTGCGGCCCACGTTGCGCTGGTACTGCTTGGGCTGGGTAAGCGGAAAATCCACCCCCGGCGAGCTTACCTCCAGCACATAGCTCACTTCTTCGCCAAAGGTCTCCTCGATCCTTTTGTTGATGCGGCGGCTGATGGTTGCGCACTGGTCAATGGTAATGCCTTGTTCGCCATCGGCCAGCACCGTGATCTTGGGCCGCACCGGCGTGTCAGACACGGCCACATCCACAACAAACAGGTCCTCTTGCGGAAGACTGGCTTCCGCGGCCTCTTTTATGAATTTTGCAGTTATTGCCATAGCTAACGGTTAAGAAATAAAGAAGGGGACTTCGTGTCCCCTCAACTCTCCTTGGAAATATAGCCACAAATTTACGATAAAAACATCATATACACAATAGTGTTCGTTTGAGGCGTATATTTTAATTCTGTAACAGAACTATATTCCAGCAAAATCCGGGGCAGGGCCATTGCACGTTGCGCAATAACCAGTGGAGGGTTTGTTCGGTAATAACACGCCGCAGTGCGTTAAAGTTCGCGCGTTTACTGCCCCTGCAGCCTGCAGGCAAGATATTATACCCTGGCATGAGATAGATAGACGCTTTCTTTGTAAGTTTGCTACAATGGCGGAAACGTTTAAGAAAATAAGACGGCGGATATGGCTCATTTTCAACATCGTGGTGGTGTTGTGGGTGCTGGCGGGCGTGCTATGCCTGCAGGTGCCGCCTTACAAGTTCTGGCCCGCCGGTTTTGTAGCCTTTTCGCTGCCCGGTGCCCTTGTCTTAAATTTCCTGTTTCTGCTGTACTGGGCGCTGCGCCGCTCCTGGGTAGTAGTGCTGCCGCTGGCGGTGCTGGTGCTGGGCCACAATTATTACAGCCGGCTGGTGGCTTTCCGGGTTGGGGAGAAAACAGCGCCCGCAGGTGCCAAAACGCTGCAGGTGCTTTCTTACAACACGCATATTTTTAATGCTTATTTAGGCACCCCAAAGAGCCAGCAGACCACCGCCGGCGAAATGATCGACTGGATTGCCACCCACCCGGCCGATGTGTACTGCCTGCAGGAGTTTTACAGCAAGCGCCATTCCAATGTATACAACACCATCAGCAAAATAGGCGTGCGCTACGACAAGTATAGGTTCTTTTCTGTAGCCAACATAGACCGCGAAAAGGGCGATATCGGCATTGTGATCTTTTCCAGGTACCCTATAGTTAAAAGGGGCGTGATCAACTTCGAGATGGCCAGTGCCAACCGCGTAATCTGGGCAGATATAGATGTGAAAGGTGACACGGTGCGCATCTACGCGGCTCACCTGCAGTCGATGAGCATCAAGTCGGAAGATATCGAAAACACGTATTATGCCATTGGCGACGAGGCAAGCTTTAAGAAAGAAGGGCGCAACGTAGCGCGCCGGTTGCGGAAAGGGTTCATAGCCCGGGGCCACCAGATCGAGACGCTGCTGGCGCATGTGGCCGAGTCGCCGTACCCGGTTATTGTTTGCGGCGATTTTAACGATATCCCTTTCAGTTATACTTACAACCAGATGGCCAAGCTGCTGGAGAATGCTTTTGTGGAGGCGGGCAGCGGGGTGGGAGCGACCTACAACGGGCCCATACCGTTTCTGCGCATCGACAACCAGTTTTACAGCCCCAGCCTGCAGGCTTACGAGTATAAAACACATTATGAGATGGGCCTTTCAGACCACTTTCCGGTATCGGTTAAGTATGTGCTGCACCCCGACACCGTACCGGCCCGTTAGGAGATAGCAGACAATATGTATAATTTTGGCCCGAATACAGCCAGGCACCGGTTGCCGGCTACACTACTACAACAAAACGCAGCCGTATAAGACCCTCGGAGCTTATGCGCTTACCCATACCATGCAACAAAAACTGAATCTCTACAACACACTTACACGCAAAAAGGAAGAATTTGAACCCCTGCACGCCCCCTTTGTGGGCATGTATGTCTGCGGACCTACCGTGTATGGCGAACCGCACCTGGGCCATGCCCGCAGTGCCGTTACCTTCGATGTGCTTTACCGCTACCTCAAATACCTGGGGTATACCGTACGCTACGTGCGCAACGTAACGGATGTAGGCCATCTGGAAAATGACGCCGACGAAGGAGAGGATAAAATTCAGAAAAGAGCGAAGCTCGAGCACCTGGAGCCCATGGAGGTGGTGCAGCACTACACCAATATTTACCACGAGGAACTGCGCAAGCTCAACGTGCTGCCGCCCGATATTGAGCCCCGCGCCTCTGGCCACATCATCGAGCAGATCGAGATGATCCAGGAGATCCTGAAGAACGGCCTGGCCTACGAGGTAAACGGCTCGGTATACTTTGATGTGCCGGCTTACAACAAGGGGCATCATTATGGCAAGCTCTCGGGCCGCAACATAGACGATTTGCTCAGCAACACCCGCGCCACCGAAGGGCAGGAAGAAAAGCGTTCGCCGCTGGACTTCGCGCTCTGGAAAAAGGCCTCGCCACAGCACATCATGCGCTGGCCTTCGCCCTGGAGCGAGGGCTTTCCGGGGTGGCACCTGGAGTGCTCGGCCATGAGCCGCAAGTACTTAGGCATAACCTTTGATATACATGGCGGTGGGCTGGACCTGATGTTTCCGCACCACGAGTGCGAGATAGCGCAGAGCCAGGCCAGCGACAGCCACACGGATGCTGCCAAATACTGGGTGCACAACAACATGATCACGGTGAATGGCCAAAAGATGGGCAAGTCGCTGGGGAACTTTATCAACCTGAGCGAGCTGTTTAGTGGCAACCACGCCATGCTGGAGGAAAAATACTCTCCCATGACGATCCGCTTTTTCATCTTGCAGGCCCACTACCGTAGCACCCTGGACTTTAGCAACGAAGCCCTGCAGGCGGCGCGCAAAGGCTATACCAAGCTGATGAACGGCCTGCGGGTGCTGGCCAAACTGAGCACCGCCGTGGAAGACGCAGGCACGCCGGATGCCCAACTGAACGAAGAGCTGCTTAAGCTGAGCGAAGACTGCTTCCGGGGCATGAACGATGACCTGAATACTGCGCGCACGATTGCCGCGTTATTTAACCTGCTCAAGAAGATCAACAGCCTTTACCTGGGGCAGCTTCCGATGGCAGCGATAACCAGGGGCACCTTCGACACGATCCGCAGCACTTATACCCAGCTGGTACTGGATGTGCTGGGCCTGCAGGAGGAGCCTTCGGGCGATGTAGAGGAGATGCTGGAGCTGGTGCTGGGCTTTTACAAAGAAGCAAAAGAAACCAAAGCCTACGACAAAGTGGACCACATCCGGGCTGAGCTGAAGAAACAGGGGATCGTAATTAAAGATTTGAAAACAGGAATTGACTGGGCTTATGAAGAATAATATGATAGCGCTGGTGCTGTTGCTCGCTGGTTCGCTGGCCATGTATAGCTGCGACTCTGCCACCAACGGCGGCAGCCAGCAGGTGGCCAGCACCGAAGAAGCCAAGCCGGCGGTAAAAGCGCCGGCTTTTAATGCCGACTCCGCTTATAAGTTTGTGGCCAAGCAGGTGGCTTTCGGGCCGCGCGTGCCCAACACACCGGCGGCACAGCAAACGGGCGACTGGATCATCAGCAAGCTAAAGGAATATGGAGCCGAGGTAAAGGTTCAGAGCTTTCAGATGCGCGCTTTTGACGGCAAAATGCTTAACCTGCGCAACATCATCGCCTCTTATAACCCGCAGACGGCCAACCGCGTGCTGCTGGCTGCCCACTGGGATACGCGCCCTTTTGCCGACAAGGACAGCAGCAACCAGGATAAACCCATTGACGGGGCCAACGACGGCGGCAGCGGCGTTGGCGTACTGCTGGAAATGGCCCGCACTATACACACCGCGCAGCAGAAACCTGCAGTAGGCGTGGATATGATCTTTTTTGACGGCGAGGATTATGGCCAGCCCGATAACAGCGGCATACCCTATAAGGAAGATACCTGGTGCCTGGGCGCGCAATACTGGAGCAAAAACAAACACGTGCCCAACTATAAAGCCAACTACGGCATCCTGCTGGACATGGTCGGCGCTGAGAACGCCAAGTTTGCCCGCGAAGGTACTTCGATGCAACATGCCAAAGGGATTGTGGACAAAGTATGGAAAGCGGCTAATCACATCGGCTACTCCGACTACTTTAAGTATGAGAATGCTCCCGCCATTACCGACGACCATTCTTATGTGAACAACTGGGCCAATATTCGCATGATCGACGTGATCGAATATAACATGGGCGCCCCCGACGGCGATTATTTTGGCCCTTACCATCACCGCCATACCGACAACATGGACGTGATCAGCCCCCGGACGCTGAAAGCCGTGGGCCAGACCATGCTGCATGTAGTGTATAACGAGTAAGTTATACTTCAAAGCACTTCATAAAAAAAGGTCACCACGCGGTGCCCTTTTTTTATGCTTAACACGATTTTATTTTGCACTTACTAGCTTATCCTGGCCCATCTGTTCGATGGTTACTTTTGCGATATTCTGCGAGGTTTTCTGAAAGTCATTCTCCACTTGCTGCCTGATCACTATGTTATGCGACATAGATACAGTGATCATGTTGCTGTATTGCTTGGTAGCTGCTTGGGGCTCTTCCAAGCACCTGTTAGTTGCGCGGACTGGGCACAGGCATAAAGGAGCATCAACCCAAATAGCAGGAGCGCTGCCAGCACATTTTTGACCGGGAAGTTCATACCTTTTTCATTGCGACCGGGAATTAAGTAAAACACTATAAGAAATAACTGCAAACGGGAAATTGGGATTTGATTTCAAGTAACTGTATATAAAGAAGTTGTGCTTGTAAAAAGGGTGCTTGAAACACATAGAGCAAGCAATTGCCGGGTGAGAATTTTATTTATGCCGCTAAACTCTTAAGTTAAGGCACTCAACTAAACAAACGATTTACTTTACCCTTATTTATGAGATCTGAGAAGCAGTTAGTGGTGGCGCTTGGCCTGGCGGTGCTGCTGGGCAGCAGCCCTGTGCTGGCACAGGAAAAGCCGCATGTTTTTAAAGGGGCCCGCATTATTCCCGTTTCCGGCGAGCCCATTGCACAGGGCGTACTGGTGGTGCAGCATGGCAAAATTACCGCCCTAGGGCCTGTTGGCAAAGTGAAGGTGCCCAAAGATGCCGTGGAGTTTGATATGACCGGCAAGGTGCTGATGCCCGGCCTGGTAGATACGCATTCGCACCTGGGCGAAGGCTCCGGTGGCGATGGGTCGGCGGCACTGCACCCCGATGTGCGGGTGATGGATGGCATCAACCCCATAAGCGATACCTTCAAGCGGGCGCTGGCCGGCGGCATTACCACCGTGAACGTGATGCCGGGCTCAGGCCATTTGATGAGCGGCCAGACAGTATACCTCAAAATGCGCGAAGGCAAGACCATCGAAGACCTGACCTTCTGCACCGATGTGACCAACGGCATCTGCGGCGGCATGAAAATGGCCAATGGTACCAACCCCATGCGGCCGGCTCCTTTCCCGGGCACCCGCGCCAAATCGGCGGCCATGGACCGCCAGCTGTTCCTGGACGCGCAGCAGTATCAGAAAAAAATAAAAGCCGCCAAAGGCAAAGCCGATAAAATGCCGGAACGCAAGCCGCAGCTCGACCCGATTGTAGAGATACTAGATGGCCGGCGCATTGTGCACTTCCACACCCACCGCTACGAAGATATTTTAACGGCCCTGCGCCTGCAAAAAGAGTTTGGCTTTAAGCTGGTGCTGCACCACGTGAGCGAAGCCTGGAAAGCGGTGGATGAGATTAAAGCAGCCGGTGTGCCTGCCTCCATCATCACCCTGGATTCGCCGGGCGGTAAGGTCGAAGCCGTGGGCATTCACAACTCCAATGGCGCCGTGCTGGAGCGGGCGGGCGTGCTGACAGCCTTCCATACAGACGATGGTATTACCGACTCCCGCCTGTTTATGCGCAACGTATCGCTGGCGGTGCGGGCCGGCATGAGCAAGGAAAAAGCGATTGAGGGTATTACGCTGGCCGGCGCCAAAATGCTGGAACTCGATGGCCGCGTAGGATCGCTGGAGAAAGGCAAAGATGCAGATTTTGTGGTGCTCAGCGGCGAGCCCTTCAGCGTGTACACGCACGTGGAGCAGACGTGGGTAGAGGGCAAAAAACGCTTTGACCTGGCCAACCCCGAGGATAAGAAGTTTGCCACTGGTGGCTATAATGCCTACAATGGTGCACTGGATTTCCACACCGATTAAATCTGACAAAGGACATTTTGACAAAGGATAAAAGACGTTCTGAAGCAAGCACCTTATACTTGGCGAGCAAAGCAGAACGCATCGCAATTAATTTGCCGCTTCTATCTGAAAAATCCTTTGTCTAGCAGTCCTATGTCTAACATCTAACATCCTGCAACTAACAGCTAAAACAGAGTCAACATGCATAAAAATATACAAAAGGCTTCTGCCATACTTGCCGCCGGGCTGGCCATACTTGGTGGGCAGCAGGCGCGCGCGCAGATCGCCATCAAAGGTGAAACCGTTTATACCATGGCAGGCGCGCCGGTTAAAAATGGTGTGGTGCTGATAAAAGACGGCAAAATTGAAGCCGTAGGCGCTAACCTGGCCGTGCCGCAAAACTACAAAGTATACCAGGCCAAAGTAGTCACGCCGGGGCTGGTGGATGCCCATACTTCGGTAGGGTTGGCCGGCATTTACAACATCCCGGCCGACCAGCAGCAGCTCGAAAAAACGGCGCCGTTGCAGCCCGAGCTTCGCGCCCTGGATGCTTACGACCCTAACGAGGAGCTCATCGACTGGGTGCGCCGCTATGGTGTTACCACCATCAACACGGGCCACGCGCCGGGCGCCCTGGCCAGCGGGCAAACCATGGTCATCAAAACATCCCCGCAGGGTTTTAGAACGCTAATGGATACCACCAGCATGGTTGCTTTTACGCTGGGATCTACCGTGGCGGAGAACTATAACTCGCCAAAGACCGCTGCCAAAGGACTGGCCATGTTGCGCTCCGAGCTGCAGGCGGCGCAGGTATACGGCAAGAAAATGGCCAATGCCGATGCCAGCAAGCGCCCGGACCGCAACCTGAAACTGGAATACCTGGCCGGTGTGCTCAGTGGCAAGTATAAGGCGCTTGTTACTGCCAACAAAGCCCAGGATATTATGGGCGCCCTGCGCCTGGCCAAAGAGTTTAACCTCAAAATGGTGCTGGATGGCGCTGCAGAAGCATACCTGCTGGTAGACGAGATAAAAGCGGCCGGTGTTCCCGTGATCATTCATCCCACTATGGCGCGCGCCAACGAAGACCTGAAGAACATGTCGTTCGAGACGGCGGGCGTGTTGGCAAAAGCCGGCATCCCGGTGGCTATCCAGAGTGGCTTTGAGGCCTATGTGCCACGCGCCCGCGTGATCCTTTTTGAGGCAAGCGTAGCTGTAGCCAACGGTATGAGCCCCGAGCAGGCCCTGGCCGCCATTACCTCCACCCCCGCCCGCATCATTGGGCAGGAGCAGCGGGTAGGCTCGCTCGAAAAGAACAAGGACGCCGACGTGGTGCTCTTCGATGGCGATCCGTTCGAGTACACCTCGCATGTATGCGCCGTGATCATCGATGGCCAGGTGGTCAGCAACGAGTGTATGTAAGCTGCTGTGGCAGCTATTGGTCTTGGCTACCAGTAGATTAGGGTAACTTTTTGAGGAAATGCAAGTATGGGAAGGAGTTCTGCGTCTGGAATGGCTGCTTGCCCGTTAAGTATAAGGATGGATCGCGTGGCAGCTTCCGGGAGTAGCTTATTTTAGCCGGTTTGCATCCCGGAGCCCACGCATCTTTCATCCCAAATACACGACCCATGACGTTCGATTCCATCGTTTCTCTACTTGCCGCCGATGCCGACAGCCTGCTGCAGCACGAAAGCAAAACCTTCTCCCGCGAGCTGTTGCACGTACCGGGACCTGACTTTGTGGAAAGGATCTTTGTGCCTTCTAACCGCAACCCGCAGGTGCTACGCAACCTGCAGCAGCTCTTCGACCACGGACGCCTCGGCGGAACGGGCTACCTGTCCATCCTGCCTGTAGACCAGGGCATCGAGCATACGGCGGGCGCCTCATTTGCGCCCAACCCGATCTATTTCGACCCGGAGAACATTATCCGGCTAGCCATGGAAGGCGGCTGCAATGCCGTGGCCACCACCTTTGGGAACCTGGCCATCTTGTCGCGGAAGTATGCGCACCGGATCCCTTTTGTGGTGAAGATCAACCACAACGAGCTGATGACCTTTCCCACCAAGTATAACCAGATCATGTTCGGTTCGGTGGAGGATGCCTGGAACCTGGGCGCTGCAGCGGTAGGTGCTACCATCTACTTTGGATCGGAAGAGTCGTCGCGCCAGATCGTGGAAGTGGCCCAGGCTTTTGAGCGGGCGCATGAGCTGGGCATGGCCACCATCCTGTGGTGCTACACCCGCAACAATGCCTTCAAAAAAGACGGCGTAGATTACCACGTCGCTGCCGACCTGACGGCGCAGGCCAACCACTTGGGCGTTACCATCCAGGCCGATATCATCAAGCAGAAACTGCCCGAAAACAACGGCGGCTTTAAAGCCATCGGTTTCGGAAAGACACATGAGAAGATGTATAGCGAGCTGGCCACCGATCACCCCATCGACCTGTGCCGCTACCAGGTAGCCAACTGCTATATGGGCCGCGCCGGCCTGATCAACTCCGGGGGCGAGTCGAAAGGGGAGTCGGACCTGGCCGATGCAGTGCGCACGGCAGTCATTAACAAACGGGCTGGTGGCATGGGGCTGATCTCGGGCCGCAAAGCGTTTCAGAAAGATATGAACGCTGGCGTGGCGCTGCTGCAGGCCATTCAGGATGTTTACCTGGCACGTGAGATTACACTGGCGTAATTTGTAGCACAACTGCAGATAATTACATATTTTTGTAGCCTGCCTTTTTTCCGGCACCTCTGCAGGCGCCCGGAAGGGGCAGGCTACCATTTTTATGCCTTGCTGCAAGGTATACTTGTAAACTTTAATGTGCGGTGAGCACGCTTTGAACTATGATGCCTTGGTTTAAAAGAGTAGAAAAAGGAATCCATACCCCAACCGAAGAGAAAAAAGAGACGCCCGACGGGTTGTGGTACAAGTGCCCGGCCTGCAAAACGGTGACCAGTATGGCCGAGCACCGCAAGAACCTGAGCACCTGCGTAAAGTGCGATTACCACGACCGCATCGGCTCCAAGGAATATTTCGCGATCTTGTTTGACGACAACACCTTTACAGAGCTGGATGAGAACCTGACCTCAGGCGATCCGCTGAACTTTGTAGATTCCAAGCCCTACCCGCAGCGTATAGCCGCCACCCAAAAAAGTACCGGTCTGAAAGACGCCGTGCGTTCGGGCTACGGCAAAATGAACGGGCAGGACATCACCATCGCCTGTATGGACTTTGCCTTTATCGGCGGCTCGATGGGCTCGGTGGTAGGCGAGAAGATTGCCCGCGCTGTGGACCATGCCCGTAAAACCCGTACGCCTTTCCTGATGATCTCCAAATCGGGTGGTGCCCGCATGATGGAAGCTGGTTTCTCGCTGATGCAAATGGCTAAAACCTCTGCCCGCCTGGCCTTGCTGGCCGAAGAGAAGCTGCCCTATATCTCGCTGCTCACCGATCCGACTACGGGCGGCGTAACGGCATCATATGCCATGCTGGGTGATTTTAACATTGCCGAGCCAGGCGCCCTGATCGGTTTTGCCGGCCCGCGCGTGATCAAGGAAACCATTGGCAAAGACCTGCCAAAAGGCTTCCAGAGCGCAGAGTTTGTGCTGGAGCACGGCTTCCTGGACTTTATTGTGGACCGCAAGGCCCTGAAGCAGAAACTAAGCGATTTGCTGGCCATGCTGCGCCCTGCAGATGCAGAGGCACCGGCAGAACCCAAGCTGAAAAACGGCAAAGTGGCAAACGCATCCTAACGTTGGCCTTACGCTAGTATAAAGAGCCGCCTTCTGGGTTATTCCGGAAGGCGGCTCTTTTGATACTGGCCAGCTACATTTTGGCAGTACTACCGCATCAAAAATATATTCTTAAAATATAGAAGCCTTGTTATATAAGTTTGGCATTAGTATTGCGTTAGGCATTGTAACGTATGGCAACATACCTAAAACAGCCCATTTAAAACAGTAAAACGATTCAACCTTTACCAAAGCAAGTATTATGAAACTTATCAAAATGTCCCTCAGCTCCCTGCTGGCAGTTACGCTGTTATTTTCTTCGTGCCAGTCGTCCAAGCCTGTGGCAGGCGTAGGAAACGACGGAACAGTAGTGAGCCAGCCAAAACCTGCCGAGAATGAAAAACCGGGCATGAAAAAAACAACCAAAGGCGGTATTATTGGTGCCGGTGGTGGTGCAGTGTTAGGTGGCCTTATCGGTAACAGATTGGGCAACACGGCAGCAGGCGCTATTATTGGGGCCGCCGTAGGAGGTGCCACAGGTGCCGTGATCGGCCGCCGCATGGACAAGCAGGCCGAAGAGCTGGAGAAAAGCATGGAGAATGCCAAAGTGGAGCGCGTAGGCGAGGCCATCCGGATCAACTTTGACTCCGGCATTTTATTCAAGACCAACTCTGCCGAACTGAGCGCTACAGCCAAACAGGACATTCAGAAGTTTGCCCAGACGCTGCAGAAGTATGAGGGCACCAATGTGATCATCGAAGGCCACACGGACAACACCGGTAGCTATGAGCTGAACCAGCGCCTGTCGGAGCGCCGTGCCGAGTCAGTGGCAGCCTATGCCCGCAGCCTGGGAGTGGATGGCTCGCGCCTGCAGGCCAAAGGCTACAGCTACGATCAGCCGATTGCAGATAACAATACCGTGGAAGGCCGTAGCCAGAACCGCCGCGTAGAGATCATCATTGTTGCCAACGAGGAGCTGAAGAACGCTGCTGAAAACGGCGAAGTAAAATAAATCACTTGCTGCCGCAGGGCAGCAGGAAAATAAATAAGCGCCTGCTCAAAGGCCGGGCAGGCGCTTTTTACAGCAAAGCGGCACGTGCGGCGGAACCCGCAAAATCTTTGCACGTTTAAGTATACAAAATAAGGTATATAATGTATTAAACATCAGCGGAATGGCCGTTGTGGGTTAACGCAAAGCGGCCAGGCACTGGGCAAAACAAGGGTGCAGAACCAAACTTTTACGCGTCTTTGGAGTATTATGCTCAGAATCTGACGGTTCTTTAACACTGACTTAACGAAACAATTATGAAAAATTTAAGAATTTATCTATCCATTATTGCCATACTAGGTATCTTTTTCACTTCGTGTACTAAAAACCAGACAGCCAACACCAGCACTACTGAAAGGAAAGGCATGAGCAAGACTGCCAAAGGTGGCATTATTGGTGCCGGCTCTGGTGCGGTAGTAGGGGGCGTTATTGGTAGAGTAGCAGGTAACACAGCTGCCGGTGCCATTATTGGTGCCGCTGTGGGTGGTACTGCCGGTGCTGTAATTGGCCGCCGTATGGACAAGCAGGCCGAAGAACTTCGCCGTGACCTGGAAGGCGCCCAAGTGGAGCGTGTAGGCGAAGGTATCAAGATCACGTTCAATTCCGGTATCCTGTTCCAGACCAGCTCTGCACAGTTGCAGCCAGCTGCCCAAACAGATATTGCGCAGCTTTCTGAAACACTGAAGAAATACCCGGATACCAACGTGCTGATCGAAGGCCACACCGATAATACCGGTTCCCGTGAGCTGAACCAGCGTCTTTCTGAGCAGCGTGCCCAGTCGGTAGCGGATTATGCCGCCTCTATGGGTGTAGATCGTAGCCGCATGACCACCAAAGGATATGCCTTTGACCAGCCGGTGGCAGACAATTCTACAGAAGCAGGCCGTCAGCAGAACCGCCGTGTAGAGATCGCTATCTATGCCAACGAAAAAATGAAGAAAGCTGCTGAGCGCGGTGATCTATAACCTGCATTTGTGATTAGTGAATAATTGGTGATTTTTTACAGCCGCATCCCCCTGAGGGTGCGGCTGTTTTTTTGAAAGCGCCTCCTGTTAACTCCGCACGTGCCATTTGCGTAAGCGGAGCAGTAACTTTAGGATAGAAGGGAAAATGAGAAGGCGATTAACAATAGTTTGGGGAATGCTTTTGCTGCTTGCTGCCAGCGCCTGCGACCGTGGGACAGCAGCTAAAACGGACAGTGAAGGGGTTGTAAGCCTGACTGCCGCAGGAAGTATAGCGGCGCAGGAACAGCAGGTGCAGCAAGCACTGCACCACGATGCCCGGCTTGCCCGTACCATGCCGCTCACTGAGTTTGCCCGCCATATGCATAGCCGGCAGGCCTATTATAAAAAGTTTGACGAGGTGAATTACGAGGATGACTTTGTGAAGATCGAACTGGCCGGCGAAGTGCTGAAAATAGAAACCCCCGAGGGCAAAGCAGAATTTCATAACGACAAATCAAAGATAAGGGCAAATAACTTCAAGCGGAAGCGGGAATACCGCTAAGCTGCCGTTAGCTTCCTGGCCCGGCAGGGTCGCACACTTGGCTAGTATAGCTTGAATTTCTTTCACAAGCCGCCGGCCCAGAACTACTGCCACTTAGGCTTGCTCTCTCCGGTGATGCAATAGGTATGTGGCCCCCATCGCCAGCAGGGCGCCTGCCAGCGCAAGAGCCATATCTTTCTGGGCATCCCAACTATCGCCCTGCATGCCCAGGTAAGCCATTCCCTGCTGTTTACCCCCAAATACCAGGTCTGCCACAAGCCACTCCACAATTTCATACAGGGCCCCCAAGGCCAGCGTTAGCTGCAGAGGCAAAAGGTAGCGCCAGGGCGAACTTGGTTTTAAGCCATGGCCAAGCACTTCCTGCATGGGGTACGCCAGCAGCAAGCCAAAGCTAAAATGCACAATCCTGTCGTAGGGGTTGCGTTGCAGGTGGTACGTTTGCTGCAGCCACTCTCCCAAGGGGTTTTGGGCATAGTTATACTGGCTGCCGTACACATGCAGGAGCAAAAACAGGAAAATAAGCGTATAACTGCTATCGGAGAGGCGGAAGATGTTGTAAAAAGCTGCCAGCAGGATCAGCACCGAGAGCGTCAGCGAGTTTTCGGTGGCCCAGTTCAGCAGGTCGGGCGTGGTAAGCCCGGTATAAAGCCAGAAAATCACAAAAACCCCGCCGTATACTTTGTGCAGCGTAGGTACCTTTGTTTTGGCAGCAGGCATCATGACCTTCATCATCGTGGGCGCAGCTTGTTTTAGTTCCGGAGCAGGAACAGGTTTAGATAAGACTTGTTTCAGCTGCCAGGCTTGTTTAAGATAGTTAGCTGAATTTAGAGGTTTCGCTTATTTCGACCAATGGCTTTTGAGGCCAGGTATACGGGCCATGCTCATGCCATCAGCTCCTGCTGAAAGTATACCAAGCGAATAGGATTATCGTCCGGATTCTGGGACGGATCGCAGTGATACCCGAATATGTCGACGCCATTCATATAAGGCAATAGCTTTTTGTAATAGGTATGGCTGGTGTTATCGGCATTAAAGGTAATGTCATGAAACACGCAGGTCTTCTTTTTGGGCATGCGGTTGAGTTTATCAAAAAGCGCTTCTGGCCTGCCCAGGTCGCCGGAATACGCAATGCGGTAATCGTTGTCGAATATATAAGCGTAGGTCTGGTAGCTTTCCGAGTGCTGGCCATAGGTATCCACGCACGTAATGCCCTCAAAATGCTCGATTGGTACAAAGTCAGCATACTTGTCAGGGTCTTTCAGCTGTATCTCCAGAAAAGTATAGAGCTTTTGCCTGAACTGTTCGGAAGGATAAATGAGCACAGGCCGGCGGCTCTTTTCTATAATGGCTTTGTGGAGCAGCAGGTTAGCCAGGCTGCCGCAATGGTCGTTGTGCAGGTGCGTGAGCAGGATGTGGTCTACCTGCTGTATCAGGTTTTTCCTGACCAGCTCCGGGTATACGGTAAACCCGCAGTCCAGCAGCAGGTGCATGTCTCCAAATGCTAAGAGCGCCGCCGAATTAAGATAGTCTGTGTCAAAAGCTCCGCCTGTTCCTAAAAATTTTATCTGCATACGTATACCCTGTCAAGCTGTGCTGGCAGGGCATAGGCACCCTGGCTACCACGTATAGCGAAAAATATTGCAAATAGTTGTCTGTTTAATGCTAGCTGATGCGCTAATAAAGCAAGTATAAATGCATGTAAAAACCAGGCGCAGGCAAACCCGGCAGCCGGGCGCTTTAACGCGCTTGCGGCACGTTCGTAAAGAAGAAAATCACCAAGAACCATTGCCGATGGATGCGCATGATCTGCCTGCCGAAGAAAAAATAAAGCTGACCCACGAGCTGCTGAACAAAGCCTATAAACGGCTGAAACTGGATAACCGGCGCGAGCCCATGCACGAGCTGATATCCACCATGCTCTCGCACCGCACCAACCACGTTGACGAGGAGAAAGCCTATTATACGATGCTGGAGCGGTTCGGGGATTGGGAAGGCGTGATGAACGCTGATTTTGATGCGTTGGCTGATGCCATTAAAACCACCCGCTACCCCGGCCAGAAAGTACCCCAGATACAGCAAACGTTGCGAATGATAAAAGAAAGGTGCGGCACGATCAATATCGATTTTCTGAAGGACATGCCTGTGGACGAGGCCATTGCCTGGCTCACCAGTTTGCCGGGCGTGGGCCTGAAAACAGCCACGCTGGTGTTGCTCTTTAACTTCCATAAGCCCGTAATGCCCGTCGATACGCACGTTTTTCGGGTAAGCCAGCGCGTAGGTATACTTGGGGCTAAAGTTACAGCCAACAAAGCCCACGAGGTGCTGCTGCACTTGCTGCCCCCGGACCCGGTAGAGCTCTTTAATTACCACATTCACCTGCTCTGGCATGGGCAGCGCATCTGCACGTTCTACAGCCCCAAGTGCGAAAAGTGCGTGCTCAGCAGCATCTGCAATTACTATGAGGACGTGCGCGAAAAAGGCGTGGACAAAGCAGCCTGAGCGGCGGAAAGATCAGCAACGATTTTATACTTGTAAAGCCAGCTGGCAAATATCCGTTTCTTCGCAGCCGTTACAGGCATCGCTTCCTGCGCTTGCTGCAACAAGCTAAAGTATACTTCAAGGCCCGAAGTATAAAGGAAGGATATTACCAGAACTAACAGAAGTATAAGCTTCAGGAAGTATGGAATTGGCGGTTGTTTACCACTTGGTCATCGGGTGGAAGGTTTTCCAGCTGTGCCAGTATTCCTGGTAGGCGGTTACGCTTTTCAGGTCCGGCTGAGCGGCATCCAGCGATTTTCCAAAAAACGAATAGCGGTTCCCCTGGCTGATGAGCGTGTCGTTTTGAAGGGTAAATGCCTGCTCCCTGTTTTCTCTCGCTAACACGACAAAGCTGCTTTTGTCTTCGGAAAGTATAACCGCAATGGGCTGGCCGTGCACCACATCGTAAATAATGCGCTCCTGCTGCAGCCTGTTCCAGTCGTACGATTTGCTGTCGTTGCCGAGAGATACGCCCACTACCCACGATTTTGGCTGCCACGAACTGGTGTCGCGGCGGGTTAACGTTCCTGTCAGCCTTCCTTTTTCGTAGGTTTTCAAACTATCATATTCTGCCTGAAATTTCTTGTCCGGTTGCATGATCAGGGTTTGCGGGTGCAGTTCCAGCCATTTGGTTAAGGTGGTTTGCATAGAGGGATATTCGGGCAACGTATGGCCGGCCAGTTTGCCTGCAACGGCCTGGCCGGTAGCCTGTCGCCACCACGAGCCGGTTGTTTCGTCCTCGAACATCGCATTGAAATGGTCCATACCTACTAACCTGAAATTTTCAGGCTTGCCGTTCACTACAGGCTCAAACACCCGGCCTGTTCGGCAAACGGTGCAATAAGTTACCATAACCGGCTTGCCCCCTATACTATCGCGCACCTGGTGGTGATAGCCCAGGTACTGAACGGGATACGCTTTTGCCTGCCCTTTGTAGGTTATCCCCAACACCAGCCGGTCTGGGGCAACCGTATTCTGCGCCGCATTTGTGAGCTGCAGTTTGGTAGGCTGGTAGAACATGGTATCGGCTGCCATTTTAAAGTTGGTACCGTAGGCGATCCCGATCACCAGTAAAAGGGCCGCATAAGGCAGCCAGCGGTTCCGGCGTAGCGCACTCCGCAGCCCCAATACCACCATGGCCACAAACAGCACCCGAAAGACCCAGCGCCACGTGTATAGGAAATAGGCCAGCCCGATGCTGTTTATTTCCTGGCTGCCCGGCATGGGCATGATGAAATAAACATTGGCAAGCTCGAACAGGAGCAGTCCGGCAATGCCCAGATAAAACAGTTTGGCTTTTCCTTTCATGGTTATAGCAGTAATGTCTTCCGTGTTCTGGCTTTAAATCAGCGGATGCCTGTGCCTCCTAAGATCGTCAGTTCCTGGCCTTTTTGGGGTTGCCCTGCCAGAATGGGAGTGGCCTGCCCGATCAGTTCTCTTACCCCGGCCACTTTCAGGGAATCGTCATGGTCTTCTTTGCTATCCCATACTTCGGTTACCCAAACGGCGTCCGGCTCGTTTTTATCTTCGCTGATCAGGTATACCTGACAGCCTTTTGCCGTGGAAACCAGCCGGGAGGCCTCCAGCAAGATGGATGCAAGCTTGTCCTTTTGACCGGCGGCAGCTGTTAGTTTTCCGTGAAGCCCGTATTTCTTTGTCATGCTTTTGTTGGTTAGGTGGGGATTGGGAGATAGCTGATTAGTAAGAGGCTTTGGCTAACGGACTTGGCCATAAGGCGGCGTAGCTGGCTTATGGGTGTGGTTAGCCATATTGCTCTTTTATCTTTGATGTTTTGGTAAACACTTATGCCATTTGATTAATTGGGATGCAGCTAAACTTAAAAACTTATTAAACTGACTTAATTCTTCTGCTTTGCATTCATTTCCTTCACTTTCGTAATTTGATTTTGCATGAACAATAGAATTTCTTGTTGAGTATAAAGATTGTGCTACTCTTGTTTTTAACTCTGTAAAATCCGTCTTTTTTCTAAGTGTCTTTGATAAATATGAAGGTAGTTCGCCTTTAATTATTTCTAAATCTATACATTTCTTGAATACTTCCTTCAGCATTCCTAAGTCATTACTTCTCTTATTATATTTCGTTACTAACTCAATAATTGATGTTAAATATTCTGAATCTGGGTCATTTACTTTAGGGTTGGAAAGTTTCTTAGCTAATTCTTCTTGTGTTTCCAGTTTAATGACAATAGGTCCAAAATATTCAAATACTTTATATAGTAACATCAATCTGATTTCTTCATTGTCTGTATGTTTAGAATTTAGATATAATTCAATTGCCTGTGTGTTATAATCGGGTAATTGATTTTCTGAAATCTTTCTTGCGATTACTTCTAATTGATTAAATTCTTTTTCTCTTGGAAAATCATTTATATTAAAAGATGGGCCTGGATGTGGATGATTATAATCAAGAAATTCAAATTTTAAATCATAAGTATTCTCAAGTTCAAACAAAAAGGAATTAATTATGTGATTACATTCTTCATCAATAGGATTTTTGTCACCAAAATTTATTTGAACGACTTGAGGATACTCTGACATAGGGGACATTCTCGAAGTCAGCTGCTTATCAATGATCGCAACCGAATGAATCAATGAAGAACTTTCAATACTTACTTTAATTTCATTGAGAGTTGTTTGAATTTTGTCCTTTGGTGGTTTGTATTTATAAGCAATTGCATTTTTATTTACTGGGTTGACAATTTGGAATGCGTATGACTTTGTTCTCAATCTACCTTTTCCTAATATTTTAACATTCTCTATCTCAGTTGCAGCTTCAATTACCTCATCAAAACCGTAATCTTTTCTTTCGTTTGTATAGATTCCTTGATAGTGATTAAATTTAACTTTCTCCTTTGTCTTATACTTTTCGAAATAAGGTTCTTCTCCTTTTGGATCCCAAATGAAGTAAATGCTTATATCATTTAGTTTGTCGATAGCTTCGTCAATAGTCATTATTTCTTTTTCATTATGCCTAACTATTGTATAACAGTAAACATACGTTTTCTGCAATATGTACGAAGGTGATCGTTTCTGTTAAAAAATAGAGGGAGAATAGCATAAGAACCGTTTTTGGGCGCAACGGCGATTCCCTTTCACAATATAGAAAAATCGTATATAATTGCAATACAAACCATTGTATTGCTGCCACTGTTGATGTTCTCACAATCAGTTCATACTCTAGCAAGAGCCATAAGAACTTAAATGCGGGCAAATAAGGAAATGCTACACAGTTTCTACTTCCGGTTAAGCAGCTGCTGTAGGTAGCTGTAGTTTATTTTTCAGGTGCCGGTTTCTGTATTGTTTGGATTTGCTTCCCGGTATAACTTCTCGCCTATTTTACCTTTATCTCCCAAAGCACGTCCTTTTATAAGCCAGGCTATTCCGAATACCAGCAGCGATAAACCTTCGAACAACAGTGTAGCGTATTTAAAACGGTGACAATGCGCCGAAATGGGCACCATAATGAGGAACAGAATAATAGAATATCCGCAGAAGCGGTAAATATTATTTTCGTTGATGATGCTCACAGGCGTGTTAACCTGATTTTCCTGCCCTATGGTAAAAACATTGATCGCTAAGATCGAGAATGTGCCAAACAATACGGCCGCAAAGCCATAATGCAGGTAGCCCAGGAACGCTGCGTCATACGGAATGATGGTGTACACTTTTTCGCTAGGGTGATTGGGGCTTGTTGGTATCAGGGCAACGCCGATCGCCATAAAACCGGCAATATTAGTCAGTAAGTTGTCATTTTTCCATATCGAAACATTTCCATGGCCTTTATACCGTATCAAAAATAAGCCAACGGCGCATAAGGTTCCGGTAAAGATCTCCCTCAGGTTGGTATAATAGTAATAACTGATAGAGGATTGTACCTGCGTTTTGAAGAAAGGGAACTGAGATAAAAGCACTAACATAACAGGCAGGCTTACTCCTAAATAGCCTATTGCTCTGCGTAGGCGCCGGTATGTATAAACATTAAAATTTTCCATGCTTTATCTGAAAGGGCGAATTCCACAGCACGTGTGTCCGGTTGCTGTTGCATGCCACGGCTTTTACCCGCTCTAGGTAGGAAGGCATTTCTCTTAAATAATAGCGGTAGCAGGCAGCACAACCGGTTTTGAGCGCAACAGCAATTCCCTTCTACAATATATTAAAATTGTATAGCACGGCCATACGAGGTGCTGGCTTTTCTAGGGGATAAGCAGATAATGCTCAATCATTAACAATAGGCCAGTTGCACGCCTATTTCATTCACATTCAGTTGTGCGGTGCGGCCGCAGATCATGGCCAGGTTCAGGGGCTCGTGCCCTACCGGAAAGCCAAAGCTGACTGGGTATCTATACTTGCCTGTGTGCTCCAGGATGATTTCGTAGGCTGTTTTGCCAAAGGGAATGGCATTGTCGTGCATGTCGCTCATGTCGCCGATGAGCAGGCCGGCCAGGTTGGCCAGTTTGCCGCTGCGGTCCAGGTGCACCATCATGCGGTCGATGTGGTAAAGGTATTCGTCCAGGTCTTCGAGGAACAGGATCTTGCCGTCGGTGCTGATATCGGAGCGGGTGCCGGTAAGCGTGAGCAGCATCGACAGGTTACCGCCCACCAGCTGGCCGGTAGCAATGCCGGTCCGGTTAAAGGCATGCGGCGCGGCCGTATAAATAAACTCCTCGCCAAACAATGCCCGGCGCAGCGTTTCGATGGAGGGGGCGGTACCTACTTTTGGAAAAAGCACCGGCATGATGGCATGTATACTTTCCAGCCCTAATGTATGAATGTGGCAATGCAGCGCCGTTACATCACTAAAACCCACCAGCCATTTGGGGTGCTGCTGAAACCTGCTGAAATCAACCTGGTCTACTATGCGGGTGGTGCCGTAGCCGCCGCGGGCGCAGACAATGGCTTTTATACTATCGTCGTCCAGCATATGCTGCAGGTCCTGCAGGCGCTGGGCATCGTCGCCGGCAAACTGGTTGTAGCTGGCCCCGATGGTATTTCCCAGCACCACCTCCAGGCCCCAGCTTTCAAAAGTGCTGATGGCAAGCGCTATTTCCGGTACAGTTATTTTGCGGGCAGGGGCGATAATGGCGATCTTGTCGCCGGGGCGTAAGGATGCAGGCATAGGATGGGTGTTTTATACTCTGAAAGCGAAGGTATGCTTTTTAGCCGACATGTGCCTGAAAAGCAAAAGTGCCTGCGTGGGTGTTACCCCAGGCAGGCGCCTGTTATTTTGTTTGGGCCGCTTACTTGCCAATTATTTTCAAGCCCAGGCTCAGCATGATCTGGCCGTTCTTGATATCATAGTTGCCATTTACGGCATCTTCGTAGCCGCTGTTCAGGGCCTGGTAACGCAGATCGGCTACCAGGTTGCCCACATCCACGCCAAGGCCGGCCTGCCAGCCCCATTCGGCATTGTTCATGTACTGGTCTATTTTATCGCCCTCAAACTTGCCGTTGAGCAGCACACTGGCCACTGGACCGGCATTTACGTGCACCACGTTAAACACCTTGTACCCCAGCAGCAGGGGCACGTCGAGCCGCGTAAATTTAAATTTTTCCACGTGCAGGTCGGTGGTGTTAGGATCGTTGCTATACTCTACCTTACCGCCGGTATAAGTAAAAAGTCCCTCGGGCTGCACAAAAAGATTACCCGCTGCCAGCCGCAGAAATGCCCCGGCATGATAGCCCGTGATGTTATCGCTTTCTTTAAACTGGGTTAAGTTGTTCTTTACATTTTCTACGTCCACGCTGGAGGAGCTAACGCCAGCCTTAATGCCCGCCGTAAAGATCTGTGCCTGCGCTGCCATACTGATGGCACAACAGGCAAGTATGGTTAAAAATAGATGCTTCATAACTGGTTTGTTTTAAATGACACTGCTTTCTCTTGTTGTATTTCAGAGATAACGACAAACAAATAGCCTTTTAGTACGCAGCAGCATAGATATAAGGTAAACGCAGGGTGCAGGCATAATTTCAGATACCGGGTGTGGTTTTGGGGATTTATGATCTGCGCCACGGAAAGGGCAGGGCATAAAGGAGCGATGAAATTCAGCAGATACCGCCTGATCCGAATAAATAAAGCAGGCCTTGCAACCTTCTTATTGAAAAAGGGTCCTATAACAAACCTCACTTTATAAGCTGATAGTATGAAACGACTCTTACGCGCATTCACCCTCCTTTTTGTCGTTGTTTTTGCAGCGGCCTGCAATGCTGATAAAGAAGAAGTAGCGCCTGTTACCTTTACAGGAACATGGCAGTTAGCTACTTATGAGCCAGGCTTAGTTGGAAGAGTCTATTCAGCAAACGAACTCACATACCAACAGTATTATACCCTGTCTGCCGACAGCACTTTCCGCAAATTCCGTTCTAGCGGCGAAGAAGCTACAGGTACGTTTACCAGGAAATACAGGGACGGTAAAAATTATATTGCGCTGGAATACCTGGATGTCAAAGAGCAGAAAGGCGGCTTTTCCATTGCCGCGAGTTGCTCTCCAAACCAAACCTATCTGTGCCTTAATCCTGACGGCACATTATCGGACAACAATCTTGCCTGTGATGTAGGCAATGATATTTACAAAAAAATAAAAGAAGTTAAGTAGCGCGACATACTAGCCTATAATCGCTGTTGCCTCTATCTCCACCAGTAGTTCCGGGTTGATCAGGGCGCTTACCTGGACCATGGTAGTGGCCGGTTTTATACTTTGAAAAACCTCGCCATGTGCACGGCCAACGGCTTCCCACTGGCTGATATCGGTCACAAAGATGCGGGTGCGGATCACGTCCTGCAGCGTAGCGCCGGCTTGTAGCAGGGCTTTTTCTATTTTCTGCAGGGCATACGTTGTCTGTGCGTAAGCATCTCCTTTGCCTATCACTTCATCGCCTTCGGTAGCTGTTGTGCCGGCCACCTCTACGATATTGCCTATGCGCACGGCGCGGCTGTAGCCCACCAGGTCTTCCCACACGGCCCCGGATGAAATGTTCTGTCGGATCATAAAGTTAGAAAGTTAGAAAGTTAACGCTCTTGCTGCGTGTTTTTGCTAGCAAGTCATTAGCTGTAGAAGTATAACTTGTTGGTTAGAGCATATACAAAGGCGAGCGCTTGATGGCTAGTTGCTGGTTGTTAATTGCTGATTCAGCTTTCAGGAGGCGCGAAAGCAAGTATAGCTGACGGAATGCACGACAAAAGCAGAGCAACAAAGTATAACACCCCCCTCTAACCATTCAACAAACAACAATTCAGCAATTCAACAATCAACCTACATTTCCGATTCTCAGGTCAAAACTCGTAATTCGTAATTCTTAATTCGTAATTACAAAAGATGCGCCTTCGGTCCAAACCTGTGCTTTGCAATTATTACGTTACCTACCGCTGTAACGCAAAGTGCTCGTTCTGCGACATCTGGGAGAAACCATCGCCTTATATTACGCCGGAAGATGTGCAGCAAAACCTGCGCGACCTGAAGCGGCTGGGCGTGCGGGTAATTGACTTTACTGGGGGCGAGCCCCTACTGCACCGCCAGATAGACCAGCTGCTGGGCATGGCCCACGACATGGGTTTTGTGACCACGCTTACCACAAATGGCATGCTGTACCCTAAACTAGCCGCAAGGCTGAAAGGCAAGGTAGACATGCTACACTTTTCGCTGGATGCTGCCGATAAGGAGCAGCATGATGCCGGGCGTGGCGTGGCGTGCTTTGATTTTGTGATGGAGTCGATTGAGGTGGCGAAAGCGTTGGGGGAGCGGCCCGATATCCTGTTCACCGTATTTAAAGACAACCTGCACCAACTGGAGGAGGTCTACCAGAAGATCATACTTCCAAACAAGCTGTTGCTGATTCTGAACCCGGCTTTTGCGTATAATGCCGTAGCTACCGGTGCGCAACTATCAGACGAGGAGCTAAGCTACATAACTGCTTTTGGCAGGCGCCGGCAGGTTTACCTCAACGAGGGCTTTATTGCGCTGCGCCGCGACGGAGGCAACCATGTGGCCAACCCGGTCTGTAAAGCAGCCAGCACCACGCTGGTCATTTCGCCGGAAAACGAGCTGGTGCTGCCCTGTTATCACCTGGGCACCAAAAGCTTTCCGATAAACGGCAACCTGTACGAAGCATACCAAAGCCAGGAAGTAACGGCGCTGAAGCAGCAGGAGGGACGGCTGCCAGCCTGCGAGGGTTGCACCATTAACTGCTACATGCAGCCCAGTTTTGCCGTGGAAGTGAACAAATACTTCTGGAAAGCCCTGCCCGGCACCCTGAAGTATAACTACCTGAAAGGCACCTGGAAACGCCTGCTGCCGTTTTAAGACGTTAGCTACTAGACATTAGGCACAAGACGCAGGACTTAAAAGATAATGCCAGCAAGGCTTTCACCTGGATATAGTTTGTAATTACATTCACTCATTCAAAATTCAGTTATTCAAAATTAAACCTATGCCACTTATACTTCCGGTAAAAGGCGTGAAGCCGCAGATGGGCCAGGATTGCTTTATTGCTGAAAATGCCACCATGGTAGGCGATGTGCAGCTGGGGAACGAATGTTCGGTGTGGTTCAATGCCGTGATCCGGGGCGATGTGAACAGCATCCGGATCGGGGACAAGACCAACATCCAGGACGGCGCTGTGATCCACTGCACCTTCGAAAAAGCTGCTACCACCGTTGGCAACAACGTTTCTATCGGCCACCGGGCCATTGTGCACGGCTGTACCGTAGCCGATAACGTGCTGATCGGGATGGGCGCCATTGTGATGGACCATGCCGTGGTGCAGCAGAACTGTATCATTGCCGCCGGCGCTATCGTGCTGGAGAATACTGTTTGCGAGTCGGGGTGGATCTATGCCGGCATCCCGGCTCGGAAAGTGAAACAGCTGAGCGCAGAGCAGGTGGCCGGCCTCGACAAAGTGGCCAACAATTACGTCATGTACAGCGGCTGGTTCACGGGCAAAGAATAAGCGCAAGAGAGGCTGGCACTGCGCCAGCCTCTCTTGCGCTTAACTTCCGGCCAGTGCCGGCAAGTATTAAAGCGGCCTTTTAGCTTTCAGTTGCTTCTGCGGCGTGGCGAACGGTGAGCAGCACCCACTCCACTTTGCGTTCCGAGCGTTCCACTACTTTTATCTCGTATTCGTTAAATAGGGCCGCTTCGCTGATGTCTTCTGGGATCTGGCCGTAGAGCACGTTGATCATGCCACCCACGGTTTCATAATCTTCGCCTTCGGGCAGCGGATAGGGCAGGAAATCGTTGGCATCGGAGATCGCAGCCGAGCCGCTGACCTTGTACGAATACTCGCCTATTTTTTCTACGATCGGCGGTTCCTCGTCATACTCGTCCTGTATCTCGCCCACCAGTTCTTCAATAATATCCTCGATGGTCACGATGCCCGATACCCCGCCAAATTCGTCGGTGGCTACGGCCATGTGCATGTGGCGGCGCTGAAACTGCTTGAGCAGGAGGTTGATCTTCTTGGTTTCCGGCACAAAATAAGCCGGGCGCATCAGCTGCTCGATCACGATGGGCTCGCCGAGGCGCATAATGCTTAAAATGTCTTTCACGTAAAGGATGCCTACTATATTGTCGATGTTGCCGTCGTAAACAGGCAGGCGCGAATATCCCTCCGTAAAGATCACTTCCATCAGATCCTGCTCGGCAATGTGCACATCAATGGCCACCATTTTGGTACGCGGCACCTGGATCTGCTTCACCATGCGCTCGTTAAACTGAAACACATTCTCGATCAGTTCGTGCTGCGAATCCTGGATAGCCCCGCTCTCCACACTTTGCTCAAAGAGCAGGCGCAGCTCTTCGGCCGAGTGCACTTCCGAACCGTGGGCAGGCGTTATTTTAGCCAGGCTCAATACGGCATTAGCCAGTCCGTTCAGCATCCAGATAAAGGGGCGGAAAAGCAGGTAAAAGAAGCGAAGCGGCACTGCCACGGCCAGCGCCGTGGACTCAGAGCGCTGAATAGCCAGGGATTTAGGCGCCAGCTCGCCAAAAACGATGTGTAGCACCGTAATAATCGCAAAAGAGATAGGCAACGCAATGCTGTGTGCCAGCTCCTCGCCGCCACTGTAGCCAAAGGCGTGCATGGCCTGAATTACGATCCGGGACACCACGCTCTCTCCGATCCAGCCCAGCCCCAGCGAGGCCAGCGTAATGCCCAGCTGCGTGGCCGAAAGGTAGGCGTCGAGGTGGACGAGCATGTGCTGCGCAATTTTTGCCATGGCGTTGCCGGTCTGGGCCCGCAACTCGATCTGGGAAGCCCGGACCTTCACAATGGCGAATTCGGCTGCCACAAAGAAGCCATTCAGAAGTACAAGAAATAAAGTCAGTAAAAGGTCTAAGGCCATAGTTTTTCCCAGGTGTGTTTACCTGCAAGGGTGTAAAGTTAACTAAAATACGTGCTTTTACAGTATGTAGTATACTTTGCCCCAGGCAGTTTAAAAGCATTAGCGCCAGGTAGCTGGTTCTGTTGCTCTTAAATATAGGCATTTTACGGATGCCCGTAGCGGCAGTGGGGTAAAAAACGAAAAGGTGCCGGATGGCACCTTTTGCGGTTAGATATTTCTTCAGAAGGTCGTTACCAAATGGATGGGCGCCACCTAGTAAGTGTTGAACAGTTCACGGGCATTATCCTGGGAAAGATGCGGCAAAAAAATTTGCTTTGCCTCCGACTCAGAAATCAGCCTGTAAATATTGCCTGAAGAAGTATCCAGGAAAGGATTGCAAAAAGAATAAATATACTCGCCTGCAAAAGTCTTATACACCACGTGAAAGTTATGCCGCTCGTCACGCATAAGCTGCACTGCTTTAAAGACTGAGGCAAACATTTTGCCGCATTCCGTTGTTAAGATAAGCGGTTCCTCGTGTGTGTAAAGGTTTTGTATCATACTATACTTATTCCCGTTTTTAATTTGATATTAATAAGACAAAAGCCGCCTGCTAAAGATTCCTGGTATGCTCCTGATTTATCTGATTGTCCGTAAACAGCTTTCTTTTAAGGGTGCAGCTAGCTCATTATCAGTTAAATGGAACGCTGTAGTGTGCAACCCTGTAATGTAGTGTGCTATAAATGAGAGTAGATACGGGAGATATTAAAGAAGGTATATGTTTTTATATAATAATTTTATTATGTTTATTTTTATTTGGACATAATTTATACAAAAAGAGCATCTACAATTGAAATTGAAGCCTCCTGAGAGGTCTGTTTCCTTCACTGGGCTACTTCTGGCCTGGATCGGGCAGGCGCAAAATTGTACTGCCTGCAGCACAAAATATTTTCAAAGGCAAGTAGGGCGAGGAGCATGTGGCGGCTTTCTGTAGCCGGCAGGCAGGCATGAAGCCTTTTAAAATGGCTGTCTGTCCGATAACCCGGATCTGAAATTGCCGGAGGCTGCCGTATGATGCCAAAATTCCATACTTTTGTAGTATAAATCAGTACAAAAGAACACTAACCGGCTGCGGCACATTGCCAGCGCGGGAAAGATAACGCAAACACCATGTACCCACACAACATAAGAAAGCCCTTGCTCACGCTGCTGCTGTTCTGGCTCACCGTGCTCGCAGCTCAGGCGCAGATCCTGAAGCCCGCCACCTGGAGCTATGATGTTTCTAAAAAGCAGGTGGCCGTAGGCGAGGAAGTGGAGCTCATCTTCAACGCCCGCATCGATAAGAACTGGTATCTGTACTCCTCCGACTTTGACCCGGAACTGGGCCCGATGGTGACCGAGTTCAAGTTTGCAAAAGACCCTTCGTATGAGTTGATAGGTAAGATCGTGCCTGTGCACCCGAAAAAGAAGTATGATGAGCTGTGGGAAGGAGAGTATACATACTTTACCGGCACGGGCCAGTTCAAGCAGAAGATCCGTGTGTTACAGCCTAACCTGCAGGTAAAAGGCACTTACGAGTACCAGGTATGCTCTGATGTGGATGGCAAGTGCATTCCTTTCGATGATGCCTTCACGTTTACAAACAAGCAGATTACCGTAACGGGCACTGCCGCTCAGCCAGCCACTACCACGCCGGCGGCAAGCCAGCCAGCGCCTGCAAAAAATACCCCCACAGAAGCCCCGCAGCAGGAGCAGCCTACTCAAGCCGCCGCCCAGCCCGACGCATCGGTTGCGGCGCCTGCCACAGCACAGGACACTGCTACGAGGCCTGTTGGCACAGTAGCAGCAGCACCTGCTGAAAACACGCCCCGGTCAGCAGTTGCCACTTCTGCCGCCGTTCCGGCAGCCAGCATAAACTCAGGCAGCTTGTGGGCCTTTATACTTGTAGCCTTTGGCTCGGGGCTGGTGGCGTTGCTTACGCCCTGTGTGTTTCCGATGGTCCCCATGACGGTGAGCTTTTTTACAGGCAGCAACTCCAGGGCGCAGGGCATTGTGAAGGCGCTGTTCTACGGGCTTTCCATCATCGCTATTTATACTATTATCGGTACCGTGGTGGCGCGCTTGTTCGGGGCCGATGGCGCCAATTTCCTCAGCACCCACTGGCTGCCCAACGTGCTGTTCTTTCTGGTGTTCGTTGTTTTTGCTATGTCCTTTTTCGGACTCTTCGAGATCACACTGCCAAGCTCTTTTTTGACTAAAGTGGATGCGCAGGCAGATAGAGGTGGCTGGGTTGGCATTTTCTTTATGGCCTTTACGCTGGTGCTGGTGTCTTTTTCCTGCACCGGCCCAATAGTGGGAAGTATACTTGTTGCCTCTGCCGGTGGCGAAACGCTGCGCCCGATAGCGGGCATGTTCGGCTTCTCACTGGCGTTTGCACTGCCCTTTACCTTGTTTGCGATCTTCCCCTCGTGGCTGAGCAGTTTGCCCAAATCCGGCGGCTGGCTTAATTCCGTGAAGGTAGTGCTGGGCTTTATTGAGCTGGCCCTGGCGCTTAAGTTTTTAAGTGTAGCCGACCAGGTCTACCATTGGCGCCTCCTGGACCGTGAAGTATACCTGGCTCTCTGGATCGTGATCTTTACGCTGATGGGCTTTTACCTGCTGGGCAAGCTCAAGTTCTCGCACGACTCCGAGCTGAAGTATATCGGCGTGCCGCGCCTGTTCCTGGCCATTGCTACCTTTGCCTTTGTGGTATACCTGGTGCCG
Organism: Pontibacter liquoris; assembly: GCF_022758235.1. Lineage (NCBI taxonomy): Bacteria > Pseudomonadati > Bacteroidota > Cytophagia > Cytophagales > Hymenobacteraceae > Pontibacter > Pontibacter liquoris. The sequence goes on from NZ_JALEBG010000001.1 coordinate 85,625, forward strand.
GGCCTGTTCGGGGCGCCCCTCAAAGCCTTATCCGGTTACCTGCCGCCGCAGTCTACCCACGACTTTGACCTAAACCGCATTGCCCACCAGAATGCCGGCGGCGGGACAAGTATAGCCAGTGCCGGAGAGCTTTGTGCCACCCCCAAGTATGGCGACCTGTTTGAGTTGCCCCATGGCCTGAAAGGCTACTTTGACCTGGAGCAGGCAAAGAAATGCTCAGAGGAGCAGGGTAAGCCCATCTTTATCGATTTTACCGGCCACGGCTGCGTGAACTGCCGCGAAATGGAAGCCAACGTCTGGTCGGACCCGGCGGTGCTTCAGCGCCTGCGCGATAACTACATCATTGCAGCCCTGTATGTGGATGATAAAACCGAGCTGCCGCAAAGCGAACGCTACGTAAGCACCTACGATCAGAAAGAGAAAACCACGATCGGCAAGAAGTATGCGGATTATCAGATCACAAAGTTCAACGTGAACGCCCAGCCATACTATGTGCTGATGAATGCGCAGGAAGACGTGCTGGTAACGCCGATTGCCTACGACTTGAACGTCGAGAATTTTACTAAATTTCTGGATGCCGGCGTAGCTGCCTACAAAGCTAACCGGGAGGTAGCAGCGAAGTAAGGTTTCTAAGTATAAAAGGATAAAATCCCTGCTGTAGCTATTTTGCTGCGGCAGGGATTTTATGTTTAGGCAAGTATGCTCTACTGTGTTACTTTCGCGATAAGCTTAATTGCGAGACGCCCAGCTTACCCAAGTCTTTTATAAACAAACTGTCAAATTTCTCTGCCCCACTTTGGGCCAGGTGGTTTCGGTCTGAGAAATCTTCGGATGACACCAGCGAAAGCTCCTCCCGCTGATTGTAGTCTAGAAATGGAATCTTGTTTTCCTTGGCAATACGGGCTATCTTATTGGTGTAACTGTTGTAGTTGGTCACCTTGCGCTTATATTCTTTTGTAACCGGGGTCAACACAAAAATCAACTTTGTGTTGCTCGACTTACATAAAGCGATAATCTTTTTAAGATATTCTAACTGGAAATCATTCATATTCGCTTCCAGCGGTTTCATTTTTTGCAGGTCCTCGGCATCCAGTTTATTATTTGTTGCCAAAGATTTAGTAAACCCACCAGAGATGTATTCGGAATCTCTAAACTCTTTTTGCTTAACTTGATAAATAGGGGTGCGTAATCTTAAGATGGCATTCGCAGCTAAACTTCCAAATACTGTTCCGTTTTTCAAATCAAGAACCATCTCAAGCGTACTCTCATCGAAGTCCGAATTTGATAAAATATCGATTGAAGGTTCCACGCCATCATTCTTGGCTACACCCCAGTATAGGTCCAGCACTACATGCTTGGGCTTGCTGGTGGGCAAGTACTCCTTTAATAAATAATAAGAGTTGAAAAGCGTTTGAGCTGATGTGCCCAGGTTGAAAGCCTTTAACCCATTCTTTTCAAATATACGCACATCAAATCCTCTGTTTACCTGGGAAGACCCCACAAAAAGAATATCGACATCCGAAGCCTTTTCTGCCTCGTTCAGCCTTAGCAGGGTATAGCCTTGGCCACCTGAGGTGCTTAGCGCATTAGGTATCCAGCTGTTAAAGGTATGTGGCCCTATACTGTAACAGGCAAGTATAAAAGCAGCATAAAAGACAACAGTAGTAATAGCTACTGTTAACCCGCGTAAAAAGAATAACTTTTTCATCTTAGAACTGGAAATAAATAAATTCTGATTCAGAGAAACTACCGAAGAGCAAAATAGCAACAATCAAAGCGTTGTATATTGCTACGCGCACAGGAAAAGGATAGGAGGCTATACGTAGCCGCAGGCTTCCCTGCTGTTGTACAAGCTCTATAAGTATAAGCAGCACTACAACGCCAATGGCCAGGGTAAATATCTCTTTAGACTGCCCCAGATAAAGGAGCTGAAGCCTGATGCCATCCGGATTGGCCGCAATAGCCCGGGCGCCTTCCAGCAAGCCGCTAAACATATGCGAAGAAATATACCAGGCATCATGTATGGTGTTTGCTCTAAAGAATATCCAGGCAAAGCAGACCAGCACAAAGGTGGTACCCCATTGCAGGAACTTATGAAAGGCGGGGAACCTGTTTAACCCAACCAGATCGGCCATTTTATTGCGTGCATCGGCCGTTATGGTGCCAAATACCTGGTAGAAGCCATGCAAAGCTCCCCAGATAATGAATGTCCAACTGGCCCCATGCCACAAGCCGCTCACCAGAAACACGATAAAAAGGTTGTAATACCAGCGCCACTTCACTACACGGTTGCCTCCCAGCGGAATGTACAGGTAGTCGCGGAACCAGGTGGAAAGTGAAATATGCCAGCGGCCCCAGAACTCTTTAATAGAGGTGGAGAAATATGGCCTGCGGAAGTTTTCCATCAGGTTAAAGCCCATTACCTGCGCTGAACCAATGGCAATATCAGAGTAGCCCGAGAAATCGCAGTAAATCTGAATAGCAAAGAAGATAGTAGCAAGGATGAGCGGGATGCCCTCATAATCTGTCGGGTTGTTGTACACTTGGTTTACCATCACAGCCAGCCGGTCAGCAACCACTACTTTCTTAAATAAGCCCCAGGTCATTAATTTAAGGCCGTTAGCCGCATCGGCATAATTAAAATAATGCTTTCGGTGAAACTGGTGCAGCACGTTCTGAGGCCTTTCTATCGGGCCGGCCACCAGTTGGGGGTAAAACATGACGTAAAGCGCATAAATACCAAAATGGCGCTCTGCCTTCTGATTGCCTCTGTATACCTCAAACGTATAGCTCATGGCCTGAAACGTGTGGAAAGACAGACCGATGGGCAGGAGTATTGTCAGATAGGGGATAGGGTTGGTAACACCCATCACTTCTGCTAACGAGGTAATGTTGTCGTTGAAAAAGTTAAAATACTTAAACACGGCCAGTACCCCGATGTTAGCCACTAAGCTGGCCGTCAGATACCTTTTGCGTTGCTTTTGTGTCTTGCTCTGCTCTAGCAAGATGCCGGCATAATAGTCTATTACAATCGTGAAGAACAGGATCAGAATGTAGACCGGCTTGAAAAACATATAAAACACACAGCTGGCTGCAAGCAGCAAGGCCCACCGGAACCGATGCGGCAGCAGAAAGTAAAGTAGCGTGACTACCGGGAAAAAAATGAGGAACTCAAATGAATTAAACAGCATACAATAAGGGGTGAAACCGTTAATTTTTTTCTTCCTGAATGGAAACTCTAAATATGATGGCCTATATACTGCTTATAGTATATTTAGGTTTTAAGTTTATAAAAAAATAGCTATAGATTTAAATAAAAGCAAGAAGGGATTCAACCATATTACCCGTAGCAGAATCCATTAATACAAAAAAGCCCTGCCGGTTAAGGTCAGGGCTTTTTCAAATTGGTAGGCGTATAATACCTATAACTATCGTTTAGTATCTGTCACTATTTCGCTTCGTTGTAGCGGCGTGTTACTTCTTCCCAGTTCACCACATTCCAGAAAGCGGAAATATAGTCGGGGCGGCGGTTCTGGTAATTCAGGTAATAGGCATGCTCCCATACATCCAGGCCCAGGATGGGCTGGCCGGTGCAGGCCTGGTCCAGGTTCATGATAGGCGAATCCTGGTTGGCAGTAGAGCAGATGCTCAGCTTGCCGCCCTCATTTACGCAAAGCCAGGCCCAGCCGGAGCCGAAGCGGGTGGTCGCTGCTTTGTTAAACTCTTCTTTAAAGGCATCGAAAGAGCCGAATGCACTGTTGATCGCCTCAGCCAATTCGCCGCTAGGCTGTCCGCCACCATTTGGCGACAGAACGGTCCAGAACAGGTTGTGGTTGTAAAAGCCACCCCCGTTGTTGCGCACAGCTGTATTGCCGCCCACGTTCTGCAGAATTTCTTCGATGGATTTATTCTCCAGTTCTGTGCCCTGGATCGCGTTATTCAGGTTAGTGGTATACGCCTGGTGGTGTTTTGTATGATGAATTTCCATGGTACGCGCATCAATATGCGGCTCCAGTGCGTCGTAAGCATACGGTAGTTTCGGTAGTTCGAAAGCCATAGTTTTATGTCTATTTATGTTTGAAAAAATGATGTTTCTACACGCTGTTAAGGTGTACGTCGTGGTTTCAAAGTTAGTTAATTTCTTTTACTGGCAAAGAAAGCAGCCATCAGCGCGGCACATTCCTCGGCCATAATGCCACTCACCATCTCTGTTTTCGGGTGCAGCAGGTTGCCTACTCTTCTGTAACCGCGCTTGGGCTCTGTTGTTCCGAACACCACCCGTTGCAGCTGCGCCCAGTAACTGGCACCCGCGCACATCACGCAGGGCTCCACGGTTACATATAGGGTGCAGTCGTGCAGGTATTTGTTGCCCAGGTATTCGGCCGCGGCTGTCAGGGCCAGCATTTCGGCATGGGCTGTTACATCGTTCAGCTTCTCGGTCTGGTTGTAGGCTTTGGCAATGATGCGGTTATTGCTCACCACCACAGCCCCGATCGGGATCTCGCCTTCTTCAAACGCATACTGGGCCTGCAGGTAGGCCTGCTGCATGTAGTGCTCATCGCTGTAGATATGTAAAAAGTCTGTCGCCATTGGTTTTTATTTGCGCAAGTATAAACAAGCGTTAAGGGTAAGTATAAAAAAAGCCCCACCAAAAGGGAAGGGCTTTCAGAGCTTTGGTTTAGCCGGTATGGGCCTACTCTAATTTAACAGAGGCCATGATCTGGCGGGCAGTAGCCTGCCATTCGTTTTTCATGTTTACGGGCAAATGCAGCGTAAAGATCAAAAGCTGGTCGCCTTGGATGGTGTATTCGATGATGCTGTATTTGTGTACCGGGGCCAGGTTGCTGGTTTTGCGCTCATCAGCCAGCGTAGATACAAATTCAAAAACGATAAAGTCCTTGCCTTTGACCTGGGTGATGTCCTGGCGGATAAAGTCCACTTTCGAAAAACGCTCCAGCAGGTTTGCTTTGTAAAACTCGCGGAGCATGCTCAGGTCCTGGGCACGGAATTGTGACGGCTTCTGGGTTACGCTGAAATCGATCTGGCCATCGGGGCTGGAATAAACAGCCAGCGGCTTCACCGGAGCGGGGTATTTGCGGGCAATGCCATCGTCGGGGAGCGGGGCGAAGTCTTTGGGCAGCTGCACCAAAATGTCCTTGCTGATCTCCACTTTCCGGAGCCTGGCTTGGCCAAAGGCTGTGCCAGCAAAAAAAATAAGCATTAAAAAAGCTAGGTATCGCATGTTCATGGGTTTGGAAGGGCAAAGCTATAAAATTCGGATAATGTTTAGCGGTGCAATTTCTTTGCCAAACCCAAAACGCGGCCTTGGTTTCCGTATTGTCCCGGTTGGGGGTATCTTAAATGGCTGGCTGCCGTTAAACTTTCTAAGAGCGTTTCATCATTCATTTAAGTATAAGACCATGCTGGATAATTTGATAAATAGTATAAAAGGGCAGCTTAGCGGCCAGCTGCAGGACAAGTATCAGCTGCAACCCGACACGGCCAGCAAGTCTGTAGACCTGGCACAGGACCATCTGAAAGAAGGGCTGAAAGACCAAGCGGCCAGCGGCGACTTCGGCGGCATCATGGACATCCTGAAGGGCAACAAAGGAGCCACCGAGCATGCCGGCGTAAACAGCATGATCAGCAAGTATGTAAATGATTTGAGCACCAAACTGGGCGTGCCCGAAAGTATAGCCCGGCAGGCAGGCCCTTTTGTGATCACCTTTATCATGCAAAAGCTGGGGTCCAAAGTGAGCGGCGAGGGAATGGGCCAGTCCGATATCATGGGCACGCTGCTGGGGAGCGGCCTCAAAGACAAGCTGCCCGGCGGACTGGGCGATAAACTGGGCGGCCTTTTTTAAGCTCTTGGGATATAAACGCAAAGAAGCCATACCCAGCAGGTATGGCTTCTCTTTCCATTCGATTTGTAGATTTTTAAGTGCGGAAGGCTACTTAATTTACATCTCACCTTAAACAAGTATGCCTCTGATTGCCGGAACTGGCCGGCAAGATCGTTATAATCAAATTTATAAGCTTTTTAATAATGCCAGGGCTTGCCTGAGCAGGCTGCGCTGTGCGTGAACAATGGCCGTTTGCCATCTGGCGGATCAGCAGAACGACTGCTGTCCTGTTTACGTCGGTTTCAGAACTAATCCGGCTTGTATAAAGTTTCCGGGGTCGCTGTTTTAACGCTTTTTTTCTGCTAGCCGGGCAGCAGGCCTGGCGCAGGGGCACATCTGCCACCTGAAATGGATGTTGAAATAAGCAAAATAGGTAGCCATCTCAAAATAAACTATACTAACCCTCCTTTTCTCTCGACAAATGCCGGAAAGCCGGTGTAGGCATGCCCCGGCATCTTTCCCTTTATTCCTGGAACCCTATTTTTCCGGATAAAGTAAAACAGGAAGGAAAGCCTGTGCGCCGCGCCCGTGTACGCCTGCTTACGTGGGTGCAATCCCCGTTTTACTACCCGGGCAAGTATAGTATAAACCATCAGAAATATGTTGCTAAAGCCAGTTGTGTTGTGGGTGGTGCTCATGGGCGCTATCGGGGGCTCGGGTTACCTGGGCTTCCGGAGCCATCGGTCCGCGTCGAGCAGGCCCCACCCGCATGTGCTCGTGATCGGGCATGCGGGCTCCGGCTTCCTCTCGCCTGTCAGCCCGTTTAACCCCTTGCCACCCAATAGTATGGGCTCCATTAAAAAGGCGTTCGAGGATGGGGCTGACGGCGTTGAAGTGGATGTGCAGCTGAGCAAAGACAATACGCCTATCCTTTACCACGATGTGTTGCTGGATTCGTTTACCGACGCCGCGGGCCTGATCGATACGCTGCCCGCTGCCCGGGTGCTGGGCCTGCCCTACAGGGCGGGCTTTCCGTATGAGCCTTTCCAGCATGAGACCATTATCTCGCTGGAGCAGCTGCTAAAATACCTTGGTACCCGGCAGGAGCTGTCTTACCTGCAGCTGGATTTGCGCAACCGCCTGCCCGAACACCATCCGGCCTATGTCCAAACAGTGCTCCGGCTGCTGGCCAAGTATAACTACCCGCTCCCCAAAGTAGCCTTTATCTCGCCGGATGTGGCGCTGCTGGAACAGTTCAGGACTGCTGCGCCTACCGCCGTGCTGCTGCTCGATGCCGAAGGCGACTTTGAAGGAACCCGCCAAAAAGTGCTGCAGCATAGATTCCAGGGTTTTGTGATCGCCTCTAAAGTGGTACAGCGCGCCCAGGTGCAGCAGGCAAAGCAGCAAGGGCTTCAGGTTATTTTGTTTGGCGGCAGGTCGGCATCTGCTATAGCCGGAATACTGGACAAAGGCCCCGATGCCATTGAGGTAAACAATGTGCGCCGGCTGCGCAAGCTGCTGGAATAAATCCCCTTTAAAAGCTATTTATTTTATTAAATTTGCCCTTATACATACATCGATTTAGAAAAGAACTATGCTTCGAACTCATACTTGCGGCGAACTGCGGACAGACAACGTTGGCGAAGAAGTTATACTTACCGGATGGGTGCAGCGCCTGCGCGACAAAGGCGGCATGCTTTGGATTGACCTGCGCGACCGCTACGGCATCACGCAACTTGCTTTTGAAGAAGGACTAACCTCCGCCAACTTATTTGAGCAGGCCCGCAGCCTTGGCCGCGAGTTCGTGATCAAGGCCGTTGGTAAAGTGGTGGAACGCTATGCTAAAAACGATAAAATGGCTACCGGCGATATCGAGATTCGGGTGTCGCGGCTGGAGGTGATCAACCCTTCTAAAATACCGCCATTTCTGATAGAAGACGAGACCGACGGGGGCGATGACCTGCGCATGAAGTACCGCTACCTGGATCTGCGCCGCTCGCCGGTGCGCCATAATTTAGAATTGCGCCATCGTATGATGCGCGAAGTGCGCAGCTACCTCGACAACCATTATTTTATAGAGGTGGAAACACCCGTACTCATCAAATCAACACCGGAAGGTGCCCGCGACTTTGTAGTGCCCAGCCGCATGAATGCCGGCGAGTTTTATGCCCTGCCGCAGTCGCCGCAAACCTTTAAGCAGCTGCTGATGGTAGCCGGCTTTGATAAGTATTACCAGATCGTGAAATGCTTCCGCGACGAAGACCTGCGCGCTGACCGCCAGCCCGAGTTTACCCAAATCGACTGCGAGCTTGCTTTCGTGACCCAGGAAGATATCCTCAACCGCTTCGAAGGCCTGATCCGGCATTTGTTCGAGAAAGTAAAAGGCGTACACATCGAGCGCCTGCCGCGCATGACGTATGCCGATGCCATGAAGTTCTACGGCTCCGATAAGCCGGACACCCGCTTCGACATGCGATTTGTGGAGCTGAACGGCATTGCCAAAAACAAAGGCTTTAAGGTGTTTGATGACGCCGAGCTGGTGGTGGGCATCAACGCCAAAGGCGCCGCCGCTTATACCCGCAAGCAGCTCGACGAGCTGACCGACTTTGTGAAGCGCCCGCAGATCGGGGCCACCGGCCTGGTATATGCCCGCGTAAACGAAGACGGAAGTATAAAATCATCAGTTGATAAATTCTTCTCTGCCGAGGACCTACAGGCCTGGGCCGCCGCCTTCCATGCGCAGCCCGGCGACCTGCTGCTTATACTTGCCGGCCCGGCCGACAAAACCCGCAAAGCCCTGAACGAGCTGCGCCTGGAGATGGGCACGCAACTGGGGCTTCGGGATAAAAATGTGTTCTCGCCGTTGTGGGTAGTCGATTTTCCGTTGCTGGAATGGGACGAGCATTCGCAGCGCTACCATGCCATGCACCACCCGTTCACCTCGCCTAAGCCGGAAGATATCGACCTGATCGATGACCGCCCGGGCGACATCCGCGCCAACGCCTACGACATGGTGATCAATGGTGTGGAAGTAGGCGGCGGTTCGATCCGTATCCACGACCGCCGTTTGCAGGAGCAGATGTTCCGCTTGCTGGGCTTCTCCAAAGAGGAGGCAAAAGCACAGTTCGGCTTTTTGATGGAGGCTTTTGAGTATGGCGCGCCGCCACACGGAGGCATTGCCTTTGGTTTCGACCGCTTGTGCTCGCTCTTTGGCGGCTCCGATTCCATCCGCGATTACATTGCGTTCCCGAAAAATAATTCAGGCCGCGATGTGATGATCGATGCCCCGTCGCCTATTGCGCAGGAGCAGCTCGACGAACTCCACATCCGCATGAAGAACCTGCCGCATTAAGGCAGGTTTTTAGTGTGGTCAAAATACCGCTTTCATGAAGATAGCCGAACAGACGTATACGCTGAAGACGGGGGAGGAGATCCTAATCCGCGAAGGAAGTATACCTGATTCCGGGGCGCTGCTGGACATGGTGCGGGAGTATGTGCTGACAAGCAAGTTCCTGATCGTCTCGCCGGAGGAGCTGGCCCAGACCGTTGCCGATGAGGCCCGCTGGATCAAGAGCCTGCGCGATAGTCAGAACAGCCTGCTGCTGCTGGCGCTGCACGAGGGCCGCCTGATTGGCAACATTGATCTGACAGGCAGCGACGAACCGGGCGAGAACCCTACCGGCCTGATAAGTATGGGCATGCTGCAGGCTTACCGCAACAAAGGGCTGGGCTCTATTCTGCTCAAAGCAGTAGTAGACTGGGCCCGGGCCAACCACCAGTTACAGGTGCTTTGCCTCCAGGTAGTGGGGGCCAACACCGGCGCTATGAAGCTCTACCGCAAACAGGGCTTTGAGGTAGCCAACCGGCAAACCAACGGCTTCAGCGATGGGGAAGGCAACCGGAGCGACAACGTAGTCATGACCCTGAGCCTGTAGCTGCAAAGGCTACCAATATACTTTCGTTCTATTATACTTTACAAGTTATACTTTACAAGGCCTGCTGCCCTCTTGGGAGCAGGCCTTTTCGTTTGCGGAGGTTGTGAAATTGGCGCCATGGGGCTGTAACCTGCTTCCAGTCGGGTGGCTCTTTGCGGGTAATTTTAAGCAAGATTTTGCACTTGCCAGGGTAAATGTGTATCATAGGGGGAGCAAACAGTATCTTGCTACGGGAGGTGCATGCCATGTATAAAATAGGCCTCCCGCTGCTGTTGGTGCGTTGCCTGTTTTTAACCCTTCATTTCGCATTCGCTTTATGGCCGATTTTCAAGTTAAGAAACAACCTAAGAAATATGATGCTGTGATTGTTGGCTCCGGTGCCGGGGGCGGTATGGCAGCGTATGTGCTGGCAAATGCCGGCCTAAAAGTATGCCTGCTCGAAGCCGGGCCCATGTATGATCCTGCTACTGACTCAGCGCAATTAAAGAACCCTTGGGAGTCGCCGCGGAGAGGCGCCAGCACCAAGTTCCGCCCTTTCGGCGATTTTGACGGCTGCTACTGGGGATGGGAAATTGACGGCGAACCCTACACCAAGGCCGAAGGCACCGACTGGGACTGGTGGCGTGCCCGCATGCTGGGTGGCCGCACCAACCACTGGGGGCGTATCTCGCTCCGTTTCGGGCCTAAAGATTTCAAGCATAAAAGTATAGACGGCCTGGGCGAAGACTGGCCCATCGGCTACGACGACGTAAAGCCCTACTATGATAAGGTAGATAAGCTGATCGGCGTGTTTGGCACCAACGAGGGGCTGGAGAACGAGCCCGATGGCATTTTTCTGCCGCCGCCCTTGCCGCGCCTGCACGAACTGAAGATCAAAAAGGCTGCTAACGGTATAGGCATTCCGGTGATCCCGTCGCGCTTATCTATTCTGACCCAAAAAATAAACGAAGAGCGCGGGCAGTGCTTTTACTGCGCGCAGTGCGGGCGCAGCTGCAAAGTATACGCCGACTTCTCGTCTTCTTCCTGCCTTGTAAAACCTGCCATTGCCACCGGCAACGTGGATGTGATCCCGAACGCCATGGCCCGCGAAGTGATCACCAATTCCGAAGGGCTGGCCACCGGCGTATCGTTCGTAAACAAGGAGGACATGCTGGATTATCAGGTAAATGGTAAAGTGGTGATTCTGGCTGCCAGTGCCTGCGAGAGCGCACGCCTTCTGCTCAATTCCGTGTCGCGGCGCCACCCTAATGGCCTGGCCAACTCCAGCGACGTGGTGGGCAAATACCTACACGACTCTACGGGTGCCGGGGTGAGCGGCGTATTGCCTGAGCTGATGGGCCGCAAGCGCTACAACGAAGACGGCGTAGGCGGCATGCACGTCTACACCCCCTGGTGGCTGGACAACAAAAAACTCGACTTCCCGCGGGGCTATCACATCGAGTACTGGGGCGGCATGCAGCAGCCGGCCTATGGCTTTGGCTGGGGCGTAGAGGGGCTGAACGGCAAGCTGCAGATGCACGGCAAAACGAAAGAAGCCGGCGGTTATGGCAAGTCGCTTAAAGACGATTATCGTTTTATGTATGGCGCCAGCGTGGGAATGGCCGGCCGCGGCGAAGCCATCGCGTTTGAACATAATTACTGCGAGATCGATCCCAACGTGGTGGATATGTATGGCATCCCGGTGTTGCGCTTCAACGTGAAGTACTCGGACTACGAGATAAACCAGGCCAAGCACATGAACGAGACCTTCAAGGAGATCATGCACGAAATGGGCGCAGTGATCACCTACGGAGGCGATTCGGGACCGCATGACAACTGGGGGCTACAGGCGCCCGGCAGGATCATACATGAGGCAGGCACCGTACGCATGGGCAATGATCCCAAAAAATCGGCCCTGAATAAATGGAGCCAGGCGCACGACTGCAAAACGCTGTTTTGCGTAGACGGAGGGCAGTTCGTGTCGCAGGGCGATAAGAACATCACCTGGACGATCCTGGCCTTGTCTATGCGGGCATCCGAGTACATTATTGATCAAATGAAAAAGCAGAACATCTAAGCAGAACGCATACGCTTATGGACAGAAGAAAATCACTCAAAGCCATTGTGCTGGGAACCGTCTCCTCGGCATTCATACTGGAAGCTTGCGATACCAAAGAGAAGCAGACCGCCGAGGTGATGAAAGCCCCTGCGTCTACTTCCAATGCCGGCCGTATGGCCGAAGAAGTAGCGCGGTTAAAAGAGATCCGTTCCAAAAACTTCTTTACCAAGGAGGAAATGGCCACCATCACGGTGCTGGCCGATATCATCATTCCGAAAGACGAGGTAAGTGGCAGTGCCTCTGATGCGGGCGTGCCAGATTTTATCGAGTTTATAGTTAAAGACAAGCCCGAGAACCAGACGCCCATGCGTAGCGGCCTCAAATGGCTCGATATCCAAACGCTGAATCGCCACGACAAACCGTTCCGGGAGTGCAGCGAACAGCAGCAACTGGCCCTGGTGGATGCCATTGCTTACCCTGAGCGGGCAAAACCGGAAATGAAAAAAGGCGTTACGTTCTTTAACCTGATGCGCAACCTGACTGCCACAGGCTTTTTCACTTCTGAAATAGGCGTGAAGGACGTGGGCTATGTAGGCAACCGCCCTAATCAGTGGAAAGGTGTGCCGGCCGACGTGCTGAAACAGCATAACGTGGCCTATACCGAAAAAGAGCTGCGGGAGTGTGTGAAGTTTGAAGAAGAAGCGTAATCCGGTAAGCAAGTATAAAAGCAATCAGAATTTAAGTAAACGTATACCTAAGCAGCATACCATGACCCACAAACTAATGATGACCGCCCTGTTGGCAGGCAGTTTTTTTATGGCACAGGCACAGCAAAAAGCAAAACCCGAAGACACCGAAGTATGGGACCCCGCTCCCAAGGTCGTGACGCCCGGACAGGTGCAGATCGCGGCCCCTTCCGATGCAGTGATCCTCTTCGATGGCAAGAACCTGGACAAGTGGGTAATGACCGAAGACCGAAGCAAACCGGCACAGTGGACGGTGGCTGACGGGGTGATGACGGTAAATAAAAAGACCGGCAACATTGAGACGAAGGACGCTTTTAATGATTACCAGCTGCACATCGAATGGCGCATTCCGGCCAATATCACCGGCGAAGGACAGGCCCGCGGCAATAGCGGCATCTTCCTGGCCTCTATCGGTAAAGGCGATGATGGCTATGAGTTGCAGGTGCTGGACGCCTATAACAACAAGACCTACGTGAACGGCATGGCCGGCAGTATCTACAAGCAGTTTGTTCCGCTGGCAAACCCCGCCAAAAAACCAGGCGAGTGGCAAAGCTATGACGTGTTCTGGAAAGCGCCTACCTTTAACGAAGATGGCTCCGTGAAAACGCCTGCGCGCGTAACGGTGCTCTTTAACGGGGTGCTGGTAGAGAACAACGTAGAGCTGCTGGGCCCGACGCAGTATATCGGCAAGCCCTCCTACAAAAAGGCGCATGGGGCTTCGCCCATCAAACTGCAGGCGCACGGAGATAAAAGTGAGCCGATCAGCTTCCGCAATATCTGGATCAGACCGCTCTAAAGGCTGTCTGCCGGGCGCGTCCGGGCCAGCTGTGGCCGGGGACGCGCCCTTTTTCTTTAACCTAAAAGCCATCGGCGGGAGCGTTTAGGTCGCCCTGTTATACTTAACCACCACATATGAAAAGACGGTCATTTGTCAGAGCCTCGCTTGTGAGCTGTTCTCTGGCCGGGTTTGCACCGGCTGTAAACGGGGCATCCCGCCTATTTTCGGAAAAGAAAGGCGCCAGCCAGGAGTTTTACGAGCTTCGGGTGTATACCCTGAAAAACGAAGACCAACAGCAGCTGGTCGAAAATTATTACCAGCAGGCTGCCATTCCTGCGCTGAACCGGCTAGGCAGCAAAAACATCGGGGTATTCCGCGACCTGAAGCCCGAAGGCATCACCAAGCTGTATATTCTGATCCCGTATAAGTCGCTGGCTGATTTCGGCACCATACAGGAGAAGCTTGGGACTGATGCGGCCTACCTTAAAGCAGGATCCGCTTACCTGCAGGCGCCTGCCACAGCGCCAGCTTATGAGCGGATCGAAAGCTCTTTGATGAAAGCGTTTGCCCAAATGCCGGCACTGGCGGTGCCTGAAAAGAAAGATAGAATGTTTGAGCTGCGGCGCTATGAAAGTGCCAGCGAGAGCGCCGGCAAAAAGAAGATCGAGATGTTCAACAAAGGCGAGATCGACATTTTTAAGCGGACGGGGCTGATGCCGGTATTTTTCGGTGAGACCCTGATCGGTGAGCAGCGCCCAAACCTGACGTATATGATCACTTTTGAGGATATGGCCAAGCACGATGCCAGCTGGAAAACTTTTGGCAGTGATCCGGAGTGGAAAAAGATCAGCAGCATCCCCGAGTATGCCGACGCAAAGATCGTATCGCATATCACGTCCACTTTCCTGACACCAACTGCTTTCTCCCAGATCTAACGTATGCGCTCCATTTGGGCGCTTTAGCACACTGGCCTGCTTATACTTCTTTACAAGTATGAGCAGGCCATTTTTTGCCGCACAATATCAGAGAGTCATGTCGTGCTCGGTGGCCGTATCAGGGTCCAGGGTTACGGTCGTATCAGCTTCGGAAGGCATGGTGGTGCTGTCGTTGAGCTTCTCGGTGGTGCCATTACCCTGATCTTCATTCTTGTTCTGCTCACCGCAGGCCGAAACGGTGGTAAGTATAAAGGCCAGCAGGGCTGCTCTCAGTATATTCTTCATAGTGTGTTCCTCCTTGCTTTTAGATGTTCTCCCTACTTACGCAAAGCGCCGGAGAAGGGCGTGGGTTTGAAAGCTTTGGAACGGAATAAGCCTCCTGCTGAGCTGTTTATACTTATACTTATACTTATACTTATACTTACACTTGCGGCGGCGATCAAAGCAGGTAAAAACAAAAGCGGCTGCCCTTTTCAGAGCAGCCGCTTTTTAACTATAAATAACGTTATTTTCCTACAGCAGGTCGCTTACCAGGGCAGGCGCTATGCCCAGCAAGATGGTAAACACTGTGATAAAGATCAGCACAAAAGAAGCAAAGCTGCCCATGCGGATCTTCTCTACATTACCAGCCGGATGCATATACATGGCGATCACAACTTTAAAGTAATAGTAAATACCTACTGCTGCCATCAGCACTGCCACTACCACCAGCCACATCAGGCTGGCATCCTGCACCACGGCCGAGAAGATAAACAGCTTGCCGAAGAAACCGGCCGTTAGCGGAATACCGCCCAGTGAGCACATGGCAACCGTCATGGCAAAAGCCAGCAGCGGGTTTGTTTTGCCCAGGCCATTAAAGGCTTCAAAGGTTTCGTTGCCCTCGCGCTGGGCGGCTACATACTTGAGCACGGCAAAAGCCGCCACCGTGGCCAGCGAGTAAGAAAGCGCGTACAACATAATGGAGGCGTCTGAGCGCTCATTAAAGGCAACCAGGGCCATCAGCAGGTAACCTGCATGCGATACGCTGGAGTAAGCCAGCATACGCTTGGCGTTGTGCTGCACCACTGCGCCGATGTTGCCCACCACCAGGGTAAGCACCGTAATGGCGATCAGGGTCGGGAACCAGGCGGCATACGATGCGGCAAACGCCGCTGCCATCAGTTTATAGAAAGCGGCCACACCGGCAATCTTCACCACCGTAGACATGAACCCGGTGAAAAGGGTAGGGGTGCCTTCGTATACATCGGGTGCCCAGAAGTGGAACGGCGCAGCAGATATTTTAAAGGAGATACCAATAACGATGAGCAGCAAGCCCAGCGTGAACATGGCCGTCATGGTACCATCGTTTGTGGCGGCTGCAGCGGCAATGTCGGTCAGGTAAAAAGAACCGGTAGCGCCGTAGATCAGCACCATGCCAAACAGCAGGAAGCCCGTAAAGAAAGAGCCCATCAGAAAATACTTCAGCGCCGCTTCGTTCGAGCGGATGCGCTGTTTATCGCTGCCGGCCAGCACATACATGGCAATAGAAAGGATCTCGATGCCCACAAACAGCATCAGCAGGTTCTCGTAGCTCACCATCATCACGGCGCCTACCAGCGAGAAAAGCAGCAGCGAGTAGAACTCGGCCAGGTTCTCGTTTTCTTCTTCTACATAACGTTGCGAGAAAGGGATCAGCAGCAACGTGGTTAGCACCATAATGCCGGTAAACGCCACCGCATAGTTATCGATGGTGAGCATGTGGTTAAAGTAGCTCTGCGCATCGTTCCAGCGAAGCAGGTTGGCGCCAAACACGACCGCCAGAAACAGCAGTGCCAGGGGCAGCAGTATCCTTTTAGACTTCATAAACCCAACAAAGAGGTTAATGACGCCGAAAACGGATAGAAGGATGATTGAAGTCATGTCGTTTTATTCCTGTAAAACTCGTTATTCTTATTCTTAGCGTTTGATCACGTTCAGCAGCGCATGTATAGCCGGCTCCGAAAAGGTCAGAAAAGTATTCGGGAACAAACCGATCCAGAACACCATTACAACCAGCGGAATCAGCACGGCTTTCTCGTTAAAGGTCAGGTCCGCGAACACCTCGGTGTGGGAGGACCGTGAGCCGAACATCACGCCCTGGAACATGCGCAGCATGTATACCGCCCCCAGTATAATGGTAAGGCCGGCAATAGCGCCCATCCAGCCGTTGAACTGGTAAACACCCGACAGCAGCAGAAACTCGCCCACGAAACCGCTGGTGAGCGGCAGCGCGATAGAGGCCAGCAATAGCACCATAAAATTGATCGACAGCGCCGGCGTGGTTTGCGTAATGCCACCCAGGCTGGTAATATCGCGGGTTTGGGTGCGGTTATAGATGATGTCGATGATAAAGAACAGGCCGGTAACCACCACGCCGTGGCTCAGCATCTGGATCACGCCGCCCTGCAACCCCTGCTCGTTCAGGGTAAAGATACCTGCCGAGATAAGGCCTACGTGGGCGATGGAAGAGTAAGCAACCAGGCGCTTCAGGTCGCGCTGGCGGATGGCAATGATGGAAGCGTACACGATGCCGATGATAGAAAGGATCAGCACCACTTCGTCCCACTGGCTCACGCCTAGCGGCACCACCGGCAACAGCCAGCGCAGCACACCATAGATACCCATTTTGAGCATAATGCCCGACAGTAGCATGGTGCCTGGCGTCGGCGACTCGGTGTAGGTATCGGGCTGCCAGGTATGGAACGGGAACACCGGCATTTTAATGGCAAAGGCAATGAAGAGGAACCAGAAGATCCAGCTTTGTGAGCTGCTGCTCAGGGCCAGATCATAAAAGGCGGTCAGGCTGGCAGAGTGCGGCGAGGTTGCCGTTGCACCCGTCTGGAAGTATAAGTATACAAAAGCAGCCAGCATCAGCAGCGAGCCGAAGATGGTGTACACAAAGAACTTAAAGGTAACCGGCACCCGGTTGGCCCCGCCCCAGATAGCGCAGATAAAGTAGATCGGAATGAGGGCAAGCTCCCAGAAGAAGTAAAATAGGAACGCATCCAGGGCCACAAACACGCCCAGCAGGCCCGTTTGCATAAACAGGATGAGTGCGTAGAAAACGTTCGGGTTTTTATACGTGTGCTTGAAAGACGACAGGATGATGAGCGGCACCAGGAACGTGGTCAGCAGTACCATCAGCAGGCTGATGCCATCGATGCCGATAATAAAGCCGATGCCGGCGCTGGGCACCCACGGAATATTCAGGGCATATTGAATGCTGCCACTCTCGGTGTTAAAGGTTGAGGTAGCAAAAAGCGCCAGGGCAAATTCCACGAGCGCTGCGATAAAAGCCACTCTCTTGGCACTTTGTCCTTTTATCAGCAGCACGAGCAGTGCGGCCAGGGCAGGCCAGAAAAGTAATAGAGCTGTAATCATCTTCTAAGAACCTTATCCGATAAAGAAGTTTAAAAATAGAATCAGGGCGATGCTGCACACCATTACCAGCAGGTAAAAGCTGATGGCCCCGCTCTGTGCGTAGCGCAGCGTGCGGCCGCTAAGTATAACAAACTTACCCACGCCGTTCACAAGGCCATCTACCAGCACCACGTCCACAAAGCGGTACACAGTATGGGAGAGCCACATTACCGGGCGCACGATGAGCGTGTTGTACAGTTCATCGATATAATATTTGTTGTAAAGCAGGTTGTGCACAGGAGCCAGGTGGGCACCTTCTTCGGCGGGCACTTCCTCTTTTTTGATGTACATAAAGTAGGCAATGATAATGGCCAGCACAGCTACACCCACCGAAACCGCCATCAGAATGAATTCCAGTTCGTGTGAGATAGCGCCGGTTTCGAAGGCTGCCGGGTTAATGCCCCGCGCATAAGTATAAAGCGGTGCTAGGTACTCGCCCAACACGTGCTTGGCACCAAATACCTCCGGAATGCCCAGGAAGCCACCAACGGTAGCAAGTATGGCCAGCACGATCAACGGAATGGTCATCACGGCAGGCGATTCGTGCAGGTGATGTTTCTGCTCTGCTGTGCCGCGGAACTTGCCAAAGAAGGTAAGGAACAGGGCCCGGAACATGTAGAAGGCCGTCATAAAGGAGGCCAGCACCCCGATGCCCCACAACACCTTGTTGTGCTCGAATACGTGGGCCAGCAACTCGTCTTTAGAGAAGAAACCGGCAAACGGCGGAATACCGGAAATAGCCAGCGTACCGATCAGGAAGGTGATAAAGGTGATAGGAAGTACTTTGCGCAGACCGCCCATGCGGCGCATGTCCTGCTCGTTGCTCATGGCGTGGATCACAGAACCGGCACCCAGGAAGAGCAGCGCTTTAAAGAATGCGTGCGTGAGCACGTGGAACATCGAAGAAGAGAAGGCCATCACACCCAGCGCCAGAAACATATAGCCTAGCTGCGATACGGTAGAATAAGCCAGCACCTTTTTGATATCGTTCTGCACCAAGCCGATGGTGGCAGCCAGAAGCGCGGTAGCCGCACCGATAATAGCGATCACATCCAGGGTGGTAGGAGCAAGTATAAAGAGCACGTTCGAGCGGATCACCATGTAGATACCGGCCGTTACCATGGTAGCAGCGTGGATCAGGGCCGAAACCGGCGTAGGACCCGCCATCGCATCAGGCAGCCAGGTAAACAAAGGGATCTGCGCGCTTTTACCCATTGCCCCGATAAAGAGGAACATAGTAATGGCGATCATCACGGGTGTGTCCAGGCCGGTCATTTTGCTGGCCTCGGCAAACACCTGCGGGTAACTCACGCTGCCGAACGTAATAAAGATCAGGAAAATGCCCAGCAGAAAGCCCAGGTCCCCGATACGGTTCATGATAAAGGCTTTCTTGGCGGCGTTGTTATAGTTGGTGTTCTTGTTCCAGAAGCCGATGAGCAGGTAGGAGCAAAGGCCTACGCCTTCCCAGCCCACAAACATCATTACATAGTTGGAGCCCATCACCAGCAGCAGCATCGAGAACATGAACAGGTTCAGGAACGAGAAGAACTTGCCGAAGCCTTCGTCGTGGCTCATGTAGCCGGCCGAGTAAAGGTGGATCAGAAAACCAATGCCTGTCACCATCAGCAGCATGAGCAGCGTGAGCTGGTCAATGAGGAAAGAGAAACCGATATGCAGGGTGCCCGCCGAGATCCAGTTGTAGTAATCTACGGTATAAGGCTGGCTGCCATTGGCTTTGAAATCAAGGAACAGGTAGATGGAAATCAGGAAGGAGGCCAGCACGGTGGCGCAGCCAATCAGTCCTACCAGGCCTTTGGCAATTTTGCGGTTGCCCAGCCCATTCACGATAAAGCCAAGCAGTGGCAGCAACGGAATAAGCAAACAGAGCAGTGCCATGTCCTGGTTTATGCTGGGCATTACTATCTCTTGCATCTGGTTTTAGAGTTTAAGAAGGTATTCAGGGAGAAAAATAAAGGGACTACCATTTGAGTTCGTTCAGCAGCTGCACGTCAGTGGAGCGTGTATTGCGGTAGGTCATCACGATAATGGCCAGCCCCACACATACTTCAGCGGCCGCCACAGCCATGATAAAGAAAACGAATACCTGTCCGCTGGAATCAGCGCGGTAAGAGGCAATGGCGGTAAGCAGCAGGTTTACGGCGTTGAGCATCAGCTCCACACACATAAAAATGACGATCGCATTGCGGCGGGTCAATACGCCGATCACCCCGATAGCAAACAGGGCCGTGCTGAAGTATAAATAGTAGTTAAGCGGAATAGTTCTGATAATATCAGGTATCTGGTTCATGGTAAGTGGGCCTGAACGTATTAGGAGTTATAACAATCCAAAAATCAAGTCGCAAAGTTATCCCCATTTTTTAAAAATCCATAACATATTTCCTATTCTTCTTAGCTGTTTCGATAACCGGGCTGCTTGTTTTGGTACAATTCGACAAATGCAGTGGCAATGCCGAAATAGTCCGCTTTAAGCTGCAGTAAATCCAGTCCGGCCGCACCTGCAGCCTGCTTGCCGCTATCTCCGGTGCAGGCGGCCACAGCAGCATCAGGGTTGGTGGGGCATGTTCGGGCGCGCCAAACTTTACGTATGACGGTTTATACTTCTAAAGAACTTCTATGCGCTTGTTTAAAACGATGGCTATACTCTTCTCTGCGGCTTCGCTGGCAGGCTGCCAGCAAAAATCAACGCCCGTTTCTTCTCTCCCCGCGGAGGATATGGAAGCGGTGATACAGAAAAAGGTCTTCTACCAGGATCTGCCTTCCGGTTCAGGCATCGAGGCAGCCGGAACGGGTTTTTATGTGGTGGGCGATGACTCGCCTTATTTATACTTGCTGGATGCCAGCTATACGATTGTGGAGAAAACCGCCTTGTTCGATACGACCAGCTTTGCCAGCGGCCGCATCCCCAAGCTGGAAAAGGCAGACCTGGAAAGTATGGCCCACTTCCGCTACAAAGACGCCGATTACCTGCTGCTGCTGGGGTCGGGTTCTGCGGCCACGCGCAACAAGGCGTTTATCGTAAAGCAATCTGCCCCGGCGGAGCAAGTACGGGCCCTGGATATCAGTCCTTTTTATACTTTCCTGCAAAAGATACTGGCCCGCCATAGCAGCGAAGTGCTCAACATTGAAGGCCTGGCTGCCGACGATGCGCATTTTTACCTCTTGCAGCGCCGGCTGGCTCCTGGCGTAAACACCATTTTCCGATTCGACAAAACAAAATTGCTCGAGTACCTGATGGAAGGGCGCGCGTTGCCCGATGCAGCGACCTTCTACATCCGTCTGCCGCAGCTAGGGCCTTATGAGGCCGGCTTTTCGGGTGCCTGTATCTACGATGACAAGCTGTTCTTTTCCGCTTCTATTGAGCAGTCGCTTAACCCGGTGGATGACGGGGACGTGCTAGGCAGTTTTATCGGTTTTATCCCGCTTTATACTTTAGGAAGAGCCGGCAATGCCACCGAACCCCTTTCGGTTACAGCCTTGCCGCTCCACCATGCCGACGGCTCGCTGTATACCGGCAAAGCAGAATCGGTGGTAGTGCAGGAAAAAGACGAGAACGGCGGCTATAAAGCCCTGCTGGTGTCTGATGATGATCTGGGCCACACTGAACTACTGGAGGTAACGCTGCAACCGAAGACTAAAGTGAAGGAATAAGTATGAATAAAGTAGAAGGAATAACGGAAAGGCTTAATCCTTTCCTTGTCATCCTAGAAGGATTTTGTGGGCAAGTTGCGGAGGCTCCTCTATACTTCAATTTGCAAAGCAAGAGCAAGCTTTTCGCCTCGCCGGCGGGGCCTTCCTTTTCTCCTTGATGGGAGTAGGGGCCCTCGATAAGAGAAAAGTAAGCAAAAGAATCAAGACGATTTTGAATCGAGGGCCCCTACCCCCACTCGCTGAACGCTCAAACAAAAAATCGTCAAATACTGCACCTGGCTCAAGTGTTCGCTTGAACGGAGGTAAGCCACACTTTTTGTTAAACGCTATGGCCTTCGCTCGCCTCTGGCGAGTGTGCGAAATTTCGTGGCGTCCCGCCATGTACTGACATAAACAAATCAAATTGGCCGGAGGCCGCCGAATAGCTCACACTCGCCGGAGGCGAGCGAGGGCAGAAACAAAAAAGCCGGCACATCCGCGCCGGCTTTATACTTTATATGATATTGACCAAGCATCCGCTTGTGCCTTGTTCTATCAACTAAATTGATTCTTTGTAGCGGCTCGTTTTTAGAAGTGGCGTTCGCCTACTTCTCTCTTGCCCAGCATAACGGCACCCACCATGGCTACCAGGAACAGCACCGAGGCCAGCTCAAAAGGCAGCAGGTATTGGGTAAACAGCACGGCGCCCAGGTTCTCCACCATACCTGTCTGCGAGGTAAAGGTGTCGGCATCGTAGCCCGCTACGGTTGTGTCTTTTAACGCTGCGAACATCACCACGAAAAGCAGGCCACCAGCAATAGTACCGGCAAACTTGCTCAGCGTAGAAGCTTTTACAGCAGTATCCGAATGCTTATTCATGTTCAGGAACATGATCACGAACAGGAAAAGCACCATAATGGCGCCGGCATATACGATGATGTTCACGGCCGCCAGGAACTGCGCATTCAGCAGAATATAATGGCCCGAGATGGTAAAGAACGTAATGATCAGGAACAGCACGCTATGCACCGGGTTTTTGGAAATTACCACCATCAGGGCGCACAGCAGCGTAAGGGAAGCAAGAAAGAAAAAAAGACTCTCCATCAGATTATTTTGTTTCAGTGGTTTTCAGAGGCTCTACCAGGCGGTCTTTGCCATAAATGAACTCGTCGCGCTCGTAACGGGCCGGCGCAAGTTTATCGTCTTGTAAGAAAATGGCAGCTTTCGGGCAGGCTTCTTCACAAAGGCCGCAAAAGATGCAGCGCAGCATGTTCACCTCGTATGTCACCGCATACTTCTCTTCGCGGTACAGGTGCTCTTCGCCTTTCACGCGCTCGCCGGCCGTCATGGTAATGGCTTCGGCAGGGCAGGCCACGGCACAAAGGCCGCAGGCGGTGCAACGCTCGGCGCCATTCTCATCGCGCTTCAGCACGTGCAGGCCACGCCATACATCGCTGCGCTCGCGTGTTTGCTCAGGGTACTGTACCGTTGCTTTTTTCTTGAAGAAGTGTTTTATGGTAATGCCAAGCCCCTGGGCAATAGCAGGCAGGTACGCGCGCTCCGCGAACGTCATCTCCTTCTTCTCCAGTTGCTTTCTTCTATTAGATAGTGGTTCCATTTCTTTCTGCTTATGAGTGTTGGCGTGTGTCTGATCTTTTAACAGCGATCAGGGGGCCAACATTCAAGTTTAAGTTAAAATAAGTAATCTTTTAGCAGAACCCCGCCGCCTGTCAGGATAATGTTCAGGATAGCTAGCGGGATAAGGATCTGCCAGCCCAGCTTCATGAGTTGGTCGTAGCGGAAACGCGGAAGCGTCCAGCGAACCCACATGAAGAAGAAAATGAACAGGAATATCTTGGTAAACATTGCGGCTACGCCTACCAGCGTTACCACGTTGTTGCCCAGTACCGGGTCCGTAAAGGCCTGGCGCAGGTTGTCCATGAACGGGAAGTTGTAAGCGCCAAAGTATAGCGTCGACATCACAGCTGAAGCTACAAAGATGTTGATATACTCAGCAAACAGGTACATGCCCAGTTTCATGGAGCCATACTCGGTATGGTAGCCACCGATCAGTTCGGCCTCCGATTCCGGTAAGTCGAACGGCGTACGGTTTGTTTCGGCAAAGGAGCACACCAGGAAAATAATGAAGCCCAGCGGCTGGTACCAGATGTTCCAGTTAAAACCGTGCTGCTGTTCTGCTATTTCACGCAACGACAGCGAGCCGCTCAGCATCAGCACTGCAATCAGCGTAAGGCCCATGGCCAGTTCGTAGCTGATGTTCTGCGATGCCGCCCGGATAGCGCCCAGCAGCGAGAATTTGTTGTTCGAAGCCCAGCCCCCGATCATCAGGCCATAAACGCCCAGCGACACGACGCCAAACACATACAACACGCCAATGTTTACTTCTATGGCCTGCAGGTATATTTCGCGGCCACCGATCAGCAGCATGTCGCCAAATGGAATCACTGCGCTCGACATAGTCGCTACCAGCATGGCAATGCCGGGCCCGATGATGAACAGCGCCTTGTTTGCTTTGGCTGGGATAAAGTCCTCTTTAAAGAACAGCTTGCCGGCATCAGCCAGCGGCTGCATCAAACCGGCAGGGCCGGCGCGGTTCGGGCCTACGCGGTCCTGGATAAAGGCGGCTATTTTACGCTCAAAGTAGGTAGAGTACGTCGCTATCAGCAGTGTGATACCGAAAATCACCAGAATGTAAATCCCTTTGTATAGTAGGTCTACTGACTCCATATGTTATTCCTGCGGCAGGCTTTTCTTGGTAGATACTGGTAAATTAGGTACGATCGGTACGTTGATCACCGGCAGCTCGTAATGGTTAGCCGAGATAACCGAATGCCGGTCGATGTGGCGCGGACCTTCGATGGTCCAGTCGCTTACCTCCTTTTTATCAAAGCGGCAGGTGTTACAGATAAACTCTTCCACCTCGTTGTACTGGTCCTTGCGGGCTGTTACCCGAAGTACGGCATCGCCGCGTGTCCAGAGCGTTACTTTACCAGAGCAGGTCGGGCAGTCGCGGTGCGCATCCAGCGGCTTTGTGAACCATACGCGGTTTTTAAAGCGCCAGGTTTTGTCTGTCAGCGCGCCCACCGGACACACATCAATCACGTTGCCGGAGAACTCGTTATCCACAATGTTCTCGATATATGTTCCTATCTCGGCCGCATCGCCACGACCCAGCACACCATGCACACGCTCAGGCGTCAGTTGGTCGGCGGTATACACGCAGCGGTAGCACAGGATGCAGCGCGTCATGTGCAGCTGGATGTATGGGCCCAGATCCACTTTGTTAAAGGTGCGGCGCTCTTCCTCGTAGCGGGTGGCGCTCACGCCATGCTCGTAGGAGAGGTCCTGCAGGTTGCACTCGCCGGCCTGGTCGCAGATAGGGCAATCCAGGGGGTGGTTGATGAGTAGCATTTCCACGATGCCTTTGCGGGCGTTGAGCACTTCTTCGTTGGTGGTGTTCTCCACTACCATGCCGTCCTGCACCTGCGTGATGCACGAGGCAACCAGCTTGGGCATAGGGCGGGTGTCTTTGGCAGAGCCCTGTGTTACTTTTACCAGGCACACGCGGCATTTGCCACCGCTGCCTTTCAGCGGTCCGTAATAACACATGGCGGGCGGCACTACTTTGCCTCCTATTTTTCTAGCGGCCTGCAGGATGGTAGTTCCATCTTCTACCTCTATCTCGATGCCGTCTATCGTTACTTTAGCCATTTTAATTATCGTTATTCGTTATTCGTTGTTCGTTATTGGCAAACACTCCAAACGATTTAAGCTATACTTTCCTTTTCAGGATATTTATACTTTCATTTTTTGTCATCCTGAAAGGATCTTGGTTGAAGGGAACTTAGGCCTTTGCTATTATCCCACAAGTTTCTTTCAGAATGACAAAAGTGTATTTATTTTTTAGGCTACAATTTCCGCCAGCTGGCCACGGTAAACTGCGCCCGGTAAAGTTGCCTCTTTCGGGTGCTTGATGTGCCACTCGAATTCGTCGCGGAAGTGGCGGATAGCAGCCGCTACCGGCCATGCGGCCGCATCGCCCAGCGGACAGATCGTGTTACCCTCAATCTGCTTGGCTACGCTTACCAGCAGGTCGATGTCCTGCTGATGGCCGTGGCCATACTCGATGCGGTGCAGCACTTTCTCCATCCAGCCGGTACCCTCACGGCATGGGCTACACTGGCCACACGACTCATGATGATAGAAGCGGGCATAGTTCCACGTGTTACGCACAATGCACTGGTCCTCATCAAACACGATAAACGCGCCCGAGCCCATCATAGAGCCTGTCACAAAACCGCCGTCAGCCAGCGATTCGTACGTCATCAGGCGGTCTTCGCCGGCAGCGGTCTTCAGTATAAGGTTCGCAGGCAGGATCGGAACGGAAGAACCTCCCGGCACCACGGCCTTCAGCTGCTTGCCCTTCCAGATGCCACCGCAGTACTGGTCTGAGTAGATAAATTCTTCTACCGGCACGCCCAACTCGATCTCAAATACGCCCGGGTTGTTGATGTTACCGCTGGCCGAGATCAGTTTAGTGCCCGTGCTGCGGCCAATGCCTATTTTGGCATACTCGGCGCCGGTGTTGTTCACGATCCACGGCACCGCGCAGATCGTTTCCACGTTGTTTACCACCGTAGGGCTCTGGAACAAACCTTTCACTGCCGGGAACGGCGGCTTGTTGCGCGGGTTGCCGCGTTTGCCCTCCAACGATTCCAGCAGGGCTGTTTCCTCGCCGCAAATGTAGGCGCCCCCTCCGGGCGCAACATGCAGGTCCAGGCTATAGCCGGAGCCCAGTATGTTTTTGCCCAGTAGACCGGCTGCGTATGCTTCCGCAATCGCTTTTTCAAGTATGCGCAGCACAAACATAAGCTCGCCGCGGATGTAGATATAGGAGGTGTTGGCTCCCAGCGCATAGCTCGAGGTGATCATTCCTTCGATTAGCGCGTGCGGGTTGTGCTCCATAAACCAGCGGTCCTTAAAGGTGCCCGGCTCCGACTCGTCGGCATTGCAAACGAGGTAGCGCGGAATACCTTCGGGCTTAGCCAAAAAGCTCCATTTCATACCTGTCGGGAAGCCGGCGCCCCCACGACCACGCAGGCCGGAGGTTTTTACCTCTTCCACCACCTCATCCGGAGTCATCGTTTTCAGGGCTTTCTCTACCGAGCGGTAGCCGCCCTGCTTACGGTATACTTCCAGCGTTTCGATGCCGGGTACGTTGATATGTTCGGTTAGTATTTTAAGTCCCATTGTAGCAGGATGTATGTATGGCCGCTTTTATACTTAAGGCTGCCGGTTTGCTATACTTGACAAAGGATTTTTTGACAAAGGACAAAAGAGATAAAGGATTAGGTCTTTTGTCTGCCTGTCTTTTGTCACAAAGTCCAAAAACTTACTTCTGATGATAAGGCGTTTCAACCGGGGTGTTGCGCATCATCTCCAGGAACTCGTCTACCCGCTGTTCGCTGTCGATGTTCTCGTAGAATTTTTCACGCACCTGCAACATCGGCCCTGATCCGCAGGAAGCCAGGCATTCTACCGGCTTAAGCGTAAACATGCCGTCAGTGCTTGTTTCGCCTTCTTCGATGTTGAGCTTCTGCTTCAGCGTTTCGATCAGCTGGTCGGCGCCACGCAGGCAGCAAGGGCCCGTGCGGCATACTTCCAGCACGTGCTTGCCAACCGGCTTAAGGTTGAACATGGTATAGAACGTGGCTACCTCGTATACTTCGATGGGCTGGATGTGCAGGATCTCGGCAATGGTGTCCATTGCTTCGGGGCTTACCCAGCCGCCCAGCTCAGCCTGCGCAACGTGCAGGATCGGGAGCAGGGCAGACTTCTGCCGGCCCTCGGGGTAATGGCTGATGTAGCGCTGCATTTCGGCCATGGCCGCATCAGAAAACGTCACTTTGTTTATAGTCTCTGCCATTTTTAGATTGTCATCGATCCTCTTTGCAGGGAGCAATGTGAAATGGTATATAAATGAATGTTTAAGCGTCCAGCTCGCCGGCAATTACGTTCAGGCTGCTCAGCGTCAGGATCGCATCCGCCAGCTGGCCGCCTTTGATCATCTCGGTGTAAGCCTGGTAGTAAATAAAGCAAGGGCGACGGAAGTGCAAACGGTATGGTGTGCGGCCACCGTCAGAGATCAGGTAAAAGCCCAGCTCGCCATTGCCACCTTCCACGCTGTGGTATACTTCGCCCACCGGAATATCAGCCTCGCCCATCACAATTTTAAAGTGATAGATCAGGGCTTCCATGCTGCGGTATACTTCCTGCTTTGGCGGCAGGTAAAAGTGCGGCGCATCGGCGTGGTAAGAGCCTTCGGGCAGGTTGTTGTAGGCCTGCTCAATGATCTTTAAGCTTTGCCATACTTCCTCGTTGCGCACCAGGAAGCGGTCATAAGTATCGCCTTTGGAGCCTACCGGTATTTCGAACTCGAAGTCCTCGTAAGACGAGTAAGGGTTCATTACGCGCACGTCGTAGTCTACGCCGGTTGCCCGCAGGTTAGGGCCCGTAAAGCCATAGCTCAGTGCACGCTCGGCCGAGATAGCACCTACGTCAGTTGTTCTGTCGATGAAGATCCGGTTGCGGGTAAACATCTTCTCAAACTCGGCCCATACTTTAGGGAAGCGCTTGAGGAACTCGCCGATCAGGTGCAGGGCTTTGGGCGAAAGATCGCGCTCCATGCCCCCGATGCGACCCATGTTGGTGGTCAATCGGGCGCCGCATACTTCCTCGTAGATATCGTAAATGTGCTCGCGCTCCTGCATCACGTATAGGAAGCCGGTAAAGGCGCCGGAGTCCACCCCCAGGATCGAGTTACAGATCAGGTGGTCAGAGATACGGGCCAGCTCCATCATGATCACGCGGATGTACTGCGCACGCTTCGGAATGGTGATGCCGAGCAGCTTTTCTACTGTCATATGGTAGCCCATGTTGTTGATAGGCGACGAGCAGTAGTTCATGCGGTCGGTGAGCGGCGTGATCTGGTAGAACGGCCGGCGTTCCGCTATTTTCTCGAAGGCCCGGTGAATGTAGCCGATGGTGGGCACTGCGTCCACGATCTTCTCACCGTCCATCTGCAGGATATTCTGGAAAATACCATGCGTGGCCGGGTGGGTGGGGCCCAGGTTCAGCGTGGTAAGGGGCCGCTCCTCCGTCAGGGCTAGGCCATGTTTCAGGCGGAACTGCTCCATTTCGGTAAGCGCTGCGGTTTTATTTTCAGTAGCCATGCTATTGTGTCCTTTGTTAGCTGCCGGTTATACCTGTTCTAAAGTAGGGCGGCAGTAAATTGGCTTAACGCCCGAAAAACGTATCTATCTTATCTTCCCTTGTCTGGTCTTCCAGCGGGTATTGCTTCAGCATTGGGTGGTACTCCATCTCTTCGATGTTCAGGATCCGGGTCAGGTTCGGATGGCCTGTAAAGATAATGCCATAGAAGTCAAATGCCTCGCGCTCCATCCAGTTGGCGGCTGCGTAGAGGTTGGTCAGCGTAGGCATCACCGGGTCGCTGATAGGGAAGAACACCTTGATGCGCACACGGTAATTATAGCGCAGGCTGTGCAGCTGGTACATCATGCACAGCTCCTTGTCCTTCTGGTCAGGGTAATGGATACCGCACATGGTGGTGAGGAATTGGATCTGCAGGTCCGCATCATCGCGCAGATATTGGATCAGATCGATGATGGTTTCGCGGGTGGTCTGAAACGTCATAATGCCATCCGGGTTCACTGCATCCCAGATGTTATCGATCCCAAACTTATCGATGATCTTGCCGAGTACGTTTTCGTTCGTAAGCTCCATTGCTTATTTAATGTTGTAAGAGGCTAAAAGGGCCTGGTATTCCGGTGAGTTGCGGCGGCGCAGCGATTCGTTTGCTGCCAGGTCCTGCACGCGCATCAGCCCGTCCAGGATCTGTTCAGGGCGAGGCGGGCAGCCCGGCACGTACACGTCTACCGGTACTACACGATCGATGCCCTGCAGCACGGAGTAAGTATCGAAAATGCCGCCGGAAGAGGCACAGGCACCCACGGCAATCACCCAGCGCGGCTCGGCCATCTGCTCATACACCTGCTTTACCACAGGGCCCATCTTTTTGGCAATGGTACCCATCACCATCAGGATGTCGGCCTGGCGCGGCGAGAAGCTGGGACGCTCCGAACCGAAACGGGAAATATCATAGTTGGCTCCCATGGTAGCCATGTACTCAATACCGCAGCAGGAGGTAGCAAACGGCAACGGCCACAGCGAGTGCTTGCGGGCCAGCCCGATTACTTTCTCGAAAGAGGTGGCAAAAAAGCCGGCACCGGATATGCCATCGGGTGCGTCTACTAATTTGATATCGTTATTTGATTCGCTCATTTTAAGGATAGTTTGATTTCACAAGTGCAGGCGCCTGGTGCCCAATGTTTCAACACCAGCTGACTTGTAAAAGTTTAAAGTCCTATTCCCACTTCAGGATGCCTTTTTTGATCACATAGAAGAAACCGGCCAGCAACAGGCCCATGAACACGAGCATCTGCAAAAAGCCGTCCAGTCCGAAGCTCCGGAAGTTTACCGCCCAGGGGTACATAAAGATGATCTCGACATCAAACAGTACAAAAAGGATGGCCGTCATGAAGTACTTATAGGAGATAGGCGTACGGGCATCACCCACCGACTCGATACCACTTTCCCAGGCGGCGCCTTTTACGGCACTGTTGCGCTTTGGCCCCAGCAGGTGTGTGAGCGTGAGTGCAAAAATCACAAAGCCAAGGGCGGCCATAAACTGAATCAGGATTGGCAGGTAGTCTGATGGCACATACTGCTGATTTACAGCTGGTTCCATAATATGGTTGTATTTTCTGAGATTAGACAGCAAAATTAGGGATAAATCATCAACAATCAAAAGTATAAATCCGAAGTAAAAAGTATAAAATGTGGTGTGCTAGCGGGAGTTAGAAGCAGGAAAAGATACTGATCTGAAGCAGGATTTACAGGACTTTAGGATTTGCAGGATGAAGGGGAAGTATGCACAAGCAGCGGAC
The DNA here is from genome assembly GCF_022758235.1 of Pontibacter liquoris. Taxonomy (NCBI): domain Bacteria; kingdom Pseudomonadati; phylum Bacteroidota; class Cytophagia; order Cytophagales; family Hymenobacteraceae; genus Pontibacter; species Pontibacter liquoris. The sequence goes on from NZ_JALEBG010000001.1 coordinate 116,033, forward strand.
AAAGGGAAAGTATACATCAACAGTAGCGGAAGACCTCGCAGCGTGCGCAGCTCCTGCGGGTGTCTGGCCGAGAAAAGCTGTTGCTACTTGCACAGACGCTCGCAGGTCTGAAAGACACTGCGAGGTCTTTGGAGGACCCTGCATTTTATAGTGCAAGCGTCCGCTTGTACCTTGCTGCAACCACCTCATGGTGCCAGTACAAGCGGACGCTTGCGCCAGTAGCTGAATTTTCGCCTAAGAGGATAGCTAGTATAAGGCAAGATGCAGCTCAAAAGGCATCCAGTAAATCCGTTCATCCTGTAAATCCCGATGCTGACAAAAACAAAGCGGCCATACTTGCTGGAAGTATGGCCGCTGCTTAAGTATGAAGGCAAGTATAATCTACTTGTCCTCGCCCAGGAACGGATAACGGTAATCAGTGGCGGGAACGAACGTCTCTTTAATAGAGCGGGCCGATACCCAGCGCAGCAGGTTCAGCATAGAGCCGGCCTTGTCGTTAGTGCCGGATGCACGGGCCCCACCGAAGGGCTGCTGGCCAACCACGGCGCCGGTCGGCTTGTCGTTGATGTAGAAGTTGCCGGCCGCATCGCTCAGCTTTTTGGTGGCATGCTCGATGGCATAGCGGTCCTGGCTGAAAATGGCGCCTGTCAGGGCGTAAGGCGACGTGCTGTTTACCAACTCCAGCGTCTCCTCAAAGTTGTGCTCGTCGTACACATAAATAGAGATAACGGGGCCAAAGATCTCCTCGCACATGGTCACATACAGCGGGTTATGTGTTTGGATCACGGTTGGTTCCACAAAAAAGCCTTTCGACTTGTCGTAGCCACCGCCTACTATAATTTCGGCTTCGTTGTTGCTGCTGGCAACGTTGTCGATGTAGCGCGCGATCTTATCAAACGATTTCTCGTCGATCACTGCGTTGATAAAGTTGCCGAAATCTTCGGGCGGGCCCATTTTAAACGACTTCACATCCTCGATCACATACGCTTTTACTTCTTCCCATAGGTTGCTTGGCACGTACACGCGCGACGCAGCCGAGCATTTCTGGCCCTGGTACTCAAACGAACCGCGGGAGATTGCTGTCGCCAGCGCCTTGGCATTGGCCGAAGGGTGGGCAAGTATAAAGTCTTTGCCACCGGTTTCGCCCACAATGCGCGGGTAGGTTTTATACTTGTGGATGTTGGTGCCGATGGTCTTCCAGATGTTCTGGAACACGCCGGTGCTGCCGGTAAAGTGGATGCCGGCAAAATCAGCGTGGTTGAAGATCACATCGCCGGCTGTCGGGCCGTCCACATACACCAGGTTGATCACGCCGCCTGGCAAACCTGCTTCGTGCAGCAGTTCCATGATCATCTGCGCCGCATAGATCTGGGTATTGGCCGGTTTCCAAACCACCACGTTGCCCATCATGGCGACAGAAGTTGGCAGGTTACCCGCAATGGCGGTAAAGTTAAAAGGGGTGAGCGCAAACACGAAACCTTCGAGCGGGCGGTGCTCCAGGCGATTCCAAACGCCCGGCGACGACTCCGGCTGCATGTGGTAGATCTCGGTCATGAACTGCACGTTGAAGCGCAGGAAGTCGATGAACTCGCAGGCAGAGTCGATCTCGGCCTGGAAAGCACTCTTCGACTGGCCCAGCATGGTGGCTGCGTTCAGGCGGGCCCGCCAGGGGCCGGCCAGTAGTTCGGCGGCTTTCAGGAAAATGCTGGCACGCTGTTCCCAGGCCATGTTGGCCCATCCTTCGCGGGCAGCCAGGGCTGCGTTAATGGCTTGTTCCACGTGTGAGGCGTCGCCTTCGTTGAAGTGGCCCAGGATGTGCTGGTGGTCGTGGGGCTGCAGCAGCGGCTTTTTAGTGTCAGTGTATACTTTGTCGCCGCCAATGTACATGGGCACATCTACTTCCTTCGACTTAAGTTCTTTATACGTGCGCTGCAACTCCGCCCGTTCAGGGGAGCCGGGAGCGTAAGCTTTTACTGGTTCGTTAACTGGAGTTGGTACTTTAAAGAATCCGGTTGCCATGCGTTTATAATTAGAATTATAAGTATGAGTTAAGGTATTCAGGAGGCGGCTGCGGTAGGGGCAGCTGCCTCACATGCAAAGGTACGGGGATTTCCGGTAAAAGCCGAATCCGGCCGGGGTATCTGCCTGGCCGCCACGACAGGCACTGCACGGCAAGCGGAGCGCTCCGCCTGCAAAAATTGGATCGATTCTTATCTGCTAAAGTATGACGCCCTGCCGATTGCAGCAACGCGATAGGCTGCAGGAATGCTGTAGCAGGAGGGTTTTTAAACCGGGTATTCTGAAAAAGAGTGGCAGGTACAGAACCATTATTGCACTGTTTCCCGTAAACAACCTTCCGGCACCGCAAATTGGAGCCGTTTTAAAACGAACATACTATGAAAAAGAGCAATAGCACCTACGGTAAAATAATGCTGGCCCTGGCTCTGGGATTTTCCTTCGCCGCCGAGGCCACTAACAATACGTTTACGCTGACCGACAGCGGAAAAGCGGCCATAGAACGCCAGCAGGAAGACAGCGCAACAAAGTTGCAGCAGGAACTGCTGGGACAGTATGCCGATATCAACGCGCTGACGGCAACCAACCTGCGGCAGGCCTATATTACGCTGCTGGAGAACGTGCGCAGCAAGCATGCCACCTGGACCGATCAGGACTGGGCCAAAGCACAGGCTGTGGTTAACAAACTGGACGCTAAGAAAAATACGCTGGAGAAACAGCTGGGCGTAGACGACAAAGGCAAGATCAAGTTACTGCAGGGCGAACTGAGAACCCTCGAAACCAAAGCCGACGCCAAAGACTAAGCGCGCAAGTATAAAGTATAACTAAAGAGCCCGGCCATACTGAACGCAAGTATGGCCGGGCTCTTTAGTTATAACTGAATCTGGCAGGAATGGCGCTACGGGTACGAGGCGCTTACTCTGCCGAGGCGGCGGTAGCAGACTGCTGTTTTACGCGGTACATCACATCCAGCAAGCCTTCGTCAGGGTTATCGCCTGAAAGCTCCCAGAACATGATGCCGCCCAGGTTATGCTTCAGCGCATAATCTGTTTTCCGGGCAATGGACAGCGAATCGTCGTAGGTGGCGAAAAGCTGCTTTTGAGCGTTGTAGCTGTAAGGGGCCTGCGCCGTAGAATCCCAGTAGGTGGTAAAGCCGGTATTGGCCGTAAGATAATTGCCCAGGACGTTGTAGTTTATTGCCTCCTTAAACTTGCCTGGCTGGTACATCCCGTTCAGCTGGTTTGGCACAGCCTCCCACACGCGGGCATAAAAAGCGGCACCCACCACAATTTTGCGGGCAGGCACGCCAATCGAATCCAGGTACTGCACGGCATTGTCGATCGATTCTACCTGACTAGCGGTAGAGTAGAGCGGGGTATGATTGCCTGTTACGGTGCTATTGCCATTTACCAGGTCGTAGCTCATCAGGTTTACGTAGTCCAGCAAGGGCATGATCTTTTCCCATTCCACCGACTGCTGCAGGTACGTGTTAAAGCCACCGGCAGCAAACGAAATGAGGTAGTCATCGCCCATGGTTTTACGAAGCTGCTGCACCAACGCGGTAAAATTCTGTTTGTCTTCGGGCGCAAAACGGTGGCCCGGAAAGCCTGCAATCGTAGGGTATTCCCAATCCAGGTCGATGCCGTCGAGCTTATACTTCTCCGAAATGGCTTTTACGGAACGGGCAAATTCCTCGCGGCCCTGTTGGGTTGCAAACACATCCGAGCAGGTCTCGCAGCCGCCCCAGCCACCCAGCGAGAACATGATCTTGAGGTCCGAGTGCGCTTTCTTCAAAGAAACCAGGTAGGTAAGCGAGGTGCTATCCTGCGGCGTTGGGTGGTTGAGCGCGTTGCCTTCCAGGTGAAAGAAGCTATAGATAATGTGCGTCAGCTGGCTTGCCGACTGGGCATCGATGGTGGCAGGCCGGCCGGTGTAGTAGGCCATGATGGCAAAGTCCTGCCGGCCTGCAGCGTCAGCAGTTGTTTCGGCAGGCGTGGTCTTGCAGGCCATAACAGACAGGGCCAGCACTGCCAGCAGGAGATTTCTAAAGCGTACAGGCACAACGTTCATCGTATAAGTTTGAATGGCATTGTTGGACAAAGGAAATTATGACTAAAGATATCTATGCGTAAAATCTCCTAGTATAGCCACTGAAGGGATGACTATACTCTATCTTGAAGAAATCTGCTGCTGCTAAATTCATAAAGCACGCTAAGCACCTCTCTTCCTGACGTTCGGGAAGACAGCTATTGCTTGGTATGAGCGTACCTGGAAGCCAGCTAGGGCTTTTAAGTTAAGCCAATTAAGTACTTTTTTGCTGAATTTATACTATAAAGTAACGCCTCCTCCTACAATATCTCCATCAACTGGCTCAGGCAGCTGATCTCGTAAGTTGGCTTGGGCCGCAACTTCGCCTTTATCTTATCGGGGTTAAAGTATACCTGGTCGATGCCGCTGGTGCGGGCGCCCTGTATGTCGCATTCCAGGTTATCGCCGATCATCAGGCACTCTTCTGCCTTGCCCCCGATCCGCTCCAGGACATGGGTAAAAATGCGTTTATCGGGCTTTTTGTAGCCGCAGCACTCCGAGGTCACCACCTCCTGGAAATACCCGTTTAGCCGGGCGCCGGCCATTTTGATGTGCTGCATATCTTTAAAGCCATTGGTAATTATATGCAGGCCATACTTGGGTTGCAGGTAGGTGAGCACATCATGCGTAAACGGAAATACGGCTGTTTTGGTGGGGCACAGGTCCGTGTACGCTCTGCTGATATCTTTGGGCACTTCGTGGTGCTGCAGGCCCAGGCCCATCAGGGTTTTATAAAAGCGGGTATCGCGCAGCTCTTTCTGGTCTATTTTGCCTTTGTTGTAAAGGTCCCAGAGGCGGTTGTTCACGGCTTTATACTTCTTGTAAAAGGAGGCACGGTCGAAGCGGCCAAAGCGGGCCAGGTTATACTGCTCGTATAAAGTATACAGGGTTTCTTCGGAGTTCTTCTCAAAATCCCATAAGGTATGATCCAGGTCGAAGAGAAGGTGGGTGTATGTTTTCATATAAGTGGCGCTAACGGCGTATAAGAGATAAAGCGCAGCGGCGGCAAAAGGTTTAGCCGGTGCGCCGGAAAGGCTCCCGGCCCTGGTGCAATAAAAAAGGATCTGAAATGGTTATTAAACGAATTGGCCTGGCCCGTGTCTAAGGAACAGGCCAGCGGCGGGTCAGGATCTTGTTGGCGGCCAGCTCGCGGTTAGAGTACAGGATGCGGTACGTTTCTACATCTTTGTGCAGCAGCGTGTCGCGCTCCAGGTATTTAAAGATCTGCGTTACAAAATCAGCGGCTTCGTCTTTTATGGTATAGTATACCCATTGGTCGAGCTTGCGGGAGGTTACTAGGCCGGCATTGCGCAGGTAAGCCAGGTGGCGCGAAGTTTTGGTTTGCGTAAAGTCCAGCACGTGCTCCAGGTCTGAGGTGCACATCTCTTTGTTCCGCACAATGAGGTGAAGAATGCGGATGCGGGATTCATCAGCCAGGGCTTTAAAAACCTGTTCGCCAAAAGAAAGATTAAAGTGTTTGAGCCTCATAAATTATGTTCGCAGCATAAACAAAATTAGGCAAAAGCTGCTATTATAAAAGAATTAATGATATTATTGTAGAGCATGAACCCACTTCCTCAAAACCATACATGGCGTTTTAAATCCCTGCCAGGGCTGTTATTGCTCTTTTTAATAGGCTTGTGGCTAGCCTTGCCGCAACAGGCAGCCGCGCAGGGGCAGAAGCGGGTGGTGCAATTATCGGGGTTTGTGGCCGTGGGCGATAGCCTCTACGGTGTGGCCGGCGTGAGCGTGTATGTGCCCGGTACCAATCGGGGTACCCAATCTAACCAGTATGGCTTTTTCTCGGTGCCCGTGCTGACGGGCGATAGCGTTGTGTTCAGCGCCATTGGGTATAAAAAGCAGTACCTCCGCATCCCGAAAAGTTACAGCAGCAACAGCTACTCCATTATTATGCAGATGCAGGAAGACCCCACCGAGCTGCCTACGGTGGATGTGTTTCCGTGGGCCACAGAGCGCGATTTCCGCATAGCTGTGGCCAATGTGAAGTTGCCGGACGAAGGCCGCGCCATTGCCACCCGAAACCTGGACCCCGAACGCCTGGAAGAGCTTTTCCGGACAACGCCGATGGATGGCAATGCCAACTTCCGGTTCTGGAGCCAGCAACAACAGCAACAGCAGCAGACACGCTATTTATACCCTACTATCAGTCCCTTTGCTATCCCGGCGCTAATTGATGCCATTTTTAAGGGCAACCCCGATAAGTAAAGTATGCTCATCCGGCAGCAGTACAATGCTGCCATACCTGTAAAAATTCGTTTAGCTTTTCGTTTGCTTGTGCCCGCGCTTACGCGGGTGTCCGGTATTGCCCGTGCGGCAGCATAAAGCCACTGGCGGCTGCCAGGCCATGGCCGTTACAGCTGCCGGAAACCAACATTCTTGTGTTTCGTTATTCGCTTGGGCGGTAAAATGCGTACAATGCTAAAGCGCCCTGATGCAGGCACCTGATACCTGCTGTTGTTAAAGCTAAACTAGAAACACCTATGCTTGAACCTGATAAGCTCTCTCTTAATATTCCGGACACGACAAAACCCCGGGTCGTGATCATTGGCGGTGGATTTGGCGGAATAAACCTTGGCAAAAAACTCAAATGCAAGGATTTCCAGGTCGTTATGTTCGATAAGCAGAATTACCACGGCTTTTGGCCGCTGCTGTACCAAGTGGCTACCGCTGGCCTGGAACCGGACTCGATTGCCGAGCCGCTGCGCAAAATGTTCGGAAGCGATGAATTTGAGGATTTCCACTTCCGCCTGGTGCGCGTTACCAACATCAACCCCGAAATTAAAACGGTTTCGACACTGGTAGGAGACCTGCCCTACGATTACCTGGTGATCGCCACAGGCACTAAACCCAACTATTTCGGCAACGAGCAGATCAAGAAGTTTTCGTTCCCGCTCAAGCAGATACCCGATGCACTGAACCTGCGCAGCCAGATGCTGCAGGTCTTTGAGCAGGCCAATATGACCAACGACCCGGAAATCAGGCAGAGCCTGATGAACTTTGTGATCGTGGGCGGCGGCCCGACGGGCGTGGAGCTGGCTGGTGCGCTGGCCGAGATGCGCCGGCACGTATTGCCAAACGACTACCCGGGCGTGGACTTCCGCAAGATGAATATTTACCTGGTAGAAGGTATGGATCGTGTGCTACCGCCCATGTCGGTGGAGGCAAGCGAGAAAACCTACAAATACCTCCTTGAGAAGGGCGTTATCATCAAGTTGAATACCCTGGTGGAGTCTTATGATGGCACTACGGCGGTGCTCAAGAATGGCGAGCAGATCCAGACCAACACCCTCATCTGGGCAGCCGGCGTGTCCGGGGCACTGATCGACGGCCTGCCGCCGGAGTCGGTGGAGCGAGGCCGGATACTGGTAAACGAGTATAACCAGGTGCTAGGCTTCAATGATATCTTTGCCATCGGCGATATTGCCTTTATGAAAACGGAGGAGTTCCCGCGCGGGCATCCGGGCGTAGCGCAGCCTGCCATACAACAGGGGCAGCTGCTGGCTAAAAACCTGCCAAGGCTTATCCGGGGCGAAGCGCTGGAGCCGTTTAAGTACTTCGACAAAGGTTCATTGGCTATTATTGGACGGAACCAGGCCGTGGCCGACCTGCCAAAGAACATCCACCTGAGCGGCTTTTTTGCCTGGGTTACCTGGCTGTTTGTGCACATCATGTACCTGATCGGCTTCCGCAACAAGCTGGTGGTGCTCAGCAACTGGGTTTACAAGTTCTTTACGTACGAGAACGGCACCCGCCTGATCATCCGTCCTTATGTGCGCAAAGGCGACCGGAAAACAAGGCACTTTATCAACAAGTATAACGCCGATTAACAGGGGAACTGTTGGATGGCTATACTTGCTGCCTGGTTATTTTCTGCGTGCGTGCAGGTGGCGGCCTGACCGGCAAGTATAAAAAAAGCCCCCGGATCATACCTGATCCGGGGGCTTTTTTTATGAAGCAGCAAGGGGTTTACTGCGCGGTGTTCTTTTGAGTGCCGGTGTTGCCGGTGGCGCGCTGCTTTTGCATCGGGTTCTGCTGCTGCCGTTCCTGCTGCTTAAACAACTCGAAACGCGATGGCGCCATGCGGCGTGGGTACGCGTTGTTCGACAGATCGGTGTCGGCTGTTTGCAGGTAAGGGTCCAGCTCGAAGCTGACAACGGGCTTTTCTGTAACAAATACCTTCGTGATCTCCTCGTTGTTATAGCGCCAGATCTCGGCTGGTACGTTTACCACTTCTTCGGAGCCATCTTCGTACTGCATGCGCACGATCAGAGGCATTACCAGACCGCCCAGGTTCTTAAAGCCTACTTCGTAAAAGTTAAGGCCGGATTCCAGTATTTTCTTCTGTTCCGGGGTGATGTCTTTCATAAACGTCTGGTACGTGGCTTTGTCAGCGGCTGTCGTGGCCAACGGGTCGTAGCTGTTGTAAAAATCCTTCAGTTCCGGATTCTGCTCTACCAACGTTTTCTGAATATCCTTCAGGTTGCGCTGCTGCGATAAGGTTTGCGGGGTTTTGTTCTGCTGCTCGCGCTTGCGGGCATTCACAAATTCCGGGTCCTGCGCATCGATCGTGTACCACTTCACGTCACCAATGGCAAGGTCGGTGTGGTCGGTGGTATAAAACCAGCCTCTCCAGAACCAGTCCAGGTCCACACCCGAGGCATCTTCCATGGTACGGAAGAAGTCGGCCGGCATCGGATGTTTAAAGGCCCAGCGGTTGGCATATTCTTTAAAGGCGTAGTCGAACAGCTGGCGGCCCATAATGGTTTCGCGCAGGATATTAAGGCCTGTAGCCGGTTTGCCATAGGCGTTGTTGCCAAACTGCAGGATAGACTCCGAGTTGGTCATGATGGGCACCATGGTGTTTTTGGCACCGCTCATGTAATTTACAATTTTAGCAGGCTCGCCGCGGCCGGATGGGTAGTTGCGCTCCCATTCCTGCTCGGTCAGGTATTGCATAAAGGTGTTCAGGCCTTCGTCCATCCACGTCCACTGGCGCTCGTCGGAGTTCACGATCATCGGGAAGAAGTTGTGCCCTACTTCGTGTATCACCACCGAGATGAGGCCATACTTGGTACGGTCAGAATACGTGCCGTCGGCCTCGGGGCGGTAGCCGTTAAAGCTGATCATTGGGTACTCCATGCCACCTACCGGGCCGTGCACCGAAATGGCTACCGGGTACGGATAGTCGATGGTGTGCTTGGAATAGGTGCGGACTGTGTGGGCTACGGCCTGCGTGGAATACTGCCCCCAAAGCGGGTTGGCCTCTTTCGGGTAGTAAGACATGGCCAGCGTGTTTTTGCCGCCTACGCTTACGTTCATGGCATCCCAGATAAACTTGCGGGAGCTTGCCCAGGCAAAGTCGCGCACATTCTTAGCCTGGAACACCCAGGTCTTTTTACCTTTGGCGTGGTTTTTCTCAGCTTTGGTTGCTTCTTCCTGCGTCACTACTACCACCGGCTTGTCGCTCTTGGCGGCATCGGCCCAGCGTTTCTGCTGCGTAGAGGTAAGCACCTGGCTGGCGTTCTGCAGCTCGCCGGTACCGGCCACCACATGGTCGGCGGGTACGGTCAGGCTCACTTTGTAATCGCCGAAGGGCAGCGCAAACTCGCCGCTTCCCAGGAACTGCTTGTGCTGCCAGCCATTTACGTCGTCGTATACGGCCATGCGCGGAAACCACTGCGCCATTTCATAGAGGTAGTTGCCATCCTCCGGAAAGAACTCGTAACCTGAGCGGCCACCCAGTGTTTTCTGGTTATTGATGTTGTGGTGCCAGTTGATGTTGAAGACAAAGCTCTGCCCGTGCTTCAGTGGGCCCGGCAGGTCCACGCGCATCATGGTGTTGTTGATGGTATACTTCAGGGCCTTGCCATTGCGGTCTTTTACCTGCTCGATCTTAAAGCCGCCGTCAAATTTCTCGCGCGTCAGGTAATCCACTGCCTGCAACGTCATCTTTTCCTTAAGCTCACCCGTCTTGGTAGCATTGCTCATCGAGTTGGGCTCATAGATGTTCTGGTCCAGCTGCACCCACAGGTAAGTCAGCACATCGGGCGAGTTGTTGGTATAGGTGATGGTCTCAGAACCTTTTATGGACTGATTATCGTCGTTAAGCTCGGCTTTGATGGTGTAGTCGGCGCGTTGCTGCCAGTATTGGTGGCCCGGGGCGCCCGAAGCTGTGCGGTAGTTGTTGGGCGTTGGCAGCTCTTGCCCTAGCTGGGCAAATTTAGTGTCCTGCGCCAGGGCCGCAATAGGGCCGGCAACAAGACCTGCCAGCGCCAAACCTGCAAAAAGGTTTCTCATTTGGTTTAGGTTAGGTACTGTTAGGTTAGCGTGATAAGTATAGGATATGGCAATATAATGTTTTAACGTTAAAAGATATTGGTTTCCATCATCAAAATCAAGGCGATGCCTGCGGCGGCGCTGGAAATCACCATGATCCAGTCGCGCTTTTTGGCTTTGAACAGGTTCATGGTCAGGAAACCAAGTATAAGCAGGAGCAATACGATCAGCATCTGGCCCAGTTCAATGCCCACGTTAAAGGCCAGCAACTGCAGCCAGGTATCTGCGCCGCGGCCCAGCAGCGACCGGAGGTAATTGGAAAAGCCCATGCCATGGATCAGCCCGAAAAACAGCGCCATCAGGTTGTGCAGCGATAGGATGGTGGGTTGTTTGGCAGCGGCGCTCTTGAGCTTGAAAAAGTTGGTGATGCAGGTAAAAAGGATCGTAACCGGAATCAGAAACTCAATAAGCGCCGTATCAAACCGGATGATGTTAAACGTAGACAGAGCCAGCGTGATGGAATGGCCAATAGTAAAGCTGGTAACCAGGGCAATTACTTTGCGCCAGTCGCCTAAGGTATAAATGGCGCTCAGGGCCAGCAAAAAGAGCATGTGATCGTAGGCGCCGAGGTTAAAGATGTGGTGGAAACCCAGCTTGAGGTACGTCGAAAATACAGATAACACGAAATGAGCAGCTAGTAAAGGCTAAAAGATAAAGGCAAATTAACCGGAATTGTGCAGAGTTGCAATAAAAGGGTGCTCTGCCGGCGTGCTGAATGTCGGCTCCCTGTTTAAATTATCGACCAACCGGCCAAGTTCCTCTACCAAACCAGGGCAAGTATACTTTCCGGGCGAGGGCTGTAATTTTCTGTGGCGCATGTGCGCAAACTTTATACCTTTAACAAAAGTAGGCCGCAAGCCGGCAATGGTTAAACGCGATCGATATACAGAACCTATACATGAAAAAAATGCAACCCCACACTTCTTCCCGTCTGGCAAAGCTTACAACGCTTGGTTTTGCCGTGTTATCGCTGGCCTTTACGGCCTGTAATTCGTCCGGTACCAAAGAAGCAGCAACCGATACGGCGGCTTCCGAACCTAAAACTGAAACTGACTCTATGGAAACATCGATGCTCTATGTAGGCACCTATGCCGATCCCGACAGCGCAAGCATTTTCCTCTTCCGCCTCAACCCGGCATCGGGCGAGCTGACCCAGGTAAACGCGTTTAAAGGTGGTGAGAACCCTTCGTTCCTGACCCTGGATGCAGAGCGGAAGCACCTTTTTGCCGTAAATGAAACAGGTAATTACGAAGGCCAGAACAGCGGCGCGGTCAGCGCATTTGCCGTAGATCAGCAAACGGGCAACCTCACCTTTCTGAACCGGGTTGCTTCCAGGGGCGGAGCGCCCTGCCATATTTCGGTGGCGGGCGATAATAAGGATGTGCTCGTGGCCAACTACACAGGCGGCAACGTGGCCTCGTTCCGGGTGCAGGATAACGGGCAGCTCAGTGCGGCGGCTGATGTGGAGCAGCACAAAGGCGCCGGCCCGAACAAGGAGCGGCAGGAGGCAGCCCATGCCCATTACATTGCGCCGGACCCGAACAACAAGTTTATACTAGCCGTGGACCTGGGCACCGACCAGGTGCTGGGATACCGCCTTGATGCCGCAACCGGCGCCCTCACGCCGAATGCGCCTGCCGTAGCGTTTGCGGCAAAACCCGGCTCCGGCCCGCGCCACCTGGCGTTCCACCCCAACGGCAAATTTGCTTACCTCATACATGAGCTCAACTCCACCATGACAGCCCTGCGCTACGATGCGGACAAAGGCACTTTTACCGAAATTGAAACGGTAACCACCCTGCCCGCCGGTTTTAAAGGCGAGAGCTACTGCGCCGAGGTGAAGGCATCGGCGGATGGCAAGTTTCTGTATGGCTCCAACCGCGGCGATAACAGCATTGTGGTATATGCCATCGACCAGAATACCGGCAAACTGACCACGGTGCAGCACGTGAAAACGGGCGGCGACTGGCCCCGCGATTTTAACATAGATCGCTCGGGCAGCGTGCTACTGGTAGCCAATGAGCGCTCAAACAACCTTGTAACCTTTAAAATAGACAAAGCTACCGGCAAACTAACGGCCACCGGCCACCAGGTGCAGGTGCACAAGCCTGTGTGCGTGCAGGTAGTGCCGGCGCCTTAACCCGGAAGTATAAAACTGATCTATTCACTAAATAATAATTACAAATTATGTTTGTACACCACGTTTTCTTTTGGTTAGCCAAACCCGATTCGGCAGAAGAAAAAGCGAAGTTGCTGGAAGGTATAAAGCAGCTGCAAGCCGTTGAGCATATCCAGACCATGCATGTGGGCGTGCCCGCCAGCACCGACAGGCCGGTGATCGAGAAAGGATACACTTTTTCGTTGCTGCTCGTGTTCAACGACCTGGCCGCCCACGACGCGTACCAGGTGCATCCTGTCCATAAAAAGTTTGTGGATGATTGCGCCCGCTACTGGTCTAAGGTGCTGATTTATGACGCAGTAGACGCTTAAGGCTAACCTGATCATACCTGCGGTTGCAGGGACGTTTTAGAAGAGCGCCAGCCGAAAGCAGCTGGCGCTCTTTTGTTGGTATGGAAAGCTGCAAACCAAAGTATACCAGTGGAATAGCAGACCTGGGCAAAGCCCGATTGGAGGGAGCCGCCAGCCACATCAGTTGAAAGACCTCGCGGTGTTTTAAAACCCGCGAGTGTCTGGGCAAGTAGCTAGGGCCTAACCACCAGACACTCGCAGGAGCTGCGCGTACTGCGAGGTCTTGAGCACTATCTCAAGTATAAAAACGACTCCTGTCCTAGATCATACCATAGCAATACGTATCCCAGTACCGGGTCAGCAACTTGTCGGCTTTGGCGGTAAAACCGTCTCCCTGGCTGGGTGTGGGGGTAAATTCTCCAAAAACAGCGCCCTTGTCGGTGGCGTAAAAATCTATCCGTACAAAGATCTTATATGCTTTGCTCAGTTGCCGGGCACAGACCAGCATTTCGCCCAGGCACCGGGGCAGGTTTTGCAGCGGTGCAGGCTGGTAAAAGTCGGCTACATTCTCTATTCTCTCCCAATGCTGCGTGTAACAACTGGAAAAACCTGTTTTCGGACTCGTGCGGTTTATAACATCGATAAAGGCAACCTCGCCGTTAAAAACAGAAATTTTATAATCGTCCGGAATCCTGTGAGCCCCGTTTTCATCTTTAACAAATTCTTCGAGCAGGAACTCCAGGTAAGGATTTTCAGCAATAGCCCCGGAGAGTGCCTTTTTTAAATGATCCGGTGTATAGCTCCTGTTATCCATCAGGTTTACGGCCCCGTCCATCAGGAAAACTTTCTGGCTGGAGTGCCCGATGGTAGGCCGGATGACATACTGCGGCGGTAATGCATCAAAATCTATCATGTTTACCTCTCTGCCCCGCCAAAACAGCGCGGGTACACGGCAGCCGTGTTTGCTGGCAAATTCGCGTGCGTTATACTTGTTGCTGAGCTTTCGTTGCCAGTGGGCTACATCCTGCCATTTTTCCAGCGGATCGTAGGCGCGCATCGGGGTGTTACGGATCGTTTCCGCGTCCGGAGCATTCCAGAAGGTACGGTGCCGGTGCTTGATACGCTTGCCGAATTCTTTGGCTTTGATCGAACTTCTAAGTGCTTTAATATTCCGGCCAAGTTTTTTCTGATCAATTCCAACATAGCAGCGCCCTTTAGTCTTACATGATACGGATAAATTAATATTAAAATATTTATAATTATTTGCCTACGTAAGAGATTGTCTCTTTGTTAGGAAGGATGAGCTTGAATATGAGGCAGTAAAGTAAGAGGGGAAGGGAGTGTACACACGAAGGAATGCAAGGGGAAATTATATAAATCTTATGCTCTATTTAAAATATTTATATAAAACAATGTGTAAGTATAAATTTATTTCTATATTCACCATAGGAACTATATTGTTTTAGTTCTAAATAAGAAAGCCTGATCCGTAAACATTTAACATTTAACTCCATGGACTTTATAGATGTTATCAAAGCATTAGGGGAGAAAGCGTCTCGAATGAAAGAAACCATTCAGACGGAGGAAGCTACTAAAATGGCTTTCGTTATGCCCTTTATTTCTGCATTAGGGTATGATGTTTTCAATCCGCATGAAGTTGTGCCGGAATATGTTGCTGATCTAGGTATAAAAAAAGGTGAGAAAGTAGACTACTGCATCCTGAAAGATAATGCGCCAATCGTAATAATAGAATGCAAACATTGGAAAGAGGATTTGAATGTGCACAACTCACAGCTTCATCGTTATTTTCATGTTACCTCTACCCGGTTAGGTATACTTACTAATGGCATTATATTTAAATTTTATACGGATTTGGTAGAACCGAACAAGATGGATGATAAACCATTTTGGGAGTTTAATATCACTGAACTAAGTGAGGCTAATATTTTTGAATTGAAGAAGTATCATAAATCTTCGTTCAGTGTTGAGCAGATCTTGGGTGCCGCATCAGAATTAAAATATTCAAGAGAAGTCAAAAGGATTATGCTTGAAGAATTAGCCAACCCTACGGATGTTTTTGTGAAGCATTTTGTAAAGCAAATCCATTCGGGTGTAATGACGGCGAAAGTATTAGAGCAATTTACGGGAGTAGTTAAAAAGGCGCTGAATCAACTAATTAGTGAAATGATAAGTGATCGTCTGAAACTTGCTCTAGCTACAGAAGAAGATAGAGATAAAATAGTTATTGCCGAAAAAGTAGCAGAAAATACAACTGTAAGCCCGGTGAAAGAGCCCGAGAACAAAGTTATAACCCATGAGATAGAAAAAGAGGCTTTCTTTATCGTTCGCTCTATTCTGAGAACCACAATTGATGCAAATCGCATTTGTCATAGAGACACGCAATCATACTTTGGGATTTTATTAGATGATAATAATCGTAAACCGATTTGCAGGTTTTATTTAGAAGGCACTAAAAAGTATATGGGCATTTTTGATGAAGCCAGAAAAGAAGTAAAGCTGGAGATACCATCATTAGATGATATTTATAAGTATGCCGATCAATTGCTTGCCACCGTGCATGCCTATGAACGAAAACTTGAGAAAGCTTAGCTCCGGCTATAGCAGCAACCGGTACGCTGCCTCCTAAAACAAAAAAGCCACCCAGACGGGTGGCTTTTTTGCGCAACTAAACTCTAAACTAACCTAAACGTCAAACTACCTTTCTGTCGGTAATTCGATGTCCACGTTATTGAAACGTATCGCACCGTTATCTAGTACCGCTTCTACCACAGAATCTTTATTAATCTTACCGGCCAATATTTCTTTGGACAGCTCGTTGAGCACCTGGCGCTGGATGACACGCTTGAGCGGTCGGGCACCGAACTGCGGATCGTAGCCCTGTTCGCCCAGGTAATCCAGTACTTCATCGGTTGCGACCAGCTGGATGCCGGCATCTTCCAAACGCTTCTGGATATGGCCGAACTGGATCGAAACGATCTTGCGGATATCCCCGCGGCTCAGCGGACGGAACATCACTAACTCGTCGATTCGGTTGAGGAACTCCGGCCTTAGCGATTTTTTCAGCAGATCGAACACCTCGTCTTTGGTCTGTTCCAGGATCTCGTCGTGGTTGAACGGTGTCATCTTCTCGAAATTGGCCTGGATGATCTGAGAGCCGATATTCGAAGTCATGATGATGATCGTATTTTTAAAGTTCACCACGCGGCCTTTGCTGTCGGTCAATCGACCATCGTCCAATACCTGCAAGAGGATGTTGAACACATCCGGGTGCGCTTTCTCGATCTCGTCCAGGAGCACCACAGAGTAGGGCTTGCGACGCACGGCTTCGGTCAGCTGACCGCCTTCGTCGTAACCTACATAGCCCGGAGGCGCCCCAATCATACGGCTCACGGCGTGGCGCTCCTGGTACTCGCTCATGTCGATACGCACCATGGCATTCTCGTCGTTGAACAGGTAATCGGCCAGCGCCTTGGCCAGCTCGGTTTTACCCACACCCGTTGTACCCAGGAAGATGAACGAACCGATCGGGCGTTTCGGATCCTGCATACCGGCACGGCTGCGGCGCACGGCGTCCGAGATGGCTTCAATGGCTTCTTCCTGACCCGCTACGCGTTTGCCCAACTCTTCTTCGAGAAACAGTAGTTTTTCACGGTCGCTCTGCAGCATCTTGCTTACCGGTATACCCGTCCACTTGGCTACCACTTCGGCAATGTCTTCAGCGTTCACCTCTTCCTTCAGCATCGGGTTTTCGCCCTGCATCTGGTGTACCTGCTCCTGCAGTTCTTTCAGGTGCGCTTCCGATTCCTGTATCTTGCCGTAACGCAGCTCGGCTACGCGGCCGTAATCACCGGAGCGTTCGGCCTGCTCGGCTTCCAATTTATAGTTTTCGATGTTCTCTTTCTCTTTCTGAATGCCTTCGATGATCTGCTTTTCGTTCTGCCACTTGGCTTTCAGGTCATCACGCTTCGTGGAAAGCTCGGCAATCTCTTTCGAAAGGATAGTTTCCTTGTCTTTGTCGTTCTCCCGGCGAATTGCCTCGCGCTCGATCTCCAACTGCATGATGCGGCGCTGGATCTCGTCCAGTTCCACCGGCAAAGAGTCGATCTCGATGCGCAGCTTGGCCGCCGCTTCATCCATCAGGTCAATGGCCTTGTCGGGCAAAAAGCGGTCGGTGATGTAGCGGCTCGATAATTCCACCGCGGCAATGATAGCGTCGTCCTTGATGCGTACCCCGTGGTGTACTTCATACTTGTCTTTGATACCGCGAAGTATGGAGATGGCATCCTGGGTGCTTGGCTCGTCTACCATCACCGCCTGGAAGCGACGCTCCAATGCCTTATCTTTCTCAATATACTTCTGGTATTCCTTCAGGGTAGTAGCACCGATGGCATGCAATTCACCGCGCGCCAGGGCTGGTTTCAGCAGGTTGGCGGCGTCCATGGCGCTGTCGCCGCCCGCACCGGCGCCGATCAACGTATGGATCTCGTCGATGAAGAGGATGATCTCGCCTTCGGCATCCACCACTTCTTTTATCACTGCTTTCAGGCGCTCCTCAAACTCGCCTTTATACTTGGCGCCTGCTACCAGCAGACCCATGTCCAGGCTCATGATCTTTTTGTGCTTGAGGTTTTCCGGTACGTCGCCGCTCACGATGCGCTGGGCCAGGCCTTCCACGATGGCGGTTTTACCCACACCGGGCTCACCCAGCAGCACCGGGTTATTCTTGGTGCGGCGGCTTAGGATCTGCAGCACACGGCGTATCTCTTCGTCGCGGCCGATCACCGGGTCGATTTTGCCGCTGCGGGCCATTTCGTTTAGGTCGCGGGCGTAGCGCTTGAGCGAGTTATACTTGGCTTCTGCGTTCTGGTCGGTTACCTTGGCGCCACCACGCAGCTCTTTAATCGCTTTCTTCAGGTCTTTTTCATTAAAGCCCACATCCTTCATCAGGCCAGCTACTTTATCACGTCCCGCCAAAATGCCCAGCAGAATGTGCTCGATGGCCACGTACTCATCGCCAAACTCTTTTAAATAGGAGGTTGCTTTCTGCAGGGCCGCTGCCGTGTCGTTTGCCAGGTAGGGGCTACCGCCACTCACTTTCGGATAAGCGGCCACGATCTCGTTCAGCTTGCTGGTAAGAATGTTGCTGTTCACATTCAGTTTCTGAAACAGGAAGTTAGTAACGTTCTCGTCTGTCTGAAGGATGGCTTTTAAAACATGCCCGGTTTCAATTGCCTGCTGCTCATTGCCGCCGGCAATCTCAGTGGCCTTCTGAATGGCCTCTTGGGCTTTGATGGTATAGTTATTAAAATTCATAGCGCTTCGTCTGTTTTCCTCTTAATCTGTTTACGAGGTAGGAAGCAAAGGGTGCACCAATGGGATTATAGGATGATTTTGCTGAAATTATGACAGGCTGTTATTCCTTAAAATGTCCTTTTAAGGACAGAATGGCATAAAAACGTGAATTAAGAGGCGCGATGAAACAACAAAAGGCAGCACTACAGGCTGCCTTTTGTTTTGTAAATGAAAGGTGATTTGCGCTATTCTACTACCTGTAGCTCTACGGTTACCTGCAGTTCATCCTCTACTTTAAACAGACCGCCCATTTTCTTGGGTGAGGCCAACCCTATTTCAGAGAAATTCAGGCAGATGTTGCTTTTTAGGTTACTGACGCCTTTGCCGGCACAAGTATAAAAGCTCACGTTCTGAAGCGGAATAGTTTTACCGCCCACCATCAGGTTTAGGTTGCCTTTGTAGCCTTTGCCCTCCTGCCTCAGGCAAACGACCTCAATTTTGGTGTAGGGGTGCTTGCTGGCGTTCAGCGCTTTCTCAAAATCCCTGTCCAGGAGGATGTTGCCGCAGTTAAAATCTTTGACGGGGATGGCCAGTCTGAGCCTTTCTTCCCGCGGAACCTGCCTGTTCAGGTAAAGCGTATCTTTCTGGCTGCTGCTGGTGTAGGCGCAGTTAATATCGCCCAGCGAAGTGCCTGCTGCTACGGTTACTTTATTTCCCGTGATCACAACAAACGCTTTTTTTTCAGGCAGTACCATCGCGCTCAGCAAAGAGACAGCAACCAGAAAGAGACGAACAGGTAACATGGTTTTAAGTGTTAGAAAGAAATGGCGCCCTCGAACATAAAGCCATTGAACTCGCCGCCGTGGCGGATATCGGAAGCGTCAAAGCCTTTGTACTGCTGCTTCACATATTCGGCTTTGGCCAGGATGTTCTTCGTTACAAACCAGCCGCCGCCTACCTGTATCCTGTTCAGGTTCACTTTGTTGTTCAGCACATCGGGGCTGGAAGCCAGCGGTGCCAGGCGTCCTTCTACCACATTGTAGCGGCCCGCCACGTACAGGTTCTCATTGCTGCCGAAGCGGTACACCATGTCAGTGCCCAGTTGTCGCCAGGTACGGTCTATTAGCTCGTCGTTAGCGCCTAATCTGCCTTTGCCTTTGGCTTGCTCAAAGTTGCCGAAGAACTCCAGGCCGCGGTATTTCACAAACGGGTTCACCACGAAGGCCGTGATGCTGTTGGTAAGGCCCGGGTTGATGTTGCCGGAAGTAAAATGCGTGGAAGGTGTTACGGCTACTCCGCTGGCCACTCTTGCCGGATCCATTACCAGGAAGTAACGGGAGCCGGCACGGTCGCCGCCATACAGGGTGTTTCTTACAGAGCCGGCCGTTGTATATACTGAGCCTGTCAAGCGTACCCGCAGGTCGTTGCTTACCTGGCTATCGTAGCCCAGTTTACCGATGAAAGAGGGCTTGCGCTGGCCCGGGCTCTGGATGCCGCCTTGTACTTCACCTCCTGTAACGGATCCTACTGCCAGGAAATTGCTATACTGGAAGATCGCCTCTGCACCAATTTCGGTGGTGAAGGCATCCATGATGTAGTTTCCTACAAACGGGTTCTGCAGGGCATGAGCATTATCTGTTCTGCGGAAGTGCGCGTCGCCATAGTTAATTTCCATGTGGCCTACTTTGAGGGTCAGGTTTTCAAATACCTTGTCGATCAGGGGGCTGTTGAGGAACTCGGCTTTATCCACCTGAATATAGCCGCCTTTTACCCAGGCCTCGGAGTGGTGGCGGGATGAGAGATAAGTGACCAGGTTTAAGCGAATGCCATCGGCCAGCAGCACATCCAGGTTCAGGTTAGCGGATGCTAGGTTAAAGCCGTTCTCGATAGGCATAAGCTGGTTGAGGTTAACTTCGCTGCCGCCCTGCTGTTGCAGAAGGGCTGTGGCCGTGTTCTTGTGTTTGAGGCCCTGGAACTGCTGGGCAAATCCACCGCCTAGTCGCACTTTAATGCCATCGAAGCCAATTGTGTCCTGCTTAGGTGTTTCGAACGTGTTCAATCCCCTTTTGTCGTAAGGGCGGGCATTGGGCAGGTCGGATAAGGTGATCTGCGCAAAAGCGCTCATACTTAAGCCAAGCAGCAGGCCCAGTGAAAGTGTAAACTTTTTCATGATGATCGGTATTTAATTTCTTTAGTTTTTTGAATAAGTAGCGATGGGCTGGAAGCTTGCCTTGAAGCTCAGCTTAAGCTCGTTGCCGGTTTTTACAGTGCCTAAAAGTGCTGTGGGTGGTTTGATGCCGAAGTCGGTGAATTTGATGTTCGCCTCGCCTGCCAGCTGTACCGTGCCGGATTTTGTGCTTGTCTCCACGTTAAAGGTCACCGGACGTGTGGTACCGGCAATGGTCAGGTTCCCAGTTACCTGGGCGCTGTTATTGTCCAGGGTACGGAAGGAAGTCAGCGTAAACACGATGTCGGAGTATTTGCCTGCCTTAAGCGACTCATAAGCGATCTCGTCCATCTTGGCCGTGCCGCTCTTAACGGAGGCGGTCTTCAGGATAACGGAAGCAGACTTCACGTTTTTAAGCGTGGCACCTTCCAGTGTCATTTCGGCTTTGCCCTGGGCTTGTACCGATGTCATTTCCCAGTCGTGCAGGGTAGAGGTGCCCTGTACTTTCAGTTCGGGCTTGCCGGCCAATTTATACTGGTTCTGGGCGAGCAGCGTGTTGCCCAGGCTTAATCCTAATAAGATGCTCAGCAAGCTGAGCAGTTTTATGGCGCTAATTGTCTTCATGATACAGGCGTTAAGATTGTTGCTGTTTGTATTATTCTGATAGGACAAAGGTAGGCGGCCCTACCCCTGCAAATGATGACAATCGGCAGTGGGGAAGATGATTGAAGTCTCTTTTAGCAAAACCCGGCTATAAACGTTATTTACAGCTTAGAGAGCGGAAAAAATTGGCTTGCTACAACAGGACAGGCAGTGCGTGCAAGACCCGGTAGGAATTGTAAGTAATAAAGGACAGCTGAAGTAAAAATAGGATCGAATGGTTAATGCATTCGATCCTAGTCGTTTAGTGGGGAAGCTGTAGCGTGCAACGAGGTTGATTTTCTGGAGCTGAGTCCGCCAACAGCCGTGTAGGTGCGGGCAGTTTATACTTCACGGCGCAGGCCAAGCTATACTTGTCGCCGTGTCAGAATCCATCAGGCAGCCGGGAGAGACGAAACGCCATTTGACGTTGTACTTGGTGCGCAGCACGTTGGAGATGATTTCATACTTACAGAACAGCGGCCAGATAGAACTCTTCGTTGCGGCTGGTGCTCTATACTTTCCTGCCAGCATATAGCTCAGGAGGCAGGATATTTTGCAATTTCGAATCAGCGCGCTTCCTTTTGATAGGTTTGAATCGCTTCGACCAGGGTGTCGATTTCCTCCTCTGTATTGCACAAGGCAAACGAAACGCGCACCGCTTTTTCCAGGCCCAGGTACTGCATAAGTGGCTGCGCACTGAATTCGCCGACACGCACAGCAATGCCATACTTGTCGTTCAAATATATTTCCAGCGCGCTAACATCAGCGCCTTCCAGCGTAAAGGTTAGCACCGGCTCTCTTTCCGGGGCTGCGCCAAGGATGTGTAGTCCGGCTATCCGCCGAAGTTTCTCCCCGGCATAGTATAAAAGGTGCTGTTCATAGGCCTCGATCGCTTTGTGGCCCACCCGCTCCAGGTAATCCAACAGGGTGCCAAAAGCAATAATGTCGGCATAGGCGGTGGTGCCTGCTTCAAACTTCAGCGGCAGGGGAGCATAGGCGGCATTTTCGAAGGTAACCGTTTCGGCCATTATAGCGCCGCCCTGATAGGGAGGCATTTTATTCAGCCAGGCAGCCTTGCCATAGAGCACGCCCACGCCCGTAGGGCCGCCCATCTTATGTGCCGAGAAGCCGTAAAAGTCACAGTCCAGCTCCTGTACATCTACCGGCATGTGCGGGGCAGTTTGGGCGCCATCCACAAAAACAGGTATCCCTTTTCGGTGCGCCAGGCTGGTAATTTTTTTGATCGGGTTGATGGTGCCCAGCACATGCGATGAATGCACCAGGCTGATGATCCGGGTGCGCTCCGAGATCATACTTTCCAGGGCTTCCATATCCAGTTCGCCGGTTTCGGTAATAGGGACCACCTTTAACACTGCCCCGGTTCTCTGGCAGGCCAGCTGCCAGGGTACAATGTTGGCATGGTGCTCCATTAAGGTGATCAGCACTTCATCCCCTTCCGATAAAAAGGCTCTCTCAAACGCCAGGGCTACCACATTGATGGCTTCTGTGGCGCCCTGCACAAAAATTATCTCTTCCGGGGCGCGGGCATGCAGCAGGTCCGCCACTTTCTGCCGGGTTTCCGCTACTGCTTCGGTGGTTGTTTTACGGGTAGTATGTGCTTCTTCCGGTCTGCCGTATTCAGTGGAATAAAAGGCGGCCAGACGTTCTATCACTTCCTTTGGTTTCTGGCAGGAGCCGGCACTGTCGAGGTATATAAACGGCTTCCCGTTATGTTTTTGGTGCAGCATCGGGAAATCCTGGCGGATGCGCGCCACATCAAAGCCCCCATCGTCTTTGCTGGGTTGGTTTGTTTTGGCTTGTTTCCCTTTTGTTTGTTCCATCGGCTTCTGTTGGGTTTTGTTGTCATTCGGCCGCCACACACCGCTTGCGCAGTTACGGGCAGCTTGCGCGCTGTTTCAGGCACCATTATGCACCAAGACCAGGAATGTATACTTGCTGCCTGGGCGTAAGTTAATGTTTTAGCGAGAATTCCTTCGCTTTAAAGAACAACATCGGGGTTCCAGTTGCCGGCAAAACTTCTCTCCAAAGCGGTACAGACGCCCGGGTTGGCAGGGATTTCTATCAGGCGATTTGCGCCAGAATGTGCACCAGCACATGGTATATGTCCTGCAAAGAAGCAGCGTCGCCGATCGGTTCATCTTTGCGGAACTGCAGGATGGCTGTTTCAGATGCCTCGTCTTCTGCTTCCAGTTTCAGGCTGGCGCTGGTGTGCCGGAGCAGGATGTGGCGAGTCTTTTCGTCAGCGAACAGCTTTTTCAACGTATCAGGCTGGTTGGTGCGGATCATGAAGGCATCATCAAAATCAGGGTAGCCAAGCTTTACATCTTCCATGCCCAGCGCTTTGCCGATCTCGTGCAGGAAATCCTGCTCCTGCAGGTGGAACCGCAGCGGCACCCGGGCCGGTACGGCCGCTTTAAAGGTAGTGGTGGAAATGCCACTTTCAAAACCGCCACCAAGGTCAATATCCAGGTCAAAGAGGGTATGATAGCCGCCCTGGTGCAGCATGGCCGTGTAGCGGATAATGCCTTTCTGCGCCGCCATGTCGGCTGCCACCTGCTGCCAGATCTCCGCCTCGGTGGCGCCTGTAAATTCTTTGATGTTGTCCATTTAAGTCGGGTTGCTATAGTGTTTGCGCCTGCCGGCAATTGGTCTCTTATAAGTATGGCAGCGTGTAAGTATAACTTGCTGCTAGTACAGATGCGAAGTATAAGAACAGCCCTGGTCTGCCGTATAAATAAGGTCCTTGCAGAATGGCAACAGACCTCAACCTGTTTCTCTCCTCATACTTGCTATTTCACTTCGCTTTTAAATACGGCCGCGTAATGATCGGCCAGTCGTGTGGGCTCGGGCAGTTTATACTTTATGGCACAGGCCATGGCTATTTCGGTAGCCGATGCCACGTCCATCAGGTGGCCGGGCGACACGAACACGGGCTTTACGTTGTCGCGGGTGCGGAGCACGTTAGCGATCACCTCGTTTTTGTACACCAGCGGCGATACGGAGCCTTTGGCTGCAGCCGGTTCGGTATACTTGCCTACCAGCACTTTTTTAGCCACACCCATGGTAGGTTTATTTAAATGGAGACCAACATGGGTGGCAATGCCCAGCTTGCGTGGGTGCGAAATGCCGTGTCCGTCCACCATGATCAAGTCGGGCTTTTGCTGAAGTTTTTCGTAGGTTTTTAGCAAGTTGGGCGCTTCGCGGAAGGCCAGGAAGCCGGGAATATACGGCAGCTCCACCGGTCCGTGGTGCCATACTTTCTCCACCACTTCCAGCCCCGGGTAGGTGAGCAGCACGAACACCGATAGGATGGTATCCTCGCCGATAAAAGAGGAGTCGCAGCCGGCAATCAGTTTCAGCTCAAAGTCGGGCTTTTGGATAATGATGCGCTGCTGCAGAACCCGCTGCTGCTCGGTCAGTTCCCGAAGTAAAACCGGGTCTGGTGGCGGAGCATCAAATCTGTTGTAGTAAGCCATATTTTTTAATTACGAATTACGAATTACGAATTACGAATTACGAATTACGAATTACGAATTTTAACCCTAGGCAATCAGCTACTGCATGTAGATTCACTCATTCAAAATTCAGTTATTCAAAATTCAAAGTTACCTCACGCGCTGCAGGGCACCCGCAGGTCTACGAAGAGCAGCTGCCATTGGCTGCCATCATAGCCGAAATGGAAGCGAAAAGAAGTATACGTATGGAGCACGGAGCGTAGCACGCGCTGTTGCAGTTGTTGTACCTGCTGCTCCTGCTGGTGGGGGAGGCTGGCATACTTCCACATATCGTTTTGCCGGAAAGCGGCCCCGGAAGTATAAAAGCAACCATCTTCGGCGTAGCCGGAGCCGCCGTTGTCGGTGCCGGCGCAGTCAAAAGCCGGAAACGGATGCCGCTGCAAAGCGCACGTTTGCATCTGGGCGGCAATAGAAACAAAGGGCTGGCCCTGGTACTGGCGCTTTACGTCCTGCACACGGATATAGTGGCTATAGGCGGGCACGGCGCCCGGCTGCTCAATGAGCCAGAAACCCTCTTTTGGGGAGATAAACGTGTTGAGCAAGGCCGTGTCCTGTGTCTGCAGGGCGGCAAAAAACCTTCCGAAAGCTTCTTCAAAGGCCACCGTGTCGGTGGGCGGTTTTTGGTTTGGGCTGGCGGGCACTATGGCGGGCCGGCGCCCTTCCGCTTCGGGAGCGGGCGCAGGATTGTGTTGGGTTGCCCCGGTGCCGGCATCGCGGGCATGGCAGGCGCTGAGCAGAAGTATAAAGCCGGTCAGGCAGAGAACGTTGTACATAACAGGAAGATCTTATGGGTGCTTACGCAAAGGCTGCCGATTTAAGTTGCCTGCCTTAACCTTGGCCGTAGCAGGTCGTAACTTAAAAAGCATACTTGTTCTATACTTACTGCAGCTATGGCAAACTATATTTTTAACGACAGCGTCCGGATCGATATGCCCGATGTGTCGCTCATCGGGGACCTGGTGATACCCGAACATGCAAAGGGGCTGGTGGTTTTCTCGCATGGCAGCGGCAGCAGCCGCCACAGTACCCGCAACCGCTTTGTGGCCCAGCACCTGCAGCGGTCGGGCTTCGCTACCTTGCTCTTTGATCTGCTGACGGAAGAAGAGGACCGGGATACCCGGAACCGTTTCGACATTGTTAAGCTTACCCAGCGCCTAATACAAACCACCTACTGGCTGCAGCAGGACCCCCGCACCACGGCCTACAACATTGGCTTTTTCGGAGCCAGCACCGGAGCTGCCTCTGCTATCGGGGCGGCTGCGGCCGAAGGGCCCGACATCATCAAAGCGGTGGTAAGCCGGGGCGGCCGCCCCGACCTGGCCGATGCCGTGCTGCCCGATCTGATGGTGCCAACGCTGCTGATCGTGGGCGGCAAGGACGAAGAAGTACTGCAGCTGAACATACAGGCGCACGACCGGATGCAATGCATCAAAGATGTGGAGGTGGTACCCGATGCCACGCACCTGTTCGAGGAGCCTGGCGCCCTGGAGATGGCTGCGCAACTGGCTACCGACTGGTTTCGCAAGTACCTGGAGCCTGCCAAGCAACAGCCGCTGCACCAGAACAGACCCTAGTTAATTTTGACTTTTGAATAACAGAATAATCGAATAGTGAATAACAGAATAATCGAATATGTGCCTGCCAATTAAAGTTAAGGTTTTTAAGGGTTACATTTTCTATTCAGTTATTCAAAAGTCAGTTATTCAAAATTAAATAATATGGAGATGTTGCAGAACCGCCAGGAAGCCGCCGAACTGCTGGCAGATCGCCTGGCCAGGTATAAAGGTGAAAACGGCGTGGTGCTGGCCATTCCGCGGGGCGGCGTGCCCATTGGAGCCGTTATTGCCCGGGCGCTGGCCATGCCCCTGGATATTGCACTCTCGAAAAAGATCGGTCACCCGGCCAACCCGGAATTCGCCATCGGCGCTGTGAGCCTGGAAACCCTGACGGTGGACGAGCGGGCAGAAGTGCCCCGCCAGTACATTGACGCCGAGGTGAAGCGGGTGCGCGAAAGCCTGCAGCAGAAGTATAAACTCTTTATGGGCAATCGCCAGCACCAGTCCTTGCAGGATAAAGTGGTGATCATTGCAGACGATGGCATTGCTACCGGCAAAACACTGCTTACCACTGTAGAACTGGTTAAAAATCAGCACCCGCGCAAAGTGATCATTGCTGTGCCAGTGGCGCCTTTTTCGGCCATTGATAAATTCAGAAAGCTGGTAGATGAGGTGGTCTGCCTGCTTGTTCCGCCTTTCTTCCAGGCGGTGGGGCAGTTCTACAGGGAGTTTGACCAGGTGAGCGACGAAGAGGTGATCGCCTTGCTGCAGGAACAAGCCTGGTAAAACCATCGTACCTGCTTACAAAAGCCCGGCCGGTTTATACCCCGCGTTTATACTTCTGTCAAAAGAAAATGCCTGACAAGATCAATACTTTGCTGACAGCAACAGCCAGATGCCGCTATACTCTGGCGCTCGCCCGCCTTGAGCTACCAAAGCATCCGGCAGCTGTGCCGCAAAGCCCGCCACCGGGCTAGCCTATATCAAAAAGACTCTTATATTTGCTTTTAGAACCTGCTGTGAGCGGCCGGCGCCTTAAACCGGGCCAGGCAGCAGGCCATATACCTTATTGGTGATCAACAGTAACGAAACAGAACAAACATGACGACAAAAACAGCTAAAATTGTTTATACCATAACCGACGAAGCGCCTGCCTTGGCAACGCGCTCTTTTTTACCTCTTGTGGAGACTTTTACCCAGGCCGCAGGCATCGAGGTGGAGACAAAAGATATCTCGCTGGCAGGCCGTATCCTGGCAGCTTTCCCGGAGAAACTGACCACTGAGCAGAAGCAATCCGACGACCTGGCTTACCTGGGCGAACTAGCGAAGACGCCCGAAGCCAACATCATCAAATTGCCCAACATCAGCGCATCCGTTCCGCAGCTGGTAGAAGCGATTAAAGAGCTTCAGTCGCAGGGCTACAACATTCCGGATTACCCGGCAGAGCCAAAGAACGACGAAGAGAAAGAAGCCAAAGCCCGTTATGCCAAAATTCTGGGCAGTGCGGTAAACCCGGTGCTGCGCGAAGGCAACTCAGACCGCCGCGTGGCCGATGCGGTAAAGCAATACGCCAAAAAGAACCCGCACTCGATGGGCAAATGGACAGCAGACTCTAAAACCCGCGTAGCCCACATGCAAGGCGGCGACTTTTACGGCAGCGAGAAATCGGTTGTAGTGGAAAAAGCCAGTGACGTGAAGATCGAGTTTGTAGCCGCTGACGGTACCACCAAAACACTGAAAGAGAAAACCTCCCTGTCTGCCGGCGAAGTGATCGATACGGCGGTGATGAGCAAAAAGGCGCTGCGTTCGTTCCTGGAGCAGGCCATAGAAGAGGCCAGAAAAGAGAACGTGCTGCTCTCGCTGCACCTAAAGGCTACCATGATGAAAGTGTCGGACCCGATCATGTTTGGGCATGCCGTTACCGTTTTCTTTAAGGATGTGTTCGAAAAGCATGCCCAAACCTTCGCGCAGATTGGTGTGGACCCCAACAATGGCCTGGGCGATGTATACGCCAAGATCAAAAGCCTGCCCGCCGACAAGCAGGCAGAAATAGAAGCCGACATACAGGCTGAGTATAAGAAGCGCCCGGAGCTGGCCATGGTGAACTCCGACAAAGGCATTACGAACCTGCACGTGCCCAGCGATGTGATCATTGATGCGTCGATGCCGGCAGCCATTCGCTCGTCCGGTAAAATGTGGGGCACCGATGGCCAGCTGCACGACACCCTGGCCGTGATTCCGGACCGTAGCTACGCCGGTATTTACCAGGAAGTGATCGACTTCCATAAAAAGAACGGCGCCTTTGATGTAACCACCATGGGCACAGTACCTAACATCGGCCTGATGGCACAAAAAGCCGAAGAGTATGGCTCGCACGATAAAACGTTCCAGATGACGGGCAGCGGCACGGTGCGTGTGGTAGATGCATCGGGCAATGTGCTGCTGGAGCAGAACGTAGAAGAAGGCGATATCTTCCGGATGACGCAGACCAAAGACTTGCCGATCCAGGATTGGGTGAAACTGGCTGTGACCAGAGCCCGCATTACCAACACGCCTGCCATTTTCTGGCTCGACCCGCAGCGCGCCCATGATGCGAACCTGATCAAAAAGGTAGAGCAATATTTACAGGAGCATGATACCAAGGGCCTTGAGATCAAGATCATGTCGCCGGTGGAGGCAATGCGCTATACCCTGGAGCGTGCCAAAGCAGGCAAAGATACCATTTCGGTAACCGGCAACGTGCTGCGCGACTACCTGACAGACCTTTTCCCGATCATCGAGCTGGGCACCAGCGCCAAAATGCTGTCTATTGTGCCGTTGCTGGATGGCGGCGGGCTGTTTGAGACAGGTGCCGGTGGCTCTGCGCCAAAGCACGTGCAGCAGTTTATGGAAGAAAACTACCTGCGCTGGGATTCGCTGGGCGAGTTCCTGGCCCTGGCCGTTTCGCTGGAAGACCTGGCACAGAAAACAGGCAACCAGAAAGCCGAAGTGCTTGCCGAGGCACTGAACAAAGCCAATGCCGAGTTCCTGGAGAAAGACAAGTCACCGTCGCGCAAAGTAGGCGGCATCGACAACCGTGGCAGCCATTTCTACCTGGCCCTATACTGGGCACAGGCCCTGGCCGAGCAGAACAAAGACCAGGAGCTGAAAGCTCGTTTTTCGGAATTAGCCAAAGCATTGACCGATAACGAGCAGAAGATCGTGGAAGAGCAGATCGCTGCGCAAGGCAAACCGGTTGATTTGGGCGGTTACTACCACCCGAACGCCGAGAAAGCCAGCAACGCCATGCAGCCTAGCCAAACGCTGAACAAGATTCTGGCTGAGTTCTAGGAGAAAAGTATAAAATATAAAAGCAAAGGCTGCCTGAGAGATCGGGCAGCCTTTTTTGTTGGGTTCCCATTGGTGTATTTGGTGCAGAAATTCTCCCCTTGAGGGGAGTTAGAGGGGTGTTTACAGCTGCGAACTTATACTTCTTATACAATGTCCCAGTTCGCGAAGCACATTATCCATTCTTTTCTTTACTTCTAAATCATCAATCCTGACGAAACATATACCATGCTTTTCTAACTCCTGCTGCCTTTTTTTATCATATCCGACTTTATGTGCATGACTGTTCCCATCAATCTCTATGGCTAAGCCTAACTCATGGCTGTAAAAATCAACAATATAGTTTAACATCGGTACCTGCCGGTGAAACTGAAAGCCAAGCAACTTTCTGTCTTTTATTTCCTGCCATAGCAGCACTTCTGAAAGCGTGCTGTTGTTTCTAAGCTCTCGTGCTTTTAATCGTAAGTCCGGTCGATAAGGGATAATTTTGTTTCGCTTCATAGAGATGCTTGTGATGTATTTTCTCCTATTCCTCTCATACGATTACACCCCTCTAACTCCCCTCAAGGGGAGAATTTCTGCACCGCTCTTTTAGAGTTGTAATCCGAAAGTATGGAAACATAGCTTTAAAAGCCACAAGTTGCGCTGGCGCTAAACTTAGGGCATAACCTGCAACCTTTCCTCCAATAGCCTGTTACAAACCAAAATAACCGGGCAGCTATGGAAAACAACAATACGTCAGCGGTACATGCTCCAACTATAGTGCTGGCAGGAGCTACGGGGCATCTGGGCGGGCTAATTGCCAGAGCGCTGCTGGAAAGAGGGGCTCGTGTGCGGGTGCTGGTTCGTAGCAACAGCAGCAGCGGAAAAGTGGATGCATTGCGCAAAGCAGGCGCCACTATCTGTGAAGTAGATTTCCATAATGCTGCTGAACTGGCTAGGGCCTGTGAGGGCGCAACCTGTGTGATTTCTGCGCTGTCGGGGCTGCATTATGTTATGGTGGGGATACAAAGCTTGTTGCTAAACGCTGCCGTGGCGGCTGGGGTACCCCGTTTTATACCTTCCGATTTTGCCATTGATTTCACCAAACTACCCTATGGTCATAACCGCAACCTGGACTTCAGGAAAGAGTTCAAGGAGCGTTTGGATAAAGCCCCTATCGCTGCAACCTCCATACTGAACGGCATGTTCACGGATCTGCTCACTGGCCAAGCGCCCGTTATTCTCTTCCCCCTAAAACGCGTGCTATACTATGGTGATCCTACCCAACTGATGGATTTTACGACCATCCAAAATACTGCCGATTATACTGCCGCCGCGGCTCTTGACCCAACTACACCGCGTTACCTGCGCATTGCCGGCGATGTGCTTAGCGCTCATGGTTTAAAAGAGGCTGCCAGCAATGCTACCGGAGATGACTTTAAATTGTTTCGGGTTGGTGGTTTGGGCTTACTCAATGCTATCATTAAGATCACAAAAACAGTTACACCCAACAATAACGAAGTCTTTCCGGCCTGGCAGGGCATGCAGTATATGCGCGATATGTTCAGCGGATTGCCAAAGCTAGAGCCATTAGATAACAACCGCTATCCGGAAATAAAGTGGACAGGTGTAGCCGAAGTGCTGGAGAAGCGGTAGAAGCGAACTTAACAAGTATAACTATAAACCAAAAGCGGCAGCCATACTTTGGCTGCCGCTTTTGGTTCTGGTCTAACGTCTAAATACTAGCGTCTAACGTCTGTTCTTAATACCCAAACAACTCCGTTAAGCTCAGCTGCTTCACTTTGCCATACTTGGCCAACTCTTTAAAGTTCAGCTTGTCTTTAGAGCCGATCACCAGGATGGCCTGTGGCTGGGCTTTGATATACTTCTGCTGGAACTCCTTCATCTGGTCAAACGTCATGGTGTTGGCGCTCTGGTATACATCCTGGCGGATGTCGTAGGTGAGACCCAGCTTTTTAGCCCGCTCGTAGTCGAATAAAATGTTGGACTTGGTGATGCGCTCGGTAGAAATGCTGTTGCGCAGGGAGGCGCGGGCGTTCTCGAAGTTAGCATCAGCCAGCGGCATATCCGTTAGCAGCGTCTGCATGCCCGCCATGGCCTCCGACAGTTTATCGGCCTGTGCCCCAATGTAGGAGAGCAGGTAGTTGGCGCGGCCTTGCTTTGTAGCCGGGCTGTAGAACGAGTAAGTAGAGTAAGCCAAAGCTTTGGACTCACGCAAATCCTGGAACACAATGCCGCCCATGTACTCGTTGTAGAGTCGCACCACCGGCACAATGTCCTTGGTATACGGCACCGACTTACTCAAAAACAGCATTTCGGCCTGCACCATGTTGTAGTCGGCCCAGTACACGGTAGGCTGTTTAAAGTCGATCTCGGCGAATATCTTTTCGGCAGGCACCGGTTTCAGGGTGGCAGGCACCAGGTGCTCCTGGTTCAGTACGGTCGTCAGGTTGTCGGTTTCACGTGGACCATAGTATAGCACGCGGTGCTGGTAAGTAGGAATACTTTTGATGATGCTCACCAGTTCCTGCGGCTTCACCGCGTTCAGCTGCTTTTCTGACAGCACCGTTGTGAACGGATTTTTAGGGCCATACTTGGCGTAGTTCACCATGGCCTGCTGCAGGATCACGCCTTTGTTCTTCTTGGCATCCTGGCGTGCTTTCAGCGTGCCTGCCACCATGTCGTTGAGGGCCTGCTGGTCCGGTTTGGGGTTTGCCAGTACGCTTTCAAACAGCGTCAGGCCTTTTTCAAAGTTCTCATCCAGCCCTGTCAGGCTTACATACACCTGGTCGCCGGAAGTGAACACGTCAAAGGAGGTGCCCAGCTGGAAAAACTGTTTCTGCAGCTCCTCGGCGCTATACTTGTCAGTGCCCAGGTACTTGAGGTAATTCACGGCCATGCCCAGCTTCGGGTCGTTGTTGGTGCCCATATCCAGGATGTAGTAAAGCTGGAAGAGGCCGTTATCCTTGTTTTTGGTATACAGCAGCGGAATGTTTTGCTTCAGTTTTGTTTCGGTGATGTCCTTTTTGTAGTCTACAAACACCGGCTGCAGCGGCTGTACGTTGGCCTCTTTGGCCATAAAGGCCTTGTAATAGTCAGATTGCGCGTCGCGGTTTACAGCTACCGGTGTAATGGCGGGCTTGTCTACCTTTTCGGCGTTCGGATCTTTGCCGGTGCGCTTATACACCAGCACATAGTTGTTGGTAAAGTACTTGTTGGCCACATCCACCACTTCCTGTTTGGTGATGGTGCCGAACTCGGCCTCGCGCCCCACAAATTTCTTCCACGGCATATCGTAGATAAAAGCAGTTACAAAGGCATCGGCCCGGTTGCTGTTATCTTCGTAGGCTTTCATGGTGCTGATCTTGTCGTTGTTCACCACCGCCGTGATGAGCGACTCCTCAAACGCGCCTTTCTTAATCAGATCGAGTTGTTGCAGCAGCAGGTCGCGCACCTGGTCCAGCGACTGGCCCTGGCGCGGCATGCCCGTCATCCGGAACGTGCCATAGTCGTGCATCGGGGTGTCATAAGCGTAGGCATTGAGGACCTTCTGCTGCTGGTTCAGGTTCAGGTCTACCAGGCCGGCAGAGCCATTGTAAAGCAGGTTGCTGATCATCTCTACTACTAGCGCCTCGCGGCTGTTTATACCCGGCGTGCGGTAAGCAATCGAGACGTTCTCGGCATCCGGGCCCAGCACTTCCTTCACGATCGGCTGCTGAATAGGCTTTTCCTGGGCTACGTTAAAGGTCGGCACCGGCTTTTTCGGAATGGCACCCCAGTACTTGTCGATCAGGCGAATGGTCTGGTCAAAGTCGATGTCGCCGGACATGGCAATGGCCATGTTGTTGGGCACATAGTAAGTGTCAAAGAAATGCCGGATCTCAGTGATAGACGGATTTTTGAGGTGCTCGATGGTACCGATGGTGGTCTGGGTGCCATACTGGTGCGTCGGGAAAAGCTCCTTATTGATCACCTCGGCCACTTTGCGGCCGTCGCTGTCGAGGGTGCGGTTTTTCTCTTCATACACAGCCTCCAGTTCGGTGTGGAACAGGCGCGGCACCATTTCCTGAAAGCGGTCGGCTTCCTCGGCTACCCAGGGCTCCAGCTGGTTACTCGGAATATCATTCACATACACGGTCTGGTCTACCCAGGTATAGGCGTTGGTGCCTTTGGCGCCCATGTTGGTGGTGAGCTTGTCGTACTCGTTGGCAATGGCGTAAGTGGCGGCTACCCCCGATACGCTATCGATCTGGTGGTAGATCTTTTTGCGCAGGGCAGCATCCGAGGTCTGGCGGTATTTTTCGTACAACGCTTCGATCTTTTCGAGCTCCACTTTCTCTTTAGCCCAGTCGGCGGTGCCCAGCTTGGTGGTACCCTTAAACATAATGTGCTCCAGGTAGTGCGCCAAGCCTGTAGCATTTGCCGGGTCGTTTTTGCTACCCGCATGCACGGCCACATACGTCTGGATGCGCGGCGCCTCTTCGTAATCCGTCAGGTATACTTTCAGGCCGTTGTCCAGGGTATAAATGCGGGCGTTCAGCGGATCGCCGGGCACGGTTTCATACGTGTACTCCTTTTGCGCCGGGGCTGCAGTTGCCGTAGTTTCAGTAGCCGATTGGGTTTGGTATGCTTCCTGTTTGCATTGCGAGAACGTAACGCCCAGTGCCAGCAGCAACAGAGAAGATCCTCTTTTTATAGTCATAGTTTTTGATGATAAAGTATGACTATAAATATAAGGAAATTAACGGAAGGGTGCTAGTATAATAGTGAAGGTGATGAGGTGAAGAGTACGGAAGGCTTGCCGCACTCTGCTGGCTTTTCGCCTCGCCGGCGGGGCCCTACTTTTTTTCTTGACAAAAAAAGTAAGCAAAAAAGTCAAGACAATTCGAAACTCGCTGAACGCTCAAACATCGAATCGTCAAATGAGGGCACCTGGCAGAAGCTATACTTTGTAGCTTCTGTTGAAAAAATGAATTTATACGAGCCTTAGCACGCTGTTTTGCTTTGTTGCTGTGAGAGGATGCATTGTTGTGAATAGCTGTTCCGGATGCTTAATCCGGAACTATTCCTGAAGCGGATTTCCTAATCCGCTTTAACAGCAAAGCTGGGATTAGGAAATCCCTTGCAGAGGGCTTTCGGATTTGGAAGTCCGAAAGAGCAGGATCCTTCCCCATATTCCCCTCCTGGGAGGGGTAAGGGGTGGGTTAAGCTATAGCACAACTCCTTACAAGAGCGCAATAGCAACATCGATAATGATAGCAATATCAATATTGAGTAAGTATAAACCCGCTGCTCAAAAGACCTCGCGGCGTCTTGCAGACCCGCGAGCGTCTGATGCCTATAGCCGTTCTTTTATACTTCCTAGACCTCGCTAAAAGTCCGTATCTAGCCCGATCCGTTGCCGCAGTTCGACCAATACCGGGTATTTCTCGGATAGGTACTGAAACTTGTCCTGCGAAGTATAAAGTTTACGGCCTTCGTCCTGCACTTCCATCACCTCAGCCTTAAGTTTTATACTGCGGTTGCCGAGCTCCTTTTTCAGCTCTGCCAGCAGGGCCGGGCGCACGGTGGTGAACTGGTCCAGCATCACATGGTTCTCCAGGTGCAGGGTCAGCTCGTTCTGGTCGCTTACGTGGTACTGGCGGTTCAGGAGCGTATACTCCATCATGTTCTCCGAGCGCTTGCGGCGCAGAATGCCGTGCCATACGGTTTTCAGGCGCGCCTGGTCTACGGGTACAAACGTTCCGTAACCGGCATCCTCTTCTTCCTCCGCTACGGTTGTATCCGTTACAGCGGCCTGGGCATTCTGCAGGTCTTTCAGGCTGGGTAGCTTGCTCAGCTTTTTGGGCGGCGGCAACTGCACCCCGGCGCGCGGCGTGTGGGCACTGGGTATGGGGCTGCTGCCCGGCGGTGTTTGCGGGTTGCCCGGTGCAATGTGCGCATCCGGTGTTACATGCTGCGGCTTGGGCGCCTGCTGCAGGTCCTCGGAGGGTATGTGCGTTGGCGTATGAGGCGGCTGTAAGCCCTCCGACGGAGTGGTGCCGGGAGCATGCTGCTGCAGCTCCTCCGACGGCACATGGTTTGGCTTGTGTTGCGGCTGTAAACTGGCCGACGGAATGGCACCTGTACTTGTACCGGTAGCGGCTGGTGCCGTGGCTGCTACCTTAGCTTTTTTTGCTACTGCTCCGTCTTGTGCAAAGCTCAACGCGGCATTCAGGTGCGCCAGTTTCATCAGGCACAGCTCTACGTGCAGGCGTTGGTTTTTGCTGCTCTTGTAGTTGGTATCGCAGGTACTTACCAGGTTCAGGCCCGAGAGCAAAAACGATACAGAAGATTTCTGCGATTGCTCCGCATACTTTGCCTTGATGTTATCAGATACTTCCAGCAATTGCACGGTTGCCTGGTCTTTGCACACGAGCAAACTGCGGAAGTGCTCGCCAATGCCGATCAGGAAGTTATGGGCGTCAAAGCCATTCTTCAGAATCTCATCAAACAGCAGCAGCGAGCCCGAAAGGTTTTCCGTCAGCAAATGGTCTGTTAATCGGAAGTAGTAATCATAATCCAGGATGTGCAGGTTCTCGACTGTGGCTTTGTAGGTAACCTTGCTGCCTGAGAACGTCACCATCTGGTCGAAGATCGACAAAGCATCACGCAGGGCACCGTCCGCTTTCTGCGAGATCAGGTGCAGGGCATCGGGCTCGGCAGTTATACTTTCTTTGGTGGCGATGCTGCCCAGGTGGCGCACCATGTCTTCGATGCGGATGCGGTTAAAATCAAAGATCTGGCACCGCGACAGAATGGTCGGGATGATCTTGTGGCGCTCGGTGGTAGCAAGTATAAAGATGGCATAGGAAGGCGGCTCCTCCAGCGTTTTCAGAAACGCGTTGAAGGCCTGGTTTGAGAGCATGTGCACCTCATCTATGATGTAGATCTTATACTTGCCCGTTTGCGGTGCATAGCGAACCTGTTCCACCAGGTTACGGATGTCCTCTACCGAGTTGTTGGAGGCCGCATCGAGCTCATGGATGTTGAACGAACTGCTGGAATTAAAGCTGCGGCACGACTCACACTCGTTGCAGGCTTCTGTCTCGGGAGTGATGTTCTGGCAGTTAATGGTTTTTGCCAGAATACGGGCACAGGTGGTTTTGCCCACGCCGCGCGGTCCGCAGAAAAGGAAAGCCTGCGCCAGGTGCTTGCTGCTGATGGCGTTTTTAAGGGTATTGGTTATATGGTGCTGCCCTACCACACTGTCGAACGTGGTGGGGCGGTATTTACGCGCTGATACTACGAAATTTTC
Organism: Pontibacter liquoris; assembly: GCF_022758235.1. Classification (NCBI taxonomy): domain Bacteria; kingdom Pseudomonadati; phylum Bacteroidota; class Cytophagia; order Cytophagales; family Hymenobacteraceae; genus Pontibacter; species Pontibacter liquoris. The sequence goes on from NZ_JALEBG010000001.1 coordinate 152,804, forward strand.
CATTACACAAAGATAATCAATCCGAAGCTGAGATGGGAGTGCTTTTTATCCAGCAGTTATCCATAGACTTATCCACGGACGCAGCCTCAGACCCTGCAACAAAGGATGGGCAGAAATGGTGGCAGCAGGTCGCGCTCAGTAAGGTTTGTGGGCAAGAAGCCCCGGGCTTTTATCTCACCGCTTCATAGCCGCCTACGATACCTTTTTTGGAAAGCACCAGTTGCCAGAGCTGGTTGTTACGGGCCCGGAATGAGCCGGCGCTGGAGAGCAGGTAGTATTTCCACATGCGGTAAAACCGGTCGCCGTACTGTTGCTGTAACTGGGGCCAACTCTGGTCGAAATTGTGGAACCAGGCCATAAGCGTATTATCATAGTATGGACCGAAGTTGTGCCAGTCTTCCACCACGAAAAGGTGCTCCATGGCTGCGCCCAGTTGTTTGATAGAAGGAATCAGGCAGTTGGGGAAAATGTAGGTGTCGGTAAACGGGTCGGCAGAGGTGCGGGAGAAGTTATTGCCGATTGTGTGGAGCAAGAACAAGCCATCCGCTTTCAGGCAGCGGGCAGCAGTTTGCATATACGTGCGGTGGTTGCGGTAGCCTACATGCTCGGCCATCCCCACCGATACCACGTGGTCAAACGTTTCGCGCACATCGCGGTAATCCTGCAACCGGATCTCTACGGGCAAGCCTTTGCAGCGCTCCCGCGCCATTGCTGCCTGCTCCTGCGATACCGTGACGCCTACTACCTGAGCGCCATACTTCTCGGCGGCAAACCGGGCAAAGCTGCCCCAGCCGCAGCCAATGTCAAGCACCCGCTTGCCGGGCTGCAGGCGTATTTTGCGGCAGATTAGGTCGAGTTTGTTTTCCTGGGCCTCGTCCAGGGTGTCGGCATTTTTCCAGTAGCCGCAGCTGTAGGTCATTCGCTTGTCCAGCATCAGTTGGTAGAGGTTGTTGCCGATGTCGTAGTGCCGCTGCGCATTGCGGGCGGCTTTGCCTTTGGCCTGCAGGTTGAGCAGTTTTGGCAGCAGCAGGCTCAGCACCGAGCGCCAGCCCAGCCGGGCCGTTTTATACAGATCCGCCCGCAGCGCCTGAAAAACGAAGGCATCCAGTTGTGCACAGTCCCACCAGCCGTCCATATACGATTCGCCCAGCCCCAGCGTGCCTTGCGTGAGCACGCGTTTGTAGAACCGCTCGTCGTGCACGTGTAAATCCCACGGACGGGAACCGTTTATCTTCACATCCGCTGTTGCTAAAATATCGGATACAGGCTGTTGCAGACGAGAGGTGCTCATAGCGCTTGGTTGAGTATAAGTGACTGGTATATAGTTGTATACTTGTATTGGCTATGAACGCTTTAGAAGTAGAAGGGTTAGGAAGATAGCGGCGTGGTAAAAACAAAGGCAGCCTCTGTAAAAAGCTGCCTTTGTGGTAAGCTCTGGTATTTATCCCTGCAAACAAGTATAAACACTGAAAACAGAAAAGGTCGCGCAAGCAGGTACGGCTTTTCCAGTGAAGACCTTATTCAATTTTATACTAATGCCATATAAGCTTCCGTACCTGATTTTGAATGGATGCCGCTTTAGTAGGGTTTTGCGGAATGAGAGTCCTGCTGGGCCTGCTGCACGCCTTCTTTGGTAGCAGTATTGCCGATCGGTCCGTCAGTGCCTGCCACTTTATCCTGGTGCATCTTCTCACGCATCTGCTTGATGCCTTCGGCCACCCGACGGCCATATTCTTCATCGGCCTGGGTAAAGTACTCCACCATTTTATCCTGGATGCGCTTGTCGCAGGCAGCCAGGGTGTTCGACAGGTTCATGATGAGCTCGTCACGCTCCCAGCCTTCGAAGTTGCGGAACGTTTCACCGGCCTGCTTAAAGTCGTTGGCCCGGTCTATCTTTTGGCGTACAAGGTTGGCTTCGTAGCGTGGTGTATAATCTTTGCCCGCTTTCTGCGCTTCTGTCAGTCCTCCCAGCACCGATGGCTCATAGTTTACGTGGGGGTTCTGCCCCTCGGCAAAATCTGTTTTGTACGCCATTTGGCCGCCGCGCTGGTTGGTCGCTACGCGGGTTCTGGGGGCGTTAATCGGCAACTGTAAATAGTTTGAGCCCACGCGGTAACGCTGGGTATCAGAATAAGAGAACGTACGGCCCTGCAGCATTTTATCGTCTGAGAACTCCAGCCCGTCTACCAGCACGCCCGTGCCGAAAGCGGCCAGTTCTACTTCGTTAAAATAATCCACGGGGTTTCTGTTCAGGGTCATTTTGCCTACCGGCAGGAAGGGGAACTGGTCTTTTGGCCAGAGTTTGGTGTCGTCGAGTGGGTCGAAATCCAGTTCCGGGTGCTCATCGTCGCTCATGATCTGCACGCAGAGTTCCCACTCCGGGTAATCGCCTTTTTCAATGGCTTCGTAGAGATCCTGGGTGGCATGGTTAAAATTCTTGCCCTGCACTTCTTCCGCTTCTTTCTGGGTCAGGTTGCGGATGCCTTGCTTCAGCGGCTCCCAATGATATTTTATCAGCACAGCCTCGCCATCCTGGTTCACCCATTTGTAGGTGTTTACGCCGGAGCCCTGCATCTGGCGGTAGTTGGCCGGAATGCCCCAAGGCGAAAAAAGGAAAGTAGCCATGTGCGTAGCTTCCGGGGTGCCGGCAAAGAAATCGAAGATCCGTTCGCCGCTCTGGATGTTGGTTACCGGGTCAGGCTTTTGCGAGTGGATCAGGTCCGGAAACTTCATGGCATCCCGGATAAAAAAGATTTTGAGGTTATTGCCTACCAGGTCCCAGTTGCCGTCTTCGGTATAGAATTTAACAGCAAAACCGCGAGGGTCGCGCAGGGTTTCGGGCGAGTGCGTGCCATGGCCTACTGTGGAGAAGCGCACAAAGACCGGCGTCTGCTTTCCTTTTCCCTGAAACAATTTGGCGCGCGTATACTTGGCGATAGGTTTATCGCCTACTTTGCCGTAGGCTTCGAATACGCCATGGGCACCGGCACCTCGGGCATGTACCACCCGCTCCGGCACCCGCTCCCGGTCGAAGTGCGAGATCTTTTCAATAAAGTGATAGTTTTCCAGGGTTGCCGGTCCGCGGTTGCCCACCGTGCGGATATTCTGGTTATCGGTTACCGGGTGGCCTTGCCGCGTAGTTAGCGTGCGGCCCTGTTCGTTTTCATTTGCTGCGCCAGAAGAATTTGCCTGGGAGCCCTGCTGCTTTTTATTGTTTTCAATCATGGGTACATGCTGCTAAGTTGAAATAAAGGGTAGCCTATACTTCTTTAACTACAGCAATGTGCAATTAGTTGTGTTTAAAATTATATTTAATTGCTTTGTGCCTTAGATAGGTGTGAGGAAGCAAGCGTTAGTGATCTGTAGCGTTGTTCTTCGCGCGCAAGGGGAGTGAAGCTTAACCAGAATTGACAATCCTAAACTATACTTGCTTACGGATTCCCGATAGATTTAAAGCTTTAAATCGTATACAAGGTGGCTATCACAACTACAAAGCCGCTCAAAAGCAGCAGCCCACTGTAGGCAAAGAACAGCACGAAAAACTTATAGACGGTGCGCCATCGTCTGCTACCGTAGTAATTGCGCATAGAGCGGTAAATGTACCATAAAGCTACCAGCGCGCCTGCTAATTGTAGCCAATCCTCCATAAAAGGCAGCACCCAGCTTAGCAGGATCAGGATCGAAAAGAACAGGAATAGAAAAGAATGTACGTGTATAGAGTAGATCAGGTGCTCTGTGTAATACTTTGATGATCGGAAGCTTACCAGTTTCAGGATCAGGGCAAAGAGTGGCAGCAGGATAAACATCATTTTAGGCACATGGCTTACCAGCTTGATCTTAAAGAGCTCCCATTTCAGTTCATCATCCTCTAGCACCTTCCATTTTGCTTTAAGAGAGTGTGATACAGCATTGTCGCCAAAAATTTTGACTGACAAATTTGATGGTGTTATGTGAGTGGGGGCAGCAACGGCCGCCTCGTTTTTCTTGCCGGTACTGTCTGAAATTGCCTGGCCTTTGTCGAGGAGGTTGTACGTGGCTTCTCCCGCTTCTGCAGAAACGGCATTGCCAACAACTTTTTTTACTTCTTCAGCTTCTGCTTTGGTCATGGTATTCTCCGCTGCAGCTTTGTCTTTGATGACTTCCTTTTTGTTGCTGTTTGAGTTGAGGTTGAAAAGCGAAAAGAACACGATGCTGATGAAGATGTACATGCTGATCGGGCTGAGGTGCGAAGCGCGCCTGCCGGCAAAATACTCTTGTGTCAGAAACCCTGGTTTTGTGAAGAGTGGAACCAGGCTATTGAAAAGCTTTGACTCGAAATGAAAGTAGTGGCTTATGCTGTGTAATGCCAGGTGCAGAAAATTTTCGTGCAGCTCCAGGTTCTCCTGGCCACAGGCAGAACAAAATTTATCAGAAACAGTGGTGCCGCAGTTAAGGCAGTTTTTATCAGATCGGTAATGCTTTTTCATAGGGGCTTCTGCCTTAAGGGCTCTAAAGTAAGCAACCCAATCTTATTTTTTTGATAAACTCAAATGAATATTTAATTTATACGATATAGGTAGCTTTTTGCGGAAGTTTAACAGCCTGGCGGAATGCCCGAACCTGCTGTGTGTTAGCATGAGCGCTGGCTGCCAGGTGTTACCTGCAAGCCCTAAAACACCAGCTTGAATATACTTCCCACGCCTTCTTTGCTCTCTACCTGTATACTTCCCTTGTGCAGCAGCATGATGTGCTTGGCCAGGCTGAGCCCGATGCCCGAGCCGTCTTTGTGGGAGGTGAAAAAGGGGATGAAAATGCTTTCGAGCAGCTCTTCCGGAATGCCGCTGCCATTGTCCTGCACCTCTATCAGCACGCTGCCATTGTCGAGAGGGCCGGCGGCAAGTATAATGTGCGGGTCCGGCCTGTTTTGCACTGCCCGTTTGGCATTCAGCAGCAGGTTAATGAGCACCTGTTCCACCAGGTTCACATCAGCCTGAATGGTGAGGCTGCCGGGGTGCACATGGCATTCTAGTGCAATGCCCTGCGCTTCGAGCTGCGGACGCATCAGCCCGTTTATACTTTTAAAGAGCTCCTGCACATACACGGTGGTCACCATCAGCTCCTGCTGCTTGTTTAGGTTGCGGTAAAAATGGGCAAACCGGAGCAGGCCTTCGCTGCGCTTTTTAATGATGCCAATGCCTTCTTCCGTGTCCTGCAGCAGTTCCAGGTCAGGTTTGGCCTGCGGGTCGGCGGTATACTTCTGGTGGGCGGCATGCACGTGGCGCTCCAGGCTGTCGGCCAGCGAGGCAATGGGGGCTACCGAGTTCATGATCTCGTGCGTCATCACGCGCAGCAGTTTCTGCCAGGCCTGGGTTTCGGTGGCGTCTACGGTGGCGCTCACGTTCTTAACTGCTATCAGCAGGATGTCGCGGTGCTGCTTGGTAAAAGCCGTAGCCGAAAGCAGCAATTGCGAGGAGCCGCCGGGCAGCTTCAGTTTCAGCAATTTGTTGTCGTTCGGGGTCAGGGTAAGTATAGCCGCGTACAGGTCGGGGTAGCGGGGCTCCAGGCCAGCCAGGTTTTTGAGGTAGGGTAGGCCCAGGATCTTTTTAAACGCATCGTTTACCCATTCCACTTCGCCCGTTTCCTCATCCAGGGCCATAATGCCCGTGTCGATCAGTTGCAGGATGGTTTGCATGTACTGGAACTGCGCTTCCCGCTCGATGTGCAGCTGCTTAAAGCTGTCGTTGATGAGGTTGAAAGCCGTGTGCAGTTGCTGCAGCGAGCTGTTGGTGGTATGCTCGTTAAACCGCTGCGAGAAATCGCGTTGTTTGACGGCCTGCAGGAATTTGGCCAGCTCGTTGTTGCTGCGGGTGATGTAATTGGCCAGTTCTCCTACCTGGGCCAGCATAATAAGTATACCCGATGTTACCTGCAGCCAGGTAAACTGCACCAGGTAGTGCAGCGTCAGAAACATCATCCCGAAAATAAGCAGCAGGCGGATGAAGAGCCCGAGTTCGAGGCGCTTAAATATCATGCTTGTTGAGGCGGCGGTAAAGGGCGGTGCGGGTCAGGCCAAGTTCTTTGGCCGATTTGGAGATGTTGCCGTTGTTTTTCTCGATGACGCGGATAATTGTCTCGCGCTCAATCTCGCGCAGCGGCAGCGTCATGTCGGGTACAAAAGCCGCAGCAGGCTGAGCGGCTACAGGCGCTTCCATGGCCGAGAAGCTGAAATCTTCGGGCTGCAACACGTCACTTTCGGCCATAATGATGGCGCGCTCTACGGCGTGCTGCAGCTCGCGGATATTGCCCGGCCAGGTATGATGGTTGAGCTTGCGGAGGGCGGCATCCGAAAAATCAGGCACCGGTTTATGGTTCTTGGTGGCATAATATTGGGCAAAGTGGCGGGCCAGCAACTCCACGTCGCCGTGGCGCTCGCGCAGCGGCGGCAAGGTGATCTCGACGGTATTGATGCGGTAGATGAGGTCTTTGCGGAACAGGTTGCGGGCAGCCAGCTGGTAAATGGGCTCGTTGGTTGCCGTGATCAGCCGGATGTCTACGGGGATGGGTGTGTTGGAGCCCAGCGGAATGACCTGGCGGTTTTGCAGCACCGTGAGCAGCTTGGCCTGCATGGCCGGCGAAATATTACCGATCTCGTCGAGGAACAACGTGCCGCCGTTTGCGGCTTCAAAGCGGCCGGGGCGGTCTTCTTTGGCATCGGTAAACGCGCCCTTTTTGTAGCCGAACAGCTCGCTTTCGAACAGCGTTTCGGTCAGGGCCGCAATATCCACGCTCACAAAAGGCTTGCCGGCCCGGAAAGATTTCTGGTGCAGCGCACGGGCTACGAGTTCTTTTCCGGTTCCGTTCTCGCCCAGTATGAGCACATTGGCCTCGGTTGGAGCGATCTTGTCGAGTTTGCGCAGCACCTGCTGTATGGCTTCCGACTGGCCAAGTATGGCGGTGGCATCGGCGGCTTTGGGCGTGCTGCTCGGGGACTTGGTGCCGCGCTTTTTCTGCTGCCGGTGCTCCAGGGCATTGTGCAGCGTTTCGAGCAGCTTGTCGTTCTGCCAGGGCTTGATAATAAAGTCAAAGGCCCCAATCTTCAGCGACTTCACGGCCAGAGCCACATCGCCGTAGGCAGTGATCAGTATAACGGTGGCGTTCTTGTCTTTCTCCAGGATCTGGCTGAGCCAGAACAAACCTTCGTTGCCGGTGTTGAGGGCACTTTTAAAGTTCATGTCCAGGAAAATGACATCGAACTGCTCCCGCGCAAGTATGGCCAGCAGGTTGTCCGGGTTTTTCTCCGTCACCACTTCTTTCACCTCGGGTTTGAGCAACATCTTAAAAGCGAAAAGCACATCGGTTTCGTCGTCAACCACCAACACGCGGGCATTTTTTAACTGCGCCATACTTGCCAGAAATCTAATTTATACTTCGAAGATACTAATTCCTTTGAAAATGTCTGAATCAGCCAGAGCAGGATGAATTTTCTGAATCAGGATTTGCAGGATTTTAAACTCCAAGCTGCATTATTCTAAATTTATACTTTAATCCTGCCAATCCTTTCATCCTGTAAATCCTGATTCAGACGATGACCTGTACCACAAGCGCACAGGTGTAGCAAGTAGAAGTGTATCGAAAGCGGACAGGTTTTAAAGGTATGAAGTGCGAAATGCGCTGACAATCAAATATTTGCCCTTGTGGCATGCAAATTTCTTAGCTATTTTCAGCGCAGCCCGCTTTTCCAGGCTTCTGAAAACGAACAAACGAATTCCGATACCTCTTAACACCTAAAACTATGTTTAAGAATTACCTTAAAATGGCGTACCGCAACCTGATGCGCCACAAAGTCTTTTCCCTGATCAACATTCTGGGACTGGCGCTGGGCATGACCTGCTCCATCCTGATCCTGCTGTGGGTGAAGGATGAAGTGAGCTTCAACCGCTTTCATGCCGACATCGACAACCTGTACCGCATCATGGAAGTGCAGCATTACCCGGGTGGCGACGACCTGACTGTGGATGCCACACCCGGTCCGCTGGCCGAAGCGCTGGAGGCCGAGCTGCCCGAAGTGAAGCATGCCGTACGCAGCACGACCTGGGATTGGAAGCAGTTGTTTTCCTATCAGGATAAGGTGCTGAAGGTAAATGGCCGCTACGCCGATCCGGAGTTCTTCGAGGTGTTCTCGTTTTCGCTGCTCTACGGCGATGCCACGCAGGTGCTGAAGCAGCCCAACTCGGTTGTGATTTCGGAAACGGTCGCCCGGCAGTTCTTCGACTCGCCGGCAGAGGCCATGGGGAAGGTGTTTAAGATCAACAATGACAAGAGCTACAAGGTAACGGGCGTGGTGCAGGATGTGCCTAAGAACTCGAGCATGCAGTTCGACTACGTAATGCCGGTGCAGGACTGGATCAACAGCCCTGGCAACGAATGGCTGAAAGAGTGGGGAAGCAACGCCCTGCGCACGTTTGTGCAGCTGCAGCCCGGTACCGACATTGTGTCGCTGAACAAAAAGATCAAGTCTTTTCACCAAAGCCACGTCAAAGATTCTAAAACAGAAATATTTGTGCAGGCGGTAGGGGATATGTACCTCTATTCTGATTTCCGGAATGGCAAAGTAGGCGGCGGCCAGATAGAATATGTGCGCCTGTTTATCATTGTGGCTGTTTTTATCCTTGTAATTGCCTGCATCAACTTCATGAACCTGGCTACGGCGCGCTCGGCCAAACGGGCCAAAGAAGTGGGCGTGCGCAAAGCCATCGGGGCAAGCCGGCCGGCTCTTATCCGCCAGTTTATGGTAGAGTCGCTGCTGGTAGCTTTTTTGGCGCTGTTTGTGGCCGTAAACCTGGTAGGCATCCTGCTGCCGCACTTCAACGACCTGACCGGTAAGTATATTGAACTGAACTTGGCCGATCCGCAATTCATTTTCCTGCTGCTGGGCGTGGCCATACTTACCGGCGTTATCTCGGGCAGCTACCCGGCGTTCTTCCTTTCTTCGTTCGACCCAGCCGTGGTGCTCAAAGGCACCGTGAAGCTGAACCGAAACGTGGCCGTGTTCCGCAAAGGGTTGGTGGTGTTCCAGTTCATCCTTTCGGCGCTGCTCATTATCAGCACGCTGGTGGTATACCTGCAGCTGCACTACATCCGCACCAAAAACATCGGCCTGAACCGCGAGAACCTGGTATACGTGCCGATAGAAGGAGAGATGAACAACCGTTATGAGGTGATCAAGCGCGAGCTGCTCAACACGCCGGGCGTGCTGGCCGTAACGGCGGCTAACCAGAACCCGCTCATGGTGGGTAACTCGACGGGCAGCATTAACTGGAACGGCAAAGATCCGAATGCCGATATCCTGTTTAGCGTGATGACGGTAGATTACGATTTCCTGAAAACCATGGGGATCGCGCTGAAGGAAGGCCGTGACTTCTCCAGGGAGTATGGCACCGACACGGCCGCTTTTATTGTGAACGAGGAAGCAGCTCGCCTCATGCAGCTGAAAGAGCCGGTAGGCGAGTGGGTGGAGTGGGGCAACAAGGGCCACATTATCGGGGTGATGAAGAATTTTTACTCTACCTCCATTCACATCCCCATGCAGCCCCTTATTCTGCGCCTGCAGCCCAAGGACGAAAATACCCTGTTTGCCCGCGTTGCCGGTGGCCGGACACCTGAAACCATGGCCACCATCGAGCGCATCCTGAAGCGGCAGAACCCGGCTTTCCCCTTTGAGTACCACTTTATGGACGACGATTACGAGCGCATGTATAAAAGCGAGGCCATTATGGGCGCGCTGACAAGGTACTTCGCCTTTATCGCCATCTTTATTTCCTGTATGGGCTTGTTCGGGCTGGCTCTGTTCACCGCCGAGCAGCGCACTAAGGAGATTGGCATCCGCAAAGTGCTGGGCGCTTCCGTGGCGAGCATTGTGCTGATGCTGAGCAAGGATTTCCTCAAACTGGTGCTCATTGCCAACGCCATTGCGCTGCCGCTGGGCTGGTACTTTATGAGCAGCTGGCTCAACGACTATGCCGACCGCACAGAGCTGAGCTGGTGGATCTTTGCGGCTGCTTTTGTGGCCACCTTCCTCATTGCCATGCTCACGCTCAGCTTCCATGCCATTAAAACAGCGGTAGCCACGCCGGTTTCCTCGCTGCGCACCGAATAAAATTTTAATATCCGACCCATTTGTACAAAACAAAACCATGAAAAAATCTTTAGTAGTACTGTTTGCCTTGCTTGTTTACTTTTTGCCAGCCTACGCCCAGAAAACCTACAAAGGCCTGCCGGTGATAGAAGCGCGCACAACCCTGGCCGACTACCGGATCGGCAACGACTGGGTAAAAGGAAGCTGGAACATTTCGCCGCAGATTTCGCCGGATGTGCTCAAAATTCCGGTGCACGGCAAAAAGGCGCAGGTCGCTTTTTATACCGATTCTGATTCTATCCGCTTTGCTGTAAAACCAGGGAAATCCTACCCGTTCTATGTACTCCTGAACGGCCAGTATGCCCTGACCGAGTTGCAGGGATATGGCTTTAAGGCCCTGGCGTTCGACACAAAAAGCAAGGTGCCGGCTTATACTATGCAGTATGAAAAAAATGCCGGTAACCCTTACCTGAATACCCTGCGGGAGCAGTATCAGCTGGATGCCCTGGTGGCAGGCGCTGTTAACGATACCGAAAAGGCCCTGCGCATGGTACACTGGGTGCATCAGCAGTGGCAACACAACGGCATGAATGAACCCAGCAAGCCGGATGCCCTCACGATCCTTTCCGAAGTAAAAGAAGGCAAGCAGTTCCGTTGTGTAGAGTATGGCATTGTGACCACTGCCTGCCTGAACGCGATCGGGTTGCCTGCCCGCACCATGGGGTTAAAAATGAAGGAGGCCGAAACGATTGAATTTGGAGCAGGCCACGTGTTGCTGGAAGTATACTTGCCCGACCTGCAAAAGTGGGTGCTGCTGGATGGCCAGTTTGATGTGATGCCGGTGCTCAACAATGTGCCCCTGAATGCCGTGGAGTTTCAGCAGGCCATCGCCAGCAACTATGATCAGCTGGAGATCCGCAGCCTCTCGGGTGCCAGCAAGGCACAATACGCCAACTGGGTATACCCGTACCTGTATTACTTTGACGTGAAGTTCGACAACCGCGAAGGAGCAGACTTTACCCGGGAGAAAGTGGATGGCAAACAGTCGCTGATGCTGGTGCCCACCGGAGCCAGGCAGCCAAAAGTGTTCCAGCGAATTAAACCGATCGATTACTGTAAGTATACCAACTCGGTGGCAGACCTTTACGCGCCACCCGTTATGACAGGCCAGGCGGCCGCGGCTCTGAAGTAAACCAGGTAGATGCTTTTATACTTAGCGGAGCGGAAACCTTTTCTAAGTATAAAAGCGTTTATTATTTACAAAAGCAGCGATCAAATGCCGTAAATATGCGTATCTTTGTGGCATGTTTCTTGAAGAATAAACAGCAAGAAAACGTTCTTTAACTTACGGGGATGACTGGAATTGACAGCTTGTGCAAATAGCGTGTAAGCATGTCGGGTGATGAACGTACCACCTGTTAAAAAATCCGTTCGAACAATAACTGGCGAATATAACTACGCCATGGCTGCTTAATCCAAGTATTAAGCAATTGCCATAGTCTCGTGCAGGTTTCGTGAATCTGCTTGCACATAGAGGCTTCGATCCGATTTACTAGCCTGGGCAAGGGTGCGGTGCCCAGTCGAAACCAAAGCATCTAAGGAGTGCGCATAAGCCTGACTTATACTTGCAAGCTCCCGACAATCCGAATAAGTCTAAGCATGTAGAAAGCCCGTTGATTTCCTTGTCTGGACCAGGGTTCGAATCCCTGCATCTCCACAGTACCATTAAAAAGGCCTGCTGATCACTGATCGGCAGGCCTTTTTGTTTTATGCCGCAGCATGCGTACTGCGGCGTTTATACTTGCTTTCTGCTATAGCGCCTCTACCAGGTCCTGGTAATAGTCCAGGCCCAGGTGCGTGATCAGGTCTTCGCCCATCATGTGGCGCAACGTGTTCTGCAGCTTAATAAGCTGCTTGAAAATGTCGTGCTCGGGACGCAGGCCTTCGGCGGTTTGCGGCGATTTGAAATAGAACGACAACCACTCCTGTATGCCGCTCATGCCGGCACGCTTGGCCAGGTCGCTGAACAGGGCCAGGTCCAGCACAATAGGCGCTGCCAGGATAGAATCGCGGCACAGGAAGTTGATCTTGATCTGCATCGGGTAGCCCATCCAGCCAAAAATATCAATATTGTCCCAGCTCTCTTTGTTGTCGCCGTGAGGCGGGTAGTAGTTGATGCGTACCTTGTGGTAAAGCTCTCCATAGAGTTCCGGGTTAACTTCGGGCTGCAGAATATCATCCAGCACGCTCAGTTTGGACACTTCTTTTGTCTTGAAGTTATCCGGGTGGTCGAGCACATATCCGTCGCGGTTGCCCAGGATGTTGGACGAGAACCAGCCTTTGATGCCCAGTGCGCGGGCATGCAGGCCGGGCGCCAGGATGGTTTTCATCAGCGTCTGGCCGGTTTTAAAGTCTTTGCCGCCGATGGGGGTTTCCGTTTGTTTTGCCAGCTCGATCAGGGCCGGAATATCGCAGGTGAGGTTCGGGGCGCCATTCATGAACGGAATGCCCAGTTTGATAGCGGCATAGGCATAGATCATACTTGGCGAAATAGCCGGATCGTTTGCCTGCAGACCTTCTTCAAACGCTTCAATGGTTTGGTGCACTTCCGATACCTCGATGTATTTCTCCGTAGAGCCGCACCAGACCATCACCAGGCGCGAGCAGTCATTGGCCTCTCTGAAATTTTCAATATCATCCATTACCGCTTTGGCCAGGTCGGCTTTGGTAGCCTCCTGTTTTACATGCTGGCCGTCGAGGTTGGCGACATACGATTTATCAAAAACCGCTTTCATGGGCTTTATGGCTTCCAGTTCGGCTTTCACGGCATGCAGCATCATGGGCTCCAGCACACGGGCGTTCATGGCCGCTTCAAACACATTGTCGTTATACAGGTCCCAGCCGCCAAAAACAATGTCCTCCAGGCTGGCAAGCGGCACAAAGTCCTTGATCTTGGGGAAACGGTTCTCGGTTCTTTTTCCCAGGCGGATGCTGCCCATCTGGGTTAAAGAGCCGACCGGCTGCGCCAGGTTCTTTTTTACGGCTTCTACACCGGCAATAAGCGTGGTGGCGACAGCGCCTAAACCAGGTATTAAGATGCCCAGCTTACCGTCTGCTTTTTCTATGACATTCTGCATGTGACTTATAGTTGACAGGGTTGAAAATAATTTTGAGAGGAAGTATACACGTCAGGCCCTTAGTATTTTAGCTCCCCGGTATCGTTTACCAGAAGAATCCTAGCCGTTTCATCGTAAATTTCAATTACGCTTACGGAAGCCGGGCTTATTTCGATGCGTTGAAACAGATCTAGATGAATACCTGCATAATAGGCCACGGCCGATTTGATCAGATCGGCATGACTCACCACGGCTACCGTTTGCTGTGAATGCTGTGCCCGCAGTTTCTCCAGGCCACCGATCATGCGGGCCTGTGCTTCCGGCATCAGCTCGCCCCCCGGTATGCGGGAACTGCTCCGGAACGTATTGAAGCGTTGGAAGGCTGGCTGGCCGCTCAGTTCCTCAAACGTAACGTTGGTCCAATCTCCAAAATTGATCTCTATAAAGTCTTCGCATACGGTATGTTCCAGGTGATGGCTGGCGGCAAGAGGCGCAGCCGTTTCCTGGGCCCGCTCCAGGGGGCTGCTGTAAACGGCAGCAAGCGGCACGCCTGCCAGCCGTTCGGCCAGTTTCCGGGCCTGGGTTTTTCCTTCTTCATTCAGGGAGATGCCAGCCATGCGGCCGGTGAGGCGCTTGCCAACCGTATCGTTGGTGGCATGGCGGATGAGGAGAAATCGGGTCATTTAAATCGGTTAATCTGTTTTGTATCAGGTACTATACTTTGCTGCCGGCATTTACAGCATAACTAAGGGCTTTCGGGCAACGTAGCCATTACCTGTGTTTCATCCTGCTCCGGCAAGGCACACAAGGGTACGCAACTCCTGCCGTTCCCGTTGTAGCCGGCAAGCCGCAGAGGAAAGAACGAAGTATAAACCAGGGCTTTTTCAGAGAAGACAAGGAAGAGAGAACGCACATGACAGCTTTAAAAATCGGAGTGCTTACATTTCATCGCTGTATCAATTACGGCAGTTACTGGCAGGCCCGCTGCCTGGTAGAAGGGCTCCGCGCCCGCGGACACGAGGCTGTTATACTGGATCATGATTCGCAACCGGTAAACAGGGCCGAGTGGACGTGTGCCTTTCAGCCGGTGCTGCCCACGCATGTGCCCAAATCGGATTACCCGCTTTACCGCGAAAAGATCCTCAAGTTCTTCGAAGCCTTCCGTACCCTGCCGCTCTCGCCTCGTTTTCAGCTCGACAATCCTGCCGAAATGGAGCCCTACGATGCGGTGGTGGTAGGCAGCGACGAAGTATGGAACCTGGCGCACCCGTGGTACAACCAGTGCCCGTTGTTTTACGGCGAAGGCCTCCGGGCAGAGCGCCTCATCTCGTATGCGGCCAGTTTCGGGAATTACGATGCTGCCTGGGGGCTGGAACAAGTATGGGCCGAAAGGCTGCGGAACTTTGATATGATCTCGGTGCGCGACGAAAACTCCCAGGCTATAGTGCGCAATGCCCTGGGCATAGAACCGGACATGGTGCTAGACCCGTGCCTGCAGTTTCCGATACAAGCCGAGGCGCACAACCTGGATAAACTTCATAAACCGTATGTGGCTGTGTACGGGCATAACTTTTCCGATTTCTTTACTCAGGAAATACGCGAGTGGGCAAGCAAGAGGCAGTTGCCGCTTATCAGCATTGGGTACCGCAACGATTGGGCCGATGAACAATGGCTCACTGCCGACCCGCACGAGTTTGCCCATTTTATAGCCGGCGCCCAAGCCGTGGTTACCAACTTCTTTCATGGCTGCGTTTTTTCGCTCATCAATGCCAAACCGTTTGCCTGCGAGGCATCACCTTACCGCAGCAACAAGCTGAAAGGGCTGATGGCGAAGGTCGGCGGCGAAAAGCACCTGATCTGGGAAGGCACGCCTGCCGCTGTATTTGATGCCCGCCTGGGAGAGCCACTCGATCCGGATATCCTGCAGAAGATCGAACAACTGCGCCATACTTCCGATGCTTTCCTGGACCGGGCTTTAAGCTTGAAACAACTGAACTACGCATGAACGAGCTGCTCAGCCCCCATGATATTGTCCGTTCCGGTTTGTGCATCGGGTGCGGGAGCTGCGTAGCCCAAACCGGCACCCCCGATACGCAAATGGGATTCGATGCCTTGGGAGAACTTAAACCGCATGGCGACCGCGACTGGTATGCACAGCCCACCGAGCGCTTTACTAATACCTGCCCTTTCTCGCCGGAGGCAAAGAACGAAGACGAACTGGCGGCCAACCTTTTCCCGGAAGCCCCACACCACGATGCGGCCTTGGGTAGTTTCCAGACGGCGTATGTAGGGTATGTGGCCGAAGAGGAGTTTCGGTTGCAGGGAAGCTCGGGGGGCATGGTGACCTGGGTGGCAACGGAGCTGCTGCGCAAAGGCCTGATTGATGGCGTAGCGCATGTGGTAGCCACCCAGGATCCGCAACAGGATGGGCGGTTCTTCCGCTACCGCATTTCCCGCACCGAAGCCGAGATCCGGGAGGGAGCCAAGTCGCGCTATTACCCCATCGAGCTGTCTGAAGTGTTGCGTATGATCCGGGAAGTGCCCGGCCGCTATGCCGTCATCGGGATTCCCTGCTTTATCAAGGCGGTGCAGCTGCTTCGGAGCGAGGAGTCGCTTTTCCGTGACAGGATCCGCTTTACGCTGGGGCTTTTTTGCGGGCATATGAAGAGCGCCCGCTTTGTCGAAAGCTTTGCCTGGCAGATGCAGGTACCGGTTACCGATATTCAGCGGGTCGAGTTTCGGCACAAAGACCCCAGCCGCCCGGCCAACTGGTACAATGCCCGCCTGACTCTGCGCAACGGCCAGGAGGTGAACAAAGACTGGTGGCACCTGGCCGATGGCGATTGGGGCGCAGGCTTTTTCATGAACTCGGCGTGTAACTTCTGCGATGACGTGATGGCCGAAACCTCGGACATTTCGTTCGGCGATGCCTGGGTGGAGCCTTATTCTTCCGACGGTAGAGGGACCAATGTAGTGGTGGTGCGCTCGCCGGAAGTGGCGCAACTGGTAGCAAGCGCCATTACGGAAGGCCGGTTGCAGCTGGAAACGGTGAATGACGAGTTCGTGGTGCAGACACAAGCAGCTGGTTTACGGCAGCGGCGCGAGGGACTGGCTTACAGGCTCACCTGGCACCGCCGGGGCGTACGGCCGCGCAAGCGGGTGGCTCCGGATGCTATCACGCCTGCACGGCAACGGAAGCTGATCTACCGGATGCGGTATTATATTTCGGCCTGGAGCCTGCATGTGTTCCGGTTAGCGCGCCGCCTGCAAAATCCGCAGCTCTACCTGGGCTGGGCCCGGTTGGCTATTTCCATTTATCACGGGTATGCTTATTATCAGGGTAAATTAAGCGAAATGGTGAATCGGTTTAAAGGCTTAAAGCAATAGGTAAATTGCTTTACTGGCTGAGTATACTTCACCTGTTATGTGCATTCGGTTTACTTGCCCCTGCTTAACACGTATGGCAACCTGACACGGAAGTGGTAAATAAATAGATTTATGTCGCAGATCTTTTTGAAGGTGCTTTTGTTTTCATTAATCCCGGTTTTTACCATGATTGTGGGAGGTGGATTTGCGACGCTACGAAAACCAGGGGCGAACTTACGCAGCATTATACTTCATTTTGCTGCAGGTGTTGTGTTTTCTGTTGTAGCTGTTGAGATCCTGCCAGACGTGATCCGCAATCATTCACCTGTTCTGGCTACCATTGGTTTTGTACTGGGGTTCATGGCCATGATTGGCATAAGGAAGCTGACAGAGCCAAGTGAAACGGTTAGGAAACGTAGCACAGAAAACAGTTTGCCATGGGGCTTGCTTATAGCTGTTGCTGTTGATGTATTGATAGACGGGCTTCTGTTGGGTATAGGCTTCTCTGCCGGAAACACAGAAGGGATGTTGCTTGCCTTCGCTCTGTCGGTTGAGCTGTTATCGTTAGGTATGGCAACCGCCACCGAACTTGGCGAAAATTACGCAAGTAAGAAACAAGCCTTCGGTTTGGTTGTGGCTCTTGCTTCCGTCTTTTTAGTAAGCGCCATATTAGGTGTTACTTTTTTGCAAAGCCTTTCGCACCAGGTACTTCAAATAGTTTTATCTTTTGGGCTATCTGCCTTGCTGTTTTTAGTAACGGAAGAATTGTTAATTGAAGCGCATGAGATAGAAGAAACCACCTGGCATACCTCCGCATTCTTTGCCGGCTTTTTATTGTTTATGATTTTGGGGATGTATGTCTGACACAAAACTACCGGGCCTTCAGAATAAGCAGGCTTTGTGGTATGTTAAGGCAATTACCAGCCGTATTGTTGGTTGCTAAACAGTTAATTTTAAGCTACTGGGTAGTTTCTCCAGTTCTGCGGTTACCTCCCGGATCACATTTTCCCAATCACCCGGTTGGGTTTGCCGGAAAAGCCGCATGGTAGGGTACCAGGGGCTGTCGTCGCGGTGCTCCATCCAGCGCCAGTCCGCCTCGGCATGCAATAAGGTCCAGACAGGTATGCCCAGGGCGCCAGCCAGGTGTGCCGGCATCGAATCCACGGTGATCAGCAAATCCAGGCCCCGCAGCACCCGGGCATACTCGTGCAGCGCAAACTCTCCGGGATGCTCGCCAAAGCCTTCCTGCCACCCGGCTGCTTTTGCCCCGGCCTGCAGGATGTATAGCCGGATGCCGGCCACTTTTGCAATCGGCGCAAGCACAGAAAATGGCACAGAACGGCGTTCGTCCCAGTCTCCTGCCTGCCACACAAGCCCCACGGCAAGCGTATCTTTCTCCGAAGAGAGCGGCAGCGGCGCTGCGTGCAAGTAGGGCTTGTCGGCAGCGGGAATGGTGTGTAAGGTAGTCCGGAAAACATGGGGCAGCTCCATGATCTCTACGTCTGCGTCATATTCCGTATCGGGCGTGCCGTCGTGCAGCGGCAGCAGCTCGTCGATGCCTGCCACCGTTTGCAGGAGCGGCAGGAGCGGGGGCTGGGCCCATACTTTCACCTCAGCGGCAACTTGCTTTAAAAGGGGCGCATAGCGGATAAACTGGATCGTATCACCCAGGCCATGGTAGCAGCGCACCAGCACGCGTTTCCCTTCCAGCGAGGCACCATCCCAGATATACTGGAAATGGCGCGGCAGGTGCCAGCACGGTTTGCCGGCCCGGGCTCTGAGCGTTTGGTCGCTGTTTTGCCACGCTTCTTCAAACGCGCCCCGGCGCATGTGGCGCATCCACGCAGCGGCAGAATCGTCGGGTTTGTTAGCAGCCATACCTGTCTTTTAGTAGTATAGCCCCTTAACGCGCATAGCGGCGCATCATTTCGCTGCAGAAATCGGCAAACTCTGTTATGTTTTGCGGCGGACTGGTGTGGTGCGGCTGTACGCCTTTTGCTTCCGGCGTAAAGCAGAACGTTACGGTCAGGTCAAATTCTTCCAGTGCTTTCATCATTTTGTCGAACCACTGTTCGGCATCCGGTCGCAGCCAGTCAGCCCAGCTTAAGCCGGTGCGTAATTTTTTTACCCCTAATTTCCGGAGCCAGTCCACGGCGGCCTCCAGGCGGTGATCTTCGAAGTGGAACCACTGGCAGATGCCCATTTCGGGCGTATAATCCGAGAAGTGCTTCAGGGCCAGCTTTGGGGTGCCGTCTTCGCGCAGCAGGCCCATATGGAAGTGGCGGTAGTATGAAGAGCCTTCAGCTTCGCGGTGGCGGGTGGTAGCTTCCCAGGCCTGTGGCAGGTCATAGAGGCTGTACCAGAAGATCCTGTCCACGCGGCCCAGCAACAGTTCGGCTGTGCGCCGAAGGCCAAACTCCTGCACTTCTTCCGCGCCAAAGGTAGAGACGCCCACTTCGGTTACCCACACCGGCAAATGAGTTACCGCTTCGATCTCTGCAATTTTAGCAGGCCAGTCGTGTATCGACCAGAGATTCCAATCCAGCGGAAAACCGTGCACGGCTACGGCATCCATGTTCTCGAGCGCCCCGTGTTTTTCCAGCGTTTTGATAAAATGCGGGTCGATGGGCGAAATGCCGCCGAGCACACGAAGCACAGCAGGGTTCTCGGCTTTCACAGCCTCCGCTGACTGCTTTACCATTTCGGCGTAGATCCGCCATTCCGGGTCGATCTCAAAAGCCCAGTGTGATTTGTTGTTCGGTTCGTTCCAGAATTTAACGGCTTCAATCATATGTTAAAATTTGCGTATTTTTCGAAATAAACGGCATCCGCCCGCTGCTCACAAAGTGGCAAAGCAGGCCTGTGGCAGCAGTCCGCTGCCAGGTATAAAAGGGGCGTTTCTGCCCATGGCCCTTGCTGATGATTTTGCTGCCCGGCAAGTTTGGTCTCATTCAGCGCGCCGCTGCTTTTTACCGGTCCCATCTTGCTGCTGCGCCAGCCGGGCATAAGTATGCTTGCAGGCAAAGTATAAAAGGTGCCTGCAGCTACAATGCTCCCCATTTACGGGGGCCAACCTATGTTGTTGCATGCTACTCGTGGTGTGCCGGGGCAAGCGCCATACCTCCAGGGACTTGCCCTGGCGGGCGACGGGAATTAATTTCCTGGAACTTTGTAACCGTTCCTGTTTTGTGGCATCTAATCTTAATAAACCACAAAACCAGAACGTATGAGAACTTGGAAAACAATGGCGGCATGGGCAACAGGGATGTTGTGCTGCCTCCTTTTACCGGTCGTGCCAGCTGCTGCGCAGGATAACCCGGAACTATCGGATCCGGAAGTAGCTTCGGTGGCTGTGGTTGCCAACCAGATCGATATTGATCACGCCAAAATCGCAAAAGAAAGGTCAAAAGATCCGAAGGTGCTCCAGTTTGCGCAGACCATGGCCAGCGACCATCAAGCCGTAATCGACCAGGCCGTGGCCCTTGTTCAGAAGCTGGGTGTTACCCCGCAGGACAATGCCGTAAGCAAGAAATTATTGGCCGATGCTGCCACAACAGACAAAATGCTGCGCACCAAATCCGGCGTGGCCTTTGACAAAGCTTACATCGACAACGAGGTGGCCTACCACAAAGCTGTGATCGGGGCGGTAGAAAACCTGTTGATCCCGGAATCGGAAAATGCTGAATTAAAGGAATTGCTCCAAAGTATAGTACCCGCTCTTAAAACCCACCTGGAGCATGCCCAAATGTTGCAAACAGAATTGCAGGGCAAATGAGATCTTCCATTGCGCGCCGGCTAAGTGGGGTATACCTGGTGTGTGCCTTCTTTCTTTTGTATGGGCACACACCAGCCCGGGTTAACCCTGCCCCTAAAACATATACCGTAGAAATAAAGCAGATGCAGTTTCAGCCGGCGGAGCTTACCGTGCAGAAGGGCGACAAAATTGTTTTTATTAACCGGGACATCGTTACCCACAACGTAACAGAAGCTTCAGGCAAAACCTGGAAGTCACCGGACCTGATCTCCGGAAAATCCTGGAGCATGGTAGCCACCAAAAGTGCAGTCTATTACTGCAGCTATCACCCGGTGATGAAGGGGACCATACGTGTGCAATAAGCTTATTTGTAATCCATGCAGGTGCCGAAAGGAAAGTTAGTGGCCATTGGCGGCAACGAGGACAAAGGAACGGGAGAGGCAACGCTCGCCAGGCAGGGCTCCTTTTTTGACCAGGGCATTTTGAAGCGGATACACGACGAACTGTACGGGCCGGGCACCCGCATCGAGGTAGTGACCACGGCAGCCCTGGTGCCCGAACAGGCTGGCGAAGTGTATACGCATGCGTTCCTGTTGCTAGGCTGTGATAATGTGGGCGTGCTGCCCATACAACAAGCTGCGGATGCCCACCGGCCCGACTACCTGGAGCGGCTCTGCAAAGCGGATGCCGTGATGTTTACGGGCGGCGACCAAAGCCGTATTACGCGGGTTTTTCTTCATTCGGAGGCACTCGCCATACTTCGGCGCCGCTATCAACAGGAGGAAAAGTTCCTAATTTCCGGGACCAGTGCCGGCGCTATGGCCCTGTCGTTGCACATGATACATGGCTCGCTGGAGATGGACTCGCTGGTGAAAGGAACTGTGACGATGCAGGCTGGCCTGGGGCTGCTGAAGCATGTGATCATAGACACCCACTTTGTAAACCGCCGCCGCATCCCGCGCCTCATCGAGGCCATTGCTTGCGTGCCTTCCTGCATCGGCATCGGTCTTGGAGAAGATACCGGCATCCTGATAAAACAGAACCGGTGCATCGAAACGATCGGCTCAGGGCTGGTAATCGTGCTCGACGGGCGCAGGCTGGAAAAAAACAATTACAAGGACATCCGCGAAGGCGAGGCACTTTGCATGGAGAACCTGATCATGCATGTGTTGCCAAAAGGACAGGCCTATAACATTGCCTCCGGCGATTTTGTATAAGGCAGGCCGGCTCCTGATCAGCAACATGTCGTTTTTGCTGGCCATACTTCCCCGGCTGCAAAAGCACTGCGTCCTATAGCCTGCAAAACGTTAGTGCAGGCTCTGCAGGCGCTGAGTTATTTCCTCGATCAGCTCCTCGCTCCATTTGCCGGCAATTTCCTCATACTCCTGCTTTGTCCAGTTCTGGCAATACATCTTTTCAAGCCAGACCACGTTTTTGCCAGGTCCCACTTCATAGCTCATATAACCCAGTTTTAGCAGCAGGTCTTTGGTGATATCAAATGGCGGAGCGCCTGCCCGTTCAAAACCCTCCAGGCGAAGTTTTAAGCCCATTTGCTGCACGTTGCCGTTTTCGATGCTGATGGGTGTGCCCTCCTCGGCGTCTGGGTCCTTTGTCCAGGTATCGACTACGATCTCCAGGCCAAAATCGTGGAACAGGGGTGTAATGTCGGTCAGGTTCTGGTGGATGTGCGTTGCCAGTTGGGGCAGCACGTTGTTATAAAGGTGTTGGAGCGCCTCTTTGCTGCGCCGTGTCTGGTTATCGTCCATGTGCTATGTTGAAGGGTGCCCCGCCGGCTCCGCGGAGATACGGAGGGGTGGGGTAGCTATACTTATACCTTTTTGAATAAGCCTGAAAGCAGCTCGTAAGAGTGCAGCCTGGCCGCGTGCTCGTAAATGTTGGAAGCCACCATGATCTCGTCTACCTGCGTATCGTCGAGGAACGCCTGTAGCTCTTCCTGCACGGTGTGGGCACTGCCGATAAAGGAATAACGCAGCATCTGGTGCACCGAATATTTTTCCGAGCCATCCCAAAGGCCGTCCATACTATCCACCGGCGGCTGGGCCGGCTTTCCGGTGCCGCGGATGACATTCAGGAACGACATGTATAGCGTAGTAGCCAGGCGGTTTGCTTCTTCGTCCGTGTCGGCGGCAACTACATTCACGCAGGCCATAGCATAGGGTTCCTGCAGGCTTTCGGAGGGTTGGAAGCTTTCGCGGTATACTTTGAGGGCAAGCTGCAGGCTGGCCGGGGCAAAATGGCTGGCAAAGGCATAGGGTAATCCCATCATACCGGCCAACTGGGCGCCATAGGTGCTGGAGCCCAGCAGCCAGATAGGTACCCGGGTACCTTCCCCGGGAATGGCGCGCACCCGCGCGCCGGCATCGGCTGGTCCCAGGTAAGCCTGTAACTCCGCTACATGCTGCGGAAAATCCTCCACGTTGCCCCGCAGGTCGCGGCGCAGGGCCATGGCTGTTACCTGGTCTGTGCCGGGCGCGCGGCCCAGGCCCAGATCAATGCGGCCGGGGTAAAGGGTTTCGAGCGTGCCGAATTGCTCGGCAATGACTAATGGGGCGTGGTTGGGGAGCATAATGCCGCCCGAGCCTACCCGGATCGTGGACGTGCTGCTGGCTATATGGCCGATCAGCAGCGAGGTGGCCGAACTGGCAATGCCGGCAATGTTGTGGTGCTCGGCCAGCCAGTAGCGCTGGTAACCCCACTGCTCGGCGTGCTGCGCCAGGTCTGCGCTGTTACGGAACGACTCGGCCGCGGTTTTACCTTCCAGCACAGGCACCAGATCGAGTACGGATACAGGAATACCAGCCAGGTTTTGCTTTTCGTTTGTCATATGTCTGTACTTGTTGCGGAGCCTTATTTTTCAGTTTTTTCTTCCTGCCATACCTGCTGCAGGGCTTTCAGGAAAACCTCGCTGGGCTGGGCGCCCGAGAGGCCATACTTGTGGTTGATCACAAAAAAGGGCACGCCGTTGACGCCGATCTGCTGGGCTGTTTGGATATCGGCGTTTACCTCTTCGGCCAGCGCATCAGACGCCAGCATGGTGCGCACCTCGGCTGCGTCCAGGCCGATCTCAGTTCCCAGTTGCACCAGTGTTTCAGGATCCTGCACGTTCTTGCCTTCAATAAAGTGGGCTGCAAAGAGGCGCTCCTCTGCCTGGCTCTGCAGGCCATGGCTGGCTGCTAAATGGGTCAGGCGGTGGGCATCGAAAGTGTTGGCCACCTGTACTTTGTCAAAATTATAGTGTAGGTCTACTTCCCGGGCCATGTCAGCCACGCGGTTGTTCATTTCCTGCGCCTGCTGGCGGGTAGTGCCTTTTATTTCCGCCAGAAAATCATAGGTGTCCTTGCCGGGCACATGCTGCACGTCGGGCTGCAGCTGGTAGCTGTGCCAAACCACTTCTACTTCTTGGGCGTTGGGGAATTGTGCCAGCGCGTTTTCAAACTTGCGTTTGCCAATATAGCAGAAGGGGCACATGATATCGGACCAGATGTCTACTTTCATATCAATTTATACTTTGTTAAACGTTTTGCCTTGTGAGGGCCTTGCACCTGCCTGCTGCCACACAGCGGGTAAGTATAGCGCGGCAACCCCGGGCAATGTGCCGGCAAAGGTAAGGGAACACCGCCTTTTTAACGCACTTACGCCAGGTGGGTTTGCTCCTTTGCCCTTCTTTATACCTGTTCGGGCACGCTGCTGGCGGCCTGAAAGAGATGACCTTGAAGGAAATAGGTAGGAGCGGCTTCCGGAAATGATTTAAAATAAGCGGAAGTGTGTACCTTAGCAGGCGACCGGATATACATGTTTAACCAACGATCACCGGTTTTGTTTTAATCCTGATAAAAACGAACGATGGGCTTAAGAGCAACGAAAGCAGCTACGCTTCAGGTATGGCTGCTGTTGATAACACTGTTACCCGGCTTGCTAAGCAGCTGCGCCACCAATACGCAGATAGCAGGCAACAGCAAGGCGCGGGGGTATACCGCCGAAAAAGCAATGGTGGTATCGGCGCACCCCGAGGCCTCGCGGGTGGGCATGCAGATTATGGAGCAGGGCGGCAACGCCTATGATGCGGCCGTAGCGACCCAGTTTGCACTGGCCGTGGCCTTGCCCGTGGCCGGCAACATCGGCGGCGGCGGCTTTATGGTATACCGCAGCGCCTCCGGCCAGACGGGTGCCCTGGACTATCGCGAGACAGCCCCGGTAGCGGCTTCCGAAACCATGTACCAGGACAGCGCCGGCAATGTGGTGGATGGCCTGAGCACCGACGGCCACCTGGCTGTGGGCGTGCCCGGTTCGGTAGACGGCATGGTGAAACTGCACCAGAAGCTGGGGTCTTTGCCCTGGGCCGCCCTGGTGCAGCCCGCCATCGACCTGGCCCGCAACGGCGTGGTATTAACGCAGAAAGAGGCTGACGGCCTGAACAGCTCCCGCGAGGCTTTTATCAGCAATAACAAGCATATGCCCTACTTGGTGCGCAGCCGGCCATGGCAACCCGGCGATACGCTGCGCCACCCCGACCTGGCCCGCACGCTGGAGCGCATCCGCGACAAAGGCCGCGAAGGGTTTTACGCCGGCGAAACAGCCGACCTGCTGGTAAAGGAAATGAAGCGCGGTGGCGGTATTATTTCCACGCAGGATCTGGCAGATTATACTTCGGTATGGCGCCAGGCAGTGGAAGGCACTTACAAAGACTATAAAGTGATTTCGATGCCGCCGCCTTCCAGTGGGGGTATTGCCCTGCTGCAACTCCTCACGATGGTGGAACCTTATAACCTGCACAAGTATGGCTGGCAAAGTGCCGAAGCCGTGCAGGTGATGACGGAGGCCGAGCGCCGCGTGTATGCCGACCGTGCCCAATACCTGGGCGACCCGGATTTTGTGCAGGTGCCCGCGCAGCAACTGCTCGACAAAGACTACCTGAAAGCGCGCATGCGTACCATGAGCCTGGCGCAGGCCACCCCTTCCGAAGTCGTGAAAGCGGGCGAGCTGCAGGTGCATGAATCAGACCAGACCACCCATTTTAGTATCGTGGACCCTGCTGGCAACGCAGTTTCCATTACCACCACGCTCAACGGGGCCTATGGTTCCAAAGTAGTGGTAGAGGGCGCGGGTTTCCTGCTCAACAACGAGATGGATGACTTCAGCGCCAAGCCGGGCGTGCCTAACATGTTCGGGCTGGTAGGCGGCAAAGCCAATGCCATACAGCCCCACAAGCGCATGCTCAGCTCCATGACGCCCACCATACTGGAGAAAAACGGTAAACTCTACATGGTGGTCGGCACGCCGGGAGGTTCAACCATCATTACCTCTGTTTTCCAGACGGTGCTCAATGTACTGGAACATGACATGACGATGCAACAGGCCGTGGCGGCCCCGCGTTTCCACCACCAGTGGCTCCCCGACGAGCTCCAGCACGAACAAACTGCCCTGGCTGCCGAAGTGCGCGCCACCCTGACTAGCAAAGGGTATAAGCTGGAGCCCCGCGGCCGTTACGGCCGGGTAGATGCCATCCTAGTGCTGCCGGATGGCACCCTGGAAGCCGGCGCCGACCCGCGCGGCGACGATGCTGCAGCCGGTTTTTAACAAGTATAATCTCATTCCCGGCAGGCTATTTTATACTTGCCAAGCGAAGGTGTAAAAGTAAAAGCTGTACCCGGGTAACCAGGTACAGCTTTTTTATTGATAAAGAATTTTCTAAAACAGGCAGCTCCGGTTAGCTTAAGGGTTCTGATGCGGCTGCCAGAAATCGTTCCTGAAATTAGGTAACAAAGTATAGGCTGCGATCGGCAAGCCGAAAATAAGCATGTGGGAATCAGCATTTGGTTGCTACAGCATTCGGCAGACTACTTTCCATTAGTTGCCCATTGCAGTACCTGGGTACTGCGCTTGCTCAGCCATGCATGGCCGTGCTGGTCATCCGTGGCATCGTGTTCAAAAAGCTTGGAGCCCAGCCCCACGGCTTTTACACCCGCTGCAAACCACTCGGTTATACTTGCCCGGGTGGGCGCTACGCCGCCTGTGGGCATAAACAGCAGGCCGGGAAACAAGGGTTTGATAGCCTTCAGAAAGTCGGTGCCGAGCAGGTTGCCTGGAAACAGCTTGACTAGTGGGGCGCCTGCTTTTTCGGCCTGCGCAATTTCGGTAGGGGTCATGCAGCCGGGCACCCACAGCAACCCGTGCTGCTGCACCGTGCGGCCAATAGCCGCATCCATGATCGGGCAAACAATAAAGTCAGCGCCTGCCGCGATGAATTCCTCGGCCCGGGCACTGGTCTTGATTGTGCCGATGCCCAGTTTCAGATCCGGGTATTTGGTGCGGGCATCTTCTTTTAGAAGCGTGAAGTTATCGAGCGCTTCCGGGCCCCGGTCGGTAAACTCAAATACCCGAATGCCCCCCGCGTAGCAGGCTTCCAGCACCGCACGGCATTCGGTTGCATCGGGGTGAAAGTATACCGGGAGCACAGGCGTTTTAAGCAGCTGGTCGAGAACCTGGTTTTTATCAGTCGCCATAAGTATAAAGTATAAGTCAGGAACTCCACAAAGTGGCCATACTTGCTTTTATTTCTGATACGGTATGTTGGCCAAAGTCGCCGGCCACAAACAGTTTCTGAATAGCGGCGGCGCTGGCAAAGTCTACAATCGCCTGACCATCCAGCTGGTGGTATAAGCCATAGAGCAGCCCGGCCATAAACGCATCGCCGCTGCCGGTGCGGTCCAGTACCTCAAACGTTTCATACTGTTCAGAAGCAAAATCCTGCCCGCCGTGGTGGTAAGAGCCGTAAAAGAGGTTGTGCTGCGGGGTATCCATAAACCGGAAGGTAAAGGCTACATGGCGGCACTGCAGGTATGTTTTCTGCAGGACTCCGGCCGTTTGCGCAGCATGCGCCAGGTAATCTTCCCGGCTGGTCTGCCGGCTCAGGCCCGGTGCCAGCGGCGTGCCAAGCATCGTATGCGCAGCCCAGATGTTGCCCATCACCACATCACAATACGCCACCAGTTCGGGCATCACCTCCAGGGGTGTTTTGCCATAATCCCAGAGCCGATTTCGGTAGTTCAGGTCCACCGAAATAGTCAGCCCCAGCTTTCTGGCTGCGGTAAGGGCCTCTTTGCACACGGCTGCTACTTGGGCATTGAGGGCCGGCGAGATGGCGCTCCAGTGAAACCATGTATAATCCTGCAGCACCTGTTCCCAGTCGATGGTGCCGGGCGCCAGCTGACTGAAAGCCGAGTACTTGCGGTCGTATACCACCTGGCCGGTACTCAGGCCATTGGCGGCCAGCAGGAAGTATAAGCCCATCCGGTCGCCCTGCCGCAGCACCGGGCTGGTATCCACGCCGGCGTTTTGCAGCACCTTCAGCGCTTTCTGCGCCAGTTCATTTTGTGGCACGCAGGTAAAGTAGGAGCAGGGCAGTTGCCAAAGGCCCAGCGAGGCTGCTACGTTCGCCTCAGCGCCACCTGGGTGCATCTGCAGCGTAGCCCCGGCAGCTTGCAGCCCCTGATCGGTAGTGGCCAGCCGCCAGAGCAGTTCCCCGAAAGCGAATATCTTGCCTTGTCTCATACTAGTTCAGCATTGCTCGTAAAAAGCAGCGGGAGCCTGCCGGCCTGTTCTTTCGCCTGACAGGCTCCCGCCATCTCTTATCCGTTTCCTTAAATATAACGGTTGATCAGGTTCTCGAGGTACTCCTGGCGGCCGCTTCTTACTTCCGGCTCCCCCTGCTCGGCAGCATAGTTGCGCAGGTCTTCCAGGCTCAGCTTGCCTTGCTCATAGGCCTTGCCCTTGCCGCTGTCGAAAGAGGCATAGCGCTCCTCGCGGATCTTCCGGAAATCCGAGTTCTGCAGAATCTTATCGGCTGTGATGAGTGCACGGGCAAATGTGTCGGCGCCGCCAATGTGGGCGTAGAACAGGTCGGCCGGGTCAGTGGAGTTCCTTCTGATCTTGGCGTCGAAGTTGATACCGCCGCCCTGCACGCCACCGGCTTCCAGGAAGACCAGCATGGCCTCTGTCAGCTCGTTGATGTTGTTAGGGAACTGGTCGGTATCCCAGCCGTTCTGGTAATCGCCGCGGTTGGCGTCTATACTTCCGAGCAAGCCGGCATCGGCGGCTGCCTGCAGCTCATGCTGGAAGGTATGGCCGGCCAGCGTGGCGTGGTTTACCTCGATGTTGATCTTGAAATCTTCCAGCAGATCATACTTGCGCAGGAAGCCGGCTACCGTGGCTACATCATAATCATACTGGTGCTTGGTAGGCTCCATCGGCTTTGGCTCGATAAAGAACGTGCCTTTAAAGCCCTGCTTGCGGGCGTAGTCTCTAGCCGTCTGCAGGAAGCGGGCCAAGTGCTCCTGCTCTCGTTTCATGTCTGTGTTGAGCAGCGTCATGTAGCCTTCGCGGCCACCCCAGAACACGTAATTCTCTCCACCCAAGGCAATGGTCGCATCCAGGGCGCCTTTTACCTGCGCAGCGGCATGCGCCAGCACATGGAAGTCGGGGTTGGTAGAAGCTCCGTTCATGTAGCGGCTGTGCGAGAACACGTTGGCCGTGCCCCAAAGCAGTTTCACCCCGCTTTCCTGCTGCTTCTGTTTGGCATACGCCACCATCGTCTGCAACCTTCTTTCGTTTTCGGCTACATCGTTGGTATAATCCACTACATCCACGTCGTGGAAGCAGTAGTAGGGCATGTTCATTTTGGTGATAAACTCGAACGCCGCGTCCATTTTATCTTTGGCACTTTCGATCGGGTCTGCTTTCGTATTCCATGCAAAGTTCAGCGTAGGGCCACCAAACGGGTCAGAGCCGTTGGCATTGAACGAGTGCCAGTACGCCACGGCAAAGCGCAGGTGGTCTTTCAGGGTTTTGCCGGCCACCACTTTGTTCTCGTCGTACCAGCGGTAAGCCAGCGGGTTATCTGATTCCGGGCCTTCATACTTGATCTGGCCGATGCCTTTAAAATATTCCTTTTCTCCTAATACAATGTTTGCCATAGAGGTATCCTGATTAGTTGTTTTATAGTTTGTTTAGTTTTTATTCAGATGTTGCTGCAGCAGCGCTTTCCACTCCTGGTAAACCGGCTCATATTGGTCGATGGCGGTGGGCTCGACTACCTGCAGCTTTTTGCTTTTGGTAAAGGCTTCCTCTTCCGACTGAAAGGCTTTTACCCCGATGCCTGCGCCCAGGGCAGCGCCTACGCTGCCGTCGTTCTGGTAGAGCTCCACCGGCACGTGCGTGGCGTTCACAAACGCCTCCGTAAAGGTGTCGCTCAGAAACAGGTTGGCCTTGCCTGCCCGGATAATGCTGGGGTTCATGCCGCTTTCGCGCATAATGTCCAGGCCGTAGCGGAATGCAAAGGCAATGCCCTCCTGCACGCCCCGGAACAGGTGCGCTTTGGTATGCAGGTTCAGGTCGATGTTGTGAAAGTGGCTGCCCACCAGTTTATTACCCAGCATGCGCTCGGCACCATTGCCAAACGGAATCACGCGCAGATCGTTGCTGCCAACAGGAATGCCGGCAGCCAGCCGGTTCATTTCGGCGTAACTGATGCCTGTGCCGGCAATGGTTTTGATCCAGCGATTGAGGCTGCCCGTGCCGTTGATGCACAGCAACACACCCAGCCGCTTCTGCGCCTCGCCATAGTTGACGTGGGCAAAGGTGTTTACCCGGGACTGGGGGTCATAGATGAGCTGATCGCTTACGCCATAGATCACGCCCGAGGTGCCGGCCGTGGCGGCTACTTCGCCCGGCCTGAGCACGTTAAGCGAGAGCGCGTTGTTGGGCTGGTCGCCCGATTTATAGGTGACCGGAATGCCTGCTGTCAGGCCCAGTTCCGCGGCCACGGCTTGCTGCACGGTACCATGCTCCGAAAACACCGGGTTAATGGTAGGAATCAGCGACTTCTCAAACTGGTAATAGTCCAGCACATCGCCCGAGAGCTGGTCCTCCTGAAAATCCCAGAACACGCCTTCCGACAGGGCCGACACGCTGGTGGTGATGCTGCCCGTCAGCTTCATGGCCACGTAATCGCCGGGCAGCATGATCTTGTCGATACTTTCGTACAGCGCTGGCTCGTTTTCCTTTACCCAGGCCAGCTTGGAGGCCGTAAAATTACCCGGTGAGTTGAGCAGGTGTGCCAGGCTTTTTTCAGGACCAATGCTTTCAAAGGCTTTGTTTCCGATCTCCACGGCGCGGCTGTCGCACCAGATTATGGCATTGCGCAGCGTTTGCTGGGCCTTGTCTACCACGACCAGCCCGTGCATCTGGTAGGCAATGCCAATGGCGCCGATATCCTTGGGGTTATACTTGCCTGTGGCATTGGCCCGCAGGATGGCTGTTTTGGCATGCTCCCACCACATTTCCGGCGACTGCTCGGCCCAACCTGCTTTGGGAGAGATGATAGCCGATTCTTCATCCGGAAACTGGGCCGAAGCCACGCATTCCTGGGTCAGGGCATCTACTACCGCTACTTTAATGGACGATGTTCCGACGTCTATACCTAATAAGAGCATATGATTTTATTGGGAGGATGAACTTTTAGAGACACTTTTAAGCACCGCATCCAGCGCCGGCTTGGGCTGGTAAGTACGGTCGAAGAGCAGCGGATAGCTGGTGCGCCCTTTGATAGGCCAGTTGTTGAGCCACGAATCGGCATCCGTCACGCCCCAGAAGGTAACGCGCGCAATCTTTTCACGATGCTTATGAAAAAGGGCAAAGATGTCGGCATAGCGCCTGGCCAGTTTCTGCTGCACCTCTTCGGGCAACCCGTTGGTATACACATTATACTTTTCGTCGAAGGCAAAGGTCGCGTCAATGTCGGCGCCGTTGCGGTTGCTGGGGTTAGGCAGCACATCGATGTCGAGTTCGGTGATCATTACTTTCCCTACTTTCGAGAAGGCGACGATGCTTTCTTCGATCTGCGCGATGCTGGGGCTCTCCAGACCCCAGTGGCCCTGCATGCCAATACCGTCCACTTTCAGGCCCTTTGCCTGCAGGCTGCGCACCAGGCGCAGAGCGCCTTCGCGTTTGGCCGGTTTCCAGAGGTTATAGTCGTTGTAGTATAGCTCGGCTTTGGGATCGGCTTTGCGGGCCAACTGGTAAGCCTGCGCCAGGTAGTCTTCCCCGATAATGGTATACCACTTGGATTGCCGCAGGGTGCCGTCGTCGTTCAGCGCCTCGTTCACCACATCCCAGCCACCTATCTGGCCTTTATACCTGCCGGCCACCGTGTTGATGTGCTCTGCCATGCGTTGCTGCAGCAGCGCTTTGCCAGCCGCCTTGCCGTGCGCATCCTCAAACACCCAATCCGGCGTCTGGCTGTGCCACACCAGAGTATGGCCTACGGTAAACATGTTGTGCTGGCGACCAAACGCCACATAAGCATCAGCCGGGCCAAAGTTATACTTCTCGGGCTGCGGGTGAATGGCTTCCCACTTCAACACGTTTTCCGGGCTGATGGTGTTAAAGTGCTGCGTGATTATGGCCGTCGCTTCCGGGTCTTTGCCGCTTGCCTGTTTGCCGTTTAAAGCTGCACCCATTAAAAAGTCGTTTTTAAATACTTTTTTGAGTGAAGCCTCCGGGCTTGTGGTGGCCGTAAACCCACAGCTGGCCAGCACCAGGCAGGCCATTAACCATCGTTTGCTTTTAATCATATTCCTAAAGATAATCATTCTGTTGATGCAAAAAAGCGGGCGTCTTTTCCTGGCTTCCGGCCGGATAGCTACAGGTATGCCGGCCCTGAAAAAACGAAGTATAAACGGCCTGTTAAAACCCGATAGAATTGCCGCCATCTACCGGCAACACCGTGCCGGTCACATACCTGGCGCCTTCGGTGGCATAAAAGTAAACGGCGTCCGCCACATCAGCTGGGGTGCCCAGCTTGCCCATGGGCGTACGCGATAGTACCTTGTTTTTGCGTTCCGGGTCGTTGTCCAGTGCCTTGGCCGACATGTCAGTGGCGATAAAGCCCGGGGCCACGCAGTTTACCCGGATGCCCAGCGGCGACAGTTCCACGGCCATGGCTCTTGTCATGCCCTCGATGGCTGTTTTGGATGCGGAATAAGCAATGACTTTGGGGATGCCATACTGGGCCGTCATGGAGCTGATGTTCACAATAGCCCCGCTCCCGTGAGGTAGCATGGTTTTAACCACTTCGCGGCTCAGCGAAAATACGGAGGTGACGTTGGTGAGTATGATCTGCTGGAAATCCTCGTCGGTGACATCGGTAAAAGGCTTTTTCATGTTGATGCCCGCATTGTTTACCAGAATATCGATGCGGCCGTACGCCTCCACAATATGGTTGACCAAAGCAGGTATGCCGGCCAGGTTGGTCAGATCGAACACAATGTAGGTGCACAGCTCCCCAAACGTTTCTTTAGCCTGCTGCAGTTTCTGCTCGTTGCGGCCGATGATGATGGTGCGGATGTTTTGCTGCACGAATTTCTGGGCAATGGCATAGCCCAGGCCCGAGGCGCCTCCGGTTACAATAGCGGTTTTGATCGATTCTGAAGTCATAAGGTCTGTCAGGTTAAATGCCAGGTACAAATTTGGGGTCCAGGCCCATGTAATACTCCAGGGTCTTGTCAGGCTTTTCCAGTTCCTGGGGTATCGATCTTTTGGAAAAGGTCTGGAAGTATAGCAGGCACGAATTGCGCCACCAGGTCGCCTCTTTCTCCTGCATGGCCAGGAACATTTTCACGTGTTGAAATCTTTCTTCATCCACCAGTTCCTGCAGGTTGTCCCAGGTCTGCTGCATCTGGCGCACCGTGTCCACGCCGCTGCTATACTTGTAACAGAGCTCGTTCCACAGCGTTCTGCCGGAGTTCATTTTGTAATCCCAGCCTACATGGTGGAACCAGAGCAGGTAGGACTCGGGCACTTTTTTAAGGGAGCCGAATTGCCTGGCCACCGGCGCGAAGTACTGTTCAACAGCGTTGCTGCCGGTTTTGGTGCGGTCAAAGCCGATGCCTTCACCATCGGCGCGGTGGTAGTATACGGCCGTCCAGTCGGCGCGGTGCTTGTTGTTTACCCAGGGGCCGGGTCCGTAATGGTGGTCCCAGGCCATAAGGTGGTGCAGGCCCAGCGGCGTCATATAATTCACGATGGCCTCGCGCGAGTGCAGCAGTATGTTTTTGACAGGCGCTACAAACGTGTTGTTGTTGGTAAAGGTCATCTTCAGCCACTCGTCTGCCAGTTTTTCAGAAGACAAGGTATGATCCCAGGCCAGGCGGCCGAAGCTATACCAGTTAGCCTGGCCAAACTGATGCCCCGTCCAGTTGCGTTCAGTTCCAATGTTGGCCACGCCGGCTATACCTGTTAAAGGGTGCCGATCCAGGGTACCGTCCACTACTTTGGCCACGGTAGCGCCTTTGCCTTTGGCGTAGGTATCCGCCCCCAGCACCTCTTTGAACAGCGGAGCAAGATAGGCCAGCGTGGTGCCCTGCCCCAGGTACTCCTGCGTGAGCTGGAATTCCATCATCAGCGGGGTTTTGGGCATGGCGCCAAACAGGGGGTGGAAGGGCTCGCGCGGCTGGAAATCAACGGGGCCGTTCTTTACCTGCACCAGCACGTTGTCGCGGAACTGGCCATCCAGCGGCTTGAATTCGTTGTAGGCTTGTTTAGCGCGGTCTTGGGGTTCTTCGTTGCTGTAGACAAAAGCCCGCCACATCACAATGCCGCCCTTTGGGGCAACGGCATCGGCCAGCATGTTGGCGCCATCGGCATGCGAGCGGCCATAGTTCTGCGGACCGGGCTGTCCTTCGGAGTTCGCTTTTACCAGGAAGCCGCCGAAATCAGGCACGTAAGTATAAATCTCTGCTGTTTTCTGTTTCCACCAGGCGCGTACCTGCTCATCCAGCGGGTCGGCTGTTTTCAGGCCGCCAATCTCAATGGGCGCACTGAAGCGGGCAGTCAGGTATACTTTAAGGCCA
Source organism: Pontibacter liquoris (assembly GCF_022758235.1). NCBI lineage: Bacteria > Pseudomonadati > Bacteroidota > Cytophagia > Cytophagales > Hymenobacteraceae > Pontibacter > Pontibacter liquoris. The sequence continues at coordinate 187,082 of NZ_JALEBG010000001.1, forward strand.
TAAGGGCGGAAGGCATCGGCCAGGGCCGCTACTTTTACCAGGTACTCCGGGGTAAGCACAAGGGCGTTGGCATTCACATTGGTCAGCACCGTGCCGTTGATGCCCACGGAAGCATTCGCGCGGGCATAATCAAGGTAGCGCTGGTCGATGTAGCCCGGCAGGCGGTGCCAGTCCCAGAGCGAAAACCCGGCGTAGCCGCGTTCCACGGTCCGGTCCAGGTTGTCCCAGTGGTTGAGCACGCGGTGCTTTATTTTAGGCGCGCTGGCCACAGAGAGCGTGCTGATATCCTCTTGCGTTTGCAGGAGCCGCAGAAGGTGAAAACTCCCATACAGCACGCCCACATCGGTGTTGGCCGCGACCACGGTATACTTCTGGCCGCCCTGGGTGGTGGTAAGCAGCAGGTAGCCTTCGTCGCCGGCAGCTTTCAGCTTTTCTGTTAGGTTAAGCTCTTTTATGAGCGTTGAGCTGGCAGGCGTGCCAGCCAAAAGTATGCGTTGCTGCGAAGGAGCCTGCCGGGCAGGTATGGGCTGGCCCAGTAGGCCGCTGAGCCCCGCCTGCAGTTCTTTCTGCGCGGCGGCAAGGGTAGGAGAGTTGCCCTGCACCACAATCTCCTGCACCGCTTGCCGGTATGCCTGCAGCCGGGCGGCATCGGGCACCTGCTCATACCTTAGCCAAAGCCGGTAGCCGTCTTCGGCCAGCAGTTTCTGGCCGACTGCAGTAAAAGCCAGCAGCAGCAGTAAAAGGCAGACAGATTTATACATCATATGCGAGGCATTGCTATACTTGCTAAAAAGGCTTCAGGGTACGTAGCAGGCTATACGTGCGTTTTTCGCTGCGATGATTCCCGCACTACCAGCTCCGAGCGCAGCGTGATGGTGTTGGTGATCGTCACATCCGAGGCGCCATCCAGGTAATTGATCAGGCTCCGCACTGCCACTTCGCCCATCTCATAGCCCGGGTAATCCACACTGGTCAGGTTGGGCTCTATCACCCGCGTAATCGGGTCGTTGTTAAAACCCACCACGGCCATATTGCCCGGAATGGCAATGCCCGCCTGCTTGAGGGTTTTCATGCAGCTCACCGCACAGTTATCGTTGGCTACAAAAAGGCCATCGGGCACGGGGTGCATGGTTAAGAGCTGCTGCGCTGCGGCTATACCTGCTTCTTCGCTCAGGTCTGTGGGAATAACCATAGAGTCGCTAAACGGTATGTTGTGGTCCAGCAAGGCATACTTAAAGCCCTTCAATCGGTCCTTGTACACATTTATTTTCAGGTTGCCACTGATGTGGACGAGATGCTGGCAGCCCTGCGCGAGCAGGTGCGACGTAGCTTTGTAAGCCGCCTGGATATTATCGATCACAATGCTGGTGCAGTTCCTGTTTTCGGGCACCCTGTCGTAGAACAGCAGCGGAATGCCCTTGTGGAAGAAAGGTGTAAAGTGATCTGTGTTCTCCGTGTCGTAAGCCAGAGATACCAGCAGGCCATCCACCCGGTTATCGAACATGGTTTTGGCGTTGGCGATTTCTTTCTGCACGTTTTCAAGCGACTGGCTGATGATCAGGTTGTAACCAGCATCGTTGGCTACTTTCTCCATCCCGGCCATCACCGACGACTGAAAGCTACTGTTGAGTTGCGGCACGATCACCCCAATGGTATGGGTGCGCTGCCTGCGCAGGTTGCTGGCAAAAGCATTCGAGCGGTAGCCCATCCGGCTGGCCGCTGCCAGTATCTTCTGCCTAGTATCTTTCTTTACAGCCGGATGGTTGTTGAGGCCCCTGCTTACAGTAGTAGGGGAGATGGACAACGCGCTGGCTATATCATAAATGGTGATTTCTTTTTCCATAAAGCGGTATTCGGTCGCACGTCGGCAGTAAATGAAACCGATTGCATAAAGGTGTAATCTACTTCCGGGTTTCTGCTTAAAAGCCAGTAAAGTGAGTGCTTAGTTGCTACAATTTAAATTAAATAATTTTATCAGCGCTACTTTTTCAGGAAATATTCTAAACTAAGGGTAGAAAAAGCGTATAAGTTGCGCCGGGCAGGTTATTTTGTGGGCTTAAACAAGTCCCGATAAAAAGTTTTTGCAATCGGTTGCGTAAATGACTTTAAATTTTGATGTTTACTAAGCAGTGAGTAGTAGCTTACCTTTCAAGGTATAAGCACAAGGCAAAAGCAGTAGTAGCTATTTCTAAGCTGTCCGCAGCTAAAACCAGAACATAACAACACCGCAGGTGTGCTCAAAACATGAGGAAATTGCCCCTTTGCCTATTCTTTTTACTGCTGTCCTGCGGTCTTAGCTGCTGGGCTTTCTCGTCTTTTGGCGCGGTCAGGCTGCCCTACCTGGTAAGCGATGGCATGGTGCTGCAGCGAAATGCCAGAATCAATATATGGGGATGGGCTGATGCCGGGGAGAAAGTAAAGGTGCGCTTCAGGGGCAAAACTTACAAGGCTACTACCGGCGCGAACGGAAAATGGCGCGTGCTACTTGCGCCCCTGCCCGCGGGTGGCCCTTATACCATGCAGATAGACGGCAGCAACCACCTCACCCTAAACGACATCCTGTTGGGCGATGTATGGGTGTGCGCCGGGCAGTCGAATATGGTGCACCAGATGAAGCTGCACAACATCCGCTATGTCCAGGACATTGCGCAGGCCAACTATCCGCAGATACGGCACTTCTGGATCCCGACGGCTACAAACCTGCAAGGCCCTGTCGATCGGTTGCCTTCGGGCAGCTGGAAAGCGGCCAATCCGCAGGACGTAAATGAATTTTCGGCGGTCGCCTACTTCTTTGCCCGCAAGCTCTATAACCAGTACCATGTTCCCATTGGCCTGATCAACGCCAGCGTGGGCGGCACGCCCATCGAAGCCTGGATGAGCGTAGAAGGCCTGAAAGACTTCCCGGCTAGTATTGCGACCATCGCCAGAAACCAGGATACGAGTTACGTGCAAAGTATAAACCGCCGCGCAATGGCTGCTGCAGCGGCTAACCAAGCAAAACCGGAGCAGGACAAAGGCCTGACGGGGGAAGTGAAATGGTACGACCCAGCGTATGTTCCGAAGAACTGGCAGAACGTTAACATTCCCGGCTACTGGGAAGACCAGGGCGTCCGGGACCTGGACGGCGTGGTGTGGTACCGGCGCGAAATAGAGGTGCCCGCAGCCATGACAGGTGTGCCGGCCAAGGTGTTTTTGGGCAGGATCGTGGATGCGGATTATCTCTACATTAATGGCCGGCAGGTGGGCAACACCACTTACCAGTACCCGCAGCGCAGGTATAGCCTGGCGGCCGGCGTTTTAAAGGCCGGCAAGAACCTGCTGGTGGTGCGGGTGCTTAACTCCGGCGGCAAAGGCGGCTTTGTGCCGGATAAGCCGTATTCTATTCAGGCCAACGGGCAGACACTGGACCTGAAAGGAATCTGGCAGTACAAAGTAGGGGAAGTATACCGGCCCGGTGCCGTCGAGGTGAGTGGTCTGAATGCCCAGAATCAGCCCACCGCTTTGTATAATGCCATGGTAGCGCCGGCGGTTAACTATACCATCAAAGGCATTTTGTGGTACCAGGGGGAGAGCAATGCCGCAGCTCCGGAGGCATACAAAAAGCTGTTGCCGGCCCTGATACAGGATTGGCGGGAGAAGTGGCAGCAGGGAGCTCTTCCGTTCCTGTACGTGCAGTTACCCAACTTTATGGAGGCCGCCTACCTGCCGGCCGAAAGCAACTGGGCCCTGATGCGGGAAGCTGCCCTGCAGACGCTGGCAGTGCCCAACACCGCCATGGCCATCACCATCGACCTGGGGGAGTGGAACGACATTCACCCGGACAACAAAAAGGACGTAGGGGAGCGGCTGGCGCTTGCCGCCCAAAAGCTGGCATATGGCGAGAAGCACCTTGTTTCCTCGGGGCCGCTGTACCAGTCTGCCAAAGTAACGGGCGATAAGATCAGCATCCGTTTTACAGATACCGGCAGCGGGCTGGTGGCTATTGATGGGGAAGAGCTTGCGCGCTTTGCCATTGCCGGCGAGGATAAGCAGTTTGTCTGGGCAAAGGCAAAGATTGTGGGCGATACTGTGGAAGTATGGAGCGAGGAAGTGCCGCAACCCAGGTATGTGCGCTACGCCTGGGCCAATAATCCGTTTGGTGCTAATTTATACAACAAAGAAGGGCTGCCGGCCTCTCCGTTCCGCACGGATTTATAGTTTATGGCTGTCGTGCGATAATGAAAGTCTATAAAACGAGCTTGTGTTTTCAGAAGAGGATACCGCAGCCGGATTGCCGATTATCTAATGCGCATACCTCTTTTTAACGGATTTATACTTGATACTCTTTAATTTATCTAATTACACAAAATAAACTATGTCATTATTACAAAGCTGGCGATGGTATGGCCCCAACGACCCGGTATCGCTGCAGGATGTGAAACAGGCGGGCGCCACTGGTATTGTGAGTGCCCTGCACCATGTGCCGCACGGAGAAGTATGGCCGCTGGCCGAAATACAGGAACGCAAACGCATCATCGAAGCGGCCGGCCTGCAGTGGGTGGTGGTGGAGAGCGTGCCGGTGCACGAAGCTATCAAAACCCGTAGTGCCGACTGCGAAGTATACCTGGAAAACTACCGCCAGACACTCCGCAACCTGGCTGCCTGCGGCATCCGCACGGTGTGCTACAACTTTATGCCCGTGCTCGACTGGACCCGCACCAATATTGCCTATGAGCTCTGGAACGGCGCCAAAGCCTTATACTTTAACTGGGTGGACCTGGCTGTTTTCGATTTGTTTATCCTCCAAAGAGAAGGGGCTGAAAATGATTATACCCCGACCGTGGTGCAGCAGGCGCAGGAGCGGTATGAGAACTGCTCTGCAGAAGACCTGGAGGCCCTTTGCGACATCATCCTGATGGGCGTGCCCACTGAGGAAAGCGTGACCGTAGAAACCCTGCGCCAAAGTATAGAAGTCTATAAAAGAATCGGACCGGACGGGCTGCGCAGCAACCTGACCTACTTCCTGGAAGCCATTATGGACGTGTGCGAGGACAACGGCATCGCCATGACCATTCACCCCGACGACCCACCATTCGCTATCCTTGGCCTGCCGCGTATTGCCAGCACAAAAGAAGACCTGCTCCACATCATCAACACCGTGGACCGGCCGGCAAACGGCATTTGCTTCTGCACCGGCTCGCTTGGCGCGGGGGTGCACAACAACCCGGTCGATATTCTCAAAGCTGTTGGCCACCGCGTATACTTTGCCCACCTGCGCAATGTGCTCAAAGATACGGAGGGCAACTTTTATGAATCCGACCACCTGACAGGCGACGTGGACATGTATGGGGTGATGCGCGAGCTGATCGCCTTGAACCAGGAGCGGCAGCTGCCTATTCCGTTCCGCCCCGACCACGGCCACCAGATGCTCGACGACCTGCAGAAAGTCACCAACCCGGGCTACTCGGCTATTGGGCGCCTGCGGGGACTGGCTGAGCTGCGCGGCCTGGAGATGGGCATTGCCAAATCAGTAGCAAGTTAACATGGACATGCCTGACAATACCAACCTACACGCCGCCAGCGGAGTAAGACCCGCTCAGGGGGCGGCAGGCTTTATGGGCGAGGATTTCCTGCTGCAAACCGAAACAGCCCGGCAACTGTACCACGACTACGCCAAAAACCTGCCCATTATCGATTACCACTGCCATTTGTCGCCGGAGGTAATTGCCCGCAACGCGCCTTTCCCGAACATGACGGCACTCTGGCTGGCCGGCGACCATTACAAATGGCGCGCCCTGCGCACGCTGGGCGTGGAGGAGCACTATATTACCGGCGCTGCCACTGACGAGGAGAAATTTGTGAAATGGGCAGAGGCCGTGCCTTATACCATGCGTAACCCGCTCTACCACTGGGCGCACATGGAGCTGAAAAATCCCTTTGGTACTACCGAATTGTTGTCTGGAGAGAATGCGCGCCAGGTGTATGCCCGCTGCAACGCGCTGTTGCCACAGCCGGCTTTTACACCGCAGGGTTTGCTGGCGCATTTCAACGTGGAGATGGTGGGCACTACCGACGATCCAATCGATGCGCTGACTTTTCATCAGCAGCTGGCCGCCTCGTCTTTCCCTGTAAAAGTGCTGCCCTCTTTTCGGCCCGATAAGGTGCTGCAGCTAACCGGAGGTAATGATTTCAGAACCTATATCGGGCAGCTGTCGGCGGCAAGTAACGTCAGCATCACCAGTATAAATACCTTGCTTGAGGCCCTGCAACAGCGCGTGGATTATTTCCATAGCAACGGTTGCCGTTTGGCAGACCACGGCTTGGTGCACCTGCCGCTACCAGGCAAAAGCAGCGGCAACCTGGCAAAAACCTTTGCCGCTGTGCTAGCCGGAGATGATGCTAGTGCCGCCTCCTGCCAGAACGAATTTGCTGGGTTTATACTTTTGGCGCTCTGCCGCATGTATAGCCGCAAAGGCTGGGTGCAACAGTTTCACCTAGGCCCGTTGCGCAATACCAATACGCGTATGCTGCAGACCAACGGCCCCGATACCGGCTATGATTCCATCGGCGATTTTCGGCAGGCAGCAGCCATGGCCGCTTTCTTTGATGAGCTGGAACAGAAGGGAGCACTGGCTAAAACCATCATCTACAACCTGAACCCGGCCGACAATGCCACCTTCGCCGCCATGATTGGCAACTTCCAGCAAAGCGGCATCAAAGGCAAAATGCAGTTCGGCTCGGCCTGGTGGTTCCTCGACCAGCTGGATGGCATGACCAACCAACTGAATGCGCTTTCCAATATGGGCCTGATCAGCTGCTTTATCGGCATGCTTACTGATTCGCGCAGCTTTCTTTCCTACTCGCGGCACGAGTATTTCAGGCGGCTGCTGTGCAATCTCTTCGGCAACGATGTGGCGCAGGGCCTGCTGCCGGCCGATATACCGTGGCTCGGGAAAATGGTGCAGGACATCTGCTATTACAACGCTAAAAACTACTTTCCGCTTACTTAAAAAATATCGAACCCATGTAATCGTACTTGTATGAACGCACCGCTCACCACCACTGAACCCATTACCGAAACCGTTAAAATAGGTTCGTACCGTTGGACCATCTGCGCCCTGGTGTTTGCAGCTAGCACCATCAACTACCTCGACCGTCTGGTTGGTAATCCATTACCTGTCGCCGCGCATGAAGCCGGTAGTTTTTGTGAGAGATTTTAGACGTTAGATTTTAGACAGTAGACAAGGGCTATCAACAGCCTTCCGCGTTCGCTGCTCTGGCAGCTGAAAAGGATTTAAGGAAACGGCTACGGCGGTTAACTTAACTTAGAACTGGTTTCAAGCTTTCCGGGAGGGGAATAATCATGTAGAATAGATTCTCCCCTTGAAAGGAGTTTGAGGGGGTAGACCGAACGCTTTGTTGCCAGATATTTTTTCAGTTCAGCAGGTAATCAGAATAAATACCTATAAAAGCCTTTTAACAAAAAACAAGTATGACAGCACATCTACCTTTCAAGCAGGCTGCCTTCGCCCTGTTGCTTGCCTCTCTTCTGGCTGGCGGTTGCCAGAGCACGGGTTCGGAAACGCAGACGAAACAGCCCGATGCAGCTCCGGCAACGGCAGCGCAACCAGCTCCCATCCTGGGGCCGCTGGTAACCGACATCTATACGGCCGACCCTTCGGCGCATGTATTCAACGGTAAAATTTACGTGTACCCGTCGCACGACATTGATGCCGGTATCCCCGAAAAAGACGACGGCTCGCACTTTGCTATGACGGATTATCATATCCTGTCGATGGACAGCGTAGGCGGCAAGGTCACCGATCATGGTGTGGCGCTGGATTTAAAGGATGTGCCCTGGGCGGGGCGGCAAATGTGGGCGCCGGATGCCGCTTACAAAGATGGCGCGTATTATTTATACTTCCCGGCCAAAGACAAGCAGGATGTGTTCCGCATTGGCGTAGCTACAAGCACCTCACCCAGCGGGCCGTTTAAAGCTGAGCCTGCGCCCATTACAGGTAGTAACAGCATCGATCCCACCGTTTTTAAAGACGATAACGGCGATTACTATATGTACTTCGGCGGTATCTGGGGCGGGCAGTTGCAGCGCTGGAGCAGTGGCAAGTATATCCAGGCCGATACTTACCCTGCCGACGACCAGCCGGCGCTCAGCCCCAAGGTGGCCAGGCTGGCCGATGATATGAAAAGCTTTGACGGCGCGGTGCAGGATGTGCAGATACTGGGCAAAGACGGCAAGCCGCTGCTGGCAAAAGACAATGACAAGCGCTTTTTTGAGGCTGCCTGGCTGCACAAGTATAACGGCAAGTATTACTTCTCATACTCCACCGGCGACACACACAACATCGCCTACGCCATTGGCGATAGCCCGGTGGGACCCTTCACCTACCAGGGCGTTATCCTGAAGCCGGTGCTTGGCTGGACCAACCATCACTCCATTATTGAGAAAGACGGCAAATGGTACCTCTTCTTCCACGACAGCTCGCTATCGGGCGGCAAAACGCACCTGCGCAGTGTGAAAGTAACCGAGCTGAAGTATAACCCCGACGGCACCATCCGACCCATCGACGCGATGGTGAAAAGCTAAGCTTTCACATCCACCAAACAAAAAAATGCCTGCACGAACTGCAGGCATTTTCTATTTTATCAGAACAAGTATAATTACCAGACATAGGTGCCCACAGCGCCGGCAGCCAGCCGGGTGGTTACCTGTTTGTCTTCGGAGCTGATGTTGAACGCCTGTTCTGTTTTGCCCGTGTTGATCACGACCACTACGAGCTTGCCATTTGGGGTTTTGTAAGCCACGTTGGGCAGCGCGGCCGGCATGTTGGAGGCAATACGCACAGAGCCGGGGCGGGCAAATTTGGAGGCATGCGCCACAATATAGTAAGCCGGGTTGCGCGTTACGCTATTGCCGGCAATCGTGATGGCACCCAGGCACTCGGTGCAGCCTCCCGGTGTATGCGGGTTTTGCTCCGGGTCGGCGGCCAGGTTCCATTCCAGCACGGTTTTGGCCCAGTTGCGGGGCGCCCCGATCATCAGGGTTTCTACGTGCCAGGCCAGGTCTTTGGGGAAGTCGCCGGGGGCGCCGATCCACTGCTCGGTAAAGTATAAATTTTTGTCGGGGTGCGCTTCATGCACTTTTGATAAGGCATCGATGGTGCCGCCGTACAAATGGAAAGCCGAGCCATCCACATACTTGCGGGCTTCCGGGTCATTCAGAATGGTGATTGGGTAATCCGGGCGGTCAGCATTGTGGTCATATACAATGATCTTGGTGTCGAGGTTGGCGGCCTTAAACGCAGGTCCCAGGCTTTTCTTTACAAACACGGTCTGGTCTTCGGCCAGCATCAGCAGGCTGGGGTTATTGCCCGGGTGCAGCGGCTCGTTTTGTATGGTGATCGCATCGATCCGGATGCCTTCGGCGGACATGCCCTGGATATACTTTACGAAGTATTGCGCATAGGCATCATAGAATTCCGGCTTCAGGCTGCCGCCTTTCGAGTTGTTGTTGGTCTTCATCCAGGTAGGCGGCGACCAGGGCGAGCCCATGATCTTGATGTCCGGGTTGATGGCCAGGATCTCTTTGAGCACCGGAATGAGGTGTTGCCTGTCGGGTGCCAGGCTGAACCTGGCTAGTGTAGGATCGGTTTGGCCGGCAGGCAGATCATCGTAGGAGAATACCCGGTCGTCGAGGTCGGAGGCGCCGATGCTGAGGCGCAGGTAGCTGATGCCGATGTTGTTGCCTTCGGTGCCGAAGAGTTCCTGCAGCAGGGCTGCGCGCGCTGCCGGCGCCATCTGGTGCAGGAGCATGGCACTGCCGCCTGTCAGTGCATACCCAAAGCCGTCCATGGTCTGGTAGGTCTGTGAGGCATCTACCGTAATAATTGGCAGCTCGTTGGTGCTGTTTCCGAAATGCAGCGCCGTATTTTGCTTTGCAAACAAGGCGGTTTTATCGGGCTTCGTGAGCCACAGGGCTACGGAAGCAGCATCGGCAGGAGAAGAACTGACAGCCTGGGAGGCCATCTCTTTTCTGCAGCCCGAAAACAGGGAGAGCAGCAGCAAAAGGGCGACATACTTGAGTCCGTTTTGCAGCGGCATCCTGCTGCTTTTAACTGCAGTGGCGGAGAATTGCTGCGTGCGGGCTGTACGCATCCGGTTGCCTGCAAACCATGGCCGCACGTTTGCGGCTTTCACTTCCGGACATGCGCCGGCTGAGAACTTATCGGGTAAGGGTTGATCCATAAAGTTAGGGGTTGACTGGTTCTAAAGTTAATAACTATGTAGCGCTCTACACCATTGCTGTTGAAAAAAGCCGGGGACGCACTTTTAAGTCGGGAAGTTGAAACCAGTACCGCATCCCTTTTATACTTAACCCAGAATAAACCGCTGCTATTGAAATGCAACCTTTTGCTACTGTGCCAACACGGCGGCCAACGGGCTGCCACCGGATTGTTCTTTTTGCCGTGCAGCTGCTGCCTCTGCAGCAAGTATGTTCTCGATGCCGGGCAGCAGCGCGTCGGGGTTAAAGGAAATACTGTCGATGCCCTGCTCGACTAAAAACTGCGCAAACGCCGGGAAATCGCTGGGCGCCTGCCCGCACAGGCCTATTTTGGTGCCGGTCTCTTTGGCTGCCCGGATCACCATAGCCATCATGGCTTTGGGCGCGGCGTTCTGCTCGTCAAACAGTTCGCTGATAATAGCCGAGTCGCGGTCAATGCCCAGCGTCAGCTGCGTTAGGTCGTTGGAGCCGATCGAAAAGCCGTCGAACACCTGGGCAAACTCCCGGGCCAGCAACACATTGCTCGGGATCTCGGCCATAACATAAATCTCCAGCCCGTTCTGCCCGCGCTGCAGACCATACTCGGCCATCAGGGCCACCACTTTACGGCCTTCTTCCACGGTGCGGCAGAACGGGATCATGAGCTTAACGTTGGTCAGGCCCATCTCGTCGCGTACCTTTTTCATGGCCTGGCACTCCAGCCCGAAGCCTGCACGGTAACGCGGGTTGTAATAGCGGGAAGCGCCCCGGAAACCCAGCATCGGGTTTTCTTCTACCGGCTCAAATTCCTTTCCCCCGATCAGGTTGGCATACTCGTTAGTCTTAAAATCGCTCATGCGCACAATCACATCCTTGGGGTAAAAAGCGGCCGCAATGGTGGCCACCGACTGCGACAGCTTCTCCACAAAAAATGCTTCCTTGTTCTGGTGATGGGGCGTTAGTTCCGCGATCTGCGCTTTGGCAGCTTCGTCGGACAGGTTCGGGTAATTTACCAGCGCCATCGGGTGGATGCGGATACTATCGTTGATGACAAATTCCAGCCGCATCAGGCCCACGCCATCATTGGGATAAGCAGCCAGCTGAAAGGCTTTATCGGGGTCGCCAAGTATAAACATGACCTTCGTGCGCGGCCGGGTCAGCTGGGCAAAATCCAGTTCCTTTTCCTGCCAGGCAAGTTTGCCGGCATATACCAAACCATTCTGCCCGTCGGTACAGGAAATGGTGAGTTCCTGGCCGTCACGGATCACCTGCGTCGCGTTACCGGTACCCACCACGGCCAGGGCACCCAGCTCGCGGGCCACAATGGCGGCATGGCTGGTGCGCCCGCCCTTGTTCGTAATTATGGCCGATACTTTTTTCAGAATAGGGTCCCAATCGGGCGTGGTGATATCGGTTACCAGGATGTCGCCGGGCTGGAACTGGTGCGCCTGCTGGGGCGAGGCGATAAGCCGGGCCGTGCCAGTGATAATGCGCTGGCCAATGCCCTTGCCGCTGGTGAGCAGCTCGCTGGTTTCGGTTAAGGTATACGTATGGGCTTTCAGGATTTTACCTTCCCGGCTGTGTACGGTCTCGGGGCGGGCCTGCACAATGCTGATCTCGCCTGTTTCGCCGTCTTTTGCCCATTCCACATCCATGGGGCAGCCGTAGTGCTCCTCAATTTTTACAGTCCATTCGGCTACCTGCGTTATTTCGGCATCTGTCAGCACATAGGTTCCACGTTTGGCCTCGGGTGTCTCCACGTTTTTTACAGGACTTTCTTCCTGGTCCGCGGCTTCTGAGTAAATCATGGTCTGGGCCTTGGTGCCCAGTTTTTTACTGATGATGGCCTGTTTGCCCTGCTGCAGCGTTGGTTTAAAGATATAAAACTCATCGGGGTTCACAGTTCCCTGTACCACGTTTTCGCCCAGGCCCCAACTGCCCGTTATCAGCACCACCTGCTTAAAGCCCGATTCCGGGTCGAGGGAAAAGCACACGCCGGCGCTAGCCAGGTCGGAGCGAACCATTTTCTGAATGCCCACCGACAAGTATACTTTCAGGTGATCGAACCCATTATCGAAGCGGTATTTTATGGCCCGAGCGGTAAAAAGCGAGGCATAGCACCGCAGGCAGGCGGTAAGCACCTGCTCCTCGCCCGAGATGTTGAGAAAGGACTCGTGCTGGCCGGCAAAGCTGGCATTGGGCAGGTCCTCGGCGGTGGCGCTGCTCCTGACAGCTACCTGGATGGGGGCTTTATACTGTTGGCAAAGCGCCTGGTAGGCCGTCCGGATGGCATGGGCCACAGCCTCGGGTAATTGCGCCTGCAGCAGCAGGGCCCGGATCTGTTCGCTGATCTCCTGCAGGTTGGCAAAAGTAGTAGTATCCAGCTGGCCCAGGAGCGCTTCGAGTTTCGGCACCAGTTGGTTTTCTTTCAGAAAGTCCTGGTAGGCCCGGGCGGTAGTAGCAAAGCCATTGGGGATTCGGATGTGGTTCCCCGCTAACTCGCGGTACATTTCACCAAGCGACGCATTTTTGCCCCCTACTTCGGGCACGTTGCGGATTGTAATTTGCGCGAATGGCAGGATATATGAAGGCATAATGGAATGGGTTAGATCGTTTGTAATCGTCTGAAACGGGTGCGGGTAGAAGTAATTTGCTGCGGAAATATTATACTTTAAAATTGATTATTTATACGCAAACAGAGGAGGGAATAGCTCATTTCGCAGCATGATAAAAATCATTAGTTGCTGCCAGCTATAGTATAAGCAAGCCCCCTGTTGCTTCTTATACTTCTTGTATTGATGGGCTTAGCTATACTTGCCGGGCGGGTTATAGGATAGCTCGGTCAGTTCGAGCTGGAGCCAGGTAAAATCGCCGGTCTTTAATTTCCAGGTTACCTCGCATTGGTAAGGCACCCGGAAATCCTGGAACACACGATAGCTTTTTGCCCGGACATGCCACTTTTTTAGTGACGTTTTGCCGTTAAAATCGCCATACCGCATCGCTTCGAAAGCGACGAAATCGCCCTGTTCATTAAAAAAGAAAACACCCGACACGGTGATGCTTCCTGCTGTGATCGTGGCCCTGGCTGAGCCCGCATCCAGCGGCTCCCAACGGATATAATCGCGCAGGGCAGCGGAGGGAAACCAGCATGTTTCGGCAAGGTAGCGCAACAGACTGGCCTGGTTCAACTGGTCGGTGCCGCCGGCACGCACCACATTTTTAATGGACAATAATTTGATCAGCATCTCGCCCCGACCGTTTCCATACTTGTCGCGGCCTGTTAAGTAAATGCCCGGGAAGGCCCGCACTTTTGTTTGCCAGATAAACGCCGGTTCATCTGCCCTAAAGTACTGCGTGGCCTTAAATGGCATCCATTTGCCACCAGCTTTTGTACGCATAGCCCCTTTTTGCTTCAGCCTTACAGTATGGGGCAGTGCTGTGCCCTCTACGCCGGATCGTTGCAGCCATTTTTGGACCACGGGCGGCAAATGCGCCATTAGTTGGGGCGTAACAAGGGTTTGGGTACCTGGTGGTTTGGCAAGCAGGGCCGTTACTTCGCCGGCTACCTGTTTGTTAAACTTCCGATCGGCATAGTATAGCAGGCCTGCCAGCACTACCAGGGCACTGGCGATAATGCCGAACCAAGCGACCGGCATCTGCTGCGCCAGGAACGTGCTGTTACCATAGCCAAATCCCACCTCATAAAGCAGGCCTTGCAACAGGAGCAGGGAAAGCAGGGAGCATGCCATCGTAAAAGGCTGTCAGGAAAGTGGAGCAGAGCGGCTACAAAGGCGGGTACTGATGTTTGCGGCGGGGCCGCCTGGCAAGCAAGCTGACCGTAACTCCCAGCAGCGCGCCCAGGGCAATGTAGCGCCCTTTGTTAATGCGAACAAACCGCGTTTCATTGGGGGTTACCTCAATGAACCCGATCGGTTTGGCCGACAGGCCTCCGCCCATGCCGCCCCCTTCGCCGTTAGCCTCGGCCGGGTTGGATGGCGCGGTAGCCTTGCCGTTTTTATCGCCAAAGCCGCCCCCGAAACCGAAGGCTACTTGGGCTACGGGTATAATGGTTTTGCCTTGTGTTTCGATCGGCTCGCCGTATACTTTTTTAACAGTAGCAGTTCGGGAAAATATTTCCGGAAGCGAGGCGAAAAGCTGTTTGAAAGAAGTAGTTTCCATATGCTGTAAAGTAAAGTATGAGAATAGTTAAAAGGAGGCGCTCAGCCGGTGCGGGCTGTTACAGGAAGGGTGCGTGCTGTATACTTTAGTTTACGAAAGGACATGACAGAGGTCATTTTTTATTTTGGGCAGGTAACGCTATCTTTAACTACTGCCAGCTGGTTTATGGCTGCTGATTTTCCGGTTGCGTACCATATATAACTTCCTGGTGTTGCCGGTGGTGTTAGGTGCGCCGGTGCTGCACAGGCCTTTAACGGACATACACATTTTAAGCCATCGCAATATGCTATCCGCTTCGTCCGCCCGTTCGCCTGATTACCTGCGGCTCCTGTTGTATGTTTTGGTAATCAGCCTGTTGATGTACCTGGGGCAGCCGCTGCTGGTGCCTTTAAGCTTTGCGCTGCTGATCAGTTTTGTGTTGTACCCGGTCTGCCGTTGGCTGGAGCGCCATCACGTACCGCGGTTTCTGGCTATTGGGCTGGCTTTACTGGCACTGGGCGTTGCCGCGGGCGGGCTGCTCTTTCTGCTGGCAAACCAGTTTATACAATTTTCGCGGGAGTGGCCTTCGCTGCAGGGCAAAATAACGGCTTTGCTAGCGCAGGTAAGCCGCTACCTGGCGCTGCACTTTAACCTGCCGCTTACCAGGCAGGCACTTTGGGTGGAGCAAATGCTGCTGAGTGGCGCCTCGCAGCTGTTGCCCGTGGTGCAGCAACTGGCCTATAGCTCAGCGGTAGGGTTTGTGCTGCTCATACTTATTCCGTTTTATAGTGCCCTGATTCTATACTACCGGGAGGAGTTTGCGAGATCCCTGGTGCACTTTTTTCCGCCAGCCGAAGCCGCCAAAGTGCACTTCATTCTGCGGCAAACCATCACCACCTTCTATAATTTTATCAAAGGCATGGCGCTGGTATACCTGATTGTTGCCTTGCTGAATGTGGTGGGCCTGCTGCTGCTGGGTATTCCGCATGCGGTGCTGTTCGGTGTGGTAGCTTCTTTGCTGACCTTTATTCCGTATGTGGGCATAACGCTGGGCTCGCTGCTGCCCATTACCATGGCCTGGCTGACCTATGATTCTGTCTGGTATCCGTTGGGGGTAGTGGCCGTTTTTACAGTGGTGCAGTACCTGGAAGCCAATGTTATTTTCCCCATGGCTGTTTCTTATCGCTTGCAGGTAAATACGCTTTTCATGATCCTGGCCATTGTAGCAGGCGGGCTGATCTGGGGAGGCGCCGGCATGATCCTGTTTGTGCCTTTCCTGGGGATTTTAAAGCTGGTCGCCGACCAGGTGGAGCGCTGGCAACCGGTCGGGCGGCTCCTGGGGATTGGTACCCGCACATATGCGGCCCGCAACCAGGTGCCGCAGCACTAAAGTGACCGGGAGAAGTATAGGGGCAGTGGGGCGCAAGCCTGTCGTGTTCTCGTGTTCCATACTGTTCCGGGGAGATTTGAAACAGCAAAAGTATATGATGCTACGCAGCGTTGGTAGCAACCAACCACAAGTATAAAAAGCGGGTAAGGTACCCCTGTTAAATCTTTAACGTCAGCAGATATGAAAACTATTTTAGTTCCGACCGATTTTTCGCCAGAGGCACGCAAAGCGTTTTCTTACGCCCTGCATATGGCCAGCACCGCACAGGCGGAAGTGGTGCTGTTTCATGCTTTTCACCAACCAATTCCGGTATCCAGTGCTTACCGGCTAGACGAAACAATTTCAATGCTGGAAAAAGAAAAACGGGAGCAACTGATCTTGTGGGCCGCAGACGCGGAAGAGGACCAGTATAAAGATTTTTACTGGGAGTTTAACGCAAAGCAAGGTGCCGGAGCAGAAAAGCAAGCCACCCTGACCTCAGGTACAAGCGGTTTTCATACTATCCAGATGCCGCCTGCGCCGGATAAGAGCGTAAGGATTACCTGCGTGAGCAAATTTGGCCTGGCTGCCGACGAAATTAACCAGGCGGCGCTCACCTACCAGGCCGACCTGGTACTGATCAGCAGCAGGGGAGCCGACGCGGTGGAGCAGGCCCTGCTGGGCAGTACGGTGGCTGCGGTTATCTCTTACTGCCAGGTGCCGGTCCTGACCTTGCCGCAGCAGACAGAATTCAAACAGCTACGATCGTTTGTCTTTGCGGCCGACCTGCAGCACCTGGCTGACAACGAAGCCCTGACCTATTTGCAAACCCTGGTAAAAGCTTTTCAGGCAAACCTGCATGTTGTGCACTTCTACCAGGAGAAAACGCTGCTGCCTGCCCAAATTCAGGGTATGAAAGGTATAAGCGCCCTTGATAACCGGTTGTCGGATGTCAGTTACAGGGTATACTTCCGGCAGCGCACAGATATTGTGGCTGGCATTTATGAATTTGTGCAGCAGCAGCAAGCCGATCTGCTGGTGCTGGTGCCGCAGCCGCATACTTTTCTGGAGGTCTTGCTGAGCAGGAGCGTAACGGGTAAAATAACCGAACAGGGCTTTATTCCTTTTCTCACATTGCCGGACCCCACCCGGCTGGCAGCCGATAAACCAGCCAGCGGCAGTATGTTGGGGTAAAAGCCCTCGAAACAAGGCGGTCCTTTCCATTTAAGCATTCTTACCAAAGTATAGCCAGCAGCACACAGGTTTTGAGCAGGCCGGGTAAGGTATGCCCATTTCTGCCGGTTGGTGCTTACCACGCACGCATGCCCGGATGTCAGAACATACTCTGCGGCAGGTCTGCTAAGCTGCCTGCTCCCCAAGTAGAGCGCTTTCCAAACAAATTTCAGGCATTCTTTTCTTCCTCCGGCGGGTAATGCCTAGCAGGTCAGGGGAATAGGCTTGTTTCTGTCTATGCCGGTTTGTGCGATATTTTAAAACTAATTTGCATAAACATTAGGGTTTAAAATTATTTCTCTCTTATTTTATGCCTAAATAAAGTGTTCACTCACTTTATATGTTTTATCGGATGCGTTTTCGTGCAGGAAATTTCTGCAAGCCTTTTATGCTGGCTCAGGAAGGTGGCAGCCCGGCATGGACAAAGCAACAGCGTTGTCTTGCCGCAGGTCGTGCCCGCAGCGCGCAGCATGAACAGACAGAAAGCACGAAGTAAAACAAAATCACCGGTTATTTTTATACGCTAACATAGTGACTTTTCGCATGAGGTTTTTGCTCCATTTTATGCTGCCGCTCATGGTTTTAGCCCTCGTAAGCAGTGCTTGTACAAAGCCATTGCAAACGGCCGGGACTACTGTTTCTCAGGCAGGAGATAAGGCGCCTGCTGCAGGCCTGGTAACAGGCGCCGACCAGGTAGCCGAATACCTGCCTTACCTGAAAGGCAAACGCGTAGGCATGGTCGTGAACCCTACGTCCATCATTGGCAAAACGCCTAGCGTAGACAGCCTACGAGCTTTGGGTGTGAACATTGTCCGCATCTTCGGTCCGGAGCATGGCTTTCGGGGCAATGCCAGCGCCGGCGCGAAAGTGGATGACAGCGTAGACCCCGCTACCGGCATTCCGGTTTTTTCGCTTTACGGTAAAACACACAAGCCTACAAAAGAGAGCCTGGCTGATATCGACGTGCTGGTTTTTGATATCCAGGACGTAGGCGCCCGGTTTTATACTTATATCGGCACCATGCACCGCGTGATGGAAGCCTGCGCCGAAAATGGCAAGGAGCTGCTGATTCTGGACAGGCCTAACCCGAATGGCTACCTGGTAGACGGCCCCGTGCTGGACATGGCCCTGAAATCCGGCATTGGCATGCACCCGGTGCCCATTGCACACGGCATGACGGTAGGGGAATATGCCCAGATGATCAACGGCGAAGGTTGGCTGGCCAACGGCGTAAAATGCCCGATAAAGATCATCAAGGTTCGTAACTATAGCCGCCAGCTGCCTTATACTTTGCCGGTAAACCCGTCGCCTAACCTGAATACGCCCCAATCTATTCTGCTATACCCGTCGCTGTGCCTCTTCGAGGGCACCATCATCAGCCAGGGCCGTGGCACGCACTTCCCCTTCACGGTGCTGGGCAACCCCGACCTGAAAGGCAAGTATGACTTCTCTTTTACCCCCATCAGTATTAACGGCATGAGCGAAACGCCGCTGCACCAGGACAAGGCCTGTTACGGGCTGGACCTGCGCACGTATGACACGGCTGCCCTGCGCCAAAGCGGGCAACTGAACCTGGGCTGGCTGCTGGAAATGTATCAAGCCTATCCTTATAAAGACAAGTTTTTCGATTTTAAGCAGAGTAACCAGATGGGCGACTTTGATAAACTGGCAGGCACCAGGCAGCTTAAAGCGCAGATCATAGCCGGTGCTACCGAAGCCGAGATCCGCCAGAGCTGGGAGCCTGCCCTGAGCCAGTTCAAAAGTATGCGCCAGCAGTATCTGCTTTACCCGTGAGTTTCATCCATACAAGTATACATCAGTCCTTTACCCAATTGCTCTTTAAGAGTAAGGTGCAAGCGCCCTTTCACACGGGTTGCTACCCATCATTAATTTAACCAAAACCATTAGCAAAGCTGTCATGAAAAAAAAGTTACGATGTTTTTTATGGGGAATGTGCTTTCTCCTATTTCATTTTCAATGTCTTGCACAAGCCGGTACGGTAACCGGTACCGTTATTTCGGCATCGGATAAAAGCCCGCTGCCCGGCGTTTCGGTTGGTGTAAAAGGTACCACCAGAGGCACTGTAACAGATGCAAACGGTAAATTCTCGGTGCAGGCTGCCCCGGCTGATGTGCTGGTGTTCAGCTTTATCGGCATGAAAAAGTTTGAAAGACCGGTAGGTACGTCGACCAACATTGATGTTACGCTGCAGGATGACTCCAACAGCCTAGATGAAGTGGTTGTAACAGCCTTGGGTATAAAGCAGGAGAAAAAAGCCCTGGGTTATGCCGTAACAGAGGTGAAAGGAGCAACCATTGCTAAAACCCAGCGCGAGAACTTCGTGAACGGATTAGCGGGCCGCGTGGCCGGTGTAGAGGTAACCACTACCTCTGGTCTGCCGGGTTCTTCTTCTTCGGTGATGATCCGGGGGGTAAGCTCGCTGAGCGGAAGCAACCAGCCGCTTTATGTGGTGGATGGTTTGCCGATCAACAACACCACTTTTAACACATCAGGTTTTGCGTCTTCTGCCAGCTCGGCCACATCACTGGATAACCGCTCTACAGACTTTACCAACCGCGGCGCCGATATCAACCCGCAGGACATTGAGAGCATCACCATTCTGAAAGGACCGGAAGCTTCGGCTCTCTACGGTATCGATGCTGCTTCCGGCGCTATTGTGATCACCACGAAAAGAGGCCAGGCCGGCGACGGCCGTATTGACTACAGCAACAGCTTCCGCTTCGACCGGATCACCAAATTTCCGGAGATCCAGCAGGTATATGGCATCGGAACAAATGGTGCACCGGATGCCTCGCAGACAGAGCCCAAGTACTTTGGCCCCCGTTATCCGGAAGGAACGAAGTTTTATGACAACGTAGACGCGTTCTTCCAGACGGCCTTTACGCAAAAGCATAACCTGGCTTTTTCAGGTGGTTCTGA
Source organism: Pontibacter liquoris (assembly GCF_022758235.1). Lineage (NCBI taxonomy): Bacteria > Pseudomonadati > Bacteroidota > Cytophagia > Cytophagales > Hymenobacteraceae > Pontibacter > Pontibacter liquoris. The sequence continues at coordinate 207,040 of NZ_JALEBG010000001.1, forward strand.
GAAATCGCAGTACCGTATTTCCAGCTCCCTTACCGACCAGGAAGGCTTTGTGCCCGGTACGGATCTGACGAAATTCAACTTGTCGTCGGCTGTTACCTCTACACTGAACAAGTACATCTCTACTGATGTAACCTTCAACTATACTTACTCGGATAACAACTCCGCTTTTAAAGGAGCCGGTGGTCCGTTGCTGGGCCTGTTAACCTGGCCATCAACGGATGATGCCAGCATCTACCTGACACCGACCGGAGAAAGAAGAACAACCACAGCCGGAACGGCAGAAGTGGATAACCCTTTCTTCAACGTAAATAAGAACACCATCAACAATGTGAACAACCGCTACATTACCAACGCACGCGTAACCATCGACCCGGCCTCATGGCTGAAGTTTGTCGGTAACGTGGGTTTTGATATGTCTACGGGCAAGATCACGATGGTGCGCCACCCGGAATCTAACTACGGTAAATCAAGAGGCGGTATTTTTGACCAGTCGCTGGACAACAACCGCAACTTTAACGTGCAGTACTATGCGCAGCTGACCCATTCCTTCTTTAACGATAAGTTAAATGCAGATGTAAAACTGGGTAGCGCTATTAACGACCAGAACACCTATACGCAGGCGGTAACAGGCGAAAGATTCCTGGCACCTAACCTGTACTCGATCGAAAATACAGACGGTACGACAAACAGAGGCCGCAACAGGCTGTTTCAGCGGCGCCTGGTGGGTGCCTTTGGTAACCTGAACCTGAACTACAACGACATGTTGTACCTCAACCTGACCGGCCGTAACGACTGGAGCTCTACGCTGCCGATCGAGAGCCGCTCTTTCTTCTATCCATCTGCTTCCCTGAGCTTTATCTTTACAGAACTGGCACCGTTTGCCGGTATTCGTAATGTGCTTTCTTATGGCAAGCTGCGCGGCTCTATTGCAAAAGTGGGTAAAGATGCCAACCCTTACAGCATCCGTGCCTTCCTGGAACCGAAATCAACAACAGGCGGCGGCTTTGGCTACGCCTTTACAGGCCCAAGCCCGAACCTGCGTCCGGAGATGACCACCTCGTATGAGTTTGGTACCGAAATGAAATTCTTTAACGATCGCCTGGGCTTTGATGCGACTTACTTTAACAAGAAGTCGGTAGACCAGATCGTGAAAGACATGCGCCTGAGCTACGGTACGGGCTTTGTACTGCAGGCATTTAACGCCGGTGAGATGAAAACAGAAGGTGTTGAATTACAGCTGAATGCCACTCCGGTAACTACCCCTGATTTCCGTTGGGATGTGCTGGCTAACTTCACCCACCTGTGGAGCGAGCTGCTCACGCTACCAAAAGGCGTGAACGAGTTCTACATGTCGGATACCTGGTTGTATGGTAACGTGCGGAATGGCGCCATACCTGGCGGCGAGCTGACCACCTTTACAGGTTTTGATTACATGCGCAACGATAACGGCGATATCCTGATCAGCCCAACGACTGGTTACCCACTGCGCAACACAACCAAATGGGTAGAGGTAGGCGACAGACAGCCTGATTTTACCGTTGGCTTAACAAACAGCTTCACTTATAAGAACCTGTCTTTAAACTTCCTGCTCGATATCCGCAAGGGTGGCGACATTTACAACGCGACCGAGCACTACTTAACGGCACGTGGCTTAAGCAAAAGAACGCTGGACCGAGAACAGCCTGTGGTTTTCAAGGGCGTGTTAAAGGACGGGCTGGAGAACTCAACTAATCCGACGCAGAACACCATCGTGATCGATCCAGCGCATGATATCAACTTTTGGTCTACCACCTATGGCTTGCCGGAAGTTGACTTTATCGAGAAAGATATCAACTGGATTCGCTTACGAGACATTACCCTGAACTACAACGTGACCTCTTCCTGGCTGAGAAGTGTGAAGTTTATCAAATCAGGCAGTGTGTTTGTAACAGCAACCGACGTGTTCATCCTGACCAACTATTCCGGCCTGGATCCTGTGGTGAATGGTAACTCTGCTGCCGTTGGCGGTAGTGGCGGTGCCGGTTTTGATTACGGTAACTTCCCAATGCCTATGGGCCTGAACTTTGGTGTTAACGTTGGATTTTAATTAATACGAGCAATGAGAATACAAGAACGATCAATCAGAAAGATACTGTGCGCTTCGCTGTTAACGGCCGGTTTGTTTGCATCTACCAGCTGCGAAAGCTACCTGGATGTAAACACAAATCCCAACGGACCAGACCAGGTGGTAGCACCGCAATATTACCTTCCCTCTATCCAGACAGGCCTGGCCCTGGGCATTGAGTTCGACTCGCGGTACCTGGGCAAGTATGTGCAGAACTGGAACGCCAGAGATGCCGGCGACCTCTGGGATCAGCATGGCTTTCTGGCCAGCAGCGATGCTTCGGGCGAGCTGTGGAAGTCGGTATACTATATCATGGGTGCGAACCTGACCGACATGATCTCCAAAGCGGAGGAAGAGCAGAAGTGGGACTTTGTAGGCGTTGGTTATCTGCTGCGCGCCTTCGGCTGGCAGATGCTGACGGATTATCACGGCGAAGCGATCGTGTCGCAGGCTTTTGAGCCCGGCCGCACAAGCTTCGACTACGACACCCAGGAGGAGATCTACGCCGAAGTGCGACGCTTAACAGAACTAGCTATCACCAACCTGGAAAGAACCGACGGCGCTGTGGCAACGTCTACCCTGAACAGAGGCGACCTGATCTATGGCGGCGACCGTGCCAAGTGGCTCAAGTTTGCCTACGGCCTGCTGGCTATCAACGAGCACCATTTATCCAACAAGGGTTCTTACAGCCCGGATAAAGTGATCGCGTACGTAGACAAGGCGCTTGCCAGCAATGCCGATGATGCGTCAGTGCGTTTTGAAGGAAGTATAAGCGACGATACCAACTTCTATGGCCCGAGAAGAGGTAACCTGAATACGTTCCGCCAGTCGAAGTTTATTGTTGGGTTACTGGATGGCACCAATGCCAGCCTGCACGACAATGCGCTGTCCGTTGTTGACCCGCGCCTGCCGGTTATGCTGGCGCCAGCGCCGGATGGCAAGTACAGAGGTGTGACGCCAGGAGTAGGTTTTACCGAGTATGAAGCGGCCCTGCGCCCGAGAAACCTCTGGAATACACCAACGGATGTGGTGGCAGCAACTACGCCTAACAAATACCTGTTCGGCAACAACGAGCGGTTCCCGCTCATGACCTATGCGCAGCTGCAGTTCATCAAAGCAGAAGCTGCCTTTATCAAAGGCGATAAGTCCCTGGCGCTGGATGCCTATACCAAGGGCGTGAATGCGCACATGGATTTTGTGAAGAAGTATGTGATCAACGATCCGGCAACACCGGAAGATGAGGTAGCGGTGTTCGGGCAAAGACGACAGGCGTACATGGCCAGTGCGGACCTGATCCCGACCGATGCGGCTAACCTGACGTTGTCGAAGATCATGCTGCAGAAGTATATCGCGCAGTGGGGCTGGGGTTTCCTGGAGACCTGGACCGATTTGAGAAGATACCACTACAGCAGCGATGTGTTTACTGGCTTCCAGTTACCTGATCCTTTGTATGGCTTAAACCAGGGCAAACCAGCTTACCGTTTCCGGCCAAGGTATAACTCCGAATACATGTGGAATGCGGCCGCGCTGGAAAAGATTGGTGGGCTTAACCCCGATTTTCATACATACGAATTGTGGTTCAGCAAAAAATAATCTGATAACTCCATGAAAAATATTGTTACTAAATCATTCGCTATACTGGTAGCCGGTCTTGTATTAGGCGCCTGCGAAAAGAATACCATTGCCGAACACTACGAGCCGATGCATTCGGGTGCCTTGGTAAAAGTGGTGCATGCGGCCGAAATGGCCCCGATGGTTAACTTCTTCCTCAATAGCCAGAAGGTTACAGGTTTGACGCCTGCTGCTACCGGCCAGGAACTAGGGCTGTCGTATGCCGGTACGGCCGTGTTCCCCGCAACCTATGGCTATGCCAACGTGGCTGCCGGAAATTATACTGTGCAGGTGATCGATACAACATCGGAAAAGGGTGTTGCCGAAAAAGTGGCCAGTGCGCCGGTTACGCTCGAGGAAGGGGCCAGCTATTCGGCTTTCCTGATCGGAAACACCGGTGCCTTTGAGACACTCCTGCTGAAAGATGCATTGCCTGCGAAAAGTGAAACCACGGCGTATATCCGGTTTGTGCATGTAATGGCAGATGCCCCGGTAAATTTCGATGTGAAAGCCGTGCGCAAAGCAACCACTACCGAGCCTGAGATTATCACCAACATAGGTGCCAATGTGGCTTATAAAGGCAACACTGCTTACGTGGAAATAGCGCCGGGTACCTACGACTTCCCAATTTACGCAGCTGGCGCAACGGTGCCGTATACAACCCTGACAGGGGTAGCTCCTGTGGCAGGCCGGGTGTACACCCTGTATGTGCGCGGAAACTACACCGCCACACCTGCCGCAACAAACCGGGTGCTGATACGAGAGCGCTAACCGGTTAAGCATAGCATAGTAGCCAGAAAGCCCTCCGTTGATAAATCTTCGGGGGGCTTTTTTCTAAATCCATCCCTTGCTTTCCTATGATCAAGAAGTATACTTTTCTGCTTGCTTTCCTTTTTACCACCACCCTTCTTTGGGCCCAGCAAGCGAACGTTTCGCCTAAACGCGAGTTTCGCGGCGTGTGGGTTGCCACCGTAGAAAATATTGACTGGCCTTCCAAACCAACTTCGAAAACAAACGCAGTACAACAGCAGCAGGAGCTGGTGCAACTGCTCGACGCGCATCAGAAAACGGGCATCAATGCCATTATGCTGCAGGTACGCCCCGCTACCGACGCCTTCTACGGCAAAGGCCGGGAAGAATGGAGCCGCTTCCTGACAGGCACCCAGGGGCAGGCGCCCACCCCATACTACGACCCGCTGGCCTTTGCCATTACAGAAGCGCACAAGCGCGGTATGGAGCTACACGCCTGGTTTAACCCGTACCGCGCCACTACCGACTTGGTGGACAATCACGTGAGCCCCACCCACATCACCCGTACCCATCCGGAGTGGTTCTTTACCTATGGAAGCAAAAAATACTTTAATCCCGGCCTGCCCGAGGTGCGGGCCTACATTGTGCAGGTGATTCTGGATGCCGTGCGCAACTATGATCTGGACGGCGTGCACTTCGACGATTACTTTTACCCTTATCCTGAAAAGAGCGCGCTGCCCGACTCGGCCGCTTACCGGCAGTATGGCAGCCGCTTTGCCAGCATAGACGACTGGCGCCGCCACAATGTCGACACGCTGATTTATACTTTGTCGGATAGCATCCATGCAGCCAAAAGCTATGTCAAGTTTGGGGTGAGCCCCTTTGGTATCTGGCGCAACAAGGCCCAGGACCCGGCCGGCTCCGAGAGCAACGGCCTTTCGGGCTATAGCGCCTTGTATGCTGATGCGCGCAAATGGATGCAGCAGGGCTGGCTCGATTACGTGAACCCACAGCTATACTTCCCCTTTCACTATCCGGCCGCTCCTTATGAGAAGCTGCTGGACTGGTGGAGCGTGAACGCCGGCGGCAGGCATTTATACATTGGCCAGGGCGTGTACCGGGCCATGGAAGACCGCGAAGGCTGGCGCGACCGGCAGCAGCTGCCCAACCAGGTGCGCTACTTGCGGCAGAATGACCGCGTGCACGGCAGCGTCTACTTCAGTTCCAAATCCCTGACCGATAACCTGGCCGGCTTCCGCGACTCGTTGCAGCAGGATTTTTACCGCTACCCGGCTCTGCAACCTGTTATGCCGTGGCTGGGCAAGCAGGAAGTAGCCCCACCGGTAAACCTGCGCGAGCACAAGTTCCTGTTCTTTTCTTCGGGCAAAAAAACGAAATTGCGCTGGCAGATGCCGGCCGGCAGCCCTGTGTATGGCTATGTGGTGTACCGCTTTCAGGATGAGGAGCCCTTCGACCTATCCCGGCCGGAAAAGATCGTGAAGATCACCTTCGACCAGACCCAAACCGCTTTCGACGATACCGGCCTGAAGCCGGGCCATACGTATCATTACGTGGTGACCGCTCTGGACCGGCTAAAGAACGAGAGCACTGCTTCAGCTGCTTTTAAAAAGAAAATCCGGTAATACGGCATGCCCCGCGCATGCAGAAGTTATTCTTCAATCTGTCAGAAACGATATGGTGATGTTTAAGAAAAAGAGATTTCTAGCGCTGGCTTTCGGAATGCTGGTGGCCCTTGGCGGCACGCTGGGAGTAGCTGCGAAAGCAACCTTCGATAACCCGCTTCCGCAGCAGGTGGCGCAAAACGGCCAGGCATGGATTCGTATCAACCAGCTGGGCTACACGCCGGCAGGTATAAAAGTAGCCGTATGGGCCAGCAAGAGCTCCAAACGCATCAGGCGCTTTGCGCTGGTAGATGCTGCCACAGGCAAGGTAGTTTTTAAAGGAAAAGCAGGCAAAGCGTTTGGCGCTTACGGCCCTTTTCAGGCCTCTTACCGGCTCCATTTCAGCGCCTTTACCAAACCTGGAAGCTACTTTCTGAAAGCCGATGGCGTACGTTCGCCGGTTTTCCGGATTGCAGCCGATGTGTACAAAGGCACAGCTGATTTTGCGCTGCGCTACATGCGGCAGCAACGGAGCGGGTTTAATCCTTTTCTGAAAGACTCCTGCCATACTTCCGACGGCTATACTATGTATGGCCCCATGCCCGACAGCACGCACATCGATGTGTCGGGCGGCTGGCACGACGCCTCCGATTACCTGCAGTATGCCACTACCTCGGCCAACGCCACCTACCACCTGCTGGCCGCCTACCGCGACTTCCCTGCCGTATTTTCGGATGCGCACCTGGGCAATGGCCTGGAGGGTACGAATGGGGTGGCCGATGTGCTGGATGAGGCCAAATGGGGGCTGGACTGGCTCCTGAAAATGCACCCGCGCGAGGACTGGCTGTTTAACCAGCTGGCCGACGACCGCGACCACCAGGGCATGCGCCTGCCCACGCTGGATGATGTGAACTATGGCATGGGCAAAGGAAAAGCCCGCCCGGTATACTTTGCTACCGGCGAGCCGCAGGGCCTGGGCAAGTATAAGAATAGGGCAACCGGCGTAGCCTCCATTGCGGGTAAGTTTACGAGCGCCTTTGCCCTGGCGGCCCAGGTATACAACACCGACCCTGCGCTGGCAAAGCTGTTCGGCAGCAAGGCGGTATCGGCCTACAAACTGGGATTGCAGAAGCCGGGGGGCTGCCAGACGGCTCCTAACCTGGCGCCCTACTTTTATGAGGAAGACAGCTGGGTAGATGATATGGAACTAGGTGCTGCCGCGCTTTACCAACTTACCGGCAATAAGGCTTATTTCGGGCAGGCATACACGTATGGGCAGCAGGAAAAAGTAACGCCCTGGATGGGCGCCGACACGGCCCGCCATTACCAGTGGTATCCTTTCCACAACTTCGGGCATTTTGAGCTGGCTAAAAAGGCAGATGTCCAAGCCAAGGCCGATCTGATCAGTTTCTATCAACAAGGCATCGACAAAATATACAACAAGGCCAAAACCAATGCTTTTTACAGGGGCATTCCGTTTATCTGGTGCTCTAATAACCTGACGACTTCCTTTGCCATTCAGTGCCACCTGTACGGGCAGCTTTCGGGCGATGCGGCCTATGCTGAGCTGGAACAGGCTAACCTGGACTGGCTGTTTGGCTGCAACCCTTGGGGCACCAGCATGGTGTATGGCTTGCCGGCTCACGGCGATACCCCCGTTGATCCGCATTCCGCGTTCACGCACCTGTATAAATTTCCGATCGATGGCGGCTTGGTAGATGGCCCGGTGTATGGCAGCATCTACAATAACCTGAAAGGCATTACGCTCTACAGCCCCGACGAATATGCCGCCTTCCAGTCGGACCTGGTCGTATACCACGACGATTATGGCGATTATAGCACCAATGAACCGACCATGGACGGTACGGCTTCGCTCGTGTACCTGCTGGCAGCAAAAGAACAGGAAGCGCTGAAGCAGGCGCCGGTTAAAAAAGAGTAGCTGCCGGGCGCCAGCCACAAACTTCCGGCCTCTGGTACGTAGCGTTAGCGCTGCTAGTATAAATAACGAGAGATGATATGCGTATTTATGCGTGTTTAGGAGAAAAATTGGGCAGAAGCCCGGCATTATTTCACGTGAATTACTAGCTTTAGAGGCTATACATTGTTTAAATTTGCCAGAGGCTTGCAGGTTTGTGCGTTAATTGCTGAAGCTGCTTTAGATTTTAGCTGAATGGAGCAACCCCATACCATTAGCCTGAGAAAACGAAAATGGAAAAGTTAACCTATCGCCTGCTGTTTGTGCTGCTGCTGCTTGCAGCTATGCCTGCCAGGGCGCAGTCCTTTCAGTTTGCGTTTGTAACCGATACCCATGTGGGGAGCGGCACCGGGGCTGAGGACCTGCAACGCACCGTAGCCGATATCAATGCCAATGATTCGCTGGCTTTTGTGCTGGTGACCGGCGACGTAACCGAGTTTGGCTCGGACGAGGAGCTGCAACAGGCAAAACAGCTGCTGGGGCAGTTGAACAAACCCTGGCACATTATTGCTGGCAACCATGATGCCAACTGGTCGGAAAGTGGCGCGAACACCTTCCGGAAAGTTTTCGGTGCTGAAACCTTTGCTTTTACCTATAACGGCTACCTGTTTGCTGGCACCAGTTCGGGGCCCAATATGCGCATGGGGCCGGGGCAGGTGCCGCGCGAAAACCTCGTGTGGCTCGATTCGGTGCTCACCCATATGCCCGATGCGGCAATGCCGGTGGTGTATGTGAACCATTACCCGCAGGATTCTTCGCTGAACAACTGGTACGAGGCCCTCGACCTGGTGAAAAAACGCAATGTGCAGCTGGTGCTGCACGGCCACGGCCACAACAACCGCCGCTTTACCTACGAAGGTATCCCGGCGGTGATGGGCCGCTCGAACCTGCGCGCCAAGGACAGCACCGGCGGCTATAACATTGTAACCATCAAAGACAACCAGGCCACGTTCGAAGTGCGCCGGCCGGTGGTGCAAACGCAGCAGCAGTGGCTGGCAGTGCCGCTGGAGAATCATCATTTCGACCAGGAAACCCGTCGCTACCCGAGGCCTTCCTATGCGGTGAACAAAGTATACCCGCAGGTAAAAGTAGTATGGCAATACCAGGATAACAGCGACGTAGGCGCCGGAACAGTGGCAAACAAAAAACTGGTGATCGCCACCAACACCCAAGGCCAGGTGTATGCCCTCAACCAGGAAACAGGCAAGCCCGCATGGACTTACCAGACCGGCGGCAAGATCTACTCCACGCCGGCCCTGGCCAACGGCTACGTGGTGGTGGGCTCATCCGATCACAATATTTACTGCCTGAAAGCTGCCAGTGGCAAGCTGGTCTGGAAAGTGCCTACTGCCAAAGCGGTGCTGGGCGCCCCCCTGATTCAGGGCAAACAGGTATACATTGGCGGCTCTGACGGCCATTTCAGGGCCATTAGCCTGAAGACCGGCAAGGTAGTATGGGATTTTGACCAGGTGCAGAACTTTGTGGTCACCAGGCCGCTGCTTTACCAGGGCAAGGTATACTTCGGAAGCTGGGGCAACGATTTTTATGCCCTCGATGCTGCTACCGGCAAACTAGCCTGGAAGTGGAACAACGGCGCGACCAACCGCATGTTCTCCCCGGCCGCCTGCTATCCGGTGGCGGCTAATGGCCGCATCTTTCTGGTAGCCCCGGACCGCTACATGACTGCGCTGGATGCCACCACCGGAAAAGAAGTATGGCGCCGCCAGATGAAAGACGTGCGGGTGCGCGAGTCCATGGGCTTGTCGGCAGACAAGGCGCTGGTATACGTGAAAACGATGGACGGGCAACTGTATGGTGTTTCCACGGCCGCCGATTCGATGCAGTTGGCCTGGCAGTCGGACCTGCAGCTGCCTTACGAGCTGGCACCCTCGGCGCTTGTCGAAAGCAAGGGCGTGGTGTATGTGCCTTCGCATTCGGGCCTGGCCAGCGCCGTTAGCCGTAAAACAGGCAAGGTGCTCTGGCAGCATAAAGTATCCAACAGCCTGATGAACCCCGTGCTGCCGCTGGGCAAAGGCAGGGTAGTGGTGAGTACCATGGACGGTAAAATTGCCTGCCTGGAGTTTGGCGCGGAATAAACGTAAAAGAAGTAGGAACAGGCGCCCAAAAGTGGCCTGCTAAAATCAAGTAATTCTAAAAGCATTATTACACTCGAATAAATGGAAATAGTTACCGAGAGAGATTCAAAATACAATGATCTCGAGAAGATGTCTGTGCGGGAGGTACTCGAAAACATCAACAGGGAAGACAAAACAGTGCCGCATGCCGTAGAAAAAGCTATTCCACAGATAGAGGCGCTGGCCACGGTGACCGCCGCAAAAATGAAGGCTGGCGGCCGCATGTTTTATATTGGCGCAGGCACCAGCGGGCGCCTGGGCGTGCTGGATGCCTCGGAGTGCCCGCCCACCTTCGGCGTGCCCTTCGACTGGGTGGTAGGCCTGATTGCAGGCGGCGACACCGCCATCCGAAAAGCTGTGGAGTTTGCTGAAGACGACACCGCGCAGGCCTGGAAAGATCTGCTGGAATTTGACATAACCGATGGCGATGTGGTGATCGGGCTGGCTGCTTCGGGCACGACGCCTTACGTGATCGGAGGGCTTAAAAAAGCAAACGAACAGGGCCTGGTAACCGGCTGCGTAGTGTGCAACACGGGCAGCCCGGTAGCAGCGGCAGCGCAGTTTCCGGTAGAGGTTGTGGTAGGGCCTGAGTTTCTGACGGGGTCTACGCGCATGAAATCAGGCACGGCCCAGAAGCTGGTGCTCAACATGCTCACCACTTCCGTGATGATACAGCTGGGCCGGGTAAAAGGCAACAAGATGTTCGACATGCAGCTCACCAACCACAAGCTTTACAACCGCGGCGTGCGCATTATCATGACCGAAACAGGAACAGACGAAGCAACCGCCGCCCAGCTTCTGGACAAGTATGGCAGCGTGCGCAAAGCCGTGGAGAACCTCCGGCAGTCGTCTTAATCCTGCGCCTGCAGCCGGTTTATACTTGTAAATCAGCTGCAGAATGACTAACTATAAGGTTTGCAACTGCTGCCACTCTACTCATTTTGATCTAAAAAGCATATGCCTCCCATTGTTCTGTTATCTTTTTTGCTGGGTTATTTTGCCTTGCTGATCGGGGTCTCGTACCTCACCTCCAAGGGTACTTCCGATAATAGCACCTTCTTTATTGCCAACCGCAACTCCAAATGGTATTTTGTGGCCTTCGGCATGATCGGCACAGCGCTGTCGGGCGTTACGTTTATCTCGGTACCCGGGGCGGTGGTCAACAACCAGTTTGGCTATTTCCAGTTTGTACTGGGTAATGCGGTCGGGTTCCTGCTCATCGCCACGGTGCTGCTGCCATTGTATTACCGCATGAACCTGGTCTCCATTTATACTTACCTGGAACAGCGCATGGGCTACTGGAGCTATAAATCCGGCGCTATGATCTTCCTGGTTTCGCGCATTATCGGCTCTGCCTTCCGGCTATACCTGGTGGCCATTGTGCTGCAGAAGTTTATCTTCGATGCCTGGAATGTGCCCTTCGGCCTGACCGTAGCCATCTGTCTGGTGCTTATCTGGGCCTACACACACCGCGGCGGGCTTAAAACCATCGTGATCACCGATACGCTGCAAACAGTTTTCCTGCTCTCGTCGGTGTTGCTCTCCATCTGGTTTATTTCCCGAAGCCTGCACCTGGACCTGATGCAGACCTTCGAAGCCGTAAAAGAAAGCTCTTATTCTAAAATATTTTTCTGGGAGGATTTTGTGGGCAGCAAGAACCACTTTCTGAAGCAGTTCCTGGGCGGTATTTTTGTAACCGTAGCCATGACGGGCCTGGACCAGGATCTGATGCAGAAAAACCTGAGCTGCAAGAATATCGGTGAGGCGCAGAAAAACATGCTCACCTTTACAGCCGTTTTTGTAGCTATCAACATCTTTTTCCTGAGCGTGGGCGCTCTGCTTTACCAGTATGCCGATGCTAACCAGATCAACGTAGCCGACCTGCGCACGCCCGATTACCTGTTCCCCGAAATTGCGCTGAATCACCTCAACATCATTCCGGCCATCGTGTTCATGCTGGGCTTAACAGCAGCTACTTTTGCCACCACTGATTCGGCTCTGACGGCGCTCACCACGTCCTTCTGCATCGACTTCCTGAACTTCGAGAAAAAAGAAGACCAGAACTCCCGCCGCCTCGTGCGCCAGCGCCAGCTCGTGCACATGGTGTTTTCGGTGCTGATGCTGCTGGTTATACTTGTGTTCCGGGTAATCAACGACGACTCGGTGGTGAATGCCATCTTTAAAGCCGCCGGCTATACATATGGGCCGCTGCTGGGGCTCTTTGCCTTTGGCATGACGAACAAGCGTGCCGTAACCGACCGGCTGGTACCTTTCATCTGCCTTCTTTCGCCGGCCATCACCTACCTTATCGACAGTCATTCGGTGGCCTGGTTTGGGTATGCCATGGGCTTTGAGCTGATCGTGCTCAACGGCCTGATCACGTACCTGCTGCTGCTTATAACAAGCAAGCATGCCAGGTATAACCCGGCTAGCCAACTGAACGAAACAGCTGACCGAAAGACAAAACAGGCTACTTACTAACCTTATCCCCTGGTTATGGAACTAGATCAGCTTTTGGAAGCCATTCTGCCAAAAGCACGCATCAAGTCGCGGCTGATTGACGTGGTGGCGTACGCCTCGGATGCCGGCTTTTATTACCTGCGCCCCAAAGCGGTGGTGCAGCCCGTATCCGAAGAAGAAGTGCAGGCGCTGTTCAGGCTCTCGCAGCGCCAAAAAATTCCGCTTACTTTCCGCGCTGCAGGCACTAGCTTGTCGGGGCAATCAATATCAGACGGTATTCTGGTAGATTTGAGCCAGTTCTGGAACAAGATTCAGATAGAGCAGGAAGGAGAACTGGTGCGAGTACAGCCCGGCGTGATTGGCGGAAACGTAAACGCCTACCTCCGCAGGTATAAGCGCAAGATCGGGCCCGACCCGGCCAGCATCAACTCGGCCATGATGGGCGGCATCCTGTCCAACAACGCCAGCGGCATGTGCTGCGGAGTGAGTAAAAACTCCTACCATACGACACGCTACATCCGGTTTATGCTGCCCACCGGAGCGGTATTCTCTACCGAGCAACCCCAGGATTACGCCCGCTTCGAGGCCGAATGCCCGGCCCTGTTCCAGCTCCTGCAGGCCTTGCGCGCGCAGGTATGGCAGGACGAGGCCATGTACGAGCTCATCCGCCGCAAGTATAAAACCAAGAACACGGTGGGTTACTCGGTCAATGCCCTAATCGATTACGAACACCCGCTCGATATGCTGGCGCACCTGCTCATCGGGGCCGAGGGCACGCTGGGTTTTATTTCGGAGGCCGTGCTGCAAACCGTGCCTGATTACCCGGCCAAGTCCACCGCGCTGCTATACTTTCCGGATATCTATGCGGCCTGCCAGGCCATTGTGCCTTTAACCGAGGCTGGTGCCGAAGCCGTGGAGCTGATGGACCGCGCCTCGCTGCGCTCCATTGAGCACATGGCAGGCGTACCTGCCGTTATTCATACCTTGCCTGCTGCGGCAGCCGCTTTGCTGGTAGAATTTCAGGGAGAGAATCCGGCTGACGTGCAGCACAAGATCAGCGGGTTTATGCTGCGTGCACCGGAGCTGCAATTGCTTGAGGAACCGGTGTTTACGACCGATCCGGTGGCGCAGGGCTTGCTGTGGAAAGTGCGCAAAGGCATGTTCCCGGCAGTGGGCGCCGTACGGGCCAGTGGCTCCACGGTGATCCTCGAGGATATTGCCTTTCCGGTAGCCCAGCTGGGCGACGCCATACTTGACCTGCAACAGCTCTTTAAAAAGCATCACTACGAAAAGGCCATTATTTTTGGGCATGCCAAGGATGGCAACATCCACTTTGTGGTCACGCAGGCCTTCGACACCCCCGAGGAGATTAAACGCTACGACCAGTTCCTGAAAGAGGTGGTGGTGCTGGTGGTGCTCAAGTATAAAGGTGCCCTGAAAGCCGAGCACGGCACGGGCCGCAACATGGCGCCCTTTGTAGAAACAGAATGGGGAAGCGGCATCTACCAGATCATGAAAGCGCTGAAGCAGACCATCGACCCGGAAAACCTGCTCAACCCCGGCGTGATCATCAACGAAAACAAAAACGCCCACATCCAAAACCTCAAAGAACTGCCCCGTGTGGAGGAAGAGGTGGACAGATGTATGGAATGCGGCTTTTGCGAGCACAAATGCCCCAGCCGCGACCTGACCCTGACCCCCCGCCGCAGAATTGTAGTGCGCCGCGAGCTGCTCCGGCTAAAACGAGCCGGCGCTAAAAAACAGCACAAACAGCTGCTGCACCAGTACCAGTACGATGGCCTGGATACCTGCGCCGTGGATGGCCTGTGCGCCACCGCCTGCCCCGTCGACATCAACACCGGCGACCTGGTAAAGCGCCTGCGCCGCGAAAGCCACAGCGATTTTGCCAATAACCTGGCCTTGCTCATTGCCCGCAACTTTAAACCCGTAACGGCTGCTGTTAAGATGGGCCTGCAGTCGGGAGCAGGTATAAATGCCCTGCTGGGTGCGGCAACGCTCACAAAGTTTACCCGCCAGGCCCGGAAAATAGCACCTGCCCTGCCGCTCTGGTCGGAGCAGCTGGCGCCGGCACCGGCCTTTGCAACCTATAAAACAATAGACAAAGCTGCGCAGCAGCAGGCCGCGGTAGTATACTTCCCTACATGCATTTCGCGCACCATGGGCAACGCCGCCGGGCAAAACGGGAACAGCATCATCGCTACATTTGCGCGCGTGTCGGAAAAGGCGGGCATCGGGTTTGTGATTCCGGAGGATGTGGAGAGCAGCTGCTGCGGCCAGATCTTCTCCTCGAAGGGCTACAGCAAAGCGTTTGAATTTACGGCCAATGCCACCATCGAAAAAGTATGGCGCTGGACGGATGGCGGCCGCCTGCCGCTGGTGCTCGATGTGACCTCCTGCACGCATACCCTGCAAAACTGCCGCCCGGTTCTCTCGCCGGAAAACAGGCAGAAGTATGACGCCCTGAGCATCATCGACAGCATTGATTATGTGGCCGACTTTATACTTCCGAAGGCAACTGTGCTTCGCAAAAAGGGCCGTGTGCTGCTGCACCCGGTATGCTCGCTGCAGAAAATGGGCCTTGAGAATAAGTTTGTAAGTATAGCCCGCCAGCTAGCCCACGAGGTGGAGGTGCCGCTGCACGCGGGCTGCTGCGGCATGGCCGGCGACCGGGGCTTTTTATTTCCGGAGCTCACGGCGGCAGCCACCCGGCCCGAGGCGCAGGAAGCTAGACAGCAATGCTACGACGGCTATTACTCGTCGGCCAAAACCTGCGAAATGGCCCTGTCCGAAGCCGTCGGAAAGAATTACGAATCGATTTTATACCTGCTGGATGCCTGTCTTTAAAACAGCCCGGCAAACCCAAACAACGCAGAACCTTCTTAAACGCCTGACATGTCACGATTAAACTTACTTGAGGAAACCCGTTACGAGAAGCTTTCGGTCGCGGTATACCCCGACCAGCACATCGCATCCAAAACCGTTGCCCGCCGCATTGCCGACCTGATCCACGCCAAGCAGCGCCGCCAGGAGCAGGCTGTGCTCGGGCTGGCCACCGGCGTAACGCCCATCGGGGTGTATGCCGAGCTGGTGCGCCTGCACCGCGAGGAAGGGCTCAGCTTTAAAAACGTGGTGACCTTTAACCTGGACGAATATTACCCCATGCAGCCCACCTCGGAGCAGAGCTACGTGTGCTTTATGCGCGAACATCTCTTTAACCACGTGGACATCAACATGGCCAATGTGCACATTCCGGATGGCACGCTGCCCCTGGAAGAGATCGCCGATTTCTGCCTGGCCTACGAGCAGAAGATCAGCGCTTACGGCGGCCTGGATCTGCAGATCCTGGGCATCGGCCGTACGGGCCACATCGGCTTTAACGAACCGGGCTCTGCACCCAATTCAGGTACGCGCCTGGTAACACTGGATGATCTGACCCGGCGCGATGCCTCGCGTGACTTCGGGGGCAAAGAGAACGTGCCTACCAAAGCCATCACCATGGGCATCGGTACCATCTTCAAGGCCCGCGAGATCATTCTGATGGCCTGGAATACCAAAAAAGCGCCCATCATCAAGAAAGCGGTGGAAGGGGAGATCTCCTCGGATGTGCCGGCTACTTATCTGCAGCTTTCCGATAAGGTAGAGTTCATTGTGGATCAGGATGCCGCCTCCGAGCTGACGCGCTTTAACACGCCCTGGCTGGTGAAGGACTGCGTGTGGGATGACAGAATGATCAAAAAAGCGGTGATCTGGCTGGCCAAAACGCTGCAGAAACCAATTCTGAAGCTCACCGAAGAAGACTACAACAACCACGGCATGGCGCAGCTGGCCACTGAAAAAGGGCCTGTTTACAACATCAACATTGATATCTTTAACCAGGTGCAGCGTACCATCACCGGCTGGCCAGGCGGCAAGCCGGGTGCCGATGACAAGCAGCGCCCCGAGCGTGCCGAGCCGGCCAGCAAGCGGGTGATCATCTTCTCGCCCCACCCCGATGACGATGTGATCTCGATGGGCGGCACGTTTATCCGGTTGGTAGACCAGGGCCACCAGGTGCATGTAGCCTATCAAACTTCGGGCAACACCGCTGTGTGGGACGATGACGCACTGCGCTTTGTAGAGTTTGCCATCGACTTCAGCAATTCGCAGGGGCAGGACGCAGGCGCCCTGCAAACACTTTACCAGAACATGCGCCGCTTTTCGGAAGAAAAGCAGCCTAACCAAACCGACATCGAAAGCATGCAGGTGGTAAAAGGCCTCATCCGGAAAGGCGAAGCCATTGCCGGGGCCCGCTTTGCCGGCCTGCCCGACGAGCACATTCACTTTATGGCGCTGCCTTTTTATGAGCGGGCCAAAACCCAGAAAAGAGCCATCAGCCAGGACGATATCCAGCAGACCATGGACCTGCTGCAGCAGGTGCAGCCCAACCAGATCTTTGCTGCCGGCGATTTTGACGACCCGCATGGCACGCACAAAGTATGCTTCGATATTGTAATAGAAGCCCTGCAGCAGCTGCGTAAAACCGAAAGCTGGGCGCAGGAGTGCTGGCTGTGGATGTACCGCGGTGCCTGGCACGAGTTCGAAACTTACGAGATCGAGATGGCCGTGCCGCTCTCGCCGCAGGAGGTGGAACGCAAGCGCTACGCCATTTTCAAACACCAGTCGCAGAAGGACAGGCCAGTGTTTCCGGGAGATGACGCCCGCGAGTTCTGGGTAAGGGCCGAAGACCGCACCCGCGAAACAGCCCGCGCCTACGACCAACTGGGCCTGGCAGAGTACGAGGCCATGGAAGCCTTTGTGCGCTGGCAGTTTTAAGCCACCGCGCAAAAGCAAGCAAGTATAAACAAACAGGAGCCGCCCCGATGGGAGCGGCTCCTGTTTGTTTATACTTTATATGGGTGCTACGTGATACTTGATACGTGCTTCGTAATACGTATAGGCGGCTAGAGCACGGTCACGGCCCGGGCATAAGAGGCCAGCGTCGGGTGGCTGGGCTTCAGGTCGGTGATGAGGTAATGGATGGCGCTCAGGTTGCATACTTTCATGTTCTGGATCGATTCCAGCTTTTCGGCAATGCTCATGATCACGGTTTTGCGGGCCGCTTTCAGCATGGCCTTTTTCACCTGCACCACTTCCCAGTCCGAGTCCGTCATGCCGTCGGCCAGCGACAGGGCATTGGTACCCAGGATGCAGAGATCCACCCGTATCTCGGAAAGCTGGTTGATCACCTGCGCGCCAATGTTGATGTGAGAGCTTCGGGACAACTGGCCACCTACCAGTATCACGCTGATGTTGGGATGTTCGGCCAGTTCCAGCGCCACCAGCGGGCTCACTGTAAAGAACGTGCACTTAAGGTTTTCCGGGATCATGCGGGCCACCTCGATCATGGTGGTACCGCCGCCCACCAGCACCATCATATCGTCCTGGATGAGCTGCAGCACCTTGCGGGCAATCTCTTTCTTTGAATCCTTGGCGTATACTTCGCTCTGCTGAAAGGGGTAGTGAAACGACTTGGACAAAGCGCCGCCGTGCACCTTCAGGATCTTGCCGCTTTCAGCCAGCTCGTGCAGGTCGCGGCGGATGGTATCTTCCGACACATTCAATTGGGTGCTCAGGTCGGAGGAGAGCACTTTGTTATGCAAATTGATCTGCTTGATAATAAAAGATTGCCGTTCTTCTTTCAGCATGCTGCTTTAACTAAGTATACTTTCAAATATAAGGGAAAAAAGACAACCCGGGCGCATTGCTAGCAGAAATGCATCCACTGCCTGTTAGTAGCGCCCGGGCTGCCGGTAGGCTGCGGTTATACTTTGACGTAGATCTTCTTTTTATCCATGATGTAGCCGATTAGCCACATCGTGAGCATGTAGGCCAGGGCAAACAGCAGCGACGCATTTTTGCCTTCGCTCCACGTCAGGAAACCGTGCTGGTAGATCCAGCTATTGAGGCTAATTTCGCCCACTCTTATAAATGAAAGGGTTTTAATAACCAGCGCCGACATGGCAAAGATAAAGAGTGGGTTGCGGCCAAAGACCTCGAAAAAGTATGTCCATTTTTTATAGCCGGCCACTTCGATCAGCAGCATCAGCGTAGCGATCAGCAGCAGG
The DNA here is from genome assembly GCF_022758235.1 of Pontibacter liquoris. NCBI lineage: Bacteria > Pseudomonadati > Bacteroidota > Cytophagia > Cytophagales > Hymenobacteraceae > Pontibacter > Pontibacter liquoris. The sequence goes on from NZ_JALEBG010000001.1 coordinate 225,822, forward strand.
TCCCAGCCCACCGAGTAAAGCACGTAGGAGCTTGTCCAGAGCGGCTTGTTGATGGGGAACTGCGTGTCCCATAGCAGGCCTGCGCACAGCAGCGCTACCCCGGCCAGCAGCAGTTTTGTTACCGTACTTTTGGTATTGCCCTGTTTCTGGATGAACACGCCGGCAAAGTAACCGCCGATCACGTTCACGACCGCCGGGAAAGTGCTGAACATGCCTTCCGGGTCGAAGGGAATGCCAAAGCCGTGGTACAGGTTCTGCGGTGCCAGGAACAGCAAGTCAAATTTTAGGGCGGCGTTGCCTTCCAGGCTGTAAGGGTCGGCCGCATCGCCAAAGAAATACATCGCGGCCCAGTAGCCCAGCAGCACGACCACGCTGAAAATAACAGCGCCCCTAAACCGCAGGTAATACACCACCAACGAGGCGATGCAATAGCAGATGGCGATGCGTTGCAGCACCCCGAAAATGCGCATTTCCGCAAAGTTCTTCCAGGCGTAGCCGCCCTCCGGGGTATGCACCACAAACGGGAAGAGTTGCAGGAAAACGCCGATCATAAAGATCAGGAAGGTTCGTTTAAAGACCTTTTTTAAGAAAGCTTCGTTTCCGAGCGTTTCGAACTTGCGCATGCTGAAACTCATGGCATTGCCCACCACAAACAGGAACGTAGGGAAAACAAGGTCGGTAGGGGTGAAGCCGTGCCAGGCCGCATGCGCGAAGGGAGCATAGATGTTGGCCCAGCTTCCGGGCGTATTTACTACAACCATCAGCGCGATGGTCAGGCCCCGGAGTACGTCCAGGGACAGGTAGCGCTGGGAAATGCGCGGACTAGACAAGGTGGTTACAGGCGCGGTGTTGGCCGTGAGGAGGTTAGTCATAAATAAAAGGGTGTGTAGAAATATAATCAGTTGCTGAAATTCAGGTGAAATGAAAGCAGTATACTTAATAAGTTATATCAGGAGGCAGTATTGGCCCGGAATACCCGCAGGAAGTTACCGCCCAGGATCTTTTTAATGTCTTTGGGGCTGTACCCTCTAGCCAGCAGCTCTTTGGTGATCAGCGGGAAGCTGGTCACATCGTCGAGCTGTTGCGGGGTGGAGGTGATGCCGTCAAAATCAGAGCCCAGGCCCACGTGGTCTACGCCTACCAGCTGCACAATATGATCGAGGTGGTCGAGTAGCAGCGAGAGGGGCGGGCGCAGGGCGGCAGCTTCCTGCGGGTACTTTTTGGCGGCCCAGCTCATGCGGTTGTCTCCTGACCAGTGAAGCTGCTCCAGTGAATCGAGTTCGACTTTGTGTTTGGTTTTGAATTGCTGCAGGCGCGCCTCGAAGTTGGGGTCCAGAAAGCCCGAAAAGAAGTTCAGGTCGATCACGCCGCCGTTTTTGCCGACAGCCTTTATCTGAGCATCCGTCAGGTTCCGGAAATGCGGGTTTATACCATGCACGCAGCTATGCGATACCAGCACCGGCTTGGTAGTGGTGGCCATGGCATCCCAGAAGGTTTGCTCGCCTACATGGCTCAGGTCCACCATCATGCCGAGTTTGTTCATGCGCTGCACCACCTTTTTGCCAAAGGCATTCAGCCCTTTCTTCGGATTTGGCACGGTGCCTTCGGCCTCGTCTTTCGCCGAGCTGGCCCAGGAGGTGGAGTTATTCCAGGTCAGGGTCATGTAGCGGGTGCCGCGGGCGTAGAGGGTATCCAGGTAATCGAGGTTGTCTTCTATCATGTGGCCGCCTTCCACGCCGATCATGGCGGCCAGCTTTTGTTGCTTTACGACCTGCTGCAGTTGCTGCGGCGTACGGACGAGCTGTATCTTTTCCGGGTTGCGCCGAATAATGGCATTCAGCGAGTCGATCTGGGCAAGGGCATACTTCAGTTCCTTTCCTTTACCCAGGCTTCCCTCGCTCCACACCGAAAACACCTGCACATCCACGCCTCCTTTTTTAAAGCGCGCCAGGTCCGAGTGCGTTTTGCCTGTCAGGTCTTTGCCGATGTCCAGGCCCTCCATGGTGGAGATCAGGATATCGTTGTGCGTATCGATCACGATCGCTTCCTGGTGCAGCTTTTTGTAATCCTGCGCCTGCAGGCTCGCGCTGCTGATCAGGAGAGTCGCCAGGGCGGGGAGGATGGTTGCTGCTTTCATGCGGTTTCTGCTGTTATACTAGTTTTGGGTGATTTGCTGTAAACGGTGCGCCAGCCTTCAGGAAAAGAAAAAAGGAATTACCCTGAAGCCGGAATATGCGCTTGCGCTGTAAAAGGTAGCAAAAACCTTCATTAAATCCCAAGTTCCGGTGCCTTCTTTTGCACAGCCGCACCCACGCCCGGCGCCGGGGTTGGAAATTGGTGGAAAGGACTGTATCTTAAAGGCAGAAACAACCCCAAAGCACCATGTGCCTAACCACCCGGACTCTCCGCAGCAGGCGGTCCCTGCCTGCCGGCGCCCTGCTTTTTCTGCTCCTGCTCACGGCTTTTGTGGCAGGCCCCGCCGCCGCCCAGAAACACCGGGATAAACGGCTGGTGAAGAAGATACTGAAAGCCCACCCGGCACAGTTCAAAAACATACTCCGGCATCCGGACAACTACCGGGTGCAGATCCTGTACACGCAAATAGACCGCGACGCGCAGAACCAGCCCCACTTTACGTCCTATTCCTATCGCCTGAACCCGGAAGAATATTTCTATCCGGCCAGTACGGTAAAGCTGCCGGCTGCCTTGGTGGCGCTGGAGAAGCTGAACAAACTCAACATTCCCGGCTTTACCAAGGATACGCCGCTGCAGATCGACAGCGCTTACTCACGGCAGAGCGCTGTAAAAGTTGATAGCACCTCCGAAAACCAGCTGCCCTCTGTAGCGCATTACATCAAAAAGATTTTTCTGGTGAGCGACAACGATGCCTACAACCGTTTGTATGAGTTTATCGGGCAGCGGCCGCTGAACGAAGCCCTGCATACCAAAGGCTTTCAGGACGTGAAGATCGTGCATCGCTTAAATATTTTCAGAACGCCCGACGAGAACCGCCATACTAACCCGATCACGTTTTTTGACGGTGATAAAATTGTGTACCAGCAGCCGTTGGTAAACAACCCCACGCCTTTTGAAAATAAGCTGAAAGACGCCAGACTGGGCAAGGCGCACTACCAGGGCGACAGCCTGGTGCAAGGGCCGATGGATTTTTCTGCCAAGAACTATGTTTCGGTGCAGGTGCTGCAGGATATCCTTAAAACGGTGCTGTTTCCCGAGTCGGTGCCGGCGCAGCAGCGCTTTAACCTCACGCCCGACGATTATACTTTCCTTTACAAATACATGTCGATGCTGCCCTCCGAAAGTGACTACCCCAAGTATGACCCGAAGGAGTACCCCGACAGCTATGGCAAGTTCCTGCTTTTTGGCAACAGCAAAGAGCCGCTTCCGTCCAACATCCGCATCTTTAACAAGATAGGCGATGCCTACGGCTTTATGATCGACAATGCCTATGTGGTGGATTTTGATAACAAGGTAGAGTTTATGCTCACGGCGGTAATCCTTGTAAATGAGGATCAGGTTTTTAACGACGATACGGCCGAGTATGAGGAAGTTGGCTTCCCGTTTATGGAGCACCTGGGCCAGGCCGTTTACCAGCACGAACTCAAACGCAAAAAGAAATACCTGCCCGACCTGAGTAAGTTTAAAATGGATTACCGGTAGGATGAAGGAGGGGGAGTGGGATGTTAACGCTAGTCTTCCCTTTACGAGCTTTGGCTGAAGGTTCTTTTTTGAAGTATAGGCGTTGCAGGACCGGGTCCAATCACCACCTAACCCCTCTTTGACTAAGGAGGGGAGTCTGCTATTGCTGCAGGTGAAGTATAAGCGGTGTAGGTTCTATGCAGTTGCGACAAGAGTAACTCGCTCCACACTGTCATATCGACGCAAGGAGAGATCTGTTTATATTCCTTCATGATTCTGTAGCAGATTTCTCCTCGCGTCGAAATGACAGGTTGGTTATAGTTATTGCTGGGGAGAACGCAAGTATACTTTAGCCTAAGTATAAGCAGGTTAGTTTAGGATAAAGAAAACATCCCCTACCCCCTTCAAAGGGGGACTTTGGGCTGTAAGAGAATGGAAGCTTTACGTAGTATAGTATAAGCTTCATCTCCCTTCCACCAAGATCCTTCCAGGATGACAAAACGGGAATGGCCAGGTTAAGTAAGTTTATACTGAGAATCTACGAAGCAAACCCGTGCGCCAAGTGCACCATTTGACAATTCGATGTTTGAGCGTTCAGCGAGTTTCGAATTGTCTTGATTCTTTTGCTTACTTTTCTCATCAAGGAGAAAAGGAAGGCCACGCCGGCGAGGCGAAAAGCCTCCAAAGAGTCTTGTAGCTGAAGTATAATCAGCCCTATACCTATAAAAACAATTTGACCCGACAAAACCGCATGAAACCCTCCTCCCTGTCCCTGATCATCTTTCTACTTGGAGCAGCTATTTCCGCCGCCTCCGCGCAGCAAAAAGACAGCGCCTGGCTCGAAAAGCTGCTGCGTGCGCAGGCTTCCCCGCTGCTGCAAAACGTGCTCAACAAGCCCGACACGTTTCAGTACCAGATTATCTATACCAGCATCGACCGCGACAAACACAACCGGCCGCATTTCAAACATTACTACTATAACGTAGACCGCAACCGATATTTCAACCCGGCTTCCACGGTAAAACTGCCGGCGGCCCTGGCTGCGTTGGAGAAGCTAAATAGCCTGAAGGCAACCGGCATAGATAAGTATACGTCCATGCTCACCGACAGCGCCTACAGCAGCCAGACCACCGTGCTAGCAGATTCTACTTCCGAAAACGGCCTGCCCTCTGTGGCGCATTACATTAACAAAGTGTTCCTGGTGAGCGACAACGATGCCTACAACCGCCTGTATGAGTTTGTCGGGCAGCAGCAGCTGAATGAAAGCCTGTGGCAGAAAGGCTATAAACAGGTGCGTATTACCCGCCGTTTTACCCCGATGACGGAAGAGGAGAACCGCCACACCAACCCCATCCGCTTTGTGCAGGACGGAAAACTGCTGTACGCTCAGCCAGCGGCGCACAGCAATGCGGTATTTGATTTCAGTAAAAAGGTGCAGGTTGGCAAGGCGCATTGGGATTGGGACGACAAGCTGATAAACGAGCCGATGGATTTTACGACCCACAACAACCTGCCCCTGGATGATCTGCGGCAAATCTTACAGTCGGTGCTGTTTCCGGAGTCGGTGCCGGCGCAGCAACGCTTTAACCTCACGCCCCAGGATTATGCCTTCCTCTACGAGCACATGCCCAAGCTGCCTTTCGAAAGCGCGTACCCCAGGTATGACACCACCGAATTCTTCGACAGCTATACCAAGTTCTTCATGTATAAAGCCGGCAAAAGCAAAGTGCCGGAGTATATGCGCATCTACAACAAACCGGGCTGGTCGTATGGCTTCCTGACCGATGCCGCCTATATCGCAGACCTGAAAAACAAAGTGGAATTCATGCTCTCGGCCGTGATTTACGTGAACAGCGACGGTGTGCTCAACGATGGCAAGTATGAGTATGAGGAGATCGGCTACCCGTTCTTTAAGGAGATAGGCGACATTGTGTACAAGTATGAGCTGGGAAGAAAACGTAAGTATAAACCCGATCTGAGCAGGTTTAAACCGGGGAATCTATAAGCTTTCCGGCAACCAGATTAGGCGCATGGCCTCTCTAAGACCTCGCAGTGTGCGCAGCTCCTGCGAGTGTCTGCACCGGTTAACCAGACGCTCACAGGAGCTGCGCACACTGCGAGGTCAGGTCCAAGGCAATAAAAAAGCCCCTGCTATTTTAGCAGGGGCTTTTACATTTATACTTGAGTACTGTCAGCTTAATTTACATCCCACCATACATGGCCGTAAAGGTCGTCCTGGCCGCCAAATTGCCGTTGGGTAGCCTGCTGATAGCTGGCCGTGTTGTTAAACTGCTCCTGGATAGGGTAGCCCTGGCGGGTTGGTACCTGCTTGCCACCGGGTGCGGTTAAGTTGTTCGGATAGCCTGTTCTGCGCCATTCGGCCCATGCTTCGTAGCCGTGCATGAACAAATGCACCCAGCGCTGCTCCGCGATCTGCTCGATCGCTTTGGCCGGATCGTAGGCTACCTGCGGCTGTGCCAGCAGCTCGGCAGCGCCGGTGTTGGTGCCCGTCCACTGTACTATCGACTGCTCCACGGCCAGGGCATAGTTGGCTGCTGCCTCGGCATCACCGCCGCCAATCCAGCCGCGCTTGGCCGCTTCGGCTTTGGCAAACAAGGCCTCTGCATACGTTACCAGGTATACCGGCGCATCCTGCTTCCAGATAGCATCACCCAGCAAAGAAGGGTCCTGCTGGTCGAGGCCCTCGGTTAAGCCAAGCTCCAGGCCCACATACTCGCCGGCGCCGTTTACGTTGCCGAAAACAGGCAGGCGGGGATCGTTCACCGGCTTCAGCTCGTTTACCAGCGTCTTGCTCAGGGCCCACCAGAAGCGTCCCTGGTTGGCAATCTGGTCATACCAGAAGTTCTGGTTAGCCTCGGTAGCCAGGTGTTGGAACGTCAGGTTGTCGGAGTTAGAAGCCATAATGCCGTTGGTAAGGGCTTTGTTGAACTCAGCGGCCCCTTTGGTGGCGTCTACTTCCGACAGGCGCAGGGCCATCAGCAGGTGGATGGTGTTGGCCAGCTTTTTCCATTTGGTCATGTCGCCGTTATACACCACATCATCCGGAATGTTGGTGCCCGGTACAATCGTGGCATTTGCTTCGTCGAGCAGTTGGAAAAGGTTGTTGTAAATGGATTCCTGGGTGTCGTAGGCCGGGGTAAAATTGTTCAGCCCCTGAAATGCATCGCTGTAAGGCACATCACCCCAGCGGTCAGTCATATGCCAGAAGAAATACGCTTTCAGGATCTTGGCCACAGCTACCTGGTTTACGGCCACGGTGCCACCATTCTCATTGTTTTGCTGATTTTTGAGAACAGCCTCCAGGTTCATCAGCGGGCCGGTATACAGGTTGTAAAAGTTGAAGTTCACATCCGTATAAAGCGAGGCGTTCACATATTGCGTTTCGGCCAGGTACTGGGCATAAAACTCGCCCTGGGGGGCAGAGCTTAAGCCCGGTAGGTAGAGGGTGGCATTGGCGATCAGTTGTGCGTTCGAAGCCTGGCTGGGCAGGTTCGGGTTGACGTTCATGTCATCAAAGTTGTCGCAGCTTGCCAGAAATAAGCATGTGAGCAAAAATAGATATACTTTTTTCATGTTAGCGCTGATTAGAAATTGATATTAAGATTTACCCCGTAAGAGCGCACCGTATTCAGGCCACCGGTTTCGAGCCAGCTGATGGGCGCGCTGCCGGTCGAGAGCTCGGATGGGTCCAGTCCTTTGGGGGCTTTTTGCCACAGCATGGCGGGGTTTCGGGCAATGAGGGCCACGTTCACGGCGCTGAAAGGCAGCCATGTCAGGTTGCTCTTGGCTAAGGTATAGCCCAGGCGCAGCTCCCGCAGTTTGATGTAGGAGGCATCGTAGAGCCACTCTTCGTATACATGGGTGCCCAGGGTGGTTCGGAAATACGCTTTGGCATCGACATACGTGGTAACCAGCTGGCCCGACACATCCTCGCCGTTGATGATGGTGCCCGGGGCATACATGCCCGAAACCTTCACCCCGCCGCCATCGGCTACCGCGTCGCGCACATTCTTGCCTTTGTCGTTAAGAGCGGCTGTTTCTGCGGCCTGCCCCGATTTAACGGCCAGCATACGCGACCAGCTGAAGAACTGTCCGCCCAGCTGGTAATCGATCATCACGCCCAGGCTCAGCTTGCCAAAAAGGCGGAAGTTGTTCTGGAAACCACCGGTCAGGTCCGGAAGCACGCTACCAAAGTTGTGGTTGGCATCTGTGTACAGGGGCAGGCCCTTGGCGCTCAACAGGATCGTTCCGGTTTCCGGGTCGCGCTGGTACGCTTTGCCTACCAGGCTGCCAAACGGCTGGTTCACATACGAGTTCAGGAACAAATCGACCGAGGAATAGCGGTTGCTAGCATGGTTATATACCTCCGTTCCGGGGTAAAGCTCCTTCACCATACTTTCATTTTTGTTCAGGTTGAAGGTCGCATCCCAGGTAAAGAGTTCCGAGGCAACGGGCGTTCCTGTCAGGGTCAGTTCAATACCGTGGTTTTCGATCAGGCCGGCATTTACAAAAGCAGAGTTGTAGCCGCTGGTGCCCGACAAATCCAGGTTAATGATCTGGTTCTTGTTTTTTTGCTGATAGTATGTGAAATCAACACCTAAACGGTTCTGGAAGAATTTCAGGTCGAAGCCTGCTTCGTAGGAGTGTGCAAACGAAGGCTTCAGGTTCGGATTATTGAGTGCATCCGGAATGTATAAGGAGTTGATGTTGCCGTACATACCGCCAACGTTGTAGGAGGGCGTTGTGCGGTAAGGTTCCAGGTCGGAGCCGGCCTGCGCGTAGCTCAGGCGCACCTTACCGAAAGAAAGCGGGTTCCAGGCAAGCAGCTCGCTAAACACCATGCTACCCGATACCGAAGGATACCAGTAGGAGTTGTTGGCCGCCGGCAAGCTGGAAGAAATGTCGTTTCGCAAAGAGGCATCGATAAAGTAAGTGTCTTTATACCCCAGCGAGGCCATGCCGAACATACTTCGGATCTCTTTCTGTAGCAGGTTAGAAGCAGTGGTAGGGCGGTCGATAGAAGCCTCGATATTATAGAAGCGTGGCGTGGAAAGGCCGCCTGCCGTTGCCTGGTAGAGGTATGATTTGTTAAGGTGATAGATGTTGCCGCCCAGGTTTGCATTCAACGAGAAGTCACCGAATTCTTTCGTGTACTGGCCCAGGAACTCGTAGTTCATTTCCTTGTTCTGGTATTTGCCTACACTATACCCGGGCACATACCGGCCGCCAACGGCTTCTCTGGTCTCTATATTCTGCGTGAACATATCGGAGCGCACGTGGCCGGTCAGTTTCAGCTCGGGCAGGAGCTGCCAGGTGGCACCCACATCACCAAACACGCGGTCTCTCTTATCGGAGCCATAGTTTTCGTAGGCTTCAAAGTAGGGGTTGTTCCAGTAAAGCGCGCCGAAATCCGTGATCTCGCCGGTGGTAGAGCTGGGCCGGCCCAGGTTCCAGTGCAAAAAGGTGCCATCCGGGTACTGGTAGTTTTTCATGCGCTTCATATCCACGTTGCGCTCAAACCACTGCACCAGGTTGCGCGAGCCACCATCATACCCTTGCGAAGGACGCTGGCCACTGTTATTGGCATAGTTCACGTTGGCCGAAACCGTCAGTTTTTTGGTCAGTTCCAGTGAAGAGCTCAGGCCCAGGTTATTGCGCTTGAGCCAGGTGTTGGGCTCCACCCCTTCGATGTTGGTGTTGTTATAGCTCAGGCGGAAAGTGGAGTTTTCGTTGCCGCCGGCAATTGTCACGCCGTTGTTCAGGTTATAGCCTGTCTCATAAAAATCCTTGATGTTGTCAGGATGCGGTAAAAAGGGCGTGAGCTTGCCGTATTCCGCGTCCTGTGGGTAAAAGCTGTATACCTGGCGTACCAGGGTGCCGTCCATCTTCGGGCCCCAGCTTTCGTCGTAGCTCATGTCCACGTACTTGTCGCCGTTGGGTAGCGTGCGCCAGGTCTGGCTTCCGCCGCCGCCGTAAACATCCTGCAGGGGCATAAAGTTACCTACCTTTTCAACTGAGAAGGCAGAGTTCAGCGATACCTCGATCTTCTTAGGTCCTTTAGAGCCTTTTTTGGTCGTGATCATGATTACGCCATACTGCCCCCGGATACCGTAAAGGGCCGATGCGGCAGGACCTTTGAGTACGTTCACCGATTCAATGTCTTCGGAGTTGATGTCCTGGGCCAGGTTGCCATAGTCGGCCCCGCCATAGCCGGCAAAGTTGGCATTGGAAATAGGCGTGCCATCCACTACGATCAGCGGCTGGTCATTTGTTGCGAGCGAGTTTACACCCCGGATTTTGATTTTCTGCGTGCCGCCCATACTTGCCCCGGACGAGCCGGTTACCTGCACGCCGGCTACTTTGCCAGCCAGCGACCCGATCACGTTCTGTTCTTTGGTCAGCGTCAGTTTGTCGCCGCTCACCTCCTGCGTGGCGTAGCCCAACGACCGCTCATCGCGCTCTATGCCCAGGGCGGTAACCACTACCTCGCGCAGTTGTTTGGTGTCGGTTTGCAGGCGCACGTTTATAACCGATTGGTTTGCCACCGGCACCTCCTGGGCCTGATAGCCGATAAAGCGGAATACCAGCGTGGCATTGGCATCCGTTACCCGGATCTGGTAATTGCCGTTGGCATCCGTAGAGGTGCCGAAGCTCGTGCCTTTTACAATCACACTTACGCCGGGCAGCGCCATGTCGTCCTCTGCGCCTGTGACGCTGCCACTGATACTGGTCCCCTGGGCAAAGGAAGATGTCGCCCAGCCTACCAGCAGCAGCAGAATGATTAATGTAAAGCTGTTTCTCATAATTAAGCAGATTATGTTAGTTTGCAACAATATAGTCATATATTAATAACTATAAAAGCTTCCGGCCCATTAACTTCCTGTGCCTAAGGTGGCTGCAGCTTTCTCTGCTTTTGAGCCTCCTGAAGGCCTAAAGGGTGGATGCCCGGCCAGTAGCTGGCAACAGAACCAGGCTGTTTTTAGAGCCGATACCGCTCACTGCTGCGTCTTTCTACTGATCGTATAAACAAAAAGCGCCCGCTCCAGGAAATGGAGCGGGCGCTTTTTAATAAAGGCGTCGTTATACTTACTCTACTCGATAGACAGTGCTTTGCGTTGCTGGTCAGCCTTTTTCAGGGCTTTGTAGACCACTTCGAGTACCTGCGTGCGCGTGTTCAGTTTGCTGAGCTTGTTGTTCTCGCGGGTCGGGTTTACGCGGTTCGACAGGAACACATACACCAGTTTGTTGGTCGGGTCGATCCAGGTATAGGTGCCGGTAAAGCCGGAGTGGCCAAAGCTTTCGGCAGGGGCGCTTGGCGCCGCGTTGCCGTTCGGTTCTCCCGGTTTGGCCGGCCTGTCGAATCCCAGGGCGCGGTAATTGCCCTGCGCGCAGAACTGGCACTTGCTGAACTCGCTTACGGTATGATCGGCAATTATGCGCTTGCCGCCATACGTGCCATCGTTGAGGTAGAGCTGCATGAGCTTGGCCAGGTCGTTGGCATCGCCAAACAGACCGGCGTGGCCGCTCAGGCCACCTAGCATGGCGGCGCCTTCGTCGTGCACGGTGCCGTGCAGCAGTTGCTTCCTGAAAAGCGTATCAACCTCGGTGGGCACAATCCGCGACAGCGGGTATTGCTTGTAGGGGTTAAAGGTGAGCGTGGTAGCGCCTATCGGCTCGTAAATGTTCTCTTTCAGGTAGGTCTCGAACCCAACGCCGGTAATATTCTGCACCACCAGTGGGGCAAGTATAAACGAGAGGTCGCTGTAAACGTAGCCCGGCTTGTCGTTCAGCGGCGATTCCTTTATCTGCTCGTAAATCTTGTCGGCGTACTTGCGGTGGATGTACAGGTTATTAGCCACTTTCAGCGGGTAGTGGGCCGATGAATCGGCTTTGAACGTATGGCGCTTAAATTTGCCGTTTTCCTTTACCGTTTCTTTCCAGAACGGGATCCAGGCTTTCAACCGGGCCTGGTGCGTGAGGATATCGCGGTATTTGAGGTTCTCCTTGTTCGAGCCTTCCATCAGGGGCAGGTAGTGGCCCAGCGTCTGGTCCACATCAAAGCGGCCTTCGCCTTTGAGCTTCATAAAGGCCGCCAGCGAGGTGCTGATCTTGGTCACGGAGGCCATGTCGTAGAGGTCGGTGTTCTGCACCGGCACCTGGTTGTCGTAAGTATGATACCCGAATGATTTGTAGTAGATCACCTTGCCGTCTTTGGCGACCAGCACCTGCGCGCCGGGCGTGGCTTGCTCCGCGATGGCCTGCGCTACCAGCGAGTCGATGCCAGTCAGGTCTTCCGATTTAAGGCCAACCGCTTCGGGCGTAGTATAGGCAAAGCGCAGGCCGCCATTCGTAGTCAGGCCGTCGCCATACTTAAAGGCATTGCTCACCGTAACCGGCAGCTTTCCTTTGGCACCGATACCGCCGAAGATGAGCTGCGAGGCCAGGTCCTGCGTCAGGCTGTTTTCCTGGTAGGTGGCAATTACGGCAGCTGCTTTATCAATGCCCTCCAGTTTGGCCAGGCTGTATACGTTGCCGAAGTCGGCTACCAGCGTAGGCTGCGCCAGGATGAGGTCTTTCAGGAACAAATTCATTTCTGGGGTGATGCCGAAGGTGCCGCTGCCCGCTTTTAGCTGTAACTTATGCACGCCGGCAATCACCAGGTTATAGTTTTTGAGCTGCTGCTGCAGTAACGCCAACTCGGCGATGGTTGCGTTTGGTGCCAGGTAAAAGTTGGTTACATTGGTATAGCGTGCCAGGCCGCGCTGGAAGTCTGTTTCAGCGGTGGTGCCAATGGCCAGGGCCGCCACTTTCAGGGTGTCCAGCGTTTGGATAGGCAGGATGTTTTGCTTGTTGCGCAGCAGCGTCACCGACTCCTCTACCAGGCGGTGGTTCAGGTACTGGGCATGCGGGTTGTTGAGGTCGGCCACCAGGTGCTCGGTTTCGATCGGCTGCCACTTGTCCAGGCCCACCCATTGTTTGGCGGCCAGTACCTTGCGGCAGCGGGCATCAATCTCTGCCTGTGTGATCTCTTTGTTCTTGATGGCTTTTTTTATCTCCTGGATGGTGGTTTTTACATCCATTGTGTTGAGCAGCACATCGTTTCCGGCCAGCAGCGCTTTCACATCCACCACGCCCGGCGGGTAGAATTTGGCGACGCCCTGCATGTTCAGCGCATCGGTAAAGACCAATCCTTTAAAGCCCAGTTCGCCTTTCAGCAGGTCCGTTACGATGGGTTTGGAAAGGGTAGAAGCCAGGTTAGGCGTATTGTCCAGCACCGGGATGTTCATGTGCGCCACCATCACGCTGCCCAGGCCATGGGCCATCAGTTCGCGGAAGGGGTATAGCTCGGTCGAGTCGAGGCGGTTGCGGGAAAAGTCGAGGAGCGGCAGGCCCAGGTGCGAGTCTACGTTGGTGTCGCCGTGGCCCGGAAAATGCTTGGCACTGGCCAGCACGTGCTGATCCTGCATGCCTTTCATGTACGCCAATGATTTTTTGGTGACGTTATACTTGTCTTCGCTGAAAGAGCGGAAGCCGATCACGGGGTTGTTGGCATTGTTGTTCACGTCCACTACCGGGGCAAAGTTTACATGAATGCCCATGCGCTTGCACTGGCGGGCAATCTCGGCGCCCATCTCATAGATCAGCTTTTCGTCTTCCAGGCCGCCCAGCGCCATCTGGTACGGAAAACGCATGGTGCTGTCCAGGCGCATGCCCAGTCCCCATTCACCGTCCAGCGTCACCATCAGCGGCACTTTGCTTTCGCGCTGGTAGCGGTTGGTCATCTTGGCCTGTCGCACCGGGCCGCCCTGGAAAAAGATCAGCCCGCCCACTTTGTAGGTGGTGATCAGGTTGCTGATCGAGTCGATGTGCGCCTGGTTTTTGTTGGAGTACACCGGGATCATGATCAGCTGCGCGATGCGCTCATCGGGCGTCAGGGAGTAGAACACCGAATCAACCCAATGTGGATCAGCGTTCAGGAACGGCGGGTCGGTTTCAGAATTAAAAACAGGGGCTGCCACCTTTTTAGGGGCGGTTTTCTGTGTTTTGCTGCGTTTAGTCTGCGCCAGCAGGTTGCTTGTGGCCAGCATCGACAGGAGGATGAAGGCGAGGGTGAGGAAAGGGTGTTTTTTCAATGGATCTGATTGTTAACGAATAGCAGATAGTGCAATATAGTGAAATAGCAGGATTTGTCTTTTTATTTGCGGGTAATTTTTGAAATCCTGCAAATAAAAGCAATATTGGAAAGGCGTTTCAGGTCGCGCTTTCTCCTGAACCCGTAATTGCCCAGTTGCAATATACGGGTTTTGAAGCTGGTAGCCCCTGCTGGTGGAGCGATCCCGGAAAAGCGAAGACAGACCGATTCATACTTTAGATAATTAGTTTGCTATATTTAGTGGTGCAAGCAGAAAGCACGCCACACTTACAACAGCAACAGCCACACAGTGGCATTTAGTATAAAAACACAGCAGGTTCTCTGGCCGCTACCCGCTGCAGGAGCCTTTTTTCAGAAAGAATAACACAATGAAGCGATTTTTACCTCAGTTATCATTATTAGTTGTGGCCGGTATGGTTATCGCTTCGTGCGCTACAAACCCGTATGCCGCTACCAACCGCTCTTATAAAAAGCAGGCGCGGGCGTATGCCAAAAACCTGCGCACCATTCCGCCTGCTGCAACGGCCGGGGCAACCTATCAGCAAGGTGATTACTGGGTGGGCACCACCAACTTTAACATGCGTAAGCCTAACTTTGTGGTCATCCACCACACCGCCCAGGACTCTACGGGCCAGACGCTGCGCACCTTTACGTTGCCCCGTACGCAGGTGAGCGCCCATTACGTGATCGGGCGCGACGGCAAAGTATACCACATGCTTAACGACAACTTGCGGGCCTGGCATGGGGGCTCCGGCAGCTGGGGTAACAACAACGACCTCAACTCGTCGTCTATCGGCATCGAGCTCGATAACAATGGCTTCGAGCCTTTTTCTGATGAGCAGATCACCAGCCTTTTGCTTGTACTGGCCAGGCTGAAGAAAGACTACCACATTCCAGCGGCCAACTTTATCGGCCACTCCGACATTGCGCCTACCCGCAAAAACGACCCAAACCGAACGTTCCCCTGGAAAAAGCTGGCCGATAATGGCTTTGGGCTCTGGTACGATGCCGGCCTCCTGGACAGCACAGTCACCCCAAATGCGGCCGGTTACGCTGACAGCACCCTGGCGCTAAACATTACGCTGGTTCCGGACAGCACCGCCGTGCAAACCATCATTTCGGTGCAGGACAGCGTGTTTATCCATACCAACGCCGTGCAGGACAAGGCCCACGTGCAGGTGCGCATACAGGACCCCATTGCGCCCCGTGAGGCCCTGCGCATTATCGGCTACGATACAAAAGACATGAAAGCGGCCATCAAGGCCTTTAAGCTGCACTTTATACAAACAGACATTAGCGACACGCTGACCGAAACAGACAAAAAGGTGCTGTTCAATCTTTATAAAAAGTATTTGTAAGCAAGTATATATCAGGGACGAATGCAAATCAGCTGCCCTCGCTTGCCTCCGGCAAGTGTGCGCTATACTTGGGCCTCTGGCCGCTGGATAATAAAGTGAAGCAGGATGCCTGAAAAGAACGCACAGTCTCCGAAGGCAGGCGAGGGAAAGGTATAAGAAGGAAAGATTACCCGGTTTGTCATCCTGAAAGGATCTTGTTAGCAAGTCGCCAAAGTGGCCGCTATACTTCATCAGCATACTTTCAGGATGACAAAAAGAGAACAGGATAAGTATCGGAAGCAAGTAGGAAGCGATGAATCAAATCCGATATGTGCAGCAGGAGTGTGGTGGCGGAAGTATAAGAAAGTCTAATAGCTAAAGTCTAAAAATCCGGCGCCCATCACCCGGCGCCTAACAACTAAAACCATGAGCAACTTCCGGTACCTGTTATTAAGTATAAGCCTGCTGTTGCTGGGCGCCTGCGCTACGTCCAGAAAAGCGCCTGAAGCCGCGGGCGCTGTGCCTTACGGCCCGGCCGAAATTGCCCGTCAGATCATGGCTTCGGAAGAACGGACGCACGATTTTATTGGGTTTGCCCTCTATGACCCGGAGCTGGATTCGATGGTGGTGGCTCATCATGCCGACAAGTATTTTGTTCCCGCCTCCAACACCAAGCTGTTTACATTTTATGCTTCGCTCAAAATGCTGGGCGATTCCATCCCGGCGCTTAAGTATGCGGTGCATGGCGATTCGTTACTGTTCTGGGGCACAGGCGACCCCATCTTTACCCACATGGATGTGAAGAACACGGCAGCCTATTCGTTTCTGAAGAACCGCCCCGAAAAGCTATACTATATCCAGGCGCCTTATACCAGCACACCGTTTGCCACCAACTGGGGCTGGGACGATTACAATTATTACTACCAGCCGGAGCGGAACGTGTTTCCCATCCATGGCAACATCGTGAAATTCACGCGTAAGGATAGCGCACAATACACCACCACGCCTGCCTACTTTAAGCGCCTGGTGAAAGTTGATACCACTACCAATGCCAACGGCGATGCGTTTGTGCGCGCCTGGCGAACCAATGATTTTACCTTTTACCCCAAGCTGGCCAAAGCCAATTTTTCGGTGGAAGTGCCCTTTATCACCTCGCCTGCGCTCACAGTGGCGTTGCTGGCCGATACCTTAAAGCGCCCGGTAAAGCTGGTGACGCGAAGTATACCGCAGAACGGGAAGACATTTTATGGCCTGCCTGCCGATACGGTGTACAAGCGCATGCTGCAGGTAAGCGACAACCTGTTGGCCGAGCAACTAATGGCGCTTTGCTCGGGCACCATCTCCGACACGCTGGCGGTGGAGAAAGGGATACAATACGCGCTGGAACATTACCTCAACGACCTGCCGGACAAGCCCATTTGGATAGATGGCTCGGGCCTCTCGAGCATGGACATGTTCACGCCACGCGATATCATCGTTTTGCTGCAAAAGCTGCTGCAGGAGAGGCCCAAAGAGCGCCTGTTTCCGATGCTGGCGGCCGGCGGCCAGCCGGGTACTTTCCGGAATATCTACAAAGCCAATGTGCCCTTCGTTTTTGGTAAGTCAGGAACGCTGGCGCATGTGCACAACCAGAGCGGCTACATTATCACCAAAAGCGGAAAGCTGTTGCTTTTCAGCTTTATGAACAACAATTTTCCTGTCTCCTCTTCCGCCATCCGCGACGAAATGGTGCGCATCATGACGGATGTGCATGAGAAGTATTAAGTTTATACTTTGCCGGATAAGCACCCGAAGATAGCAGCACAAACTATAAAACCAGAAAAGGTAAGCGCCGGCAGAAGTATAATTTAGCTAAAGAACCGTTTCAAAGAAACAACCTATACTATAATGAAACTAACCATCCGTTCGTTCGACCTGCCGCTGCGGCACACCTTCACCATTTCCTACGACTCGCGCGATGTGCAGGAAACGCTGATCGTGGAGCTGGAGCACGACGGGCATAAAGGCTACGGCGAGGCTACCAGCAACCCGTACTACAAGTTCACCATCCAGTGTATGACGGCGGCCCTGGAAAGCATCCGGGAGCAGATCGAAACAACAGAACTGACCTCGCCGGAAGCATTCTGGGCACAGATGCAGCCGCTGCTGGCCGATAATCCGTTTGCACTTTGTGCCCTCGATATGGCGGCCAACGATCTCTACGGCAAGCTGCAGGGCAAGCCGCTCTACAAGCTTTGGGGCCTAGATGCTGCTACCATGCCCATCACAGATTATACCATCGGCATCGACACCATCGACAACATGGTGAAGAAATTGCAGGAGCAGCCCTGGCCACTTTACAAGATAAAACTGGGTACGCCCAACGATGTGGCCATTGTAAAGGCGTTGCGCAAGCACACCGATGCCGTGTTTAGGGTAGATGCCAACTGCGCCTGGGGCGTGGAAGAAACCATCGAGAACTCGAAACAGCTAAAGCCGCTGGGCGTGCAGTTTATTGAGCAGCCCATGCGGGCCGACGATATGGAAGGCATGAAGCAGGTATATGCGCACTCCGCCCTCCCGCTCATTGCCGACGAAAGCTGTATTACGGAAGCCGATGTTGCTAAATGCCACGGCCATTTTCATGGTGTCAACGTCAAGCTGGTAAAGTGCGGCGGACTGACACCCGCGCGCCGTATGATTGCTGAAGCCAAAAAGCTGGGCATGAAAACGATGGTCGGTTGCATGACCGAATCGAGTGTCGGTATTTCTGCTATTGCGCAGCTGCTGCCTATGCTGGATTACGTGGACATGGACGGCGCTTTGCTGCTGAGCAAGGATATCGCCTCGGGCGTAACCATTGACTTCGGTAAAGTGACCTACAGCCCAGTAAACGGAACCGGCGCGACGCTGCTTGCCTGATGATCGACCCGGAGCGCATCACTGCCGATCAGTTGCCCGGCCGCACGCTTTGCGTGAACGGCGCGGAGTTCCTGTTTTGCAGCGGCACGTCATACCTGGGCATTTCGCGTAGCGAGGCCTTTCAACAAAGCCTGCTGGCGGGATTTGAGCGTTATGGCACCAACTATTCGAGCTCGCGCAATTCTAACCTGCAGCTGCAGGTGTTTACCGAGGCAGAGGATTTCCTGGCGAGCTATACCGGCGCAGAAGCCGCGCTCACCATGTCGTCGGGTTATCTGGCCGGGCAGCTGGTGGTGCAAACGCTGCAAAACGAAGGACGCTTTTTGTATGCGCCCGGCACGCATCCGGCCCTGTGGCGAAGTATGGCCGATGCGCCCTATGCCAGTGTCCCCTTTGACGAATGGGTGAACCTAATGCTGCAGCAGGCGCCAGCGTTGCCAGAGCGGCAGCTTATACTTGTATGTAACTCGCTGGATCCGCTTAAGGCGCAAAACTATTCGTTCGACTGGGTTAATAAACTGCCCCGTGAAAAGCAGATCACGCTGATCGTGGACGATTCGCATGGCTTTGGCGTAACCGGCGAGAACGGTGCAGGCATTTACCCGCAGCTGCGCGGTTTGCAAGGTATACGGCTGGTGGTGGTGAGTTCTTTTGGCAAAGCCTTTGGCATTCCGGCGGGGCTTATACTTGGCGACAGGCAGCTGATCACGCAGCTTCGGGCCAGTTCGTGTTTCGGTGGGGCGTCGCCGGCGATACCGGCTTACCTGTATGCATTTCTGCACAGCCAGCAGCTCTTTGAAGCCGCCCGGGAAAAGCTGTTTTCAAACATCCTATACTTCCGGAAGCGCCTGCAGCAACCGGAACTGTTCCGTTTTTTTGAGGCGTATCCGGTCTTTTATACTTCCGAGGAGGCCCTGAGCTCTTACCTGCTGCAAAACCAGGTGCTTATTTCCAGCTTCCGCTACCCCACGCCGGCCGATGCACCCATTACGCGCGTTATCCTCAACAGCCTGCACACAACTGCAGATCTGGACAGGCTAACAGAGTTGATCAATGGGTATGGGGCTGGTAAGGAGCGGCTTGGATGACAAAAGGGAAAGTGGCTGCTTTGAAAGTATAAGTATTGTGGCTTTTGTGGATGTTTAACACCTCCCCACCCTCCTCGAGGAGGGAATTCTGTAATTACTACTTGGGAAGTATAAGCGCTGTAGTTTTGGATTGAACAGCTTGCTCACAAGATCCTTTCAGGATGACAAGAGGTGGGGAAGTGGTAATTTTATCTGAATCAGGATTTATAGAATTATGGGATAAGCAGGATTATACTTGAATTCTTTCCTGTAAGCTATGCAGCAGACACTTTAGCCAAGTGCAGTATTTGACGATTTTTTGTTTGAGCGTCAGCGAGCTCAAAATCGTCTTGATTCTTTTGCTTACGGGGGTAGGGGCCCTCTATTTTTCTCATCAAGGAGAAAAGGAAGGCCCAGCCGGCGAGGCGAAAAGCCAGCAAAGAATCAAGTAATACAAAGTTGTTATAACAATGGCAGGTATAAAGATACCCACCATCCAATACCGGTCATCATGAGGCTTTTAGCTCAGCGAAGTCAGCGACTTCACACCACAAAAAGACACAAGTTTGAAAACTTGCGCCAGGAATGAATAATAAAATAGATATTTTAGAGCACCAATAAACCATTACTTTAAACCAACCCTTACCAACCCATCATGGAGCAACAAGCCCCTGAACCATTACCCCTGATCACCAACGATGCCGTCGTACTCGGTATACTTGTCATTATTCTGGCGCTCATCTTCAAGACCGCTGCCAGCGAGAGGCCTTTCTTTAAAAAGTTTTACAGTGTAGTGCCTTCGCTGCTGCTGTGCTACCTGATACCAAGTCTTTTAAACTCTTTCGGAGTTATTTCCGGCGAGCATTCGGGCTTGTACCAGATGGCCTCGCGCTACCTGCTGCCGGCCAGTTTGGTGCTGTTCACCATCAGCCTCGACCTGAAAGAGATCTGGAAACTACGCCACAAAGCCGGCCTGATGTTTATTACCGGAACTGTAGGCGTGGTGATTGGCGGTCCGCTGGCGATCCTGATCGTATCATCGTTTGCCCCCGGCATCGTAGGCGGGCAGGGGCCGGATGCGGTATGGCGCGGCTTATCCACCATTGCCGGCAGCTGGATCGGCGGTGGCGCAAACCAGCTGGCCATGTATGAGGTGTTCAAACCCAATCCCAATCTTTTCTCAGCCGTAATTGCTGTGGACGTGATCGTGGCCAATATCTGGATGGCGGTGCTCTTGTATGGCGTGGGCATCTCGGATAAAATAGACCGCTTTTTTAAGGCCGATAAATCCACGATCATCGAACTGAAAGAAAAGGTAGAAGCATACAGGCTCAGCATTATGCGCATCCCCACTTTAACCGATATGATGATGATTGTGGGCATAGGGCTGGGAGTAACGGGTGCCGCACATTTCCTGGCCGACCTGATCGCTCCCTGGATCGCAGTACACGCCCCGTACCTGGAGCAATTCAGTTTAACGTCCGGGTTCTTCTGGCTGGTGGTGCTGGCCACAACCTTCGGCATGCTGCTATCCTTTACCCGGGCACGTGAGTTGGAAGGGGCAGGCGCCTCACGCATTGGCAGTTTATTTTTATACATTCTGGTGGCGACCATTGGCATGCAGATGGATGTCTCGGCTGTGTTCAGCAACCCGGGCCTGTTTTTGGTGGGCTTGATCTGGATCATTATTCATATGCTATTGCTGGTGCTGATGGCCAAACTCATTAAAGCGCCGTTCTTCTTTCTGGCGGTGGGCAGCCAGGCCAATATCGGCGGGGCGGCTTCGGCCCCCATCGTGGCGGCCGCCTTCCATCCGGCGCTAGCGCCTGTGGGCGTGTTGCTGGCTATACTTGGCTATGGCATTGGTACTTATGGTGCATATATCTGTGGCCTGCTGATGCAACAGGTAGCACCCTGATAACCTGGTACCCGGGAGCAGCACGCTTCCCTAGAAGCGAAACTAAAGTATAAATCAAGTATGTTTAATGACAGAGAGTAGAAAGGAGCTGCAGCCTGCCTTAACCTTTTGCCTACTCTCCATCACCTTTTCACCAAGTCACCATGATCATGCGGAAAGCTTTTTTAATTTTTCTCCTGCCCTTGCTGGCAGCCTGTGCCGGCACCAAAACCGGAACAACGGCATCGACCGCCCCAACGGCTTTGCAAGCGGAAGTAGACGCCATCCGTCAGGAATTTGCCCCGGATAAACGTACGGCTTTGTTCCAGGTGGAGCTGCACAACCAGGTGCTTGCCGGCGAAACCAATCTGCCGGCTGCCAAGGCTGCTTTGCTGCAGCGCCTGCAGGCGGCCAAGATTTCCTTTGTGGATAGCATCCGGGTGTTACCCGAACCCGAACTGAAAGGACAGGAATATGCAGTGGTAACTATTTCGGTAGCTAACCTGCGCTCCCAGCCCAAGCACTCGGCCGAGCTGGCCACACAGGCAACCATGGGCACCCCGGTAAAGGTATGGAAAGAAGAAGGCGGCTGGTACCTGGTGCAAACGCCCGATCAGTACCTGGCCTGGGTAGATGACGGCGGCATTACGCTGCTCAGCAGCACCCGCTTTGCAGACTGGCAGAAAGGCGATAAATTGATCTACACGCATCCGTACGGCTTTGCTTACGGCAGTGCCAGTGCCGCCGGCGGCACGATATCGGATTTGGTGTACGGCGATGTGATGGTGCTCAAAAAGGAGGAAAAAGATTTTTACGAAGTGCAGTTTCCGGACGGTCGTAGTGCGTATGTGGCGAAAGCCGAAGCTACCGGCTATAAAAACTGGCTGGCCAGCCGGCAGCCTACCGAAAACAACCTGGTGCAGACGAGCAAAAGCCTGCTGGGCCTGCCGTACCTGTGGGGTGGCACCTCGTTTAAAGGCGTAGACTGCAGCGGCTTTACCAAAACCGTATACTTTATGAACGGCCTGGTACTGCCCCGCGACGCCTCGCAGCAGGTGCACATCGGAGAGCTGGTCGATACCTCTAAGGGCTGGCAGAACATGCGCCCCGGCGACCTGCTTTTCTTTGGCGTTCCGGCAAAAGACGGCAAGCCCGAGCGCGTGGTGCACGTGGGCATGTGGATAGGTGGCAACCAGGAATTCATTCACTCCTCGGGGCTGGTACACATCAGCAGCATGAACCCCGAAGCTCCTAATTATGATCCGGGGCAGCTCAAGCGTTTTCTGCGTGCCAAACATATTACGCCCGAAGAAACGCTGCTGGACCTGCGCACCGCCTCGCTGTATGAATAAGCATTAATAGCGTGTGTAGCGCGTTAAAAAGCCCCGGCCAAGTATAGCTCGTCTATACTTGGCCGGGGCTTTTAGCTTGTAAAGGCGGCAGGCGTCGTTTATGGGAGCTTCTTAAACTCGTGCCGGATCACTACTTTGGCGGCAGTTCTGGTTTGGGTGCTGTCCTGGTAGCTTTGGTTCTCAAAACTGTCTTCCCACGTCATGGTAGCAGGCGAAACAGCCGTGATCGTGGTATGAGAGGTGCCGCCGCCACTTTGGGTAAAGGTAATGCGGGTCATGTCTTTGGTATCGGTTAAGACAAACGTCATGGATTGCAAGGTTTTCTGGCTGCTGGTCGAGTCGTTCGTGAACTGGGTGGAATCCAGCACAATGGCCAGGTTATTGTCTTTGATCTTATACACCAGGCTGTCGGGCGAGCCGGCGCTTTCAAAAACCAGCGTGCCTGCGGCGTCATAATAGCGTTGCTGGATGGCGGTGTTTAACCAGGCGCCCTGCAGTTGGGCCACCACGTTAGGGTTGATTGTTTCCGTGCTGTCCTGGCACCCGAACAGGAGCAGTGCGGCGGATAGGAGTGGAGTCAGAAACAATTTTTTCATAAGAAAGAGTCTGTTTTAAGGCGGCAGCTTATGCCGGAATAATAAGTTAAAGATAGCAAATATACGGGCACCAAACAGCGTTAGTCAAAAGATTAAAGCAGCACACCCGGCAAACGGTGTTTGTTTTGTATCTAATAAAGTATCTTTGGAAAGTATAGCGAAACCCTATTTTTCTGGCACAATTTTTAAGCAGTCAGAAGTATTCACCTACACCCTTACAAGTATGAGATTTAATTTGACAAAGGCCTTGTTGCTGCTGGCCCTGACGGTAACATTTGCATCCTGTTCCTCTTCTAAAAAACAGCCTACCCGCACGTCGCGCTCAGGCCGCGTAATTGTGTTGGAAGACCGAAAGCAGGTGCGCGTGGAAAACGGGCGCCACGACAACGGCAAACACAAAGGCTGGTATAAAAATCCGAACAACCCGCATCACCCCAGCCACAACAAGGGCAAAGGCCAGAACACGACCGTGATCATACACAACGAGGATCAGCGCAGCAGCTACCAGCGCGAGGATCATGACAAAAAAGAAAAAGGAAAAGGACATCACGGCAAAAAAGGCAAGAAGCACTAAGCTCAGTAACGCATAAACTCCCGGAGAGCTGCCCAGGTACACACCCGCCTGGCAGCTCTCTTTTTGTTTAAAAGCATATTATTTTAACTTTATAACTAATTAGTTATACTTTATGAGCGTAATTGCGTTAACGCCCCTTAAACAAAGTATAACACATGAACCTGTCTAAACACATCCTGCTGGTCCTGATCGTGGGCGCCCTTGCTGTTTCCTGCTCGCCGACGCGCGGCAAAAAAGCAATTGTCGTAGATGATGACGGCCGAAGCATGCGCTTCGATAACGGCCACCGGCAAAGCCGCGACAAAAGCTGGAACAGCACCAAGAGCACCGGTAAGCGGCAAAAGCAGCGCGACAAGGCCTTTAAAAAGCGGCGACGAAACTAGCGCCTGCCCCGGAAGTATACCTCTGGCCTGCCACAGCCGTATAAGCGCTTATGGCTAACTCAAACATGCATTATACCCGCACCGCGCAGTCAGAGAAGCTGAAGTGGGTAGACCATATTTCGCACCTGATGGACAGCCAGTTCCGGTTGCCCGGCACTAATTTCCGTTTCGGGCTGGACCCTATTCTGGGGCTGTTGCCCTTTGCCGGCGACCTGGCTTCTTTCGGCGTTTCGGCTATGCTGATCGTGACCATGGCCCGCCATGGCGCCAGCGGCAAGCTGGTGGCGCTCATGCTGGTAAATGTCGCCCTCGATACGCTTATCGGCAGTATTCCCATACTTGGTAACATCTTCGACTTTGCCTACAAAGCCAACGACCGAAATGTGCGCCTCTTGCGGCGGCATTACGAAGAAGGCAAGTACCAGGGCAGCGGCAAAGGCGTTATTGCAGGCGTGCTGATCGGGCTGGTGGTGTTGCTCGTATTCTTAGCCTGGAGCCTCTGGCAGATGGCAGAGTGGGCGTATCACCTGCTTACCTCATAAAGCCAGGCGGCCCATGGCTCCGGCCAGTTGCACGGCTTTTAAGGCGCTTTCTTCCTTGTCTTTTATTTCCAGCATGATGTCCATGTCCAGGCCTTCTGTTTCTGCCAGAAAGTCGTGGAAGAGCTGCTCCTGTATACTTTGCACGTGCTTGCCTTTGCGCTCATTAGGTGCCTGCGAGCTATAGTCCATCATCAGGATACCATCGCGTCCGGCCTGCCAGGTAGAAGCGGCCATTTGCACGGCCTCCCGCATAGGCTCCCCGTTATTCACGCACTCGTGGTGGAAGTTATCAAAGATGATGGGCACGCCGGTCAGTTGGTGCAGTTGCAGGCAGTCCTGCAAGGTATAGGTGCGGTCGTCGTTCTCTACGCAGAGGCGTGCTTTTACGGCATCGGGCAGCATCGTATGGTATACCTGGGCAAAGCGTTCCATAGCTGCCGGTTTGTCTCCGTAAGCGCCGCCGCCATGTATCTGCAGTTTGGCCGTCGTGTCCAGCCCCATCAGATCAAGCACGGTGCCCTGGTATACCAGCTCGGCAATGCTATTTTTAACGGTCTGTTCGTTTGGTGAGTTGAGCACCACAAACTGGTCGGGGTGCATAGAGATGCGCAGGTTATTTCTTTTGATGTAATCGCCCAGGCGCTGGAACGTCATCTTGAAATGCTCCTGCCAGTTATAGGTATTGACCGCATGCGAGGCAAACGGCACCAGGTCGGAGGTAAGGCGGAAGAACAGCAGGCCATGCTGCACGTTGTACTCGAGGATGCGGCGCAGGCAGGCCAGGTTCTGCGCTACGGTGTCGATGAGGCGCTCTTCGGAGTAAGAAGCAAGCCGGAAGGTGCGGGAGGAGCTACAGTCCAGCGTTTGGTTGATACAGGGATAGCCGATCTTCATGCGTTGTAAGTATGGTTGCTACCCATAACCTACGCAGCGCCGCAATGTTTTGCTGCCTTACTCGTAGCCGGTATTATTTTTAAAGAGCCTATTATACTCTTCCCGTTCTTTTCGCTCCTGCTCTGCCTGCTGTTGCCGGAGCAGCTCGTTGAGCTTGCGCTTTTCTTTTCCTTCTTTCGAGAGCATGTCGTAGAGCAAGGTGGCAGGGCTGGCAATGGTAGCGGCGGGCGCAGCCGGCGGCGGGGGCGGCTCCAACCCCGGAATATGGCCGGGGCGCTTTACCTGGCTGGTTTGCTCGTGCTTCATGTTGCGCAGGGCCCGCTGGATCATCTCCGGCGAGGGGCGGCTGGTTACTTCCACTTCGCCCAGCAACACGCTGTCTTCTTTCATGATAATGTTAACGCGAAGCTCCGATACCGGCAATTGCTTGGGCAGGTAAAGCACCGGCTTAAAGCCTACCGCCCGAATCAGCAGGGTATCTTCCTGGGCAATATCGATTCTGAACTGCCCCTCTTTATCGGTGAGCACGCCCAGCTTGCTGCTCACTTTTACAATCGTAGCGCCGGGTATGGGGGTTTTGCGGTCGGGCTGCAATACCGTACCACTAAGCCGGATACTTTTCTGGGCCATAGCAGGCAGGCCGCAGCAAAGCAGGACAAACAGGAAGAAGTAATGCAAGGGCAGTTTCCGCATGAACACGAATGGAAGGCCGCAGCTGCGGCAGTCAGGATTTACTAAGTACGCCAAAGTTGGCCAAAAAGTATGCCATCATCAAAAATATGGCAATCTTAATATGTGTGGAAGTATCGGAAGTATAAAATAGCGAAAGCCTGTAGCTACGGGCGCTACAGGCTTTCAAGAATGTATACGACTGATATACAGGTATGTTATGATTTTAGAGGCTTGTTTTAGCTTCGGGCCTAATATTTTTCTGAGGCCCGCGTGCCAGCCACTTTCGCCTGCTATTCAGCTACCTTATACTTGCCGCGGTTCTTTTCATACTTGGTCCATTGCTCGGGTGTCAGGATCGCTTTTAGCTCCTTATCGGTTTGCGCGATAATGTTTTTCCGGGCGTTTTCAGTGTTCTGGGCGCTAGGCTGTTGGGTGGAGCCGGTACCGGTGGGGTTTGAAACGTTGCCGCTGCCTTGCTGCTCATTTGCCCCTTTGTTTGCCGCATTGCCGGCATAAACGTCGCCTTTGTTATTGGGACGGTTCGGGTCGCTGGTGGTGTTTTTGTTAGTGGCGGTATCGTTTTCGGTATCATTCCGGGGTTCGCCGCCCATGTTGCCGCTGGCGTTAGCGGTAGCCGTATTCCCAAGTTGCCCGATCTGCTGCTCCCTGGTAAGCAGCACCTGCATTACCTTGTTCTGGGTGGGTTGGTCCAAGTTCAGGTCCGAAGCCATCTGCCCGGCTACGATCTCAGCCCGCTTGCGGTACAGTTCGGGGGCGCCTTCTTCTGTGCCGGTCGCTGTTTGGGAAGGGTTGTTGCCATAGCCCCGGATGTGGTCGGGATCCACGTTCTCGTCATCATTGGCCGAGGCTACTTCTGTGGAAGTGCCTTTCTCTTTGGTGTTGCAGGAAGTGGCAAAAAAAATGGCGCTGCTGGCAACAATCGTATATAATACCTTTTTCATAGCTCGTTTGGGGTTTAGTTGAAGATCAACCTTTTTTGGATTTAAAAATAGTATAAATCTAATGGATGGGTGCCTTAGGTTTTACGAAAGGGTTCCTATAATGTTTGTGCCACCAGCAGGGCAGGTGGTTCTGAAATCAAGTATCTGCTTTAGCAATCTAGTACAATAGGTGCCTTGCTGCGGAGGCCGCACGTGCCGGCTGCGCCAGGCATAAGGGTGGACGGTAAAGTATGGGGAAGAAAAGGAATTATACTTATCAAAGGTGAAACTTAAAAGGCCTGCCATTGCGGACCAGCCTTTTTAGGTAGGGCTCAGGCGCGTTTCAGCTCAAAAACAGTGATCTCGGGCAGAAAGCCTACCCGCCCCGGATAGCCTAAAAAGCCAAGGCCGGTGTTTACATACAGGTGCTGCCGCCCTTTTTTGTAGAGGCCCGCCCATTGCTTATACATATACTGCACCGGGCTCCACTTCCAGCCAAACAGGTTCACGCCAAACTGCATGCCGTGCGTGTGGCCCGAAAGCATCAGGTCGATATCAGGGTAGCGGGTAATTACCTCGCCATCCCAGTGCGAGGGGTCGTGGGAGAGCAGCACCTTAAATGGCGCTTCTTCCACGCCGGCATAGGCTTTGTCGAGGCGGCCATACTTCGGAAAGCCTGCGCGGTTTCCCCAGTTCTCCACCCCAAGTATGGCAATATGTTGGCCGCCTTTGGCAATCATGCGGTTTTCGTTTATCAGAATATCCCAGCCCATTTTGCCGTGGCTCTCGATGAGCGTGAGCAGGTTGCGCTGCTTGGCCTCGGCGCTGGGCCAGGATACATAGTCGCCGTAATCGTGGTTGCCCAGCACCGAGAAAACCCCGTCTTTAGCCCTGATCTGCTGCAGGGTGCTCATGTGCTGCTGCACCTCTACGGCCTGGTTGTTCACCAGATCGCCGGTAAAGAACACCAGGTCGGCCTGCTGGCTGTTGATCAGGCGCACGGCCTCTTTTAGCGGTTCTGAAGAAGGAAAGCTGCCGGTATGCAGGTCCGAAATCTGCAGCATCTTATACCCGTCGAAGGCCTGCGGCAGGTTCGGGAAGTGCAGCGTGAGGCGCTTTACGCGGTATTCGTAGGCACCCTTCACCATCCCCCAGATAAAGGCGGTGAACGGAACAGCTGCCAGCAGCAGGCCAAGTTGGCTCAGGAGCTTGCTGCGTGCCGTATCAAAGGCAGGTGCCATCCCGGCGCTGTTCAGGGCCAGCTTGCCGATGCGCAGCACATCATCGAGCATCAGGAACGCCACCATGACCAGTTTAGAGGCAAAAAAGATAAAAAGGCTGCTGACCAGGTAGGTCTGCATCGTGCCCGCAGGTCTGCGGCGGGTAAAAGAGAAAAGCGCAAAAGTGCCTGCCGTGAGAGTAAAAACGGCCCAGTAACCTATGTATAGCAGCTGCTGCGCGAAGGGTGCCAGGTTTTGAGAAACTACCCGGATGGCCTGGAAAACATACAGGTCGATCAGGAAAAGGAGCAGGCACACGACTCCGATAGAAAGGAACTTAGAAAAAAATCGTTGCATAGGGAGGTGGCGCCTTTGCCGGAAAGTGGCCCGGGTTAGCGCCGGTAAATTTTTAGATATCCGATATAAAATAATTTTTGATGCCGCGACAGCCGCACTGAACTAATTTGTATTAATTCCGCTTTTATTAGCAACATTTACTTGCTCATCAAAATCTGTACTGTTGTGAAAGATACTGTCCTTGCTGCCGAAGTTGTGCCTTACCAGGTATCGTTGAACATTAAAACCTGGGCCGAGGAAGACCGCCCGCGCGAAAAACTGCTGCTCAAAGGCAAGGCCGCCCTCAGCGATGCCGAACTGATCGCCATCCTCATTGGCTCGGGCACAGCCAAACTGACAGCAGTGGATGTGGCCAAGCTTATACTTAGCGCCGTGGGCAACGACCTGAACGAACTGGCCCGCCTCACAGTAAAAGATCTGATGAAGCACAAAGGCATTGGTGAGGCAAAAGCCATTACCATTGTGAGCGCCCTGGACCTGGGCCGCCGCCGCAAAGAGACCGCTGCCGTTGCCAAAACCTGCATCACCTGCTCTACCGATATCTACAACTACATAAAGCCGCAATTGTTGGACCTGCCGCACGAAGAATTCTGGATCATTCTGCTGAACCGGGCCAACGTGGTGATGAAAAAGGAAAGCATCAGCTCGGGGGGCGTGGCCGGCACCGTAGCCGATCCGAAGATCATCTTCAAAAAAGCGCTGGAGCAGCTCGCCAGCTCGGTTATACTGGTGCACAACCATCCCAGCGGCAACCTCAAACCTAGCGCCGCCGACATCTCCCTCACCAAGAAAATGAAAGAAGCCGGTCAGTTCCTCGACCTGCCCATACTCGACCATATCATCTTTACCGATACCGACTACTACAGCTTCGCCGACGAAGGAATGCTGTGAGTTAGAAAGTCAGAGAGTTAAAAAGTTAGAAAGTTAAAGGGTATGAGTGAAGAGGTAGAAGGCTAAAGAAGTATAAGCGGAGCAAACCATTCCCCAAACGTCCCCCTTTGAAGGGGGTAGGGGGATGATTTACACCAGCAGATATCCCAGAGATTAAAGTATAAAATAAGACCAATGATGGCGCCAAACAGCGGCTATAACAAAAAGCTTCAGCCTTTTGCTAAAGCACTTCGCAGCACATCTACCAAAGCAGAGGTTAGGCTATGGTGCGAAGTGTTGCGCAACGGTAAACTGGGCTATCCGTTCCTGAGGCAGCGGCCCCTGCTCAACTACATTGCCGATTTTATGTGCAAAGAGCTAAAGCTCATCATCGAGGTGGATGGCTATACCCACAAGTTTAAGACAGTAGAAGATATGGAAAGAGACAGCGTACTGGCGGGAAATGGCTTTACAACCCTACGGTTTACGGATGAGGAAGAGATGAAGGATTTGCCCAATGTGTAACGCACTATTGAAGTATGGATAACCGACCGACAGGCGTAAATCAACCCCCTGCCCCCTTCAAAGGGGGACCTTTAAATTGGCTTTTAAATACAACTCAACATCAGTCTTCCGGCAGAATTTCCTTCACCCGGCCCACTTCGCCGGTTTCGAGGCGGACTTTGATGCCGTGCGGGTGGGTGGATGAATTAGTCAGAATGTCCTGCACGTAGCCTTCTGTGAGTGCGCCGGTACGCTGGTCTTCCTTCAGCACAATGTTAACATGCAGGCCGGGCTTGATGTCGGCGCGTTTTGTTCCGTTCATACGGGAATGAGGGTTGATGAAAGCCGCAAGATACGACATTTACAGGGATGCGGCAGCACGCTGCTGCTGGTAAAGCTAGCGTTGCAGGGTAACAATGTTGAGATAGGGCTCGTCGGGGTCGAAGCTGAAGCGGGCAGGCGCGGTTACGTCCTGCTGTTTTACTTCTACCCGGGCAATATCGGGCAGGTACGCCAGCAGCAGTTCCGGCTTGCTGACCAGCTTATCATCAATAGCGATTTTCAGGTTTTGCTGCTGCGCCGGTACCTTAAAAGCGGCGTATACTTCCTGCAGCCGTGCCAGTTTGGTATCATTCTTCAAGGTCATCACCACTGCGCCAGCCTTCGCCTTATCGCCATACTTGGCTATTGCGACGGGGCCTTTCAACACGTCCATCCGCTGGATATGATCCGGGTGCAGAACCAGGGCGTTCATCGCCCCTTCTTCGGAGCCGACGAGCAGGTAGGGCCGCGGCTGCGTTATACTTACCTGTTTGGTGATAGTGGCAGGCATGAGTTGCTGCGCCTGGGCCGCCAGGGCAAGTATAAAAAGCACTGCAATACATGCGAATTGTTTCATAAGGGAAGCGGGTTAGTTATTTAGCTGGCGGATGTGTTTATCGGTGGGGTGTTGGGCCTTATGCTCCTCCGTTACATGCTTGATGTGGATAAAGATTCCCGTAAGAATCAGCAGGTGGCCCGCCAGAATCAGGTGCAGGTCCAGGTTGTTGGCGCTGAGGTGCAGCAGCCGTAGCAGAAAGCCTCCTGCTATCATCAGCGCTGCCACTACATAAAAAGCTCTCCGAATGTTTGTCCTGTTCATATCAACTATACTTGGTAAAACATTGCTTCTGGTGTCCCGCCACAGCGGGCAGCGCCAGTATAACGTAGCTCGATAGGTAAATTTATATAAAAACGGGGTTAAATAACAAATTATTATTCTCAAAATGAAGCAAGTATCGCTAAAAGGTATTTAAGAGACCTCAAAAAATGCTACTCCGGATCCCCGGCCAACCCCTCCAGCGCAGAGATATGCAGGCTGCGCAGCATGGATGTTTTCTTGTGCTGATGGGCCTGCATGCGGTTCAGGATATCGTCGAGTAGCTGGATGGCCTGCACAATGTAGGGGCCTTTGTTCAGCATTACGCAATCGGCGCGCTGGGCCATGGCAGCATCGGTGATCTCGGCCCGGGAGGGGCGGCCTTTTTTTGCCAGTGTTTCCAATACCTGTGTGGCCCAAACCACCGGCAGGTGTGCCGCCTCGCTTAGCCACAGGATCTCTTCCTGCACTTCGGCCAGCCGCTGCCAGCCACATTCCACGGCCAGGTCGCCGCGCGCAATCATAATGCCGGCCGGGTAGCTGCGCATCACGGCCAGCAGTAGGGGCGCCAGGTTGCGGAAGCCTTCCTTGGTCTCGATCTTGAGCATAATGCCTGTGTCTTCGGCATTCAGCTCCCGGAGTTGCTCCTGCAGGGCTTCTACCATCGTGGTGTCGTTCACAAACGAAAGGCCCACCATGTCGGCATGCTGCGCTACAAAGCGCAGGTCTGCTTTGTCTTTATCGGTGAGGCCGTACAGGTGCAGTTTAGTGTCGGGCAGGTTGATGCCATTATCTGCCCGGAGCTTGCTGCCTGTGTCGCTGGCGTAGGTGATTTTTACCAGCAACTGTTCCGGGCTCACCTGCTGCACCTGGCCTTCTATCTTGCCGTCGTTAAACAGGATAGGTTGGCCGGGCTTTACATGCGCAAACACCTCGGGCAGCGTGCACGAAATATGTGCCGGCTGCACCACATGGCCCTGGGCATCATACTGTGCGGCCTCGCCCGGTAGTGGCGCTTTTGTAAGCACCAGTATGTCGTTTTTCCGGAGCAGTAAAGGATGTTCGAAAGCCGGTAGTTGCCCAACTTTGGTGGAGCGCTCCAGCACCGTATCTGCCTTTACTTTCAGCTCGGTGCCTGTGGTGATGTAGGAGCTTTTGAGCAGGTGTGTCAGTACGCCCCGGGCCTCTTTTAGTACCACGGCCAGGTGGCGGTGCCGCCCGCGCGTATCGGTAAAGGAAAGCGTGTCGCCGGGTTGCAGTTGGGCCAGCCAGTCCGCATCTACGGGCAGGATGGCATCGGGCTGCAGCGGCGGTTCCGCACTCGGCGGCGCCAGCCATACTTTGGCAGGAGCCATTACCTGGCCCAGCTCGTTCTGCACCGGTTGTATCACCAGCAGGGGCGGGGAAGGTTTCAAGGGACCGGTGCGCAGCTTCGGGCCCATCAAATCCATCAGGATGTGGCACGGAATATCAAGCTCGCTGCTGGCCTTGCGCACCTGCTGTACCATCCGCAGCCATACTTCCTCTCCGTCGTGGGCACAGTTAATGCGGGCGCAGTTCATCCCAGCTTTCAGCAGGCGGCAAACCAGGTCATAGTCGTCTGCCAGGTCCGACGAAAACGTTACCATGATGCGGGTGCTACGGTTGCCGGGCGCGGGGCCTAGCAAAGCTTTGGTGTGGCTGGCAAGCAGGGGCTGGTTTTCTGCAAACGAAACGGCCAGATGCTCCTCCCTGGGCTCGCAACTGGCCAGGAAGCACAGCTGGTGGCGCACGGCCTGCAGGCTGGCAAGCACATGCCCTTCGGCGCGCCCCAGCGAGGAAAGCCCGAGCCGTGCCAGCGACGCCTGCAGCTCCCGGATGTCATGCTGCCGCAGGGCCAGGTAGTGGAGCAGGTTGCGGGCACTGTTCCGGAAAGCAGGATATACTTTCTGAATGGCCGGCGCAAATTTCTGTTCCAGTTCCAGGGCTTGCGAGTGCAACAGGTCCAGTTGCGCGATCAGGTCTTTGTAATGCTTGTCAGGATGTGGCATGGCTATTTGCAGAAGGTATATCTTACAAACTGTCTTTAGACGGCTTGGGTTATAGCGAAAGCGGGCAGAGCAGTGGCTTTAATAGTATGGCCTAGTAGTGCTTACTCTTTATCCGGGTTATCGGCAGCGCCTAGGGCAAACATAAAAAGGCCATAGCAGATCGTGCCGACCGCCACGGCAATAAAGTAGAAATGCCCGACCCGGTCGCCGATAAAATCAAAGGCCTTGTCCGTGTTCACCACATAGCGGGCATTTTCCAGAACACCCGCTTTAAGGAAGAAAAAGCCAATAATTCCCAGAATGATCCCCCGGGCGACATAGCCTGCCCAGGCCAGGGGATGCACCAGCGGCTTCAGAATGGCATACAGGCGGTCGATGTCCAACCTTTCCTTATACCCTTTTGTGATTCCGTAGAGCAGCTGCACAATAGCCGTTATCAAGATGATCAGGCCCGCGCCGATAATAGCCCAATTGCCCATGTTGTGCTGCAATAGCTGGCTTACAAGCTGGCGTTGTTCCTGGGGCTGTCCGTTTTCGGGGATGTTGCTGATGCCAAGCAAAACTGCAATGGCCGCATAAGCAATAAAGGCATCAGCTACCGAGCTCAAGGCAATGCCGACCCGCAGGGCGATGCCTTTTAGCTGCCTGCCGTAGCCGTAAGGGTCTTTCAGGCTTTCGTAGATGCGCCAGATAATATAACTCACCGAGCCAAGCAGGATGATCCAGACAAACACTCTTCCGATGGTATAATCACTCAGGTAAGCAAGCAGGCTGCTTTCATCTGCGCCGCCCTGCTTGAGCCTTAAAAAGGAAAGTATGGCAATGACCCCGATGGCCACGTAAATGAGCCCGGTAGAAAAACACCCGTAAACGGGCAGCAGGCAAATCCAGCGTTTTATCTGTTTTGTGGCGTGCATGGATCGGGATTAGGGTTCTGAGGTGATCGGCTAACGTATTGGTGCGCTCTAAACAGAGTAGTATACTTGCTGCTAACAACATCTTGTTACGTAAGTGCAACCCCTTGCTAATTATACCTTATACTTTATCAATTCATCCCTACGTTAACGAAGCGTAATATTCTGCTGCTCTCCCCAAAATTTCCGACCTTTGCCCAAACCACTGTATTATCCTTATGTCACGACCGCTGAGACTGATCATATTTGCCGGCATTGTACTGGTGCTTTTCTATTTTGTAAAAGATACCCTTTTCAACGACGACAACTACATCAAACCGCTGCTGCAGGAGCGCCAGAACAAGGAACTCTCGTTCCGGAGCCGTGAGAACTCGCCGTTTACCGAAGATGGCCGCCGGGCATTCAAGGGCCTGACCTATTATGAGCCCAACCTGGCTTACCGCGTGAAAGCGCAGCTGCAGGCCATTCCGAAGCAGGACACAGTGCAGATGAAGATGAATAACGGCACGTCGGAACCCTACCTGCGCTATGCCACAGCCACCTTCGAGCTGGAAGGACAGCCCCAGCGCCTTACCTTGTTCAAGCGCCTGAGCGGTGAGAAGCAGGAGGAGCTGTTTGTGCCCTTCACTGACAAGACCAACGGCTTTGAAACGTATGGTGGCGGCCGTTTCCTGGATGTGGCTTATAGAGAGGATGCCAAAACCATTCAGCTGGATTTTAACCGTGCCTACAGCCCTTACTGCAACTATAATCCCGATTACGTGTGCCCCGTGCCCCCGCAGGATAACCGCCTGGCAGTAGCTGTTCCGGCCGGGGAGAAAACCTACGAAGGAGCGCATTAAGGCTTTAACCTAACTCCAGCCCTTTCCTGGGAGCAGGGGAGGGCAGGTGTGGCTTATGGTTTTCTGAAGTATAAGCGGAGTGGTACTGAGTCTAACCCCCCTACTCTCTCCTTGTTTTTTGAAGAGGGCCCCTACCCCCAGGAGGGGAGCCTGTAATTACTGCTTGAGAAGTATAAGTGGTGTAGGTTTGGCTTCTTTAGTTTTCTCACAAGATCCTTTCAGGATGACAAAAAGGGAAAGTGTGCTGTTTTGCTAGAGACAAGTATAAGCGGTATAGGTTAGGTGATAACATCCCCCTACCCCCTTCAAAGGGGGACTTTCTGCCGATGGAAGAGCAGCAGCAAGCTTGCGTAGGAAAGGCTTAACCTCCCTTCCACCAAGATCCTTTCAGGATGACAAAAGAGAAGGAGGCAAGGAGAGCAGGTTTATACTTGTACTTCAGCTATACTTTCATAGCAGCTGCCATCGTGCGGACAGGTCGCGACCTGCCCTACAGGGGTATCCACAAGCAAAGGCAGCTGCTATCGAAATCTTCCCAGTCCTTGGGTTGAGCGCCTTGGTGTGTTGCGGTGCCCGTCAGGGCAGCCCGCAGCGTAGCGAGGAGCAGCTTCACGCCACAGTGCGATGCCAAAGGACAAGCCCTCGCGGGCTTGGAGCGCACCAAAGTCAAAAATCAAATAAGGCAAGTATAAAACTGAGCAATACAAGCAGCTAGTAAGTATAGCCAAACTAGCTATAAAACGTAGGAATACACCTAGCTACCAAGTATAGCCTAAGTTATAGAGCAGCATCTACAGCCACTACCAAGTATAACCAAAAGTAAAACGAAGCATCAACCAGCGGCTACCGAATATACCAACTAGTATAAACTACCACAGCAACCCCAAGCTGCCAACTATAACCGAAAGCACACCTCAGCATAAAACGGCAATAGCCTGTTACTCCCCAGCAACCCTTCTTTCAGACATTTTTCCTGGCCTTGCGCCACTAAACAGAATTATGCTTAATTTTGAAGAACAGGAGCTGCTTTAAAGGCGGTTATACTTTCATACAACAGAAAACAACATGCTGATTTCGTTCGACTGGCTGAAACAACTGATCCACATAGACAAACCTGCAGAGGAAATAGGCACTTTACTTACGGGCGCAGGCCTCGAAGTGGAGGGCATTCATACGTACGAGGCGGTGCAGGGCGGCCTGGAAGGCATTGTGCTGGGGCAGGTGCTCACCTGCGAGCGCCACCCGGATGCCGACCGCCTCAGCATCACCACCGTCGATATTGGCACGGGCACACCGAGCCAGATCGTGTGTGGCGCCCCCAACGTGGGCGCCGGGCAGCGCGTGGTGGTGGCTACTGTTAACAGCACGCTGTACCCCACGGGCGGCGAACCTTTTAAGATCAAGAAATCAAAAATACGCGGCGCTGCTTCCGAAGGGATGATCTGCGCCGAGGACGAAATTGGCATCGGTACCTCGCATGCGGGCATCATGGTGCTGGACACCGACCTGCCCAACGGCACACCGGCCGCCGCCTTCTTCGGGCTGGACTCCGACAAAGTGTTCGAGATCGGTCTGACGCCGAACCGGGCCGATGCCGCCTCGCATTACGGCGTGGCCCGCGACCTACAGGCCCTGACCGGTGCCAAAGCAGAACTGCCTTCTGTGGAAGCCTTCGGGGTAAGCAATACCTCCCGAAGTATAACCGTGGAAGTGGAAAATACCGCTGCCTGCCCGCGCTATGCCGGGGTAACAGTTTCAGGTATAAAAGTAGGCCCTTCGCCCGAGTGGATGCAGCGGCGCCTGCGCGCCATCGGCCTCTCGCCCATTAACAACGTGGTGGACGTAACCAACTATGTGCTGCACGAACTGGGCCAGCCGCTGCATGCCTTTGACGCTGACAAGATAAAAGGCGGGAAGATTGTGGTGAAAACCGTGGCCGAGGGCACCGTGTTTAAAACGCTGGATGGCGTGGAGCGCAAGCTGCAGGCTACCGACCTGATGATCTGCAATGCCGAAGAGCCCATGGCGATTGGCGGCGTATTTGGCGGGATAGAATCGGGGGTATCGGCCGAAACAACAAGTATCTTTATCGAAAGCGCATATTTCTCGCCGGACTGGGTGCGCCGCACGGGCATGGCCCACGGCCTGAAAACAGATGCCTCTTTCCGTTTTGAGCGGGGCACCGATCCGGACATGGTCATCACGGCGCTGAAGCGCGCGGCCCTGCTAGTGCAGGAGGTAGCCGGCGGCGAGGTCTCATCCCAAATCGTGGATGTGTACCCCAACCCGATCGGCAGCCGCGAGATTGTGGTAAGTATAGCCCGTATTCACAGCCTGATCGGGCAGCACATCGGCACAGAGCGCATCAAAACGATTCTCACAGACCTGGGCATCACGATCACCGGCGAAACTGAAACGCACCTGACCTTGTCGGTGCCACCGTTTAAGGTGGACGTGACCCGCGAGGCCGATGTGGTGGAAGAAGTGCTGCGTATCTATGGCTTTAACAACATCACGGTAAGCGAGCACATGTCGTCCACGTTTCTGGCCAACTTTCCGCGGCCAAACCCGGAAGATATCACTGACGCTATCATGAGCTATATTGCCGATAACGGCTTCCACGAGATCATTACCAACTCCATTACCAACTCTAATTACTATACACAGGACGGGGAAGAAGCGGGGTTGGTGGAAGTGGTGAACTATAACTCCGAAGACCTGGACGTGTTGCGCAAGAGCATGGTGTTTTCGGGGCTGGAGGTGCTGCGCCGCAACATCAACCGCCGCCAGCGCGACCTGAAGCTTTTTGAATTGGGCAAAGTATACAGCAAGCTGGAAGGCGAATACAAGGAAAGTCGCCGGCTGGCCCTATACCTGGCCGGCAACGTGTCGGCCGAAAGCTGGAAGCAGCCAAGTATAAAAACTGCTTTCCACGACCTGGCAGGCGTGGTGCAGAACGTGCTGCGCAAGCTGAACGCCGGCGATTTTGAGATGCAGCCACTGGCGCCTAACCGCTACCTGCAGCAGGGTATTGCGTATACCAAAAACGGCACGGTGCTGGCTGAGCTTGGTCCGCTGGATGCCCTTGTAGCGCGGCAGATGGAAGTGAAAGAGCAGGTATGGTACGCCGAACTGAACTGGGATTACCTGCTTAAAAAGTATAAAGACAAGCTGACGGCCGAAGAGCTGCCTAAATATCCGGAAGTGCGCCGCGATCTGTCGCTGGTGCTGGATAAAAATGTTACCTTCGACCAAGTCCGCCAGATCGCGTTGCGCACCGAGCGCAAGCTGCTGCAGGATGTGAATGTGTTTGACGTGTACGAGGGCGACAAAATAGAAGCCGGTAAAAAGGCCTATGCCATCAGCTTTACGTTGCTGGACCGCCAGCAAACCCTGACCGATAAGGTGATCGAGAGTACGATGAACCGCCTGATGCAACAATTTGAGAAACAACTGGGAGCTTTTATCCGCAAATAGTGTTATGCCAAAAGAAAAGCAACTACAACAGCTCCAGCATATTGAAGATAAGCTGCGCCGCCTGATCAACCGCTATGCCGATGTGCAGCAGCGCCTTGCCAAAGCCCAGGAAGAAATTCAGGCTCTGGAAGAACAGGTGGCCGAGAAAGAGCAGCAAATAAAAAATTTTCAAAATCAGGAGAATATTGTTAAAATTGTAGACACGATAGCAGGAAACACTGCAAATTCGACAGAGTTAAAGCTCAAACTAAACGAATACATAAGAGAAATCGATAAGTGTATTGCTTACCTGCAGGACTAAAACCCTGCGCGAGTAGGGGCCTGTGAAGGCCCGAAAGCCAGGAGAACCCGGTAAGCTTAACCATTAAAAACGCAACGGATGAGTGAATTAGCAATCAAGATTCGCATCGCGGAACGCGAGTATCCGATGCGGGTGAAAGAAGAAGAGGAAGAAAGGCTGCGGGTAGTAGGCAAACTGCTAAACGAGCGCTTGCGCTTCTTTAAAGACCAGTTTGGGATACAGGAAAAACAGGATTTGCTGGCCATGGTGGCCTTTGAAACCATGGTAGACAAGCTGAAGCTGGAAGATGAGAAAAACGCTCATCAGACCAAAGTAGACCAGCAGCTCAACTTGCTCGACGACCTTTTATCTGCTGCTACCAAATAGCAGGCCGCGCCTCCTTACCGGCTGGCGCCGCTTACACTTCGTTTAGGCTTTAAAGCCATACTTTGTTTTTTGCAGGAACTGCTAGGTGTTTTTATAAACCATAAAAGCAATTAGCTATGTCCATTCTTTATATTTTATTAACCGCTCTTGTTGCGCTCACTGCGGGCGTCTTCATTGGGCGTATGCTGCTGCAGAAAGTGTACAAGCAGCAGGAAGAAGTCGCCCGCCAGACCGCTAAAACCATCATTCGCGAAGCCGAACTGAATGGCGAGAGCATCAAGAAAGACCGCATCCTGGAAGCCAAGGAGAAATACCTGAAGCTTAAGTCGGAGTTCGAGGAGGAGATGAATAAGAAAAAGAACATCATCATCCAGAACGAAAACAAGGTAAAGCAGCGCGAGCAACTGGTAAACAAGCAAATGGAGCAAACCAAGCGCCTCGAAACGGAGCTTGCCAAGGAAAAAGAACAGCTTGCCGCCCAGCTCGACAAAGAAAAGGAGCACTTGCACGCCCAGATGGAGCAGTTGAAAAAGCGCCGGGAAGAAGTAGAGCAGCAGCACCAGGAAATTGTGGACCAGCTGGAAAAAATTGCCGGCCTGACCGCCTCCGAAGCGCGCGAGCAGCTGGTGGAAGCCCTCAAGAGCGAAGCCCAGACACAGGCCTCCTCGCACATCAAAGACATTGTGGCCCAGGCCAAGCTCACTGCTACCAAGGAAGCCAAAAAGATCGTGATCGAGACCATCCAGCGCACGGCGGCAGAGCATGCCATCGAAAACTGCGTGTCGGTATTCAACATCGAAAGCGACGACATCAAAGGCAAGATCATCGGTCGTGAAGGCCGTAACATTCGTGCCCTTGAAGCGGCTACTGGCGTGGAGATCATCGTGGACGATACGCCGGAAGCCATCATCATTTCTGGTTTTGACCCGGTTCGCCGCGAGATTGCCCGTTTATCCTTGCACCGCCTGGTAGCCGACGGTCGTATTCACCCGGCCCGCATCGAGGAAGTGGTCGCCAAAACACGCAAGAACATCGAGGAAGAGATCGTGGAGATCGGCGAGCGCACCGCCATCGATCTGGGTATTCATGGCTTGCATCCGGAACTGATCAAGATGGTGGGCCGCATGCGTTTCCGCTCGTCTTACGGGCAGAACCTGCTGCAGCACTCGCGCGAAGTAGCCAACCTTTGTGCCACCATGGCCGCCGAGCTGGGCCTGAACGTGAAACACGCCAAACGCGCCGGTTTGCTGCATGACATTGGCAAGGTTACGCCGGATGAGCCGGAACTGCCGCACGCCATTATTGGTATGGAGCTGGCCAAGAAGTATAAGGAGCATCCGGATGTGGTAAACGCCATTGGTGCCCACCACGACGAAGTGGAAATGACAGCAATGGTATCGCCACTGGTGCAGGCCTGTGACGCGATTTCCGGTTCCAGACCAGGTGCCCGCCGCGAGATCATGGAATCCTACATCAAGCGTTTGAAGGAGCTGGAAGAAACAGCTATCTCGTTTGAAGGTGTTAACCAGTGCTACGCCATCCAGGCCGGCCGTGAGCTGCGCGTAATGGTGGATGCCGATAACGTAACCGATGATAAAGCTGCTCAGATCTCCTTCGACATCTCGCAGAAGATCGAGAAAGAGATGCAGTACCCGGGCCAGATCAAGATCACGGTGATCCGGGAGATGCGCGCCATTAGCTACGCTAAGTAGTATTTGAGTATAAATTAAGGTTAAACCGCCTGCTACAGCTTTTGTAGCAGGCGGTTTTGTTTTGTTATGATCGGGTTATACTTGGTAAGGGACATGTGTAGGTAGCAATTGTACTTCTTCAATTAAAGTCGTTCCGGCTATACTTGATAGCTGGCTGTATTCCTCAGGTTTATACTTTGGCTATACTTGGTAGCTTGTGTTTGATGTGGCAGTTTATACTTCCTGCTATACTTGCTAACCAGCTGTTTTGCTCAGTCTTATACTTGCCTTGTTTCATTTCTGGCTTTGAAGCGCTCCAAGCCCGCGGGGGCTCGTCCTTGCGTTTCGCGCTGCTTTCATTTCCTGCCTTCGTACCTCAGGCTGCCTCACTATCGTTCGTCACCGGAAATTCTCGAGGCGCTTAACCCAAGGACTGGGATCATTTTCGATAGCTCAGCTTTATACTATGCAACTTGAACCAAGTCCCCCTTTGAAGGGGGTAGGGGGATGTTCTTCATTCACCAAGCTACTTATACTTCAGCGCAAGTATAAACTTCCTCGTCATGCCTTTTTGCTTTTGTCATCCTGAAAAGGATCTTGGTGGAAAGGAAACGAAGCCAAAACAACAGAGCTTATCCCTTAGCTAAAGTAGTGGCCGGCTCCCCTCCTTAGATAAGGAGGGACAAGGGGTGGTTGGACCCGGTCCTGAACACCGACAGATCTATAAGGCAGGCGGCCAAGTACGTGCAGACGCCTTTTTAGACTTGTTCTACCGGGCAGCAAGCCAAAGTAGCTGCTACGCTGTTAACTAAGAAAAGCATTCAGCATCCAGAGGATTTTCTCGTTTTCGTTGATATCCTCGCTGAGCATACCTACTGTACCCTCATCGCCTTTATCGGCGGCCAGGATCAGCAGCTCGCGCTCCAGGTTAATGAGCGTGGTCAGGTTTTGATGGGTTGCAGTCACCGTCTCCTTGTCGCCGCTCAGGTTGCTTGTTTCCTGTATGGTCGACACTCGGATGTAATCGGTAAACGTGTGCAGGGGCTTCTGGCCGATCGTTAAAATACGCTCTGCGATCTCGTCGATTTTGGTTAGCGTATTGGTATAAAGTTCTTCAAACTTGGCATGCAGCTGAAAGAAATGCACGCCTTTGATGTTCCAGTGGAAACCGCGCAGGTTCTGGTAGTATAAATGA
Organism: Pontibacter liquoris; assembly: GCF_022758235.1. NCBI lineage: Bacteria > Pseudomonadati > Bacteroidota > Cytophagia > Cytophagales > Hymenobacteraceae > Pontibacter > Pontibacter liquoris. The sequence continues at coordinate 267,714 of NZ_JALEBG010000001.1, forward strand.
TAGTTGGCCAGTAATTCGTTCAACTTTTCGCCGATCTGCTGGCTGTCTTCTTTCTCTAGTCCTATCTGAGTTAGTTTTCCCATGTCTTATTTTTTATAGAATCGTTATCTTAAGCTACGTGACAAAAGTAAAGTGTATGGTTTGATCAGTCAAATTGATTAATTTTATGTAATTATAGGTAATATCTATAAGTATGCTTGAGAATAGCTTATTCATTTTAAAACCGATCTTATGACGCTGGTACAGCTGGATTATTTACTGGCCGTAGATACCTACCGCCACTTTGCCACGGCAGCAGAACACTGTTTTGTGACGCAACCCACGCTGAGCATGCAGTTACAGAAGCTGGAAGAGGAACTTGGCGTGCAGCTGTTTGACAGAAGCCGGGTGCCGGTGCGCCCTACCGAAATTGGCAAAGAAATTATTGCGCAGGCGCGGATTGTGGCAACCGAAGCTAAAAAGATCCGCGAGATCGTACAGAACCAGCAACTGGAGCTGGCCGGCGAGCTGCGCATTGGCATCATACCCACGCTGGCACCTTACCTGATGCCGCTGTTTATTACCCGTTTTATGCAGAAATATCCGCAGGTGCGGGTGGTGGTACAGGAGCTGCTAACCGACCAGATCATCCAGAAACTGCAACACGAGCAACTGGATGCGGGCCTGCTGGTAACACCCCTGGAAGATAAAAGTATAACGGAAGTTCCCCTGTTCTACGAAGCTTTTGTGGCTTACATAAATCCCGGCCATCCGCTGGCCGACTCGCAAAGTATAAGTCCGGAGCAGCTGGATACCGACGAGCTCTGGGTGCTGAACGAAGGGCATTGTTTCCGGAGCCAGGTACTCAATATCTGCAACCGCGGCGGGAGCGGGCAAACGGGCAATTTCGATTATAAAAGCGGCTCTTTGGAAACCCTGAAACGGTTGGTAGACAGCCAGCGAGGCCTTACGCTGTTGCCCGAGCTGTCGGTGCTGGATATGCCGGCGGAGAAGCGAAAGCTGGTACATCCTTTCACAGCGCCACAGCCCCTGCGTGAGGTAAGCCTGGTAGTGCACCGCAGCTTCCTGAAACGAAAGCTGATTGAGGCGTTGCAACAGGAAATTCTAGCCGCTCTGCCCGATGAGATCCGGAACAGGCAGAAGCAGCAGGTGGTGGAAGTGAGGAGGAGTTAGAAAGTTAGAAAGTTAAAGAGGTGGATAAAAACAAAAAAGGCTACTCCCCGGAGTAGCCTTTTTGTAAAGTCTATAGTCTAATATCTAACGGCTAAAATCTAGTATCTAACTTACGCGTTGATGCCAGCTTCCTGCAGGGCTTTTACCATTGCATCGCCGATCTCGGCCGGAGACTCTACTACGTAGATGCCGTTCTCGCGCATAATCTTCATTTTAGCAGCAGCTGTATCTTCAGCACCACCTACAATGGCACCGGCGTGGCCCATGCGGCGGCCCGGAGGCGCTGTCTGGCCGGCAATAAAGCCAACTACCGGCTTTTTGTTGCCTGTTTCGCTGATATACTTGGAAGCCATGGCCTCGTAGTTACCACCGATCTCACCAATCATCACGATCGCATCCGTCTCCGGATCTTCCATTAACAACTGAACAGCATCTTTGGTGGGCGTTCCGATGATCGGGTCGCCGCCAATACCGATGGCAGTAGAAATGCCAAGACCCGCTTTCACGATCTGGTCAGCAGCTTCGTAGGTTAAGGTACCGGATTTAGACACAATGCCGATACGGCCTGGCTTGAAAACGAAACCAGGCATGATGCCCACCTTGGCTTCGCCCGGGGTGATAACGCCTGGGCAGTTCGGGCCGATCAGGGTTACGTTCTTATCCTGCAGGTAGTGTTTTGCAGCAACCATGTCTTTTACAGGAATACCCTCTGTAATACACACAATCACTTCAATGCCGGCTTCTGCGGCTTCCATGATAGCATCAGCTGCAAAAGCAGGCGGAACGAAAATGATCGATACATTGGCGCCAGTCTTTTTTACGGCATCTTCTACCGTATTAAAAACGGGCAGCTCCAGGTGATAAGTCCCCCCTTTGCCAGGCGTTACGCCACCCACTACGTTAGTGCCGTATTCAATCATCTGGTGTGCGTGGAAAGATCCTTCCGAGCCTGTGAAGCCCTGCACGATCACTTTCGAATCTTTATTTACTAAAACACTCATGTGTATCTTATTTAGTTGTGTAATAACTGTCGAACTAAGGATGTGCAAAAATAGGCTTTTTTGCGGCGCTTGCAAAAAATAGTTGTCCCTAATATATGCGGCCGGCAGGCAGCTGCCCGGAACAAGTTGCCCCTTATTTTCTGTTGCTTAGCTAGCCTGCACCCGCTCCTGTTTGCGGCAGCCACCCTTAGCAAGGTATACCGGGCCGCCATAGGCTGAGAGAAAGGGAATGGCAGAAAATTATTATTTTAATTATGTACCTTTGCACCAGCATTCAATAAAGAAGAACCAGATGACGTATCTGAACCATATAACCGAAGCAATCGGTAACACGCCTTTAGTAAGGCTCAATAATGTAACCAAGGGCACCAAAGCAACGGTGCTTGCCAAAGTGGAGTACCTCAACCCGGGTAACTCTGTAAAGGACCGCATGGCTATCCGGATGATTGAAGACGCTGAAAAGGCTGGCCTGTTGAAGCCGGGCGGCACCATTATCGAAGGCACTTCCGGTAACACCGGCATGGGCCTGGCCCTGGCAGCCATTGCCAAAGGCTACAAATGTATTTTTACGCTCTCGGATAAGCAGAGCAAGGAAAAAATGGATATCCTGCGGGCCGTAGGTGCCGAGGTGGTGGTTTGCCCTACCAACGTAGCCCCCGAGCATCCGGATTCCTATTACTCGGTGGCCAGGCGCCTGAACAAGGAAATTCCGAATTCTTTTTACCCTAACCAATACGATAACCTGTCTAACAGCCTCGCGCATTACGAAAGCACCGGCCCTGAGATCTGGGAACAGACCGCCGGCAAGGTAACGCATTTTATAACCGGCGTGGGTACGGGCGGTACGGTTTCGGGTATCTCCAAATACCTGAAAGAGCAGAACCCGGATATCATCACAGTGGGCATCGATACGTATGGTTCTGTTTTTAAGAAGTATAAAGAGACGGGCATTTTTGACGAGAACGAGATCTACCCCTATGCCACCGAAGGCATTGGCGAGGACATCCTGCCCAAGAACGTGGACTTCAGCCTGATCGATACCTTTGTGAAAGTAACCGATAAGGACGGCGCCGTGATGACCAGAAGACTGGCTAAAGAAGAAGGGCTTTTTGTGGGCTGGTCGTGCGGTACGGCTGTTTTTGGGGCGCTGGAGTATGCCCGTGAAAACAACCTGACCGAAGACGATGTGATCGTGGTCTTGCTGCCAGACCATGGCTCCCGCTACCTGGCCAAGATCTATAACGACGACTGGATGCGTGCCCAGGGCTATATCGACTAAAAAGCCCCACTGGCAAGTGTAACGTAGGCCCGGACAGTAGGAGCCCGGCGCTTGGCTTGTCGCTTTCAAAAGGAAAACAGCCAAGGCAAAGTATAGCCTGAGCAAGACACACAAGGGGCAACCTTGGAAGCCTGCTGTAAGGTATAACGGGCGTAAAAGAGCCGGCTTTACCAAGGCGTGTGGCAGCTATACTTAAATTACTGCCGGATTTTAAAGAAGATTTTTATATTTTTGTTTATCGCTTCGAATACAAGCAGGTGCAGCTGCGAACAGCAAGAAGTAACAGCTTTTGGCATTTTCAAGCGGGTGCACAAACATATGGTAATCGGTGATGTAAGCAGAAGGACTCTGGCTTCAGCGCAAACCCTCACTTACAGAACCAGATGAGGAAACGGCTACGACAGCAGTGCGGCCTGTTTCCGGCACAGATAAGACTTGATCAGCTGATTAATGAAAAAACTTAGCGGAGTTTTACTTATTGATGATGATGATACCACCAATTTTCTGAACCAGCGGTTGCTGGACAGGATGGCGGTAACAGATAACGTGCGCACTTTTGTGAACGGCAAACAGGCCTTTGACTACCTGTACAACGTGAGCAACAAAAATTACGAGGGTACGGGCAGCAGTTACTTTCAGCCGGAGCTTATTTTCCTGGATATTAACATGCCGGTGATGGATGGCTTTGAGATGCTGGACTTGTTTGAGCGCCTGGACAAAGCGTTCCGGGAGCAGATCACAATGGTCGTGCTCACCACCTCTACCCACCCCCAGGACACGGCCAATTCTAAAAAGTATAATGCCGAATACCTGACCAAGCCGCTGACGGTGGAAAAGGTGAACATGCTGCTGGAAAAGCACTTTTCAAGCCACAATAACAAGGTAGCCTAACAACTGCCGCAATCAAAAAAAGCAGGAACTCCCCGATAGAGTTCCTGCTTTTTTGTTTATACCTGGTTTATACGTGTGCTAGTGCGTGGCCAGGGTTACAAACTCAAAGGTATCGCCGTTAAACAAGCCTTTGTCGCTGAGCTTGAGCGAGGGGATCACGAGCAAGGCCATAAACGAGAGCGTCATGAACGGCGAGGCCAGTGTGCTGCCCATCTCTTTGCTCATGCGATCGATGGCCGAGTACCGTTCTGCTACTTTATACCCGTCCTCGTTCGACATGATGCCGGCTACCGGCAACGAGAGCAGTTGTTCGTGTGCACCGTCTACGGCAGCCACGCCCCCTTGCGCCTCGATGATCAGGTTAACGGCCCGGGCAATGCTCTCATCATCCACTCCAACGGCAATAATGTTGTGCGAATCGTGCCCGACCGAGGAGGCAATGGCCCCCCGGCGCAGACCCACATGCTTGATAAAGGCCACGGCAGGGGCAGCATTTTCGTAGCGGTTCACCACCGTCAGCTTCAGCACATCCTGCGCCACATCCGGCACGATAAAACCATTTTCAATCTTTGGCGCAACCTCCAGCTCTTTGGTGATCAGCTGCCCGTCAAAAGCTTCGATCACGCGCAGGCGCGTGGCATTATCGGCTGCCACGGCAAATTGTTCGGGTGCTTTTGGTTTTGTGTTAAAATTATTAATCTCAGCGCTGGGGGTAAAGGCTATCTTGGTTTTGCCTTGCTCTGCCACTAATTGTCCGTTAATATAGGTTGCCGCTACGTTAAAGTCTTCCAGGTTATCGACAAGTATAAAGTCGGCCGGGTCGCCGGCGCGCAGCAGGCCCACCTCCAGCTTGTAATGTTCCACGGGGTTTACGCAGGCGGCCTGCAGCACATGAAACAGGTTGTTGCCTTTGGCCAGCGCCCGTTTTACCAGCAGGTTGATGTGGCCTTCCACCAGGTTGTCGGGGTGCTTGTCGTCGGAGCAGAACATCATATAGGGGTAATGCTCGGGTAGCAGCGGGATAAGGGCTTCAAAGTTTTTGGCAGCGCTGCCCTCGCGGATCAGGATCTGCATGCCTGCTGCCAGTTTGTCCAGGGCTTCTTCGGCTGTAAAGCATTCGTGGTCGGTGCTGATGCCGGCCGAGGCATACAACCTGGCCTGCTCACCCATCAGCCCGGGCGCATGGCCGTCCACAGCTTTGCCATACTTGTGGGCCAGTGCAATTTTCTCCATCACCACCGGATCGCGGTTCAGCACGCCTGGCCAGTTCATCATCTCGGCCAGGTATTTTATTTCGTCGCGCTGAAACAAGGTTTCAATATCAGCAGCCGTTATTTCGGCACCGGCCGTTTCGAAGGGAGTGGCCGGGACGCAGGAGGGGGCTCCAAAGTAAAACTTAAAAGGCACTTTCTTGCCGTTCTCCACCATGTATTCCACGCCTTTCAGGCCCAGCACGTTTCCAATCTCGTGCGGGTCCGACACAGTGGCTACGGTGCCATGCGGAACAGCCAGGCGTGCAAATTCCGAGGGTACCAGCATGGCACTCTCCACGTGCACATGGGCATCTACAAAACCCGGCAGAATATACTTTTGGCTGCTGGCGGGCTCCCGAACTATTTTAGAAATGCGGCCGTTTGAAACATGAACGGTGCCTTCGTAGATGGCCTGCTGGTGCAAATCTATGATGCGGCCGCTGAGCGTGAAGTCTGTTGGCATGGTGTTTAGTTAAAGTTGAGAGTTAATAGCTAAAAGTTGGAAGTGCATTTTCAACTCTTCCCTACAAACGCATAACTCTTAACGCAAATGGTCTTATATTTGCAACAAAGTTAGTCGTTTTGAAGAAGATAATTTCATACCTGATCTTAGTGTGTTTTCTGGCCACCGGCTCGCTGGCAGGTTGCACGACCAAAACACCGCAGCAGAAAAAAACGGCCCATCTCAAACGTAAAAGCAAGCTCGGCAACCTGCCCTGCCCCTGCGACTCTAATTAATCCTGTTTACCTGTAAATAATGAAGAAGATAGTAATCGCGTTAGACGGCCATTCCTCGTGCGGTAAAAGTACCACAGCCAAAAGAGTGGCAGCAGAACTCGGCTACGCCTACATCGATACCGGCGCCATGTACCGGGCGGTTACCTTATACTTTCTTCAAAACCACGTTTCGCTCACAAACCCCAAAGAGATAAACGACGCCCTGCAGCACATCGATATCTCGTTTCATTATAACCCAAAAAACGGCCGTAACGAAACCTACCTCAATGGCCTGAACGTGGAAGACGAGATCCGCAAAATGTATATCTCCAACCAGGTGAGCGAAGTGAGCGTAGTGCCTGAAGTGCGCCATGCCATGGTAGCCCAGCAACAAAAGATGGGCCGCAAACGGGGCGTGGTGATGGACGGGCGCGATATAGGCACGGCTGTTTTTCCGGATGCGGAAGTGAAAATATACATGACCGCGGATGTGGATACGCGTGCCCGCCGCCGGCAGATGGAGTTATTGGAAAAGAGCCAACTCGTAAACCTGGAGGAAATCCGGGCGAACCTGCAGAAGCGCGACCACATCGACTCTACCCGCAAGGAGAGCCCGCTGCGCCGCGCCGAAGATGCCGACCTGCTCGATACCTCGTACATGACGGTAGACGAACAGGTAGATTTTGTGCTGCAAAAAGTTGCTTCCAAGATACTGGAAGAAGCCCATGCAGTTAAACGGAACGAAGCGTAAGACATGAACATTACGATAGACAAAAATTCAGGCTACTGCTTTGGCGTTGAGTTCGCCATCCAGATGGCCGAGGATGAAATGGAAACCTGCGACGAGCTGTATTGCCTCGGCGATATTGTACACAATGGCATGGAGGTGCAACGCCTCTACGAAAAAGGCCTCCGCATTATTGACCGTCAGCAGCTCGAAGAGTTGCATGATTGCAAGGTGCTGATCCGGGCGCACGGCGAGCCGCCTGAAACTTACCGCGTAGCGCTGGAAAACAATATCGAGCTCATCGATGCCTCCTGCCCTGTGGTGCTGAAGCTGCAGAACCGCGTAAAGCACGCCTTCGACAGCAAGCGCAACGACAATGGCCAGATCGTGATCTACGGGCAGGTGGGGCATGCCGAAGTGATCGGCCTGGCCGGACAGACCCGCGACGAAGCCATCATCGTCACCACCGAAGCCGACCTGGATAAAATTGATTTCAAACGGCCCGTTACGCTCTTTAGCCAGACCACCAAGAGCACCAAAGGCTTTTACCACATCAAGGCTTTAATTGAGGAACGCATCCGGCAGGCGAACCAAGACAGCACGCTACCCGACTTTGACGCCAACGACAGCATCTGCCGCCAGGTATCGAACCGCGAGCCGCAACTGGCCCGCTTTGCCACCGAGCACGACGTGCTGGTTTTTGTAAGCGGCAAAAAAAGCTCTAACGGTAAGGCGCTCTACAGCGTATGCAAGCAGCATAACCCCAACAGCTACTTTATCGAGAACGAAGAAGAGCTGGAGCGGGCGTGGTTTGCCAATGCCCAAAGCGTGGGTATCTGCGGCGCCACCTCTACCCCCATGTGGCTCATGGAGCAGGTAGCCAGGGGTATTGCCGCTTTCGATACGGCCGCCGTTCAGTAAACGCAGCGCTTATACTATACAGCAATTTTGCTACATTTAGGCTTTGCTCCGGCAAAGCCTTTTTTGTGACTTCACCCAATGAAACGATTATTCCGCTATTTTTTGAACGGGCTGCTGATCATGGCGCCTATTACGATTACGATCTGGATCGTGGTGGCCGTGATCGACTGGCTCGATTCCCTTTTTGCCCTCGGCATACCGGGGCTGGGCATCCTGCTGATGGTGCTGCTGCTTACGCTGGTGGGCTTTATCGGCTCTTCCTTTTTTGTAAAGCCTTTCTTCATCATCATGGAGCGCATGCTAACCAAAGTGCCGCTGGTGAGCATTATCTATACAAGTATAAAAGACCTGTTTGATGCCTTTGTAGGCGATAACCAGAAGTTTAACAAGCCGGTGCTGGTAAAGATGGCGGAAGACTCGGATAACCTGAAACTGGGTTTTGTAACGCAGGACGCGCTGACAAGTATAATGATCGAGGACAGGGTGGCGGTATACTTTCCGCACTCTTATAACTTCTCGGGGGAGCTGTTTCTGATCCCGGCCCGAAACGTAACCTACCTGGACCTGCCAAGCAGCGAAGTGATGAAATTTATCGTATCAGGCGGCGTTTCTAAACTTTAAGGAGTTAGAAAGTTAGAAGGTTATAAAGTTAAAAAGTGATAAAAAATGATTTATACTTTGCCTTTCCTAGCGCAAGCGTCCGCTTGTGCCTCCCTGTTTTGAACCAGTAGCTTTGGTAACTTGCAGACTGGGCACAAACGGACGCTAACGTCAGAGTGCGTATAAAACTGAGTGCCTTCAACTCTCTAACTTTCTAACCTTCTAACTTTCTAACTTCCCAACTTTCTAACTTCCCCAATTGCCTTACCTGCTCCATAACCGATCCAAGCTCCACTACCGCGTTATCGGGCACGGCAGCCGGGTATTGCTGGCCTTTCATGGGTATGGGCAGAGCAGCGCCTATTACCAGCCAATGGAGAAAGCACTAGGCAGCGAGTACACGATCTACGCCTTCGACCTGTTCTTTCATGGGCACAGCCAGCTGCACAAGCATACCACGCCGCTTACCAAGGATTTGCTGCAGGCCTTTATAACGCACTTTTTAGACAAGTATAAAGTGGAGCGGTTCTCAGTAATGGCCTTTAGTATGGGCGGTAAGTTTGCCCTCACGCTGGCAGAGCGCATGCCCGAGCGCCTCGAGGAGCTGTTTCTGATCGCCCCGGACGGCATCAGCACCAGTTTCTGGTACAACATTGCCACCTATCCTGGTTGGTTGCAGCAGCTCTTTAAGCGCACCGTGCTCAAGCCGGCGCCTTTCTTTACGCTGCTCCAGGTGCTGGGCAAGTATAACCTGGTGCACAAAAGCCTGGTGCGCTTTGCCCGTTTCCAGATGGATACCACCCCCAAACGCCTGCGCATCTACCGCAGCTGGATCGGCTTCCGTAACCTGTCCTTCGATATCCGCAACATTGTGGCGCAACTCAACAGGCACCAGGTGCCGGTCACCATGTTTCTGGGGGAGTTCGACCAGGTTATTTCGCCCCGGCGCGTGGGCGTTTTCGTAAAGGCGCTGACACATGGCAAGCTGGTGCTACTAAAAACGGGCCATACCCATTTGCTGCAGGAAGTAGCAGAGCTGCTGCACCGCAAACGCTCCGGAAATAACTAACACCATAGCCCACTTTATACTTCTCCGGCAGCCCTGTTCCCGCAGCATCCCGACAACATTGTATTTTTGTTGTAGTATACATAGCTTACAGTTCCGAAGCCCTGCCTGCAACAGGCACGGCTAGAGCTAAAAGCTATACTTTGTCGTCCTTCAATTTCAAACGATCACTTTATGAAAAAACATTCTGGCCTCATCCTGTCCTTTATTACGATGATGGTTGTCAGCGTCGGCTGCTCAAGCAACGATACGTCTAACAAAGAGGAAGCTACTGCTAACAAAGAAGAAGTTACTAAAACCGGCCCAACGGAAAACCAGCAGGCCGAAACCGAGGAGCCAGCCGTAAGCCTGCCTTCGGGCCCTGTGGATAAAGACCTGGAGCGCATCAAACTGCCCGCTGGTTTCCGCATTGATTATTATGCCAAGGATGTGGAAAATGCCCGCTCCATGGCCATGAGCCCGTCCGGTATTCTGTTTGTGGGCACGCGCAGCAACGACAAGGTGTTTGCCGTGATCGACAAGGATAAAGACGGTAAAGCAGACGAAGTGGTAGTGGTAGCCTCAGGGCTGAACACGCCCAACGGAGTGGCCCTGAAAGACGGTGATCTTTATGTGGCCGAGATCAACCGCATCCTCCGGTACCGGGACATCGAAAACACGTTCCGCAACAAACCCAAGTTTGAGGTAGTGAACGACAAGTTTCCGAGCGACGAGCACCACGGTTGGAAATACATCGCCTTCGGGCCCGATGGCAAATTATACGTGCCGGTAGGAGCGCCCTGCAACATCTGCAAATCTGAAAAGCCTATCTACGCCTCCATTACCCGCATGAATGCCGATGGTACCGGGCTGGAAGTATACGCGGCAGGCGTGCGCAACAGTGTGGGCATGGACTGGAACCCGGCTACCAAAGCTTTATACTTTACCGACAATGGCCGCGACATGCTGGGCGATAACACTCCGCCCGACGAGCTGAACCGCGCCACAGAAAAAGGCCAGAACTTTGGCTACCCCTACTGCCATGCCGGTACTATTTCAGATCCGGAGTTTGGCAAAGAGCACGACTGCAGCGAGTTTGTAAAGCCTGTCAGAACCCTGAGCCCGCACGGCGCCTCGCTGGGGCTTAAATTCTATACCGGCAACATGTTTCCGGCCGAGTATAAGAACCAGATCTTTATTGCCGAGCACGGCTCCTGGAACCGCTCGCAAAAGATCGGCTACCGCCTGATGCTGGCCCGCCAGGACGCAAACGGCAATGTGACCAGCTATGAGCCTTTCGCGCAGGGCTGGCTGGAAGGCCAGAAGGAGTGGGGCCGCCCGGTAGATGTGCTCGTGATGAAAGACGGCTCGCTGCTGGTGTCTGATGATGCCAACAATGCCATCTACCGCATCACGTATTCTAAATAAAACATGTCTGAATAAAGTATGAATGCTGACTTATGATCCGGGTGGCTTCCACCGCAATTCATAATTCAGCATTCATATTTGATAATTACCCCCTATCTTTAACCTCTGATGAAAGAGGAAAACAGTAAAAAATCAAAACCTGTAAGAAAGGTGATCGGGCGGCGGGAGCTTGTTTCTTTTCCCGAGCTCGATATTGATGAAATTGAGGCCAAGATTGATACCGGCGCGTATACGTCAGCTATTCACTGCTCTGATATTCAGGAGGAAGTACTGGCTGACGGCACCCGCATCATCAGCCTGGATTTGCTGGACCCCTCTCATCCGCAGTATAACCACAAGCGGCTGCATTTTGCCGAGTATAACCTGCGCGCTATAAAGAGCTCTTTCGGCGAGGTGCAGGAGCGGTTCGTGATCCGGACCAGGATCAAGTTTTTTGAAGAAGAGATTGAAGCAGAGTTTTCCCTCTCAGACCGTAGCGACATGAAGTACCCGGTGCTGATCGGGCGCAAGTTGCTCCGGGGGCGCTTTGTGGTGGATGTGGCCCGCAAGAATGTTGCCCGCAAGTATAAAATCAAACAGAAAAAGAAATAAACAGCCTATATGAAGATCGCTATTCTCTCCCGTAACCCAAAGCTCTATTCTACCCGCCGGTTGGTAGAAGCAGCCGAGCAACGGGGGCATCAGGCTATCGTACTCGACCACTTGCGTTGCGACCTTGTTATTGAGCAGGGCGACCCGCACATTTTATATAAAGGCGAGCGCCTTACCGGTGTAGACGTAATTATTCCGCGCATTGGCGCCTCGGTTACGTTTTATGGCACAGCCGTGGTGCGCCAGTTCGAAATGATGAAAATAAAAAGCGCCGTGGACTCACAGGCCATTGTGCGCTCGCGCGATAAGCTGCGCTCGTTCCAGATTCTGGGCAGGGCCAAGCTGGGTATGCCCAAAACAGCCTTTACTAACTACTCTAAAAACACCTCGGAGCTGGTAAGAGAAGTAGGTGGCGCGCCGCTGGTGATCAAACTGCTGGAAGGCACGCAAGGCCTTGGCGTGGTGCTGGCAGAAACGCAAAAAGCCGCCGAGTCGGTGATTGAAGCCTTTCATAACCTCAAAGCCCGCATTATTGTGCAGGAATTTATCTCCGAAGCCGGTGGTGCCGATATCCGGGCGTTTGTAGTGAACGGCGAAGTGGTGGGCGCCATGAAGCGGCAGGGCAAAGAAGGCGAGTTTCGTTCTAACCTGCACCGCGGCGGCAAAGCCATGCTCATCAAACTAACGCGACAGGAAAAAGCGGCCGCTCTGCTGGCTGCCAAATCGCTGGGCCTGGGTATAGCCGGGGTAGACATGCTGCAGTCCAAGCGCGGGCCGCTTATCCTGGAAGTGAACTCCTCGCCGGGACTGGAAGGCATCGAAAAGGCTACTCAGAAAGATATTGCCGCCAAAATTATCCAATATGTAGAAGGGCTTGCCCAGCGGAAGTCTAAAAAGAGCGTACAGGAATAGCATGCCCGAAACGATCGTTATCAACGGCAAAAGCATTGACCGGGGTGAAAAGGTGCTCACCAAGCTGGTGATCAGCAAGTTGCCCAGCGGTACCGTGATCGAGATCCCGGTTTATGTGTTCCGCTCGGTGCACGATGGCCCGGTGGTATTGCTGATGGCTGGCATGCACGGCGACGAGGTAAATGGCACCGAGATCATTCGCCGGATGCTTTCCAAAAAGATGCTCTACCCGCTCAAAGGCACCATCATTGCCATTCCCATACTTAATATTTACGGCTTTCTGAATTTCTCGCGCGAGGTGCCCGACGGCAAAGATGTGAACCGCAGCTTTCCGGGTAACCGCGATGGCTCGCTGGCCAGCCGTGTGGCGCACCGCTTTATGAAAGAGATCATGCCCTACGTGGATTATGGCCTGGACTTTCATACCGGTGGTTCGAGCCGCGCCAATTACCCGCAGATCCGGTGTGTGCTCAACGATTTTAAGAACGAGGAACTGGCCCGTGCCTTTGCGCCCCCGTTTATTCTGAACGCCGCTTACCGGCAGGGATCGCTGCGCAAGGAAGCGGCAAAATTAAACAAGCCTATTCTGGTGTATGAGACCGGCGAGAGCCTGCGCTTTGATGAAAATGGCATTGCCCTGGGAATTGAGGGCACCTGCCGGGTGTTGCACCACCTGGGCATGACGGCAAACCGCGCCACCCCCTTGGGCCCGCCGGTGATGTGCATGAAAGATCTTTGGTTGCGGGCCAAGAACGCCGGCCTTTGGCGCAGCTTTGTACCGCTGGGCGGGTACGTTAAAAAGAATCAGTACATCGGCAGCATCACCGACCCCTATGGCGAAATGGAAGTACGCCTGAACGCCCCGGCTACCGGATACGTAGTAGGGCTGCAGAACATGCCGGTAGTCAACCAGGGCGACGCACTGATGCACATTGCGTTTTGAGGGGTTGAATTGCTGGTTGTTAGTTGTTTATTGCTGTATTGTTTAATGGTTAAATTGCTGGGGTGTTGTATGAACCCGAGCTGGCGCAAGTGTTCAGCGCAGCGTTACTTGTGCCTTCGTATGGGGAAAGTCTTCATACTTGCGTGAGCCATACTTTATACTTCTCTGCTCGTTCGGGTTTGCAAACCGAGAGTATGTTGTTACAAGGATTTGTAATCCGGCTTTATACTTACCGCTGCATTTACACTTGCTGCTAAACCGGAATATAAAAAGAGAGGCCCCGCTACAAGTATAGCGGGGCCTCTCTTTTTTATCTAATTATTGATTCAACAATCAACAATTTAGCCATTCAACAATTCAACCTTTAGAACACATAGCGTACGTGCAGGGCGGTATCCCAGAAGCCGCCACCACGCGGTATGTTGATGTAAGGCTTCACGTCGGCACCAATGGTGAACGGAATGTCGCGGATGTAATATTCCAGGCCCAGTACGCCGTCTACCCCTACACCCATCACGTTGTCATCGTAGTAGCGGTCATGCTTGCGGTCATAATAGTAATGGCCGTCGTAAAAGCCGATGTGGCCACCCAGGCCATAGTACCATTGCAGGCCGCTTGTGTTAAAAGCCTGTGCATGCTTTTCGTATAGCACGGTGATAACGGTGCCTCTATACTTGAAGCTGGTGCTGATGATGCCTTCGATGGCAGCATCGCTCTTAATAAAATGCTTGATGGTAAGGCCCGAGGCTGCACCACCTCTTAAACCGATACCGGTGCTGTAACCACTCTGCGCCCGGGCACTTAAAGCTACTGAAAGCACCAGCATGAGGGCAAATAAACTGCGGAAAAGTATTTTCATGAACGTTATAAAGGGTTAAAAGTGCGTTGGCCGCAGCTGTGAGATATGCCTTGGCTACTACAAAATTAAAACTTCTAACGAAGTATCCTGCTTTTATTGTACCGCTGATTTACTTTTTGCTTTCGGCTTTGTAGTCCTGCAGGTAAATGGTTTTGCCGGTGCGCCGCCCGATGAGCTTGAAGAACGAGATAAACTGCTGCTTATCAAGGGAGAGGGCTTTGGCAAAAGGGTCCTGCTTGTGCTGGTGCTCAAAATCCTGGATATATTGCTTTCGGACCAGTTCGGCGCCATCGAGTGCCTGTGCCACTTCTACCTGTACCAGGCCTGTTTTCTCCCATAGCTTGCGCCACCAGCTTATCGTATGTATAAAGTACCAGTAGTGCTGGTAATCCTGCTGCAGGAAAGCGGGCACCTGGTCCAGGGTTTCTATCTCGGAGGTAAAGCATACATCGGCAATGGCAATGCGCCCTTCGGGTTTCAGAAAACGGCAGATGTAGGGCAGGTATTTCTCGTCGGTACCAAAGTACGTATAGGAGTCCACCACGATCACGGCATCGAAGTATTCCTCGGCAAAAGGCAGGGCGCGGGCATCCGCCTCCAGCGGAATGACCTGCTGCTGGCAACCTGCCGCGCAGATACGCGCATAGTTGTCGGAGGCAGAGATAGCCTCATCCACCGCCCACACGGTTACCCCGAACTCTTTGGCCAGAAAGATGGAGCTGATAGCTTTGCCGCAGCCCAGGTCCAGCACGCGCATGCCGGGTTTCAGAGGAAGGTCTTTGGTCAGGCTTTCCAGGTTCAGAAGTACGTTCTCGCCCATCGAGTGGCGCCGCACCCACTCCGGGTCGTAGCGGGAGGCCTTTGGGAAAACGTGTTGTAATTGCTGTGCTGCCATAAGTCCGGGTATCGTTCGTCGCATCGTCTTACGGAGGCGGGCACGCTACAGTTGGGTGCCCAGGCGGGCAATTTCGTCGGAGGGATGGATGTAGACGCCATGCTGGTTCAGGGAGGCCGCCTGCAGCATGGCCTGGGCTACTGTTTCGCCGGCAATGGGTTTATACTTCTTCAGCGGGCCAACCATCAGGTTGCTCAGGGGCAGCATCACTTTGGAGGCGATCTCCTCGCCGGAGCGGGTTTCCTCGCGCTCGCCCAGCAGCAGCGACGGCCGGAAAATATGCACTGTCTCCAGCCCCAGTTGCTGCACATCCTGTTCCATCTGGCCTTTAACCTTGTTATAAAAGATCATGGCATGGGCATTGGCTCCCATGGACGACACTACCAGGAACTGCGTGGCTCCTTTGGCGGCCGTTACCCGGGCCAGCTCTACCACATAAGTATGATCCACTTTATAAAAAGCTTCTTTTGAGCCCGCCTTTTTGATGGTAGTCCCCAAGCAGCAGAACACGTCATCGGCCACCATGTCGGGGGCAGCGGGTTTCAGATCATCAAAGTCAACGACGAGCTGCTCGAGCTTGGGATGAATGAGGGGCAGCTCCCGCCGGCCCACTGAAATAACCTGGCTATACCTGTCGCTTTTGAGCAACAGCTGCAGGCAGTGGCCACCAACCAAGCCGCTTCCACCGGCAATTAAAGCGGTTCGTACTTTTTGCATAAGGAGTTTTGACTTACGCAGAGAGTACGTTTTTAAGGGCTATATAGTCTATAAAGTATAGTAGTTTCACCGAAAAATTGTTGCTCTGCGGTGCCTGCAGGGTATGCGACATATTCTCGAGGTAGCGCGGTACCAATTCGGTTTTGCTGTCCTGGATGGCGTTCTTCCATACGACGCGCAGCTCACTGCCCGGCGCAAAACGCCAGCTGTAAACCAGGTCGATGTTGAAGAGGTTCAGGTTGATATCTTTAAAACCTGCCATGCTGCCGTTGCGCTCGGACGTGACCTGCTGCAACAAACCGTTCTGTGTGAGCTCATAAAACGAGTTGTAAGCTGCCTGCGACCAGTAATGGCGCATGTTCAGCATCAGCCCGGACTTCTCGCTGAAAATGTAAGCGCCCGAGAGCGTAGTGGTGAGCGTGGTTACCTGCCTGTCGCCGAAGATGGTATGGCGGGCGGCATCCTTGCCGGCATAGCCCAGGTCGTGGCGCTCTATACTATAGCTGTTGCCGTTGCTGAGCAGCAGCTTGTCGTTTACCCGGAAACGCGGCGTAAGGCCCAGCCACCACACCGACTGGTTGTAGCGGCGGGAGCGCCACAGGCCTGTGTTGGCATCCAGGGCCAGCCGCTTGCGGTAATCCGTGGAAAAGTTGCTGCTTACCTCAAAGGCGGGAGGCTTAACAAACACCTGCGGAAACGCCCGTGCTTCGTAGTAATCATAGGCATTTTCGGGCCGCACCGACCAGTTTATACCTACCCAGGTAAAATCGCGGAGCTTGGCCCCGGAGCTGCCGCTAAGGCCCCAGCTGGTAAAAGCGCGCGGCGCATACAGCATACTATGGTTCACGCTCAGGCGGTTGTTCCAGTTCAGGAACTTCCAGTAAGGCTGGTAGAGGTTGTAATTAACCTGTGCCGATGTGCTCACCTCGTTGTTGTTCTGCAGGTAGCCCAGGTCGTTAATATCGTAGGTATCCGATTCGGTGGTGTGGCGCAGGCTGTAGAGCAGGTTGCCGCTTATTTTGGCCAAGCTGATGTTGTACTGGTGGCCAAGCGCCACGTCGCCGTTAGTGTCTTTGCCGTAGAGCTGGCTCAGATTGCCGCCTGCTGCCACAGCAAAGGTGTTGGAGCGGTCGGCAAAGCGCACTTGCAGCCCCGACACGTTGGCATCGTACAAGTTGCTGCCGCGGGTTACGTTGGTGTTGGTAAAGGTGATGTAGGAGTTGCGTGGCAGCGTCTGGTCCAGCACAAACACGTTATAGTTGGTAGCCGGGTCGGTCAGGATCTCGCGGGTCTGTCCGGTTATCGAGTCCTGGGCGGTGGCAAACATGTTGCGCGTAATAGCATTGAAAATGCCGATGCCCAGGCCCCGGCGCGTGCGCCCTGATACTTTGGCCGCATTAACCAGGCTGCTCACCAACGGGTTTTCAACCAGGGCTTCACCTGCGTGCAGGCTGTCTGCGGCGGAGTTGTAGAGGATGGGCTTGCCCCCGATGCGGCGCGAGTAGAACAGGTTGGCTTTGTTAAACAGCTCGGTGCCTTCGGTAAAGAACTGCCGGTTCTCGCTATACTTCACCTCGAAAGGACTCAGGTTGAGTACCTTGTTGTCTGATGCGGTCTGCCCGAAATCGGGGATCAGGGTCACGTCCAGGGTAAAGGCGTCGTTGATGCCATACTTAACATCCATGCCGCCGTTTATAGCGTGGCTGGTAATCGGCTTATTTTCGGCATCACCTGAATACGTGCTCACATACCCCGACACGTACGGCGTAAACTGCAGGCGCACCGGCGACCGGAGCCCTTCGATGCCAATGGCGCGGCCTTCCTGGTTCACAAACCCTTCTACTGCATTATCCACATGGTTCCAGAACGATTTCTCGCGGGTGCGCCGGATCACACGCATAAAGTTGAGGCCCCAGGTCTGCACCTGCGCGTCCGGAAAGCGGATAGCTCCGTACGGAATGCGCAGCTCTACCGTCCAGCCATCTTCATTCAGTTTTACCTTACTGGCCCACACGGCATTCCAGTTCCAGTCCTCGCGCCCCTGCGAGAGCTTCATATCTGTTTGCACGCCCGCCGCCGATACCAGGAAGGCAAAGGCATTCTGCTTGTCGTTATACGTGTCGAGGTACACGCCAAACATATCGGCATTGGTCTCGCCCGAATCGCGGTTACCCAGCTGCGTCAGAATCGAATCCGGAGCGGTGTCGTGCAGTTTGGCCCCGATGTACACAGCATCATCGTCGTAGAGCAGGTATACGTCGGTGCGCTGGGCGGAAGGCTTACCGTTGAGCGGGTCGAAGCGGATAAAGTCTTTGGCAGGCTGGGCCTGCTGCCATACTTCGGGCTCAAGTTCGCCGTCCAGCACCGGTGCTGTGGCCGTACGCACAGCGGTGGTGGTTTTATACTTGCCCGCCTGAGCAAAAGAGACAAAGGAAGAAAGGAACGCTACGGCAAAAAGAAAAGGTACTACTTTGGAAAACATACGGTAAGGCCGGGCAGGGGAGCGCCCGGCTAAAATTAAGGTGATCGACTTGGTTTAAGCGTGTGCGGGTGAGAGGACGGGAGTGGGGCGCGCCGGGTGTGGCGGCCCCTAGCGCCTCAGGCGGATGCTGTCTTCGGAAAGCTCGATTTTGCCTTCGCGGTAGAGGCCGCCAATAGCGCGCTTAAAGGTTTTTTTGCTCATGCCCAGCAGCTTGTAAATGTCTTCGGGCGTGCTGCTGTCGGAGAGCGGGAGCCAGCCCGAGCCTTGCTGCAGCAGTTGCAGGATCTTCTCGCCCGCTTCCGACGACTCGCCCAGGGCGGTGGCGCCGGGCTTGCGCAGCGTCACATCTATTTTGTTATCCGGCCGGATCGTTTTTACATAGCCTACTAGCTTATCGCCAAGTTGCAGGTCCCGGAATACCTCATTTTTATAGAGGATGCCCATGTAGGCGTTGTTAATGATCACTTTGATGCCGATCTCGGTAAAGCCAGCTACCAGCAGCTGCACTTCCTCGTTCTCTTTTAGCTGGCTGTCTTCGTTATGTAAATACTTTCCCAGCTTCGAGGTGGCCACTACCCGGTCGGTTGTCTCGTCGAGGTATACATAGACGCAATACTTCTGGCCTACCTGCATTTTGTTTTTCTGGTTGTGCAGCGGCACGAGCAGGTCTTTTTCCAATCCCCAGTCCAGGAACGCGCCAAAAGGAGCGGTGTCGCGGCAGGTGAGGCAGGCAAACTCGCGCACGGTAGCCAGCGGCGTCAGGTTGGTGGCAATTACGCGGTCTTCGGAGTCACGGTACACAAACACCCGCACAAAGTCGCCTACTTTGGCACCCTCCGGCACATATTTGGCAGGCAACAGGATATCGCCGTCTTCAGAAGTGAGGTAAACGCCAAAGTCTACTTCCCGTGCGATCTCCAGTTCGTTGTAATTGCCTAAATCTACCATTGCTGTAAGTATAATATCTGTTAAGGGTGCCCTACAAATCTACTAAAAAGCGCGCGTGGTTAAAAATTGCGGCAACAGATAAAAAAGCGGCCAGCATTATATTTATCGGAAAGTACAACCCGCAGCAGGCGATTAACAGGATCGGGCTTACCTTTGAGCAGGTATAAACGTTTGCGCCTATGATATTCGACTTCAGGCTTCAGGTTTTTAAGGCAGTGGCAGAAAACCGCAGCTTTTCGAAAGCAGCAAAGATTCTGTTTATCACGCAGCCCGCTGTTTCCAAACATATCAGTGAGCTGGAGAATCAAACAGGCGCGGCGCTTTTTAACAGGCATGGCAATGCCATCAGCCTGACGCCCGCAGGCGAGTTGCTTTTGCGGTATGCCACCCAGATTTTCGAACTGTACCGTAATCTGGAGGAAGAGCTGCATGCCATGCAACAGGGGCAGTCGGGGCAGTTGCGGATAGGCTCCAGCACCACCATTGCACAGTATATCCTGCCGAAGATCCTGGCCGCTTTCAAAAAAAGCTATCCATCTATCGACCTGACGCTGGTAAACCATAACACCGAAAAGATCGAGCAGCTGCTACTGGAAGGAAAGGTGGATGTAGGCCTGATTGAAGGAAGCGGAACCCTGCCGCAGCTGCAGTATAGCCCGTTTGTGCACGATGAGATTGTGTTGGTAACCAGCACCAGCAACAAAAAAACGTACCCGGTCGAGTTGCCGGTGGCGCAGCTCAAGCACATCCCGCTCGTTATCCGCGAGGCAGGCTCGGGCACGCTTGCCGTTATTGAACAGGCGCTGAAACAACACCACCTCAGCCGCAAAGACCTGCAGATAGAGATGCAGCTGGGCAGCACCGAAAGTATAAAACAGTACCTGCAATATGCCCGGGCCTGCGCGTTCTTATCAATCCATACAATCATAGAAGAGCTGGCAGCCAACAAGCTGCAGGTGATCGAGGTGACCGGCTGTGAAATAAACCGGACCTTTCAGTTTATCAACCTGCATGGACGGCAATCAAAGCTGCTGCACCTTTTCCGGCAGTTCTGCATCAGGCAGTATAACCTTAGGCAATAGCTTAGCACTTTTAGTGATTGGTACCCCCTGCGCAGCGGGCGTAAGTTTGCAGAAAATAAAGCAAACAAGGCAATGCAGACACTAACGCTAAAAGAGAGGGGTTTTCAAAAGATTATTTTTATAGGGGCGTTACTGGTGTGTGCTACGCCCTGGATCAGTGCGCCCGTTGCGTTGGTAGGCGGCTTTCTGTTTACTTACTGCTGGGGCCACCCGTTTCAGCAGTTGGGCCGCAAAGCAACAGGCTGGCTGCTGAAAGCATCGGTGGTGGGCCTGGGGTTTGGCATGAATCTGCCCCAGGTTATTCGGGTGGGGAAGGAAGGGCTGGTCCTGACGGCTGCCTCGATCGGGGCCGTGTTTGTGCTGGGTGTGGTAGTGGGTAAGCTGCTCCACATGAGCGGCCGCTCCACGCATCTGGTTTCGTCCGGGACAGCTATTTGCGGGGGCAGCGCCATTGCGGCGGTGGCGCCCGTGGTGAATGCCTCCGAAAAAGAGATCTCGGTGGCGCTGGGCACTGTTTTTCTGCTAAACGCCGTGGCGCTGGTGGTTTTCCCGCCGGTGGGGCACTTCTTTCATTTATCGCAGCACCAGTTTGGGTTATGGAGCGCCATTGCCATACATGATACCAGTTCGGTGGTGGGAGCGGCTGCCACGTATGGCCAGCAGGCGCTGCAGGTTGCTACTACCGTGAAATTAGCCCGCGCCCTTTGGATTATACCTGTCAGCCTGCTTTCGGCGCTGGTGTTTAAAAGTGATGCCAAAAAGATTTCTATTCCTTGGTTTATTGCTTTGTTTATGGGGGCGATACTGGCCAACAGCTACCTCTCTTTTGCCGGGTTATTTAACACCCAGGTGGTAGCAGCCTCCAAAGCGGCTCTGGTGGCCACACTCTTTCTTATTGGCGCCGGGCTGTCCGTAGAACAGATAAAAGCTGTCGGCTGGAAGCCGCTGGCACTGGGGGTGGTGCTCTGGTGTTTTATCGCTGTGGCCTCGCTGCTCGTTATCCTGCATCTGTAGCTGCAGGTAGAATGCCGAAGTATAACCGCACTTTTTACCTGAAATCGGCTACGCCGGGGCTGGAGAACCTAAAATCGGTGAAGTCATAATAGGAGCGCGAGGAGCCGAATGTTTTAAAGCTGCGGTCTTCATTTACCGGCAGCCGCGGGTAATAGCTCACCAGGAATTGAATGGTGCTGAAGGCCAGGTACTCGTTGCGCAGCCGCACGCCCAGGCCGTATCCGCGGTAAGGCGTTTCTTTAAACGGCGAGCTTTTGTTGCCCGTCGAGAGCCAGGCCACATCAGCAAAGGCCACGGCGGCCAGGCGGAAACCGAAGAGCGAGAGGGGCGTGTACAGGTTTGCTTCGTAGTTTAACGTGACGCGCCGGGAGCCCCGCACCCGGTCGGAACGAAAGCCCCGCAGGCCGCTTTCGTTGTTGATGGAGAGTAGTTCCTCGGGGTGGCGGTTGATGCCAAAGGTAGCCCGACCCTGGATGTAATGCCGCAGTTTCCATTCCTGCCATTCATACAGCTTTGTGAAGTATAGCGACTGCACTTCCAGCACGCCCTGCTCGCGGTTGCTGTTGCGAAGAAAAGTGCCATAGTTCACGCTGCCGTACAGGTAGCCAAAGCTCTTGCTATACCTGGCCAGCGAGGTGGAGGCGCCAAAATACCGCCTGTTGGTAAGGGCTCCCTTCTCAAAGCCTGAAGTAATGGTAAGCAGGGCGCCTGCCGGAATATCCTCGGTGCGGCCAAAACCAAACAGGTACCGGTCTTTGTAGTACTTTCGGATGCTATAGCCCAGGCTTCCCAGCAGCAGCGTGTTATTCTGGAAATTGTCGGTAGGCGTGGTCCCATACCGGGTGTCGATCACCCGCGCGGCGGCAATCATACGTCCCTTCGATTCGTAACCAAGATTATAGGATTTAAACTTAAAAGAGCGCCCCAGCCAGGCATCGCGGCGCGAGTAGCTCAGCTGGCCATATTGGGCCACGGTATCTTCGGGCAGGGAGGGCAACAGCAACCGCTCGTCAATGTAGCTCACACCCACGGCACCGGCATACTTGGTATTGGTTGCGTAAAAATCGCGCCGCAGAAAGGCGCTTTTCTCTTTGTAATAGTTTTCGTTTACATAGTTGATATCCGCCGAAATGTAGCTTTTGCTGATGTTCTCTATCCGGTAAGAGCCCGAAAGTTCCCAGGGCCGGGGGCGGTCCAGGTTAAAACGGTAGCCGGTGCGGAACTGATGGCCCTGCCCCAGGAAGTTGAGCTCGCGCAGCGAGATGCGGCCGGAGCCGGAAGAGGGTGTGAAAGACCCGGAACCTCCCAGGGTGAAAATGTCTTTTGTTATCACAAAAACATCCACGCTGTCGTTGGTGGTGGTTTCTTCGTTCACGATGATGCGGGCATCGAGCAGGTAATCGGTCTGGCGCAGCAAACGCTCCGATTCTACCAGCGCCAGCGGCTCCAGTGGCTCCATTTTCTCAAAAAGCAGCTTGTTGCGGATCAGGCCGCGGCCCGTTTTGACGTGCAGCGAATTGCCTGCCTTTTCCAGTATGTTCTGCGGTTTGCGGGTCGAGTCGTTGATCGAATAGCCAAAGGCATCCAGGCTCACAATATCAATGCGGCGCACGATCTTATAGTTGTGCTTGGCATACTCCTGCCGGATCAGCTCGGCGTCCATGCCATACACGGTATCATCTTTGCGGTCAAATACCAGAATGGCCTTCAGCAGCTTGCCCATAATGGTTTTGCGTTCCGATATGCGTTGCAGGTTACCCATAATGCGGTCGTCAAACGTTTGGCGGGTCGAATCAGCGGGAGGGGGTACCTGGGTCGTGTCCTGGGGTGCTTTCGGAACCTGCTGCGCCTGCCCCGTTCTGGCCCACAGGCACAGGATGCACAGCAGGCATACCGGAGCAAAGCGGGTAGAGAAGCGGTTTGGAAGCAGCATGAAATTGAGTTGGTGGCGGTAATGCTTTTTGAGCCTACTAATATAACGGATTCTGGTATCAGATGCACTAACAGCGGCCCGTAAACTGCCCGCTAGTGGCTGGCGGCAGGTTTTTTGGCAGGAAGAAAGTATACATTAAAATGCTAATATATTTAGCGTAATAGGGTTTGTTGATAACCATGTGCATAAGTAAATGCTAAAAGTATTGGCTTTGTGTCGGCGCGTTACGTATCTTTAAACCGGTAAAAGGATTGAGCAGCAGGTAAATGGCCTCTGTGATGCAGGGTAAGCTAATAAGTTTAGTATAGTCGCTTGTTAGCCGGCAATGCTGACCTGCAGCGCAGGAAACCGGGAGTGGCTGTTCTTCTACTTTTAAAAGTATAGTGCCATGGCAGTTGTTAAGAAATCGAATTTTCAGAATCATACTTCCCCATCAAGTCAACCTAAAAAGATTATTGTTATGAGAAAGAACCAGAAAGTTGCCCGCGTATCCCTGTACTGCAAACTGAATATGCTGGTACCGCACCTGCAAAGTCTTTCCGGCCGCATGCAGGGCGAAGGCAACGAGAAAAGCCGCAATGGCAGCCATACTTCCAAGCAGTAGGTTTACGGCTGTGCCGTAACAGGCGGCTGCACCAGCCCCACACCAAGGGCTATGATGTATAGCGCAAAAAAAAATGCGCAGCGGGTTTCCGCTTTTGGGCAAGCGCCAGCTTTGCTTCGGTTACAAGCCCTGCGCCTGGCGTGAACTGCCCTTTTTCTGCTTGGCTATGTAGTCGCCACAAGCAGGGGGATTGCTGATGTTGGTATTATCGCGGGAGGGACGATGCTCGACCACATGCGGCGCATACATGATCTTAGCCAAACGGGTAAGCCGTAATGCTGATTCTTCTTATTTTTTTCTCAACCAGGTAAAGCGAGCCTGTTTTTAATTGCTTCTTTTTCAGAAGGATAAGCAAAAACTGATTTCATACGGGAATTATTTATACTTGTTACGGAACTTTTTGTGGGGCAAATACGTTAAAAACAGTATATATAATTCTAATTGTACTGCACACAGACGACCTATCCGCCCGCTTTAAAATTCCGGATAGCTGTTTGCTGCAATAAAAATACTTGCTCTATGAATGCACGCGTACGAAATAAACTCATTCAGGTAGCTCGAGGCAGAGCCCACCTGATGACGTTTCAAAACCTCATTTATGAAGCCGAATTAGGACTTAACCTGGAGAATCCGTATGAAAAATCGCGATTGGCCGAGGTAGTGGACGAAATATCGGAACAGGAACATGCTGCCGGCCGCCCTTTATTAAGCGCGCTTGTGCGGGTAAAAGGACAAAAGAACCAGGGCGATAGCTTTTTCAGGCTTTGCGAACGGCTGGGCTACGGCCCCTGGAAAGATTTGAAACGCGATAACAAGTTTATCGAAGATCAACGGGAAGCTTGCCGCGAGTTTTGGCAAGATAGTACAAATTTTACCTCCTACCTATAACATTGGCTGAAGCGGCAGACCCCTGTCTCACCCTGGCTGTCGCTTCAGTTTTTCCTTTTCCTTCCTTTCAGACTGTTAATACCGTTGTTTTCCTGCCTCCCTATTTAGTTATATGGGGTGCTGCCTGCAGCCTATTCATATTTGTAACCACTGCCGGAGGGTAGCTTTAATATAGTACCTGCTTTTTCTTCAGCCCCTCTCTATTCTTTCTTTTCAAAATACTTTTATTTAGCTAAGCTGTTCATGGGCCACTACGGCGCTTCTGAATCTTTTCATTTATCCATACAGCTCAGAAACCAAGTTATTGGATGAATTGATGAACAAATTTTACAGAATTTAGTATGTGAGTTTGAATATATAATAAAAGTCCTTTTCTTTAATATATCAAACAAACAGCCTGTAAAAGAGCATATTTGCGTCTCTTTATGCCTGCCTGGCAGGCGTTGGCTGCACGTGTGCGTGTACTAATCCTTTTATGTTCATCTATGAGAACTATAACTTCTACATTATCCGGAGTGCTTCTTTTTGCGTTGGTGCTGAGCGTGCATGTGGCACAGGGCCAGGCAGCTAAATTCGGCAAGGTCAGTGAGGAGGAGCTGAAAATGCGCGTGTATGAAAAAGATACCAGCGCTGCTGCCGTTATCCTGTCCGATTATGGCTACTCGCATTTTCAATATTCCAATAGCGGCTTTCAGCTGGTCTTTGAACGGCAGATGCGCATCAAGATCCTCAAAAAATCCGGTTACGATTGGGCGGATGTGGTGGTGCCCTTCTACAAACGCGGAAGCGACAAGGAAGCCGTATCCAGCATCAAAGGCTTTACTTACAACCTGGTAAACGGAAAAGAAGAAAAGACCAAGTTGGAGTCTAAAGCTGCTTTTGAAGAGCAGATGAGCGAAAACTGGTTTGCCAAAAAGTTTACAATGCCCAACGTGAGGGAGGGCTCGGTAATCGATGTGAGCTATGTCATCTACTCCGACTTTTTCCAGAACATGCGCGAGTGGGAGTTCCAGCACACCATTCCCGTGGTGTGGAGCGAGTACAAGGCCCGCATCCCCGAATATTTCGATTACAAGCTACTGCAACAGGGCTACCTGCCTTTTTATAATTCCGGGAAAGAAAAGACTACCGAAAACTTTACTGTAAAGTCTGCAGCGGAAATAGAGCCGGGGCTAAATGGCGGCAGAACGCCCTCTGCCACATCAACAGTAAAAGCAGATGGCGATGCCTATGTATGGGTGATGAAAGACGTGCCCGCGCTGCAACCCGAAAAGTATATTACCACCCTAAGTGATTACCAGGCCAAGATTGAGTTTGAGCTGCAGCAGGTAAAATTCCCGGGGCAAATTGCGAAGGTGGTGGTAGGTACCTGGGAACAGGTAACCGATGAACTGCTCAGATCCGATCGGTTTGGCACCCAGCTAAACCGCAGCAGCTTTTTCAAAAATGAGCTGGCTGCGCTGATGATCAAACATACTACCCCAGAAAGCCGGATGGTGGCCATCCACAACCTGGTGAAAAGCAAGATGCAATGGGACGGCAAGAATAGCATCTATGCCCATACGCCGATTCGCAAAGTATATGAAAATAAAAAGGGCAGCGTGGGCGAGATAAACCTGCTGATGACTTCCATGTTGCTGGAAGCCGGCCTTGATGCCGCCCCGGTGCTGGTAAGTACCCGTACCAATGGCCGCGTGTACAAAGGCTCGCCTATGCTGAGCAAATTTAATTACCTGATCACACATGTGCGCATCGGCGACAAGGAATACCTGCTGGATGCCACCGAGCCTTTGCTGGCTGCAGGAGAGTTGCCGGTGCGTAGTCTTAACGGCGAAGGGCGCCTGATAAAAAAGGATGACCAGCGCTGGGTGGAGCTCAAGCCCGGGACGGTTTATTCCAAATTGTTTAACGGTACCATTACCATCAGCAGCAACGGCGAGATGAAAGGCACAGGCATGGAATCAATGGGTGGTTATAACGCCTTTTATACCCGCAAGTCGATCCTGGAAGAGGGCGAAGCGAAATTTGTGGAAGGTTTTGCAAAGGAAACAGGCGATATGAAGGTGCTCAAACCGAAGATTGAGAACCTCAGCGACGAGAAAAAGCCCATCAGTATTTCCTTCGAGATCGCAACTGCCGGAAACGGACAGGAGAACAGCGTGATCTACCTGAACCCGATGCTGGGCCACAACGAAAAGGAAAACCCTTTTAAGCTGGAAGAACGGGCTTACCCGGTGGATTTTGCCACGCTGCAGGACGAGACCTATATGTGCAAGTTTATTCTGCCGCCGGGCTACGAGATCGAAGAAATGCCACAGAACAAGATGGTGTCGTTGCCCGAAAACGGTGGCCGTTTTATGTATGTGGTGCAGCAGGAAGGCAATACGGTGCAGGTCATGAGCAAGGTTAATATCAACAAAACGGTGTTCTATGCACCCGAATACGGCCACCTGAAGGAGTTCTACAATCAGATCGTGACCAAACAGGCCGAACAGATCGTGCTGAAAAAAGCTACTGCCCGCAACTAATCGGACTACAAAACGGCAGCCTTACCAGCCATACTTATACCTTGCAAGTATGGCGATGATACGGCTGCCGTCTTCTCTTCTAAAAAATCAACTTACGTTGTTACCCGTCTTTTTATGCGTTATTTATACTTTTTACTTGCCTTTTGCTTCTGGGTGCCGCCAGCGCACGCCCTGCCCGCCGAGGATATTACCAAAGATGCCAACGCAGTGATCCGCTCCGAGGAAACGGTCTTTACTGTTCAGTCCGTGAGCAGCGGCACCACCTATTTCAAAACCACCATCACTATTCTGAACGAGAACGGGAACGACCGGGCCAAACTATACGTGCCCTACGATAAGCTGAAAAAGGTCGATTACCTGAACGCCACTTCCTTCGACCGTGCCGGCAAGAAGATCAAATCGCTGCGCAAAGGCGATATCGGCGATGTGAGTGCTATTTCGGGTATTAGCTTGTTTGAGGACAATCGGGTAAAAATTGCCGACCTGCGGCATACCGTTTTCCCGTATACCGTGGAGTTCGAGTACCAAACCACGACCACCAACATGCTGCTTTACCCGGTATGGACGCCGCTGGATGAAGAAAAGCTGGCGGTAGAAAAATCACGTTTTCGGGTGGTAATGCCGCAGGGCATGGAGCTGCGTTATCTGGAAAAGAACCTGCCTGTCCCGGTAAAGAAAGAGCAGACCGCTACCCAGCAATTTTATACCTGGCAGGTAGAGAACCTGGCGCCGGTAGAGATGGAGGCTTTCGGGCCCGCTCTTTCGGAGCTGGTGCCGCTGGTGCGCACAGCCCCCGTTACCTTCGAAGTGGAAGGCTACCAGGGCAACATGCAGACCTGGAAAGACTACGGCCAGTGGATAAATAAGCTCAACAGCGGCCGCGATATGCTGCCCGAAGCCACCAATCAGAAGCTGCAAACCCTGGTGGCAAATAGCAAAACGCCCGAAGAAAAGATCCACAAAGTATACGATTACCTGCAAGCCAACACCCGCTATGTGTCCATTCAGCTGGGTATAGGAGGGTGGCAGCCCTTCGAAGCTTCTTTTGTAGATAGCAAAGGCTATGGCGACTGCAAAGCCCTGACCAACTACACGCAGGCCATGCTGCAGGCGGTGGGCATTACCTCGTACCAGGCGCTGATTCGCGCCGGGGATGAGATGCCCGATATTTTAACCGAGTTCCCGAGCCAGCAGTTTAACCATGTGGTACTATGCGTGCCGCAGGAGCGCGACAGCCTGTGGCTGGAGTGCACCAGCCAGAACAAGGCCGCCGGGTATGCCGGTAGCTTTACCGGAAACCGCCATGCTTTACTTATCACGCCCGAAGGTGGCAAACTGGTTAAAACGCCGGCTTACGGCACCTCCGAAAACAAACAGATACGGAGCATCCGGGTAACGCTGGATGAAAAAGGAAATGGCACGGCGCAGGTGAAAACCCTGTTCAGCGGAGAGCAGTCGGAAGAGCGGAGCGAGGCCGTGCATAACGCCAAGCCCGACGAGCAGAAAAAGTGGCTGTATAGCCAGGTAAAAGTACCCGCATTCGATATTACCAGCTATAAGTGGGAGGAGAAGAAGGCCGCAGTGCCTTCTGTTACTGAAAACCTGGAACTGGCTTTGCGCCAGTATGCCATCGTCAGCGGCAAGCGCCTTTTCCTGAAGCCAAATTTGATGAACAAATGGACGTACACGCCTGCTTCAAAAGAAAAACGACTGACTGAGGTGGTGATGCGCGGCATAGCTTTTCAGGATGTGGATACCGTTGCGTTTGCCTTGCCGCCTGGCTTTACACTGGAGTATCAGCCGCAGGACGTTCATCTGAACACCGCCTTTGGCGAGTATCATGCAACGACCAAAGTCAGCGGCCAGCAGGTGCTTTATATCCGCAGGCTGCAGATGCCCAAAGGCCGTTTCAAACCCGAAACCTATCCGCAACTGACCGAATTTCTAAACAAGCTAGTGTCTTCTGATAACCAACAGATCGTGTTTGTAAAGAACGTGCCTTAACATACAAGGATGCAGGAGGAGCTTACAGAACAATTGCCGGTAATGGAAGAGGCGCTGCCCCCGGCCGGCAAATTATACAATGCCCGGGCCATTGCCGTCTGCGCTTTAGTGGGCGGCCCGCTGGGCGGCGCTTACCTGCTGGCAAAGAACTATATCAGCATCGGCGAAGAGGAAGCCGGCCGTAAGGCGCTTTGGTGGGGTATAGCAGCAACCGTTAGCTTTATGCTGATAATGTTTTTGCTGCCGCAGTATACCAACGTATTACCCAAATACCTGATCCCCGTGCTGGAAGCAGGCCTGTTTTACGGGCTCACGCAGCGGCTGCAGGGAGCGTTTCTGCAGGAGCACAGCCGCTTGCAGGGGGCCTTCCGGTCCAGGTGGCGTGCGGCGGGCGTGGGGCTCATCAGCGCGGTGAGCACCATTGTGCTGGCCGTGGCGCTGTGGCCCTTTTTGCCCGAGGAGCAGCCGGCGATGGTAAAGTTTGGGCAGGCAGGCCACGAGATATACTATGATGAGGCGACCGTAACAGCAGAACAGGCTAAAAAAGTAGCTTACTTTCTGGCAGATCACGATTTCTTCGGGCAGTATGTCCGCAAACAGGTGCGCGTAGAGCAAAGTAAGTGGGCATATAAAGTGCTGATTCCGGCCACCCCGGACGATTTTAACAGCAGCTCCATTATCGGGTATTACCGGCTGGTGCAGCAGGACCTCGATGCCGGGCATTTTGAGAAACCCGTTAAGCTGGTTCTGTTCTACCAACCGGAAGGCCAGGAGCGGCAAATCAAAAATATCGAGTAAAATTTTTCGGCAAACCTGCGTCTTTTCAGTTGCGGCGCCGTCATCAGGGTGAACATTAAAAAAACACTCAGACAGCAAAGCCATGAAACGATTTCACGTAAACGTAAGAGTAAAGAACCTCGAAGAATCCATCGCCTTTTACAATGCCCTTTTTGCAACAACGCCCACTGTGTGCAAAGCAGATTATGCCAAGTGGATGCTCGAGGATCCGCGTATTAATTTTGCCATCTCGCTGCACCCCGAAAATGCCGGCATCGAGCACCTGGGCATTCAGGCCGAGAGCCTCGAAGAACTGGTTCAGGTATACGGCAACCTGAAAAAAGCCAAAGGCGCCATCCGCGAAGAGGGCAAGTGCACCTGCTGCTACGCCAAATCCGAAAAATCCTGGATCACAGACCCGCAGGGGGTGGATTGGGAAGCCTTTTATACCTACGGCGAAGCCACTATCTACGGAGAAGGCCCTAATGCGCGACCAGCCAAAGAAGCCACGGTCCTTTAGTATAAAATAAAACCCCTCCGCAGCAGGAACAGGTAGCAAGTATACCTGTTCCTGCTGCGTTGTTTCTAAATTTTTAGTTTCTTAGCGCCATGCAAGCAATCACGCCAACGCTTACAATAACGGCTATGCTGCCGGAACATTACGAGCAGGTAAAAGCGATCTACGAAGCAGGCATCGCCACTAACAATGCGACCCTGGAAACCAGCGCACCCAATTGGTACGAATGGGACGAAAAGCACATGCTCTCTTGCCGGCTGGTAGCGTTGCAGGATGGACATATCGTAGGCTGGGCAGCGCTGACGTCAGTGTCGGGCCGCTGCGTGTACCGGGGCGTAGCCGAAGACAGCGTGTATGTGCACCCGGCACATGCTGGCAAGGGAATAGGGCGCTTATTGTTGCAGCAACTGGTGGCGGCCTCAGAGCAGGAAGGCATCTGGACCTTGCAGGCGCATATTTTAAAAGAGAATCATGCCAGTATACAACTGCACGAGCAGTGCGGTTTCCGGGTGGTGGGGCTGCGCGAGCGGCTGGGCCAGCTGCATGGCCAGTGGCGCGACACTTATTTGCTGGAAAGAAGAAGTAATACTATAGGCGTATGACCGAAAATTGCTGTAACTCGTCTGAAACATTTCCGGCCGCGGATGCCTGCGCGGCCGTTGCCCCTGTTTTCCTGGCTTACGAGGCCCGGTTAAAAGGCTTTGTGCTGAAGCGCATTGCCGATAAAGCCGACGCCGACGATATGCTGCAGCAGCTTTACCTGAAGCTATATAAAAACTGCGAGCAGTTGCAGGACGTGCGCGATATCAAAGCCTGGCTTTACCAGATCACGCGCAACGCCCTCGTCGATTTTTACCGCGAGCACAGCCGCCATACTAGTATAGCCGATGCCGGGGAGCTGCCGGAGGAAGACTTTTCCGAACACGCCCAGCCGGAAATAGAAGCCCTGGTGCTGCCGCTCCTTACCTTGCTGCCGCCCGAATATGCCGAAGCATTGCGCCTGAGTGAGCTGGAAGGCATCAGCCAAAAGGAAATTGCAGCACGCCTCGGCATCTCTTACTCAGGCGCAAAATCGCGGGTGCAGCGCGGCCGCGAAAAGCTGAAAGCCCTCTTTCTGGAATGCTGCCACATGGAGTTTAGCCCCGACGGAAGCATTGTTTCCGCAAGTATAAAGAGCGCTTGCAAGCCGCTGGAGCACTTAGCTGAAGGAAGGTAGGAGAGGAGTTACCGGGTCCAACCACCCCTGCCCCTCCTTATTTAAGACGGGGAGCCTGTTGTTGCTACTTTCAAAGTATAAGCATTGTTGTTTTAGCTTCGTCTCCCTTCCAATAGGATCCTTTCAGGATGACAAAGAAGAAAGAGGCGAAGAGAGAAGGTTCATACTTATACTTAGTTTAATGTTTCATAGCTAATGTTTCATGGCGAGCGTCATCGCGCGGACAGGTCGCGACCTGTCCCTACGTAAATGCAATGCTAATAAAGTTAAAGCTTATATTTATGCTCAAGTATAAACAGCAGCTATTGGAACAGATCCCAGTCCTTGGGATGAGCGCCTTGGTGTATTGCGGTGCCTGCAAGGCAGCCCGCTAGGGCAGCTTCACACCACAGCGCGATGCCCGAGAGAGTTTACCCCGAAGCATTTCGGGGAGCCCCCGCGGGCTTGGAGCGCTCCAAAGTATAAGATGAAACAAGGCAAGTATAAAACTGAGGAAGACAGCTAGCTAGCAAGTATAGCAGGAAGTATAAATCATCACATCAAACTCAAGCTGCCAAATATAGCCAAAGGATAAAACTGTCATTAAACGGCTCCTGGCAAGTATAGCGTCATAGGCTAGATCCGCATCAGAACAGTATCAATAAGTGCCACAACAGTTCCACCTTACCACTCTACCTACTTACTCTCACCACCACCATTCCTCAAAACTGATACCTGACCTGTACTTTCACATCCGAGCGGCGGGAACCTTCGATCAGATCCAGGCCGGAGCCGATGGAGTCCTGGTGGCGGTAGTGCGTGAGGCCATACTTTACCCACACATCTAGCGAACGAAGTGGACTAACCTGCAAAAGCGCATACACCCGTGTGCCGGTGCCGCTGAACGCCGGAATGGAAAACGCAGACAGCACATCCCGCTCATACACATACTGGCGCGTATCATAGCTGTCGGTATCGAAAAGGGCATAACGGGTGCTGAGGCGTATTTTACGGAAGGTAACGTTTACATCCTGCGCAATCAGATAGCCGGTCGTTTTCGGGGATTCCTGCGCATAGCTGCTGCACTGTACCCGCGATTTGAAGCTTACCACTGCGGTAGGGGCAAACTCATAGTATAAGAGGTAATTCCGGCGCAGTGCCTGGGCCACGTAGTCTATTGGCGTGGTGTTGTTGGCCATATTCAGGCCTTTGCTTTCGGTACGGAACTGCCCGTACAGCATCGTTTGCTTGTTTGGTTTAACAGATAGCCGCAACAGGTACTCATATCCGCCGGAGGGTGCATCCACGCGGTAGCGCAGCCACGGAAAACGAAAGCGGTCGTAGTAAGCGGTGAGCTCCCATGGCCCGAAAGGCTTTATTTTGATGCCCGTATACAGCCCCCGTTCGTTGATGCTGCGCGTGGCCTCGCCAAAGGCGCTGCCATAAAAGGTGTGGAAGTGACGGGTATAGGCCCGGTAGAGCATCGCCAGTTCTACCCGGTTAGACAGGCTGGCCACAAAGCCGTTTACCATGCCCAGGCCGCTACTTTTGCTGATAGCCGTTTCGCCAAATAAGTAGACATTCTGCCAGGTATAGCCATAGTTGGCGCCCAGGTTATAGTTGGTTGCGCCGCTGAACTCAAAGCGCTGGTAGGGCGCGCCGGCTTTCCGGATGGGCGAACTATAATGCAGCCCGAAGGCCGTTACGCCCAACAGCAGTGTTTTATCACGGCTCTGGTAACTAGCGTTCGCTCCGAAGAGCTGCTCCCGCGCCTGGCCCTTGTTGGCCAGCTCAGTAGGCGTACGGTGGAAGCCGGTCGTCTGGATGCCGCTGAAATATGCATCGGAATTCTCTAACGTATCCTGCTGTACCTGCAGGCTGGCGTCCACGCGCTTGTTGGAGTAAAACCCTGTCACGTCCACCATTCCTAATGTATAGGTAGCTGCCGCACCCCTGAAATAAGCATATTCCAGCACCGAGCTGTAGGGCCTGATGCCCAGGTTTGGCCGGCTCACGGTCGTAATAGTTTCGCTGCCCTTGCCCACGCTGTAACCTGACGAGAGCAGCAGGCCCTGCCCGAACTGCAACTGGTAATCGCCGAGGGCAATGGCTTTAAACCGGCCTTTGTTGTAGAACTGCAGGTGCGCCGAGTAATAATCAAATCCATAGCGGTGGGTGCGGCTATCCCAGGTAAACTGCTCGCCGGCATCTTTCTCAGCGGTTATGCCAAAACTATAATCGCGGGCGTGGCTGATGCGGTAACGTAAGTATAGTTTATCCGGCGAGCCCAGGTAGCGGCTTGTCGAACGGCTGTCCGGGTCCAAAGGGGTATAGCCGCGGCGTTGTTGCAGGGTGCGCTCATAGCGAAGTATAAGGGCATTGTTGTCTTCGCCCACCATCCGTTGCCAGAGCGGGCGCTGGTCGGCTGCCAGGCCGGCATCCTGCACCTGCACAAAATACACCAGCTTATAGATGGTGAGCAGATCAAAATCGGGGATGGCCTGCAGCTCATAGATGCTCAGCAAGGGGCCATTCGCTGCCAGGTAGCTGAAAAAGGACGTGATCTGCGGCCGTGAAAGTATAAAGAGGGCGGCCAACTCTTCGGGGCTGGTGTGGTTCAGGTCGATGGGGCGCTGGTAGTACTGGAAGAGCGTTTCGTAATAATCCTCGTAGGGCACCTGGTCGTCGTCCTGCTGGGCAAAGAGCTCCTGTACCAATAGGTCGAAATCCAGTTGCCGGCGCGGATAGTCCTGCGCCTGCAGCAGGGGCAGCCCACAAAGTATAAACCAGCAAAGCAGTAAACTTCGTCGCATAGGCAGAGGTGAACGGTTACTTGTTAAATGGCCCGTTGGTGCTTGCTAAACTGTTGTAAAAACCATGGCTGCGCACTCCCAATCAAGCAACCCTCATCATCTCCTACCTATACTTCAGTCGGGAATAGTTAAAGGTGTTCTTTTCTATTCTCCTTTCTAAGACTTTCCTTTTCTGAACTGGCAGGCAACAGATAGATGGTGGCTCTGCCCCAGCACGGTGTAGGTGCCGAACGCATACGCGAGCTGCAGCTGCCGCGCCCGGAAACCGGCTCCAAACGTAGCCTGGCCTGTCAGGGTACTGAAACCGGTGCGCAGCGCCAGTTTTTCCGGAAGCAGGAAATACTCCAGCCCCGCCTTAAAATCGGCATCGTAGTCGAGGTTCTTTTCTGTTTCAATGGCCAGCAGCAGCTTTTTGTAGGGGCGGTAAGCAAGCCCCGCTTTCATGATGGCCGGCATCCGCTCGTCGGCTATGTCGGCAAGTCGGGCCTGGTTGAGGTTATAGGCGTATGCGCCGAAGTATAAGCCTGGCACCACTTCGGCCTGCAAGCCTGCCGAGAGCGTTACAGCTTTGCGGCTGCCATACCCGCTCACCGCCACCTGCCATACTTCGGCTTTGGCACCCAGGCTAAACTGCCCCAACTTATGTGCCGCGCCAATCCCTATCGACTGCCGGCTGTACTGCGTATCACCAAACCTGCTCAGGCTTACCCCATAGCTGCCATACCTGGCTGTGGGGTAAACAGCCGTCAGAGCCACCGTCGTGAACGCCTGCACGCCAAAGCGGTTCTCGGTATAAGCGCCCACCTGCAGCTGTTGCACGCTTGCCATACAGGCTACGTTGTTATGCAGCGCCCACAGGTCAGGCAGCGTAACGGAGGCATTGCCCATACCGGCAGCGCGGCCGCCGCCGGGCACATCAGCCTGGGCCTGCGCCAGGCAGGGGAGCAGCACGAAAAGCAGGTATAAGCTGAAGCGTAAAGCTAGCCTCATTCCGTATAGGTTGGATTTTGCACTTTAAGAAGTATGATTGTACGGTGACTTGCTTTTTTGTTTACAATTTTATAGGAAAATCTATACTTCTGGTTGAAGATGAGAGTGGATGCGCAGGAGTAGCGGCAATAAGTTTAGTAGCTATACTTTGTTTCCGGTAATCAGCAACCCTGGATCTCTGCTTGAATGTAAAGCTATGAACTGCCACGAATCTGAGTGCAGCACCATCTTGTAGTTAGATGACGTCCGTCATTTTATGTGGGAAATCCAAAGGATGAGGTAACGCTTTCCCGATTGTTTAGGTAAATCAAAGCTAAACAAAAAGGCGCCGGAGATGTCTCCGGCGCCTTTCCTATACTTTAAAAGCAGGCTTGTTTAGTCTTTTACCTGAAGTTTTACCTTCGCGTCGCCTTTTTTCTTTTCGATCTTGAACTCTGTTTTGCCGGCGCGAAGCTTTTCGTTCGCTTCTTCCATGGTGGCATTCAGCAATTCAGCCTGCGGGGTTTTGGTTTTTACCTCAGCCGTGGCCGCATCGGCGGCACCCGGGTTGCCGTCGTTTACCAGCGTCATTTCCTGGATCAGGTTGGTAGCACCGGCATACTTGTCGATGATGAACAGCACATACCGGATGTCTACGTTAATGCAGCGCTTGTAATCCGGGTCATATACCAGGTCGCCAGTCATCGCTTCCCAGTTGCCGTCGAAGGCCAGGCCCATCAGCTCGCCTTTTCCATTGATAACCGGGGAGCCCGAGTTACCGCCTGTAATGTCGTTGTCGGTGATGAAGTTAACAACCAGCTCGCCTTTGGAGTTGGCATAGCGGCCATAGTCTTTGGCCTGGTAGAGCTGCTTCAGTTTGGCTGGCACCACAAATTCCTCGTTGGTCGGGTCTTCTTTTGCCATCACGCCATCCAGCGTAGTATAGTAGTTGTACATCACGCCATCCTGCGGGCTGTAATCTTTCACGGTGCCGTAGCTCAGGCGCAGCGTTGAGTTGGCATCCGGATAGTATACTTTGTCGGGGTTCATCAGGCGCAGGCCGGCCACATACAGGCGGTTGGCTTTGTCGAGGATGGCGTTGCTTTCAGCCATTTTAGGCGCTATGTTGGTCACATAGTTCATCATGATGGCGTTGATGAGCTGGAAAGCAGGATCGGCCTCCAGTTTTTTCTGCGACGGATTTTTCAAAAAGTCATTTACCTTCTGCTCCGACATCAGGAAAGAGTTGCCATACACATAATCGGCCAGCTTGCTGAAGTTGCCTTTATACTTGCTTACCAGGCTTTTGAATGCCTCGGGCTGCTGGTCTTTGGCAATGTCCTCCGAATAAGCCTTCATCATGGCAGCAAACACCTTCTTGTCGGTGGGCAGGTTGTAATCCTTGAAGTGGGACTCCACACGCGGGCGCAGATCTTCGATGGCTTTCTGGGTAGCGGCAGCATTGCCGGCTTTCAGGGAGTTGTAAAGCGGGATAAAGCGGTAGCCCAGCATCATCGCCTCGGTGCCCAGCACAGCTTCGTTGAGGTAAATGCTGCCCAGGTTATACTTCTCGATGGTGGCGTAGGCGCTGGCAATATCGCCCAGCACGTTGCCGTAAGTGGCTTTGCGCTGCGCATCGGCGTTGGCCCAGGCCTGGAACTTATCTTCGTCGGCTATTTTGCCTTCGATGGTGTGCATGCGCTTGATGCCTGCGTTCTGGCCGATAGAGTATTTGTAGTAGTTGGAGGTAGAAGCATACTTAGACGCATACTTGATGCGGGTAGCGGCGTCCTTATCCATGTCTTCCTTCCAGAGGTTCAGCTTCTGGTCGCGCAGCTTAATGCGGGACTTGTTCAGCTGGTTTACTTCCAGTTTCAGGCCATGCGAGGTCATAAAGCGCTTGGTGCGGCCCGGAAAGCCAAATACCATCGCGAAATCGCCTTGTTCTTTATCGCTCAATGAGATTGGCAGGAAGTGCTTTGGCTTGTAAGGTACGTTGGTTTTGCTGTAAGGAGCGGGCTTGCCGTCCGGGGCCATGTATACGCGGAACATAGAAAAGTCGCCGGTATGGCGTGGCCACATCCAGTTGTCTGTGTCGCCGCCATACTTGCCTACCGATTGCGGCGGTGCGCCTACCAGGCGCACGTCAGTGTAGCGGTTGTAAACGAAGAGGTAAAACTCGTTGCCATTGTAAAAATCCCGCACATAGGTTACGTACTGGTTGTTTTCGCTGGCTTCCTGGGCAATGGCTTTCGTGCGCTGCGCTACCAGTTGGGCGCGCTCTTCCTGGGTAGTAGCCGGTGTAATGCCTTCCAGCACTTTGCTGGTCACATCGTCCATGCGCACCAGGATGTCTACAAACAAACCTTCGTTCGGAAGCTCCTGGTCTTTGGAGGTGGCCCAGAAACCATCGGTCAGGTAATCATGCTCCGTCGTGGAGTGCGACTGGATTGAACCGTAGCCGCAGTGGTGATTGGTGATCAGCAATCCTTCCGGGGAGATAAACTCGCCGGTGCAAAAGCCACCGAACTGCACAATGGCATCCTTCAGGCTCGAATTGTTGACACTATAAATTTCTTCGGCAGTGAGCTGCAGGCCCTTTTTCTGCATATCGGTGTAGTTGAGGCGCTTTACCAGCATCGGCAGCCACATACCCTCGTCGGCTTTAGCGGCAAAAGGCACGCTAAGCGAGACAAGAAGTAAGAAGGAAAGGATTTTTTTTAGCATGAATTTATGTTTAAATGTAAACAGCAGCAAAATTAGCAAAAATTAACGCATTTTGCCTCTATAACAACGGATATGTGTAAAGACCAACTATGATCTGGGTATTTAAAAAGCTGGTGCTGGCGCTGCTTTGGGCCTACCAACACCTGATTTCGCCCTTAACCCCTTCTGCCTGCCGCTATACGCCTACCTGCTCGCAATATGCTGTGGAAGCCGTAAACAAGTATGGTCCCTTTAAAGGCGGGGTGATGGCCCTGAAGCGCATTGGCCGCTGCCACCCCTGGGGCGGCAGCGGGTACGATCCGGTAAAGTAAAAAGGGCCTGTGCGGGCTTTTTAGGCCCTGCTACAAGTATAATCGGCAACTTACTGGCAACTTACTCGATAATTTGTTAAACTGCACATG
Source organism: Pontibacter liquoris (assembly GCF_022758235.1). Lineage (NCBI taxonomy): Bacteria > Pseudomonadati > Bacteroidota > Cytophagia > Cytophagales > Hymenobacteraceae > Pontibacter > Pontibacter liquoris. The sequence continues at coordinate 306,548 of NZ_JALEBG010000001.1, forward strand.
CTTTAGCTCAGGAGAGCTTCCGCCTAGGTTTTCATCTATTTTTAAACATAGGCAACATGGTTACCATTATACCCGGGCCCGTAGATTCCACTAGTACGACTATCAGTATCGAAGATATTGTGCGTGTAAAGGCGCATACCCTTGCCTGCCCGGGAATGAATTTTTATAGCCTTTACGTGTATGTGGCCAAGGCCGCCGGCGAGCATTTTTACCTGTTCAGCTACAAGCAACTCTCGGACATGGAGCTGGCCTACAAGCAGCTTAATGCGCTTATAAAAAGCAATAACTCCAAAGAAAACGCTGTACAGATCGTTCCGTTTGAAGGCGCTATGCCGGTCCTGCGCGACACGGCCGTTTAAACCCATACCTGCGCAGTATATCATCCCATTCCTGTTCTTACTTCATTACGTTCCTGGCATACGCTCTAGCTTGCGGCTATGAACGCCGTCTAGGCATTTCTGTGCCGCATCACTTCAGCCATACTTAATTTTTCAGAGGCCGGGAGTTTCATAATTATTCAGGCCCGGCAGAAGCGCCTGGGCAGCGAAACGCCAAAGCGGTCAGGGCAGCGCTTCAGCTGTACTTTCTCCGGAGGAAGTCTGCCTAAAGGAGCGAAATCAAAACAAATAGCTTTTCTGGGATGTTAAAGCAGTAGCATAGCCTGTCTACATTATAATCTCTACTAACCTTGTAGGAAATAAGGAGATTGGCTATATTTGATATAGGATGCTCGGGCTACCCAGGTAGTTGGAGCATGCACAGCCTATACTTATCATGTACTAAAAACTATCGAAAATGGCACTACAACTAAATGACGAGGCTCCCAACTTTAGAGCACAGACCACAGAGGGAGAAATAAATTTCCATGAATGGCTCGGTGACTCCTGGGGCGTTTTGTTCTCGCATCCGGCCGATTATACCCCGGTTTGCACCACTGAGCTGGGCGCAACGGCCCGCCTGAAAGATGATTTTGCCAGACGCAATGTAAAAGTGGCCGCCCTGAGCGTAGACGAAGTAGAATCGCATAAAGGCTGGATCAACGACATAAACGAAACACAGAACACACAGGTGGAATTCCCGATCATTGCTGACCCGGACAGGCATATTTCGGAATTATATGGCATGATCCATCCCAAAGCTTCCGGCACCCTGACCGTGCGCTCGCTGTTTATCATTGGTCCGGACAAAAAGATTAAGCTGATGATCACTTACCCGGCTTCTACGGGGCGTAACTTCCAGGAGATCCTGCGCGTGATCGACTCGCTGCAACTCACAGCTAAGTATAGCGTGGCCACCCCAGCCGACTGGAAAGAAGGCGAAGACGTGGTGATCTCGAATGCTGTGAGCGACGAAGAGATTCCAACTAAATTCCCCAAAGGCCACCGCGTTGTGAAGCCATACCTGCGCATGACGCCGCAACCCAACAAATAACAAGGCTTTTAGTTACCTGTCAACTCCTGCTCAGGCGGTGGCTCTAGGCACCTGCGCTGCGCAGGAGTTGCTTTTATACCTTCCTTTTATATTTCCCCCATCCAAGTATAAATTACTTTTCTCATGACTTACTTCTTTGGCAAGTTGCTTGCCTTGTTTGCCGCATTGCTGTTGCTGGCTGCCTGCACCCAACAAGAAAAAGCGCCTGCTGCCACCACGCCTTTACCAGATACCGAAACAGCGTATGTGGACAGTGTCAACCAGTGGCACCACGAGCGGGAGGAAAACCTGAAAAAAGAAGATGGCTGGCTCTCGCTGGCCGGGCTGTTCTGGCTGAAAGAGGGCAAAAATACCTTTGGCAGTGGCGACGGCAACGACCTTGTTTTTCCGGAAGGCAAGCTGCCCGCGCAGGCAGGTGTGCTGACACTGGACCACGGTAAAGTTACGGCAAGTATAGCCAAAGGGGTGGACGTAAAACTGAACGGAAAACCAGTGCAGCAGGAGGCCCTGGTGTATACCGAAGGGCAGGAACCTCCCCAGATGACGTATGGGCCGCTTACCTGGTTTGTGCTGAAGCGTGGCGACCGCTACGGCATTCGGCTGCGCGATGCGGAAAGCCCGGTGCGCACCGCCTTCAAAGGTGTCGATCGTTTTCCGGTGGCAACAAAGTGGCGGCTGCCGGCGCGGCTCGAGCAGAACCCGCTGCCCAAACAGATCCCCATCACAAACATACTGGGGCAAACCGAACCGGAGCCTTCGCCAGGAGCGCTGGTGTTTACGGTTGGAGACAGCACCTACCGCCTCGATGCGCTCGAAGAGGGCGACGAGCTCTTTATTATCTTTGCCGATAAAACCAACGGCACCGACACCTACGGCTCCGGCCGCTACCTTTACGTGCCCAAACCCGGCCCGGATGGCTCTACCACCATCGACTTTAACAAAGCCACCAACCCGCCCTGCGCTTTTGTGCCGTATGCCACCTGCCCGTTGCCCCCGAAGCAGAACTTTTTACCGCTAAGCATCACCGCCGGCGAGAAGACCTATGGGCATCAGTAGTATAGCCGAAAAGTGATTTTCCGGTATCGTTTACTGGTTACAACCTAAGGATGGCCAGCTTGGGGCATCAAAACTCTACTTGCTTGTGGCGGAGTGCTGTGCAGTCAAGTATGAGGACTTGCTTTCCGGTTAGGGTAACTCATTGCTTTGTGAAGTATAAGGCAGCGTACGGAAGCAGGAGAGCAGCAACCCAGCTGCGACACCCAACCAACCGCCAGCCTGCTAGAGGAACTATTTATACCAGGCACTTGTGGTATTTAGATAGTAATATATTTTATCAGGATCAAAAATAACGCATTCAATTATGACGCACATACTTAAGACACCATCTCCGGTTACGCCCGATTACCTGGCGAAAGCCCTTACCTATACACAATACCGGGAACTGGCAGACCAGCTCATGGCAGAAAACAAAACTACCGGAAACAACCACTCTGAAGAAATGGTAGCCTACACGCGCATGAACCTGCACCGCATGCGCCGCGTGGAAAAAACCACCCGCCTGGACGATGAACTGGTGCAGTTGCTATTAAGCGTACAAACCAAGATGGTATGGCTGGTGCTGACAGAAGCCTGGTGCGGCGATGCGGCGCAAAACCTGCCTGTGCTGGTGAAAATGGCCGATGCTTCGCCGCTGATCGACCTTAAGCTGTTGCTGCGCGACGAGAACCCCGAGCTAATGGACCAGTACCTGACCAACGGCGGCCGTTCCATCCCAAAGCTGATCGCTTTAAAAGCTGATACACTGGAAGAGCTTGGCACCTGGGGCCCCCGCCCGGAGCCGGCCCAGCGGTTGTATGCTGACCTGCATGCGCAAAACATCCCTTATAAAGAGTTTGCCGAACAGTTGCATGGCTGGTATGGCAAAGACCGCGGCAAGGCGCTGCAGCAGGAGTTCAAAAGCCTTCTGCCCCAGTGGTCGGAGCTGACCGCGCCGGAAGACCAGCCGCTAGAGCGCAGATATTAAAGTATAACTATTCTTAAACAGAGAAAGGCGACACCCACGTGTCGCCTTTCTCTGTTTTTGGGATGCTTCTTCTGGGCTAGCCGGTTTATAAGGTGCCTGCACCGATGAGTTCTACGTCCAGGATCTTGTCGCCTACTTCCAGCTGGTGCACTACGTCCATGCCTTCTATCACTTTGGCAAAGATAGTGTAACGGCCGTCCAGGTGCGGGGTAGGGGCGTGGGTGATAAACCACTGGTTGCTTTCGGTGTCTTTTCCGGCCGAGGCCATCCCCAGGTAACCTTCGCCATACTTCAGGTGTGCAAACTCAGAGCGGATGGAGTAGTCGGAGCTGCCCCAGCCGTCGCCGCGCTTATCGCCGCCCTGCGCCACAAAGTTGGGTACCACGCGGTGAAAGTATAAGCCGTCGAAAAAGTTCTCCTTTACCAGCGCTACAAAGTTGGCCACTGTGCCCGGGGCATCTTCTACAAACAGCTGGAGCACCACATTTCCTTTGTCGGTATGCACCACCGCCTGCTGCGCTGCCGGAATGCTGGCAACCAGCGCCCAGTCAATAGGGTGGGTGAATGGGTTCTGGGGTGTTTCGCCTTCGCCTTTTCCGCTCAGGAAATTAATGGTTTTCTGCAGCTCAATGTTGGTTTCCATGTCGCGGGGCAGTTGCAGTTTCTGCTGGGCCAGGGTCAGGAAGGTCACATCGCGGTACTGGCTCCGGAAGTTCAGCTTCGGATCACGGATGGCAGCGGCCGCCATGCCTACTAGCGCCACATCGCCGGAGCTCACCGCCCGTTGGAAAATAGTGGCAAAGTTGTTCTCGTAGCCTTTCGGAAAATCAGGCTGCTGCCGCATAAAGATCAGCGCATCCATGCCCGAAGTAGAGATAACCGGCTGCTGGGCCGCAAAAACCTCATCGGCAATAAAAGAATAATTGGCATAATCGCCGGCAAGTCCTTTCAGGAAAGCAGCTTTCTCGTAAGGAGTGCGGGCATTCTGATACTGCTGCTTGTAGCGGGTGTTAAGATAATAGCGGTTTTGCTGCGGGCTGTTGTGCAGGATTACCCATATCAGGCTGCCCCGCACCCGCGCATCCTGTAGCCGGGGCATCACCTCCAGCAGCGCTGCGGCATCTACGCCAGCAGGGTTTGCCTGCAGAAATTCGGCAGTGGCCACGGCCGTGTTAATGTTCTTGTCCTGCAGGGCAGCAAGTATGGCTGGCTTCACTTCCTCAAAATCCAGGCCGACCATCGCCTTTATAGCACTTAACCGCACCCTGTAATCGGGGTCGCTCTGGGCAATGGTAGACAGGAAACGCGCCTTGTCCGGAGCCCTTACTTTACTGAGTGCCTGCGTGGCCGCCATGCGTACCTCAGGAGCCTTGTCGGACGTGGCGGCATTTAAAACCGCCTGCCGGTAGGGCGTCAGGTCCAGTTTGGTAATGCGGGTCAGGAATTGGGCTGCCGGCACGCGGGCTTCCAGCGGGTTGGTTGGCGCCAGTAACCGGATAACCTGCTCCACAGCCTGCTGGGTATATTGCTGGCGCATGCCGGCGCGGTAAAGCCCCCATGCCTGCCCGGCAAGGGCTGTCGGGCTGGTAGCTTTGTAAGTTGCCAGGTAGGCCACGCCGGCCGGTGTGGCGATCTTGCCCAGGGCCTCGAGCAATTCACCCTGCACCTGTGGCCGCCGTTCCTGCTGCAGGTGTTGCAGTAAGGCGGTCTCTGCCTTGGCATCGCCGATCTGCCCCAGAGCATAAGCGGCAGCTACGCGAACGGCTATGGTGGTGTCGCTAAGTTGGCTGAGCAAAGGCGCTATGGCCAGTGTATCCTGCACCGAAGCAAAGGCCAGTGCTGCCTCGCGGCGGTATTCTGTTTTAGGATGCTGCAGGTAGGTAAGCAGCCCGGCTGTCTGGCGCTCATCCTGCAAGGTATGGATGCGCTGCAGAATGGCATCGCCGAACTTGTTTTTAGCGGTAGGTTTTGGACTTTGTTGCGGTACCTGCTGGCAGCCGGCTAGTGCGCAGGCAGCCACAACCAGTAAGTTGCGTATTTTCATGACTGATGCTGTTTCAATCCTCAATATAATCAAAAACTCGGAGACCGGCCCTGTTTCTCCTTTATTGCATCATCTGCATAAAAAATTTTGAAATATAGCGGGCAATACCTACATTGAACCCGATATGATACTGGAAGGATGAAGGGAATAAAAATTGGCTTCTTTGTAAGATTGAGTCTTTAAAAAATTGCATTATATTTGTTGATAGGTGCGTAAGTGTTTCACTCACAAAGAGCGGTGCGATTTTTAGTTGAAGTTTATTAAGTATAAAAAAATATTTTTTTTGCCTGCGGGCCAAGCCCAAAAGCAGGTAAGCTTAACCTGAATTATAAAACAAAACCCTGAATCCTAATTCGTCAGATCAGCATGTACGTATCCCTGTATTCTTCACAAAAACTTAAGCAGACAAAAAGCTTTATGATGTTCGTCGGTCTATTCTTTGTAGGCGGCGGCGGTTATGCCCTTGTGCGTGAGCTGCTTTGGCAAAGCCCTTTGCGCCCGGGCTGGGCAGCGGCCAGCCTGGTGTTGGTTGTGCTGGGACTCGCTTGCCTGGCTGTTGCAACCGACATTATTCGCTTAAAGGATACGTATTTCTCGATGACGCCCGAGCAGGTAGCCTACCGGGTAGCGCTTTTCGGCGGCGAGCGCACCTTGTTGTGGAGCGATGTGATAAAGCTTTGGGTTACGGAGTATTTCGTGGTGTTTGAGCTCGAAAACAGCAAGCCGGTGGTGTTGCGCCTGGGCAGCATTCAGCAGGAAGAAGTGGCCCGCAGAGTAGCGGACGAACTACGCTCGATGGCCCTTCAGAAAAACATTGCCATCAATGGGGTAAGTACTCAGCTGCACCACGCCCTGGTTTAAGGCGCACGGGTTCTTGTGCAGCCCGCAAACCATTTCTTATACTGACAGAAAGAACCTGCTAAGCGAAGTATACTTCGCTTAGCAGGTTCTTTTTTGATGATGGGGCACGAACCTCCTGTGGCGGTTACTAATTTTAGATGTTGTCCTCCGAAGCGGGGCGGCGAATAATTAGCACTTTTAAAAAAGCTTTGGCACCTTTGCAGCTGGAAAAAGCAGGTATGGAGAATCAGATTTCGCGGGTATACGGAGTGCAGTTTGGCTTGCTTTGCCTGAGCTCGTTCCTGTTCTTCGCCAGCTTTAATATGATCATTCCGGAGTTGCCCGACTACCTCACCAGCCTGGGCGGCGAAGAATACAAAGGCCTTATTATTGCGCTCTTTACCCTCACCGCCGGCCTGTCCAGGCCGTTCAGCGGCAAACTGGCCGATAAGATCGGGCGCGTACCTGTGATGCTGGTGGGCAGTATGGTGTGCATTATCGCCAGCGCCCTTTACCCGCTGACTGGCTCGGTAGCCGCATTTCTGTTGCTGCGCTTTCTGCATGGTTTTTCCACGGGCTTTACGCCGACCGGTAAATCGGCTTATGTAGCCGATGTGGTGCCATTGGAAAAAAGGGGAGAGGCTATGGGGCTGATGGGGCTTTCGGGCAGCCTGGGCATGGCGGCAGGGCCGGCTATTGGCAGTGCGGTGGCTGATCAGTTCTCCATGGATATTATGTTTTATACTTCGTCGGCCATGGCGTTTCTGTCAGTAGCCGTTATTGCACACATGCGCGAAACCATAAAACACCCGCAGCGCTTTAACTTGGGCATGCTGCGCCTTTCGCGGCAGGAGTTGGTGGAGCCGCGGGTGCTGGGCCCCTGCTTTGTGATGTTTTTCACCTACTTTCCCTACGGCATCATTTTAACGCTGATCCCGGATTTCAGCGAGTTCCTGGGCATTCACAACAAAGGCCTTTTCTTTACCAGCTTCACCCTGGCCTCGCTGGCCATTCGTTTTCTGGCCGGCAAAGCCTCCGACAAGTATGGGCGCGTACGCGTGCTGCTGCTCAGCACGCTGCTGCTGACACTGGCTATGGGGCTGCTGGGCCTGGTGCGCTCGCCGGAACTGTTGCTGCTGGTAGGTGTCTTGTTTGGCGTGGCAACCGGGATGAACTCGCCTACTATTTATGCCTGGACGATCGATCTGAGCCATGAGGCGCACCGGGGCAGGGCCATGGCCACCATGTATATCGCCCTGGAAGCCGGCATCGGCATTGGTGCCCTTGCCGCAGGATGGCTATATAACAACCGCCCTGAAAACTTCCCGCTGGTTTTCTGGACAGGGGCCGGATTTGCCGCCATTGCGCTGCTGTTTGTATTGCTTAAAACCTATCGTGCCCGGCAGGAGAGCCCGGTAGCTTAGCTTTAAGCTTTCTCTGCAAGTATAAGCAGCAGCCGCCAGGTTTCCCCGCCTTTCTCTGCCGATGCCATTCTCCCAATCTACCAGGTGCCTTTTATCCTCTTCTGTTTATCATCCTGAAAGGATCTTGGGAGCTCGTAGCGAAAGCTTCACCCCCGGAGGGTAAGGACCCTTTTTCCACTAGGTTTCTCTGTGTCAGATTCGGGATGAAAACGTAGCAGTAGGACAGGATTTATGTCGCCTGATTTAAGAATAAAATAACCCTACACCTCTCTACCTGGTTTTCCTGAACGCATGTTTTTAGCCTTTCCGCATCCTTTTGGCAAGAGGGTAAACAATCAGCGCTCTTGATAGTATAGAAAAAGGAACCAACGCTGTACCCGGTGCCGAAGGACAAGGAGGGGATCATCCGGAAAGCAGTACGGGCTATTCTTGCCTGGCTGCTTGCTGCAATACCTCAGCGTAAATCTGACCAATAAGATAGGGAGCGGCGCGAAACAAGTTGTTCTTAAGTGAAGCACGACGTATAACGTATCATCTGTTCGCGCACGGCGCTGTGTTGCTACCTGCATTGAGAATGAAGTATGAATAACCAGTTTTTACATGTGCTTTTTGAGCAGCATAAACGGGCGCTGCACCAAGTGCCGGCCTCCGCGATTTGCCACCTGATGGAGGGCGTGCTGCAATTGCTGTTCCCGGTGCTATCGGATAAACGCTTCACGTCGGAGGAGGAACTCAAAGCTTATGCAGCCGACCTGGAGCGCAAGCTAAAGCAGATCCTCAACAGCATGGAGGCGCGGCTGCCCGTACCTCCTGATGCGGTGGCCAGGGCCCTGATGGAACAACTGCCGGGCATCCACCGCCTGCTGCTCGACGATGCCGAAGCTATTGCCAACGGCGACCCGGCGGCACAAAGTATGGAAGAAGTGATCCGGACCTATCCCGGCTTCCGGGCTGTGGCCGTTTACCGGCTGGCCCATGCCCTGTATGAATTGCAGGTGCCTTTGCTGCCGCGCGTGCTCTCGGAGCATGCCCACGCCGCTACAGGTATCGACATCCATCCCGGCGCGCAGATCGGTACGCACTTCTGCATCGACCATGGCACCGGCGTCGTGATCGGCGAGACCTGCCGCATCGGCAACCATGTCAAGATCTACCAGGGCGTTACGTTGGGGGCACTAAGCGTGGATAAAGCCATGGCCAGGATAAAGCGCCATCCTACCATCGAGCACGATGTGGTGATCTATGCCGGCGCTACCATCCTGGGGGGCAACACGGTGGTGGGCGCCCACAGCATCATTGGCGGTAATGTATGGCTTACCGAAAGCGTGCCGCCGTATTCCAGGGTGTACCATCAGCCGCAGATCAACGTCCGCAAGTATGAGGACCCTGCCAGTGTACTCAATTTTTCAATTTAAACAGCAGCTAAAACCTCCTATGAAAGCAAGATCCATTTTAGAAACGATAGGCAATACACCCCTGGTGCGCATCAACAAACTTTTTGACAAAGAAGTGGACGTATGGATGAAGCTGGAGCGCAGCAACCCAGGCGGAAGTATAAAAGACAGGATTGCGCTGGCCATGGTGGAGGATGCTGAGCAGAAAGGGCTCTTAAAAGAAGGCAGCCTGATCGTGGAGCCCACCTCGGGCAACACAGGCGTGGGCCTGGCGATGGTGGCTGCCGTAAAAGGATACCCGATCGTGTTGGTGATGCCCGAATCGATGTCGATTGAGCGGCGGCGCCTGATGACAGCGTACGGCGCGCGCCTGGAACTGACGCCGCGTGAGAAAGGGATGAAAGGGGCCATTGAGCGGGCGCAGCAAATGGTGCAGGAAGACCCCGGTATCGCCTGGATGCCGATGCAGTTCGAGAACCAAGCCGGGGTGGAGATTCATGTGCAGACCACCGCGCAGGAACTGCTCCGGGACTTTCCGGATGGCGTGGATTACCTGGTGACAGGCGTGGGAACAGGCGGCCACCTGACGGGCGTGGGCAAAGTGCTTAAAAGCCGGTTCCCGGACCTGAAGATCTATGCAGTGGAGCCGGCAGCCAGCCCCGTGCTAAGTGGCGGCCAGCCCGGGCCTCACCCGTTGCAGGGTATCGGCGCTGGTTTTATACCGCCCATTATGGACAGCACGCTGCTGGACGGCACCCTGCAGGTAGAACAGCAGGACGCCTTTGATTATGCCCGCCGTATTGCCCGGGAGGAAGGCATCTTTGTCGGTATTTCGAGCGGCGCTTCGCTGGCGGCAGTAGCCCAGCTGCTGCCCGACATACCGGTTGGCGCCAAAGTACTCACCTTCTGCTACGATACCGGCGAGCGCTACCTATCGGTGGAAGGGCTGTTTGTATAAGTATAAAGTATAAGTATAACGCCGCTAAGCTGTAGGCTGAGCCTCGTTTATACTTGGTGCAGCAGTGGGTGCTGTTTAATCTCCGGAGACCAGGGCTGTCATGCGCCAGCGGCCCTGCTTGTTTTTGTTCAGCAGTGCCCTGAATCCTACAGGGCTGTACATATCTGTGTTGCTCACGTAACCTTTCAATCCGCCATCCGGCGACTCCACATACCACCACTCTTTTTCGCGCACATAGTCCTGTTGCGGATAAGATCGCTTATAATCCGTTTTCAGGATCACCCGGCCCAGGGTGCAGACAGCCGGCGCATTGATGTCGGGTTCTTTCCGAAGTATGGCCCCGTCGTGCACCACCGCTCTGAAAGAGAACGCATCCAGCGTATCAGGCCAGGCACTGTATACATAGGGCAATGCAAACAGGTTTTTGCTGTTGCCCTGCAGCACAAAGGTGCCGCCCAGCTCGAGCAGCTGGTTCAGTAACGGCCATAGCTCCGATTCTTTCCGTTCCGGGTGCCATTGTGCATTAAAGCTGGTTTTGCCGCCGCTGGCATCAAACCCGGTTGCAATGCTGGTATCCAGCAGGGAGGTAAGCAGGCGCGCATCCTGCTGCTGCACCGCCTGCCTGAGCTGTTGTAAATAGGCCTGCAATGTTTTGTCCTGCATGCTTTCGTCTTTTGGCGTGAAAAGGGGCGCCGTGGTCTGGCAGCTGACCGGATTGGCGGTACTGTCTGTTACGATCGTATCTGTGGCGGCAACGGTTTGCGGCGCTTCCTGTTCCTGTTCCAGGATAGTGGTGGTTTGGTTGCAGGCTGAAAAGGATAGCAAGGTTGCTAGCAAGGCAGTGAAGGGTGTTTTTAGCATAGCGTGTTAGGGTGGCAGGTGTAACGTGTTTTGTTGCCACCTATATACGCAGGCGAACGGTTTTGTATGTGCACACCCGGGCTATACTTCCAGTAGCTCCTGTATCTCCTCGTTAAGCGCTTCTTTTACCTGCTGCAGCTGGCCCTCGGGCATGCAGTTGTGCAGCGCCCGGAAGACGGCCCGGAAGGCGCCTATGATCTCATCATCCTGCTGGAAATCATTATTGGCCGCGAAAGCATTTTTGTTCCGGATATAATCTACCCACTCCTGGCGATCAAGGATCTGAACGGGTACTTTGTCCGGATCGTAGTGGTCGAAATAGATGCCTTTCCAGATAATGGGGAGCTGTGAGGCGAAATGAACGGCATCGGTTACGGGCAGCCGGTCGCGGACGGCATGCAGCACGGCCCGGAAAATACGGCCGGCCTGGTTCATGTCCTCGGTATTCAGTTCTGCTGCTACTGCCTCCAGCAGCACGATCGCATCTTTCCGGTTATCTTCAAAGCTAAAAGCCATACGCTACCTCCTTCCGATAATTGAAATGAATGATTTATACTGGTACGGTGCTAAAAACCAGTAGTTTGGCTTTGCTATACTTAGCAGGTGAGGGCGGCTGAAAACTGAGGGAAAACCCGCAGGCGCAATGAACTTTAGTAAGTATGTGAAGAAGTAGCAGTAAAACAAAAAAGGCAAAGCTTGCTGCTTTGCCTTTCGGTGGAGAATATCGGAGTCGAACCGATGACCTCTTGCATGCCATGCAAAATGAATTGTATTTCACCAGTTTTCTTTGCTTTATACTTTGTTTATAATACGTTGATAAATAGAACTTAAAGCGTATAAATAGACGGCATATATTTTCCTTAATTTTCATTTATTCCGTATACTTGTGTGTTCCTTGTGTGTTCCATTCACAATTGACAACAAGTATACTATGTTTGATTATTCAGATAGCGGGGTTACGCTGGCTGCCATGCTGGACACCCGAAAGCACAACAAGAGCTGCCTATACCCGGTTAAAGTTCGCGTAACTTATAGGCGGGAGCGGCAATATTACTCTACGGGTAAATCTCTCACTCTGGATGATTGGGAAAAGCTCCCAACAACCAGGAGCAAAAACCTGGCAGAAACCCGGTCCCAAATTCAGGACACCGCCGATAAGGTGAAGGACCAGGTAAAGGACTTGATTAAAAACGACCTGTTCAGCTTTGGTACCTTAAACATGCGCCTGGGGCAGGGCCTCAGCACCACCCTCAATACGGCCTTTGTGGCCAGGATTGAGGAGTTGGAAGAGAGCGGCAAAGTGAGTACTGCAGACTGGTACCGGTACACGCTCCGCAGCATTATCCTGTTTGAACACGGCAATATTGAGCTGAAAGATCTGAAAGGGGACAAGTTTAAAAGCACCGCCCTGCTGGGGAGTAGTAAAATCAACTTCTCGCAAATTACGGCCGCCTGGCTAAAGCGGTACGAAAACCATTTGCTGGACAAAGACAAAAGCTATACTACCATTTCCATGTACATGCGGGCCCTGCAGGTGATCATGAACGACGCCAAAGCTGCCGGCATTGTGAAGCTTGCGCAGCACCCCTTTGGCAAAGGCAAGTATGAGATACCGCAGCACGAGGGCCGCAACATTGCCCTGACTTTGGCAGATATTGGGAAAATAGTGAAGTATGACTGTGAAACCGATACGATAGCCATGTGCCGGGATTTGTGGTTCTTCTCCTACCTGTGCAACGGGGCCAACATTACAGACATTTGTAAGTTCCGGTACTCCAGCATTCGCAACGGAGAGATCTGCTTTTACCGGCAGAAGACCGTGGCGAAGGCCAAAAAGAAAAAGCTTATACACGCCATCATTACCCCCGAAATGCAAGCCATTATCAAGCGCTGGGGCAACCCTGCCGACAACCCGGAGGGCTTTCTGTTTCCGTTCCTGAAGGGTGGCGAAAGTCCTGGAGACGAACGCCGCCTTATCAAGAACATCACGCACCTGATGAACGACAAAATGAAAGCCATAGGGGAGAAACTAGGTATCGGCAATATCAGCACCTACACGGCCCGTCACAGCTACGCCAGCGTGCTCAAAAGGTCTGGTGCCAATATTGCCTTTATATCAGAGAGCTTGGGCCATAATGACCTGAAAACTACCGAAACCTACCTGGCCTCCTTTGAGCAGGAAGAGCGGTTAAAGAACGCGGCCTTATTAACCAACTTTTAGCAACGGTTCTTATGGATACTCTTCAGACCCAATATGGGAAACAATCCACGCCTAAAGAAAGCAGCAATAATAAACATACTACGAGGCTATTTCCGCTAGATGATATTTTTTGTGAGGCAGCTTTAAGTAAGGAAGAAATGTCTCATCTGCATGGATTAAGCGTGCACCTAAGGATCTACATCAATGATGCAAGTCAGGTTATCAATGATCAGGACTCTTCAGTTTTAGAGCTGAAGAGCCAAAAGCTATCACTAGAAAAGCATGTTGTCCAATTGATTGATGGGCTCCGCCGCACTAATCTTGATACTGAAAGGCGAGTATTAGAGCTTGGAATTGAAAAAATAAATGCACTAATAAAATCTGCCAAGCAGGCTATTGCTTATAAAAAGTTAACCAAAAAAGCGATGGCCTATAAAAAAGTACAGGGAGATTTAAACTATGTATTCTTAGCTCAACAGCCAAGATTTGAAGTACAAAGCCCTCAGCCGAGTGAAACACTTACCCCATCCGGCTCAACGCAGCCTGCAAAAGGCCCATCATTACCTCCAGCTGACATGACGAAAGAGATCCGCTATCTTTTTAGACCTAAAACCAATAAGGAAATTGCAGATGATTATGAATACTTCAAAAGGGAGTTTTTGGAAGACGAGCCAGGCTTTGTTCCACTCTCTTATGATGGCTTTACATCGAAGGTATACACGGCGGAACTTGCAACGTTATTGTGTGGCGAAAACATAACCCTTTGGGTGCAGGGCACGGAAGGAGTATCTATCAAGTTAAACAAGTTGGAGCAGGCATTCTTTGCAAAGGCGTATGTGGTAGCCTACCAGGAAGGGAGAAAACAATTTGATGCAGATTTCAGCTTAAGTTCCGACATACTATACGGGCCTAACGTTGAAAGATATGTTATGAACCTACACCACAATTGCTTCCATGCGGAGTGCTTAGGCAGTAAGGAAGGCTGGTACGCATCGAAGGAAAGATATCCAAGGATACTTACCAGTGAAGTAATGAGTGATTTTGGTTTTTATGCCGGTATGCTATCCCGGGCAGAAGAGGTGTTTAAAAAGCATCCTTTCCTGTTTCAAGCATTTGCAAAATGCGAGCACCCAAAGCAGGCAATTGTTAATACAGGAGATAAAGCAAAGAAGCCACATCACCCTAATGTGAGTACATTAGAGGAAATGTTTGAAAATGCAAAATATGCCGAAGTTTGTTTGGACATACTAAGAAAGTTGCCAAAGCCTGTGCTTGATAGTGCCAATAACTACATTGGTAAAAATAAGGGCATATTCCCCTTATGGATAAAGATACTTCAACAGCACAAGCCTTTGCCTTTAATTAAGCCTTTAAAAGATATCGAGTATAAAGATATTTTGAATGCAACTATACATGGTTTAAAGCTAACAGACGATGCAAGCGAGTTCAGAAAAGATTATAAAAGACTTGCTACAGATAATGTCGAATTAGATATGAGAGCCATTCTTTCCCAAATTTCCCAAAGTGGAAAGTTAGGAAAGTAAGCCCTTTTTCTTTGCTGACTTTTACCATATCAAACTTAAACAGATATGGAAAAGACAGTTTTAATATCATTGCCGATTGATGAATTACAGACTGTAATTATCAATTGTGTGAATGCTTGTTTGAGAAACAATAAGCACCACCCTACCGCCCTACCAAAGCCAGACCGCTGCACCTTTGATGACGCTTTAGAGATAACGGGGTTAAGCAAGTCCAAGCTTTATAAACTCACCTCCTCTAATGAAATCCCGCATAAGCGCTATGGCAACCGATTGATCTTTAATCGCAAGGAGCTGGAGGAATGGGTAGAGTCGCAAACGGTAGAAAAATACGACACTGAAAGTGTGGCCCTGACCGTAGCCAGAAGCGCCAGGTCTAAAATGAAAGGAGGTTGCCGTCATGTCTAAGACGAACAACCTCCCGCGTAATATCCAATCATGTAAAGATAACACCCGGCCGCGGCAATTATTAACCATATTTCAATTTCTTAGCCAGCATATCGCGACTGCCTCCATGGTTGCGGCAGCTACGGGCATACCACAAACAACCATCTGCCGCTATAAAAGCGACCTTGAGAAAGCAGGCAAGCTTTGGGAGGTAACAAAAGCTCCCTGCAAGCTCACCGGCTTCAAAGCCTACTACCTGACCACAAACAAGGATAAAGCCATGCAAGCCCGGGAGGGGCAACATTTATGAATGCCCTGGCCGAACTATGCCGCCTCTCGCTGGAGCGGAAAAGAGAGCGCTACCCGAACGTCCCGCCTCATGGCATAGTTGCGCCTAAGCTATCCGACAAAGACGCCAACGGCCTCACCAGGTGCATCCTGGAGTACTTTCGGCTGCATGGAGGCTATGCCGTTCGCATCAACACGCAGGGCCAGTACAACGAAAAGCTTAAAAAGTGGACCAAGAGCACCACCAGGCGCGGTACAGCAGATGTTCACTCGTGCCTGAACGGAATACATTACTCCATTGAAGTAAAGGTAGGCAGGGATTCACAAAGCGACTACCAGCAGCTGGAGACACAGGAGCAGGTAGAAGGCGCCTGCGGCCGATACTATGTGGCACAGGATTTCCAAAGCTTCTATGACTGGATAAACCAGGTTAAGTACGACTATCAGGAGGAAGGCACCCATAGTAAATAATTCATGAGAATATGGCGAAAGAAACCTACTATTTCAAGCATGATTATAATGCGCGAAATGATTTTAAAATATCAGCTCTTATTTCAGATCACGGGGCCGCTGGCTACGGTATCTACTGGTGCCTGGTAGAAATGCTGCATGAAGAATCTGAACACAAGTTGCCGCTTGAAGAATACTTCTATAGAGTGCTTGCTAAGCTAACCTCAACAAGTGTTGATGACGTGTCAAGTATAGTTCATGATTGCTTAAATATCTATCACCTTTTCACTGAGAAGGAAGGCTTCTTTTATTCAGAGCGTGTTCTTCGCAATCTTGAAGAAAGAGAAGATATAAAGAAAAAACGATCAGAAGCAGGTAAAATCAGTGCTGAGAAACGCAAAATAGCAGCACATGTTCAACAAAGCTCAACACGTGTTAAGCAAAGCTCAACAAGGAAAGGAAAGGAAATTAAAGGAAAGGAAATTAAAGAAGAAGAAAATAGAGAAGAGGAAAATCTAAAGGCATCAGGTAAACCTGATGATTCAAATCAAGATGTTGAGTTGCCTAAAATCATTTTCCCATTTAATGGACCGGCGTTCCCGGCAGCCTGGAACGACTGGAAAGAATATAAGCAGGAGCAGCACAAGTTTAAGTACAACTCCCTAAAGTCTGAAATGATGGCGTTAAAAGCGCTTTGCACCCTGGCTGAAAACAATGAAGCAAAAGCGATTGAGATCATTGAGTACAGCATAGGTTCGGGCTACAAGGGTCTTTTTGCCCCTAACAACTATTCTAAATCGCAAACGCCACAGAGTGCGGGCACGGATAAGAACCCGGGAGCAAAACCATTCAATATCAGGGAAGAAATCAGGAGACAGCAGGAACGCGCATGAACCCAAACACTAATATGAATTTTATCGATTTATAACATAGGGTAAACATGAAATCCGGCCAACTGCCTTGCCATTTTGCTTGCTACGCTTATAAAAGACAACATGAAAAAGAAGAAATTAACCGATAAACAACAGCGCTTTTGCCTGGAGTACCTAAAGGACAGCAACGCTGCAGGAGCAGCAGAACGAGCCGGCTACAGTGAGAAGACAGCCATGGAGCAGGGGTACCAACTACTTCAGAAAACTTCAGTTCAGATGGAGATATCACGCCTGCAGGCAGAGCTGTCAGAAGCTACAAGGATCAAGGTAGAAGCGTTAGTGCTGGAACTGGCAAAGATCGCTTTTACAAACCTTCCCGATATCCTGGCGCCAGGTGATCAGTTGCAGGTAAAGGATCTGAATGAACTGACAGAAGCTCAACGCGCCTCTATTCTTGAGATCAGCGAGACGCGGGGCAAACTGGGCACTACCAGAAAGGTAAAGTTACACTCTAAACTCACGGCTATTGACATGCTCATGAAGAATCTGGGTGGCTATGTAACCGCTTCAGACCTGATCGATAAGCTGCCGCCGGAAAGGCTGGACCAGTTAGTAGATGATATACTTAAAAAGTTACAGAAATGAGCATAGGAAAGGACAACGTCAGATCGCTTCTGAAGAAGATACTGACAGGCAGTTTGGCGGCCGATTCAGCGGCTCTGGAGCTGCTAAGGGCTAAAGGCACCATACCCCTGCTGATAGTCGTCCAGCATGAAAACGGGCTGTATTCCATTGGAGAAGACACGGGCTTAACGCAGGTGCAGATGAAGGAACGGGTAAAAGGAGCGGTTCATGCGATAATAGATAGCGAAGATTATCAATTAGGTTCAACAGCAATTTAGCAGGCAGAATCTTACAGTAACCAAACAGATAGACACATGGAAAATAACACAAACGAAAGCCTGCAAAGACTGCAGCAGCTGCAAGACGAGGCGGCGGCCGAAAAGATCATGGAGCATCTCTCCAGTGTGGTTGTACCCGTACGCACGGCCGACGGGCTATACACCGTTGGCGACGAAACAGGACTGACGCATGAACAGATGTTGGCCATCACGGAGGGAAAACCGCGCCTGATCTTAGACGTGAACAGCATCTTTTTAGGGGGCAACGGCGCTACATCTTAGGAAGGCAAGCCTGAAATATCAGTGAATAAACAGTGAACTAAGATTAATACCGGGAGCGGAAATTAATAAACTACTCATAACATTTAACCACTTATTTTATGAAGACCAAAATAGAAATTCCTTCAGAGCCGATCGTGTTGGAACAGGCGGCACACCACATCGATGGTTACCGGCAACGAGCCGGAGAAGCATTAGAGCGTGTGCAAAAGGTAGTGGCAGCCTACAAAGCCATAGGGATAGGTGAGCTGACACAGGCTGAACTGAAACGGATGATCAAGGAAGGACCGGAGGCCCTGGTACGGGAAAAAATTGCAGGTACAGATCCGGTGCAGATAGGGGCCCTGAAATTAGCCTCGGAGAAGGTGAAGCAGTTGGTGGAAATACCGGACCTGCACGAGCTCAGCAATGAACTGGATAAGGTGCAGGAGCTCCAGCGGCGCGAGGCCCGTAACCCTGGGCCTAACGCGCTGGATGCTGTTGTCATCGTCGAGGGCATGGCCATAGCGAACGATGAGCAGATCAGGCGGGTAGAGACGGGCCATACAACCTACGCGGAAACAGAGGCAGAGAAAGAAGCTTACTTGTACCTAAGGGAAGTGGCAGACATCCTGGACTACCTGACCGACAAGTACGGCACTACCTTCCTGGACGGCGTTTTAACTCAGCAGCACAAATGGACGCCTGGTGGGGGCTACGAAACCAAAATTAACTTTGGCTACTTGAAAGGGAAAGTGAACCGGTCAAGAGGCAGATAAAGCCATTGTTTAAGAGTTCTTTCGCTTAAAGGGCCGCTCCATTGGGGCGGCTTTTTTATACTCCAAGCTGCCCTTTGGCATTTTGTGAGGACTTCTCCTTTTCATGTTCCACTGCTTCAGTACAAAGCATCCGGATATAGCCGGCGAAGCTTATGCCTTTCTTTTTGGCCAAGCGTTTAAGATCTTCTTGCAAGCCCTGCTCCATTTGGAAATTGACAGTCACTTTTTTCTCTTCATCCATAACGTTATGTTTTATGTTCTATACAAATATATAAAACACTATCAGAATACATTTAAAATAATATCAAAAATATTTGCAAAGTATCTTTTACCGTTGTACTATTGTTGTATAACACTATCAAAACGCTATAGCAATTATGTCAAAAGAAACACATACTCTGCCCCAGATCGAAGGACAGCCTTCCACTCTCTTTCACCACATAGATGCCAGTGCTGATATGTTTGATGTCGCGCCCCTACTGGAAATAATTTTAGATGGCGCCGATGCGCCTTTGGAAGCGGCGCAGCATCTCGAAGAGGCACATACCCTATTGCTGGATCATTTCCTTAAGCAGGGAGGCTATAATAACGTTTGGGCCAGTAACATTCTCCACACTTTGCGCCAGTTACGTAATGGCTTGCTTAAAGGCTCCAAAGGAATTGATTTAGAGGACTGTTAAAAATCATCACATCCGCTGGGAAATATCACATTCCATTGCATCAGATAAAGTTCTAACTAACACTTATGGAAAAGACACTATCTGACGAAGAACTAAAGCAAGTAAAAGCTGCGATAGCTGATCGCAGAAATGTCATGCAAGAGATTTTGAATCAGGCTGAGGCAGAGAGCCCTGAAGAGCTTACTAAACATAGGGGAGTAGGTCAAGCTATATGGTCGAAAGAAGTGCTCGAAAGTGCTCTCAACAAGCTTGAGGGCTGCGTGGAAGTAGTAATACACTCGACGAACTAAGAATAGGGAAAGGGCCGGGACATTGCCCCGACTTTTCCTCAAATTCCTTTGTTTTCAGTAATATAGGATTGTGAATATGGTATCAATTTATACAAAATTAAAATACTTACTAATGGGCATTATTGAAACACTACAGGAGGAGAACAGGCAGCTAAGGCGTGATTTTGAAGAGTTCTTAGCATACGTCACCGATTACATCGAAAGTATAGATGATGAAATAAAAGGCTACACCGCAGCAAGCAAATATACGGGTGTATCCGCCCGGCAGCTAAGAAGACTGGTAGAGGCGGGCAGCCTTCCTTTTAAGAAACACGGCCGCTCAGTAAGCTTCTCCCGCAAAGACCTGATCGAATATAAGCATAGTCGCCGACTCGTCAAAGTGTAATGGAGTTTATGCAAGGTGCCGTGGGAGAACTGAGCCGGTAGGTAGAGTATAAGGCGAAGGACTTACTAGTGACGAGAAATAAAAAAGCGGCTGATGTGGCCGCTTTCCTTGTTGCATTGAATAATAAGGCCACTCTATCTGAATATTTTTAGGTAGTACTTGAATTATTTTTAAATTAAATATACTTTCCTAAAAAGTAAGGACATTTTCACTGATCGACAGCGTCAAACATGTTCTTCATATAATCACCTTCTATTAATTGCTAACTGGGTAGAATGTTGTTTAAGAGCCAAGTAGAGCCTTTATCTTTAAACCCTGCCCAAGCGGCCTCACCTGTAAGGCCAGCAACAAGTAATTCATCATTAGCATCAATATAGAGTTTCAAATCATCCCGAATATCTTTTGCAGAAGAATTGCTCTTTATTATCCAAGTTGAGTCTAAGTTATGCCACCAAATACTGGATATTTCTTTAATCCGGTTAATCAACGCATCGTAGTTCTGTCCTGATTTGTTGAGGTCATAACCTATAAGGTAAGTTTTCATAGGATTGTTTGTTTTATAATTGCAAATATTTATGTACAAGTTAATGCTTATATATTAATAACAAAGTATTTAAAATCTTTTTTGAAAAGAGAAATGTTGGAGAGTAGGTAAACAGAAAAGCCACCCATAGTAGGTGGCTTTAACTTTAGTATGTAAATGTTCTTCTATTGCTGTACCACATTTAACTTGGCTGTATACTTGTCGGCTTTGCTGGTGATCTCCTTCACTGACGCCACTACTTTGAGTTTGGCTATAGTGGCAGCTAATCGTTCATAATCAAAATCTACTCCTCGTGGCGGGGCCATCATGTTGCTACTGGCCAAGGGTGCTGTAACACGGGGTAAGCTGGTATATCCCCCGTTAGCATACCCGCCTAGGCGAATATGCTCCAGTTGCTGAATAGCGGCCCCATAGATAGGATGTTCCACCATCCAGGCTGGTGCTACATACTCGTTTTCATGCACTACGCCCGCAACCTTGAAGCCTGTTTTATCTGCAGTGCCGGCACCTGGTCCGGTAAAGCCACCTGAGGCAAACACCTTCGGCGTGTCGGTGGTAAGCGTAGAAGCAATTTGAGACCTGAACAGCGCAAAGGCTCCTTTTATCAAACCCGTGATCAGGGCCGCTTTTGCAAGGCCCGCAATGCCGAACGTGGCCACGGAATCGGGAGAGCTTAACGCCTCGGCCGTAGTCTTTAATGTGGCCTGCAGCACGGCAGCTGTCGTGGCTTTCTCTAAGGTATCCAGCAGCAGGAACATGATGCCCTGGGTAAATTTCTCCATGTCCATGCCCTGCTGCGTGAGGGACTGGGAAAACAAATCCCCTACGTGGGCAATCATGGCGGCGGTAACTTCTCCCTGCTTCTGCAACCGTGCCTTGGTAGCGGCGGCGGATTCTGCCTCCTGTTGTTCTACTTTCTGGTTGTTGGCAATACGCTGGTCTGCCAGGTAGTTGCTAAGCTCCAGCTGGCGGGCCGTGATCTCTTCCTCTATACCTACAACCTTTCCCCTGAACTGCTCCATAGCCACGATCTCGGCCACCATGCGGGCAGCGGCCGCGTTCTGCAGCTTTGCCTGGTAGGTCTGTTCATCCAGCAACCCTTCGGCCCGCTGCTGCTTCAGTTCCAGCATAGCCGCGGCAGACCCTTCGGCCACATACTTTTTAGCATTGGCCAGCTGCAGTTTAAGGCGCTGTTCTTCAGCATCCGTTTTTTCCTGTGCCTGCTGCTGCTCATAGGCAGCCCGCAAATCGGCTTCTTCCTGGGCAGCTTTGGCCCGCAACACTTTCACCTGCTGGGCTGTGAGCCCTTCGGCCAGCAGTTCTTTTTTAAGGTTGGCCCGTACCAGCTGCAGACGCAGGTCCAGCATATCGCGCTCAGAGTTCAGGCTATTCTGCGTGCGGATATCGAGCAATGCGGCTTCGGCTTCCAGCTGCTTCACCGCGGCGTCCCTAGCTTTGGCTGCCCCTTCCTTTCGTATGCTGTTGAGCTTGTTTTGCAGCTCGATGGAGCGCGTAGTGCTCTGCGCCTCCAGCTGGTAGAGCTTGGCATTCGCTTCCGCAAGTTTGTCGTTGCCTTCTGTTAATGTTTCCGTTAGACGATTTTCAGCTACAATATTAGCAATGCGCTCCTTTTGCAACTGCAGCTGCCTTTTGGTAATTTCCTGCAAAGCTTTATCGGCCTCTTTAGCTGCCTTAATGCGTACTGCTTCGGATTGGCTCGTATCATCGGCCAGCTTCTTGTTCTTTTCTATAAGAACATTCGCCTTTTCACGGTCTACGTTCAGCTGTCTTTCCGCATCCCGGAGGCGTTGCGTCTCACGTTCTACCGCCTCTGCAGATAGTCGGGCTTTATCCAAATTCTCGGCCCACGCTTTCGATTTGGCGCTGGCATCCGTTACGCCAATGGTAGTCTGTGCGATGCCGTCCTGTATCTTGGTGAAGTCACGTTCTGCCAGTCCCTGCAGCAGCACCCCTAGTCCTTTGATGCGGGTAATGAAAGCATTCAGCGCTCCCCTGCCCAACTTTTCCAATAGGTCGCCAAAGTCCTCAATGCCGTTGAACCAGTCCAGCGTGGCCTTACCAGCTGCCGAAAGCTGATCCACGATCACGCCGATGACGGTGGTAAAGCCCTTCATTTTGGCAGAAACGGTATCTATACCCTCCTGGGTGCGTGTCAGATAGGAGATCAGGCCGCCGATAACGACCAGAAAAGCACCTATACCAGTAGCGATCAGGGCAAATTTGAGCAGTTTCAACGCTGCCACGTTACCGATAACGGCCGCTTTGTTAATGTTGGTAGCGATGGTGCTGCCTTCCGTAGCTGCTTTGGAAGCAAGCTTTGCTTCCGCTTCGGCCTGGATCGCTTCTTTGGCACCGATGATCACGTCCTTTGCCTCGCCATATACTTTCTGCAGGGTACCGATCACCCCCGAAAGCTTACCCGAACCGTCTGCCGCATTAAGGATGCCCTCGGTATAGGCACCCACACTGCGGCGGTTGTCGCCTACACGGGCCTCCAAGGTCTTCAGCTCATCGCTTATCTCCTTGGTGCGCTTTTCCAGCACGCCGCCGATCTCGGCATTTTTCCGCTCTTCATCGCTCAGGTTATTCCATTGGTCAGTGAGCACACTTAGTTTGGCACGCAGCTGGGTAATGCTGCCCTCATTGCTCTTATAGACCTTATCCAGGTTCTCCATCACGCGCTGGGTATTGCGCTGCTCTCCCTGCAAATCTTTCAGGGTACCTTCCAGCTGCAGCTGCTTCTGAATCTGTGCATCGGTCGCGCCGCCTGCTTCTTTGATAGCGGCAGCCAGCTGCTTCTGCTCTTCCTTTACCAGGTTGATGTTTTTGCGCAGGTCTACCAGCTTCTTTTGCTCGGCTGCTTCGTCAACCTTGATGCGTAATATGATGTCATCGGTGTTTGCCATATCATAAGGGCATCGCCCGTAAATTAGTTTATTCTAATTTACGATATAGAATATTCATCAGGGAACCATATTTCTAGTGTCTCAGCACTGGAACATAGAAGTGCGTACTTCGGTATGGCGGAGTAAGTTAAAGAATTTCACTTCAATACGTGAGTAAAGTGAAGCGGACGAAAGATGTGGCAAATTAATGTTGCTAGTGACCCAATAGTGGCCAGCCTTAATGTATAACTTTTTGCCAGTCACCTCCAAGGTCGCTTTAGCGGAGCTTGGCGGCTGGAGCGGCTTTGAGGGGGCGTGGTGGCGCGCCTGAAACAAAAAGATCGGCTGCTGGCCAGTCTTTTTTATGTCATTGAATGAATGTATGATACACCAAGTTTGAACGCTGCAAAATTAATTTACTAACATAGCGAAAGGGTCGGGGCATTGCTCCGGCTTTTTGATATCTCTATTATCACGTCTGGTTTACCCGAGTGTCATTCGGGGAGGGTACCTTAAAGGACACCCCCGGTCAGAAAGACGGGCAATCCGGAAGTATATTTATTGCTGTATAAATTCTAGGAGGAGAGATTCTGTCGATGAAGGGTATTCTCACGACCTAACGTGCTATAGGGTAAGCGGTGTAAAAGGTAAACGAAAAAGCCACCCTATTCGGTGGCTTCTGCTTCTTTTGTTGGAGGTGTTTTGGGGGACTTTATCTTTAAGCCTCTTTCTTCTAAAAATTTCCTCACAATTTCTAGGTTCTCTCTACAGTCTTGTAGATGCAATTCCTGTAGTTCATCAAACCCCTTTTGAGATAAAAATCCATCATATCTTGCGCTTTTGCTATGGTGATATAAATCCTCAAAGGCCCCATATATTTCTTTTGGGAAGGCCAATTTAGGCGTAAACCCATTAGGCTTTGGACTTATACACTGTAGAACATCATGATGGCTGCCACCTGGGTCCTTCTTACTCTTACACAGATAGGCACGAACCATGTGTAGGCAAGAATAAAAGGTGACTGTAACTTTCCAGTCAAAGAAGGAAGTTAGCGCATTTTCACAAAGAAAGTTAAAAAAGGTTTCGTTATGACTTGCCTGTTCTAAATGTTGCGTCTCCGCTTTACTCATGCAGCAACTTCTATTTTTACAGCCTTGTCATGCTGTATCCCAGAAGCTAAGCGCTCAGGAAGATATCGGAAAACGATGGGTAAGCGAGAACTTAACCCGGTGCATTCATAACTAGTTAGAAACTCATTGAACACACTTCTACTTTGTAGATTGTAGTCTTTAAGTACAATAACAAGTTCAAGAGTTGCCTCAGAATCATTTATTTTCCACACTGAAGAAATGAGATGAGAGTTCCGCTTAATTAAGCCACGAACTACAGTGTACATCATCGACCTTACCCCCTCCTCAGCTGAAGCATATGTTTTTACCATAGCCGCCAATGGATCAGAAAGAGTCTCCTGCACCTGTCTTGCAAAGGCAGTAGTTATATTACTTTCTATCAATTGCGCAGAATGACGCGCCTCACCACTTACGTTTTGAAGTACGTCTGCAAATTGATTTAGTATAGTGTGCAGCTGTTGGGTTTTCATATCCAAAGACTGCTTATTTTCGCTTTTTGTAGCCGTTTTCATTTTTGCTGACCTTTCCGCCTGCTTTCGTTAGTCACTGTTTACTTAGCAGAACCTTTTTAGGTTTTACGTCTCTGTATTTTTATAACAAAAAATTGAGGAGATTGGGTCTATTTATCCACATTTAAACCAACGAATTACTTCAAACTTAATAAGTAATAACAACAACAACAACAACCATTGCGGCCAGACAGTATTAAACAGGGCCAAAATCAAGGGCCTGACATAAAGCATATAGTACTTTATTAAGTGGTTGGCTTGCTACAGCTGTAGCCAATTGGATATTCATTGCACATATTTTTTTAAAAAAGTTATTCACAGCTCCATTAAAATTTAGTACTCCGGATACATTAACATCATCTGGCTTGACTTTTTTGCTCAAAAATAAGAATTACAACCTCCAAAGCTGGCATTCAGTCGGCTCCTTCTCTTTGAACTCGTACAGCGTTCAGGTAAAAAGTATCCTTGGTAACTGATCAGAATAGATCGGCATAGAGCAGTCATAATTCTATTCGTTTTGGGTGTTGAGTGTGTCACATAAGGAGGGTTTCCGAGAATCCACCCCCGGTCTAAAAAGCAGCGAATGCGGAATAAGTGTTTTTTTACCTGTAGTAGACTATAGTACGAGAGATTATAGCTGCCATCTTTTCGTTTACTGCCAGGTGCTGAGGGTGACGTACTAAGTGGCAGCTGACTTAATTATTCATATTGACGTTTCAGCTTGCGCAGTTCGTAGCCCACTCTGTTGGGGTGGGTAGTGAGCAGAATCAGAGCATACTTTATGTAATAGGAGACGGGCATTTTATAAGTCAGACATGTTTGCTGCTTTTCTCTTCTCAATTGCTTTATCAGTTAATTCACTGTCTTGGTATACCATTTTAACTAATAATTTATCAGTAATTTCTAAGCTGATGTAGTTCTCTTGTCCATTGTCCAACTTTGTTTTCCAGTAAGTTGAGAATGTAGCTTTTTCTAGTTCTATAGCTGTCAACTCAAGCCCGTCTCCTTCCTCAAAGGGGTAGTCAAAGTTGCGGTAGGAGTCTCCTTCACCATATACACCCGTAATCTCTTCAATCAATGTTTCATATAGGTCTATTATTCTGCTTTCTGATGAAGCTTCAAAAAAAGCAGTGCCTTGGTAAAACTTGCCTTCATGCAAACTGAAAGCAGTGCTATAGGTGGTTCGCTGTCCTATTTTTACATTGTCATAGAATAGCATTCCAGGTTTCGATAGCTTAGCGTTATATACTCCACCTTTGGCTTTTGCTACTGCTATAACATCCTCCTTCGATGACCCGAATTTCAAACCAAGAAAAGAATCAATTTTCTTCTGAGGGAAAGCTAATAGACTAACAAAACATAAAGCAAGTGCTGTAAAAAGTGTTTTCATGTGGTTTAGA
The DNA here is from genome assembly GCF_022758235.1 of Pontibacter liquoris. Taxonomy (NCBI): domain Bacteria; kingdom Pseudomonadati; phylum Bacteroidota; class Cytophagia; order Cytophagales; family Hymenobacteraceae; genus Pontibacter; species Pontibacter liquoris. The sequence continues at coordinate 333,044 of NZ_JALEBG010000001.1, forward strand.
TAAAGTCTGCTTTTTTAATTGTTCTTTAAGACGACGTCTTGCTAGTGGTGTATTTGGTTCAACGAGAGGATATTAATCTTTGCAATTTGTAAAAATATTAATAATGAATTACATTAATTACTAAAAATGTTGTGCCACAAGTGCCGCTTGTGCCATGTGCCGGCAAGTACAAATATATTTCCCTACATAATGAAAGAGCCCACAGGAAAACTGTGGGCTCAATGTAGTGAGGAGTCTTGCGCAGATTATTAACTCTTATATAAGTAGGCAGAGTTATTTTTACAGAGGTTACATTTAGGAAAGTTAGAGACCTGGAGCGGACTCATTGACTTCATTCTCAAATAAAGAGTACATCCTTTTAATAACCATAAGAAGCGTCGTAAGGAAAACAAATAACAAGAAATAGCTTATGAAGTTTGTAAAATGTAGGAGGTAACAATTAAAGTTTATAAGAGTCATAATGCTGGTTAAAATACATGCAACAGACAGCAGTATTGTATACATTATATTCGCAAGTACCTCTCTTACTAACTCTACCTTAACCTTTCTAACATCAGCTTTGCGCACTATATCGAATAGGAGTACAACAACATTAAGAAGCAGCCCTACAAATATTGCAAGTACCGAAACAATAGTACTGATCATGCCTTCCTTTATCAATGCACCAAAATACACTAATAAGGCTGCAGCAACTAGAGGACCCCAGAAGAAGGAAAGTTTATCAGTGATATCAGGTTTCCCATCATTTTGATTAACGAGGGTACTTTTGTGATCACGAATAATTTTTCGGATATCTATTTTAAAAGACATAGAGCAATTTTGTTGAAAATCATTTAGTTGCTTTGTTATACCCCATTTCTTCTTTTATTGACTCAAGATAATCTACAGAGTAAGAATGTATGCTGTCAAAAGTTGGATGTTTATTTGCATTCAGCACAATCTGATCATCAGGTACGTAAACATTGGGGGAAATATTAAAGTTATTGCTCTTCTTTGCCAAAGCTTTTCTTCCATTAAATTCATATTCTACCAGAATATCATAGTCTTCATCAAAGCCCAATTCATCTAGATCTGGTATATCAATAATCTTCGTTCTTTTTCCAGAGAACACATCTAAAATAGCTTTTTTGGCTTCTGGTATAGATGAAACGCCTTTAACTACTATATCAATTCCTAATTTACTATACGGACTGTATTTTGCTCCAAATAAATTGCTGCTTTTATCCGCTGGTAAAGAATGTCTTCTAAGAATAACCTTATCTATTATGCCTTCTTCTTTCATGGCATTAACAACAGCTTGTGAAACTCTTGTATTTATCTGTAAAGAGTATCCTGTAACTGCTTGGTTGAAAAATTTTCTTAGATGGGCTTTGATGGCTTCTGTAATAGACTTACTGGTGAAGCTCTGCACAATTAGAATACCCATATCGCTATTATCTGGAATCCAGAGAAGATAGTAGAAAGGAGTACTTACTATCTTCTCTGGCGTTATCTCGAAAGCATCTTCATCATCAAACCTTTCTTTGTGCTTTACCTTGCCGCCGATATCGGAGGATCCTCCTTCTACTAATCCACATATTATCCTCTTTGCTTTATGTACGTGAAAGCCATTAGGATCTAAACAGATTGCCTTTTGAGTACTTTTATGCGTGTGGAATCTATTATCAAAGCTATTGATATATTTTTCAAAGAAACCATAAAAGGTGCAATCCACAAGAGGTTCGTTTACCCCTGAGCTATTCTTAAAGAGTACTGCCTGTTTACTGAATACTTCGTCAAACATTAGGTACTCGTCAGCACCATGTTTCTTTATTCTTAAAGTAAAGCAATCTAGTTTGATGTTTTGCGCCATAGCAGAGGTTCAATATTGGTAGAGGTTGTGTGCAAATTGTGTGTTCCAATAAAAAAGGCACTTACAATTTTTAGTTGTAAGTGCCTGATTATCAATGTGGAGAATATCGGAGTCGAACCGATGACCTCTTGCATGCCATGCAAGCGCTCTAGCCAGCTGAGCTAATCCCCCGTTTGAGTGACACAAAATTAGAACAAATTTCGAATATCCAAAACACTTGAGCAGGAATTGCGAAATAAAGTAAAATAAAAAAGGGCTGCACTGGCAGCCCTTTTTTATTTTATCAAACTACAAAATGGAAAACATTTTGTAGTTCATTAATTAGAAGCTATAGCGCAAGCCAAGCTGCATACTCCATGTACTAGCAGTGCTAATGTTCTTCTCGAATTGATCAGTTACCAACTTATCGTTTATCTGCTTCATACGATATACCGGCTCACCATCGCCATTGATGCTTCTAAAAGCAAGCGGGTTGTTGATGATGTATCTTTGCTGAATACCCCAGTTCTTGTTAATCAGGTTCGCTGCGTTCAGGATGTCAGCAGTAAACTGCAACGTGTGCTTGGTCTTGTTCTTACCAGTTTCGATATAGAAGTCCTGCATGAAGCGAACATCTAGCTTGTTATACCAGGGAGTCAGAGCAGCATTTCTTTCAGCATACTCACCTCTGTGGTTTTTCAGATAAGAAGAGTTATTGATAAATTGCTCGAAAGCTTCTTCCTGCTGAGCTACAGAATAAACAATGTTGTTATCAGTATACTGCTCGAAGTTCATCTCTGAAGCATTTCTTGGAATGTACATCAGGTCAGTAGAGCTGTTGCCATCACCATTCAGATCACCGTTAACTACATAGCTGTATCTTGCCTGGTTTGACCCTTCGTAGAAGATAGAAAGAGTTGAAGCAAAATGATTCGCATATGCTTTCTTGTATGACAGGTTAGCTACCACACGGTGAGGAACACCATACTGAGAGTACCCTAATTCTTCTGCATTAGATGTGCCGACATTTGGGTTAGAGTTCCATACTGAAGAAGCCTGAGAACCTGGGTTTGCAGTTACCTCTTTCGCATAGGTGAAATTATAAGCAACTGAACCGTAGAAACCGTTTGCGAAAGACTTGCTTAACATAGCAGTTAAGGCAGATGAATAACCTTTGTTTGTGTTCTCCAACACAATAGCTGTATTAGTATTTGGATTGAAGCTTCTGTCCTTAGCATCTACCTTGTTGTCGCCGTTAATATCTACAAAGCGTGGTCTTGTATTGTCCCCTTCAATAATTTGTCCGGTAGCTTCTTGTAAATTTGCATTACGCATTTTTACCCCGTTCACATCTTTTGTGTACAAGCCTTCTAAGGTCAGCGTGAAGCCGTTGCCAAGCTCTTTGTCAACAGCAAGGTTTGTTCGGATTACCTGTGGGAATTTAAAGTCAGGATCCATCAATACAATGTTGCCTAATTCTTCTGCATTAGATGTGCCGACATTTGGGTTAGAGTTCCATACTGAAGAAGCCTGAGAACCTGGGTTTGCAGTTACCTCTTTCGCATAGGTGAAATTATAAGCAACTGAACCGTAGAAACCGTTTGCGAAAGACTTGCTTAACATAGCAGTTAAGGCAGATGAATAACCTTTGTTTGTGTTCTCCAACACAATAGCTGTATTAGTATTTGGATTGAAGCTTCTGTCCTTAGCATCTACCTTGTTGTCGCCGTTAATATCTACAAAGCGTGGTCTTGTATTGTCCCCTTCAATAATTTGTCCGGTAGCTTCTTGTAAATTTGCATTACGCATTTTTACCCCGTTCACATCTTTTGTGTACAAGCCTTCTAAGGTCAGCGTGAAGCCGTTGCCAAGCTCTTTGTCAACAGCAAGGTTTGTTCGGATTACCTGTGGGAATTTAAAGTCAGGATCCATCAATACAATGTTGCTCGGTACAGAAGTTCCAGCTGTTTTAGGGAAAAGGTCAGCATAAGCATCCGGGTCAGCGCTGAAGTGGATAGTTGACAGAGTAGCAGCGTCTTTGATCGCTCCACCAAACTGGTACATACCAGAGTTAGTAGGCATGTTTGTCAGGAACACAAATGGAATACGGCCAGTGAACAGACCTGTACCACCTCGAAGTACCAGAGACTTGTCGCTCAGCACATCCCATCTGAAACCAACCCTTGGAGATAGCAGGATCGGGCTCTTTGGCCAGTTACCTGAGTTGTAAGTAGAAAGCTCACCATGCTTGTTATACAGCTGCAGCTTGTTAATCTCTGGGTTAGCAATTGGCTGCTCATGGTAAATTGCTTTGTCGGCACGTACACCAAAAGTTACATTCAGGGCGTCATTTACCTGGACTTCATCCTGAGCGTACAGACCTAACTGGCCCACTTTCAGTTCAGCAGAGAAAGGGTTTTTAACACCTGGTACCAGGGAGTAAGTATAAGCATAGTATGCAGGGGCACGGTCTTTTGCAAAGTCATCAAGTGAGCTGTAAACATAGTATCCGTTAGAAGCAGCCATAAACATGTTACCAACGTGCTGATATTCGTAGGAACCACCCGCTGTAAAAGTATGCTTACCAAGATAATAAGTGAAGTTATCCGTAATGCTGTAGATATCATTCACTACTTCGTTGTTGTAAGTATAAGGGTCCATACCTGCACTCATGTAGTTGCCGCCCTTGCCATCGAAGATATCGATAGTTGGAAACACGCCGCCAGGGAAAGTACGAACTGTCTCAATCTTACTTACAGTAGCCAAGAACTGGTTTGCCATTTTGCCACCAAAGTTGCTGTTCAGTTCCAGTGTACCGGTTTTTACCGCATCCTTAAAGCCATAGCTGCTATTGGCAAAAGCCATAGAGTTGTTGCTGAAACGGCTGTAAGGCAAACGGCTAACTGAGCTTTTCGCACCCGTTGGAGTGAAGCCACCACCGTTTGGTACACTAGTGGCATTAAGGGCTACATCGTTGGTGTTTTCGAAGTCGCTATACTTTAAAGTAAGCTTGTGGATTGCGTTAATGTTCCAGTCGATCTTACCTAAGATCTTGCGGTTCTTATTCTCGAAGTTAGGGAAATTGTCGTATGCGCCAGTTTCGTAGCCATACTTAGACTTCAAGATATCTGAGAATTTCTTCAGAGAGTCAATTGATGTTTCAGAGACGTTACCTATGCCAGAGCCACCTTTAGGAGACCAGGTAATGCCTGGCTTAGAGCCTTTCTCATACTCACCATTCAGGAAGAAGAACAGCTTGTTTTTAATGATCGGGCCACCAAGTGTACCACCAATGGTTTGGTTTTTAGAGTCTGTGATGGAGTTGCTGATATCATTGTCACCTACTTTAGTGCCAAGGAAGTCTTGGTTTCTGTAGTACGTATAAGCAGAACCTTTGAAAGTGTTAGTACCGCTCTTGGTTACCGCGTTGATACCAGCACCTGTAAAGCCAGACTGGCGAACGTCGTAAGGAGCGATGTTTACCGAGATTGCTTCGTAAGCGTCCAGAGAGATTGGCTGAGCACCGCCACCTGGAAGTGGGTCGTTGCTAAGACCAAAGTTGTTGTTGAGGTTTGCACCGTCTACCTGGATGTTGTTGTAACGAGCGTCACGGCCAGCAAAGCTGTTGCCGCTTGCCTGTGGCGTAGTACGGGTGAAGTCAGTAATGCTACGGGAAATAGTAGGGAGTGTAGCAATCTGTTGGCTGCTCACGTTTGTAGCAGCACCAGTTTTGGTTGAGTTGAAAACCGAAGCACGATCCGCACTTACTACTACTTCCTGCAGTTCAGTGCCTGAATCAGATAAAGTAGCGTTCAGCACATACGGTTGGCCTAGTTTCAGATCAATACCGTTGTAAGACTTGGTTTGGAAACCAATGTAGCTTACTTCGAGCAAGTATGGGCCGCCAATACGTACGTTCGGGATATTGAAGCGTCCCTCTACGTTCGTTGCAGCACCATAAACGGTGCCCGATGGCTGGTGAGTTGCCTTCACTGTTGCACCAATAAGTGCTTCGCCTTTGGCATCCTTTACGTAGCCGGTAATGCTACTGGTTGTTACCTGCGCCCAACTGTACTGACTCGAGAGTACCATCGTCAGCGCGAGGAGCATTAAACTATAAAACTTTTTCATAAGGGGTTGATTGATTTTGGGTGCAAAAGTAATTCACCCTGAGCGTATTCTCCTAACCCAAGTGTTAAATTAAAATTATTTTTTGTACCCTCTGCCGATATGCTGGATAATGATTTTTAAGGTGTAACTTTGCAAGCTGTGCAATAAAAAAGGGCTGGTTTTTACACCAGCCCTTTTTTATTTTCCTTCTCTTTAAACGGCAATTCAGCAACCTTTTCAGTTAAAAATATAGCGCACGCCCAGCTGCCCCTGCCACCTGGACTCGAACGGTGACACGTTGTATGCCCGGTTGCTGGGGTTAAAAGTATAGGTGGGCAGGCCCTGCGGGTCGCGGCCATTGTAGCGGATGAGCTCGTTGGCATTGTTGTTTACAAAATACTGCCGGCCCCAGTCTTTGTTGAGCAGGTTGCCCACGTTAAAAATATCTAATGTGATCTGCAGCGTGTGTTTGTTCTCGCCGGTGGTCAGGTAAAAGTCCTGCAGCAGCCGCAGATCGAACTGGTGCGTCCAGGGCATCCGGCCACCGTAGCGTGCCACATACCCGCCGCGCTGCTCGCTCAGGTAATCATCCGAACTGATAAAGGCATCCAGTGCCGCCCATTGCTCTTCCGGCGAGTAGGTAACCCCGCCAATAGTTACCGGCACCAGGTTGATCTCTTCGCGGTTGCGCGGCACATACAGCAGGTCGTTGGAGAAGTTGCCGTCGCCATTCAGGTCCTGCGCATACAGGTAGGTGATGGGCAGTCCCGACTGGCCCTGGTAAAAGAGCGAGATGCCAGTGGCAAAGTTGTTGGCATACCGGAAAGTATACCCGCCTGAGCCTACAATCCGGTGGCGGATGTCATAGCGCGAGTAGCCCAGTTCCGGGTTGTTTGGGTTATTGACGATCTGGTTAAACTCATAATTGGATAGGGCCGTGGAGCTCGTGCCGCTGTTCACGTCCTTTGACTCGCCATAAGTATAGGCAAGCGATGTCTGTAGCCCATTGGCGAAATTCTTGCGCAGCTGCCCTGTTAAACTATACCGGTATCCCTGGCTGGTATTATCCAGAAAAATAACGTTGGTATAACTGGGGTTGATGCGGCGCTGTGCCGGGTACACGTTCCTGTTATCGGGCCCGGGTAGCTGAGCGTCCGGGCTGGCCAGGTTCAGATCTTTGTACACCACATCATTTACTGTTTTAGAGTAAATGCCTTCCACCGTCGCAACTATATCAAGAGGCAGGTTATAATCAAAAGCCAGGTTGCTGCGCCATACCTGCGGCAGTTTAAAATTTTCATCTATCACATCTACTTCCACGGTCTGCACCGCCGAGCCGGCGCTTTGCTGCTGGGTGGGGTCAGGCACAAAGCTTACCGGGTTGCGCTGGTCCACGGTGCCCAGGATAGTGCCCGTGTTGATAAACTGGTTGGAGAGCCATACAAAAGGCACGCGGCCAGTAAAAATACCTGTTCCGCCCCGCACCTGGAAAGAGCGGTCTTCGGTGGGGGTATAATTAAAGCCAAAACGGGGCGCCCAGAGCAGTTCTCCGCTGGGCGTGCGGTCGGTGCGCAGACCGGGGTAAATATTGGCAAAGTTGGTTTCGAAGCTGACATTCCGTTCCGGCTTATCGGGGAATACAGGCACATCCAGGCGCATGCCAAACGTTAACTTGAGCTGCTCGGAAGGAGTAAATTCATCCTGCACATAAAAGCCCAACTGGGCGGCATTAAACGAGGCGGCCGGCCGCGGATCGCCGGTCAGCGAGTAGGTGGCCCGCACCCGGTTCGGAACGTTGTTATAGAAGTCTTCCAGCGAGTTAAAATCCCAGCGGCCGTTCAGGTTGTTGAGAAACAGGTTGCGGAAGCTGAAGAACTCGTTGTGGGTGCCCACCGTGAAGTTATGCTGGCCCACCAGGTAAGTAAAGTTATCGGTTACTTCAAAAATATCCTGGTCCAGCTCGTTGGCCGTTGAGGAGCGCTCGGAGCCAAATACAATGGTGCCCACCGGATCAAAGATGGTTACCTGCGGAAACAGGGCGCCGGCCGTGGTGCGGTAGTCCCGGATGCGGGAGTAGGACAGGATCAGGTTGTTGGACATGTTGTTGCCGAAACGGCTGTTGAGCTCGGCTACCGTGCTGTTCGTCTTGCTGTTGAACTGGTAGGCATTGTTGCCCAGGCGTATCTCGGCGCGGCTTCGGGTAAAGTTATCCTGCACGGCATCCACAAAGTTATGGCGCAGCGTAAGCTGGTGGTTGTTAGTGATGTTCCAGTCCAGGCGGCCGAAAAATTTATCGCTCTGTGTTTCCCTGTCAAAGGTGCCCACCGATCCCACGTCGTAGCCATAGGTAGTCTGCACAAAACTGGCCAGCTGCTGCACCACGTCCAGCGGAATCTGCGACTCGGCCGACCCGGGCGCAAACCTGACCGGCTCTGTTACCCGGGTGGCATCATAGTTAAAAAAGAAAAACAGCTTGTCTTTGATCACCGGGCCGCCCAGGCGTGCGCCATACTGGTAGTTACTGAATTTATCAGCCTTTACACGGGGGCCTTCCACAGCTTTGCCGATCGAGTTCTCGTTGCGCCCGAACGTATAAACAGAGCCCGAAAATTTGTTGGTGCCGCTGCGGGTCACAGCGTTGATGCCACCGCCTGTAAAGTTGCCCAGCTTTACATCATAGGGGGCAATTACCACCTGTATTTCCTGGATGGCGTCCAGCGAAATGGGCTGCGAGCCCGCTTGCCCGCCCGGCGTGCCCGAAGGCGACAGGCCGAATACATCATTGTTGATGGCACCGTCTATAGTGATGTTGTTGTAGCGGTTGTTGGCGCCGGCAATGGAGTTACCCGAAGCCTGAGGCGTTAAACGGGTAAAGTCCTGCAGGCTGCGGCTAAGCGTTGGTAGGGTTTCCAGCTGCTCCCGCGATACGTTTGTGGCAGCACCAGTGCGATCCTGGTTAAACACGTCGTTGCGTTCGCCCACTACTTCTACTTCGCTCAGCTGGGCAGTGCTTTCGGTCAGCGCGAAATCGACCCGGGCTGCTTGCCCCAGCGCCAGGTTCACGCCCGTTGTTCGCTGCTCCTGGTAACCGATATAAGAAGTAGTGACGGTGTAAGGGCCACCCACCCGCATATTCTGAATATTATAAGCGCCTTCGGCATTGGTACTGGCTACATACTGGGTGTTGGTTGGCGTATGGATGGCGATTACGGTAGCGCCGGGCAAGGGGGTGCCGCTCTGGTCTTTAACCGTGCCGTTTAAGGCTGCCGTAGTAGCTCCCTGCGCCAGTGCCAACTGGAGATGTAAAATAAAAGTGCAGCACAGGAGTAATCGTTTGTATAAATTATTCATAGCATTTACAACTAGGTGATTTACAAGTACTTTTACTAGTTGTAATACGCGGATGTTCTTAATGTTTGTGTTAAGATTTTTGCATTAATCAGGTTGATTTTGGCTTACTAATAAAAACATACTGCTGACCTAGAAATTCTGCGGTCTTACCGCCCGAATGAAGATTTTCTGGAAGTAATCGGACATCAGGTTATTTTCTGTCACGCCCAGGGAGGTAGAGGCATGTATAAACTTAACCTCCTCGTCGTTGATCACTTCGGTAACCATGCCCACGTGCGTTACTTCGTTGCTGAACCTGCTGGGGCCGAAGAAAACCAGGTCGCCTTCGCGTATGTTTTTGATCTTCACTTCTTTACCAAAACGGCTTTGTTCTTCGGATGTACGGGGCAGCGTGACGGCTATACTTTGAAAGGAGGTGCACAGCAAACCCGAACAGTCCATGCCCACGCGGGTGGTGCCGCCCCATTTATACGGTACCCCAGTATAGGAGCGGGCTGTTTTGATCACAGTGTTGATCTGCCCGTCCAGGCTGCGGGGAATGTTGCGGCTTTTGGAAGTGGCAACACTGCGGCTTGCCGGGCCAATATGGCGGCTTTTGCGTTGCTGGCGTTTGGCGGCCGCAATCTCCCGGGCAGAACGGTATTCTTCGCCGCGCTTACTAAAAACGGGCTGCGTGGGCTGGCAGGAAGCCAGCAGCACCAGGAAAAAGATAAATAAGGCTGAAGTAGTATAAAATGTTCTCAAAGCTTATCTTTAGCGTAAGTCAAAATAAAAGTAACCAAATAGCAGTTGGCTAAATTAGCAATTAGCGCTTCCTTTTGAAAATGAAATTTAACCCCGTAACCCCAGATGTTGTCGCTGCCCTGGCGGCCATAGTAGGTGAGGAGCACGTTGTGCTGCCTGCTGCTGCCGACGACATGTTCCGCTATACCCACGACGAAACCGAAGACCTGCGCTACCAGCCGGAGATCGTACTTAAACCAGCTAACGCTGACGAGATCAGCCATATTATGCGCTATTGCCACGAAAACTTGCTGCCGGTAACTCCCCGTGGTGCCGGTACCGGGTTAAGTGGCGGCGCGCTGGCGGTGCACAAAGGCGTCGTGCTCTCCACCGAGCGCCTGAACCGGATTATTCAGATCGATGAGCGCAACCTGCAGGCCACCGTGGAGCCGGGCGTGATTACGCAGGTCTTTCAGGAGGCGGCCATCGCCAAAGGCTTATATTACCCGCCGGACCCCTCGAGCCGGGGCAGCTGCTTTCTGGGCGGCAACCTGAGCGAGTCGAGCGGCGGGCCGCGCGCGGTAAAGTATGGCGTCACAAAAGACTATGTGCTGAACGTAGAGGTAGTGCTGCCCACAGGCGAAATAACCTGGACCGGCGCCAACGTGCTGAAAAATGCGACCGGCTATAATCTCACGCAGTTAATGGTCGGTAGCGAGGGAACCCTGGGCATCATCACTAAAATTGTGCTGAAGCTGATTCCGTATCCGACGCAGAACCTGGTGCTGCTGGTGCCTTTCCGGCAGGAGGAGGAAGCCTGTGCAGCCGTATCGAAGATCTTTATGGCCGGTATCATCCCTTCGGCACTGGAGTTTATGGAGCGTGAAGCGATTGAGTGGGCCGATCGCTACCTGAACCTGCACCTGGACCGCCCTGCCGACGAGCGGGCTCACCTGCTCATCGAGCTGGATGGCAACGACATGGACCTGCTGTTTAAAGACGCCGAGCGCGTGTATGAAGTGCTGGAGCAATTTGATGTAGGCGATATTCTGGTGGCCGATACCGAAAAGCAGAAAGCTGAGCTCTGGCAACTGCGCCGCAACGTGCCCCATGCGGTAAAAGGCAACTCGGTATACAAGGAAGAAGATACGGTGGTGCCCCGGGCCGAGCTGCCCAAACTGCTCAAAGGCGTAAAGGAGATCGGCCGCAGGTATAACTTCAAATCGGTGTGCTACGGCCATGCTGGCGACGGGAATCTGCACGTCAACATTGTGAAAGCCGATATGAGCGACGAGGATTGGAACCACAAGCTGCCGGAAGGTATAAAAGAGATTTTCGAGCTATGTGTTAGCCTGGGCGGTACTATTTCCGGTGAGCATGGCATTGGCCTGGTGCAGCGGCCCTACATTGGCATTGCCCTTAACCCGGTGCAACTGCACCTGATGCGCGGCATCAAAGATTTGTTTGACCCGCATGGCATTCTGAATCCGGGTAAGATCTTCCTCTCCAGCAAGGAAGTGGCCATGCAGGCACCTGTGCTGCAGGCGTAATACCGCTTTTCTTATACTTCCTAAATAGCAACAGGCGCAGAAGATGAGTTCTGCGCCTGTTGTGTTATAAGGCGGAAGTACCGCTTGGTCGTCGTGTGTTAGCGTCTCTTTTGCCGTGCGGGCTTTTCTCCCGTAGCCAGGTCGTTATACTTTTGTTCGGCCAGGTTGCAATCCAGTTCGCGCAGTTGCTGCCAGGATCTCATCAGGCTTGCCGGCGATTCATTTAACGGGTTTTGTGGGGAGTTAACGCTTGTGTGTTTGTTATTTTCATTTGGCTGTTGCATAGTGTAAAGGTTTACGTGTAACTAATTGTTTGCTCATAGGCTTTGCCGGTGTGGCGGCAAAAAGGTTTATTCAGGATAAAGGGTTCAGGCAGCGGCTCGTTTCCGCTCTTCTTCATGCACAAAGTTCTGCACATACGTGGCGATCTCCTCTGCATTCTGCTCCTGCAGGAAGTGGCCGCCGCTCTCGAAATGGATCACATAACACTCATGGAAAAACCGCTTCCAGCGCTGTAGCGCCTCAATCTTTATCAGCTTGTCGCGCTCCCCCCAAAGTATAAGTGTGGGGATGTCCTGGATCTTACCGCGCTGCAGCCACAGTTCCTCGTACCACATGCTGGCGCCTACCAGTTCCCGGGCGCAGGCTAGCTTTTTAACATGTTCTTCGGGTTTCCCGAGGGCTTTCACGTAGTGCTGCTTTATAGGCTCAGGTATGTTTTCCATATCCCCGAAGAGCTCATTTACCAGGGTTTTGGTAGATACATTGAGCTTGGAATGCAGAAACTTGCCCAACGGCCCTACTAGGTACTTGCTGGCTTTGGGAAAGGCCTCGTGTTTGGACAAAGACCAGGTCCAGGAGTTGAGCATCACAATGCCTTTCACATTCTCGGGGTGTTTAATGGCATAGGACAACCCGATGGGGGTGCCGAAGTCATGCACCAGCAGGGTAACATCCTTTAGCTGCAGGTGTTCCATTAGCCGCTCAAAGTTGGCCGCATGGGCCCGGGGCTTGTAGCTCCAGTCATCGGGCTTGTCCGAGAGGCCAAAGCCGATCATGTCCATAGCAATGCAACGATATTTTTTCCGGAGCGTTTTGATCAGGTTGCGGTACAGAAACGACCAGGAAGGGGTGCCGTGTATCATGACAATAGGCGCTCCTTTCCCTTCGTCTACATAATGCATTCTGCCTGCCTCTAATTGTATGTATCGTGATTTAAAGGGATATTCTTTCTTGTCCAACCAATCCGGTTTCATAAAGATGCTTAGGGTGATCTGTCTTTACTATACTTTTAAACCGGAAGCGGGTTGTTATATCTGTTAAAAATTGGCTGATATGCTGCAAAAATTTAGGGGTTGCTCCCTGCCACAAAGTAAACGCTACAAGATAAAGTATACCTTTACAAGTAAGATATGTGTGGACTAACGGGCGTTTTTGCATTTACGGAGGCCGGCCTCGGGGCCATGGCAAAGCTGCGGCAGGCCTCGGAGGCACTGCAGCACCGGGGCCCCGAGGCCGAGGGCCTCTACCGGCACGGGCCTGTGGGGCTGGCACACCGGCGGCTTTCCCTTATTGATCCGGCTCCGGAGGCAAACCAGCCCTTTACCGAGGCCACAGGGCGCTATACCATTGTCTTTAACGGCGAGGTATTTAACTATAAACAACTGCGGGCAGCGCTGCAGCAAAGCGGTCTGCCTTTGCAGACCACCTCTGATACGGAAGTGGTTCTGCAGCTATACATCCAACAAGGGCCGGATTTCCTCACCAAGTTGCGGGGGTTCTTTGCGCTGGCCATTTATGATGCTGCTGCCCAAAGCCTGTTCATTGCCCGCGACCGGTACGGCGAAAAACCGCTGCTATACTATAGGGATGCGGATCAGTTCCTGTTCGGCTCTGAAATGAGTGCGTTGCTGGCGTTGGGCGTTCCACGTGAAGTAGATTATACTTCCCTGTTTCAGTATTTGCAACTGACGTATGTGCCGGCGCCCGCCGCCATGCTGCGGGGCGTAACGAAATTGCTGCCCGGCCACGCGCTTTTTATCAGGCAGGGCAAGGTGCAGCACTTGCAATGGTACCGCCTACCCTTTGATGCCGCTAAAGCCGCCCATAACCCGCTGCCCTACCCGCAACAACAGGTAAAGCTGCAACAGCTGCTAGAAGAGGCAGTGGCCGAGCGGCTGGTAGCCGACGTGCCAGTCGGCGCTTTTCTGAGCGGGGGCATTGATTCGTCGGTAGTGGTGGCGCTGGCTTCGGGGCAGGTGTCACATCTGCAGACTTTTTCCGTAGGCTTTAAAGACGCGCCATACTTCGACGAAACCCACTATGCCCGGCTGGTAGCGCACAAGTATAACACCAACCATACTGAGCTGCTGCTGCGCAACGAGGACCTGCACCAGCACCTGACAGGGATGCTGGATGCTCTGAGCGAGCCTTTTGCCGATTCATCGGCGCTGGCGGTATATGCCTTAAGCCAGCATGCAGGCAAAAAGGTAAAAGCCGTGCTCTCCGGAGACGGGGCGGATGAATTGTTTGCCGGTTATAACAAACACAGGGCAGAGTATAAAGTAAAAGCCGGCGGGGTTGCCGTTGCTGCCGTGCAGCAGTTCCGGAAGGTATGGGAGGCGCTGCCTGCTTCCCGAAGCACGGCGCTGGGCAATAAAGTAAGGCAGTTACAACGTTTTGCAACAGGAGCCGGCTTATCGGCACGGGAACGGTATTGGTTTTGGACCTCGTGGCAACAGGAAGCGGAAGCAATAGCGTTGTTAAATCCTGATAAACAGCAGTTTGTTTATGATGAAGTATACCAGGAAAGAAAAAATAATTTGTTGCAGTGCTTTGCCGGTAACCCTTATGATTTAAACACCGTACTGTGTGCCGACTGGCAAGTGGTACTGGCAAACGATATGCTACCCAAAATTGACCTGATGGGCATGGCCAATAATCTTGAAATACGCAGTCCTTTTCTCGATCATCGGCTGGTGGAATTCGTATTTGCGTTACCTGTCACCTCCAAGATAGATAATGTTATCCGTAAAAAGATTCTGCAGGAAACGTTCCGGAAGATTTTACCGGCCGAACTGTTTAACAGACCCAAGAAAGGCTTTGAAATTCCACTGCAATCGTTTCTGACGACCGAAGCCCGGGGCTTGCTCGGCGAGTATCTCTCGGATGATTTTATAGCGGCGCAGGGAATATTTGACGTGCAGCAGATACGCAACATCCGGCAGCGCCTGAACTCGGCTTCTATAGCTTCTGTTCAGACCAAAGCATGGATACTGCTGGTTTTTCAGCATTGGTGGAAAAATTACCTGCAGGCTTAAAGAGGAATGGTCTGCTTAAAAAAGTGATTAGAACAATATATAAACATAATACTCAGAGAAAATTTTAAATTTGTAACCCTATCTATTAATTATTATGAGAATAGCTGTAGTTGGTACTGGATATGTAGGCCTGGTAACAGGAACCTGTTTTGCCGAAGTTGGTATTGATGTGATCTGTATCGATATCGATGCCAAAAAAATTGAGAACCTGAAAAACGGAATCCTTCCTATTTATGAGCCAGGTTTGGAAGAAATGGTGGTACGCAACTCCCAGAAGGAGCGCCTGACGTTTTCCACTGATCTGCCGGCCAGTATCCAGGGCTGCGATGCTGCCTTTATTGCCGTAGGAACACCTCCGGGTGAGGACGGCTCGGCCGACCTGAAGTATGTGCTGGCAGTGGCTAAGAGCATTGGCCAGAATATGAACGACTACCTGGTAGTGGTTACCAAAAGCACTGTGCCGGTTGGTACGGCAAACAAAGTACGCGCTGCTATTGAGCAGGAACTGGCCGCCCGTGGCGTGAACATTCCGTTTGATGTGGCCTCTAACCCCGAATTCCTGAAAGAAGGTGCCGCCATCGAAGACTTCCTGAAGCCGGACCGTATTGTAGTGGGCGTAGCCTCCGACAAAGCCGAGAAGGTGATGAAGAAGCTCTACAAACCTTTCCTGATGAACGGCCACCCGCTCATTTGCATGGATATTCCATCAGCCGAGATGACTAAGTATGCCGCTAACGCGATGCTGGCTACCAAGATCTCGTTCATGAACGACATTGCCAATCTTTGTGAGATCATGGGTGCCGATGTGAACATGGTGCGCAAGGGCATTGGCTCCGACGCCCGTATCGGTAACAAGTTTATCTATCCGGGTATTGGTTACGGCGGCTCGTGCTTCCCCAAAGATGTGAAAGCACTTATCAGAACAGCTTCTGAAAATGGCTACCAGATGCGTGTGCTGCAGAGCGTGGAGGAAGTGAATGAAAATCAGAAATCTGTTCTTTTCAATAAAATCAGCAAGCACTTCAACGGGGAGCTGGCCGGTAAAACGTTTGCCATCTGGGGGCTTTCCTTTAAGCCGAAAACAGACGATATGCGCGAAGCGCCATCGCTGGTAATTATCCAGAAGCTGCTGGAGCAGGGCGCAAGCGTGCGTGCCTATGACCCGGTTGCGATAAAAGAAGCCAAGCACACGCTGGGCGATAGCATTGAGTATGGCAAGGATGAGTATGAAACCCTGATCGATGCCGACGCTTTGCTGCTGGTAACAGAATGGCCGGAATTCAGAGCGCCTAACTTTACTGTAGTAAGCAAACTGATGAAGAACAAAGTGGTATTTGACGGCCGTAACATTTACGATGCCGCCGATATGCGCGACAAGGGCTTCACCTACTATGGCATTGGCCTGCAGCAGGTGGTGCATGAAGAAAATGCAGCTGTCTAACTAATCATATGTCAAAAAAGAGGGTATTGATCACAGGCGGAGCGGGCTTTCTGGGCTCGCACCTCTGTGATAGGTTTATTAAAGAAGGGTACCATGTTATTGCCATGGATAACCTGATCACGGGCAACCTGGAGAACATCGAGCATCTTTTTAAACTGGAAGATTTCGAGTTCTATCACCACGACGTGTCCAAGTTTGTACACGTACCGGGTACGCTGGATTACATCCTGCATTTTGCATCCCCGGCCAGTCCGATCGATTATCTGAAGATCCCGATCCAGACCTTGAAGGTAGGATCGCTGGGGACACACAACCTGCTGGGGCTTGCCAAAGCAAAAAATGCCCGTATGCTGATTGCCTCTACCTCCGAGGTATACGGCGACCCGCTGGTGCATCCGCAACGCGAGGATTACTGGGGCAATGTGAACCCGGTAGGGCCAAGAGGTTGCTACGACGAAGCCAAGCGCTTTCAGGAGGCCATGACCATGGCCTACCACATGCACCATGGTCTGGAAACGCGTATTGTGCGCATCTTTAATACCTATGGCCCTCGCATGCGCCTGGATGATGGCCGTGTGCTGCCAGCTTTTTTAAGCCAGGCGTTGCGCGGAGAGCCGTTGAGCATCTTTGGCGATGGCAGCCAGACCCGTTCTTTTTGCTATGTGGATGATTTGGTAGAAGGCATTTACCGTCTACTGCTAAGTGATTACGCTATGCCAGTAAACGTGGGCAATCCTTCGGAAATTACTATTAAGGAGTTTGCAGAAGAGATTTGCAACCTGACCGGCGTGGAATTAAAGCTGGAATACCAGCCCCTGCCACTCGATGACCCGCAGAAACGCCAGCCCGACATCACCAAAGCAAAAGAGCTGTTAGGCTGGGAACCTAAGGTAGACCGTGCCGAAGGCCTGAAAAGGACGCTGGAGTATTTTAAAGAGAAAGTGCAGGCGCCCGTTACGGCGAAAGTATAAGTCAACCTACTATATCATAAAACAGAAGGGCTGCCCAAGTATGGCAGCCCTTCTGTTTTATAATTCGTTGCGCAGCAAAATATCCCGCAGGCGCTCTCCGCTTTTACCATCAAATTTATACAGCCATTCCTCCGTGAATTTTGCTTTGTTCGGCAGCTGCTGCTCGTGCAGTGAGGCTATGTTTGGCAGAATGTCGTGCAGTTCTTCCAGATCATAGATCGGTTTGGCCACACCAGCTTCTATAAAGGATTTTGAAACATCGAGTTTGCCAACCGGGTGGTTTTCCAGTGTGAGAACAGTGGTATGGGGAAGGGCCATAAGCGGGAGCAGGTAGGTAGAGAAAAAGCCGATAATGAGCGGGGTTTCAGGAAGTATAGCCGTTAACTCTTTATCATTGATGAGGTGAACGTTTGGCCTGTCAGCCCAGCAATCCACTTCCTGCTTTGGCTGAATAGGGTGGGGCTTGACATATAAATCATAGCCAAAGGATAGGCAGATATTAGTAAACGCAGCAATAAAAAGACGATAGCGCTCTGGTGTCCACCCTAAAATGCATCGGGTTGTCAGCCCCTGATCAATAAATAGTATTTGTTTGCGGGCAGTAGCGGCAGGCCTGATGTCGGCTAAATGATCGTAGGAAAGAAAACCCGTAAAATGTACTACTTTTCCCGGCGGCAAGAAATCCTGCTGCTGGTGTACTTCATATACTTTAGGGCTGAAAGCAATATAAGCATCTGCTACCCGAAGCGGCGAATTTATCGCTTTAAAAGTAGCCAGGTAATGCTTGGCGCTCCTGACTTTATAAAAGTGCCGGAAGAAGGCGGCTTCTGGAGGCGGAAGACGCTCTACTGAATTGTGCAGAAAAAGCCGCGCCCGCAGCCTTGGTAGGAGTTGTTTTAGTTTCTGTACCTGCTTAACATGCACCGGGGTGCCTTTTTGTTGTATAAAATACGTTTCAAGCCGGGTGTTAATGTTTATGTCCCGCAGCCCATGGTCCAGATGATACGTTGAAATACCGGCTACTTTACAAGCTAAATTCAACACCACATGATAGTAAGATTCAATAAAGAAGAAGATAACTTTCTGTGGCTTAATTAGTTGCAGCAGATCGTCAGCAGTTTTAAAATCTCCCCAGAAAATAGCTTTGCCATAGGTTTGGTAATACGAATTTTGAATCTCCTGAGGAGCAGCGAACTCCAGAAAGAAAAAATCAAAATAGTTTTGGCTACCTTTAAACAGGTCTAAATAATCTTTCCTGTTAAAGTTGCCTACTATTAATAAATTGGGTTTTGATGACATTAACTTATTATAGAAAATATTAGGCTTGTAATGTACAAACAGAATGGCTTTAGGATCAACACTTATTCATGTTACGGAATCATTAGGCCTAGGAGGAGCAGAGATTATATTTGTAGACTACATAAATGCGTTGCCCACTAAATTCACGAACATTGTTGTTTATTTGAGGCCTCAGCATACTCTTCTATCAAATTTACATCATGTAAAAGAAGTTATCTGTTTGAATTATGTTAACAAGTATGATATAGCCAGGTGTGCTATCATGTTACATAGAATAATACAGACGTACAATGCCGATCTGGTCCATTCCCATCTGTACTGGCCAACTATCATTGCAAGGTTAGCCATGAGCGGCAAGGTACCCCTGCTGTTTAGTGTGCACAGCTTGATAACGCATGATGCTTTTAATCCCAATATACTGAGTAAATATCTGGAAAAGATAACCTATTCAGCAAAGCAAACGGCTGTTTTTGTATCGCAGGCTGCTTATAACGATTATACACAGCATATTGCTGTTCCGGGAGAAGCAAACATACTATATAATTTTGTGGGCAATCAGTTTTTTAACGAAGCTGTCGATAAACGTTCTTTTGCAGACACAGGCTTGAAGTTAGTGGCAGTTGGTAACCTGCGGCCTCAGAAAGGACACCTTTTTCTACTTAAGTGTTTGAGACAGTTGCGCAAGTATGCCATTACTCTCGATATTTATGGAGAAGGGCACCAAAGGGAGGAATTGGAAAACTATATTCGCGAGTATGAAATTACCAATGTGCGCCTGCTGGGCAGTGAAGCGCACCTTGAAAAGGTACTGCCTACGTATGATGTGTTTGTGCTTGCGTCGCGGTATGAAGGTTTTTGTATTGCCATGGCAGAAGCGATGGCAATAGGTTTGCCTTGCCTGGTACCAAATCTGGAAGTACTGCAAGAAGTATCAGGAGAAAGGCAGCTTTATTTCGAACAGGATAATGAAGCTGATTTCCTGAAGAAGATCCAACTACTTTATCATGAAAAGAGCCTTTTGACTCCGTATGCTGATGCGGCCAGGGAGGTAGCAGCAAAGTATAGGAAAGAAACGCATATACAACAACTCGTTGCAGTATATGAAAAGGCACTAAAGCAGTAAAATGGCCGGTCTGAAACTGATGCTGCTCAACTACTGGGGGCTGGATGATCCGCTGACCCAAGCCACTACGCTGCTGCATAGCCAGGCCCTGAAGCAAATGCGGCAGATTGACAAGGTAGTACTGGTAACCATTGAGCGGGAAAACAGGGAAAAGCAGGAATTCACCTCCACTTATTATGGCCCTTGTTACCAGCTTTACAGTAAAGGTAGGGGCATGAACCTGCTCACAAAGGCAGGTGATTTTATCCGGTTTCCAAAGGAACTTCAACGCATTGCAAGAAAAGAAAGGATAGATACGATTGTGGCGGTGGGAACACTCGCCGGCTCACTGGCGCTTGGGGTAAGCAAAGCATTGCACATTCCGATCTATATTACCTTTTTTGAGCCTCATGCAGCTTATATGCTGGACACGGGCGTTTGGAAAGAGTATGATCCACGCTATATTTTCCAGAAGCGATGGGAACGTATGCAGGCCAGCCAAGCTGCCGGGCTTATCACTGTTTCAGAACAGTATAAAGCGCATCTTATGGCCTTGTTACCAAATCGAACGGATCAGGTGCAGGTTGTTCGGAATGGAGTTGATGGAAAAACGTTTGCTTATAACCAAAGCGACAGAACAGCAGTCAGAGAAAGACTAGGCTTGCCCGAGGCTTCCCTTACCGGCATCTATGTGGGCAAGTATGGTGACTTATACTACAAACAGGAGGCTTTTGCCATCTATAAACAATGCTTTGACAGCATACCAGGTTTCCGGCTGCTTATACTTTCGCCGCAGTCTGAGAATGAAATTCTAGACCAGCTACAACAGCATCAGATTGACAGTAACAAAGTGTACATAGCTTGCGTGCCGCACCAGCACGTACCACAATACCTCTCCGCCGCCGATTTTGCTTTTGCCACTATCAAGGCACATCCTTCTGCCCGGTTCTGTTCCCCCGTCAAAATTGGCGAGTACTGGGCCAGCGGCTTGCCTGTGCTGCTGACCGAAGGCGTAGGCGACGACAGCGAGATCATCCGCAACGAAGGAGGCGGCGCGGTATTTAACCTGCAACAGGAGGGGAGCGTGGCGCAGGCTTTAGACAAGATCCTGTTGATCCTACAAAACCCCGGTCACCGGCAGGAAATCCCCTTGCTGACGCGCAAGTACAGGTCGCCGGAGCGGATACGGGAAGCCTATGCGTACTTCTTCGGGCATTTAAGCACTACAAGGCAAGTATGAACGTGCTGTTTGTGGTTCCCTACCCTGTAAACCAGGCCGCATCCCAGCGGTTCCGGGTAGAGCAGTGGCTGCCCGCATTACAGGCGCAGGGAATAAACTACCGGCTGGCCCCTTTCTGGCGTAAAAAAGAATGGGAGGTGCTGTACCAGCCGGGGCACACGCTGCACAAAGTATGGGGATTTGGCTTGGGCATGCTGCGGCGGCTTTGGCTCCTAGGGCAACTTGCTGGCTATGATTATGTTTTTGTGCACCGCGAGGCCACGCCGCTGGGATCGCCCTGGTTTGAATGGGTCGTGACCTACATTTTCCGGAAAAAGCTGCTATATGATTTCGACGATGCCATCTGGCTGCCTAACACCACAGATGGAAACAAAGCCATTGCAAAGTATAAGCACCCTCAGAAAGTAGCGGCTATCTGCCGCTGGAGCTATAAAGTGAGCTGCGGCAACCATTTCCTGCAGGCGTATGCCCAACGGTATAATCGGGCAGCCGTTTACCTGCCCACCTGCCTCGATGCTGCAAAATATCAGCTGTCAGCCAATCGGCAGCACGCGCCGCGGGTGGTCATTGGCTGGACGGGCTCGCATTCTACCCTGCCCTACCTTGCCCTGATAACGCCCGTTCTGCAGCAACTGGAGCAAAAGTATGATTTCACTTTTCTGGTGATAGCGGATCAGATACCGGCTTTGCCGTTACGCTCGCTCACGTTTTTGCCCTGGCGGGAAGAAACAGAGCTGGAAGATCTGCGGCAAATAGACATCGGGTTAATGCCCCTTCCGGACAATGAATGGGCTAGAGGAAAGTGTGCGTTCAAAGCCTTGCAGTATATGGCGCTGGGCATTCCGGCGGTAGTTTCGGCCGTAGGTGCTAACCTGGTGGCTGTGCCCGATGTGGAAGCAGGCTATACTTGTCGCACGCCCGAAGAATGGTATGCGCATCTGGAGCAACTCCTGTTACAACCCGAGCGCCGGCTCCGGATGGGGCAAAAAGGGCAGGCGTGGGTAGCGCAGCACTACTCCCTGCTGGCGCACCGCGAGGCTTTCCTGCAGCTGTTTACTTAAGCTTCTTGTGCTTTTTGAGAAAACTGCGCGCTTCTTTAAAAGGGGCGGATTTTTTATCGTTTGCGCTGGCGTTGAGCACGACAGTATAATAGCGTTTGGCCAGCAGCAAGTCTTTTTGCTGTTCGGCAATGCGGGCCAGGTTCAAGTAGGAGTTTACAAAGTAGCCGGAATCACGCTCGTTGGTCATCTCGGCATACATAATGGCGTTCTGGTAGTACTGTTTCGCCTTATCCAGGTCCCTATACTTGTTCTGGTTAATGTAAGCTAAAATATAGGACGCATAGCGCCCGCTCACCGGTTCATAGCCGGGCATGTTCTGCTCCAGTTTGCTAAGAATGTCCAGCGACACGCGCTCAGCCATGGTAAAATGCCCCTGCACAAACAAAAGGCGGGCATAAAACCGTTCGAAGTAGGCATTATCGGGGTATTTGAGGGCCATCGACTGTGCTACTCCCAAGGCCTCATTCATGTTGTTTTCTTCGTTGGCATAGATCTTCATCAAAAAGACCTTGGCCTCGGTGCCGGTATAAAAACCGCTGTTGGCCACGTAGCGCAGCTGTTTCAGGCCAAGCCGCTTGTCACCATCCGGAAAGAAAAGCAGCACCGGGCGCAGCATCGGGTAAGTATCATGGATCCAGACGGCATAGTAATTGAACAGCGCCTCGCCAAAGAGGAACTCCGGGCTCAGGCCGTTGCCGGCTTTGGCTTTCTCCATAAACTCCAGGGAGTGCTTGCTGGCTACCGTTGCTTTGCGCCAGTTGCTGCGCTCAGAATGGAGCCGTGCCTCAAAGCCGTAAGCCGCCGCCAGGAAAAAGGCAGCCTCTACATTCTGCTCGTTCTGATCATACATCTTTTCCGCTTTCTGTATGGTGGTGTCCATGTAAGCAAAGAAAGGCGCATCATACTTCAGCGTCTGGATATTGGTCGGGAGGATCTTCCACCACTGGCTCAGGCCCATAAGGAAGTAGGGCAGCGGATGATCGGGGTAGCGGCGGCGCAGCGAGCGGAACTGTTTTTCGGCCCGCTCAAACTTGAAGTTATACATGTTGTCAACAGCACCTTCCAGTTCATACTGGATGTCTTTGTTCAACAGCAGCATGCCTTTTACCCGCGCGACATCCGGAATTACTTCGATCGACTCGAAAGTAACGTTGCGCATGGCGGTGGTGTCGGACTGCTGGGCGGTTGCCAGGGCCGGTAATACAAAGGAGAAGAAAAGAAATAATAACTTCTTCATGTAAGATAAGACTATTCGATGCTTTAGATTGCTGCAGACCTGTGATGCGCCTGAAGTTCTAAAAGTACAACAATATTATTAAATTTGGATTCCCTAAAAAGAAAATACCTATGAGATTACTTGAGGAACTCTGCCGGATACAAGCCCCATCTGGCAACGAAAAAAGCCTTTCAGAATATCTGTTGAACTATATTGAAGCGCAGAAAGTTCATTGGCGCACCGAACCGAAGGTGCTCTCCGGCGAGCAGTTTCAGGACTGCATCCTGTTGGTGTTCGGCAAGCCAAGGAGTGCAATTTTTGCGCACATGGATTCCATCGGTTTTACGGTACGCTATGGCAACGAGCTGGTGCAGATTGGCGGGCCAAGTATAAAATCGGGTTATAAACTGGTAGGCGAAGATGCTCAGGGTAAAATTGAATGCACCCTGCAGTATGACGAAGAAGCGCACGCTTTGACCTATGCTTACGAGCGGGAAATTGAACGCGGCACGGAGCTGGTTTTTAAATGCAACTTCCGCGAAACCGATGATACGGTGCAGTCCTGCTACATGGATAACCGGTTGGGCGTGTGGAGTGCGTTGCAGGTAGCTGAAACGCTGGAAAACGGCATTATTGCTTTCAGCAGCTGGGAGGAGCATGGCGGCGGCTCGGTAGCTTACCTGGCGCGCTACATTTACGAACATTACGGTGTGCGGCAGGCCCTGATCTCGGACATTACCTGGGTAACCGAAGGGGTGAAGGCCGGGCAGGGCGTGGCCATTTCGATGCGCGACAGCCTGATCCCACGCCGGGCGTATGTGCAGAAGATCATCGGGATTGCCAAAGCCTCCGGCATACCCTACCAGCTGGAAGTGGAAGGAGCCGGCGGCAGCGACGCCAAAGAGCTGCAGTACAGCGCCTATCCCTGGGACTGGTGCTTTGTAGGTGCCCCGGAAGATAACGTGCACACACCCGACGAGATCGTCCACAAAAAAGATATTGAAAGTATGGTAGCCCTGTACCGGGAGCTGATGGCGAAACTATAAAGGGATTGGGGCCACAGCAGAGGCCTTGTTAAAAGTATAAACCACAGGCAAAGGCCGGCCCCCAGGGCTGGCCTTTTGCGTTTTTAGTTACACTAACAAGGGGCTGCAGGCGTACGTACAAAGCTTTTTCTGAATTAATGTTGTAACGCGTTTGCATTTAGCGGTATAGCTGCCCGGAATGTGGAAAAGCTTTGTCGGTATGTATTTGGAAAAGTCAATAAAGTCCCCTTTCTTTAATAGCAATACGCATATACTTTAACCTTTAAACCTACTGAATGGAACCTATTCTTTACGCAATTCCTGCCTTTGGACTGGCGGCGCTTCTCTACACCTGGATTCGCTCTGCCTGGGTAACAAAGCAGCCTGCCGGCAACGAGCGCATGAGCACCATTGCACGCCACATCGCTGACGGCGCAATGGCTTTCCTGAAGGCTGAATACAAAGTCTTAGCCATCTTTGCGGTGATCGCTTCACTCTTATTGTTTTACCTGGGCTCTACCGGCGAGAAGTCGAGCCCGCTTATTGTGGTAGCCTTTCTGATCGGGGCCTTTCTTTCTGCACTGGCAGGCTTCATCGGCATGCGGATTGCTACCAAGGCAAACGTGCGCACTGCTGAGGCAGCCCGCAGCAGCCTTTCCCGGGCACTGAACGTTTCGTTTGCAGGAGGTTCAGTGATGGGTATGGGCGTGGCAGGCCTGGCCGTGCTGGGACTAGGCTCCTTGTTTATCGCCTTTTACTATTATTTTGTGCAGCGCACCGGCGCCGATGTGAATGGCATTGAGATGGAGCGCGCCCTGGAAGTGCTCATGGGCTTCTCGCTGGGTGCTGAAAGTATTGCCTTGTTTGCCCGT
Organism: Pontibacter liquoris; assembly: GCF_022758235.1. Taxonomy (NCBI): domain Bacteria; kingdom Pseudomonadati; phylum Bacteroidota; class Cytophagia; order Cytophagales; family Hymenobacteraceae; genus Pontibacter; species Pontibacter liquoris. Next base: position 358,156 of record NZ_JALEBG010000001.1, read on the forward strand.
GTGGGCGGCGGTATCTATACCAAAGCAGCCGACGTTGGCGCTGACCTGGTAGGCAAGGTAGAAGCCGGCATTCCGGAAGACGACCCGCGCAATCCGGCTACCATTGCCGATAACGTGGGCGACAACGTAGGCGACGTGGCAGGGATGGGCGCTGACCTTTTCGGCTCGTACGTGGCCACGATCCTGGCTACCATGGTTTTGGGCCGCGAGGTAGTGGTGCAGGACAACTTTGGCGGCATCTCGCCGGTTATACTTCCGATGATGATCGCGGGGCTGGGCATTATCTTCTCCCTGATCGGGATGTTGTTTGTGCGTGTAAAGGAAGGCGGCAACGTGCAGGCGGCCCTAAACCGCGGCAACTGGATCTCGGTAGCCCTCACCGCTGTTGTCACCTACTTCGTAATTCACTGGCTGCTGCCCGAAACCCTTACCCTCCGCAATTTTGAGTTTACTGCCAACGGCGTTTACCTAGCTGTGCTGGTAGGCCTTGCTGTGGGCTCGCTTATGAGTATCATCACCGAGCACTATACAGCTATGGGCAAAGGGCCGGTGAACTCTATTGTGCAGCAATCTTCTACGGGCCATGCTACCAACATCATTGCCGGTCTGGCAGTGGGTATGCACTCCACGGTGTTGCCTATTATTGTATTGGCAGCCGGCATTGTGCTCTCGTATGCCTCGGCAGGCTTGTATGGCGTGGCCATAGCCGCAGCAGGTATGATGGCCACCACGGCCATGCAGCTGGCCATTGATGCCTTCGGACCTATTGCTGATAATGCCGGCGGTATAGCTGAAATGAGCGAGTTGCCCAAAGAAGTACGCGGCCGCACGGATATTCTGGATGCTGTGGGCAACACCACGGCGGCTACCGGTAAGGGCTTTGCCATTGCCTCTGCTGCGCTTACCTCGCTGGCGCTTTTTGCCGCTTTTGTAGGCATTGCCGGCATCCCAAGTATAGATCTGTACAAAGCACCGGTGCTGGCTGGCCTGTTTATAGGAGCCATGATCCCGTTTGTTTTCTCGGCGCTGGCAATTGCAGCGGTAGGCCGGGCAGCTATGGCGATGGTGCATGAAGTGCGCCGCCAATTCCGGGAGATTCCCGGCATTATGGAAGGCACCGGAAAGCCCGAGTATGAAAAATGCGTGGCCATCTCTACCGAAGCCGCTATCCGCGAGATGCTGCTGCCGGGCGCTATTGCCCTGATCGTGCCGCTCATTATCGGGTTCGGCCTGAAAGGCGTGCTGCCGGATACTTCTTCGGCCGAGGTACTGGGCGGTCTGCTGGCCGGCGTAACTGTGTCGGGTGTGCTGATGGCCATGTTCCAGTCCAATGCCGGCGGCGCCTGGGATAACGCCAAGAAATCGTTTGAGCAGGGCGTGATGATCAACGGCGTGATGGAGTATAAAGGCTCCGAGCCGCACAAGGCCTCCGTAACAGGCGATACCGTGGGCGACCCGTTCAAGGATACCTCCGGGCCAAGTATGAACATTCTCATCAAGCTCATGTCAATCGTGTCGCTGGTTATTGCGCCTTACATTGCCCTGGACCAGGAGCCCGCCATTCCCGAAGCGCCGATCAAGATCAACAAGGAGCTGAACAAAATAAACCTGGATGCCACCCACGTGGCCCCATCTACTGCAAAAGCGGACGCCATGCCGCCGCATACCATTGTTTTAAAAGGCCTTGCAGCAAAGTAAGAGCAATAATAAGTGCCTGTAAGTATAAGCCCAACCATTGCGTTGGGCTTATTTTTTAATTTATACTTATCTTTGTCAGGCCACCAAAAGAACCGACCCATGAATCCCCGTACCATAACCCTGCATGATTGCAGTTTCAGCACATACATTTGCGAAGAAGAGATCATTGCACGCATCGTGATGCTGGCCGAGCAACTGGACCAGGCGTATGCCGGCAAAACGCCACTTTTCCTGGCTGTGCTCAATGGCTCCTTTATGTTTACCGCTGATCTGCTCAAGCGCATTTCCATTCCTTGCGAAGTTTCCTTTATCCGCCTGGCCTCTTACCAGGATATGCACAGCACGGGCAAGGTAAAAGAGATCCTGGGCCTGAACGAAGACATCAGCGGGCGCCATGTGATTGTGCTGGAAGACATTGTGGACACGGGCCATACGGTGCATGGCCTGCTCAAACAACTGGCAGACCGCGGCCCGGCTTCGGTGGAGGTGGCTACGCTGCTAATGAAGCCCGAGTGCCTGCAGCATGAGCTGGAGGTGAAATACGTGGCCAAAACGATTCCCAATGATTTTGTGGTAGGCTATGGCCTGGATTACAATGGCCTGGGCCGCAACCTGCGCGATATTTATAAAATCGTGTCGTAACCAACCAAAAACTGCGCGCGTTTGCAGGCTTTTAAATGGGAAGCGGGTTAGCAGCCGTTCGAAAATTTGAAAAAGCACATTAATTTTATACGTACATTTGCCTTTTATTTCTAGCTATAAGATATGCTCAACATCGTTTTGTTTGGTCCTCCGGGAGCCGGTAAAGGAACTCAGAGTCAGAAGCTGATTGATAAATACAACCTTATCCACTTGTCTACCGGCGATTTGCTTCGTTCCGAAATTGCTGCAGGCACCGCCCTGGGCCTGGAAGCTAAAAATTTGATGGACAGCGGCCTGCTGGTACCCGACGAAGTGGTGATCGGCATGATTGAGAACAAAGTGAAAGAGCATCGGCAGGCTGCCGGCTTTATTTTCGATGGCTTTCCGCGCACCGTGCCGCAGGCGCAGGGTCTGGACAAGCTGTTGCAGGAGCACGGTACCGCCATTTCCTGCATGATTGCCCTGCGGGTAGACGACGAGGAGCTAACCAAGCGCCTGCTGCTGCGTGGCAAAACATCCGGCCGCCCCGACGACCAGAACGAAGAACTGATCCGCAAGCGTGTGCAGGAGTATAACACCAAAACCGCCCCTGTAGCCGATTACTATGCAGGCCAGGGCAAATTCTGTACGGTAGAGGGTATTGGCGAGATCGAGGAGATCTTTAACAACCTTTGCCAGCAGATCGATGGCCTGAAAGCAAAGCAGGAAGGGAAGTAGCAAGAGACATTTAGGCCCCCATAATTTGGCATCATCCAACTTTATTGATTACGTAAAAATCTGCTCGCGCTCCGGTCACGGTGGTGCGGGATCGGCACACCTGCACCGCGATAAACTGACGGCCAAAGGTGGACCCGACGGCGGCGACGGCGGCCGTGGCGGACATATTATCCTGCGTGGCAATTCCCAGCTATGGACGCTGCTGCACCTGCAGTTCCGCAAGCATATTATTGCCGAAAACGGCCATAACGGCGGGCCCAGCCACTCGTTTGGCGCCCAGGGCAAAGACGAGGTGCTGGAAGTACCGCTGGGCACGATTGCCCGCAACGATGAGACCGGCGAGGTCATGTGCGAGATCACCGAACACGGCCAGGAAATTATCCTGACGCCTGGCGGCCGCGGTGGCCTGGGCAATGCCCATTTTAAATCGCCTACCAACCAGACCCCACGCCATGCCCAGCCCGGCGAGCCCGGCCGCGAGGAGTGGGTGATCCTGGAACTTAAGTTACTGGCCGATGTGGGACTGGTGGGCTTTCCGAATGCCGGTAAATCCACGCTGCTTTCGGTTGTATCGGCTGCTAAGCCTAAAATTGCCAATTACGCCTTTACCACGCTGGCCCCTAATCTGGGTGTAGTGGCTTATCGCGACTACAAGTCATTTGTGATGGCGGATATTCCGGGGATCATTGAAGGGGCATCCGAAGGCAAAGGACTGGGATTACGCTTCCTGCGCCACATTGAACGGAACTCCATGCTGTTATTTATGGTTTCCTGTGAGAGTGCCGACATTGCCAAAGAATACGAGGTGCTGCTGAACGAGCTGGAAACCTTTAACCCGGAACTTCTGGACAAAAAGCGCCTCCTGGCTGTCACCAAAGCCGATATGCTGGATGAGGAGCTGGAAGAAGAAATGCGGCAAACGCTGCCCGAAGGTTTACCAACCGTCTTTATATCGAGCATTACAGGCAAGAACATTATGACGTTAAAAGACATGATCTGGGAGGCACTCAATAGCTAGCGCAACCACCTCGTGTGATTTATACATGATCGGTAGAAGCTGCAAAGTTGTCTACCGATTTTTTTTAAGCGCTTGCGGCTTTAATTTTGAATAATTGAATTTTGAATCATTGAATTTTGAATCATTGAATAAAATACTGGCTACCAAGGTGAGGTTTTGTGTGCATATCATCTCATTATTCAGTCATTCATTTACTCAGTCATTCAGAATTAAAAGTGCCAACTTGACACGAAGGGCGGTTTGGCAAACTAATTGACAAGACAATACAGACTTATTAACCTAATATTTTTGAGGCATTATGTCAGATAAAGATAGCAAGAACAACCAGGCGCAGGAAGAAATTCAGGAAAATGCTGCCAATGCTGCCACCCCGCAAGAGGAGCAGACACTGAACCAGCAGGAGGAAACGGATGAAACCGAAGCGACTCCTACCGATACTGCAGCAGCTGAGCTGGCAGAAATGAAAGACAAATACATCCGCCTGATGGCTGAGTTCGAGAACTTCAGACGCCGCACGGCTAAAGAGCGCATCGACCTGTCGAAGACGGCTACGCAGGAGCTGATGGGCGACCTGTTGCCGGTGCTGGACGATATGGAACGGGCCAGGCAGGCGCTCGGCTCTACCAAAGAGGTGGACGTGCTGGCGCAGGGGCTGGACCTTGTTTTCCATAAGCTGAAGCATGTAACGCAGCAGAAAGGCCTGAAGCCGATCGAAGTACAGGTTGGGGATAACTTCGACAGCGACCTGCAGGAAGCTGTAACACAAGCCCCGGCCCCATCTGATGACCTGAAAGGGAAGGTTATCGACATAATTGAAAAGGGATATACCTTGAACGATAAGGTGATCCGGTTTTCAAAAGTTATCATAGGAGCGTAAGCAATGGCTAAGAGAGATTATTACGAAGTTTTAGGAGTAAGCAAGAGTGCCAGCCAGGAAGAGATAAAGAAGGCTTACCGTAAACTAGCCATCAAGCACCACCCGGATAAGAACCCCGACGACCACACCGCAGAAGAAAAGTTTAAGGAAGCTGCGGAGGCCTACGAGGTGCTGAGTGATCAGCAGAAGCGCCAGCGTTACGACCAGTTCGGCCACCAGGGTATGAACGGCGGCTTTGGCGGCGGTGGCATGAACATGGAGGATATTTTCTCGCAGTTCGGCGATATTTTCGGGGGCGGCGGAAGCCCTTTTGAAAGTTTCTTTGGCGGCTCCCGCGGGGGTGGCGGACGCCGTGTGCGCAAGGGCAGCAACCTGCGCATCAAGCTGAAGCTTAACCTGGAAGAAATTGCCAATGGTGTTGAGAAAAAAATAAAAGTAAAGCGCTATGTGGCGTGTAGTACCTGCGGGGGCAACGGCGCCAAGAACGGCACCGATATGCAGACCTGCGGGCAGTGCCAGGGTTCGGGCCAGGTGCGCCAGGTGGTAAACACCATGCTGGGCCAGATGGTGTCTACAGCGACTTGCCCTACCTGTAACGGCGAAGGCCGTATTGTGACGCACAACTGTAACGTGTGCCATGGTACAGGCCGCGAGCAGCAGGAAGAGGTGATCTCGATCAATGTGCCGGCTGGCGTAATGGATGGCATGCAACTGTCTATGAGCGGCAAAGGCAACGTGCCCGAGCGCGGCGGCGTGCCGGGCGATCTGCTGATCCAGATCGAGGAAGAGGCGCACCCTACCCTGAAGCGCGACGGGAACAACGTGATCTTCGACCAGTACATCAGTTTTGTGGATGCGGCGTTGGGAGCGGAGATCGAAGTGCCGACTATTTCGGGCAAAGTAAAGATCAGTATCAAACCAGGCACGCAAAGCGGCGAGATCTTCAGGCTGCGCGGCAAAGGTATAAAAGACATCAATGGCTACGACAGAGGCGACCAGCTGATCCACATCAATGTATGGACGCCAAAATCACTCAGCAGCGACGAACGAGCCATGCTCGAGGCGTTGCGGGAGTCAGGCAACTTTGCGCCCCAGCCAGGTAAAAACGACAAAGGCTTCTTCGAGAAAGTGAAAGATTACTTTCAGTAAGCCGCGATTTACTAACGGATAGAACAAAAGCCGCCCTCCTGCAAAGGAAGAGGCGGCTTTTTTATTCGGCAGCGCTGCCGGGGCTTTCATCCTCTGAAAACTAGGCTTCGTCGATAAAACATCTAACAATCCGAATATATTTGCCTGATGCGCAGGATAAAGCTATTTTTGATTGAACTTAAAGGAACCAGCATTGAGTATTCTTAAGATTAACGGCGTATCAAAGCAGTACGCCAACCACACCGCACTGGATGAGGTGAGTTTCGAGATTCCGGCGGGCTGCATTTTTGGCTTGCTGGGACCCAACGGCGCCGGCAAAACCTCGCTTATCCGCATCATCACCCAGATCACAGGCGCCGATTCGGGGGAGATATACTTTAAAGGAGAGCGCCTGCGGCCCGACCATATCAAGGAAATGGGCTATCTGCCCGAAGAGCGCGGCCTTTACAAGAAAATGAAGGTGGGGGAGCAGCTGCTATACCTGGCCCAACTCAAAGGCCTAAGCAAGAGCGACGCCACGGCCCGCATCAAAACCTGGATAGACCGTTTTGAAATACGGGAGTGGCTGGGCAAGCATATCGAAGACCTCTCGAAAGGCATGCAGCAGAAAGTGCAGTTCATTGCCACGGTGCTGCACGAGCCTTCGCTCATTATCCTGGATGAGCCTTTTTCCGGGTTCGATCCCATCAATGCCAACCTGATAAAGGACGAGATCCTGAACCTGCGCGAGCGGGGCGCCACCATTATTTTTTCGACGCACCGGATGGAGTCAGTGGAGGAGCTTTGCGACAATATCGCGCTCATTAACCGGTCGCGCAAGGTGCTGGACGGATCAGTGAAAGAGATCAAGAACGCTTACAAAACGGATACCTTCCAGGTGATCGGGAACGGGAACCTGCTGGTCACCTCGCCCGATTACCAGGTGCTGGAGCAACACGTAAACCATGGCATTTTCAGGGCCCACATAAAATTACTCAACGGCACCACTCCGAACGATTTGCTGCGCTACCTCATTGAGCGCGTGGAGGTACACTCGTTTGTGGAGCTGGTGCCAAGTATAAATGATATCTTCATCCGAAAAGTAAAAGAGCCGTCTCATGCATAAAATATGGTTAATTATTCAACGCGAGTACCTGACGCGGGTGCGCAAGAAAAGCTTTCTGATCATGAGCTTCCTGACGCCCCTGCTGCTGGCTGCGTTTATGGTGCTGCCCGGCCTGCTCATCTCCATGTCGGATAGTGCCGAAACGGTGATGCTGCTGGACGAGAGCGGTTTGTTTGCCGGAAAGCTCGAAAGCAAGGATGATCTGAAGATTGTGCCTCTTTCCGGCTCACTGGAGCAGGCGAAGGAAGTATATAAGGAAACTGACAATACGGCCCTGTTATACATCCCCAAGATCAGCATCGATAATCCTACGGGCATCAAAGTATTTGCCAAAAAGAATACCAGCCTGCAGACAAAAGTGCGGCTCGAAAATATGCTGGAGAAGGAAGTGGAAAACCAGCGCCTGATTGCCTCGGGCCTGGACCGTGAAGTGCTCCAGCACATGAAAGCGGATATTTCAGTAGCCTCGGTGAACCTGAGCGATGAAGGTGAGAAAGATAACAATGCCTTTGTCACGTCCGGGGCCGGCGTGGCAGGAGCGCTCATTATTTATTTCTTCATTTTTATGTATGGGGTGCAGATCATGCGCGGCGTGATCGAGGAGAAGACAAGCCGCATCGTTGAGATCATTATTTCGTCGGTAAAGCCTTTTCAGCTGATGATGGGCAAGATCATTGGTATTGCCGCCGTGGGGCTTACGCAGTTTCTGCTGTGGGTGGTGCTCTCGCTGGTGGTGGTCACGGGCGTAAAGGCGGTGTTCAATATTCAGCCGGCACCTACGCCCATGGAACAGCTTGCCTCGGGGCGTGCCGCAGCTACGGGCGAAGAAGTAAGTGACGAAGACGCAGCAAAAGAAAAAAGCCAGGCCTCGGAGATGGTAGCAGATACGCTGAATGCCGTTGGTAACCTGAACCTGCCGCTCATTATCGGGTGCTTCCTGTTCTACTTCCTGGGTGGTTACCTCTTGTATGGTTCCCTGTTCGGGGCCATTGGTGCTGCCGTAGACAACGAAACGGATACGCAGCAGTTCATGTTCCCGATCACCATCCCGCTGGTGCTGTCCTTTATTTTGTCGTACTCGCTGGTGCTAAAAAACCCGGATAGTGCGGTTTCGTTCTGGCTGTCTATCATTCCGTTTACCTCGCCTATTGTGATGATGGTGCGGGTGCCCTTTGGCGTGCCTGCCTGGGAGCTGCTGCTATCGATGGGGCTGCTGGTGCTCGGGTTTATTTTTACCACCTGGCTAGCTTCTCGTATTTACCGGGTCGGCATTTTAATGTATGGCAAAAAGATAAACTACAAAGAGCTTTCCAAGTGGCTTTTCTACCGAGTATAACCTAAAGCAATAGCATAAAAAAAACCGGTTCTGGAAAGGACCGGCTTTTTTATTGGTAATAGGCACAAGCCGGAACCTATACCTGTAAAGCAGCACAGCCCGGCCAATGGCCGGGCTGTGCTTATCTAAATAGAAAGAAGGTGCTTGTTTATTTAGGCGGAGAAGGAGCTGCCGCAACCGCATGTGCTGGTAGCCTGCGGGTTGTTGAACACAAAGCCACGCGCATTAAGCCCGTCCTGGAAATCTACCTGCATGCCTAACACATACATAGCGTGCTTTTTATCCATGATCAGTTCTACGCCTTCCAACGGAAATACTTCATCCGAGTCTTTTGGTTTGTCAAAGCCCAGCAAGTATGACATGCCCGAGCAGCCACCGCCCTGCACGCCCACGCGCAGGCCATATCCCTCTGGTACGTTCTTCTCCTGAATTATATTTTTAACTTCTGCTAAAGCTCTTTCTGTGAGTGTGATAGGAGCAGTCTTGGTTTCTGTTGCCATAGTATCTACTTTCATTATTTGTAGCCACAAACTTACGTAATTCTCAGGAATTATTCAGCGCAGCGTGTCTTTCTACATTAAAAACAGCCCCGGCGCGTAAATGATTCATGTATCCTAAATTAATTTTTCGCGATATTTATACTTTCAAACCCACTTCTATGGACCAATTCCTCCTGTTTATACTAGACCTGTTAAAGATCGTATTACCCGCCCTGATTGTGGCCGTGGCCATGTATTACCTGGTAACCAAGCACTACGAGCGCGATTATAAGGTGCGCCTGCTGGAGCTGCGCCAGAAAAATGCCGAAGTGGTGCTGCCCATCCGTTTGCAGGCTTACGAGCGGATCGTGTTGTTGCTCGAGCGCATCACGCCCAGTAACATGCTGCTGCGCGTTGGTAGCACCGGGCACACTGCGGCAGACTACCACCGCATGCTGCTCACCGAGATACGCAACGAGTTTAACCACAATATGTCGCAGCAGGTATACATGACCGAGCAAGCTTGGCAGCAGGTCAAACACGCCCGCGAAGATGTGGTGAGCCTCATCAACAAAACCTACCAGGAGTTGCCGGAAGGCGCCCGCGGCACGGACCTGGCCAAACGCATTCTGGAAACCGTGCTGGCTACCGAGCAGGACCCCACCGCCCGTGCCATTGGGTATGTGAAGCAGGAGATAGGCCAGGTGTTTTAGAAGTTACAAAGTTAGAAGGTTAGAGAGTTAGAAAGTTAAACCACTGGTTCTTTTACAATCCAAAAAGACTTCAAAAGAGGAGAATCGTATATCGGCCCGGTGCTCCGCAAGCAAAAGAAGAACTTACCGCAAGTAAATCACAAGTTCCCTTCTTACCTTCTCATTCTATACCTTTTTAACCTTCTAACTTTTTAAATTTCTAACTCTCTAACTTCCCAGCCTTATCCAAACAGCTCGTCGAGCTTATTTACCAGCTGTTGCATCTGTTCGGGGCTGTGTGCGGGGAAGTTGGCTATCCGGATCTGGTTTTCCTTGTAGTTGCCGTAGCCGCTGCCTACTGTGAGATCAAATGCAGCCAGCTGTTTGTTTACCTCCGAGGCAGGTACGGTGGTGTTTGCCACAATGGTGGTGGGAGAGCGGTGCTGTGGGTTTACAACGGCTGCTGAAAACGTTCTGTTCCGGTCCAGGTACGTATAAACCAGGGCCGCTTTCTCATCCGTTTCTTTCCGTATCGCTTCAATTCCTTTTTGATTCATATCCTCCAGCACCTGGGCCAGCAGATAGATACCCAGCACATTGGGGGTTTCGGCTGTCTGGTTTTCCCGTGACTTTTGGACCATGGCCGGCAACTGGTGGTAAGAGCCGATAGAGCAGCCACTGGAAAGTATAATGTCGGCTTTGGATACGCAACGGTCATTTACGAGCCACACGCCTAGTCCGGCCGGCAAGCCAAAGCATTTCTGCACCGAAAAGTATGCCGCATCAATTTTGGTGTAATCCAGCGCCGGATGTGGCAGCGAAGAAACAGCATCCACGAAGAGCAGCGTGCCAGGCGCTTTCTCCCGGAACAGGTTAATATCGGCCACGGGCATGCAGGCGCCGGAGCTGGTTTCGTTCTGAATAAGCGCCAGAAGCTCTGTATCGGCGGGCACCTGTATACTGTCCACGTCAAAGCCCTGGCCAAAGGGTACTTCATACTTCAGCGCATCCCGCCCTAATTCTATTGCCACTTCCCGGAATCGTTTCGAAAAAGAGCCGTTTACCAGGTGAAAGCTGCGTTGCTGCACGGTGTTCTGGATGGCCCGCTCCCATACTTCAGTAGCCGAGGAGAGGAACAGCACCTCATAATTATCCGGTAGCTGCAGCAGCTGCCGCAATCCGGTTACGGCCCGGGCATAAATATCCTTAAACTGCTGGCTGCGGTGCGAGATGCTGCCTATTTTCTGCTCCAGCGCCGTGTGCATGTGCTGCGGCACGGTAGGGTAGAGCTCCGAAGGGCCGGGTGTGAAGTATAGTTTCTGATTCATGATACGGTAATGTGCCGGAGCGCAATTAATAAAGAATACGGAATTTGATGGTATGGGGTACCTGTCGCATGTCGTTGACTACCTGCTTGTCGTAGGCTTTGTCGATGTCGGTGATCACATAGCCTACGCGTTCGTTTGTTTTCAGGTACTGGCCCAGGATGTTGACGTGATTATTGGCCAGCACCTGGTTGATGTTAGCCAATACACCCGGCACGTTGGCGTGGATGTGGATCAGGCGATGCGCGTTTTTGAGCTGGGGCAGCTGAATGTTCGGGAAGTTGACGCTCTGGTACGTGTTGCCCGAGTTGATGTAATCCATGATGCGGTTAGGCACAAAGTTAGCAATGTTTACCTGCGCTTCGGAGGTGCTGCCGCCAATATGCGGGGTCAGGATCACGTTAGGCAGGCCCCGGAGCTCGCTCATAAAAGGCTCGTTGTTGGTGGCCGGCTCATGCGGAAACACATCCACCGCGGCTCCACGGATCTTCCCGGACTTCAGGTTTGTTACCAGCGCTTCGATATCGACTACGTGGCCGCGGCTCAGGTTCAGGAAGAGGGCACCATCCTTCATGGCGTCAAACTCCGCTGCGCCAAACATATGCTTGTTTTCAGGGCGGCCGTCTACATGCAGCGTCACGATATCTACTTTTTCCAGCAGCTCGTGCAACGATTCACACTTACGGGCATTGCCCAGCTGGAGCTTTTCTACTACATCGTAATAGTATACTTCCATGCCCAGCGCTTCGGCCAGCACCGACAATTGGGCGCCAATGTTGCCGTAGCCCACAATGCCCAGCTTTTTATCGCGTACCTCAAAGCTGCCCGCGGCTGATTTGTCCCATTCGCCCTGGTGCATTTTGTCGCTCTTGCCTACAACGCCGCGGCTCAGCATGATGATCTCGCCAATAGCCAGTTCCACCACACTACGAGTATTGCTGTAAGGGGCGTTAAATACGGTAATACCGGCCTCCAAGCAGGTAGCCAGATCGATCTGGTTGGTGCCAATACAGAAGGCGCCGATGCTCATCAGGCGGGAGGCATGGGCCAGTACCTTGGGGGTTACCTGCGTTTTGCTCCGGATGCCCAGGATCGATACTTTCTGGATCTGCTCGCAGAGCTCCTCTTCACTCAGCGCACCCGGCAGGGCCGTTACCTGGTAGCCTTCGCGGCGGAACAGCTCCACGGCTTTGGGGTGAATATTCTCAAGCAGCAGCACGCTGATGCGGTTCTTGGGATAAGAGATGGCCATGGGCAGTTTGTTCTGATAAAGGAATTCATCCAGGCTCGGGGCAATGTGCTCGGCTTTGGCAATGACCTTGTCGCGCGCCACGTTTTCGGTAAAGGCGTAAAACTTATTGGCCAAGCCGGCCTCTTTAATTTCATAGTCGGTGTAGCCGTCTCCCAGCACATACACATCCCCGGATAAAGCCAGTTGCTCCAGCAGCTTTATCTTGCCTTTATCCCGGCTCAGCACATTTTCTTCATCAAAGCCGATCACATTGCCGGCCGCATCAAAGCGGAACGTGTTGGCATATACGTTCTCCTGCTTAATGCCATACTCCGTTACAATGGGCGTGATAAACTCTTTGAACCCGCTGGAAACGATAAAGATCTGATCGGCAAACTCGGTCAGAAAATCCTTGTTGCGGCGGATGGATTCCGATACTTTGTCCTGCAGGCGGCTGATGAGGGGAGGCAGGTGTTTCTGGTGCGCCTTCAGCAGGTGCAGACGCTGGGTAAGCCCTTCTGAAAAAGAGCTTTCACCGGCCATGGCGCTGTCTGTCAGTTGGCTGATCTTTTGCAGGAGGGCTTCCTTGTTTGGCTCGCCCTGCAGCGAGATGTCTCCCAGTTCGTCCAGCGCCTCCACCTGCGTAAAGGTGCTATCGAAATCGATGATAAAATATTTGTCTTTGCTCATGGGTGCAATTTATTAAGTATAGCCAAAGCTATACGTGCGTTAGCAGCAAAACAGCCCGCCTTAGGTGCGTGCCGTTTAAACATTGGGGAAGGCACTTGTAAAAACGGCCTGGGTTATACTTCCTCCGGGTGCCGGGCATTAAAGTAGCGCCAGTTGCTGTTCTTTGATCGTGTTCAGGTAGAGCTGCTCGTAGCGCGGTACAATTTTATCCACGTCAAATTCGTGGGCACGTTTCAGCGCATTTTCCTTGAAGCGGGGCAGGTTGGCATCATCCAGCACAAAAAGGGCGTTCTTTACCATCGCCTCCACATCGCCTACCGGGCTCACAAAGCCGGTTACCCCATCGATATTGAGTTCCGGAATACCCCCGGCGTCGGTCGAGATCACCGGCACCTCGCAGGCCATGGCCTCGAGTGCTGCCAAGCCAAAGCTCTCTTTTTCGGAGGGCATCAAAAACAGGTCGGCAATGGAGAGCACCTCTTCCACGGCTTCCAGCTTGCCCAGAAAGCGGGTGTCCTGGCAAATGCCCAGTTCACGGCACAGCTTCTCCATTTTAGGGCGCTCGGGGCCGTCGCCTACCAGCAGCAGCTTGCTGGGGATCTGCTGGCGCACGGCGGCAAAGATCCGGATCACATCCTCCACGCGTTTTACGGTTCGGAAGTTAGAGGTATGCACCAGCAGCTTTTCGTTGTTGGGACTGATGGCCATACGGAAGTGTTCCTTTTGCTGGCGCTTAAATTTGTCGAGGTTGATAAAGTTAGGGATCACCTCGATCTTCTTTTCGATCTCGAAGTATTGGTAAGTTTCCTGGCGCAGGCTCTCCGACACAGCCGTTACGCTGTCGGATTGGTTGATGCTGAAAGTTACCACCGGCTCAAACGAGGCATCTTTGCCCACCAGGGTAATATCGGTGCCGTGCAGGGTGGTAATAATGGGAATGTTGATGCCTTTGGTGCGCAGGATCTGCTTGGCCATGTAGGCAGCAGAGGCGTGCGGAATGGCATAGTGTACGTGCAGCACATCCAGTTTCTCGAACCGCACGATGTCGACCATTTTGCTGGCCAGCGCCAATTCGTAGGGCGGATACTGGAACAGGGGGTAAGAAGGAATGTATACTTCGTGGTAAAAAAGGTTCTCGTTAAAAAAGTCGAGGCGGGCGGGCTGGCTGTAGGTAATAAAGTGCACTTTATGGTCTTTCTGGGCAAGGGCTTTGCCCAGCTCTGTCGCCACTACGCCGCTTCCCCCAAAGGTGGGATAACAAACTATACCGATTTTCATTTTGCTTCTGTATAAACGACAAGTGCAGCCATGATCGCGGCTGCACTTGCTAAACTACCAATTATCTTTTATGTTTTAGGTATGATGGCCTTATAAACTACGTCGTGTATGCGGGTGCGGATGTTATACTTTACAAGCTTGTTGTTGCCTGCATCCGGGTACACTCTGTTAGACAGGAAGATATAAATGAGTTTGTTTTCAGGATCTACCCAGGCAGCTGTGCCGGTAAAGCCAGTGTGGCCAAAGGTGCTTCCCGGGGCCAGGTCGGAGGTAGGGCCATGGCCGTCGGGCTCCGGTTTGTCCCATCCCAGTCCGCGGCGGCTGCTCTTAAACTGCTTTTTCGAGAACTCGGTCACTACTTTGGAGTTGAAGTATTTGCGGCCGCCATAGTTGCCGTTCTGCAGGTCCATCTGCAGCAGGATGGCCAGGTCGTTGGCGTTGGAGAAAAGACCGGCATGCCCGGCTACGCCCCCCAGCATGGCGGCACCCTGGTCGTGTACGGTACCCCAGATCAGGTTGTGGCGGAAATAAGTATCGTCCTCTGTCGGAGCAATCACCTCGCGCGAGTGGTTCAGTAAGGGGTTGTAGCCCATGGTGCTCAGGCCAAGGGGCTCGTAAAAGTTCTGGGCCAAGAACTCGTCAAGCGGCTGGTTGAGCATTTTTTCTGCCAGGCGCTTGAGCATATAAAAGTCAAGGTCGCTGTAAGTATAGTCGTAGCCTTTGCCATCTTTGCGGCGGGGCAGCATTTTGGAACGCAGCGTCCAGGTCCACACCGAATCCTCGATGGCTTTGGCCGAATAGATCTCCGGCGTTACCTGGTTAGGGTAATAATCCGTCTGGGCGCTGGCGTAGTAGAGGTCTTTTGTTTTAACCGAGGCAAGCGTTTTCTGCCAGTGAGGCAAACCTGCCAGCAGGCCGGCCTGGTGGGTCAGCACGTCGCGCAGCACCAGCCCTTCCTTGTTGGTGCCTTTCAGCTCCGGCAGGTAGGTCATTACCTTGGCATCGAGGTTGATCTTGCCTTGGTCTTTGAGGAACATAATGGCCTGCAGCGTGGCCGCCACCTTCGTAATAGAAGCCAGGTCGTAGAGCGTGTTGTTTGTGACCGGCTTTACCTTATCGTAAGTATAATAGCCGTAAGACTTGTTGAAAACAACGGTGCCGTTCTTTACCACCAGCACCTGGCAGCCTGGCGTGGCAGCATAGGCAATGGCTTCGAGGGCGATGTTGTCGATCTGGTTCAGCGTTTTAGAGTCCATGCCCGCACTTTCAGGGGTGCCATACTTGAGGCGGTGGAGCGAAGGCGTAGCAATGCCGCGGCCCACCTTATACCGCGTAGAGGCTGTAACGGGTAGCCGGCCCTTAGCCGCCCGCGCGCCGAACAGCGCCTGCGGTACCAGTTCCTGGGCTACCGGGTTGTCTTCGTAACCGCACACCAGCCACTTGCTTTTCTCGAAAAACTTCAGGCTGTAGGGGTTGCCCATCACCACAACCACCACTTTTTTATTTGTGCGCTCCTGCAGGTACTGGATAAAAGCCCGCGTGCCCACGCCCACGCCAAAGTCTTTGGAGGGTGTCAGGTTCATGTTGTGCAGGCTTATAACCACTACATTGCTGTTAGCCAGCTTTGGAATGATATTGGTAAAAGCTGAGTCCGGGGCAAAGCGGTTGGCAATAGCCAGCGAAGTGACAGGGGCGTAATTGCCAAGCGTTTGCTGGAAGGCATTGCCCTTTGGCGCGCCAATGGCCACCGATGCGATGCGCAACGTATCCAGGTCCTTAAAGGGCAGCAGGCTGTCGGCATTCTCCACCACTGTTACAGAGTGTTCGTAGAGTTCTTCCTGGAGCACGTTGCTCAGGGGGCGGTCCATGTCTTCTTTCAGGTTGGCCAGCACGACTGGTTTATACTTGTTCAGGCCTGCCCAGTACTTGGCGTGCAGGATCTTGCGGACGTGCTGCTCCAGTTCTACTTTGCTTACCTGGCCTTTGGCAATGCCTTCTTTTATTTTGGTGATGGCGGTGGGCACATCCTCCGGGAAAAGCAGCACGTCGTTGCCGGCCATCAGGGCGCGTAGGTCCACTTCGCCGGGCGCAAAATAGCTGCTCACGCCTTTCATGTTCAGGGCATCGGTAAACACCAGCCCTTTATACTTCATTTTTTCTCTGAGCAGGCCGGTTACCAGCGGGCGGGAGAGGGTAGTCGCTAAGTTCCTGGTCGAGTCGATCTGCGGCACATACAGGTGGGCTACCATCACGCCCATCACGCCGGCTTCAAAGGATTTTTTAAACGGGTACAGCTCCACGTCCGTCAGGCGCTTGAGGCTGTGCGGCACCACCGGCAGGGCCAGGTGCGAGTCGGTGTCGGTGTCGCCGTGGCCCGGGAAGTGCTTGGCTACGGCAATAACGCCATGGTCCTGCAGGCCTTTGATGTAAGCTACCCCGCGGCGGGTCACTTCTTCTTTCGATTCGCCAAAGGAGCGGCTGCCGATTACGGGGTTGGCCGGGTTCACGTTCACATCGATTACAGGCGAGAAGCTCACGCTCACGCCCAGGCGCTTCATTTTCAGGGCGATCTCGCGGCCCATCAGGTAAATATACTTGTCATCGTCCAGGGCGCCCAAGGTCATCTGGCGGGCAAAATGCATGCTGCTGTCCAGGCGCATGTCCAGGCCCCACTCGGCATCCATGGCAACCAGCATGGGCACTTTGGCCGCGCGCTGGAAACGGTTGGTGAGCTTGGCCTGGCGCACCGGGCCGCCCTGCATAAACATTACCCCGCCAATGCCATAGCGTATGACCAGCGTGTCTATTTCCCGGAAATGTCTTTCGTCTTTGTTGGAGTAAGCGGCCACCATGAATAGCTGGCCCAGGCGCTGGTCCGGTGTGAGGGAAGCGTAAACGCTGTCGACCCAGCTTTTCTCTCGGGGATTCACAACGGTCTCGTCAGATGGCTTTAACGACATCAGGGGGCCCATCGAGAAAAACACTAAAATCAACAACCCTAAAGTAAAACGCTTCAACATCCTGGCACTGGTATTTTAAATTGGAACAACCCGAAATTAAGCCTATTTTTGCGAAAGGCAGTTACGGTAAAACAACTAAATTTTAGAAGCGCTGCCGGGCAGCCTAAGCAGATCAGAAAAGAAGCTGGCCTATCCTGGTGCCTGTCCGGGAACGCTTGCCGCCTCACTTGGTAGCAGTTTTATAGCTAACGCCACAAGCAGAAGCATTCATGCGCAGCAAGTATAATAATAATTTAGCGGAGCAAAAGGTAGTTTGGCTGTCGCCACTTTCAGTATCGATCTCTAAATTAATAATAAATTTACTTCTGAATAAGTTCTGTTTTTACAAATTAGTAAAAGCAAAGATTCGGCCAGTATAGGTCCGGAAACCTGAACCGGAAACGGAAATTAGTTTAATCAAGCCTTTTAATATTCGGATGCCCGACATCATACATTTACTGCCTGACTTCCTGGCCAACCAGATAGCTGCCGGCGAGGTAGTGCAGCGCCCTGCTTCGGTAGTGAAGGAGCTGCTGGAAAATGCCATTGACGCCAGGGCTACCAGCGTGCAGCTGATCGTGAAGGAGGCGGGCAAGCAACTGCTGCAGGTGGTCGACAACGGCATTGGCATGTCGGAAACGGATGCCCGCATGTGCTTTGAGCGCCACGCCACTTCTAAAATAAGCACCACCGAAGACCTGTTCCGCATCCGCACGATGGGTTTCCGGGGCGAGGCCATGGCCTCTATTGCGGCTGTGGCGCAGGTAGAGATGAAAACCCGCCCCCACCATGCCGAAGTAGGCACGCGGCTGCTGGTGGAAGGCTCGGCCATTATGCAGCAGGAACCTGCCGTGGTGCCGGCCGGCACATCTATTTGCGTAAAGAACCTGTTCTATAACGTGCCGGCGCGCCGCAACTTTCTTAAAACCAATGCGGTAGAAATGCGCCATATCCTGGACGAGTTTCAGCGGGTGGCGCTGGCCTACCCTGAGATCGCTTTTACGCTGCACCACAACGAACTGGAGGTGTTTAATCTGCCGGCCACCAAGCTGAGCCAGCGCATTGTAGGCCTGTTTGGGGGCAACTACAAAGAGCAGATGGCTTACTGCGAGGAGGAGACAACATTTCTGACGGTACGCGGTTATATTGGCAAGCCGGAATTTGCCCGCAAAACACGCGGCGAGCAGTTCTTTTTTGTAAACAACCGCTATGTGAAGAGCGGCTACCTGAACCATGCCGTAATGAAGGCCTTTGAAGGCCTGCTGCCCAAAGACAGCCACCCGTTCTATGTGCTGTTTATCGAGATAGAGCCTGCGAAAATTGATATCAACGTGCACCCGACCAAAACCGAGATCAAGTTCGAGGATGAGAAAACGGTGTATGCCATTGTGCATGCGGCTGTAAAAAAGGCGCTGGGCACGCACAACATTGCACCCTCCCTGGATTTTGAGGGCGATGTGAACTTTGCGCCGCTGCAGCCTATCCGCATGCAGGGCGGCTACAACGAGTTCGAGCAGGAGCAGCATACGGGCGGCAACAGCTTTCCGGGCTTTGCTTCGGCCGGCACCGCGCCGAAACGGGCCACTTCCAAAGGATGGGAACAGCTTTATGAGCCGTTGCGCGAGCAGGCCTCGCAAGAAGAACGCTATACTTCTGCCTCGTCGGGCATGGGCCTGCTGGACGACGCCTTTGCTGCCGAAACCGCTGCCGCTTCTAAAAAAGCGATCCAGATACACCAGAAATATTTGCTCGTGCAAGTAAAGTCGGGCATGATGGTGATAGACCAGCACGCGGCGCAGGAGCGCATCCTGTATGAGAAGTATGTGGGCACGGGGCAGAAAAAAGCTGTCACCTCTCAGGCACTGCTGTTTCCGCAGACCATCGATCTCTCGCCGGCGGATGCCACGCTTATTAAGGAGCTGACGGCCGAGTTTCAGGACATGGGCTTCCAGTTCGAGGATTTTGGCGGCAACACCATCATCCTCAACGGCATTCCGGCAGACATCCATGCGGCAAACGAGAAAGAGTTGCTTGAGGAGCTCATGGAGCAATACAAAAACAATTCGGTTACGTTAAAGCTTGATAAACGGGAAAACCTGGCGCGGGCCATGGCCAAACGGCTTGCCTCGCGACTGCAACCCCGCATGACGGACCTGGAAATGAACTCGCTGGTAGACAAGCTTTTTGCCTGCCAGGTGCCCAACTATACGCCCGGCGGACAAAAAACGCTGGTGATCATGGAGCTGAGCCAGCTGCACGAGCTTTTCCAGAAAGGCTGAGCCTGCTAGCTGAATAGCGGCTTGTTATTTAAGGTGCATGTGGGGCTTGGCGGATAATCAAAGTTCCCCGGGCTCGTTACGCAGGTGGAGAGTGTTTACAGCGCTGGCAAGCTGGTTTTAGAGCACGCCAGGGGAGCAGGCATACTTCCTGAGCCCTGAAATACGCCATCCAACACACGTAACACGAGCACCAAAACGATACACGAAATACGAAAAGAGCATGTTCAACATCACCCCTATGGTCAGAAACCTTCTGATCATCAACGTGGTTATCTTTATACTTCAGGGCAGCCTGTTTCCGGCCAACCAGTTTGCGCTTTATCATTTCGGGTCTGAGTTTTTCAGGCCTTACCAGTTCCTGACGCACATGTTTCTGCACGGCAGCTGGGGGCATTTGTTCAGCAACATGTTCAGCCTCTTTATTTTCGGGCCGCTGCTGGAGCGCTACTGGGGCCCGGAACGCCTGCTGGCCTTTTACCTCATCTGCGGGCTGGGTGCCAGCGTACTGTACTCGGGCGTGCGCGCCTATGAACTGCATGAGCTGAAGCAGGAAACCAGCCTTTATTTGCAAAATCCTTCACCGGCTGCATTCAGCAACTACATGGACGAGCATGTGCAGCCGGGCTACCGCCGCGACCTGGCCATTGCCTACCAGCGCAACGCCAACAATCCGCAGTATGAGCAGGCCACCAAGCAGGAAGTAAAGGAAGTGTACAATGCCGTTTTCAACAGCCCTATGCTGGGCGCTTCCGGCGCGGTATTCGCTATCCTGATGGCCTTTGGCATGCTGTTTCCGAACCTGGAGCTGATGCTGCTGTTTTTGCCTATTCCGATAAAAGCCAAATACTTTGTGCTGCTTTACGGCGCCTTTGAGCTTTATTCAGGCTTTAACAGAACGCCGGGCGATAATGTCGCACATTTCGCACACCTCGGAGGGATGTTGTTTGCGTATATACTCGTAAAAATGTGGCACCGAAATAATTTCCAGGAACATTAGCAGATCCAAATGAGCATTTTTGAAGATATCAAGGATTCTTTCCGGCAACCCAATAATACGCTCAAACAGCTTATACTGATCAACGTGCTCGTGTTTGTGGTGCTCATCGTGCTGCGAACCATCCTTTTTATTACCGAGAACTCGGGCATTTACAACATACTGATGCGCTACCTGGCCCTAAATGCGGAGCCAACGTATTTTCTGACGCACCCTTGGACGCTGATCACCTATTTCTTTACCCACGAGGGTTTTCTGCACATTCTTTTTAACATGCTCAACCTGTACTGGTTCGGGCAGCTGGTGCGCGAGTACCTGGGCGATAAAAAGCTGCTGAGCTTATACTTGCTGGGCGGTATTGCCGGCGGCGTTTTATACTTGCTGAGCTATAACTTTATTCCATACTTTGCCAACCGGGCTTCGGCTTCGCTCATGATCGGGGCTTCGGCCAGCGTGCTGGCTATTGTGGTGGGCGCGGCCACGCTGCTGCCCAATTATACCTTCAACCTCCTGCTTATCGGCCCGATCCGGATCAAATATATTGCGGCTTTTCTGGTGTTGCTTTCCATTTCCGGGGCCGTGGGCGACAATGCGGGCGGGAACCTGGCCCACCTGGGCGGCGCTTTCATCGGCTGGGTATTTATCAAACAACTGCAGCGCGGCAACGACATGGGCCGGCCGTTGCTGGCCGTTACCGGCTTTTTCGGCAGGCTGTTCACGCGGCGGCCAAAACTAAAAGTCACCCACCGGCAAACGGCCTACTCCACGCGCAGCAATAGCGCTGGTAGCGCCTCCTCCGGCGCCGGTTACCCGGGCAAGCCCAGCCAGAACGAAATAGACCGCATCCTCGACAAGATCTCCAGTTCCGGCTACGAAAGCCTTTCCAAAGACGAAAAGCAGAAGCTTTTCCAGGCAAGCCAGAAAGAGTAAAGCGGATGGCGGCGTTTAGAAATGAGCCCGAAGAATGGCAACGGCTCGACTGGCAAATTCTGCAAAACGGCTGGAGTTGCCTCTATCACAGGCCTGAGTTTCTGTTGATCGATATTGCCTGGTTCCGGAAAGAACGCTACCGGGTGCTAGAATTCGACTGCTCCAAGTGGACTGATAAAGAAACCCTACATACTGATCTGCAGCTGAAGTTCCGGCTCTCCACCGACTATGAAAGCCATGACCTGGCTGCTCTGAGAAACGCCTTAGCGGAATACGCCATTACCGGAGGCGGATTGGTGGTGGTGCTGCACCATTTTGATACGGTAAAACGAAAAACGGGCCAGGCCCTGCTGGATGTGCTGGCCGAAAATGCCCGGTATCATCTGCTGCTGGGCGAACGCGTGCTCACGCTGGTGCAGCTAGACAAGCACGAAGACAAGTATACCACCCCTGCCGCTAGCCCGCTGCCCTGGAACCCCCACGAATGGCTGGATGCATCCGGAAAGAAAAAATAAGTTTATGTGTCCCTGACCTCGCAGCTTGCGCACCTGCCCCGAAGCATTTCGGGGGCTCCTGCGAGTGTCTGGTGGAGATAAGCTGTTGCTACTTGCCCAGACGCTCGCAGGTCTGAAAGACACTGCGAGGTCTTCGAAAGCTTCCAAAGTATAAATCGGCATATAAACACAAGCGGCGCTCTCTTTCGGGAGCGCCGCTCGTGCTTTATCAATAAGTATGCGGAAAGAACTTAGGCTTTGCTGGCGTTGATGTTGTCCAGGGCTTCCATTACTTCTTTCACGTGGCCACGCGAGGTTTCAAGCAGTTGCTTTTCCTCGTCGTTGAGCTGCAGCTCAATCACCTTCTCGATACCGTTCTTGCCAAGTATAACCGGCACACCCAGGTATACGCCGTCAATGCCATACTCGCCTTCCAGCTTCACGCAAACCGGGAACACCCGGCGCTGGTCGCGCACGATGGCCTCTACCATCTGAGCTGCTGCCGAGCCCGGTGCATACCAGGCCGATGTGCCCATCAGTTTTACCAGCTCGCCGCCACCGTTCTTGGTGCGCTCTACAATGGCGTTCAGTTTATCTTCTGCGATCAGCTCCGTAACCGGAATACCACCTACGGTAGTATAGCGCGGAAGCGGCACCATGGTATCGCCGTGGCCACCCATCAGTACTGCCTGGATGTCTTTTGGTGAAACGTTCAATTCTTCTGCTAAAAAGGCTCTGTAACGGGCTGTGTCCAGGATACCAGCCATACCCATTACGCGGGTGCGGGGCAGCTTGGAAGTAATATGGGCCGCATACGTCATCACATCCAGCGGGTTAGAAACCACGATGATGATGGCATTGGGCGAGTATTTTACCACGTTTTCGGTTACCGACTGCACGATGCCCGCATTGGTCGAGATCAGATCGTCGCGCGTCATGCCGGGTTTGCGGGGCAGGCCTGACGTGATTACCACCACATCCGAATCCGCAGTGCGGGAATAATCGTTTGTCACCCCAACGGTGCGGGTATCATATAAGTTAATTGGCGATTTTTGCCAGATATCAAGTGCTTTGCCCTCCGCAAAACCCTCTTTAATATCCACTAAAACTACTTCGTTCGCGATTTCGCGGTAAGCCAGCACATCGGCGCATGTTGCCCCAACGTTACCAGCTCCAACTACAGTTACTTTCATTGTCGGATATACGTTATATTGATTTTAGATACAGTTAACTCCGGTAAAATTAGAAAAATCTATTTGGAAAAACTTTGTTTTTGGATAAAAGACACAGGACATTAGACACAAGACTTTTTAATAAACATATTGTACCTCAACTCCTACAATGAGGCTTTTTGTTTCTGATCTTTTTGCTCCTACTTCTTTTTACTTTTACCAAAAATCAGCTATCAGAAAAGTCTTGTGTCCTGTGTCTTATATCTAACGTCTTTCTATACTTATCTCCACCACCTGCTCAGTCTTGTCTGTTACTTTAAAGCGGTTGTCGGGGCGCTGGCCTACTACCCAGGCAACAGACTGGTCGGATACTAGTACCAGTGTTCGGGCTTTAAGGTTAGCCGGCACCTTTTTGTCGATCAGAAAATCGCTGATCTTTTTCTTGCCGTTCATGCCCAGCGGCACAAACCAGTCGCCTTCCTGCCAGGCGCGCAGCTTGAGGGGGAAGTGCAGCTGGCCGGCATCCAGGGCGGCCACATGCGGTTTGGTGTTGAGCTTATAGGTGGCCGCATCCGCATACCTTATACGTAAGTATACTTCACCGGCTGTTACTTCGGTATCGCCCTGTTGGATGAGGATACTGCCGAACTGCTGCAGGTTGCGCGGCGTGATCACCAACTGCTCCCGGTCTTTGACCAAAGTATGGGTCGGTGATTCGAATTGTTTGCCCGAGATGCCTTCCAGCGCCGCCGCCAGCTCGAGCACCACGCTGTAACTGAAGTTGAAAGGGCGCAGCAGCTCGTGCAGCACCACCGGCAGGCCCGTGGCGTTGCGCAACGGCACCAGCGAAACATAGGTGGCGTCTTCGCCTTCTTTTATACTTTGCTCCCGCAGGTTTTGGATGTAAGCGGCCACAATCTGTTCGGCATGGCCCACGCGCTCGGCCGTGTGCTGCATGGTTTCCTCCAGGCTGGGATTGATCTCTTTCAGCACTGGAATGACCTCGTGGCGGATCTTGTTGCGCTGGTATTTGGTGGTTTCGTTTGAGGTGTCTTCGCGCCAGATCAGCTTTTTTTCCGTCACCAGCTCGTAAATATCGTCTTTGGTAACCGAAAGCATGGGCCGGATGATGTGGCCGTTCTTTGGCGGAATGCCGTGCAGGCCCGCAATGCCGGTGCCTTTGGTCAGGTGCAGCAATATGGTTTCGGTCGTGTCGTTGCTATGGTGGGCGGTGGCAATATAATCGTAACCTTCCTGCTGGCGCACTTGCTCAAACCAGGTATAACGCAGGGTGCGGGCAGCCATCTGGATGGAGAGCTTTTCCTGGGCGGCAAAGGCGCGGGTGTTAAAGTTATCGGTAAAAAAAGGCACCTCATACTTTTTGGCGAGCTTTTTGATGAACAGCTGGTCGGCTTCGGCATCCTCGGCGCGCAGCCCGAAGTTGCAGTGGGCAATCGCAAATTCATACTTGAGCTGGTGCAGCATCTCGCATAATACCACCGAGTCGATGCCGCCGCTTACGGCAGCCAGAATCCGGCTCTCAGGCTGGCAGAGGTGGTGGGATTGTATAAAACTTAAAACTTTTTGCAGCATAAGGAAGCGGCTGATATTTTTTGTAATTTTGAAGTATAGATCAGACAAAAGATGATTAGACGATAGACAAAAGATTACACTATCCTTTATCAAAATGTCTTTTGTCCTTTGTCGGGATATTTAAATGAACTACACAAAGCTACTGTATTCTCTTGTCTTTACCCTGATTTCCCTGTCGGTTTTCGGGCAGAAGCAGCGGCAGCCGCAGACACAGGCGGGCAGGGTAGAACTGCTGCCGGGAGCCGACTCTATTGTGGGCGGTGTTTTTAACGGCGAAAAGATCAACAAGCTCTATGGCAACGTGGTTTTTAAGCAGCGCGATACCTACCTGTATGCCGACTCGGTGTATAAGTATATGAACCGCGATGTGCTGGAGGCGTACGGCAATGTGCGCATCAACAACCAGGCCGACACGGTGACGATTACCGGCGACCGGGGCACGTACAACGGCATTAACCGTACGGCCAAAATGAGCGGCAACGTGGTGATGCGCGACCCCCGCATGACGCTGACCACGCCAAGTATGGACTACGACATGAAGACTCGCACGGCTGTGTATACGGAGGGCGGCACTATTGTAGACCCCGAAAACAGGCTCCAAAGCCAGCGCGGCTCTTATGACACCAAGGCCAAGATGTTTACCTTTGAAGGTGATGTGAAGGTCTTTACCAAGGAGTATAACATCACGGCCGAGAACATGAAGTATAACACGCTCACCAAGGTGGTATACTTCCAGGGGCCTACCGTGATCAAAGGGCAGCAGGGCGATCTGTATGCCGAGGAAGGCACTTATAATACACTCTCCAAGATCTCGAACTTCGGCCGCAACGCCTATATCCTAACGCCCGAGTACCGCCTGGGCGGCGACAAGCTATACTATGACCAGAAGAACGGCTATGGCTATGCCGAGCAGAACGTCACGCTCAAATCGCTGAAAGATAATATTACCATTTACGGACAGTCGGGCCGCTACTGGCGCGAGAAGGGCATTTCCAAAGTATACGGCAGCCCCATGATGGAAACCATCCTGGACAAGGATACACTCTACATGTCGGCCGATACATTACTCTCCCGCGAGTCGAAAGCCGAAGGTATGCCCAGCATGCTCTATGCGTTTAACAACGTGAAGATCTTTAAGCACGATCTGCAGGGCAAGTGCGACTCGCTGAGCTTTAACCGCACCGACTCTATTATGTATATGAACCGCAAGCCGGTGCTTTGGAATGAGAAAAGCCAGCTAGTCGGCGACACGATCCGGATGCACCTGCGCAATAAATCCCTGGACAGGATGTATATGTTCAGCAACGCTTTTATCATGTCGGAAGATACGATCCAGAATTATAACCAGGTAAAAGGCCGCGACATGGTAGCGTTTTTTCAGGAAGGCGACCTGCGGCGCGTGAACGTGAACGGCAACAGCGAGAGCTTATACTATGCTCTGAGCGGCGATACGGCGGTAACCGGCGTGAACAAAGCCATCTGCAGCAACATGGTGCTCAAGTTTGCAGATAATAAGTTGCAGACAATCTCGTTTCTGGTGCAGCCTGATGCCAGCTTTATACCGCCGCACGAGTTGCAGGAGGAACAAAAAAAGCTGGAAGGGTTCAGCTGGCAGGCCGACCAGCGACCCAGCAAAGCCACCGTACTGGGCAAGCGCATGCCGGCCAAAATAAAACCGGTGCCGAAAGTGCAGCCGGTCAAGGCGGCAAAGCCTAAAAAAGCAAAAAAGAACCAAAAATAGCCTTTTGCTGCCATTGCAGCGAGTCCGTATTTCTGTTTTGTAAATCACACAGATATTGTATAATTTTGCCCGTTCATGAATAAAGGCTTCCTCCATACCATTGCCCTGATCGGCATGTTGCTGTTTGCCACTGGTTGTAGCAACTTCCAGAAGATATTAAAAAGCAACAACGTTGACGAAAAGTATAAGGCTGCCCTGCAGTACTACGAAAAGGGAGATTATTACCGTGCAAACCAGCTGTTTGAGCAGGTGTTGCCTTTGATGACCGGCAGGCCCGAGGCCGAGCAGGCAAAGTTTTACTTTGCCAACACGTACTTTCAGCAGAAGGATTATCTGCTGAGCGCCTTCCACTTCAAAAGCTTCTACGACACCTACCAGCGCAGCCCGCTGGCAGAGCAGGCCCTGTTTATGCAGGCCAAATCGCTTTATAACCAGTCGCCGGGCTACGAGCAGGACCAGAGCAGCACGCTGACAGCGATCGAGGCTTTGCAGGAGTTCCAGGTGCGCTACCCGCAAAGCGAGCTCACTAAGGAGGCCAACGCCATGATCGATGCGTTGAACATGAAGCTCGACAAAAAGGCTTACGACAATGCCAAGCTATACTATCAGATCCGGTATTACCGCTCGGCCGTGGTGGCTTTCAATAACTTTATAAAGGAGCATGCTTCTTCTCCGTACAGCGAGGAAGCCGCTTACCTGCGCCTGGATGCCCAATACCGTTTTGCCCAGGAAAGCGTGCCCGCCAAACAGCAGGAGCGCTACATGGAAGCCCTCGATTATTACCAGACCTTTGTAGACCAGTATCCTGACAGCAAGTTTAAGCGTAGTGCAGAACAGGTGTACGACAATGCCCTAGCAGAACTGGAAAAAGTAAAAAAACAAAATCAAGCAAATTCTTAAGTAAGTATATATGGCAGCAGTTTCATCATCAATCGTTACCCGCAATATGGCCGATTTTGCAAAGCAAACCGGCAATGTGTATAAGTCTGTGTCTGTGATCTCGAAAAGAGCCAACCAGATTTCCGTGAAGCTGAAGGAGGAATTGAATTCGAAGCTGGCTGAGTTTGCCACAACCG
The DNA here is from genome assembly GCF_022758235.1 of Pontibacter liquoris. Taxonomy (NCBI): domain Bacteria; kingdom Pseudomonadati; phylum Bacteroidota; class Cytophagia; order Cytophagales; family Hymenobacteraceae; genus Pontibacter; species Pontibacter liquoris. Next base: position 385,671 of record NZ_JALEBG010000001.1, read on the forward strand.
TGGATAACCTGGAAGAAGTGTTCGAAAACCGCGAGCAGATCGAGATCTCCAAGCATTACGAGCGCCTGCCGAAGCCTACGAACCTGGCGATCGAGGAGTTCCTGGAAGGCAAAGTATACCTGCGCGAGCCGGACGAAGAGCAGCAGGAAGAAATCAACCTGTAGTATACAGGCACACATGCTCCGGCAGAAGAAAATCATACTGGGAGTTTGCGGAAGTATAGCAGCCTACAAAGCGGCGCTGCTTGTCCGCCAGCTCATTAAAGCAGAAGCAGAAGTACAGGTGATCCTGACCACTTCTGCTTCTGACTTTATAACCCCGCTTACCCTGGCAACGCTTTCCAAACGGCCTGTGCTCAGCCAGTTTGTAAAAGACGGGACCGGCGAGTGGAACAACCACGTGGAACTGGGCCTGTGGGCCGATGCCCTGGTTGTGGCCCCTGCCAGCGCCAACACGGTGGCTAAAATGGCCAACGGCTTCTGCGACAACCTGCTTACGGCTACCTACCTGTCGGCGCGCTGCCCCGTGTTTGTGGCTCCGGCCATGGATTTGGACATGTACCGGCACCCGGCTGTGCAGGCCAACTTTAGCAAGCTGCGGGGCTATGGCAACCGCATCATCGAGGCAGGGTACGGCGAGCTGGCTAGCGGGCTGGTAGGGCAGGGGCGTATGGCCGAGCCCGAAGAAATTATTCAGGTGCTACAGAACTTCTTTGCAGGTGACCGCATATTCGTTTAACGGGAAAACCGTCGTGCTGACGGCAGGCCCCACCTATGAGCCCATCGATCCGGTGCGCTTTATCGGCAACCACTCTACCGGTAAAATGGGCTTTGCGCTGGCCGAGGCCTTTGCTGAGCAGGGTGCCCGGGTGCAGCTTGTGAGCGGGCCTACCACGCAACAGGCGCAGCACCCGAACATCACGGTAAACCCGGTTACCACAGCCGACGAGATGTATGCTGCCGTACAAGCCTTGGCACCGCAGGCCGCTATCCTCGTGTTTGCCGCAGCCGTAGCAGATTACAAACCCAAAGTAACGGCCGACAAAAAAATAAAGAAATCCGGGAACGAGCTCACGATTGCCCTGGTTAAGAACGTTGATATAGCAGCAGAGCTGGGCAAAGTGAAGCAGCCGGGCCAGTTTTCGGTAGGCTTTGCCCTGGAAACAGACAACGAAAGCGCCAACGCCCGTGAAAAGCTGCATAAAAAGAATTTAGACATGATCGTGCTCAACTCCCTGAATGACCCCGGGGCCGGATTTAAGCACGACACAAATAAAATTACAATAATAGAGGAGGAGGCTACCACAGCTTTTGAGCTAAAAACCAAGCGCGAAGTGGCCCTTGATATTGTTCACTTAATCTGGGAGAGACTACATGGCTAAGAAGATACTTGTTTTGCTGCTCATGTGCCTGGCTGTTTGGAACGCAAATGCCCAGGAGCTGCAGTGCGATGTGGTAGTGAACAGCGACCAGGTGCAGTACACCGACCGGCAGTTGTTTACGGACATGCAGACGCGCATCTTCGAGTTTATGAACAACCGCCGCTGGTCTGACCAGCCTTACCGCCCGGACGAGCGCATCAAGTGCCGCCTGATGATCAGCCTGACGGAAATGCCCGAGATCGGCACCTTTAAAGCCAACGTGCAGGTGGTGTCGGTGCGGCCGGCCTACGGTACAGGTTACGAATCCACGCTTTTCTCCTTTGTAGACAAAGACTGGACCTTCCAGTTCAACAACGCCCAGCAGCTGGATTACGCTGAAAACAATTTTACCTCTAACCTGGCCTCGATGCTGGCTTTTTATGCCAACATGATCATCGGCATCGACAACGACAGCTTTGGCAAACTAGGCGGCGCCCCGGCCTTCGATAAAGCACGCAGCATCCTGAATTTGGCCGCCTCGCAGGGAGCCGTTTACCCGGGATGGAAGCCTTTTGAAAGCAACCGCAACCGCTACTGGCTCATCGACAACCTACAGGACCCGCAGTTTCTGCCTTACCGCCAGGGGCTTTATACCATGCACCGCCAAGGTCTCGATTTGATGGTAGACAAACCGGAGCAGGCGCGCAAAGCGGTGCTCGGCGTACTACAGGATATCCAGAAGCTGCAGCAGCAGAAACCCGGCTCGGCCATACTTCGCTCTTTCTTCGATGCCAAATCCGACGAGCTGGTGAACATGTATAAAGCGGCCGCTCCCGCCGATAAACAGCAGGCCTATACGATCCTCACGCAGGCAGACCCCACCAATAGCAGCAAATACGAGGTTTTGCTAAAACGCTAAAATTTTTAGAATTTCCCTAAAAGCACGTATCTTCACGGAGCATAACTTGCTGCCGAATTTATACCTGTGCCCATGGGAAAACGCCAGATCCGCATCTTCCGGAAAGACATTGTAAACCGTGCATCCGAACTGCTGCTGCAACCGGCCGTGCAGGTGGTGCTGCGCAGCAGGGTCGTTTTGCATGGCGTGCTGGAAAAGCTAAATCAGGAGCAACTACAACTGCAGGATCAGCGTTTTGGCCGGCATGTAGTGTCAGTGGCTGAGATAGAGGAAATCATCTACGATCTGGAAGCGCCGTGGTAGGATGTAGCGCAAGTATAGTAAGTATAAAATGCAGTCCTTTGCTGGCGCAGGCGTCCGCTTGTGCCTGGGTTACCCGTAAAGTATGAAGTATAATAGCCGCTTTTACGACAGGAGCAGCAAGGCACAAGCGGACGCTTGCGGCAGCAGGCCAGAAGAAAGGCTTCTATCTCTGTTGATAAAGTATAACGGGGTTGCTATCCGACTTAAAATGAAGCATACCGTAAATTTCATACTTCAAAAAAGAACAGAATTAACGAACTTTAGCATAGGCAAAAAGTCTTACATCTATTGCTACAGTTTTGTGTCTTAGAATATGCTGATAGATCTTAAAATAAAAAATTACGCACTGATCGAGCAACTGGAGATGAACCCCTCGCCGGTGCTCAATATTATTACAGGCGAGACCGGCGCCGGTAAATCCATTATGCTGGGGGCTATCGGCTTGCTGATGGGCAACCGTGCCGACTCCAAATTGCTCTTTAACCAGGAGCAGAAGTGCGTGATAGAAGGCGTGTTCGACATTTCGTCTTACAACCTGCAGGAGGCCTTTGCCGCCGAAGACCTGGACTTTGATAACCAGTGCATCCTGCGCCGCGAGATCAGCCCGAGCGGCAAGTCGCGGGCTTTTGTAAACGACACGCCCGTGACGCTGGACGTGCTGCGCAAGATCGGCGATAACCTGATGGACATCCACTCGCAGCACGACACGCTGCAACTGGGCGACACGAGCTACCAGCTCAACATCCTGGACGTGTATGCGGGCAACACCTCGCTCGATATTTACGCCGGCAACCTGTCGCACCTTAAAAATTACAACGATACTTACCGCTCCTATAAAAAGCTGGAATCCGATTACCGGAAGCTGACCGACCAGCTGGCGCAGGCGCAGAAGGAACTCGATTACCATACTTTCCTGCTCAGCGAGCTGGAAGAAGCCAGCCTGCAGGAAGGCGAACAGGAGCAGCAGGAGGAAGAACTCAAGCAACTCGAGAACGCTGAAGATATCAAGCTCAAGCTATCCCAAGCGGTGCAGTACCTTTCCGAATCGGAGTTCAATATTACCTCCGCCCTGAAAGACACGGCTTACCTGCTGGGGCAGCTGGCGCAATTCTCGGGCAAGTATGAGGAGCTGCGTACGCGCACCGAAAGCTGCATGATCGAGCTCAACGACGTAGCCGGCGAGCTGGAAGATGCCGAGCGCAAAACCGAAGCTGACCCGGAGCGGGCTTCCGAAGTGCAGGAGCGCCTGAACCTGATCTATACCTTGCAGCGCAAGCACCAGGTGCAAAGTATAACCGAGTTGCTGACCATACAGCGCGACCTGGAAGCCAAAGTAGGTAGCGTACTGAACCTGGACACGGCCATTGCCAATACCCAGAAAGCCATGCAGGCTGCCGAAAAAGAGATGCTCGAAAAAGCAGCTATCCTGTCGGAGCGGCGTAAATCATCGTTCGGCAAGTTTGAGCAGGAGCTTTATGCGTTGCTGGCCGAGTTGGGTATGCCGAATGCCCGCATCGTAATCCAGCACAAAGAGGCGGCTCCGTCGGCCACGGGTACTGATGAGATCAGCATTCTGTTTAGTGCCAACAAAGGCGCGCAGCCACAGTCGCTGGTAAAAGCCGCGTCCGGAGGTGAATTCTCGCGCCTGATGCTGAGCGTAAAGTATATGCTGGCTGATAAAACCGCGCTGCCTACCATCGTTTTCGATGAGATCGATACGGGTATATCCGGCGAGGTAGCCGTTAAAGTGGGCAAAATGATGCAGCAGATGGCCCTCAAACACCAGATCATCGCTATCTCGCATTTGCCGCAGATCGCCGCACAGGGCAATGCTCATTACTTTGTGTATAAAGAGGATAGGGAAGACCGCACCATCAGCCGCGTGAAAAAACTGAGCGATGAGGAACGCGTGAACGAGATCGCCCACATGATTGCGGGGGCAAATCCGAGTGCCAATGCCTATCAAAGTGCAAAAGAGTTGCTGTCACTCTAAAGAGATATTGCTATATTGCTGCCTTAAACGGAGTAATAAATAATTAAGAATAGAAAGACATGTCCTACAATCTGCTAAAAGGAAAGAAAGGAATTATCTTCGGTGCGCTGGACGAGAAGTCTATTGCCTGGAAGGTAGCCAAGCGTGCCAAAGAAGAAGGTGCTGAATTTGTGCTGACAAACGCGCCTATGGCCATGCGAATGGGTGAAATAAAGAAACTGGCCGAGGAGTGCAACGCCGAGATCATTCCTGCCGATGCCACTTCGGTAGAAGAACTGGAGAACCTGTTCACGAAGGCGCAGGAAGTACTGGGGGGCAAAATTGACTTTGTACTGCACTCTATCGGCATGAGCCCCAACATCCGCAAAGGCAAATCCTATGGCGACATGAACTACGACTGGTTCCAGAAAACGCTGGATGTATCGGCGCTCTCTTTCCATAAGGTATTGCAGGTAGCCGAAAAACAGGACGCTCTGAACGAGTGGGGTTCGGTGGTAGCGCTTTCCTATATCGCTGCGCAGCGCGTGTTCCCGGATTATACCGACATGTCGCAGGCCAAAGCCGTGCTGGAGTCCATTGCCCGCAACTATGGCTACCGTTACGGCCAGCTCAAGAACGTGCGCGTAAACACGATCTCCCAGTCGCCTACCAAAACAACTGCAGGCACCGGTGTGGGTGGCTTCGACGTGTTCTACGACTATGCTGATAATATGTCGCCGCTGGGCAACGCTTCAGCCGAAGATTGCGCCAACTACTGCATCACGCTGTTCTCCGACCTGACCCGTATGGTGACCATGCAGAACCTGATGCACGACGGCGGTTTCTCCAGCATGGGCATCTCCACAAACATTGTTAATATGCTGCAGAAGTAATTCAGATCTTAGGATTTGAGAATCTGAAAATGATTTTCACTTTTCCTGAAGTATAAAACAAGAAAGGCCTTTGCTACCGTAGCAAAGGCCTTTCTTGTTTTATACTTCCTGCTGCAGGAAGTACAGGCAGTAACTATACCCAGGTTACGTTAGCTGCTGGCGCCAGTATTAACTGGTGCCGTTTTGTAATTTGAGTCTCCAGACTCATGTGTATCAGACAAAATATAGGCTCTCGGTCTACGCAAGTCTGGAGACTTGCCAAGTTAAACGGCACCAGTTAATACTGGCGCCAGAAGAGTGCCAGAAGAGCTAGTAGCTTTTTTCTCCTGACTAAACCGGCGCCGGAGAAGCAAGTTTATACTTACCGTTCCAGCTTAAAGCCTGGGTCTACGACCGGGCGCTGTTGCGTTTGTGATACGGCCCAGCCGGTGGCATACATCCAGCGGGTCATCCGGGCCAGCTTTGCGATATCAATGCCTTCGGCCTCGTCTTTGGGTGTGTGGTAATCCGGGTGCAGCAGCGTGGTAAAGAAGATAGCCGGAATGCCGGCGCGGGCGTAAGGCAGGTGGTCGCTGCGGAAATACCAACCCTCGGGGTGTTTGGCATCATCCCAACTGGTATCGATGGTAAATTTCGTATCCGCTTCGTTTGCCTGCATGGCCATGTTCACCAGGGCCGTGGAGTTGCGGTGCGGGGCCGTAGCGCCCAGCAGCGCCGCAGAATCAGGGGCGTTGCGCCCGATCATATCGCCGTTGAGTACGGCCACGATCGCGTTTTTTTCTACCGTCGGATGTTCCACGTACCAGCGGGAGCCCAGCAGACCACGTTCCTCGCCGCCGTGCCACACAAACAGCGCCGAGCGTTTCCCCGGACTGGCTACCCAGGCGCGGCCAATCGCCAGCATCGCCACGCTTACCGTAGCGTTATCATCGGCACCGTTCCAGATCGAGTCGCCGGCAATCGGCGTTCCGATGCCGTCGTGGTCGTGGTGGCCGCTGTAGAGGACGTACTCATTTTTCAGGGTCGCATCGGCGCCGGGCGCCACTGCCACCACATTCAACGATGGGTACACGAAGCTCTCACGTGTAAGGTCGGCTATAAATTTCGCTTTAGGCTGTTTCAGGCGGGTGGCGGTTGCCTGCTTTACAAGTATAACGGGTGTATTGGTGGCTGCAGTGGCCGGGCTTTCGAGCAAGTACTGGCCTTCTTCAAAACCATGCCCGGCAAAGGCGAGGCTTTCTTCAGCTGTGGGATCTGTAACAAGTATAATGGCGGCCGCTCCCTGGCGTTTGAGGAAATTCTGCTGCTGCCGTACAGCTGATAAAGTATACCGGTAGCCACTCAAGCTGATGCCCGGCGCGGGCAAGGGGTTGGGTGCCTGCAGCGGCATGGCGATCACTTTTCCTTTTAAGCTATACTTCGTAGTATCGGCCAGTGTGTTGAGCCATACAACCGGCGCGTCTACGCGGGCCTGTACCGGCGCGGTTACCCAGGCATCTTTCCACAAGGCTAACCCCTGGCCGTTGACTGTTAATTTGCTGCTGTCGGCTACGCGCACGCGGTGGATGGGGAAGAACTGAAAATACGTGCTGTCGTCGCCGGCCGGTAATAAGCCTGCTTTGCGGGCTTGCTCGGCTGTCCAGGCAGCCGCCCGCAGCTCATCTAGCGAGCCCGCGCGTCTGCCGCGCATCGCATCGCTAGCCAGGGCAAAGAGGTCCTGGCGCAGCTGTTGCTCGGTGATAGCGGCGTACGCCGGCGGGGTTACGCTGTTCGCGCTGGCAGCAACAGGGGCTGCGGAACTGACTGGTGTTTTTGAGCTGCAGGCGCTTACCATGGTAGCGGCAATCAGCAGTAGTAGAAAGTTGTTTTTCATACAGAGTTAGATCTAAAAGGAGCCACCCTCACGTGAACCATATAGTGGGGCAGCTTGTAATGACGAATTTTCAGTATACGCGCACGCCGCTTCAGCTGAATCGGGAACGTTATTCCTCTTCCCGGTGCACCGTGCTGATGTCGAAGGCAGGCACGCACACTGACCAGTAGTCGCAAGGCTCCTCAAAGGGGTTGGCATAGCGCACGCGGGCGCCGGCTTTGATCAGGAGCGTTTCGCCCGCCTTCAAAACGACTTCTTCGCCATCGATCTCGATCAGTTTGCGCCCGCTAAGCACAATGGTAACCTCATCAAACTCCGGGGTCTGGTGGGGTTCGCTCCAATGAGGCGGGGCAACCATGTGGGCCACGCTAAAAGCTGATGTGCCCGTAGAGGCATGGCCAAAATGCTCTTCAATCAACTTTCCATCTATGGTGGGTACACGGAAAGGCTTGGTTTGTTTCACGTACTTTTTATCGCTCATAGCATATTCGTTTTTTGTCGTAGGCTTTACTGCTTTTCGGCACAGGCGCCTGAAGTATAAGACATCACACCGGCCCGGTCGGCCTCGCAGGCATTGCCATATGTCTTGCCGTCGCAGCCGCAAACCGGATCATACTGCATGGTGCAGATCTGATCGGGGTTGCTTCTGGCGGGGTCGATGCAGGAGGCGGTGGATTGCTTTACGGATTTGCAGGAAAAAACGGCAGCAAGTATAAACACGCTTACCGCAATAGCATTATTTTTCATCGTAGTTCGGGGTTAGGGGCAGCTCTTTTAGGAAAGGCAAGGGTCCGGTTGCTGTGCCGTACCGGGCCTGGTCTGAACTAAGTATTGCCTTTACCGTATTTAGTTTGAAGCGCAAAATTAGAGATAATCATGGTAGCATATGCGCTTTTATCCTGGGCTGATGCCCCATGCTACAATGGACGAAAATTTAAGAAAAAGGATCATGAACGAAGACAAAGGAAAGATACTTCTGGCCACCCTGGCCGGTATTGGTGCCGGTGTGGTAACAGGCGTGCTGCTTGCCCCGGATAACGGACGCACTACCCGCGACAGTGTAAAGCGCACTTTAACCAAGGTGAGCGATGACATGGAACGCACGATGAAGAAATGGATGAGCGGCCTGGAAAACCAGGGGGTCACCAAACCTGGTAGCAGCCTGGTGATGCACGGCTCCTGGGACGATGTGAAAGGACAGCTGAAGCAGAACTATGCCGATCTGACGGACGATGACCTGCTGTATGCCGAAGGCAAGGAAGACGAATTGTTCGGGCGCCTGCAGCGCAAGCTGGGTAAAACCAAAGACGAGATCGTAAGTTTGATCTCAGACATGCAGCTGTTTAAAAGCTAACAGGCGCTTTTCAGCGCCCCTGTCGTAACAGGATCGGGCTTATAGTTGAATTTTCAACTATAGATATAACTTAATGCTATACTTGAACGTTATTACACTTCAAGGTAGAATTAAACAGATAAAAATAAATTTATAAAGAACAAAACTATGAAAGACAATAGCGGAAAGGTACTAGTAGCACTGTTAGCCGGTGCAAGTGCCGGTGTAATTGCAGGCTTACTAATGGCTCCGGATACAGGCGAAGCTACCCGTGGCAGCGTAAAGAAATGGGCTGGCAAACTTAACAAAGACCTGGAGAAAAACCTGCAGGCCGGCTTAGACGAAATCAAAAAAATGAGCTCCGATGCGTATAGCAAAGTAACCGGCGCTGGCGACACGAACGCTGGTGGTGGTTCTTCTAACACTGGCGGTGGCTCAGCTAATAATAGCGGCTCAAATAACGCTGGCGGCGGCTCTTCAAACAAAGGTGGCGGATCTTCTGCTGGTGGTTCATCATCAGGTGGTTCATCTGCTGGCGGCGGATCTGGCGCAGGCAACACCGGTGGTGGCGGCAACGCATAAGTTATAGCTCATACTACAAGGCAGTATTGCCAGCTTGAGAAGCTTAACGCTTTATACCTGGCAATTTCTGTTACAAGAACGGCCTGCTCCCGGAAAGGGGCAGGCCGTTCCGTTTGCCTTGTTTTCATTAACCTTACGCCTGCGCTCTCGTTATAAAATGTAATACTCTAGCAAAAAGAGGAAGGTCCTATTATTCACCTTACAAGAAAACAGACGATGGAAACAAGTATGGAATGTCGCTCATTAGGAGAGGAGAGAGGTAATTACACCAACTCGAATGTGCGCCAGATAAGACAAAAAGAAACGACCCACCACCGCCATGAAAGCAGCGGCAGCAGCAGTAAAGGTGGAGGTAAATTGGCTGTAGGCCTGCTGGCAGGTGCCGGTGTTGGCGTGCTGGCGGGCATGTTGCTGGCGCCCGAAAGAGGGAAAGACCTGCGCCGGCAGGTAGGAAAAAAAGTAACCGAGGGCTTTAACGGCACCAAAGAAAAAGTAAACAGCTGGACCGGCAGAAAGCGCGGCTACACCGAAGCGCACGTAAATGAAGCGCCTGATTTATCCAGGAGCTATACCGGTAACGTGCACAAAAGCCCGTACACCGACGAGAACAAGTGGGAAGATGAAGAAATCAGAGACATGAAGGACGATTCGCGCAATATTCCGCCTGTTATCTAGATAACTTAAAAGTAGATCATTTATAAACCAAAAGCGCCCTGCAGACTGCAGGGCGCTTTTGGTTTATAAGGAAAGTATAAATGGCTTATTCCTCCTGTTTTTCCGGCTTCATCTGCGGGAAGAACAGCACATCCTGGATAGAATGGGAGTTGGTCATGATCATGCTCAGGCGATCGATGCCGATACCCAGGCCAGCCGTTGGCGGCATGCCATACTCCAGGGCACGCAGGAAGTCTTCGTCCAGCACCATGGCTTCGGTGTCGCCACGCTTGCCCAGCTCCAGCTGCTCTTCAAAGCGGGCGCGCTGATCGATCGGGTCGTTCAGCTCCGAGAAGGCGTTGCAGATCTCCTTGCCGTTGCAAATGGCTTCGAAACGCTCCACCAGGCCCGGCTTGTCACGGTGCTTTTTGGCCAGCGGGCTCATTTCTACCGGGTAGTCGGTAATGAACGTAGGCTGGATCAAGTATGGCTCACAGGTCTCACCGAATATCTCGTCGATGATCTTGCCCTTGCCCAGTTTCAGATCTACTTTAATGCCCAGCTTTTCGGCTGTCTGGCGCAGCTCCGGCTCTTCCATTTTTGAAATATCGATCTTGGTGAAGTGCTCGATGGCCTCAAACATGGTAAAGCGCTTCCAGGGGCGCTGGAAGTTGATGATGTTCTCACCTACTTTCACTTCGGTGGTGCCGTGCAGGTCCATGGCTACTTTTTCCACCATTTCCTCCACCAAATTCATCATCCAGTTATAGTCTTTGTAAGCCACGTAAAGCTCCACCTGCGTAAACTCCGGGTTGTGGAAGCGGCTCATGCCTTCGTTACGGAAGTCTTTGGCAAACTCGAACACCCCGTCAAAGCCACCTACAATGAGGCGCTTCAAGTATAGCTCGTTGGCAATGCGCAGGTACAGCGTCATATCCAGGGTGTTGTGGTGCGTCTTGAACGGACGCGCCGCGGCACCACCGTACAAGGGCTGCAGGATAGGGGTTTCCACCTCCAGGTAGCCTTTGTTGCCCAGGAAGCTGCGCATGGAGTTTACCAGCTGCGAGCGCTTCTTGAAAGTTTCGCGCACGTCCGGGTTCACGATCAGGTCCACGTAGCGCTGGCGGTAACGCAGTTCGGGGTCGCTGAAAGCGTCATACACGTGCTCCACGCCGTTCTCGTCCACCTCGCGCTTCACAATCGGAAGCGGTTTAAGGGATTTGGTCAGGATTTTCAGCTCCGTAACGTGCACCGAGATCTCGCCTACCTGCGTGATGAACACATAACCTTTGATACCGATGAAGTCGCCGATGTCGAGCATCTTCTTGAACACGGTGTTGTAGAGGTCCTTGTTTTCGCCGGGGGCAATATCGTCTCTGGAAACATAGATCTGGATGCGGCCGGTGCTGTCCATGAGTTCCGCAAACGAGGCTTTGCCCATAATGCGGCGGCTCATCATGCGGCCCGCCAGGGTTACTTCCTGGTAGTTATTCTGATCCTTATCGTAATTTTCCTTTATTTCCTTGGCTGTGGCAGTAACTTCAAATGTTTCAGAGGGGTAGGGGTTGATGCCCATTTTTTCCAGCTCTTCGCGCTCGTGGCGTCTGCGTAGTTCCTGTTCGCTCAGTTGCATGTGCTCTATGCTAATAATGAAGGTTTAAATAAACCGTAAAATTGATAAATAATCGGCAGCTTTGAAAAGGTTAATTTTTAATTGTTGAGGGGCCGGATAACTGAACTGCCGGGCGGTTGCAGAGGATCAACCTTTGGAGGAACAAGCCGCGACCTGTCCGCGCTTAGGCATGTCTGCAAAACAAGGCAGCAAGTATAGCAAACGACTACCTGCTGAAGTATAATCCTGTTCATCCTTAAATCCTGGAAATCCTGATTCAGACAGAATCTGAGCATAAAAAAGGCTCCTGCAAGTATAAACCTGCAGGAGCCTGACAAATAAGGTATGAAGTATAAGTATAATGCTTAGGCAGCCGCTCCCATCCGGTAGCTGTTGTCCTGCAGCAGAGGCCTGATCTGGTTCTCCAGGCGGGCAGCAACAAAAGTACCCTGTAAATGCCTGGGCAGCTCCTGCACAAACGCCTCGTATTGCTGCAGCCCCATGGCCTGCGCCACATAGGCCTCATGGATGCCGTTGAGGTAGCTCACGATCTGCAGCAGCGACTCATGAAACAACTTAAAGTCGATGTCGGCCTGCACAAAGCGCTCGATCTCGCGGTGCGTGGATGAAATTCGTAGGCGCGCCATCAGGTCGAAGAGCGTAGTATAGCCCATGCGCCAGGTAAGCTGCTGCCAGTGCTGGGGCCCAAACTTCTGCAATACATCGCCTGTTTTGCTGCTTCGGATGGCGGTGGCCTGGTTTGCCTGCACCTGTTGCCGCACAGCTTTTGCCTTCTGGCGGCGCGTGGTTTTCAGGAACTGCCCGATCTGTGCCTGCGCTTCCAGTTCCTTGCCTGCTATCTGCAGGCCCGGTTTGTAATGAGCCAGCGGCAAACGGCGGATGTTGAAATCGTCGTAATGGCCGGCAGCATAGAAGCTCATCGAATGCGGGTAGGCATTTTTTACCACCAGTCGGCCTGCCTCGCGCAGTACCCAGGCTTCGTTGTTGGTTTTGACGCCACGGGTGTGCAGGAAAGCCTGCAAGCCGGCAAATACCGCATAATAGGCCTGCGGAAACGTCCAGTGCAGGGCGTTGCGCATAAACACTTCGTCGCCCAATTCGGCCGTAGAGCGCAGGGCATATTCGGTGCTCCAGCTGTTCACCAGCAGGCGCTTCACTGTTTCCAGATCCTGCTCACTGAGCTGCTCCGGCTTTGCTTCCCTAAAGTACGCTACATTTTCCAGTCCGTGGCTGCCGCTGGCGTGCTGCAGGTGGTAACTTATCGCGAAAAAGTAGTTTAAGAAGATCTGTGCCGGAATGGATTTCTGCCACTCCTGGTCTGTCTGCTTTTCCTCTTCCGGATAGATTGAAAATACGTTTTCCTCTTCTTTCTCTTTCATGTATAACTAACAATATTAGTATAAGTAGAGTTGCAAAATGAGTCAGTTTAATAGTGTATTTATCAATTTTAAATTGTTGATAATCAGAGGGCTGATAATCATCTAAAAATATTTTTTCCACCATTGCTGCAGCAGGCTTTTTAAAGGCTTTAGCTAATTAAATTAGTAAAATAGAGTGGGGTAAAATTGGGGCAGAGATATAACTAGAAGCCCTGTTTCAGAGTAAACTTATCCATACAGAGCATCCAATGGACATATCATACATCATCAACGAACTGGGCGAGGACCGGGAAGCCTATTTTGAGGCGGTCGCACCCCCGATCTTCCAGACCAGCAATTTCGCCAGCAAAACGGTAGCCGAAATGCGCTATAAGGTGCAGCACGAAGAAGAGGCATACCAGTATACCCGGGGTAATAATCCTACCATTACCATACTGGAGAAAAAAGTGGCGGCCCTGGAAGGCGCCGAGCATGCTATCGCGTTTGGCAGCGGTATTGCAGCAGTGGCGGCGGCCATCCTTTCGCAGGTGAAGGCCGGCGACCATGTGGTATGCACGCAGCACCCCTATAGCTGGACCCATACGCTGATGAACAAATTTCTTCCACGTTATGGCGTAGAAACCACGCTCGTGAATGGTACCGATGCCGAGAATTACCGCCGTGCCCTCCGGCCCAATACCACCTTGTTATACTTGGAAAGCCCTACTTCCTTTACCTTCGATCTGCAGGATATACCCGCCGTAACGGCTATTGCACGGGAACATGGCTGCTCCACCATCATCGATAACAGCTATGCCAGCCCCTTGCACCAGCATCCGCTCGAAATGGGGGTAGACCTGGTGGTGCATTCTTGCACCAAGTATATCGGGGGGCACTCTGATGTGATGGGCGGTATGATCTGCGGCTCGCGCGAAAAGATCAACAAAATTTTTGAAGACGAATACATGACGCTGGGCGCTATCCTGTCGCCGCACGATGCCTGGCTCCTGATCCGGGGACTGCGTACCCTGCCGCTGCGCATGGCCCGTATAGCGGCTACTACGCAGCAGGTGGTAAGCTACCTGGCCCAGCACCCGAAAGTGGAGCGCGTGCTGTTTCCGTTCCTGCCTTCGCACCCGCAGTTTGAACTGGCGAAGCGGCAGATGCGCAGCAACTCCGGCCAGTTTTCCATCCTTCTTAAAACCGACAGCATCGAAAAGACCGACCTGTTCTGCGATAGCCTGCAGCATTTCCTGATGGCGGCCAGCTGGGGCGGGCACGAGTCGCTCATCTACCCGGTGTCGGCGACTTACACGGCTACAGGGCCAAAACCAAACCTGCCCTTTAACCTTATCCGCTTTTATGTAGGCCTTGAGGAGCCCGACTACCTGATCAACGACCTGGCGCAGGCGCTTGAGAAAGTATAAAATTGCTGTATTCAGGGGAGAGTCATGTCGGGTTCGTTTATACTTGTTTGAGCCTTGCAGGGCCTGCCCAGCTGATTTACAAGTATAACCTGATCCGGGTTTGGCCGGTAAAAAGAACTCGTATCAACTGAACAAACGCTATGAGTATAATAAATGAACCAGCTATTGCCAACAGTGCCAATGCCGCTACTTTAATAGGCGGTGGCCTGGCAAGTTACTTTTTAAATGAAAAACGGCCCAAAACAGCCCTGATTCCGCCGGTAGCAGGCGGCGCCCTGCTGCTGCTAAATCCGGGTATAAGAGCCGGTAACCGCACCATCGCTCATCTGGCGGTAGGGCTTACCTCATTGCTTACGGTTACCACGGGTGTTTTACTGGCCAAATCGGTGGCACCGGCAGCGCAGCTGAAATTCACAAAGCCGGTGCGCACGCGCCGGGCAGCTACCTTCGGGCTTATGACCCTGACCGGGTTAGCAGCGGCCGGCGTGTATGTAGCCGGGTTTATTCAAAAGCGTAAGCAGCCTGGGGCGGTTGCTTAAATGCCTGCCGTAAGTGGGGTAGGAGGAAAACAAAAAGGCCGGCTGTTTTTAACAGCCGGCCTTTTTAAATGCTTATACCTGTGCTTAGATCATATCCTGCTCTATTACAGCAACAGCTTCTTCCAGGTAGATATCCTTTTGGATGCTCTTGAGGAATTCTTTGTTACGGGCCACTTTTGCAGTATCTGTTCCGATGGCCTGCAGGTCTTGCGGCAAGCGCATTACCTGTAAAGTTGGCACTTGTTTCTGGGCTTCCTCATAACGCTTGGATTCCGCTTCCGACTGCTGCTCTTCTGCTAGGTATTTATCTAATTGCAGCGAGCGAACCGTGTTGTCTGATTGCTTTTTAAGGCGCTCGGCGCTTTGCTTGATCAGCGAAAAGCTATTGTTCTGTGTAATGCGGTTACGGCTGTCAGCTTTAATTTTAGCGATATCCAGCTTGGCGGCGGGCCATGGCTTGTAATTGGCCGGCGCGATCTCATCGAACGGCAGCGGGTAATCCTGCTCTTTCTCGCCAAGCTCCAGGGAGCTGTACAGATCCGGTAATACCACATCCGGCGTTACGCCACGCAGCTGGGTTGTGCCGCCGTTGATGCGGTAGAACTTTTGGGTGGTCAGTTTCAGTGCACCAAACGGCTTGTAAGGGTCAAACTGCGAAGGCAGGGCATCATCCAGCTCAAAGAACTGCTGCACGGTGCCTTTGCCATACGTGGGCGTACCCATGATCACGGCGCGGTTATAGTCCTGCAGGGCCGCTGCCAGAATTTCGGAAGCAGAGGCGCTGTTAGAGTTTACCAATACCACCAACGGGCCGCCATACTGTACCTGCGGGTCGCGGTCGTCGAGCACCACGGCTTTGCCGGTAGCGGTTTTTACCTGCACAATAGGGCCTCTGTCGATAAATAGGCCGCCCATCTCCACGGCATCAGCCAGGGAGCCGCCCCCGTTGTTACGCAGGTCCAGCACCAGGCCTTTCATACCGGCCGCTTTCAGTTTGGCAATTTCCTTCTTTACATCTTCTGCGCTGCTGGGCGCCCCGTTGTTATCAAAATCAGCATAAAAGCCTGGCAATTTGATGTAACCGATCTTGGCTTTGTCATCGATCATGGCTGATTGGGCATAGGTCTCTTCAAACACGATCACATCGCGCACGATCGGGATCACTTTCGTAGAACCGTCCGGTTTTTTTACTGTCAGGCGCACCTGCGTGCCTTTTTTACCACGGATCAGCTGAATGGCATCATCAATGCGCATGCCTTCCACTACCACAGGCTCTTTGTTGCCCTGGGCCACTTTTTGGATCGCATCACCCGGCTTCAGGTCGCCCTGCAAATACGAAGGGCTGCCGGGTACAATTTCCATTACTTTGATCTGGCCATCTTTTTCCTGCAGCGAGGCACCTATCCCTTCCAGGCGGCCGGTAAAGGCAATGTCAAAGTTGTCTTTGTCCTTGGGCGGGAAATAGCCGGTGTGGGGATCGTATACGTTCGTGATAGCGTTGATAAAAGTAGAACGGCGGTCGTCGCGGTTTACCTCAAAAAGGCGGGTATACAGATCGTCGTATGATTTGAGCACTTTCTCGCGTGCCTCTTTCTCCATCTGCTCCGGCGTTTTTTTCGCAACTTTATCGCCTTTGGCAAGGGCCTTGTCCTGTTCTTCTTTGATGTCGGCCAGGCGGGTCAGCGTCTGGTATTTGAGTTGCTTGCGCCACTCTTCTTTCAGGGCCGGTACATCTTTGGCAAAGGCCAGCTTCTTGCCGTCCAGTTCCACGCTCTCGTCTTTGGTAAAGTCGAAAGGCTTGGACAGGATCTCGCGGTAGTAAGCCTGGGTGTCTTTGGTGCGCTGCTCCATCAGGTCGGCCGACAGGTTGAAGAACTCATACGAGCCTTCCTTCAGTTGATCGTCGATGGCGGTTTCATACTTGCGCAGTTTCTGCACATCAGAGGCCAGCAAGAATTTTTTGTTGTAATCCAAGCGGTCCAGGTACAGGTTAAACACTTTCTTGGAGAAAGCATCATCGATCTTTTCCGGTTTGTAATGCCCGGTGTTCAGGCCCTGCATCAACGCCTTGATCAGAATCTCGTTTTTCCCATCGGGCGTGCCGGCATCTCTTTTATAAAGTATAAAGGAGCCCGTTACCAGAATAACAGCCAGGACAGATAATATAATTTTAAATCGGGTTGTCAAGGATAGCATCTAAATAAGTAAGTTGAACTAAAGATTTAATACGCAAAAGTGGTGCCGCAGATTATATAATGGCAGCAGGTAAGTGTAAGAATTTGTTAATGTAAGATAAAAGTCACCAAATCACAATGCCCGGCCCGTAGCGCCGGCCTGTAACGGTGTTGCCACTTAGATAACAATCTTCTTATGATAACTGTTTAAAACCGGATTGCGTTTCCGGAAGCCGGCGCAAATGCGTGTTTATCAGTGTTTACCGCAGCGCGGCTTGTTGAAAATACTCCCATAGCACACCAGCAGATAGGTGCAAAATAAAAGTGGCGGCCTTACCGGGCCATTACAGATTCAGGCTCTTTATACGTTGAAGCCCTGGAACCGATCAGCTGCAGAACAGCGTGCGTTAACGCAAAGCAGCAATTAGCCTGCGCAGGAGGCGAAAGATTTCTGGCAACTCTTTTACAGCAGGAATGGTAAGTGGGTAAGCGCACCCTGCAAAAGACAGTCCTATGAAAACGATCCTTATTTTTGGCGATAGCTTAACAGCCGGCTATGGCCTGCCTGCTGCCCAAGCCTACCCCTCGCTGATACAACAACGTTTGAAAGAAGCCGGGTATAACTACCAGGTGCTAAACGGCGGCCTGAGCGGCGACACCAGCGCGGGAGGCATACACCGCATCGAGCGCTGGCTAAACCAACCCATTGACATTTTTGTGCTGGCCCTGGGTGCCAATGACGGGCTGCGGGGAATACCCGCCCGCGAGACCAGCCAGAACCTGCAGCAGATCATCGATGCCATCAAGCTGCGCCACCCCGAAGTAAAGATCATCCTTTCGGGTATGGAGATACCTGATATCGTGCCCGGGCGGTATGCGGCCGAGTTCCGCAAGCTTTTCCGGGAGCTGGCGCTCAGCAACAACATTGCGTTTATTCCTTTTCTGCTGGAAGGGGTAGCAGGCATGCGCCACCTGAACCTGCCGGACGGCGTGCACCCGAATGCAGAAGGGCAGAAGCTGTTGGCAGAGCATACCTGGGCGAAGCTGAAGGAGTACCTGGTGCGCTAGCAACAGGAAGCGCCAACCCTGCCAGTGCTACTGGTCTCCTTTCTGTTGCATGCGCATGGCTGCCGCCTGTTCCATTTGCGCGCGCAGTTCCTGGTGGGTTTTCTGCGCCCACAAGGTCAGGGCATTGCCGTTGGTGGGGGTAACATCGCGCAGGGCGTCCTCATACTTGCTGATGGCTTCTTTTTGGGCATCCACCACGCTGTCCCAGTATTTCTGGTCAAACTTACCGGCGGCCGTTTTCTGAACCTCGGCTACATAATCCTGTTGTTCATCGCCCATCTGCTGCGGCAATGCCACGCTAAACTGTTGCGCGATATCCTGCAGCTCCTTCTGTTTCTGGGTATACCAGTCGATGAGTTGCTGCCCATACTGCTTTACCTGGTTTGTGGCCCCTTTCTGAAGCGCTATTTTACCCAGTTCGATCTGCAACATGTTGTTTTGTGCAGCAAATCCGATCAGCTCCCGCTGGTTTTCGGTCAGCGTGGTGTCGGCTGCAGCAGTGGTGTCTGCGGTTACGGTATCAGTGCCGTTGACCGCCTGTTTTTCTTCCGCAGATTTGTTGCAGGCGTATAGCGCGAGTGCGCCAAACAAAAGGCAGGTGCTTAATAGCTGTTTTTTCATAGGATTATATGGTTAGTTTGCAAGATGTTGGCCTTTCTAAACATACGGAAGCCGGGCAGATGGTTGTTGCCCGGAGTAAACTGTGCAGGCATTGCCGCCATACTTCTTACGGGTGGCGATACAGGAACGGGATTTCCGGGAAAGCAAAAAGCCCTGCCTCTTACAAAAGAGGCAGGGCTTTTATAAGGTAGGAAGCAAGCGCTTAGTAATAAATATGCTCGCCTCTGTTTTTCTGGAAATGGGTCTCGAAGTATCGGGCATCTTCGGCGCTGTGTGGTTTAAAGCCCAACACAATGTTGCCTTCCTTAATGCCTGATTCGTATACTTTGGCACGTTCTTCAGGTATGCCGGCGCCAACCAGGGCTCCGATCAGACCACCTGTTAAACCACCTGCTCCTGCACCGGCCAGGCCCGCTGCCAGTGGGCCGGCTACGATCAGACCCAGACCTGGTATAGCAACAGAAGTACCGATAGCAGCAATAGCGCCTACGATGGCACCCAGGGTACCGCCTATGGCTGAACCTGCTCCGGCGCCTTCCAGCGACTTATTGCCAAGTTCTGTGGTATCGTATTTGTCATCTGTTCCGAAGTGTCTTTTACGGCCTTCGTCCGACATTACAACGTTGATATCATCTTTGTCATATCCGCGTGCACGCAGTTCTTCAAAGGCACGCTCAGCACTTTCTCTGTCTTTAAACATTGCGGTCATCATTCCCGCATTATCGGTTCTGTCCATCATAGCTTTTTTCGTTATAGTTAAGTTCTTGCTTCACACGAGCATGCAGGTATAAACTGCCCTTTCGTGTTTCAGTAGTTCTAACGGCGCCCGGTAAAGTATGGTTACGTAGGGACCGTTCTAAGCCCTGCTGCTACTGTTTACGGCTACAGAAACGCTATAGCTGCTGCGTTACTCCTGCGGGGGCAACAGTACGCGGTCAATAACGTGGATCACCCCGTTAGAGGCTTTCACATCCGGCGTAAGCACCTGGGCGCCACCAACCACAATGCCTCTGTCGTTTACCTCTATCGCTACGCTATCACCCTGGGCTGTTTTCATGGGTATATTGTCTTTCAACTCATACGACATCACTCTGCCGGGCAGCACATGGGATTGCAGAATGCGGGTAAGCTCGGGTTTGTTGCCGGGTAGCATCAGGCTCTTGAGGGTGCCGGAAGGCAGGGCGGCAAAGGCCTCGTTGGTAGGGGCAAACAAGGTATAGTCGCCGGGGCTTTCCAGTACTGTGATCATGTCGGCGGCATGGATCAGGCTGACGAGCGTGGAAAGTTTTGGATTACTCTGCAGCAGCGCAAAAATATTTTGCCCGCGCCCCACGGGGTTATCGGCCGATACCCTCTCAGAATCTGCTGGGGCAGGAGAGAGGCCGCCCGTATCGCCGGGCGCTTCGGCCCGGTCTGTTGCAGGTCCCGTACTGACAACGGTATCGAGTTTTTCGTTTGAGCTGGCGCACCCAAAAAGCATGCAGGCCGCTGCTACGGCTGCCAGCATCAGGTTTAGTTTATTTTTCATCGTGTATAGGCTTTTGTCGATAAGAGTTATACCGTATCCGAGCCCGCAAAGATGCTTCATACGTTTCAGCCACGTGCGCAGCGGCTTTGGCAGAGCCGAAAAGGGGAGTTATGTGCTGCATCAGACACTGTTTTTCAGGGCAACAAAAAAGCCCTCTTCTGCAAGAGGGCTTCTGTTTATATGCTGGTAAAGCCGTAGTTTGAAATTGATGTCGGCGGGCTTAATTATACACCTTAACCACAAAAATATAGTTGCCCAGTTTCTTGAGCTGCTGTGGCCTGGTATTGCCTGCCAGGGTATTGCTTTTCGGTAATGAGAGGGGGGCCAGCAAAGCTGTTTTGGGTAGTTCCTCGATCATCTGCAGCAGGTAAGCGGACTTGATGGCAAAGGCAGCGCCTTCCTGGCCGGCCTGCTTGCCGCTGATCACACCGATCAGGTTGCCTTTGTCGTCGAGGAGCGGACCGCCGCTATTGCCAGGGTTAAGCGGCACGGAAATCTGGTAGGCAGTGGTATCTCCTTCAAAGCCAGAGGTAGAACTAAGCGAGCCTTCGCCAAATACAATATCCTCGCGCGGGTAGCCGAGCGTGAACACATGTTCGCCCAAGTCCGATTCCGTTGTTTTGAAAGTATAGGGTAGCTTGCCAAAGCCGGTAAAGCCCGGGTCTTCCACCTTCAGGATCGACAGGTCATGGATCTGGTCGCGGTATACTTCGCTTACTTTATACTTGAGGCCGGATTTATTTTCGATGTAGATCGAGTCGCCGCCTTCCACTACGTGCGAGTTGGTAACCAGGTAACCATCGGAGCTGATGGCAAAACCAGTACCGCTAAACGTGGCCGGGCGCTGTGCCGCCGGCTTGGTCGCGTCGTTGATGCCGTTCATGATGGCCGTCTGTGTCTTTTTCAGGAGTTCTACCTCGCGCCGAAGCTCGACATACCGGACGGTTTGCTGCTGCACCGGCTTTTTAAGCTGCTGCACGCTCCAGAGCGTACCAAACACAGAAAGCAACGATACGCTGGCAGCCACCGCCATGGTCTGGGCATGGCGGTTAAAGAACACGCGCCATTTGCCGGCTTCTGATACCTCCGGTGTGGCGGGTGCTGTTTCCATTGCCTGGTGTATGCGGCTGAGCTTGCTTTTAAGCGCCTGCCGCTGACCATACTGTTGCATGGCCTGCAACAACTGCCGGTGTTGGCGCACCTGCTCGTTCAGGCGCGCATCCGTACGTAGCAGGGCTTCAAAAGAGGCATGCTCTTCGGGGGCCATGCTGCCATTCAGGTAGCGTTCTATTTGCTCGTATGCGCGGTATTCTAACATCTTTGTCTGCTTTTGGGCCGCTGCCGGCCGAAAGTAATGGAGCCCTGTTATGCCTCGGGCTTATAGGTGGCAAAAAATAATTTCTTCAGGCGCTGCAGGCATTTATACTTCTGGTTCTTGGCTGTGTCGGTGTTCACGTAGCCGAACTTATCGGTAATATCCTGCATGTTGCGGGTCCGGATGTAAAAATCTTCCAGCAGCGAGCGGCACGGTTCTCCGACCTGTTCCAAAGCTTCGGTCATGATGCCAAACTGCCGTTCCTGTTCCTCGTGGCGGGGGAGGTCGTCTTCCACGCTGAGAAAAGGCTCCGAGTCTTCCAGTTTGCTGGCGAAGCGGCCTTTTTCAGCCAGCCGTTTCAGCCAGAGCCTTCTGCACACAGAGTACAGGTAGGTCTTAATCTGGCAGCTCAGCTCCAGACTATTATCTTTTATCTTTTCGTAAAACACGATGACGCCTTCCTGGTAAATGTCTTTGGCCTCGTCTTCGGTTCCGCTGTTGTTTAAGATAAAATGAAAGATCATCGGGAAGTGCAGTTTGTACAGCTGAGCCAGGGCTCTGTCGTCGTCGTTTCGGATTCCCTCCACTATCGCCTCATCCGTCTCATACAAACTCTTCTTCATTCCGTTCTGATTTTAATACAAGTAGGGGCATTTTGTAACCCGATAAAAATTATTTTTAATTTTTTTTAAAAACGCGGGTTACCTGAAGCGGTATTGGGTATGAACTGAAAATCGAAACCAAAACACTTAATCACTACACAAAAATGAAAAATTTATTCAAATTCGCCGTTGTTGCTCTTGCTCTTACTGCTTTCACTGCTTGCGAAAACAAAGAAGCTGAAACTACTGAAACTGAAGCAACTGAAACAACTGTAGAAGAAACTACAGCTCCTGCTGACGAAGTTGCTGTTGACACAGCTGCAACTACAACAACTACAACAACTACTACTGACTCTACTACAGTAGTTGAGTAGTTTTAGCCGGAACTAAGAGTTTATACTTATAGTTCTAAAGCACACACGATGGCCCCGCGCGCAAGCACGGGGCCATCGTGTTTTTTATGCTACCTGTACTATCTGATGGTGCCCTGCCAGGCCGGATTTGTGCCACTGGCGCCTCTTAAAGCGACAATAGTATAGCCTGCCCAAACGAGTCTGGTTCCTTACAGATACTGCTACCGGCTTGCAGCAGCAGGTAGTAAGTGCCCCGCCGCAAGTATGGCCAGGCGCTTTCTTTCTCTTTAAAGGCTATTAGTTTTGTTTCTGCTGTTTGCGGCGCTGCACTTCTTTGCTGATCAGGTTGAATTCGCGGCTGCTCTGGCCGGCAATGGCCGTGTTCTCGTTTGCGCGGCGCAGCAGGTAAGGCATCACGGCTTCTACCGGACCGTACGGCACATACTTGGCCACATTGTAACCGGCTTTGGCCAGGTTATAAGACAGGTTATCGCTCATGCCGTAGAGTTGGGCAAAGTATACGCGTTCGTCGTTTGGCGCAATGCCGTGTTCTGCCATTAGCTGCATGAGCAGGTAGCAGCTGTCCTCGTTATGCGTGCCGGCGCAAAGTGCTATCGTATCAATATGTTCGATGCAGAAGCGCAAGGTGTCATTGTAGAGTGCGTCTGAATCGGCTTTGGTCAGGTTGATCGGGCTCGGATACCCCATATCCTGGGCACGTTTGCGCTCTTTTTCCATGTAGGCTCCGCGCACGGGTTTGGCACCCAGTTTGTACCCGCCGGCCATAGCATTTGCATAATCCCGCTTAATGGCATCCAGGCGGTCGTGGCGGTAGAGCTGGTAGGTGTTGTAAACAATGGCTTTCTCTTTGTTGTAAAGCGCCATCATTTCATAGGTCAGATTGTCGATCGTTTCCTGAAACCAGCTTTCCTCGGCATCCACAAACACCCGCACATCGGCTTCGTAGCAACGCTTGCAAATGGCATTCACCCGGTCGCGGCCCCGCTCAAAGGCGCCGCGCTCGTCGGCCGTTAATTCCTGGCGCGCCTGCACTTTCTCCAGCAGCAGGGTATCCACCAGGCCGGTTACTTTAAACACTGAAAAAGGAATATGCGGGTTGCTGCGCGCTTTTTCTACGGTCCGAAGGATCTCGTCGCGGGTGCTGTCAAAGCTTTTTTCATTTCCTTCGCCCTCTACCGAGTAGTCCAGGATGGTACCGATATGGTAGGTGCCCAGTTCATTTATGGCCCGTTCGGCTTCCTGCAGGTTTTCGCCGCCGCAGAAGTGCCTGAAAATGGTCGGCTTCACCAAAAATTTAACCGGCAAGTGCAGGTTAAGGGCGGCATTGAGCAAACCGCCTCCAAGCTTCACAAACGTGTTGCTGTTCATGGATTTAAACAGCAGGTACATTTTATAGAGATCGGCGTTGGATTTGGAGGCAAACGCAACGGCAGTGTTATCGAAGGAAACGTTGGGTATGGGATTCATGAGGATGAGAATTTGCGCTGCAAAGATAGCATATCAGGCCCAGTTCACAACCATGCGGACGTATCATTAGCGCTTCTCTGTAGCCGGCAGGTCCTGTTGTTTCTAAACCGGCAGCCATACTTTCCTGTTCTATTTGCGTTACCTTTGCAGTGATTTTTATTGAGCGATGGAGTTTGATTCTAAACAAGGATTTTTTGAAAGTATGCTGCAGGAGCACGGCCGCCCGCTGGTGTTTGCCGGCCCCTGTAGCGCTGAAACCGAAGCGCAGGTGATGCAGACCGCCGAGGCCCTGCTGCCCCTGAACGTGCAGTTGTTCCGGGCAGGCATCTGGAAGCCGCGCACGCGCCCCGGCAGCTTTGAAGGCGTTGGCTCAAAAGGGCTTGCGTGGCTGGGCCGGGTAAAACGGGAGCTGGGCCTGCGGGTAACCACCGAAGTAGCCACGGCCCGCCACGTAGAAGAAGCCCTCAGGCAGGAGATCGATGTACTGTGGATTGGGGCCCGCACCACGGTAAACCCGTTTGCGGTGCAGGAAATTGCCGATGCGCTGCAGGGCGCGCGGGTGCCGGTAATGGTGAAAAACCCCGTGAACCCCGACCTGGCGCTCTGGATCGGTGCGCTGGAACGGGTATACAATGCCGGCATAACGGATGTGGCGGCCATTCACCGCGGCTTTTCCTCATACCAGAAAACAAAATATCGTAACATGCCCCTGTGGCAGATCCCGATCGAACTGAAAGCAGAGTTCCAGGGGCTGACCATGATCGTGGACCCCAGTCACATCGGAGGCAAGCGCGAGCTGATCTTTCCTATCTCGCAAAAGGCGCTGGACCTGGGCTTTGACGGGCTGATGATCGAAACGCATCCGACCCCGGACCTGGCCCTGAGCGATGCTGCCCAACAGGTAACGCCTGCTGCTTTGGAAACTATACTTGCCAAACTGCAGGTGCGCAAGGTCAACTACGACGATGCCGAGCTGGTGAACCGTGCCGAAAAACTGCGCCTTCAGATCGATGCGGCCGACCATCATATTATCGCGGCGCTGGCCAGGCGCATGGCCCTGGTCGAGCAGATCGGCGAGTATAAAAAGCAGAACAACGTGCAGGTGCTGCAACTGGAACGCTGGAAAGAGATCTTTAAGACCCGCGCCGAGTGGGCCACCGAAGCAGGCGTAAATGCCGCCTTCATTGAAGAGCTTTATAAGCTTATCCATGTGGAGTCAATTCGCAAGCAAACGCAGGTGATGAACAAAGAATAGTTGAAAAATAGATTGGCGCTAACCTGATCTCTTTTTAACTTCCCCACTTTCGAACTCAAAATGACGGAAACCATACATATAGGCAACGATGCCTTGCTCCGCTTACAGGAACTGCTGCAAAACCGTGCTTTCAGCAAAGTAGCCGTGCTGCTGGACGAAAATACGCTGGCCCACTGCTATCCGCAGGTAAAACCCTACTTGCCGGCGCACGATATCATCCAGGTAAAGAGCGGCGAAGAACATAAAACCCTGCAAACCTGCGAGCAGATCTGGCAACGCATGACGGAGCTACACCTGGACCGCTGGTCGGTGCTGGTGAATGTAGGTGGCGGGGTGATCGGGGATATGGGAGGTTTCTGTGCCGCCGTGTTTAAGCGTGGCCTATACTTTGTGCAGGTGCCCACCACGCTGCTGGCGCAGGTAGACGCTAGCGTAGGCGGCAAAACCGGTATCGATTTCCATGGCCTCAAAAACCACATCGGTGTGTACCAGGAGCCGCAGGCAGTCTGTATAGATCCGACTTTGCTGCAGACACTGCCGCCCCGGCAGCTTAAATCGGGCTACGCCGAGATGATCAAACACTGGCTTATTGCCGATGCGGCGATGTTTGAAGCGCAGCGCTATGTGGGCCTGTTTACCGAGGACTGGGAAGCGCTGATCCGGCATTCGGTCAGTATAAAATCCAGGGTGGTGGATGTCGACCCGCTGGAAGGCGGCTACCGGAAGGTGCTCAACTTTGGGCATACCATTGGCCACGCCGTGGAAAGTTACCTGCTGGCGCAGCCGGGCCGCGCCCTGCTGCATGGCGAAGCCGTGGCGGTTGGCATGCTGTGCGAGGCCTGGCTCTCGGTAAAGCACCAGCTGCTGACCCAGGCGGAACTGGACCAGATCGAAACGTTCCTGGTTTCTATTTACGAAAAAGTGCCGCTCACCGAGCCCGACCTGCAGCAGATCGTGCAGCTGGTGCTGCAGGATAAGAAGAATACCCGTGCCACTATTAACTGCACGTTGCTGAGCGGCATCGGCAAAGCCGTTTACGACCAACCGATCACGCTGCAGGAAGTGCAGCAATCACTCCATTATTACCAGTTACTATGAACCAACATGTTACCCTGCATCACCCTTCCGGCATCCTGAAGGGAAGTATAAAATTGCCTGCTTCCAAAAGTGAAGCCAACCGTGCCCTGATCATTGCGGCTTTGTCCGGACAGGCCTCTGAGCTGGAGAATTTATCTGAAGCCAACGATACCCAGCTGCTGCAGCGCCTGCTACAAAGCGACGCGCAAACCGTTAATGCCGAAGATGCCGGCACTGTGATGCGCTTCCTGACGGCATACTATGCCATTACCGGGCAGCAAAAAACACTTGTGGGTACCGAGCGTATGTGCCAGCGGCCGATAAAGGTGCTGGTAGAAGCGTTGCGCGAGCTGGGCGCACGTATAACTTACGTAGGTGAAGAAGGCTTTCCACCCTTGAAAATTGAAGGCTTTAGCGAAAATGGTAGCAATAAACTGAAAATTCGTAGCGATATCAGTAGCCAGTACATTTCTGCTTTGCTGATGGTGGCGCCGTTGCTGCCCGAGGGGCTTGCGCTGGAACTGGAAGGCAAGATCGGCTCGCGGCCTTACATTGAAATGACGCTATCGCTGATGCAGCATTTTGGTGTGTCGGCTGATTTTACCGGAAATACCATTACAGTGCCGCACCAGCAGTATAAAGCCGCGCGTTTCAGCGTGGAATCAGACTGGTCGGCTGCCAGCTACTGGTATAGTATGGTGGCGCTGGCCAAAGAAGCGGAAATTACATTGCTCGGGCTTAAAGAACATTCCTTCCAGGGCGACAGGGCAGTGGTGGAGATCATGAATCGCCTGGGCATTTATACTTCCTTTTCTGCGGAGGGGGTAACCTTAACCAAAAAGCACCACGAAAAGCACGTCGCTTTTGATTTCTCCGACTGCCCCGACCTGGCGCAAACTGTGGTGGCGTTGTGTGCTGCCAAAGGCATAACGCTGGAGCTTACCGGCCTGGAAAGCCTGCGCATCAAAGAAACAGATCGGATTCAGGCCCTTCAGATCGAGGTGCTCAGTATGGGCGCGTCGCTGGAGGAAATTAGCCCGGGCGTGTTCCGCATGGAACCGGTTATACTTACCAAAAAAGAACTCTGCTTCCGCACCTACCAGGACCACCGCATGGCCATGGCCTTTGCGCCGCTCGCGCTGCTGGAGCCCGTACAGATCCAGGAGCCCAGCGTGGTGCGCAAATCCTACCCGCGTTTCTGGGAAGACCTGGAGAAAGTGGGGTTTGATGTAATTACGAATTAAGAATTACGAAGGTATGCCTGCCGCAAGTTTAACGCAGCATAACTTGTGGCTATACATGGCAGCAAGTTTGTAACTTGCTTTGCTTTGAAAGAAGCAAGGCGCATTATGGTAGCGCTATACGAAGAGGTTATATTTCTGCAGAAGTATGTTTTTCTGCTTTCGCAGCAAGCAAGTTGCAAACTTGCCTCAGGCGCCGTCACAAGTTACGCTGTGCTAAACTTGCGATAGGTAGAGGTAAGGTATAATAAATGAACGCTATTTGCCGCTAAGTATGCGGTAGAAGGGAACAGGTTTAGTTTTGCTGATTGATCAGGTTGACCACTACTTTAATCATCATGTCCTTTTCCAGCGGGCTGCTTTCGGCAATAAGCAGTGTGAGGGCAACAAGGGCGTTGTCGGCAATACGCTTGCGGCCGCTGGCATCGTAAAGCAGCTGGTTCTTTTCCATAAACCATACAAACAGGAAAGCGGCAATTCGTTTGTTGCCATCCGAGAACGAGTGGTTCTTTACCACAAAGTATAAAAGATTGGCTGCTTTTTCTTCCATGGAAGGGTATAGGTCCTGGCCGCCAAAGGATTGGTAGATCGTGTTGATGGAACTTTGAAAACTCGCGTCTTTCTCCCGTCCGAACAGGTCTGATCCGCCAAACTTATCTTTCAGGGTCCGGATGGCTGCCATGGCGCTTTCATAGGTAATCCTGAAAAGCTCCTGCCTGTGGGTGCCATTGATCGTCAGGCGCTGGTGATCGTAATCATCTAGCACATCCAGCGCATATGTATAATCGCTGATAACCTGCAGTAAACCGGCACTCTCATCCGTGGTCAGTTCCTTGCGCTGGATCACGTTCTGCAGGAGCTTCACGGTTTGTTTCAGGTCGTTATACTTCTGAGCCTGCTCTTTCAGACGTTTTTCGTTTATGGTATAGCCTTCCACCAAGTGCTGGCGCAGCACATTGGTAGCCCAAATACGGAACTGGGTGCCGCGTTTAGAATTTACCCGGTAGCCAACAGAGATAATGACATCGAGGTTGTAATAATCTACCTGATAGGTTTTGCCATCCGATGCAGTTGTTGCAAAATTTGCAACAACTGCATCTCTGTTCAGCTCTTCTGATTGAAAAACATTCTTTAAGTGGCGCGATATCACAGATTTGTCTCTACCAAACAAATCTGTAAGCTGGTTTAACGTCAGCCAAACCGTTTCCTGTTGCAGCTTTACATCGATAGCCGCCTGCCCTGTTTCTGTTTCGTATATGAAGATCTCTCCGATGCCTGTTGTCTCTTTCATGATGTCAGCCTAGTATAAATCTTACCTAAGTTAAGCTATTCTTTACCTCTTCCACTAGTTTCTGCAGGTAAGCCGGCGTATGCAGCAGCCGGCTGCCGTACCAGCTGAATAGTTCGCCATCCACCACTTTTATACTTGCCTGCGGGCAGAGTTCCTGAAATTCGGCAAGATGCTTTTCGATGAACGGGTATGGCTCCGACGATAAAAGTATAAGCTGCGGATGTGCCAATTGCAGTTGCTCCGGCGTGATCTCGGGATAACGGGTCAGTTCGGCAAAGGCATTGGCAAAGCCGCAGCGCTGCAGCAGGTGGTGAATGAAATTGTGGCTGCCCACGGCCATATAAGGTTTGCGCCAGATAAAGTAAGCGGCTTTTATACTTTGCTGCAGGGGCTGCAGGTGCTCAAAACTTGTACTTATACCTTGTATCAGTTCCTGCGCTCTGGCTTCGGTGCCGGTCAGGCTGCCTACCTGCCGCATCATGTCCAGGGCATCCTCCAACGTATAAATGTCGCTCATCCAAACAGGGTACTTTGCCTGCAGTTGCTCGATGCCTTCTTTGTAATTTTCTTCTTTGTTGGCGATGATCATGTCGGGGTGCAGGGCATCGATCGTATCGAAATGGAAATTTTTGGTGCCGCCAATTACGGTCTTCTGCTTCACCTTTTCCTCCGGATGGATGCAGAATTTTGTAACGCCCACGATCCGGTCAGCCAGGCCCAGGTCAAAAAGCAGCTCGGTTTGCGAAGGCACCAGCGACACAATGCGCTGCGGCAAGGAGGGCAGGGTGATCCGGTAGCCGGTTTGGTCGCTGAAATCCACGTTTTATCTCTCTAAAGTATAAATAGGCAGGCTTAAAACTTCCTGGCTCCTGCCAGAGCCTGCCGGCCATTGCGCTAAAAGTAAAAACCCGGCAGGTATAGGCCTGCCGGGTTTTGTTTAAAGTATATGGCTTAGCTCAGGTAGCGGAAGTCCTGCTTGTCCTGGATCTTGAGGATGGTTTCGTAGATCATCTTGATCACGTTCTCCACATCGTCTTTGTGCACGGTCTCCACAGTGGTGTGCATGTACTTGAGTGGCAGTGAAATAAGGGCTGAGGCTACCCCGGCATTGGAGTAGGCGAACGCATCGGTGTCGGTGCCGGTGGCGCGCGAAACAGCCGAACGCTGGAACGGAATGTCTTTCTCTTTGGCTGTGTTGATGATCAGGTCACGCACGTTGTTCTGCACAGCCGGGCCATAGGCTATCACCGGCCCTTTGCCGCAATGGATATCGCCACTGGTTTTCTTGTCATACATCGGCGACTGCGTGTCGTGGGTTACGTCGGTGATGATGGCTACATTTGGGTTGATGCGGTGGGCGATCATCTCGGCACCACGCAGGCCAATTTCTTCCTGCACGGCATTCACTATGTATAAACCGAAAGGCAGTTGCTTTTTATTTTCCCGGAGCAGGCGGGCCACCTCAGCAATCATAAAGCCGCCGATGCGGTTGTCGAGCGCGCGGCCCACATAATATTTGTTGTTCAGCACCGTGAACTCATCCTCGAACGTGGCTACGCAGCCCACATGAATGCCCATTTCCTCCACTTCCTCGCGGTTGCTGGCGCCACAGTCCAGGAACACGGTTTCGATGGTAGGGGCTTTGTCCTGCTCCACTTTGCGCACGTGGATGGCCGGCCAGCCGAACACTGCTTTCACAATGCCTTTGGAAGTATAAATATTTACCCGTTTGGAGGGCGCGATCAGGGCATCGGAGCCGCCATTGCGCTTCAGATAAATGTAGCCTTCCGGTGTAATGTAGTTCACAAACCAGGAGATCTCGTCGGCATGGGCCTCAATCACTACCTTATACTCAGCCTCGGGGTTGATAACGCCTACCACGGTGCCGTACGTATCCACAAAATGCTCGTCAATATACGGTGTTACGTACTCCAGCCATAGTTTCTGGCCTTCGGCTTCAAAGCCGGTCGGGGAGGAGTTATTCAGATATTTCTCTAAAAAATCGAAAGATTCCTGTCGCATGATTGCTAATTAAAAATTAGAAATTAAAAATTATAAATGATTAGAACCAGAATGCAGGTCATTTCATACGTGCATTTCTAATTTTGAATTCATAATTTAATTACAACGGTATATTGCCGTGCTTCTTGCGTGGCAACTGCACCGCTTTGTTTTCCAGCATCTTAAAGGCTTTGATTAGTTTGCCGCGTGTTTCTGAAGGCATGATCACCTCGTCGATAAAGCCGCGGTGGGCAGCCCGGTAAGGCGTGGCAAACTTGTCTTTATACTCCTGCACCTTCTCGGCCAGCTTTGCCTGCGGATCTGCAGCTTCGGCAATTTCGCGCTTAAAGATGATCTCGGCAGCACCCTGGGCCCCCATCACGGCAATCTCAGCAGTTGGCCAGGCAAAGTTCATGTCGGCACCAATGTGTTTGGAGTTCATCACGTCGTATGCGCCGCCATAGGCTTTGCGCGTAATAACCGTAATACGCGGCACGGTGGCCTCGCAGAAAGCAAAAAGCAGCTTGGCACCGTTAGTAATGATGCCACGCCATTCCTGGTCAGTGCCCGGCAAGAAGCCCGGCACATCTTCGAGCACCAGCAGCGGCACGTTAAAGCAATCGCAGAAACGCACGAAGCGGGCCGCTTTGGTACTGGCATTAATGTCGAGCACACCGGCCAGCACGGCAGGCTGGTTGCCTACTATGCCGATGCTGCGGCCGCCCAGGCGGGCAAAACCAACCACAATGTTATCGCCAAAGTTTTTGTGCACTTCAAAGAAGGTATCGGCATCGATAATCCCTTCGATCACCTCGCGGATGTCGTAAGGCTGGTTCGGGTTTTCGGGGATGATGGTGTCGAGTACAGCTCGCGTTTCGTCAGCCTGCGGCTCGTAGGGTAGGGAAGGAGGCAGTTCTTCGCAGTTCTGCGGAATGTAGCTCAGCAGGGTCTTGATGTGGGTGATGCATTCGACCTCGTTGGCGCATGAAAAATGCGTCACGCCGCTTTTGGTGCTGTGGGTGCTGGCGCCGCCCAGTTCTTCGGAGGTTACCTCCTCATGCGTCACGGTCTTCACCACGTTCGGGCCGGTCACAAACATGTAGGACGTATCTTCCACCATCATGATAAAATCGGTGATGGCCGGTGAGTATACCGCGCCACCCGCGCAGGGGCCCATGATGGCCGAGATCTGCGGAATAACGCCGGAAGCCAGCGTGTTACGGTAAAAGATATCGGCATAGCCGCCCAGCGATACCACGCCTTCCTGAATGCGGGCACCACCCGAGTCGTTGAGACCGATCACCGGCGCGCCGTTCTTCATGGCCAGCTCCATGATCTTGACGATCTTTTCGGCATGAGTTTCAGAAAGCGAGCCGCCCAATACGGTAAAGTCCTGCGAGAACACATACACCAGGCGGCCGTTGATGGTGCCGTAGCCGGTTACCACGCCATCGCCCAAGTAATATTGCTTGTCGAGACCGAAATCTTTGGAGCGGTGCATCACAAATTTGCCGATCTCTTCAAAAGAGCCTTCGTCCATTAAGAGGCTGATGCGCTCGCGGGCAGTGAGTTTTCCTTTTTTGTGTTGTGCTTCAATTCTATCCTGTCCGCCGCCAAGCAAGGCTTCTGCGTTTTTACGATCCAGGGTCTGTATTTGGCTCTGTCTGATTTCTCCTGCCATTCGAATGGGGGTATAGCTAATTAGATATGACTAAATCATTAATTCTCAAATTTAAAAACTCTGCTCCGAAATCTGTTACAATTGGATGATTTTTTGAATAGAGGTGATTTGCACTAAGCTGGCCGTTTCTGGAAATAGGTAGAGCTTGGGTTTTGGGTATTCCGAAATATAAGTAATGTGGCACCGGGTCCAACCACCCCTGCCCCTCCTTTTTTAAGGAGGGGAGTCTAGAATTGCTGCTGGTGAAGTATAAGCATTGTGGCTTCGGCTTCATTAGCTTGCTCACAAGATCCTTTCAGGATGACAAAAAGAGGGAAGAAGAGTACGTTTATACTTGAGTAAAGTATATGCGATGTAGATTAGGATAATGAGGAACATCCCCCTACCCCCTTCAAAGGGGGACTTGGTTCAAGTTGCATAATAACAGACAGCTGCTATCGAATAGATCCCAGTCTTTAGGTTGAGTGCCTCGAGAGTTTCCGGTGCCGCGGGAGCGGCAGCCGTTAGGCAGGAAACGAAAGCAGCGCGAAACGCAAGGACGAGGCCCCGCGGGCTTGGAGCGCTCCAAAGTAGAAGATAAAACAAGACAAGTATAAAACTGAGCATCAAACGGCAGCAAGTAAGTATAGCCAAAAGTCTAAAATGGAGCAACACAGCCACTAACAAGTATAGCCTGAAGTATAGAGAAACATCTAACAGTAACTACCAAGTATGACAGTAAGTATAAACCGAGAGTCAAACAGCAACTACTAAGTATAAACCAAAAGCCAACAAAAAGGGCTACCCGAATCGGGCAGCCCTTTTGCTCTTATACCTTGTGTATATTACTCTTTTGTTTTGTCGGTAGACTTGGTTGGCTCAGTTTCCTCTTCGTCTGAGGCTCCTTTGCTTTTCTTGCCGCCGCTCTTCTTTGATTGGAACGTCAGCTTTTCTTCGCCTTCCTTGTAATCCACCTGGATCGTGTCGCCCTGGTTCACTTCCGCTTTCAGGATTTCTTCGGCAATCGGATCTTCAATATACTTCTGGATCGCACGGTTCAGCGGACGGGCGCCATACTTCGGATCATAACCTTTTTCAGCCACATAGTCCTTGGCTTTGTCTGTCAGTTCGATGGTATAGCCCAGTGCTTCCACACGCTTGAACAGTTTGTTCAGCGAAAGCTCGATGATCTTATGCATGTCCTCACGGTTGAGTGAGTTGAACACGATCACATCGTCCAGACGGTTGAGGAACTCCGGCGAGAAGGTTTTCTTCAGCGCACTGGCAATGGTTCCTTTCATGATGTCGTCCACGTTCTCCTGCTTGGTTTTGGACATGAAACCGATACCGGCTCCGAAGTCCTGCAGGTCGCGGGCACCAATGTTGGATGTCATGATGATGATCGTGTTGCGGAAGTCCACCTTGCGGCCCAGTCCGTCGGTCAGGATACCATCATCCAGCACCTGCAGCAGCAGGTTGTACACATCCGGGTGCGCTTTCTCGATCTCGTCGAGCAACACCACAGAGTAAGGCTTGCGGCGGATCTTCTCGGTCAGCTGGCCACCTTCTTCGTAGCCCACATATCCCGGAGGCGCTCCCACCAGGCGCGATACACTGAATTTCTCCATGTACTCGCTCATGTCGATACGCACCAGCGCATCTTCCTTGTCGAACAGGTAGGTAGCCAGCACTTTGGCAAGCTCGGTTTTACCCACACCCGTCGGGCCCAGGAACACGAACGAACCAATCGGCTTCTTCGGATCTTTCAGGCCTACACGCGTACGCTGGATGGCTTTAACTAACTGGCCGATCGCTTTGTCCTGGCCAATTACACGGCCTTTCAGCTCTTCGCCCATGTTGAGCAGTTTCACGCCTTCTTTCTGCGCAATACGTTTTACCGGTATACCTGTCATCATGGCAATAACTTCTGCCACATTTTCCTCTTTTACCGTATAGCGCTTCTTTTTGGTCTCTTCTTCCCAGTCCTTCTTCGCTTGCTCGAGCTGGTCTAAAAGTTTTTTCTCTTTATCGCGCAGCTGGGCCGCCTCTTCATACTTCTGGCTTTTTACCACACGGTTTTTCTCGCCTTTGATATTTTCGATCTGCTCTTCCAGCTTCAGGATGTCTTCGGGCACAATGATGTTGTTGATGTGCACGCGCGCACCGGCCTCGTCCATCACGTCGATGGCTTTATCGGGCAGGAAGCGGTCGCTCATGTAGCGGTCCGAAAGCTTCACACACGCCTCTATGGCCTTATCAGTATAGTTTACGTGGTGATGATCCTGGTATTTGTCTTTGATGTTGTTCAGTATCTCAACAGTTTCCTCTGCCGTGGTCGGGTCTACCATCACGATCTGGAAACGACGGGCCAGGGCGCCATCTTTCTCGATGTACTGGCGGTATTCGTCCAGCGTGGTGGCGCCAATGCATTGGATCTCACCACGGGCTAAGGCTGGCTTGAACATGTTGGAGGCATCCAGCGAGCCGGAAGCGCCACCAGCACCCACAATGGTATGCAGCTCATCGATGAACAGGATCACGTCCGGAGACTTCTCCAGCTCGTTCATCACGGCTTTCATACGCTCCTCAAACTGGCCTCTATACTTCGTACCAGCCACTAAAGAAGCTAGATCCAGGGTTACCACACGCTTGTTAAAGAGCACGCGGCTCACTTTTTTCTGGATAATACGCAGGGCCAGGCCTTCGGCAATTGCGGTTTTACCCACGCCAGGCTCGCCGATCAGGATGGGGTTGTTCTTTTTACGGCGGCTCAGTACCTGGGCCACGCGCTCAATTTCTTTTTCACGACCAACGATCGGGTCCAGCTTATCATCCTCAGCCAGTTTGGTGAGGTCACGGCCAAAGTTGTCGAGCACCGGAGTGCGCGATTTCTCGCCGGCTTTTTTGCTGGTGCTGCTACCGGAACGGGAGGAGCTGCCGAATAATTTGTCGGAATCATCCGAATCATCTGTATCGGACGACGCAAGCGGATTATTGCTATGATAATCCAGCGAGTCTCTTATGGCTTCGTAGTTCACGTTAAATTTCGCTAATATTTGAGAAGAAATATTGTCTTCATCCCGCAGGATGGATAAAAGGAGGTGTTCCGTGCCAATGATATCACTCTTGAAGATCTTAGCCTCCAGGTACGTGATTTTAAGCACTTTCTCCGTTTGCTTGGTAAGCGGAATACTGCCGGTAATGTTGCTGCTTTGCGAAGCGGTGTTACGTGTAGCCTGTTCTAAAGCGTACTTAAGTTCATCTATCGAAACGCCAAGCTTTTTCAGCAGGGCAATGGCGGTACCTTCTCCTTCCCGAATCATGCCCAGCACCAGGTGTTCAGTACCAATGTAGTCATGTCCAAGTCGAATAGCTTCCTCACGGCTGAGCGAGATAACCTCTTTCACTCGGTTTGAGAATTTAGCTTCCATGTATACTCTATTATTCTAAAAAAAAGATAAAGGTGTAATTGATTGAGGCCTACAATGTTTGCCTATTTCTAAACAAGCCAGAAGGTATAAATGTTCACCCTGGAAGCCTCCTTATTGCAGGTAAGAAAGAGACGCGGGCCCCTGTGTAAATAACAAGTCAATTATACTAAGGTCTGATGCAAATTGTTTGCCAAATACCTGGGTATAGGGTTTTACGTGCAAATTGTCAGGAATGATTTTAGGATGCAGCCTATTTCTCAAATCCAGCACGTTTTCCGGCACCGCTGCCTGGTACGTTTCGGTACAGTGCAGCGGCTTGTTTAGTTTTAGTAATTTAAGATATAGCCGCAACAAATCAACGTTCAGGTCAAACAAATATTTTGGCTGCCGTGCATACACTTCCTGAATATAGTCGCTGTAAAATTCAAAATACGGCGCCCGGCCATAGGCAGCCTGCAAAGTGCGCCAATGCACGTTGTACCACTTCTGGGTATAATCTATTTCTATACTAGTGATAAGCGTCTTGTCTTTGCTGCTGCCCCGGAGCACAGGCACAGTCAGGGGCTGTACGCCCTGCGCCGTGAGCACATGGCAGCGATTGCGGTAGCTTTGCTTCGTGTAATTTTCGTGCGCTTCCAGCAAAATACTTTCCGCCTGCAGCACATGCCAGAAGTACCGGGCCGGTGGGTTATACTGTATTTCTGTTAAAAGGATCAAGGAAGTTAGAAAGTTAGAAGGTTGATTTTTTGACAAAGGACTAGGTGACAAAAGACAAATTAAAATGTTCCTGAG
This sequence comes from Pontibacter liquoris, assembly GCF_022758235.1. NCBI lineage: Bacteria > Pseudomonadati > Bacteroidota > Cytophagia > Cytophagales > Hymenobacteraceae > Pontibacter > Pontibacter liquoris. The sequence goes on from NZ_JALEBG010000001.1 coordinate 422,414, forward strand.
TCTTTTGTCCGATCATCTTTTGTCGGCAGCATGGCTGCCATATGCTAAATAAGCACGAAATCTGTCATTTCATAATCCGGGTGTTGGTTGTACCTTTGCGGCTGCTCCTTTGCCGATGAAGAAAAGTATAAATATTCCGCCGCTTTACTACCCGCTGTGGCTGCTGCTAAAAGGCCTGGCGGCCCTGCCGCTGCCCGTGTTATACCTGCTGGCTAACGGTTTATACTTCCTTATGTATTACCTGCTGGGTTACCGCAAAAAAGTAGTAGCGCAAAACCTGCAGCTGGCCTTCCCGGAGAAAAGCCCCGACGCATTGCAACGCATTGCCAAAGACTTTTACCGCCAGTTTGCCGATATCATTGTGGAGATACTGCACCTGGCGGCCATGAGTCGCGAAGAGATGCTGCGGCGGGTAACCTTTACTAACCCGGAGGCGGTGACAGAGTATGTGGCCGCCGGTACGCCCGTGGTGATCCTGGGCTCGCATGTGGGTAACTGGGAGTGGAGCCTGTCGGCAGCGGCACTTTCATTTCCTTTCCCGGCCGAAGGCGTGTACAAGCCGCTGAATAATCCCTTCTTTGAAGCTTTTATGCTGCACACGCGCAGCAGGCTGGGCGGGCACGCCATCAAGATGAAGGATACGCTCCGCGATTTTATGGCCAAACGAAACCAGCCGCGCATCGTGGCGCTGCTGTCGGACCAGACGCCGCTTAAAAGCGAGATCACGTTCTGGACCCAGTTTATGCACCGCGAAACCCCTTTCTATACCGGGGCCGAAAAGCTGGCCCGCCGGTTTCAGTACCCGGTCGTGTTCCTGGACATGAAGCGCACGAGCCGCGGCTACTATACCCTTTCCTTCGAAAAGCTTTGGGACGGCACCCCACAGGAGCTTGCCGCCGCAGATCAGTACCCGATAACCGAGCTTTTCGCCCAGAAGCTGGAAGCCGCTATCCGCCGTGCCCCTTCTGATTATCTCTGGACACACAAACGCTGGAAACATCGCCGCGAAGCGGCAGTCAAGAGTGCTGAGTCCTGAGTCCTGAGTCACGAGTTGAAAGTGTACTGGAATTAGCGAAACAACTCGTAACTCAGAACCCGAGACTCAGAACTCTACAAGTACTCTTCAATGTCGCCGGCACCTTCGCGGAGCACTTCAAAGTTGTTGGTCACATCCACTACCGTAGAGGCCACGTTGTTGCCTGGGCCGCCGTCTATTACGGCATCTACCAGATGTTTATACTTCTCATAGATTAACTCCGGGTCGGTGCTGTACTCCAGCACTTCGTCGTCGTCGCGGATGGAGGTGGACAGGATCGGGTTTCCCAGTTCTTTGACCAGCAGCAGGGCAATGTTGTTGTCGGGTACCCGGATGCCCACCGTTTTTTTGGTGCCGGTATACTTGGGTACGCGATTGTTAGCATCCAGCACAAAGGTGAAGGGGCCAGGCAGTGCCTTCTTCATCACTTTATAGGTGGGCGTATCTATTTTGGCATAATCCGAAATATGGGTGAGGTCCTGGCAGATAAAAGAAAAGTTTGCCTTGTCCGGTTTGATGCCTTTTATCTGGCATACGCGCTCCACGGCGCGGGTATTATGGATGTCGCAGCCCATGCCATAGATCGTGTCGGTGGGGTAGATGATGATGCCGCCTTTGCGCAGAATCTCCACAGCCTCTCTTATCTTTTTCTCCTGCGGGTTGTCGGGGTGAATCTGTATGAATGTGGCGTTGCTCATAGTTTTAGGTTGTTATAAGTAGAAGTATAGCTCTTGCAAAGTTCGGTTAACATGCCCGGCTTTCCTTGTTATAAGTTGTAATTGATAGAAGTATACCCTCAGCATACTGGATTGCTGCCCGAAGCGTTTTGGGAAAACCTTAAAAGTGAGGGCCAGGTAGAAACGCTTCGAAGCAGAAGCCGGCGGGAATGCGCAACAAATTAACCTGCTAACATTTAAGAATGCAGCAATTAGTATTAATTTTGTACCCTGACAAACCAGACGCTGCGGAACTTTTACTTTCTTCCGCACTTTTTATGTGTAATTATGGCTAATAACGAAGTCACCAGCAAAAGAAGACCCAGAAAGCAGAGCAGCAGCCTGGTGCCCGTTATCGTGGCGCTGTTCCTGTTCCTGTTCGTAAGCTCTTCCTACTACGCCTACCAGATTGTGTATACCCCCAATGTGGATACCAAAGGGCAGCCGGCATTTGTATACATTCCGAAAGGGGCCACCTTTCTGCAGGCCATGGACTCGGTGGAAGCCTCAGGCGTGATCATAGACAAGCTCTCGATGCGCTTTATGGCTAAGCTCATGGATTATGACGAGCTGGTGAAGCCCGGCCGTTATGAGCTGGTTAATGGCTGGAGCAACCGCCAACTGATTGGCGTGCTGCGTTCCGGCGAGCAGACGCCCGTAAAGCTGACCTTTAACAACGTGCGCCTGCGCAGCCAACTGGCCGAAAAACTGGCCCTGGAAGTGGAGCCCGATGTTGAAACCATCGACAGCCTTTTAAATGACCAGGCTTACCTGCAATCGCTGGGCTTCGACACCACCACGGTGGTGAGCATGTTTATCCCCAACACCTACGAAGTATACTGGACCACCACGGCGCCGGAGTTGCTGGCCCGCATGAAGACCGAATACGACAAGTTCTGGACGCCGGAGCGCAAAGCCAAAGCCGCCAAACTGGGGCTCTCGCCGAAGGAGGTGAGCACGCTGGCCTCTATTGTGCAGGCCGAAACGATTAAGAACGACGAAAAGCCACGCGTGGCCGGCGTATACCTCAACCGCCTGCACAAAGGCATGCTGCTGCAGGCCGACCCGACCGTGGTGTTTGCCGTGCGCGATTTCACCATCCGCCGCGTCCTGAACACGCACCTTAAAACCGACTCGCCTTACAACACCTACAAGTATAAAGGCCTGCCGCCAGGGCCTATCAACGTGCCAAACATTTCCAGCATCGATGCCGTGCTAAATCCTGAGCAACACAATTATATTTACTTCTGCGCCAAAGAGGATTTCTCGGGCTACCACAGCTTTGCCGTAACGCAGGCCGAGCACCTGGCCAACGCCCGCCGCTACCAGAAAGCGCTCACGGCCCGGAATATCATGAAGTAACCCATCTGACCAAAAGACTGTTAGACAAAGGACAAAAGAGAAATAAGTATACCTTTAGTCCTTTATCTTTTGTCAAATTCTCCTTTGTCAAAATAAGCTATGTTCGAATCCGAAGTACAGATACGCGTACGCTACGCCGAAACCGACCAGATGGGCTATGTATACTATGGCAACTATGCGGCCTATTACGAGGTAGCCCGAACGGAGGTGTTTCGCCGGCTGGGTATCCATTACAAAGAGATGGAAGCCACCGGTACCATGATGCCGGTGATGGAGCTCAAGTGTAAGTACATCCGGCCGGCCCGCTACGACGATCTGCTGACCATTAAGCTGTTTTTAAAGCAGAAGCCGCACGGTTCGCGTATAAAGTTTGAGTACGAAGTGTATAACGAGGAACTAACGCTGTTGAATGTAGGCGAAACCACAATGGTTTTTGTAGATATGAAATCCGGCAGGCCAACCGCCATCCCCGTTCTGCTGCACGAAAAATTAGACAGCTATTTTAGCGAATGAGGCTGAACCAGCAATATCTGAGGCGCCGGCGTGCCTACCGCAAGTTCATCGTGTTTCTGAAGCGGTGGCGTTTTAACAACGGCCAGTCTTCGGTATATGACGTGGTGGACGTGCTGATCGGGGAGCTGCGGCTCGACTCCATTACCACGCGAGCCGCCCACATGGCCTTTAACTTTACGCTGGCTACCTTCCCGACCATCATCTTCCTTTTTACACTCATCCCGTATATTCCGAGCGTGCTCAACCTGGACCTGAGCCAGAGCATCCTCAATTTTATTGCCGATTTTATGCCCAAAGAAATGTATTCGGTGGCATACGGCACCATCGAGGATATTGTGAATAAACCGCGCGGGGGCCTGCTTTCCTTTGGTTTTCTGTTTGCCCTGATCCTTTCCACCAACGGCATCATGTCGCTGATGGACGCTTTCGACAAGAAGTACCATACCTTTTATAAGCGCACTTACCTGCGCAAGCGCCTTATTGCCACTGTGCTCACCATTGCCCTGGCGGCTATCCTGCTGGTGGCCGTGTTTACCATTTTCTTTGGGCAGTGGATACTCGACGTGCTGGTTTACTACGAAGTAGTGACCGAGAGCTATACCTATACCCTGATCGTGCTGCTCAAGTACATTGCCGTTATCCTGTTGTTCTTGCTGGCCACCTCGCTCATCTATTATTATGTGCCGGCTGTGGAAGACAAATGGCCGCTGGTATCGGCAGGGGCGGTCGTGGCCACGGGCCTTATCTTTGTAGTGTCGTTCCTGTTCTCGCTCTATATCAGCGCGTTTGATAGTTATAACAAATTCTACGGCTCCATCGGTGCGTTGATTGGTCTAATGATCTGGCTTGACTTTATCTGCGTGATCCTGATTCTGGGCTTCGAGATTAATGTAAGCATCGACTCGGTGACCAAGCGCCTGGTGCGGGAAAAAGTGGCCGAGCCTGTGGAAAAAGCCATTTCCTGACGCGGCGGGTAATTATAGATAAATCCCTATCTTTCCATAGTTTATACCTGTGCTCCGTATACTATGGCCTTCCTGAAAAACATTTCGCTGCAGCAGCTCTGGCAGGGTGCTGTCGCTACTTTTCTCCAATACCCGTTAGCGCTGCTTTCGGCCTTGCTGGGTACGGTGGCCGCTCTTATCCGCATCGAAATACCTTACAACAAAGAGCATCTTTATACTTACCTCGACAAGCTGATGCTGGTGGGAGCGCTGGGGCTGGTGCTGTTCTTTGTGCTGGAGCTGCTCGTGCAGAAGTATGGCCTGGACTTAAAAAGACGCGCCATGTTGTGGCTGGCGGGCAGTGTGTTTCTGGTGGTGTATTACCTGCTGCTGCCCCGGGCCGTGGAGGAGCGCACGTTCCTGCGCTTCCTGTTGCTGGTGCTGGCCCTGCACCTGGCGGCCGCTTACGCCATGTTTGTAAACCGGCGGGAGGAGAATGCCTTCTGGCAGTTCAATAAATCCCTGTTTTTGCGGTTCCTGACCGCCCTCCTTTATACAACGGTGCTTTACATTGGCCTGACCATTGCCGTGGCCGCCATTCACCTGCTTTTCTCGGTGGAGGTGGCCGGCGAGTTTTATGCTGAGTTGTGGGTAAGTATGGTTGGAATATTTAATACCTGGTTTTTCCTGGCGGGCGTGCCCACCCGCGTATCCGAACTGGAACAGAGCGACCAATACCCCAGAGGTCTAAAAGTATTTACGCAGTTTGTGTTGCTGCCCCTGGTTGCGCTCTACCTGGTTATTCTCTACTTATACTTTGGCAAGATCGTGCTGCAGTGGGAGTGGCCCAAGGGGTGGGTGTCGGTGCTGGTGCTGTGCTTCTCTATTGCCGGGGTGCTGTCGCTGCTGCTCATTTATCCTATCCGGCGGGAGCCCGGCAACACCTGGATGCGGACGTTTGCCCGCTGGTTTTACCGGGCGCTTTTTCCGCTGATCATCCTTTTGTTGCTGGCCATCTGGCGGCGCGTGTCCGAGTATGGCCTTACCGAACCGCGGTATGTGGTGCTGGCCCTGGCGCTGTGGCTGTGCTGTGTGGCCTTATACTTTTTGCTGAGTCGCCTGAAAAATATCAAGTTCATTCCTGTTACCTTAAGTATAGTAGCGCTGCTGATGGCTTACGGCCCGTTTAATGCTTTTCAGGTGTCGGCCTGGAGCCAGACCAACCGGCTGGAGGAGTTGCTGCAGGGCAGCGGCGTGCTGCACAACGGCCAGGTGCAGGAAAAGCATCCGAAAGTAAAAGAAGACGTGGCCCGGGAGGTAAGTGCCATTGTGCGCTACCTGGCCGAAAAACACGACCTGCATGAGCTGCAACCCTGGTTTAAGCAGGACCTGGACAGCATGCTGGCCAGCAAAACAGATCCTGCTACCTGGAGCAGCAGGGCGCGGGCAGACGAACAGGCCCGGCTACTGGTAGAGCGCATGGGCATCGCGTATAGCGAAAGGTATGTTTCCGTGGACACCGACGAGGTGCTTTACTTTTCCGTTGTGCCGGAGGGTGACGGCGCTACAGTCGTTGACCTGGCCGGCTATACGTATGGCATGCGCTTTAACCCGGCCGGTGCAGAAAACCAAAGCCAGTCGGAGTACCTGCTAGGAAAACAGCCGCTCACCGTTAAGCTGGAGCATGATAAGCAGCAGCTATACTTCGAAATGCCTGGCGAGACGCTGACCCTGCACCTGCTGCCGATCATAAAACAGCTGGAAAAGAAACAGGGACGGCCGCTAAGCCAGGCTGAGATGACCTTTACCGTGGAAGGCAGCAAAATGGGAATCAAGCTGCTGGTGCAGGATCTGTATGTTGCTAAAAAAGACGATTACCGGATCGGCAATCTGAGCGGCTACCTGTATGTGAAACGCAAGGAATAAAATAAGCAGCTTCAGAACCAACAGCTTAGGCGAAAGCGGAAAAAAACAGGAGAAAAATTTTAACGTATAGTTTTGAAAGTTCGGTGCAAGCCCATACTTTTGTACACGAATTACGATAGAGAGTTGGCGGAGTGGTCGATCGCGGCGGTCTTGAAAACCGTTGACTGTAACAGGTCCGGGGGTTCGAATCCCTCACTCTCTGCCGGTAGCAATACCAATTCAAACTGAAAGCCTGCAAACCACGTGTTTGCAGGCTTTTTTGTTTTCTGGCCAGTAGCCACTTGGTTCTTTTTCCCAAAAAGAAGCAGCGCCCTCCCGTGAGATGATGATGCCATGCAGCTACAGGCGAACTCTACATGCTGCTGCCGTATACCTCTATGACTACAGAAGAAAACAGGTGTAAGGCTGCTGCACCCATGGGAGTGTAGCGCTAAGCAAGAGCCTTTCAGAAGTAGGGCAAGGCTGGCAACCGCATTTTTTTCATATAAGAACTTAGGACATGCCTAGTGAGAACAATGATCGAATAGCGAAAGAGCTGAAGTTCTATTTATTTGAGTTAAGGAAAACGGAGCGCCTCTGGCACATTCCGGTGCTGGCTTCGTTGTGTGTGGGCGTACCACTGCTCATCGGGTATTATTTCGACAGGCTGAACTATGGCATCCTGGCCTCTACAGGCGGCCTGGTTATTTTATACCTGCCCACTACCACCCTGGCCAACCGCATGATTACGTTGCTAGCCTGTTCCTTCGGGTTTATTTTTTCTTATGCTATCGGTATCAGCTTCAGCTTTAATCCGGTGGTGTCGGCTGTGGTGCTGGGTATCTATACTTTGTTTGTACACTGGGTGACCAAGTATTTTGCCATGAAACCTCCCGGCAACTTCTTTTTCATCATGCTGTTTTGTGTGGCTATCGCTTCGCCGTTTAACCTGGCAAGTATCCCCACCCGAATAGGGCTCACTGCCATGGGCACCATGTTTTCGGTGTTGCTGGCTTTGTTCTACAGCCTATTGATGCTTCAGAGGCGCGCCCCGATCTCCGAATTGATTTATGTAAAGAAAAATACATACGCCAATTTTGTAGAGTCTGCCCTGATCGGACTTTTTATCGGGGGCTCTTTTCTGGTGGGGCACCTGCTAAAGCTGGAGAACCCGTACTGGGTGCCTATCTCGTGCCTGGCCGTAATGCAGGGCGCAAACGCGCGGCATATCTGGCAGCGTAGTCTTCACCGGGTCCTGGGTACATTTATCGGGCTGGGAGTAACCTGGGTGCTGGTTTCTCAGAACCTGACGCCGTTGGGCATCTGTATTAGTATCCTGGTGCTGCAGTTCGTTATCGAAATGCTGGTGGTGCGGCATTACGGGCTGGCCGTCGTCTTTATCACGCCCATAACCATTTTTCTGGCCGAAGCTGCCAGCGCCATGTCGTCAGACCCAAACGTGCTAGTGTACTCCCGATTTTTGGATATTGTGCTCGGCAGCCTGATCGGGGCAGTAGGTGGCTGGATTGTGCATCACCATCAGCTGCGCTACATCGCCGAACGTCAGATCAGAAAAACCAGGATCGCGATTTTAAGAAGGTAGCAGCAAAGCAGTATGGCGGCTGCCATATCGGGTTGTGTATCCGGAGATCATTCTAACTACACAGGGCTGTTAAGTTCTAAAAAGATAAGCACAAAAAACACTGTCATTCTGTTAAGAATCTTGGCAGCAGGGAGGTTAAGCTTTTGCAGCTTGCGGGGGTGGGGAGCTTCTAAGAAGATCCTTTCAGGATGACAAAAAGTAGAACTTAACAGCCCTGCTTCCAACTACGGGGTTTCTTCTCTAACGATTTCAAGTATGAGCATGCCGGGGAAACAGTTTTATAAAGGACTATATGGTACAAACACCATTGAATTTGCGAAGGGGCTTATTCATGTGTATCCTTTTGGGGAGATCGGGAAGCTGAACCACGGCCAGGTAAAACCCCATGCGCATAATCATTTCCTGCAAATCTTCCTGATTCAAGACGGCCGGACAGAGTTTTATCACAGCACGGAGAAAGTTACGATACACGGCCCTGCCTTTATCGTGGTGCCGAAGAATATGGAGCATGGGTTCATGCATCTGACACCTGTTTCAGGCTGGATCATCAACCTGGCAGATACCGTGCTGGAGCACATGCTGCAACGCGAAGCTGATGTGATCTTCGGGATGGACGAGATCCACGTAGTAGCTGTGACAGCAGCAGAACCCGCCACCACCGAGGTGTTTGGAACCATGCAGAAGTGTGTGGACGAATACAACAGCCAGTTGCCGGGGCGGCTCCTGATGCTGCAGTACCTGACCGGGCAAATGCTTGTGCAGCTTTACCGTATTTCGCTGGGTGGCAGGCAAGCCTTCTTTTCTTCTTCCAACATCAGCAAAGTATACTTCCGGCGGTTTCAGCAACTCATCAGGGCAGAAGACTCTTACAAGAAAAGCGTAGAAGAGTATGCGCACGATCTGTTCATTTCCACCGGCCATCTTAGCCGGATCTGCAGAAGTATAGCCGGCCAGTCGCCCAAAGATATCCTGATTGATTATTTTATGGCCAAAGCCCAGCTGGCTCTTTCGGATGTAGACAGCAACATTGCCGACATCTCCTACACGCTCGGCTTTGAAGACCCCGCCTACTTTGCCCGGCTTTTCAAGAAAAAGACCGGCCAGACACCCCAGGAATTCCGCAAAAAGATAGGTGTGAAGCGCAGCTAAGCGCCCGATGTTCGATTTGTCTAGGGAATAGCGCAAAAGTCCTACCCGCAACGCTTCTGTACGGATACATTTGTAAAGCCGGTGAGTGGTTACTTTCTGTAGTAAGTAAATACTCATTTCTGGTTTACAGTCGTACAGCTAATTACATGAATGACATACAGATAGAGCGAATTGAGGCCGTTATTGTGGACCTGCCCACCATACGTCCTCACCACTTATCCATGGCCGTGATGCGCAACCAGGCGATGGTGATCGTGCGCCTTTTTTGCAGCGATGGCATAGAAGGTATAGGTGAAGCCACCACGATCGGCGGCCTGAGCTATGGGGATGAATCGCCGGAAGGCATGAAGCTGACACTCGAGACCTACATTGCCCCGCTGCTGCAGGGAAAATCCCCTTTAAGTATAAATGCGCTCATGGCCTTGCTGGAAGATCACATCAAAGGAAACAACTTTATAAAATCTGCCATTGAAACCGCCCTGCTGGATGCGCAGGGCAAAAGGCTGGGCGTTTCTGTTGCCACCTTACTGGGCGGCGCGGTGGCTACAACTTTGCCCGTGCTCTGGACCCTGGCCAGCGGCGATACCGAAAAAGACATTCAGGAAGCCCATGCGCTGCTAAAAAACGGGCGCCACAACGCCTTTAAGCTTAAAATAGGCCGCCATGACTGGAAAACCGATGTAGCCCATGTGCGAGCCATAAAAGAAGCCGTTGGCCCGGAGGTGAAAGTAACCGTGGACGTGAACCAGGCCTGGACGGAAAGTATAGCCAAACAAGGAATAGCCCTGTTGCAGGACGCAGGGATAGACCTGATCGAGCAGCCCATTCTTAAAACCAACTTCGACGGGCTGGCCCGGCTCACGCACTACTTCACAGTGCCGATCATGGCCGATGAAGCGGTAGCGACTGTATCCGATGCCTTTAAGCTCGCCAAATTGGGCGGGGGCAGCGTGTTTGCCTTAAAAATTGCCAAAGCCGGCGGTTTGATCAACATTCAGAAACAGGCGGCCATTGCTCAGGCCGCAGGTATAAGCCTATATGGCGGCACCATGCTGGAAGGCACGGTAGGCACGGTGGCTTCGGCGCACGTTTTCAGCACCTTGCCGCACCTCGACTGGGGCACCGAACTCTTCGGCCCGCTTTTGCTCACCGATGACATCGTGAAGAAAAGGCTAACCTACCAAAACGGAGGTATGGAAATTCCGCAGGGGCCGGGGCTGGGGATAGAGCTGGATATGAATCAGGTAGAAAAGTATAAACGAAGATAAGCTATGATATTTCACGTGCATATGACAGTGAACATTCCACTGGATCTGGATAAAACCTATGTAGATGATTTGAAGGCCAAAGAGAAGGCGCTTTCGCAGGAGTTGCAGCGGCAGGGCAAATGGACGCACATCTGGCGCGTTGCCGGCAAGTATGCCAACATCAGCATCTTTAATGTGGCCAGCGCCGGCGAACTGCATGATATTCTGCTATCACTCCCGCTTTTCCCTTTTATGCAGGTGGAGGTAACCTCCCTCTGTCAGCATGCTTCTTCCGTCAAAAACGAAGAAGAAGCCCTGTAAGGCACCTTTAAACAAAGCAACTTATAATCTAAAACATTAACGACCATGGAAAGAAGTCAAATCGATGCCGTTATCCGGCAGATAGAATCCACTGAGGTTCCGGGGAAAGGATCGGATCGCATCAAGGAGATCGTCAACCGCCTGACCGCCGACCTGTTTTATGCCATAGAAGACCTCGATATTCAGCCGGAAGAAATCTGGAAAGCCGTAGACTGGCTGACCATTACGGGCAAAGCCAATGAGTGGGGCCTGGTGGTGGCCGGCCTTGGGCTGGAGCACTTCCTGGACCTGCGCATGGACGAAGCCGAAGCCAAAGCCGGCATTACGGGCGGCACCCCCAGAACGATCGAAGGGCCGTTGTATGTGCCCGGAGCGCCTGAATCGGTAGGATATGCCGAGCTGGAAACGGAGCCCGAAAAAGGAGGCGAGCGCCTGTACATGCAGGGGCATGTGCGCGATGAGAATGGCAAGCCGGTGCCCTATGCCAAAGTGGAAGTATGGCACTGCAACTTGCGAGGCATGTATTCTATCTTCGACTCCGCGCAGCCACCCTACAACCTGCGCAGGGCCATCATCACCGACCAGGAGGGAAAGTATAGGTTTAAGAGTGTGCTGCCGGTAGGGTACAGTTGCCCGCCGGGCGGCGCGACAGACCAGTTACTCAAAGCCATTGGCCGCCATGGCAGCCGTCCGGCACACATCCACTTTTTTGTAACAGCGCCCGGTTACCGCAAACTAACCACGCAGATCAACATTGAGGGCGACCCGCTGATCTGGGATGACTTTGCTTTTGCCACCCGCCCGGAGCTGGTGCCGCACATCACCCGCTACTCTGCTGCCGAAGCCTGGGAGAAATTTAACATCGACGAGCCGTTTGCTTCCATTGATTTCGATTTTGAGATACACAAGGAAAAAGCAGGCGTGTTCTCTGCCGAAATTGAACGCACCCACGGGCCTGCCTAGGCGCAGGCGCCGCTCTCCTTTTTATTTATGCCCAGGCCTGGCGCAGGCATAAGCAGCAGGTAACGCAGCCGCACTAAAGTATAAGATGATCAAATAATTTATGTCAAGTATAAAAATTGCCGCTAACACGTGCTTCTATACCTATGAAGACCTGGGGCAGGAGGATACCATCGTGTTTTCGAACTCGCTCGGGACGGACCTGAACATGTGGGATGGGGTGGTGGCGCTCGTAAAGCCCTCCCTGAATGTGTTGCGCTATGATACCCGCGGGCACGGCCAAAGCACCATCAGTTCTGATGCGGTAACCATAGCCGAGCTGGGCGGGGATGTCATCGCATTGCTGGATCATTTAAAATTAGGCGCGGTATTCTTCTGCGGGCTCTCGATGGGCGGGCTGGTCGGGCAGTGGCTGGGCATTCATCACCCGGAGCGGTTCAAAAAGATCATTATTTCCAACACCGCCGCCAAGATCGGTACTGCCGAGGGATGGGACGCCCGCATAGCGCAGGTCAGGAAAGAGGGGCTGCAAAGTATACTGGAGGGCACGGCGCAGCGCTGGTTTACCCCGGCCTTCCGGCAGCAACACCCCGGGGTGGTCAGCGCAATTCTCGATAAATTCAAACACACTTCCCTGCAGGGGTATGTGGCCAACTGCGCTGCCGTGCGCGATGCGGATTTCAGGGAGGAACTGCAAAAGCTGCACGTTCCTACGCTGGTTATCAGCGGCACGCAGGACGAGGTGACCACACCCGCGGATGGCGGCTTTTTAGCGGCCCGAATCCCCTGCTCGCGGCATGTGCAGCTTGATGCCAACCATTTGTCGAGCGTGGAGGTGCCGGCAGCTTTTGCAAAACAGGTGCGCTACGCCACGGAAGGGCAAGGCGCCTTTAAATGAAAAAATTAATCAGCTACTTATGAAATCGGTACCACAGATAAGCCTTGAAGAAGCCGTTGCTTTGGTAAAGGATGGCGATACATTGCTGCAGGGCGGCTTTGGGATGACGGGAAACCCCGTACACCTGATGCACGCGCTTGCCAAAACCTCCACGAAGAACCTGACCTTTATCGGTAATAACGTGGGGGAAGCGGGCATTGGCGGGGGCAGGTTGCTGCGCAACGGGCAGATCAAAAAGATGATCGGCTCTTTCTTTACCAGTAACCCCGAAGCGGTGAAAGCGGCCCAGGATGGCGATGTGGCGTACGAGCTTCTGCCGCAGGGCACGCTGGCCGAAGCCATACGCGCCGGCGGTGCCGGCATCGGCGGTTTTTATACGCCTACCTCGGCCGGTACAGAACTAGCCAGGGGTCGCGAAACAAAGGTAATCAAAGGCGTAGAGCAGGTTTTTATTGAAGGTATTCGGGGCAATGTGGCCTTTGTGCGTGCCTGGCGGGCCGATACGGCCGGCAACCTGACCTACCGCATGACGGAGCAAAACTTTAACCGCGCCATGGCCACGGCCGCCGATCTTGTGATAGCCGAAGTAGAGGAAATTGTGCCGGTAGGCGAGATAGCGCCGGAGCATGTGCACACGCCGGGCTCCTACGTCAACTACCTGGTGGAAGCCAAACTGACCACAAAAGATCTGGGCTCGTCTGCCTCGGTAGCCTCCTCCAGAAAAGTGGATGAGACGCGCATGAACATGGCCCGGCGGGCGCTGCAGGAGCTCCGAAAAGGCGACGTGGTGAACCTGGGCATCGGGATTCCGACGCTGGTGGCCGATCTGATCACGCCGGAAGATGGCATTGTGATGCACACCGAAAACGGCATGCTGGGCGTGGGTCCGGCCCCGGCCGATGGCGGCGGCGCGATGGATTACCCCGTGAATGCCGGCAAGATCCCTGTCACCGCTCTTCCGGGAGCCAGTTATTTCGACTCCGCTGATTCCTTTGCTATGATTCGGGGCAGGCACGTGGATATTGCCGTGATGGGAGGGCTGGAAGTAGATGAACAGGCCAACCTGGCCAACTGGGCTGTGCCGGGGCAGCCGCTGCTGGGCGTGGGCGGCGCCATGGACCTGGCGTCGGGCGCCAAAACGCTGATCATCACCATGACCCACACCAACAAAGACGGCTCGGCCAAAGTAGTGCCGGCCTGCAAGTTGCCCTTAACTGCCCGCAAAGCAGTGGACATGCTTATTACGGACCTGGCCGTTTTCCGGTTTATAGACGGGCAACTGACCCTGACCGAGCTGATGCCGGGCGCCACCCTGGAAGAAGTGCGGGCCAAAACAACAGCCACCTTTACGGAAGCACTTATGGCCTAAACAGCAGATAAAGCCTTTACAGGGAGTAGGGTAAGGCCAGCCTTTTTCCTGCGTAAGTATAAAGTATAACCGAAACAATGGCAGACAAAAAGTATGGCATAGACAGGAACATGATCTTATATATTATCCGGTGTACTGTTGGCTTCCTGATCGGTTATGCGCTCTACCTGGCTTTCCCGCAGTTCGAGCTGTTCTGGACTATCCTTTCGATCATACTTGTGCTGTCGCCGGAAATAAAGGATTCGCCCAAACTGACCAACGAGCGGGTAAAATCGAACCTGATCGGGTCGAGTGTCGGGCTGGTCTGCTTTTTGCTGCCATTGCCCGAGGTGATGATGATGGTGCTAGGGATTGCGATTGCCATTTTCGTGTGCCATTTCTTTAAGCTGATGAATGTGGCCCGGACGGCTATTGTTGCCTTGATCATTGTGGTGATCCATGAGCGGGAAAACCTGACTTATTGGGTGGCGGTGGAGCGCTTTTTATCGGTCACGCTGGGTTGCCTGATTGGGCTTGCCGTTTCGAGCGCAACCTCCTTTTTATCTGAGAAACTCATTAAGAGAACAAACCGGTAGTAACACTTACAAACCAGAAGTAATGAGCAAAGAAGCCTATATCATAGATGGAATCAGAACTCCGATCGGGAGCCTGGGCGGTGAATTATCGCCTGTACGAACCGACGACTTGGCGGCCATGGTCATAAAAGAGCTGGTCAGCCGTAATCCAAACATCCCCAAAGAGATGGTGGATGATGTTATACTTGGCTGCCACAACCAGGCCGGCGAAGACAACCGCAACGTAGCCCGCATGGCGCTGTTGCTGGCGGGTTTGCCCGTAACAGTACCCGGCGAAACCGTAAACCGCTTGTGTTCTTCGGGTATGTCGGCCATCATACAGGCAGCCCGGGCCATTAAGGCAGGGGATGGCGATGTGTTTATTGCCGGTGGGGTAGAGCACATGACCCGTGGCCCCCTGGTGGTTTCCAAGCCGAGCAAAGCCTTCGGAAACGACTCGCAGATGTATGATTCGACTTTCGGCTGGCGCTTCGTCAACCCCAAGATGAAAGAGATGTATGGCGTAGATCCCATGGGCCTGACGGCCGAAAACCTAGCAGACATGTATCAGATTTCGCGGGAAGACCAGGACAAGTTCTCCTACCAAACGCAGATGAAAGCCGCCAAAGCACAGGAAAACGGAACGCTGGCAGAGGAGATTATGCCCGTTACGATTCCGCAGCGAAAAGGCGAGCCGGTGATCGTTACAAATGATGAATTCATCCGGCCAAACACTACCCTGGAAACACTGGCTAAGCTGAAGCCTGCTTTCAAGCCGGACGGCACGGTAACAGCCGGCAACGCCTCGGGCCTGAATGATGGTGCGGCAGCGACTTATGTAGTTTCGGGAGAAGCACTCCAAAAGTATAACCTGACCCCTTTGGCCCGCATCGTCAGCTCAGCAGTAGTAGGCGTAGAGCCTCGTATCATGGGCATTGGCCCTGTGCCTGCCACCCAGAAAGCGTTGCAAAAAGCCGGCTTACAACTGGCCGATATGGACATTATCGAACTAAACGAAGCGTTTGCCGCGCAAAGCCTGGCCTGCACCAGAGCCCTGGGCCTGGCCGACGATGACGCGCGCCTGAACGTGAATGGTGGTGCTATTGCGTTTGGCCACCCGCTGGGTATGTCGGGTACTCGCATCGTGTATAGTGCGGCACTTTCCCTGAAAAGGCTACAGAAACGCTATGCCCTGGCTACCATGTGCGTAGGAGTGGGGCAGGGGTATGCCGTTATTCTGGAAAGGGTTTGATTTGATTTTTGTTGAAGTAAAACAGCTGCGCAGGAAGTTGTTTGAAACTTTTGGACGCGGCAGATAGTCTGCAAAATCATCTTCTATACTTGCTATAAGCGGGGTTTTAAGCCGGGATGGGGGATAAGCCGGCGCGTTTCGTTACGCTTCAATGAGTATAAGGCGGCCAGAGTCCTGCGCTCTTTAAGTATAAAACGTGCCTAAAACTGCGCCATAGACCAGGTGCCCCAGCAGCGTAACCAGGGGGGTGCCCTTTCCATAGTTAAGCGCAAAAAAGCCGGGTGGCTCCAGTTGCCTGGTTGGGGTGGGGCCCTGAAAGGGGCTTGCCATCCGAGGATGAATAAAGGTTAAGGTTTCCAAACCTACGGACAATACAAAAGCGCCGTGCACAAAACCAATGGCCAGGCCAAACCACCAGATAGCAAGGCCCGCGCTCTCGAAGGCAAAGCCATAGATAAAGGCAAAGAGCCAGCCCATGATCAAATGCGCCACAAAGCCCAGTCCGGGTGCCTTGTTCCGGTTTGCCGTAAACAGGGTTCCAAGTATAAAAGGCAGATCCATGCGCGTCAGGCCCAGGGGCCTGGAAACGGACAGGAGCGTTGTCAGGAGCAGCGTAGCGGCAAATCCCCATAAGATCAGATTGCCGATATTCATACTTCCAGGGCTTGTTTGTGGTAGGCTTCGTTGATGGAAAGTGCGGCATGCACCAGGCCGATGTGGGTGAAACCCTGCGGGTAATTTCCCAGCAGCTCATGGGTGTCCGGGTCCACTTCTTCTGATAATAGCCCGGTAGGACCGGCATGTGCCAGCATCGTTTCAAAAATCTGAACAGCTTTTTGCAGTTCTCCTGCCCGCGCAAAGTTTTCGGCCAGCCAGAAGCTGCAGATTCCAAACGATTCTTCGCTTCCCTGCAGGCCATCATCGGTGTTTTTGTACCGGTAAATCAGGTTATTCTTCGATAAGCATGTATAAACCTGGCGGGCCGTAGCAATCATTCGGGGAGAAGCGGCGTCGCAGTAACCGACAAGAGAAAAGGTCAACAGGCTGGCGTCTAAGGTGCTTCCGCTTAGCTCGCGGGTATAAGACCCGAGGAGGTTATTGTACCCAAGGCGCTCTACTTCGGTGCGAATGGCGGCGGCCACCTGGCGGAATTTGTCAAGAGGCGCTTCTTTCCAGCAGTATTTTTCTGCTAGCTTGATCAGGCGGTCCAGTCCTACCCAGGCCATGACTTTGGAGTGCGTGTGTTGCACAAGAGCAGAGCGTACTTCCCAGATCCCGTTATCAGGCTCATCCCAGAGTTTGCAGATCGTTTCGCCAAGGCCCAACGCAAATTTCCTCGTATCGTGGTCGAAGACCTTTACAAGCGAGGCATACGCAAAAAGGGCATCGAGCACTTCCCCATACACATCCAGCTGAAACTGCCCATCTGCTTTATTCCCGATACGTACCGGCCTGGCGTTGCTATAGCCCTGCAGCCAGCCGAGGGTTCTCTCTTTTAAAGAAGCATGGCCAAAAACGGAATAAACAACCTGTAATTTGGGCCGCGTCAGCTGCGTGGCATGTAGGATCCAGTTCATGTAGGCATGCGCTTCTTCCTCAAAGCCGAGCTTTACCAGTACCCGAATGGTAAACGAAGCATCCCGCAACCAGCAGTAGCGGTAGTCCCAGTTCCGCTCCCCACCTAACTTTTCGGGCAGCGACGTAGTAGGCGCTGCCACTATAGCACCTGATGGGGCATGTGTCAATAGCTTTAAGGCAAGGGCGCTTCGCCTTACGTGGTCGGCATACAGCCCCGAATACCGGCAGTGACTGATCCAGTTTTTCCAGTAGTTTATCGTCTGCTCCAGCCGCTTACCAGCGGTTGTTCTTAACTCCGGAAGTATGGCGGGGCTTTGGTCGGAATAACTAAACGAGAAAAAGACCTGCTCGCCGGGGCCTACCGAAAATGCAGCTGTTACCCTGGCCTCCTGCCTGTTTATTCGTAACTGTTCGGGCGCAAGCGAGCTCAGGAAAACGTAAATGTTTTCTTTCCAGGTAACATGTATGCCCAGCTTTTTCTGATCGTTCAGCTGCGGGAGCTCCCTGCCGTAGAAGATGCGGGGCGCAAACTCCATATTAAAGGGCACGGTGCCCGAGAGGCCTTCCACCACCCGTAAAATCTCATGATCCGGGAAAAGGGCGTGCAGTTTGTCTGCTTCCGGCATGGCTGTAAAAGCATCCACAAGGCGGGCGGTGCCTTTAGTCGTTTCAAAAAGGATTTCCGCCACGTTGGTATCCGGCAGGTAGCGTTGGGTGGCGCTATGCGCCGCGGAGGGAGTAATAGCGAAATGTCCGCCTTTCTCATTGTCTAAAAGGGCTGCAAAGATGGCAGGCGAATCGA
The DNA here is from genome assembly GCF_022758235.1 of Pontibacter liquoris. NCBI lineage: Bacteria > Pseudomonadati > Bacteroidota > Cytophagia > Cytophagales > Hymenobacteraceae > Pontibacter > Pontibacter liquoris. The sequence continues at coordinate 440,623 of NZ_JALEBG010000001.1, forward strand.
ATTCCGGCAGGCAACACCAATCAATTGCGCCTTCCCGGCTTACCAGCGCCGCCGCGCGTGCATTGCCTATCAGGGCATGATCGGAGAGTTTCGCTGCCATACGTTAGCATGTATTACCTTCTCAACTGCTTTATACTTTAAAATACCATGCCCTTGCCGGCTACAGCTTCGGCCGCAGCAAGCCCGCTCCCTATACTTCTCCTGTGAAGTATGCTGTTCGGTTGCGCTTGAAGCCTTGTTCTCAGCTTTCGGCTTTCTGCAGCCTTACTTCGATCTGGCCATCCTGCACCCGCACGTCGAATTTGGGCTGGGGCTCCGTTGCCGGGCCATTCCGTACGCTGCCATCCCTTAACGAAAAGACCGAACCATGCCACGGGCAACGTACACAGTCATCATCCAGCAGGTCGCCCTCTGATAGTGGTCCGCCCATGTGCGCGCAGGTATGGGCGATAGCGAAGATCTCCCCGTCTTTCCGCGCCAGAAGTACGGCAACTTCTCCGGCTTCTACCCGGCGCATGGTGTTTTCAGCTAAGTCGTTTTCCGGCAGCACCGCCACAAAATTCGTCGGGTATTGGTCTGCCGTAGCGGTGTGGTCCACGCCGATCTGCTTGCCAAAAACAAGGTGGCCGCCCAGGTAGGCTCCCGCGCTTACCACGCCATAGCCCAGCATGGCCAGGCTGATGGCTGCGCCGCGGGATTTCTTACGCCGGCGCAGGATGAGCGATGTAGCATAGAGTGCCGTGGCGCCGGCATTTAACAGGCCATGCATCAGGCCAATCCGGCGGCTTTCGCTTGTGGTGCCTGTCCAGTCGGTGAGGCCGGTAACGGCTGCGCCTACGGCTCCGGCCAGCCCAACTGCAATGGCGGCATCTGCTCCTGGCTTGTACGCTTCTTTACCGAGCAGCTCCAGGCCATCCAGCACAGCAGCGGTCGTCCAGGCGCCGACCGGCACATCCGTAATCGCCGGGTGAAGCGGGTGGCCAAGCCAGACGCCATGCAGAAAGTTTTTGATTTCCTGGCCCGCTTCGCCGCCTGCTTTAAAAGCGTCTAATACGGCGGGTTGCAGCGCATCCCCTGCGGTGCCAAGCCACTGTTGTTGGGCAATAGCATTAAGTGTTGTTTTCTGGTTCATGCGTTTTCCTTTCGTTGATTTAAGTATGGCAAGCTCTGGTTCGCACAGGCAGTATAAGGGTGTGCAGGGTGCTAAACCTGTAGTAGTGGCGGGCAATGCCTCGGTTCCGGCCATTGTTTCTAATCCTGGGCCTGGCATTATCTTATTAGACATGTAAATGGTGTAATGGTTACAACTAATTGCTGATTAATTGTTTAATACCCGCTAAGAGCAGTATAAGGCAGCATTATTAAGTATAGGAAGCTGGTAATTGGGGCGGAATATTTGCAAATCCTTACGGACAGATACTTGGTGCGGGGAGCGTAGCACGGGCCTGTTTACAGGAAGGGATTATTCCCCGGGAATGCATCCGGAAGACCGCGGCGCCGGCATGTTGAAACGGCAATCTTGCTTGGTCCTGGAAATTGCCGGAAGTCAGGGCCACCGTACAAGCGCAACTTTGCATGAGGCACCCTCTGCTTTAGTTGTTTTTGTAGCGGTTATTGTGTAAATTTGGTTTATCAGTTTACGACCGTGCTGCCATATAATAGATTTTTCAGTGCTTTTCCAAAGTCCCTTGCCGGCTTTGTCGCAGCCTCACATCACGTATCTTTAAGTGATGTGCTGAACGGTTATTGCCTGAATTTTTATTCAGCTCCTAAGGACTTTAACAGGTAGGCCGGAAGCTCCCGGCCCAAGCGCTAACCTCTGCTCAGGCAGGCAATTCTGTACGCTACAGGCTGCAGTGCCTGGCCGCACCCGTTTTAGTTTTTCCTGTTTCCCGTATCGTTTATCGCCACTAACTACTGCACAAGGCAGATTTTTGCTTTTGCAGCGGTTAGCTTGTACGTATTGGTTAACCCGCCGGGGTAGTTTTAGGCTTTCTTAAGCGATCTGATCGTTGCTCCCGTAAGTATAACTTTAAATGGAGCAGGTATACGGAGCGTGATGCGGTTGCTAAACAGAGCCCCGCCACGACAGATTACGGCAGGATCGTATCAAATAAACGATGTAGCGGGTGGTAGCGGCAAGGCGGCAGAGGAGCAGAACGATACTTGGGCATGGCTGCAACGGCTAAAAATGAACGAAACTTTAAACTTAACTTATATGAACACCATTTATTTAACTGAAAAAGACCACCAGCGGCTGCATGCCCTGGTACAGGCACAACGCCTGACAAACGGACCGCGTGCGGTGGAGGCACTTGGCAAAGAGTTGAAGCGCGCCAAGGTAGTGGCCACAGAAGAGATTCCGGTTGATGTTGTTACCATGAACTCTATTGTAAGACTGAAAGAACTGAAAAGCGCTTCGGAGATGGAAATTACGATCGTCTATCCGAAAGATGCAGATCTTGCGAGCAAAAAGATCTCTGTGCTGGCTCCCGTTGCCACGGCGGTGCTGGGCTGCAGGGTAGGCGACGAGGTAGAATGGCCGGCGCCGCAGGGCGGCACTGTCACCTATAAAGTGGAAAGTATTTTATACCAGCCGGAGGCAGCAGGCGACATATACCTCTAATTTTTCTTTCCGCTATGCCCTGTGCTACTCCTGCTTTCCGGGCCGGAGGCAAGGGAAGAAAAGCGCCCATACAGCTAATTGTATAAAAGAATATGTTTAATTTTTTCAACGAGGAAATTGCCATCGATCTAGGAACTGCCAATTTTCTTGTCATTTACAAAGACAGAGTGGTGGTGGACGAACCTTCTGTTGTGGCCTTTGAAAACGAGTCGGGTAAGGTGATTGCCGTTGGCCGGAAGGCGATGCAGATGGAAGGCAAAGCGCATGAAAACATCCGCATTGCCCGGCCACTGAAGAATGGCGTAATAGCGGACTTTCATGCTGCCGAGCACATGATCAAGGGTATGCTCCAGTTGGTCAGCAACGGCAAAAAACGGTTTACGCCTTCTTACAAAATGGTGATCTGCGTGCCTTCCGGCATTACGGAAGTGGAAAAACGGGCCATACGTGACTCTGCCGTTATTGCCGGCGCCAGGGAAGTATACCTGGTACATGAACCGATTGCCGCTGCCATCGGCATCGGGCTGAACGTAGAGGAGCCCACAGGCCATATGGTCGTCGACATCGGCGGGGGCACCACCGAGATAGCGGTGATTGCGCTGAGTGGGATTGTTTGTGACCAATCAGTTCGGGTGGCAGGCGACACGTTTGATTCGGACATTGTGCACTTTATGCGCCGGCAGCACAATATTCTGATTGGCCAGCCTACCGCTGAAAAGATCAAACTGGCAGTGGGCGCCGCCATATCTGAGTTGCAGGAGCCTCCGGCCGATACTTCCATTAGGGGGCGTGACTTGGTAACCGGCCTTCCGAAGCAGGTAAATGTATCCAGCAGCGATATTGCGCATTGCCTCGATAGGTCACTCGTTAAAATAGAGGAAGCCATTCTCAAAACGCTGGAGATCACGCCGCCCGAGTTGTCAGCTGATATTCACCAGAGCGGAATTTACCTGACCGGCGGTGGTGCGCTGCTTCGCGGCCTGGACAAAAGAATTGCTTCTAAAACAAAGCTCCCCACACATGTGGTAGAAGACCCGCTCCGCACTGTGGCAAGAGGTACCGGTATTGCGCTGAAGAATACCGGTCGTTTCCGGTTCCTGATGCGGTAACCAACCGGCGGGCTACCCGGGGAAGCGCTGCCTGCTTCTAAAAAGCAGGCGTTATCAGCGTTTTTATTTACTTGTAAACTGGTTTAGAATGATGAGGAGAGAACTTAAAAACGCCTTTGGCAAAGTATACTTAACGGTTGAGGTCGATACCCTGAACAGATGGGTGTATGCCAACTGGATCGGGTACTCTACCGAAGCAAGTATAAAAGCCGGCGTAATCATGTATACGGAGCTCCTGGGAGCGGATCTGAATTGTATGTTGATCGATACCCGATCGATGATTGGCACCTGGGACCATTCGCTGGAGTGGATGCTGAGCAAATGGGCGCCACGGGCCGCGAAAGCCGGCCTGGCGTACTATGCCCTGGTTGCTAACCCTGGCACCTTTGCCGAATCCACGGCAGATGATTTTCATGCCCGGGTAAGCTTGTTTCAGGCCCGGGTCTTTGACGACATGGAAGCTGCAAAAGATTGGCTTAGTCCGTACGCAATGAAAAATACCCTGGGCCGCCCAGATCACGCGCCGCAAGCTGATGCAGGTAGCAGGACCCGTTCTGTCCCCAAGTCCCGGCACACCAAAAGGTTTTCCAAGTATAGAGGATGGAAAGGCAAAGCGAATACGTTGTTATAAGCTGTGCCTTCCGGCTTCACTGAGGGTGTAACCAAACACGACCTGTTAAGTGATCCTCGTTGCACTTATACTTTAAAGCGGCACTATTTGTCCTACCCGGCGTGTTGGTTCGCTGCCTATAAAAGGCATTGCTCCGCCCCAGACCCGTTTACGAAGGGAGCCCATGCCTCGGCTGGCAGGCATGCGTTGAGCTTTGCAGGCGCTTAATCCCATCTTTCATACTTCCCAACCTGCTCCTACTTGCCGAAATAGCCCTACATGGCACCCTATCACTAGCTGAAGCCCTTTTTTAGTCATGTTATGGTAAGCCCCAATGCCGGCGCGCCATGTGCGGGAAGTGAGTACTCATTAAATAAAAATCATAAATTTCTTTTTTAGATAAAACGGTTTAGCTACTTTAGCCCTACGTTCTTACAAGGCACAACTGGCTCTAACGGAAAAGCACACCAGCGTCCGCCGCACTTACTGGTAGAAAAGAAGGTAGTAATTATACTTATATAAGAATATACTGTTTTTAAGTTAAAACCTAGAACACGCTGCGCCCGATATGCGTAACAGTTTTTCTGGAAGAATAGAGATCCTGTGATTGATCACTTCTTAAGCCGAAAAATCAAGTAGCAGCTGGTTGCTATACCTTAAATGCAGGCAGCTATAAAGCAAGAAGTTTCCTAACCGGGACAAAGCGGAAGCAGGCAGGCGTGCCGCTACCGAGAACTCTAAAGTATAAGCGTGGGCTGCCCAATTCAGTTGCTACCCGCCGGACTCTGCCGAGCTCCTTTAGGGGAGAGAAACATTTTACCCAAACGAACTTTTTTGCAAGGTATATTGGGGCCTCACCGGAGGCTGGTAAATTAATTTCAACGCTTGCTAAATCGATTTAGTATCATGATTATTCCACTAAAATCTAAGTATATGCAACACCAGTTTACGAGTATGTTTGATGGTGACCCCGTGAAAACAAGAACCCGGTTCTTTAGAACCAGCCTGCTTGCTTTTACACTGTGTGCGGGCGTGCCTGTAACGCAAGGCCAGGCGGCTAATTTGCCCGGGCCGGTAAATTCTACAGAAATCATTGTGGCTACCAAGGGGCTTTCTATGGAAAGCCTGCGCCGGTATGCCATCCAGGTGAGCGGAAAAGTGACGGACGCCAGCGGGCAGCCCTTGCCTGGCGTTTCTGTGGTGCTAAAAGGCACAACCGTTGGGGCTACCACAGGGGTAGACGGCAATTACAACCTGACCATTCCGGACGGGCAAACCAACATGACACTGGTATTCTCTTATATCGGTTTCGTGAAGCAGGAAGTGTCAGTTGGAAACAGATCGGTTATTGATGTACAGCTTCAGACAGATGCCAAGGCGCTGGAAGAAGTGGTGGTAGTAGGCTACGGTACCATGGAAAAGCGCGAAGTGAGTAGCGCCGTGACTACGGTTACCAGCGAGGATTTTCAGAAAGGTGCTTTTAACAGCCCCTTGCAAATGATAGAAGGCCGTGTGGCCGGTGTAACCATCTCTAACTCCGCAGCCGGCGATCCGAATGCCGGACCTGAAATCCAGCTACGGGGCGCTTCCTCACTGAATGCCGGAAATGGCCCCCTTATCGTAATCGATGGCTTGCCGGGCGGCGATCTGCGCAACCTGGCCCAACAGGACATCGAATCTATTTCCATCCTGAGAGACGCTGCCGCGGCTGCCATTTATGGCTCGCGCGGTGCAAACGGCGTGGTGTTGGTTACGACCAAGCGGGGCAAGGCTGGCAAAGTGCAGGTAACCTACGACAGCTATGTGGAGCACGATGAAGTAGCGGCCAAGCCCGATGTTCTTTCAGCCGAGGAGTTCCTGGCAAAAGGAAGAGACCAGGATTATGGCGCCCGCACCAACTGGTACGACGAACTGCTGCGCAAAAGCAACTTCGGGCAGAACCACTCGCTGGCCATCAGCGGCGGTAACGAAAACACTGTGGTGCGCCTTTCCGGCCAATACCGAACCAAAGAAGGTCTCGATATTGCCACGAACCGCAAAGAGTACGGCCTCCGGGCAAGCATTTTGCAAACTGCTCTCAATGGTAAACTGGAGCTGGGCGGTAACCTGTCTTACCGGATCGCAAACGAAGAGTATACCAACTATGGCGCTTTTCAGCAGGCGGTAAAATTAAACCCGACCATTCCGGTCATGGATCCGGAAAATCCTTTGATGTTTAATTCTTTCAAGGGATACGATACCTATAACCCGGTGCAGAACCTGAAAGCCCGTGAGAACGGGGCAGATCATGAGTATGCCATTGTGGATGTGAGTGCCAAGGTAAACATTCTGGATAACCTGAGCACGGAGCTAAAGCTGGCCCGCCAGGGACATATACAGAAGGGAAGAGAGTATTATACTTCCAAATCCGCAGAATCCATTGATAACGAGCGTATTGGGCGCGCCCGCCTGGAAAACAACAGCTATACGGACTATGTATTGGAATGGCTCAATAATTACAATACCAAGATCGGCAAGCACGATATCCGGGTATTAGGTGGTTATTCCTACCAGCAATCCTATCAGGATGGTTTTTACGCAGAGAACGCCAACTTCCCATCGGATGCTTACTGGTACAACAACCTGAGCGCCGGTAGCTGGAACAGCGATGAAGCGGGGCGTCTGGGGATGGATTCCTGGGCCAGTAAGGAAAAGACGATCGCCTTCCTGGGCCGCGTGAATTATAACTACAACGATACTTACTTCCTGATGGGGTCCTTCCGCTATGAAGGCAACACCAAGTTCGGTATCGATAACAAGTGGGGTTTGTTCCCGGCGGTTTCAGCCGCCTGGCGTATTTCCAACCTGCCGGCTTTGCAGAACAACGAAGTGGTTAACGACCTGAAGCTCCGTGCTTCGTACGGTGTTACCGGTCGTTCTAATTTCAGAAGGTATACCGCGCTTCGGAAATATCAGGGTTTTGGCAAATACCTGAACGACGAAGGCGAGTGGATACAGGTGTATGGCCCGGGCAACAACTTTAACCCGGACCTGCGCTGGGAGAAGGCGATCTCTTATAACGTGGGCCTTGACTTTGCCTTGTTTGATAACAAGCTGAGCGGTAGCATCGATGTCTTCGACCGCCGCAACAGTGACCTGATCTCTGATTATACCGTGCCAGTACCACCATACCTGCACGATAGAATGACGGTAAACGTGGGTACTACCAGCTCCAAAGGTGTTGAGATGGCCTTGAACTGGAATGCCGTGAGCACAGAAGATTTTAGCTATTCCACCGCCTTCACAGGTTCTTACTCCAAGGCAAAACTAGGATCCTGGTCCAATGAAACCTATAAATCTGACTTTTTCTATTTGCAGGACCTGCCTTCTCCGGGCAACCCCGGCCCGGCTTACAGACTGGAAGACGGGACGGACCTGGGTAACTTTTATGGTTACAAGTATGCTGGCGTAGACGAAGATGGCAACATCCTTGTCTGGAAAGACGGCGTGGAAGGTTCTGAAAAGCTGCGCGCCGCTGGCCCAAGCATCCAGGCAAACAGCGATCGGGACAGAACGTATATCGGAAACGGCACTCCCCGCTATGAACTGGGCTGGACCCACGCGCTGAACTACAAAGGCTTTGACCTGACCGTGTTCTTCCGCGGACGTTTCGACTACCAGATCCTGAACCTGTACCAGATGTACTATGGTCTGCAGGGCGAAGCAGGCACTAACCTGCTGACAGATGCCTACGACCGCAACGACCACATCAAAACCGGCAAGGTAATCACAGATTACTTCCTGGAAGACGGCGACTTTGTAAAACTCGACAACATTACGCTAGGCTGGTCTCCAAAACTGGGCGTGAAGCAGATCAGCAATTTCAGAATTTATGGCTCGGTTAGAAATGTGTTTACCATCACCGGTTATTCTGGTTTAGATCCTGCCTCAGTAGGGGTAGCAGGCTTAACCCCAGGCTATGGCAGTTTGGATGTGTACCCTACGCGCAGAAATTTTGCCCTTGGCGCACAGATCACTTTCTAAGTCCATCTTTCAACCATTTTGCAACAACACATTATGAAAAGATATAAATCACTACTTGCCTTGCTGCTGCTGGTAGCTGCTGCGCCCGCCTGTACCGACCTGGCAGAGCAGGCCTATGATGTACTGCCGGCTGACAATTATTACCAGGATAAGAACTCTGTTATTGCTGCTGTGACGCGTCCTTACGAGCATGCACACTGGAATGGCTGGGATGGCGACCGCTGGTACCTCTCTGAACTGACAGCTGATCAGTTTATCTGGGCCCAGAAAGGCCGGCATGGCCAGGACGGCGGCAACTGGGTGCGCCTCCACCGCCACGAGTGGACAGCAGATGAAGGCGCTATATATGGCGGCTGGACAGGCCCTTACCAGGGGATTGGCCAGTGTAACCTCATTATCGAAGACCTGACCAAGTTGGATTATGCCAGCATGGGCTTGTCGGAGGAGGATAAAGCCAGACACATCAACGAGCTTCGGGTGCTGCGCGCCTGGTTCTATACTTTCCTGATCGACTTCTACCGCAACGTGCCTATCGTAACTGTTTCCGGGGAACGTAAAGCCAATTCTACGCCGCAGGAGGTGTTTGCCTTTATCGAAACCGAACTGAAGGAAGCCCTGCCCAACCTGCCGCAGAATGCTAACGTAGGCCGCTGGGACCAGGCCGGCGCTGCTGCCCTGCTGGTGCGCTTATACTTAAACGCCGAAGCCTGGACCGGTACGCCAAGATACACGGATTGTGCCGCCATTGCGCAGCAGATCATCGACGGGCAGTATGGCCAGTACTCGATCGATACCGATTACAGAGGGCCATTCCGATCAGGAGTGGCTGGCTACCGGTCGCCGGAGAATATCTTCGAGTTTCCGCATGCTAAAAACATTTATGAATTTGGCTGGATGTATGATGCCATGCAGCATTACCAGGCTAGATACTCGCTGGATAACACCCGCGGAGGCTGGAACGGTATCACGCTGGCGCCATCGCGCGACACGGAAGGCAAGCTGTTGAACTTTGCACTAGGCAAGCCTTACGAGAAGTATGCCGACGGCGACAAGCGTAAGCAGCCGTTCCATACAACTGCTACAAATGACCTGTATGAGGGCTTCTTCCTGATCGGCCAGCAGTATGAATTCAACTACAATAAAGGATTCGGCTTCGACAGCACCAAAATGGTGTTAGGAACGGAAGAGTATACTGGCAAGCCTTTGTTCTATGTAGACAAGGTAGGCCGTTTCACGGAGGGTGCCGCAGGCTTAGCCAAAGGCTCTCACATCGAAACAGGTGAAGAAAACACCGGCGTGCGTTTGCTCAAATTCCCGTGGTTGCCTGATTCCAAAGGGCTGCTGATGTCTAACTCTGCTCCGGAGATTCGTTTGGCGGAAATATACTACTCGTTAGCTGAGTGTAAGTACCGTGCAGGCGACAAAGCAGGTGCTGCCCAGTTACTGGATGCGGTTCGCAAACGTAACTTCAAGGATGCTGCCTGGGATGCTGTAAGTTATGCAACGAACACAGGCAAGCTGACAGACGACGAGTTTGTGGATGAACTAGGTCGTGAATTCCTGGGAGAGCGCCACCGCAGAAGGGACCTGGTGCGCTGGGGACGTTTTGGAAACGCCTGGTGGGATAAAGCAGCAGACGGTGCGGATAAAACGGTTTTCCCGATACCTGCACGAGCGCTGAACGCCAACGAGCTTTTAACGCCTAACGGATATTAACAAATGAAAAGCAGGCGACAGCAAAAGGAATACGTGCCTTTCTGTCGCCTGCCTTCATTTTAAAGGTTTGTTAATGTTGCAACAAATAATCAGCTGTGCTAAACAGGCTGCTCATCTTTTATGATATCCCGCTGAGTGCCATTTTCTTAAAGCTTATACTTTAGTAACAGAGCAGGGAACGACAGGTACTATATTTTGTTTTTTTAATATATATTTGGGAGAAGGTATGATAGTGCCTTTACCACCCAAAGTTTTCACGTAGCGGTGATCAGTTCGAATTAATATGAATTTACCTGCTGCTTCCCTTCCGGGCTAAGGATGTGGGTGTTTGTGCAGCAATGGCTTTTTGCCCGGCATAAAGCTGGAAGCACAGATCGCAATCTGCCTCAAACAGGATTACAAGTATACGATGGCTCCTGGCGGAACACCTTATACCAGCCTTTTCAAACGACAGTACAAAATATCATCAGGTCTGCCCACGGTGGACAACAGCCTTGCGGCTTAACTTAGAAATGACTGGCCTCACGTGGTAGTAAGCTACAAAAGGGAGCGCCTTGCAAATACGAAGTATAAATTCATCCGGATTACATGAATAGAAGAACATTTTTACAAAACTCCGCCCTGGCTGGTGCCGGTGCCCTTTTAAGTCCGCTTGCCTTTGCCGCCTCTTCCGGGTTCCCGGTAGTGCGCGTGCCCGCTGCCAAACGCCATTTTCAGAGCAAAGCCGTCGACGGTGCTATCAAGGAATTCAGCAAGCAGGTAAAAGACAAAGAGCTGGCCTGGTTGTTTGAGAACTGCTTTCCCAGCACCCTCGATACCACGGTTACTTACCAGACCAAGAACGGCCGCCCTAATACCTACGTCATCACCGGCGATATCGACGCCATGTGGCTGCGCGATAGCTCGGCCCAGGTGTGGCCTTACTTGAAATTCGTTAAAAAAGATGAACCCCTGCGCCAGTTAATTGCAGGTGTCATTAACCGCCAGACCCAGAACATCCTGCGCGATCCGTATGCCAATGCCTTTTATGATGACACGAGCAAAGTAGGGGAGTGGGGCACAGACAAAACCGCGATGAAGCCCGGCGTGCACGAGCGCAAGTGGGAAATCGATTCGTTGTGTTACCCTATCCGGCTAGCCTATCATTACTGGCTGGCAACAGGCGATACCAAGCCTTTTGATGGGCAGTGGCAACAGGCCATTAAAACCACGTTGAAGACCTTTAAAGAGCAGCAGCGCAAAGAAGACCTCGGCCCGTACCGCTTTCAGCGCGAAACCACTAATGCTACCGATACCCAACCCATGTCAGGATATGGCTTGCCTGTAAAGCCGGTGGGCCTGATCTGCTCGGCCTTCCGGCCCAGCGACGATGCAACGGTTTTCTCCTTCCTCATTCCCTCTAATTTCTTTGCGGTGGTGAGCCTGCGGCAGGCAGCCGAGATGATGCAGAAAATTGCTTCCGACAAAGCAACGGCCAATGAGCTGCTTAGCCTGGCATCAGAAGTAGAGAAAGCGCTGCAGGAGCATGCGGTAGCAGAGCATCCCGGGTTTGGCAAGATCTACGCCTTTGAAGTAGACGGTTTCGGCAACCATTATTTCATGGACGATGCCAACGTACCCAGCTTACTGTCGCTGCCTTACCTGGGTGCGGTAAGTGCTACCGATCCCGTGTATCAGAACACCCGCAAATACGTGCTCTCAGAAAGTAACCCCTTCTTTTTTAAAGGCAGTGCAGCAGAAGGTATAGGAGGCCCCCACGTAGGCCGGGATATGATCTGGCCGATGGCGATTACAATGCGGGCTTTGACCAGTAACGACCCGCAGGAAATAAAAACGTGCATCCAGTTGCTCAAGAGCACGCACGCCGGCACAGGGTTTATGCACGAGGCTTTTCACAAGAACGATCCCAAGAATTTCACCCGCTCCTGGTTTGCCTGGGCCAATACCTTGTTTGGCGAGCTGCTGTGGAAATCCTACCAGGAAAATCCGAAGCTGCTAGCCTAGCACGTCAATAAAAATAAAGTTTAGTTTAACTGATACCGGAGTAGTGGGCCTGCTGGGGTCACCTAACATGCGTTTATGAATGAATCAATAGTATTGGGGGTGGATATCGGAGGGTCACATATCACGGCAGCCATGGTCGATTTAGAGCGGAAAGCCATTATGCCGGCGGCCTGGGCCCGCAACAGAGTGGATGCCCATGGTTCGGCGGAAGAGATCATCGACACCTGGGCTTGTGTGATGGAGCAGGTGCTCCCCTCTGAAACAGCCGCTTCCATCAAGATAGGGATCGCTATTCCAGGCCCTTTCGACTATGAAGGGGGGATTTCGCTGATCCGAAACCAAAACAAGTATGATGCCCTGTACGGGCGCAATGTAAAAGAACTGCTGGCTACCAGGTTGGGTATAAACCACGAAAACATACTGCTGGTAAATGATGCCGGGTGTTTCCTGACAGGGGAGATCTTTAGTGGCGCTGCTGCCGGTGCCCACAGAGCTGTAGGCTTAACATTGGGTACCGGGCTTGGTTCTGCCAGGTACCGCAACGGCATAGGCAGCGATGCAGACCTATGGCGAGTGCCTTTCAAAGATGCCATTGCAGAGGAATATCTTTCTACACGGGCCATGGTAAAAAGTTACCAGCGGCTCACGGGCAAAGTGGTGGACGGCGTGGAGGAGCTGGCGCGTCTGTATGAGGCAGACCCGCAGGTGAAGCTGGTGTTTAAAGAGCTGGCAGAGAATCTGGCATGTTTCATTGTCACACACCTGCAGCAAGAAAAACCCGATGTGATCGTGATCGGCGGAAACATTGCCAAAGCCTGGGATTACTTTATACCGGAAACGGAAAAAAGGCTGGCCGCTTATAAGATGCCGGTTTGCCTTCGGAAAGCCGAACTGGGCGAAGCGGCCGTGCTGATCGGGGCGGCAAGTTACTGGCAAACAGAACAGGTCTAAAATGAAAAAGCTATCCTATACCTTCCTTATACTTGCCGTTTGGTCTGTAGCCTCCTGCGTTAAAATCGGGCAGCAGGTCAGCAACAGACCGGCGGTGTATACTTCCGGTAGCGCTGGCCATACACACTATGTGAACCCGCTGATTGGCACTGCGCCGCTGCTGGACCCCAAGGTGATCGGCTATACGCCGCCAAAAGACTGGCGGGTATGGGCAGGCCTTGTTTTCCCGGGCAGCTCGCTTCCGAATGCGATGGTGCAGCTGAGCCCGATCACGGAGTTCGGCTCCGGGGCCGGGTATGAGTATGAGGATACGGTGATCCAGGCGTTTACCCATACCAACAAAGGGCACTGGAACCTGTGCAATATCCCGGTGCTTCCGGTAACGGGCAGCACAGCGGGGAAGGATAATTTCCGCTCCCGGTTCTCCCACGACCAAGAAACTGTTGCGGCGGGCTTTTACGGCGTGCTGCTCCAGGATTATGGGGTGCAGGTCAATCTCACGTCCACGCTCCGCTGCGGCTTTCACCAATACAACTACCCGGCTAACACGGAGCGCAGCATTGTGTTCGACTTGGCCAAAGCAAACAATAAGGTGCGCAGCTGGCACATTGAGCAGGTGGGCAATGCCGCCGTGCAAGGCTACCAGGATGTGGGCGAAGACAAAGTATACTTCTACGCCAGCGTGAGCAGCCCTATCAGCAGCCTTGAAAAAAGAGCAGAGAATACGAAAGACGGCCTGGCGATCCTGCACATCAAGGATGGCGGGAGCAATGCGGTTGAAATGAAGATCGGGCTCTCTTTTGTGAGCATGGCCAATGCAAAGCAGAACCTGGCACGCGAACTGGGAAACAAATCGTTTGGAGAAGTGCGCAGCGAAGCCAACCAGGTATGGGAGAACCTGCTATCAAAAATTGATGTGAAAGGCGGGACCGAGAAGCAGAAACAGCTGTTTTATACTTCCCTCTACCGCAGTTTTCTCTGGCCCGCTTTGCGCAGCGATGTGAATGGCCAGTATTCGGACGCGAACGGAGAGGTGGCCAGTGCGGCCTTCAATTACTATACGGTTCCCTCGCTCTGGGATACGTACCGCAACAAGCTGGTGCTGCTGGGCCTGGTTTCGCCACAGGTAACCACCGATGTGATCAGATCGCTGAAGGACATAGGTGATAAGAAAGGCTTTATCCCTACTTTTTTCCACGGCGATCATGCGGCTCCTTTTATCACAGGATCTTACCTGCGGGGCATCGACGGCTTTGATGTGGCGGGAACCTATAAGCTGCTGCTCAGAAACGCCAACGAAGAAGGTGGCACGCGGCCTTTTATCCGGGAGTATATCGAGAAAGGCTACATTGCAGACCCAGACGTTGCCAACCCGCATGTCGAGACAAAAGCCAAGGCAGGCGTGTCCAAAACCCTGGAGTATGCCTACGACGATTATTCCCTGGCGCAACTGGCCAAAGCCCTGGGCGACTCGGCCAACTACCGCGGGCTGATGAAGCGCTCGCAGAACTACCGTAATATGTTCGACCCGGCCACACGGTTTATGCGGGGCAGGCTGGCCAACGGCGAGTGGATAAAGAATTTCAACCCGCAGTACCCTTACTATGAGTATATGTACCGGGAGGCGAATGCCTGGCAGCTTTCCTTTTTCGCGCCCCACGACATGCCTGGGCTGGTAGCCCTCTACGGCGGCGAAAAAGGCTTTGAATCAAAGCTCGACTCGCTCTTCACCGTGCCCTGGAACCCCAACTACATTGCCCGCAACGTCTCGACCTTTATCGGGCAGTACTGCCACGGTAACCAACCCGACCATGAGGCGCCCTTCGCCTATCATTTTATCGGCAAGCCGGAAAAATCGCAGCAGATCATCGATAAGATCCTCAACGAACTGTATGGCATTGGCGAACAGGGCCTGGCATTAAGCGGCATGGACGATGCCGGGGAGATGTCTTCCTGGTATGTGTTCAGTGCGCTGGGGCTATACCCTTTTTCGCCTGCCGATGCCTCTTACCTGGTAACCGTGCCACTTTTTGAGGAGGTGCGCTGGAAATTGAACGACGGGAAAGAACTGGTTCTTAAAAAGCCTGGAAAAGGCAGGGATTTAAAGGCCATACTAGTGAATGGGAAGCAAAACGAGGGGTATTTTGTCCCGCATACGCTTTTCCGCAACGGTGGCGAAATAACAATCATGACCGGAAGCGGCCAGTAACCTGCTGCTTGCTGGCAAAAGGCTTCTGCAGCGACCGCGGTGAGGAGGAAGGACGAAGTATAAAAGATGAGGTATTTCTTTTATAGCTAAAACGGTTTAGTTATCTTGGGCTATACTTTCCCATGGCGCGTATACGCCAGCGGCCGAAAGGGAATGCCAAGTCAGCGGGCAGCATAAGCCCGAGGGGATTATAAAAGCGATTAATTATAGAGTGCAATATGTTTTTGGTTAATAATAGCTGTGAAGGTGAAAGCATTTTCTTTAAGAAAATGCTTTCTTCCCACGTCTGCTGCATGGCACCTGAAGCCAGGTTAAAACCAGCCGCAAGCACCAGTAGGTGATGATGGCTAAAGCCCGCCATACTTCCGGCACAAGGGGCGCAGCATCTGTTAGTTGAATTTGAATGAATACTGTTATAAAAACTCTTAACCTGTAGTATGATAAAATCTATATTCTCGCCGGCCAGGCTAGCAGTAGCAGGCTTCGCTTGGGTGTGTAGCTGCGGAATTCTCCTGGCGCAAGCAAAAGACGGGCAAGCCGGTGCAGTGCCGCTAACAGATATGACCTTCTTCAAAAATCCGGGCAAAACCTGGCATATTGCCGGCGATGTGTCGGCTGATATGAAGAAGCAGAACGTGCTGCATACCTCTGATGGTGCTGGCATACTGGTGAACATGCCTACTAAAAGAAGCCATGGCACCGACCTGTATACCGGCGTAGAACACGGCGATATGGATCTGGAGTTGGATTACCTGATGGCCAAAGGGGCCAATTCGGGCATCTACCTGCAGGGGCGCTATGAGCTGCAACTGGAGGATAGCTGGCCTCAAACCTTGCCAACGGCTGCCAGCAACGGCGGTGTTTACCAGCGCTGGGACGACAGTAAGCCCAAAGGGCAGCAAGGGTATGAAGGGTATGCGCCCCGCCAGAACGTGAGCCGCGCGCCCGGCCTATGGCAACACTTGAAAATCTCTTTCCAGGCGCCCCGCTTTGATGCCAGCGGCAAAAAAACAGAAAATGCCAAATTGCTGCGCGTTGAGTTGAACGGCGTGCTGATCCATGAAAATGTAGAGCTTTCGGGCCCGACACGCGGCGCTATGGCCAACGACGAAAAACCAACCGGGCCGCTCCGCTTTCAGGGCGACCATGGCGCGGTGGCTTTCCGCAATATCAGCATAACAGATTACAGCAAGCCCCGGCCGGAGCTGGCAAACCTGACTTATACCGTGTATAAAGGCAAGTTTGAAAAGGAGCCTGACTTCAATGCCCTTCCGCCTGAAGCAAAAGGAACGTCGGTGGTGATGACGGGCGGCCTGAAAGAGTTGCCAAAAGATTTCCTGATCCGCTATACGGGTACCTTGCAGGTGCCACAGGCTGGCGAGTATACCTTTAACCTGAACGCTTCGGGCGGCAGAGGGCAAATGAAGCTCAATAACAAGGTCGTGATTCCGATGGGTTCTCGCGAACCGCGGGCGAAGGTAACGCTGCCGGCCGGCAACGTGCCGTTTGAGCTGCTCTACACCAAAGTAGTGGAGTGGGACCAGCCTGCTGTGGGCCTGGCGGTGGCTGGCCCCGGCATACGAGAATACATCCTGGGTGATGCGACAGTGAACAGCAACCGCAACGACGCGCCGGCTGGCCCGATCCTGGTTGATGCACCTGTAAATACCATCCTGCGCAGCTTTATGGACCTGCCTTCTGAAGAGGTGAACGGGCGTGGTACCCGCGTGGTGCATGCTGTAAACGTGGGCAACCCTGCTAAAGTAAACTATACCTACGATCCGGATAACGGCAATGTGGTACAGGTATGGCGCGGCGATTTTCTGGATGCTACCCCGATGTGGTACAGCCGGGGCAACGGGTCTTCCAGACCCGTGGGAGCTGTGCAGTATTTTGGCAAGCCGGCCTTTGCAGTAGCCAAATTAAGTTCTCCGCAGGCCGCTTGGGCAACCGACACTGTGGGTACCGGTTTCCGGCCCAAAGGCTATGTGCTGGATGCAAACGATCAGCCAACCTTCCGCTATACTGTGTATGGCACTACGGTAGAAGATCAGATCAGGGTGCTGGAGAATGGCCAGGGAATCAGACGCGAACTGACCGTGCAGAATCCTTCAGGCACACTTTACGCCCGCCTGGCAGCCGGTACTGCTATCGAGCCTATCTCGAAAGATACGTACCTGGTTGACGGCAAAGCTTATTACCTGCGGGTGGACGATGCCGGCGGCGCCAAGCCTTTTGTGCGCGATTCGGAGGGCCGGAAAGAGCTCCTCTTGCCTATCCAGGGTAAAGTTAGCTACTCAATCCTTTTCTAACGTTTGATCTGTAATTCGAATGAATCCTATCTATAAAAATATATTAGCTGGTGCAGCCCGGCAAATGATGTTTGTTACCGCTGTAATGGCCGGGCTGAGTACCGCCGCCCTGGCACAGGAGTCGCCTAAAGAAGAAGACTTTTTCCGGATAACAGGGGTCAGCATTCCCGAAGGCGTTTTGCTCGAAGTTGGTGGCATGGTGAGGCTGCCGAACGGCGACCTGGGGATTTCCACCCGTCGCGGGGAGGTATACATTGCCGAAAACCCGACCAGCCCGCGGCCATACTTCCGCAAGTTTGCTACCGGCCTGCACGAGATCTTGGGGCTGGCCTACAAAGATGGCTCACTGTACTGCGCCCAGCGCGGTGAGTTAACCCGCCTGGAGGATACCAACAAGGATGGCAAAGCCGATGTATACGAAACAGTGTACGAATGGCCTTTATCCGGCCACTACCACGAGTATAGCTTTGGCCCCAAGATCGCCCCGGACGGCACTTTCTTTGTTTCGGCGAACGTGGCGTTTGGCGATGAGCAGTGGTACCGCGGCGAAAGCCGGGTGCCGTGGCGCGGGTGGATCATGAACATCAATGGAAAAGGCCAGATGCAGCCCTGGGCAACGGGTATGCGTTCTCCGGCAGGCCTGGGCATCATTGATGGCCAGGTGTTCTATACCGAAAACCAGGGCGACTGGATGGGATCGGGTGGTCTCTGGCACGTGGGCAAAGGCGCCTTTACCGGCCATCCGGCCGGCTTGCGTTGGGCAGGACAGCCTAATTCGCCTGTGAAACTCACCATGGAGCAGCTGTATGCCGTAGTGGACCCACGGGAGAACAAAAATGCCGAGGGCCGCTATATCAAACCCGAGAACGTGGTAGACGAAGACTTTAAAACCTTGTTCGAAGCCCGCGAAAAACTGCCCCAAATTCAGTTGCCTGCCGTATGGCTGCCCCATGGCATCCTAGGCATTTCCAACTCAGAACCTATCGAGATACCTAAAGAGAACTTCGGCCCATTTGGCGGACAGGTGCTGGTAGGCGACCAGGGGATGAGCATTATCTCCCGGGTGTTCCTGGAGAAAGTGAAGGGCGAGTACCAGGGCGCTTCTTTCATGTTCCGAAGCGGCTTTCAGTCGGGTGTGCTCCGCATGGCATGGGCCAAGGATGGCTCCTTGTTTGTAGGCGAAACGAACCGCGGATGGGGCTCTGCCGGTGATGAGAACCAGGGCCTGCAGCGCCTGGTCTGGAACAACAGCGTACCATTTGAAATGCGTGCTGTACGGGCTATGCCGGATGGCTTTGAAATAGAATTTACCAAACCGGTCGATATCAAGTCGGCCGAGAACATTGCTTCTTATAACGTATCCAGCTTCATCTACAAGTACCACCCTGTTTACGGCAGCCCGCCGGTTAACACGGAAGAGTGCACGGTAAAAGGCGTGAAAGTGTCTCCGGATGGTATGAAGGCCCGCATCGTGGTGGAAAACCTGCGCCGCTACTACATCCACAACATTACCCTGGATGGCGTTCGGGAAAGAGACAACAGCTACTCGCTGGTGCATCCAACGGCCTACTATACTTTGAACAATATTCCGGAAGGGCAGAAGCTGCCGCTCAGCGAACTGAAGACCGGTAAGGCTAAAGCATCAAACGTAAAAAGTGCGGCTGCCGGCACAAAGCAGACGAAGGCAGCTGCCAGCAACGCGGCCCCTGCTAAACCGGCAGCTAAAGCAACTGCCAAAGCACCAGCAAAGGCGCCTGCTTATGCCGAAGTAAAAGGTCTTCTGGCCAAGTATACTTGCCTTGCCTGCCATAATCCTACTAAAAAGCAGATCGGGCCGGCCTACACCGAAGTGGCTAAACGCAAATACACTGCCCAGAAGATCGTGGAGCTGATCCACAACCCGAACCCGCAAAACTGGCCTGATTATGCGACAGAAATGCCGCCTATGCCGCAGGTACCCAAAGCCGATGCGATGAAGATCGCCCTGTGGATAAACTCGCTGAACGAATCCAAATAAGGAAATCAGCCGGGAGTAAACGGGCTGTTGCCTGGTATGTGGCCGGGCCTGTAAATGAAAATTGATTTTTGACGCTTATACTTAAAAGATGATCCAGATAAACAAAGTAACGGGCCTGATGCTGTTGCTGGTTGCTGTACTTGCGGTGAGTGCCTGTGCCACCAAAGGAGGCAGCGCCACCGGCAAAGCGGATAATACCTTAACGAAAGCCGAAAAGGCTGCCGGCTGGGTGCTGCTTTTCGACGGAACCAGCCTGGAACATTGGCGTGGGTTTCATAAAGAGAATGCACCCGCTGCCTGGCAGGTAGAAGACGGCGCAATTGCGCTGGTAGGTGGCCAGGGAGGCGACATCATCTCTAAAAAGGAATATGAGAACTTTGAGCTGATGCTGGACTGGAAGATTTCGGAAGGCGGCAACAGCGGTATTTTCTTTCATGTGTCCGAAGATCCCAAGTTTAAGTATACCTGGCAGACCGGCCCTGAAATGCAGATCATAGACGACGAGCGGCACCCGGATGCTAAACAAGGCAAGAACAACAACCGGCAAGCCGGTACCAACTACGACATGCACCCGCTGGCAACCCCGGCAGTGAAGCCCGTAGGAGAGTACAATACCGTGCGCCTGGTGGTGAAAGACGGCCATGTGGAACAGTACCTGAATGGCAAAAAAGTAGTGGAATATAATTTGTGGAGCCCGGAGTGGGAAGCCCTGGTGAAAGGAAGCAAGTTTGCCAGCATGCCTGAGTACGGCCAGTACAAGAGCGGGTATATTGCCCTGCAGGACCATGGCGACAAAGTATGGTTCAAAAACATCAAGATCCGACCTTTATAAGTATCCTGCGGCCAGCTTTTTTTCGCTAGTGTGAGAATGGTTAGAAAAGAAGGCGGGCTGCAGGTATAATTTCCAGGAAGTAGGCTGCAGAGCCTGTTGCTCCTGGCTGTTACAGGCTGAGAGAACCTGCTGTGCATAACGCGGCAGGTTCTCTGGTTTGATGTATCGTTTACGAAACCACTAAAACCGCTGCTTCATGAAAAAGATCCTGTTGTTGCTTTATGCCTGCTGCCTGTCCTTGCCTTTTGCGTTGGGCCAGGAGTTGCGGGCGCCTGCCTATCCGCTCATCACCCACGACCCGTATTTCAGTATCTGGTCGTTTGGCGATACGCTTAACAGCGCTGTTACCAGGCACTGGACCGGCGCCGAACAGGCGTTAGTGGGGATGGTAAAAGTGGATGGAACCGTATACCGTATACTAGGCCGGCAGCCGAAAGCGTACCGGACCCTGCTGCCCTCTTCGGAGGAAGAAACCTATGGTTTCCAGTACACCGAAACGGCCCCGGCCCCCGGCTGGATGAACCCGCAGTATGACGACAGCAGCTGGAAAACAGGCAGTGCGCCGATCGGGGATGATCCGGCAAAGGCAAAAACACGCTGGAAGAGCGAGGATATCTGGGTCAGAAGAACCTTCAGCTTTGACCAGCCTGATTTTGAGAAGCTATACCTCAAATTGCGCCATGATGACAACGTAGAGGTTTACCTGAACGGGGAGCAGATCTATACCCGAAACGGATGGAACAACGAGTTTGAATTCATCCCACTCCATCAGGCACTTGTAAATAATCTTAAAAAGGGCAAAAACGTGCTGGCCATCCATTGTGCCAACACGGCCGGCGGGCAATGGCTGGACGCCGGCCTGCTCACCGACGCGCCCGATCAGCAGAAGCGCCCAGTTTTAACGGGCCTGCAGAAAAGCGTGCAACTGAACGCGACCCAAACTATCTATAACTATGTATGTGGCAGCGTTGATGTGACGGTTACATTCACCTCGCCGCTGCTGCTGCAGGATCTGGAACTGCTGGCCAGGCCGGTGTCGTATGTCTCTTTCAAAGCAAAATCAAACGACAAGGCAAAGCACGACGTGCAGCTGTATTTTGGCGCTTCGACCAACGTGGCCGTCAATACGCAGGAGCAGGAAGTTACCGCCCAGCAGTATACCGCCGGTAAACTGGCTATCCTGAAAGCGGGTACCCAGCAGCAGCCTGTCCTGCAAAAGAAGGGCGATAACGTGCGCATAGACTGGGGCTACATGTATGTGGCTGTGCCTGCAGCGGCAAAACCGGTGCAGTATGT
The DNA here is from genome assembly GCF_022758235.1 of Pontibacter liquoris. Lineage (NCBI taxonomy): Bacteria > Pseudomonadati > Bacteroidota > Cytophagia > Cytophagales > Hymenobacteraceae > Pontibacter > Pontibacter liquoris. The sequence continues at coordinate 462,328 of NZ_JALEBG010000001.1, forward strand.
TTCGGAGGCACCGCAGGCACTTTTACCTTTTACCTCGCCCGAAACACCGGCTCCCACCGCTCTGAAAGCAGGTAAAAATCTGGTATTGAGCACGATGGTGCCCCTGGGCAAAGTAGGCAGTAAAACCAAAGAGCAGGTGTTTCTGCTGGGCTATGATGCGCAGTATGCCGTGCAGTACTTTAACCAAAACCTACGGCCCTGGTGGAAACAGGATACGACCCAAACCATCGAAAAAGAACTGGCGCAGGCCGCTAGCAAGTATAAAAAAGTAATTCAAAAATGCGAGGCGTTTGACGGGCAGCTTTATCAGAATGCCCTGAAAGCCGGCGGTAAAGAATATGCCGAGCTGTGCGAGCTGGCTTACCGGCAGGCGGTGGCCGCCCATACGTTGGTAAAGAGCCCCGGTGGCGAGCTGCTGTTCCTTTCAAAAGAGAATTTCAGCAACGGCTCTATCAACACAGTCGATATCACCTATCCTTCAGCCCCGCTCTTTCTGATCTATAATCCGGTGCTGCTGGAGGGTATGATGAACGGTATCTTTTACTACAGCGAGAGCGGCCGGTGGCAAAAGCCTTTTCCAGCGCATGACCTGGGCACGTACCCGATCGCCAATGGGCAGACCTACGGCGAAGACATGCCGGTAGAAGAAGCAGGCAATATGCTGCTGCTCACGGGGGCTCTTGCCCGGGCCGAAGGCAACGCCAACTATGCCCGCAAGCACTGGAAAACCCTGACTACCTGGGCCGAATACCTGCAAGAAAGCGGCTTTGACCCGGCCAACCAACTCTCCACCGACGACTTCGCCGGGCATCTGGCCCGCAATGCGAACCTTTCGGTAAAAGCCATCGAGGCGTTGGCTACATACGGTAAACTGGCCGGCATGCTCGGTGAAAAGGATACGGAGCAGAAATATACCGACCTGGCCAGGCAAATGGCGCAGAAATGGATGCAGCTGGCCGATGCCGGCGACCATTACGCCCTGGCCTTTGGAAAAGAGGATACCTGGAGCCAGAAGTATAACCTGGTGTGGGACAAAGTGCTGGACCTGAACATATTTCCGGCATCGGTGCGGGAGCAGGAAGTTCGCTATTACCTGACAAAGCAAAACACCTATGGCCTGCCGCTCGATAGCCGCAAAACCTACACAAAATCAGACTGGATCATCTGGACCGCCACCCTGGCCGACAACGAAAACGACTTCCAGGCCCTGCTGCAGCCGGTATGGAAGTATGCCACCGAAACATCCAGCCGGATTCCTATCAGCGACTGGCATGAAACCACGGATGGCAAATCGGTTGGCTTCCAGGCCCGCTCGGTGGTGGGCGGCTATTTTATGAAGCTGCTGGAAAAAAAGTGGCAGGAAAAGCCTGCGATCAAGTAATACAACTAGGCCTGGTAGCATACCGGCGGTATTTTACAAAAACGAAAGCATTATGAAAAAGGTGGTTCTTTATTTCCTGTTCGCGGGTGCCCTTCTGCAGGCATGTGGCCGGCAGGTACCACAAAACAACGTACCCGTAGCAACGCAGACCAAAAGCACAGCGAACGCTACGACCGGCAATCCTATTTTCCCGGGCTGGTATGCCGACCCGGAAGGCGCCATTTTCGGAAACACGTACTGGGTATATCCTACCTTCTCGGCTCCTTATGAGCAGCAGGTGTTTTTCAATGCCTTCTCTTCGCCGGATCTGGTGAACTGGACCAAGCATGAGCAGATCCTGGATACAGCAAGTGTAAAATGGGCAAAACGGGCCATGTGGGCTCCCGCCATCGTGGAAAAAGATGCCAAATACTACCTGTTCTTCAGTGCCAACGATGTGCACGAAGGCGAAGTAGGAGGGATTGGCGTAGCGGTAGCAGATAAGCCCGAGGGGCCTTTTAAAGACCTTCTTGGCAAACCACTGATCGGGGAAATTTATAACAAGGCCCAGCCTATCGATCAGTTTGTCTTTAAAGATACCGACGGCACCTATTACATGATCTACGGAGGCTGGGGCCATTGTAACATAGCCCGGCTAAAAGATGATTTCACCGGTTTCATACCTTTCCCGGATGGCAGTACCTTTAAAGAGATCACGCCGGAGAAGTATGTAGAAGGTCCTTTTATGTTCAAAAAGGACGGTAAGTATTATTTCATGTGGTCGGAAGGCGGCTGGGGAGGCCCTAATTACAAGGTAGCCTATGCCATCAGCGATTCGCCCATGGGTCCTTTTAAACGGGTGGCGACCATCCTGGAGCAGGACCCGCAGGTGGCAACAGGTGCCGGCCATAATTCCGTGATGCATGATGCAAAGAAAGACCTGTGGTATATCGTCTACCACCGCAGACCATTGGGTGGAACAGATCATAACTACCGGGTAACCTGTATCGACATGATGTCTTTTGATGAGAACGGTTACATCAACCCGGTGAAGATCACAAACGAAGGAGTGTCGGCCCAACCGCTCCGGTAAAGAACAAGGTATCCAGAAATTTTAACAGTCTACCTGCCTGTCTTTTGAATAAAAAGCCAGGCAGGGCTGCGGGTGCCCTGCTCATCTTTAGTGCGGCAGAAGTGCAATAAGGATAGTATGCATGAAAAAACCTATCTTTGATTTTGCCGGAAGCGGTGCCTGAAAAATGCTATTTGCTTACCAGCAGCACTCCGGTACGCTATCCTGCGCTGCAAGGTTGGCAGGCAGGTTAAAACAAATCAACGCGAAATTAAAGAATGGCTAAAAAGCTTTCGATACGGGATATTGGGAAAGAACTCGGCATTTCCATCACCACTGTTTCCTTTATACTTAATGGCAAAGCCAAAGAGAAACGTATAAGTGAAAGCTTAACAAAAAAGGTGCTCGACTTTGTGGAGCAGGTGGGCTTTAAACCGAATTCGATCGCGCAGGGGCTCCGGACAGGTAAGTCGGGCATCATTGCCTTGATGGTGGAAGATATCTCGAACGGCTTTTTTGCCCAGGTGGCCCGCCTGATAGAAGAAGAAGCCCATAAAAAAGGATATAGAATCCTCTACTGCAGTACCGAAAACAACGCCGAAAAGACCCATGAGCTGATCAGGATGTTTCGCGACAGGCTCATAGACGGCTATATTATTACGCCGCCCGAAGGCGTGGAAGAAGACATTGCAGAACTGGTAGCAGATAATTTCCCGGTGGTCCTGGCTGACCGTATCATTCCCACACTGAAGCTGAACTCTGTGGTGATCGATAACCTGAACAGCACCTACAATGGCACCAACCACCTCATCAGTCAGGGTTTCCGCAATATTGCTTTCGTTACCCTGCGTTCGGACCAGGTGCAAATGGCTGATCGTTTGCGCGGCTACAAGAAAGCCATCGCGGCCCATGGGCTGAAACCGTTTGTAAAAAAGCTGGCCTTTGATGATGCACCTGAAAAGAACATCGCTGCCATAGCCGCCTTTCTGAAAAAGCATCCGGAAGTGGATGCCGTGTTCTTTGGCACCAACTATATTGGTATCTGGGGCTTGCAGGCGATCAAAAAGCTCAACTTAAGCATTCCTGCTGACCTGGGAGTGGTAGCCTTCGATGACCTGGACCTTTTCAGGCTCTACAGCCCGCCTATTACGGCTGTTTCGCAGCCCGTGGCAGAAATTTCTAAGCAGATCATCCAGCTCATGTTAAGCGCCCTGGACAAACCGGCGCAGCATACGAAAGTACAGGAGGTGGTGCTTCCTGCCACGTTGCGTATCCGGGAGTCATCCTGCCCCGGCAAAGTATAACGCATGCCTTGGGAGCCCGGTAAACAGCGGCAGTATAGCCTGGCAACAAACCTTTGTGCCGGATATCAATTTGCTCCCGGTCCGGCAGTAGGAGGGGGATTATTATTTTGATGCTAATGAATATTGCTATACTTTAGGAATGTAGAAAAGAGCGTACCTGCGCGACGAAAGAGGCGGCGCGTGTTTTCGATACAATATAAGTATAAATGAAAGATGTTCTCGGGATTTTAGAGATTGGTGCGTTGCCACATTATCTTTCCAAAGGCCGGATTTTTTCGATTGTTTATGCTAAATCGTTTTAGTTATTTTAATACAAAATGAAGTATTATACTATGAAAAAGACGTTCATTGCGCTGTTGGGGCTTTTAATGTACACGCAGGCGCCGGCGCAGGGAGTTTCCAACGCCTTTGCCCCCGAGGAACTGGTAAACCCCCTGATGGGCACCGACTCCAAACCGAGTCTCTCGAATGGCAATACCTACCCGGCTATCGCAGTGCCGTGGGGCATGAACTTCTGGACGCCACAGACAGGCAAGATGGGCGACGGATGGGCCTATACTTATACTGCCGACAAGATACGCGGCTTTAAGCAAACCCACCAACCTTCGCCGTGGATGAACGACTACGGCCAGTTTGCCCTAATGCCTCTGACCGGCAAGCTCCGCTTTAACGAAGACGATCGGGCCAGCTGGTTTTCGCATAAATCGGAAGTGGCAAAGCCTTACTACTATAGCGTGTACCTGGCCGACCATGATATTACCGCCGAGATAACGCCAACCGAGCGCGCTGCCCAGTTCCGCTTCACCTACCCTAAATCCGATAGCTCCTATATTGTGCTGGATGCGCTCGACAAAGGCTCTTACGTGAAGGTGCTGCCCAAGGAACAAAAGATCATCGGCTACACCACCAAGTATGCCCGGGGACCATTGCCCAACTTCAAGAACTATTTTGTCATTTACATCGACAAGCCTTTCAGTGTGGCTCATACCTGGCGCAATGCGGCCCTGGTAAAGAATACCCTGGAGATGCAGGCTGATCATGCCGGCGCTATTATCGGTTTTAAAACAACAAAAGGCGAAAAAGTAGGCCTCCGGGTTGCTTCTTCCTTTATCAGTTTTGAGCAGGCCGAACTGAACCTAAAAAGGGAACTGGCCACCGACGATTTCGAGGCCACTAAACAGAAAGCCCGCGACACCTGGCACAAAGCAATGAGCCGCATAAAAGTGGAGGGTGGTACCACCGAGCAGCAGCGCACTTTTTACTCCTGCCTGTACCGTACACTGTTTTTCCCGCACAAAATGTATGAGCTGGATGCCAGTAATCAGATCGTGCACTACAGCCCTTACAACGGCAAAACGCTGCCGGGCTACATGTTTGCCGGCACCGGCTTCTGGGACACTTTCCGGGCCCTGTATCCGTTCCTGAACCTGGCTTACCCAAGTATAAACAAGGAAATGCAGGAAGGCCTGCTCAACGATTACAAAGAAGGCGGTTGGTTACCCGAGTGGTCCAGCCCTGGCTATGCCGACATCATGGTTGGCAACAATTCCGCCTCGGTGGTAGCCGATGCTTACATCAAAGGGCTGCGGGGCTATGATATTAACACCCTCTACGAAGCGCTTTTGCATGGCGCCAATAATGAAGGCCCGATGACCGCCGTAGGGCGTGCCGGCGCCAGCTATTACAAAGAACTGGGCTACGTGCCGTATGATGTCAAGATAAACGAGAGCGCTGCCCGCACGCTGGAATATGCTTACGATGACTTTGCCATTTACCAGCTGGCAAAAGCCCTGAAGCGGCCGCAGCAGGAGCTGGACCTTTACGCCCGGCGCAGCCAGAACTACCGTCACCTCTTCGACCCGGCCACCGGCCTGATGCGCGGCAAGAACAAAGATGGCAGTTTCCAGTCGCCCTTTAATCCGTTTAAATGGGGCGATGCGTTTACAGAAGGCAATAGCTGGCATTACAGCTGGTCGGTTTTCCATGATGTGGAAGGGCTGATCGGACTGATGGGCGGCAAACAACGCTTTGTAGCCAAGCTTGACTCTGTTTTCTCGCTGCCGCCTGTTTTTGACGACAGCTACTATGGCGGAGTGATCCACGAGATACGGGAAATGCAGATAGCCAACATGGGGCAGTATGCGCATGGCAACCAGCCCATCCAGCACATGATCTACCTCTACAACTATGCCGGGGAGCCCTGGAAAGCGCAGTATTGGGTACGCCAGACCATGGACCGCATGTACAAAGCAACACCGGATGGCTATTGCGGCGACGAGGACAACGGGCAGACCTCTGCCTGGTACGTGTTCTCTGCCATGGGCTTTTACCCGGTTACGCCGGCTGTAAACCAGTATGTGATCGGGGCACCCTTATTCCGGAAGACCACTATTAAGCTCGAGAACGGAAAGGAGTTTGTGATTGAGGCGCCCAAAAACAACGCCAACAACCTATACATACAGGCAGCAAAGCTGAACGGAAAACGTTTGGATAAGAACTATATCACCCAGGAGGATATTCAGCGGGGAGGAAAGCTGCGCTTTGAAATGGGCGCCGAGCCGGATAAAAAGCGCGGCACGCAGCCGGAGGCGGTTCCTTATTCCTTCTCTTCCGAGGAGAAGCAGATCTCCCAAAAGTAAACGCACGGGATTAAAGCAAACAAAAGGTGTTACGTACTGGCGGCAGTTGCGTAACACCTTTTGTTTTTAAGTGTACCAGGATGCGGGCATACTTCGCTTCCGGGCGTCAGCGCAGTTAAACGCTTTCCGCTACGCCAAACAATAGTATATTTCTGACCTGAACAGAACAAGCATATGGAAGAGATCAGATGGGGCATTATTGGCTGTGGGGATGTGGTCGAGCGCAAAAGCGGACCGGCTTTTCAGCAGGTAGCTGATTCGAAGCTGGTAGCCGTAATGCGCCGTGATGCAGCCCTGGCCGCCGACTTTGCCGCGCGCCACCAGGTGCCCAAATGGTATAGCCAGGCAGAAGAACTGCTCCACGACCCGGACATCAATGCCGTATATGTGGCCACACCCCCTGCTTCGCACGAGGCCTATACCCTGGCGGCGCTGGCGGCCGGCAAGCATGTATACCTCGAAAAACCCATGACGCTTGCCGCCGATGGCGCCCGCCGGATATTGGCCCAGGCGGCCGAAAGTACCGGCAAGCTCGTGATTGCCCATTACCGGCGTGCACAGCCGGCCTTCCTGAAAATTAAGGAATTGCTGGAGAACGGAAGTATAGGCCAGCCGCTTTTTGCCGAGTCGCGCCTGTTGCAACCGCTGCAACCGTTACTGGTGGCTACCACGGAAACGAACTGGCGTCTTGACCCCGCTATCTCCGGAGGAGGTTTATTCCACGACCTGGCACCTCACCAACTCGACCTGATGGTATATTATTTCGGAGAGATAGCCCGGGCATCGGGTTTTTCAGCAAACCAACGACAAACGGCGGAAGTTGATGATTTTGTGAGCGGCCTGATCCAGTTTAAAAGTGGTGTGCAGTTTCAAGGGCTCTGGCATTTTGGCGTGCCGCCCGAAGAAACAACCGACACCATCACGATAACCGGCACGAAAGGCAAGCTCACTTTTTCCTGCTTTGGCGAGACGGATATCACCTTGTGGCAAAACGGGCAGAAAACTACTTACCCCTTTCAGCGCCCCACTTACGTGCAGCAACCCATGATCGAAAAGGTGGTGGGCTATTTTCTGAACAGAAACCCCAATCCATGCCCTGCCGCAGAGGCTGTAGTAGTAATGCGGCTGCTGGATGCTTTTACAGGAAAAGAAACCTATGAACCGGCGGGAAACTAAGGTGCCGCAAGTATAAACCGCCTGATTTTCTGCAGCAAGGGGCTTTATCCGGCGCCTTTGCAAACGCTTTTCAAATCCTTCCTTTTTAATTTATCGGGCAGTGCAGCTCCTGTTAAAGTGTAACGGCTATATGTTGGCGAGGCAGCGCTGTAAATATGTTTAAACAGTAATAAGAATATTTTTATTTTTAATAGTAGAAAGTTTATCTTTCCATAAAGAAGCAGCGATTTAACTGCTGCGCTTCCTGCCTGTTTTCAAACCTATAATCTTACCGTTGATGAAGAAATTTCTACTAGCTGCTGTCGTTTGCTTTGCAGGCTACAGCCAGGCCTACGCCCAGGGTTGTGTGGCCATCAGGAGCAATGGCATGTCGTGCACCATGGAGCACCCGGCCGGAGACGAAACCGCGAAGGGTTGGCAACTCAACGTGTCGCACCGCTATTTTAAATCGTTCCGGCACTTTAAAGGTGATGAAGAACAAAAAGAACGCCTCGAGAAGCATACCGAAGTAATTAACTGGCAACATAGCCTGGATCTGACCCTGATCCGGCAATTCGATAACAAATGGTCGCTGAGTGTCGGGCTTCCGGTGTTGGTTAACAAGCGGTCTTCGCTGTATGAGCACGGCCGCAAGGAAAGACATAACAGCAACTCTGCCGGCATTGGCGATGCCCGCATTGTAGGGTATAAATGGCTGCTGGACCCGGCAAAGGTAACCAGGGGCAATCTGCAGCTGGGCCTGGGCATAAAGCTGCCTACCGGCAACTTTAAGGCTGAGGATACCTTCTACAATGTTGGCCCGGACGGAGGCACAGAACAGCGCCCGGTAGACCAGTCGATACAGCTGGGCGATGGGGGAGTGGGAGCGATTACGGAACTCAACAGCTTTTATACTTTGAACAGTAATTTCAGCGCTTACGCAAACCTGTATTACCTCGTAAATCCGCGCGGCACCAATGGCACCCGCACCTATCGCGAAACCCTGTCGCCCATGTTAGCCAACGAAGCCATTATGAGTGTGCCGGACCAGTATATGGCCCGGCTGGGTGTAAGCCATACGTTTGCCGGAAAGCTCAAAGGGCTGGCAGCCTCCGTGGGAGCCAGAATGGAGGGCGTGCCGGTAAAAGATGTGCTCGGCAGCAGCGAAGGATTCCGCCGGCCGGGCTATATCCAATCGCTGGAGCCCGGCGTAAGCTACATGACCCACCGCTTAACTCTTTTTACTACTGTGCCGGTTGCCCTGAAAAGGAATCGCCTGCAAAGTGTTACCGATAAAGAGAACACCGCCACAACCGGCAACTATGTGCAGGGCGACGCGGCTTTCTCTGATTATGCCATCAACGTCGGGTTGGCTGTCAAGTTTTAGTTCCGGCCCGCAAGGGCGGCACAGCAGCCGGCTGGTTGCTGTGCCGCCCTTTGAAAACAAGCGTATGGCCCCGCTGCTATTTGTTTAATTTCAGCCGGGATTGTAGCGATAACACGTATCTTTTTTTGTACGCCGCCACCTGCGTAGCGAAATGCCGTATAAGTATACCTGTTTGTAAAAAGGGCAATTAAAGGCCCTAATGGGAAATACTTTATTGGATTATTCTCTAACAAATCGGATATTTGTAATCGATAAACAAAAGGGAGTTTCGTACAAGCAAAAACTGTAATTACTCCCACTCATACTTGTTTCAAGCCTGATAAATTGCGGATGGATAACTACGGAATGGCACTAGACCTGGTGATGCTGGTGGATGATGATACGACTACCAACTACCTGAACCAGCGCCTGCTGAACGAAATGAGTGTTGCCAAGGATATTCTGGTAGTTGGCAATGGAAAAGAAGCCCTGGACTATTTGAAAAAGGCTGTGACAGGCGGCGAGGGAGCCCCGCGTTTCCCTGACCTGATCTTCCTGGATATTAAAATGCCTGTGATGGATGGCTTCTCTTTTTTAGAGGAATACCAGAAGCAGGGGCTGGACAACGGCAATCATGTGGTGATCCTGATGTTGACGTCTTCAGCCAGTTTTTATGACCTGGAGAAATTGAAAACCTTTAAGCGCGTGAAGCAGCATTTTTCCAAAGCACTTACCAAGCACGACGTGCGGGAGATTATGCGGGAATATTTTCCTGCCAAACTTTAAGTTTTAACAAGAAAGGCTGCCCATCCCGGCAGCCTTTCTTGTTAAACTTCTTCTATAACCGATTTTATACTTCGTCTGGCACCAGATCCTCCACCGGCCAGGTAAAAGAGAATTTGGAGCCGCGGCCCTGCGATTCAACCCATACATTACCGCCCCGTTCCGTGACAACTTTCTTAACAATGGCCAGACCAAGCCCTGAGCTATCGGAGCGGGAATAGTTACTGCCTCTGTTAAACATCTCAAAAATATGGGCCTGGTGTTCGGCTGGGATGCCCGGGCCATTGTCCTGCACCGAAAAAAGGAGCCTGTCAGGGTGTTTCTCAAATAATATCCTGATCTCGCCGCCATTTGGGTTATCATTATACTTGATGGCGTTTACCAGCAGGTTGCTGAACACCTGGTGCAGGTTAATTTCCTGGGTAAACAGCTCGGGCAGGTTAGGGGAGATGATGATCTTACAGTTGTAGGGTACGATGAGCGAGGCAATGACCTGTTCTACGAGTGTGGCCACGGCCACATATACCTTTTCTACGTTCCGGTGCCCTGCCAGCGAGAGAGAAAGTATACCGGTGATGAGGTTCTCCATTTTCTGTGTCTGGCCGCGCAGCAAGGGCAAAAGGCTAACGGCCTCAGCGTAGTTCTGGTTCTCGATCGTGGAGGCAAGGGCATCGGCCAGGCCGGTGATGTTCTGCAGCGGCGAACGCAAATCGTGGGTAACAGTATGGGCGAAAGCGTCCAGGTTGTTGTTTATCTTCTGGAGTAGCTTGTTTTTGATGTCGCGCTCAATCAGCAGCTCGCCAATCTCGTTGTTGGATTGCTGCAGCTGGCCGTTCAGCCGCCGGATTTCCTGTAAGCGCTGTTCGGCCTCCAGGTTGCGGATGCGCAGTTGTTCGAGTATTTCCAGCAGGTTGATGTTCTGCCTTTTGATTTCGGCATAAGGCGAGATATTGACTTCCTGGTTAAACTCGATTGTCCATTGGTCGAGCAGGGCTTTGGTAAGGCCCGGTGCCTTTGCCGGTAATTTGCGGCGGAGCATGACTTTGGTGCCCTTGTCGGTGTCGGAGGTAATGCTGAACTGGTCTACCAGTTTGCGGGCGTTCAGTATACCCGTGCCCCGGCTGCCGCTTTTCAGGTTTTCGGCCTGGTTAAGTATAAAATCAAGGTTGCCAATGCCACGTCCTCTGTCTGTTACCAACGCCTCCAGGTAGTGGTAACCGGCATCCTCTACCAGGTTAAACTGGATAACTCCGTTGCCCACATACTCCACCACGTTCCGGCAGATCTCCGACACGGCTGTCGAGAATTTTGTCTGGTTGGCCATGGCAATGCCCAGCCTTTCCGAAAGCTGAATGGCCCGCCGGTAAGCCAGCACAATATCCAGTTCGTTGGCAATCGAAAATTTCAGGATGGGGCGCAGCATAAGGCTAGAGAATGGCTTTACAAACTACTACTAAGGTGTCATCGGTGTGGCGGCAGAAATCTTTGTAAAGGACCGCCGCAATGACGGTGGCGTGGTGGCGGTGCAGGCCCGGATATTTGGAAAGATCCCATCGGGACTTAAGCCCGTCGGAATGTAGGATCAGGGTTTTGGAACGCGACCACTCGAGTTGCTGGTTGTTGAGCGTATTGGGCACGTTATGGCCCAGTATGCCATTGTACGAGATAATGTTTTTATAGGGCGGGTTGTTAGTACTAAACTCGCCATTGTAAAGTTTCCCGGCAATGTTGCCTACCCCGCAATAGGTAATGGTATGGGGCAGGATGCGGGCCGCAAAACCTACTGCCCCGCGGGTGCGCTTAATGGCCAGGTGCAGGTCGCGGATGGTTTGCACCGGATCTGCCACCGCCGACTGCTCAAAGTGATGGCAGGCTGCCGCCGAGGCCTCGTGTGCATGGCTGCCGTGGCCCAGACCATCCAGGGCCAGCAGGGTTACTGTGCTGTCCTGTACTTTCAGGGTAAAGCCGTCGCCACAGACCGTTTCATGGCTTTTGGGCACCATCACGCAGCCTACCTCCAGCAGTTTTGCAGGAAGGGCTTCCGCCTTTGCACCGGCTCTTTTTACCTGCGCCATTATAACGGTGCCCAGGCCCGGCTGAGAGTACATGTCGAACAGGTCAGACTGCCTTTTTATAGCGCCCAGGCCTTCGCCGGCAGAGCCATAGGTGGTCACGCCATCCTGCAACATGCGGGTAGCATCGTTCATGCCGGGGCCATTGTCCAGGCACAGGATCTCTAAGGTATGCACCGGCTCGCCCAGAGGTTTTACCAGCAACTCGCCTCCGTTAGGAGAGAACTTGGCCAGGTTAGAGAGCATTTCCGATACAATGATATTTATCTTGCCGGTCTCTCTCTCCGAAAAGCCCACGCTCTCGGCCAGGCGGGTAATATCACGTTTGGTTATACTGGCAAAGCTTCTGTCGGGCACTGAAAAACTGATGTGGTTTTTAACGGCCATGCTTCCAGTGAATTATCATAACTGTGGTGCCCTCGCCGGGGGCGCTCTTAATATCGAACTCGTTTACGAGCCTTTTGGCGCCAGGCAAGCCCAGGCCCAGGCTTTTGCCCGTCGAGAAACCATCCTGCATGGCTTGTTTCAGATCGGAGATCCCGGGTCCTTCGTCTACAAAAGTAAGTCTTACGCCTGATTGCGCACTTTTGCTGATGATCTCCAAAATAACCTTGCCGCCGTTGGCGTAGCGGAGCATGTTCCGCACCAGTTCGCTGGCGGCCGTTATGAGCTTGGTCTGGTTCACCAGGCTCATCCCGATCTTAACTGTAAGTTCGCGTACTCGGTTGCGGAAAGGCACTACGTCCTGCTCCCGCAAAATCTGCATCGTATCCTTAGTCAGTACGATCATCGGGCTCTTCCTCTTCGTCTTCGTCCAAAGAGCCATACTGCAGGTCAATCATTTTCTGCAGCAGCTCCATTCCTTTTTCTACGTTCAGGGCGGTGTGTACGCCCTGTAAGGTAAGGCCCAGTTCAACCAAGGTAATTGCCACTGCGGGCTGCATACCTACTACCACTGTCTCAGCATCCATGATGCGCGACATAGAAGCTATGTTACCCAAAATGCGACCCATAAATGAGTCTACTATATTAACAGCTGATATATCGATAAGCACGCCCTTTGCGCTGGTTTTGCTTACCATTGTTATCAAATCGTTTTCAAGATTCAGAGCCAGCCGGTCATACAGGTCGATCTGTATGGTAACCAACAGAAATGGCCCCAGTTTCAGAATTGGAATTCTCTCCATTTTTTACCTAGCGTCCCAGTCCTGCCGTCGGGGTTCTGTTTGTTTTTCTTACCTCTACGTTGCGCATGCTGAAGGCCAGTTGCAGGGCATGGGCCAGCGACGCTTTTGTTTTGATGTTTGAAAGATCGATTCCCAGGTGCACAATGGTTTGGGCAATCTCGGCCCGGATGCCACTGATGATGCACTCGGCTCCCATCAGGCGCGTGGCGCTCACGGTTTTGATCAGGTGCTGGGCTACCAGCGAGTCTACTGCCGGCACGCCGGAAATGTCAAGTATGGCAATGCTGCTGCCGGTGTTCACAATTTCCTGCAGCAGGTTTTCCATCACGATCTGGGTGCGGGCACTGTCCAGGGTACCGATAATGGGCAGGGCCAGGATGCCTTCCCACACGCGGATCACAGGCGTGGAAATTTCATTTATCTCATCTGTCTGGCGCAGGATCACTTCTTCGCGGCCTTTGATGTAGGTTTCGAAAGTGATGATGCTCAGGTTGTCCAGGATCTTGTTGATGTTGGATATTTCGCGGTAAAGGTCGGCCGGGCTGCTGCTTAGCTCCTCCTCATACACCGTACTGATAGCCTGCTTCAGACTCAGCACATACATGCTGGTTTCGCGGGGGCTGAAGCCCTGACGGGCGCGGGTGATGGAGATATCGCTCAGGATCTCCGTTATGGCTTCATACTCAGAAGAGTAAATATTATCGAAGTTTCCGGATGCAACGGCACGGGCCAGGGCATCCAGCAACTCTTCCGACTGCTTCCGAAGCTCATCATTACTCATCAGGTCATCGCGCAGCATAGCGTCTGCTAATTGGTTCTGCATCCAGATCTCCAATATTCTCTTTTTGTGTTTTTGCAAAAGGTGCGTGGTTAGGTCCATAATTGATGTAATGAACGAGTTCGATTTTTTTATTTTAACTGATTACCGGAAGCTATACGTGACATGCATTTGCTACACTTCTGCAAGGTAACTAAAATTAATCTCATCAGGCCGCATTTATGTGCCAAGTGCCCTGTGGCTACGAAGCATTACGTATATATAGCGCTAATGTGTCGCATGGTTCGGTATTTATACTTACTTTTATAGATCCTGCATTTTTGCAGGCAACGCAACTGCCTGTTGTTGGCAGGCTTGCCGGGGCTGTAGCCGTTCACAGGCGCACGGAATGGCCGGCGAAAAATGTACGCGTCCCGCAGCAACGGCGCATAGCTGCCACCACCGGATCTTTGAAAGAAACATTGGCAAAACTTTATACTTGCGCCTCGTATACGCAGCAAGAATGAACAGCCCGGGTGTAAGCCCAGGCATGCGGGCAAAATATCCTACCCTCTTAGTATAATCCTGAAAAGGAGTGGAGGCAAATATAAGCTTCCTTTAAAATTTAAGCGGCAGGTTTGATATCCTCCGTTTTAGGCAGTAATATCAAGCAATTTTTAGAATGGTTTTTTAGATGTAAGTATGAATTCAGAATCAGAAGCTGTTTCACATGTAGATACTAATAAAGCCACTGAAGACAATTTCCGGCTTTTGATTGAAGGCATAACCGACTATGCTATTTTCCTGCTTGACCCATCAGGGTACATTACGACCTGGAATGCCGGTGCAGCCCGTATTAAACAGTACGCAGCTGACGAGATCATTGGCAAACACTTCTCCACATTTTATTCAGCCGAGGCCAAAGCAGCGGAGTATCCGGCCTATGAGCTGCAGGAAGCCCTGAAGCAAGGCCATTTTGAAGACGAAGGCTGGCGCTTGCGCAAGGACGGGACTGCCTTCTGGGCCAACGTGGTGATCACCCCGATCTATAACCAGGCCCGGGAGCTGATTGGCTTTGCCAAGATTACCCGCGACCTGTCGGAACGAAAAAAAGCGGAAGATGACCTGTTAAAAGCTTTCGATGAGGTAAAAGAAAACGAGGAGCGCTTTCGGCAACTGGTCGAAGGGGTGGCTGATTATGCCATTTTTATGCTGGACCCCGTCGGAAATATTACCACCTGGAACGAAGGCGCCCGGAAATTAAACGGATACGAGGCGCACGAGATCATAGGCAAATACTTTGCTAAGTTTTACAGCCGCGAAGCGGTGGAGCAAGGTTTTCCGGCGTATGAGTTGCAGCAGGCAAAACAAAACGGCCGTTTTGAAGACGAAGGCTGGCGCTACCGCAAAGATGGTTCCGCGTTCTGGGCCAACACCGTTTTAACTGCTATTTACGATTCGCAAAAGCAGCTCCTTGGTTTTTCCAAGATCACCCGCGACCTGACCGAAAGAAAGAAACTCGAGCAACAGTTATACTGGACAAACCAGGAGCTGAAAGAAAATGAAGAGCGCAGCCGCTTGCTGATCGACAGTGTAAAGGACTATGCTATTTTAATGCTTTCGCCGGACGGTATTGTGAGCAGCTGGAATGTGGGCGCCGAACGCATCAAAGGCTACAAAGCAGCTGAGATCATTGGCAAGCACTTCTCTACGTTTTACCCGCGCGAAGCCATTGAAAGCGGCTTTCCGCAATATGAGCTCCGAAAAGCGCTGGATCAGGGCCATTTTGAAGACGAAGGCTGGCGCTTGCGCAAAGACGGGACTGCCTTCTGGGCCAACGTGGTGATCACCCCGATCCATAACCCGGCCCGGGAGCTGATCGGCTTTGCCAAAGTAACGCGCGACTTAACCGAACGCCGCCGCAACGAAGACCTGATGCGGAAGAACAATGAGTTGTTAAAGATCAATAACGAGCTGGATAACTTTGTTTATGCCGCGTCGCATGATCTTAAATCCCCCATCATTAACCTGGAGGGGCTGCTGGCTGCTTTGAAGGAAGACCTGGGGCCGGAAGGTGAACACCACAGCGAAGTATTGACCCGGATGGACGGCGCCATTACGATCCTTAAAAAAGTGGTGTCGGATCTGGGCGATGTGGCCCGGCTGCAGCAGTCAAACGGCGAGACAGAAAGTATAAACCTACCGGACCTTTTAGCGGAAGTGACCGGAAATATAAGCGAGTTAATAGCGGCCAGTAATGCCGAGATCATCGCTGATTTCTCTGGGTTTAAGAGCCTGACGTATTCGCGCAAAAACCTGCGGAGCATTTTGTTTAACCTGGTCTCCAATGCTATTAAATACGCGCATCCGCAGCGCAGGCCGCAAGTCCGGGTAAAAACCCACCTGGCAAGCACCGGCCTGTATTGCCTGTCGGTCGCCGATAATGGACTGGGCATCACCTCAAACCAGACAAGTAAAATATTCTCGTTATTCAAACGGGCGCACGACCATGTGGAAGGTTCGGGTATTGGCTTATACCTGGTGAAAAAGATACTTGATAATTCCGGCGACAGTATTGTGGTGGACAGTGTGCCGGACAAAGGATCCGTGTTTAGTATCTGCTTTAAGCAGAAAGCCTCTTAGGGGGATGTAGACAACAAGTATAACTTGCCCAGGCTAAGATCAGCAGATTGGTATAAATCAAAAAAGGCTCCTCATGACAAGGAGCCTTTTTTGTATGATCAGTTTTTAAAACTTTTCAACTTTTAGCCATCCTCTTTAACGTGGTTCTGTGTGGTAAGGTTGTGAAAAGCTGAAAAAAAGTTAAAATATTTTTTCAGGATCAGTTCTTTAACGCTTTTTGAATAGGTAATGTCTTGATTTTCAATGCGTAACAGGTAGTTTGGTGGTTGTTCAATTTCGGCTTTATACTTGGTCCTGCACGGCCTTTGCACGTTTGCGTGTTGCCAGCCTGCCCGCAACATACCAGCTGTTTATACTTTTCTAAATAAAGCGGCCGGTACAACGTTCTAAGTGCGTTCGCAGTAGAACAGGCATAAAGTTATTTTACCACCGAAAATGGACGAGCACAGTAACCAGGAAATTTTTACGCATCTGATCAGGGAAACAAACAGGATGTTGTTTTCCTGGGATGTAGCGGAGGCTTCGTTTTCTTATCTCAGCAAAGGGTTCCGGCTGTATATCGAACAGGCCCTGGGAAGTAATGCTGTTTCAAATCCGGCGATGCTCTTTGGTGCTATACATGCAGATGATAAACCTTACCTGCTCAGCGAGTACGAAGAGCTGTTGAAGGGCACCTTTAAGGAGAATGTTGAATTCCGGATTATCCTTCCTGACCTGTCGGAGCGCTGGCTGCAGGCAAGGCCGGAACTGGTTACGACCGGAGCGGGAGCTAAATTTGTAGCGGGGTATCTGGAGGATATTACCAACCAGAAAACAAACTTCAGTAACCTCGAAAAGTTTGCCACGAAGAAGAACTTCATTCTGGAGATCCTCTCACACGACCTGGCCGGGCCGCTGGCCAACATTCATGCCATGGCCGAAGTGCTTTATACCAATACCGAGGACTATCAGAATGCCGAAGTGACCCAGATCGTCAGCCTTATCCGGGAAAGTTGTGCCAGAAGTATCCGCATGATCCGGGACCTGGTGCAGCAGGAGTTCCTGGAAGCAACGCACGCAGGACTGATAAAGAAAAGGGTTAACCTCTACCAAAAGCTCATGTGGGCAATAGAGCAGTATAAACAGGGCGAAAACCATATTCAAAAAGATATCCGGTTTACAGCCTCCAGCGATACCATTTACGCTAACATAGACGAGAACAAGTTTATGCAGGTGATCAACAACCTGTTCTCCAATGCGATCAAGTTCACGCATGATGACGGCATTATTGCTATCGACCTGCAGGAGCAGGAAGATGCCGTGCTGATCACCATGAAAGACAACGGCATCGGCATCCCGGAGAAATACCACCAGGAGCTGTTCGATAAATTTACCCCGGCCAGAAGAGAAGGACTGCGCGGCGAGCCCTCGACCGGGCTGGGTATGTCGCTCATCAAAACCATTGTGGAGTGGCACGATGCCCGCATCTGGTTCGAGAGCGAAGTAAACGGCGGCACAACGTTCTACATCGCGCTGCCCAAGCAGGAGTAACGCTTTGCCTCTTTACAGGACCACTCTACTTTCAGAAGTATAAACGGTTATTTTGCTTTTACCTGCTGGGTGGTGGCAAGCACATCCTGGCGCTTCTGCGGCTCCTGCGTGAGCGTTGCCCATACCCATTCTCCTACTTTCTCTCCCTGCGCGGTTCCTTCAAAGGCTCCATCCCAGTAGTGAATACCGCCGTAAACCCGGCTGATCGAAGTTTCCATGTACGTGTCTTTTAGCGATTTAAAGGAACGTACGCCATGGCCATAGGCATATTCGGTAGAGTCGGTAAAGGCTACGTTGTTGCCAAAAAGGTGGATCAACACGGTGCCAGCGGCAGCAGAGATGGCACTATGGCCGCTGACATATTCCGGGAAAGGAGGCGTTTCCAGAAAAGGCTGCCACTCCGGGTCAATGTTTTCGTTGATCACCGTAACAGGGCGAATGCGCGCGCTACGGTATTTTTCATCCCAACAAGCGATAAAGCCATCATACAGGGCAATGGAGGTGAACGTGTACGCCTGCAGCGACTTCATCAGGTCCAGGTGCTGGTCTTTGGCAAGGGTTTGCACAATGGCCAGCCAGTGTCCGGCAGGGGTCATTTTCTTATCCACATACGAAGCATGGCCTTTTACATTGGTCACCACGGCGTTGTCGTCCCAGAAATAAGCAATGTCCTTTTGTTCCTGCGTCAGGTTTTTGGAGATATCGTATACCTGCCGCGTAAGCTTGTAAAATTCACTTTTCGGGTCGAGGCTGTACGCGGCCGCAGCTTTGGGCTTAAACTGCGTGCACGTATCCAGGGTAAGCACCCGCATGGCGCTCCAGGTGGGCTCGCAGGCTTCGGCATAGTTGGGCGGCGTTGGCTGGTAAGAGCCAGGCGTTTTGGTATATGAATACCGCATCAGGGCCCGGGTTTGTTTATAGTTATCCTCGTTGGCATAGTGCAGCACATGTTGCGCTACCTGCTGGCCATAAGCAATGGAGCGGGTACGTACATCCTCAGGGATGCCCATCTTTTCATACTGATTGTAAACCTCCTTTTCATAGTTAGCCATTTCGGCCGTGGAGATGATCAGGGCTTTGCTGACAGAAATATAAGCGGCTATACTTGCCAGCGGGAAGCAATAGTCCACGTCTTTTTCTGGGTTTGGAACTTGCTCAAAGCCCTTTACCCTGCCTGCCAGGCTCTCGAAGGCGGGGTATTGCTGCCGTAACGTTTCGTAAGCGGCCAGGTTGGTGTAAACATAAATGCGGCTGGCAACCGGCGGTTTAAAAATGTCGTGGACAATAAAGCTGGTCAGTTGCTGCGCCGTTTTATGAAACAAGGCAGGATCGGAAGCCGCTTTGTTGTATTCTTCTGCAGTAGCTTCTTTTTCTTCTGTCGTTAGCCTTTTACAGCTCCCAAAGGAGAGGCATACAAAAAGTGAAACCAGGAGTATAGACGGCTTAACCATAGTAAAGGGGTGTTTGTGAGCAGCAGACGGCAGCCCTGCTGGTAGCATATTAACCGGCAGGTAAGATAAGAAATTATTTATTTAATCCCTTTATATCCGGA
Organism: Pontibacter liquoris; assembly: GCF_022758235.1. Lineage (NCBI taxonomy): Bacteria > Pseudomonadati > Bacteroidota > Cytophagia > Cytophagales > Hymenobacteraceae > Pontibacter > Pontibacter liquoris. The sequence continues at coordinate 481,748 of NZ_JALEBG010000001.1, forward strand.
AAGATCAGCCATATACTACAAACAGATCCTTTAATATTTTTGCGCACTTGTGCCTGATAACAGCAGGCACAAGCGCGCAAGGATCAGAACTTAATGTAGCTCCAGCCTTCTTCTTGCTTCAGTACGATTTCGCCTACACCCATGGGCACGGTTATAACGGCCGGCAGCAGCTCTTCTTTTGTAACGTGCATGGCTCGCATGGTATTCTCGCAGGCAGCAAATGTCACGCCTTTGGCCTGCAGGCTTTTAATTGCCTCGGCCGATCTGGTTTTAGCGGTCTGGATCATTTCCAGGCCTTTGCCATGGATCACCACTTCGATCTGGGCATCAGGCCAGCCGCGCTTGATATTATTCAGTTGCCTGAACAGACCGGCCTGCTGGGCCGAGTCGGCTGACACCACATCATACACAATGCGGTGTGCTGCGGCACGTGGCGTGGTGGTAGTTTTAGCGGTATTACTTGCCTGCGCAAAAGCTGCCGGTGTGGCCAGCAGGCAGAGTGCAAAAATTATGATCCCTGTATATTTCATAGGAAGCGAATTAAGATGTTACGTTTTATACATGTCAGACTTACAAATACTGCCCGGCACAAGTATGATCCTGTGCGGCGAGCAAATAAAAAAGCATCCCGGCTGCTTCGTTTGCTGCCGGGATGCTTTTTTGGTTGGTTGGGTTATTTTACCATACCTTGTAGAAAGTCGCGTACCTCTTTGGTGTCGTACTCGGCCATACCTTCCTGCTGTGCTACAATTTTGCCCTCCGGCGAGATTATGAACGTAGTAGGAATGGCATTGCTGTAAAACTCCTGTGGCAGCTGGCCGGCCGGCATGTATACCGGAAAGGTATAGCCTTTTTTGGAGATAAATTTCTTCACCTTGTCCATGCCACCCTCATCAAGCGAGAGCATCACAAAAGCGATTTTATCAGAGCCTACTTTCTCGTACAGTTTCTGGATGTTAGGCATCTCGGCAATGCAGGGCGGGCACCAGGTGGCCCACAGGTTCATAAAGATCACCTTGCCTTTCAGGCTTTCAAACGAAACGGTTTTACCGTCCAGGCCTGCCATCCGGAAGCCGGTACCCACCATGGCCGGCGATGCGGTAGCAGGCGGCGTTGTTTCTACTGCTCTGGCAGCTTCAGTGGGCTGGGGTACGTCGGCATTGCGGATGCCGGTAGCCAGTAAGAGGCGCTGCACCTGGCCAATGGCCTCGGTGTGCAGGCCGGTAAAGTATAAAAGCCCGAAAACAGCCAGCATGACGGCCCAACCAGGTATATTTTTGATGGAAAATTTATGCTTGTTCATCTTGATTCTTTTGGATGTTAATTCTTGATTTACGCCTGTTCTGCTCGCAGAAGCTTGCGCAGGCAATTTGAGCGCCTGTAAGCAGTAAAACTAAAACAGGGCGCGAAAGTAGCGTTTGCCAGTCGTTTGCGGCATCAGCTTCTGTTAAAAGTAGCTTATCAGGAAAACCGGGGCGGATCCGGTGCAGGCGGCAGGTCCGGGGACAGGTGCTTGCGGGCGTTCGTAACCGGAGCAAGGTGCAGCCCCGGCAAAGGAAAGCGTGCCGGGTAGTCCTGGGCTGCTAATACGGCATATTGCGGTGCGCTACAATCTGTCACGCTGTTGGCGGCGCTTTGTGGCGTGCGGTGCGTCTGGTGCTTCAGGCATTTGCCGGGGCAGGAGCGCTTTTGGGCATTATGGCTGTAGCGGCACGTCTTTGCTACCCGCTCTGAACCGTCAGCGCTACGCGAGCGGCTGTTCGGCGGCATCGCGAAAAGCAGCAAGAGCATTGTCAGAAATAAAAGCAGGTAATATCTCATTTTGTTTTAGACCAGCGGCATCGTTCAGGGTTTCTTTGTTGTCCTGGATATTCTGAACCGCGTCAGGCACGAAAGATAAGCAATTAAGCCCCGCCAAGCAAACCTGCCGAAGCACACTCCTGGCTATGCCAGAGCAGTTTGCGGGTGCAGCACATGCGTATTTCAGACAATACGCCGGCCCCAATGGTCAGCGCAGCTGTGCCAAGCAAAACCGCTCCGATACCAAACAAATCGCTGAACACGCCGGCTGCCACGGCACCGGCCACATACCCAAAGTCGCGCCAGAACCGGAAAATACCCAGGCTCTGCGGGCGCTGGCTCGGGTGCGTATTCTCGGCTACCACCGCCAGAAAGTTTGGGTAAACCAGGGCCGTGCCAGCGCCAAGTATAACCAGCGCTGCTACCAGCACCACGTACACATCTGCAAACAACAGCAAGGCAATGGACAGGCCCTGCAGCAGCATGCCCATACTTAGCAGCTGCTTTTTGCAAAGGATGTCGCCGAGCCTGCCTGTTACTAGTTGCCCCAGTCCCCACACAGCCGGGTATATGCCGGCCAGCAGCCCTGTTTGGGTCAGCGAATAGCCTTTTGCTGTGAGCAGCAGCGGAAGCAGGCCCCAAAGGATGCCATCGTTCATGTTATTTACAAAGCCGCTTAGGGTAACAGAGCCCAGGTTGGCATGGCGCCAGGTGGTATCTTTCCAGATGTTGCCGAGCAGCGGAATGGTTGTTTGTGCAGTTTCTGTTTGCACGTGGGCCCGGGTATCGCGCACAAAGAATATCGTGAGCAAAACACCCGCCACCGAAAATCCGATGCCCGGCAGGAACGCATACGTGACATGGCCCGATGTAGCAGCCATGTAGCCCGCCAGGAACGAGACCAGCCCGACAGCCAGGTAACCGGCAAATTCGTTGATGCCCATGGCCAGGCCGCGGTTCTTTTCACCCACCAGGTCAATTTTCATCACCACCGTTGCCGACCAGGCCATCCCCTGGTTGATTCCCAACAGCAGGTTCGCTAAGATCACCCATCCCCAGTTGCCGGCATACACCAGCAGCCAGGGCACCGGCAGGGCAAACAACCAGCCGATCAGCAGCAACTGCTTGCGCGTAAACCGCCCTGTGAGGCGACCCATGAGCATGTTGGCTATTGATTTGGCCAGTCCGAACGCGACAATAAACGACAGCAGCGCTGTATGCCCGCTGATGCCGAAAACAGTTTCGGCAAACGTCGGAATAACCGAACGCTCCAGGCCTACCATCGCCCCTACAAACCCATTGATAAGCACCAGCAGCCAGAACTGCCCGGCATTCACTTTTAAACCAAGTTTTGTTTTGGAGGATGCGTGCTGCATTTTAGGTGTCGTTTAGGTTATGAATATGCCCGGAAGCCTTTGCCAGCGCAAATGGCCCCGGTACATACCCCACTTTTAGCCAAAGTGTATCTTAATGCGGCAGCCGGTCTTTGATGACGCCATAAGTATAAGTACCTGCAATAGCACCTCCTATAGCCAGTACAATTGCCCAGTAGCCGTGCCCAATATTTACGAACATAGGCCCCGGGCAGGCACCTGTCAGCGCCCAGCCCAACCCGAAAATGATGCCGCCGATGAGGTAGCGCGATACAGCCTTTTCTTTGGGCGTAAATACGATCGGGTTGCCCTGGTAGTCGCGCAGCTTATACTTTTTGATCAGGAAGGTGGCAAGGGTGCCCAGTACTACGGCCGTGCCGATAATGCCATACATGTGGAACGACTGGAAGCGAAACATCTCCTGGATACGGAACCACGAGATGGCTTCCGATTTGCTCATTACAATGCCAAACAAGATGCCGGCTAGTATAAATTTAAGTCCTTTCACGGGAAGAAATATTATGAATTAAGAATTACGAATGAAGCTGCTTGCATTACATTAGTAAGCCAGCTTAAAAGAACAGCGGCAGCAGTACGAAGGTGGTAAACAGCCCGCCGATAAAGAAACCGACAACCGCAATAAGCGATGGCAGCTGTAAATTAGACAGTCCGCTGATGGCGTGGCCTGAGGTACAGCCGCCGGCATAACGTGCCCCAAACCCGATGGCAAAGCCACCCAGCAGCAAAATCAGGAAGCCTTTTACAGTGAAAAGCGCCTCCAGGCTAAAGAGCTCCGCGGGTTGCATCCCGGCAGGTGCCGAAATGCCCAACTGATTTAGGTCCTCAATAGTGGCCGGGGAGATCTGTACCGCCTCGCCGGTAGAGAGAAACTGCGACGCAATAACGCCACCAAGTATGGCGCCAACTATAAACAGCAGGTTCCAGACCTGGGACCGCCAGTTAAAATCAAAAAAGGCGACATTTTTTCCTGCCCCGCAGGCCGCACAGATCGTGCGCAGGTTACTCGAAACACCAAAGGATTTTCCAAAAAACAGCAGCAGCACCATCACCAGGGCGATTACTGCGCCCGATGTGTACCACGGCCATGGTTGCCTTAACAGCTCTAACATACTTTTTAGGTTATTTAAATGGATTATACACGAGCAAGGAAGGAGAAAGAATGCCGCCTCCCTGCCTGTCTATTTTTATACTTTACTTGCGCGGCCAGGCACCGATACCGCCTGCCAGATTATAGGCTTTAAAACCTTCTTTGCTCATGGCATCGCAGGCAGCGCCACTCCGGTTGCCGCTGCGGCAAAACACGAAGTATTCTTTCTGCTTGTCCAGTGTTTTGAGTGCCTGCTGGAATTGAGCAGAAGTCACATCCAGGTTTCGAGCTCCTTCGATAGAACCTGCGGCAAATTCACCTGCGGTGCGTACGTCCAGCAGCTTGGCGTTGGATGTTTGCTGGTATTTTGTTTTGAAGGCGCCGCCGCCCAGCTCTTCGTAGTTTTTAGGGGCAGATTTAAATAGATTGAACATGGTGTAAGTAATTGATCGTAAAGGAATTAATTTACTGATAACACTGCAAAGTTCAAAAAATAAGTTGCCTGGTTCAGTGACTTTCGTCACGTAGAATAATTTTATACTTAGGAGATTTCTCTTAGGGAGTTTACCATCTCCAAGTGCCTTTCAGAAGGACCGTATTATTTTCAAAACGATCGCTTTTCGGGGTGCATGTCGGTAAAGCATTTACTGAACATGTAAACATCCCCCTACCCCCTTCAAAGCAGGACTTTTTTCTTTTTCATTTGCTGGCGCGAGTTTGTAACCTGTGTCTTACCTATCCAGCCGGATTTGTAATCTGACTGGGGCAGAGGCCTAAACGGTAGCAAATCACAAGTATGGAGGCCCGTAAAATACTACCCTATTTATCAGAATGAAACGGCCCTGCCTTCGAAAGGGAGGGGGATGATTCTCTCCGCCTGCTTATTTCAGCGTGCTGGGGCAAACATAAGCTGTTGTCGGCACGGAAGTTCCGGCAATGGCTTTATAGCCGCCTTCTACGTTCACTATGTTGTCAAAGCCTCTTGCTTTCAGGATAGCCGCAGCGATCATGGAGCGGTAACCACCAGCGCAGTGCAGGTACATGGTTTCTTCTTTCGGCAGCTCCGCCAGGTGCTCGTTCAGGTAATCGAGGGGCACGCTCTGGGCTGTTACCACATGCTCGGCCTGGTATTCGCCGGGCTTGCGCACATCCACCACTTTCAGAGCATTGTTTTGCTCATACTCGCTTGCAAATGTTTCCGCAGAAATAGAAACAATGGTATCTGTTTCTTTGCCAGCCGCTTTCCAGGCTGCAAAACCACCTTTCAAGTAACCCAAGGCATGATCGTAGCCCACGCGGGCCAGGCGGGTCACCACTTCTTCTTCGCGCCCTTCGTCGGCCACAAACAGGATGGGCTGCTGAATATCGGGTATCAGCGCGCCCACCCAGGGTGCAAAGTTGCCGTCCAGGCCGATATTGATCGCATTCGGTATAAACCCAGCTGCAAACGTTTCGGGTTTGCGGGTATCCAGCACCAGAGCACCTGTTTCGTTGGCGGCTGCTTCAAAAGCCTCCGGCGAGAGCGCCTGCAGGCCCTGGCTCATAACCTGGTCAATATTGGTGTAGCCTTCCCTGTTCATTTTTACATTCAGCGGGAAATAGCCCGGAGGCGGCAGCAACCCTTCGGTCACTTCGTTCACAAACTCCTCCCGGGTCATATCGGCCCGCAGCGCGTAGTTGGACTGCTTCTGGTTGCGTAGCGTGTCGCTGGTTTCTTTGCTCATGTGTTTGCCGCAGGCCGAGCCCGCACCATGCGCCGGGTACACGATCACCTCATCTGCCAACGGCATAATTTTGGTGCGCAGCGAGTCGTAGAGGAGGCCAGCCAGTTGGGCTTCGGTCAGGTCAGATTTTACAGCCAGGTCGGGGCGGCCCACATCGCCAATAAACAGGGTATCGCCCGAGAAGATCGCGTAGTTCTTGCCTTGCTCATCTTTCAACAAGTAAGTGGCAGACTCCATCGTATGGCCGGGGGTATGCAGCACCGTGATGGTGACATCACCCAGCTTCAGCATCTGGCCATCGGCAGCAATAAGGGCCGGAAACGTTGGCTGTGCATTCGGCCCGAAAACGATCTCAGCGCCTGTTGCCCTGGCCAGGTCCACGTGCCCGGACACGAAGTCGGCATGGAAGTGTGTTTCCAGCACATACTTAATGCGCGCCTTGTCTTTTTCAGCTTTCGCTAAGTAGGGTTTTATTTCGCGCAGCGGGTCGATGATAGCGGCCTCGCCGTTGCTTTCGATGTAGTAAGCGCCTTGTGCCAGGCATCCGGTATAGATCTGTTCTACTTTCATGGTAGCTGATGTTTATAGTATGGGTTTTATTTTCTGGTTCCGCTTGCCGCCTTACAGGCTGAGGAGCGGACAAAATTCGCAAAATTTGAAGTCTTTGTCTGTAACTTATATCACGCGGTTATACTTAAGTGAAAAAGATCTCCCGGATGAGGATATACACACCCATGGCGAGCACAAACCAGCCAAATCCTTTCTTAAGCTTTTCGCCCTGTATTTTTGTAGCCAGGGCGGTACCGATAAAAATACCGGCAACAGACAGGGCGGAGAAGGTGAACAGGAATGCCCAGTCGATGTTATAATGGAAGATATCGCCGATAAAGCCGATCAGCGAGTTGGCTGCGATGATAAAGAGCGAAGTACCTACAGCCAGTTTCATGTCCAGGCCCGTGAAGAGCACCAGCGCCGGGATGATGAGAAAGCCGCCGCCAGCACCTACCAGTCCCGATATCAACCCGACCAGCACACCTTGTCCCAGCACAGCCAGGTAGTGGATATGATTTTCCCCCTCCGGCTCGGGTTTGATGCTTGTTTTACGAATCATACTAAAAGAGGCCAGCATCATGAGTATGGCAAACAGCACCATGAGCAGGATGTCTTTTGTGATCGCAAAGCCGGCCACGGTAAATATGTGCTCGGGAATGGCCGGCACCAGAAACGTGCGGGTCAGGAAAACAGTGGTAAGCGAGGGCACGCCAAAGATCAGCGCTGTCCGGAAGCTTACCAGCCCCTTGCGGTAGAATTTAACGCTGCCCACCAGGCTGGTGGTACCCACAATAAAGAGCGAGTAAGCTGTGGAGATAACGGGCGTAAGTCCGATCAGGTAAACAAGTATAGGCACTGTAAGTATAGAGCCGCCGCTACCGGTAAGCCCTAGCGAAAGGCCGATGAGCAGGGCCGAAAGATATCCAAGTATTTCCATCCAGGTAATATGTTTGTAACCGCTGCAAAGGTACGGCCTGCAACAGGGAGCAACAGTGACTCTTGTCACAGAGAGGGGTAAAGTTAGAAAGTTAGTGAGTTAAAAGGTTAGAAAGTTGGAAAGGTAGAAAGTTAAAGAGTTAGAAGGTTAGAAAGTTGGATTGTTTGGAGAGCGCCGTTTTCTAAGGACTTTATTAATTGCGTTTTCCTTTTGGGTTAGAAGGGAATAAGATGCTGTTTGGCTTTAGATCAACCATTTCGGGCTTCCCTGGCGCAAGCGTCCGCTTGTGCCTAAATCTACCCGGCACACCATGCTTCCCCTTTGCTGGTTGTTTTTCCGTTCCAGGCAAAACCTTATACTTACAAGCTAAATGCCTCAGAATAAGTATAAAAAGCAGGAGGTAGAAGGCCCCCGCAGACGCTTGCGCCAAGTGATTTTTGCTTCATAGTCCTGCCTTATCTCAGGCTTATACTTTGAGCGGCGATGACAGATGATCTTTTGTCATTTCGACGGCAGGAGAAATCCTTGTCTCCGGTTTTCTCAGATTTCTCCCGCCGTAGAAATGATAAAATGCGATAAGAAAAGGCAGCAAGCCAGCGCTTTATACTTGTGTGCTAGCGTGCAAGTATAATCAGACGAGATGTTGTGCGGACGTATGCGCGCGCAGGAAGTATAAGGCAATCAGCCATGAAGGTGGTATTCGGGCGCTTTTAAGTATAAAACTGAAGAATTGTAGAGTTGTGGATATTTACCTTTCTAACTTTTTAACTCTCTAATCTTCTAACTCTCTAACCTTCTAACGCTTAAACTAACCCCAGGTCGTGCACTTCGAGGTAGTTGCGGTGCAGGGTAAGGGCGCCGGTTTGCTCGAGTTTTTTCAGGAGTCGGGAGATCACTTCGCGGGAAGAGTTGAGCTCGTCGGCAATTTGCTGGTGCGAGAGGCGGACCTGTTTGCCGCTGACCTTTACATGCCGTTTAAGGTAAAAGAGCAGGCGCTCGTCCAGTCCTTTAAAGGCGATGCTGTCCAGGGTTTGCAGCAGCTCTTCGAAACGCTGGCGGTACGAAGCGATCACAAAATTATGCCAGCTTTTATACTTGCCCAGCCACAGCTCTGAGAGGTGCGAAGGAACAAGTATAACCGCAACGTCCGTCACAGCTTTGGCCATGATCTGGCTTTTCTCGTTCCGGGCCGTGCACATCATCGACAGGGCACAGGCGTTGCCGGGCTCCAGGTAATACATCAAAAATTCGTTGCCTTCGTCATCTTCGCGGTATATTTTCAGCAGGCCGCTGAGCAGCAGGAGGGTAGACGTGATGTATTGGCCGCTGCGCATCACTTCTTCGCCTTCCGCTACTACTTTCAGCGTGCTTTGCTTTAACAGTTCATCCAAAAGGGGGGCCTCGAGTTGCGGGAACTGCCTGTGTATGATTTCTTTTTCCAGCGTTTGCATAGTATAAAACGGTGTGTCGGGATATTTTGAGATATACGGAAATAAAAAACCAGTGCAGGCAATTGTTCCGCCGGCACTGGTTCATTATGTTGGTTATACTTACTTCCGGTTGTTTTTAAAGTCGTTCACGGCTTCGCTCAGGTCCAGCACCCTGGTCTGCGGCAGGGCAGCCTCCACAATGCTGCTGCCTGCTGCAGAGCGGTAACCGCCGGCGCAATGCACCACCACCGGTTTGTCGGTTGGGATCTCTTTGGCACGTTCTCTAAGATCGGGCAACGGAATATGCAGGGCCTTTTCGAAGACCTGGCCATCCTTTACTTCCGAGGTGTTGCGGATATCCACGATCGTATAATTGTCCTGGTTCTCGCGGAACTCCCCAACATTGATCACAGACGAGCTGGTTTCTGCTACCGCATCCAGCACAAAGGCGCCCTTTATCAGCAGCTCGTAGCCGATCTTGGCTGCCTTGCGGATAAGCTCCTGCAGTTGCTCCTCGCTTTCGGCTGCCAGATAATAGTGCTCCTCGGGGCCAATGATGCTGCCCAGCCAGGTTTCGAACTTGCCGCCGTTCTGAATATTGATAGCGCCCTGGTAGTGCCCTTTCTTAAATTCCTTTTCGTTGCGGGCATCCACGAGTAGAGCGCCAGCTTCCGGCTTATAGTTCTTGGATAGCATTTTTACGCCGGCTATACTTGGCTGATAGGCAGGCGCGCCCTGCTTGTTGAGGGTCACATCGTAGCCGAAGTACTTGGGTATAAAAGGCTGGTCTTCGGTCAATACTTTCACAAACGCTTCTTCGCTCATGGGCTGCAGGGCATAGTTGCTCCTTTTCTCCATGCCGATGGTGCTGGAGTTGGCATCGCTCAGGGCTTTGCCGCAAAGTGAGCCGGAGCCGTGGGCCGGGTAAACGGTTACGCTGTCGTCGAGCTTCATAAGTTTTTCGCGGGTGCTGTGGTACATCTGGCGGGCCAGCTCTTCGCGCTTTGCCGTAATATTGCCGGCACTCTCGCGCAAATCAGGGCGGCCCACATCGCCGATGAACAAGGTGTCGCCGGTAAACACGGCTTTGTCTTTCCCATCGTGCTCCAGCACAATGCTGATCGAGTCAGGGGAGTGGCCGGGGGTGTGCAGCGAGCGGAGTTTGATCTTGCCGATCTGCAGTTCAGCGCCTTCGTCAAACGCCTGGTGCGGGTAATCAGCGCCCACCATACTATGGGTGTAAATGGTAGCGCCGGTCTTTTGCGAAATCTCCAGGTGCGAACTTACAAAGTCGGCATGCGGGTGCGTCTCGATCACGCCAACAATTTTGGCGTTGTTCTCTTCGGCGTACGTATAGTAGGGCTGCGGATCGCGACCCGGATCTACCAGCACCACCTGGCCAGCGCACTCGCTTAAAATAGCATATGAATAATGGGCTAATCCTTTGTCTTCAAACTGTTTGATTTTCATCAGTTTTATACTTTAATGGTTCCTCAATGCCCGTAAAGCCGGTCTGCCTTACAAGACTTGATACAAAGGTATCAAATCAATGTTCATCTAACAGTGACGTTTGTCACACAGGCGCTCCAGGTTTTTGCCTTGGTCAGCATTGCCATCCGGGTTAACAGCCACTGGCTATATTTCAGTTGCAGGAGAGCTGCCAGGCAGCAGGGCTGCCGGCGATTGCAGGCCCTGCGCCCCGACCTATAATTATAGGATAAACCCGGTAACAAGTATAAAGGCCGTAGCCAAACATTCAAAAGCCCTGCACGTTAGTTATCATACCCCTTCGATGGCAACCTGCCACTTTTTGACTGATGTATACGCGAGCGGCAAGGCCTGCGCGGGCCTGCCGGAAATGACCCTGCAAAACAATTTAGGACCATGAAAAAGGCCGGCTTCGTATTAATTATCTTACTTATTTCGCTGCTCTCTGCGGCACTCGCCATAGCAGGCTACCGGTATTTTGGTAAAACTGACCTGCAGAACACGCCCCAAGACCGGCAGGCCATGCTTGTAAGCAATCAGGCGCCGGGCCTCACCTCCTCGGCGCAGAACCCGGATTTTGTACAGGCATCATCCGCTGTGATTCCGGCTGTGGTGCATATCAAAACCCAGTACGAGGGCGTTGTGCCGGAAGAAGGCAACCCGCTTTTCGACCTTTTCGGCATGCCGCAGCAAGCTGTTCCTGCCCAGGGCTCCGGCTCGGGCGTGCTCATCTCAGCAGACGGGTATATTGTAACCAACAACCATGTGATCGAAAATGCCTCCTCGGTAGAAGTCGTGTTGCCCGATAAGCGCAGTTTTAAGGCCAAACTCATCGGCACCGATCCGACCACCGACCTGGCACTGGTAAAAGTGCAGGGCGACCATCTGCCGGTGGTGGCGCTCGGCAACTCAGACAATGTGCAGGTGGGCGAGTGGGTGCTGGCCGTGGGATATCCGTTTTCGCTCAACTCGACCGTAACAGCCGGTATTATCAGCGCCAAAGGCCGCAGCATCGGCATCCTGAACCGGCCCAGCCAGGAAAATTACTCCGGCGCCCCGCAAGCCAGCCTGAACACCGCTATCGAATCCTTCATCCAGACCGATGCGGCCATTAACCCGGGTAACAGCGGCGGCGCCCTGGTAAACACCAACGGGCAACTGATCGGGATCAATGCCGCCATTGCCTCGCAAACCGGCAGCTATGCCGGCTATGGGTTTGCCATACCTGTAAACCTGATGCGCAAGGTGGTAGGAGACATCCGCAAGTTTGGCGAAGTACGGCGCGGCTACCTGGGCGTGAGCTTTCCGGCACCTGCTGTAGAAGACCAGATCTTAAAAGAGCGGGGCATCGATCCGTCAACGGTCAAAGGCGTGTATGTGCTGGGTATTCAGGCAGGCAGTGGAGCGGCTGCGGCCGGGTTAAAAGAAGGCGATATCATCCAGAGCATAGACGAAGTGAATGTAAGTTCCTCCTCAGAGCTTTCGGAAAGAATTGCCCGCCATCATCCCGGCGATAAAGTGGCTTTGACCTACCTGCGCAATGGTCGCACCGGGCAGGCGGACGTGGTGCTTAAGGGCGAAGAATCCGAGAAGGTGGCCACCACCGATAAGACTTCGGGCGCCACAGGCCTGCAGTCCAAACTGGGCGCTACTTTTGCGCCGGTACCGGACCCCGTGAAACAACGCTATCGCCTGAAATCCGGGGTGTATGTAACGGAGTTGCAAAGCGGCGGTTTTTTTGACCTGGCAGGCATTCCCAAAGGCACCATCATTACCAACGTGAATGGCAAGCCAGTAAACTCGCTGTCAGACATAAACAAAGCGCTGGGCGTTTCCCGCGGCCGAACCGTGCGGCTGGATGGCATTACGCCGGATGGGGCCAGTTTTGTGCTTAATTTCCCGCTGGGTGCCTGACCCGCTTAGAAGCGACAAGGAAGTATGCGGCAGACAGGCTTCCCATCGCCTGATTTAATATCATGGGCAGCCCGATCCGGCATCTTCGTTTGCCGGGTCGGGTTTTTTTAATGGAAAGGTAACGGGGGCTGGCCAGTATTTTCGTAGCCTGAGTTGGAAGCCGGGCGTTGCCTGCGAATACTTAACCGCTTTCTGAACTCCTGCTTTTTTGCCTCGTTATAATAATAATATAAAGTAGTAAAGTTACCTGGCAGGTACATGCTGCTTTATACATGTGTAACCCTAAACCAGTAAAACGATGGCAAACTTAATGAAAAAAAACAGCGGTCTTTCTACTCCGGGGCAATCCGTGTTCAATGACTTTTTTACCGACATGGATCGCATGTTTAACAATGATTTCTATTTGATGCCCATGCAACTCAGAAACCAGATGCAGGCCAGTATGCCGGCCGTCAACATCCGGGAGAAAGAAAACGAGTACATGATCGAGGTAGCTGCACCGGGCATGAAGAAGGAGGATTTTAACATTGATATGGAAGAAGGCATGCTGACCATTAGCAGCCAGAAGGAAGAGGAAAAAACAGACGATAAGAAAGACTTTAAACGACGGGAGTATAACTACAGCTCTTTCAGCCGCTCTTTTACTCTGCCCGAAAATGTGAAGCCCGAAGAGGTAAAGGCGCGCTACGAAGACGGCATCCTGAGCTTGACGGTGCCTAAAAAGCAACCGCAGGAGCGAACAAAACAAAAGATAAACATAGACTGATAACAGCCCTAAACAGCCGGTGCCAGTAGGTTGGTGCCGGCTGTTAACGGTTTATACTTGCCCTGACCTGGAGCCTACTTCCAATCTAAAGGGAGCAAGCCCGCAGGTATAGTCATGGCAAGTATTCTGTAGAAACAGGTCCTTTATAGTATAAGCAGCCTGAAAACCGGCCCACCGGTACAAGCCTGCCATACTTCCTCCTCATGCCGGGCAATCCACGCAAATCTTACCTTTACCTAACACAGGGCAAGTATATACGGCCTTGTCTGGCGCAGCTGGGGTGAACGCAGGCAGGGAGCTATGGAAAGAAAACAGCAGGTATGGTTTTGCAAAAGGAAGGTATAGCGTACCATAATTTAATGTAATTTGCGTTCTGAATACAACACGCCAATTCGGAACTACATTAATTACTACTTCAGCAAATCTGAAATCAATGGATCATACGCTAACTATGCCTTTCGCTATAGCGAAAAAGACGGACCTACTGCGCCGTTTCACCTTACTCCTGTTGCTGTGTACCTTCTCCTTGCTGGTGCAGGCGCAGGTTATCACCTCGCCGGATAAAAACCTGACCCTCAAATTCGAAGTGGGGGAAAAAGGCGTTCCAACCTACCAGCTAACCTACAAGAAAAAACCTGTTATCAAGGAAAGCAAACTGGGTTTGGAACTGAAAGATGCCCCTTCTATGATGGACGGCTTTACGGTGGCCAAAACCGAGCAAGCCGCTGTGAACAATACCTGGGAGCCTGTACTGGGCGAGCAGAAAACCATTCGCAACAACTACAACGAGCTGCTGGTAACGCTTACCCAGAAGGCGCAGCAGGACCGCCAGATCCGTATCCGCTTCCGCCTGTTTAACGACGGCCTGGGTTTCCGGTATGAGTTTCCGGAGCAGAAGGAGCTGAATTACTTCATCATCAAAGAGGAGAACACGGAGTTTAACCTGACAGGCGACCACAAGATCTTCTGGATTCCGGGCGACTACGACACCAACGAGTATGCGTATACTACCTCCAAGATATCCGAGATCCCGGGACTGATCAAGAAAGCCACCATTGATGTGCACGCGCAGTGGCCGATCAAAACCCTGGCCGTACAAACGCCTTCGATGATGAAAACAGCCGATGGCCTGTACATTAACATCCACGAGGCGGCCCTGATCAACTACCCGGCCATGAACCTGAACCTGGATGCCAAAAACTTTAAGATGAGCTCGCACCTGACGCCGGACCCCATGGGCAACAAAGGCTACATGCAAACCGATACGCAGACGCCCTGGCGAACGATTGTGGTGAGCGACAAAGCTACCGACATCCTGGCCTCCAAACTGATCCTGAATCTGAACGAGCCGACCAAGTATAAAGACGTATCGTGGATAAAGCCGGTGAAGTATATCGGCGTGTGGTGGGAATATTTTGTGGCAGGTAAAAGCACCTGGGCGTACGGCACAGAAACCAACGTAAAGCTGACCGATGATTTTACGAAACTTACGCCGAACGGCCGCCATGGCGCCAACAACGAAAACGTAAAAAAACATATTGATTTTGCTGCCGCTAACGACTTTGATGCCGTGCTGGTAGAGGGCTGGAACATAGGCTGGGAAGACTGGTTCGGTAACTGGAAAGAAGAGGTATTCGATTTTGTAACGCCTTATCCTGACTTCAATGTAAAAGAGCTGCATGCCTATGCGGCTTCAAAAGGCGTGAAGATCATGATGCACCACGAAACCTCCGGCTCGGCCACCAACTACGAGCGGCGCCTGGACAAGGCGTTTCAGTTTATGAAAGACAATGGCTACGACGCGGTAAAGACCGGTTATGTGGGTAAGATCATTCCGCGCGGCGAGCACCACGACAGCCAGTGGATGGTGAACCATTACATTCACGTAGCCGAGACGGCTGCTAATTACAAGATCATGGTGAACAGCCACGAAGCCGTTCGTCCGACAGGCCTTAACCGCACCTACCCGAACTGGATTGCGCAGGAATCGGCCCGCGGCACCGAATTTGAAGCCATGGGCGGCCTTGCCCCGGAACATACCACCATTCTGCCGTTCACGCGCCTGATGGGTGGGCCGATGGATTACACACCCGGCATTTTCCAGACCGACCTGTCGTATTACGGCACCGGCAACCAGCGCGTAAACACTACGCTGGTAAAGCAGCTGGCCTACTATGTAACCATGTATAGCCCGCTGCAGATGGCGGCCGATATGCCCGAGAACTATAACCGCTTTCCGGATGCCTTCCAGTTCATTAAGGACGTAGCCGTGGATTGGGATGATACGTGGGTGCAGGAAGCGGAGCCCGGCGATTATGTGACCATCGCCCGCAAAGCAAAAGGCAAGAACGAATGGTATGTAGGCGGCATTACCGATGAGAATGCCCGTACGGCTACCATCCGCTTCGATTACCTGCCAAAAGGCAAAAGCTACGTGGCTACTATTTATGCCGATGCCGCGGATGCCAGCTGGAACAAGAACCCGCAGAAGTATACCATCCGCAAAGTGCTGGTAAACGCCAAAAGCGTGCTGAAGCAACCAATAGCTCCGGGCGGCGGAGTAGCAGTAAGTATAAAAGAAGGTAGCAAGCAGGACACCAAAGGCCTGAAGAAGCTATAAACTGTATACTTCTAAAGTACAAAAAAGCGCCGTGCATTTTTGCATGGCGCTTTTTTTGCTTTAATTGAATTATTATAAGCCATACTTTGTATCAGGTGGTAGATAAACTTTTAGCCTTTTTACCGATGACCCCCGAAGAATTTGAAGAAACCTATACGCAAACCTTAGAAACGATCTTAAAAGCCTTTGCCAACAGCGCCGAAGTGAAACCCGAAAAGTTTTACAGCCTGGCCAGTGTCATCGAAAACCTGCGTTCCTGCAGCCCGGTGTTCTATAACGCCCTGAAGTCCTCGGAAGACATACCGCTTTAAGCGGTTGCAGATTCCGCAGCCTATACCTTGTATTGGCAAAAGATACTTAACGTATAAAAGCCCCGCAGCTTAGTTTCTGCGGGGTTTTTATACGTTTGGACTTCCTAAGTATTGCTTATGCTGGTTTATTGGGCTGAAGGCATTTGGCTCATATTCATAAAAAACACTTCCCAGATGTGCCAGTCCGGGCCGTTGAACGTGCGGCTATACATAAAGCCCAGGTCTTCGGTTAGCCATGCCGCGGTGGCGCCCGCCGCTAAAGCAGCATCCGTAAGAATCTTGTTATTATTGCACCTAACATGCTGGTGCAGCCGAAGCCCGAAGCATAGCAAGGGTTAAGGCTGAACTGTGTTGGGTGGCGTTATTCTTCTAACCAGCTGATAAATCGTTCAACTTTAGGTCCCGTAGTAATCATTTTGTTTTGTTCATAATCAAAGAAGGGTTCAAACTGCCAATCCTCGCTTCCTATAAAGCCCACTCTTGAATGAAATTCTAAAAAGCTCCACAAGCTGTCACCTAACACTTTCCCATGCATTTCATCCCCTTCATGGGAAAAATAAACAACTTCTGAGGAATTATATCCAACCACAATTAAATCACCATTTGGCACTTCCATCAAAGGAACTTTATTCCTCAAGATCTCAGCTTCCTGTTCAAGAGCAACCTTATCTGAATTACTTATGTCTAACCAATCTTTTTCCCAAAACACGTAATTTTCATTGTACTGCTCTATAAATCGGTCTAAGTTCCAATAGATTTCTCCTGAGAATATCCCCTTGAATTCTTCTGGCAGCTCTTCATCGAATTGATACCTAAACTCAAAGTTCCTTGAGCACTCCGTTAAGAGCTGTTTATAATCTTTGGGCAATTGAATTCCAATTTTTTCTTCTATTGCCTTTACTTCATCAACCGAAGCAGGTTCTCTGTAAATTAAGTCCTGATTAATATCCCAACCCCTCCTTATGATAATGCTTCTTATCCAATCTATTTGGTCGAGTACTTGCTGAAAAACTTTATTCTGATTCATTTTTATTTTCTAAATATCACCCAACTACCAGCAAACAGAAATACCTACTCCTACTAGCTGCGCCATGTAAGAAAGCCAGCGGTGTATTTCCGGCCTTATCAAATATAAAAATAAAACTATATGAATAAGGAATACTTTTATACTTACCTGCGCTCAAATTAGGAGTATTACTTCAGGCTGAAGGTCTATACTATGCACCCGGCGCAGGTATAAGCCGCAAGAGGTAAACCTATCTTGCCACCCAGCCGCCGTCTACTACCAGCGCGTGGCCTGTAGTGAACGACGAGGCATCGGAGCACAGCCAGAGGGCAGCTTCGGCAATCTCCTCGGGTGTTCCGCAGCGGCCGATGGGCTCGCTGCTAGCCATGGCCTCTTTGGTGGTATGGTTCTTTTCCACAAACCGGTCGATCATGGGCGTCTGAATCACGCCCGGGCACACGGCATTTACCCGCAGGCCAGAAGTAGCATATTCCAGCGCAGCCGTTTTGGTAAGCCCGATCACACCGTGCTTGGATGCTGTGTACGCCGCAATACCCGGAAAGCCGATCACGCCCGCTATGGACGAGCAGTTGACAATAGTCCCTTTGCCCTGGCCAAGCATGTGCGCAATCTCATACTTCATGCACAGCCACACGCCTTTCAGGTTTATCCCGATCACTTTGTCGAAGTTTTCCTCTGTTACCTCGTGCGTCGGGGCAGAGGCGCCCTCGATGCCGGCATTGTTAAAGGCATAATCCAGCCGGCCAAAAGTGCTCAGGGTTTGCGCTACCATGGCCTGCACCTGGCTGTTATCAGACACATCGCATTTTATAAAAAGCGCCTGCCCACCGGCCGCTTCTATGGCGCGCATGGTTTCGGGGGCTTCCATCCAATCTGCTACCGCCACCCGGGCTCCCCGCTGTGCAAACATAATAGCCGTAGCCTGGCCAATGCCGGAACTGGCTCCGGTAACAAGAGCTACTTTATCCTGAAACTGGTTTTCCATAGTATACATGTTTTAAAGTATGATGAGCGAGTTACTTCCCGGTTAGGTGCTTGCTGCCAACCGGCGGGTTATTTAAGAAGGCAGAAGCAAGGGTGCAGAAGATCAGAAAAGCGTTGCCCGGCGCAGCTTTCCTGTAAAATTATGCTATAAAAATTATTTGATAAGTTATATGTACGTAAACAGGTGTAGCAGGTATAAGCCTGCTCAGGATAATTGGCCATTGAAAAAAGTGGAAGTATAAGCGTTAGCAGCAAGTATACTGCTGCATGTTTTGCTGGCAGGTTATACCTGTTTTAGAAGGAGGAAAAGAGGATGCAAAAACCAAAGTTAAGCAATAAAGTCAGTCTTGCTGTAGCCGTTTTGGCGGGCTATGTGGCGGTGCTGGCCATCTGCCGCCGGCAGTATTTGCAATGGGGCGCCACAGATGCGGAGCAAACACAGCCGCTGCCCGGCGATGCGCTAATGGACCATGCAGCAGCGCATCACGCCATTACCATCCAGGCGCCAGTAGAGGCCGTGTGGCCCTGGCTGGTACAGATCGGGCAGGACCGGGCGGGCTTTTACAGCTATTCTTTTCTAGAAAACCTGGTGGCAGCCGCCGGCATCCACAATGCCAACCGGATCGTGCCCGAATGGCAGCACCTGCAAGCGGGCGACACGGTAAGGCTGGGCTCCAAAAAAGTGTACGGTGACAAAACGCTGGTACCGGTAGCGGCGCTGGAAGTAAACCACTACCTGGTGCTGCAGGGATGGGGCGCGTTTGTGCTGCAGCCGCTTGATGCGCATACCACCCGCTTTATTGTCCGCTCGCATGCGCCAAAAGAAGGTTTAACCAGGCGTATAGTCCGTTTTCTGCTGTTCGACCCCATTCATTTTGTGATGGAGCGCCGCATGCTGCTGGGCATCAAAGAAAGAGCCGAGCGTGCGTACCGGCAAGTAAAACAAGGGTTAGTAATTCGGCATGATCCACTTATTTAAACCGACCGGTTAATGCACAGCGAGCGCCAGATAACGCCAGGAAATAGCCTGTTATTAAAACTAAATACCCAAAAGCCTTGTAAAAAAGAGCAATGGCAGGTATAAAAATACCGCGTTTGCCCTTAAACTTCCAACAGGCCCGGCACTGCGCTGTTTCGGGTATATTATGCTGCACCCTCATCAGGGAATGGCACAGGGGCAACATAACGGAGTAGGAGCTAAGGGGCATCAGCGCCTGTTAACCTACACCGGAAAGTTAATCAGGAGTAAGCTGACTCCTTCAACGGATCTGATGGATAAAAAACAACACAAACACGGACAGCAGGAAAATGGCAAGCACGAGGGCGGCATGGGCATGCGGGGTATAACCCGCCCCATGGCCGAGAAAATGATGCGCGCGCATAACCAAGAAATGAAAAACGAGCAGCACGGCAATGGCATGATGATGACGGATGAAATGCGTCACCAGATGCTAAAAATGCACCACATGCAAACGCTCTGGGTATACTGGATGATCATGCTGCTGGGAGCCTGGGTGCTGCTGTCGCCGCTTACCTTTAGCTATGGCGTCGGTGTTGTGGAGCCTTCGGGCGGCCGCGAAGTATGGCTGTCGCTGGAGCAGCGCATCAGCTTTATGAAGTGGAGTGATATTATCAGCGGCGTGTTGCTGCTGTTCTTCGGGTGGCGGGGCCTTACCCCCAACCGCCCCGTCAGCCTCTGGATCTGCTGTTTTGTAGGCATTTGGCTCACCATGGCGCCCCTGCTGTTTTGGTCGCCCACAGCGGTGGCTTACCTGAACGATACCCTGGTAGGCGCACTTATAATTGCCCTAACCATTCTCATACCTGGTATGCCCAACATGATCATGTACATGAAAATGGGCCCCGAAACCCCGCCGGGCTGGAGCTATAATCCTTCCAGCTGGCCGCAGCGCTGGGTAATGATGGTGCTCGGTTTCCTGGGCTGGGTCGTGTCGCGCTACCTGGCAGCCTTTCAGCTGGGCTATATTGATATTTTGTGGGACCCGTTCTTCGGGGGGCAAAGTATGCAGGTGCTCAACTCCAGCATGTCGCATTCGCTGCCCGTTTCAGATGCCGGCCTGGGCGCCATTGCCTATACTTTCGAGTTTTTGATGGGCTGGATGGGCAGCCCCTCGCGCTGGCGCACCATGCCCTGGATGGTCGCCGTATTCGGTGTGCTGGTCATTCCGCTGGGCCTGGTGCACATCTTCCTCGTTATCAGCCAGCCGGTCATGGTCGGCGCCTGGTGCACTTTCTGCCTGCTGGCGGCGGCCATTATGCTGCCCATGATCCCGCTGGAAGTGGACGAGGTAGTTGCCATGATCCAGTTTATGAAAAAGAAGCTGAAGAAAGGGGAGGAGGGATTCTGGTCCCTTTTCTGGAAAGGCGGTACCATTGAGAGCGACGAGAAAGACCAAGCACCTGAGCTGATAACGTTTCCGCAGAAGCCCGGCCCCGTATACCGGTCTTCTATCTGGGGCATGAGCTTCCCCTGGACGCTGGTGGTATCGGCGCTGCTGGGCGTAGGGCTGGTAATGGCCCCCGGCTTTTTTAACGTCGGCATACAGGATACGGTGGCCGATGTGTTTCACCTGGCAGGATCGCTGATCGTGGTGCTTGCCGTGTTAAGTATGGGAGAGCCGCTGCGCATAGCGCGGTATGGGAATGTGCTGCTGGGGCTGGCCGTGGCCGTGGTGCCCTGGTTTTTACCGGATGTGCCCACTACGCTGCAACTGACCGGGGCAGTGGCAGGTCTGGCGGCAGCGGCGCTGGCTTTGCCCCTTGGTCCTGTTACGCAACGCTATGCCGGCTGGAATGACTACATCAAATAAGCCCTTGCAAACAGGCAGGCAGCCGGTGCTAACCGACGAGGAGATCAGGGATCAGGTACGGGAGGTGCTCTACAAAAACATGATCAACGGGCGGAAAGCAGGTTACGATTACCACTATACCAAACCATCGCCTGGTACTTATCCCTTCCAGTTCTTCTGGGACACCTGTTTTCACGTCTTCACGCTCACCGCACTGGGCGAAGCAGACATGGCCCGCAAGCACATCCAAAGCCTGTTTGCCATGCAGCGCCAGGACGGCTTTGTGGGGCATATGAGTTACTGGGAGCGCCTGTGGCCCGGCCGCTTCACCGACCTGCTGCAGTTGCAACCCCGCGATGTGCTGCGCCTCAACAAGCCCCACATGTCGGCCCTGGTGCAGCCGCCGCTTGCTGCCCAGGCAGTGCTGCGCATTTACCGGCAAAGCCAGGACATTGCCTTTGTGTGGCAAATGTTGCCCAAACTCAAAGCATACTACAAGTGGTTGGCCGTTAACAGGGATTTTGAGCAGGAAGGACTGCTGTCCATCATTTCGCCTTTTGAATCGGGCATGGACTGGAAAGCTTCTTATGACCCGGTGGTAGGCTATAACAGCGGCAAAGCCGGCCCGCTTCTGTTCTGGAAAGTGCTGCAGGTAGATGCGTACAATTTCCTGAAAAGGTATGATCTGCAGGCTATTTACAAGGGCAACAGGTTTATCGTAAAGGACGCCGCCTTCAACACCATTTATGCGCAGAACCTGGAGGTGATGGCTGCCCTGTGTCGCCTGGCCGGTGACAGTGAGGAACCCTACTTCCGGCAGCAGGCGGTGAAGACCGCACAGGCTGTTTTCAACTACATGTATGATGCCGATGATGCTGCCTTTTACGACCTTGCGGGGCATGATTTCCAGAAACTGAGGATCCGGACGGCGACCATCTTTTTCCCGGTTGTGTTAAAGAGCGTGCCCGATGACGTATGCCGGCAGGTGATGGAACGGCACTTGCTTGGGAAGGACGGCTTTCATGTCCCGTATCCCGTGCCGTCGCTGGCAGTGGATGAGCACGCTTTTGACCCGGACAGCTCCCTGTATATCTGGCGCGGCCCTACATGGGTGGTGTTCAACTGGTTTATGCAGCAGTTCCTGCTCAAAAAAGGCTATCACCAGGAAGCGCAGGCGCTGCTGCAGAGCGTCAAAGAGCTGGTGACCCAGAGTGGCTTCCGGGAGTATTACAACCCCTTTACAGGCGCAGGGTATGGCGCCCGGGATTTTACCTGGTCGGGGCTGGTGGTGGACATGCTTAACCGGCAGCAGGAGCCGGAGGAAGATATAAGCTGAATGCCTGAATAAATGAGGAAGCAAGTATAAACGGGCCTATCGAACCGTCCTATACTTTCTTTTCTCCTCCTGCTCCCGCGCCTTACGGAATAATTCGCTCCCTGTCAGATTACTTTGTGCTGCACGGTGCCGTCATTTTCCCAGAGGCAGAAGGTTTTGCCATTGGCTAAAGTATAAACTCGGGGTGTGTTGCCTTTGCCCAGCGTTGCGATGGTATTGGTGCTTAAATCTTTTAATTTGATCTGGCCTTCCTGCTGCCATACAATGCTGGTATGATCGCCGGTCTGTGTCAGGGCACAGCTTCTGCCGGTAGCCACCTGCTGCTCCGGCTGGTTTTGCTGGCAAAAGAATATCTCACCTTTGCGCTGCCAAACCGAACTTACCTGTCCTTTGTCGTTGATGGCAAGACCGCCGCCGTCCATAGGGCATCCTTCCAGTTTCCAGGTGCCCTGGCCAAATTTTTCAGGCGCCGTAAAGGTTTTACCCTTGTCAGTAGAAGAAGTATAATAAATATCGCGGGAGCCGTTGAGCCAGTTTCGGAACGAGATGGTCAGCTTGTTGTGGTTAAAGGTGATGTTGGGCTTGCAGCACTCGCACACAGATTCGTCAGGAGAAGTATACACGAGTTTATTGGCTGCCCAGGCAGTTTTGCCCCCATTGAGCGAGGAGAAGTATACTTTGTTCTTTTCGTTTCCCCGGATATCCAGCCACACGGCATAAAAGCGGTCGTTGTCGTCGGCGGTGAGCGCCATCAGTCCTTCGGGGGCCGAGTCGGCTGTGTCGTTTGCCTTGGCTACGGCGGTCCATTTCCCTGTGCTGTGGTTGAGCTGGTAGGAATAGATGTTGCCTGCCTTGTCCATGGCCGTGATGAGGCTGTAGTTTTTGGAGGAGGCGATCTGCGGCCCCCGCGCCATGCCCAACTGCATATCCGGAAGTATAGCCACCTGCTCCGGTGCCGAAAAGTGTTGCCCGTTATCAGTAGACGCCATCGTATAGATCACGTTTTCCTTCCCGAATGCCACCCGGATAGTGCCGTTGACTGCGATGGCAGCATTGGGCTGTTTGCCGTTCACCACGGCATCGGCAGCGGTTGCTACAGTGCTTAACAGGACTGTCCAGACAAGGAGCAGGCAGATTTTCAGGTTTTGTTTCATGAGGAGCAGGATCAGATCGTTACAAAGTATAAGATAACGAGTGTCAGTAAATTACAGGGCTAAAGGTAGAAATTTTATCGTCCGGGCAAAATATGCGGGCAGGATTTAGGGCATCATCAGCCCCGGAAAAAAGCGCAGGTATACTTCTGCGCTTACCGGAAGCTTTCCATACAAGGGGTGCAGTGCATCCGGCGGACCGAAAAGGCTGACCTGTGCGCCTGCCTGCATGTTTAGCCGGCCAAGCTGCGCCACCTGCCGGTTTGCTCCCACGGTTAGCGCATTAATGTTGAAGGTGGCATCGTGGCCGAAGAGTGGCTCCTGCAGCCCCAGTTCGGCGGCTGATTTCTGAACCCATTCATAGCGGCCGTATACGGCAAATTTATCGTTCTGCAGGGTAGATTCCAGTAGAATCGAATGCTCTTTATGATGTTGATCCACAAAGTTATAGCCCCAGTTTGCCGTAGTGGTAAGAAAACGGTTCTCGCCAGCCAGCCTGCTGCTATACAGCACCGAGGCGGTGGTCCGGTATACATCTTCTTCCGGCTCCAGGGGCTCCGGACTTTTTACATAGGCATGCGAGGCTTGCAGGCTCCAAGAGGCAGCCGGGTTGTAGGTCAGGCGTACAGCCCGGGAATCGAAGCGGGGTTTGTCGAAATCGTAACGGTCCTCATCCGGTTCACGGCCCGTAAAAGAGGAGCCTTCCAGCTTCAGGTTACGGTAGCGCACCCCAAGCGTGGCCACACCAAACGTTATATGGGTGGCGTCCTGCCAGTGGTGGCCCAGCGGCGAATCGGGGTTGTTGAGCGCAGAAGGCCGGTGCATGAAGGCGACGTTGCTCAATGCCGGCTCTCCGGGGTAGCCCAGGTACACAAACACATCAGCATCAGGGGAGAGCATCTGCGTATACGCCACCGAAAGTTCGCTGAACAGGTCATGCGGGTGCTGCCGGTCGATCAGCGGCACGCCCTCATAGGTTTCGCCCGTCTGGAAAAGCAGGGGGTAGCCGTTTCCGCCAACAGTGAGCGGGTCCAGCGAGAGCATGCTGCTAAAGTGGAACAAGCCCTTAGCGCCTACTTTGCGCTGGCCCATCAGCATAAACCAGTTCGGTGCGTCGAACTGACTGTCACCGCGGTGGCCACTTTCAAACACATCCTGGTTGGTGTAGCGCAGAAACAGGTTGTAGTGCAGCATAAACATCCAGTCGCGGCGGTGATACATGTTGCCATACATGGGTGAGGCATCGGGCAGCCAGCCGGTGCCGGAACCATTGCGGCTCATGGGCAGGCTGCGCGAAAAAGCATGCGACATGCCCATCTCCATACCTTCGTGTTGCATAGGCATGTCCTGGCCCATCATCTGGTGCTTCATGTGGCCGGTAGTATCCTGCGGCGCGGGTTGGTGATGCTGGTTAGTAGTGGTATCCTGGGGCGCCGGTTGGTGATGCTGGTGCTGGGCGGTGGCTGGCATCGCGGCCAGGGTGAGCAGGAATAGAAATAGGATAGTATTGTTATTTTTCAAAGTAGATGGCTTGTATGTATGATAGGTATAAAAGATAAACGAAGTATGTGATCAGCAAAGCAGCCTAGGGTTGCAAGCCAGGTTTTCTGAACTGCGTTATTGCGATAGGTAAGGCTGACTACTGGGGATGCTGTTTCTGCCAGTTTTGCAGTTCCTCAATGTCTTTTGTCTGCTGATCAATGGTTTTCTGGGCCATTTGCTTCATCTCCGTTGTTTTGCCCTGCTTAAGGAATTCCCGCGCCATTTCATTTCCTATCTGGTGATGCTGGATCATCATCTGAGCAAAGTTCTGATCAACGTTTTTATCGCTCATATTCTGCTCGTGCATCTGGCCCATCATCTTATTCATCGGGTGTAGCATGCGCATGGTTGTGGCTGTGTCGCCTGTGGTGGGTTTGTGTTTCTTTGTAAAATCCTGCAGCTTTTGTATGCCTGCCTTGTTGGCGGTTATGGTCTTTTGGGCAATACTTTTCAGGGTACTGTCTGTACCACTGGCTAGCTCCTTCTCGGCCATGTTAATTGCTCCCTGATGGTGCATGGCCATCATTTGGGCAAAATCATAATCAGGGTCCCCCGTCATTTTAGACCGCATGTTTTGCATTTCTTGCATGTTCTGGTGCATGTGGCCCATCATGCCGCCACCAGCCATGGCGGTATCCATCATCATAGCGCTGGTATCCTGCGTTGCTGCGGTTGTATCTGTAGTTTCCGCTTTCGTAATGGCAGTAGTTTCTTTAGTAGTTCGGGCACTTTCATTACAAGCCGTAAAAGCCAGTGTGAACAGGCCCAGAAGTAGTGCCAGTAAGTTTAGAACAGGTAATTTTTTCATAGTTTCTGAATCATGGTTGGCGTTATACCCTTTAAACGATAAAAACAATGGAATGGAAACAAACTACTGTTTTTATACTTGCCTGTTGCAGGTGCATAGCACAAAACCGGTTTATACTTGGTATACCCGCTTTGCACTGCTATTTCTGCTTGCTGACAAATAACGCGACGGGGTATAAAGCCAAAAGCCGGCCGGCATCCGAACCGCTGAGCGAGGTGCAGGAAGCCGGCCGGCTATAATAAAAGGTTGCGGAGTCGTGTCCGCAACCTGGTAAAAAATTAGTTCAGTTCTTCTTCTGTGCTGCCGCACTTCAGCATCTGATCGCCAAAGTATGGGTTGCGGATCTCTGACACCGTGCTGATCCAATAGCCGCCATCGTTGTTGTTGGCCATCGGGCAGTGCTGGTAGTATAGCTTCTGACCGGTTGCATCAAAAGCTTTTGTCAGTGCAAAGGTCGCTTCAGAAAGCAGTTCCAGTTCTGCACGTTGTGCGTCCACGGCAGTGGCGGCGGCTATTTTTGAGGCCGCCTGTTTTACTTCACCTAGTTTTTCTTCAGCAAACGCTTTTTGTTCACCATCCAACGCAGCAACGTCTACTTTTTCAGCAGCAGCTACAACGGCTTTGGCATCGGCCTGCGCTTTTGAAGCGTCAGAGGCTACCAGGTTATCTTTCAGTTTGAGGTAGCTGTCTACTACCGCTGTTATTTGTTCTTTCACAGGAGCGGCCGCCGATGTATAATCCGGCGCATCTACCACGGCTTTGCCAGGGGCAGCTTTGCTATCGTTGTGCGCCATGCCTTCGTGGCCTGCCATGTTCTCTGTTTCGGCAGTTGTTTCCTGTTTTGCTTCGGAGCAGGAGGTAAGTACAAAGGCTGCAAGGGCCGCAGCTACAAACGTTTTCTTCATCATGTTCTTCATGGTTGGTGTAAAGTATAAAATTAATAATTCATTTGATTAAATAGTACAACAAGTATGGCCAGCACCACTACCGCAATAACCAGGTAACGCAGCCATTTGCTTCCTTTCTTTTCCGGTTCTTCGTCGCCGGTTCTACAACACTCTTTCATAAAAAGTATAACAAAATGTTTCTGAATATGATTTAATCACCGCTCAGCTCCTGCTAAGGCAATGCCATCATGTCCTAAGAAAGATGCGCTTAAAAAGCACTATCCTTCTGAAAGAAACCAAGTAGAATGAGGGGGGCCCTTCCTGAATTCTAAGCTTACCCTACCTGCAACCAGTATCCTTACAGGATGACAAAAATTACTCCTTTTAAGGATGTATTTTCAGGTATAAATTCTTTCCCCGAAGTGGGTTCTTCTAAATAATGAATGTATACCTCAGTGCTGGTGGCCGGCCATCGGGTCAGCGCCTTTCTTGAGCACGAACTCGCTGTAGAGCAGGTATGCGCCCGATACCACCACTTTGTCGTTTTCCTTCAATCCCGAAAGTATGGCCACGTTGTCGGCGCTCTCTTCGCCAAGCGTCACCATCCGGGGTTTGAAGGTGTTTTTTCCTGCTTGCACCCATACGTGGCTGCCCCGCCCGTCGCGGATCACGGCATCGGTTGGCAGCGTTAACACCGAGCCGTTCGGGTCAGCAAGTATGACGTTGGCCTGCATGCCCGGCAGGTACTGCTCGCCGGGGTTTGGCAGTTCGGCACGAAGTACAACTACCTGGGTGCCGGCCCTGAACTCGGGACTGATAAAGGTCACTTTTGCCGTAACCGGTTCCTGTCCGCCGCCTTCTACGGCTACTTTTATCTCATCACCTGCCTTCACGTGGGCTACTTCCTGTGGGTATAGCTCGGCTTCGACCCAGATCTTGCCCAGCTTGCCCAGTCGGTAGAGCACGCCGCCTTCGGCTACATACTGGCCTTCGGCCGCAGCTACTTCCGTTACCACACCTCCGGCAGGTGCTACAAAGGTTATGCGTGGACTCAGCTGTTCGGTTTTGGCCAGGTTTCGGATCTGGCCTTCGGTCAGACCATACAGCAGCAGCTTCTTTTTAGCAGCCTCCAGGAACGAAGCGAAGCGCGGATTCTCTTTTCCCAGCTCCCGGTTTTGTGCCAGGGCCAGCAGGTACTCGCGCTGCAGGGTCAGGAGCTCTTCGGAGTAGAGCTCGTAGAGCGGCTGTCCTTTCTTTACCATTTGCCCGCTTTCTTTCAGGTATAATTTCTCGATGCGCCCGGCGGCCCGGCTGCTGATCACGTCGGTTTGTGTTTCGTCGAGCACCAATTTGCCCGTCAGGATAGTGTTGCTGCCTGCCGATCCGAGCTTGATACGTTTGGTGGTGATGTTGCCCAGTGCAATCTGGCTTTCGCTCAGCATCAGCTCCCCGTTCTCCTTCCCCGACTGCGTCACAAGCACCAGGTCCATGTTACAGATAGGGCAGGTGCCGGGCTTGTCCTGCACAATTTGCGGGTGCATGGGGCAAGTGTAGGTTGCCTTTTCACCGGCTGCGTGGGATTTTTCTTCCCCGGAGCAGGCCGCGGTAAGTATAGCTACCAGCAGGAAAAGTATGTTCAGGTATCGTTTCATATTAATTTTGAATGATTGAATGATTGAATAATTGAATAGTTATGGTCTTTCTCATTCAGTTATTCATAAGTCAGTAATTCATTTATTGATTTTGATAAAGCTTTCGCTGTCTACCAGGAACTGCGCGTTGGTGGCGATGGTGTCGGTTGGCTTCAGACCGGACGTGATCTGAATTTCATCTCCTGCACCGGCACCGATGGTAACGGCGACGGGTTCAAACACGCGGTTCACTTTCCGGAACGCCACCGATTTGGTGCCAATGTCCAGCACAGCTGCTTTGGGTACCCAAAGGGCAGCGTCTGTTTTGTGGGTTGCCCGGGCGCTGACCAGTTGCCCTACCATAGCCTGCTGCCCGCTGCCTGGCAGGTATACCCGCAATTTGGCAAAATTCTCCCCCTCGCTAAAAAAGGGCTGAACGAAATCGACCTTCGCTTCCAGCTTTTCGCCGGGTAGTTGCGGGAACGAGATTTCTACCGGGCTGCCTTTTGTCAGCGCGCCTGTCTGGCCTGTCGGCACGTTAAACTCCGCCCAGAGCTGCGTGGCGTTCACCACGCGCAGCAGGGGCTGACCCACCGTTACATACATGCCTTCGCGGAGTTGAATAGCCTGCCCGGCTGCAGCGGTTGGCGCAGCCGTTGCAGCAGGCGCCGCGCTGGCCCCGCCCATCCCATCCATGCCGCTACCGGAAGCCGGGGCCGCTGTTATACTTGCTGTAGCGGCAGGCGCCGTAGCGTTCAGATCGATCACGTAGCCGTCGTAAGGGCTGTAAAGGGCGAAGGTATAGCTCGCTTCGCCGCTGCGGAGCAGGCGGTTGATCTGCTCGCTGGTCGCGCCCAGGTACTGCAGTTTTTGCCTGGCTGCCTGTATCAGTTGCTTGTCCTCCGGGGCCGACTGCGTTAAGTATAAAAGCTCTTTTTGCGCTGTGATCAGGTCCGGGCTGTAGACTTCCATCAGCTTCTGGCCTTTGCGGATCGGCTGGAAATTATACTTGACAAACAGTTTTTCGATGCGCCCGCCCACGCGTGCCGGCACCGAGTACACCAGGCGCGGATCGTAAGTGACAATGCCGTCCAGCTGCACAGTGGCCTCCAGCTCTTTCAGCTGCGGGGTAGTGGTGGTGATGTTGGCCACCACGGTGCTGTTGGTTGATTTGAGCAGGAAGGCCAGGTCTTCGGTGATTTCCACGCCCTCGCCGTGCACGGCCTTGGGCACCAGGTCCATGCCGCAAATAGGGCAGGTGCCCGGCTTGTCCTGCACGATCTGCGGGTGCATGGGGCAGGTATATTCGGTAGCTCCTTCCGCGTGATTATGGTCTTCCCCTTTGCAGGCAGCCACCAGTAGAGCCAGTGCCAGGAAAAGTATGTTCAGGTATTTCATGTCTAATTTTGAATTTTGAATGACTGAATAATTGAATAAGAAACATGTGCTCCATTCAATTATTCAAAATTCAGTTATTCATAATTGTTATTAAGTCAGTTATTCATAATTTAATTACTTCTCTATCTCTTTCTCGTAGTTCACCGTCATCTGGTAGAGTTGCTGCAGGTTGCGCAGGTACTCCATCTGGGCCATGTTCAGGGCCTCCCAGGCGTCGATCACTTCGGGCAATTGGGCGTTGTTCTGCTCGTAGGCCAGCATGGTTACGTCGTAGTTCTTTTTCAGCGCCGGGATGATCTTGGAAGTATAATTCTCGGCATGGTGGTGCAGGCTGCGCAGTTCCAGGGCCATACTTTTGGCCATACCTTCGGCTTCGTTCAGCATGGCCTCGCGCTCGCGCTGCATCGCCTGTATCTCCAGGTTCATGGCTTTGGTGTTAGCCTTGTACATCTTCGAAGACCAGGGCACAATCGGGATCGAGATCATGCCCATGGCCGTGTACTGCTGAGGCATAGTGCCGTTGCGCGGCGCCATGTGGTCGAAGCGCAGTTTAAAGTTAGGCAGGCGCTCGAGTTTCTCCATTTGCACACCTAGCTGCATGGATTGTATCGTTTTGTCAAGCTGGCGGATGTCGCTGCGGGTGCCTGCCAGGAAAGTCGAATCTATTGCTTCGTGCTGGTGCACTGGCGCCATAACCACCACGGTGGTGTCGATCTTATACCTGGTGCCCTGCGGCAAATTCATCAGAATGTTGAGCTGCGTGTTCTGCTGTTCTATCTGCGCAGTCGTCATATCCTGCATGTTCTTTACTTCGTGTAGTCTGGCTTCGGCTTTGTAAATGCTGCCCAGTTTGCCCTGGCTATACGGGTAGCGGATGCGGGCCAGCTTGAGCATGAATTCCATGATACGCTCGTTGTCGTGGAGCACATCCAGCTGTTTCTCCAGCACCACCCAATTGTAATAGGCTGTTTTGGCTTTGGCGCGCAGCTCATTAAAGGTTACCTCCTTGTTAGCCTGCTCAATACCGGCTTTTGATTTCATGTACTTTTCCTTGGCGCGCAGTTTTGCAGGGTTCGGGATGTCCTGCTCGGCTGTAACCATAAAGGAGCCTTTATCGCCGCCATCCATCATTTCAGCGCCCGGGTACGGGGCCATGTACAGGCCGCCGCCCACCATAGGCGCCATCCAGCTTTTGGCCCCTTCGGCGTAAGCGTCCATGGCCTTGGCACGGGAGTCGTACTGCTGCAGCATGGGATTGCTGGTGCTGATGCGCTGCAGCACGCTGTCCAGGTTCAGGGTATGGGATTGCTGAGCTTGGGCCGGAACACCAGCCAGTAGGGAAAGGAGCAATATGGCTGTCATCGCAAAACATTTCCCAATCCCCTTCAAAGGGGGACTTTGTTCTGTATATTTCTTAGTGCTTAACATCGTAGATATCGAGTTTGCCGTGTTTTCTTAATTCATACTCTTTCATCATCTCAAACACCACCGGCGTAACCAGCAGGATGTGGATGGAGGAGGTAAATACGCCACCGATCAAAGGCAGCACGATGGGTAACATCACGTCGGTGCCCACGCCCGTTGCCCACAGCACCGGAATCAAACCGAACAGGGATACCGACACCGTCATGATCTTCGGGCGCAGGCGTTTCACTGCTCCCTTGAACACATAATCGCGGATGTCCTGCTTGGTAATCGTCTCGTTAGAATTCCCTTTGGTGTCGGCCAGCTCTTTCATCGCCTCGTTGAGGTACACCACCATCAGCATACCTGTTTCAATGGCCATTCCGAACAAGGC
Source organism: Pontibacter liquoris (assembly GCF_022758235.1). NCBI lineage: Bacteria > Pseudomonadati > Bacteroidota > Cytophagia > Cytophagales > Hymenobacteraceae > Pontibacter > Pontibacter liquoris. Next base: position 513,143 of record NZ_JALEBG010000001.1, read on the forward strand.
AATAAAGCCGACTGCTACCGCCACTGACAAATTCACGCCATAGAAATAGACGATGAACACGCCGCCGATGAGCGCAAACGGAATGGTGATCAGGCTGAAGAAGGCTTCCTTAATGGAATTAAAAGAGAAGTATAAAATGAAGAAGATGATGATCACCACCAGCGGAATAATGAGCTGGAGCGTCTGGGTGGCGCGCACCTGGTTTTCCCACTGGCCGCTCCACTCCAGGTAATAGCCGTTGGGCAGACCGGTTACTTCCTTGCTTATCTTTTCCATGGCCTCTTTCACGGTGCTGCCCAGGTCGCGGTCGCGCACATTGAAGAGCACCGCCCCGCGCAGCTGCGCATTTTCGGAGTTGATCATGGGCGGGCCATCGGTAAAGCGAATAGTGGCTACAGAAGAAAGCGGAATGGTGCCGGCCGCCGGCGTCTGGATCGGTATCCGCTGAATCCGCTCCACGCTGTTACGGTACTCCTGGGCCAAACGCACGTTAATAGAAAAACGCTGGCGCCCTTCGATGGTGTTGCCGATCGGGGTGCCACCCAGGGCAGATTCTACGATCAGGTTCACGGCATCCACCGTCATGCCATAGCGGCTCAGCGCGTCGCGGTTGATATCGATCTCGAGGTACTTGCCGCCCGTTATCGGCTCTACGTAAAGGTCGTTCACACCCTGCACATCGCGCAGCGCACCGCGTACCCTCTCCGAAACCGACGCAATGGAGTCCAGGTTCTGGCCGTATACTTTCACGCCCACGTCGGTGCGGATACCGGTAGCCAGCATGTTGATGCGGTTGATGATGGGTTGGGTCCAGCCATTGACCACGCCCGGAATCTGCAGCTTGGTGTCGAGCTCGCGGATGATGTCCTGCTTGGTCAGGCCTTCGCGCCACTCCGACTGCGGCTTGAGCATGATGATGGTCTCGATCATACTAATAGGAGAGTTGTCGGTGGCGGTGCTGGCGCGGCCGGCTTTGCCCAATACGCTTTCCACCTCCGGCACCGATTTGATGATCTTGTCCTGCACCTGCAAAATGCGCTTGGCTTCGGCGTTGGAAATGTCCGGCAGGGTGACCGGCATGAACAGGATGGAGCCTTCGTCGAGCGGCGGCATAAACTCGGTGCCGAGGCTAAAGAGCATGGGGATGGCTACCAGCAAGGCAAGTATGTTCACGCCAATGGTGGTTTTGCGCCAGTTCAGACACCATCGTAGCAGGGGCCCGTACAAGCGCTCCAGCACCCGGTTGAGCGGGTTGGCGCTTTCCTCTTTGAACTTCCCTTTCAGGAAAAAGGAAATGAGCACCGGGGTGAGCGTGATGGCCACGATGGCATCAACTATAAGTATAAACGTCTTTGTCCAGGCCAGCGGACCAAACAACTTGCCCTCCTGGCCTGTGAGCAGGAATACCGGCAGGAAAGAGGTGATCACGATCACGGTACTCCAGAACACGCTTGGCCCCACCTGCTTGGCAGCCTTTTCGATGATCCGGATTCTATCTTCTTTTGATAATTTCATACTTCAATTTTGAATAATTGAATATTGAATAACTGAATGATTATTTCGTGTTCTTGCGGGCTTTCGCCATGACATAAAGTACTTCAGTTATTTCTTTCTTTAAGGTTGCAACACTTGCCATCGTGGCTGTTTCTGATTCTTCCAGAAGCTCCAGCCAGAAGAGTGTCTCATCGGCTTCCTCAATCACGATGCTGATCTTGGAATGGAATTCTGCTGCAGACCGGGCACGACAGGCGGCTCTGTAATTAGCTGCGACGGATGTTGCTGAACGGAGCAGTTGCCGTTTCATAATGGTTGCTTCTTCGGTTTTAGGCAGCGATTTTGAAAAATGAATGACATCTATAGCCAGGCGCTTGGTGCGCTTCTGAAACTGATCTATAAATTCTTTTCTATCTGAGTTCATCTTATTCAGTTATTCAAAAGTCAGTCATTCAAAATTCTACTCTTCTTCCATCCATTCTTTGCCCTTCTGCGCATCGGCTAAATGCCGGTAGGCATTCTCGACCATCACGATGGCGTCGTCCACGATCACGCCGATGGAGAGGGCTATGCCGGTCAGCGACATGATGTTGGAAGAGATACCGAACGCGTTAAGAAGTATGAACCCGATGGCAACTGAAAGCGGCAGCTGGATGAGGATGACCAGGGCACTGCGCCAGTGGAAGAGGAAGAGAAACACGATCACGGAAGCCACCAGCATTTCCTCGATCAGCGTTGCTTTGATGGAGTCCACTGATTCGTTTATCAAACCGCTGCGGTCATAGACGATGTTGAACTTCACGCCCTTCGGAAGGCCTTTGGCTACTTCTTCCATCTTCACTTTCACGTTGTCGATCACCTCGTCGGCGTTCTCACCGTAGCGCATTACCACAATGCCGCCCACCGCTTCGCCTTCGCCGTTCAGGTCGAATATGCCCAGGCGGCTTTCGCCCGTCATCTGCACCGAGGCCACGTCGCGCACCCGCACCGGTATGGAATTGTTGGTAGCGATGGCAATGTTCTGAATCTCCTCAGCCGACTGCAGGTAACCAGTGGTTTTGATGATGTAGCCGATGTCGGAAAGTTCGAATTTGCGGCCGCCTGCCTCGTTGTTATTCGCCCGGATGGACTGGATAACCTGCGGTACGGAGAGCTTGTAATAGGTGAGCTTGTTGGGATCGAGCGTGATCTGGTATTGCTTCTGGAAACCGCCAAACGAGGCCACTTCGCTTACGCCTTTCACGTTCTGCAAACCGAATTTTACATACCAGTCCTGAATGGCGCGCTGCTCGCCCAGGTCCATGCCGGGCGCATCCAGGGTATACCACAGGATGTGTCCCACGCCCGTACCGTCGGGCCCAAGGGTAGGCGCCACGCCTTCGGGCAGCATGTTGCCTACCGAGCTCAGGCGCTCCAGCACCCGCTCACGGGCCCAGTACACATCGGTTTCGTCTTCAAAAATGACATAGATAAAGCTCATGCCAAACATGGAGCTGCCGCGCACATACTTCACCTCGGGCAGGCCCTGCAGGTTGGTCACCAGCGGGTAAGTGATCTGGTCTTCGATGATCTGCGGGCTGCGGCCCATCCATTCGGTAAAAACGATCACCTGGTTTTCAGACAGGTCGGGGATAGCATCCACCTTGTTTGTCTGTACCGAATACAAGCCCCAGCCGAAGAGCACTGCCGAAATGAGCAGCACTACCATGCGGTTACGGAGCGAAAAGGAAATTAATTTCGCAATCATGTACCTATAAAATTAACCTTAACAGGAAAAGGAGAAACTGCCACAAGCGCAGCAAGAAGGAAGCGATGCCCAAGTATAATGTATGGCCGGATCAGCCCGGGTCTTTAGAAAAAGACACAGCTACGCCAGCCAATGCAGGGCATCAGCAACGGTAAGGTTATAGCAGGAAGGATTGCACCAGCACCGGGATGTCCCGGGCAAGGGGAGGGGAAGCGTAAAGTGCGTAGGTTGGTTTTAGCGCTGCTTCAGGCGCAAATAACTGAAGTATAACTGCCTGGAAAGCGGCGACAAACTTCAGGTCCAGAATTTTGTGGAGGTTGATCTTGGTGTCGGTGCCGGCATCCAGGCGCTGCACCACAAAGGTGTGGTTCTGGCAGCAGCTATCGGCTTTTACCGTTTGCTTTGGAGGCTGATGACAGGCAGGCAGCGTTTGCTGCTTTTTCTCCATGGGGCAACTTTCGGCTTTACCAAAGAAGCTGAAGTCCTGTATTTTTCCGCCGCAAAAGTGCATCCCAACCGACAGGCCCGTCGAGGAGACGAGCAGCAGCAGGGCCAGGGTAAGCAACACGATTTGACGGAATAGCTTCATAGCAGCGGTTGCTGTAAAGGGCAGCAACAAAACAAAAGTACGGAACAAACGGCACTATTGCTTATACTTTTATTTGTTTGTGTTACATAATCTTTCTCAACGCAACCGGTTTGTCCCTTTTCCAGGCAGCTACTAGCGTTCTAAACAGTGTTTGCTAAGTAAATATAATTGGCCTGAAGGATGTGCATAACAGGCAGTGAGTGACTTTTTATAAGAGACACGCAGCTACTTGCTCTGCGGCCAGTCGTCGGTGCGGAACGCAGAAGCCGGCAACCCGGATTTGTTTGTCAGCTCAGGCAGGGCCGTGTTGCGCCAGCCATACCGCACCGCCACCGGGCGTTTCACGCCTTTTGCCTGCACCACCACGGTATTGCCCGTAATTTTAGCTTCAGCTTTTACAAACTGCATGTCGGGGCCGGCCACTTCAAAGTCCTGCAGCGCTTTGCCCTTCGCTTTCAATCCATCGGCATAATCGAAGTATAGCTGCACCTTGGCGCCTTCTACTTTCATGCTGCGGTACAGCGGCCCCGACACAGGCACGTCCTTGCGGCCATAGGTTTTGCTCAGGGCCCAGTTGGCCAGGCGCTTGCCCACGTCGTGCTTGTTGGTAGGGTGTATGTTCTGGATGTTGCCGATGTCGCTGATCACGGCCATCCCTGTGTTGGGCACCGCCATAGCCCGGCGCTGCGCATCCCGGAGCGCCACGCCCGCATCGGCATCATAGGTATAAGGCGCGATCTGCACATAGTAGAACGGAAAGTCATAGCCCCAGGCACCTCGCCAGTTTTGGATTAGCGCCGGCAGTAGCCGCACATAATTGGCTGGGTCTACTGTGTTCGTTTCGCCCTGGTACCAGAGCGCTCCGGCAAGGCGAAAGGGAATGAGCGGCGCGATCATGGCGTTATAGGCTTTGCCGGGGTCTTTCGGCCCCCATTCTTCCTGCGGCAGTCTGGCAGCCGAGGCAGCCAGCAGCGGGTTTTCCGAAATTGTTTCGTTGCTCACCCAGATCTCGGCCGGCGTGCCACCCCAGCTGCTGTTGATCAAACCCACGGGCACATTCAGCTGCCGGTGCAGTTCCTTTCCGAAGAAGTAGCCCACGGCACTGAAATCCGGCATTGTTTCGGGTGTGCATACTACCCAGTGGCCGTTCAGGTCCAACTGCGGGGCATCAGCCGTGCGGTGGCTCACGCTGAAGAACCGGATGGAAGGATAATCGGCTTTCGGGATTTCCTGCGCGGCGCTATCAATGCCGACTCTGGCAGACCACTCCATGTTCGACTGCCCGGAGCAAAGCCATACTTCGCCCAGCAGCACATCTTCTATCCGGATGGTGTTATAGCCTTTTACAGTGATGGTGTAAGGACCGCCTACCGCGGGTGTTTGCAACGTTAATGCCCACTGCGCCTGGTTGCTTGCTTTTGTTTTAAGCGATTGATTATCCCAACTCGGGGTTACGGTTACTTCTTCGCCGGGCTTTGCCCAGCCCCATATTTTTACGTCGGCCTTTTGCTGTAGCACCATGTGGTCCCCAAAAATGGCGGGCAGCGTAACGGCCTGAACAGAAGGTATGCTGCAGAGCAGCAGGGCAAAAGTTAAAAGCAGGAAAGGAGATAGATTACGTTTCATATTTCAGGATATCAGAAAGCAGCAGCGGTAGGCCAGGTGACCAGCCGCCTGGGCCTGCACCCTATACGTGCGGGTATAAAAATACACTTTATTCGGAAAGATGCAACAGCAGCACTTTCTGCCGGTCTGAAACGGTTTTGATCTATACTTAAAAATTAGCTATCCAGGGACAAAGCTGGCTTGTGTACCAGAAAGGCCGCAAAGCAGCAAAAGCAGCAGACAGCAGGTATATTTTTATGCTTCTTTCAGCAGTGTCAGGCATTATCAAGTATGATGATAAGTATAAGGATGATGGGCAGGGAGATCACGCTGTACGATTGCTGCACGGTTTGTCGGGGGTAAAGGATGGGTTAGATTTTAATTTAACAACTAATCTCCTTCAATGAGATAGGCTGGCGCAAAAGCAGGCCGGTTCATGTGCCATTCGCTACACTGCTGCGCTCTTGCGGAAACAGGACAGAAGGCATGCGATTGGATACTCTTCAGTTTAAATTTTAACAGGCCGGTAGGGCGGTTGCAAATTCCTTTAAATATGACTAAACTTAAGTCGGGGTCTGCTCCAGCTATACTTCCGCCATTATTTTCCCGGCGGGCCGGAACCATTCGCAGGTAAGATCCCTTTCGCCTAAATACATCATTGTTTCTTTCTATACTGCCACTATGCGCCCTGAAAGATGGATTTTATTTGTGTTGCTTTTCCTGGGTGCCCGTTTGCAGGCGTTTGCGGCCTTACCCGAGCAGTATAGGTTCTCCCTGATCGATATTAACAGCGGCCTGTCCAACAATCAGGTCAAGTGCTTTTTAAAAGACACTAATGGCTTTCTGTGGATCGGCACGGCCGCCGGCCTTAACCGCTACGATGGCTACAAGCTCAAGGTGTTTACCTACCACTCCAACGACACCACCTCGCTGGGGAGCAATGATATTCTGAAGCTTTCCGAAGGACCCGATGGCCGCATCTGGGTGCAGACACCGCAAGGAACGAACGTGTATGACCCCGCCACAGAGACGTTTTTGCGCAGCCCCAACCAGCTGCTGCTGCAGTATGGCATTCCGGCCGGCCCTGTGCGCGATATCCTGAAAGACAAAGAAGGATACTTCTGGTTTGCGGTGGCCGGGCAGGGGCTTACCAGGTATGATGCGCGGCGGCATACTTCGCGCCGCCTTAAACATACTTTCCCAGCAAAAAGCAGCCTCAGCACCGATTATGTTTCGGCAATGGGCCAGACCACGGCTGGCGATCTGTGGGTGGTGCACAGCAACGGCATATTGGAGCGGCTCGACTTGAAAACGCAGCAGGTAGTGGAACGCAGCGATGCCATTTACCGGAAGTATAGCCAGGAAATGCGCTCTTATGCCCTCACCCTAGACAGCGACAATGATTTGTGGCTGTATGCGCGCGAAAAGGAAAGCGGCGTATACTTCTACAACCAGGCTGCTAAATCGCTTGAGCACTTCCATAAAAACGCTGCCCGCCTGCCGTTAAACAACAACCAGGTACGCGGTATAGCCGAGGCTGCCAAAGGCAGGATCTGGATCGGCACCGACCATGGCGGCATCAACGTGATCGATAAAAAAAACATGACGGTGCAATACATCCGCCGCAATGAGGAAGTGGCCAACAGCCTGGCCCATAACAGTATCAATGCGCTTTATAAAGACCCGGAAGGCATTATCTGGGTCGGCACGTTTAAAAAGGGCGTCAACTACTACCATCAGAACAATATCCGGTTCCCGCTCATCAGCCACCAGGCGTCTGTAAAGGAAAGCCTGCCGTTTGATGATGTGAACGTGTTTGTGGAAGATGACAAAGCTAACCTGTGGATCGGCACCAACGGCGATGGCCTGCTTTACCTCGACAGGGCCACGGGCGCTTATACCCGCTACCGGCACGATGCTACTAACCCCAACAGCCTCCCGAATGATGTGATCGTGAGCCTGCTGCTTGATAAAGACAAAACGCTCTGGGTCGGCACTTACCTGGGTGGTCTGGTAAAGTATGACGGGCGCACGTTCAAACAGTATAAAAACGATCCTTCGGACCCCGCCAGCTTATCCGATAACAGTGTGTGGGAGTTGTACCAGGACGGGCGCGGCACCGTCTGGGCCGGGACGCTGCACGGTGGTCTGGAGCAGTATGACCCGAAAACAGACAGCTTCCGGCATTCGGCTAGCAGCGGCGGCGAATACCCGGTCCACTGCGATTATGTGTCGTCCATTACCGAAGATAGCCACGGTAACTTGTGGGTGGGTGGCGGCAATGGCGTGGACGTGTTTAACAAACAAACCGGCAAGAGTACCTACTTTTACCATGATCCGCGCAACCCGAAAAGCCTTGTCAGCAACAACATCACCTACATCCGGCGCGACCAGCGCAATAACATCTGGGTCGGAACGGCAGAAGGGCTGGACCTTTATAACGCGCAGGACGGTTCTTTCCGCCATTTTACCACCGCCGATGGCCTGCCCAGCAACACCATTGTAGCCATATTGGAAGACGACAACCGCAACCTGTGGCTGAGTACGCCAAACGGCCTGAGCAACCTGGTGGTTCGCCATCAGGGCGGCAGCGACCAGTATAGCTTCCGGAACTATGATGAACTGGATGGCCTGCAGGGGAAAGCCTTTAACGAGAATGCCGCTTTAAAAACAAGCAAGGGCGAACTGCTTTTCGGGGGGCCGAACGGCTTTAACCTGTTCCGGCCGGAGCAGATCCAAAAAAATACCCTTGTGCCCCGCATCGTGTTCACCGACTTCCAGCTTTTCAACAAAAGTATCCCCATCAACAGGCCGGTGCAGGGCCGTGTCATTCTGCCCAAAGCCCTGTCCGATACCCGAAGCATCACGCTGAAGCATGACGAAAATGTTTTCTCGATCGAGTTTGCCGCGCTGAACTTCTTTCATCCCGAAAAAAACAAGTACCGCTACCAGCTCGAGGGCTTCGACAAGGAATGGCATACAGTAGACAATAGCAACCGCCGCGTAACGTACACCAATCTGGACCCGGGCGTGTATACCTTCAAGGTGATGGCCGCCAACAACGACGGCGTCTGGAACAAAGCGGCTGCCAACATGACAATTGCGGTGCTGGCGCCTTTCTGGCAGACAAAAGAAGCCCTGGTGCTTTACGTTATACTGGCCGCTGTGCTTCTGGTGCTTGCCCGTAAGCTGGAGCTGCACCGCGCCGAGACCAAATTCTTACTTGAGCAGGAGCGGCGCGAAGCCCGGCAGCTGCATGACCTCGACCGGATGAAGATCAAGTTCTTCACCAACATGAGCCATGAGTTCCGCACCCCCATCACGCTGATCCTGGCGCCCATCGAGAAGCTGCTCAAAACCACCACCGACCCCGGGCAGCAGCAACAATTCCAGATGATCAACAAAAATGCCCGGCGCCTGCTGCACATGGTAAACCAGCTGCTCGATTTCCGGAAGATCGCCGTGGAGGAACTGGGTCTGAATGCGTCGGAAGGTGATGTGGTGGCGTTTGTATCCGAAACGGTACAGTCGTTTAGTGATTTGTCGGATAAGAAAAATATCCCGCTGACGTTCACCTCCGGTCTCAAGGAACTGCAGACCTCGTTTGATGCCGACAAGCTGGAAAAGGTGTTGTTCAATCTGCTCTCGAATGCCTTTAAGTTTACGCCTGACGGGGGCCGCATTGATGTGACGCTTGCTTGCCACGACACGGCCTCCTTGTCGGAAGGCCTGAAGATGCTGGAAATAAAAGTGAAGGACACCGGCATTGGCATTGCCCGCGAAAACCACCAGAAAGTATTTGAACAATTTTACCGCGAAGTGTTGCCACCACACCTTGTCAACCAAGGCAGTGGCATCGGCCTGGCCATAACGCATGAATTTGTAAAAGTACAGGGCGGCACGATCACCCTGGAGAGTGCCCCGGGCCTGGGTAGCACGTTTACTGTCACCATACCTGTAAAAGAGATTAGCCCGGTGGTGATGGTAGCCGAATACAGCGGGGAGACTATGACGGAGGAAAATGCTGTTGCAGTAGAGGAAACGGCGGGCGAGGGAGAAAGCAGCAAACCGCACCCTGCAGGGTTTGCTCAAGACCTGCCGGTGGTGTTGGTGGTAGAGGATAACGAAGACTTCCGGTATTACCTGAAAGATAACCTGAAAGGACATTTTAATATACTCGAAGCCCACGACGGCAAGGAGGGCTGGCAGAAAGCGCTGGCCTACCTGCCCGACCTGGTGGTGAGCGACCTGATGATGCCGGAAATGAACGGCATGGAGCTCTGTAAAAAGCTAAAAGGTGATTCCCGCACCCTTCATATCCCGTTTGTGCTGCTCACGGCGCATACGTCGGAAGAAAAAAAGCTCAAAGGCCTCAACATCGGCGCCAACGATTACATCACCAAGCCTTTTAATTTCGACCTGCTGCTCTCCCGCATCCGCAACCTGATCACGCAGCGCGAACTGCTGCAGAAGGTGTTCGAGAAAAAGATCAGCGTACAGACGAGCCAGCAAAACATCGTGTCGTTGGATGATAAGCTGATCCAGAAAGCGATCCGCTATGTGGAGGAGAACCTAGCCGATCCGGACCTGTCGGTTGAAGTGCTGAGCCGCGAACTGGGCGTAAGCCGCGTGCATCTCTACAAAAAGATGGTGGCCATCACCGGGCAGTCGCCGGTGGAGTTTATCCGCAAGATCAGACTGCAGCATGCAGCGCAGTTCCTGGAAAAGAGCCAGCTCACCGTAGCCGAAGTGGCCTACAAGGTCGGCTTTAACAACCGGAAATACTTTACCAAATATTTTAAGGAAGCCTACAAAATCCTGCCCTCGCATTACGCTGAAGCCCGGCAAAAAGCAGAACAGGACTAACAGTTGATTGCTAGAATTTCTTAAAGCTGAACGGCCCGTCCGTTCAGCTTTTGCTTTTATTGCACAAGTATAAGGACAGGTATAAACCATCCGCTTTCCGAGCCGCTGTTTTTGCCGGGTGTTCCTGTGCAGGCGTGTATACTTTGTTTTTTTAATTTCCAAACCTCCCTGAAAAGGCAAATGCTACCTGCTTCCGGAAAAGGACGTACAGGATGTTAACAAATGGTTCTTAAATCGGAAACATTTGATACCCCTTTCTTTAAGTCCTTGTTTGTAAATTGGTTCCGGATATTTTGCTCCTCAACCGGAGCGAAGGCAACTCTTTCAATGCACGTATGAAATCAAAAAGTACCCTCGGTCTGCTGCTGCTCCTGGCGTTTTCCGCTTTTGGCGGTCCTATCAAAGGCTTTAAAAAAGTAGCCGATGGTGTAGTGGTGGAACTGGAAAAAGCCGATGCCGCCTCGCCCCAGTTTGTAAAGCTGCAGGTGGTCTCCGATCGTATCGTGCACGTGACAGCCTCGCCCGCACAGCTGCCCACTGAAAGCAAAAGCCTGATGGTGGTGCACACCGGCAAAGCCACCACAGACTGGCAGCTGACCGAAGACAAACAAGGCCTGCTGCTTACCACAAAGCAACTGCAGGCAAGAGTAGCGGCCGCCACTGGCGAGGTAACATTTCTCGATGCCCAGGGCAAGGTGCTGCTGCAGGAAGCCACCCAAACCGACAAAGCCTTTACGCCGGTAACGCTTGATAAAGATCAAAGCTATCGCTTGGAGCGCTCCTTTAAAGCGGCCGACGGGGAAGCGTACTACGGTTTGGGCCAGCACCAGGCCGGCCTGATGAACTACCGCGGCTGGCAGGTGGACCTGACGCAGTATAACTCGGTAGCGGTGGTGCCTTTTATGGTTTCCAGCCGGAACTATGGCATTCTCTGGGATAATAATTCGATCACCAAATTCGGGGATGTGCGCCCCTATCAGCCGCTCTCCACGTTCAAGCTTTACACCAAAGACAACAAACCCGGTGGCCTGACGGCAACGTACACTTCCGATCCCAAATCCGGGAAGGCGCCCATTGTGCGCCTGGAGAACGATATCAACTATGAGTTTTTAGAAGATCAGAACAAATTTCCGGAAGGCTACAAGCTGGAAGGCGGCCACGTGACCTGGGAAGGGTTTATAGAGCCGGACGCAAGCGGGGAGTTTCATTTTTCGATGCCGGCCTCCGGTTACCTCAAAGTATGGATCGATAGTGAGCTGCTGCTCGACCGCTGGCGCGAAGCCTGGAACCCGGGGCTATCAGTGTTTACGCAGGAGCTGACCAAAGGCCGCCGGCACCCTTTCCGGATCGAATGGAACCCCGATGGCGGCCAGTCCTACATTGCCCTGCGCTACCTGACGCCGCAAACCCCGGAAGAGAGAAGCAGGGTGGCCTTTGCCTCCGAAGCAGGCGATGCCATTGATTATTACTTTGTGCAGGGCCGCAACCTGGACGATGTGATCAGCGGCTACCGCACCCTGACAGGCGCTGCGCAGGTGATGCCCAAATGGGTGATGGGTTTCTGGCAGAGCCGCGAGCGCTACAAAACGCAGCAGGAGCTGCTGGATGTGGTGCAGGAATACCGCCGGCGCCACATCCCGCTCGACAACATTGTGCTGGACTGGTCTTACTGGAAAGAGGACCAGTGGGGCAGCCACGAATTTGATGCAAGCCGCTTCCCTGACCCGGACGGCATGATCCGGCAGCTGCACGACAAGTATAATACCCATTTCATGATCTCGGTGTGGCCCAAGTTTTACCCGCAGACTGCGAACTACAAAGCCATGGACCAGCAGGGCTTCCTCTACAAGACAAGCATCAACGAAGGGATAAAAGACTGGATCGGCAAGGGCTATGTTTCCACGTTTTATGATGCCTTTAACCCCGACGCCCGCAAGCTATTCTGGCATCAGATCAGCGAAAAACTGTACAGCAAAGGGGTGGATGCCTGGTGGCTGGATGCGTCCGAACCCGATATTTTGTCTAACTCCTCCATTGCACACCGCAAAGCCCTCATGAACCTAACCTACCTGGGGCCGGCAGAGGAGTACTTTAACGCTTATGTGCTGATGCAGAACAAGGCCATTTACGAAGGGCAGCGGGCCCAGAACCCCAACGAGCGGGTGTTTATACTTACCCGCTCGGCTTTTGGCGGCTTGCAGCGCTACGGCGCCGCTACCTGGAGCGGCGATATTGCGGCGACCTTCGAAGAAATGGGGCGCCAAATCCCAGCTGGGCTCAACTTCTCACTTTCCGGCCTGCCTTACTGGACGACCGATATCGGCGGCTTCTTTGTGGAAAACAAGTATGACCGGCCCGATCCGAAAGGCGAGGCGCTGGAAGAATGGCGGGAGCTGGAAACGCGCTGGTACCAGTATGGCGCCTTTATGCCGCTGTTCCGCTCGCATGGCCAGTACCCGTACCGCGAGGTGTTCAATATTGCTCCGGAAGATCATAAAGCCTACCAGTCGATTGTATACTATAACAAGCTGCGTTACCGGCTGATGCCTTACATTTACTCTCTGGCAGGGCAGGTATACCACCACGACTATACCATCATGCGGCCGCTGATCATGGATTTTGGCACCGATAAGAACGTGCTGAACATCGGTGATCAGTATATGTTCGGGCCTAGCCTGCTGGTAAACCCGGTGCATACGGCCAAAGCTGTTTCGCGGCCCGTTTACCTGCCAGCCGGTACCAACTGGTATAACCTCTACGACGGCGCTTATGTGCAAGGCGGCCAGCAGATCCAGGCCGCAGCGCCTTACGAGCGCATGCCGCTCTTTGTAAAAGCAGGGGCCATCCTTCCGTTCGGGCCCGAAATAGAATATACCGGCCAGAAGGCAGCCGATACGATCACACTGTATGTATACGGCGGCCAGGACGGCCAATTTGAACTCTACGAAGACGAGAATACCAACTATAACTATGAGAAAGGCAAGTTTGCTAAAATCCCGATCACCTATACCGAGGCTACCAAAACACTGACCATTGGCAAACAGCAGGGGGACTTTGCCGGTATGCTCCAAAACAGGACCTTTCATGTGGTGTATGTGAGCCAGAACAAGCCGCAGCCGCTCGCCTTCGATGCCAAGCCAGACCAGGTGATCAAGTATAGCGGGAAAGCGAAAGCTGTAAAACTGAAGTAAGCCAGGTACTACGTGCCGGAGGAGTAAAGTAAAAATAAGGTGAGTTTTTTTCCGGATGGCGGGCGGTGTGCTGCTTCCCGCCATCCCTTTCCTTGCCTGACACCGACAGTATGCTTGGCTATACTTGCAGAAGCGAAGGAGCAGGTTGCCGGAACGTCCTTATACCAGAAAATGATGCGTACAAAGCAGTATATCTATACTTTACTCCTGGCCACCTTGGTAAGCCTGTGTGGCTGCAAAACAACGCCTATGCAAGAATCCGTGCCAGCAGAAACCCGGGAAAGAACAGGCTTTGATAAAGGCTGGTTGTTTCATTTGGGCGATGTGGATAACGCCGAGCAGCCCGCGTTTGAGGCGGCCGGCTGGCGTGCGCTGAACCTGCCCCACGACTGGAGCGTGGAAGGCTCCTTCAGCCAGCACAACCCGGCCGGAACGGGCGGCGGCGCGCTGCCCGGCGGCATTGGGTGGTACCGCAAATCGTTTCAGGTAGAGGAGGCCGACAAAGGCAAGCTCTTTTTCATTGATTTTGATGGCGTATACACCAACAGCGAGGTCTGGGTGAACGGCCACTACCTGGGCAAGCGCCCTTACGGCTACAGTTCCTTCCGCTACGAGCTCACGCCATATTTAATGTATGGCGGCCAGGCCAATACCATTGCCGTGAAGGTGGATAATGCCCAGCAGCCCAACTCCCGCTGGTATTCCGGCTCGGGCATTTACCGCAATGTATGGCTGGTGAAAACTAACCCCGTTTACGTCGACCACTGGGGCACGTTTGTCACTACGCCGCAGGTAAGCGGGCAGTCCGCTCGCATCGCCATCAACACTACTATCCGCAATCAAAGCAATCAGAAAAGCAGCTATACGTTGCAGACACTGGTGTATGATGCCGCCGGAAACGAAGTAGCCACCGCAACAACCGAAAACCTGCCACTGGCCGACAGCACCACCCGCGTAGACCAGCAACTTACAGTGACGAACCCGACGCTATGGTCGGTGGAGCAGCCATACTTGTACAAAGTGGTGTCGCTGGTAAAGCAGCAGGGCAAGGTGATCGACAGGTATGAAACACCGTTGGGCATTCGCTATTTTGAGTTTGATGCGGCAAAAGGCTTCTCGCTGAACGGCAAGCCGATGAAGATTCTGGGCGTGTGCAACCACCACGACCTGGGTGCCCTGGGAGCTGCCGTAAACACACGGGCCTTGGAGCGGCATCTCGAAATTTTACGCGGCATGGGCGTGAACGGCATCCGCACCTCGCATAACCCGCCCGCGCCCGAGCTGCTCGACCTTTGCGACAGGATGGGCTTTATTGTGATGGACGAGGCCTTCGACATGTGGAAGAAGGAAAAGAACAAGTATGATTACAGCCACTCCTGGGACGAATGGCACAAACGGGACCTGCAGGATATGGTGCTGCGCGACCGAAACCACCCGAGTGTATTTATCTGGAGCATCGGCAACGAGATTCCGGAGCAGTGGGACAGCATCGCCGGGCCGCAGATCACCAAAGAACTGGCCGCTCTCGTAAAAGAACTGGACCAGACACGCCCCATCACCTCGGCGCTGAATGATCCACAGCCCAAAAACAACATCTATACTTCCGGCGCTTTAGACCTGGTGGGTTTCAACTACCATCACGAGCTCTACAAGGATTTCCCAAAGAACTTTCCGGGGCAGAAGTTTATCGCCACCGAAACCACCTCGGCGCTGGCCACGCGCGGCACCTACAGCATGCCATCCGACAGCATCCGCCGCTGGCCGATGCGCTGGGACATCCCCTTCAGCGGTGGCAACCCGGATATGACCATTTCAGCCTACGACAATGTGAGCACGCCCTGGGGCTCCACGCACGAGGAGACCTGGAAAGTGATTAAAAAGTATGATTTCCTGTCGGGCATGTTCATCTGGACCGGCTTTGATTACCTGGGCGAACCCACGCCTTACGGTTGGCCGGCGCGCAGTTCTTATTTTGGCGTGGTAGACCTTGCCGGTTTCCCGAAAGACACTTACTACATGTATAAAAGCGAGTGGACAAACGAGCCGGTACTGCACGTATTTCCGCATTGGAACTGGCAGCCAAGCAAAACCGTGGATGTATGGGCCTACTATAACAATGCCGACGAGGTGGAGCTGTTCCTGAATGGCAAGTCCATGGGTATCCGGCAGAAAAAGGGCGATGACCTGCACGTGATGTGGCGCCTCAAATTTGCTCCCGGAACGTTGCGGGCCGTATCGCGGAAAGATGGAAAAGAGGTGCTGACGCAGGAGGTCAGAACGGCGGGTGCGCCAGCCAGGATTATACTCGAGGCAGACCGCAGCAGCATCAAAGCCGATGGCAAAGACCTCTCGTTTGTGACGGTTCGCATCGTGGACAAGGATGGCGTGGAAGTACCTGATGCCAACAACCTGGTGCACTTTACCCTGGAGGGCCCAGCAAGTATAGCCGGAGTGGACAATGGCCTGGAAACAAGTATGGAGCCGTTTAAAGCTAACCAACGCAAGGCGTTCCATGGCAAATGCCTGGCCATCGTGCAGGCGCAGGAAGCGGCAGGGGAGGTAAAGCTGACCGCCACCTCCGAAGGCCTGGAATCCGCAACCATCCTTATCAGCCTAAACCATGAAGCAAAATAATACCTGTTCGATATATTTGAATTCCTGATAATTCCCTGAAAGTATGAACTATAAAAATGAGTTATCTGCCTTAAACCGCCTGTTTGCAGCCTGTGTGGTGCTCGGCGCATTGGTCCTGGCGGGGCCCGCCCGGAGCCAGACCACCTTGCTGGAACTCCGGGACCTTTCCGCTTTCCGGAGCCCGGGCAAAAGCTGGCAGCTGGCCGGCGATGTGGCGGCCGACCTTGCCAAAGAAAACAAGCTGACCATAAGCAAAGGCACGGGCGTGCTGGTGAACCTGCCGGGCCGCAAAGCCGCCGGCAAAGACCTGCTGACCAACCTGGAACACGGTGATGTGGATATCGAGCTGGACTACATGATGGCCAAAGGATCTAACTCAGGCATTTACCTGCAGGGGCTTTATGAGGTGCAACTGGCCGATAGCTGGGGCGAAACAAAAGCTTCTTCAGCCAGCAACGGCGGCATTTACGAACGCTGGGACGAAAGCCGCCCGCAGGGGCAGCAGGGTTTCCAGGGCTATGCGCCGCGCCAGAACGTAAGTCGCGCCCCGGGCCTGTGGCAGCACCTGAAGATCTCGTTCCAGGCGCCCCGCTTTGATGCGAGTGGCCGGAAAACAGAAAATGCCAAGCTACTGCGCGTCGAGCTCAACGGCATTCCGGTGCAGGAGAATGTGGTGCTTTT
This sequence comes from Pontibacter liquoris, assembly GCF_022758235.1. Classification (NCBI taxonomy): domain Bacteria; kingdom Pseudomonadati; phylum Bacteroidota; class Cytophagia; order Cytophagales; family Hymenobacteraceae; genus Pontibacter; species Pontibacter liquoris. Next base: position 529,950 of record NZ_JALEBG010000001.1, read on the forward strand.
CGGGCCTACCCGTGGGGCCAGCAGCAACCAGGAAGTAGCCAAGGGGCCCCTGCGCATCCAGGGCGATCATGGTGCAGTGGCTTTCCGCAACATCAAACTCACCACCTATAGTATGGAGCGCCTTCCGCTCACCAACCTGACCTATACCCTTTACCCCGGCCGCTTCGACAAAGAGCCCGCGTATGCTACTTTGCCGCCTGAGGCAAAAGGACCTTTATCAGTGATGACCTCCGGGATGCCGGCCAAAACCAAAGAATATCTGATCCGCTACACGGGTACGCTGCACGTGAAAACGCCCGGCGCCTATACCTTTAACATCAACACGCCCGGTGGCTATGGGATGGTGAAAGTGAACAACCAGCAGGCCGTGCCAATGAAAGAATGGAACGGCAAAGGCACGGTAACCTTACCGGCCGGTGAAGTGCCCCTGGAGGTCGTATACTCCAAATCCATGGATTGGGCGAAGCCCGCCCTGGCGCTCTACGTGTCGGGCCCCTCGCTCCGCGAATACCTGATCAGCGACAAGGAAGCAGCCATGGCCGATGTGGTGGATCCCATTCTAGTGGATGCGCTGGAGAAACCCATCCTCCGCAGCTTTATGGACCTGCCTGATGGTCAGCGCGTAACGCATGCCGTGTCGGTGGGCAGCCCGGCGCAGGTGCATTATACTTATGATGCCGACCATGGTGCCCTTGTGCAGGTATGGCGCGGGCAGTTTTTGGATGCCACCCCGATGTGGCATGAGCGCGGCGACGGCTCTGCGCGGGCGCTGGGCGCGGTGCAGCACCTGGGCAAACCGGCGCTTTCTGTGGCAAAGCTCCCATCTGAGCAGGCTGCCTGGGTAACCGATACCACCGGCAGCGCTTTCCGCCAGAAAGGCTATAGCCTGAATGCCAAAGATGAACCCACTTTCAAATACCGCATCTACGGCGCTGCAGTGCAGGATGCGATCCATGTGCTGGAAAATGGCCAGGGCCTGCAGCGAAGCATCAGCATCCAAAACCCGGCAGCTGGCCTGTATGTGCGCCTGGCGCAGGGCAAGCAGATCGGGGAAATGGCTAAAGGCCTCTACCAGGTAGATGATAAAACCTACTATGTGCGCCTGGATGATGCCGCTGGTGCCAAACCGATTGTGCGTACGGTGGCCGACGGGCAGGAGCTGCTGGTGCCGGTGCGTGAAAAACTGACCTATTCCATTCTTTTCTAGAACGTATAGTATGAAGAACAGCAGAAACAACATCTGGAAACGCCTGCTGCTGGCAGCAGGGCTGGTGGCCGGCTTTAGCGCGCAGGTACAGGCGCAGGAATCGCCGATGGAGGAGGATTTTTTTAAGATCATGCGCGTCAGCTCTCCCGAAGGCACTTTGCTGGAAGTAGGCGGGCTGGTGGTGCTGCCGAACGGCGACCTGGGCATTTCAACCCGGCGGGGCGATATCTTTATTGTGGAGAACCCCACCAGCGCGCGCCCGTTCTTCCGCAAGTTTGCCTCCGGCCTGCACGAGGTGCTTGGGCTGGCTTACAAGAACGGCTCCCTGTACTGCGCCCAACGCGGTGAGCTCACCAAGCTCAGCGATACCAACAACGATGGCAAAGCCGATGAGTTCGAAACCATCTATGCCTGGCCCTTATCGGGCAATTACCACGAATATAGCTTCGGGCCAAAAATAGCGGCGGATGGCTCATTCTTTGTTACCGCTAATCTGGGCTTTCCGGGTGACTGGTGGCATGCGCAAAGTATGGCACCCATGCGCGGCTGGATGATGCACATCACCGAAGACGGCAAAATGGAGCCCTGGGCAGCGGGTTTCCGGTCACCGGCCGGCCTGGGGATGGTAGATAGCGAGCTGTTTTACTCCGAAAACCAGGGCGATTGGGTGGGCTCGGGTGGCGTGTGGCATATAAAGAAAGGCGCCTTTATGGGCCATCCGGCCAGTTTGCGCTGGACAAGTATGTCCAACTCGCCGCTGAAGCTAAAGCCCGAAGACATTTATGCCAAAATAGACCCGCGCCTGGACACCGGTAAAAACGGCGAGCAGGTAAAGCCCGAGAACCGGGAAGGCGATAAGTATGTGACGCGGTTGGATGCCAAAAAGGACTTTCCGGACCTGCAGCTGCCGGCCGTGTGGCTGCCGCATGGGGTGCTGGGCATTTCCAACTCCGAGGTGATCAAAATACCCGAAGATCACTTCGGTCCGTTTGGCGGGCAGTTGCTGGTCGGTGACCAGGGAATGAGCCTTATTTCGCGGGTGTTTCTGGAGAAAGTGAACGGGGAGTACCAGGGCGCTGCTTTTCTGTTCCGAAGCGGGTTTCAGTCGGGGGTGCTGCGCATGGCCTGGGCTAACGACGGTTCTCTGTTTGTAGGCGAAACCAACCGGGGCTGGGGCTCAGCCGGCGAGGCCAACGAAGGCTTGCAGCGCCTGGTCTGGAACAACAAGGTGCCGTTCGAAATGCGTGCCGTACGTGCCATGCCCGATGGCTTTGAAGTGGAGTTTACCATGCCGGTCGATAAAAAGTCGGCCCAGAACCTGGCTTCTTATGCCGTGGAGAGTTTTACCTATAAATACCACGCTGTGTATGGCAGCCCCGTGGCTGATAAGAAAACAAACGCTATTAAAGGTGTGAAACTATCCGACGACGGGATGCGCGCGCGCCTGGTGGTAGAAGGCTTGCGGCCCGGTTACGTGCACCTGCTCAAGCTGGAGGGGGTGCGTGCCCGCGATAATTATTATACGCTTGTTCATCCGAATGCCTACTACACGCTTAACAGCATTCCGGCAGGGCAAAAGCTGTCTGCAAACGAAGTAAGTACTATAAACTCGGCAGCCGGAAAGCAGGCAAAAGCGACTTCCGCAGCAAAGACAACAGGCAAAGCGAAAACCACCGGAACCGCCGCCCCGTCGAAAAAGGCAGCCGCCGCTCCGAAAGAGGCTCTGACCTTTGAGGCGGTAAAGCCGCTGCTGGCCAAACATACCTGCCTCTCGTGCCATAACACAGACAAGCGCCAGGTAGGACCCGCTTTCCGGGAGGTAGCCAAACGCAAGTATACCGACAGCCAGATCGTAGCCTTGATCCATGAACCCAAGCCAGAGAACTGGCCCGACCACAGCACACCCATGCCGCCGATGCCGCAGGTGCCGCAAAGCGATGCCCTGAAGATCGCCTCCTGGATCAACTCGCTGAACAGTAAGTAATCAACTTCTATAATTAATTGTAGCAGTATTTGCCAGGTGCACTGATGACGATTTTTTGTTTGAGCGTTCAGCGAGTTCAAAATCGTCTTGATTCTTTTGCCTACTTTTCTCATCAAGGAGAAAAGTAGGGCCTCGCCGGCAAGGCAGAAAGCCTGCTAGGTGCTTAGGAGTAAAAACAGACGTTTATTCCTTTTGATGTTATAAGCATACTGTCTTTCTAAATTTAAAGCAATACCGTTAAAAACAGCTAACACTTATGAGCTTTATACTTACTAAAAAAATCACCATTACTACTCTCGCCTTAGGCCTATGTGCCTACACCCAAACCCGGGCGCAGCAAGTGCCGCAGCCACCTAAAATGGTACCCGAAATGACCGAGTTCTGGGAACCGGAGGTGCGCGTGATCACACCCGGAACAGGGATGGCGGCCCCCTCAGATGCCCTAGTTTTATTTGACGGCAAAAACCTGTCGCAGTGGAAAGCCAAAGGCGATGGCAGCGAAGCCAAATGGGCGGTAAAGGATAATGCATTTACCGTGGGCAAAGGCGATATCTCGACTAAAAAGGAATTCGGCGATTTCCAGCTCCATATCGAGTGGAACGCGCCTGACGAGGTGAAAGGCGAAAGCCAGGGCCGGGGCAACAGCGGCATCTTTCTGCAGGACCGCTACGAGGTGCAGGTGCTGGACTCCTACCACAACCGCACGTACGCCAATGGGCAGGCCGGCAGCGTGTATAAGCAGCACCCGCCGTTGGTAAATGCCATGCGCAAGCCAACCGAATGGAATGTGTACGACATCATTTATACAGCACCCCGCTTTAAGGAAGACGGGTCGGTGTTTACGCCAGCGCGCGTTACGGTGCTGCATAATGGGGTGCTGGTGCAAAACAACGTGGAGTTGAAAGGGCCGACCGAGTACATTGGCCTGCCCGCCTACAAGCCGCACGGCAAAGCGCCCATTACGTTGCAGGACCACGGCAACCCGGTTCAGTACCGCAACATCTGGGTAAGAGAACTATAATCGGACTGCCTTCCCAAACAATTGAAAACAACAAAGTATATCCTGGTTAGCATGGGCAAGCCAGGGTATACTTTACAATGCCTCAACCCGAGATGGTGGCATAGAACGGAACACCCGGCATGACACGTCTACAGCGTTGCCTCCTCCTTTTTTTCTGCTACTGCTAGCAATATGGCCTGCGTTGTAGACCAGACCCTTTCGTTTGCTGCCCCTGAAAACGGCTTTATCAGTTGGCTGCCTGCACCAAACTTAGAACAGGCGTGCCCGCCGGGCACAAAGGCTGGGGTAGCGAGGATGCAGCTGCACGGTCAGGTAGAACTGATACGCCTCCGCTGGGATGAAAAGCAGGTGCATATGACGCTACGTTCCGCTACATCACAGCTGCAGCTGCAGTTGCCCAAGCTCATCCCAAGTATAATAGTGACAGCCCGCAAAGCAGGAAAGCTGGAATCTGAATTTAGAACAACAATGTTCGCCTGCTTGCAGGTGGAGGATGTCAACCTGGCGATCACAATGCAGTAACAGCGAATGCATGGTGCTGCTCCAATACCAAGCCCTCTTGCGGAAACTGAAATTGCGCCGTGCCAGTGCTGCAGTTCGCAATTGGAAGGGTGCTTTTTGTTAAAGGAGCACGCTGGTTGCGCCTCAGGAAGCCAAGGCAGGTTGAGGCGGCACATCTACATACCTGAATAAAAAATGCCTTCTAAAGCCCTGTTAACGCACTGGTCCTACATTGGAAACATCTGATACCCCTGCCTTAGAGAACTCCTTTATACTTTAGATGCACCATTCAACCCGATATGAGGTGGATAAAGTATAGGCGAGGTTAGTGAGTACTTACCGGGCAACCGTAGGGGAGGAGCCTAGCAAGTATAGGCCAGGATATTTATGGTTCTTAAAGGTAAATGCATTGTTACTGCTGCATTTGATACCAGCTTTTCTGGATATGATATAAGGAGTGCTCATGAATGGCTCCGGCCTTTTTATACTTCGGACCGCCAGTCTGACTTAGTTAAGTTAAATCAATCATAAAGTATGGATAAAAATAAAGTATGGATAAAAGAGAAGCTGAAAGCATCATCAACTTAACGGGGTAAGCTGCTTGCCGCTCCCCTGACACCGCATCTAAACCAAAAACAAATCCTTTATAAAACTTAAAAGTATTTATGAAATATTTATACTACTTCAGGAAGCGCCTGCTTCACAGCCCCGGGCTTCCTTTCTTACCTGCCTGGCGGACTGTCCCGGTACTACTCACCCTCTTATTTCTTTGCAGCTTTGCGGGCTTTGCTCAGACAAAGCACAGCGTGAGCGGCAAAGTAACCTCTGCTGCTGACAACTCGGCCCTGCCGGGCGTGAGCATCGGGGTGAAAGGAACGGCCACAGGCGCTATCACCGATGCGAACGGTAACTTCACGGTACAGGCGGAAGACAATGCAGTGCTTATTGTGTCCTACATCGGTTTCAAAGCACAGGAAGTTCCGGTAAACGGCCGTTCCCAGGTAAATGTCAGCCTGGCTGTAGATCAGAAGGTGCTCGATGAGGTCGTGGTGACCGGCTATGGTGAGGTGAAGCGTGCAGAAGTAACCAGTGCCCAAACTACGATCAAGTCTGAAGAGATTCAGAAAACGGTAAACACAACGATCGAACAGGCCATTCAGGGCCGTGCGGCGGGCGTATATGTTACGCAGAACACCGGACAGCCAGGTGGCGGCATATCGGTAAACATCCGGGGCGTTAACTCTATCACAGGTTCTAACGAACCACTGTATGTGATTGATGGGGTGCAGATGCAACCCGGCAATATTGGGTATGGTGTTACCAGTTCCAGCAATCCGCTGGCTGGCCTAAACCCAGCCGACATTGAGTCTATGGAGATCCTGCAGGGGCCTTCGGCTACAGCCCTGTATGGTTCAAGAGGCACCAACGGCGTGGTGCTGATCACGACCAAGCGCGGCAAAGCCGGAGAAATGAAAGTGTCGTACGGTTATCTTTATTCCTTACAGGATAAACCTGAGGAATTAAAGACAATGAACCTGCGCCAGTATGCTGATATGCACAATATTATCAGAAGATTAACCGGAGGAACGCCAAATGTGGAGTTTGCAGATCCATCCATACTTGGAGAAGGGACTAACTGGCAGGAGGCTTTGTTTAAGACTGCGGCACTTAACAAGCACCAGCTAAGTGTAAGCGGCGGCAGCGACAAGACGCAGTTCTATCTATCAGGTGAATACTTTAACCAGGAAGGTGTGGCGCTGGGCTCTCAGTTTGACCGTTACTCGCTGCGCCTGAACGTGGATAACCAGACACGGAAGTGGTTAAAGGTGAGCACCAACCTGAGCGTGAACCAAACCAACGAAATGCTGGGCACCTCACAGGAAAATATCATTATCACAGCGTTGCAAATGGCGCCGAACGTGGCGGTCCGTAATCCTGATGGCTCGTGGGCCGGGCCGGACGAAAGTAACGGCAGCAGCCTGCAGTTTACGCCACTCAACCCCATTGCCATTGCAAACCTGGTTCAGAACGATCTTCAGAGAAGAGGCTTTATCGGCGGCATCAATGCAGCGATAGATATTATGAAAGGGCTGCAGTTCCGTACCTCACTCAACGGCAACGCGGGCTTTAATCAGTCTACTTATTTCAATCCGAACTATAAGTTAGGTGGTCAGCCCGCGCACGTAGCAACTTTATCAAAGAGCAGCGGAAGTAACACCTACTGGAACCTGAATGAATTGCTGGAGTACAAGCATGATTTTGCTAAGCACAGCTTTACCGTGATGGCGAGCCATGAAGCGCAGGCTTCAGATTGGCAGAACATCAATGGCTCCAGATCGGGCTTTGTTACCAACGAGGTGCCGGAACTCAACCTGGGTAACGCTCAGGGTCAAAGCAATGGCAGCGGCCGTGGCGATTGGGCCATGGAGTCTTACCTGGGAAGTGTAAACTACTCTTTTGCTGATAAATACATCTTGAAAGGTACAATCAGAGCAGATGGTTCTGCCAACTTCGGCCCTGAAAGCCGTTGGGGTTATTTCCCTTCTGTTTCTGCGGCGTGGCGTATTTCGGAAGAACCTTTCATGAAAAATAACCTGTCGGTGATCAATGAACTGAAGCTACGCTTCGAAACAGGTATCACCGGTAACCAGGGCAGTGGCGGTATTTATGGACCACTGGCATCTACCACTACGCCATGGGGCACCGGTTTTAGACTGGGCACCTATGGTAACCCGAACCTGCAGTGGGAGGAAACCCGCACCAACAACGTGGGCTTTAACCTGAATCTGTTTGCAAACCGCATCCAGTTAGAAGGTGACTTCTATGTGAAAAAGACAAATAACCTGCTGATGCAAAACCCGCTGCCTGATTACATGGGTACGGCTTCTGAAGGATCGATCGGTGCGCCGCAGGTAAACATTGGTGCTTTGCAGAACAAAGGCTATGCGCTATCTCTGAACACGATTAACGTGGATAAAGGAGGCTTTAGCTGGAATACGAACCTGAATGTGTCTGCCTTCCGAACCAAAGTAACGGAGTTCTATTCTGATGCCGCCATTATTGACCGGGTATCCTGGTGGATGGAAAACTGGACGCAGCGCGCTATAGTAGGAGAAGCCCCATGGTTGTTCCGTGGCTATATCCAGGAAGGTGTATTCCAGTCGTTGGAAGAAATCGAGAACAGTGCTGTTCCTGCTAACGCAAACGGCGAGCGCATGGAGATCAACGAGGCCTCCGGCGTTTGGGTAGGCGATACCAAATTCAAGGATCTGAACGGGGATAACATAATCGACGAAAAAGACCAGACCTTTATTGGCAATCCATGGCCGAAATTAACAATGGGCTTTACCAACACCTTTGCCTGGAAAGGCTTTGATGCCACACTGCTGATCACAGGTTCTTTCGGCAACGATATTTACAATTACGTGCGCTACGTGAACACGAACCCGAATAATATTAACCTGGGCCGCAACATGTTAGAAGACACCTATGACTATGCCAAAGTTGCCTATAACGCTGCCGGCGAGCCTTACCTGGAAAATCCGGGTACCAACGTGCCACGCATCAGCGGCCAGAATGCCAATAAGAACGGCGTACGCCATACCAGCGCTTATGTAGAAGACGGTTCTTATGTGCGGATTAAAAACCTGCAGATAGGGTATAATCTGCCGGCATCACTGCTGCGAAGATTAGCTGTTGTGCAGGGTGCCCGCCTTTCAGTGGGTGTGCAAAACCTGGCCACTTTTACCAAATACAAGGGTATGGACCCGGAAGTTGGTGCTTACGTGGGCAAAGAAGCACAGGCAAATTCCCAGTCGATAGGTGTTGACTTCGGTCGCTATCCTATCACCAGAATGTATACGGTAAGTGTGGGAGTAGATTTTTAAATCAAGTTGAAAAATGAACGTGATGAACAAAATGAAATATAAAGGATATTTAGCTTGCCTGGCTTTTTTAAGCTTCCTGACAGGCTGCGATAAGGAGTTTCTGGAGAGACCTCCGAAAGACAGAATTGTGGATGCCAACTATTACCAGACCGCAGAACAGGTTTTGGCCAGTACCACACCGCTTTACAACGTGGTATGGTTTGCCTATAACGACAAGGCATCGCATGGTATAGGTGATGCCCGGGGTGGTTTGCTTTATTCCGGTTCGTACCAGGCAGAGAACATCCGTATGAACACCACAGGTATAACCGGCGAAAACGGAAGCGCCTGGCGCGCCTTTTACAATGTGGTGGGGCAGGCAAATACGGCCATCACCAACATTAACCGCTATGCCCCGGCTTCAGTGCCGGAAGGTGTAAAGCAGTATGCCATAGGCGAAGGGCGCTTTATGCGCGGCCTGGCTTACTCTTACCTGGTGCAGAACTGGGACGCCGTGCCGATCATTGCCAACAATGAAACTGTACTGACTGATACAACCATTGCCCGGAATACTGTTGAAAGCGTTTGGGAGTTTATCATCCGGGATATTCGCTTTGCTGCCAAGGTATTACCGAATGCCTCGGTGGCAACTGGCCGCTTAAACAAGTGGGCGGCAGAAGGGATGCTGGCAAAGATGTTCCTGACCCGTGCCGGCGTTGGCCAGAACGGTACCCGGAACCAGACTGATCTAGATAGTGCGGCTTATTATGCCAAACGGGTGATTGATAATAGTGGCGCATCGCTGATGCCGAATTATGCCGACCTGTTCAAAACAGCGAATAATAACAATCAGGAAAGCCTGTTTGCCCTGCAGTGGAAGTATGATGGTGATTGGGGAACACAAAACAGCGTGCAGGCCTTTCTGGCGTATGGCTCGAGCCTGACAGGCTTCGGCGATGGCTGGGGCGGCGACATTGGTGCCTCGCTGTTTGCGCTGAACCAATACGAAGATCTGAACCAGGACAAACGCCGCAAGGCCACTTACATGTTGCCAGGCGATAATTACGACTATATCCATGAGATCGTGGATGAGAAAATCGTGCCGCTGCATGTGAGAACTGACAACAATAACCAGGCAGATTACCGATCCCGGGCTAGTGTGAAAAAGTATGTAGTGGGGCTGCCTTCCGACAACGCCGGTAAAGTGACCCAGCAGCACACCGAGATTAATACCTATATGCTGCGCCTGGCCGATGTATACCTGATCTATGCCGAAGCAGTTTTAGGCAATAATGCCTCCACTTCGGATGCGCTGGCCCTGCAGTATTTTAACGCCGTTCGTGCCAGAGCGGGCCTGGACCCGAAATCCTCCATCACCTGGGAGGATATTCACCGCGAGCGACTGGTGGAATTTGCCATGGAAGGGCAGGCGTGGTATGAGTTTACAAGATTACACTATTACAAACCGCAACTGGCTTACGACCTGCTGAGCTCTCAGGACAGAGGTTTATTCTGGGCTTATCCGAACGACAAGGCAAATGCAACCTCCTGGGATCTGGTGCCGCAATCCACCGCCATTTCCAGAACGGTTACTGTAAACTCCGGTAACTTCTTCCTGCCTTTGCCGGCTACCGAGTTATCACGGGCACCTAACTTACGCAAAGCACCGGTACCCTATAACTTCGATCAGAAATAACAGGATTCATCTTTAAAAGGCCTGCTGTTTGCAACCACAAACAGCAGGCTAAAAGAACATCATAAGCGATATTTATATGAAAAGAGATATATTTAAACCAATCTACAGCATCAGCTATAGGTTCTTATTTTTCCTGCTCGGCAGTATGCTGCTCCTCTCTTCCTGTGAGAAAGAGGAGGACGGAGAGCCGATCAAGGAATCCGCACCTCCAGTCATTCAGGGCATCCGTGTTCCTACAAAAGCTGACAGCACTTTTACCAAGTCAACGCTAGGAACTACGATTGTGATCATGGGAGATAATCTGGCGGGCACACAGGAAGTATACTTTAATGGCTACAAAGCGCCGGTAAATCCGGCTTACGCCACTAAGCAAAACCTGATTATCCGAATTCCGGATGAGGTGCCCACAGTAGCCACAAACCCCGATGTGCCAAATGAATTAAAGATCGTGAACTCAGCTGGTGAAACAACCTACGAGTTTCAGGTATTACCGCCTGCTCCGGTTGTAAGCAGCATCAGTAACGATTGGGCAAAGGCAGGCGAGAAGATTACCCTCTATGGCAGTTACTTTTATTTTGTGCAGGATGTTGTTTTTCCCGGCAAGGTTAGCGCAACGGAATATACCGCCAGCCCGGACGGAACAACCCTGACAGTGACCGTACCGGAAGGGGTGAACTATAACGACCCGGCTAATGCAGAGCTACGGGTTGAAACGCAAAGCGGACTTTCTGCTGTAAACAACAGGTTAAAGTTTAATGACCGAAACGGAATGATGGTTGACTGGGATACTCGGGTTACCTATTCTCCTTTTGGCCCGCTTAACTCTACCTGGGGCATTTCGGAAGATATGAGCAAAGTAACGGACGCCTTCCAGGGCATTGCGCCAGTTGATGGCAAGTATGGATTGGTGAACATGCCTATACTTGGTAACTGGAGCTGGGCAAACGCGAAGCTTGTGAACCTGGGTAATAATGATGCCAGTTTCAATGGCGGTAAACTTTTCCCTACAACCCCGGCCGAGCTTTATGATCCGGCTGCCTCACTGGCTAATTTTGAGCTGCGGGTAGAGATTGCTGCCACACAGCCCGTTGGTGATTTGCTGCTGCAGGTATGGCAGTCCAATAGCGGAAAGGATTTTGATACTGCCGTTCCGTTGAAGGATTTTGTGAAGTCTGCCGATGGAAAATGGTATACTGTCGCTGTGAACCTCGGAAACCTTGCAGCCGACAAAGGAGCTACCAAAATGGCGAAGTATGGTGACTTCACCAAGGCCACTGAACTTAGAGTATTGATTCAGAACCCGACTGCTGCCACAATCCCGACCACACTTGCGATTGATAATATCCGCATCGTCAACATCAACAAATAAGCATTACAATTGCCTTTAAAAAAGAAGCCCTGTAGATACTATAGGGCTTCTTTTTTAAAGGCAACTAAAATCATCAGGGTAATCCTGCTTAGTTGCTGCGTTTGGCAATTCCGAAGCCCGCACGAAATAAGGGGGCGAAACGAATCTGTTTATTATAAGTATGTCGTGCAAAATTTTATATTTGTCTGACCACAAAATTGCATGAGCGCCTCTTGTGCTGCCTGCTTAGTAGGCTACGCTTTCAGTAATAAGTTTCAGGTATACCTCACCGCGGTGCGCGATAGTATCGTTATCTGCAGTGAAGCCCGGATCGGAATGATCAAAATATACAACAGGGTGGGTAAACTGGTAGTCCAACAGCATATGAATGGAAAGACCGTCGTGCTCTCGCTGGCCGATCTGGCGCCCGGGGTATACTTTGTGCGGGCTGACCGGCACCGGGCTGCCGTGAAAGTTGTGAAAGAGTAACCCATAAGACGCCCTTAAAACCCATACATCCGCATACATGAAAAGACCTTTACTGATAATCGGATTCCTGCTCCTGGTGGGAGCGCTCCTGTGGGCGATCCTACCCGGGAAAAAGCCTGCTGCAGCGGGCCAGGACTGGCGCGAATATCTAGGTGGTCCCGGCCGAGACCATTATTCCTCCCTGCAGCAGATCACGCCGGAAAACGTGGCGCAGCTGGAAGTAGCCTGGGAGTACCATACCCGCGATTCGGGCCAGATCCAGTGCAACCCGATTATACTTGATGGCGTGCTCTACGGCATGACAGCCACCACGCAGCCTTTCGCGCTGGAGGCCGCCACCGGCAAAGAGCTCTGGCGAAAAAAGACGGAAGGCGCCGATGTGTTCAGTACCAGCCGTGGCCTGGTGTACTGGGAAAGTGGCAATGACAAACGCATTTTATATACTAACGGTCCCTGGCTTTATGCAGTGGATGCCCGCACGGGCAAGCCGGTAACTGGGTTTGGCGAAAACGGGCGCACCAGCCTGAAAGCCGGACTAGGCCCGACGGCAAAAGATAAAATGGTGATCTCCAACACGCCCGGCACGGTTTACGAAGACCTGATCATCATGCCGCTGCGGGTGTCGGAGGGCAACGATGCGGCCTTGGGGTACATCCAGGCGTTCAACATCCGGACAGGCAAGCTGGCCTGGGTATTTCATACGATTCCGCAACCCGGCGAGTATGGCTACGACACCTGGCCTAAAGAAGCTTACACCAATACCGAAGTGGGGGCTGCAAACAACTGGGCCGGCATGGCCATAGACCGGGAGCGCGCCATTGTTTTTGTGCCCACAGGCTCTCCTGCCTTCGACTTTTACGGCGGGAACCGGCTGGGGAGCAACCTGTTTGCCAATTGCCTACTGGCGCTCGATGCCCGCACGGGTAAGCGGCTGTGGCATTTCCAGTTCGTGCACCACGATATCCTGGACCGTGACCCGCCGGCTCCCCCAGTGCTGATGACGGTAACGCACGAAGGGAAGAAAAAGGACGTTGTGGTGCAGGTAACCAAGCAGGGCCTCACGTTCGTGTTTGACCGGGAATCCGGAGAGCCTGTTTTCCCGGTTAAAGAAAGTCCGGTGCCGGCCTCCGACGTGCCGGGAGAGCAAGCCTGGCCCACGCAGCCTTTCCCGACCAAACCGGCGCCGTTTGCCCGGCAGACTTTCCGGGAAGAAGATATCAGTCCGTTGGCAGAGAACCGGCAGGAACTGCTGGCCACTTTCCGTAAAAGCAGCTCCGAAGGAGCCTTTACGCCGCTCAGTTCTACAGGGACCATCATCTTTCCGGGGCTGGACGGCGGCGCAGAATGGGGCGGCGCTGCTGCCGATCCGGAAGGTATTCTGTATGTGAATAGCACCGAAATGCCGTGGCATATCAGCTTAAATACTGCTGTTCCAGAAGATGCCTTGACAGGTCTGCCTCCTGGCCAGCGTTTGTATGCTCTGAACTGCACCCAATGCCATGGGGCAGAGCGGAAAGGGAACCCGGCCAGTGGGTACCCGTCGCTGGTAAGTCTTAAAAGCAGCCTGAAACGGGAGCATGTGGCAAGCATCATTAGCAATGGCAAAGGCATGATGCCGGCCTTCAGCAAGTTGTCAGGAGATGAGAAAAAAGCGCTCGTGGCCTTTTTGTTCGGCGAAGAGAAAGGGCAGTCTGATGCACCCAAGGAGCCGGGGCAGGGAAAAGCAGCCGGCAAAAAGGACAAAGGCCCTTATCAGATCTCGGGCTATACGAAGTTCCTGGATGCAAAGGGCTACCCTGCGGTCAGTCCGCCCTGGGGCACGCTCAATGCCATTAACCTGAACACTGGCGAATATGTCTGGAAGATACCTTATGGCGAATACCCCGAACTGACTGCAAAAGGCATTCCGCAGACAGGCGCGGAAAGTTACGGCGGACCGGTCGTTACCGCTAGCGGGCTGCTGTTTATTGCCGGCACCAAAGATGGCAAACTCCGTGCGTACGATAAAAAGAACGGGAAGCTGCTCTGGGAAACCATACTTCCGGCAGCCGCCTTTGCCACGCCCAGCACCTATGAGGTAAACGGAAAGCAGTACCTCGTGATTGCCTGTGGCGGCACCAAGCTGGGCGCAAAAGGAGGCGATAGCTATGTGGCCTTCGCGCTGCCAGAGCAGGAAGCAAAGTAACATAATTGTGACTGCTACCCAGGCCGCAACATTTGCTGCTTCCGGACTTGCTGGTCCGGAAGACCTCTGCCGGGGATTTCCTAATCCCGTGTTGCAACTAACGCGGACTAGGAAATCCGCTTCAGGGATACTTTAGGACGAAGTAGTGCGAAACAGCTCAGGGAGCCGCAACATCTGCTACACGCCAGGGCTGATGACCAGTAGCAGCGCACCATCGCAAGCGGAGTATTGTGATCATTCTCTTGCTTGAATAGGGATAGCCTGTTTAAGAGAATGTAGAAGTATAATAAGCTGATATTATTGTAGTTTCCGTGCCTTATGCCTATTTTTAAAAGTCTCTACTATCTTACAATGCCCCCATTTAAACATACTTGCCTGCTCGTGGTGGCGGCCGTCCTTACCACCCTGCTTGGTGCCTGCAGCGAGCAATCCGCCCAAAACGGGGAGCCAGGCAAGACCGCGGCCGGCAGTACTCCGGCAGAAACCCTGTTCCACCTGCTGCCCTCCGATAAAACCCATATCACTTTTAGCAATACCCTGACGGAGAACCCCTATGGTAACATCCTCATGTACCAGTATTTTTATAATGGGGGAGGCGTGGCGGTAGGAGACCTGAACAACGACGGCTTGCAGGATATTTACTTTTCGGGCAACATGGTGCCCAATGCTCTTTACCTGAACAAAGGCAACATGCAGTTCGACAATGTGACGGCGCAGGCCGGAGTGGCGGGCAAAGCCTATGGCTGGAAAACGGGGGTAAGTATGGCCGACGTGAACGGAGACGGGTTGCTGGATATTTACGCCTGCTATTCGGGCAGTATGCCGGGCGAGGCGCGTGCCAACCAGTTGTTCATCAACAAAGGGAATGATAAAAGCGGACTGCCGGTTTTTGAAGACCAGGCACCGCAATATAGCCTGGCCGACTCGTCTTTTACGACAAACGCCCTCTTTTTTGATTATGACCTAGACAGCGACCTGGACATGTTTTTGCTCAACCATAACCCGGCACAGTTCAATAACCTGGACGATGTGAAGATTGGCCAGATACTGCAGAAAACAGATGCCAATATCCGGGTAAAGCTGTACAAAAACGAGCAGGGCCATTTTAGGGATGTGTCTGATAAAGCGGGGTTGGCGGGCTCTGCTTTTACGTATGCACTGGGCGCCGGGGTAGCCGATATCAACCAGGATGGCTGGCCCGATATTTACCTGACCAACGACTACTCGGCCCCCGATTACCTGTACATAAACAACGGCGACGGCACCTTCACCGACAGGCTGCCCCAAAGCATGGGGCACACCTCGCTCTACTCCATGGGCAACGACGTGGCCGATATCAACAACGATGGCCTGCCCGATGTGTTTGCCGTGGATATGCTGCCGGAAGACAATCGCCGGCAAAAGCTGCTGTTTGCGCCCGACAATTACGAGTACTTCAACATGCTGCTGCGGGTTGGTTTTAACCATCAGTACATGCGCAACATGCTGCAGCTCAACAACGGCGATGGCACCTTTAGCGAGATCGGCCAGCTTACGGGCATCTCCAATACCGACTGGAGCTGGGCGCCGCTGTTTGCCGATTATGACAACGATGGCTGGAAAGACCTTTTTGTAAGCAACGGCTTTCTGCGCGACTTCACCAACCTGGACTTCATCAAGTATAAAAGCTCTTTTTTTCAGAGCGGCCAGATGAACATGGCCCGCATACTTGATGTGGTTAAAAAGATCCCTGCCTCCAACGTTAAAAACTATATCTATAAAAATAACGGCAACCTGACCTTCAGCAACCAGGTGGCAGCGTGGGGGCTTGATGCGGCTTCCAACAGCAATGGCGCCGCTTACGCTGACCTGGATAACGACGGCGACCTGGACTTGGTGATGAACAACCTCAACCAAACGGCCTTTGTGTACCAGAACCAGGCTGAAAAACAGCTACAGCATCATTACCTGCAGCTTACATTGGCGGGTGCGGGCAAAAACACGGCTGGGATCGGTGCAAAAGTGACGCTGTACGCGCAGGGGCAGCAGCAATACCAGGAGCAGATGCCCGCCAGAGGGTACCAGTCGAGCGTGCCGGCGGTGCTGCATTTTGGGCTGGGTAAGTATAACGTTGTAGATTCGGTGCGGGTAGTATGGCCCAGTGGCCGGCAACAGGTGCTGCGCGATGTAAAAGCCGGGCAGGTGCTGGCCGTACAGGAAAAGAATGCCGGCAGCAAGTATAAATTGCCAAAGCCTGCTGCTCCTGGCTTCACGGAGGTGAGATCGCCGGTAGCATTTGCCCATCAGAAAAATACCCTGAATGATTTCAAGCGGCAGCCTCTGCTGGTAAACCCGGTTTCGTTTGCAGGGCCTTGCCTGGTAAAAGCCGACGTGAACGGCGATGGGCTGGAGGATGTGTTTGCCGGCGGCACGCAAGGGCAGGCAGGCATCTTATACTTGCAGAGTCGTAACGGAAGCTTCATTGAAAAACCGCAGGCTGCTTTCCAGGCCGATAAAATGAGTGAAGACGTGGATGCCCTTTTCTTCGATGCCAACAACGACGGCAAGCCGGACCTGTACGTTTGCAGCGGCGGCTATAGCAACTTTATGCCGGACGATGCCCTGCTGCAGGACCGGTTATACCTCAACGACGGCAAAGGCAATTTTGCAAAAAGCCCGGCGGCGCTGCCTGTTATGTACTCCAGCACCAGTTGCGCCCGGGCAGCCGATCTAAACGGCGACGGAAGTATGGATTTGTTTGTAGGTGGCCGGGTGATACCGGGGCGCTACCCGGAAGCACCAAGAAGCTACGTGCTGCTAAACGATGGCAATGGCCACTTCAAAGATGTGACGGCTACGGTGGCTCCGCAGCTGCAGCACATCGGCATGGTGACCGATGCCGGCTGGCACGATCTGAATGGCGATAAAAAGCTGGAGCTGGTGGTGGTAGGGGAGTGGATGCCGGTAACGGTATTTAAAAATGTAAACGGCAAACTCACAAACGCTACAAGTTCATACTTCGACAAGGCATCTACCGGCTGGTGGAACAAGCTGCTGATCGGCGACTTTAACCAGGATGGCCGGCCAGACCTGGTGGTAGGTAACCAGGGACAGAACGCGCAAGTACGGGCTACCCAGAAAGAACCTGCCGAACTATACTACAAGGATTTTGACGACAACGGCTCCGTGGATCCGATCCTGTGCTTCTACATCAAAGGCAAAAGCTATCCCTATGTTACGCGCGACGAACTGCTGGACCAGCTGAGCATGATGCGGACGCGCTTTGCTGATTACGCCAGCTATGCAGATGCAACCTTGTCCGATATTTTCTCCCGGCAGGAGCTCAGCGGCGCTGGCCGGCTGACGGCAAACAACCTGAAAACCGCATACTTTGAAGGTGGCGCCAGCGGCAGGTTCTCGCAGAAGAATCTGCCTATAGAAGTGCAGTTCTCGCCTGTGTTTGCTATTAGCACCCTGGACTATAACCACGACGGCAGGCCTGATTTGCTGCTGGGCGGTAACATCAGCCAGGCCCGTCTGCGCTTTGGCAAGTATGACGCCAGCTATGGCACCCTGCTGCAATCCAACGGCGACGGCACGTTTACTTATGTCCCACAGTCCAGGTCGGGCTTGTGCGTTAAAGGCGATGTACGCAGCATCCTGACGCTGAACAATACGGTGCTTTTCGGGATGAACCAGGGAAGTATAAAAGCCTATAAATTAAAGCCGTGATGCGACAGGTGCTCATTTTTATACTTGCGGCAGTAACCTGCTTTGGCTGCACCCGACCTACGCAGGAGCAGCCGCCCTTCAGCAGCGAAGCCATCAGCCAGGTAACCGCCACAATGACGGACCTGATGGTGAACGATGTGACAAACCCGCCGCTTGCTGCCCGTTTCTTTGCCTATACTTGCCTTGCCGGCTACCAGGTGGTTGCGCAGCACGACTCCACGTTGCAGCCGATGCACGGTGTTCTGAACGGGTTTCCGGAAATAGAAAAACCGCCCGTTACGGCTTATTCCTACCAGGTGAGCGCCCTGCTGGCCATGATAGAGACAGCCAAAAAACTGCAACCCTCCGGTGCGCTGATGGACGCCTACGAACGGCGCTTCCTGGACTCGTGTCGCACCAGCGGTATGGATGCGGAAGTGGTGAATAACTCGCTGGCCTATGCCCAAAGTATAAGCGGGCAGGTGCTGGCCTACGCCAAAGCCGACAAGTATAACCGCATCAGCAACTACCCGCGCTACACGCCCAAAGAGGAGGAGGGCAGCTGGTTCCCGACACCGCCGGGATTTTTTGCACCTGTAGAGCCATACTTCAACACCATCCGGCCGTTCACCCTGGATTCCAGCGCGCAGTTTAAACCGGCGCCGCCCGTAGCGTTCTCCACTGATAAGCAATCGGATTTTTACAAGCTGCTGCTGCAGGTATATGAGCAGGGCAGGAACCTTTCGGAAGAACACCACCGAATCGCGGCTTTCTGGGACTGCAACCCGTTTGCCCTGCAGGACAATGGCCACCTGATGACGGGGATGAAAAAAATCTCGCCGGGTGCCCACTGGATAGGTATCACCGGAATCGCCTGCAAGCAGGCAAACAAAAGCTTTGCGGAAGCCATGCAGATCAACACCCTGGTAGCCGTGGCCCTGGTGGACGGGTTTATCAGTTGCTGGGACGAGAAATTCCGCAGTAACCGCATCCGTCCCGAAACAGCCATCCGCAAGTATGTGGACCCTACCTGGGAGCCACTGCTGCAAACGCCTCCTTTCCCGGAATACCTGAGCGGGCATTCCACGGTTTCGGCCGCCTCGGCTGTGATCCTGACCCACTTTTTTGGGGATAACTTTCATTATACAGATACTGTGGAAGAACGCTATGGCCTGGAAGCCCGGCAGTTCTCCTCTTTTCACCAGGCCGCGCAAGAGGCTGCTATTTCGCGATTGTATGGCGGCATCCACTACCAGGATGCCATCGACAACGGCCTGGAGCAGGGCCTGCAGGTAGGCGCCTGGGTATTGCATAAAGTAGAGAAAGTGCCTAATGCTGAAAAGGTTGCGCAGCGGTAAGTGGAAGTGTAAGGGCTCTTAGCCGTTTTCGGTCTCGGAAAGTGTAAGTATAAATCGGGTTTCTCTCAGAGACTGATATGCGCATCATTTCCATACCTGATGCAAGCCTCACATAGAGCCGGAGTACTGGCGGTTACAAGTATAAACAAGGGATGGCTTGCCCATACCGGCGTATACTTAACCTGGCGGTCCCACATCCGAAACATTTGATGCCTTTAGATGGCGTGCTATCTGCTTATCTTGCCTGCTGTAATCTGAGCAACCATGCAAATTTTCTACAAAACAATAGGGGGACTGCTCCTGTGCCTTTCCGCCTCGTGCGTGTCGGCGCAAAAACAGCAGAAGGCGCAGCAGGCACAGGAACAGATCCGGCTCAACCAACTCGGTTTTTACCCGGCAGCATCCAAAATAGCTGTGGTGGTGGGTGAGAATCAAGGCGGTAAATTTTACCTCAAGACCGCTGATCGCTCCAAAACCGTTTATACCGGCACGCTTTCCGATATGAAAGCAGCCGAGTTTTCAGGCAGGCCCACGCGCATTGCTGATTTCAGTAGCTATACCAAACCGGGTACCTATGTGCTGGAGATCCCGGGGTTGGGCCGTTCCTATACTTTTGAGATAAAGCCCGACGTGCACCGGGCGCTTGCTGCCGCTGCCATAAAGGGCTTTTACTACCAGCGCATGTCCACGGACCTGCCGGAGCAGTATGCGGGCAAATGGCACCGCCCGGCCGGTCACCCCGACAATAACGTCCTGGTGCATCCTGCCGCGGCTTCGGCCGGGCGCCCGGCTGGTACGGTGATCGCCTCGCCCAGGGGCTGGTACGATGCCGGCGATTACAACAAGTATGTCGTTAACAGCGGCATTACCATGGGCACCCTGCTCTCGGCATACGAAGACTTTCCGCTATACTATAAAGCTCAAAATCTGAACATCCCCGAAAGCAAAAACACGGTGCCCGACCTGCTGGATGAGGCCCTCTGGAACCTGCGCTGGATGTTGACTATGCAGGACCCCGCCGATGGTGGCGTATACCACAAACTTACCAACCCTGTTTTTGATGGCATGGTGATGCCCGACCAAGCTACTAAGCCCCGCTACGTGGTGCAGAAAGGCACAGCCGCTACGCTCGATTTTGCAGCGGTGATGGCGCAGGCCTGTCGTGTTTTCAGGGAGTACGAAAAGGAACTACCCGGCCTCTCAGATTCATGCCTGACAGCAGCCACCAGCGCCTGGGCCTGGGCACAGCAAAACCCCGATGTGGTGTATGACCAGGAGGCGATGAACAAGCAGTTTGACCCGGATGTAACCACCGGCGCGTACGGCGACAAAGACTTTGGCGACGAGCGGATCTGGGCGGCGGCTGAGTTATACACCACTACCAAGGATGACAGCTACTACAAGGCCGTGAACATGCTGCCCGATACCAAAATGCCGCTGCCCTCGTGGGCGCAGGTGCGGCTGCTGGGCTACTATACCTTGCTCCGGCACAGCAGCAATCTCACGCCGGCTGCAGGCAAAGACCTCCCGGAAATAAAGAAACGCCTGCAGCAGTTTGCCGACCAATTGCTGGACGGTGCTGCCGCCAATGCCTACAAAACGGCCATGGGCAAAGTTAAAGAAGATTATATATGGGGCAGCAGCGCGGTGGCAGCCAACCAAGGCATAGCGCTTGTGCAGGCCTATACCCAGACTGGGAACAAGCACTACCTGCAGGCCGCGCTCGCAAACCTGGATTACCTGCTGGGCCGCAACGCCGTGGGCTATAGTTTTGTAACGGGCTTTGGCGATAAAGCCACCATGCACCCGCACCACCGGCCCTCCATTGCCGATGGCATTGCGGAGCCTGTGCCGGGGCTGCTTTCAGGCGGCACCAACGCCAACGCGCCCCGCCAGGATAACTGCAAAGGCTACACGGCTACGGCTCCCGACGAAATGTACCTCGATGACGACTGCTCGTATGCCTCCAACGAGATCGCCATCAACTGGAATGCGCCGCTGGTCTATCTGGCCGGTGCGCTGGAGGCCCTGCAGCAAAAAGCAGGAATGTCGGGTGCAGCGAAATAGAACAAAGGCAAGGTGAGTTGATGAAAAGGGAGGCGCAGGTTTATACCGGTGCCTTCTTTTTTTATCTACCTGCGCGCTCAACGATGCTGCAAAACTGGGTTCGTAGTATAAAAGCCTCCTACGATCCTAAGTCTGGGTAGATGAGCTGGAAACTAGCAGGTATGATCGCGATTGAATCCTCAAAGTGAAACAAAAACTTGCCTGTGTCTGGTGCAAGGGCATCAGTCTAAAGCTGCCAACTTGAACCGGAATTAAACAAAAGCGCCGCAGCATAAGAGAATGCTGCGGCGCTTTTGTTTAAGTATGAATTTAGCAAAGCAATATAGCTGCCGGAATTTTAGAAGTTTAAGGCGCCTGCTATCTCTTTCAGATCCACCTCGGCCAGCTTCGCTTGGTAAAGGGCATTGCTGTAGCGCACGGTGGCGTTTACATAATTGAGCTGCGCATCCCGCACTTCGATGGGCGTGATACTGCCCAACCGGAATTTATCGAGCGTAATGTCCAGGTTCTGCTTGGCAATCCGCTGATTTCGCTCTTCCAGGTTTACCAGGCTCAGGTTGGTCTGGTAGGTTTCAAACGCCGTGGCCAGCTGGGCTTTTATACTTACCTGTAGCTGCTCATACTGCAGTTGGGCGTTGTCGATCAGGATAGCAGCATTTCGCTCGTTCTTCTTTTGCAGAAAGCCGTTAAAAACATTCACCGAGGCTGATACGCCATAGTTTAAACCCCGGCCCGTGGTTTGGGTGGCAAAGCCCAGCGCCGATTCTGACCGGTTAAAATTATAGCCCGAGTTGAGGTTGATGGTCGGGAAGCGGTTCGCTTTTACCTGCTTCAGATCCAGGGCAGCCACTCTGCGGTTGATAAGGGCAGCCTGCAGCGCCGGGTTCTGCTGCGTGGCCTGCTCGGCCAGTTGCCCCAGCGTGAGTTGGTCGTCGATGGTCACCGAATCCACAACTTTGAACGCCGTGGTCACTTCGCGGGCCAGTTGCTCATTTAACTGGGTCTGGGTGTTACGATACAGCTGGCGTTGGCGAAGCAGATTGGTGGTGTCGGTGTTAAAATCCACCTGGGCATTAAGCACTTCCAGCCGGGCGGCTTTTCCGATCTGGAACCTGTTCTGCGCCGTTTCTACGCGTAAGCGCGAAATGGCCACAGCGGTATCCAGAGCCCGGAGCTGCTGTTGTTGCTGCACCAAATCGTAATAGATCGTGATCACATCGCCTACCTTGGTGAGCACCGTGTTTTGCAGTTGCGCCTCGCCCAGCTTCTGCAATTCTTTGAGCTGGTCGTAGCGGGCAAACATGCCAAAGCCATCAAAAACGGTCCATGTCAGGCCCACGCCATAATTCAGGCTCGAGCCTTTGGCGCCGTTCCGCTCGGTCACTTCGCCGGTAGCCCGCGTCTGGGAGCTGTTTTGCAGCGTGTTGTTGTTGGTTAAGGTAGCGCCCACCACCGGCAGCATGCCGGCATTGGCGCGGTTCACATTATTCTGGTCGATCTTGAGCTCATTTGAAACCAGCTTGATGTCATAGTTTCGTTCCAACGCAATTCGTACCGCCTCTTCCAGCGTCAAGGTTTCCTGTGCAAAGGTCTTTTGGGTGATCAGCAAAAATGAACAAAAAAGAAAGCCCAGGAGCACGATGTTATGCTTCATATAATTGTTAAGTATCTTAATATCTTATCAGACGGTTTCTAATACGCTTCGCTCGTACGCTTCTGCCTTGTCCAGTTCCGGGTTGTGCTTGCGCTCCCGCGACCACATCGAGTAAATGGCCGGGATAATAAAGAGCGTGAGGATGAGCGAGAAAATAGTGCCTCCCACAATCACGATGCCCATGCCCATGCGGCTTTGCGCGGCAGCGCCCAGTGCCAGCGCGATAGGCAGCGCACCCAGGGCAATGGCCAGACTCGTCATCAGGATTGGGCGTAGGCGGGCTTCCGAGGCTTCCAGGATGGCTTCCATTTTAGGCTTGCCCTGTTCCCGCAGCTGGTTGGCAAACTCCACGATCAGGATACCGTTCTTCGTGACGAGCCCGATGAGCATGATCGTGCCGATCTGGCTGAAGATGTTCCAGGTCTGGCCAAAGAGCCACAACGAGAGCATGGCACCGGCCACCGCCATAGGCACGGTCAGGATAATGATGAGCGGGTCTACAA
The DNA here is from genome assembly GCF_022758235.1 of Pontibacter liquoris. NCBI lineage: Bacteria > Pseudomonadati > Bacteroidota > Cytophagia > Cytophagales > Hymenobacteraceae > Pontibacter > Pontibacter liquoris. The sequence continues at coordinate 553,519 of NZ_JALEBG010000001.1, forward strand.
AGCTTTCGAACTGGGCGGCAAGTATGAGGTAGATCAGCAGCAGAGCCAGGCCAAAGGCGAACATCGTATTCGAGCCGCTTTCCACAAAGTCACGCGATTCGCCGCCAAGGTCGGTGGAGAAAGACTCGTCCAGTACTTTTGCTTTCACACGGTCCATGGCCTCAATGCCGTCTCCAATACTTTTGCCCGGCGCCAGGCCTGCTGAAATAGTAGCGGCCATGTAACGGTTGTTGTGGTAAAGCTGCGGCGGGCTGCTGCGCTCGGTCATGGTGACCAGGTTATCCAGTTGCACGAGCTCGCCGGTATTGCTGCGCACAAAAAGCGATGTCAAATCCAGCGGGTCGTTGCGGTCGGGTCGGTCAAACTGTCCCATCACCTGGTACTGGCGGCCGTTCATCAGAAAGTACCCGAAGCGCTGGCCGCTGAGCGATAACTGCAGCGTTTGGGCCACATCGATCACCGACACGCCTAAGCTCTGCGCTTTTTCACGGTCGATGGAGATGTTGATCTCCGGCTTGTTGAATTTGAGGTTTACGTCTACGTTGGTGAAGGTCGGATCTTTGCTGGCCTCTTCCATAAATTCGGGTATCTTCTCCTCCAGCTTCTGGAAGTTAGGCGCCTGAATGATGTACTGAATCGGCTGACCGCCGCGGCGGTTCACCGAGATAGTGGGCTGCTGCGTAACCATGATCCGTCCTTCCGAATATTTACGCGTCAGGCCGGTCAGGTAATCGGCGACCTCTTTTTGCGAGCGCTCCCGTTTGTCCGGCGACACCAGCGCCATGCGCATCATACCGTTGTTCACGGAGCCTGCCCCGCCCCAGCCCGGCGAGGTGATCACCAGGTTCACGGCTTTTTCAGGCACCGAGTCGTTTACCAGCTGCGTGAGCTCTTTCATAAAACGGTCGGTATACTCGTAAGAGGCACCTTCCGGGGCAGTTACCTGCACCCGCATCAGACTTCTGTCATCGTAGGGGGCGGTTTCTTTCTGCAGGATCGTATAAAATAAGCCGATCAGGCCAATACAGGCCACTAGGATCGGGAAGCTCAGCCACTTACGCTTCATAAAACCGCTCAGGGCGCTAGCGTAACCGGTGTTCAGTTTCTCGTAGTATGGCTCTGTTATTTCATAGAAGCGCGATTTTTTCTGATGGCCGCCTTTCATCAGGTAGGCGTTCAGCATGGGCGTGAGGGTAAGCGATACGAACGCCGAGATAAGCACGGCCGCACCGATCACCACCCCGAACTCGCGGAACAGGCGCCCCACAAAGCCCTCCAAGAAGATAACGGGCAGGAACACTGCCGCCAGCGTGATCGAGATCGAAATAACGGCCAGAAAGATCTCATTGGATCCTTTGATAGCTGCTTCTATCGGCGACATGCCTTCTTCCACTTTCTTAAAGATGTTTTCGGTTACCACGATACCGTCATCCACCACCAGGCCGGTGGCTAGTACCACCGCCAGCAGGGTGAGCACGTTTACCGAGAAGCCGCAGAGGTACATGATAAAAAAGGTGGCGATGAGCGAAACCGGGATGTCTATGAGCGGCCGGAAAGCAATGCCCCAGTCGCGGAAAAACAGGTAAATGATCAGGATAACCAGCACTAGCGCGATGAGGATGGTTTCGGCCACCTCGGTTACCGACTGCTTGATAAAGATGGTGTTATCCATCGCAATATCCAGCTTGATGTCTTCGGGCAGATCTTTTTTGAGTTTCTCGAACTGCTCATAAAATTTTTCAGAGATATCAAGGTAGTTGGTGCCTGGCTGCGGAATGATAGCCATACCCACCATCGGCTGGCCTGATTCGGCCATTTTTGTTTCCAGGTTCTCCGGGCCAAGCTCTGCTGTACCCAAATCACTGAAGCGGATGAGTTTGTTGCCGTCCGATTTTACGATCAGGTTGTTGAACTGCTCGGCCGTAGACAGGTTGCCCAGCGTTTTTACCACCAGCTCGGTGTTCTCGCCACTGATCTTGCCTGAGGGCAGCTCTACGTTTTCGCGGTTCAGGGCGGTGCGCACATCGCCCACGGTCAGGCCATAGGAGGCCAGCTTCATAGGGTCCAGCCAGAGGCGCATGGCATAGCGCTGCTGCCCCCAGATCTGCACGCTACTCACGCCCGGGATGGTTTGCAACCGCTGTGAGATCACGTTCTCGGCATAATCGCTAAGTTGGAGCTGGTCGCGGTTGGGACTTTGCACCGTCATAGTAATAATAGGCTCCGAGTCGGCATCGGCTTTGGAAACCACCGGCGGGGCATCAATATCCTGGGGCAGGCTTCGTACCGCCTGCGATACTTTGTCGCGCACGTCGTTGGCGGCCTCTTCCAGGTTCTTGTCCAGGTTAAACTCGATGTTGATGTTGCTGCGGCCCTGGTTACTTGTCGAGGAAATGTTGCGGATGCCATCGATGGAGTTAATAGCTTTTTCGAGCGGTTCGGTTATCTGCGACTCGATGATATCGGCATTAGCCCCTGAATAACTGGTACTGACCGAAACGATGGCCGGGTCGATGGACGGATACTCGCGCACGCCCAGAAAGCTATACCCGATAAAGCCGAACAGAATCAGCATCAGGTTGATCACGATCGTGAAAACGGGCCGCTTTATACTTGTGGTGGATAAACTCATACTTCTCGCGCTTATGCTATCTAATTCTTTCCAACAGCTACTTTAACAGGGCTTCCTTCTTTCAGGGTCATAATTCCGGTGGTTAGTACCGTGTCGCCAGGCTGTAGGCCGGCCGTAATCAGGACATCTTTCTGGGTGCGGGTAGAGGCCTCTACCATGGTTTCCTTGGCTTTGCCGTCTTTGGCTATAAAGACCTTTTTGCCGTTCTGCACCGGGATAATAGCTTCCGAAGGAATCAGGAGGGCATCAGGTATCACCGCTAAAGGCAGTTCGATGTTGGCAAAGGAGCCGGGCCGAAGCTCACCATCAGGGTTAGCGGCGCGTGCCCGCAGCTGCAGCGTACGGCTGCTGGCTTCTATGCCGGGCTCTATGGCATACACTGTGGCCGTATACTTTTTGTCGGAGCCGGCTACTGTAAAGCTCAGCGTTGTTTTTTCTTTTACCTGCGAGGCATACTTCTCCGGCACGGAAAACGAGATCTTCACTGGGTCGGTGCTTACCAGGTTAGCGATCACGGTTTCGGGCGAAAGGTAGGAGCCCTGCGAAATGGAGCGCAATCCGATGCGGCCTGTGAAAGGAGCCCGGATGGTGGTTTTAGCCAGTTGCGCCTCGATGAGCTGCGACTGGGCGCGGGCAGATTTGAGTTCGGCGCTGGCCACATCATACTCTTCCTGGCTGATAGCTTCCTTTTTGAGGAGCAGGCCGGCGCGCCGTTCATTCTCGGCAGCCAGGCTCTGGCGGGTCTGGGCCTGGGCCAGTTGGGCACGCAGCTCCGAATCATCAATCTTTAGCAGCACCTGGCCTTTGCTAACCGGGCTTCCTTCTTCAAAAGAAATGGTGCGTACCAGCCCCGACACCTGGCCGCGAAGGGCCACCTGCTCATTGGCTTCGATAGAGCCTGAAACGGCAAGTGCGTTTGAGAAAGACTCCGGTTTTACTACCACGCCGTTTACGCGCATGGCGCCGCCCTTGCCCGGACCTCCGGGACCGCCCGGGCCGCCTCCTGGTCCGCCGCCTTCGCCTTTGTTAGCTTTAATGCGATAGGCTACCAGGGCGCCAAATCCAAGTATAAGTATGGCGTAAACGATGTATTTGATCTTCATGATTTTGTTGGGTGTTTTTTAGTTTTAGCGTGCCGTAGCCGTCTGGAATATTGCGGTAGTAGTTTTTTCAGAAATAATAAGCAGAAGCAAGGGTTAAGAGCTTCTTAGAAGTATGGTCTGCCTGCGTATTGCATTAAATAAATAAGTATTGTTTACAAGTATGGCCTGAAAACCACTGCCTGTAACAGGCCGGGCCCGGCTGGTATACTTAATAACCCGAAACCCTTTGAGGAGATTCCGGGTAATGCCGGTCTGTAGCAGACTTTTAGTCGTTTAAAGTTACAACGTTATCTATATATTTAAAACCGACACGGGTTTTACTCTACAAACAGGCGCAATTGTAAGACAAACAGTAAGTAATTAGGTTTAAATTGACAGAATAAAAATATTGTATGGCAGCTGCAAAAGAGAATTTTTTTGAGAACGTGTACCAGGTAGTACAGCTCATCCCCAAAGGGCGGGTAACGTCTTACGGCGCCATTGCCGCTTACCTGGGCGCCAAGGGCTCTGCCCGCATGGTTGGATGGGCCCTGATCGCCTCGCATCCGCATACAAAAATACCTGCCCACCGCGTGGTAAACCGCAATGGCCTGCTAACAGGCAAGCAGCACTTCGACGAAATGAACGCCATGCAGCAACGCCTGGAAGAAGAGGGCGTGAAAGTGGAAAACGACAAGGTGGTGGACTTCGGAAACCTGTTCTGGGACCCGGCAAAAGAGCTGCTCTAACAGGCCCAAAACGTATCCACACAAGTATAAAAGAGGGGAAATAGGACAGGAATCCAATCCTGGCTGTCAGACCAGTTCCTGCAGCAGGTTCGCTAAGTCGAGGGGTTTGGTATACATTTCCAGCGAGCCGTCCGGCTTTTGTGGCCATTGTTCTTTGGGGCGATCCCAGTAGAGCTCCACGCCGTTTTTATCCGGATCATTGAGGTACAGGGCTTCCGAAACGCCATGGTCCGAGGCACCGGTCAAGGGGTAGTTGGCCTCGAGTAAGCGCTGCAAAATGGCTGCCAGGTCTTTGCGGGTAGGGTAGAGAATGGCCGTATGAAACAAACCAACCCCGTTTCGGGGAGCTGGCGGGGCATTTTTGCTATACCACACGTTCAGCCCTATATGATGGTGGTAGCCGCCCGCCGATATAAAAGCTGCCTCCTCGCCATAGTTGGTGGTCAGCTCAAAGCCCAGGATGCCGCAGTAAAAATCAAGTGAGCGCTGGAGGTCGGCCACCTTGAGGTGCACATGCCCGATGCGGGTGTCTTTTGGAATAATATACGCCGGTTGGTTGCTCATACTTGTTTTTCTGCTTTGTGGGACCGTTGTACGTTTGTACGTCAGTGCGAAGTATAAGATGGCGGTAGGGCCAGGGTGATGGCCCTACCGCCCAGATGACCGCATAACAGGCTGCAGAAATCCCCTCCGTCCTGCACATTATTTGCAACCAGCCTGGACGTAGTCGCACAATCTCAGCCACCTTACAAGCCGGCAATTTTTTGCTGAAGACAATGGTATTCGTAAGCAATAGCAGAGTCGCCTGTATCTTCGAGGGTGCGCACTACCTTTTTAAAGGAGCCATCCGGGAAAAAGAAGTAGCGCAGGTGCAGCTCCTGGTCCTGTTTTCTTCTTTTGCCGTTTAACTGCCACTGCCGCTTCAGGGGTTCCAGGTCTATCATAGCGAAGTCGGGGTCCCATTTGCCTGCAAACATGACGGTGGCATGCCCTTCCGTGTCGTACTGCACAAACTCAAAGCGGCTTTTGTTTGTGTCGTAGCGCAGCATCCCTTCTACGTGCTTTACAGAGCCATCCGGTTGTTCAATATCAAACTCCTCGCGCAAGGCCTTGTTTTGGTGCAGGCTGTAGCGTACCGTACCCGATGTTTCAAAAAAACGCTGCTGCTCCGGCTGCCAGATGAGCGTTTTTACCATGCGGGTGCCATACATCCTGTTAAAGAGGCTCATGGCGTTTTTAAGAGTAAAGCTTTTGCTTTTTTGTGCCTGCGTGGTTACAGGCATTGTTGCGGCCAGCAGCAAAGCGGCCAGCAGAAAAATTACGGTCTTTTTCATAGCTTTCATTTATTTAGGTGATAGTAGTCGCGCTGGTATTGGTCCGGTGTAATGGGCCGGAGAACAGTATAAAGATAGATTGGGAAAAGGGAGGGTTGCTTTGTTTAGACAAACAGGATAAAAAATAGGCTTTATCCTGTAATTGTTTTTACCAACACGGCAAGGCCTTGCTGCCTTATCGACGAAACAGCCGAAGTAGGGGGAAAGTAAGTCTCGTAATGGCGGTTTATAAATAATATTCCCCTGCAACTGATATCTTTCCCGAAATCAGTTGCAGGGGAGTATAGCGCAGGATGTACACAAACAGCCTTTATAGCTGCAGGAGTAGAGAGGTGGCGATCATTAAGGTTTTATAGCCAATGTAAGGGCATTGTAGCCTGCAAAAATTCCCATGCCATTTTGAATGTTGTTGGCTACGGGCCCGGGCGGAGTGGCAAAGTTATCTCGGTACGACTGCTTTTCGAGCGTTCTGGCATAGGCATAGTACTCCCGCGTGATATGAGCAACACGCAGGTAGGTGGTTTGCTTGGGCGAGTTGTCCAGGTGCACCCACAGGGTAACGGTTTGACCTTCAAAAAGCTTATCGCTGAAAAAATAGCGGTCTTCCAGGCTAAACTCACTCTCTACGGGATCGGCCAGCTTAAGGCCCACGGATCTGTTATACGGCTTACTTTCCGTATGGCTTGTATCGGGAGTATAGGCTTGCAGATAATAATAATTCTCCTGCCCCGGCGTGTCGGCCAGGGTAAAACTAACGCTGATAGTCGGGCCTTCCCAGGCTGTAGGTGCTACAGCCGTATTCTGGAGATCACGGATAACAGGTGCAGAGGGGATAAACGCGCTGGCCTGAGCAGGGGCAAAGCCCGGGGCTGCTACATGCAGCTCATAGTGCTGCAGAGGGAGGGGCTTCTGATCGGTTTTGTAAATACCATTGCCCCTGTGATGTAACGTATGCAAAGGCTGCCCAGCCTGGTAGACCTGTACGGTTGCATCCGGCAGCTGCTGGTACGTTACATGATCAAAGGCGCTCTGGTTGGCGCTCACATCGACTGTAAACAGGCTGTCTGGGTTGATAACGGCGTTTACAACCAGCTTTGGCTCGTGTGCAGGCAACGGCGTCTCTACGATTGTTTCGCAACTGGTAAGTATAGAAAACAGGCAAAGCAGTAGCTTATACTTTATTTGCTTCATTGGTAATCAATTTAAAATTTGAAACCATAGCTGCATGAAGGAAGCACCGGAAATAGCGAGACCTGGTACAAGTGGCGCCGGGAGCTTCCTTCTCCGCCCGAGCTTGGTTGGCTAAGATGCATGAAGTATGGATTTTTGCGGTTATAAGCATTATACACGGCTATATTCCAGCTGCGCTCGCCCCATTTCTTCTTTTTGGTGTGTGTCAGGCTCAGGTCCAGCCGGTGGTAGGCGGGCATGCGGTAATTGTTGCGTTCGCCCAGGTAATCGACCGTTTCTACGGAAGGGCTCCAGCCCTCGGGATTATAGACAGGTTCATGATAGGCTTTGTAACTGGAAGAAGGCAAGGTTGTTACATAGCCGGTACGATACGTCCAGCTGCCGCCTATACTAAGCTTCTCTGTGAGCTGCTGATTGACCACAAGCGAGAGGCTGTGGCGGCTGTCGTAAGTATAAGGGTACTTCTGGTTAAAATTGATACTATCCATTTGCCGCCAGGCCCAGGATAAGGTATAAGCCAGCCAGCCGGTGGTGTTTCCCTGCCGTTTGCGCAGCAGCCACTCCGAACCGTAGCTCCAGCCTTTGCCACACACGACACGTGTTTCGTAGGGCGGCGACACAAAATTGGCGAAGTTCGTCTCAGGGCCACTGCGGAAGAACTCACCAATAAAATCGGCGCCATCCTTAAACTCAGCCACGTCCTGCATCGCTTTATAGTATAAATCTGATGTTAGCTCCCAGTGCTGCCCCAACACGGTAGCAGCGCCCAGCGTGGCCTGCCAGGAGCGTTGCGGCTTTACTTTAGCAGTGGCTGGTACCCAGATGTCGGTGGGCGTACCGGTGGAAGTATTACTTAGCAGGTGCAGGTACTGGGCCATGGTAGCATAAGAGGCACGTATACTTAGGCCTGATGCAGCAGTATAGCCCAGCGCTAGGCGCGGCTGCAGCGAAGTATAAAATTTTCCTTTAACAGAGAAACCCGAAAAGTGCAGCCTCAGCGTTGCCTGCAGGCGCTCGCTCAGCTGTACACGGTCATCGGCATAAGTATAAAATTCGTGCGCTCGGATGGAGGCGAAAGCGTCGGTGGTGAGGGTATCTGTATCTGTTCGGAGCGAAGTAACCTCCGGTCGGAAGGTATGATAGGTATAGTTGCCGCCAAACCCCACGCTGTGGCGGGCATGGGGTAGGTAATCAAAATCAGCTTTGGCGCCCCAATCCGTTATGCCGGAACTATAGTCTACGAAGCGGTTCAGCTGCGGGCTTTGCACTTCTGTCTGTTGCGCAAAGCGGTAGCGGCTGTAGGTGAGGGTAGTGTTGCTGAAAAGTTTCGGCCCGAAGACGTGGTTCCAGCGGAGGGCGGAAGTGATATTGCCCCAGTGCATTTTATACTTTTGCATCTCATCACCGCCAGCATTATAGAATTCCTGCTTATCCGAGAAGCTGTCATGGCCGCTGTACACGCTCAGGTACAGCCTGTCGGAGGAGGAGAAAGTATGATTGATTTTGGCATTGAGGTCGTAGAAGTTATAACGGCTGATGTCTTCCCCGCTAATGGCTGCTGCGGCTGTCGTAAGCGCATCGAGGTAAGTGCGTCGTGCCGCCACCAGGAATGACGTTTTCTCATTTCTGACAGGCCCCTCCAGCAGCAGCCTGGAAGAAATCAACCCTACAGCCCCAGCTCCGGCAAATTGCCGGTTATTGCCCTCCTTCAGCTGCGCATCCACCACCGACGAGAGCCTGCCGCCATATGGCGCCGGAAATCCTCCTTTTATCAGCTCCACCGACTTGAGGGCATCCGGGTTAAACACCGAAAACATACCAAGCAGGTGCGATACATTGTATACCGGCACACCGTCCTGCAGAATTAGGTTCTGGTCGGGGCTGCCGCCCCGAACGATCAGGTCGGAAGATCCTTCACGGCCTGCCAGCACGCCGGGCATCAGCTGCATTGCTTTTACGGCATCAGCTTCGCCCAGCAGGCGCGGCAGCTGCTTTACCTCGGAGCCGCGCATGCTAAGCCGGTTGGCCTGCTCCAGGTCTGTTGCTTTTTCTGCTACTATACTCACTTCCTGCATTTCGTTAGCGAGAGGCTGAAGCGCCAGTTGGAGTGTTGTATCTGAGGTTAAATGCTGAAGCGAAAGAATAAGCGGCTCATACCCCAGATAACGCACCTGCACCTGCATCGTACCCGCAGGCACGGTTATACTATAAAAGCCATAGATGTTGGAGGTGGTACCGGCAGTGCCATTTGCGATAACAGCCCCTGGCAGGTTTTCGCCGGAAGTTGTATCGGTTACATGCCCGCTAAGCGTAACGCGGGTTTTCTTTTCTTTTTTAACAGGCCCAAGTATAACTTGGTTACCAACAATGGAATAGCCCGTGTTGGTATGTTGCAACAGTTTGTCCAGCACCTGGCGTAGCGGCTGGTTCTCTGCATTTATACTTACTTGAGTCTGCAGGGGCACCAGGTCGTTGCCATAGGAAAAGGCTATATTATACTTTTTTGATAGAGCTGAGAGTACCTCCTGCAGCGGAACAGATGTCTTGCTAACAGACACCCGCCGGTCCAGTATGGAGGTTTGTGCCAGTACTGAAAAAGCAAGGCAGAGCCAGCCTATGCCCAGGCATAGTAATCGTTTGTTCATATCTTGGGTTTAAGAATGAGTTTGCTTTACCGGCAGCCTTCCCCGGCTAGTATATAAGTATGGTCGTTTTGCTTGGTGCTCCGGACTTGCAGCGATACTTCCAGAACTTGCAGCACCTCCTGCAGGTTGTCGCCCCGGAATGTGCCGGTGAAGCGGCAATTTCCAACGGCCGGGCTCTGGAGCTCCAGTTTTACATGGTAATAGCGCTCCAATACAGCCAGCACCTCTTGTAGAGGCTCCCCGTTAAATTGCAGCTCATGCGTTTTCCAGGCCCAGGCGTTTTTATCTGTAAGGCTATACTTGCGGATGCTGTTTTGTTGCGTGTTCAGGGTTGCGGCATAGCCGGGTGTTACAATAACCCGGGCAGCGCCGTTGATGGCTGTAAAAGCTACTCTTCCGGTGGCTACGGCAAGTTCGACTTCTGCGCCGGGGTAAGCTCGTAAGTTAAAAGAAGTGCCCAGTACCTGTGTTTTTGTCGCTTCTGTTTCGATAACGAAAGGGTGCTGCGGATTTCTTGTCACCTCGAAAAATGCCTCACCTTTTAGATATACTTCCCGCTGCCTGCCGTCAAAATCAGGGTCATAGGCAAGTGTACTTTCTTTGTTGAGCCATACCCGGCTGCTGTCCGGAAGTATAACCGTTATTTGTTTGTTGCCGGACGCCACAACTTGCATCCCATAAAAAGGAAAGAAGTATAGCTTTATAACCCAGGCCAGCCCGATAAGTATAGCAACGGAAGCAGCCACGCGCAGCACCTGGCGGTACAGCGGAATGACGTTTGCCTCCTTCACTTGCGAGGACTGCTGCAGCCTGGACCGTATTTTCTGCCAGGCAGCATCCGTGTCGGGAGCCGGGGCAGTAGCGGGCGTTGTCAGGTGCCAGAGCTGTTGCTGCAATTTGTACTGCGCTTCGTGCGCCGGATCCTGTGCTAACCAGTGGCGCAGCGCTTTCTCTTCGGCAGGCGTTGCCTTGCCTTCCAAGCTTTTAGCGGCTATGTCCCAGTAGTAGTTGCTCTCCATGGCACGACGTGCAGGTTGAAAATAGATGAATCTTTTAAGTAACAAGTAGTAGGCTGGCAATCCATTCAAGAAGTCTTGTGCTGCATGTCCTGCTACCTATACCACTTTTATTAATGACAGTTGAAAGTACAGGTACCGCTACGCCATCAGGAAAAAAATCTGAAAATAATTTGGCAGACCACCAGAAGCAGGCTCAGTAGCACCTTCCGAAGTATAGCAAGCGCTTTTTTGATGTGGTTATCCACCGTATTGGGGGAGATGTTCAGGAAAGCAGCAATTTCTTTGTGGCTCATTTCCTCGTAGCGGCTTAGCAGGAAGACTTTCCTGCACATGGGCGGCAGCGCATCTATACTTTGCTGTACTTTTTTCTGCAATTCCTGCAGCTCCAGTTCCTGCCCGGCGGGTGTAGTTTGGTCTTGTTCCTGCTGGTATTGCTTTGCTATTTCCCATCTTCGTTTCTGGGAGCCGGCATAGTTCAGGGCTTTGTTAATAGCAGCCCGGTGCAGATAGGCCTCCGGGTTATCGATGGCCTGCCCGTCTTTCTTGTTCCAGAACTGTACGAACACCTCCTGCACCAGGTCCTCGGTCGCATCCATATCACCCAGCATGCGGTGCACGCGCTGGCACAGGCGCTTGTAGTTGCGCCGGAACAGGGTTTCGTACTCCTGTAAGTTTTGTGATGGATTAGACATGATGCAGGTAAACGCAGGCTAAAGTATGAATTCCTGCGGATTTATTTAAAATGCTTTATGTCGGATGGCTGCAGAAGCTTTTTAGGAACCAGCGCTAGTACAGCGCTGTTGGGCAGGCAGAAGCTGCCGCTAAGCGCATGTTGCGGCCCATCGGTCTAAAACAAACCGGGGCACAGTAGCGGCATGCAGCAGAAAGTATACCTTTGTAAAATGGAGATAAAGTTGACCGCGGCCAGCACCCTGGAGGCTGGCACCACCTGGAGCCTGCCCGAAGTACGCAACATCACGCAAAGCCGCGTGGTGCAGCATGTGTTCTTCTGGGTAGTATACGTGGTGTTTTTTGGTTTGCTCTACGGCAGCTACATCGATGACTACTACAATGCCTTTATGGTGGAGCTAGTAGAGCTGCCTTTTAAAATCGGACTGGTATACTTTAACATGTACTACCTGATGCCGCGCTACTTGCTGCAAAAGCGCTACCTGGAGTTCTTTTTCTACCTGCTCTTGCTCATGGCCCTGATCACGGCGCTGATGCAGTTTGTGTTGCTGCCTTTTCTCATCCACCCGATGTTTTGCCCCACCACCTGCACCGAAGACAACCTGACCTTTTACCGCTTTGTAAAGAACGGCGTCAACATCAGTTATGTGGTGGCCATTACGGCTGTGATCGCGCTGCTCAAGAACTGGTACAGCCACCAGCAGGCGGCCCGCGATCTGACCCAGGACAAGCTCGAAGCGGAGCTGAAGGTGCTCAAAGGCCAGATCCACCCGCACTTCCTCTTCAACACGCTCAATAGTTTATACTCGCTCACGCTGAAGAAATCGGATAACGCGCCCGAAGTAGTCCTCAAACTCTCGAGCCTGATGGATTATATGCTGTATGCTGCCAATGCTGCCACCGTGCCCCTGGAAAAAGAACTTGAATACATCCGCAATTATATTTCGCTGGAGCGCATCCGCTATGGCGAACGCGTGGACGTGTGCTTTACCGAGACCGGAAGTATAACCGGCCGGCAGGTAGCGCCCATGATGTTGCTGCCCTTCGTGGAAAATGCCTTTAAGCATGGTGTGAGCACCGAAACCGGAAATGCCTGGATCCGCATCGATGTGAAAGTGCAGGAAAATAAATTGGTGCTGCTGGTGGAGAACTGCAAATGCGGCGAGCGGGCCAGCCACTCTACCCGCGACATGGCCTCCGGCATTGGCCTTAAAAACCTGCGCCGCCGCCTGGAGCTGCTCTACGAAGGCTGCTATACCCTGGAAACTGAAGACGAGCCCGACAGCTATGCGGCGCGCCTGGAGCTGGACCTGGGGGAGGAGTAAGGTACTAAGCACCCGTACAGGTTAATGATCCTTCTTCTGTCGCGCTTTCGGATTTGTAAGCCGAAAGTTTTTAAAGTTCTAATTATCAGGATTTATAATCCGCTTTTATACTTTGCGCGTTACTGTAATGCTGCTGCAAAGCAGCCAGGCATCGGATGGCAGTTCCTCGTAGTCCCTGTTTTCGGTTCACAAACCCGAAAAACGGAATTGAGTAAATGCCTCCGGCCGCAGTTTATACCTTACGAGCCCTTTATTTTTGTTTAGATACCTGAAAGATGAATAAAGTACGCTGCATGATTGTGGATGACGAGCCCCTGGCGCTGGATGTGCTGGAAACCTTTATCCAACGGCTGGATAACCTGGAACTGGTGTGCCGCTGCAATAACGCTGTGGATGCCTACAACTGCCTGCAAAATGAGCACATCGATCTGATGTTTCTCGATATCCAGATGCCTAAACTCACAGGAATTGATTTTCTAAAGTCGCTGCCACAGCCGCCCAAAGTGATCTTTACCACCGCTTACCGTGATTATGCGCTGGACAGCTATGAACTGAACGCCGTGGATTACCTGCTCAAGCCCATTGCCTTTGAGCGCTTTCTTAAAGCGGTGGCCAGGGTTACGCCACAGGAGCAGCCTAGCAGCAGGCCCACCGAAGTTGCGGCACCGGTTGCGACAGCGCCCACCGCTTCCGCCACTCCCTACCACGAAGCGTTCATTTACCTGAAAGCTGACAAGAAAATGGTAAAGGTGATGCTCTCCGAGATCCTCTACATCGAAAGCCTGAAAGACTATATCCGCGTAAAAACAGAAAGCCGCGAAATTATCTCATACCAGAAAATAAGCTTCCTGGAAGAGAAACTGCCTGCCGATAAATTCCTGCGCATTCACCGCTCCTTTATTATTGCCCTGGATAAGATTCAGGCTTTTTCGGCTACGGCTGTAGACATTGGCAAGAGCGAGATCCCCATCGGGCGCTTTTATAAAAACGAAGTCCTCCAGATCCTCGGCCAGAACAATCTGCTGGAAAACTGAAAAGTTAGAAAGTTAAAGAGTTAGAAACTGATCCAGGTGTAACGTATAGCGATTTGTCTGGTTAAATCGTAAGTTATCTGCAACTGAAGGTAGAAGGAGGAGCAAAACGGTGTACTCATTTATAATGCTCTGGCTCTTTAACTTTTTAACTCGCTAACTTTTTAACTCACCCGTGTACATCTCCCGAAAGAAGATCTTTTATCCCATATCCGAAGGCCTGCGCCGATACCTGCATCACTACGACCGTGAAACAAAGTTGCCGGTGCATTACGAGGATCTGCTGCATTACACCGATTCGTTTCCATACTACGATAAGAAAGGGCAGGACACGCTGTGGGAGTCGGTAATGTATGAGCAGCAAACGCAGCAGGAGTTGAACACCGGCCTGACGATGATCTACGCATTGCTGAAAACTGACGGCGATATGTCGGTAATGGAGCACCTCTACGTCTCGCGCATCGATTACTGCACATTTGGCAACTCCCACCCGTGGCGGGTGCAGATCATGAACCAACTCAACGACAACTACGACTATTTTTATGTGAAACGGGCCGATGCCTCGCGCGTGTATGGCCTGGAGTTGGAGCACATCCTCTCGCCGAGCCGCATTAACTATCTGGTAGATGGCGACACGATCATTGAAGAGCATATTGCCGGCATTCCGGGCGATGTGTTTATCAAGGAGGTGCTGGAGCGCAAGGCGACCAACAAGGTGCGCATTGCCAAGGAGTTTGTGAAATTTAACGAGCGCTGTTTCATCCGGCTGCTGGGTGATATGCGCGCGTATAACTATGTGGTAGACGTGACCCCTGATTTTGAGGACGAGCAGTACCGCGTGCGCCCCATCGATTTTGATCAGCAGTCGTATGAAGGGCGCAAGACCATGTATTTGCCGCAATTCTTTAAAGACAATAACCCCCTTGTGGCGTTGGTAACCAAACTGCTGAAACCCGAAACCGTGAAGCAGTACCAGAACGAGGAGCGCACGCTCATGTTCCGTCGCCTACGCTCGGCCCGCTATCGCCTCAAAGACCTGATCGACTGCATGCGCCGCGACACCGTCTCAACGCCGGAAAAATTAGCGCAGCTAAAAGAAGAACTGGCCCGCCACCACCATTCCAACGAATTTCTCAGATGCAACAACATGGGCGACCTGGTGCGCCTGCACCTGAAAGTTATCCTCACAAAAACGCCTAAGGGCAAGCGACTTTAGGTGCCAAATTAAGTATAAGGACAGCATATCTGTCTGGTTTCTAAGTATAACTGGCTTAGCTCAAGCCTTACAAATCATCCCCCTGCCCCCTTCAAAGGGAACAATTTCTGCTATTGTTATTTATACTTTATACTTCGTTGTGGCTTTGCCTTGCAGGTAGAAAATGCTGTTGTTGAATGCTTTTACTGATGTCCCCCTTTCGAAGGGGGAAGGGGGATGATATCCAGTAGCAGCAGTGCCCGTCACATTTCTGAAAGGTAGCTGAATTGCACAAAGTATAATTCACTCACTAACAACCACGCCTTACAGCCTCTCCAGGTCTTTTCGGGTACGCTCGCTATCGGGCAGGTTGCCGGTGTTTAGGGTGGCAGCCGGCTCAAACATCAGCACCTGGGCTTCCTCGCTGGCTACCGGCTTGTGTTCTACGCCGCGCGGCACAATGATGCATTCGCCCGGCTGCAGGGTTACTACTTTGTCGCGGAAGTGCAGCTCGAACTCGCCTTTAATCACCATAAAAAATTCGTCTTCGTTTTCGTGGTGGTGCCACTCAAAAGGGCCCAGGAACCGGGCGATCTTGACCTGCTGGCCGTTCAGTTCCCCAATTACGCGCGGGTTCCAGTGGTCGCTGAACAAACTGAACTTCTCGGCAATGTTTATTTTCGTTATTTCCGACTTTTCCATATAAGTGATTTATATCATCTGTTTTTATTTGGACTGATTCTAAATAGATACTACCTTTGTAGCAGATAGTTTTCAGGAAAGTGAAGATAAAAGAGAAGATGCAGACCGCCACCGCCTTAGCCGAAATTTATACTTCCGAAGCAGGAGCCGTTTACCAGTGTGACCGGCAAAACCGCCTTTTGCTATCGTATGGCGGAGCGCTTACCGTCATGAAGCTGGATGCTTTCCTGCGCCTGAAAAGAACTGTAGACAGCATCAGCCTGCACGAGATGGCTGCCAGCACCAGCCGCAGCGCTGACCTGGAGATTGTAACCGTATGCGGCTGTGAGCGCTGTTTTATACTTGACTTGCCGCAACTACTGGCCTTTAAAGAACTGCTGGATGGTGCCAAGTTCATGCTCTCGCTTAACAGTGTGCTGCACGAGTGCCTGCAAACAGCAGTGGCTTAACAGTGTTATACTTCCTGTTTTTTAGAAAGCACGGCATGCGTCGTGCTTTTTTATTTAGAATCAAATCATATAGCCATCTGGCAGCCGGCAGGCACAACAAAATTCTCTTAAGGCAGTATCATAAGGGAGGTACACAGGTGGTACCAAGTAGATGCATTGCATGTAACCTGAGCCCTTATGAAAGACTTACTGAGACTACGGACATCCCTGACAGAGGAAATAGAACTGGCCCTGAACAGCCAGATAAAAATGGAAGCTGAATCATCGGCCATTTACCTGGCCATGTCGAGCTGGTGCGACCGCAATGGCTTTGACTTTAGCGCCGGCTATTTTAAAAAGCAGTCGGATGAGGAGCGGGAGCATATGCTGCGCCTCTTTAAATTTGTGTCGGATATGGGTGGCCGGGCGGTTTCGCCGGAAATAACCAACATACAGGTAGAATTTGAATCGTTCCGGAATGTGTTTGAGCAGGCGCTGCAGCAGGAAATTGCTGTTACGCAGTCGTTCAACCGGATTGCAGACCAATGCCAGAAAATGAAGGATTACGTTACCTTCAGCTTTTTGCAGTGGTTCCTGAAAGAGCAGATCGAAGAAGAATATGTGGCCCGTCGCGCGTTGGAGTTGTTTGAAGTGATTGGGGAAGAAGGCACCGGCCAGTATGAAATAGATAAACGCGTACCAAAAATTACGTATGAAAAAACCTATGAATACTAGCGCCTGTACAAAATAGAACTATGTTAAAGCCTTTGGAGAACATCCAAAGGCTTTTTTTAGGTGCTTTCTTTCGGGTTCCGGTGGATAATATGTTCCTGAAAGGCTTCTTTCGCTTTCTCGTCCGTCATTTGCGGCAGCCAGGCATTATCGGGCTGCATGGCTACGACAGGGGCAAAGTCGCAGCGGTCGGTGCAGTCGGTCTTGATCACTTCCACTTTGTCTTTTAAGCCCATCTCCTTGATCATACTTCTGAAAAGCTTGCTTAGGTCTTTGCCGCCTTTCTTCTTGCACTTGCTGCCGGTGCACACATAAATCACTTTATCCGGCGCGTTAAAACTTTTGCTCATGCCATGGTTTACGCATTTGGGGCCAGGTATAGCTAACCGCTGCGCCATACTTTGGTAGTGAGCAAGTATAATCCCTTGATTTTGAAGGCATAAAAATGCCCCGGCTTGCAAGGACCGGGGCATTTTTATAAAGGAAAGCAAGCCTGTTGTTACAGATTTTCTTTAGGCTGCGGAAGCGGTTTGCGAGGCAGCTTTTTATCACGCATTGCCGTGTTATACACCAATGAGGCCACAATGGTCGCGGCTTGCTTCAGGTCGTCGGCCTGCAGGCGCTCGAAGGTGTCCTGGTTCGTATGGTGCGTGCGGGTGTCGTAATCTAACTCATCCTGAATAAACTGGAAGCCCGGTAAGCCGACCGCATCAAAAGCCAGGTGGTCGGTGCCGCCGGTGTTGCGGATGGTGATCGTGGCGGCATCCAGGTCATAGAAAGGCGCCAGCCAGGCCGCCATAGTCGGGCGCACAGCGTCGTTGCCCTGCAGGTAAATGCCCCGGATCTTACCTGTGCCATTGTCCAAGTTATAGTAAGCGGCTAGTTTTTCGTGCTCTTTGGTCAGCTTCATGGTAGCCGGGTCTCCGAAGTGTTGCTTTACATATCCCCTGGAACCGTGCAGGCCCTGCTCTTCGCCGCTCCACAAGGCAATGCGAATGGTGCGTCGTGGTTTTACGCCCATGGTCTGAAGGATGCGCACCGCTTCCATCATCACGGCTACGCCGGCCGCATTGTCGGTGGCGCCGGTAGCAGCATGCCACGAGTCGATGTGGCCGCCCAGCATCACCACTTCGTCCTTCAGCTTTTTGTCTGTGCCGGGTATTTCGGCGATCACATTATAACCTTTGGTATCGTTAGTGAAAAATTTGGTTTGGGTTTCTAGTTCCAGTTCCACGGGTTTGTCGGCTTTCAGCAGGCGCACCAGGCGCAGGTAATCTTCTGTTCCCATTTCCAGTTCCGGAAGCACAGGCTGGGCATCGGCTGCATACGACGCGCCGTTGCTGGTGCGGTGCGTGCCATTGTCGCCGCCCCTGGTGCTGAGCACCGCGGCTGCGCCCTCCGCTTTGAAGAACTCGGTTGCTTTGTTGAGCAGGGCCAGGCGGGCACGGTATTCAGCAATGCGCTCGGGCGTCCAGGTGCTGGCGCTGGTGGTTGCTTCCGGGCTTTTGGTCATTTCCTGCAGCTCGGCTTCGGTATAGCGTTTGGCGTCGGCCTCAAAATGCGGCTTCAGCTCGGTGGTATTGTCGGTGAGCACAATTTTGCCTTTCAGCTGGCCTTTATATTGCTGCAGGTCTTCTTCTTTGGTGATCTTTACCAGCACTGCTTTGGCTTTTACGGCACCGTTGGTGCCCGGTGTCCAGGCTTTGGGGGTGGCTATCAGCGGTTGGTAGTAGGGGGCTGTCATGGCGATGTAGGATTTCTCTATTTCCCAGCCTTTGCCAAAATCACCCCAGGCTTCGAGGTGGGCATTCTTCAGGCCCCAGCTGGTTAGCTGGTCTTTTGCCCATTCTTCGGCGCGCAGCAGTCCGGGAGAGCCTGTCAGGCGGGGACCGGACACATCTGTCAGGTAAAAAGCCGTTTCCATTACTTTGGAGTTTTTGAGGCCTTCTGCCTTGATGCGGTGCACCATGTCCAGGTTTACGGGTTCCTGCTGGGCATAAGCGCCGGCCGAAAGCTGCAGGCCCAGGGCCAGTAGGAGTAAAGATCTTTTGTTCATCTCTTGTAGGTTAGTTGGTGAGGTTTAGGTTAGCAGGTATAAGTATAAGTATAAGTATAAGTATACCGGCAGGAAAGATAGCATTTAAATCCGGCTAATGTCAAGTAAGGGGCAGCCTGCCTGCGCCCAAGCCTTTCCGGATCGCTTTTTCCAGGGGCATATAGGTATTGTCGGGGCGTTGCAGCTGGCATGCGCGGGCCGGATAGAGCGGCGGCTGGGCCATAAACCGCGGTGAGCTGCCATGATGCGCCTGGGCGGCATGCACCAGAAAAGGATGGCAGAGGTATACGGTGCCGGCCTTGCCTGTGGCACTCACTTCTGTGCCAACAGAGGCTGGAGGCAGGTTAGCGGCAATTTCCCGGCATGTCAGGCCTGCTTCTCCTGCCGGGGCCAGCAGGCGGGCTATCCCCAGGTGCGACCTTGGCCGCAATCGGGTGGGCGCATCACGCTCGGTGACATCCGAAAAAAGAAACAGCAGCAGCAGTGCCCTGTCTTTGGAGAAGACATTCACCCGCCACGAAAGAAAATCATCCGGCGCATCGCCCGGAAAGCTGGCGTCTACATGCCAGCCGGTATCATTGGGAAGCTGGGAGCTGGGGAAGCGCACCGGAAAAGTACCGAGGCTGTGGCGGGGAAGCCAGTTGCCCCGGCCCACCAGCTGATCAAAGGCGGCGTGCAGCAAAGGCGTGTTGGCGGCTTGCCGGAAAGGCTCCTGCGCATAATCTCCCAGCCGGATAACAGGCTGCGTCCATGTGGCGGGGTCATCGGGCGCACAGCCAGTGTCCTGCCAAAGTATGCTGCGGCAACGGGCTGCCAGCTCTTCCGGAAAAGCATAATTCAACCGGGTATATCCCTGGTTAATGAACTGCCGGATCTGATCTTTGCTGAGTGCCGGTTTCATTTTCCTGCTTTAAAATAGGTAGCATGCATAAGATAGGACCTTGCCGTTTGCGGGAAGCCCGGAAATATGCTCAGGCAGTCAGCCAACTGCCGTATTGCATTTGGCTGCCGGTATTTATCTTGTTTGTTTCTGGGCTATAATCTCAACGGTATAACACAGCTGCCGTATAGGTAGTTGCAGATTACGTATTTATACTCAGATACGTTTGCACTAAAATGGAATTGCCTCCAAGTATAAATAAACTTATTACTTTTGAACTACCTCACCTTGAAATTCTATAAATTGATATACTGATCTAATTAAAGCAGATTTTATGAAACACTCACACCTGATGCCTTATTCAGCGTTACTGGCCGGGCTGATGCTGGGCGGCTGTAGTTCTTCTTCCACTACACCTGCCGATACCAGCACCACCACCGCAGCAACCAGTACAGCTGAAAAGGTTGAAATGAACATGGGGCATGGCCTGGAACTGGCCAACATGGATACGACCGTGGACCCCTGCACCGATTTCTACCAGTATGCCAACGGCGGCTGGATCAAGAACAATCCCATTCCTGCTTCTGAAAGCCGCTGGGGTTCTTTTAACGAGCTGGCCGAGCGCAACAACACTGTGCTGCGGTCGCTGTTAACAGAGGCTGCCGCCAACACCACAGCTGAAAAAGGCACACCAGCGCAGCTAGTAGGTGATTTTTATGCCAGCGGCATGGATTCCGTTGCCATCAACCAGGCCGGGTATACGCCCATTAAGCCGGAGCTGAGCAAGATTGCCGCCATTAAAACCACCGATGATCTGGTAAAAACGATTGCTGATCTGAAGTCGAAAGGCGTCAGTGGCTTCTTTGGCATGTATGTGGCCCAGGATGACAAAAACAGCACCCAATATGCGCTGCAGGCCGGCCAGGGTGGCCTGAGCCTGCCCGACCGCGATTATTATCTGAAAGACGATGAACGCTCGCAGAAAGTGCGCACCGCCTATAAAGAGCACCTGCAGAACATGTTCAAGCTGGTAGGAGATGATGCCGCAACTGCCCAGAAAAAGGCGCAGGCCGTGATGAACATCGAAATGAAGTTGGCCCAATCGTCCAAGCCCCGTGTAGAGCTGCGCGACCCGTACGCCAACTATAATAAGATGACGGTGCAGGCATTTGCCAAGCAGAACCCGAACCTGAAGGTGACGCAGCTGCTCACCGGCATAGGCGCCGAAACGGCCAGTGACGTGATCGTAGGTCAGCCTAAGTTTTTCAAGGACCTGAACGGCCTGCTGAAAAGTGTTCCGTTAAGCGACTGGAAAACCTATACGCAATGGCACCTGCTGCGCTCTATGGCGCCTTACCTAAGCGACAACTTTGTACAGGAGAACTTTAACTTTTACGGCAAGGTGCTGAGTGGCGCTAAAGAAATGCAGCCCCGTTGGAAACGCGTGCTCCGCACTACGGATGGTGCGATTGGCGAGGCCCTGGGCCAGCAGTATGTAAAGGAAAACTTCTCGCCGGAGGCCAAGCAGAAAGCCCTCGACATGGTACACAACATCCAGGATTCCTTCCGGGAGCACGTGAAGGATCTGGACTGGATGAGCGAGGAAACCAAGCAGCGCGCCCTGGCCAAACTGGATGCTTTTGCCGTGAAGATCGGCTACCCGGATAAGTGGAAAGCCTACGAAGGACTTGATATTACCCGCGACTCGTATGCCAAGAATGTGATGCTCGCCAACCAGTACGAATTTAAGGAGAACATCAACAAGATCGGTAAGCCCATCGACCGCACCGAGTGGGGAATGACACCGCCAACCGTGAACGCATACTATAACCCAAGTATGAACGAGATCGTGTTCCCGGCCGGCATCATGCAGCCGCCTTTCTTCGACCCGCAAGCGGACGATGCGGTGAACTATGGCGGCATGGGCGCTGTGATCGGCCACGAAATAACCCACGGCTTCGATGACCAGGGTGCACAGTATGACCCGGAAGGCAACCTGAAAGACTGGTGGACGAAAGAAGATAAAGAGCAGTTTACCGCCCGCGCTAACGGCGTGGCCAGCCAATATGACCAGTATACCGTGCTGGACAATGTACACGTGAATGGCAAACTGACGCTGGGCGAGAACATGGCCGATATTGGTGGCCTGAGCATTGCTTATACTGCCCTGCAAAAAGCGCTGGAGAAAAATAACCCGGGTAAGATCGCCGGCCTCACTCCCGAGCAACGCTTCTTCCTGGCATGGGCCCAGATCTGGCGCACCAACATCCGCGACGAAGCCCAGAACCAGCAGGTGCTCACCGACCCGCACTCACCAGGCAGGTTCCGCACCAATGGTCCGGTGTCTAACATGCCGGAGTTCTACAAAGCTTTTAACTGCCAACCAGGTGACCCAATGGTACGCGACGAACAAAGCCGCGCCAAGATCTGGTAACGGAACATGACCATAAAAAAAGGCGCTGCAGCAATGCAGCGCCTTTTTTTATGCTTCAGGGGTTATACTTTCACTCTCTCTTCCGCGCTCTTAAGTATAATTACAAAACATGCAGAAGAGAAATGGGACAACAAATCAGAAAGCCGACTTCTTTTCTCCAGATGTATTTAAAGCGATAGGCATTGGGTAGCAGGACAGTTTTTGGAACGAAGGGGGCTTGCCGGTTAGCAGCGCGCCTCCATTGCAGCGTTTTGCATTAGTTCTCCACCACCTTGATCTGGTGCTTTACAACATCCACAGGCCAATCGCCGCCGCCCACCTGCACGTTGGCAATTTTGTCTACCACATCCAGCCCCTCCACTACCTCTCCGAAAACCGTGTACTCGGTGTCCAGCCCCGGCTCGCCACCAAGGGTCTTGTAAATTCTGATCTGTTCGGGGGTATACTGCATGTGGTGCTGGGCCTCGATGGCCCGCAGCTCCGACACGGAACGGGGCTTGCCCTGCACAATATAGAAGTTATGCGACGAAGATTCCTTTTCCGGGTTGCGCTCGTCGCCGTAGCGCGCCATGGCCAAGGCTCCTTTTTTATGGATATGAAGGTTTTTTAAATTGATCTCCTGCGGGATCTTGTAGGCGCCCAGCTTCATTTTACGCTCATCCGAGTCGCCGCCCTGGATGGCAAAGCCTTTTACAACCCGGTAAAACTCGCCCTCATCGTAAAAACCGGCTTTGGCCAGGCGCACAAAGTTGGCCCGGTGCAGGGGCGTATCCTTGTACAAGCGCACTTTGATGTCGCCCAGGCGCGTCCTGATCAGAAAAAGGCTGTCGGGGTTGTTTTTGGCAAATTCGGTGAGCACCGGTACGGCTGTTTCGGGCGTGAGGGATTTCAGGGTCGGTTCTTCTGCTACCGGCGGAGGTGTTTCTCGCTGCTGTTGGGCTGCCTTGTTGTCCTGGTTGCAGGAGGCTAGCGAAACGAGACAGGCAACCACTAGTATGGGATGGCAAATGGCGGCAAAGGCGCGGGTTCTTTTCATAGATTTAAGGGACGAAAAGGCCAAGATAAAGGTTTTCGGGCAAAGTATCCAGTAGCGGCAAAAGACAAGTATAGGCGCGTGAGTAATTGTATTTATCTGATAAACTGCTATTTGGCTCAGCTTTTTAAAAACCGGAACCGTATACCTTCTTCATAATCAGTAACATCGCACCTACTCCTGCCTACTACTACCTGCTTACCTGCCATCACCTGCCTGATGGTGCTTAAAAAAGCTTGAACTGCTACGATGGCACACGTGAAAAAATGACGCGGCTGCCTTCCTTTTTTAAAACGGTAAATAAAAGAATTAAAATTTTAGTTGCATATGTAAGCCAATAACAATAGCTTACAGGTAATGTCACTTTTTTAAATCAAATTATTGTTCAATTTTAACTTACACTTAGTATGAAGCAAAACTTACATTTCAGCAAAGTAATGCGTTCTGTATTGTTCGGAGCAGCCATGGCTACAGCCGCCTGTACCTTCACTGCATGTGACAACGAAAGCGCCGATCCGGTTGCAGAACAGCAGGTGCCCGCAACAGATAGTGAGAACGGTGCCGTGATCGACGGGCAATACATAGTTGTATTTAAAGGAGATGGTAACCTGCGCATTGATGCCAATGCAACGTATGCGCAGCGTGTTGAACTGGCCCGGCAAACAGGCCAGAATATACTTTCGGATAATGGTGTTCAGAATGTTACCATCGAGCAGGCCTACGGCAAAGCCATACTTGGTGTAACGACAAAGTTAAGCCTTGATGAGGCAGCCAAACTGCGCAACGACCCGCGTGTAGCCTACGTGGAGCAGGATCGGGTTGTATCGCTTGGCAAGCCTGGTGGAGGCGGCTCAGCACAGCCTACCCAGGCGCTTCCGGTGGGCATTACCCGCGTAGGGGGTGGCTCTACCGCGTCTTCAGCTACCGCCTGGATTATTGATACAGGCGTGGACCTGGATCATCCGGACCTGAAAGTAGACGTGGCCCGCAGCAGAACGTTCTTTACCAGTGGTCGCGATGCCGGCAGTGCGGACGATGGCAACGGTCATGGCTCGCACGTGGCAGGTACCATTGCCGCCATTAATAATAGCATCGGGGTAGTGGGCGTAGCGCCGGGCACTACCGTAGTAGCTGTAAAAGTACTTGACTCGCGGGGTAGCGGCGCTTACTCTACTGTTATTGCCGGGGTGGATTATGTAGCTGCCAATGGTAAAAACGGTGATGTGGCCAACATGAGTTTGGGTGGCCCGATCTCCAAAGCGCTGGATGATGCCATCTTATCGGCTGCTGGCAAAGGTATTAAATTTGCGCTTGCTGCCGGTAACGATTCGCAGGACGCCAACAACACCTCGCCGGCACACATTAACCATACCAACGTCTATACTGTTTCAGCGGTGGATGCGAACGATAAGTTTGCCTACTTCTCCAACTTCGGAAACCCGCCGGTTGATTTTGCAGCACCGGGCGTAAGCATTCAGTCCACCTGGAAAGATGGCGGCTATAACACCATCAGCGGTACGTCTATGGCGTCTCCGCACGTGGCAGGCCTGCTGTTACTGGGCGCCGTGAGAGGCGATGGCTTTGCCACCAGCGACCCGGATGGCAATCCCGACCCGATCGCGCATCATTAATTGTAGAAAGTGCTATTGTTTAAAATAAGGTGAAAAGGAGGCGGCTGATTGGCCGCCTCCTTTTTTATACCGGTGGCACAAACCTTAAAGTGTTTTGCGCATCACGTAGTCGTTCATCCAATACGGGCCGATGGCAATGTCTTCCTGCTGGTGCTCGACGTAGCCGCAGCGCTCATAAAACTGCTTTGCGCGGTTATACCGGTTCACGTTCAGGTCAAGTAGTTTGGCACCAAGTTGTTTCACTTCTTCTTCCACAGCCGTAATAAGCACTTTGCCATACCCTTTGCCCTGGCATTGGGGCATGAGGTAGATCTTGTTTAGTTTATAGATGTGAGCAGGCGCCTCTTTTACCGAGTAGGAGGCAAAGCCCAAGGCTTCTTCCTGTTCCAGCAACAGCAGAAACGTTTGCCCTTCCTGCAGCTGTTTTGCCAGCGCTTCTTCGCTATAGATCACATCAAACATATAATCGATCTGCTCCTTGCTAAGTATAGGGCTATAGGTCGGCTCCCAAGTGGCTTCTGCCAATGCCCGTATGGTCGGGATGTCGGATAGGGTGGCTTTGCGGATGCGGTAGGTTGTGGCCATGTGCTAAGATTACTGCTGAAACGGCAAGGTAGGCACAAGCTTGTTAAAACCCAATCCTGGCAGGAGGATACGCCGTAAATGCTAACTTTGCAGCATAACGGAACGCAAAAACACATCGCTTATGAAAGCCATTTACCTGGAAAGTATAAATGCCCCTTTTGTGTTGATCGAAAAGGAGAAGCCGACAGCCGGCCCCGGCGAAGCAGTGGTGCAGGTAAAGGCCGCCGCCCTCAACCACCGGGACGTGTACATACAGTATGGGCGCTATTTTACCAAAGAGTACCCGGCCATACTTGGCTCCGACGGTGCCGGTATTGTAACGGAAGTAGGCGCGGGAGTAGCCCCGGACTGGGTAAGTAAAGAAGTGGTGCTGGATCCCTCCACCGACTGGGGAGATAACCCGGGGGTGCACAGCAAGGAGTATAAGGTGCTGGGTATGCCGCAGGAAGGCACCTTTGCCGAATACGTGAAAGTACCCGCCACGAACCTGCACGAGAAGCCTGCCCACCTGAGCTTTGAACAAGCCGCTGCTCTGCCTCTGGCCGGCGTAACGGCGTGGCGCACCCTATTTACAAAATGCGCGTTGCAGCCCGGCGAAAAAGTATTGATCACCGGCATTGGCGGTGGTGTAGCATTGGCTGCCCTGCAGTTTGCCGTTGCTTTGGGTGCGCAGGTATGGGTAACCAGCAGCTCGGAAGAGAAAATAGAGAAAGCAAAAGCATTGGGTGCCACCGGGGGCATCAACTACAAAACAGAAAACTGGGGAAAGGCCCTGAAAGCCGACGTGGGCGGCATAGATGTAAGTATAGACGGGGCTGCCGGTGAGGGCTTTGTGCAGCTGGTAAAAGTGGCTAACCCGGCCGGGCGTATTGGCATGTATGGCGGTACTACCGGTATGATCGGGCAGATAAACCCGGCAGAGATCTTCTGGAAACAACTCAACATTTATGGCAGCACCATGGGCACCAACCAGGATTTTGCAGCGATGATGGCCTTTGTACGGGAAAAGAAAGTAACGCCCGTGGTAGACAGCACATTCCGGCTGGAGGAAACCGAACATGCGATGCGCTACATGGAAGCCGGTAAGCAATTCGGTAAAATCGTGCTCCGCGTCGGGTAGTTGTTAAAAGTTGATTGCCAGTTGATTGTTAATTGGTTTGATTAACAGGTAACTGAGATGCTAATATGCCGGAATAGGCATGGGAGATCAGACAAATAAAAAAGGAGAAGCGAGCTTTGTGGCTCGCTTCTCCTTTTTTATTTGCAGTAAACAAATTTAAAAACAATCAACAATCATCAACCGGTCTACTGGTTTTGCGCGTCCAGCAGGTGGAGGAAGAAGGCGTATTCGAGGGCCGTTTCCTTGTAGCGCTCAAAGCGGCCGGAGGCGCCACCGTGCCCGGCTGCCATGTTGGTGTGCAGCAGCAGCATATTGTTGTCCGTCTTCATGTCGCGGAGCTTGGCCACCCACTTAGCGGGCTCAAAGTACTGCACCTGCGAGTCGTGGAGGCCGGTGGTCACGAGCATGTTCGGGTAGGCCTTTGCTTCTACGTTGTCGTAGGGCGAGTAAGAGAGCATGTAATCATAGTAAGCCTTGTTGGTTGGGTTGCCCCACTCGTCGAACTCGCCGGTGGTCAGCGGAATGCTCGTATCCAACATGGTGGTGATCACATCTACAAAAGGCACGGCCGCAATTACGCCTTTATACAGGTCGGGGCGCATGTTCACCACCGCGCCCATCAGCAAGCCCCCGGCACTGCCACCCATAGCAAACAACTTGTCGGGGTTGGTATACTTCTGGGCGATCAGGTACTCGGAAGCATCGATAAAGTCGGTGAAGGTATTTTTCTTTTTCAGCAGCTTGCCGTTCTCATACCATTGGCGGCCCATTTCCTGGCCACCGCGGATGTGGGCAATGGCATACACAAAGCCACGGTCCAGCAGGCTCAGGCGCACGGAGCTGAACGAGGGATCGGTGCTGTAGCCATAGGAGCCATAGCCGTAAATAAGCGTGGGGTTGTTGCCGTTCAGCTCCAGTCCTTTGCGGTATACCAGCGAAACCGGGATTTTGGTGCCGTCTTTTGCCGTGGCATAGATGCGTTTGGCCTCATAGTTCTCCGGGCTGAAATCGCCTACTACTTCCTCGCGCTTCAGCAGTTTCTGCTGTTCGGTTTGCATGTCATAGTCGTAGGTGGAGTTGGGTGTAGTTAGCGAGCTGTACTGGTAGCGCAGCGTTTTACTGTCGAAATCGGGGTTGGTGCCGATGTAGGCAGTGTAAGCTTCCTCTTTAAAAGGAATGTAATAATCGGTCTTCGGGTCGTTCCACTTTTTAATGCGGATCTGCGTCAGGCCGTTTTTGCGTTCCTGCAGGGCCAGGTAATCCCGGAAGATCTCGATGCCTTCCAGCAATACATCCTGGCGGGCCGGCAGCACATCTTTCCAGTTAGCTTTGCCGGGCTTGCTTACCGGCGTCTGCATCAGCTTAAAGTTAGTCGCGCCATCCTTGTTGGTCACAATATAGAACTTATCGCCAAAATGGTCGATGCTATATTCCAGCCCCCGCTCGCGCGGTTGTATCACCTTAAAGGTGCCGTTGGGTTTGCTGGCATCCAGGTAGCGGTATTCGTTTGCTAGGGTGCTGTTGCTGCCGATGAGGATGTACTTCTCCGACTTGGTCTTAAACACAAACGTGCTGAAGGTCTCGTCGGCCTCGTGGTATACTTCCTTGTCCTGGCTGGTGGGCGTGCCCAGCGTGTGCCGGAATATTTTGAAGGAGCGCAGCGACGGGTCCTTCATGGTATAAAACACGGTTTTGTTGTCGTTAGCCCAAACGGCGCTGCCCGTGGTGTTGGGAATAGCATCAGAGAGCAAAGCCCCGGAGTTCAGGTCTTTGAAACGGATGGTATACTTGCGGCGGCTCACGGTATCTTCGCCGAAGGCCAGCAACTGGTTGTTAGGGCTCACGTTCATGCCTGATGCGGCATAGTAAGCCAGGCCCTCAGCGCGCTGGTTGGCGTTTAACATGACCTGTTCAGTCGCCTCCATTGTGCCTTTTTTGCGGGCATAGATCGGGTATTCCTTGCCTTCCTCGTAGCGGGTATAGTACCAGTAGCCGTTATCCTTAAATGGCACCGATTCATCTGTCTGTTTGATGCGGCCCACTATTTCCTGGAAGAGTTTCTGCTGCAGGCCCTCGGTGCTTTTTAACATTTGCTCGGTATAGCGGTTCTCTGCTTCGAGGTACGAGATCACCTCCGGGTTTTCGCGCTCGTTGAGCCAATAGTAGTTGTCGGTGCGGGTATGGCCCAGGGCCGTAAGCTCCTTCGGGTGCTTGGGCGCAATAGGTGGCTGCGGCTGGGCCGGTGTGGTCGCTATGGTGGCCGAATCGGTTTGCTCTGCGGTGGCAGCAGTGCCGCTGCCGCCCGTGTTGCCCGAGGTGCAGCCGGCGCTTACCAGCAGGCAGCCGGTAAACAGCATAGCCGTGTTTTTTAACGTGGTATACAGGTGTTTCATAATTTTATTTGTTAGGTTCTGACTGATCTGAATGCAGTTACCGAAAGTATGAAAATTTCAATAGAAACAAAATACGGGCAGACGTTAGGCAGAGTATATAATACTGGCTATATTTATTTTACAAACACAATCAAACAAACCAACACTAACATCTATGGCATCACAAGCAGAATTTGAACAGGCGGTTGCAAAATCGCAGACCTTAACCGAGCGCCCTTCCAACAACACGCTCCTGCAGCTGTACGGGCTTTTTAAGCAGGCCACCGAAGGCGACGTGCACACGGCACGCCCCGGCGGTTTTGACTTTAAGAACATTGCCAAATGGGATGCCTGGAAAGCGAACGAAGGCAAAAGCCAGGAAGAAGCCCGCAGCGCGTATGTGCAGCTTGTAAACCAGCTGGCCGGCGAGTAACCCGGAAGACCGGAAACAGGATGTGTTTGCAATCGGGGGAAAGCAAACATCCTGTTCCTAACCGGCAGTAGCCAAAAAAAGGAGCCGCAGGGCTCCTTTTTTATTTTCTTCTCCAGCGGTGGCTGCAATTATAACATTTATACTTGTGGCTCAGGAAAGGGACCGGGAAGCCGAGGAACAGATAGCTCAGCGAAAAGACGGCCCTGTTATACTTCTCTTCTGCAATGTTGTCGGAGCCGCAGGTAGGGCAGGTATGCGCCTCCGGGGCGTGCTCTTGCATGGGCGGGGCCAGCTCCAATTCATCGTTCAAAAGAAAAGAGGCGCTTCCGCCCAGTATGCCGGCCATAATGGCGCGCGCTTCTTCCTCGTCATTTTCCGGCACCCGCAGCTTTATTCCTCCTACGGCTACTGCATAAAAGGGCTGCGCCGCCACAATGTGCTCATCTCCCAGAAAACAAAGAATGCCTTCTGCCGCCAGGCGCCCTTTCAGGATGTGCGCCTGTGTCGGATCGTTGCAGGTAGCAATTGTTATCAGGCGCTCAGCCATGGAGAAAAGATAAGAACGTTATTTTTTAGGAGGAAGGTTGAACGCAACGGCTTCGTGCTCAAAATGCCCTTTGTGCGAGCCATCGCAGAAAGGCTTGTTCTTGGAAAGGCCGCAGCGGCATACCGAAACCACGGTACGTCCGTCCAGGCCGTACGCGTTACCATCTTTATCTACAATTTCAAAATCGCCTTCGATGCGCAGCGAGCCGTTGTTGTTTACTGTCAGTTTTGTTGTTGCCATGGTGTGCTGGTAAAAGTATAGGGGTAAGTATAAAAACAAATATACGCATTTTGCCTTACTATCTGTGAGCCCCTTAAACCAAAAAGGCCCTGCACAGAGCAGGGCCTTTTTGGAACGTAAGTCGAATTGGATTTTACTACTTGCTGTACTGGTAAGTATAGGTTTCGCTTTTACCGTTTGGTGTGGTCACGGTCTGGCTCAACGGCAAACCGTTCTTATCATACTCGTAGCTATACTTATAGTTGTATACTTTCTTGCTGCCGTGCACCAGGGTTCTGGATGCGATCAGGTTATTGGGGCTGCTCACTTTGCCGGGTTCGGTAATGGTGGCGAAAGGGTTTTTGTTGTTATCGTAGGAGTAGGTGGTGGTAGAGAAGAGCACGGTAGCGCCCTTAGCGCCTACTACATACTGCTTTTCCTGACCCAGGTCGCCGTTTGGCAGCACTTCATACTTTACAAATGATTTTGCTTTGGCACCTTTTTTCTCCTGGCCTTCAAACACGGATTTCTTTTCCAGTTTGCTGTTGGCATCGTACTCGAACGTAGCGTAGGTTGAAAACGCCACTTTGCTGCCGTCAAAGTAATTGGTAAGGGCTTTGCGCAGCAGGCCGGTGTTGTCATACTTAAATACCTGCTCTGCCAGCACGGCGTGGCTGCTGCCGGTGTGGGTAGTGGCTTTCAGCGCTTTTCCTTTGGCATCGTAGGTGTACTTCTCAAAGCTTTCCAGCTCGCCGGTTTCTTTGTTGTAGTGGTTTACCTGGCTCAACTGCTTGCCTGCAAAATTGTAAGAAGTTACATCGGCAGAATCCACGGTGATGCGGGAAATCTGGCCTTGTGCTGCTACCGTAGGATTAACAGATTCCTGGTCGTTTTTTTCGCAGGAGGATAACGCAACCACGCCAAACAGGAACATGGCGGGTAAAAAAGTGTTTTTCAATTTCATTTGGCTAAAAGTTGAAATAATGAAAAAATGTCGTTTTGGCTCTTGGCCGGTTTGTTTGGATGGAAAACGGAAGGCCCGTCAAAATAATTGCATTCTGTAAAATATTTCTGTCGGGAGGTATAGGGTGGCAGGTTGGTGTTGTTGGTGTAAATACCTGATGGATAGTGTGATGCGTTGTTTAAAAAAGGTTGTAAATATTTTAAAATATTTTTAATATGGCTTAAATATATAATTATTAATATATTCAAGAATGCGCCAGAGCCAAGACCTGCTTGCACTTTTACCGGCTTTAGGCCAGCCATGTTCTGTGCCGCCTGATTGCATGCAGCAGCACCTGGTTTTAGTTCAGGCTTGCGCTCCGGGCAATGTTGAGCAGCTCATCTCCGGTATCGATATTGTGGCGAAGCAGCTCGTTGAAGTTAACGGCTACGCGCAAGGCCCGCAGGCCTGGTACCCCCGGCATTTCCTCCAGCTCCAGGTGCTCTATTTCCTGGCCCACATACCCTTCCGATTGCAGGAACTCAATGTAGCGTAGGTATTCCTGTGCTTCTTTTTGCACCGAGTATACGATGGCGATCTTGCCGGGCTGCGTCAGGCGCTCTTCGGACCCGCGCAGGGTAGCCTTGTCGAGCCGTTTTTTAACGATCTCGTAGCGGATGTTATTGGCGCCTTCCACATCAAACTTTTTCTCGTCCAGCCGGAACCGGATCGAAATAGGATCGCTGTGCACCAAAATGAGCTGGGTAATTTCGAGCGGCAGTTTCAGGTTGGGCCGTAGCTTGCGTATGCGGCGGGCAATTTCGCAGGTCAGCATCAGCTGCCACAGGCGCATGTTGCGCAAGTATAAAGGCTGGAAATCCCCGTTATTCAGCAGCGAAGCACCAATGTAGATGTTATACTCCACACCATCGGTCTTATACTTCTCAAAGTAATGCGGAAAGGTTTGCTGGGCTTTTTCCTCTTCCCGGTCCAGAAACGTTGAAATGGTTTCGTTGATGATGTAGAGGCTCTCTTCGTAAGCGCGCCGTTTGTTGTACACCACGCCGTAAGGGTTGTTGATGGCGGCTCGGTACCTGCCAATGGCCTCCGTGGCGGACGGGTTGCGCCGGATAAAATGGTCGAACAGGGGCTCGATCTCGCTGCGCAGAAACTCCAGGATAATGCCTTCATCGCCCGAAGCCAGCTCATTGACGATGCTCTGGGAAAACTTGTCGATCTTATACACGAGCTCATCCAGAATAGAGAGGGGCAGGTTGTCTTTGGCCGCAAGTATAACCTCTTTGGCCAGCACCAGCTGTTCCAGCAAATCGCCCTGGATGGCTTTGTTGCGCTCTATGGCCGAGCCCCGCACATCGGAGACACCGTACAGCGGGTAAATATCCTTGAACACGATCGGCTCGATCTCGGGGCTGGTATTGCGCTCCATTTTCTCGAGCAGGTTGATGGCGGCCTTCGTAAAGCGCCACTCCACAATGGGGTGGATGGCCGTATACTTTTCTTTGATGATGCGTTGAATGCTGCTGCGCAGTTCTTCCAGGCTGCGATTCATGGATAAGGCAAACAGCGGCAGCATGTCTTTTAGCTTCAGGGTAGAGAGGGCGTTAAGCTCGCCTGGAATGGGAGAGGCAAGCTCCAGCAGGCCAATAATGCTGCCCTCGTACTGCAGCGGGGCAATAATGAGGTTGCGGATTCCCTGGTCCAGCAGCTGCTGCTCAATACGGGTAGGGTTCGGAAACACCTGCAGATCATCCACCACAATGGTATGGCCTTTTTTGATGACGGGTTCATAAACAGAATCTGTCAGGTCGGCCAGTTTCAGGTCGCTATCCTGGGTAAGCACCAGGCCATTCCATATTTTGCGGGCATAGGTAATATCAAACTCAGGCATGGCAGGGCACGAGGCAACGCCTAAGCGGATGCCGGGCAGGCCAAAGAGCACGCGCAGCTTCTGCTGCAGGTTCAGAAAACCCTCCTGGGTGGCAATAGTGTCTCCATCCAGCAGGTCCAGGCGCAGCGAAGAGATGGTTTCCTCGTTGGTAACGTCGGTAAATTCATAGATGGCAAAGCCGGTAAACTCAAAATTGTCCGGCGGCAGTTTCTGCATCCACAGATCCAGGTCGTTGTAGCGGTTTATGAGGTAGTTGATCTCCTGGGCTTTGAGCTCCTTCAGCTCGCCTTTTGCCTTCACCTCCATAAATTTAAGGTCGATGCTGAGCTTGTAATGGTGTTCCAGCGCGGTAAACTTATCTTTGATGGTAAAGATAAAGGGTTCGTCTACCCGGAAGTTAGCCTTGTAAAACTTTTCTAGGATCAGGGTATAAGCCGACAAAGTAAGCCGGAAAAGCAGCGTTTTCAGGTCCAGGTTCAGCTTTTCGGTATAATTGCCACCGCCCAGCAGCTTGAGTTCGGTCAGGCGCGGGGTGGCATAAAAACTCTCGAAATGGAACGGAAGCACAGCCGCTTTAAGGTCATTTTCCCAGAGGGCACTCGGGAAAATATCCTCCATCAGGATGTCTACTGTATCGATGTACCTGGTAATGATGCTGCTGTCACTGATGGGCTCGAGCAGCTCGGGTTTCTGCCGCAGCAACTCGGTCAGTTCTTTCACCCGCGCCACATTGCAGCTGGGGTCGTTTGTCACCTTCTGTTCCCAGTACGAAATAAGGGGCGACAGGCTGAGGGTGGTTTTAAATGGAAATTCATTTACACTCAAAATCACCTCATCATTGCTGGTGATGGAGACAACCGACTCATGAAAACTACTTTGGTGGTGTTTGGGCATATGCTGCGGTTCTGACGGAAGCGGTTACAGGCGAAGCGCCGGCTTCATAGGTGTTAAAAGCTATAACGAAATTTTATCTTAAAAGATGGTGCAATAACCGGGCCGTACGGGTTATGTTTGTGTTACCAACGGGTAGGTAACCGCCGGCAGAGAGGCTGCGGATATATGTTTGGCACAATATTTATGCTCTTGCCCTGTTATACTATACCCGCTTAAACATTTAAAGCATATGAAAAAGAAAACAACCTGGCTACTGACGCTGCTGCTGGCAGGCTTTACGTTTGGGGCACAGGCCCAGTCGCAGTCGCAGGTGGAAAAAGACCTGAACGATTTTCGTGCCTGGATGCGCCAGAAGTCGGGCATGGCCGACAGTACGATCCGGGCTGAGTGGCCGACCGTAAAAAAGGAGTACAAGGAAAAAACCTACACCCTGGACCAGAACACCAAAAAGCTCTCGGATTCTTCGCGGGCCGAGTATGCTACCATGAAGCAG
Source organism: Pontibacter liquoris (assembly GCF_022758235.1). Lineage (NCBI taxonomy): Bacteria > Pseudomonadati > Bacteroidota > Cytophagia > Cytophagales > Hymenobacteraceae > Pontibacter > Pontibacter liquoris. The sequence goes on from NZ_JALEBG010000001.1 coordinate 587,823, forward strand.
CGCTACCAGGAGTGGGAGGAACGGAACGAGACCCGCAAAGCCGTGGACCTGGAAGGGCGTGAGCTGGATCGCTGGGAACTGGAAATGACCGGCTCGGCGCAGATCAACAGAATTAAGCCGGCAGGGCTCCGCGATGCCTTTGTGCAGGCGCTGGATTATACCCGCGTAAACCGCCGCAACTGGACCCTGCGCGACTGGGATTATGCCGAGTTTGTGATCGGCGAGCTCAATACGCGCAAAGCCGAAGTGCTTGACCGACTTAATAACGGCGATAAAATTAAAATAGCCGCTTTGCAGGTAGAGTTTGCCACCCTGAAGAAAGGCCGCGAAGCCAAAGATGCCTACAACAACATGCGTGAGCAGCGCTAAGCTGGCTACCCTATAAACATAGGAGCCATACTAAAAAGCAGCAGCCCCGGCAGTTTATACTTGCCGGGGCTGCTGCTTTTTAGTTATGCACTCAGATGGCGTTCTGGCCTTTAGTACCGTTCGATGGGTCTTTGTCTTCGTGCCTGCCCTGCGGTCCTTTCTTTTTCTGCTGATCGCTCAGGTGGCGGTTCTGGCCGCCGTCTTTGTCCTGCTTGTTTTCTGCCTTCGGGCGGCTGGCGTTGTCTTTTCCCTGGTTATGTCCCTTTGTCATTGCTTTCGGTTGGTTGGTTATACCTGTTTGTACGACAGCAGGTAGCGGGAGTTGAAGCCGCTACTTTTAAATGTGGATAAGTGGTGGAGAATTAGCACCTGTGCTTGCCGCGAAAAGTCTTACTTTTGTCACCGGCTTTTACCCAAACCACCTTTACTCATGCACATTGCAATCGTCGGCAATATTGGCGCCGGCAAAACTACCCTGGCTACCAAGCTGTCGCAACATTTTAAGTGGGACCTTTACCTGGAGGCGGTAGAGAACAATCCGTACCTGAAAGACTTTTACGAAGACATGGAGCGCTGGGCTTTTCACCTGCAGGTCTTCTTCCTCAACAGCCGCTTTACGCAGGTGCAGCAGATCCAGTCCAATGGCCACGACGTGATCCAGGACCGCACCATTTACGAAGATGCCTACATCTTTGCCAAGAACCTGCACCAGTCGGGGCTGATGAGCTCCCGGGATTATGATAATTACTTTGCCCTGTTCCAGTCGATGATCAGCATGGTGAAAGCGCCTGACCTGATGATCTACCTCAAAGCCGACCTGCCAAAACTCATCGGGCAGATTGAAAAGCGCAACCGCGATTATGAGAGCAGCATCAGTATTAACTACCTGCGCAACCTCAACGACCATTACAACAGCTGGATGAGCACCTACGACCAGGGCAAGCAACTGGTCATCGACGTAAATAACCTCGACTTTGTCGCCAACCCGGAAGACCTCGGAAGCATCATCGAAAAGATCCAGGCAGAACTGTATGGCTTGTTTTAAGCCCTGAATCCGTTAAACTTTACAGCACCACAAAAGGCAGCGAACCGCAACGTTCGCTGCCTTTTTGCTTTTAGAAGTGTGTTGGCTAATAGAGTAGCAGGAGGGGAGTTTTGCCACACACCGGCAGTTCGGCTATTGGTTCTTTCTGAAGTATAAGCGTTACTGTACCGGGTCCAACCACCCCTACCCCTCAGAGCTACGCTCGCTAGCTTCGAACTCGCGTTCTCGCTAGTCTAAGGAGGAGAGCTTGTTGTTACTTAGGCTAAAGTATAAACGATGTAGTAAGAGCTTCATCTCCCTTCCACCAAGATCCTTTCAGGATGACAAAAGTGGGAAGAGGAGAAGGATACAAGGAAATAGGGATTACAGAAAGAAGGTTTATTCTTATGCTTCTGCCAAAGTATAAACAGCTTCTATCGAACTGATCCCAGTCCTTGGGTTGAGCGCCTTGGTGTGTTGCGGTGCCCGAAGGGCAGCCCGCAGCGTCAGCGAGGAGCAGCTTCACGCCGCCGCGCGAAACGCAAGGACGAGCCCCCGCGGGCTTGGAGCGCTCCAAAGCAAAAGATGAAACAAGGCAAGTATAAAACTGAGCATTAATCAGCCGCTAGCAAGTATAGCAGAAAACAGAACTGAGCATCAAACTCAAGCTACAAAGTATAAACTGAAGCATCACACGGCCGCTACCAAGTATAGCCAAATATCAAACCTGGAAATCTGTACATAGGCGTTGTACATCCCATACTTACATTCCCTACCAACCACCCCTGCCTATACCCTCCTTTGCCCTCACTTCAAATTTCACTACCTTCAGGTCGGAACTAAACCTGAAAAAATAGCATGAAACCACGCCACATACTTTTAATGACGGCGCTGGCAGCGGCAACTGTTAGCTGCAACAGCAAAAAAGCCACGGAAACCGATACCGCCAAAACCGCCGCTGCCCAGCCCGATGATGAGATTCAGCAGAAACTGGATATGTATACTTCTGTGCGCCTGACTACCGATATGAGCAAGCTCAGTGAAAAGGAAAAGCAAATGCTCCCGTTGCTCATCGAAGCATCCGATATTATGAACAAGCTGTACTGGTACGAAACGTATCCCCAGGGCGATTCGCTGTTAGCGGCCCTGGACAGTGCGCCTGCTAAGAACTTTGTGAAACTGAACTACGGCCCTTGGGACCGCCTCAACGATAACGAACCCTTTATTGCGGGCGTGGAACCCAAGCCGGCCGGCGCCAACTTCTATCCCTTAGATATGACCAAGGAAGAGTTCGAAGGGGCTAGCCTGCCGGATAAAACCAGCCAGTATACGTTTTTGCGGCGCGGCACCGATGGCAAACTGAAGACGGTGCCTTACCATGTGCAGTTTAAAGAAGAGGTGCAGCGCGCGGCCGACCTGCTGAAAAAGGCAGCCGCTCTGGCCGAAGACAGCGGTCTGAAGAAGTACCTGACCCTGCGTGCCGACGCCTTGCTTACAGACAAGTACCAGCCCAGCGACCTGGCCTGGATGGATATGAAGAATAACAAACTAGACCTGGTAATTGGCCCGATCGAGACATATGAGGACCAGTTGTTTGGTTACAAAGCATCGCACGAGGCCTATGTGCTGGTAAAAGACATGGACTGGAGCCAGCGACTGGCTAAGTTTGCCGCCTTTCTGCCGGAGCTGCAACGCGGCCTGCCCATAGCGGACAAGTATAAAAAAGAGGTGCCTGGCTCTGATGCCGACCTGAACGCCTACGATGTGGTATACTATGCCGGCGAAGCCAATGCAGGTGGCAAAACCATCGCCATTAACCTGCCCAACGACGAAGAAGTGCAGCTGAAGCGAGGCACCCGCCGCCTGCAGCTTAAAAATGCTATGCGTGCTAAATTCGATAAGATCATGGAGCCAATTGCCGATGAACTGATCGTGGATGAACAGCAGCAGCATATCACCTTTGATGCCTTTTTCGCCAACACCATGTTCCACGAAGTGGCACATGGCCTGGGGATCAAGAACACCATCAACGGCAAAGGCACCGTGCGGGAGGCCCTAAAAGAACATGCCTCGGCGCTGGAAGAAGGCAAAGCAGATATTCTGGGCCTGTATATGATCACGCAACTAAAGGAAAAAGGCGAGCTGGAAGGCCAGCTGGAGGATTATTATACCACGTTTCTGGCGGGTATTTTCCGGTCCGTGCGCTTTGGTGCTGCCGATGCGCATGGCAAAGCCAATATGGTGCGCTTCAATTTCTTTAAAGACCATGGCGCTTTTGAGCGGGATGAGAAATCGGGCAAGTACCGCGTGAACTACCCCAAGATGCGCGAAGCGATGAATAAACTCTCCGAAACCATCCTTACGCTGCAGGGCAACGGCGATTATGCCGGCGTAGGCAAACTGGTGGAGGAGAAAGGCATCATCAGTCCGCAGCTGCAGGCAGACCTCGACCGCCTCGCTAAAAAGAATATTCCGGTAGATATTGTATTTGAGCAAGGTACTGAGGTGTTAGGGTTGAAATAAGAAAGAACAGTTGCAAAAATAGCCTGGCCCCGAAAAGCCGGGCTATTTTTTTTGGTTTGTTCTGATCAGTTGTTAGTTATGCCTGGAAGAAAAAGAGAAATTAGTGTTGGGTGCTGACGCGTAGCCGCTGCTGTAAACTGAAGGAAGTGAATTATTGAAGGTGGTAAATAGGATTATACTTTGTCTGGCATTCCTGCTTTCAGGAAAAGAGCAAACACCTCTGTATCTTGCTTTTATTTGGAAAGCGTGCCTTTAAAGTTAGTGAGAAACGCTTTTTATTTAGTGAGATGGTTCTAGAGGCTTGTGTTACAGCGTTTAAAGTCAGAATGGTTAAAACTAAAAGGCAGCAGGGAAAGTAAGTATAGGTTCGTGGAAAATAGTCAGTATCAATCTTTTAACAAAACGAGCACCTATCTATGAAAAGCTTTTATGACTTCAACAGAAGCAACCCGCAGGAGCGGCAGCAACGCAACAGTTTATACCCTGAATTAGCCAACTTTCATTTAGCCCTGCGCGAAGAGTTAAGTGAAGAAGAGTACCAGGCCTTTTACCGTGCCGAGAAAGAAGCCGCCAGGCGCCAGGAAGTCATGTCGAAACCTAAAAAGCACAAATGGATATCCACCTCGTATTAAAAGATGCTTCCTTAGAGTTGGAAGTATGAAAAGGCAAGCTGTACAAAACAGTTTGCCTTTTTGTTTATAGCCACGCCTCAACTTCCGGGTAGCTGCTTATATAATTTCTTTTGATAACGCCTGCCCTGAGTCAAAGTATTTATCTTATCAGAGCTGTTGTAGGATGAGGGCAGCCCCTTCTTCTCCTACCAGCGAACCAATGGCAACGCCCATGCCGCTCAGGCGCACGGCGCAGCTGATGTGCTCGGAAACCTGCTGCACAATGGTTGTTTTCTCACGACCCATGCCCATGATGCCACTCCAGCGGTGCTCAACCTCAAAAGGCGTGTCAGGAAGTATAACCGTCCGGAGCAGTTCCTCCAGCTTTTGCTGCACCAGGGGCGTCAGGCCGAGTTCGGGGGTCGTCTCGGCTGCAAAATCGAGGTTGCGGCCACCACCAAACAATACCCGGTTGCCAATGTTCCGGAAATAATAAAAGCCTTTGTCGTAGTGGAACGTGCCTTTGATCTGAAGCGAAGGAATCGGTTTGGTGACCAGCACCTGCGCCCGTGCCGGCACGACAGAAAGGGCAGGCAAAAGCTGTTGAGCAAACCCATTGGTGGCAACTAGTGCCGCCCGCGCTTGTATAGGTATACCTTGCCGGGTAGTGGCGCTTATACCCTGGTTTTCTTCGTGCAGCGCCAGTACCTCCAGGCCATTAAGCACCAGCACGCCAAGCTGCTGCACTTTCTGGGTGAGCGCCAGGATCATTTTACCCGTATCCAGCTGGCCTTCGGCGGTGCTTTCCAGCAGGTGGTGGACCTGTTTAAAGCCAAAGGTGTCGATCTTGTGATCGGCAGCCCTATAAACGGCAGGTTCTCCGGTTATACTTTGCAGCTGTTTGTTGAGGTAAGGCAGTTGTGCCAGGCACTCGGCATAAAGCGGTTCCTGTTGCGCCTCAAACAGCTCGTAACCTCCCCAACGGTGATAGTCCAGTACGGCATCTCCCAGGTTTTGGCGCAGCCGTTGCAGGCCCCGCCAGCGCCGCTCCACCAAACCAAACACGGCCTCTTCGGAATGATACGCCAGGTCCTCCAACAGCTCCGACGGGCTGCCAAAGCAGGCGAAGCCGGCATTTTTGGAGCTGCCGCCCGTGGGCAGCAAGCCCCGTTCCACCACCATTACTTTGAGCTGCGGCTGATTGGTTTTAAGGTGCAGGGCAGCATTCAGGCCCACAATGCCGCTTCCAATGATCAGTATATCCAACTTGCCGAAATAGGCGTCCCGTTCCCAAAAGCTAAGTTGCATAGGTTAATTGTCCTCGCGGAAAAAAGGATGGTTATAGTTACGGGCTTCTTCCTGGGGTATCCGCTCAAAATGGGTGAGCATAATTTCGCGTTCCCCGCTGTTGAGCCCTTTTACAAAAACGCCTTCGGATGTTTCGTAAACAGCATAGTTGTGGCGGCCGAAAGGGTAGAGGTTATTGCTTTTCAGGATGGTAGCCTGCGTCAGGTCTACCTGCCCGTCCGGGGTTGTTACAAGAAAGCGGCTTTTGCTCATGATGCTTCTAAAATTTTACTCAATATAGCGCTAATTTCATCGGCCTGGTGCATAACCATCAAATGTTCGCCGCCAGGCACTTTAATAATATCGGACCTGTCGTGCAGGGGCAGCACCAGGTCGGCAGTGCCGTGTATCTGAACTATATTGGGTAATACCTCCTGCTGTTGCCAGCCAAGTAACTGCCCCAGAGCCCAGCGTAGAAATACCTCATCCATGTCCAGGATTACGTCCTTGAGCAGGTTTTTTTCCGGTTTGGTATGCGCGCCAAAAAAAGGCGGTGCCAGCGGGTAAATACCCTGCATAAGCTTAAAGGGCAGGTAGCGGTGCAGGTTGGTTTTGCCGAGCACTTTGTAATGCCGGGGCAGCGCCTTACGTGTGGCCAGGCTGGAGAGCAGGATCACTTTGCGGATGGGCATGATCTTGGCCAGCTCAATGGCAACCACCCCGCCAAACGAGAGGCCGAGAAGGATAGGGTTCGGAGTGGTGATCTGTGCCTTAAGCCGTTGCGCATACGCTGCCAGCGGTTCGTCGAGGTGCAGGGGCGGTAACCATTCCACATACTGCTGGGGCAGAAAATCAGGGAGCTTCAAAAACTGGAACATGCGCCAGTCGGCCCCAAGGCCGCTGATAAAGTAAATGGTAGGGTGGGGTGCGGAAGTTGGTGTAAACAAGGCGCCGGTATTTAAAGCGATTTCTCTTCTAACGTTTGTGCCGCTCCTCAGGAACAGCAGCAAAGCAAGAAAAAGAAATAGCGCACGCAAAGCAAATGTAGCCCGCCCTGTTTGGCGGCTGTATAAAGCGACAGGTTTGCGCAGCAAGTATAAAGGCTAGTTCTCAACAGACCGAAATCCTATAAGGGAACATGGTCCCGGCACCAGATCTCCTCTATTCTTATACTTATATCTATACTTTTACTTATAGTAGGCGGGATGCGGAAGCCGGAGAGAGCTGCCAGCATGGAAGGAGTAAAACAGCAAAGGCTGGAAAGAATACGGCAGCATTCTTTCCCGCCTTTAGCCAGACAAAGTATAAAACCAATGAGCAGGATAAGATCAACTCACTACCTCCATTACCCTTTCGTATTCAATAACAGGGGCAGGTGCTTCTTGCGTATACATGCACTGCCACAAGGCGACGGCGCTTGTCGTTGTCAGGTAAAATCCCCATCCGGCTATTCCCATAAACTTAAACCCGTCTTCCAACAGAAATTCCAGTTGACCGCTGTCAGGCAGTATCGCATCAATAACGACCGACAAGCCCAGAAAGCCTAGCGAAGTCAGCAGCACTAAGTAGGAGGTGTTTAAGATGGCATTCCGAAAGTATAGCAGAAAGGCCAGAATCAGGAGCGGGTAAGTGGCCACCACATATATTTCTTTTATTCCAAAAAGTTTCGGTATAACGAGCTCATGTAACATAAAGAAGTCGTCAAAGAGTAGTATAGCCGACAATAAGCCCGCGCAAAATAAAAACAACCTGTTGCGCTTGATGTTTGCCACATTCAGCAACCAGGCACTGAACAAGCAACATGATGCCGCTGCGCACCACAGCAGTATACCAATGTTGGAGAGTAGCCCATAGTAGATTCGTCCTTTAGCTATTACAATAGCATCACGGGTTAAATCGCTTACTTTCACATAGGGCTGTAAGGCAATGGCTGCCAATATTAGCAGGGCGAGCAGGTATAAAAAAGTAACGCCATAGAGGGCCGTTCGCTGCGCGTAGAAGGGTTCTTTTAGTCTCATGGAAGTAAAGGGGGATGACGGTTTTTATAGTATAATGCCTATACGTAATATGTATTTATAGTTATACATATTTTAATAAAAAATTTAACAATTATTTAATATTGAAATATTATGTGTTATAAAATGCTGTATTTCAATAAACTGCATAAGTAGGGTGAGCGTTGTGTTATGGCTAGGGAAGCGTGCGGAGGAAACAGGAGGCAAACAGCAGACGATCTTCAACAAATGGACTGAGAAGGAGGAAACTGTGGAAGATGAGTGGACTCTTTGGAAAGTTGTCCTGGAAATAATGTTCTAAGTATAACCCGAGCTACAGCGGGCGTTTGCCGCCTTCGTGTGAGCGTCTCTGTTTAAACCCGTGGTTGTTTGCCGGCTTCCTGCTTATGGAGCGGCTCTTTTGCCCAGATACCCGCCCAACTGCCGCCCAAGCGGGTGTGTACTTTTCCTTTCACTAAACTCAGGCCGATCACAAGTGCACCTACCAGCATGGCATTTAGCGTAGCGGTTGTGTTATGGTAATTTAGCACCCAGGGGGCCAGCAGCAGCCAGGCGCCCAGCGGAAGACTATAGAGGCGCACCACCCGCGTGGCCTCCCACCACGAGATAGTGGCAAAAGCGGCAATCAGCGGGCCCACAATATAGGCATTGGTTGCAGCGGCCTTATCGGAGCTAAGTATGGCCGGCGATGCCATTAGCCAGATTCCCAGTAGCGCATTGATGATCTGTGCCCACATACTTAAATTACTTTACCCTGTACACTTTTATAACCCCAGAATGCTTTCCACAGCGAAACCCGGGCATCTTTTACCCGGCGCATATACTGCAGGCTGGCCAGCATCTCATCCATAGCCGGCCCAATCATGATCACGGAAATCGCCGCTGAGCAGAGGCAAAGGGTGCACCAGGCATGGTAAAGGACCGGCTGGATCACCACCAGCAAGATGCTGATCATGCCCAGCGGACCTACCAACAGTCCGAACAGGATCACAATCCAGGGCATAGTTTTCCAACGCTTCCTGCCGCCAACAGCCCCTGCAACAGCATCCGAAAGGTAGCCCGCGGCACCCAGCACCGCATCCGGCACGGGCAGCAACTGCGATACACCCGAGGTAAGCACTTTCTGGCTCCCGTTGCCGAAAAAGGGTTCCCAGACGGTGGGGAATACTTTTAGCTGATGCAGCGACAGGTAGGTGGCAATGCCGCACCCGACCAGCGCCAACCCGACAATGGGCAGGCGCTGGCCCCAGGAGGCAGGGTTATAGCTCCAACCGGGTGGAATGCCTTCTTTTCCTTTGTTCATCGTTGCAGTCTGTCAGACCATACCTACGCGAACATGGGGTAGAGGTTAAATTCTGAGCGGGCAGGAGGTTAGGATACTTCTTTTTTGAATTTACTTCCGAAGAAATAATAGACCGGTATGCCCAGGCCTACAATGATGAACCCGGGCCAGGTATAGGCGGGTTTTTCTACCAGCAGAATAAGGCAGATGGCCGATGCCAGCACCACGTACATGGCCGGCAGGACAGGGTACCCCAGCGCTTTGTAAGGGCGGGGCAGGTCCGGACGGCGCACGCGCAGCACAAATACCCCTACAATGGTAAGTATATAAAAGAGCATCACGGCAAATACCACATAGTCCAGCAGGTTGCCGTAGGTGCCCGAAAGGCAGAGCAGGCAGGCCCAGATGCACTGCAGCCAAAGGGCCGCAGCCGGTACTCCGTTTTTATTTAAACGGCCCATGCGGGCAAAGAATAAACCATCTTTTGCAATGGCATAGTATACGCGGGCGCCGGAAAGGATAGCGCCGTTATTACAGCCAAACGTAGAGATCATGATCAGGATAGCAATGGCCACGGTCGCTTTGTAGCCGCCAATAACCGCAGCGGCTGCGGTGCCCACGCGGTTGTTGCTGGCAAAGGCAATTCCTTGTCCTATTACCGTTGGGGCATCAGCCGATCCGTTTAGGGGCAGCACCAGCAGGTATACTACGTTCAGGAGCAGGTATATACCCGTCACAATGGCTGTGCCGATCACCATACTTAATACGATAGTACGTTTGGGGTTCACAATTTCATCGCCTGAGAAGCCGATATTGTTCCACGAATCGGAAGAAAAGAGCGCGCCTACCATTGCAATACCAAACGCTGCGATCAGCGCCGAACTGGTCGGGAGGGCAGCGGTCGTGCCGGCACCTTCCCAGAAATTGGTAAAGTTGGCTGTAACGGCGGTTTCATTTACGCCAAAGAGCAGGCCCGAAAGTATAAGCCCGAACAAAGCAATAAGTTTGGTGCTGCTGAAGATGTTCTGGATCAGTTTGCCTCTTTTAACCCCGTTGGCATTACTGTAGGTGAGAAAGATGATACTGCTGATGGCCAGCAACTGCAGCGAGGTAAACCGGAGCGGACCAACTTCAAACAACACGTTCTGGTCGCTGAACCAGGGAATGAGCACACCGGTGAAGCTGGCAAATGCCACGGCCACGGCCGCGATCACACCTGTCTGGATCACCAGGAACAAGGTCCAGCCATATAAAAAAGCCACCATTTTATTGTAAGCTTCCTTCAGGTACACATACTGGCCGCCCACGTTGGGGAACATCGCCGAAAGCTCGCCATAACTGATTGCCCCCACCATGGTCAGGAAACCGGATATGAGCCATACCAGCAGCATGTTGGCCGGTGTTGTAACCGTGCGCGAAATATCCGCAGTTACAATAAAGATCCCTGATCCGATCATACTTCCTGTCACCAGCATGATTCCGTCGAAAAGGGTAATCTCGCGTTTAAACCCGCTTTTGTGTTCGGTGTGCTGCTGCAGTTTAGAGTCTTCTGTGGTTTGCATAGTTGTTTGTGCCTTTTACAAAGCTACATTTTTTTAGAAAGATAGATTCTTTTCGTGAAAGCAGGAAGCAGCAGCAGCAAGCAGTATTTTTCACAAGCCCCATTATGGCCGCAAGCAGGGGGATAAGCCAATAAATGCTCAGAAAAATTATAGGCTATTCATCTGCTAGAATACGCCTTTCACGGGTAAATTTAGGTAGTTGGTATAATTCAGTAGTAATACATGTAACAGTACCTTGCATCGCATAGTACTGTATAGTATATTTGTTACATCAAAAAGAAGTTAAAAACTTAAAATTTAAAGCCATGAAAATCTTAGCCATTCTTTCCGTTTATTTATTTGGTTTCGGCCTTGTTTGCCAAGAAACAACTCGTGTAGAGCAGCCAAAAGCACACGTTGTAAAACAGGTAGTTGCTGCTTCAGCAGCTAAAGTAGAAGCACCCGTAATGGATGTTTTGCTCGATACTGTAGAGATCTCCGTTACAGCTCCGGTTGCCATTGCCAGCGCCAAATAAGGCGCAGGCAGCAGGGTTGTCTCCCTGCCAGCGTTGTTCTTTTCATGTTGCCTGACCACGGGCATGCAGCGGGCATGCCCCCATTAGCTACTCCTGTTCTGCCGCATGCCTTGCGGGCCAGAAAAGAAGCAAAGTATAATCCAGTCCTCTTTACATGAGCAGGCGCTATGGTTCACAGGAATGCTTTAGTCAAAGGCCATTACAGCTGCCACACCAGGCGCAGGATGCGTAATTCGCAAGCGTAAGTATAGAGGAAGAGTCTCTCAGGCTTTTGCCGTTTTCAGGCATTGGGCCAGCCAGGTAACCGCGTTTGCACGATTATCAAAATTCTGCATTTGTAGCAAAGGAAGGACGCGCTGCTTCAGGTCACGCGCGGAGAGCCGGCTGAACATGTTCTCGGAGTAGACGTGTGCCATGCAGCGGAGCCCTAAATGTACGACCTGCGGAGCCCACTCAAACTCCAGCCAATCGTTTGCATCCGACCAATCGCCTGTCACCTCACTCTTATCATTTAACAACCCACGCAGCGGGGTTTTGACCAGCAGCTTGGCATATAGCTTGGCAGCGGTCACAATATCGTCGGCGGTAAGATGGCCGTGCCATTTCGCCTCTATGCTGTGGTAATGTTTCAGAAACTCCACAAAGGTGTCTCCTGCCACGTTCGTGAGCGAAACAGAAGCAGGCCAGGCGGCTACCAGTTCGGTAAATTCACAGTAATAAGTAGAAGGGATAGGGTGCGTTTTCATGATAACCTGCCCGGTATGAAACAACAGCGGACGCAGCGCTATATATACGAATCCCACCTAATAAACTCCCGGAAAGGCAACGATATTACGTGTAGCCTGCTACAGGCAGGGTGAACCGGGTTGTTTTGTGTAATTTATTGATTCCTAGAAAGTATGCGCCTGGCGTTTTACAGGTTGCTGCTCAGGTAAGGTGGGTCTGCTGAACGGCAGTGGCAGTTAGCTAGTTTTCTACGCGTATCGCTTTGGCCGTTGCGCTTATACTATCTCCTTTCAGCGGGCTGCCTTCCAGCCAGGCTGCAACAGTAAGGCCTTTGCGCAGTTGTTCCCTTTGTACTGCCTCTCCTTTAGTGTCTTCCATCAGGGTACTTTTGTCTACTGTTATACTTGCCTGTTTAGCGGGCACCTCCAGGCCCTCCACCGAGGCTACATGTAGCACAAGCATTTCTGTTTTCTCCTGGCCTGCTGTTATTTCGCTGATGGTGCCGCGCACATCGGGCAGTGTATCGGGCATGCGTTTGGGTTGCTTCCCCCGGCAGCCGGCCAGTGCAAGCAAAAGCAGGAGCAGTATGCCGTATTGCTGAAAAATTTTCATTTAACTAGCTATTTGAGCCCGGTTTAAAAACTGATGCAGGGGCGTTACCTGTTTATACAATGCCAGCAGCTTTTCGGCAAAGTCAGGCTGCTGTACCTCCTGGTCTGTAAAAAAGTGCAGCGCCTGGTAGCCGTCATACTTCAGCAGGTCAATGGCCGGGTGCGTGTGGGCATAGCCTTTGGGTGCCGACTTGCGCTGTACGCCTTGCAGGCCGCCGAACTGCGCTTTAAAGCCCGGCTCTGCCAGAATAGCTTCCAGCTCGCCGGGGCTGTAGTCTATTTCTTCCCGAATGCGCTGCAATTGCGCCGGAGAAGGACGCCGGATACCGCCGCCTGCCCGCGACTTACCGCCCGGCTCCAGAATGACGACGTAATTGGCAAAGGCCGAGTGGCGCCCGCCCGGCGAGATACCCGCTGCAAAATGCCCTTTATAGGGTGGCTCTCCTTTTTTAGAAAAATCGTTTTTATTGATCCGAAAGATTGATGCCGCTGCAGTGGTGGCGTGCAGCGCAGGATCGAGGGTTTTAAGTTGCGCGAGCAGGAAGTTTACCAGGTCGGTAAAGTCGTTTTTTGCCCGGATATAGTCCTGGCGGTGCAGATCCATCCAGTCCTTGCTGTTGTTTTGCTGTAGCTCCTCTAAAAAGGTCAGGATAGCAGGTAGGTTCATCGGAAGGGAGCAGTTTTTTACTTGGGCGTCTTGGCTTTAAACCAAAAGATCCCGACTGCAACGATAATTAACAGGAGTATGATCAGCATGAAAGTCATAAGCGTGTCTTTATAGGTCCTGTTCTTTCTACTCTATAAAAAGTCCGCTTGTTGCATGCCGCACCACCAGCGCTTCTTTAAGTTTACTATAAAAACAAAGCGCCGTGCTAGGCCACGCGCAGGATGGTGTTGTCGAGCAGGGCCTGGCGGATCTGGGTTTCGGAGGTGTAGTAAGACAGGAAGTCGCCGCGGCGGGGCTGCACCGTGCGTGGTTCCTGGAGCTGCACCACTTTGGCCCGCTTGCCCACGGTTAGCAGCCCGATACCACGGTGCTGGCAGGTCATGATCAAGTGGGTGGCCAGTGGGTTATGACGGAAAACAAGGCTGCTGATTGAGATGCCCAGCCATTGCTCGTTTGCCGGCGTGTGCTTCAGCTCACCTACCAGATGCGCTATTTTGCGCTTTAGATAGAGTTTCTCCAGCACCGAGTGCAGTATAAAACCACCAATGCCGGCCATAAAAGGCAGCACGTATAAGGCTGCCACAAGGCCGGTTAACTTAGCAGCAAGCACACCAAAGGCAACCAACCCTAAGGCGGTCATATAACGGAACCTGCTAAGCCCCTTTTTCTTATAGCGGGTTAACAACAGCGCTATTTTTTCAGAGAGTTGCGTGTTAAGGGTGGCGACAAACAGGCTGTTGTCTGCCTTTTTAAGTGCCAGCAGGCCATCGGCAGTAGCATGCTGTTTGGTGGTTTCCTGCTTGCCTATCAGAATACCGGCGGTGTTATGGCGGACACAATAGTAGGCGTGCAGGTAGTCATAAGCAAAGTCTTCAATGTTGCTTTCTTGGGAGGTAGGCATATAGAACGCGGTTAAAAGTCGGGCGTAATTAAGTAAGGCAACAGGCTGACAGACTTGCAGGCTTCTGCTTTTGCAGCTTTTCCTAAGGTCTTTACGGAAAAGAGACGTACCGCTCCGGGATAATCTCCATGCTTTGCGCTTTCACAAACATAGCTTTTGGGCGATTTAAATGCAATGGAATTCATCGTTTTTTCATACGTTTAGCAGGGCGCAAAGCAGGTCGGGTAAAATACAGCGGCAGATTTTATGTATAAACAAGCCGGAACCGGAACACGCCGGTGCATTGCCGGGTTCCGGTTGTTTATCTGAACAGGGCATATTTCTGTCAGGAGAAGGCAACGGGCATGTGCGGGCGCACTAAAAATTTTATAGCTTTACAAGGCAGCTGCGCTGCTGCCTCTTAGACCGCGTGAAACATATACTATGAAAAAGCACTCTTTGCTATTCCGAACCCTCCGGATCCTGCCCCTGTTGCTCGTTTTATTACAGCCGCTGCAGGCGCAAACGCCGGCCAAACACCCGGCCGGCAGCGTGCTGCAGGACCTCAAAAAGCTGCAGGTGCTGGGCTCGGTGCTGTATGTGGCCGCGCACCCCGACGATGAGAACACCCGCCTGATCGCGTACCTGAGCAACGAAAAACTATACAACACCGGCTACCTGGCCATAACGCGCGGCGATGGCGGGCAAAACCTGATCGGCCCGGAAATTCGCGAAGACCTGGGCATTATCCGCACGCAGGAGCTGCTGCAGGCCCGGCGTGTAGACGGTGGCCACCAGTTCTTTACCCGCGCCAACGACTTTGGCTTTTCTAAAAATCCGGAAGAAACCTTTACTATCTGGGATAAAGAGCAGGTGCTGGCCGACATGGTCTGGGTGATCCGCAAATTCCGGCCCGATGTCATGATTACCCGCTTCCCGCCAGATGAGCGCGCCGGTCACGGCCACCACACCGCCTCGGCCATACTTGCCGCCGAAGCATTTGACGCCGCCGGCGACGCAAGGCGCTTTCCCGAGCAACTGAAATATGTGGAAGTATGGCAGCCCAGGCGCCTGTTCTGGAACACGGGCGTATGGTCGTTTAAAAGCCAGGAGGAGTTTGAAAAGTTTGGCAAAGACCTGCTTAAAATAGATGTGGGCGGTTATAATCCGCTGTTGGGCAAATCCTATGGCGAGTTGGCCGCCGAAAGCCGCAGCATGCACAAAAGCCAGGGTTTCGGATCCTCGGGGAGCCGGGGCAGTGCGCTGGAATATTTTCAGCTGGTAAAAGGCGACAAAGCCACGCAAAGCCTGCTGGAGGGTGTGAACACCACCTGGAGCCGTGTGAAGGGCGGCGAAAAAGTGCAGAAACTGCTGCAGAAAGCCATCGATACCTATCAACCAGCTCAGTCGGCGGCAGTAGTGCCGACGCTATTAGCTGCAAAAAAAGAACTCGACAAATTGCCCGACAGCTACTGGAAACAAGTGAAAGCAGAAGAACTGCAGGACGTGTTGCAGGAAGCGATGGGCTTATACCTGGAGGTTACCGCAAACGATTATGCCGCTACGCCCGGTGGGGAGGTAAAACTGCAGATCGAAGCCATTAACCGCTCTGCCCTGCCAGTTACGTTGAAGCACGTGCGCTACGCTTTTGCCTCCAAAGACACGACACTCAACTATAACCTGCCGGATAACGAGCCGCTAAAGTATAGCACTGCTGCTACGCTGCCGGCTAGTATGCCGTATTCGCAGCCTTACTGGCTCCGCAAGCCGGGCACGCTGGGTATGTTCGCCATCGAAAACCAACAGGAGGTGGGCATGCCCGAAAATGCGCCTGCCGCGCAGGTAGCCTTCGAGCTGCAGGTAACAGGCCAGCCGCTTACTGTAACCGTGCCGGTGGTATACAAACGCACCGATCCGGTAGCCGGCGAAGTATACCGCCCTTTTATCGTGACGCCGCCCGTTTTTGTAAACGTTACCGAGAAAGTATACATGTTTGCCAGCCAGGAGCCCAAACCGGTGCAGGTGCTGGTAAAGGCCGGCCGTGAAAACCTGGCCGGCAGCCTGCAACTGCAGGTACCACAAGGCTGGCGCACCGAGCCTGCTTCGGTGCCCTTCACCCTGAAAGAAAAAGGAGGGGAGCTGCTGGTGCGGTTTATGGTCTACCCGCCGCAGGGCCAGCAGGAAGCTCAGTTGCAGGCGGTTGCTACCGTAGATGGCAAGAACTACAGCCAGGAGCTCAAAGAGATCAACTACAGCCACATACCGGCGCAGGTCAAATTTCCGGATGCGACGGCAAAGATCGTGAAGCTCGATCTTAAAAAGCAGGGCCAGCAGATCGGCTACATCATGGGCGCCGGCGACGAGATTCCGGCTAGCCTGCAGCAGATCGGCTATAACGTGACGCTGCTGGGTGACCAGGACATGCGCCTGAGCCGCCTGCAGCAGTATGATGCCATTATTGTGGGCGTGCGCGCCTACAACACCGTGGGTCGTTTGAAATTCTGGCAACCGGTACTATTGGAGTACGTCAAGAACGGCGGCAACATGATCGTGCAGTATAACAACAATTCCGGGCTCGTAACGCCTAACATTGCACCGTACCCGCTCAAGTTGTCCCGCGACCGGGTGACGGTGGAAGATGCGCCGGTACGTTTTCTGGCCCCTGGTCACCCGGTTCTCAACACACCTAACAAGATCACGCAGCAGGATTTCTCGGGATGGGTGCAGGAGCGCGGCACTTACTTTGCCAACGAGTGGAGCAACGATTTTGTGCCAATCCTATCGTCTAATGATCCCGGCGAAGCGCCTGCGAACGGAGGGTTACTGGTAGCGCTCTATGGCAAGGGAAACTACATCTACACGGGCTATGCGTTCTTCCGGGAGCTGCCTGCCGGCGTGCCGGGTGCCTACCGCTTGTTTGCCAACCTAATCTCGTTGGGGAAGAACAACAGCGACAGGAACAGCAAGGCAGCCAAATAAAGGCATTCGTTTTAGACAATAGACCTCGCAGCGTGCGCAGCTCCTGCGAGTGTCTGAAGACCGTCAGCCGAGGTATGGCAGGGGCTGTGTAGTCCGAAAAGTAGCTGATGCAGCTTGAAAGTCCTTTGTACGAATCGCCATTAGTAACAACATCGATATGGAAGAAAAAGAACAACAGCCTGTAGATACTGAACCGGCACTCTGGAAGCCTCCTTTCTTTAAAAGCTGGGCAGGGATGTACTGGCTGGTGCTGGGCAACCTGGCTTTTATAATCATCCTGTTTTACATCATTACCAAAGTATACGAATGAGACCACTTGACTGGATCGTGCTCCTGGGCACCCTGGGCTTTATCGTGATCTACGGGGTATGGAAAACCCGGGGCAGTACGGATATCGAAGGCTACCTGAAAGGCGACAACAGCATGAAATGGTGGACCATTGGACTGTCTGTAATGGCCACACAGGCCAGCGCCATCACCTTCCTTTCCACGCCTGGCCAGGCTTACGAAGACGGGATGCGCTTTGTGCAGTTCTACTTCGGGCTCCCCATTGCCATGGTCATCATCTCCATCACGGTTATCCCCATTTTTTACCGGCTCAATGTATACACCGCTTACGAGTTTCTGGAGAACCGCTTCGACTTGAAGACGCGCACCCTGGCGGCCCTGCTGTTTTTGGTGCAGCGCGGGCTGGCAGCCGGCATCACCATCTACGCGCCAGCCATTATTCTTTCCACCATGCTGGGCTGGTCCCTGACGGTAACGATCCTTGTGATTGGGATGCTGGTAATCATCTACACGGTCTCCGGGGGCACCAAAGCCGTGAGCGTTACCCAAAAGCAGCAAATGGCCGTGATGATTGGCGGTATGCTGGTGGCCGGTATTATGGTGGTTCATTACCTGCCCCAGGACGTGAGCCTGGGCGATGCCGTGGCGGTGGCCGGTAAAATGGGCAAGATGAATGTGGTGGATTTTTCCTTCGACTGGAACGACCGCTATAACTTCTGGTCCGGCATAACGGGCGGCCTTTTCCTGGCGCTGTCTTATTTTGGTACTGATCAAAGCCAGGTAGCCCGTTACCTGGGCGGCAAATCCGTAACCGAAAGCCGGCTGGGGCTGCTCTTCAACGGACTGCTCAAGATACCCATGCAATTCATGATTTTGTTCATTGGTGTGATGGTATTTGTGTTCTACCAGTTCAACCAACCGCCGGTATTCTTTAACGAGGGCGTTAAAAGCAAGGTATATGCCACGCCCTATGCCGGTGAGCTGCGGGCCCTGGAAACCACGTATAGTGCCGCTTTTGCAGAACAAAAGCAAGGCGTGCAAGACCTGGTTGTTGCTTTAAAGACCGACAACGAAGCCGACATTGCTGCAGCCAAAACAAAAGTCACCAATCTTACGGCCGCTACCAAGGCGGTGCGGGAAGAGGCGATCGGGGTGATTAAAAAAGCTGCGCCCGAAGCGGAAACCCGCGACACGGACTACGTTTTTATCTCTTTTGTGATGAAATACTTGCCGGCCGGTCTGGTGGGGCTGTTGCTGGCCGTGATCTTCTCGGCGGCTATGTCGTCCTCGTCGTCGGAACTGAATGCACTTGCCTCCACCACCGTGGTAGACCTCTACAAACGTTCGGTGAAGCCGTTTGGCGATGCCACTCATTACCTGAATGCCTCCAAATTATTTACCGTCGCGTGGGGACTCATCGCCGTGCTTTTCGCCATTTATGCCTCGTTGCTCGACAACCTGATCCAAGCCGTTAATATCGTGGGTTCCATCTTTTATGGCACCATACTCGGCATTTTTCTGGTAGCTTTTTACTTCAAACACATCCGAGGCAACGCTGTTTTCTGGGCAGCCGTGCTGGCCGAGCTGGTGGTGCTTTACTGCCATTTCTACACGTCCATCGCTTTTCTGTGGTTTAACGTGATCGGCTGTGGCTGCGTGATCCTGTTCGGCTTTATCCTTCAGGCTGTGTTGGGTAAAAAGAAAGAATTGGTGGCGCAGTAGGTGATTAGGTCAATGGAGTTGCTAGCGCAAGCAGCCAGAAAGCTTGAGAACAGAAATAGTTAATGCTACAGCTTCCTGAAGTATAAGCGATGTCGTACCGGGGCCAACCATCCCTGCCCCTCAGAGCTACGCTCGCTAGCTTCGAACCCGCGTTCTGGCTAGTCTAAGGAGGGGAGTCTGTTGTTAGTACTTGTGAAGTATAAGCGGTGTAATTTAGGCTTCATCAGCTTTCCACCAAGATCCTTTCAGGATGACAAAAAGAAAGAGGCTGGAGAGTAAGTTTATTCTGGAGTCAAAGTATAAACAGCATAGTTTAGGAGAAAGAAGAACATCCCCCTACCCCCTTCAAAGGGGGACTTGGTATAAGTTGCAAAGCAAAGAACAGCAGCTATCGAAAGATTCCCAGTCCTTGGGTTGAGCGCCTTGGTGTGTTGCGGTGCCGCGCATGCGGCAGCCCGCTAGGGCAGCTTCACGCCACAGCGCGAAACGCAAGGACGAGCCCCCGCGGGCTTGGAGCGCTCCAAAGCAAAAGATGAAACAAGGCAAGTATAAGACTGCGGAATACAGCTCACTACCAAGTATAGCTGGAATATTATACTTGAAAATCAGTTGCTAACAAAGTATAGCCGAAGTATAAAACCGAACAGCAACCAGCTCAACCCCTAACCATACTTCAATAATCTGCAAATAAACCCAGACCCGCTACCGTGGCTTCCTTCCCGCCACAATATAAACCAAACTCCCCCCAGCCGACACATACTCCTCGTTCTGTAGCTTCTGTTTCAGGGTGATCTTGTTGTAAAGCAGCTTTTGCCAGTAGGCGTCAAACTTCTCTTTTTCGCCGCCGCCGGCCAGGTAATAGTTCAGGTTGTCCTGGTAATCGTAGCCCATGGCCTCGGTTTCCACCCATTGCAGCATCTGTTCCACGCGCAGCATCTTCTCCTGCGTGTCGTAGGGTGGAATAATACTCAGGGCTTTATCCGATATCCATACTTTTGTGTCCAGCAGGCCGGCTTTTAAGTATAGATCGGGGATCACGTCGCCCAGCGAGTTAAAGCCTTCGCCCAGATTCTTCTTGCCTTTTTCGATGCGTAGTTTTATTTCCAGCACATCCAGCGTGCTCTCCACATCAAAATCCGTTTCACCATAGCGGTCGAACATCAGGTTAGGCACCAGGTTGTTGGGCTCCAGGGCCAGGATCCAGCCGCCGGGCTTCGTTACCCGGATCATCTCCTCAATGACGCGCTGCGGATTTTTAACATGAATCAGCAGGGTCTGGCAAAGCGTGAGGTCGGCAATGTTGTCGGGCAGCGGAATGTCGGTGGCGTTCCCCACTTTAAACTCATAGTTGATCTTGTTATGCCCGTACAGGCTGTGCGCGCGCTGCTGGGCCTCCTCAATGTAGCCGGGCTCGTAATCCACGCCATACACGGTAGCGCCGTCGGGCAGGTACCTGGAAAATTTAAAGCCCATCATGCCCTTGCCGCAGCCAATGTCTACCAACGTGCGGGTATAAGGCAGGTAGAGGCGGTTGGCCAGCAGCTCCAGGTAATCATCGTTCCACCAGTACTCACGGGCGGGACCTAAATGTTCTTCCGAATGTTTTTTTTCTTCGTTCTCTTTCAACAAGGTATGCTATAGTGGTGATAAAAAAGCCCCTGGCAAATGTACCAGAGGCTTTTTATACGTGAAAAGCGGTAAAAGCTCTATTTCATTTTCTTCCAGTCGGCAATGGCTTTCTGGTTCAGGGCCACATAATCCTGGTTGCCTTCTTTCTGGGCCAGTTCCATCGATTTCTGGGCAGTCTTGATGGCGTCTTTGTAGTTATTCAGCTTAGCCTGGATCTTTGCCTGCGTGTGCAGGTTGTAATATTTGACATCTTTCTCGTTTGCTTTTTTCATCCACGCCAGCGCCTGCTTCAGGTCCTTGTCCGAGCTGAAATAGTAGTTGGCCGCCGCCGCATACAGGCCGGGCTCCACGTTAGTGCCGTTCACTACCTGCTGCTGTATCTGGCTCATTACTTTGCTATCTACGTCTGTTTTAACGGTAAACGGCACCACCACATCATCCCACAGGATTTCGATGTCGGTGGCAGTTGGCGTAACGTTGGCAAAGTTAATGGTAAAGGATTCTGCTTTGCGCGGGTTCTGCTGTGGCTTTACTTTAAAGCGCAGCTGGTCCTGCTCGGGCTTGTAGTCTTTGCCGCCATCGCCCCAAAGCTCGGTGTTTTTATGCAGGATAACCGTCCACTCGGCTTTGCCCGGAATAGTATACAGGGCATACTTGCCGGCCGGCACCTTGTTTCCTTCTATTGTTACCTCGTCGGTAAACGTAATGTCGGTAGAGCCGTTTGCGCCGGTGCGCCACATTTTATCATAAGGCACCAGGTCGCCGAAGATGGTGCGGCCTTTCATAGCGGGGCGCGAATACTCCACGGTAACAGTAGACAACCCCACCGCCTGCTCTACTTTGGAAGACGGGCTGGCAGAAGGCATTTTAATGCCCTGGGCCTGTATAGTGCCTGCACCCAGCAGCAGGGCAGCAGAAAGGGCGAAGCCAAGTAGGTTTCTTTTCATACGTTTTTGTATCAGTTTTTAGAGGATATTTAACAATGTAATAGTACGCATTTTTACTCGCATTTGCGAATGCTGTTTCCCTACTGGCAGGCCGGATGCAACCAAAAATTGCCTGTTGCGGTTGTTATGCGCCGGATAAAGTATGGCCAACAAAAAAGCCCTGCTCCGGCAAGTACCAGAGCAGGGCTTTTTCGTATTCCGTAAGGCCTTAGCTTAGCTCGAACTGCAGCTTGAGCAGGTTGGCATAAATGCCGTTCTCGCTGTTGGAAAGCGCATCATGCGAGCCTTCCTCTACAATCTCTCCGCCATCGATAACCAGGATCTTATCCACTTTGCGGATAGTAGAGAGGCGGTGCGCGATTACGATGGACGTACGGTCTTTCATCAGCTCGTCCATGGCCTGCTGCACCAACTGCTCTGATTCGGAATCCAGGGCGCTGGTGGCCTCGTCCAGAACAAGTATGGCCGGGTTCTTCAGTATGGCGCGGGCAATGGCTATGCGCTGGCGCTGCCCACCCGATAGTTTTACGCCCCGCTCACCCACCAGCGTCTCCAATCCTTCCGGAAACGTTTTGATGAAATTCCAGGCGTTGGCTTTCTGGGCGGCTGCAATTACCTCTGCTTCCGTAGCCGTTGGTTTGCCGTAGGCAATATTCTCGCGTATGGTGCCACCGAACAGCAGCACCTCCTGCGGCACAATGCCGATATTGGCCCGCAGTGTGGTCAGGTCCAGCTGGCGGATATCCTGGCCGTCTACGGTGATTCCGCCGCCCGATAGTTCGTAAAAACGCATCAGCAGCTGCACAATCGTCGATTTACCGGCGCCACTCGGACCCACCAGCGCAATCTTCTCGCCAGCCCGTATACTGAAACTGATATCGCGCAGCACAGCTATATCGGGACGGGTAGGATAGGAGAAGGCCACGTTGTGGTAAGCAATGTCGCCGTGCAGTCTCGGTGTTTCTGCTAAGGTGCGTTGGCCTTTGTCGGTAGGCTCTTCCTGCTCGTTGAGGATCTCCAGGATGCGTTCGGTGGCGCCTAAGGCTGCCTGCACCTTGCCATAAAGCTCACCCAGTCCGCCCACAGAGGCGCCGATAAAGACGGTATAAATGATAAAGGAGATCAGCTCGCCGATCTTGATATCGCCTTGCTGCACCAGTGTGGAGCCGTACCAGATCACCAGGATAATGCCGCCAAAAAGGCCCACAATAATAAAAGTGATGAACGCGCCCCGGTAATAGGCAGCAGATAGCGCCGTTTTTACCGCTTTGTCCAGCGATGTTTTATAGCGGCCTACTTCAAACAGCTCGTTGGTAAAAGCTTTCACTGTGTTGATCGCCTGCATGGTTTCTTCCACGATCACATTGGTATTGGCCAGCTCGTCCTGGGTGCGTTTAGAGAGTCCTTTTATCTTGCGGCCAAACACAAAGGCCAGCGCCACCAGCACCGGAAAGGTAGCCAGCATAAAGAGCGACAGCTTGATGGACGTCCACATGATGATGACGATGCCCACCAGCAGCGTGGTCACCTGCCGGAAAAGCTCGGCCAGCGTAATGGAAAACGTGTCCTGCACCTGCGCTACATCGGTGGTGATGCGGCTGGTGATCTCGCCCACGCGCCGCTTCTCATAAAACGGAATGGGCAGCATCACAAACTTGCTATACAGGTCGCGGCGGATGTCAGCAATGGCGTTTTCGCTGACCTGCGCAAAGAAGTATACCCTGAAAAAAGAGAAAATGCCCTGCAGCAGGATGATCACGAACAGCCCCAGCGAGATCATATTGATGTCTTTGAGGAGCCAGTCGGAATTGCCTGTGGAGGAGTCCACCAGTTTGCCTACCAGGTAGGGGAAAACCATAAACGTGAGGCTGGAGAGCACCAGGAACCCAAGCCCGACGATAAATTTGAATTTGTAGGGTACTACGTAGTTGAAGATCTGAAGTCCGCGCCGAAAGCTTTCCTTCGTGATACGCTTTTTGCCTTCTTCGCCTGTTGTGCCGCTAGGACCGAATCCGCGTTTTGCCATTTATAAACTCTGTTTTTGCTATGTGAAAGCTGCCTGGTCGCCCCGGGGCAATGAGCAGTTGCAGGGTGCATCGGGCTTATAACAGCCCGGCACAGATAAAGATGCCACCACCCCGCAAAATCTTACAAAGGTAAGGATTTAGGTGGATTTGAGGGTAATGTATCGGTTATATGAAATTTGTTTAAATAAGGGTGGAAGGGGGTGTTGTTTTAGGAAATAGATGCGGTTTATACTTAAGGATTTACTTTATCAGCTGCTGATTGATGATTGTTATTTACTTTGGCAATACTCGTTAGCGGCCGTTCTTCAAGTATAAACTCCGGCTATACTTACTAGCAGCCTTTCTTGCTCAGTCTTATACTTGTCTTGTTTCATCTTTTACTTTGGAGCGCTCCAAGCCCGCGGGGGCTCGTCCTTGCGTTTCGCGCTGTGGCGTGAAGCTGCTCCTCGCTGACGCTGCGGGCTGCCCTTCGGGCACCGCAACACACCAAGGCGCTCAACCCAAGGACTGGGATCAATTCGATAGCTTAGGTTTATACTTCAGCTAAAGTATAGGTATAAACCGTCTCTCCTTGCCTCTTACTCCTTTGTCATCCTGAAAGGATCTTGGTGGAAGGGAGGTTAAACCTTTCCTACGCAAGCGTTCTCTTCCTCCATCAGCCCAAAGTCCCCCTTTGAAGGGGGTAGGGGGATGTTCTTCTTCAACCAGAACTAACCCGTTTATACTTTAGCTCGAGTATAAACTTACACTCCATGCCTCTTTCCTATTCTGTCATCCTGAAAGGATCTTGGTAGAAAGCTGATGAAGCCTAAATTACACCGCTTATACTTCTCAAGTAGCAACAACAGACTCCCCTCCGTAGACTAGCGAGAACGCGGGTTCGAAGTTAGCGAGCGCAGCTCTGAGGGCCAGGGGTGGTTGGACCCGGGAAAGCAAAGTATACCGCAGCACGCTACAATACTGCCTTAACTTGCTGCTGCTGCCGTTCCATGGCGCTTGCTTTGCCTGATGAAATGGCCAACAGCCCGGCAAACGTGAGAAAGCCGTTGAGGAGCAGCACTTCAAAGCCGAACTCATAGCCGAAAAGCCACTCTTTGGAGTTAAGGCTGATGATATAGGTCAGGATCGGAGCAAGCACACAAATGGCTGGCACAAACCGGTCGCGGACAGCGCGCCTGGTGTACAACCCGAACGCATAAAGGCCCAGCAGCGGCCCGTAGGTATAACCAGCCACCGTAAACATGGTGGAAATTACGCTCGCAGAGTTGAGCACTTTAAAGGCGATCACGACCAGCACCATTACCACCGAAACGCCGGCATGCGCCAGGTAGCGCAGGCGTACGCGCGCATGTTCGCTCCTGTTTTTGAAATCCAGGAAATCGACGCAGAAGGAAGTGGTCAGCGCCGTCAGGGCAGAGTCGGCGGATGCGTAGGTGATGGCAATAATGCCTAGTATGAACACAATGCCCAAGAAAGCCGAGAAGTGGTTTAAGGCCAGGTAAGGGTATACATCATCGCCCTTGGCGGGCAGCGAAATGCCTTTGGTTTCAGCGTAAGTATACAACAGCACCCCGAGCGTGAGGAACAGCACATTCACGATCACCAGGATCACGTTAAACCAGAACATGTTTTTCTGGGCCTCGCCAATGTTTTTGCAGCTCAGGTTTTTCTGCATCATGTCCTGGTCAAGGCCCGTCATGGCAATGGTGATAAAAGCGCCTGCAAAGAACTGCTTCAGGAAAAAGTTGCCCGCTTTCACGTCCCAGACAAACACCGAGGTATAAGGGCTTTGCTGCACCGTGGCCACCAGGCTCTGTAAGCCATAGTTCAGCTCATCGGCAATGAGCCAGATCGTAGTGGCTACAGCTACCAGCATGGTCAGTGTCTGAAAGGTGTCGGTCCAGATAATGGTTTTCATACCGCCCCGGAAGGTATAAACCCAGATCAGCAGGATGGTGATGATCACAGACACGGCAAACGGAACACCCAGCGCATCAAAAACTGCCAGTTGCAGCACGCCGGTTACCAGAA
Source organism: Pontibacter liquoris (assembly GCF_022758235.1). Taxonomy (NCBI): domain Bacteria; kingdom Pseudomonadati; phylum Bacteroidota; class Cytophagia; order Cytophagales; family Hymenobacteraceae; genus Pontibacter; species Pontibacter liquoris. Next base: position 613,518 of record NZ_JALEBG010000001.1, read on the forward strand.
AAACTCGTATGGCGGCCAGCAGCGTGCGTGAGAGCAGGAAAAAGGCCGCTCCCGTTTTATAAGACCAGAAGCCGAACCGCTGCTCCAGGTAAGTATAGATCGACACAAGATTAAGGCGATAATAGAGCGGCATCAGCACCGTGGCAATAACTAGGTAGCCCAGCAGGTAGCCCATCACCATCTGCAGGTAAGAGAACTGCGCCGTAGCCACCATGCCCGGCAGCGACACAAACGTTACGCCTGAAAGCGTGGTGCCGATCATGCCAAAGGCCACCACATACCACGGTGATTTGCGGTTTGCCAGAAAGAAAGTGTCTGAATCAGTTTTGCTGCCGGTTACATAAGCAATGAGGATCAGGATGCAGAAATAGGCAACGATCAGGCCGATGATAAGGGAAGAGGACATAGCAGATGCTGTTGGTAAAACCGGCGTAGGCAGCCAGAAATACAAAGATAGCAAAAGTATGGCGCCGGTGCGACCGCCTTTAGTATAGCTCGTGCAGCAGCAGGGGCTGGCCAATGGCAGGCAGCTGGAGGCCCTGCAGCACGCCGGCCGCCGCAAGCTGCTCCAATATACGCACCGGCTCACCGGCAGGCTCATCCGACAGGTCGAAAGTGCCGTAATGCATCGGGATGAGCGTGCCGCCCTGCAGCAGGTTGTAGGCCCGCACCGCCTCGTGGGGGTTCACATGGCTCTTGCTCATCATAAAAGCAGGCTTGTAGGCCCCCACCGGCATAATACAGACATCCATGGGGCCGAACAGCTCCTGTATCTCGTCGAAGTGGTTGCCCATGGCGGTGTCGCCGGCAAAGTATAGGTTTAGCTCCGGCGTTTTTAGCAGAAAGCTGCCCCAGAGGACGCTGTTCATGTCGTTAAGGCCGCGGCGGTGCCAGTGCGAGGCGGGCAGGTAGTATACTTCCACACTGCCGGGCACCAGGTCAAAGCGCTGGTACCAGCCCGCTTCCTGGTAAGGCAGGTGCGGACTGATGCCCCGCAAAATCTCGCCGGCACGCAACGGCACAAGCGCTTTAAGGTCCGGGTTGTTTTTGAATACCGTGCGCACCGATTCCTTGTCCAGGTGGTCGCGGTGCCCGTGCGAGAGGAGCAGGAAATCTACCGGCCGGAGGTCATCAGGGGAGCAGGGTAGCCCCACCCGCCGTTTGATCAGGGGCAGGTCGTAAAAAACAGGATCGATGAGAAACGTAAGGCCCTGAAGGCGGATAAAAAAGCTGGCATGGCCCAGCCACACGATCATGTCGTCGGGGGCCTGCATAAAATCACAGCCCGGCTGCACCGGCGGCACATAGGTGTCCGCCTTTTTTTCTTTAGCCTGCGGATTTTTGGATAACCGCCACTTCAGTACATTCCGGAAGTCGGGTTCATACAGCTCGTCACCATTAGCGAAACGGCCATTTACTACTTTGTTGCCCCTGTAATCTGGTTTAATGGTTTCGAGGCGTTCGTTCTTAATATGGCGGATGTGCTTTTTTGTACGTGGCAAGGTATGGGTAGTGTTGGTCTTGTTCCTATAACCGCTAAACGCATGACCGGGTTAGCCTAGTGCATAGGATCCGATAATATTTAATGCAAATGAACATAAAAAAACGCTTCCCAGCCCTGCTGAGAAGCGTTTTTTAAGAGTTGATCGTTCGTTTTAATATCCAAACCCGCCGGGGCTGTAGCTGCCAAAACCCGGGTTATAAAAAGGGCTGGCAAAAGGCGAGGCGCCATCAGAGTAGCGGATGCCGCCGGTAACCGAGAAGTTCTCCGTTACCTTGTACGTTGCTCTGAAATCGGCGCCCAGGCGGCCGGGGCTGTAGAGATCATACCTGTTCTGTGGCATGTTCGAAAAGTCGCGCCAGATGTTGCCGCTCAGGATCAGCCTATCGCTGGCCAGGTAATCCACGCCGGCATTCATGATGTAATGGCTGCCGCCGTTGTTGCGGTACACAATGGTGTTGCCTTCGGCAGAGGCAAGCTGAGAGGTATAAGGCAGTACGTTGACGTACGTCATTCCGGCACGCACCCTGAAACGGTTGCTAACCTGGTAGCGCACCGAAGGCGCTATGTAAGTGGCGCCGCCAAACCCCCTGCTAAAGCTGGCCCCGGCCGACAGGCCGTAGCTGAACGCCGGCCCCTGCCACGCTGGCTTTGGTTTTACCGCTGCCACAGTTGGTGCAGGAGCTGCCAAAGTAGCCGGAGCTTCGGTAGCGGTTGGCACGGGCGCTGCATCCAGGGCCGGCTTGCCTGCTTGCGCCATGGCATTACCGGACCAGAGCAGGCTGGCAGTAAGTATGAGCTTAAATATATTTTTCACGTGAATCAGCTGAAGTATAAATCCTTATACTAAGGTAAGGGGCTGCTTGTTCAAAAGCAAACTCCCGAATTAGACGCTAGATATTAGGTGTTAGATGTTAGACACAGGACGTTAGACACAAGACAAAAGACTTTAAATTAGGTTGGTGTCGCTTCAGAGCTAATAGTATTCCTTAGTCTAACTTAAATGTCTCTTATCTATTGTCTATCGTCTTGTGTCTAAAGTCTAGCACCTAATGTCCAACAGCGGAGCCCAGCCAGGCTTGCCGGTACTTTTCCATTTCTGGGGTAAGCTGCTTGCCGGTGCTTTCATACAGCACCACTTCCAGTTCAGGCTCCTCGTCCAGCGTCAGGGTGGCGGTGCGAGCCTGGCCCAGTCGCCGGTAAGTGAGTGGCACTTCATCGCCGGGCTTGTGCTTGTCCAGTACCTTCTTCAAGTCTTTTTCAGAGCGCAGCTTGCGCCCATCCAGCGTCAGGATCACGTCGCTGCGGTCGAGGCCGGCTTTGTAAGCGGCAGCCGTTACCAGCGTGCCCTGCATGATCTCGGCGCCCTCTTTGCTGAATTTTAAAGCTGAAGTCCCCAGGTATGGCGTTCCTGTGTTTGCTTTTCGGAGTTCCAGGCCCGCTTTGGCCAGCAGCGGCGCGTAATCAGGCAGGTACGTTCCATTAACCGTGTTTTTGAAGAAGCTGGTCGCAAAGGCTTTATCACCGGTTACTTCGGCCAGCGTTTGCTCAAGATCCGGTAAGGTGTAGGCTTTTTCGGGTTTACCATACTTGCGCCAGAGCGCTTGCATGTAATCGTCCAGGGTTTTGCTGTACTGCTGCCGTAGCGTCATGTCCAGGGCAAGGCCCGTTACGCTGCCGTAAATGTAGTAGGAGATGAAGGTATTCTGGCGGTTCACGGGGTCCACGGAGCGGGCTGCATCCACAAAAGGGGCCTGGCGGCTCATCTCTATCAACGCGTTATACTGGCGGCCGGGCGAGAGCAGCACGTAGTTCAGGTCGCCGGCCAGGTTCTCGGCATATGCTTTGGTATCGAAAAGGCCGGTGCGGACCATCATCAGATCGCCGTAATAATTGGTAAATCCTTCGGCCAACCACAGTGATTCCGACATGTTCGCCTCCTGGAAATTGAAGGGCTCCAGGGTTTTAGGGCGGATGCGCTCCACGTTCCACGAGTGAAAGTACTCGTGGGCCACGGTGTTCAGCAGCGCATCTCTGAACTTAGCCAGCGGACGGGAGCTTGGGATCATAGTCGAGTTGCGGTGTTCCATGCCATCGCTCACGGCCTGCGGCATGTAGCAGGCAATAAAGGTATAACGGTCGTAATCGTAGTCGGGCAGCTCTCCGAAAACGGCACGCTCCTCGGCCACAATTTTCTTTACCTGCGCCACATACTGCTCAAACAGCTCTTTGGAATCCAGATGGTGCATGGCCACCTGTATGGTTTTAATTTTGCCGTTTTCCTGCACCGTCCACTCCGCCAGGTCAAAGTCGCTGAGCTCGGTGGGGCTGTCCATCAGGTACTGGAAGTTGGGGGCGGAATAAGTAGTGCCCTGCTCCGGTTTAAGCTGAGTCGCTATTTTCCAGTTTTTGCCCTGCGGGATGTTAAACGTGACCTGCGCGGGAGCCGCTTCAAAGCCTTTGGCATACATCAGGGTAGCCGGCATATTCAGGTGGGCGTGAGTTTCATCGATTCCGGCGTACGTGCCGTCGGCATGATCCCCGAACAAGGTGTAGTGCAAAGTTACGGTGCCGTGGTGGCCCGTGACGTCCCACTCGTTGGTGGCAGGCCGCGACACAGGCAACTCCCGGCCCTGCGCATCCGTCACTTTTACGTTGTACACGTTTTTTGCAAACTCATGAATGGCGTAGCGCCCCGGTGAGGTGCGCGGCATCAGCACTTTTAGGGTATCTGATTTTACGTCATCAAACTGTACCTGCACCTGTGCCTCGTGGTGCACATAATTGGGGAAAGACAGGGAATACGTGACTTTTTGCTGAGCCAGCAGGGGGTGTACTGCCAGCCCGAATGCCAGCGCAAGCAGGCCGGGTAGTTTATTTCTCATGTAGTCTGATTCGTGTTTATACTTCGACAGCTAAATATAAGAATTGCAATGCTGGAGTGCAAATGAGGCGTTCTGCGTTGGGAATGCTGCTTTATACTTTGTTTTCTGGTATTTACTGTTCTGGTTTTAATGCATTTATAAGAACAGGGTAGGGGGTTTGGGGTTGGTTCTTTTTGAAGTATAAGCGATGCAGTACAGAGTCCAACCACCCTTGGCCCCTCCTTATTTAAGGAGGGCCTCTACCCCCAGGAGGGGAGGTTGTAATTGCCTTGGCTTAGGTATAAGCGTTGTAGTTTTAGTTTCATTAGCTTGCTCACAAGATCCTTTCAGGATGACAAAAGGGGAAGAGGGCTGTTTTACCAGAGGCAAGTATAAACAGCATAGTTAAGGTATAAGATGACCATCCCCCTACCCCCTTCAACGGGGGACTTGGTTCAAGTTGCATAGCAAAGAACAGCCGCTATCGAATAGATCCCAGTCCTTGGGTTGAGCGCCTTGGTGTGTTGCGGTGCCTGAAAGGCAGCCCGCTAGGGCAGCTTCACGCCACAGTGAACGAGGCCCCGCGGGCTTGGAGCGCTCCAAAGTAGAAGATGAAACAAGGCAAGTATAAAACTGCGGAAGAAAGGAAGCTAGTTAGTATAGCAGAAAGTCTTTAGCAATGCATCATACGATAGCAACCATGTATAACAGGACTTTATACCTGAGCATCAAACAGCCCCACCAGGTATAGCCGCAAACGACACCTGGATAGCAGTAGCATCTATAAATTAAAACTTAAACCGGCCTTTTCTCTTTCACAAACACTTTCCCCTGCACCATGCCGCCATAAAACGCCTGGCTAAAGACTTCCCGCAGGGCTAGGGCATCAAAATGCAGTTGATAATCGGGGAGCTTGCGGGCTTTGACGCCGCTGAGTACGCTGAAGAACGTATACATACCGGTTGCCAGCAGCCGTTGCCACCACAGCGCGGGCTGCTGTACGGGCCAGAAATCAGCAAACAGCCACAGGCCACCCGGCACCAGCGCCTCGTTCAGCCGCTGCATGAGTTGCTGCAGCCGTTTCGGAGGGAACAGGTCCAGCAGAAAAGGAGTGAAGACCACGTCAAATTGTTCTTCGGGCTGCAGGGCCTGTTCGGTGCCCAACCGGAAGGTAACGGTGCTGTGGTGCGGCTGCTGATACTGTATAAAGCGCTGCTCTGCCCGTTGCAGCATAGCCGGGGCGGCATCCAGGTATAAAATTGCCAGGTGTTTTTGCGTTTGCAGGAGCTGCGTCAGCAGCCAGCCACTGCCGCCGCCGATAACCAGCACGCGGGCGCTGTCGGGCAGGTGGGGCAAGAGGGCAAGCTGCGCCTGCTCCAGATGGTGGCCATATACCAGGCGGGCCAGCCTGTCGTAAAAAGAGGCTACCCGATGAAAGCCGCTATCCGGTAAGTGGGGCAAAGTAGAGGGGGTAAGTTTACAGGCAAAGGTAAGCCTTAGCGGGAATAATGCTGGTCCAGCACACCCTGGATTTTTTGGAAGACATACTCGGTGAGCTGCTTGCGCATACTTTCGGAATTGCCTTTGAAAACCTCCCGGAATTCTTCGGCTTTACCGTCATAGAGCATCGATACAAACATGGTGCCTACCGGCTTTTCAGGTGTTTCAGAAGCGCCTTCGCCTGCCAGGCCGGTAGTGGCGATGCTGATCTTGGCGCCCAGCAGCTTTTTAAGTCCCATCACCATCTCGTTGGTTACCTGTTGCGATTCGGCCGTATACAGGTCCAGCGTTTCCTGCTTCACGCCCAGTAGCTTTTTCTTGGCCTCGGGCTGGTATACCACGGCACTGCCCAGCAGCACATCGCTGCTGCCCTTTGCTTTCACAAACTCGGAAGCCAGCATGCCGGCCGTGCAGCTTTCGGCAAAGGCCACGGTTAGTTCTTTGTCTTTCAACGACATCATCAGTTGGGTAAGCTCCGTCTGGTTCATAGGTATTCATTTAATTGCGGGTGATGCAATAGAGCCTCTTTTACTCCTTTTGAAGCCGCCAGGTTTAGCTCAGCGGATAGTTTTGGAGCACGCGGTATATTGGGTGCGGCGAGGCCAGTTCCGACTGCCACAGCGAAAAAGAAGAAACGGGTAGCTGCAATGGCGTGGGGGAGTGCACCGGCGGCAGGCCGGCAGGTTTGGGCGCATCTTTGCGGAAACGGGCCAGCGTAATGTGGGGGATGGTTTTCAGGGGCTGCGCTGGCTCGGGGGCCAGCGCCTGCACTAGGTGGCGGCTCAGCGCCTCAAAAACAGGGTTCGGAGCAAAGCGCGCCCACACCAGCCGCGGTGCGTGGGGCTTTGGCCCCAGTTCCAGCGCATCCAGTTGCAGCGTAAAAGACGCGTATTGGTGTGCTGCTGTTTGCAGCTGCTCCTGGATGCGGGGAAGCTCCTGCGGGGGCACATTGCCGATAAAGTATAGCGTAAGGTGCAGGTTCTGTGGGGGCATAAACCGGATAGCCGGGTGCTCAAAGGCCTGCAGGAGCTCCCCGAGTTCTGCTTTTAATTTCTCTGGTATCGGGGCGGCTACAAACAACCTAATGCTGTCATTCATAGTTTTATACAGTTATGCTTCGGAACACGCCGCTGTAAACGGGCAGGTATAGGTTAAACGGAAAAAGAAGAAATGATTCGAAATCTCTATAAAAAAATAGCAGCAGAGTTTACGCTCTTCACCGTAGAATTTATTTTTGTGCTGGCCATCTTCCTGGCCTGCATCTTCGGGTTTCTGTATATCGGCGCTGAAATTCTGGAAGGTGATAAGCTAGGCATCGATGAAAAAGCGTTTGCCTTCGCCCACTGGATCAGCAGCCCGGGCATGAACCGCTTTATTGAGGTGGTCACGTTTTTTGCCTCCCAGCAATTCATTACGCCGGCTGCCCTGCTGCTTATTGCCTACTTTCTGTTTATCCGCAAGCACCGGTGGCATTCTATCCGCGTGCCGGTCGTGGCCTTGGGCAGTATCAGCCTTAACTTGGTGCTCAAGTATTTCTTTGACAGGCCACGCCCCCTCATGCCGCTGGTGCAGGCCTCGGGCCTCAGCTTTCCGAGCGGGCATTCCATGATCGCGGCTTCCTTTTATGGGTTGCTTATCTTCCTGGTATGGGAACATGTAAAGCCGCGGGCGTTGCGGAACCTGCTGGTGCTGTTACTGGCCTTTTTTATTTTGCTCATTGGCTTTAGCCGCATTTATTTGCGGGTGCACTTTGCTACCGATGTGCTGGCTGGCTTTGCTGCTGGCTTCCTGTGGGTTATACTTGGGCTGTGGGTGTTGCGGAAGCTGGAAAAGTTCTCCCGCAAGGAAATAACGCCGGTTTTGATGGAGGAGGAGGATAAAAAAACTGAAAATTTTTAGAACGGAGTATTGCAGTTTCAAAATCCTCGCTTACCTTTGCAATCCCAACCAACAACAACAACAACGGTTGCAGGTTGGGGAAGTGAATAACTATGTTTCGCGCACGTGGCGAAACTGGTAGACGTGCAGGTCTCAGAAGCCTGTGCCTTCGGGTGTGGGAGTTCGAATCTCCCCGTGCGCACACTGTCTGAAAAAGGCTGATCTTCGGGTCAGCCTTTTTTGTTTTATGTCCGCCGCTGCTGCTTTTATACTTGCTCCATCCCGTAGTATTGTCCTGATTAATCCTTCCGCTTATTGCCTCATGCTAAGGCCTTAAATACCTGATTGGCAAAGGCGGCTTGCATATGAAGTTTTCTGCTACGTTTATACCCGTTGGAACCGGGCTAAAAAGAAAGTCCCTCGATTTAGGAGGGACTTAGCTGTTTATACTTATACCTGCGGATAGAGGTATTAATAATAGATTTTCCACTTACCCACTTGCTGATAGTGCGGTAGGTAGCGTTTTATCCACTGGCTTTTTTCGGGCAGATCGCCTTTCACGAGCAGGGCTGTGTTTTGTTGCAGCAGCTGCTTTAGCCTTTGCACATCATCCGGGCGATCTAGTTGGAGTAACTTTTCGCGCCATACCTGGCTTTGCTCAAACTGCGTTTCGCGGTTCAGGTTATGATCCTGGTCATGGATGGTGATGAAATTATGGCCCAGTTCGAATGCCAGCGAGGGCAGGAGTTTATCATACACCAGTACCTGTTTGCCCCGCAGTGGCTCCTGCTGCAGTGCGGCGGTCAGGTGGCTGCTGCTGTTGATCAGTTCGGGATTGGCGCCCATCACGTGCGTGGAATAGGGAATAAGCAACAGGCAAAACACCAGCGCCCCACCCAGCAGTTGCAGCAGATACTCATTCTTCCTGCGCCAGAGCAGCAGCAGGCCTACCAGCATCATTACCGGAAAAACAAGCGCCCAACCGGGCACCGCCACGCCAAAGGGCAGCAGCGGCCCTGCCAGCAACGCCAGCGCCAGCACTCCAAAGTATAGCAGCGCCCCCAGCGTTGCTTTGCGCAGGGCCGGTTGGGGCAGGGCCTGTAGCAGCCAGCCCGTGAGCAGCGCCTGGCCGGCAAAAAGCGGCAGAATGTATAAGATGAGCTTGGAGCTTGATAAGGAGAAGAACACCAGCGGCACCAGGAGCCAGAGTATAAACAGGCGCTTGTGCAAACGGGGCAGGTTGCGGAGCTTTTTGAGGTTTAGTAGCAAGATGGCCGCCCAGGGCAAACTAAGCACCGGCGCCAGCACCAGGTAAAACCACCACGGCTTGGCGCGCCCAAACGTTTCGGGGTTGGCATAGCGCTCCACAGTATGTTTAAAGATAAAGTAGTCGATAAAGCGCGGGTCGTACTGCATCAGGTAGAGGTACCACGAAAGGCCCAGCACCAGGAAAAGCAGCAGCGCGGGCAGGTGGTGGCCCCAGCGAATAGGCTGCGGCAGGCTTGTTTCCGTTGCCGGGCGGTAGCCGATGGCCAGCAATACCGGGAAGATAAGCCCCACCGGCCCTTTGGTCAGGAAGGCCAGCGCCAGGCAGGTATAAAACAAGTAGATCCAGGCGGCCTGCTGCCGGGGTTTATACTTTAGCCAGGCATAGATGGCCAGCAATTCAAAGGTCGTTAGAAAAGAGTCGGTGGTGAGGTTGCGGGCGGCCAGCAGTACCGCCGGAATGGTGATGTATACTACCATTGCGATGAGTGCCGTGCGGCGGCTTTTGAACAGCTCCAGCCCCAGTAGGTATACCAGCCCGGCCTGCAGTACCAGCGAGAGCTGCAGGAAAAAACGGGCCCCAAATTCGTTCATTCCGAAAATGCCCATGCCCCAGGCCGAAATAACATAGGTGGCTGGCGGCTTGTGGTAATGCAGAATGCCCAGCAGGCGCGGGTGCAGCCAGTCGCTGGAAGCTAGCATTTCGCGGCTGATCTCGGCATAGCGGGCCTCGCTGGTCTCGATCACGCCCCAGCCACCCAGGTTGTAAAGCAACAGGGCCAGGAGCAGCAGCAAAAGAAACAGCACCGTGCGGCCGCTGTAGCGCGATTCCAATTTGAACATACGTTTTAGGGAGCTGAGGTTTGTCGGGCGGCTTTGCTTTCCCGCATCCCGATAATAAAATTACGACTATAGGCCACCACGCCAAAGATCTGCCCCAGAAACAGCACCGGGTCCAGGCGGAAAACAGCGTAGGAGATGATCATTAGGCTGCCCACAAGGCTGATGATCCAGAAACCATTTGGGATCACCGATTCTTTCACCCGCTCCGAATACCACCACTGGTACACAAAGCGCAGTGTGAAGACGATCTGCCCGGCTCCGCCCCAGGCAATGAGCGCGCCCGATATCTTGCTGTGCTCCAGAATGTAGCTGAAGCTGTAGGTATCGCTCCAGAGCAGCCATGCGGCCGCCAGAAACGGAAAGGCCAACGCCCCCCACCGGACTGGCGCAGGCAGCTCGTCCCATTTATTTTTGAGCTTGATGTTGCGGATGTAAATGAAATAGGAGATGGCCTGCCCGCCAATGATCACCAGGTCGTTGCGCAGCGCCCCATACACCATCAGCAGGATGGAGGCGATCAGGCTGGTAGTCCAGAACGAGACCGGCGAGAGCACTTTACCGGCTTTTTCCGAGGAGAGCCACTGCAGCAGGATACGGGCCGAGAACAGCGCCTGGGCCAGTAACCCTATGCCGTAAATGAGCAGCTCAGAGATGTCCATTCGTAACCGGTTGGTTTTCAAAATGCTCGGCAATGCCGTAATTAATATAGCGTTTACGCATCCAGCGGAAAGCAAACGTATCGTTGAGCGGGCCCCACAGGCGGTTGAACAGGTGGTATTTGGAATAGCCGGCAAACCGCTCGAAATGTTGCACCGGCAGCTGCTTTACCTTGCCGCCCTGCAACTGGATGAGGGCGCCCAAAAAGCGGTGCATGCCATCAAAGAAGGGGATGCGCTTGGCGTAGGCCGCGTCCATGATCTTGAGCGGGCAACCGGTATCCTGAATACCATCATTAATCATGCGGCGCCTAAAGCCGTTGGCAATTTTAGACGACAGCTTCTTTACAAACGTGTCCTTGCGCTTTGCCCGGATGCCATTGACCATGGCATACTCGCCGATAAACGGGAAAAACAGCAGGAAATCCATGGGGGAGGTCTGCAGGTCGGAGTCGATGTAGCCGATGTGGGTGGTGTCGGCCGTATCGATGCCAGCCTTCACCGCTGTGCTCAGCCCGTGGTTGCGGTCCAGCGAAATGTAGCTGTAACCAGCTTTGTGGTGGCAGATCTCTCGGATCTGGGCCAGGCTGCTGTCGGTGGAGCCATCGTTTACAAACAGCACGGTAGTAGGCACCGGCGAGGCAGCCAGGAAAGCATCCATAGCCTCGCAAAAACGGGTGAGGCAGCCCTCCTCGTTATAAACCGGCACAATAACGGTCAGCGAATAAGACGTCATCTGTATACTTAACTAAGTATGATTTTACACTATAAAATAGCAAGGCAAAAGTACGGTAACCTTTCGAAGCATATGCTGTGTTGGGCAGTATTTCTTTTAACTGCTTTTTAACGACAAGAGCGGAAAACCCGAAACAGTTCCTTCGTGCCATTATGCTGTAAAGCTATTGGTTTTGCCCTGCTGGCGCAGCAAATGCGACGCGATACCACACGATAACTAAATTAATACTATATTTAGGGATAGTGAGTTTTAAACAAGCTACGGCTACCCCATATCATGCTCCCTGTTATAAGAAAGATCGCCCTGCTTGCGGGCCTTTTACTAACTGTTTCGCCTGTCTTTGCCCAGCACCCCGATGACGTAGCGGCCGTGCAGCAGGCACTTACCCACGAACGGCAGGCAGTCCGCACGGCAACAAATATTACGCCTGCCCAAAAAGCCGATAGGCTGCTGGAACTGGGCGCCTGGCCCGAGGCAGCGCAGGTATTAAAAGCCGCCAAACCATCCGCAGCAGTTAAGCTGGCCAATGCGCGGCTGGCCATACTACAGCATTATTTTCAGCAAGCCGAAGAGCTGGTGCAGGCGGTGCTTCAAAAAGACCCCAAACAGCGCGAGGCCCTGCTGCTGCAAAGCAAGCTGCAGGTGCAGGCCTGGGAACTGCCCCAGGCAATGGCTACGGCCCAGCAACTGCTCCGCGCTAATCCAAAAGATGAAGAAGCCGCCCTGGCCGCTGGCCGCATCCTGATGCTGCAAAAGAAGTATGACCAGGCGCTGACATGGGCTAAAACGGTGGAGCAGTGGAATCCGAAGAACGCCGCCGCTTACCTGCTCGAATCGGATGTATACTTCTGGAACCAGAGACCCGAACTGGCCGAGCAGCCGCTTCTGACCAGCCTCACCCTCGATCCGTTTAATGCCGATGCCCGCTTCAACTATGGCTATGCCATCTGGCGCCGCGTGGATGCCACCCAGCTAAATGCCATGGCTGCGCAATGGGAACTGGCGCTGGCCCTGAACCCGCTGCATTATGTGACGCACTGGCACTGGGGCAACGGCCATACCAACCGCACCTATGCCGACTACGCCCAGCCTGAAGACGAGCAGGTGCGTACGGCGCTAAAACCCGCCGACCAGCTGATTGCTACAAATAAATTGCCGGAAGCCCTGCAACTGGCCGGGCAGGTGCAGCAGCTATACCCCACCTCGGTGCTGCCGGCCATGCTGCGCGGCTCGGTCTATTACATGGCCTTCGATATGAACCGCCAGCTCCGGCTGGACTCTGCGCAAGCTATTTTCCAGCGCATCCTCCGTAAAAAGGCACATTACGGTCCGGCGCACAATGCCCTGGCTGCTGTGATCAAACAAAAACAGGTAACCTACCTGCACAACTATGATTCGCTGCGGCAGGTGGTGGAGCAAACGGTGATAAAAGACCCGGTGAACTTTGCCCGTGTTTTCCCGGATGTGGCGTATTACCCCGGCAACGAGGTGCAGAAAATGGTGTGGGCGCAGCTTTATGCCAGCACCGTATACTTCCCCTTTCTCTCCCGGCAGGGCGAAACGTTTGTGATACCGCCTTTGCACCACGACCTGGCCATGGCCATGCATTCGCCCTACTTCCGGCAGGCCACCACTTTTGATAACCGCCAGTGGATGGACATTCGGGGCGTGGGCAGCGGGGCGGCCGCCATCGAATACGTCCTGCGCGGCGCTTACCTGGAGCGCAACGTGGTGCTGCACGAGTACACCCACCTCTACCACCAGATGGTGTTTACTGATGCTGAGCAGCGCGCCGTGCGCCGCCTGTACTTTAACGCCATGAAGGAGGGCCGCACACTTGATTATTACTCAGCCAACAACGAGCACGAATACCTGGCCCAGACCTACCCGGCATACTTCGAGCCCGTAAAAGTGCATCCGCTCAATCATAAATCTATTAATACCACCGCCGACCTGAAAGTCAAAGACCCGGAGCTTTATACTTTTCTGGATCAGCTGGTGCAGCGGCAGCGCGCTTATTTGGCTGGCAATAAACAAGCTATGGCCAGCAACTGGGCGCAAGTATACCTGAATCTGGCTGCTAAGGCGCAACGGGCCAAAGACTGGAACAAAGCCACCGCGCTGCTCGATACCGCCCTGACCTGGGATGCTGCCTACCAGCCGGCCATACTTGCCTACACCGAAGTAAAGCAGCAGCAAAAGGAGTATAGTGCGGCGGCAGCCTGGCTGCAGAAAGCCAAAGATATAAATCCGGGCTATGCGCCCATTTACCTGGCGGAGGCCGAACTAATCGAGGCCCGGAAGCAGGACGGTAAGGTAAAGCCCGAAGACGCGCTGCGGGAGCAGGCAGCCCTTTACCGCAAGGCCCTGGCGCTGGAAGACGATCTGCTGTTGCGGGCCGAAGCAAACGAGCGTTTCCGGGAATTTTATACCAGCTATAACAAAATGCCTGAGGCCGTTGCCGTAGCAGAAGCTTACCTGAAAGATGCCCCTACTGTTTCCACGTACCTCCGCGACCGGCGCGATGAGGCGCAGGCCTTTGCCAGCTTCCTGAAAGGAACCGTTTACCGCGACACAACCGCCCTGCAACCCCTGGCGCAACTCGTCGCCCTGAAACCGCAGCACTACGAGCTGCGGCAGCAATATGCCGACGTACTGGCCGCCCTAGGCAAGTATAGCGAAGGCTATGCAACCCTGCAGCAGGCACAGCGCATTCTTTCAGCCGCCGGTGCGCCCCGTGCAGATTACCAGCTGCGCATGGCTAAGTATAAACTGGCACAAGGCGATACTGCCGGAGCAAAAGCAGCGCTGCAACCCGCGCCGGACGGGAAAGTATTGATGCCTGACGGAGGCTACGAACTGGCGGGCGTATACGCAGCACTAGGCGAGGTGAGCAGGGCTGAATCCATCCTGCACAGTCTGCCGGTGCCTGTAACCGTGCTACAAACCCAGGCGCATCAGCTGGCATGGGCGAAAGTATGGGCTGCAAAGGGCGACGTTAAAAAGGCGCAGCATACTTATGAAAACCTCCTGAAGCAAAACCCTTACTACTGGCAAGCAAGGCAGCAGCTAACCAGCCTCCTGCAGCAACGCGGAAAACAAAAGGCGGCCCGCAAAGTGCAGCAGGCTGGTGCGCAACTATTGATGCCCGGGCCTTTAACTACTGACATACTACGCTAACCTGAATATTAACCCTGATCAAAAAAACTGATATGAAGCTATCTTTCCTCTGTAAACTATTCCTGTCGCTCCTGATTCTTGGTTTTTCGGCCTGCCGCAATGCGCCGGCGGGCAACGAAAGCGTCATGCCATTAGCCATTCCTTCCGCATCGGGAGATGCCGCAGCCCAACCTACCGTTATTTACCTGGTGCGCCATGCTGAAAAAGATCTTACCGATTCGGCTAGCAAGGACCCAGGCCTGACGCCCCAGGGTGTAGCACGCGCAGAGGCATTGCGTGCCGAGCTGGAAGGACAGCCTATTGCGGCTTTGTATGCTACTAAATATATCCGCACGCAGCAAACGCTGCAACCGCTGGCAATTGCGCGCCAGCTGCCGATACAACCCTATGATACCTATGATTTTAATGGATTGAAGGACCGCATCCTGCAGGAGCATAAAGGCCAGACGGTGGTGGTTGCCGGCCATTCCAACACCTTGCTGCCCTTGATCAAAGCCTTTGGCGCAAAGACAGATGTGCTCTTTATCAGCGACTCAGAGTATGATTACCTGTTTAAAATAACCGTGCTGCCTGGGAATACGGCCACCGTGGAGGTCCGGCATTATGGCGCGACAGGCAGGTAGTACATGGTTCCTGACCGTTTCCGAAGCCCTTGCCATCGTCTGATGCAGGGTTTTTTAGCGGCGGGGCACCACCAGGGCGTCGGCCAGCTCATCGTGCAGCAGGTGGTGTGGCGCCGGACCAGCCCCGGGCACGAAACGACGCAGAAATGCCAGCAGGGTCAGGGGCTTGGCAAAGTAGCGGATACTGGCTTTGTAAAACGATAGCCTGCCGCCGGTGCTGCGTCTTACGTGTAGGCTCAGTAGGTATTTGCCTAAGGTAGCTTACCCGCTGCACGACTCGGCACCGGCAAAGTATACCCAACCCAGTAAAATATGCAGGAGCCGCTCAGGCTTCAGCAGCAGGGCATTTTCATTGCTGCTGAAGGTGAAATAATCCAGCGTGGCAAATACCAGAGAAAGCAAAAGGAAGTCGATCAATCCCGCCAGGAGCCGGGGGCTGAGAGCAGCCAGAGTAAAGCGTTTGCCTGGCCGGGTATACGTAACCTGCATAAATGTTTCCGCGGAAGTATAAGGTGCGCTTTCCTATACTTGGATTTGCAGGCGAGGTTCTGTTTTATACTTATTTTATACTTAAAAAAGCGATAATTGCTGCTCGGGCTGCAGCACCCCTTCGTGCAGTAACAGCCATTCCTTGCGCCATACGCCTCCCGCATAGCCCGTCAGGCTACCGTCGCTGCCAATTACCCGGTGGCAGGGCACCAGCAGACAAAGAGGATTTTTGCCATTTGCACCACCTACCGCCCGAATGGCTTTTTCGCCCGACACAGCGCGGGCTACCTCCAGGTAAGAGCGCGTTTTGCCAAACGGTATCAGCTTGAGGTGTTCCCATACCTGCTGCTGAAAGGTGGTTCCGGCAGGCTGCAGCGGAAGGTCAAAAGACTGGCGGGTACCTTTAAAATATTCCGCCAGTTGCTGCAGGCACGCCTGCCCGACCGGCGGAACGTCCGTTTGCGGCGGCCCGGGGCGCTCGCAAAACCGCGCCACCTGAATTGCATCCATATTTCCCTGGATGCACATGTACCCGATAGGGGAGTGATAGTAGGTGGTGAAACTTGGGGCGTTCATTGTATAAATATAGGCTTTCCGGCGCTCGAAAACAACAAAAAACCGTGTTGCTTCAGCGGCTATGTATGGCGTGTTGCTGGCCGCTAAAGGTGCCTGAAGACCAGCGTGCCGGCCAGCTTATCGTGCAGCGCTTGCCGGCGGGCGGTAAAAGCGGCCATGATGTAGCCTACGAGCAGCAGCAGGCCGGAGAGCAGTTTGGCAAAAAAGCGCCCGGTGGCACGCCCGAAGCTGATGCGGTGCCCGTTTTCATCTGTCACGAAAATGCCGAAAAGCTGCTTGCCGATCGTAGCTTGTAGCCGTGAGCTTTCGAAGCCGGCATAGTATATCCAGGCGATAAAGGTATTTACCAACTGGCTACTGAGCTGGTTAGTGAGGTCATCAGGCGTGGTTATCAGCGGGATTCCGGCCACCGTAAATACCAGCACCGTGACCAGACTGATCAGAAAGCTGTCAAGCAGAAGGGCCCCAAACCGTGCCCAGAAACTGGCTAACGGAAGGTTGATGGCTTGCTGGTTCTCGTCCTGAAAAGGTAATTCCATAATAATTCTGTAAGCTTTGCCGATGATTGGTGCAAAACTACAACAAAAAAGCTACCCGTTGTATGGCGGGTAGCTTTCTAACGCTTAGTAAAGCGATGTTTCTCAGGAACTGGCAGCTTCGCTTGCCTGGCCCGGCGTATATTTCTCTACTTTGTTGTTTTGGGGTTTCAGGCTGTGCAGGTATTTATAAATGGCCCGCAGATCGCCTTCTTTCATGCCGCCATACATGCTCCAGGGCATCAGGGAATTAAATTCGTTGGGGTTTACTTTCGGTGTGCCGCCGGGCGTAGCATACTGTTTAAAACGCGCCACAAAAGCGTCTTCTGTCCAGCTGCCGATGCCTGTTTTTTTGTCCGGCGTCAGGTTGGCCGAGCGTAAGATGGCGCCGTTCGGAAAACTGAATTCCGTGCCGCCGGCCAGCATCTTGTCTTTAACGGGGCTGCCTTTGTCCTGCGGGGTGTGGCATTCGGCGCAGCCTGCTACAGTTACCAGGTATTTGCCCAGCGACACAGAATCTGTCAGGAGTGGCTCGGGCGAAACGATCGGGATTCTGGCGGGCATGGTGCGCAGGATCAGGTTCATGGGGAAGTCGGGATCCGATTTAGGCACCTTGTTGCGGATGGGCTGTAAGGTGCGGATATAGGCAATAATGGCATAGGCATCTTCGCGGGACATCTTGCGGTATGAATTATAAGGCATCAGCGGAAAAAGCGGCTCACCGTTGCGGCTCACACCCGATGTCATGGCACGGTAGATTTCTCCATCCGTCCAGGCACCGATTCCTGTTTCCTTATCGCTGGTGATATTGCGGGCATAAAAAGTACCCGGAAAGCCCAGCGAATGGTCGAACTTGTCGCCTCCCTTGCCAAAAGTGCCAGCCATGGGCGGGGCCGTCAGCCGTGACCAGTCGCGGGTAGAGTGGCAGTCGATGCAAACGGCTACGTGGTTAGCCAGGTACTCGCCCCGCTTTACCAGAGCCGGCGATTTGTCGATCGTGAGCCTGGGCGCAGCATCTACGTTAGGGAACGCATACTGCAGGTAAATAATACCGGCTGCCAGGGCAGTAGCCACCACCGCCAGCAGGTAGCCTACCACTTTGCCTACTTTTTTCATGACGTTTTATTTTAGTGTGAAGGAAATGCCGCGCAATGCACTTTAGAAGAGGATCGCATATTAATATTCCAAAAAAATATAATTTAAAGCAAATACGATAAGGCTATAAAAGGAGTTTTTTAAGGGAATAGCCCGGATGAAGCGGTGAACTAAAATAAAAGTGCGGCAGAGTATCTTGTAATTTTACGGAAGCTTAGAAATCAGGGAGTTAGGAAAGGGAGAGTTGGCTGATCAGGATCGCTGGACAAGTTCCCGAAGCTTACCAGGTGCGCATTTGCCCGGGCACTGCAATCTGAAATGAAGTATGGTGCCGCTGCAGGTATAAAGCGGAAGTATG
The DNA here is from genome assembly GCF_022758235.1 of Pontibacter liquoris. Lineage (NCBI taxonomy): Bacteria > Pseudomonadati > Bacteroidota > Cytophagia > Cytophagales > Hymenobacteraceae > Pontibacter > Pontibacter liquoris. Next base: position 631,619 of record NZ_JALEBG010000001.1, read on the forward strand.
GCGCTGCTAAAAGATCAGGTAATAGGCGCTGAGCAAGGCCCTGAACTCCGAAGTATAAGTCACCGCATCTGCCTCGCGGATGTGAAGTAAACTACCGGTTGGGGAAGTAACCGGCAGGAAGGCATAAGTTTGGATGTGGCGGATGCATTTGCCCCCTATCCGTGTGTATACCTGCAGCGTGTGCGCCAGGTATAAGCCATGTGCCGGGGCAAGCGAGGCAAAATGAAGGGCCTCGTCGGGGGGTAGCAGCAGGTATAAGTTGCCTTGCGGCGTCAGGTGCTCCTGCGCAAATTCCAGAATATCGGTAAAGAAGAGGTCGCCGGTGTGCTTGGCCGTATTTTTGGCTGCGTCCGCCGATTTCAGCGAGCCCTGGAAAAAAGGCGGGTTAGCCAGGATAACATCATACTTCTGCCGGCTATAGCGGGCATATTCCTGCAAGCTGACCGGGTGCAGGTGTAGCCGCCTGGCCCAGGGGCTTGCCGCAAAATTTTCCTGTGCCTGCTGCTGGGCGGCAGCGTTTATTTCCACAGCATCTATACTTGCCCCGGAGCGCTGCGCGGCCATCAGGGAGAGCAGGCCAGTGCCGGTGCCAATGTCCAGGATGTGCTGCGCCTGCGCGACGGGCACGTAAGCACCAAAGAGGCAGGAGTCGGTACAAACCTTCATGGCGCACTTTTCCTGCGCTACCCTGAACTGCTTGAACTGGAAATAGGTGTTAGCCATTTTAATTTTGAATGACTGAATTTTGAATAACTGAATTTTGAATGTATACAGATTAGAATAAAGGAATTGGGTTAGCTGGAAGTATACCTCATTGCGTCTGTTCACTCATTTCATACTTGTATTCAATTATTCAAAAGTCAATTATTCAAAATTATTTCGAATTATACATGCCCGACTCAAATCCCTGGTCGATGAGCAGGTTAGGGGAGAGCGCACTGGCCACCGCCAGCTGGTCGCAGCGCTCGTTTTCGGGGTGGCCGGCGTGGCCGCGTATCCAGACAAACTTTACCTGGTTCTTGGGGTAAATGCGCAGAAAGCGTTGCCACAGATCGGCGTTTGCTTTGCCGGCAAAGCCTTTTTTCTGCCAGCCAAACACCCAGCGTTTTTCCACGGCATCCACCACATACTTGGAGTCGGAGTAAATGGTAACCGGCATGCCGGGCTTGGTAATCGCCTCCAGCCCTACAATCACCGCCAGCAACTCCATGCGGTTATTGGTTGTTTTCCGGAAGCCTTCGCTCAATTCCTTTTCGTGCTGTTTCCAGCGTAAGATGGTGCCGTAACCACCCGGCCCCGGGTTGCCGCGCGACGATCCGTCGGTAAATAATTCGATCATAAATTCAATTTTGAATAACTGAACTTTGAATAACTGAATGAGTGAGTTTTATACTTGGTCCTTTCCCCTTTGTCATCCTGAAAGTCGCTGATCCCGCACTTGTTGCGGGGGATCTTGTTGGGTAGCCTAAATTGCCTTTGCTCTCTGGCACCAGGATCTTTTCAAATAACAGAGAAGAGATTCAATTATTCAAAATTCAGTTATTCAATCTTCTACAGATTTGTCTTAAACAGCTTGATGGCAATCGCCAGCAGGATAATACCGAATACTTTGCGGAGCACGTTGGCGCCTTCTTTGCCGAGTTTGCGCTCGATCCAGCTTGAGGATTTGAGTACAATGTATACGAACACCAGGTTCAGCACAATGCCCACCAATATGTTGGGCAGCGAGTAAGCGGCGCGCAACGAGAGCAGTGTAGTCATGGTGCCGGCTCCGACAATAAGCGGAAATGCCAGGGGTACGATAGAGCCACTTTTACTTTCGGGGTCGGTGTGGAAGAAGTCTTTGCCCAGGATCATCTCCAGGCCGATCAGGAAAATAATGATGGCACCGGCCATGGCAAATGACTCGAAATCGAGCCCGAACAGCTTTAAGATCGATTGCCCCAGAAACAGGAACGCGATCATGAGCACACCCGACACGATGGTAGCTTTCTCCGACTCTATCTTGCCTTCGCGCTGGCGCAGGTTGATAATAATAGGGATGGAGCCGATAATATCGATCACGGCAAACAAAATCAGCGTAACAGAGGCGATCTCTTTCAGGCTAAGCATAGGGAAGTTAGAAAGTTTAGAAGTTAGAGCGTTAGAAAGTTAAAGAGTTAGAAAGTTAAAGAGGTCGATAATTCCTACACAACAACTTTTTAACCTTCGAACTTTTACCTTTCTAACTGCGATCAGGCGTAATAATGCAGGAAGAAGCGTTTGAGTTCTTCGTACTCCTCGTTGTCGATGGCCGGGAAGTTGGCGATCCGGAACGTGGTGCGTGCCCACTGGCCGTAACCATTCCCCAGCCGGATGTGGTGGTGGAGCGCCCGTTTTTTCATGTCATCGATCAGCCGCTCACTTCCCTGCAACGTGAGCACGGTTTTAGAGCGCACCTCCTCATTCTCTACCAAAGGCCTGAAATCGGCAAACTGCTCAAAGAAGGTATACAGTTCCTGCGCCCGCTCGGTCAGCTCCTCGTCAATGGTTTTAATAAAGGGCCTGTCTTCCAGCACGCGCTTGAGCAGGTAAATACTTAGCTCGTTGGGGGTGTGCGTGGTCTGGTAGTTGAGCATTTTCTCATACATGGGCACCAGGCTGTTGTAGTGGTTGCGCTCGGCCATTTGCTTGGCCCGGAAAATAGCCCTCGGCGAACACACCAGGATGCCCAGCCCGGGCGGCAGGCCAAAGCACTTCTGCACCGAAGCAAACCAGATATCCGCTTTTATCAGCTTTAAGTTGAGCCCGGCCATCGACGAGGTGGCATCCACGGCAATGAGCGTGTCGCGGAAGCGGTTGTGCAGGTTCAGAATCGTATTGGCCGACACCTGCGTGCCGTTGGAGGTTTCGTTCTGGGTAAAGCAGATCAGCTCGGTGTCGGAACTGATGGCGAGCTGCTCCACCGGCATCGGCTCGTTCACGTCAAAGGCAATGCCTTCGGCAGCGGGGCGAAGCTTGCGGGCATATTCAAACCATTTCTCGCCAAAGGAGCCGTTGTAAATATGGGCGCTTTTGGTTTTGGTCAAGCTCTGGATGATGATCTCCCAGCACTCGGTAGCCGACGAGGTAAAGAAAATATGATAGTCCTGCGGGATGTTGAGCCGGCGCTTAAGGGAGCCTACAACCGCCCGCGACAGCTGCACAAACTGCTCTCCCCGGTGTGGCGTGCTCAAAATTCCCTCGTCATATGCATCTGTCAGGTAGGTGCGCACGTCGGGGTATACTTTAGAAGGACCGGGATAAAAGTTAAGCATGTGAGTAAGTTAACGGAATATAGCCTAATAACTATATTAAGGAGATTATTTTACGTTGACGAAGTATAAACGCCAGATGTTACGCGTTTTTTACACCGAACCCGATTTGTTTCGGCTTCAGTCGCTCAAAATACTGTAAGGCAAGGCGGTAACTTTCCAGCCCAAACCCGGTGATGACGCCGGTGCAGAAGGCAGCGAACATGCTCTTGTGCCGGAAAGCATCGCGCGCATACACATTGGAAATGTGCACCTCCACCACCGGCGTGTCGATGGCTTTGATGGCATCCGAAAGCGCCACCGAAGTATGCGTATAAGCACCGCCGTTAAACACAATGCCTTTGTAACTGAACCCCACCTCGTGCAGCTTGTCGATCAGCACGCCTTCGGTGTTGGACTGAAAGTAGGAGAGCTCTAGGCCCGGGAAATCCTTTTCCAGCTCCTTGAAATAATCTTCGAAGGAGCGGGTGCCATACACTGACTTTTCGCGGGTGCCCAGCAAATTCAGGTTCGGGCCATTCAGAATGAGTATCTTCATAGGGTAAAGGATGTGGCGTTTAGCAAATTTCCGAGAGAACAAAGGTAAGGATTAACTACCTTTGCTTTATTTCCTGATAAAAGAAAGTTTGACAAAAGATAAAAGAGTTTCTGGCGAGGGTGCCTTATACTTGTTCGTTTGTTCGTTGTCGAATTGTCTTTAATCGTAATGCACTTCGCTCGTTTAGATTTATAATCCGGAGGTTTTATACGTTAAAGAATTCGCTCTTTCGGATTTGCAATCGGCAAGTGTGTAACATCAGAATTTGCAAATCCGGCAGAGCAGCAAAGCCGTTTGTGCTTTAAAAACGCTTAATTCGTAATTCTTAATTCGTAATTCTCCATGAACTGGCCTATTTGCATCAAGCAATTTGAACAATACCTGCGATTGGAAAAGTCGCTGTCCGGCCACTCAGTGGAGGCTTACCTGCGCGATATCCGGAAGCTGCACGATTTCCTGGGCATGAAGAACCTGCAAGTGGCGCCCGAGCAGCTGACGCCGGCTATCCTGCGCGAGTTTCTGCAGTGGATAAATGAACTGGGCATGACGCCGCACTCGCAGGCCCGCACCCTGTCCGGTATCCGCGCTTTTTATAAATTCCTGATCATGGAAGACATGATGCAGACCGATCCCACCGATACCGTGGAAGCGCCCAAGCTAAGCCGCAAATTGCCCGATACACTCAACTTTCATGAAATAGAGCAGCTGCTGGCCGCCATCGATTTGTCTACGCCTGAGGGAACGCGCAACCGGGCCATGCTGGAAACACTTTATAGTTCGGGCCTGCGCGTATCGGAGCTGCTCGATCTGAAACTGAGCAACCTCTACGAAGATGCCGGTTTTCTGAAAGTATCCGGTAAAGGCGAGAAAGAGCGCCTGGTGCCTATTGGCCGCGATGCGCTCAAACACATCAACCTGTACAAGGAGGGCGTGCGCTGCCACCTGGAGATCAAAAAAGGCAACGAGGATATTATTTTCCTGAACCGCCGCGGCACCAAAATGTCGCGGGTCATGGTATTTACCATCATCAAAGACGTGGCCGCCAAAGCGGGTATTCAGAAAACGGTGAGCCCCCATACGTTCCGTCACTCGTTTGCCACCCACCTGATCGAAGGCGGGGCCGACCTGCGGGCGGTGCAGGAAATGCTGGGCCACGAGTCCATCACCACCACCGAGATCTATACCCACCTGGACCGCGATTACCTCAAGCAGATCATCAAAGACTTCCACCCGCGAAGTTGAGCAGTATTCACTTTTTATACCTGTATTACCTCCCTTCATCCAGCATCAAACTTACAAGTATACTTTCCAGCACACTCATGACCTTAAAACACTGGCCCGCCCTTCTTGCCCTGTTCCTTTCTTTTGCTTTTCCGTTTGCAGCTTTTGCTCAATCCGTGGACGATATCGTTCCCAAGCCGGTGGAGGTGATTAAGTCCGGCGGGCACGTGACCATCGACTCGAAAGCGCAGATCCTGTTCGATAAGCCGTTTGCAGACCAGGCAGCTTTTTTAAAGGAGATGCTGGCTGCCCAGACCGGCCTGAAGCTGTCCGCTTATCTCAATGGCCAGAGCAAGGCTAAAACCCATCACCATATTTACCTGCTGTTCGATGCCAAAGTCATCAGCAAAGCCGAAATGTATACTCTGACCGTGGAAGGAAAGGACATCACGATTCGGGCCAGAGACACGGGCGGCATGGTATACGGCATCCAGACGCTGCTGCAACTCTTTCCGTTAGGGCAGGTAGCCGAAGCTAAAATTGCGAACGTGACGGTAAAAGACTATCCCCGCTTTGCCTACCGGGGCATGCACCTGGACGTGGTGCGCCACATGTTCCCGGTTTCCTTTATCAAAAAGTACATCGATTACCTGGCTTTCCATAAATTCAATACCTTTCACTGGCACCTGACCGATGACCAGGGCTGGCGTATCCAGATCGACTCGTACCCGAAGCTGAACACGGTGGGTTCCTGGCGAAACGCTACCCTGATCGGGCATTTTAAGGATGTGCCGGCCAGATATGATTCTACACGCTACGGCGGCTTTTATACCAAGGACGAGGTGCGCCAGGTGATCCGTTATGCAGCTGTTCGCGGCATCAGCATCATCCCCGAAATCGATATTCCAGGCCACAGCCGCGCCACTATTGCCGCCTACCCTGAGTTTAGCACCAAACCGGACACGACCTGGAATGTGGCTACAACCTGGGGCATGTATAACCGCCAGAACAATGTGCTGGCGCCCAATCCGGCCACGTTTAAATTCCTGCGCACGGTGTTCCACGAGGTAGCCGATCTTTTCCCGTCGCCTTACATCCACATTGGTGGCGACGAGTGCAGCAAAATGTGGTGGAAAGCCGATCCGGCTTCCCAGAAATTTATCAAGGACCACAAGTTGAAAGACGAAAAAGGCTTGCAGACCTATTTTATAGAGCAGGTGGCCGGCTATGTGGCCGAAAAAGGCAAAAAAGTGATTGGCTGGCACGAAATATTGGAAGGCGACCTGGACAATTCGGCCGTGATCATGAACTGGGGCGGCGACAAGGAAGGCATAGCGGCAGCCACCCGCAAGCACCCTGTGATCATGACGCCGGGCGTACCCCTCTACTTCGACAGTTACCAGTCCAAAGACCCCAAGGACAGTCTGGCCATACATGGCTACAACCCGCTGGATGCCGTGTACAAGTATGAGCCGGTGCCTGCCAGCCTGAAAAACACCCCGCTTCAGCAGCATATTATCGGAGCCCAGGGCAATGTATGGACCGAGTATATGGGCAACCCGGCCAAAGTAGAATACATGATCTTCCCGCGGATGACGGCCCTAAGCGAAGTGCTGTGGACGGCGCCCGAGAAAAAGGATTACGCTGATTTCAAGCGACGGCTCAAAACGGCCATTATCCCAAGGTATAACTTCTGGAAAAGCGCTTATTTCAAGAACTTCGAAATTTGGACCAGTGATAAGCAAAAACAACAGTAAGCAGATTGCAGGCTTTTTATACTTCACAGCTCTTCAGGTATAACCTGAAGAGCTGTTTTTTTGAATACCTTACCCTAGTCCTTTACTGGGAGGAGACGTCAATTTGTAGCTGTACTTTTGAAGTATAAGTTTCATAGCTGACTGATCCAACTACCCCTGCCCCTCCTTTTCTAAGGAGGGGAGCCTGTAGTTACTGCTGGCGAAGTATAAGCTCTGTAGATTACACTATTGTGGGAAGAATCAATCCCTTGCTGTCATCTCGACGATAGGAGAGATCTGTTTAAAACCACTTCATGTGTCAGTATCAGATATCTCACTTTGTTCGAAATGACACTAAGCTCATAGTTATTGCTGGTGATAAGTACAGCAACAGAAGTATACATGAGCCAGGTGCACCTTTGACGATTCGATGTTTGAGCGTTCAGCGAGTTTCGAATTGTCTTGATTCTTTTGCTTCCTTTTCTCATCAAGGAGAAAAGGAAGGCCTAGCCGGCGAGGCGAAAAGCTTGCAAAGAGGTATGTAGTTAGAAGCTGCCAAAGCATCAGCAAGTATAAAAATACCAGCTATCCAGTACCAGTGATCCTGAGGCCTTCAGCCTCAGTGAAGTCAGAGACTTAACACTACAAAAAAACACAAGTTTGAAAATTTGCGCCAGGGAAGAGGTTATACTTGAGCCAAAGTCTGAGAAGCTTAGTTTAAGAGAAGGAAGTACATCCCCCTACCCCCTTCAAAGGGGGACTTTCTACAATGGCTATACTTAGGTTATACTTTCCTAGCAGGCGCCATCGCGCGGACAGGTCGCGACCTGTCCCTACAGGGATTACCTTTAGAAACGTCATGCCAGCTCCTAGTATAAACACAGGCTATAGATAGTATAAGGCAGGAAAATAAAAGGACAGGGGCAGGTAAATTAAATAAAGTAATTACTATATTTAAAAGAGTGAATAACAGCACCTACGAAGAAAATGGCTGCTGCTGTTCGTCTGGCCTTTGTCACCTCATCAATTTAAATTTCTATGACAACACCTTTACTTGAGCAGGAAAAACAAACAACCGCCTTTTCCTTTACCGGAAAAGGAAAAGAGCTGTTCACGATCCAGCTGGTCAACCTCTTTCTGACGGCAATTACGCTGGGGCTTTATTACCCTTGGGCCAAGGCCAAAACGCTGCAGTACCTTTACCGCAAAACCGAAATGGCCGGCAGTCCTTTTACCTTCCATGGCACTGGTAAAGAAATGTTTGCGGGCTTTATTAAAGGGCTTGCCTTGCTGGCTATACTTTACGGCGTGATGATTTACGGCTACATGAGCGGCAGCAACACGGTAAAAGCGGTATGTTTCCTGACCTTTTTTGCGGGCATTATGCTGCTTTTGCCGGTGGCCATACATGGCGCGATGAAGTACAGGACCTCCCGCACCAGCTGGCGCGGCATCCACATGGGCTACCGTGGCTCGGCCAGCCATTTGCTGGGCGTTTACCTCCTGCATTTGTTTTTCACCATCATTACTTTTGGCATCTATGGGGCATGGTTCGTGGTAAAAGTGCGTAAAGAGATCATCGAAAACGTCCGTTTTGGCAGCGCCCACCTTCGCTACACCGGCGAAGGATCCGACCTGCTGGTGCTTCACCTCAAAGGTTACTTCCTAACCCTGCTGACCCTGGGCGTTTACGCATTTTGGTATGCAAAAGACCTGCTGCGTTTTTATACTGATAATATTGTGGTGGTGCAGGACGAAAGCTACAGCCGCCTGCAGTGCCAGGTGAGTGGCTGGGAATACCTGAAACTGGCGGTAGGAAACCTGCTGCTGATCATTTTTACGCTGGGGCTTGGCATTGCCTGGGCCACTACGCGCACCATGTCCTTTGTCCTGAACAATGCCACGCTAATTGGTACGTTTGATCCGGACACGCTGGTGCAAACCGAGGAAGCTTACACCAACGCCATGTATGAGGATATCGCCGATGTGCTGGATATTGGCTTAGTATAACGAATGGAATACGAAGGGAAATACTATAACGGGCGGGTAGCACAAGGCATGCCCGCCGTTATCGTTTTAACACAAACCGGGCTACGCATACAATACAGCGCCGGTGAGGAAAACGGTACTGTTTTCTGGGAGCTGGAAGGCTTGCAGCATTCCGAGTTCAATGATGCCACCACGCTGCTGCGCTATGGCAAACAGCCGCAGCAAAGTATAGCTGTTTTTGAGCAGGGCTTCCGTAAGGCGCTGGAAGAAACCTACAAGGGAGCCGCTTTCCTGCAGTCAAGCTATACCTCGTTTCTGCGCACCGGACCGGTGGTCCTGGCAGTAGCCGGGCTGAGCTTGCTGGCTTTGGCTGTAGTCTTTTTTATCTGGGGCGTTCCGTTCCTGGCTGACCGTGCCGCTGCGCATTTTCCGAAAAAGTTTGAACGGACGTTAGGGGAGCAGCTGCACGCGCAGTTGCTGCAGCACGAAGAAGTAGATTCGGCCCGAACCGTGGCGCTGAACAGCTACCTGGCCAACCTGCAGGTCTCCTCCGATTTCCCGGTTAGTGCGGTGGTGGTAAAAAGCGACCAGGTGAACGCCTACGCCGTGCCAGGCGGCTTTGTGGTGCTGCACAGCGGGCTGTTAGATAAAATGAAACGGCACGAAGAACTGGCCGGACTGCTGGGCCACGAGATCGGGCATGTGCAGCTGCGCCACTCTACCCGTGCACTAGCGCGCAGCCTCTCGTATTACATGCTACTTTCAGTGCTTTTTGGGGATATCAGTGGCCTTGCTGCCGTTATTGTGGATAATGCCAATGCGCTGCATAACCTGGAATATAGCCGTTCGGCAGAGCAGGACGCCGATAAGGCAGGGCTGGCCCTGTTAAAACAAAACCGCCTGGATGCCCGCGGTATGGTATGGCTGCTGCAACGGCTGGAGGCAGACGTGCCGGCTTACATGGAATTCCTTAGCACCCACCCGCGCACCCCGACCAGAATTGCAGAACTGCAGCGCCAGTTAGCTAAAACAACCTATAAGCCGGTACCTGATCAAGCCCTGGAAGCAGCCTGGGCTGCACTGAAAGCCGAAGAGTAGCAGAAAACACGTCACGCTTGCCGCTCCGGCAGCTATACTTCCTAAGCATGGTATGGTTCCGTTTTCTATCTTTGCTCTTAGCAAGTATAACCAAACCCCGCTGCCGTGTATAAAAGCCTGCTTCGCCCCCTGCTCTTCAAACTCGATCCGGAGAAAGTCCATTACCTGACCACCGATGCCCTGAAAACGGCTTTTAAACTGCCGCTTGCTACCGGTATCAGCCAAAGTATGTTTCGGGTAGCGGATGCGCGGCTGGAGCGGGAGCTGTTTGGACTCAAATTTCCGAACCCGGTAGGGTTGGCAGCCGGCTTCGACAAAAATGCCGGGTTGGTAGACGAGCTGGCTCACCTGGGGTTCGGTTTTATCGAGATCGGTACCCTGACGCCCCGTCCGCAGCCGGGCAACGACAAGCCGCGCCTGTTCCGGCTGCCGCAGGACCAGGCCATCATTAACCGCATGGGCTTTAACAACGAAGGCGTGGATGCGGCCGTGCAGCGCCTCAAAAAGCGGAAAAGCAACATTATTGTGGGTGGTAACATCGGAAAAAACAAGACCACGCCCAACGAGGAAGCCCTCAACGATTACCTCTATTGCTTTAAAGCGCTGTTTGACGTGGTAGATTATTTTGTAGTAAACGTCAGCTCGCCCAACACGCCCGACCTGCGGGCACTGCAGGAAAAAGAGCCGCTCAAACAACTGTTGCTGGCGTTGCAGGAGCAAAACCATGCCATGCCAAAGCCCAAACCGCTGCTGCTCAAAATTGCGCCTGATTTGAATGAGGCGCAGCTCAATGACATCATCGAAATTGCTGTTGAGGCTAAATTGAGCGGTATTATTGCCACCAACACCACCATCAGCCGTGAAGGCCTGCACACGCCTGCCGCCCGCGTGTCAGAGATAGGAGCAGGAGGCCTGAGCGGAAAACCGCTCACCCAACACGCCACCGAAATTATTCGCTACCTGCGCCGGCAATTGCCCCAAGAAATCAAGATCATTGGCGTAGGGGGCATTATGACGGCAGAGGATGCGCTGGAAAAACTAGCCGCCGGCGCCGACCTGGTGCAGCTCTACACCGGCTTTATCTACGAAGGCCCCGCCCTGGTAAGCCGCATCAATAAAAAGCTGCTGGAGAGGTAGGGGGCTCTAGTTTTTAGAGCGTTGTTAGGGGCTTTTGAAGTAGAAGCGTTGCAGTACCGGGTCCAACCACCCTTGACTCCTCCTTGTCAAGGAGGGGAGTCTGTTATTACTGCTTTGCAAGTATAAGTGTTGTAGTTTAGGCTTCACCTCCCTTCCACCAAGATCCTTTCAGGATGACAGAATAGAAAAAGGGATGAATAGTAAGTTTATACTTTAGCCAAAGTATAAACAGTATAGTTTAGGGTAAAGAAAACATCCCCCTACCCCCTTCAAAGGGGGACTTGGTTTAAGTTGCATAGTTAAAGACAGCCGCTATCGAATAGATCCCAGTCCTTGGGTTGAGCGCCTCGAGAGTTTCCGGTGCCGCGGGAGCGGCAGCCGTTAGGCAGGAAACGAAAGCAGCGCGAAACGCAAGGACGAGCCCCCGCGGGCTTGGAGCGCTCCAAAGTAGAAGATGAAACAAGTCAAGTATAAAACTGAGGAAAAACGATAGCTACAAAGTATAGCCAAAACATCCAGCCGCCGAAAGAAAGTATAGCCGTGATATTATACTTGAAGACCAGCTGCAGCAAGTATAACGGAAGCACCTTTCAAGTATAACCTGAAGTATAACGCATCAACCAGCCACTACTAAGAATAGCCAAAGTATAAACCAACACAGCAAACCGCTACTAAGCAACTTCGCAGCAAGTATACAGAAGCACACAAACTAGCCTTGTATCACAATCCCACCCGGCGCAGCTATCCCATTTAAGTATAAGAAGGCAGGCAGAGCTGCAACAGGCACTAGTCTGATCGTATATCTTATTCCCCCTATACATAGCTCCTTATTTTATTTGAAAGGAACCTGTATTTCCTCAAGGCATCTACCCAAAAAAATGTAAATTTGGATTCTTAATTTAGTCAAGGGTATGGCCAAGAACACTTACAGAAACGAGACGCTGCAGGCGGGGCGGAAGAACGAGGTGCGGGGGAAGAATGAGCCACGCAGCGCAAATGTGCCGGTAGGGGAGAAGCAGAAAAAGGCAAAGAAAAAGTGGTCTTTTAAGCTGCCCACTCCCCGGATCAACATCGGTTTCCTGAAAGATAAACGCGTGAAGCTCTTTATCGGCTTTACCTTTCTGCTGCTGTCTTTTTTCCTGACCATCGCGTTTGTTTCTTACCTCTTCACGGGCCACGCCGACCAGAGTGTGGTGGAGTCGGTAGGTAATACCGGGATCAAGGAGTCGGGGAAAGAGGCCGAGAACTGGCTGGGCCTGGTCGGGGCCTGGGTGTCGCATCTATTCATCTATAAGTGGGTGGGCATTGGTGCTTTTTTCTTAATTCCTGTGCTGTTTTTGGCCGGGCTGCGCATCGTTTTCAAGCGCGTTACCACCTCCATGTCCTATACGCTGGGCTTGTGCAGTTTTAGTATGCTGTGGCTGTGCCTGACGATGGGCTACATTGTTTTCACGTTGGATGCTGTGGATAAGCTTGGTTTTCTGGGCGGCGGCATCGGTATCGAAACGGCTATCTGGCTCAACAGCCTGATCGGCTGGGGCGCATGGCTGTTGCTGGGCTTTTTGCTGCTCGTGTTCCTGGTAGGCTTCTTTAATATTACAAGTATAAACTGGGCGTCTAAACCGGTGGCGGAAGCTGATGCGGCGGTGGCCCCGGAAAAGAATCACGCTTCTTCGCTGGGCGACGTGATGGGCTCCGCTTCGCGCGGCATCAACCACAATGCCGACCCCACTGCTTCGCTGGAAGAAGAGGAGGAGGAATATTTTGAGGACGAGGACGAGGATATAAACCGCGCCCTGGAGATGGAACTCAGTGCCCTGGCGCCCAAACCGGAGCCCGCGCGCCCTGCCGCGCCTTCGCTGGAGCTGGACGTTGAAGTGCCCGAAGACCTGGAAGAGGTGCCTTTTGACCTGCCCGAGGAAGAGGAGGAAAGTATGGCCCTGGAGATAGAGGAAACACCGGAAGAGAAAGCGGCCCGCGCCTTGTCGGGCGAGAACTATGACCCCACGCTGGACCTGGCCCACTACCAATACCCGCACATCGACCTGCTGACAGACTATGGCACGAGCAAAGTACAGGTAACCAAAGAAGAACTGGAGGCCAACAAAGACAAGATCGTGGACACGCTCGGCCACTACAACATTGGTATTGCCAGCATCAAAGCCACCATCGGCCCCACCGTTACCTTGTATGAGATCGTGCCTGATGCCGGCGTGCGTATTTCCAAGATCAAAAACCTGGAAGATGACATTGCCCTGAGCTTAGCGGCCCTGGGGATTCGTATTATCGCCCCGATTCCGGGCAAGGGAACCATCGGTATCGAGGTGCCGAACACCAAAAAGGAGATGGTTTCGATCAAATCCATACTTGCTACCGAGAAGTTCATGAAAAGCGAGATGGACCTGCCCATCGCCTTTGGCAAGACCATCACCAACGAAGTATTTATTACCGACCTGGCTAAAATGCCCCACCTGCTCATGGCAGGTGCTACGGGCCAGGGTAAGTCAGTTGGTCTGAACGCCATCCTGACCTCGCTGCTCTACAAACGCCATCCTTCGCAGCTCAAGTTTGTTTTGGTCGATCCAAAGAAGGTGGAGCTTTCGCTCTTTAACAAGATCGAGCGCCATTTTCTGGCCAAGCTGCCCGATACCGACGAGGCCATCATTACCGATACTAAAAAGGTGGTGAACACGCTCAACTCGCTTTGTATGGAGATGGACATGCGCTACGACCTGCTCAAAGATGCCGGCTGCCGTAACCTGAAAGAGTATAACCGCAAATTTGTAGAGCGCCGCCTGAACCCCAAAAAGGGCCACAAGTTTATGCCTTACATCGTGCTGGTGATTGACGAGCTGGCCGATTTGATGATGACGGCGGGCAAAGAGGTGGAAACGCCGATCGCGCGCCTGGCGCAGCTGGCCCGGGCCATCGGTATTCACCTGGTGGTTGCCACGCAACGACCATCGGTAAACGTTATTACAGGTATCATCAAAGCTAACTTTCCGGCGCGGATCTCTTTTAAAGTAACCTCTAAGATCGACTCCCGAACCATTCTGGATGCGGGCGGTGCCGACCAGCTGATCGGCCAGGGCGACATGCTGTTCTCTATTGGCTCGGATATGGTGCGCATCCAGTGTGCGTTTGTGGATACTCCGGAAGTGGACCGTATTTGCGACTTTATTGGCGGCCAGCAAGGCTACTCCGATGCTTACCTGCTGCCTGAGTTTGTGGGTGATGAAAGCGGCAACGAGAAAGCCGACTTCGACCCCAGCAACCGTGACCCACTGTTTGAGGAGGCAGCCCGCGTTATTGTGCAGCACCAGCAGGGAAGCACCTCGCTGCTGCAGCGCCGCCTGAAGCTGGGTTACAACCGCGCCGGCCGTTTGATCGACCAGCTGGAGTCGGCTGGTATTGTGGGGCCCTTTGAGGGCAGCAAGGCCCGCGAAGTTTTAATTCCGGACGAATACAGTTTGGAACAGTTATTGAATACCATGGGGTAAGGAAGCAATAACCCCGAAATCTAAAGACATGAAACGATTATTTTCGCTACTACTGGCCGTGCTGCTGTTTGTAAACCTGGCCATGGCGCAGCAAGACCCTAAAGCCGGCAAGATTCTGAACACCATGAGCCAGAAGTATAGCGCCATGAAAGCCTTTAAAGCTGATTTTGCGCAGACCATGGAAAACCCGGCCGCCAAAGTGAAAGAAACGATGGAAGGTAATATTACCGTGAGCGGAAACAAGTATAGGCTGAAGGTAAATGGCCAGGAAGTGATCAACGATGGCAAACTGATGTGGACGTACCTCAAAGACGCCAACGAAGTGACCATTACGGAGAATGATGCCGAAGCGGAAAGCATGTCGCCGGGCAAGATTTTCGATATGTATAAAAAAGGCTACAAGTATGCGTTTGCCGGCACCGAAACCCTGGAAGGCGCCAAGTATAACGTGATCGAGCTGTCGCCGGAAGACCGCAGCAACCCTATTTTTAAGGTGCGCCTCTACATCAACCAGAAAGACAATACCCTGAAAAGCTGGCAGATGTTCCGTAACAACGGCAACCGCTATACTTATACCATCAAGAACTTTCAGGCCAACCCGGCCCTTACCCCCGATGCCTTCGCCTTTAACAAGACCAGGTATAAGGGTGTGAACGTAGTAGACTTACGCTAGTAGTCTAGGCTACAATACAAGTATAAAAAACGAGGCTGTCCCAATCTGTTTGGGGCAGCCTCGTTTTTTTTTTGTTTATTCTACGGTAATGGTTTTGATGAGGTAGTTGTTGGTGCCCTGCCAGAACTTGAGCGTATGCTTTCCTTTTGTAGTGGGCGTATAACTATAAACAGCCTTGCGGGTGGGCAGATTCAGCGTGCATACTTCGCCTATGTAAACGGGGTAAACCGCCACAATTGTCGCGCTGTCCTGCACAGTGGTGCCAAACGAGCCAAATTGCCCGCAGCCATTGGCCACCACAAAGTATACATCCAGTAAAACAGCTTCGCCGGCCTTACCAGAATCCGGGCCTTCCACTTTTATCACCGAAGTGGGAGTAGGGGACGGCATTACTTCCTCGTCCGGTTTTTGGCAGGCGCTAAGCAGTAAAAAGAGCAGGGGTAAAAGCCAGGCGTTGTGTTTCATAGGTCGTGTTATAAAGGGTTCGATATCAGGACCCGCCGGGCGCGGAAAGGGTTGCAGGCCGGCAATCATTTAAACTGTAATGCAATTTTTTGTTACTGTGCCTGGCTGTAAAGCTGCCCGATAGAAACGGAAATTAGCGGCTGGATGGCTTAGAAGGAGGGAAGCAGGCGAAATCAATGCTGCCTGATTTTTTTGTGCCGGCTCGTTAAAATCACATATTGCGTATTTTAATCCAAATAATTTCCTGTATCTTATGCCTTGATCCTTCGGGCAGGTCACTTTCCCTTTCGAAGCATCGCCTAAAAGGTTATTTTTGTACAAACCTTAGCCTGCAAACCCTATGACAAGAGAACAGCTATTTGAGCAGATTCTGCTGAAGAAATCTTACCTGTGCATTGGCCTCGATACCGATCCGCAGAAGCTGCCCCAACACCTGCTGGACTCCGAAGATCCGGTATTTGAATTTAACCGCCAGATTATTGAAGCAACCGCCGACCTGTGTGTGGCTTACAAACCGAACATCGCGTTTTATGAAGCCCAGGGGCCAAAAGGCTGGCTAAGCCTGGAGCGCACGCTGCAGCAGATCCCGCAGGAGATCTTTACCATTGCCGACGCCAAACGCGGCGACATTGGCAACACTTCGGAACTCTACGCCCGGGCCTTCTTCCAGAACATGACCTTCGATTCGGTAACGGTAGCGCCGTACATGGGTGCCGATTCGGTGAAGCCTTTCCTGGCGCAGGACGGCAAATGGGTGATTCTGCTGGCACTGACCTCCAATGCCGGTAGCCAGGACTTTCAAATGCTCCGGCTAGCCGACGGCAGCGAAGAGTATTTGTTTGAGCAGGTGTTGCGCACCAGTTCCGAATGGGCCACTGCCAGCCAGATGATGTATGTGGTAGGTGCCACCCAGGGAGATTATGTGCAGCGTGTACGTGCCCTGGTGCCGGACCATTTTCTGCTGGTACCGGGCGTGGGCGCGCAAGGCGGCAGCCTGGAAGAGATCTCGCGGCTGGGCATGAACCAGCAGTGCGGGCTGCTTATCAACTCATCGCGGGCCATTATTTACGCCTCCTCCGGGAAAGATTTTGCTGAAAAAGCCCGCGCTGCGGCCCTTGAAGTGCAGCAGGAAATGGCACAATACCTGGAGCAGCACCTGATTCGGTAAATCGCAAAGCGGCTACCTGGGCCTTTACTTTTTTTGATTCCTACAGCAACCCCCTGGTATGAAAGAGGACTTTCTGCACTATATCTGGCAACACCAGTATTTCGATAAAACGGCCCTGGCTACTACGGACGGCGAAGCAGTGCAGGTGCTCCGGACCGGTTTTTATAATGCCGATGCAGGACCTGACTTTAAGGAAGCCCTGCTGCAGGTAGGGACGGTAGAATGGTCGGGCAGCGTGGAGATCCACTTAAGGGCATCTGATTGGTTTCGCCACCAGCACCAGCACGATCAGAAGTATGACCAGGTGGTGCTGCATGTGGTATGGGAGGCCGATAGACCTGTGCAACGTGCAGATGGCACCCTGGTGCCCACCCTGGAACTGAAAGGGCTGGTAAACCTGGCGCTGCTCCATACTTACCAGCAGTTAAAGCAATCGCAGCATATTATTCCGTGTGCCCCTTTCTGGCCCGCTGTTAACGAGATTACCAAGCGGATGATGCTGGAACGGGCGCTGGTGGAGCGGCTGGAAACAAAAGGGCACGAGGTGCTGCAGGTACACAAAGCCAGCGGCAACGACTGGGAACAAACGGCATACAGTGTGCTGCTGCGCGGGTTCGGGTTTAATACCAACCAGCCGGCCGTAGAGCAACTGGTAAAAGCACTGCCTCTGGCCATATTGCGGCGCCACCGCCACAGCCTGCTGCACCTGGAAGCCCTGTTGCTGGGCCAGGCAGGCTTTCTGGAAAATGCCCCTTTAGATAATTATGTAGAGACCCTGCAGCTGGAGTATAACTTCCTAAGCCATAAGTATAACCTGCAGCCCGACCGGATGCAGCGCCACCAGTGGAATTTCCTGCGCATGCGGCCGGCCAATTTCCCGTCGATGCGGCTGGCCCAGCTGGCCGCGATGCTGCACGCCTATCCCGCGCTTTTTACCTCTTTAACAGAGCCCACGACCATCGAGCAATACGAGGCCTTGTTCCGGGTGCCTGTTTCGGCTTACTGGCAGCGCCATTATATGCTGGGGCGCGTATCCAAAACCGTGCAGACGAGCCTGGGCAAGGGCAGCGCCCATAATCTGATCATTAACGTGGCGGTGCCTTTGCTGGCAGCTTATTCCCGTTTTAGCGGCGATAAAGTATACCAGGACAAAGCCATCAACCTGCTGGAACGGGTGCGGGAGGAGAGCAACAAGATCACGCGCCTGTACGGGGAGCTGGGCTGGCAGGCCCGCAATGCCGCCGACAACCAGGCTGCCCTAGGGTTATTTAAGCAATACTGCCAGCCGGTAAACTGCCTGCACTGCGCGGTAGGCCATAAAATACTGAAACAAAACGCACCCGCCGCGTGAGCATACTGGCAGGGTTGCTGAACCTGAGTATACTGGCAGGACTGGCCGTGTTGTTACGGCGGCAGCACTGGGCACAGGAACTAGCGCCTTACTATTATCCGGCGCTGCTTTTAAAGTGTTTTTGCGGTATCCTGCTGGGAGTGCTCTATTTCCAGTATTACGGTAGCGGCGATACCATTACCTACCACAAGGCTTCGCTTATACTTACGGAGCTGGCAAAAAAGGACCCGGGTGCCTATGCGCGGCTGCTTTTCTTTAACGAGTTTAGCAACGATGCTTTCCGAGCGTCAGTGCCGTTCTCGCGTTTGCCGGGTTTTACGAATTCCTTTTTTTTCATCAAGCTGCTGAGCCTGCTCAACCTGCTCACAAACAGCTCCTACTACCTCAACGGCTTTTACCTGTCGCTTTTCAGTTTCTGGGGAGCTGCCAGGTTAACAGCTGTGCTGGCACAAACTGCTCCTACTTATAAGAAGGGAGCCATACTTGCGTTCCTGTTTTTCCCCTCCGTTGTGTTCTGGAGCGCCGGCCTGTTGAAAGATGCGCTGTTGTTTGGCAGCATGTGCTGGGTCATTGCCTTTTTCCTGCAGCTTGCTCACTTCCGGAAACTCCCGCTCACAACGCTGCTGCTGGCCCTGCCGATGGCATACCTGTTTTGCCGGATCAAGTTTTTTCTGGCGTTACTGGTGCTGCCGCTGCTGGTGCTCTACCTGCTCATTAAAGCAGGAGGCCGCGCAAGCGCTTTGCTCAGCAACCCCAAACGGCAGGCGCTGCTGCTGCTCATATTGTTGCTTATTGGTACGGGAGCGGGCATGCTGGTTTTTAAAGTATACAGCAACGGCTTTTTTTATACGAACTTGGTAGAAGGGTACGAGCACCTGCTGGCGCTCTCGCAGCAAAGACCGCATATCCAGTACCCGGAACTGGCACCCACCATCAGCAGCTTTTTACAAAATGCGCCGGAAGCTGTTTTCGGTGCCATTTACAGGCCTTTCCTGGGCGAATCGGGTAACTGGCTCTACGTGCTGATTGGCTTGGAGAACCTGGTCGTGCTGTTGCTTACCCTGCTGGCTATTAGCGCAGCCATCCGGCGCAAAAAAGCAGTGCTTACGCCCGAGCAGGTGTTGTTTCTGGCCTTGGTGGCGTTGTTTGCGATTATCTTTGGCCTCAGCACGCCCAATTTCGGTACGTTAAGCCGTTACCGCATTGCTTTTCTTCCTTTTTTACTCTATCTACTGCTGCAGAACGCTTTTGCCAGAAGGCTGCTGTATCAACAGCGTGCCAGGCAAAAAACAGGTGCTTTCTAAGGTTCCTGCTTTTTTGTACCTTTGCGCCTTATTTAAGACAAGGCTATGCAAAACCCGGTGATTATACTTGGTGCCCAGAAACTGGGTACTGCTGTACTGGATATATTTAACTCCAACAACGTGATGGTGTATTGCTTTCTGGACGACAGCCAGAAGCTGCAGCAACAGGAAGTGAACAATGTGGCTGTAATGAGCAGCACCGAAGATCCTGAATTTCTGAAGCTGATCGGTAAAAAGTGTGACGTGTTTGTGGCGGTAGAAGATACCGCCGCCCGCAAAGGCATGATCAAGCTGCTGAAAGAAGAGTACCAGGCCGTGCCTGTAAACGCCATTCATAAATTTAGCGCTGTGTCGGAGTATGCGTGGCTGGGCCATGGCAACCTGGTGGCGGCCGGCGCCGTGGTAAACAACAACGCCAGAGTCGGCGACAACTGCCTGATCCATTCCAATGCTGTGATCGATACGCTGGCCGAGCTGGGTGATTTTGTGCAGGTTGGAGCCGGGGCCATCGTCAATGCTGAAGTGATTGTGGGCGAAGGCGCTTTTATCGGATCGGGTGCCGTAATCGTATCCGGTGTGAAAATTGGGAAGAGTGCCCGCATAGGCGCAGGCGCCGTGGTCGTAGCTGACGTGCCCGCCAAAGCAACCGTGTTCGGCAACCCGGCAGCACCCATCAAGTAAACTTTTATACTTGCCCACGCTGTTATTTAGCCGAACTGATAAATGTCATTTCAAGGTATAGGAGCTGCTTATACCTTTGTAGTTTGAATGGCTAAATGGCTAAACTGTTTAATTGTTAAAAATCGATCAACAATTTAGCTATTCAACCATTTGACCATTTAACCATAGCTCCGCAGGAGCAAACAATCAAAAACACTTAGCTGAATCTAAGCCGTTATGAGCAAACCCTATTCTATCTTACTTTACTACTGCTATACCCCGATAGCAGACCCGGAGGCTTTCCGGGAAGAGCATCACCTGCTATGCCTGGAGCTGAACCTGCTCGGCCGCATTATCATTTCCAAAGAGGGACTAAACGGCACCATCTCGGGGCTGCAGGAAGACTGCGAGCAGTATATGCAGCGCATGCATGCGGACCCGCGCTTTGCCAGTATCGATTTTAAAGTGGATACCTCAGACAAACACGCCTTTGCCAAGCTGCATGTGCGCACCAAAGCCGAGATCGTGCATTCCGGCCTGTTGCACATCGACCCGAATCAGCGTACCGGCGTGCACCTTTCTCCGAAAGAATTTAAGGAAATGAAAGACCGCGAGGACGTGGTGGTGCTGGATGTGCGTTCGGATTACGAGCACAGCGTTGGCCGTTTTAAAAATGCCGTAACGCTGGACATGGAGAACTTCCGTGAGTTTCCCGAGAAAGTAGACGAGCTCAAAGAGAAGTATAAAGACAAGAAGATCCTGACCTATTGCACCGGCGGCATCAAATGCGAAAAGGCAAGCGCTTTTCTGCTGGAGCAGGGCTTTGAGAACGTATACCAGCTGCACGGCGGCATTATAAAGTATGGCATGGAGGCCGGCGGCGAAGATTTTGAAGGCAAATGCTATGTGTTCGACAACCGGGTGGCTGTGGACGTGAACAGCGTGAACCCGAAGGTGATCTCTACCTGCCATGTGTGTGGCACCCCCGACGACCGCATGGTGAATTGCGCCAACCCGGTGTGCAACCTGCACGTGGCTATCTGCGAGAAATGCGGCTGGGAGCTGGACGGCGCCTGCTCAACGGCCTGCAAAGAGCACCCGGAGAAACGCCCCTACGACGGCACCGGGTACTACCAGAAAGAAATGAATGGCTACAATCCCTTAAAAGGATTTAACCGCAAACAGAAATCCGACGTATCTGTTTAAGTATTCTCTAAAGCAAAAGAAAAGCGTGTGCTCAACAGCCACGCTTTTCTTATTTATACCTTCGTTAAGACATTGGACGTCAGACACAGGACACAGGACTTTGCGGTCTGGAATTTGTCTGACGTCTTATGTCTTTTATCTTGTGTCCTTTACAAAAGAAGAAAGCCATGGCTGCAATTCCAGAATCAGAACTGATCATTAATCCCGACGGAAGCATTTATCACCTCAACCTGCTGCCCGAACATATCTCCGATACCATTATTACTGTGGGCGACCCGGAACGCGTGGCCAAGGTAAGCCAGTACTTCGATGAGATGGAAGTGCAGGTGGCCAAGCGCGAGTTTGTGACGCATACGGGCTACTACAAAGGAAAGCGGCTGACGGTGATCTCCACGGGCATGGGCACCGACAACATCGATATCCTGATGAATGAGCTGGATGCGCTGGTGAACATCGACTTCAGAACGCGTATACCCAACGAGGAGAAGATCAGTCTGAAGATCGTGCGGGTGGGCACCTCGGGCTCACTGCAAGAATCCGTGCCGCTGGGCAGCCACCTGGCCTCACACACCGCTGTGGGCCTGGACTCGCTGATGGCCTTTTACCCGCTGCCCCAATCTGAAGAGGAACTGAAACTGACCAGCGCGCTGCAGCAGGAACTGGGGCTTGGCTTTCAGCCATACCTGGTCACGGCCTCTCAACATTTGCTCGACAAGATCGCATACGACATGCTGCCGGGCAACACGCTAACCTGCCCGGGCTTTTACGCCCCGCAGGGGCGGGTGCTGCGCGCCGGGCTGCGCAATGACGCGTTGCTCCACACGTATCAGAACTTTAGGCAGGGAGACTATCAGTTTACCAACTTTGAGATGGAAACAGCCGGTTATTATAGTATGGGCCGCCTGCTGAACCACGAAGTGCTGTCGCTGAACGCCATTGTGGCCAACCGCATCACGCAAAAATTTGCCGAAAATGCCGACGAGGTGATTAACAATCTGATCGTGAAGGTACTGGACCGGATTTAAGTATTTGCAAGTATAAAAAAGCCGCTGCAGGACACATTCCTTGCAGCGGCTTTTTCTTTTACTCCTGTTTTACTTCCGCAAAAGGAAGCAGGAGCGCTGATCTGTGTGGCTTAGAAAAACTCGATGCCCAGAATGGCGATGATCGGAAGGGCACAGGCTGCTTTTAGCATGATAAATTTCTCGTCCAGCGTCCACACGGTGGTATCCACGCGCTTGGGCTCTCCATCTACCGTTTTAAAGGTGATTTCTACTTTGCCGTGGTACCCGTTGCCCAGCGAGGCCGCGCGGTTAAGGTCTGCAATGCGTTTTTTGCGGGCTTCCGGATCAGTTAATACATCTTCTTGCCCAAATTGGAACGAAGGGATTTCTTCTTTCTCCACCAGGGGTATTGGTTTGTTGATAATTTCCATGTGCGATTAATCGTAAACGTTATAACACTAACTAATATAGTAAACGAACTATACGGATGCTAATATGGTGCCGTAAATTTTATAGCTTCTGCAAGAAGGCCAGGGTATCCACGCCGTCGGCATAATCCCAGACCATGGGGCATTGGGCCTCTCCCAGCGGGATGCTGCCTTCCAGCCAGCCGTGTGCCGACACCACCACCTGTGTTTTGCTTTTTACTTCGGCCAGTTTATGCCGCAGGTCGGTCAGGCTGCTGAAGGTTTCATAGAAGAGCACCGAGATCGGCGACACGAGCTCCTGGCTGGGGCGTACCAGCATAAAGCCGTTGTCGAAATGCGGCTCGCGGTTTACCAGCAGGATAGACTTGTTGTAGTCGTAGTTGTTCTGGTACTTATGGTGATCGAGCAGGGTGGCCCGGTGGGCATTGGCCTCAAAAAACTTGTCGAACGTATAGCCTTCGGGCACAAACACTTTGGATACGTTACGGCAGCCCAGCCCGTAATAGCGGACAATATCCTCGCCGAGCGCCTTGAGGTCATCGGGTTCTTCATGCCCTGTGAGCACGGCTATACTTGTTCTGTTCTTGCGGATGATGTGGGGACGGCTGGCAAAATAATACTCAAAGTAACGGGCCGTGTTGTCGGAGCCGGTGGCAATCAGGGCATCGGCCTCTTTGAGCAACTCCACAAACTCGAACTGGTTGGCAAAAGCCGGCTCGATGCTCACCAGCAGGTTGGCCAGGCGCTTCATCAGGGGGGCATCGTCGGTACTCAGTTTTGCCAGCAGGTAGTGGCCGCTCAGCAGCACCGACAGAAAATCATGAAAGCCCACCATCGGAATGTTGCCGGCCATTACCACGCCAACCTTTTTTGGTGTAACCTGTTTGAGGTGATACGGGTAAAGCCATTCACGGAGGTATTGTTCCTCCAGCATCGTGATGATGCCATCCAGGGCTGCCGAGACATTGGCCTCATCGAACCAGGAATTGCGCGACAAAGCACTGTGGGCCCATTCGCTGCGTTCGGCCGGGGTAAGGCGTTGGAGCTGTTTCCCCAGTTCTATAAAAGCTTCGATCCTGTTCTCTAAGGTCATGGCAAATTGCATGCAGCGTAAAAATAATTTGATACGGATACTTAATGTTTCTAATTTTGTTCTTTAAACAAAGAAGAAGTACAAAAGTATAAAAAATATACAGGAGATACGACTATGGCAATAATGATAACGGACGAATGTATAAACTGCGGTGCCTGCGAGCCGGAATGTCCGAACACAGCTATCTATGAAGGTGGCATGGAGTGGACCTGGGGCGGAGGGACCGATCTGAAGGAAGTGGAGATCGACGGCGGCGAGGTAATTGCCGGCGACGCTCCGCAACCACCTATTTCAGAGGAGTTTTACTACATCGTGTCTGATAAATGTACCGAATGCATGGGCTTCCACGAAGAGCCGCAGTGTGCCGCCGTTTGCCCGGTGGATTGCTGCGTGGACGACCCCGACTACCGCGAAACAGAAGAAGAACTGCTAGCCAAAAAAGACTGGCTCCACCAGGCCAGCTAAGTATAAATTATTAAAATAAAAGAACGCCTGCCCCGCATAAGGGCAGGCGTTTTTTTGTTCCTGTTCTGTATCAGGATTTCAGAATGAACGGATTACCAGGATTTAGAACACGCTCTCTGTTCCAAGTATAAAACAGGTGCCTATCCGGATTGCCTAAGTACTTTGAACAAGTTTAACATGAGTAGCCACTAAGCAGCCTGCAGGGGCAGGTATAAACAACTCCGTCTATTCAATTCTGAAAATCCTGATTCAGATAACTATCGGCAATTATCAACCAAAAATTGCCACAAATTCCCTAATTTTACGCTTTGTATTTGCACTAACATAGGAATATACAAGCGTACGATGTCGATAGCAACTAAATATAACCCCAGGGAAGTAGAACAGAAGTGGTACGAGAGCTGGATGCAGCGCGGCTTCTTCCATTCGGAGCCTAACCCTAACAAAGAGCCTTATACCATTGTAATTCCGCCGCCAAACGTAACCGGCGTGCTGCACATGGGCCACATGCTCAACAATACCATCCAAGATATCCTCATCCGCCGGGCACGCATGCAGGGCAAAGAAGCCTGCTGGGTACCGGGCACCGACCACGCTTCCATTGCCACGGAAGCAAAAGTAGTGGCGATGCTGAAAGAGCGGGGCATCGAGAAAAAAGATATTACCCGCGAAGAATTCCTCAAATATGCCTGGGAGTGGAAGGAGAAGTATGGCGGCATTATTTTAGATCAGCTGAAAAAGCTGGGCGCCTCCTGCGACTGGGACCGCACCCGCTTCACGATGGAAGAGGACCTGAGCGCTGCTGTGATCGAAGTGTTTGTGGACCTGTACCGCAAAGGCCTGATTTACCGTGGCGTGCGCATGGTGAACTGGGACCCGCAAGGCAAAACCGCGCTTTCGGATGAAGAAGTGATCCCGAAGGAAACGATGGCCAAAATGTACCACCTCCGGTATGAAGTGGTAGCAGACGGAGCCGAGAAAACATACATTACCGTGGCTACCTCACGCCCCGAAACCATCATGGCCGACGTAGCGGTGGCGGTGAACCCGAACGATGAGCGCTACACCCATCTGCACGGCAAGCAGGTGCGTATTCCGTTGCTGGGCAAAGTGATTCCGGTGATACTGGATGAGTATGTAAGTATAGATTTTGGTACAGGTGCCCTGAAAGTAACGCCGGCGCACGACCTGAACGATTATGCCCTTGGCCAGAAGCACAACCTGCCTATTATTGATATCCTGCACAACGACGGCACACTGAACGAAAAAGCCCAGTTATACATTGGCCAGGATCGTTTTGCCGCCCGCCGCAATATTGTAAAGGACCTGCAGGAAGCGGAACTGCTGGTGAAGATAGAAGAATACCCAAGCGTGCTGCAAACCTCAGAGCGGACAGGTGCCGTGATCGAGCCGCGTTTGTCGATGCAGTGGTGGTGCAAGATGGATAAGATGGCCAAGCCGGCGCTGGATGCCGTGATGAACGATGACATCCGCCTGCACCCGCCCAAGTTCAAGAACATGTACCGCTCCTGGATGGAAAACATCCGCGACTGGTGTATTTCGCGCCAGCTGTGGTGGGGTCAGCAGATCCCGGCCTATTACCTGCCGGACGGCACCTTTGTGGTGGCCACCACGCCGGAAGATGCGCTTATACTTGCCCGCAAGGAAAGCGGCAACGCTGACCTGCAACTAACCGACCTGCGCCAGGACGAAGATGTGCTCGACACCTGGTTCTCGTCGTGGCTGTGGCCGATCTCCGTATTCGACGGCTTTAAAGACCCCGACAACAAAGATATTTTATACTACTACCCGACCAACGACCTGGTAACGGCCCCCGAGATCCTCTTTTTCTGGGTGGCCCGCATGATCATGGCCGGGTATGAGTTCCGAAATGAGCTACCTTTCCGCAACGTATACCTGACAGGCATTGTGCGCGATGCGCAGGGCCGCAAAATGTCTAAGTCGCTGGGCAACTCGCCCGATCCGTTGGATCTGATCGAAACCTATGGCGCCGATGGCGTTCGCGCAGGCATGTTGTTCAGCTCGCCGGCCGGCAACGACCTGCTTTTCGACGAAAAACTGGTGGAGCAGGGCCGTAACTTCAGTAACAAGATCTGGAACGCTTTCCGTCTGATCAAAGGTTGGGAAGTGGACGAAAACCTGCCCTGCCCGAACGAAACGGCTATCAGCTGGTTTGAGGCGCGCTTTAACCAGGCCTTTGTGCAGTTGGAAGATCACTTCGAGAAATTCAGGATATCAGATGCCCTGCTCACCGTGTATAAACTGGTATGGGACGATTTCTGCTCCAACTACCTGGAGATGATTAAGCCCGCCTACCAGCAGCCCATCGATAAGCAGACGCTGGATGCAACGGTAGCCATACTGGAGAAAGTGCTGAAAGTGCTGCATCCGTTTATGCCGTTTATCACCGAGGAGATCTGGCACGAGCTGAAGGAGCGCAAGCCCAAAGAATACCTGATTGTGGCTCCCTGGCCGAAGAAGGATAAATTCGATAAGAGCATCGTGACCGGCATGGAGAGCATCCTGAACATTGTTGGTGCCGTGCGCAACATCCGTAATGCCAAGAACATCCCCAACAACAAGCAGCTCGACCTGGCTGTTAAAGTTATGAGCGAGGCTAAGTATGAGCAGTTCCTGGGCATTATCCGCAAGCTGGCAGGCATCAATGAAGTTAGCTTTGTAAGCGAGACGCAGGAAGGCGCGATCAGTTTTGTGGAAGGTGGCGATGAGTTCTTTATCCCGATGGAAGGCAACATTGACGTGGCTGCCGAGCGCGAGCGCCTGCAAAAGGAGCTGGAATACACGAAAGGTTTCCTGCTGGCAGTTCAGAAAAAGCTGAGCAACGAGCGTTTTGTGAGCGGTGCCCCGGAGGCCGTTATCACCAACGAGCGCAAGAAGCAGGCCGATGCCGAAGCCAAGATCAATGCCATCGAGCAAAGCCTGGCAACACTTTAAGTATAGCAATAGCCTTTAAAAACAAAGCGGCCGCTCTCTTCGTGGGAACGGCCGCTTTGTTTTAAGGCTATTTCTTAATTCACTGTACTTTTCAGGAGGCGGTTTACTTCCTGCTCTAGTTGGGGCAACACATCCACCAGACCTTCTTTTTTGCGGGCATAGCCAAGCTGCACCTGCCGCTCCCCAATGCTGTAGGTCAGCAAGCCCTGGTCCTGCTCGGTGAGGTAGTATAGCTTCAGCGGGTTGGATGCCGTTGCGACAGCATAGGTCCGGAAGGTGAAATTGTTGGTGATATGCTGCCGGGTGGGCGGGCGGTTATCCAGGTATTGCTGCGTTACCACGGTGTCCAGGTGCACGGTGCTTCGGATCTGGTAAATCGTTCGGATCTCACCGGCTGCAAATTGCCACTTGTCTACCTGGTGATTACCCTGCCGGTTGGTCGTATACGTGGCCTGCGAGAGGTCCATACCTGCGGCAACTGCAAAAAGCTGCAGATCGGCGGCTACCGTTTGCAGCGAAGGTGAGGCAGAACCGTTATCGCTGATGTAATAGCCGCTGTTGCCCTGTAGCCTGGCCAGGTCCTGCGCCATGTCCTGTTGCAGCAGTAGCGTGTCGGGCGTGCCAAGTATAAACAGTGGGAGCAGCCACGGAAGTATCGTATGGATGAACAGCATCGGCATCAGTTTTTAGTTTATACTTCCTGTACTCAAAATACATGCCTTTCTTTACAAACCCGAGTTATCGATCACTGTCCAGCTGATGGCGCCGTTGTTGACCGTATACTTCAGCAGCAGGTAGCCGCCGTTGTGGCCGTCCTCGTAGTAGGCCAGGGCATAGCGGTCGTTCAGGATGCGGCTGTCGCGGATGGCCATGGTGCCGCCCATGGTGCCTTTTGCAGAAATCAGTTTGTCCTGGTTCCGGTTCAGATCATTCAGCAGATCGGATTCCGGGTTTTTCAGGCCTTTTCGCTGCAACCGGGCAATATCGCTTTCACTCAGCGAGCCCAACTCATCCACAAAAGCAGCTCCGCCCGGAGGTACCAGTTCCATGGTGTCGGGCGCCGGCACAATACTTTCCAGCGAGTCTACGGCTGCTTCTTTCTGTTCCAGGTTTTTATCTATTTTTTCTACCTGCTTATCGGCAATCGCCAGGCGGCTTTCCGCCTCGTGTTTCTGCCAGTAAAAGTAAATAGCCAGGAACAGGAAAATGATGGCCAGGATCGAAGGAAGGATGTTTTTCATAGCGTAGTGCGCTTTATTACTTTGGCCGGAAAGATGGGAAGAAATTATGTAAAAGCAAAGGACAGGTGTGCCGCGGGCGGTCTCTTAACCAGGTGGTGCTACTCCACTGTTAAAGGCGGCCCCACCACTTCCATGTCGTTGTCTGCAAAGATTTGGGCGATGCGCTCCTGGGAGGGTTCCTCCGTTAAATTGGCCATCGTGACAAAGAAGTTCTCCAGCTTACCAGCGGGCTGCACGATCACCGTCATCTTTCCGCTCTGGCTAAGCTGCGTCCAGGCATGCGGTACTTTCCGGGGTAGAAAAATGCTGTCGCCTGTTTTAAGCTGGTGTTTATCCGGGCCTACCTGGAATTGGTACGCTCCTTCCAGCACGTAGAAAATCTCGTCCTGCGCATGATGCAGGTGCAGCGGCGTTCCTCTTTTGGGCGATAAGCTGGTCTGCTCGAATATGGCCAGTGCCCCGTTGTTGTCTTTCCCGGATACTTTCACATCCAGCACATTCTCGTTTACGCCCTTGAGTCTCAGGTGCCCGTGGTACCTGCCTTCTCCGGCGCTGACTTTGAAACCCTTTTCGCCCCCGAAAGTATAGGGAGTTGTTTTTGCAAAGGCAGCAAGCGGAACAGCCGCCAGCAGCAAGCCAATAAAGTTGCTTCGTTTCATGTCGGTGAGGTTTAATTTGTGCAGCAATAGCCTCTCCGGTTGTACGTAAAACGTGCGTTTCAGAAGGCCTATACTATAAAGCCTGCCCCAGAGGCTGGGGCAGGCTTTATAGTATAGGGGAGAAGCTCAGGCTTAGATAATGGTATTCACATCAAAGTTCTCGAGGTAATCGGCCACACGGCGCACAAACATACCTCCCAGCGAACCATCTACCACGCGGTGGTCGTAGGAGTGCGACAGGAACATAAAGTGGCGGATGCCGATCAGGTCGCCTTCCGGTGTCTCGATCACGGCCGGCTTCTTTTTGATAGCGCCCACCGCCATAATGGCTACCTGCGGCTGCATGATGATAGGCGTACCCATCACGTTGCCAAACGAGCCTACATTTGATACGGTATAAGTACCGCCCGCCAGATCGTCCGGTGTCAGCTTGTTGAGGCGGCCGCGGTTGGCCAGATCGTTTACTTTTTTGGTCAATCCGTTCAGGTTCAGCTGGTCGGCATTCTTGATATTGGGCACGATCAGGTTACCGCTGGGCAGCGCTACGGCCATACCCACGTTGATGTCTTTGTGACGGATGATGGTACTGCCATCCACTGACACGTTGATCATCGGGAAATCTTTGATCGCTTTGGCAATGGCTTCGATAAAGAGGGGCGTAAAGGTCAGGTTCTCGCCTTCGCGCTTCTTGTACACATCCTTCCATTTGTTGCGCCAGTTCACCAGGTTGGTCACGTCGGCCTCTACAAACGAGGTAACGTGCGGCGAAATGCGCTTGCTGTCCACCATGCGGTCGGCAATCATTTTGCGCATGCGGTCCATTTCGATCATCTCTACGTTGCCCGTGTACGAAGCCGCCGGCTTAACGACAGGTGCGGCCTGCGGCTGGGTGGCCGGAGCCGCCTGTGGCGCTGCCACAGGGGCCGGAGTTGTTGCCTGTGGTTGTGGCGCGGCCTGCTGCGGCGCGTTGCTGCGGTTCTCTACGTACGCCAGGATATCTTTTTTAGACACGCGGCCTTCGTTGCCAGTACCAGGTATAAACTCCAGTTCCTGCATCGAAATGCCTTCTTCGCGGGCGATGTTGAGCACCAGCGGCGAGTAGAAACGGCCTGAAGCAGGTTCGTCGAGTTTGGCAAAGGCATCGCTTGGTGCCATAGCGGCAAGCGTTTGCTGCGGCGCAGCTTCCGGTACAATAGCAGCAGGTGCCTTGGCCGCCGGAGCGGGAGCCGAATCGGTTGCTTCACCATCGGTTGCAATAATGGCTATTGGGGCGCCTACCGCCACCACGTCGCCTTCCTGTACCAGTATCTCTTTCAGTATACCGCCTTGTATGGCAGGTACCTCGGTATCCACTTTATCGGTTGCTACTTCCAGCACCGACTCATCCTGCTCAATGGTATCGCCTACGCTTTTGAGCCATTTCAGAACGGTACCTTCCATGATACTCTCGCCCATCTTGGGCATAACCATTTCTACAAGTGCCATATGTCGTTAATTTCTAAGATGCTGGATTTTAGACGTTAGATTTTAGACGCAGATAAATCACTAAAGTAAGCAACTACTTACGCGCAGAGGATTCTACTGTCTGGCATCTATATACTAATATCTATTTTGAAACAAAGTTAAGGATTTTACCCTATTCCTCAACCGCAGCACCTAAACTTTGCCGAATCAGGTTCAAAACCGCCATAGCGGTATATTCGATGTTGAGCAGCCTGTTTTTGTTGAAATAAAGCTGCCGGGCTTCGGTTTTATACTTGTCGGCATACGCAATCCAGATGGTGCCCACCGGTTTGTCGGGGGTGCCGCCGTCGGGACCGGCAATGCCGCTGGTCGCTACGCCTATACTTGTCCCGAATTTCAGGCGTACATTTTCGGCCATCTCCCGCACGGTGGCTTCACTTACGGCGCCATGCTGCGCCAGGGTTTCAGCTTTTACCTGCAGCTCGCGCATTTTTACCTCGTTGTGGTAGGCAATCACGCTGCCCTGGTAGTAGCTAGAGCTGCCTGCTATACTGGTGAGTTTGTGGGCCAGTAAGCCGCCTGTGCAGCTTTCGGCGGTGGCTATGGTCAGGCCTTTTTCTTTTAAAAGCCGCCCGATGGCTTCCTCCAGGGGCACCTCGCCATAAGCAAAAATATAGTTCGGGATGATGTGCGACAACTTAGCCGTTTCTGTTTGCAGTTCCCGATCCAGCAGTTCGGCATGATCGCCCTGGCCGGTCAGGCGCAGGCGCACGCCTCCCAGGTGGGGTAGATAGGCGAGTTTAAGGTGCGGGGGCAGGTGCGTTTCCCAGTCTTCCAGCTTATCGGCAAGGATGGATTCGGCCAGGCCGGTGGTCTGCACCACGCTGTGCCGGATCACCGGGGTTTTAAAATTAGCCTTCAGTTTTACCAGCACCGTGTCGGTCATCATGCGCTTCATTTCGAACGGCACGCCCGGCATCGACACAAATATTTTCCCGTCTTCTTCAAACCACATACCAGGTGCTGTGCCCAGCACGTTCCGGACAGGCGTGCAGCTTTCCGGCAGGAACGCCTGCTGGCGGTTGAGCTCGGTTATTGGGCGGCCCCTTTTCGAGAAGATCTCCGTTACATCGGCCAGGGAGGGCTCGTGCAGCCGGAGCGTAGTATGAAAGTAGTCGGTCAGCACCGTTTTGGTCAGGTCATCTTTGGTAGGGCCCAGGCCGCCGGTTATCAGAATCACATCGGCTCTGCCGCGGGCAGCATCCAAGGCCTGCACAATATGGCCGGCATCATCAGAAATAGACGTGATCTGCTGTACCTTTATGCCAATATTGGTGAGCTCGGTACCTAACCAGGCCGAGTTTGTATCCACGATCTGGCCGTAGAGAATTTCGTCTCCGATGGTGATGATCTCTGCGATAACTGCTTTCATAAATATTTTGGTCTGATTTGTGCGTAGATTACGAAAACTGATTCAAGTTAAAGATGTTCTGACGATATGAAAAAACAAGTTTACGCATCACTCCTTCTCCTTAGCCTCGGAGCTTCGGCCTGTACCGTGGCCGAGGTGCAGCGCACCATGGGCGATGTGCTGGCAGGCACGGCAACCGGAAGCCCCGTAACCAGCTCCGAAGTAGCCATGGGGCTGAAGCAAGCCCTGGAAATCGGCATTAAGAGCGGTGCCGGGCAGGCCTCTCAGACCGATGGCTACTACAAAAACTCATTGATCCGTATTCCGTTTCCGGAAGATGTGCAGCGCGTGGAAAACACGTTGCGCAAAGTGGGCCTGGGCAGCGAGGTAGATAAGTTTATACTGACCCTGAACCGCGGCGCCGAAGATGCAGCCAAGAGCGCGGTGCCTATTTTCCTGAGCGCCATCAAGCAAATGACCATTGCCGATGCCTGGGCCATCCTGCGGGGCGACAAAGATGCGGCTACCCAATACCTGAAGCGTACTACCTCGCAGCAACTCTACACTGCCTTTAGCCCGGTGATGGTACAATCATTGGAGAAAACGAATGCTACCCGTTACTATGCCAATATTGTAGGCGAGTACAACAAAATTCCGCTTGTGCAGAAAGCTAATCCAGACTTGAAGGATTATGCCACTCGCAAAGCTATAGACGGGTTATTTACGCTAGTAGCCCAGGAAGAGGCCAATATCCGCGAAAACCCGGTGGCCCGCACTACCGAGCTGCTGCGCCGGGTTTTTTCCCGACAAAGCCCATCCTAATGGTTAGGGGCTTTTACTAAAAGAAACACCCGCCTTACTCAGAAGTATAGCGGGTGTTTTTTTTAATGGAACATAAAGCGTTGAATAAAAGTACAATACAGCACACTTTAGTAGCCGCGCCCGCTAGCTGACAGGAGAGACTATGGAAAACAAGCAGATTAGGTATACCCCCCTTACCAAAGAAAAAGACCTGGATGTGCTGATCGGGGAAATTGGGGATGCCCGGGTGGTAATGCTGGGAGAGGGATCGCATGGCACATCAGAGTATTATACCTGGCGCACAGCTATATCCAGGCGGCTGATCATGGAAAAGGGCTTCCGTTTTGTAGCCGTGGAGGGCGACTGGCCCGAGTGTTATGCCGTGAACCGCCTGATAAAAGGCTATCAGAATGCGGCCAGCAAGATAGCCGATGTGCTGCAGGTGTACCGGCGCTGGCCTACCTGGATGTGGGCCAATTGGGAGGTAGCGGCCCTGATAGAGTGGATGCGGGATTATAACAATGCCCGGGGCGTAAACGAAAAAGCAGGCTTTTATGGGCTGGATGTTTACAGCCTGTGGGAGTCGCTGGACCAGATCCTGAAATACCTGGAGCACAATGATGGACAGGCCGCCGAGGCTGCCCGCAATGCCATCAACTGCTTTGAGCCTTATAACCGCGACCCGCAGACCTATGCCCGCGCCACAGCCTTTGTACCCACCGACTGCGAGAACGAAGTGATCGAGATGCTGCAGCGGATATCAAAGCAACGCATTTTTGCCGAAGACCCCGAACAGGAATTCAATACCAGACAAAATGCGTTAGTAGCCACCAATGCGGAGCGTTATTACCGGGCCATGATCCGGGGAGGCGCCAGCTCGTGGAACGTGCGCGACAGCCACATGATGCTGACGCTGGACAATCTGCTGGCGTTTCACGGGCCTGAAAGCAAAGCGATCGTTTGGGAACATAACACGCACATTGGCGATGCCCGCGCCACAGATATGGCTGATGACGGCATGTATAATATCGGGCAACTGGCCCGCGAGAAGTATGGCCGGGACCAGGTAAAGCTGGTCGGCTTTGGCACCTACCAGGGCTCTGTGATTGCTGGCAAGTCGTGGGGAGCACCGATGCAGAAGATGGAGGTGCCGCCTGCCACAAAAGGCAGCTGGGAAAGTATGCTGCACGAGATCAGCACCGAGGACAAGATCATCCTGATAAAACATTTGCGCGAGGCACCAGCCTTGCAGCATCGCATTGGTCACCGGGCTATTGGGGTGGTGTATGATCCTAAATTCGAGCAGTTCGGCAACTATGTCCCCTCTATTATTCCCGAGCGCTACGATGCCTTTGTATACTTCGACGAAACCGAAGCCGTGCATCCGCTCCACATGAAAACCCGCGGCGGCAAAGAGCCCGAACTCTACCCCTGGAATTACTGATTGGAGCGAGACAACTACAGCGGATCAGGTTTTACTTCTCCATTGGTTTGATGCCAGATTAGCGTTTATAGGGGAGAATGCGGGGTGCACTTTGAAGTAAAATATAAGTAGCACTTTGTAGCACCGTATTTATACTAGATAGCAGCAGGAGAGGGGCACCCGGAAATAAGCAAACTATACCTTGCTGGCGCTTTTAGTAAACTATAAAGATCATCTTTTCCTTCAAAAGTCACGAATCCATACTTGCCCTATCCCGGTTGTTTTTCTTTATCTCTTAAAACCGACATGTTCCCCGGCGGTTTTTGCAATTAACGTGTATGGTGATCCTATTTAAGGTTACCTTTACCTGCTTTTGTAATCAGAAAACATGGGTATGACTCGTAAAAATAACTGCTTCTATACTTGCCTTTTTGCCGTTCTGCTGCTCTGCCATGTTAGCTGTAAAGAAAACAAGGAGACGTATAAGCCGGATGCACCGGAGGTTCCTGCTTCTGAGCGCTCACAAGTAGCCTTCTGGCTAACCAACCCCGATAAATCAGTTCTGTTTGCCGAGCAAAAGGAGAGCCTCAACTTTACAGCTGTCTCTAACCAGAACCAAACGATCGAAATCGATACCACGCAGCTATTCCAAACGATTGACGGCTTTGGCTATACCCTGACGGGCGGCAGCGCTTATGTGATGAACCGGATGAATGCTGTGGAGAGGGCTGCTTTGCTAAAGGAGCTTTTTGCTACGGATGGCAAAAATATTGGTGTGAGTTATCTGCGCATCAGCATCGGCGCTTCTGATCTGAACGGACAGGTTTTTACCTATAATGATCTTTCGTCGGGGGAAACGGATCCTGAAATGCTCAGATTCAGCTTGTCACGGGATAAAGCGGATCTCATTCCGGTGCTTAATGAGATTCTGGCCATAAATCCGGCAATCAAAATACTAGGCTCTCCCTGGACTGCACCGGAGTGGATGAAGACAAATAAAAGCTTTATCGGTGGAAGCTTAAAACCGGAATATTATGATGCGTACGCCCGGTATTTTGTAAAATACATCCAGGCAATGCAGGCAGAAGGTATCCGGATTGATGCCATTACGCTACAGAACGAGCCGCTAAACCCGAGCAATAACCCTAGTATGCTAATGTCGGCAGCAGAGCAGGCACAATTTATCAAACAGCGTATTGGGCCAGCATTTCAGGTTGCCAACCTCAGCACCAAGATCATTCTCTATGATCATAATACAGACCGGATCGACTACCCGATTTCCATTTTAAATGACCCCGAAGCCCGCAAGTATGTCGATGGGTCTGCTTTTCACTTGTATGCCGGCGGGATTCATGCCTTATCGGAGGTGCATACGGCGCACCCGGACAAGAACATTTATTTTACAGAGCAGTGGATCGGCGCGCCGGGTAATTTCAGCAGTGACCTGGCCTGGCATGTGAAGAATCTCCTCGTCGGGGCTACCCGAAACTGGAGCCGTACTGTTTTAGAGTGGAACCTGGCAGCCAATCCTGAGTTGGGGCCCCATACGGATGGTGGCTGCACGAGTTGTTTGCCTGCCGTTACGGTGAGCCGGGAAGGGCAGGTGACCCGCAACACGGCATACTATGTTGTGGCCCATGCTTCCAAGTTTGTGCGGCCTGGTTCTGTACGTGTAGCCACCAACGTGCCCGGTGCCTTGCAAAATGTAGCGTTCCAGACGCCCGATGGGCAAAAGGTGCTGCTTGTGCTCAATGATAGCGGAACCACTCAGACCTTCAATATTCGTTTCCGTGGCAAAGTGGCTGTTTCATCGCTAAAACCCGGTGCCGTGGGCACGTATGTCTGGTAGCTATCCTGCCATATTAAAGAGGAGTTGACTATCAAGCAAAGAGGCCCTGCAAATCATGTGCAGGGTCTCTTCTTTTTTGCTGGCTTACAACTTATTTTTCAATCATTTTATACACGCGCACATAATCGATTTCCATTGCTTGTGGGTATACACTTGGATCAACGCCCTGGGCGCCACCCCAGTTGCCACCTACGGCTATGTTCATCAGCAGGTGAAACTGCTTATTAAAAGGCCACACGGCGGATCCTTTGCCTTCGTTTACAAATGTCATCACCAACTCATCATCTATATAGCCTTTTATGGCATATGGTGTCCAGTCGATCCGGTAAACATGAAATGCTGTACTGGCCGTCGGGATGATCCTGCTGTTGCCTTTCTGCGTATTCAGGGCATGGTTATAGGCTTCGGTATGTACCGTGATGTGTACATTATTCTGGTCATAACCCACATGCTCCATGATATCGATCTCACCGGATTTAGGCCATCCGCCATAGGCCCAGTCGGTGGGGAGCATCCAGATCGCCGGCCAGGTACCCTTGCCTGTCGGAAGCTTTGCCTTTATCTCGAACCTACCGTAAAGGAAATCGCCTTTGCCTTTGCTTACCAGCCGGGCAGAGGAGTACTCTCTGCCGTTGGTACTTTCTTTGCGGGCGGTTATCGTTAGTTTACCATCTGCTACTTTCGCATTTTTATCGCTGTTGGTATAGTACTGCAGCTCGTTGTTGCCCCAGCCGTCACCGCCTATGTCATAGCCCCACTTGGCCGGATTAGGAACGCCACTGTAATCAAATTCATCAGCCCAAACAGGTGCAGTTTCAAAGGTCCAGCCTTTGTCAGTGGGAGGGCCCTGCGGCTTGGGAGTTGGCGCAGGCGGAAGATCAGAACCTCCTTTCTCGGAACAGGAGGCAAAAGTGAGCACGGGGCCAAGTATGGCTATCAAAAGTAGGGACAGGTAGTTGTTTTTGACTTTTATGGGATGCATATTTTAAGTATGATAGCGGGTTAAGGAAGCTTTGTTGCTGCCTAATTTAGGCATAAAAAAGCCGGAGTCATTTACGGCTCCGGCTTTTTTAAGTAAGGGTTATTTTTCTAGCCTGAAATCATCCAGGAAGAAAATGCCGGGGATAAAGTTGCCTTCACCACCCACCTGAATTACAATTCTATCCAGGTCCTTTTTGTTCATTATTTCTGCAGCGCCAAAGTCAAAGGTGAGCTCCACCCATCTGTCAAGCTGGTCTACCTGCTGCTTGATCTCTACCTGGTTTACCCATGGCTGAGCCGAGGTGCCATCCTGCAGCTTAATAGAAACCTGCTTCAGCAGATTCTTGTTAGCCCAGTCTTCGCCGGCGGCAGTTGTAAAGTCATTGTAGCCGGGTACGTATACTTTGATTTTGAATACATGGCGTTTGGTGAGGTCAAACTTATAGGCAAAATCTGCAAACATGTTTGCAAACTCAAAAGGCTGACCGTCCTTTTTTACATACATGGCTACCTTGGCAGACGTGTTGATCGGCACCGGCGCCGGGTTATCGTAGCTTTCTACCAGGGTTAAGGCTTCGGTTTTCCAAGTTAAATTACCATCCACATCAAAATTATCGGCTATATCCTCCATTTTATATGGTTTTGGTTCTACCGGCCGGCTGTAGCCCTTTGGTACTAGGCGCAGCCACCAACCGTTTCCGGCGTTAGAGGCATCGGTGGTTTTAAGGTAGAGCTCATTCTCGGTCAGCTTCAGTATTTCGTAACGCGAGGCGCCGGTATAGTAAGCGATAAAGCCATTTTTAGAGAGGTCGAGGTACTTCTTACCGTTTTCCTCTACAATGCTCCATGCCATACCTGTTGGCGGCGTATAAGGCAAAGTATAGTCTGCACTTTGCGCTTTGCCACCCAGTCCGGCAGCATTAGACCCGTTCACAAACGTATTGCCGTGGTTGTTGTAAGTATAAGCAAAGCCGTTCAGGTTAAAAGTCATTTCATCATCGTAAATGCCTTCGGCAGCCTTGTCGTTTGCTGGCGCAGACCACCACTCCGGCGTTGCTGCTCCTATAGGGCCTACGCCCATGTGCCCGGCATATTCCTTCTCAATAACCCAGGTTTTGCCTTCGGCCTTTTGGGCACCACCCGTTAAGAAGTTATAATCTTCTCTGTTGAGCATGGCTACATTGGTGTTCTGGATATGCACCGTTTTGGTGCTGGTAGCATAACCGCCATTGGTAAAGATGGTGAGTTTTACGGTGTAGTCACCTGCTACTGCATAGGCGCCGGTGGCCTGGTTACCAACGGCAGCTGCGCCATTTCCCAGGTCCCACATGGCTTTCATGGTGCCTGGAGTCTGGTTAGTGAAAACAACCATATTGGGGTTGTCGGTAGCAGGGGTAACCGTAAACTGCACCATCTCCGAAGTGGGCGCAGGCGCTAGCACAGCATCCGGATCGTCGGGGCTACAAGCGGTTACGAAACCGACAAACAGCGCCGCATATAAATAGTTGGAAATATTTCTTATAAACTTCATGATTACTTAGTTAAGATTAATAGCCTGGGTTTTGAACAAGCTTTGTGTTGTTGAGCTCAGCCAGCGGAATTGGCAGTATTTCGTGCTTGCCCGCTATGAAGCCCTTCGATGCTAAAACTGTTGCTGCTCTGCCGGTGCGAACCAGGTCATACCAGCGATGTCCTTCAGTTGCCAGCTCCAGGCGTCTCTCATTATAGATGTTCTCTAAAGAGGCTGTTACCGGGGCAAGGCCTACACGCGCCCGTACGGCATTGAGTAGGGCGGCAGCTCTCACCAGATCCCCACCACTATTGACAAGCGCCTCTGCTTCCATCAGGTACGTATCAGCCAGGCGGATTTCGATGTAGTCGTTCGGATAATTTAGGACTGCATCGCCACCGCCTGTGCTCAGCCACTTGGTTTTAGGGGCATACTTCTCGATAAAGTAACCTGTGTTCTGGTATCCTTTTTCGTAGGTAGCAGCGCCGGCTTGGGCTATACTATCAATGTTGGCAACGGTAGCCTTGTAGCGCGGATCGGGTTTCAGAACATTTACCAATTCGGGCGTAAGCGGGTTAAAGCCCCAGCCTGCCTGATAAACCGGGCCGGAGTAACCTCTTGGTCCGAACATCTGCACGCCCACGTTTCCTTCAAATCCGGGCCAGCTTCCCCAACCGCCATTGGCAACCGAAGTATGCACAATCTCCAGAATAGACTCGCTGTTAAATTTATTATCAGGGCTGAAGATAGCCGCATAGTTGGCGAGCAGGTGGTAGCCATACTTGCTGGTGCCACCAGGTGTGCCATTTACTTCTATTAATTGTGCGGCAGCATCAGGCCACTTTTTCTCATACAGGTATACTTTCCCCAGCAATGCTTTGCCGGTGCCCTGCGTAGCACGGCCGCCTTCGGTAGCAGCAGTAACGGTTACCGGTAAATCCGGAAGGGCTTCGTTCAGGTCTTTTTCGATCTGGGCATACACCTCCTCAGGGCTGGCCTGGGTTACGTTGTATATCTCGCTGGTAGAGAGCGGTGCTGTGAAAAGAGGTACATTCTTAAACAGACGTACCAGGTCAAAGTAATAATAGGCCCGCAAAAACTTAGCCTCGGCAATATACCGTGCGCTGGTAGCCTGGTCTAACCCTGGAATGCCTGCCTGTAACTTTTCCAGTAGCGTATTGGCTCTGGATACACCGGTAAAGTTTCTTCGCCAGAATTCTTCCTGTGGCCCCAGGGCAGGGTCCAGGGTATAGTTGTTCCATACCTGCCAGGTGTTCATGTCAGAAGAGCTACCGCCCCCGGCATACACATCATCCGAAGCCGAATTGATAGCGCCCACATTGTGGTAGGTGTTTCCGGCTTCCCAACCCAGCGGGTCATAAGCTGCCACTAATCCGGCAAACGCCTCTTCCGGGTTTTTATAATAAGTAGACTCCAGAACAGTGCCTCTCGGGTCCACGTCCAGGTAATCTTTGTCGCAGGCGCTAAGCAACGGAAGGCTTAAAGCTGCAATAAGTATGTATTTTTTATATGTCGATTTCATTTTACGAACTTTAAAGTATTAAAACCCAACATTTACACCTAACATATAGGAGCGCGACTGTGGGTAAAATGCACGGTCGATGCCCAGGCTGCCACCACCGATCTCAGGGTCGTAGCCGGTGTATTCTGTAAAGGTGATAAGGTTGTTGCTGCTGGCATAAACACGCAGTTTCTGCATGTGCCATTTTTCTGTAAGCGCCTGTGGCAAGGTATAACCCAACTGCAGCGT
Source organism: Pontibacter liquoris (assembly GCF_022758235.1). NCBI lineage: Bacteria > Pseudomonadati > Bacteroidota > Cytophagia > Cytophagales > Hymenobacteraceae > Pontibacter > Pontibacter liquoris. The sequence goes on from NZ_JALEBG010000001.1 coordinate 672,034, forward strand.
CTTGATGCGGAAATAATCACCGTCTTCGAGGTAAAAATCAGAAGGGTTGGTGAAGTTCTTGTTCGAATCTTCCGTTGTTAATCTTGGGAATGTGTTAGAAGTGCCTTCTCCTGTCCAGCGGCCCAGGGCAGCTTTCTGGAAGTTAGCTGACGGAATATCCAGGCGGCGTAAGCCCTGGAAGATCTTGTTGCCAGCCACACCTTGTCCGAAGATGAGCAGGTCGAAGTTTTTCCAGGCAGCATTCAGCGTAATACCATACGTCCAGTCCGGAAGCGGGCTACCCAGGAAAGTGCGGTCGCTTTCATCTATTTTGCCATCGTTGTTCGTGTCCGCCCATCGGAAATCACCTGGTTTGGCATTCGGCTGAATTACGGTACCATCACCGTTTTTATAGTTTGCCACTTCTGCCTCGTTCTGGAAAATACCAAGGGTTTTAAAGCCATAGAACGCGCCAACCGGCTGCCCAACGGCAGTGCGAGTAAGTGGGTAGGCAATATTCTGAACACCGGCGCCTCCGTCTAAGAATTCTTTTCCCTGGCCCAGGTAGGTAACTTCGTTCTGCAGGTAAGCCACGTTGCCATTCAGGCGGAAGTTAAGCTCGCCGATCTGTTTGCCATAACCTAACTCCAGCTCAATGCCTTTGTTTTCCATGTCGGCTACGTTGCCAAATGGCTGTCCGGTAGCACCTACATAACCTGGCAACTGAATGGGCTGTAAAATACCTGTTGTCTTCTTGTTAAACCAGTCGAACGTCAGGTTAAAGTCCTGGAAGATGGTTGCTTCGAAGCCTACGTTCGTCTGGCTTGTTTGCTCCCATTTCAGGTCAGGGTTGGCCGGTGCATTGGGGCTGTAACCTATGTAGTAGTTGTCATTACCAAAGGTATAATTTCGACCCGGGCCCACAGTGGAAACGAAGCGGAAGTTATCAATGGCATCGTTCCCCACTACGCCGTAAGAGCCACGCACCTTCAGGAAATTTACCAGATCGTTCTCTGGCCAGAAATTTTCACGGGAGGCAACCCAGCCAAGGGAAGCAGAAGGGAAGTAGCCATACTTGTTGTTGGCACCAAATCTGGAAGAACCATCGCGGCGAATGATACCGGTGAACAGGTACTTCTCGTCGTAGTTATAGATCACACGGCCAAAAAGAGAGCTGATCGTGTGTTCAATTCCTTCATAAGCATCAGACGTTCTGTTGGCTGTCGGAACCTTTAAGTTAAAAGAAGCTTCATCGAAGCTGGTAGCAGGAATGTTGGAGAAGGAAATATACGTGCCACTGCTGTTGTTGTCTTTATAAGCGCCTTGACCCAGCAAAGCAGTGAAGTTATGCTTGGCAATGGAGCGGGTATACGAAACGATATTTTCGATGTTATAATCGAAGGCCATGTTTCGGTCGCGATTAAAGGCCGTCAGCTTGCTTTCAGTTGCAGCGTTCAGGTAATAGATCGGCCGGAAGCTTTCGCCGCCCCAATAAGCCAACTTGGTGCCCACGGTGGACCGGAACTTCAAGCCTTCGATCGGCTCCACTTCAGCAAAAGCATTGCCTACAAAGTTATCAGACCAGCCATAGTTGCCCAGTTGCGTCTGGATATAAGCCAACGGGTTTGTCATTTCCTGCTGCACTTCAGTGGAGATGCCATACGGATACCCCAGCGCATTTCTCATCACAGGCTTGTTGTTATAAACGCTTCCCGGATCTTCCAGAATAGCGGCATCCGTGATAAGGGCGGGCGTAACAGGATCGAGGTTGATAGCCGAGCTAAGCGGTCCGCCGAACTCGCTGTTGGTATTCAGGCCGCCCTGGCTTTTGATATGCGAGTAGCCCAGGTTCTGGCCTACTGTGATCCACTTGGCTAGTTTGTGGGTTGCGTTCAGGCGGATGTTGTATCTTTTGTAATTTGATATTTCTGGCGTAACGATGCCTTCCTGGTCCAGGTAGCCGAAAGAAGTATAAAAAGTGGATCTGTCGTTGCCGCCACTCAGGCTTATTTCGTGATTCTGGATGCGGGCATCATCATCAAATACCAGGTCCTGCCAGTTAGTGCCTTGCCCCAACGAACGCGGGTCTTCGTATTTGATAGGGCCACCGGCTGCTACAGATGCTTCATTTCGCAGCGTGGCATATTCGGTGGCATTCAGCAGGTCGAGTTTACGAACAGGTGCCTGTGTGCCATAGTAAGCATTATAGTTTACACGAATGCTACCTTCTTTCCCTTTTTTAGTAGTAACCAGAATAACACCGGCTGCACCCCGTGTACCGTAGATGGCCGCCGAGGCTGCATCTTTCAGCACCTCAATAGAGGCAATATCTGCCTGGTTCAGGTAATCGATGCCGCCGTTCACTACCACACCGTCCACTACATAAAGCGGGTCGTTGTTGTTGAGCGTGGTGATACCTCTAACCCGTACCGTTGCCGAGGCACCTGGTGCTCCGGAACTGGAAACAACAGTTACGCCCGAGGTTCTGCCCTGCAAGGCCTGCTCCACACGCGTTACTTGCTGGTTTTCGATGTCACTGGCTTTCAGGCTGGTGATAGCACCTGTTACCACGCTCTTCTTTTGCGTGCCATAGCCTACCACTACTACTTCTTCCAGCGCCTTTGCGTCAGTCTGCAGGGTAATGTTGATAGTAGTGCGGTTATTTATGGGTACTTCCTGGGTTATAAACCCAATGTAAGATATAACCAGTGTGCCGCCTTCATCAGGCACAGTAAGCGAATACTCACCGGAAACGTTTGTAATAGCACCTGTTGTGGTGCCTTTAAGTGCAACGCTGGCTCCGATCAGGGGCTCTCCCTGGTCAGAGATCACCTTGCCCGAAACCGTAACAGCATACCTGCTGTTGATAGCTAAAGGGTGAGGATTAGCATGGCTAACTGTACTGTAGCAACTCGCTGCTATGGTACAGTTAATAGCTAGGAATAAAATTTTCTTCATTTGTACTAGTTAGGTTAAAATAGTTAGGAAACGGTAATAGGCGCAGCCAGCCCAGAAGCCTGCAAGTTGTTAGGACCAAAGGCACTAACTCATGTAATCCGGCCATGCGCGTCGTTAAGATAGAGTAGGTAGGATAGGAAATGACGCTATGCAAGCGGTTTCATAGTAAAGGAAATCAGGAAAGTTTATGCTACTTAAAGCGCTGCCCATAAAGCATATCGCATTTGATTGTTGTGGCGAAAGGCAGAACATGTTAAAAGGTTGTAGAGGTGTACTATCGTATAAAATTAATTACCTGAACACAGAAATAAGGCAGGTTTATGTAACGGAAATAAAGTTTATTGGCATCATAGCTGCATAGTAAAGGGCCTTTTCTGGCAGCAAATATAGGTTATAAATAAGTATAAAAAAGCGATTACTTACTATATTATTCCTGAGATTTGTCAGGTTTAATTTATTTTATTCTGATATATTTACCATAGTTTAATCTATCGGCAATGCCTCAGTCAGTTTCTGGCTTCGGCTAAAATCGGTAAGGGTACTAAAGATAAAAAGGTGCAAAAAGGGGGTGCGTTGTAGAAAGGCGTTTCCTGATTTTTAGCTAGGCTATATCAAGACGAAACAAGGGCAGAAGGCTGCTAATGCACGCTATTGTGCTCTGTTATAGAAAAGTAATGGGTGCAAGTATGGCGCTACCCCAGCCACCTAAAAAGCAAAGAAGCTTGGACCCTAAGATAAAAGAGCGGGTAGGAGAGCTGCATCACAGGGCCTTGCAATATACTGAGTTCTAAAAAAGAATGGCTGCCTGTTCCGAAAACAGGCAGCCATCTATACTTGTAATCAGATACCAGACTTAGGCCATGTTGTGGTACACAGCCTGCACATCGTCATCTTCCTCGATCTTTTCGATCAGGTTTTCAATTTCTTCTTCCTGCTCTTCTGTCAGGTCGGTGCGGGTGTTGGGAATGCGCTGCAGCTCTGCACTGATCACGTTCAGGCCTTTTTCTTCCAGCGCTTTCTGCATCATGCCAAAGTCAGTGAAAGCGGTTTCTACAATGATCTCGCCTTCGTGCTCGTAAATATCTTCTGCGCCGAAATCGATCAGTTCCAGTTCCAGTTCCTCCACATCCAGTCCTTCCGAAGCGATTTTGAAAACGCCCTTGCGGGTGAAAATAAAATCAAGCGAACCGGTTTTGCCTAACGCACCGCCGCCACGCGAGAAGTATACCCGCATGTTGGCCACAGTCCGGTTAATATTATCAGTAGCCGTCTCTACAAGTATGGCGATGCCGTAGGGGCCATAGCCCTCGTATACTACTTCATCATAATTTTTTTCTTCTTTAGACGAAGCACGTTTTATAGCCGCTTCCACTCGGTCTTTGGGCATGTTAACGCCTTTGGCGTTTTGCATGGCCGTACGCAGGCGGGCATTTGTCTCAGGATTAGGCCCACCTTCTTTTACAGCGATTACTATTTCCTTGCCAAGGCGGGTAAAGGCCTTCGACATTTTGTCCCAACGTTTAAATTTACGGGCTTTTCTAAATTCAAATGCGCGTCCCATAGTATGTGGTTATGTGAGTATGATGCAAAGTTAGGCAGCTTACGTGTAAATTGATAGTGAAGGCAGGAAAAACGTTGCTCGTTTTTCGCGGGCTGTTTATTGCCAAAAAATCGTCTCCAGTTATAGTCAGAACATGCAGCTCTTGCCGGTAACAGCCCGAAGAAATGCTAAGATAAGTATACTTTGGCTTAGAGGAATGTATCTGCTACGTCAGCTTCCGAAAAACGATCATCGAACAACTACTTCCTGGCAACCTGATGGAAGTCGGTGATGTGCAGGTGATGCTGGCAAAAGCTATACTCGTGCGCAATATTAGAGCCTACAATAATCAAGCGGTTTTCCTGGTTTAGCGCCACATGCTCCTGGTACCAGGCAATGCCTTCCTGGTCCAGGTTGGTGGTCGGCTCGTCGAGCAGCAGGAGGGAGGTGTCTGCGTAAATGGCCATGCCCAGTTTCAGACGCTGCTTCATCCCCGACGAGAAGTCTTTCACATACTTGTTGCGGGCCCGTTGCAGGCCCATGCGCTCGATCAGTTGCTCGTTGGAAAGGTCGTGGCGCAGGGATTTGAAGCGGGTATGGAACGCCAGCATCTCGATCAGGGTAAATTCCTCTACCAGCTCCAGGTATGGCGCAGTGAGGGAGAGATGCTGGTATACTTTGTCGTGCTCGATTATTTTGCCGCCCAGCGCGTAGGAAATATTGCCTTCGCTGTGGAGGTTGTAACCGGCTACAACCGTAAGAAGAGTGGATTTGCCGGAGCCGTTATGGCCAAGTATGGCATAGGAGCTGCCTGGCTCAAAGGTATAGGTCAGGTTCCGGAAAATCCACTCGTAATTATAGCGTTTACCTAAGCCCGTTAGGTTAATTTGCATCTTTGGAAAAATAGCTTCGGATGATGCCGCGGCCCGATCCACGCAGGAAGTTGGTCACCTCGTCGCGTTCGCGGCTTGGGGGCAGTTCCAACTCGATCGTATCCAGGGCCTGGGTGTTGTTGAGGCTGCTCATGAACAGGATGCGGTAGATCTGCTGGATCTCGTTTATCTGCTCGCTTACAAAACCTCTGCGGCGCATACCTACCGAGTTTATACCGGCGTAGGAGAGCGGCTCGCGGGCAGCTTTCACAAACGGCGGCACATCTTTTAGCACGTGCGATCCGCCGGAAATAAAGGCGTGCGCCCCGATCTTTACAAACTGGTGCACGGCACTGGTAGCGCTGATGATGGCATAATCGCCTACATCTACGTGGCCGGCCATCTGCACGGCGTTACCGATAATGCAGCTGTTGCCTACATTGCAGTCGTGGGCTACGTGCGCGTAGGCCATCACGAGGCAGTTGCTGCCGATAATGGTCTTCATTTTATCGATGGTGCCGCGGCTAACAGTTACAAACTCCCGGATCACGGTATTGTCGCCGATGTAGGCCGTGGTTACCTCGCCGGCAAACTTCAGGTCCTGGGGCACCGAAGAGATCACGGCTCCCGGAAAAATCTTGCAATTGCGGCCGATGCGGGCACCTTCCATAATCACGGCGTTTGATCCGATCCAGGTACCTTCTCCGATCTCCACGTTTTTATGGATCGTAACAAACGGCTCTACGACCACGTTCTGGGCGATCTTAGCCTCCGGATGAATGTATGCTAATGGCTGATTCATGCGTCTTTCTTTACTATACTTGCTGACATTTCCGCTTCCATCACCAACTGACCGGCTACAAAAGCCTGGCCACTCATTTTGGCGATGCCCCGTTTGATGGGCGCCAGCAGTTCACATTTAAAAATAATTGTATCCCCCGGAATCACTTTCCGCTTAAAACGGCACTTGTCTATGCCCAGAAAGTAGGTCCAGTAATCTTCCGGATTTTCCACGGTGTTAAGCACCAGGATGCCGCCTGTCTGCGCCATGGCCTCTATCTGCACCACGCCCGGCAGCACAGGGTTGCCCGGAAAGTGGCCCTGGAAAAAGGGCTCGTTCATGGTCACGTTCTTTACCCCCGTCACCGTGGTTTCGTCGAGGTGAATGATCTTATCGATCAGCAAAAAAGGATAGCGGTGGGGCAGGGTGGCCGAGATCTGGTTGATATCCATGACCGGCGGCTTTTTAGGATCGTAAGTAGGCACGTTCTTGATCGCCGCTTCCTGTATGAGCTTTTTTACCTTGCGGGCAAAGGCCACGTTGGCCGCATGGCCGGGGCGGGCCGCTAAGATCTGTCCTTTGATAGGGCGGCCGATCAGGGCCAGGTCACCGATCAGGTCCAGCAGCTTGTGGCGGGCAGGCTCATTCTTAAAGCGCAGCTCGGTGTTGTTGAGCACGCCTTCTTCTTTTACCTCCACCTTCGGCTTTTTCAGCAGCTCCGACAAATGCGAGAGCTCCTCGTCCTGCACCACCCGATCCACGATCACGATCGCGTTGTCCAGGTCTCCGCCTTTGATCAGGTTTTGTTTGTAAAGAGCTTCCAGCTCGTGCAGGAACACAAACGTGCGGCACGGGGCGATCTCGTCCACAAACTGGGTGATGTTGGTAATGGAGGCGTGCTGGCTACCCAGCACCGGTGAGTTATAATCCACCATCGCGGTGAGGCGGTAATCGTCCAGCGGAAGGCCGGCAATTTCCACGCCGCGGCTATCGTCTTTGTAGCTGATGCCTTTGGATATCTCGAAGTAGTTGCGCAGGGCATTCTGCTCCTGTAGCCCCACGCTTTGCAACGCCTTTACAAACTCAATCGAGGAGCCATCCATGATAGGCGGTTCCGGGCCGTCAAGCTCGATCAGCACGTTGTCAATCTGCAGGCCCACTAAGGCAGCCAGCGTGTGCTCCACGGTATTTACGCGGGCGCCGTTCTGCTCGATGGTGGTGCCCCGCGACAGGTCGACCACATTGTCTACATCAGCTGCCACAATTGGCTGGCCTGGCATATCAATGCGCTGAAACTTGTACCCATGATTTGCAGGTGCAGGCTTAAACGTCATGTTTGAAACCACTCCGGTATGCAACCCAATGCCTGTAATTGTAACCGGGGCCTTTATGGTGTGCTGTTTATCGTTCATCACGTATCTATAGTCGTGTTAAGAGCTTGGTTAAGAACAGCAGCGGCAGCTGTTTTGCTGCCGCTGCTGTCTGCAGTCAACCGGGGAGTTACCCCTTTGCACCTGCAAACTTAAGATTTTATATGAGGTCTTGCTATTTTTTTTACGGAACCGATCGGATTGCAAAAAGGGTTGCTATACCTTCTCTTTCAGCAGTTCCAGCTCGCGCTGCAGCTCGGGCAGTTTGCGGAATACGGTCATGGCCCGCAGGTTCTGCTTATAGTCAAATGCCGGTGAGCCCTGGATGATCGTGCCCGGCTCTTTTACAGTTTTGGAAACCCCGGACTGCGCACCTACGGTTGTTTTATCGGCCAGGCTGATATGGCCCACAATGCCGGCCTGGCCTGCAATAACGCAGTTGTTGCCTAGCTTGGCAGAGCCGGAGATGCCTGCCTGCGCGGCAATAACGGTATGCTTGCCTACTTCCACGTTATGCGCTACCTGCACCAGGTTATCTATTTTGCTGCCTTGTCCAATCAGGGTTGCCCCCATGGTGGCGCAGTCGATGGTGGTGTTTGCCCCGATCGATACATCATCTCCGAGCACGACGTTGCCAATCTGCGGGATGGCTTTGTAGCTGCCGTCGGGCTGTGGCGCAAAGCCAAAGCCATCGCTGCCCAGCACTGCGCCGGCATGGATCGTACAGTTGCTACCCACCACAGTGTTGGTGTAAAGTTTAGCGCCGGCAAAAATGGTGGTGTTATCGCCTATTTTCACGCTATCGCCAATGTATACCTGCGGAAAGATGCGCACGTTCTCGCCGATGGTGCAGTTCTGGCCGATGTAGGAGAATGCGCCGCGGTAATGGCCGTCGCCGATCTGGCTGCCGGCACCGATGAAAGCGGGTTCTTCCACGCCCACTTTAGAGGCGATCAAGGCTGTCTGGTAATAATGGAGTAAGACAGAAAAGCTGGTATAAGGATCTTCCACCCGGATCAGGGTAGCAGCAACCGGCTTTTTCAGCTCCAGCTTCTCTGCCACAATTACAGCGCTGGCACCGGAAGTATAAAGGAAGGGTTCGTATTTGGAATTTGATAAAAACGCAAGCGCGCCGGCCTGGGCTTCTTCTATCTTGGCTAAAGTGCTGACCTTGACAGTATTGTCGCCTTCTACGCTACCCTGCAGCAGGTCTGCTATCTGTTGAACAGTGAACTCCATTTTGTAAAATTATAGCAAAAACTTAAAAGTGCTAATGCTTTGGGGGTGCAAACATACTAAAAAGTTACGGGAGGGCTGATACCCCGGGGCCACTATGGGCAAAGATTTCTGGGCTAACCAGGAAAACGGGCAGCAGCTTATGGCGAGCTCAAGGGCGGAAAAGCAGGTTTAAAGCACAGGCTATACTTTCGGGGCGCTCCAAAGTATAAAGGCATGTCGCAGACCGGCAGTTGCTGCCAGGCCGGTGCTTTATATGAAAGTATAAAACCGGAAAAGAGGCGGGCAGGGAAGTATAAGCTGCTGCCGTAAGCCGGCAGCAGTGTTAATGTGCTACTTCTTTGGGGTAGCACACATAATATTTTTCCACCTTATTGCCCAGCGCCCGGATGTTGGGCAGGTCGGATGCCTCGGCCACATCGATCACGTACCCGGATTTGGTCAGCACATCGATGGATTGCCCTTCTACCTGGTAGGCATTGTTGCTGATGGTGCCCGAGATCATGAGGTAATGCACGTCTTCCTCGGCTACTTTGTAGTGCTCCTGCACCAGCTCGCTGATGCCCAGCAGCAGGTCCTTTTCGATGGGTTTGCTCGAGATCACCACCTTAAACAAGCGGCGGTTCAGGATGCTGTTGGCCAGGTAAGAAAGTATAAAGTCGGGGTGAGAGGCCCAGAGTTTGATGCCGCTCCATACATCGTGGTCGTCCAGGCCTACAAAGCGCTCCAAAATGCTGCTGTCGCGCTCAAAATCGGCCATGGTAAGGTCGGAGGAGAGAAAGAACTTCAGGTTCGGGCTGGTGTCTACCTCCACGCCCTGCTGCAACAACTGGCGCGCGCGCTGCACCACGCGCAGCACCATGTTTTCGGCGCTGATCACGGTTTTGTGCAGGTATACCTGCCAGTACATCAGGCGGCGGCTTACCAGAAAGTTCTCGATGCTGTAAATGGCCTTTTCTTCCACCACCAGCTTGTCGTTGGCAATGTCCAGCATTTTGATGATGCGGTCGGCGCCGATTTTGCCTTCGTACACGCCGGTATAAAAGCTGTCGCGGTTCAGGTAGTCAAGGCGGTCCACATCCAGCTGGCTCGATACGAGCTGGTGAAAGAATTTACGCTCATAGGTACCCTTGAAAATATTGATTGCCAGCGTTAAGCGGCCTTCAAAAGCCTTGTTGAGCATGTGCATAATATGCAGCGAGAGGCTCTCGTGGTACACATTCTTGAAGATAGCGGTTTCTAAGGCATGGGAAAAAGGGCCATGGCCAATGTCGTGGAGCAGGATGGCAATGAGGGAGGCTTCCAGCTCGTTATCGAAAATTTCGTTATTTTTACTTTTCAGGGTGCTCAGGGCCGTGTCCATCAGGTGCATGGCGCCCAGCGCATGATGAAAACGGGTGTGCAGCGCCCCGGGGTATACCATCTCTGTTAAGCCCAGCTGCTTGATGCGGCGCAGGCGCTGAAAGAAAGGGTGCTCAATAATATCGAAAATGAGATCAGACGGAACGGTAATAAAACCGTAAACGGGGTCGTTGAAGATTTTTTTCTTATTCACGAAGCAGGAAGGTTTACTGGCTGAACGTTTTATTTGTTGACAGGGTATGGCCGTGCTTGCCGGCTATGTTGGGTTACGGCCACCAGCGCATCCGTTTTACGCGTACCTGAAAGCATCGTATGTATATAATGGTACGTTTTTGCGTACATCCCAAGTATACATGTATAAGTACTTAGCAGCTCAACAAATTAACAGTTCAACAGTTTAGCCATCAATTACTAGTATAAAACTATGCAAAGATACAATATTTTATGGGCCGATGATGAAATCGACCTCCTTAAGCCACACATTCTTTTCCTGGAAGACAGGGGCTACGACATTACGCCGGTAAACAGCGGCGCCGATGCCATTGAGAAGTTCCAGGACCAGACGTTCGATATCGTTTTCCTGGATGAGAACATGCCGGGTATCAGCGGCCTGGAAACACTGAATGAGCTGAAATCCATCCGGCCAGCCGTGCCCGTGATCATGATCACCAAAAGCGAGGAAGAGCATATCATGGAGGAGGCGATCGGCTCCAAGATCACCGATTACCTTATTAAGCCGCTTAACCCTAACCAGATCCTGCTATCGGTAAAAAAGGTATTGGAAAACAAACGCCTGGTGTCTGAAAAGACCAATATGAGCTACCAGCGCGACTTCCGGCAACTGGGCATGGCTTTTGGCGAGCGCCTGAGCCCGCTGGAATGGGCTGATATTTACAAAAAGCTGGTGTACTGGGAGTTGGAGATCGACGAGACGGAAAACAAAAGTATGGCCGACGTGATAAACATGCAGAAGGATGAGGCCAACGCCAACTTCGCCAAGTTTATCATGGAGAATTACGAGGACTGGATAAACAAGGAAGATGAAGATGCTCCGCTCATGTCGCATGAGCTGTTTAAGCAGCGCGTGTTCCCGATGATGAAGCAGTCGGAGCAGCCCGTATACTTCCTTTTGATCGATAACCTGCGCTACGACCAGTGGAAAGTACTCGAACCGCTGATCCTGGATTACTTTACCGTGGACCAGGAAGAGATGTTCTACTCCATCCTTCCTACTACCACGGCTTATGCGCGTAATGCCATTTTTTCGGGCATGCTGCCGACCGAGATCGTTAAAAAGTACCCCAACCTGTGGGTGGCCGACGAGGATGAGGAAGGCAAGAACCTGCACGAGGCCGAATTTCTGGAGATACAGCTACAGCAGAACCGCATTACGGGCAAGCACAGTTACCACAAAATTACGAACGTGGCTGCCGGCCGCGACCTACTCAGCAAGTTCAGTAACCTGGATGGCAACAAGCTCAACGTGATCGTGTATAACTTCGTGGATATGCTCTCGCACGCCCGCACCGACAGCAACATGGTACGCGAGCTGGCGCCCGACGAGTCGGCTTACCGCTCCATCACCAAATCCTGGTTTCTGCACTCGCCCCTTTTCGATACGCTGAAGATGATTGCCGAAAAGAAAGGCCGCCTCATCATCACCACCGACCACGGCACGATCCGGGTAAAAAGGCCCTTTAAGATCATCGGCGACCGCAACACTAACACCAACCTGCGTTACAAGCACGGCAAAAACCTGGGCTATACCGATAAAGACGTGTTTACAGTGAAAAAGCCGGAGCGATTTTTCTTGCCAAAAGCTAACGTTTCCACTACGTTTGTATTTGCGATCGAAGACTACTTCTTCGCTTACCCGAATAACTATAACTATTACGTCAACTACTACAAAGATACCTTCCAGCACGGAGGCGTGTCGTTGGAGGAAATGATCATACCGTTTATAACGCTTTCGCCTAAGAATGCTTAACCAGGGAGTACAAAAAGCAAGTATAAAGATGTCGTCGTTGGCTGATCTGCCGGCGGCGGCTTCTGTGCTTTTAGAGGCTGCCGACCGGGAGCCCATTATTTTGTTCGAAGGCCCGATGGGCGCAGGCAAAACCACCCTGATTAAGGAACTTTGCCGCCAGCTGGGCGTAGCCGAGAACGTGAGCAGCCCTACTTTTGCGCTCGTTAACGAGTATGAAGGGAGGCAGGGGAAACTAATTTACCATTTTGATTTTTATAGGATAAGGGATGAGCGCGAAGCCCTCGGGATTGGCGCGCTGGAGTATTTTGACTCAGGCAGGCTGTGCCTGGTAGAGTGGCCCTCGCTTATACCCAATTTATTGCCTGAGCACTATTTGCTTGTGCAGCTGCAGCCCGAAGCGGAAGGCGAGGGGCGCACCATGACCATAACCCACGTATAGCATGACGGAAAAACTCGCCGCAAGTTTAGCCAAGATAGTAGCTACCAGCCAGGCCCTTTACCCCAAGGAGTCGATGCTGGCGGTGGAAGAACGCCGCCGCAACCTGTTTATCGGCATCCCGAAAGAATCCTCGTTTCAGGAAAACCGCATTGGCCTGACCCCCGACGCTGTGAAGCAACTAACCGACCATGGGCACCGCATCCGGATTGAGGCAGGCGCTGGCAGTTTATCCAAGTACTCCGATCATGAATATGCCGAGGCCGGTGCCCGCATTGTGTATTCGGTGGAAGAAGTATACGAGGCCGACATCATCCTGAAGATCGCCCCTCCTACCTACGATGAGATCAATTACCTGCACCCGGGCCAGACACTGATCTCGGCGCTGCAGTTTGGGAACCTGACCTCGGATTATATCAATGCACTGCTGGCTAAAAAAATAAACGCTCTCTCCTTTGAACTGATCCGCGATAAGTCAGAGGCAAAGCCGGTGGTGCGCGCCATGAGCGAAATTGCCGGCAGCACCGTAATGCTGATAGCCGCCGAATACCTGAGCAGCAGCAACGATGGCAAAGGGGTTATACTGGGTGGCATTACGGGTGTGCCTCCTTCCAAAGTCGTTATACTTGGTGCCGGCACTGTAGCCGAGTATGCGGCCCGTGCTGCCCTGGGCTTAGGAGCCGAGGTAAAGGTTTTCGACAACCATATTTATAAGCTGCGCCGGCTGAAGCACAACATCGGCACCCAGCTCTTTACCTCTACGCTGGATAAAACAGTGCTCAACAACGAAATTAAACAGGCCGATGTGGTGATCGGCGCTTTGGTAGCCGTGGAAGACCGCATTCCGTGCATGGTAGAGGAATCGATTATTGCGCAGATGAACCCCGGCTCCATTATCATCGATGTGTGTATCGACCAGGGAGGTTGTTTTGAAACTTCGGAGGTTACCTCGCACAGCCGCCCCATTTACCGCAAGTATGATATCATCCATTACTGTGTGCCTAACATCCCGTCGCGGGTGCCCCGAACGGCCACCCAGGCCCTGAGTAATATTTTTACGCCCATCTTTACAGAGATCTCAAAGTATGGCGGCATCAACGAGGTACTGTTTACGAACGAACATTACCGTGCCGGCGTGTATATCTACAAAGGCAGTCTCACCAACTCGCATATCGCCAAACGGTTTGGCATGCGCTACAAAGAATTGGGCCTGATGATCGCAGTTAGAAACTAGATGCAAGTCGTTGGACCATAAATATTAGACGCAGGATCTAAGACACAGGTAAAACTATCCATATAAAGTATAAAACCCGCCTCGGCGGATTTTATACTTTATACTCTTGCAAGAGAAGCTTTTGTCTAACGTCTAATATCTAACGTCTTACTTCTATACCTGTCCGCTTAGCAGCAGTACTTTCCAGGCTTCGGACACGTGGTTATCTTCCAATAGCTTTTTACCTAACTTCTCGAGTTCCTGCCGCAATTGGGCCGGTCTAGCTTTATACTTGTTCCAGGTATAGGCCACGAGCGGATTTGTTCGGTATGCGGCTGCCTCTGCCGCGGTGGGTACTGTTTCGGTATTTCCCAGCCGGGCCAGGTTATTGCCTGTCAGGATGGTGCTCTGGCGGATAAAGGCGGGCAACGCATCCACCCCAATGCCTTTGTTTCGGATAGGCTTGGGAAGCTCAAAAATGCTGTCGCCATTTGCCCGGATGTAATAATCGCTGCCCATGCGCGCCACCGCATCAAGCTTGTAAGGATCAACCTTGCCGTCTTCTCCCAGGATGCCCTCCTGCAGGTGCATCAGCAGCACCTGGCAAATGATTAGGTTGCCTGCGCCGCCTTCTGTGCCCAACGGTATAATGTCGTTTACCCTGCACTCTAACGCTACCGGGGCTTCCTGCACCCGCGGCGGCTTCACCAGCTCCGAGGCAACCGGCGTTAAACCAGCCTTCACAAATTCATTTATGCCTTTATCGTACTCAGTGCTGGCCAGCGACATTTGCTCTACGATAGCATAATTGGCAATATGGATGACAACCTCCTTGGTGGCCTGCGCATTCTCCAGCGTGTGTTTGCTGGTGTTGTCGCGCATGCGGCTGAGGGGCGAGAAAATGAGAATGGGCGGCGAAGCGCTAAACATATTAAAAAAACTGAACGGGCTCAGGTTAACGTTGCCATTGCCGTCGGTAGTGCTGGCAAACGCAATAGGGCGCGGAGCAACAACCCCGGCCATGAGCGCATACAGGTCGGCTGCTTTAGTTTCTTTCGGATCAAAGGTTCTCATGCTCATATCATGCGGATGTGTTGTGCCGGCTGCAGGCTGATGCCGGCGATGAAAGTATAAAGTTAAAAAAAGCAGGGCAAATATGGTGTTTCATCTGCTGCCCGGCGGCCAGCTCACTTAAAAACTACTCCTGTAAAAACTGTAACAGCAGGTGCATCGTATGGGAGGTGGTTTATGCCGGTAAGTATAAAAAAGCACAGGCGCTATGAAGGGGTTTTGGTAGGAGTAGCGAAACGAGCCCGGTAGCAGGCACCGGCGGTAAACAGGAGCCAGTTATATTGTTTTGCCTGCTCCGAGCGTTGAAAGGATAATTGTTTTAAGGGCTTGTAGGGCAACCTTATGCAGCAAATATAAAATTTGTTGAATATTATAAGGCTGTTTTAAAGCCATTTGCAGGATTAGATGGATAATTTTCTTATTGAATATATACCTTTAAAATCTTCTTACGTAACTAATCACAAGACTTCCGAAATATATATTATCTGCAATGTATATAGTGGTAAGTATAAGCGCCTACAAGCACAAAAGTCTAGATTGAACCAAAAGCACCCGAAATGAGAATTAATTTATTGTTTGCCCTGGGCATGTTGTTCCTTTTTTCCTGTACCACGTCTAAAGAACTGACGTATTTCAGCGATCTGCCAGAAACAACGGAGTACTCAGAAAATATCACGAATAACAAAGAGCCTAAAATTCAGCCCGATGATTTGCTTAGTATTACGATAAGCAGTTTAAACCCTGAAGCAAATGCCCTCTTTAACAAAGGAGTGATGCTCTCGGCCGGAAATGCCGGCGCCGCAGGAACTAGTAAAGATGAGGAAGGCTACCTGGTAGATAGCAATGGCTTTATAGAATTACCGGTTTTAGGGAAAGTGAAGGTGGGCGGCCTTACAAAGCAGGAAGCCAAAGCGATGTTGGTTAAGAACCTGAATAATTATTTAAAGGAACCATCGGTTTATATACGCTATATGAACTTCAGGGTGACGGTTGTGGGGGAAGTAAAGAACCCGGCCACATTCACCATACCCTCTGAAAAAATAAATGTGCTGGAGGCACTGGGTTTAGCGGGCGATATGACGGCCTATGGAATAAGAGATAATGTGTTACTGATAAGAGAAGAGAATGGCGTGCGCAAAGCGGCCCGGCTTAACCTCAAATCAAAGGCCCTGTTAAGTTCTCCTTATTTTTATCTGCAGCAGAACGATGTGGTGTATGTAGAGCCAAATAAAGTAAGAACAATACAGGCTACGACCAACACACGAAACATTACGCTCTTATTTTCGCTTATATCTGTGACTACATTAATCGTATCAAGATTATTATAGCAATACATACATATGAATAATAAAGAAATGCTTCTTTTAGAACCGGAGCAAGTAAACCTGAAAGGAGTTCTGCGAAAGTACGTGCGATACTGGTACTTGTTTGTAGCAGCGATTGCCATATTTGTGGGCCTGGCTTACTTATACCTGCGTTACACTACACCAGAGTATTTGATAACCAGTAGCCTACTTATTAAGGACGAAACACGTGGGCCGGAATTGACGGGTAATACCATTGATAATGACTTTGATGTATTCAAAACCTCTAAAAACATGAATAATGAGATAGAGGTGTTGCGTTCAAAAAGCTTGATGCAGCGGGTATTACGCGAATTGTCTTTAACTACCAGCTACCTGGTGGAAGGAGAAGTGAAGTACTCCGAAATATATGGCGAAAAGGTGCCAATCAACGTTGTTGTTAAAAGTTTGGAGAAGGAAGCCTATTCTAAAAACCTGACTGTTTATATCAAAGACAAGAACAATTTTGAACTGCAGGATGGCGAGGATGTCCGGACTTATCAGTTTGGCAAGGAAATAAAGGCCCCATACGGTACATTTACTGTAACCGCCATTCCGGAAGCAATTGGGAGGTATGATAAGATTGTTCTTAAATTCAATGAGCTGGATAATCTGGCGGACTCTTATATTAGCCGTCTTACAATAGGGCCTGTTAACAAAGATGCCAGCGTGTTGTCTATTACCCTGACGGATGCCGTTCCGGAAAGAGGAAAAGACGTTGTGAACAAGCTTATTGAGGTGTATAACAAGGAAGCTATGGAGGATAAGAACTCTGTGGCGTCTAGTACCATAAAGTTTGTAAATGAGCGCTTGCAGTACCTCACAAAGGAACTCACCGACGTGGAGAAAAGCGTAGAGCGCTACAAGCAGAAAAACGATGTAACGGATGTAAGCTCAGAAGCGCAGATTTACCTGCAGAAAGAAAGCGAGTATAACAAGCAGCTCGCCGAGTGGGGTATCCAGCTGGATGTGCTGAACTCGATCGAAAGTTATTTAAGCAAAGACCAGAACCAGTTTGAACTGGTGCCAAGTACCCTTAGCATCAATGATCCTACGTTGCTCGGCCTCATTTCCCAGTTTAATGAGTTGCAGCAGGAACGCAAGCGAACACTGCGTACGGTGCAACCCAATAACCCGATTATAATCAACCTGAACGATCAGCTTGTTAATTTACGTGGCAACATTCTGGAGAACCTCCGCAACATAAAGAGGAGCTTAGAGATTACCCGCCAAAACCTGCAGGCAAGCTCTTCGCAGTACCAGTCAAGGAAACAGCAGGTGCCTGTAATGGAGCGCGAATTGCTGGAGATCAACAGGCAGCAAAGTATAAAAGAAGGCCTTTACCTGTATCTGCTGCAGAAGCGGGAAGAGTCTGCTATGTCGTTGGTAGCTACTGTCGCTAACTCCCGTGTAATCGACTCGGCAGTAGCTGGTGATGAACCTGTGAAGCCTAGAAAAGGATTAATATACATATTAGCTGTCCTGTTCGGCTTAGGCCTGCCCTTCGGGTTAATATTTGTGAAAGATGCGCTAAACGATAGAGTATCCACATTAAAAGATGTAGAAAGTGGCACTACTACCCCAATTCTGGGCGAAATTTCCCACAAGAAGAGTGGCAATGCTTTGGTGGTGACACCTGATAGCCGCACGCCTGTGGCAGAACAATTCAGACTTATTCGTGCCAACCTGCAGTTTGCAATGCTAGGCAAAGAAAATAAGGTGCTGATGGTTTCGTCGAGTATGGGGGGCGAAGGAAAAACATTCTTCAGCATAAACCTGGGGGCCAGCTTGGTGTTAGCGGGTAAACGAGTCGTGATACTTGATTTCGACTTTAGAAAGCCGGCTTTGTTACGGAACCTGGATTTGCCAAATGATGAGGGCGGTATTACCAGTTACCTGTCGTCCAATGCTCTCTCTATCCATGATGTGATACTTCCTTCGCGCGTTATGCCGGAGCTGTTTGTGATCGGGTCTGGCCCGGTACCGGAAAACCCCTCCGAGCTTATGTTGCTTCCGAAGGTAGGCAGACTGATTAATGAGTTGAAAGAGATCTTTGATTACGTGATTATTGATACCTCGCCGGTAGGGCAGGTTGCCGATGCATTGGCCTTGGCACCTCATGCAGATGCCAGCATTTATATTGTCCGTAACAACTATACTTACAAAACGCAGTTAAGTATTATTGATGATATTTATAAAAAGCAGAAGTTTAACCAGCCAATGATTGTGGTAAACGATGCACAAAAAGAAGCTGGTTATGCGTATGGGTATGGTTATAACCTGAAAGAGCCTAAAAAAGAGTGGTTCACATCAAATAAGCAGGCCAAAGGCACCGATGTTCAGTATCCTGGCTAAGGATTTCAGGTCCACATTGTTTATTTCAGCAATAACACATATTAGCAACGGGAGCTTTTACACAGCGTCCGATGCACCCTTATCCTATTTTTTATCCTGGTCGGAAAGACTATATTATTTGCTGTGTAAGCACTTCAATAAATGAGTTCTAAGAATTTTAAAAGCTCGGTTGTTACCGGTATAGTATGGAGTGCCGTTCAGCTAGCTATCAACAGAGGCCTCAGTTTTATAATTAAGATGGTACTTGCCAAATTGCTCTTTCCGGAGCAGTTTGGCCTGGTAGGTATGGCAGCTGTGTTTGCCAGTTTTGTGCAGGTTTTTAATGATATCGGCATCGGGGCTGCTCTTGTACAGCGCAAGGATAAAGATTTAAGAGAAGAACATTTTCAGACGGCTTTCTGGACTGGCGTTATCTGGTCAACAAGTATTTACTTATTGATCGTAATTGTTGTGTCGCCACTGGCAGCAATCTTTTATAAAGAGCCTATGCTGCGCCAGATCATCCCGGCCCTGAGCCTTGGGGTTTTGGCCTCTCCGGTAAACCTGGTGCATCAGGCACAGCTTACCCGGGCCATGAGCTTTAAAAAGCTGGCTTTTATCAGCAACGTATCAACCGCTTTTTCGGGTGTGCTGTCCTTAACCCTTGCCTATTTAGGCGCTGGTGTCTGGTCGCTGGTATTTAACTCTGTGGCAACTATCGTTATCGCTATGCCCTTGTTCTTCAGAGCCACCGGCTGGACGCCCAAGCTCATGTGGGATAAAAAGGCCTTTAAAGATGTTTTTGGCTTTGGGGTGTATACTACCGGAACCAACCTGTTCAATAACCTGATCTCGAATATCGATTACCTGCTGATCGGCAAGCTTTTAAGTGCGGCAGCACTGGGAACGTATACCCTGGCATTTGTACTAACCGATACGTTCCGAAACCAGCTGATGGCCATGATGGGGAAAGTGATGTACCCGGTTTACGGTAAGAAACAGGACGATCCGAAAGCGCTGAAAAGGTATTATCTCAAAGTTGTAAAGTATAACAGCATCTTTGTTTATCCGGCAATGATATTTTTTATTACCCTGGGTACCCCGTTTGTTCAGAATTATTTCGGGCAAAAGTGGATTGGTGCTATAGAGCCATTAAAGATATTAGCCGTCTCGGTGATGATCCATATGCTGACCAACAGCCACGCCTCGCTTATCCGCGGACTGGGAAAGCCTAAACTGGAAATGAAGATCCAGTTTTTTAAAGCTGTCTTTTTGTATGTCCCGCTTATTTCGTTGGGCATCCATTTTTATGGGATTGTGGGGGCAGCGTATGCGTATGTTCTAAATAAGATATTTGAGGTATTCATTGCGCAGTATTTCCTGAAGAAATTAGTGAATGTTACTTTCGGCGAGCTGTTATTTCATATGCGCACGCCATTAATAGCCAGTGTCGTGGCATTTATTGTTTCTACCTCGCTCTATAGCCTTCACCTTCACTACATCCTTTGTGGCGTTGCTTTATTTATCAGTTACTGCGCTGTAGTTTGGCTCTTTATGAAGGACGAACTTAAAACTCAGCTGAGCGATTTGAAATTCTTAAAAAAAAAGAATCTGGCAGTCCAATAACAAAGTAGCGTAAAATATTAAGTGTATCAATGCAACCTGACCATCCTATATTAGTCTCAGTTATTATTCCGTGTTACAATTGTGAAGCGTTGATTGGGAGAGCTGTCGACAGCGTGCTGGCCCAGACGCACCCGAACATTGAGTTACTGCTGGTTGATAATAACTCTACAGACAATACCCTGCAGCAGCTGAAGGAATTTGAACAGGCACATCCCGGCATGATCAGGGTATATGCTGAGGCGAAGAAAGGAGCATGCGCTGCCCGTAACAAGGGATTAGGGAATGCAAAAGGGGAGTGGGTCCAGTTTCTGGATGCGGATGATGAATTACTACCTCAGAAAATAGAAAAGCAGGTTGCCTTAATCAGTAAACATAGCCCCGACCTGATCATTGATGATTACCGCAAGATCAGGACCATCAGGGGCAAGCTGCTAACAGAAGATATAGTGGCGGAGGATGATTGCTGGACGGGGCTCATCAATTCGAGACTAGGTATTACAAGCTCTAATCTTTGGCGAAAGGAAATGTTGTTGCAGGTAAATGGCTGGAACGAAAGCTTAAGCTCCTCGCAAGAATACGACTTGTTATTCCGGGTACTTCGCTTAAATGCAAAACCCCTTGTGAGCCATCAGGTGCAAACGTTGATTCATGCGCAAACGAACTCGATTTCGAGAACAACAAACAAAGGCAAGTTGTATGAGCTGATCTTGAACCGCTATAACTTAAGGAGCCAAATTTATACTTATTTAAGCGAGAACAAGCTGTTAACGGATAAGTATAAACAGCAGCTATACCAATACCTGTATTACCACCTGCTGCTGATTAGCGAGCTTGATATGCCGTTTTTTAAGGAGCAGCTCAAAAAATATAATGATCAGGAAATTACATTCCGGAATAAGATCAAGGCAATAAACCTTTATGTCCGGAACAGCTCAAAACGAAAGTTTGCGTATGCGAACCCATTCCTGAAATTACCCGAGTGGCAGTTTTACTTCTTTAAAAGCTTATACCTATTAAGGTACTGATAGTATAGAAAACAAAAGATAAATAGAATAGTCTTTTGAACCATTATATTATTTTATCTCTTTCATTAACCACCGCTTTGCACAACAGGTATAAGTAGTATTTCTGTTGTGCGTCTATAAAAATAAAGTTTACTTATTTTATGACTTCAAACACTTTCGTTTCCATAATAATGCCTACTTACCACGATTGGAAGAGGCTCACGCTTTGCATCGAAGCACTTGACAGGCAAACGTATCCGAAGGATAGCTACGAAGTAATAATAGTAAATAACGACCCGCAGGACCAGGCGCCCGCTTACTTTTACCTGCCTGCTAATTTTACCTTAGTGCACGAAGGCAAGCCAGGGTCCTATGCTGCCCGAAACAAAGGCATTAGCTTAGCTAAGGGCAATATTTATGGCTTTACCGACTCTGACTGCATTCCGCAACCTACCTGGATCGAGAATGCAGTAAAGCGCTTTGAAAAAGGAAACGTAGACAGGATAGCTGGTAAAATCGATTTCATTTTTCAGAATGAAGCGCAGAAAACATTGGTGGAGCTCTACGAAAGTGTGTATGAGTTTGATCAGAAGAGAGCTGTAAAAGTGCACCAGGCCTCGGTTACCGCTAACCTTTTTGTGAGGAAAGAACTTTTTGACGTAGTAGGGCTCTTCGACGCAAGTAAAATGTCCGGAGACGACTTTGGTTGGAACAGAAGAGCAAATGCCTGTAACTTCAACATTGAGTACGGCGATGATGTCATCATTAAGCATCCGGCCAGAAGTACGCTCAAAGAATTTAATGAAAAGAAAAGAAGGGAGTTTGGGGGCAAGAAAAGCTATAAGATCTCTGGCATTAAAAGTATAGCCAAGCATGCCGCATTTCTTCCTTATTTATTTTATACCATCGTCATCAAAAAGAACCTTCGCCTATTTTCTGTAGACCGGCAGCTTTCATCTGCCGATGTCGTTAAAGTGTTTTTTGTAAACGGCTACCTTTATTTAATCTGTTCGTCAGAATATTTCAGGCTTTTGTTTAAAGGAACACAAATCAGATAAGCGAAACAACCACGTATGCGAGTTTTAAAAATAGTTAATAGCGAAGACGGAGGCGGCATATTTACCTGCGAGGCACAGTTTATTGATAAACTGAAGAAAAAGAATGTCGTAGTTGATGCTGTGATTCTTGGTCAGGGAGATAAGCTGGCACAGTATCAGTACATGTGTAACACCACATGGGTTATTCCGGCGTTCAATGCTTCTTACAGTGGCTCGCCAGTAACTATTATACGGGCAATTGTAGCCTCCCGCAAGTATGGTACAGTGCAGGCAGCTGCGCTTGCCAGGCAAATCAAGGACCGTAAGTATGATGCTATTATTTACCAGCGTCCTACTTATATTCACCTAGCCGGTAAGCTGGCGCAGTTGCTGGGTACTGTGAGCCTGTGGCATTTACCTAATACCATTAATTCATCCTTCTCTAAAAAATATTATAACTATTACTGCTCAAAGTATAACATTGTGCAGGTTGCAAACAGTATCTATACGAAGAACACCCTGGGCAAACAATGCCAGTATGTTGTATACCCGGGGTTTGAGAGCGAGCGGGTAACCAATGGAGAGCCGACTTATCGGGCTAAGCTGGGCCTGGATGAGAATGTACCGGTATATGGAATGGCCTCACGGATCTTTAAAGATAAAGCGCAGGACATTGTTGTGGAAGCCTTTGTGAACTCCAGTATACCTGCTGCCGGCGGTCATTTGTTAGTTGCGGGCGGCCCCCTGGATACCGAATTTGCACGTATGATAAAGGAGAAAGCCGGTGTGCTGTTAAATCAGCAGGTCCATTTTTTAGGGGAGACCCGGAACATGCCTGATTTTTATGCAAGTGTGGATGTGATCATCAACGGCCGCAGAAATGCAGAGCCTTTTGGTATTAGTGTAGCAGAGGCGATGGGTGCAGCAAAGCCAGTGATGGCCTACTACTTAGGCGGCCCATCTGAAATGCTGGTGCAGGATGAGAATGGCTGGCTTATACAGGAACCAACTGTTGATGCCTACAAACATGCCTTTGATGCCTCCTTAGCGAGCAGAAACAAATGGGCCACCATGGGAGAGAACGCCCAGGTAAGAGCAGAACGCTTTAGTGTTGAAAGCAACGTAGACAAGTTAATTGATATTATCAGTAAACAGCGTAGCAAAACTGTAACAGCAAAGAAAGCTGATGGTCTTCAACAAGTATAAAATGTATGTTATAGCCTTTTTTGGGGCTATATTCTTTACCTTCTCAGGATATTATGTACTGTTGATGGTTGGTAACAACACCATAGGCCCGCAACTTTCCAGGTACATCACTATTCCGCTTAGGGTCTTTATTGTGCTTCTTTTAGGGATCTGCTTCTTGCTTGTTGGTAAAAAAAAGAGCTTTAAACAGCTCCCATTTTTAGCATTTTTGACTTTTTCGCTTCTATACCTCCTGCGCATTGCTTTAGAAATGCTAAAGGGAACAGCAAACCATATA
The DNA here is from genome assembly GCF_022758235.1 of Pontibacter liquoris. Taxonomy (NCBI): domain Bacteria; kingdom Pseudomonadati; phylum Bacteroidota; class Cytophagia; order Cytophagales; family Hymenobacteraceae; genus Pontibacter; species Pontibacter liquoris. The sequence goes on from NZ_JALEBG010000001.1 coordinate 695,666, forward strand.
AGCAATGAGTCGTTCCTACTTTATTTTCTTTCGTTCGGGTTTCTTCCATTTCTAATTTTGTATTTGAAAGAGGATTTAGAGCTTGACCAGAAGCTTTATAGGTCTGCCATGTTAATTTCAGGTGCCCTATTAGCGATATTCACACTTCTTTTTTACCGGGACTTAATTGGTACTGTTGGCCGGATCTCTTTGGCAGTTTCCAGGGACGAAAATTATATATCCCCGCTGGCTTTATCATATTCTGCCTCATTAACAATGGGCATCTCATTGATTTTGCTGCTTTCCAAAGCAAAAGGTGTCAGTAAATGGTTTTTACTTGTAGTGGCAGGCCTTTCATGTGTTCCTTTCTTTCTGGGCGCATCCCGGGGCTCGGTTATGGCACTTATATTTCCCTTTCTGCTTTTTATTGTTAATCAAAAAAATAAGCTTAAAAGCTTTTACTTGCTGGCAGCCCTCGTTTTTGCCGGTGCAATAATTGTTATACTTAGCAGTTATTTCGGGAGCAACATTATTGAAAGGTTTACGAGTATAGGAGACGGCATTCAATCAGGGAGTTCCTCTGCAGAGCGGATCGTCATCTGGGAAATAGCACTGGAACATTTTAAGCGCAATCCTTTGCTAGGGTTTGGGCTCGAGTCCCCTGAAACAGGCAACTATCCGCATAATATTTTCGTGGAAGTGCTCTTAACGACAGGTATTCTTGGCTTTATTCCTTTCGTGTATCTGGTTATAAAAGCTGTCTTGAATGCGTTGTTTATTTTTAAATATGTCCCGCATAAAGCCTGGATAGGACTTATCTTTTTAGAATGCCTTATTCAGAATCAGTTCAGCGGAGGGATTTATACTGCCAGTTGGCTTTGGTTTTCTATGGCATTTGTTCTAGCTGCTGATTATAAAGTTAACTATATGCAGGAAAGACTTGATTATATTGAAACCTTAGACGAGGAAAGAATGGTAACACATGGGCGTTAATCCTGAAGCATAAGTATAGCTTTTGTATATACGTACCTTCTCGGCAATGTAAATTTCAGAGTAATGCAAAGCTTAACACTGGTTATACCTAGCTGCCATATTACGCAAGAGTTTCTTGCTACTCTGTCAAATAAAAGCGTTTATAGTCCCTTCCTCCCAACTGTTCATTAATGGCTGCCTAGATCAGCACGAGACTTTTCTAAATTCCTTAAGCTAGCAGCCCTTTGTATGCTCTGTTGTAGGATCTCTTCGGCAAACTACGCATCATAAAACAAGCCTGTTTATGCTATATTATAGCATAAACAGGCTTGTTCGCATTTAACCAGCATAATTATTTCTCAAAACTCTGGCTAAAAGAGACCTGATGTAACTAGTTAATAAAAGGAAAGCGCCAGGGGGAAATTGTGCTTAATGCGGCTGCCAAGCGTGCATCAGATATAAAGCTAATTGTACCCTTACCACATAATTACTCCTTGAGCTTAAAGACTATATGGGCAATTACTCCACAAACTGTGGAATATTTCCACACTATTCGCTTCACTCCACAACTTTAAAAATAGCTGCTATTTGTAAAAAGTACATAATAGATTGATAAACAATGGATTATGTATTTTTTTTAATATTGGCACGGTTATGTATAAGTGACAGGGGTATGATGAGCAAAAGCTAGAAATCTAGTCTGCCTCTCCTCTTACTGAAGTGTTCTTTATTCATTTTACGCGATCTACCTCCTGGAGGTTACTCCTAAGAAAGTAGAAAGTAAAGATGTCGCTACTCCAGCAAGTATGAATAGAGAAAAACTTTGTTTGTTAAAACATTAAGATGCTAAGATATGTGTCTTTGATGGTTTATGATAAAAATATTAAATAACCTGTATTGGAGTGTTTTTTATTCCGGAAAAATAGGTATTTTAAATATTGAAAAACAAAGATAATTGTTTGAGATGTTTTCTGGTTTAAATAGTTTGTATTGCTGTAGTTTTTAGCACTAAGCCAATATATTTCTGTAAATTAAATCTGCCTTTTTGATTCTTGATTTGCTTATTATTTTAGTAATCTCTACTAATGATTGATAATAAGTAATATAAGGAGTAATTTTTCTTCTTATTTACGAATGCCCTTCTTTTTTCTGATTAAACGCTTATCCTTAAAATATAAAAAAATTACGGTTGTTAACTTAGTAAATTTGGAGTGTTACGGTATGTATTCGAATATGTTATATAAATAATAAAAGAAAGTTATAGAAAGCTATTGCAGTTCTGAATTTTTGTATAAATTTGCTTCTGTAATAAATATTAAACGAGAGTATAATATAATGTTTATGAGATTTCAACTTTTAGCCAAAGGGGATTTTATTAAACATCAACGCACTGCCGGAAGCGGCAAGCTGCGGAGGTGGAAATCTGAAGAAAGCCTTCCGGAATGTGGTCCCGCCACAGTAAAAGGCTTAGTAAGGATTAATCAGGTTATTGAAGAGAAGTGTAGGGAAGGGGTTCGCCACCTGCAGTTGGAGGATCAAGGTTTTTCTGATAGCAGCTCTGCTTTGATTGAAAAGATAACTGTTTCTTTCCATCCCAGCTTCAATTGCGCGACAGCTTAGTCGCCAGCAATTTCTAATAACTAAAATATTGATTTGATTAATCCTTAAGAAGATAATGAAAAAATATCTATTGTCGCTTGTTGCAGTTCTAATCCTTTCTGCTCAGGCTTTTGCCCAGGTAGCCCCTAACTTTGACATCTTTATTCTCCCATACCGATTCGGAGACAAGTCCGTGGCCTACTTCGAAGGAAGTGGTTTTAAGACTAAGAATATCCGTATTATGACCCAGGGTAATATTGTTTATAGTGATAATCATAATAAATACGACCTTTCTAAGGTTAGAAATTTCATCGAGCGGTTTTACCCTGACGCTAATTCAAATGAAACGCTGGTATTAGACTGGGAATCAGGTCCTTTTAAATCTCTTCGTGATTATCCTGAAAGCGACAGCCGTTTTAAGACTGCTGAAGCTACGCTACTAGGTTTGATGAGCGATATCAAAAAAATGCGGCCAAATCTGAAGCTTTCTTATTATACACTCCCTTTCCGTACTTGGAACGACTGGCAGGCTGCCAACTACAATGCCCCAGGTAAGTTGGATAACATCATGTCTAAAATGGATTTTATTTCACCATCTCTGTACCTGTTGTTTGCCGATGAAGAGGTTGGACGTTCAAGAAACATGCAGTACATGAAAGAGAACCTGGATATGGCCATGAAGTATGGACAGAAGTATGGCAAGCCAGTTTATCCTTTCTTATGGCACCGTGTGCACTTTGGCAGTCCGCTGTATGGAAAAGATATCATTCAAAAAGATGTATACACAGCTTATGTGAAGTACATGAAGGACTACTCGTATAATGGTGTCAAACTGAAAGGTATGTACTGGTGGGATGGCGTTGAAGGCAGATTGGAAAACCTTGGTGGTATCAAAAACTGGCTGAACGGTTCAGTATACAATGAGTCAACGTACGATGGCATGATCGTCAACATGGCTAAATCTATCAAATCAGCACTTAATTCTGGTACTACTACAGAGGAGCCTGAGCCAATTGCAGCACCAAGCACTGATACTTATAAAGTAACAAGCTTTACTTTACAAGATGCCAGCACAGGAAAAGATATTCAGACCCTAAGCAACGGCGCAACATTGAACTTGGCTAATTTGCCTTCAACTAAATTGAATGTGCGTGCTAACGCAAGTTCAGGTACCGGAAGTGTGGTGTTTACCCTTGGTGGAGAACAAAGCAAAAAATCAACGGAATCTATTGCTCCTTTCGAGCTGATGGGCGATAATGGCAGCTGGACACCAGCCGTGGGATCATATACCCTAAAAGGGACGCCTTATTCTGGTAAAAGTGCTTCTGGTTCGGCTGGAACTTCTCTTTCCCTGAATTTTGAAGTGATTAACTCAACTTCTTCGTCAACTGAAAACGGCACCTTTACACTTGTGAATGCCGATACAGATAAAGATATCCAGAAGCTGACTAGTGGTGCTACGTTAAACCTGGCAGCACTTCCAACCAAGAATCTGAACATCCGGTATACTCCAGATTCCAATGCAGGTAGTATTGTATTCTCTTTGAGTGGTGAGCAGACTAAGAGCGTGACAGAGTCAGGAGCGCCTTATACGTTGGCAGGTGATGATAACGGTAACTACTATGATTGGACACCAGCCCTAGGAAGTTATACGCTGAAGGCCACCGCGTATTCTGAGAATAGTGGTAAAGGCACAGCAGGTGCTTCTTCTACGATCAAGTTCTCAGTGGTAAACAATACAAGCAGCAGTTTAGGTGTAACGCTTGCCAGCAATGCGGTAGCTGCAGAAGATCAGCTGGCTACAACAGCAGATCTTTCGGGAGATGAGCTGACAGTATACCCTGTTCCTGCTACAACAGTTCTTTACGTGGACTTAGGTGCAAATGCGGCGGAGGGTACTACTACCATCCAGTTGAGCGACTTAAATGGTCAGGTGGCTTTAACAAAAGAAGTAAATGTTTCTGCCAGCGGTCGACACATTGAACTGGACGTAAGTGAACTGCCAGAGGGGCTTTACTCACTGACAGTGACTTCCTCAACTGGCCGTGTTAGCAAGCGTGTGCTGATTAATTAAGTAAGTATTAGAGAGTGAAATCTCAATCATAAAAGCAAACAGGCATGCCCTTGGGTATGCCTGTTTGCTTTTTGTTATTTAAATCTTTATCGCAGTCATCAGTAAACTACTGGTTTATAGCTAATAATTGGTTGCTGCTTTATACTTGTAGTTCTTCCGATGCTTGAAGTATAAAAATGCTGATCTGAATTCTTTTACTTAGCAAGTATACTAAGGCGGAGTTTAGATAGGAAATTTATGAAACAGGACAGTATGGTGCTTAGTATTTATAAATCAGTCTTAGAGGCCAGGTTGTAACCAGCACAATCATGGTTTCTAATTTTGACAACGATCGTTTGTCTGGTGTTGTTTTAAGAAAGATTTTGTTATCGTTTCTAATATGATTACCTCCAATGTTATGACCCACAATAAAACCGGTATTTGAATTTTGCTTCTCCCGGATATCACTTAAATCTACTCCGATAAATTCTTCTAGTTCTTTCGTGCTTTGATCAAACTGAGAGAGCATCTTCTCGTGCTGAAACTTAAAAATTCTGTTAGGATACTTAAGTTTCATTACCTCGATCATTAAGTTGCCAAAGGTCCAGCTTAGCCCAATAATAGCAGCAAAAAAGAAAAAGTACTTTTTGCTCTCGTAATTTCTTCTCAAAAATCGAAAGTAGCCATACTTTACAAACCGTTTTTTATAGCTGTTAGCTACATCCAGGGGGTCTCTTAATATATGGATAATCTTAGATTGGGGATTAGAAGACAATAAGAATAAAGCTCTCGTAGGCTCTTTAGAAGAGTCCAGTATCCAATCAGCATTTGCGTTATCTTGAATGAGGTTATGAATGACCTCATTGATCTTAACCAGTTCTGCATTTCTTTTTCCATAGCTCCCGGAGAGTAGCAGTTGTGGCCAGTATTTAATATGTGATCTGTCTTTAAGAAAAAGAACATCTGTCAGCCAGTCCCTTTTGGATGATTGATACGATGTTATTACAGACGACCAAAAGGGGCATTCAGCCATTACCTGGCCGCAGCCGCAATTACTGTCCAGCCTGGCAATAGCAGAAATAACTTCACCGTAACTCTCTATTTTCTTATTATTGCCTAAAACAATATCCAGAAAGGTTGAGCCACTGTGGCCTCGACCGGCGATATACAACCAAGACATAAGAGACTTAATTTAAAGGGTTATAGTTTAGTTAGGTAAGGGGTAGCATCAAACTCCCTTTACTTAAAAGCATTTGTATAGCTTAAATAATCATTCCGGCTGCCACTGTTTCATTGGTGGTCTCGTCAACCAGAATCAGACTGCCTGTCTGGCGATTGCGAGTATAGGAATCAGCTAACAATGGTTTTGTGGTCCGTAGGCGCACCCGGCTAATCTCATTCATGTTAATTTCTTTATCGTCCTCAATACGGTGCAGCGTATTAATATCGACTTTGTATAGTACTTCTTTGATCATGCTGCGAACCTCGTTGGTTGTATGGCGGAGCACGTATTTTGCATTTGCTACCGGTTTGTTCTGGCTTAGCCAACACAACATGACATCGATGTCCTGACTTATTTCTGGCTGATTATTTTCGCGTACAATCATGTCGCCCCGGCTGATGTCAATGTCATCGTGCAGCCTTATAGTTACAGACATAGGTGGAAATGCTTCCTGCAGAGGGCCCTCAAACGTATCTATACTTTTAATAGTGCTACTAAAACCTGAGGGTAGTACCAATACCTTGTCTCCTGGTTTAAACACACCGCCTTCTATACGGCCGGCATATCCTCTGTAATCGTGATATTCATCGCTATGTGGCCGGATAATCGTCTGAACTGAAAACCGGCAGTCAATAAGGTTTTTATCATTGCCTATGTGAATTGTTTCCAGTGTATGTAAAAGTGTTTCGCCTTGGTACCAAGGCATATTTTCAGAGCGGTTTACAATATTGTCGCCATGTAGTGCACTAATGGGTACAAAGCGTATATCGGTTACATTAAGCTTTGCAGCAAAAAATTTATACTGTTCCACAATTTTATCAAATTGCGCTTCAGCGTAATCAACCAGATCCATTTTGTTCACGCATACTATGATGTGCGGGATTTGCAGAAGAGAGGCGATGAAGGAATGTCTTGCTGTCTGTTCTACTAACCCTTTGCGAGCATCTATTAAGATCAGAGCCAGGTTTGCTGTAGAGGCGCCTGTTACCATGTTCCGTGTGTACTGGATATGGCCTGGAGTATCCGAAATGATGAATTTTCGCTTGGGAGTAGCAAAGTAGCGGTAGGCTACATCAATGGTGATACCCTGTTCCCGCTCATCTTTCAGGCCGTCAGTTAATAAGGATAAATCCATATGGTCCAGCCCTTTCTTTTCACTGGATTTCTTGACGGCTTCCATCTGATCCTCAAAAATGGATTTTGAATCATATAATAAGCGGCCGATGAGGGTGCTCTTCCCATCATCAACACTGCCGGCAGTTGTAAATCGTAGCAATTGCATAGTCTGTATCCGTTAAAAATATCCTTGCTTTTTTCTGTCTTCCATAGATGTTTCGGAGCGCTTATCGTCGGCGCGGCAACCGCGTTCGGTGTTGCGGGAAGCCGCTATTTCCTGCACAATTTTATCGAGGGTATCCGCATCAGATTCCACGCCGCCTGTAATCGTGATATCCCCTAAAGTCCGGAATCGGATAAGTTTGCGCATGACCTGTTCTTCATTCCGGATGCTTATGTATTCCGAAACCGGGAGCCAGGTAGCGTCCCGGAAGACCACTTCGCGTTGATGTGCAAAATACAGGGAAGGTATGGCGAGGTTCTCGGTCTTGATATATTGCCAGACATCCATTTCGGTCCAGTTGCTTATTGGAAAGATGCGGAAGTGCTCTCCCTGGTTTTTCCGGCCATTAAATAAATTCCATAACTCGGGACGTTGGTTTTTAGGGTCCCACTGGCCAAAGTCGTCGCGATGCGAGAAGAAGCGCTCTTTGGCGCGTGCCTTTTCTTCGTCGCGGCGAGCGCCCCCGATAGCGGCATCCAGCTTATACTCTTCAATGGTGTCTAAAAGCGTAGTGGTTTGCAAGGCGTTCCTGCTGGCGTTTCGGCCTGTTTCTTCTTTCGAGCGGCCTTTATTAATAGAATCCTGGACCGAACCTACAATTAACTGAACACCTAAGTCTTTTACCAGGACATCTCTGAAAGCTATGGTTTCCGGAAAATTATGTCCCGTGTCGATGTGTACCAAGGGCATGGGGATCTTTGCTGGGAAAAAAGCTTTACGAGCAAGGTGTGTAACAACGATCGAGTCCTTGCCTCCTGAAAACAGGATAGCAGGGCGCTCAAATTGCGCAAATACTTCGCGGATTACATAAATGGCCTCTGCTTCCAGCTCTTGTAAATGGCTTAGAGAATAATTACTCATGGCTGAAGTTCAATTTGGGTTCAATGAAAGAAATAAGTTTCTGTAAGGAGCTTTCTGGTGATTCCTGGGCGGAGCAGATATGCAGGTGCGGGTTTGCCGGTGCCTCAAACGGGGAGCTGATGCCTGTAAAATGCTTTATTTCACCGGCCCTTGCTTTGGCATAAAGTCCTTTTACATCCCGTTGCTCGCAGATTTCTATCGGGCAATCCACAAAAATTTCGATGAAGTTTTCTTTGCCTACAATAGTGCGAACCCGTTCTCTGTCTTCTTTAAAAGGCGAAACAAAAGCTGATAGAACAACGAGCCCGGCGTCAGTCATCAGGTTTGCTACTTCTCCTATACGTCTGATGTTTTCTTTGCGGGCCTCATCTGAAAAATCAAGATCGCAGTTCATGCCCTTTCGTACATTGTCTCCATCCAACACGTAAGTATGGTATCCTTGATTATAAAGATATACTTCCATCAAATTGGCGAGTGTGGACTTTCCACTGCCTGAGAGCCCTGTAAACCACACGACTAGGGAGCGATGACCGTTCATCTTGTTTCTGCATGCCCTGTTTATCTGGTGCAAGTGCGGAATTATGTATAGTTTTTCATGCATAATTTAGAAGTACCTAAGAATGATGTAGGTTAAGCAGATAACAGCGTAAAGCAGAGTGAATGGGATACCAATTTTCAAGAAGTCTTTGACTTTATAGGAACCGGGCCCATAAATCATAAGATTCGTCTGATATCCAAAGGGAGTTAAGAAACTGGCAGATGCCCCGAAAGCAATTGCAACATAAAAGCCTGTTGGATCCAGGCCCATACGGTGGCTCAGAGAATAAGTTATAGGAAATATAATAGATACAGCTGCAACGTTGGTTAAAAAGGAGGTTAATAGAACTGTAATACTGAATAACCCAATTAATACGCCATAGCTGCCCCAGCCCTGGAGAAAATTAATTACAACCAGTGCGACATCGCTTGCAATGCCTGTATCAATTAATGCCTTGCTAAGTGTTAAAGCGCTTCCCAGCACGATAAGCAGGTCCAGATCCAGGAGCTTCTTGATTTCCTTCGCATTAAGCAAGCTGGTTAGTGCCATTAATACCATAATGAGAAAAAGGCTAAAAAAGAGGTTGAAAACGCCTGTGGCCATTAACATAAGAACTAAACACATTCCTATGCCAAATACAGTTTTTTTCCATTGAGGCGTGCCGTTACTTTTGGCGATCACGGATACTGTATAAAGGTCCCGGTCGTTTTTATTGCGTGTCAGAAACTTACGCCCTGCTGATAAAAGCAATAAATCGCCCGGCTCCAGCACAATGGAGCCAATGTTGCCACGCAAATTTTCTCCGTTCCGGTGAATGGCTACTACGGCGGCATCATACTTGTCTCTAAATTGTTTTCCTTTCAGCGTGCTGCCAGTTAGTTCACTATTCCTGGGAATAACAGTCTCTACTAAGTTTACGTGTTGTTTTATACCTTGTCCATTAGAGGGGGGGATTTGTAAGCCATTATCCTGTTGTAGGAGCTCTACTACCTTTTCCGTGTCGCCTGCAAAAAAAAGGTGATCACCGGTTCGTAAGACTTCATCGGGGTTTACAGGGCTGATTATTTTACCATCCCTTACAATTTCGAACAGGTAAATTCTTTCCAGATTACGTAAGTTGGCAGAGTTTATACTTTTTCCTGCCAGAGTGGAGCCATCGGAAATACATGTTTCTACCAGATACTCTCTGGCATTCGTTTTAAATTCATCCAGGGGGTTACTACGAGAAGGAAGTAGTCTATAGCCGACAGTGGCTAAAAACGTCAGGCCTCCAATGGTAACAAGTATACCTGGTATAAAAAAGTCTAGAAAGGCTAGGCCTTCAGATTCTTTTGAAAGGATAAAGCCATTCAGAACAAGGTTAGTTGAGGTGCCGATTACCGTCATCATGCCACCTACAATAGTGGCAAAGGACAGTGGGATAAGTAACTTGGAAGGAGCTACCTTGTTGCGCTTAGACCATTGGTAAACATACGGAATCATGAAAGCGACGATAGGTGTATTATTTACAACTGAAGAAAGAACAGATACACCAGCCGTCATCTGTAACATAAATCCCTCAGGTGTTTTTGCAGATTTAAAAAGTCTGTTTAAAAAGCCAATGATGTTAAAGTGCTCCTTTATGCCGGCGGTAATAAAAATCAAGAGAAATATGGTGACAATGGATTCATTGCTCATGCTTTGCAGAAAGTCTGCTGGTTTAACTAGCTTACTTAGCATCAGCACAAGTATGCCACTCAGGAATACGATGGATGGCCTGATCCTGTCAATTGATAAACCCACGATGCACCATACCAGAACCGCCAGGGTTATTCCTTTCTCAAAGGATAGTACGAATATCATCGCTGTACAACAAACCAGGGGTTTAACAGCTCTACTTTATTATATTGCAGGGGTTCACCATTTATATATTGCACTACTTTGCAGCCTGCACTTCGGGCAATGGCATCGCCGGCGGCAGTGTCCCACTCCATGGTAGGAGCTAATCGCGGGTATATATCTGCTAACCCTTCTGCTACCAGGCAAAGTTTTAGGGAACTGCCCATCGAGATAAAAGATAGGTCGCCATACTTGGTCTCCAGCCCAGCTACAAAATCATCTGTTTCTTTCGATGCATGAGATCGACTGCCTACAACGGTATATCTTTTCTTTTCGCTTGTAGTTAATGGCAGCAATTGTGCTTGCTCTTTCCAGTTATTTGGCAGCGCATGATCCGCCAATTCTAATTTCCAGGCGCCCTCCTCGGCTATTCCAATGTATAGCCACTTTTTTATCGGAGCATAAACAACTCCCATAACTGGTTCTTTGTGCTTAATCAGGGCAATGTTAATGGTAAACTCGCCATTACGCTTAATAAACTCTTTGGTGCCATCCAAAGGATCTAACAGCCAGTAGACGGGCCATTGCTTCCGGGTGCTATAAGCAGCATTCCTGCTTTCTTCGCTTATTACCGGATACGGTGTTTCTTTCAGTATTTGCGCTATTATTTCATGCGATGCCTTGTCTGCCATAGTAAGGGGCGACAGGTCTTCTTTTAATTCTACTGTAAAACTGTTCTCATTATATATGTCGTTTACTTTTTGCCCTGCCTTAAGTGCAGCATTTATAATAAGTTCTGTGTTTATCATCCTTAAAAGAAGTTATTGCTTGGCTTAGTCAATGTTTTATATCTGCGATAAATGCGAAATGGCGTGAAGCGTCTTAATGGGAGCATACATTAAAGGGTTGTATTATATTTCTGGCAAATGAGCACCTGTCAGAACAATCATAGTATACATTCCGGGTATGGGCTATCCTTTTAAACAACATTTGATTTTTAAATGTATTTAGAAGTGTTTTACAGCCTTTTTTAGGCCTCACATCTTTAAGGGAGTGGCTTTTATTTTACTCCCGAGAAAGCCTTGTTATAAATAACAATAAGCTTGTAGCGATCTCTTTAAGTAACAGGGGGTATCCCTGCGAAAGCAGCATATGTATGCCAATGGAAATATATAGGTATATAAGTATGCAAAAGAAAAAGGTTTCAAATAATCTAATAAAAATCCTCTATTTTCATTAAAAAACCTTTAGACTAAAGCAAACGGAAGATTCTGCTAGTTTATAGCAGTTATGATTTCCTGATAGACTCGCATTAACCGTTCAGGTGATTATCTAACTATTTAGAGAAAAGCTATTGATTTTCCTGTTAGCCAGAACTAATGGATGAGGTTTTAAAGATATTTAACGTTAGATACCTTATCTGTTTACTCCTAGTCAACTGTATGGTGAGCACTCTCTACTCATTAACACAAGTTAACTTCATATCAAATCAACTGCTTAAAACAGGGAATTTACAAACATAGCTAATGCAGTCAGTATAATTCGGGATCAAATTCAAAGTAGTTAAGGAAGAGCTATTTTAATTGTATATTACTTATTGTTAATTAGGAGTAAACTATAATTACTATTTCAATAAATTTCCCACTTTCCCTGATCAATTAAGCCTTTTTTTGTTTTGAATAAATATAACGCTTCATTAAATGATGCAGGAAAGCTTGTCGAAAGCAGGGTGAGCTGGTAACTGTTTTGTTCTCTTTTATTCTCTTTGAATTATTGCATCCGGATTTCTGATGATCCAGATCATTTTTGTAAAACAATGGTTAAGAGCTTAAATACCAATGTTTATACATCGTAAAACCGAAAAGAAGCATTATGAATCCGCGAGATAATCTTTATACCAGATTATTGGAATTATATAATTCTATATTTTAGAGTGAGATGAATACGTATGTTTAAGATATAAGTTGTATAAATTTTCAATGAATGTGGTGTGTGCCTATTGCAGGTTGAGTGTTTTGTATATTTTTGCTTCAGTAGTAAAAAGGTGTAACACTTAAAAATGTAATGTTTATGAGAATCCAACTTTTAGCCAAGGGTGATTTCCTCAAACATCTACACACATCTGGAAATAGAAAAGTGAGTAGGTGGGATTTTGTTTCGTGCCTTTACCGGCTTGGTAGCTTTACCAACCCAGGCATACAAAGAAGTAATCGATTTTTAGAAGGAGTGCTGAAGCAGCCGCTGCTAATAGAAGTGCGACCAATGTCTAATTTTTTCATCGGCTAATTCAGAACCTTCAGCCGGGCAATTCTCCTGCCTTGGCGGCGCTGGAACCAACCAGTGTCAACAAATAAAAATCGATTACTTTTTATTTAAACAATATGAAGAAACATTTACTCGCATTAACTTTATTTTTGATCGTATCAGCGCAGGCCTTTGCCCAGGTGGCTCCCTCTTTCGATATTTTCATACTTCCATACCGTTTTGGCGACAAATCAATGACCTATTTCGAAGGCAATGGATTTGATACCCAGAATGCGCGCATCATGACCCAGGGGAATATTGTTTATTCCAGCACGAACTCTAAGTATGACCCGGCTAAAGTAAAAGACTTTATTCTGCGTTTCTACCCGGATGTTAATACCACAGAGAACCTGGTGCTAGACTGGGAAGCTGGTCCCTACGCTGATCTTCGAGATTACCCTGTAACAGACAGCCGTTTCAAAACGGCAGAGGCTACACTGCTGAACTTGCTAAGCGAGATACGAAAGTATAGACCGCACCTGAAGCTCTCTTATTATATGTTACCGTATCGCACCTGGAACGAATGGCAGGCAGCTAACTATAATGCACCCGGTAAACTGGATAACATTATGGCAAGTGTAGACTTTATTGCGCCATCACTGTACTTTTTGTTTGCCGACGAAGAGGTAGGGCGTACAAGAAACATGCAGTACATGAAAGATAATCTGGATATGGCCATGAAGTATGGACAGAAGTATGGCAAGCCGGTTTATCCTTTCCTGTGGCACCGTGTGCATTTTCGTAGCCCACTCTATGGAAAGGCGATTGTGCAGGAAGGTGTTTATACGGACTATGTTAAGTACATGAAAGACTACTCGTATAATGGGGCCAAGCTAAAAGGTATGTACTGGTGGGATGGCATTGAAGGCAAATTGGAAAACCTTGCTGGTGTTAATAACTGGCTGAACGGCTCGGTATACGATGAGGCTACCTATGATCAGATGATCGTAAATATGGCTAAATCGATGAAGGCTGCCTTAAATTCGGGTACAGCTGCGCCGGCGCCATTACCACAGCCTCTACCTGTTCCAATTGTGATTGCGCAGCAGGTTGTAGAACTTGCCTTATATGATGCCGTTACCGGACAGCAGCTGCAGACGCTTGCAAGCGGCGCGACGCTGAATCTGGCCACCCTGCCGACCAAGAGCTTCAACATCCGGGCTACGACCAACACCACTGTAGGCAGCGTGCAGTTTGTGATGAGCGGTACTGGGAGCAAAACAGCTACCGAAACACTGGCTCCTTACGACCTGATGGGAGATACCGGTAGCTGGACACCTGCCGTGGGTAACTATACTTTAAAAGCCACTCCTTATACAGGTGCTAAAGCCACTGGCGATGCCGGTACTGCACTTTCCGTTAGCTTTACTGTCATCAACCAAACACCACCGGCCGTTGTAAGCTATACTTTATTTGACGCAGCCACACGTCAGGAACTGCAGACGCTTGCAAACGGTGTGACGCTCAACCTGGCAACCCTTCCCAGCAAAAGCTTCAACATCCGGGCAAATACCAGTGCTCCGGCCGGTAATGTGGTTTTTGCGCTTAGCGGCGCAGAAAGCAAGAACGTAACAGATGCTGCAGCTCCTTTCGAACTGCTGGGTGATGCCGGCAGCTGGACGCCGGCTGTAGGTAGCTACACGCTTCAGGCAACTGCTGCTTTGGCTGCCACAGGAGAGACAGGTGCTACGCTGGCCATCGGCTTCAATGTGATCAACCAGGCGCCGCTGGCCGTAACAAGCTATACTTTGTATGATGCCACTACCGGACAGCAGCTGCAGACGCTTGCAAGCGGCGCGACGCTGAACCTGGCCACCCTGCCGACCAAGAGCTTCAACATCCGGGCTAACACAAATAATACGGCCGGTAAGGTGTTGTTCACTTTAACTGGCGCAGAGAACAAGAATGTAACAGATGCTACAGCGCCTTATTACCTGGCAGGCGAAGCCGGCAGCTGGACGCCAACAGTAGGTAACTATACACTTCAATCTACAGGATATTTAGATGCGACTGATGAAGCTGGAAAAACCTTTGTAGTAGACTTTACTGTCATCAACCAAACACCACCGGCCGTTGTAAGCTATACTTTATTTGACGCAGCCACACGTCAGGAACTGCAGACGCTTGCAAACGGTGTGACGCTCAACCTGGCAACCCTTCCCAGCAAAAGCTTCAACATCCGGGCAAATACCAGTGCTCCGGCCGGTAATGTGGTTTTTGCGCTTAGCGGCGCAGAAAGCAAGAACGTAACAGATGCTGCAGCTCCTTTCGAACTGCTGGGTGATGCCGGCAGCTGGACGCCGGCTGTAGGTAGCTACACGCTTCAGGCAACTGCTGCTTTGGCTGCCACAGGAGAGACAGGTGCTACGCTGGCCATCGGCTTCAATGTGATCAACCAGGCGCCGCTGGCCGTAACAAGCTATACTTTGTATGATGCCACTACCGGACAGCAGCTGCAGACGCTTGCAAGCGGCGCGACGCTGAACCTGGCCACCCTGCAGACCAAGAGCTTCAACATCCGGGCTACGACCAACACCACTGTAGGCAGCGTGCAGTTTGTGATGAGCGGTACTGAGAGCAAAACAGCTACCGAAACACTGGCTCCTTACGACCTGATGGGGGATGTTGGTAGCTGGACGCCTGCCGTGGGTAACTATACTTTAAAAGCCACTCCTTATACCGGTGCTAAAGCCACTGGCGATGCCGGTACTGCATTCTCGGTTAGCTTTGCTGTGGTTAACATACCACAGGGGCCAACACTTGTACTGGTAAATGCGGATACCGACAAAGACATTCAGATTCTGACGAACGGGGATGTTCTGAACCTGGCAACCCTCCCGACCAAAAACCTGAATATCCGGTATAACAATATCACAGCAGTAGGTAGTGTAGTGTTTTCGCTGAGTGGCGCAAAAAGCCAGAACACAATTGAATCAGGCGCACCTTATGCCTTGTTCGGAGATAATTCCGGCGACTATAACGCCTGGGTGCCTGCAGTAGGCTCCTATATGTTGAAAGCTACGCCGTATTCTGCCTTAAAAGGTACTGGAACGGCCGGAACATCTCAGACTGTAAGCTTCTCTGTTGTGAACAGTACAACCGGCATCGCCCTTACCAGCAAGGCATCAACTGAAACCGGTCCTACTACTGGATTAACAGTATACCCTATTCCTGCCAAAACAGAGCTTCATGTGGATCTTAATTCAGCAGCTGAAGCCGGTATGGCAACAATAGAGTTGCTTGATGTAAATGGCCGAGTAATCCTGAGCAAGAGCGTGAACACCGCTACTGATGGCCATACAACAAAGTTGGACCTGCAAAGCGCAAGCCAAGGCGTCTACATTCTCTCTGTAAACTCCGCTGCCGGCCGTACTACAAAGCGCGTAGTGATCAACAGATAATCACCTGAACCTTCCTGGTAACACAGGAAAATTTATCCAAAATAAAAAAGGCCCCGGCAAACGCCGGGGCCTTTTTTATTTTGGATATGTAACTACCAGCAAGCTGGATAGAGCCCTGATAAGCATGCTTATATTTACTTATATAAATTTATGCATGTTTATTCTTTTTCTATCTTATTATAATAAAGTTAGTTACTGAATGGTTAAGGATTTAGGTGCAAGTTTCCGGCAGAAATGAATAAACCTTTAAAAGGTATTGCCGTTGAATGACATTGTTGAGTTTACAACATCATAATTGCTTAGTAAAGTGAAAATATTTTTAGCCGCCTTATTAGTCGCTGTCATTGCTTTTTTTACCCAAACCAATGATCAGGCAGTACAGAAGGCTACATTAAAGAAAAGAGCTGCCTCGTTTAGTGTATACATCATCAATGAAAGGTTTGGGCCTAAAACCACGGAATATTTTAAGGACCATAGGTTTAAGTTTGCTACGTTACAAACACAGGGATCCATTGTGCAGCGCGACAACAAATCCGTTGTTGACCTGGCCCGTGTAGAACGCTTCCTGGATGATAAGTTCCCTAAAAAGGATAGTGCCGGAATACTGGTACTGGACTGGGAATCGGAGCCATTCAAAAACTTAAGGATTTACAATGCTTCGGATAGTCGCTTTAGAGATGCGGAAAATCAATGGGTGTTGTTGGTAAGGGAAGTGAAACGGCTGAGGCCTCAGGTTAAAGTCGGGTTTTACGGACTACCTTTCAGGTCGTATCATGATTGGCAGAAAGTTAAATTTAACCAGCCGGGCAAATTAAATAAACTATTATCAGAAGTCGATTTTATAGCCCCTTCGTTATACATCATGTATGCTGATGAAGCTGTTGGCCGCGACCGAAACTTGCAGTATTTAAGAGATAACCTGGATGTAGCTCTGCAATATGGCAAGGAATTAGGAAAACCGGTTATCCCTTTTGTGTGGCACCGCGTCCATTATTCTGATAATATAAAGGGACAATCTCTGATTCCGAAAGAAGCATTTGCGACGTATGTAGATTACATCGGCAGTTATGTGCATAACAATAACCAGGTGAGTGGCGTGCTTTGGTGGGATTATGCCTCAAATGATAAAAGGATCAAAAATATTACCACCGTCAAAGATCCTGCCGAGTACGACTCCCTTATGAGGGAATACGCCAGTACGCTGGTAAAAGAACTCAAGTATTAACAACAATGTATAGCCCGCTTTTCGGGAAAGCTATTTCCAACCAGATATTTTAAAGGGGAAGGACTCCTCGGAATTAAATAAATTGAATTTATGAAAGTGCTGTTTGTTTTTGAGTTAGGGCTGTTACATTACAGAATTCCTATACTGGAAAAAATTGCAATGGATGAAAGTATCGAGAAATGCGATATCATTCATACCGAAGAGCATACGAATAATGTATACAAGTTTATTGAACTTAAGGCTACTGTAAAAACATACGGTAAATTTAAACTCTTGCCGGAAGTAAAGAAGCTAAAAGATGACTACGATGTGATCGTGTTTTCTTTTAACCTATGGCGCCCTAGCTGGATTTATACTTTGTTTTCGGCCAGAAAAGCCAAGTATATTTTGTGGGGGCAGGGCTTTGGCAGAGACAATAACTACTGGATAGCCCGAAAGGCCAAGCTCCACTTTGCAAATTGGGCCGATGCGCTCATCTTTTATACCGAAAGCGGATGTGCCGATTTCCAGGCGCATGGAATTCCCCGCGAAAAAATGTTTGTGGCCCGCAATACCCTGCATGTAGGCAATTCAGAGAGATCGGCAGAGGCCCTGAAAACAGATCTGCTTTATGTCGGCCGTATTCAGGAGCGCAAGGGCGTCGATTCGCTCATCAAAGCTTTTGCCATGATCAGAGAGGAGGTACCTGAATACGTGAAGGTGCGAATAGTGGGTAATGGGGATGTCACTTCGCTCAGATCGCTTGTGGAAGAGCATGCCTTGCAGGATAGAGTGATTTTTGAGCCCGGTGTATTTGAGGAAGAAAAGCAGAAGCAGGTATTCTTTAACGCCCTGGCGTATGTATCACCTGACCACGTCGGTTTAGGAGTGGTGCACAGCTTTGCCTATGGCGTGCCTGTTATAACCAATAAGAACCGGAAGCACGCGCCCGAGTTTGAATACTGTGATGAAACAAACAGCCTTTTATACGAAGGAGGGGTACAGGAACTGGCTCAAAAACTAAAGCTAATTTGCAACAACAGAGCGCTTCAGGAAGAACTGTCTAAGGGTAGTTATACTTATTATGATAACCACCTGCGCTCTGATATCATGGTTAAAGGTTTTCTGGATGCCTTTAATTATACTATGTCCAGGCGCCCGGATAAAGCCATGGCAGTTGGAATGGATACTGTATAGCAGGTGCCCGCTTTGTGATGCAGGAGCTGAACCCTCCCGGACAAAGCATTTCCGGATGGCGGTACACTGTTTCCGCAACCCATTCGCTTACATAACAATAAGATTATACAATGTATAGGATAGGCAGGCAAGTCATAGAAGCACTGTCTATACCTGTTAAAACATTTCGACACTTAAAACCAAACCCTTATGCTTGTAGCTATCATAGCTGGTGCTCGCCCGAACTTCATGAAAATAGCCCCCATCATCGAAGAAATTAAAAAGGCAAAAGAAGAGGGCAAGAATATCTCTTACCGCTTAATTCATACAGGCCAGCATTACGACAAAAAAATGTCTGGTGCCTTTTTTGAGCAGTTGGGTATTCCGGAGCCAGACGTAAACCTGGAAGCAGGTGGCGGCACCCAGGCCGAACAGACTGCTGCTATTATGGTACGTTTCGAGAAGGAACTACAGGAGAATAGGCCCGACCTGGTAATTGTGGTAGGCGATGTAACCTCAACCATGGCATGTGCCATCACGGCCCAGAAACTTTGCATTCCGGTAGCGCATGTGGAAGGAGGCATTCGCTCAGGCGACTGGACCATGCCGGAGGAAATAAACCGCCTGGTAACCGATAGTATCAGTAATTACTTTTTTACTACTTCTGAGGTAGCGAACAACAACCTGAAGAACTCGGGCATTGCCCCCGAAAAGATATTATTTGTGGGCAATACCATGATAGACACCTTGTTGAAGCAGATGCCCAACTTTACGCAGCCGCCTTTTTGGGATACGTATGGATTAAGTGAAAAGCAATACCTGGTGATGACGCTGCACCGCCCCTCTAACGTGGATGATCCGGAGCAGCTGAAGAAGTTGCTCGATGTGCTGGAAAACGGCGATAACAAGCTTCCGGTTATTTTTCCGGTGCATCCGCGCACGCGTAATAACCTGCAGAAGTTTGGCATTGCGTTAAAGCAGGTTAAAATGGTAGACCCGTTGGGATACTTGGAATTCAATTACCTGGTGCAGCATGCCAAAGGGGTTATTACAGATTCGGGTGGTATTACTGAAGAAACTACTGTAATGGGCGTGCCCTGCATGACGTTGCGAAATTCTACTGAAAGGCCAGAAACCTGTACCCTTGGAACAAACGAATTGCTGGGCAGCGATCCGCAAGCTTTAAAGCAGGCGCTGGACCGTTTATATGCGGGTAACTGGAAGAAAGGCAGCATTCCTCCGCTTTGGGATGGCCAGACAGCAAAACGTATTGTAGCGCATATTTGTGAAATATTTCACGTAAAAAATGAAGAAAGCTGCCCTGCTTATTAATACCGTACGGCACCTAAAAAGCAGACAGGTTATATACCAGGTGGCTTACCGCCTCCGCAAAATCAAGCCTTTGGGCGCCTATCAACCGGATGGGGGTATTCCGGAAGTACAGCCATTAACTTTTTCTGATTTTCTTCCGCCTCTTTCCTGTGCCGATGCGCACGGAACATTTGATTTCTTAAACAAGCCGGTCTGCTTTAAGAAGGAGGTAGATTGGGATTATATGCAGCATGGCAAGCTTTGGAATTATAACCTGCATTATGCACATTATGTGTTGCAGGAAGAAATTCCGTTAGCGAAGCGGCTGGAATGGCTTTATAGTTTGCACGCAAAGCTTAAAAGCGATGCTACAGGACTGGAGCCGTATCCTGTATCGGTAAGGGCCATGAACATCATACGCCTGCTTTGCCGGCACAAGCTGGAGGACCAGCAGGTGCTGCAAGCGCTGTTTGCGGAGCTCCGTTTCCTTTCCGGTCGGGTAGAGTATCATCTGCTGGCAAACCATGTCCTTGAAAATGCATTCGCCCTGTTTATGGGCGGTGCATACTTTAAGCAGACTGCATGGCTGGAGTTGGGCCAAAAACTTTTAAAGCAGGAATTACAGGAACAGGTGCTAGGGGATGGTGCACAGTATGAACTGAGCCCCATGTATCACCAGATCATACTTTACCGCATGCTGGAGCTGATTGATTGGTACCAGCATTACGATGAAAGGGATGAGCCCTTTCTAGCCGAGCTTCGCGCAAAAGCAGCGCTGATGCTTGGCTGGCTCCAAAACATTACCTTCCGGGACAATCATATACCCTATTTAAACGATAGCGCGCCCGGCATTACCTATACTACCGGGGAACTGCTCGGGTATGCCGAAGCATTGCGCCTGACACCGGCAGCAGTCGCCTTATTTGATTCAGGGTATAGAATGTTCCGGCAGGGCAAGTATGAATGTGTAGTGGATGTGGCCGAAATTGGCCCTTCATACCAGGCGGGCCACGGCCATGCAGATGCGCTTGCCTTTATCCTTCACTACAAGGATCGTCCGGTTCTGGTAGAAGCGGGTACTTCTACCTACGAGGCAGGAGCAATCAGAAACTATGAGCGTTCTACCCAGGCACATAATACGGTTGTGGTAAACCAAACAAACCAATCTGACGTATGGGGTGGGTTTAGGGTAGGCCAGCGAGCGCATGTAGCGCTGCTGAAAGATGAAGCAAACATACTTTCTGCGGAACATGATGGCTACCTGAACAACTTTAAGGTAAAGCATAACAGAACCTACACTTTTGGTGCATCCGAGATCATGTTGGTGGATCAGTTGCTGGGGCGCAACGTAACAGAAGCTGTCGCATACTTTCATTTACACCCAGACGTAACCTGTGAAATCGAGAACGATGCTGTGCGCCTGGAAGCGGTTGGTACCATGAGATTTGTAAACTCATTACGTATTGAGAAAAGCATTTATAATATGGCAGCCGGATTTAATAAGTGTATTCCGGCAACTGTAATCAAAGTTTTTTTTGAAGATAAGCTCGAAACCAGAATAGAATTCCTTTAACTATACTTCCTTATGAAGATTGTTTACTTCTACCAGTACTTTGCAACCCCCAAAGGCTCTTGGGGAACCCGTGTGTATGAATTTGCCCGAGAATGGGTAGAGAAAGGCCACGAGGTAACGGTTGTTACCAGCATCTATAGTAAATCAGATCTGACCGCGACTAAGTTTATAGAAGACCAATATTTTGAGGGCATTCACGTGAAGGTTCTCAATATTGTTATTGATAACAAGCAGTCATTTTACAAACGTATCTGGACGTTTCTTCAATACAGCATTCTCTCCTCTTATTATGCACTTACCTTAAAGGCCGATGTGGTTATTGCCTCGTCAGGGCCAATAACAGTAGGCATACCGGGGCTGGTTGCCCGCTACCTGCGGGGGCGGAAGCTGGTGTTTGAAACGCGCGATCTTTGGCCGGAGGGAGCTATTGAATTAGGCATAATCAATAACCCGCTGATGAAGAAGTTAAGTTACTGGTTTGAGAAACAGTGTTACAAAGCTTCTTCTTACATTATTACTCTGTCGCCAGGTATGACGCAGGATATAAAGCGCAGGTTCGGTATCCGTAACGTCGATGACGTAACAAATGCTGCTAACATCCCGCTTTTCTCCACTCCGGCGCCGTTTCCGAACAGTGTTGTCGAACCTTACAACTATGCTATTTATACCGGCAACATTGGCATGGTGAACAACTCCTACTGGCTCTACGAGGCAGCAAAGGAGCTTCGAAAGCTGGGCCGATCTGATATTGCCATTCTTATGATAGGAGAAGGGCAGCAGCGAGAGGAACTGGAGGAAAAAGCAAAAAAAGAAGGTGTTACCAATTTTATCCGGCTTGGCTTAATGCCTAAAGATAAGTTGGTAGGCTATGTTCAGAAAGCGCTCGTGTCTTTGGTGCCGCTAAAAGGTACTCCCGTGCTGGATACTTCATCGCCTAATAAGTTTTTTGAATCGTTGGCAGCAGGTGTTCCGGTCATTCAGAACACACAGGGGTGGATGAAGGATTTTTTAAACGAGCACAACGTCGGTTTTACCCTTAACCCAAATGACCCGGAAGAGCTGGCAAAAACGTTGATCTGGATGAAAGATAACCCGGACAGGATTCAGCACATGGGTGCCAAAGCGCTGGATGTGGCTACCCGGTTTTTTGATAAGGATTATTTAGCAGATAAAATGCTGCACATCCTGGAAGACGTGCATGCCGCTAAGCAATAATCCAGGCAGTGACAGGTATTTAAGACCGGGATTGTCTTTATCCTTTCATGTAGGGGTGCATCGCTCCTATAAGAATTCTTTTAAGCTACTGAGCTCCTTTCTTGACTTTTATGTGTGGTGAGGGTATCCTGTTATTTATCCCAAACAATATGGTCCAGCTAAAAGCTGCAGGCAAGTAAGCTCCCTATCCCTTGTAAATTTTCAACAAGATTTAATCTCCTGTACCTGGTTGTTATGTCCTTAGTATAAGGTATTTGGCGTTAAAAAAGAAAATTGCCGGATGGTGGTACGTTCAAATAGCTTATACTTTACAATACCAATAGTCGTGCAAAATGCGTTAACCTTTTTGAAAAAGAAAGGAGAATGGGGCGTTGTGTTTAGGCTGTTAAAAATAAAATAATTATGCATTAGAACAAAACAAATGGTAAAGAATACTAGTAATAACCTGCGGTTTGTTTTCTTAAAAAAGTAGTGAACAGGAAAGCCTTAATGGAATATATAGCTAAATTAAAAAGCTTAAAAAAATGATTTACTCATTTCTAGTAACCATTCACTAAAGAAGCCCGTTGGTTTATCAATAACTCTAACTCTTTAATAAATTAAATTTTACAGTTAGCTATACACAAACATGCCTTCGGCGTATATACAGTTACTCTGTTTTAATCTTCTTTTAGCCTTCGGTTTATTTGTGTTAAAATAATCTGTCAAATACAATTTTAATTATATTAATATAATCCTCAATACTATGGGTATGCAAATATCTCTACCTACCAAAGCCCTTCTTAATCGAAGCACACTCAAAGTGTTCAAAGAATATAACGTTAAGCTTAAAAAGTGTCTAATCGTTCATCCGGGAGATATGGCGGCAGAGTTTGTAAAAGAACCTGGTCTGTCTGACTTCTATTCGGTTGAATTTTGGGACGGTACCAGCCAAAAGGATCTTGCTGCAACACTTAACTCAAACAAATATGATGTTGTGTTACTGGATCCTAGTTCTACTGTATCGTTAGACAAATCGCAGCTAAAGCATATTAACAACTTGCGGGTTAACCAGATTTCTGTCTATAACCTTGCTTCCTTTCACGAGAATTTTTCAAAGCGTATTCCGCTGGCCCACTTTAAGTCGTGGCTTATCAACAGCGATATGTTCTTTGTGAGCTCCAGAAGCATGTTTATACTTCAGAAGCGTATCATTGATATCCTGGTTAGCCTCATGATTGCGCCATTTGCCTTAATGCTGGTGCTTTTAGCTGTGTTAGCGATAAAATGTACATCAAGAGGTCCTGCTTTTTTCGTTCAGAAAAGGGTAGGGATGAAGGGGCGTACGTTTAAGATATTCAAGCTGCGCACTATGTATCATTCGCCAGAAAAGGAAAACAATAGCCATACTATAAAGAATGATGCCAGAATAACGCCTGTTGGATATGTGCTTCGGAAAACTAAAATAGACGAGTTACCACAGCTTTTCAATATTTTATGCGGCCACATGAGCCTGATCGGGCCAAGACCAGAGAAAGAAGATATTGTGCAGAAGCTGATCGAAGATGCGCCTTATTATAATCTTCGACATTCCATCCGTCCAGGTGTAACGGGTTGGGCGCAGGTTAACTATCCTACGGCTACGCCGGAGCAAAGCCTTCAGAAGCTTGAGTATGACTTGTTTTATGTGAAAAACGCCTCTCATTCTCTTGATTTCAAAATTATACTTCAAACTATCAGAGTGGTATTTACATTAGATAGTTTGTAAGCAGCTAGACCTATTCGTAAGGCAATCAGAAGCGCTTAAAGAGATCGGATAAAACAAAAAGCCCGGATGAGCAATTTTGCTCATCCGGGCTTTTTGTTTGAAAGAAGCAGCTAACCTAATTAAACTAACCAGCCGGCAGTATTTCGGTGCTTACCTGGCCAAAGCCAATCCGGATGCCGTGGCGCTCTCCGTAGCCGCGCATGATCACGGTATCAAAGTCGTTAATGAACTGGCGCTGGGTGCCGTCTGAGAGCGTAATGGGCTGCGTGCCGCGCCAGGTTAGCTCCAGCATCGACCCGTATGAATCTTTCTCCGGGCCGCTGATGGTGCCGGAAGCATACAGGTCGCCGATTTGGATGTTGCAGCCATTGCTACTTTGGTGCGCCAGCTGTTGGCTGATATTCCAGTAGAGGTGTTTATAGTTAGAGCGGCAAATGCTGGTTGCCATACTTCCTTTTGGCTGCAGCAGCACTTCCAGGTTAATGTCATAATGGTGGTGGCCGGGAGAATCCAGGTAGGGAAGGGGTTTGGGGTCCTGCTCGGGGCCTTTCACTTTAAAAGGTGCCAGTGCATCCAGCGTTACCACCCAGGGCGAAATAGCCGAGCCAAAGCTTTTGGCCAGGAACGGGCCAAGCGGCACATATTCCCAGGTCTGGATATCCCGGGCCGACCAGTCGTTAAAAAGTACCAGCCCGAAAATATAATCTTCCGCTTCGGCAGGGGAGATGCTTTGCCCTAACTGGGTTTCTTTTCCGGTTATAAAAGCTACTTCCAGTTCAAAATCCAGCATCTTGCTTGGTCCAAAAACCGGAGCATCGGCATCTGCCACTTTCAATTGTCCTTTCGGCCTGTACAGGCTGGTACCCGAAACAACAATAGAGGAGGCCCGCCCATGGTAACCGACAGGCATATGTTTCCAGTTAGGCAGCAGCGCATTGGCTGGATCCCGGAACATGGCGCCTACGTTGGTAGCATGGGCCTCGCTGCTATAAAAATCGGTGTAGTTGGGTATTTTTACCGGCAGCAGCATTTCGGCCTCGCTTTGCTTTACTAGGCACTGCCGGATCAGGTTGCTGTCGCCGCTGATCTCTTCGTTGTCGTTGCGCAGCAGGTCGGAAACCCGGTTGCGAACCGCCCGCCATATTGGCTTTCCCAAGGCCATAAAGTCGTTCAGGTAGCGGCGGTGAAACACGTTCGGGTCCAGATCGATGAGTTCGAACATGTTTTGCTGGCCCACCACGCACAGATCCAGGATATACTCTCCTATTGCCACACCCACCCGCGGGTCGCGCGTATCCGTCCGGAAGATCCCATAAGGCAGGTTCTGAATCGGGAAGTCGCTGTCTGCTGCTATTTCTATCCAGGAGTGGAGGGAGGGGTCGTTTGCTTTTAACATAGGAAGAAGCCTTTGGGGTGAATAAACAAATATAGCTTTTTTGGCTCAGAAGGGAAACAGGGAAGCAGGGCTGTTTATCATGCCTGGCTGCAGGCCCCCCGTGCACCAGTTATACTTGCAATAGGGTTACCAGAAAACAAAAGCGGGTATAGCCGGCCTCTGCCCGCTATACCCGCTTTCAGCAAGTATACGTGATAGCTTAGATAGATAAAGGAGCTACGTTGATCGCCTCCACCGCCCGTATCTCCGGCACTGCTTTGAGCACCGACTGCTCTACGCCCGCTTTCAGCGTCATGGTAGACATCGGGCAGGAGCCACAGGCGCCCAGAAGCTCCAGCTTCAGCACCATCTCATCGGTTACTTCCAGCACTTTTACGTTGCCACCGTCAGCTTCCAGGTAAGGCCTGATCTGGTCGAGGGCGCTTTCTATGCGGAGTAAAAAGTCCTCATCTATGTTTACTACTCCCATTTTATTAACTTTTAATTTCTACAGGTTTGGTTTGCGCAAGCGAGGCATTTCGAACAGACACTTGTTGTGCCACAGCTTGTGCCAACTCTTTGAAAACACCAGAGGCCGGAGAATCGTTCTGCAGCACCACAGGCGTTCCGGCATCGCCGCTTTCGCGGATGCCCTGCACCAGGGGCACCTGGCCCAGCAATGCCACTTCATACTTCTCGGCCAGGGCTTTGCCTCCGCCTTCGCCAAAGATATAATATTTATTCTCCGGAAGCTCGGCAGGTGTAAAGTAAGCCATATTCTCTACCACACCCAGCACCGGCACATTGATCTGTGGCTGACGGAACATCTGCAGGCCTTTCATAGCATCGGTTAGGGCTACTTTCTGGGGCGTGGTCACAATTACAGCGCCTGTTACCGGCAGTGCCTGCACCATAGTCAGGTGAATGTCGGAGGTGCCTGGTGGCAGGTCCAGCAGCAGGTAATCCAGCTCGCCCCAATCCACATCCGAAATAAACTGGCGCAGCGCAGAGCTGGCCATCGGGCCACGCCAGATAACAGCGCCGTCGGCGGGTGTCAGAAAGCCGATCGACATCATCTTGACGCCATACTTCTCGACCGGTAAAATATAGTTCTTGCCGTGGTCACCCTGGATCATACGGGGGCGCTCCTGCTCGGTGCCAAACATCGTAGGGATAGAAGGACCGGAAATATCGGCATCTATCAGTCCGACACGCGCGCCGGACTGGGCCAGGGCGATAGCCAGGTTGGTGGTAACCGTTGATTTGCCGACGCCGCCTTTGCCGGAGGCCACTGCAATAATGTTTTTCACGCCGTTCAGTACTTCCGAGGTATCACCGCGGCCGGAGGTCACGCGCGAGGTCATGTTTACCGTAACCTCAGCGTCTTTGTCCACCATGGTATGGATGGCCGTGATGCAGGCTTTGCGGATCAGGTCTTTGAGTGGGCAGGCAGGCGTGGTCAGGATAACGGTAAAGCTGATGTCCTTTCCGTTCACCTGCACGTCCTCCACCATGTTCAGGGTCACCAGGTCTTTGCCAAGATCCGGCTCCTCCACATAGCTGAGGGCTTTGAGTATATCTTCTTTTGTAATAGCCATAGTGTGAATGCTAAAGAAATGCACAGCAAAGATACAAACAAAAAAGTCTATTCGCATGCAAAGCCTTAAGAGAGCAACAACCAATACAAAGTATAAGTTTTGCTCTTTGCAGATTAATCCGCATCAGCCGGTTCGGGTAAGAAAATGCAGCGGCCGTAAGTATAAGGTCCGGTGTTTTTTGGTGGGAGAAATGCCGGCAGGTTATGAAGCAGTTCGTGTATACTTTAACAGCTGCGAAGTATGAAAACCGCATCAGTTTCAAGTATAAAGTATGAATTATCTATTGGTTTGAAGTGTAAGCACGTTCTATCATGATGAAAGAAATGTGGGTGAAGTTTTTCCAGGCAAGCAGTGACCTTGTAGTATAAACGAGATAGATAAGAGCCGAAGGAGGGAAGTTGGGATAAAAGCGCTAGTTTAGGCATTGCTAGCCCTAAGCGCTCGAACCAACAACGAACAACTTAAAACCAGCATCCAACAAACCGCTATAAATGCTATCTTTGTCATCCGCTAGTATTTTCTGCCCATGTCTCTGATACCCAAAGAAACCGTTGACCAGGTTATTGCCCAAGCCGATATTGTGGAGGTAGTGGGTGATTTTGTATCGCTCAAGAAAAAGGGGCAGAACATGTGGGCCTGCTGCCCGTTCCACCACGAAAAATCACCCTCTTTCTCAGTTTCGCCGGCGAAGGGCATTTACAAGTGCTTTGGTTGCGGCAAGGCGGGCAACTCGGTGCAGTTTATCATGGATGTGGAAGGCACCAGCTTTCCGGAAGCCATCAAGTACCTGGCCAAGAAGTATGGCATCGAGGTGCCCGAGGAAGAGCAGCACCCAGAGTTTGCGCGTGAGCAGAGCGAGCGCGACAGCCTGTTCATTGTTTCGGAGTTTGCCAGCAAGCACTTTCAGCAGCGCCTCCACGAGCACGAACAGGGTGGGATCGGGCAGAGCTACCTGAAGCAGCGCGGTCTGAGCGGCAACACCATCCGCAAATTTGAGCTGGGCTATACCCTGGATGAATGGTCGGACCTGACCGATGCTGCCCTGAAAGCCGGTTTTCAGCAAAAATACCTCGAAGCCACAGGCCTCACCATTGCGCGCGAAGACGGCAAACGCTACGACCGTTTCCGGGGGCGCGTGATGTTCCCCATCCATAATATTTCGGGGCGCGTGGTAGGCTTTGGCGCCCGCACGCTCAAACCCAACGACAAGAAAAGCCCCAAGTACCTCAACTCGCCCGAGTCGGATATCTACCACAAAAGCAATGTGCTCTACGGCTTGTTCCAGGCCAAGCAGGCCATCCGGATGCAGGACATGTGCTTAATGGTGGAAGGCTACCTCGACGTGCTCTCGCTGCACCAGGGCGGCATTGAAAACGTAGTGTCCTCCTCGGGTACTTCCCTTACCGAAGGCCAGATAAAGCTCATCTCGCGCTATACCCAGAATATCACAGTGCTCTACGATGGCGATGCGGCGGGTATAAAAGCCTCGTTGCGCGGCATCGACCTGATCCTGGAAAACGGCCTGAACGTAGATGTGGTGACCTTTCCGGAAGGCGAGGACCCGGATTCCTATATCCAGAAAGTAGGCGATACGGCCTTTAAAGCTTACATAAAGGAGAAGGCGCAGGACTTTATCTCGTTTAAAACCAGCCTGTATGCCGAGGAGTCGAAGGGCAACCCGGTAAAGAAAGCCGAGGCCGTGCGTGAAATTGTAGGCTCCATTGCCAAAGTGCCGGATGCTATTAAACGCACCATCTTTTTCCGCAGCTGCAGCCTCATTTTTGATATCGACGAGCAGATCCTCATCTCGGAGTATAATAAAATGCAGCTGCAGGACCGGCAACAACCAAAAACAGGCAACAACTATGAACCTGCTGAAGCGCCGCATGAGCCTGTTGCGCCGGAAAAGCAGGATTCGGATGTAGATGTGCTGAAGCGCTATGAGCGCGAGATCGTACGTATGCTGCTCAACTACCCGGACCGGGTGCTGGAAGAAGGCATGACCACCTGCCAGTATATGTCGGAGCAGCTGGAGGATGTGGCGTTCCGGACACCGCTCTATGCCCGCCTGCTGGAGCTGGTAAAAGAAAAGCTGTCTGCCGGCGTGTTGCCTACAGCCGAAGATTTTATCAATTATCCCGATCAGGAAATACGCACCGAAGCAACCAACCTGCTTTCAGACCCGCATGAGCTGAGTCACAACTGGGAAACGCACCATATTTTTGTGCCCCGCGAAACGGACCTGTTGCCTTACGGCGCAGAGCGTGCCGTGCTCCGCCTGAAATGGCGCAACGTGGAACTGCTCCTGAAAAGCGAAATCGAAAAGCTCCGCCTCGTAACAGATCCGCAGGAGCAGGACCGGCAGCTCAATAGCATCATCATGTTAAAAACACTGCACAGCCAGCTCGGCGATATGCTGGGCATTGTGGTAAATAAGTAACGATTTACCTCTCTCCGGGCTTTCCTTTTCAGAAGGCTCATACTTTAAACCAGGAGCCAGCAGTTCCGGATCAGTCCTTTCTGGCGCAAGCGCCCGCTTGTGCCCAGCCAGCTACAAGGCAGCCAAGAGAACGGTAAGAAATTCAATCCATAAATACGGTAGCCGGACTCCAAATCAAAATTTCAAATATCACCCCTTCTTCAACTAAATCTGTACTTTAAGTGTTATTCAAATAAAATCAGGATTGCGGCATAAAACGCTTATTTTTGTGCTGCTTTAGCATTAGATAATAACCAAAGCCTGTTGCCGCTCAGAAGCGCCGCAGAAGGCCAAATAAAATAGTTGTATGGAAACTAATACGTCACAGGCATTAAGGCCTCTCGATACCATAGCCGCAGCAATAGAAGATATACGCCAGGGCAAGGTAGTAATTGTGGTGGATGACGATGACCGTGAGAACGAAGGCGACTTTGTATGCGCAGCCGAGAAGATTACGCCTGAAATTGTAAACTTTATGGCAACGCACGGCCGTGGCCTGATCTGCACGCCGCTTACCGAAGAGCGTTGTGATGAACTGGGCCTGGAACTGATGGTGGGCCGCAACACCGCCCTGCACGCCACGCCCTTCACCGTGTCCGTTGACCTGATAGGCCATGGCTGTACCACGGGCATCTCCGCTTCTGACCGGGCAAAAACAATCCAGGCGCTCGTAGATCCGAATACCGATCCGCATGACCTGGGCAAGCCGGGCCACATTTTTCCGCTTAAAGCCAAGAAAGAAGGCGTGCTGCGTCGCGCCGGCCACACCGAAGCGGCCGTAGACCTGGCCCATTTGGCAGGATTGGCACCGGCCGGGGTGCTGGTAGAGATCATGAACGAGGATGGCTCTATGGCCCGCCTGCCCGACCTGATAAAGGTGGCCGAGCGTTTCGACCTCAAACTCATTTCCATTAAAGACCTGATCGCCTACCGGCTGAAAAATGAGAGCCTGATAGACCGCGAGATCGTGGTGCAGCTGCCCACTGATTTCGGCACTTTCGACCTGTATGCGTTTACCCAACGGAGCAACGGGGCCAAGCACCTGGCGCTGGTAAAAGGCACCTGGGAGGAAGGTGAGCCTATTCTGGTACGCGTGCACTCGTCGTGTGTAACCGGCGATATTTTTGGCTCCTGCCGTTGCGACTGCGGGCCGCAGCTGCACGAGGCCATGCGCATGGTAGATAAGGAAGGCAAAGGCGTGATCGTATACATGAACCAGGAAGGGCGCGGCATTGGCCTGATCAACAAACTGAGAGCCTACAAGTTGCAGGAGCAGGGCCTGGATACGGTAGAAGCAAACCTAGAGCTTGGCTTTAAAATGGATGAGCGGGATTACGGGGTTGGTGCCCAGATCCTGCGCGACTTAGGGGTGCAGAAAATGCGGCTCATTTCCAACAATCCAAAGAAAAGGTCCGGCTTAATGGGCTATGGCCTGGAAGTGGTGGAGCGCGTGCCGATAGAGATGAAGCCGAACGAACACAACCAGAAATACCTGACCACCAAGCGTGATAAACTGGGACACGAAATTCTTAAAACCGTGACGGTGAATAAATAAACTGACCGGAGTTTCTTAGGAAAAGTCCTGCCCTTGATCTGTTCCGATCAAGGGCAGGACTTTTGTTTTAACATTAAAAATTTATCTTAAATATAGGAAACATTCCTTTTTAACTGGTGGTAAAAAATTGTAAGTGCCTGTTTTGTAGGATGTAGCAGCTGTGAGCATGTGCTCGCAACTATAAAAGGAAAGGTGTATGAAGGCAACCACGTTAAGAAGACTAATAATAGCGGTGTTTATGGTTTGGTCGGGCTTAACGTGGGGTTACAGCCGGGCCCAGAACCGCTCTGCCATTGACATACAAGTATGGCCCAGCGGTGAGGTTGTGCTCACTTCCGGCGATACCGTTAGCGGCCCCTTAATGTTTTACCGCAACCAGGATGTGATCAACGTGCAGCACAAGGATGGCACGGTCAGCGCTTTTTCTCCGGTTAACGTGCAGTACTTTATTGCCAACGAGCTACCGGGCGGTAACCATCATGTATTCCGGACCTACGCCTGGGACCAGGGCCACAACTACTCCAATTTCAGGAAGCCCACTTTTTTTGAACAGCTCAATGATGGGTATATCACCCTGATCATGCGCGAGACGTATACGGCACGCGATCTGGCCAATACGGGCGGCTACCGATACTACAACTCCGCTTATTATGCGCCTTCCAATTCGGAGTGGGCCGAGCAGGTAACCGAATTATACTATGCCCTGCTCCCCGATGGCACAATTATCACGTTACGCAATGTGCGCAAAGACCTCGGAAAGCTTTTTGGAAAGAAGTCGTCGCTCGTAAAATCCTTTGTGAAGCAGAACAAGTTGAGCTACGAAAACCCCATGGAAGTGGTCGCCATTGTCAACTACTTCAACTCGCTCGAGTAAGCTACAGATCCCGTAGTTTCAACGTATAGTACGCCAGAAACAAAAACAGGTCGATATACCCGATCGCCGGCAAGACCGCCCACTGCGGCAGGAGCAATTCCGTCGGTGTGGTGAGCTGGTCCATCAGTTCCTGCCCCGGCATGGGCGTCAGGCTCTTCCATACTTTCATGGGCATGAATTTATCCATACTATCGGAAAGTTGAAAATTGAGGATGGGCTCCACGATCTGCGCATACGCGATAAAGGCAATGATGGCAAGGCCGCTGCGCTTGATTAAAAAGGCGCTGAGCAGGGCCAGCGTCATATAGCCCACTGCCTGCACAAAGTAGTAAGAGAGGCTGTCTACCTGCCCGAAGATGGCGGCAACGCTTTTATCGGTGCTGTACACCATGCCAAAGTATAAACCCATCAAAAACAGGAACAGGGTGGCGGCCATACTTACAGCCAGGATCACATAAAACTTTGCCACCACCAGCTCCGCCCTTGACATGCCATCGATGACCTGCTGGCGAAACGTACGGTAACTATACTCGTCGGTGACCAGCACAATGATCAGAATGCCGAGCAGCAGATTAAAATAGCTGGCCACATACGCCAGCCGTTGCCAGATAGCCGGAAACTGGTACACATCACTGCCCAGCGCACTGCCGTTAATCGTAATATTGCTCATGGCATACATCACCAGTACCAGCAGCACCGCATAGATCGCCAGGATGACCCAGGCCGTGCGGTAAGGGAATATTTTCTGAAATTCGATGCGAAGTAAGTTCATCAAGATTGTGTTTTAACGATTTCCAGAAACTGGGTTTCCAGGCTTTTGCGCCGCACCACTACCTGCGAGAGCACGATGCCTGCCTCAAACATGGCCTTGTTCACATCAGCGCTCGTGCAGCCTTCCTGCAGGGTGAGCACCAGGTTTTCTTTTTCCGGATGAAAAGCGGCCACGCACGGCATTTGCGGCAAAAGCGCCAGCGCCTGCTCGCGGCTGTCGGTGCTGATCACCACACTGTCTTTGGCGGATAGGATCGTACCCACGGGACCTTCGGCCTTCAGCACACCTCCCTGCAGCACGGCCACATGGGTACATACTTTCTCCACCTCGTCCAGCAGGTGACTGGCAAGTATGATCGTCTTGCCCTCGGAGGCGATGCGCAGTATGAGCTGGCGCACCTCGGCGATACCTTCCGGGTCCAGGCCGTTGGTGGGTTCATCCAGCACCAGCACTTCCGGGTCGTTGAGCAGGGCAGCGGCCAGGGCAAGCCGTTGTTTCATGCCAAGCGAAAAGCCTTTAAAAGTCGTATGCCTGCGATGGTCGAGCCCCACCAGGTGCAGCGCGTGCCCGATCTTTTTAGGATCGGCGCCTTTGATGCTGGCAGCCACCTCCAGGTTGCGATGGGCCGTGAGGTAAGGGTAAAAGTTTGGCGTTTCGAGCAGGGCGCCCACGCGGCGCTTGGTGCTGCGGCTAACCGGCTGGCCAAACCAGCTGAAACTGCCCGCATCCGGCCGGATCACATCCAGCACCATACTCAGGGTAGTGGTTTTTCCGCTGCCGTTAGGCCCGAGCAGTCCGTAAATGCTGCCCTGCGCTACCTGCACCGATAGCTGCTGCACCGCCTGTATGGCGCCGTAGCGTTTACTAAGGTTGTTAATGTCGAGTATTGCTGCCAAGCGTATAGGTTTTCAGTACTGGTGTCTGGCTTTTTTCTATTGCATTACCGGAATATAGGAAAGTAAGTGAAGGCATCCAACTATCCGCCCGCGGTATCATCGATAATTAAAAAATGAACTCGAAACGTATGCTGCCCAATAACTGAATTTCGGCGCCTCTTCCGGCCACGAGCAAGTATAAATCCTTGCTTATCAGGTTGCAGCAAGTATGTGCGTGCTGTAACTGTTTGCATGTATTGGTGAGGCAGCCTGATGAGAATGAAACGCCACCGCCCGGAAAATAACGCCATGCAACAGCGCCTTACGTATGGCTTTCTATGGCATCAACAGAAAAACTATATATTGGCACCTCCGGCTGGAGTTACCGCTGGCAGGGCATCCTCTACCCCGAAGACATGAAATCGGCCGACTTCCTGCCGTATTACGCCACCCGGTTCAACACCACCGAGCTCAACAGCAGCTTTTATCATTTCACGATGGTGAAGACCATTGAGAAATGGCTTAGCCTTACGCCGCCGTCCTTTCGGTTTGCCGCCAAGCTAAACCAGGAGATCACGCACAAACGACGCCTGGTGGATGCCGAAGAGCCGCTCGATAAGTTTATGGGCCGGTTTCTGGCCATGGGCGAGCGGCTGGGGCCGGTGCTGGTGCAGCTTCCCGGTAGCCTGCATTTCGACTTTGGTGTGGTGGCGCCCTTTGTAACGATGTTGCGCGAAAAATACCCTGAGACGATCTTTGCCCTGGAAGCCCGTCACAAGTCGTGGTTTACCGAGCAGGCCCAGGAGCTGTTGCAGGAGCATGATATTTCGTGGGTGATCTCCAGCGCCGGCAAGCGGTTTCCAAAGCTCGAAACCACCACTACCGACACCGTTTACCTGCGCCTGCACGGCGATGAGCGCATGTATAGCTCGTCCTACTCCGACGAGCAATTGGAGCGCTACGCCTTCATGATCTACGACTGGCTGCTGGACGGAAAGGAAGTATGGGTATATTTTAACAACACCATTACCGGCGCCGCTGTGCAGGACGCGCAAAAGCTGCGGGAACTGGTGGAGCAAATGTGAAAGTCCTGAATTTCTCTAGAACCTGAAAATTGATACCTTCCGCCGGGGCTAAATCCGTACCTTTGTGCGGCAAATAATTGCTGCTTTTATTTTAGCTATACTTTGGCAGCCCCTAACCCGGGCTGCTCTTTTTTAACGGATGACACCTATGTTCAACAATACCGGTACCCTTATTTTTGACCTGGATGGCACCCTTTGGGATGCTACCCAAACCGTGGCCGATGCCTGGCAGGAAGCGCTGAAGAAGTATGATTTTATAGACCGCTCGGTGACGCAAAAGGATGTGCAGTCGTTGGCGGGGATGCCGTATGATGCTATTTTCGAAAAGCTTTTCCCCAACGTGCCGGATAAGTATAAAACGGAGCTGCAGGAGACCTGTGCCGCCCAGGAGCTGCAGCACCTCAGCAGCGCCGGCGGCAGGTTGTACGACGGCCTGGAAGAAACCCTGGCTTACCTACAGGGCAAGTATAAACTGGCCATCGTGAGCAATTGCCAGAGCGGCTACATCGAGGCTTTCCTGCAGCACAGCAAACTGCACGCCTACTTTACCGACCATGCCTGCTACGGCACTTCTAAACTGGCCAAGGCCGACAACATCCGCGAGGTAATCCGAAGAAACAACTTTACCAACGCTGTATACATTGGCGATACAAAAGGCGATTACGAAGCCAGCGTAGGCGCGAACGTGCCCTTTATTTTTGCCGCTTACGGGTTTGGCGAAGTAACGCAGCAGGTGCCCCGGATCGCAAGATTCAGCGAGCTGCAGCAGTTGTTCTAAGAGGCTTTTTGATCAGCAGAAACGTGGTTGGCTGTTGCCCAACCGCGCATCGGAAGCTTCCCCCTATACTTTGGGGTTGCGCCCGACTTCTGCATGCTTGCATAAGGGCAGCAAGAAAACGGATTTCGGTAGTCTTCTCTATTTTTATATCTTGTGAGCATACTTGCCGGATGCGTTATTCCGAAGGCGTATCAGGTGCTTTAAAGCCAACAAAATATTTAAAATGAGGAAGCTAATTACACTGGCTATACTACTGGCGCTGCTCGTTCTGCCCGGAATGGCCCAGAAACGTGCGATCACCCTGGACTCTATGGTGACGACCAAACACGACGTAACCATCAACGGCAAACGCGTGCCTTATACCGCTACAGCCGGCACGCAGCCGGTGTGGGACGAAGACGGCAAGCCCATTGCGGGGCTGTTTTATACTTATTATGAGCGCTCGGATGTAAAAGACCGTGCCGCCCGCCCGCTCATCATCTCTTTTAACGGCGGCCCCGGCTCTGCTTCGGTGTGGATGCACATTGCCTATACAGGTCCGCGCCTACTCAATATCAACGACGAAGGGTACCCCGTGCAACCTTACGGCATCAGGGAAAACCCTTATGCGCTGCTCGACATGGCCGACATCGTATTTGTGAACCCGGTAAACACAGGCTACTCGCGCATGGCGGCCGGCGTGGACAAAGATAAAATGAAGGCGAAGTTCTTTGGCGTGAATGCTGATATCACTTATCTGGCCGAGTGGATCAACACCTTCGTCACGCGCAAAGGGCGCTGGGCTTCCCCCAAATACCTAATCGGCGAGAGTTACGGCACCACGCGTGTGTCTGGGCTGGCGCTGGAGCTGCAGGAGTCGCAGTGGATGTATTTGAACGGCGTGATCCTGGTATCACCTACGGAACTGGGCATCGAGAGGAGCGGCCCTGTTGATGCTGCCCTACGCCTGCCATACTTTGCTGCCACGGCCTGGTACCACAAGCAACTGCCCCCGGATCTGCAGCAGAAAGACCTCACAGCCATGCTGCCCGAAGTAGAGGAATTTACCATCAATGAGCTGATCCCGGCCATCAGCCGGGGCGGTTTTCTGGACGAAGCGCAGAGAAAAGCCATAGCCGCCAAAATGGCCCGCTACTCCGGCCTGTCGGAGCAGGCTATCCTGCAGCACAACCTGGTGGTGCCCACTAACTTTTTCTGGAAAGATCTGCTGCGCGACCAGGGCTTTACGGTGGGTCGCCTCGACTCGCGCTACAAAGGCATTGACCGCGAAGATGCCGGCGAACGGCCCGACTTCAATGCCGAGCTCACCGCCTGGCTGCACGCTTTTACGCCGGCCATTAACCTGTATCTACGCGACGAGCTCAAGTATAAAACCGATGTGAAGTATAACATGTTCGGCTCCGTGCATCCCTGGAACAACGAGAATAACCATGCCGGCGAAAACCTGCGCCAAGCCATGGCCGAAAACCCTTACCTGCACGTCATGATCCAGTCTGGCTACTACGATGGCGCCTGCGATTACTTTAATGCCAAGTATAGCATGTGGCAACTCGACCCGAGCGGCAAGCTGAAAGACCGCCTGAGCTGGAAAGGCTACCGCAGCGGCCACATGATGTACCTGCGTCGCGAAGACCTGAAAACCGGTACCGACGATATCCGCGACTTTATCCGTGCCTCCCTGCCCAAGAAGGACCAGCCGGCGATGTATTAAGACGTTAGATTTTAGACGTAAGATTTTAGACAAAGGACAAAAGACCTGCTCCCCGCTCTTCCGGGCTTCCTAGTCCGGAAGTTGCCTGATGGGGACTTCTTAGTCCCCATTTGTATTTGAACTGGATATCTCCCGAGGATATCCCTGTCCCCATACCGGCACCAGCGGATAAGGATAGTTGAATCAGCAATGGTAGGGCCTCTTCTACGGGCGCTGCCACTGTTTTAGAAGGGGCCCATCCTTTCCGGCAATCGGGTCGGCAGTGGGCAGGGGCACCCGGGCGATGTGCTTTTTCGTTTCTGCCGGATCGTTCTTTTCGGTGCAGATGTCATAGTTTTCCTGCCCGGCGGGGTAAGCGCCCACAACTTTAAAATCCGCAGACGACGACTTGAGGCAATGCCCAGTGCCTGCCGGCAGCACCAGCAGATCGTTTGCTTTTAAGGTTACCTCTGGGGCACCTGGTCCGCCAAGTATAAGGATAGCCGAGCCTGCTGCCACGCCCAGCACCTCGTGCGAGCGGCTGTGGTAATGGTGATAATCAAACACCCCGTTTACCCAGCTGCCGCGCCAGTTGTTGGCGGCAAAAGATTCTTTAAACTGTTGCACCAGGTTCTCCTTGCTCTCAAATACATGCTGGTAAATCAGCATCGGCAGCTGCTGGTTGTTGGGGATGTTGCCGTACGGCGGTAGCAGGTGCGGGGTTACGGTGAGCTGTTTCATACAAGGCTAAAGTTTAAAGAATGTACGTAAGTGCCCGTCCCTTCCGCTATCCTTCTTTTCTTGCAAATTAAGCTTAACTTGAGAGTTGAATCATACTGTTAAAACGCACCCGCTATGAAAAAAGCCCTTTTCGTTATACTTGCTGCCGCGCTCTGGTCCTGCTCGGCCAGTAAAGAAACAAAGCAGCCGCCCCTGGCTATGGACGAGTTGGCTGAGCGCTATGTAAAAACCCTGCTGCAACTGGGGCAGTACGACGCCGATGTGGTGGACGCCTACTACGGACCGGCGGAGTGGAAGCCAAGCGGCCCCCCTTCAGATACGCTACCAGCAGCGGCGATGCTGGCCGAGCTGCGCCTGATCCAGCGCAACCTACAGACGCAACCTGCAACTGCCTTATCCGATATGGAGCAAAGACGGCTTGTGATGTTCCAAAAGCAGGTGCGCGCCGCTATGACCAAAATAGAGATGATGCAGGGCAAGAAGCTGGACTTCGACACCGAAGCGGAGCTGCTATACGATGCTACACCTCCGCATTACCCGTTGGCACATTTCGACTCGCTGCTTACGGCCATAGACAGGCAGCTGCCAGGCAAAGGGAGCATTTCGGAGCGTTGGGCAGCGTACCAGGCGCACTTCGAGATCCCAAAAGAGAAGCTGGATGCTGTTTTTCAGGCAGCCATAACCGAGGCGCGCAACCGAACGAAAGCCCATTACAAGCTGCCCGCCAACGAGAACTTCCGGGTAGAGTATGTGACAGACAAGGCATGGTCGGGCTACAATTATTTTAAGGGTAACGGCTACAGCCTGATCCAGATCAACACTGATTTCCCGATCTACATTGAGCGCGCCATTGACCTGGCCTGCCACGAAGGTTATCCCGGCCACCATGTGTTTAACACCTTGCTGGAGCAGCACATGGTAAACGAGCAAGGCTGGAAGGAATACGCTATTTATCCTTTGTTCAGCCCGCAATCCCTCATAGCCGAGGGTAGCGCCAACTATGGCATCGAAGTGGCTTTTCCGGCGCAGGAACGGCTGGTATTTGAAAAACGCGTACTGTTTCCGCTGGCCGGCCTCGATCCTGCAGAAGCGGCGCGTTATTATAGCATACTTGGCCTGATCGGGAAACTAAATTTTGCCGGTAACGAAGCCGCCCGCCAGTATCTGAACGGCACCATGAGCCGTGAGGAAGCAGCTGCTTTTTTTGTGAAGTATAATTTCTATCCCATCGATAAAGCCCTGCAGCGCACCCGCTTTGTAGACAAGTACCGGAGCTACGTGATTAACTATAACCTGGGGCAGGAGCTGGTCCGCAGGTATGTAGAGGCGCATGGCGGCACCGACGAGAACCCGGAAAAACGCTGGCAGGTATTCGGAGAATTACTCTCGCAGCCCAACACTGCCACCATGCTGCAGTGAGGAGTTATACTTGCCGCTCATAAAAAAAGCCACCGTTGCGGTGGCTTTTTTATGACTCGGAATGGCGTGGGCTTAAGCAACTTTCACAAAAAGCTGCTCTTTGCTGCGACGTACTTTTTTAGCAGTGGCCAGGAAGTCGGCTTCTGCGTGGCGGTAACCCAGCGGAAGCAAGGCAACGCTGCGCAAGCCTTTTTCTTTCAGCTGCAGGAGCTCGTCTAAGGCAGTCGGATCAAATCCTTCCATGGGCGTGGCATCCACGCCTTGCTCTGCGGCAGCAGCCAGGGCGGTACCCAAGGCAATGTAGGCCTGGCGGGCAGACCACTCATACTTTTGTTCCTGCGTGCGGCTCACAACAGAACCCATCAGGCTGTTCTTGAAATCGGCGAGCGATTCAACAGGAATGTTGCGTACAGTGGCAATATTGAGCATATACTCGTCTACCTGCGCCTCGGTCACGTCGTTCCAGGCTGCAAAGATCAGCAGGTGCGATGCTTCCACAATCTGGGGCTGGTTGTAGGCTACTTTCTGGATCTGCTTGCGCAGCTCAGCATCTTCTACTACCAAAATAGTATAAGGCTGCAGGCCCATAGAGGAAGCGGATAAACGCGTGGCTTCCAGAATGTAGTCTACCTTGTCCTGCGGCACCTGCTCACCCGTCATACGCTTGGTCGCGTAGCGCCAGTTCAAATGATTTAAAAGACTCATATTTTTTCTAATTATTATCTATACAATTAATGTATGTACATGCAAATATAAGCATTAACATGGCATCCTATACATTAGTTTCCTGAAAAATGCAGTGTTTCTGAGGAGAAGCCACAAAAAAGCCACCCAGTAACAGGTGGCTCTTCTATACTTAAAGTATAAGCTATACTTCTACAGCGGCAATTTCACGTCCTGCATCAGGCGCCCCACCGGGTAAAGCATGTGCGTAGGCTCGTAATGGGGCGAATGGCGGTATACGAATTCCAGCTGGGTGCGTGGGTTCTTGGCAAAATCCATATCCGTTTTCTTTTTCTCCTCCAGCTGCCGGCGCAGCGCCGGGTCTTTCTGCAGGATATCCGCCGCCAGGTCTTCGAACACATAGCTCGAGAAATACTCTTTCTGCATCAGGATGGAATCGAAGAAATTCCAGTTAAAGTATGAGTCCACAGCCTGTGGCTCCAGCACCTCTACCACAAAGCGGTTGGTGGGCTGGTTGAGGTACACCACATAATCACCTTTAAAGAACTGGCGTGGCATGCGCTCGGTGCGCAGCTGCACCTCCGAGTGGATGTAATGCCCTTCATACGGTCGGGGGCTGGTTTTATAGTCGGTAATATAATACGAGTCCAGGGTGAGGGTTGTATCTTTTGTGAGCTGCCGGAGCTGCACTTTGTCCAGTTGCAACCGCTCGATCACCTCGTGCCAGGCCTGCGGCACAATATAGGCCACGGGTTTTTGCACCGTTACAGTCGGTACGAATTCATCATAATAGTTGATCATTTTGCTGTAGGGCGCTTTGCGGTCGTAGTACAAGCGGTTAGCGCCGCTCACCTGGCTGGGTTTATACTTGGCAGCATACCCCAGGAACGGGATCTGCTTTACCTTGGTGGTATCCAGTTTCCAATCCAGCGGGAACTGCTTTTGCGTGAGCGTTTCCTGCTGCGCCTTAGCGCGTGCCTGGCCGATCTCGTCGGCATCGCGGTGGATGGTTCCGATCATGTTTTCCATCAGCTTATAGGTGGCATCCACGCGCTGCTTGTAAGGCTTGAGCATATGGGTTTCGGGCACAAAACCAATGGTGTTATACAGGGTCGTATAGCCCGTGTCGTAGCGGGGCGATTCCATAAAGCCGATAATGCCTTTGTCGGGCGTCTCGTCTACGGTGTTCATGTAGGGCACCATCGGGTACTTGTCCTGCTTCATCCCGGCATACAGGCTCGGAATCATTTCACCGGTGACATAACCTGCCAGCGTCTGGTTCATTTTGTTGTGCTGTGTGGGGATGAGCGTCATCACGTGCTGGTAATCGGCCCCGTTCGAGGTATGATTGTCCATGAACACATCGGGATTCCAATCGCGGAAGATCTGGTGAAAGGTGCGCGCATTTCGGGAATCTGTTTTGATGTAATCGCGGTTGAGATCCAGGTTGCGGGCGTTGCCCCGGAAACCGTAGCTTTCGGGGCCGTTCTGGTTGGTGCGCGTGTGGCTGTTGCGGTTCAGGGCGCCACCGATGTTATACACCGGGATGATGATCAGCACCACGTTGTCGAGCTGTTTGCGCAGCTTTTTATTTTGCAGGTAGTCACGGGCCAGCATCATGGTCGCATCGATGCCTTCCGGCTCGCCGGGGTGGATACCATTCTGGATGAGCAGCACGCGCTTGTTTTTCTGATGCACAGCAGCCGGGTCAAACTCCCTGTCCGTGGATACGATCACCAGGTGCAGCGGCCGCCCCACATCCGTCATGCCATAGGGCACCATCTTCACTTCCTCGTAGGCTTCATCCAGTTTCTGGTACCAGGCAATGGCTTCGTCGTAGGTAGCGGTTTGGTTGCCGTTGCCTTTCTCAAACGGTGTTTTCAGGTCAGGTTTGGATGGCCCTGTAGTGGAGAGGAGGGCTGTGAGGAGCAGTGTGGTCAGCATTCGTTTTAGCGTTGTTGAAACAAGGCTGTAAGAACGTAAAAAGCAGGAAGAGGTGAAAGGCAATAGCGGAGAAATGATGGGATTGATAGGTGGTTACTGTGGTTTTATACTTCTGGTTATACCTGGTAGGAGGCTTGATCTTCAAGTAAGGTATTCCGGCTATACTTACTAGCTGCTGGTTGATGCTCAGTTTTATACTTTCCTGTTTTATCTTATACTTTGGAGCGCTCCAAGCCCGCGAGGGCTCGTCCTTTGGCATCGCGCTGCTGATTTGAAGCTGCCCTTGCGGGCTGCCCTGCCGGGCACCGCAACAAATCAAAGGCGCTCAACCCAAGGACTGGGAATCATTCGATAGCGCCTACTTATACTTCAGCTCAAGTATAGGAAGTAATAAAATTGACTACTATTGCACTGCAACTTAAACCAAGTCCCCTTTTGAAGGGGGTAGGGGGATGAACCTGAGTAGGCCAAATACAATGCTTAAACATGCATCAAAGCAATTACAGAACTCCCCCTCCTTAGACTAGTGAGAACGCGAGTTCGAAGCTAGCGAGCGTAGCTCTGAGGGGCAGGGATGGTTGGACCCGGTACTGAAAACGCTTATACTTCATCAGCAGCAATTACAGAATTCTCTCTTGGGCATTTGATAAAGGGGAAGAGGTACATAGGATAAAACCGGAAGGAGGCCAAAATTTATGCAAGACTTCCTTAAAACCTGCTGCGGTCTTTTTCTTTGGGGAAGAACAGGTAGTCGAGGCTATACTTACCCGGGCCGATAAAAAGCAGGGATAAAAAGAGGATGGCCGCTTCCAGGGCATGCGAATACCCGTTAAAGTCATCGCCGCCGGCTATGTGGTTGGTAATGGCTACCAGCATGGTCAGTAGCAGCAGCACGCAGGCCGGCCGGAAGAACAGCCCCAGCACCAGTAACAGGCCGCCCACCGCCTCCGAAAAACCGGCCATAAAACCCCAGAAAGCCGGCGCAAAGTCAATGCCTACTACTTGCATCACCTTCCCAATCTGTTCCCAATGCTCCTGGCCTCCGGCCAGTTTAGGCCAGCCATGCAGGATAAAAGCAAGGCCCACTCCGAGCCGGAGAATTAAAATACCTAATTTCTGATAGCGGTAGCGGGAACGTAGTATAGCCATGAAAGCAATAATAGGTATTTATACTTAATATTACAAAGTGCTAATATACTAAAATGCTTTTAACCACCG
Source organism: Pontibacter liquoris (assembly GCF_022758235.1). Classification (NCBI taxonomy): domain Bacteria; kingdom Pseudomonadati; phylum Bacteroidota; class Cytophagia; order Cytophagales; family Hymenobacteraceae; genus Pontibacter; species Pontibacter liquoris. Next base: position 739,065 of record NZ_JALEBG010000001.1, read on the forward strand.
TATTGCCGGGCACATCCGCTGGTTTTATACGGGTAAGCTTGTCTTTTGGCAACTGGCTTTGGTCAAGCACAAACGAGAGCCCCATTTCTTCTACCACCGCCACAAAATTGCCTTCGCCCTGGCTCACATAACTGATCGGGTAAGCGCGCTGCACCTCGCTGAAAGTGGATCCGATACCAATGCCTTTGGCCGTTTTATACCGGGGGTTGTGCACTGCTATGCGCCATACATGGCAGGCAGGCTCGCAGACCTGCTCTACTAAAAGCCCTTTCGTTTCGTTTTGCGGGTACAACAGGTACGCGGTAGCCTGCATGCCTTCCTGCTGCAGGGTGGTGTCGGCGATGGTGTAGCCAACGGGTATGTGCTGGCGCAGGTCCTCGGTAAGCGTGCCCAGGCGCACATTGCCCACATGGCCTTTTTCAATGACGAAGCTAGCTGGATCGGGCTGCACGGCTACTTCTGCAGCTGCTACCGGCGAGGGACCGGCAGTAGCAACGGTATCGGGCCGGGTTTCCGGCTGGTCGCTCTGCGAGAGGCAGGCAGCCATACTAACGCCCAAGAGTACGGCGTAAAGGATATGTTTCAGGATGCGTAGTTTTCTCATAGTAGTTTAATTTACTCTTAAACCTTGTTGTTGGGGAGCAGGTTGTAGTATATTAGCACGAAAAGTTGATTCATTTATTTTATTATATATTAACTAAATTTAATAATGGCAAAACCATTAATCTTAGTATCTAACGACGACGGCATTACCGCTCCCGGTATACGCATGTTGGTAGAGGTGGCCATGAGAGTAGGAGAAGTGGTGGTGGTAGCCCCTGACAGCCCGCAGTCGGGTATGGGCCATGCCATCACGATTGGCAACACGTTACGGCTCGACAGATCCATTGCGCTCGACGACCTGGACGTAGAAGCGTACGAATGCTCGGGCACCCCGGCAGATTGTGTGAAATTAGCTAAGTACCATGTGCTGAAAGACCGCCGCCCGGACCTGGTGGTGAGCGGCATCAATCATGGCTCCAACTCCAGCATAAGCGTGCTGTATTCCGGCACGATGTCGGCGGCGATCGAGGCAGCAATCGAAGGGCTTCCGTCCATTGGTTTTTCGCTTTGCGATTATGGCCATGAAGCCAATTTCTCGCACATCCCCGACTTTGTAGAGCAGATCATCCGGCAGGCAATTGAAAACCAGATACCGGAAGGCACTGCTCTCAACGTCAATTTCCCGAAGAAGAACGATAAGCCGATAAAAGGGATAAAGATCTGCCGGCAGGCACAGGCCAAGTGGCAGGAAGAATTTGATGAGCGCCTGGACCCGCACAACCGCAAGTATTACTGGATGACGGGCAGCTTTGTGAACTTCGACAAAGGAGAGGATACCGACGAGTGGGCGCTGGTCAATAATTACGTTTCCATCGTTCCCTGCCAGTTCGATATGACAGCGCATCATGTCATTGCCCTGCTCAACAACGACTGGACGTTCTAGTCTTACCTGCAGGAAAAGTGCTGCTTATCTAACAAAACGCCCGGCTTACTGCAAGCCGGGCGTTTTATCTTTATACTTAGTTTGAGGTATGAATAAATATCCATGATGATGCCGCAACTGCTCCTGAAAACGGGAATTGGTTTATGGTCAAGTATAAGCGAATGTACCTGCGCTGCTGCGGCCAGGGGGCTTACTTTAATGCAAACCTGATGGGCAAAGTATATTGCACCGGTACCAGTACCCCGTTTTGTTTGCCGGGCATCCAGCTGCCGCTTGTCAGCTTCACAACGCGTGCTGCCTCCTGGTCCGTTTCAGGGCTCAGGCTTTTAACAGTTTTTATACCGGTCACGGAGCCGTCCGTCTCCACCACAAACGAAACAACGGTTAGTCCTTCCAGGGCTGCCTCTTTGGCTACGGCCGGATACATGATATGACCCGCTAAAAAGGTAAACAGTGCTGCCTCACCACCCTTAAATTCGGGCATCTGCTCTACATAAGTATACGCCTTAGCTGTGTCTGATTTCTTTGCAATGGTGGCTTGCCGGGTGGGCGCTGTTGCTACCGCATCTTCGTCCGAAGTGCAGGAGCCGAAGGCAAACAAACAGGCGCATACGAGGGCAACAAAGGCGGTTTTGCGTAAGAGGGGCTTTTTCATGATGATGTTAGTTAGAGGTTTAAAATTTATTTTAAAGGCAATGGCTTTCCAGGCACGGCGTTAGCGTGCAGAAAAAGGATATAAAAGAGAAGGTTTTTACTTTAAGGCGAAGCGGAGCGGCAGGGTATAACGGACAGGAACAGGCTTGCCGCCTTGCTTACCCGGTTGCCACTTTCCGCTCATCAGGCCGGCAACACGCATGGCTTCCTCGTCTGTTCCGTTGCCCAGGCTTTTAAGTACTTGTATGGCATCCACTGTGCCATCGGGTTCCACCGTAAAGGAAAGCACGACCAGGCCTTCTGTTTTTGCTTCCTGGGCCACTTTCGGGTAGCGGATATTGGTTGCCAGAAATTTGAGCATTTCAGCATCACCGCCTTTAAATTCTGGCATCTGCTCTACATACGTATAAGGTTTTTCTGTCTCCTCGTGCGTAGCAGCATCTTTCTCGCGAGGCAGGGTAGGGTTGAATCTTTCCTGAGGAGTTGCGGCAGTTGCTTTTACATCCTGCTTTAAGGGATTAGTTGCCGTGGCGGGGGCAAGTATATCAGCTGTAACTTGCCCGGAGCCAAATACAAGTATAATGCCCAGGAGCAACGGCACTGTGAGCAGGGGTCGGAGCCAGCCGGTGTGGCGGCCATGTTGCTGCAACATGTGCAGGCGCCGGATCACCTGCGGTTTACCAAAATAGCTGCCAATGGGCAAGCCCATACTTAACAGCACCTCTTTGGAGAGCAACGAACGATAGGCCTGCAGCTGGCAGTTACGCAGCACACGGGCATCGGCCTGAAACTCGTGCACATCGCGGAGTTCCTGTTTCAGCAGCCACACCACCGGGTTAAACCATTGCAGCGCCGTCAGCAACTCAAAGTATACGATGTCGAAGCTATGGCCCAGTTGCACATGCGCCAACTCATGCGCTAGTACCTGCTGCTGCTCCGCTTTGCTGAGCTTTTTCTGGCCCGTCAGGAAAATGGCCTTTCCAAATGCAAACGTGGGCAGCGGATCCTGCAACTGGTATACCTGCGCGGGTGTATCAGCCGCTTCTACAGGTATGGCTGCTGCTTTCAATTGCCGGATAGTGGCTAGCTGCCGGCTCAGGCGGTAAAGTATAAGGGCTGCTCCTGCCAGGTATACTGCCAGCAACAACGTCTCGAAAGAAAATACTGTGGCACCTGGGCCCGAAGCCGGCCTGTGGGAGCTTATCACCACCTCCCGGAGCCGGATTGCCTGCAGGGTTTTCGCCAAAGCAGTATCAGCAGAAAGCAATGATGGCCATTTTACCAGCGGTACCAGGAGCGCGGCTACGGGCGCCAGCAGCAGGTATACGCGGTTAAAGGCAAAGCAGTGCTGGGTGCGCAGCAGCACATAATAAAACAGGTAGAGGGCCGCCAGCACCAGGGCGGAGGGAAGTATAAAGCTAAGCGTTGCTTCCATCGTCGGGGTCCTCCTCGTCTAAGTTGGCTTTTACATGTTGCATCAGCTGGTCCAGTTCCTGCACATTCAGGTTGTTGTCTTTGGCAAAGAAGGATACCAGCTTCTCAAAAGAGCCACTGAAATAGCCGCTCATAAAGTTTTTCAGAAAAAAGCTTTTATACTTGTCCTGGGCTATCAGCGGGTAGTACTGGTGCGATTTACCAAAAGCATCGTGGCCTACAAAGCCTTTGTTTTCCAGAATCCGCACAATCGTGGAAACGGTGTTGTACGCCGGCTTCGGCTCGGGAAGCTGCTCCCGGATATCACGTACAAAGGCCCGCTCCAGTTGCCACAGCACTTGCATGATCTCTTCTTCGGCTTTGGTTAACTCTTTCATGTAAAGTCTAGGTGGTAATATTGGTTATACTAAGATATAACTAAATACTTAGTTTAAAAACTAAAGGTTTAGTTATATACGAAATAAATAAAAAAGGCTCCCGGTAGGGGAGCCTTTTTTTGTAAAGTAAGCCGTGGTTTAGTAACCTGGGTTCTGAGTCATGTTCGGGTTGGCGTAGATTTCGCGCTGCGGAATAGGAAACACGAAGTTGGGCGCAGTGGATGGTGCAGACCCGATATTCCGGCCGGTGCGCTTGGCATCGAAAAGGAAGAAACCACCTTCAAAGGCCAGTTCCAGCTCCCGCTGCTTTAACACATCCTCCACCGTTACCGATGTAACCGACGCAAGTCCTGCCCTTGTTCGGATCTTATTGATATCATTTAAAGGGGTATCGCCGGTGGTGGTGCCTAGCCGCAGGTTTGCTTCTGCCCGGGTAAGGTATAGCTCGGCCAGCCGTATCACCTTTACGTTGCCATACAGGTTATCGAACTTGCTGGTTCTGGTGGAGCCCCCATCGTCGTAGAAAGTATTAGCGCGCTCATCTTTGGCTTCATATTGGGCGATAAAACCCGGCTTGATCTCGATATCACCCCGTCCGCCAAAGTCAGAGGAGGCATAGAACTCATTTAAGCTGTTGGAGCCTTGCTGCGGCGTAACCTGGAGAGCAAAAATGTCTTCGGAGGTATTTTCTACGTGCACAGCTCCCGGATTTGGAAACAAGTCTGCATAGTTCGGTACGAGCGCATAACTTCCAGAGCCTATCACAGTAGTCGCTTCGGCAGCAGCATTTACATAATCCCCTTTCTGCAGGTATACCCGCGAGAGGATAGCAGAAGCAGCGTACGTGTTGGCATAAAAGCTCTTTGTATCCGGAAGTTTTGCCTTGGCATCGTTTAAGTCTGCCAATACCTGGTTGTATACTTCTGCCACCGTAGCCCGGGAAACATAAGAGTTTTCATCTATCTGCAGCGTCGGCGTGAGTACCAGCGGAACGCCCAGGTTGGCATTCGGATCGCCATTATTCCAGTCGTTTCCATAAAGACGCACCAGGTCGAAATAAGCCAGGCCGCGCAGAAACTTTGCTTCGCCTTCTACACGGTCCCGGTCGGCTTCATCCACTTTGTCGATCGAAGCAAGCACGTTGTTGAGCAGATTGATCGCTTGGTAGCCTGAGATCCAGATGTTGGAAATGAAGCCATTATTAGTTGGGATGGTCTGGCTATAGATCTGCGTTAGTCCCGTATAGGTTCCGGTCCAGGTAATGGCAGTCTGGCCGGCCAACAGATCAGGCTCCAGGTATATTCGTCCGCCATACAGATCCGCTACGCCCATGCGATTGTAAGCACCTATCAGGGTAATTTTTACATCCTGTGAGGTAAGTAATGCTTTGCTTTGCTCAATCGAATCAGAGGGGCTTATATCCAGTTTTTTATCGCAGGCACTGAACGTAGCTGCTAAGCTAAAGCCCAGGGCTGTTATATATATATAATTTCTTCGTTTCATTGCGTAGAGTGTTAAGAATTAAAAGCCAATGTTAACGCCAAATGTAATGGTGCGCGGTTGCGGCGCCGAGTAGAAATCAACACCCAGGTTGATGTTGGATGCCTGGTAATCGGCGTTCACTTCTGGGTCCCATCCGTCGTAATTGGTGATCAGGAACAGGTTGTATGCATTCATGAACACGCGGGCATTCTGCATTTTTACACGGCTTACCCAGGCTTTCGGCAGGTTATATCCCATCGAGAAGGTTTTCAGGCGCACGTAGGAACCATCTGATAAGTAGCGGCTGGAAGGACCTACACCATTTCCATAAAACAGGCGGGGCTCCGGAATATTGGTGATATCGCCGGGCTTGTCCCAGTAATTCATCTGGTCTGTGGTCTGGTTATCAAACCCGTTGCTGCCATTGGCGCTCATGTACTGGCCGCCTCCGTTATAAATTTTGTTTCCGGTAACGCCCTGGAAGGAGAAGGAAAGATCAAAATTCTTGTAGGAGAAGTTGTTTGTCAGGCCACCGATATAATTAGGCGTTGGATTGCCCAGGATAACATCCTGTGCAGCACTGTAATCGTTTGTGGTGGTGCGGTCAATAGAGCCGTCGGCGTTGGTGGTGTTTAGATAGTATATGGCATCACCGTTAGCAGGGTCCACACCGGCATACTCTTTTCCGAAAAACACGCCGATCGGCTGGCCTTCTATTACGCGGTTCAGGTCGTTGGTGCCCAGTACCTGGCCCTGTATGTCTGTTACGCGGTTCTTGTTGTAGGAGCCGTTAAACGTGGTGGACCAGTTAAAATCACCCACAATGTTCTGCGAGGTTACGGAGAGCTCATAGCCCTGGTTGTAGAGCTTGCCCAGGTTCTGCAACTGGGTAGCAAAGCCCGATGTTGCCGGAACATTCACATAGAGCAGCAGGTCATCGGTATTCTTGCGGTAATAATCAAAAGAGCCGGAAATACGGTTGTTCAGGAAACCGAAATCCAAGCCAAGGTCCAGTTGGGCAGTAGACTCCCACTTGAGGTCAGGGTTAGCAATTTGCGTGATGCGCTGTCCTGCGTCGCCGTTGTAGCCAGCATCGCCGGTAAACAAGCCCAGCGAAGCAAAGTTCGGAATCTCGGCGTTTCCTGTCAGGCCGTAGCTGCCACGCACTTTCAAAGTAGACAGGTAGCTGATGCCTTTCATGAACTCTTCCTCCGAGATCATCCAGCCAATAGAGCCGGCCGGGAAGAAACCGTAGCGGTTGTCAGCACCAAAGCGGGAAGAGCCGTCTATGCGGGCACTGGCTGAAACGAAGTACTTGTCGCGGAACGAATAATTACCCCGGGCAAAGTATGACAGGAAGCTATAGCCTGTTTCAGAGGATGATCCGGCCGAGATCTGGGCTGCAGACGACAACTTCTTGTAGGCATCTGACGGGAACTGCTGACCCTGTACGTCGCTAAGATTTGTTCTAGACTGCTGATAGCTCATACCTGCTGTTATATCAAGCGCATTATTCTCGTTGATGGTGTTGCGGTAAGTGAAGTAGTTGTTGGTGTTATAGTTGATCACCTGCGTAGAGGAGTTTTCCCCGAAGCCATTTGGTGTACCTGTGTTCCGGAAAGTCAGGCGGCCATAGTAGCTCTCTTCGTGCTGGTTCAGCTGGTCTACGCCAAACTCAGAGCGAAACGCCAGCCTATCGGTTATTTTCAACTCGCCGTATACGTTGCCGATGGTGCGGTACACACTTGTCTGGTACGAGGCATTGCCCAGGGCAAGCAGCGGGTTATAGTATACCGGGTAATTGTTTGCTACTCCTGGCAGGCTGCCGCTCAGCAGGCCGGAACGGGGGTCAATGATCGGCGTGATCGGCGATAAGGCTACGATCTGCATTGGAGTAGAGAAAGCATTATCGTTGGAAACCCGGTCGTTCTCTGTTTTGGCAAAGCTCAGGTTCATACCTACGTTCAGGATGCTGTTCATCTTATTATCCAGGTTGATGCGGCCCGAGTATCTTCTGAAAGCATTCCCGATCAACAAGCCTGTCTGGTCCAGGTACTGCCCGCTGATGTAGTAGGTAGTGTTCTCGTTACCACCGGACAGGTTGAGGTCGTACTGGGCCTGCGCTGCACTCTGGAAGGCTTCTCGCTCCCAGTTGGTGTTCACCGCGCCTGTTTCCCAATCCTGGTTGCCAGCTGAATAGCGGGTCATGCGGCTGTTCACAAAATCGGCATTATCAGCTATTGCATCCTCCAGCGTTGGATAATCGTCTGGATAGTTAGCAAAATCAAGTGGTGCAGCGCCAAGGCCGGCGCGTTGCATAAGCTGTACATACTGCTTCGCATTTAAGAAGTCACGGTGGCGCGATGGTTTGCTGCTGCCCCACTGGGCAGAAAAGTTAATGCGGGAGGTACCGGCTTTGCCTTTTTTGGTGGTGATCAGCACTACGCCGTTAGAACCTCTTGCACCATAAATAGCTGCAGCCGCTGCGTCTTTCAACACCTCAATAGAGGCCACATCATTAAAATTGATGTCGGCCAGCGGGTTGGTGCCCGCCGAAGTACCGGACAGGTTTTCTGTTGTGATCGGAATACCGTCAATTACATATAGCGGCTGGCTGCCGGCAGACAGAGAGGACGTGCCCCGTACGCGCACCTGAATGCCCTGGCCCAGCTTGCCGTTATTCGACTGGATGAACACACCGGCGGCTTTGCCCTGTATGGCCTGCTCTACTGAGGTAACCGGGGTTTGCTCTACTTCTTTAGAGGTCAGGGAGGCAATAGAACCCGTTACGCTGCGCTTTTCCTGCGTACCATAGCCCACCACCACTACTTCTTCGAGTTGCTGCTGGTCGGTGCGGAGCTGCACATTAATGCTGGTGCGGCCTTCAACAGGAATTTCCTGGCTTTCCATTCCGATAAAGCGGAATACCAGCGTAGCCTTAGGCTGCACCTGCAGCGAATACTCGCCATTTACTCCGGTAGTAACCCCGTTAGAGGTGCCTCGCTCCAGAACTGTAACACCAGGCAGGGCAGAGCCATCGGAGGCTGCCGTTACCCGACCAGATACAGTTTGAGCTTGTGCCCAGGCGCTGTTTACAAGCGCGAAGAACAACAAAATACTCAACAGTACATTTTTCTTCATGATCGTTTAGGTTTAGCTTAAAAATTAAATCGGCATCAGGAGCTTCCGGTGGCACAAGGACCGTTCGAAAGGCTCCGTACTTGTTTGTGTTAGGTAAATTTGGAAAAGGTGTAAAAAGGTGCGGCAATAATGCCTCTTATACGGCATCTAAAATAATAATAATAAAACAATACTGGAAGTAATTTAAATGATTCATAGGCATACAACCATTTTTAACACAATGACAGTGAAGGGGCTAATTTGCAAAACTTTCCGGATTAGTACTGTGCTAACGGATATATTTTATAGGTCGGCCTGTAAAAAAAGCAAATGCGCGTGAATAGCTAAGCCAGCGCATGTGTGCCTTGTTATTGCTCCAGCACATTTACGCTCACGTACCCGTGTCCGCCTTTGCTGGCCACACGCCAGCCTGATTTTTTCAAGTATCTAAGTATAAAACTGTTGAGTAGGCCATGTGCTACCAGCACCGCTATGCCGCTGGCCTGCGCTTCGGTTGCCAGTAGGGTGGCACCGGCCTGGGCGCGTTGCCTGGCCTGCCGGAAACTCTCGATTCCCTGGTGGTTGAGCCCCAGAAACCATAGCAGGCGTGCTGTCAGCAGCCAGAAACCAAGCGGCAGGCGCAGCAGGGGCAGCGGAAAGATTTTTCGCTCAAATTCCCGGAAGCGGGCATCCGCCACCAGGCGCACCTTTTCTCCGAAAATAGCCTTAGCCGTTAGTTGGGAGCGCAGCAGCGTGCTGCAGTATACTTTGGTGATGTGCTTATACGGAAAGGCTTCGTGCTGCAGAACAAACGCTTCTACTTCAGCGGCATCGTAGGCGGTCAGGAAGCCGCGGGCCGAACGGGCCGAGAACAGGCCGCTGCGCTGCACCAGGGGCCGCGCATGGCGGATAAGAAAGATCTGCTTTGGGGGAGTGCTGCTGGTTGTTTCCAAGTATAAACGGGTGGTTGGCTATACGTTGCAGTACCGCCTGCTCGGTCGAAAGGTTATGCCGGCTGCTATAGAACAGGTCCGCAAAGACCTTCTGCCGGAGGTACGCCCCTGCCGGTAAGAGAAGTATACTATCCAATATCGTGTCGCGCGAGCGGCCATCATGCAGTACGCCGGCCAACTTGCCCATGGCCTTGTGAGGGCAGGCTCAGTCCGCCTTTTTTCAGCTTGATCCGCACTGTTCAGAAACCCCACAGACAATGCAATAGCCTCTGCAGATTTTGGCGACTCGTAAAGTATAAAAATAATCGTAAAAGGCTGGGCCACGGCAAGCTATCAAATTTTTATATAGCCTTATTTCAGCATCTATAACCCTATTTGCCTCTCCTACGTTTTACCTAACAATGTTAAGGAATTTAACAATTTCTATATAGGGAGAAAAATTTACAGCATCACGTGCAGCATCTGAAGGGTAGAAAGGCATTGATCAGTGGGGGAGCCTCGGGCATTGGCCGGGCCATAGCGGCCAGATTGATTCAGGAAGAAGTAGCCACCGCGCTGGCCGACCTCCACCTGCCCGGAGAAGCGCCCCCTGCCACAAAAACCTTCCGGTGCGACGTCACGTCCGGCCCCGATGTGGATACGCTTTTTGCAGGCGTTCAGGCTAGTATAGGCGCCCCAGATATCCTTGTTTGCAGCGCGGGGCGCGGCATTCACGAAAAACTAACGGAAGGTGATCCTGCCAAATGGCAGCAAGCTATTGAGGTAAACCTGCTGGGTGCCCTGCGCATGATCCGTGCGTTTGTGCCGGGTATGGTTGCGGAGGGGCAGGGCGATGTGGTGCTTATCTCGTCGGTAGCAGCGGGGCAGGCTTATACCTATGACGGCGTGTACGGGGCTTCAAAAGCGGCGCTGGAGGTAATAGCCGAAACGCTGCGCCTGGAAGTGCTGCCCCTTGTGCGGGTAACCGTCATTGCCCCGGGCGTAACAGATACTCCCTTTTTCGAGCATACTATTTCAGGATCTCATACGGCAGCAGCTATCGGCTTCGGCGCTATTTCGCCGGAGGTAGTGGCTGACGCGGTGCTTTATGCATTGCGTCAGCCTAAAGGTGTTTCGGTCAACCGCATCACCGTCAGGCCTACAGCCCAGCCGTTTTAACTTGTATAAACCAAACCGATGACGAACAACAGACTATGAAAGAAACGATTTTAATCACGGGCGGAGCTGGGTTTATTGGTTCGCACCTGGCAGATGAACTGATCAGAGAAGGCTATCGCGTGCGGGCCCTGGATAACCTGAGCGAGCAGGTGCACGGCAAAAACTGCGAGCGCCCCGAGTACCTACACGAAGAAGTGGAGTTGCTGGTGGGCGATGTGCGTAATCCCGACGATGTGGCGCGCGCGCTGGAAGGCGTGGATTATGTTTTTCATTTTGCCGCCATGGTGGGCGTGGGGCAAAGCATGTATGAGATCCGCAACTATACGGATGTCAACAACATGGGCACAGCCGTACTGCTCGAGGCACTCATCAAAAAGCCGGTGAAGAAACTGGTGGTAGCCAGCAGCATGAGCATCTATGGCGAGGGCTTGTACCAGAACCCGCAGGGGGAGCTGCAGACGGTTTCTGAACGGCCGCTGGAGCAGCTCAAAGCCGGCGACTGGGAACTGCACGATGCGCAGGGCCATACCCTGCAACCTATCCCTACCCCGGAATCCAAAATTCCTTCGCTTTCATCAGTATATGCCTTGTCTAAGTATGACCAGGAGCGCCTTTGCCTGATGGTGGGCCGGGCTTACAACATCCCGACGGTGGCCATGCGCTTTTTTAACGTCTACGGCACGCGGCAGGCGCTTTCCAACCCTTATACCGGGGTGCTGGCCATTTTTGCTTCGCGGCTGCTGAACAACAACGCCCCGATGATCTTTGAGGACGGCTACCAGCAGCGCGACTTTGTGCATGTGCGCGACGTGGCGCTGGCCTGCCGCCTGGCCATGGAAAAGGACGAAGCCAACGGCCAGGTATTCAACGTAGGCAGCGGCAATAACTATACTATCCGTGAGATCGGCGAACGCCTGGCGATGGTGATGGACAAGCCCCAGCTGGTGCCCGAGATCACAGGCAAGTATAGAGTCGGCGACATCCGCCATTGCTATGCCGACATTTCCCTGGCCAATAAGGTGCTGGGCTTCTATCCGCAGGTAGATTTTAATGATGGCCTGGACGAGCTGGCCAAATGGCTCGAAGGGCAGATTGCTTATGACCGGGTGAGCGAAGCAAGCGCCGAACTGGCCGCCCGGGGCCTGACAGTATAGTAAATGGTAAAAGCACCCGCACCCCATATGTAGATAAAAGAAGTAGCACAAAATGAAAATAGATAAGGCAAAGAAAAACGAATCGCTCCCTGTTGTCGGACTAGTGGAGTGGTTCCGGATGGGTGAGCACGAGCAGGTTAAGCAAACGCTCGCCGATTTAAAGGAGATTGGCGTAACCGAGCTGAGAACTGGCGTGTCGTGGGCGGATTATTATACCGAAGAAGGCAAAGCATGGTACAATTGGCTCATTCCGACGCTGGCCAAAGAAGTGAACGTACTGCCCTGCTTCCTTTACACACCGCCTTCTATCGGGGAGCGTGCCCGCACCTCGGCGCCGCCAAAAGATAAAAAAGCCTATGCCGATTTCCTGGATGTATTTATCACCGAACTGGGCGAGCACTTTGAATGGGTGGAGCTTTGGAACGAGCCCAACAACAAGGTCGAATACGATTTTACGCTGGACTACGGCTGGTATAAGTTTGCCGAAATGGTGGGCGGCGCAGCCTACTGGTGCAAGCAGCGCGGCAAGAAAACGCTGCTCGGCGGCATGAGCCCCATCGATCCTAACTTCCTGCATACCATGTATGAGCGCGGCGTGATGCAGTACATCGATGCGGTAGGCCTGCATGGCTTTCCGGATGTATTCGACCAGCAGTGGGAGGGTTGGGCTGAGAACATCAACGCCGTGCGCGAGGTGATGGCACAGCATAATTCCACCGCCGAGCTCTGGATAACGGAAGCTGGTTTCTCTACCTGGCAACACGACGAGTTCAAGCAGGTGCAGGAGTTTAAAGCTACCCTGAAAGCCGATGCCGCCCGCGTATACTGGTACGGCCTCCGCGACCTGGATGCCAGTCTGCCCACTGTAGGCGGGTTTCACCTGGATGAACGCGAGTACCACTTTGGCCTGAAACGATCCGATAACTCCACCAAGCTGCTGTACCGCCTCTGGGCTAAACACGGCCTGGCCAAACTCCAAAGCCTCGACTACATCAAACGCACTCTCACCGAAGCGACCGAACCCTATACTTTAATTACAGGTGGCGCCGGCTTTGTAGGCACCAATGTGGCCAAGCGGCTGCTGGAGCAGGGCAAACGCGTACTCGTTTTCGATAGCCTCTCCCGTGATGGCGTAGAGCAGAACCTGAAATGGCTGCATGAAACCTACCCCGACAAGCTGGAAATATACGTTGGCGATATCCGTGATCTGCAAACAGTGCGCTACGTGATGCAGAAGGCCGAGGCCGTTTTCCACTATGCTGCGCAGGTTGCCGTAACCACTTCCCTGGATTTCCCGATCAACGACTTCGAGGTGAATGCCCGGGGCATCATCAACGTGCTGGAGGCCATACGCGAGCAGCCGACGCCGCCGCCGCTGGTGTTTACCTCTACAAACAAAGTATACGGCGGCCTCGAAGACCTTAAATTCATCTCGAATGGCTCGCGCTATTATCCGGCGGAGGTAACCATCAAGAACCATGGCATCAGCGAGGCCCGTCCGCTGGATTTCCATAGCCCTTACGGCTGCTCCAAAGGCGCTGCCGACCAGTATGTGATCGACTATGCCCGTACTTACAACCTGCCCATGGCCGTGTTCCGGATGAGCTGCATCTATGGGCCGCACCAATATGGCAACGAAGACCAGGGCTGGGTGGCACACTTTGCCATCCGGGCTATTGAGGGCAAGCCCGTTAATATTTACGGTGATGGCAAGCAGGTACGGGATATTCTTTTTGTGGAAGATCTGGTAGACGCTTTCCTGCTGGCGCAGGAACACATTCAGGAGATAAAAGGCCAGGCCTTCAACATTGGCGGCGGCCCTGAGAACACGGTCAGCCTGCTGGAGCTGTTAAAGACCATCGGCAAGTATAGGGGCAAAGAGATTCCGCTCAAGTTTGGCGGCTGGCGTCCCGGCGATCAGCATTATTATGTGTCCGATACGCGCAAGTTTCAGAAAGCCACCGGCTGGTATCCCAAGCACAACGTGCAGGAAGGCGTAGCCAAACTCTATCAGTGGCTCTGTGAGAACCGCGGCCTTGCCGTGCCTATGATTTTATTATCTGAAAAAGAAATAGCAGAACCCGTTAAAAAAGCAGCAGTAGCCTAACCATGCCAGATACGCTGACAACCGAAGAAGAGACCGTAGCCAGCACCCGGGCTACCACCATGCATGCCGCTGTGATCACAGCCCCGAAAGTAGTAGAAGTACAGCAAGTACCTATGCCGCAGCCTGCTGCAGGGCAGGTGCGTATCCGCCTGCAGGGCTGCGGCCTTTGTGCCTCCAACATCCCCGTTTGGGAGGGCCGCGAGTGGTTTACTTACCCCGTCGCTTCGGGCAACCCAGGCCACGAGGGCTGGGGCCTGATAGATGCCGTGGGCGAAGGTGTGACAAACGTAAAAGTAGGCGACCGCGTGGCGGCCCTTTCCTACAACGCGTATGCCCTGTATGATTTGGCAGATGCTGATAAAGTAGTGAAACTGCCGGCCTCCCTGGCAGGCAAGCCGTTTCCGGGCGAACCCCTGGGCTGCGCCATGAATATCTTTAAGCGAAGCGATATTTCCGAAGGCCAGACGGTAGCTATACTAGGTATTGGCTTTTTAGGTGCGTTGCTTGTGCAGCTGGCCAAAAAGGCGGGCGCAAGAGTAATTGCTGTGTCGCAGCGGGAGTTCTCACTCGAAACAGCAAAGGCCTGTGGGGCAGATGAGGTGATCCGGATGGACGACCATTATAAAATTATTGAGAAAGTTAAAGAACGCACCAACGGAAATTTCTGCGAACGCGTAATAGAGTGCACCGGAAAAGAATGGCCTCTCAACCTGGCCGGAGAACTGTGCGCCGAACGGGGCAAACTCATCATTGCCGGCTTCCACCAGGATGGCCTGCGCCAGGTGAACGTGCAGCTCTGGAACTGGCGCGGACTGGATGTGATCAACGCCCACGAGCGCGATCCGCAGGAGTACATCAACGGAATAAAAGCAGCAGTAACAGCCGTAGAGCAGGGTACCATTAACCCCGATCAGCTCTACACGCACACCTATACCTTAGATGAGATCGCGTCGGCCTTTGAGCATTTGACAAGCCGCCCCGAAGGATTTATAAAAGCCCTGATAACCTTTTAAACCCTATGCAAGAAACAATACTGGACAACGCGCAGGAAATTCAAGCTTCTTCTTCTACCATCCTGGCCAAGCCGAAGCTCGGCTTTCTGGGCGTGGGCTGGATCGGCCGCAACCGCATGGAAGTGATCGCCAGGCACGAGACAGCCGAAGTGGTTTACATAGCCGACACGGCGCCGCAAAATGCCGAAGAAGCGTTGAAAAGTGCTCCGGAAGCCAAACAGGTAAACTCGCTCGAAGCTATCATCAGCAAACCCGACGTAGACGGTGTGGTAATTGCGACACCCAGTGCGTTTCATGCCGAGCAAAGTGAGCTGGCGCTGGAGGCCGGCAAAGCCGTGTTTTGCCAGAAGCCGCTCGGCCGCAACGCCGAGGAAACAAAGCGGGTGGTAGAGGCTGCCCGCCGGCACAACAAGCTGCTGGGCGTGGACCTTTCCTATCGTTTTACAGCTGCCATGCAGCAGGTATACAAGGTGGTGCAGAGCGGCGAACTGGGGCAGGTATACGCCATCGAACTGGTATTTCATAACGCTTATGGCCCCGACAAAGCCTGGTTCTACGAGCCAAAATTATCCGGCGGCGGCTGCGTGATTGACCTGGGCGTGCATTTGGTGGACCTGGCCCTGTGGAGCATGAATTTCCCGGAAGTAAAACAGGTACACAGCCAGTTGTTTGCAAAAGGCAAGCCCATCGCCATGGGCGAGGGCAAGGTGGAGGATTACGCCACAGCAAGTATAGAACTGGCCGGAAACACGCATGTGCAGCTGAGCTGCTCCTGGAACCTGCCTGCTGGGCAGGAAGCCATTATCAGCGCCACCTTTTATGGCACCAATGGCGGCGTGGCTTTAAAAAACATAAACGGCTCTTTTTACGATTTCGTGGCTGAACGCTACCACGGCACCAGTTCGGAGCGCCTGAGCACGCCACCGGACGAATGGTCGGGTCGGGCAGGTGTGGCCTGGGCCGAACGGCTGGCCCGGGGCGAAGGCTTTAGCGAAGAAGCAGAGGAGTTTGTGCGCGTAGCAGAAGTTTTAGATAAAATATACGGGAGATAAAAGTATGGAAGCACATCATCCTTCAAACATTTTGATGACAGCAGATACCGTGGGCGGTGTCTGGAATTATGCCCTGGAGCTGGTTCGCGCACTGGCACCTTTTGGTACTAAAGTGGCCCTGGCCACCATGGGAGCCCCACTAACAGCGGAGCAACGCCGCGAAACCGAGGAGATCAACAACCTGACGGTACACGAAAGCAACTACAAACTCGAGTGGATGGACAACCCCTGGGAGGATGTGGAAAAAGCCGGCGAGTGGCTGCTGGAGCTGCGCGATAAAGTGCAGCCCGACCTGGTGCACCTCAACGGGCTGGTGCATGGCAACCTGAACTGGGGCGTGCCGGTAGTGGTGGTGGTGCACTCGTGCGTGATGTCGTGGTGGCGGGCCGTAAAAGACGAGGAAGCGCCAAGAGAATGGGATACCTACAGAGCGATGGTGAAAGCCAGCCTCCAGAAAGCCGATATGGTGGTGGCGCCTACCCAGGCCATGATGCACCAGGCCGAAGACCTGTATGGCCCTTTTAAAGCCCGCACGGTCATTTACAATGGCCGCGGCCAGCACAGCTTCCAGTTCGGTAAAAAAGAGCCGTTCGTGTTTAGCATGGGCCGTGTGTGGGACGAGGGCAAAAATATCTCCCTGCTGGCTCACATCGCCTCCGACCTGCACTGGCCGGTATACATTGCCGGCGATGACAAGCACCCGGCTACCGGCCAGACAGTAGAGCTGGATAACGTGCACTTCCTGGGGCAGCTCACCGAGAAGGAAGTATCGGACTGGCTTTCCAGGGCATCTGTGTATGCGCTGCCTGCCAAGTATGAGCCCTTCGGCCTCACCATCCTGGAAGCCGCAATGTCAGGTTGCGCGCTGGTAGTAGGCAAAACCGACAGCCTGGCCGAAGTATGGGGCAATGCTGCCCGGTATGTAGATCCTGGTAACGCCGACGAGCTGCGCGATACGATCAACAACCTGATCGAAGACGAGTTTGCCCGCAACATCATGGCCATGCGCGCTATCAAGCGCTCGCACGGCTACACTGCCGACCCCATGGGCCAGGATTACGACCATGTGTACCGGCAGGTAATGAAGCAAACCGTTTCGGTTTAAATAAATTTTGAATAATTGAATTTTGAATAACTGAATGGCTCGTGCACGATAAAATGGTTCGTGAACGATCTATATAGAATTCAGTTATTCAAAGTTCAATTATTCAGTCATCCTAAATTCAATTATTCAAAATTATCCACATGCATATAGTCCTTTTCTACCACTCTATACTTTCTGACTGGAACCACGGCAATGCGCATTTTCTGCGGGGCATTGTGGGCGAACTGGAGAAACGGGGGCATCAGGTTAAGGTGTATGAGCCGGAGAACGGCTGGAGCCTGCAGAACCTGGTGGAAGGCTACGGAAAAGAGAAGTTAGAAGAGCTGCAGACCTATTATCCTGGCATCAGCACCAATTTTTATACCTTGGAAAGTATCAATCTGGATGCGGTGCTGAAAGAGGCTGACCTGGTATTGGTGCACGAATGGAACGACCATGAACTGGTAAGACGCATCGGCGCACACCGCGCCAAAAGCGGCAAGTATAAACTGCTGTTCCACGATACCCATCACCGCGCCGTAAGCGAGCGCGAAAGTATGGCCAAGTATGACCTGACGCACTATGACGGCGTGCTCGCCTTTGGCCAGAAAATACGTGATTTATACTTGCAGGAGGGCTGGACGACCAAAGCCTGGACCTGGCACGAAGCGGCTGATACCTCCGTATTTTATCCGCATGAAAAAACGGGTGTTGAAGGCGACCTGATCTGGATCGGCAACTGGGGCGACGAAGAGCGCACCGCTGAGCTGCACGAGTTCCTGATCAACCCAGTAAAGGAACTGGGCCTGAAAGCAAAAATATACGGCGTTCGCTACCCCGAACATGCCCGCAAAGCGCTGGCCGATGCCGGCATTGCATACGGCGGCTGGCTGCCTAACTACAAAGCGCCCGAGGAGTTTGCCCGGTATAAAGTAACCGTGCATGTGCCCCGCAGGCCGTACGTGGAAGCGCTGCCCGGCATTCCCACCATTCGCCCGTTTGAGGCGCTGGCCTGTGGCATTCCGCTGATCTCCTCGCCTTGGGACGATGCCGAACATCTCTTTACGCCGGGAGAAGATTTCCTGGTGGCCCGCACCGGCCAGCAGATGAAAGAGCAGCTGCAACTGATCCTGAACAATTCCGGAAGAGCAAAAGAACTGGCCGACCACGGCCTGCAAACCATCCGAAACCGCCATACCTGCGCCCACCGTGTAAACGAGCTGGAAAAGGTATGCGCAGAGCTGGGCATAGCCCCCTCAAAAATCTATCTCACCCCAAATGAACAAGTGCTGCATGAAGACTAAGAAACTCAACATCGCCTTTTTTGGCTCAAGCCTGGTATCGGCCTACTGGAATGGCGCCGCCACCTATTACAGAGGCATCATCAGAGCCCTGAACGAGCGCGGCCACCAGGTCACTTTTTACGAGCCGGATGCATATGAGCGCCAGCAGAACCGCGACATGGACGACCCGGAATGGGCAAAAGTAGTGGTATACGACGCTACCGAGGAGGCTGCTTTTAAATGCCTGAAAGAAGCCGCGGCCGCTGATATAATTGTGAAAGCCAGTGGTGTGGGCGTGTTGGATGAGCTGCTGGAGCGTGAAGTGCTGAAACTACAGACCGATGACAAACTGGTGGTGTTCTGGGATGTGGACGCGCCAGCCACGCTCGACCGTGTTCACCATAACCCTAATGATCCGTTTCTGGCCCTGATCCCGCAGTACGACATGATCCTGACCTATGGCGGCGGAGACCCGGTGGTAAATGCCTACGAAGCGTTAGGGGCAAAAAAATGCGTGCCCATCTACAATGCCCTGGATACAACTACGCACTACCCGGTAGCGCCGGAACCGGATTTTGCCTGCGACCTGGCTTTCCTGGGCAACCGTTTGCCTGACCGTGAGGCCCGCGTAGAAGAGTTCTTTCTGAAACCCGCGGCGGCTATGCCCGACAAGCAGTTTATCATTGGCGGCAGCGGCTGGGGCGACAAGCAAATGAGCGGCAACGTTACCTACATTGGTCACGTTTACACAAATAACCACAACGCCTTTAACTGCACCCCGAAAGCAGTGCTCAACATCAGCCGTGAGAGTATGGCCCGCTATGGGTTTTCGCCGGCCACGCGCGTGTTTGAGGCCGCAGGAGCAGGCGCCTGCATTATTACAGACTATTGGGAGGGCATCGATTTCTTTTTTGAACCGGATCAGGAAATTCTGGTCGCAAAAGACGGTGCTGAGGTGGCGGCTATACTTGCCGGTTTAACCGACGAGAAAGCCAGGGCCATCGGGGAGGCTGCTTATCGCAAAGTGCTGTCGGGGCATACCTACAGCCACCGCGCCGGGCAGCTCGAGCAGCTACTATACGCGAAAGTAAAACAGGTTAACGAAGCATTGGCATGAATATCGTAATTCTAGGTTTATCGATTACCTCCAGTTGGGGAAATGGCCACGCCACCACCTTCCGGGGGCTTGTGCGTGCGCTCAACGAACAACACCATCATGTCCTTTTCCTGGAACGCGATGTTCCCTGGTATGCCGCCAGCCGCGATCTGCCGGCGCCCGAATACTGCCAGACGGAACTTTATACTTCCTTAACGGACCTCAAAGCGCGTTTTACCGAGCATGTGCAGGAGGCGGATATGGTGATTGTAGGCTCTTACGTGCCGGAAGGCGTAGCGGTAGGCGAGTGGGTGATCAAGACGGCGCATGGCATCAAGGCTTTTTACGATATCGACACGCCCGTAACGCTGGCCAAGCTGGAACGCGGCGACTACGAGTACCTGCATCCCCGCCTCATCCCCAAGTATGATTTATACTTGTCGTTTACCGGTGGCCCGACTTTAAGGATGCTGGAGCGTACGTATGGTTCCCCAATGGCGCGGGCGCTTTACTGCTCGTTCGACCCGGGTTTATACTATCCCGAGTTTCAGAATGTGCAGTGGGACCTGGGCTACCTGGGCACGTACTCTGATGACCGCCAGCCACCGCTCGAAAAGCTGATGCTGGATGCAGCCCGCCAGTGGGAGGGAGGCCGCTTTGTAGTAGCCGGCCCGCAGTACCCCGAAAGTATACAATGGCCTGTAAACACGCAGCACATCCAGCACCTGCCGCCTGCCGAGCACCGCAAGTTTTACAACAGCCAGCGCTTTACCCAGAATATTACGCGGGCCGATATGATCAAAGCCGGCTATTCGCCAAGCGTACGCCTGTTTGAGGCGGCCGCCTGTGGCACGCCGATCATTTCGGATTACTGGGAAGGCCTCGATTCTATTTTCGATATAGGGTCCGAGATACTGGTCGCTTACTCTGCCAAAGATACGCTTCGGTTCCTGCGGGAGATCTGCAAGTCAGAACGGAAAATGATCGGTGAACTGGCCCGTAAAAAAGTGCTCTCGCGCCATACGGCCGCGCACCGCGCCAAAGAGCTTATCAGCTATGCCGAAGAACTCATGACGCTGGAATCGTCGGACAGTGAGGAACTGGTGGTAAGCAGCTAAATAAAAAAACATTCAAGTATTCACTCATTCAAAATTAATAATGCAGGAGGAAATAAAGCAGCTCGGGCCCTGGTTTCATAACTTACACTTGCCCAACGGCGAGCAAACAGCCCCGAATCATCGGTTAGGTGATTTCCCTGCTTTTAAATGGGCAGAACTGGCATCCTACATTCCCGCAGACCTCACCGGCTGGAAAGTGCTGGATATTGGGTGTAATGCCGGCTTTTATAGTATAGAACTGGCCAAGCGCGGCGCGCAGGTTCTAGGTATCGATGTGGACCCGCACTACCTGCGGCAGGCTGCCTGGGCGGCCAAGCAATTTGGCCTGGAGGATAAAATTGAGCTCCGCCAGATGCAGGTCTATGACCTGGCCCGCCTCGACGAGCAGTTTGACCTGATCTGGTACATGGGGGTGCTGTATCACCTGCGCTATCCCTTGCTCTCGCTCGATATCCTATCGCAGAAAGTGCGGAAGCTGATGGTGTTTCAGACGCTGACCATGCCCGGTAAAAAGGCAGCCGAAACGCCCGCTGATTTCGATATCAATGACCGCAAACGGATGCTGGCCGAAGATTGGCCGAAAATGGCGTTTATAGAAAAGCGCATGGCCGGCGACCCGACCAACTGGTGGGCGCCCAACCACGCCGCCATCGAAGCCATGATGCGCTCCTGCGGCCTGCGCGTAACTGCGCGGCCTGGCCACGAAATGTATATCCTGGAAGTGGATGAAGCTTTGCGCGAAAAACAGCAATGGAACCAGTCGGAGTACCTTTCTGCAACCGGCCAGGACTGGCAGGAAGCGGTGCTGCATAAAGTGAACAGCAAGAACGAGTACATGGTAGGCCACAACGGAAACGGCCAGCCCTGATGCGCCTCGACTGCCTTTGCAATGAAGCGCAGCTAGTTTAGCATACACCTTACCTAAAAGCCCGGCACCTGAACTTTAGCAGGCGCCGGGCTTTTTAGGTTTTAATCCTAACTTGCAGCGCCATATTTTTATACTCTGTCAGCATGGAACATACCGAAAATACCCCAAAGCCCTGGAAAGTACTTAAGTCAGAAATGGTGTTTGAGCACAAGTGGTACAAGCTCCGGCGCGACCACGTGGCCTTGCCCAATGGCCGCGAAATGGACGATTACTTTGTAAGTGTGCGGCCCAATGTGGTACTTACGTTCCCGCTAACCGAAGATAACCACGTGATTTTTGTACGACAGTATAAACACGCGGCAGGGAATATTTTTATGGAGCTTCCCGGCGGCGTGATCGACGAAGACGAAACAGACCCCAGTGCAGCAGCCATGCGCGAGCTGCTGGAAGAAACCGGCTATACTTCGGATGCGGTGGAACCCTTGCTGGAGGTGATCGATAACCCGACCAAAGACACCAACAAAATCTACTTTTTCCTGGCCCGTAATGTGCGCAAAGTAGCGGAACAGGACTTGGACGAAAGCGAAGACATCGAAGTGCTGAAAGTGCCCCTTGCTGACGTGGAAAAGCTGGTGCTCGGGGGCAGCATTCATGTGTCGGGTTCGGTGGCGCTTTGCCTGTTGGCCATACGAAAATTAGGTTTGTAACCTGCACCTATATCTGGTTTACTTCTTCAAAGCGCCTGTTTGCAACAGGCGCTTTGCTGTAAGTACAAGCTGCTGCTAACTACCCGAGCCGGAAAGCCATTCTGCCTGAGTAACGAACGCTGCTTTCATACTTCTCCCAACAAGGCCTGTTTACTTCCCGCCTGCCTGCTCCTATGTTTCAGGAACTCCTTCTGTAATGCCTAGGAAATCAATTACATAGGTATAATTGTGGATTTTCAAGCGAAAAAGGTGGAGGAAATATTTTGTTTTCATGAACTATGTACGTACATTTGATGTATATACATATAAATAATCTTCCTTCCCGGATCGGTATAACAAAGCAGCAATCAGCACAGCTCGTGTTATGCGTCAGGTCCGAAGGCAGCTCTAAGAAAGTATAGCAGAACAAAAAAACGACACAACCTATGAATCCATCAACAGAAACAAAGTCAATCTGGACCGTCGATCAAAGCCATTCTCAAATTAAGTTTGCCATTCGTCACATGCTGATCTCAGAAGTAGAAGGCAATTTTGGCGATTTTACTCTCGAAGTTACTTCTTCCGGCGAGGACTTTTCAGATGCCGCAGCCGAGGTAACCATCCAGGTGGCCAGCATCACCACCGGCAATACCGACCGCGACAACCACCTCCGTGCCAATGACTTTTTTGATGTGGCCCATTACCCGGTAATCTCCTTTAAGAGCACCAGCGTAACGCAACTCGACGAAGAAGAATTTAAGCTGACCGGTGAGCTGACCATCCGAGACGTGACCAAAGAAGTGACCCTGAACGTGACTAAAGGAGGCGTGATCAAAGATCCGTATGGCTACACCAGAGCTGGCTTCCAGGTAGAAGGCAAAATCGATCGTTTTGACTTTGGCCTGCAGTATAATGCCTTGATGGAAACTGGTGGCGCCATGCTGGGCAAACAGGTAAAAGTAAAAGCGCAGCTCGAACTCATCAAACAACAGTAAGCAAGACTGAGTAAACCTTATCGTAAGGCACATTGCCTGAAGAGAAAGGTATAAACAGTAACCCTGGCCATGATGGAAGCGATGCAAGTACACGAATTGATCCGTAACAGACGCAGTACAAGAGCCTACAGTGAAAAACCTTTACCGGCTGAGGCCCTCCAGGCATTATTTGAAGCTGCCCGCTGGGCGCCATCGGCCATGAACGAGCAGCCCTGGCGTTTCGTTTACGCCGATAAAGAGCAGCAACCCGAAGCATACCAGGCCATGCTGGCCTCGCTGGCCGAAGGCAACCGCATCTGGGCGCAACATGCCCCGGTGCTGCTGCTAACGGTAGCTAAAATGAATTTCGGCGATACGGAAAATGCCTATGCCCATGCCTGGCATGATGTGGGTCTGGCCACAGGTAACCTGCTGGCGCAGGCCACCGAGCTGGGGCTTTATGTGCATCTGATGGGTGGTTTCTCTGCTGCCAAAGCAATAGAATCACTGCATTTGCCAGCTGGCTACCAGCCCGTGCTGATGGCTACCATCGGCTATCTGGGTGATATAGAACAACTGCCGGATAATTTAAAAGCCCGCGAAGTGGCGCCACGCATCCGCAAGCCGCTCAGCGAGGTGGTGTATGCCGGCAGCTGGGGCAATAACGCATTTACAATAGAAGGAAAAACAAATGAGCAATAAAATAATTGATAGAGCGAGCTCCCGGGGCCATGCCAACCACGGCTGGTTAAACTCGCACCACACCTTTAGCTTTGCCCGCTACTATAACCCGCAACGCATGGGTTTTGGCTTGCTGCGGGTCATCAACGACGACGAAGTAGCGCCGGGCATGGGCTTTGGCGCGCACCCGCACGATAACATGGAGATCATCTCTATTCCATTGGCCGGCGCCCTGGAACACCAGGACAGCACTGGTACCAAGGAGGTTATCCGCACCAACGATGTACAGATCATGTCGGCTGGCCGTGGACTTACGCACTCGGAGTATAACCACTCTAAAACAGAGAAGGTGAAATTTCTGCAGATCTGGGTGTTGCCCAAGGAGCAAAACATTGAACCCCGTTATGCCCAGAAAACTTTTCAGCCCGAAGACCGCCAGAACAAATTGCAGGTGGTGGTATCGCCTGATAAAAATGGCGAAGGAGTCTGGATCAATCAGGATGCCTGGTTCTCATTGGGTACACTGAAAGAGGGCTTTTCGGAAGACTACAAGATCCATAAACCAGGCAACGGCCTGTACGCCCTGGTGCTGGAAGGCAACGTGGAGATCGATGGCGAAAAACTGAACAGACGCGATGGCATTGGCCTATCTGAAACCGATATGATCTCCATCAAAGCTAGTTCGGATGCCGAGCTGCTGCTGATGGAAGTACCGATGAATTAAAAGCCTTACTGCTTTCCAATGGCCTTTATTTCATATGCTTATAGTATAGCAAAGCCCCGGCAGCTGCCGGGGCTTTGCTTTTTTCAGGGCCTGGGCAAGTGCCGCATCACGGCAAACGGGAGCGGTGCCCACAATGCCGTGCGTACACCGGCCGCTTTCAGGCCCCTGTTCACCCAGTTGTTGCAATTGTTAAAGAGGAAGAACCTGCCTCTGGCTTCATAGAAATTATCCTGGTCGGTATACCCAACCCCCGGCATAAGTATAAAACGGCCATTTTGCTGCTGAAACGAGTGGGTGATGTAGGTAACAAGCTGTTGGTACTGGGCCGGCGAAAGCTGCAACCGGCGCTGCCTTTTGCCAGGCGCCAGCCGGCCCCGCAGGTAAGCCACGTGCAGGGCAGAGGGTGTGGGCCACAATGCAGCCGAAATGGCCACATCCGGCGTCAGGTCTTTCCATTCCGGCGTTTCCACGTAAAAACGGCGGTCGCCCCAACCAAACGACAGGTAGGTATAAGTGCTGTCGGCGCCGGCAAACTGGTAGAGCGGTAAGCGCTGCCGCCAGTCGATGTCCGGGGTTTTAACCGGCACCACTAGGTCGGTGTGCACGCCGTTAGAAATGACAAAGATCTCCACGCCACCTGCTGTTTGTGCATAGCCCCTGTTTACGGGTATACTTGTCAGCAGCAGGCCCGCCACACACAACAGCAGCAGCATACTTATACTTGCCAGGCACCCGCCCCGGTAGTTTGTCCGCATACGTAGTTTGCTATCCTGGTTGCGTAGGTATAGCCCCTAAGAAAACGTAATCTTCCGCCGGAAGGATCAGGTGATGTATGGATTGCCTTTCTGCTAGCGCGCAGTGGTCTTTTATTCTCTTGTGAAGGTGGTAAGGTATGAGACGGTAGGGCTCACCTGTTGCTTCCATACCATCGTATCGTCTGTCACCGAAACGATCTCATACGAGTAAGCGGTCGTGGTACCCTCCCGGTAAAGCGTATATTCCAGGTATGTTTTTTCCGCTTCGTCTCTGAACGTGTACTCCGTCATCGAATTTTCCGGGTTTTCTGTTGCCCAGTATATAACCAGGTATTCCGGTTCAATTTCATAGCTGCTGATCTGGTTCGTTACGCCTTCTGTTTTCAGGATGTTTCCAGCCGCATCATAAGTTACCCGGGTCGTGGTATCCGTGTCCCAGAAGCCGGTTATTTTGCTTTCCAACGGATGTTTGATCATTTTCCGGAAAGAAAGCCTGAAATGCTCGTCCTGGTTTAAGTCAGATAGCGCGGCCAGGCTATCGGTCATTTCCCAGGTCATACTGCTATCCGTAATAGCGGTTATTTCATACTTTGCGTACCCATTTATATTATCAATCCATTCTATATAATTCCTGTTGCCGCTTTTCGTAATTGTATATCTTCCGCCTCCCTGGTCATGGCCTTCCACATTATAATAGATGGAGAGGATTTCCGGTTTGATGTGATAAACGGTATACGTGATGGGATGCGTCGTTTCTTTGTTATCTGCATCGATCGTGATACGTTCATAGTTACGCCAGTCACCGATGAGCAGCTCACTTATGGGCTTTTCCGGGTCTGGTAAGGGCACTTCCTCATCAGGCTTCTGGCAGCCGGCCAGCAGTAGCAAAAACAACATCGGAAGCAAATACAGGTTTTTCATCATGGTTAAGCAGCTTTAAATAATGAAATACTATGTACGGTAAATTAAATTTTAAGGATTGCTTAAGTGTAAACAATGCTTTAATAAGTATAATTTGCGTTTAGGTGAGGTCGTGAATCAGAAAGGTAGCGACAGGTGAAATCGCCATGAGCAGGTGAAAAAGGGGCTTTAAAGGAGTAGCAACAAAAACAGCAACGGGAGGTCCTGGCCTCCCGTTGCTGTTTTTAGGGCTTTATAAGCCTAAAGTTTACCTCACCTACTTTCTACGCAAGGCAATGATATAGGCTACTGTGGCGCTTTCGGTACTTTTCCAGACCATTTTATCGCCGGTTACCGAAAGGATTTCATTTGTGATCATGGTTGGGTGATCTTCGTCGTTGTACGAAAGGAAGGTCTTGCCACTTATGTCCTTCAACAACCAATCCCCATAGGCATACTCCCTGCCTGACTCCGTCAGGGGGAAAAACACCGTGCACCAGTCAATTTCGAATTCAAAGCCCCTGGTTTGGTTGGCAACTTTCTCTTCTTTCACAACATTGCCAGCTGCGTTGTATGTCACTTTTGTGGTTTTGGCGGTGTCCCAGAAGCCGGTTATTTTATCTTCCAGCGGATGTTTAACTCTTTTTTTGAACTGTAGTTGATGTGGTTTAGTATCTTCAAACCATAACCGGGCAAGGCTATCGGATACTTCCCATGTCATGGCGCTGTCCGAAATGGAAGTGATCTGGTAAATCTGATACAAAGCATTCAGGTCATTCAGTTCGATATACGTTTTGCCTCCGCTTTGCTTCAAAGTATAATCAGCTCCGCCTTCATTCATACCCATGGGGTCCGTAAGTGTAGTGATGACCTTATCTGTAATGTCATACCTGGAATAGGCATTACTGGAGGCTTTATACCAACTTCCCTTTATGAGCTCGCTTACCGGCTTTTGCGGTTGTGGTTTTGGAAAATCAACATCATCGTTTGGTTCCTGGCACCCGGTAATCAGGAGAGGAAGCATAAGGAGCAGTAGTAAAAGTTTGTTTTTCATCCATTAAATAGTATTAGTATTTAAGTGTTAATTGTTTTAAAGGAGCTGTTTTGGTAGGCAGTGGAAATGTTATACTATGTCTCTGATGTAGCCAGCCCTTTGCTTTTTTATTTCCACTTACATATGCAGGCAGCTTTTAAGTTGCTTCAAAGAAGTATAAACAATAAGGGGGGCTGCTAACTCCCCTTATTGTTGAAGTTACTTGCTGCGGGTTAGCACAATGGTGCCACCATACGTGTTTTCGCCGTAGCCAGGCAAGAAAGGAAGATCATCCGCCGGCACCAGGGTCATGCTGTTATCCGACAGTTTGGTTACCTCATAGTTGTTCCTGGAGGCATCATCGTCCAGGTAGGAGAAGTATGTTTTGCCCTCCCGTTCGATTACAAAGTATGGGCCGCCCGCTACAACATCATGGTCCGGTGTGGTGTAAATTTCGAAGTTGCTGCCGTAAAATGCATAGTGCAAGCCACCCGGAAAGGCGGGGTCATCTTGTATCCATTCTCCTATCATTTTTGCGGCTTTCGACCCATCGGGAGGCGCCAGGTTGTCGACTTTTGTGAACTCAGTGATGTACGCTATGGTAGCACTTTCCTTTCGCTCCCATGTCATACGATTTTCTGAGAGGCTGGTCAGTTTTACTTGTAAGGCCACGTCATTTGTAGCAGGGGATTTAAGGGTGAGGGTTGTGCTATTAAGGCCTTCGTCTAACGTATAGTTGTACCCCGCGTCAATTTTATCATTATTCCAGTCAACGAAAACCGCTTTATCTGATGAAACGATCTGCAATGCATTCACCTCGTTGGCTGCTGCCTTTCTGCTAACCACATTGCCGGCAGCATTATAGGTTACTTTCGTCGTTTTGCTGGGGCTCCAGTTCCCTGTAATCTTATACTCTGGCGTTGTCTCCAGCCTTCTGAACTTTAATATAAAGTGCTCGCCCTGATGCGCATCAGACAATTGTGAGAGGCTGTCGGTCAGCTCCCATAACATCGTGCTATCTGTAATGGAGGTAATCTCATACGTCGTATTTCCCTCATTGGCAGTGCCAAACGCAATGTAGTCCTTGCCACCGCTTCGCGTTAACGTATATGCGCCACCTTGTGCATCGTGCCCATCAGGACTGGAAAGTATATATAAATCATGCTCGTCGAACTGCCACCTGTTATAATATTTGTTATCATGCGTGGTTTCATTGCCGTTCTGATCTATATCGATTCTGGCAGATTGTACCCATTCTCCCTGTATGAGCTCGCTTACCGGCTTTTGGGGTTCAGGCTTTGGAAAATCAACATCATCATCAGGATCCTGGCACCCGGCCAGCAGGAGGGGTAGAAAGAAAAGGAGGAGTAAAAGTTTGTTATTCATGTGCTTGTACGTTTTTGTTTCATCTTTTGTGCATTAGCTGATACTCGCTAAACAAAAGTATATAACATCTAAGAGTAGCAGGATTTTAATGGAGTTTGCGTATTATACTTCAGCATACAAGGAATTATACTTGCAATCAGATAAAAGAAGGGCAGGATGTCTGGTGATAATCCTGCCCTTCTTTTGGGCTCGCTGCTATTGTCTGCTTAGTTCGATAATATACGAGACCGTTGGGCTCTCTTTCCGCTCCCAAACCATCTTATCGTCTGTAACAGAAATCACTTGATTGATGATCATAGTGGTGTAGTCTTCACTATCATACTCCAGGTATGTTTTGCCCTCTCTGTCTTTCAAAATCCAGGAGGCTTCATAATAGTCAGCATCTGGCTCATTTTGCGGTGGGTAAATTTCTGCTATATCAATTTCAAAGTTAAAGAGACGGTTTTGATTGGAGGAACCTTCCTTTTTAATAATATTGCCTGCCGCATCGTACGTTACTTTAATAGTAGAATCAACATTCCAGAATCCCCCAATTATTTTATCTTCCAGCGGATGTTTAACTCTCCTTTTGAATGTCATTTTAAAATGTTCAGACAATGGGTAAGGTGGCGGATTCTCAGCCCATAGCTGTGAAAGGCTGTCGGTAACTTCCCAGGTCATCGAACTGTCATTGATAGAGGTTATCTCATAAATTTCATAGAGAGACCTATTATAAAGTTCAAGATAAGTTTTACCTCCGCTTTCCTTAAGCATGTAATCTCCTCCTCCCGAATCATGTCCTGTGGGATCATAGTAGATTTGGATATAATCTTCCTCAATATTGTATCTGGTATTTCTAGGATTCGTTGTTTCTTGGCCAGCGGGATCAATATTTATAATCTCCTTAAGATACCAATCGTCCTTTATGAGCTCACTTACAGGCTTTGGGGGCTCCGGAGTTGGGAAATCAACATCATCATCAGGATCCTGGCACCCGGCCAGCAGGAGGGGTAGAAAGAAAAGCAGGAGTAAAAGTTTGTTTTTCATCAATCAGATAAGTTTTAGTGTTTAACCATGAATTGCTGTACGGGATGTTCTTTCAAGGGTTGTTGGAAAAATCATACTTTGTCTTTGATGTGGCTTGCCTGCCTTCCACGAGCCTTATATTTTTGATGGCCAAATACTTTGGCAGCTTAAAACTTGTCTAACCAGGTATAAACAGCAGCGGCAGGCCAGTGCCTGCCGCTGCTGTTTATACCTGGTAACTATTGCTCTATGGATAACTTCTCTTTGATACAGAGGTTATTAGTATAAGTATTTTTGGCGAAGGCATCCGCTAAGGCGGCCAGGATTTCGTTCATTCCCCAGTTCATTTGAGTGTCTATGAGGGATGATTCCATACTTCATCTATTCTATCTATCCTATCGATAATTTCAATGTAGTGTTAGCCGCCATCTTCGGGCAGGGTATAAGCGCCGCTGTAATTATTATAGTGATCCGGGTTGAGCTGATAACCGGCAAAATACGAGCACATTATTCAGAATAGGATGAATTTTGTGGTAGGCGCGTTTCCACACCTGGCAATACTTGCCTAAGTCACCATTTTTGCGCAGATTGGGACTTAATCGATCGCTTTACTTTTAAGCACTTTCACAATCCTAAACCTATGACAAACACGTTGAAGCGAACCTTCGCTTTTGTGGCCCTGCTGCTAAGTGTGCAGGTGGCGCTAGCCCAGCAAACCCTGCAGACGCCAGAGCAATTTCTGGGCTATAAGCTGGGGCAGCAGTTTACCCCGCACGCCCGCCTGCTGGATTATGTATACTATGTAGCCCGACAGGCGCCGAACCGCATTAAAGTGCAGGAATATGGCCATACCTACGAGGGACGGCCGCTGGTGCTGGCCTACATTGCATCGGATGAAAACCTGCCGCGCCTGGAGCAGATCCGCGAAAACAGCCTGCGCATGGCAGGTATGGCCAAAGGACAGGTAGAAGGCAACCAGCCGGCTATTGCCTGGCTTAGCTACAACGTGCACGGCAACGAGGCCGTAAGCTCGGAGGCGGTGATGCAGGTACTTTACGACCTGGTGAACCCGGCAAACGAGCAGAGCCGGCAGTGGCTGCAGAACGAAGTGGTGCTGCTGGACCCTTGCATTAACCCCGATGGCCGCGAGCGCTATGTGCAGTGGTACAAGCAGGCCTCTAACCGCGGCGGCAATGCCTCGCCTTACGCCTGGGAACACTGGGAGCCATGGCCGGGCGGACGCCCCAATCACTATTACTTTGACCTGAACCGCGACTGGGCCTGGCAAACGCAGATAGAAACAAAGCAGCGCATAGCCGTTTACAACCAGTGGCTGCCCCAGGTGCACGCCGACTTCCACGAGATGGGACCGGAGGCGCCGTATTATTTTTCGCCGGCGGCCAAGCCTTACCACGAAAGCATCACGCCCTGGCAGCGCCAGTTTCAGAACACCATTGGTGAGTATAACCGCCAGTACTTCGATAAGAACAACTGGCTATACTTTACCCGCGAAGAATATGACCTGTTTTACCCCAGCTACGGCGATACATGGCCTACCTACAATGGGGCAATCGGCATGACCTACGAGCAAGGCGGCTCGGGCCGTGCAGGCCTGGCGTATATAAAAGCCGATGGCGACACGCTGACCCTCACCGACCGCATTGCACACCACGTAGCGGCCAGTAAGGCAACCCTGCAGGCGGCTTCTGAAAAGGCCGACCAGCTGAAGCAGGAGTTCCGCAAGTACTATGACAACAATCTGAACCACCCGGGCGGTACTTACAAAACGTTCGTACTGAAAGCTACCGACCAGAATGCCGAAAAAATACAGCAACTGGCCAACTACCTCGACCGGCAGCAGATCGCCTATGGGTATGGCAGCAAGAGCAAATCCGCGAAAGGGTTTAACTATACCACTGGCAAGAACGAAAGCTTTAAAGTAGGCGATAACGACCTGGTGGTAAGTATGTATCAGCCGAAATCCACGCTGGTAAAGGTGCTATTCGAACCCGAGTCCAAACTGGAAGACTCGCTGACCTACGACATTACGACTTGGGCCATTCCGTACGCGTATGGCTTGCAGGCTTATGCGCTTAAAAACCGCCTCGAGCCCGCTTCCGCTAAATCGGCTGTGGCGGCTGCGCCAGCTATTTCTGTTGCCCGCCCTTATGCTTACCTGGCGCGCTGGAACAGCCTGGAAGACCTACGTTTCCTGGCAGACCTGATGAAGCATGATATCAAGGTTCGTGTTTCGGAGAAGCCTTTTGAAATGGGCAAAACGCAGTATGCTCCCGGCACCCTCATTATTACCCGCAGTGGCAACGAGCGCCTGGGCGATAAACTGGATGCTACTGTGCGCCAGCTGGCAGCTACGTATAATGTGTCGCTTCAGGCTACCGAAACAGGCTTTGCTACCAGCGGTGGCGACTTTGGCTCGGGCAGTGTGCATGCTATCAAAATGCCGAAAGTAGCCATCATGACAGGAGAGGGCGTTTCGGCGTACGGTTTTGGCGAAGTATGGCACTATTTTGAGCAGCAGATCAACTACCCGGTTACAGCCATCAACACCGCTTATTTTAGCAGGGTGCCACTTCAGGAGTTTGACGTGCTTATCCTTCCGGATGGCTCGTACGGCGAGGTGCTGAATGAGAAAACGCTCGGAGCCGTGACAGACTGGATAAAGGCGGGCGGCAAACTGATCGCGATGGAAGATGCCGCAGGCTTTCTGGCCGGCAAAAAAGGCTTCAACCTTAAACTGAAAGGGGAAGACGAAGAAGAAGCGGGCAAGGACAAGGCGAAAGCTGAAAAAGGCAAAAGCCCGTACGCTGCCCTGCAGGTATACGGCCAGCGTGAGCGCCAGGAACTGAGCGACATGGTGCAGGGAAGCATTTACCGCGTGGACCTGGATAAAACCCATCCGCTGGCCTTTGGCTACGATGATACCTATTATGCCCTGGTGCGGTCGGCCAATGCCTTTGAGTTTTTAGAGGATGGCTGGAACGTGGGCGTGCTGAAGAAGAAAAACTATACTACCGGTTTTGTGGGTACACAGGCAAAGCAAAAGCTGCAGGACGCCATGATTTTGGGCACCCAGGAGATGGGCCGCGGGCAAGTCGTGTACCTGGCCGATAACCCGCTCTTCCGGGCTTTCTGGCAAGGCGGCAAGCTGCTTTTTGGCAATGCCGTGTTCATGGTAGGCAGGTAATTCCTGCGCCGAAATTACTTTTTGAAAATCCCCTTGCCACTATAGGCAAGGGGATTTTTGTTTTAGAAGAAGTTGCAGGATGAAACTAGCCGCAGCAAAGTATGAAACCGGGCCGAGGCTGGCTTTGCAAAGTCAGTAGCATGTTTGCAGGGGTAAAGTATAAACTCACAGGCTTTTTCGGAGGAAGGATGCTGTAGGCGCTTTGGTAAAATTAAGTACCTTCGCAGGTAGAAACAGATGCTGCCACAGGCAAGATAAAAATGAGCACCATAATTACGTTCCCGCAACCAACAGAGTATAGTCCCGCTTTTGCAAACTATATACAGGAAGCGCAGGCCGAAGACCTGCTGGAAGGCCTCACCGCTAGTTATACTTACATTGCCGGGTTAATGCAGGAGCTGAGCGAGGAGAAACTGCTGCACCGCTATGCAGCGGGGAAATGGAGTATAAAAGAGTTGTTGGTGCACATGATGGATGCCGAACGGATCTTTGCTTACCGCGCGCTGCGCTTTGCCCGCCAGGACAAAACAGAACTACCGGGCTTCGACGAAGGTATTTATGTAATACCTTCCAAAGCGGATGCCCGCGATATGATGGCCCTGCTTGCCGAGTATACGGCTGTTCGAACCGCCACCATCGCCCTTTTCAGGAGCTTTGATGCGGAAGCATTGCAACAGACCGGCGTGGCCAACGGCAACGTTTGCTCGGTGCGGGCACTGGGCTACGTGATCCTCGGCCACGAAATTCATCACCTCAAAGTAATCCGGGAGCGCTACCTGGCGTAAACCATCAGAAACGTATTCTTAACTAATTAACAGCCATTCCATGCAGAACCGGAGGTTTTATCGCATTGTACTTACTATTGTCTGTTTTGTGTTTGCCGGACTAAACGGGTATAAAATTATGATGGGCAACTATAGCAAGCTGGATATTTTCCTGACTGTTGTGTTCCTGGTGTTCGGGATCCTGTACCTGGTGATGTTACTGCGCAAGCAGGACCTGTAGGAGCGGGTATAAACGGGAAAAACCTGAAAGCTAATTTATCTTTTTGGGGATAGATCAGACTCTCAGGTTTTCAACTTTTAGCCAAAGGTATCTATCTATACGTAGGGCTGGGGCAGGAGTTGTAACAGATGCTGAAAATAAAAAATAAATTTTCCTGCCGTCTTCCGGTTGCTTTTTGCCTGGCCTGCAGGGCTTTGGCTACACCGGATCTACATCGGCTACAATGCGCAGCCCTTTGAAATCAGGCAGCAGCTTCACGTTAAAAATGGCCTGGGCGATCTGTCCTTTAGCAGCTTTCAGGTTGGTATGCTCGCGGGGCAGCTTGATATGGATCTCCTGCAGAAACAAATTCCGAATCTTGAAGATGTAGGGCACTTCCGGCCCGAGCACCTGCTGCTTACCCAGCCGGTCGGCCAGGTCCTTGGCCAGCACAATCGCCGCGTTCTCAGCGGTGTGTTCCTCCCCATGTTTCACCGTGATGCGGATCATGCGCACAAAAGGCGGGTAACTGAAGCGCAGCCGCTCTTCAATTTCATGCTCGTACAGGCTCTGGTAATCGTTGCTGTGCACTTTTCGGAAGATAGGCTGCAATGGGTCACGGGTCTGGATGATCACGGCGCCGGGCTTGCCTTTGCGCCCCGCCCGGCCGCTTACCTGCACAAACAGCTGGTACGCCCGCTCGTGCGCCCGGAAATCGGGGAAGTTGATGATCGTATCGGCATTCAGGATACCGACCAGACTCACGTTCTCAAAATCCAGTCCTTTCGTAACCATCTGCGTGCCCACCAGCACATTGGTGCGGCCGGTCTCGAAATCGGCGATGATCTGCTGGTAGCTGTTCTTCTTTTTGGTCGTGTCCAGGTCCATGCGCTGCACTTCGGCATTGGGCAGCAATAGTTTCAGCTCGTCCTCCACCTTTTCGGTACCAAAGCCCATACTTTTCAGTGTGGTAGCCCCGCAGGCCGGGCAGTCGTGGGGCATGTGCTCGTGGTAGCCGCAGTAGTGGCAGCGCAGCTCGTTGTTATACTTGTGGTACGACAGGCTCACGGCGCAGTACTTGCACTTGGGTATCCAGGAGCACTCCTCGCAGGAGATAAAGGGCGCGTAGCCCCGGCGGTTCTGGAACAAAATCACCTGCTCCTGGCGGTGCAGCCGTTCTTCAATAGCCGTTAAAAGCTTGGCCGAGAAGTGGCTGTGCATATTTTTGCGCTGCTGCTCCTCGCGTGTGTTCACCAGCTCGATGCTGGGCAACTGGGCTTTGCCGAAACGCTTGTTCATTTCTACCAGGCCCCAGCGACCACTCTTGCAGTTATAATAGCTCTCGATAGCGGGCGTGGCCGAACCCAGCAGCGTTTTGGCGCCCTGCAGGCTGGCCATGACCAGGGCCGTTTCGCGGGCATTGTAGCGTGGCGCCGGGTCATACTGCTTGTAACTGGCCTCGTGCTCCTCGTCGATAATGATGAGCGAGAGGTTGTGGAAGGGCAGGAAAACCGCCGAGCGCACGCCCACCACCACCTGGAAGCGCCCGGCCAGCACGCCCTGCCATACTTCGGCCCGCTCGTTATCCGAGAACTTGGAGTGGTACACGCCCAGCTTATCACCAAACACTTTCATCAGGCGCGTCACGATTTGGGCCGTAAGGGCAATTTCGGGCAGCAAGTATAATACCTGGCCGCCGCCTTCCAGGGCATGTTTGATCAGGTCGATGTATACTTCGGTTTTGCCACTGCCGGTGATGCCATGCAGCAGCACCGAATCTTTCTCTTTAAACAAACCCAGGATCTCGTCCTTAGCCTGCAGCTGGTGTTCCGACAAGGCCATGGGCATTTGCTGGGGCTCGTTGTCCATCGGGAAGCGCGACACGATCTGGTCGAACTGCTCCAGCACACCTTTTTTAATGAGCGTGTTAACCGACGAAGCCGACAGGTGCGGGTTGCCCGTGAGCGTACTTTTCTCCAGGCCTTTGTAGTTGAGGTGCACGTCCTGGTGCACGGGTACTTTCTGGAGGTAATTGAGCAGGATATCGAGTTGCTTGGGGAGCGGGGTCAGCTGGTTAAAAAGCTCTTCCAGCATGCCTTCTTCCTGCACAAAATGCTCTGAGAGGCGCACCTTCTTTACCACTTTGGGCGAGAACTTGTCGCTGACCTGCTCATAAATGATGATGGCCTCTTTCTGGATGAGCGACTTGATAAACTTATGTGAGCTTTTGAGCTGCAGCAGGTTGCCCACTTCGGTAAAAGTGAGGGCCTGGTTTTGCTGCAGGGCAAAAATGATTTTTTCTTCCTGCGGGGCAAGTATAAGCTCGTCTTCTTCGGGGTTATACTGCGGGTGCAGCTGTATGCGCGACTCGCTGCTCAGTTTCAGCGCAGAAGGAAGTGCCGCGTTGATCACCTCGCCCAAAGTGCACATATAATAGTCGGCAATCCATTTAAAGAGCTTGAGCTGCGGCGCCGTAATAATGGGCGTATCGTCGAGCACATCCAGTATATACTTGGCCTGGTACTCGGCTGGGGCATTTTCGTGGATCTCGGCCACAATGCAGCTTAGCACTTTCTTGGCTCCGAACTGCACAATTACGCGCGCCCCCACCAGCACCTCATCGTTCATCTCAAAGGGGATGCGATAAGTATAGAGCTTGGGTAGCGGCAGGGGCAGGATCACGTCGGCAAACAAGGTGACGCGGTCAACGGCCGGCTCCGGCGGAAAATTGAAATTCAGCAGTTCGGACAAGGGTGTTTCTACGTTAGCGTTTACAAAGGTCGTAAAAATTGCGGATTGTTGGCGGCTGATTACGCGAGAATCAAAAGGAAGGCAGCAGGCCCTTAAAACCGCATCCGGCCATACCTGTAATAGCCTTTACCGATGCCCAGCACAATATATTCCCGCTCCGAGACCTGGAAAGTAGCCGGAGGGCGCAGGTAAAAACTAGCCGCCGAGTCTGCTACGCTGTATTGAAGCGGCCGTAGCTGCTGGCTTCCGTCTGGCGCAACGGTTACATGCACCGGTACTGCTTCTTCCGGAAGGATGCTTTCTTCTTCGTTATTTTCAGCAGTATCGGCGTATCTGAAATTCAAATAAAGCAAATGCAGCGTGTCGCCGATGGCGGTAGCAAAATAGGAGCCCTGGAAAATGGCATTCCGGGGGCTGTGCTGCTCTTTGTTGATGGTGGTAATGTAGGTGGGTGTGCCTGCAGGCGAAAGGGAGGTCATAAGGATATCGTCATGATTCTGCGTGACATAGCCGCCGGCAGCCTGTGCAAACGTTACTTCCCCGATCAGCGTCGCCCCCTGTTTTCCGGCAGGTATTAAAGGGCCGAGCTGCAGGCTGCGCAGGCGCTGGCTGTGGTCGTCGTCTGGTTTGTGCCGCTTGTAGTCAAGTATAAAATCGGTATCAAACAAGCTGAAGGAAATCACCGGGTCCGGCATCTTGCCGTCAGGCAGCCGGTAGTAAAAGGTGCCTTTGGGTTCAGGGTTCTGGGTAACCACCGATGTGGCGGGCACAATGTAACCGGCTACCACCACGTCGCGCCCGGGAGTAAGCAGGAGCCGGGCCTGCAGCGGCCGGTATTGCTCATGGCCCAGGGCTTTGTTTGTTAGCCGGCCGTCATCGCTGAAGCGGTAAAGCTGAAAAGCGGCGGTAGCGGGGGCTGTTGCCCCGTCCCAGGTAAGTATAAAAGAAGACCCATCACGTTTTAACAATACTTCCTGTATTCTGCCTGTTGTCTTGAGGTCCTCCGTCCAGCGGGGTTTCAGGTCCTTTGAGAGCAGGGTGACGGAAGCGGGGCCGCTCGTCTCACCTGTCTGCACCAGTAGCAGGGTAGCCTTGTTTGGTTCCGTGGCAAAAAGCACCCGGCTGCCATACACGCTGCTGCCTAAAACCAGGATTTGCGGGTTATAGTTGCCTGTTTCGGAAATATGCTGTGCAAAGACCCGGGTGCGCCCGCCGCTGGAAAAGGTAGAGAGCACATAAAGTTTGTTATGCAGCAGCACCGCGCCCAAGAACCGGGAGGTTTGCCCCTGCGGCGTGCGCGGCAGCACCGCAATGGCCCAGAGCAGTTGCGCGTTCTGATCGTAGCGCTGCAGTGTAACCTGGTGATCCTGAACATAGGAGGCATAAAAGCCGGTACTGTTCGCCGCCACTACCTGCATTTGCTCCAGCTCCCGGGCTTCGTGGTTTACAGCAGGGCCCCAAGTAAAAACAGGCTGCTGTGCCCGGGTGGGTAAGCCCTGGAGCAAACAAACAAGCAGTAAGAAGTATCGCATGCGTACGGGTATAACTAACTATTCTCTCATACGAGTACTGCAGCAGTTGCGGTATGTGTAACTGTAGTATAAGGTGCAGCGGCAACTGCACCTTATACTACAGCTGGTTATTCTACCGTGGCCGTATCGACCCGGGTGGGGGTGTCGGTGCCATTTACAATTCCCTGCGAGGCCAGCGCAATGGCTTTTACCATGTTAGTCAGGTGGACCATGTCCAGCGTCTCAAATTCATCGTTCACGGTGTGGTAATAAGGATCCGTGTCTATCTGGTCCGAAGAAATTGTATGCGCCGGCACGCCTAAACGGGCCAGGGTGGCATTGTCGGAGCGGTAA
Organism: Pontibacter liquoris; assembly: GCF_022758235.1. Taxonomy (NCBI): domain Bacteria; kingdom Pseudomonadati; phylum Bacteroidota; class Cytophagia; order Cytophagales; family Hymenobacteraceae; genus Pontibacter; species Pontibacter liquoris. Next base: position 777,453 of record NZ_JALEBG010000001.1, read on the forward strand.
AAGAGGTTCTGCTGCGGATAGGGGTCAGGATGAAGGCTGTACGCGGTGCCCTGCAGCCGTTTCTGCAGCAACTGGCCCATATCCGATTTCGCGTAACCCGTAATAAAGGCGCTGTTAGGTCCAAACTTAGAAGGCTTGCCGATCATCTCAATGTTAAACATGGCTACGATCTTATTTGGGTCCAGCTGCTCCGAAAAATAACGTGAGCCATAGCCGCCGATCTCTTCGGCTGTAAAGGCGACAAAGATCAGGGTGCGTTCCGGCTTGCGCTGCTTTTTATAGTATTCGGCCAGCATGATCATCGCGCTGGTGCCGGAGGCGTCATCGTCAGCCCCATTGGAAATGCTGTCGCCGTCCAGGGGCGCGCCAATACCAATGTGGTCGTAGTGGCCCGAGAACACCACCACTTCATCCTTGCGCTTGCCCTCCAGCATACCGGCCACGTTTTTGAGTTCCTGTTGCGTGACCTTGTTGGTTACCGACAGCTCAAAATCCGGTGCTGTGGGCTGATCGGTGAGCACAAAAGCAAGGCTGGGGCCTTTGCCCAGGCTTGTGGTGGTCGTGCCCTGCTCAGCGCGGTTCTTAAAGCCGTTAAAAGCTTTCTCATGTTTTGGGTTTACCAGCACCAGCGCATCCTGGCTGCCTTTCAGCAGCGGGCCCAGCACGGCCCGGAAGTTATCGTTCTCGCCAATGGTAACTACTTTGCGGCTGGCATCGGGCTGCCAACTGAGCTTTTCCTGCATGGTATAGGCAAAAAATCGATCAGCGGGTAGTTCCTGGCCGCTTAGCTTTGCTGCCTTGGTACCTGGCGCAAGGCGGTACACCGTAAAACTTTGCAGAAAATCGTTGTCGCCGGCCAGCGGAGCCAGGCCGATCCGCTTGAACTCGCCGGAGATAAAATCGGCGGCCTTGTCGATGCCCGGCGTAAAGGAGCCGCGCCCCTGCATGGCATCGGCACTCAGGGTCCTCACCAGGCGGGTGGTTTCCTTTTGCGAAATGGTTTTAAGCTTTTGTGCCGAGGCGGCCATACTCAGGCTAAGCGCGATCGCAGCCAGGGCCAGTCCTTTTTTTCTCATGGTGTAGCGGTAAGGTAGTTATAGGTATATAGTTGGTTTTGTGTTTAGCGCCGGGGCAGCCTGGCTAAGGCTCTTGCCGTGCCTGCCATTCCTGTCGGAGCAGGCTGTATACTTCCAGGTCGTGAAAAGCCCCGTTCAGGTACTCGCTCTGCCGCTGCACGCCCTCCAGCAAAAAGCCCAGCTTTTGCGGAATGTTGCTGCTTCGGGTGTTTCCAACGCCCACTTTGATCTGGATCCGGTTCATGTGCAGGTCCTCGAAAGCGCACTTTACCAGCGCCTGGCAGCTCTGGCGCATGATGCCTTTGCCTTGCAAGGCTTCGCTTAAATAGTAGCCGATCTCGAGCTTTCTGTTCAGGTAATCTATTTCTTTCAGGCTGATGAGCCCGGCTACTTCGCCGCGGTACAGGATCACAAACACTTTGTCGGAGGTATTTGCTTTGTCAGTCACATACTTCAGAAACGAGCGCGTGTCGGCCTCTTCCTGGCTTGCATCCACAAACGGCAGCCATTGGCGCAGGTAGTCCCGCTGGGTATCAATGAGGTGGAAAAGGGCGGCAGCATCGGCCAGGGTAACCGGCCGCAGGTATATTCCTTCGGTAACCGGCAGCAGGGCAGGAACTTCATTCTTTTTCATAGTATAGGCGGCATAGGCAGTGTTTAATCACCTCAAGATAGATGCTTTCGCTAAATCGGCCCAAAATCACTACAACAAAGTTATAGTTTCTATAGTTAAATGATTTTAATATGTTGAAAATCAGGAAGCAAAATAAATTTAAATACTGTGAGGGGAATTTATGATGAAAAGATTACAGATAGTTTTGGTGGGTACGCTGTTGCTGCTAGCGATGCATAGCGCAACTGCGCAGGAAATGAAAATCGGGGCCAAAGTAGGCGTTAACTTTTATAATATCAGCGATGATCCCAACATTACGGAAGATGATACCGGTATCGGCACGGAATTCGGCATTTACGGGCGCATCGGGAATCGCTTATTTGTGCAGCCGGGCGTAGAGTTTGTCACCCATAAAACATTTGCCGTTACTACCAACCAGCTGCGGCCGGGCGAGCGTGATGCGTTTGTGGCGCAGTACCTGCGCGTGCCGGTTTTATTGGGTTACCGCATGGAGGTGGATGGCGATTATGTAAGAAGCCTGCGGCTGATGGCCGGCCCGAGCTCCGCCTTTTTGCTGCACGTGAAAGACAATAACATAGACCTGAAACGCAACGATATTCATAATGCGCAGTTTGCCTTAAGCGGCGGCATTGGCTTGGATGTGTGGGTGTTGTCGCTGGACTTGCTCTACCACCACGGGCTGTCTACTGTGTTGAACGCCGGCAATGCAGAAGGTAAAAGTCGCTCCTTTTCTGTGAGCCTGGGGGTAACGATTTAATTCGATCTGCCGGCAAAAGTGAAGTATAACCATAAAGGCCCGGTCCGACGAACATCGTTTCGAAAGACCGGGCCTTTGCGTTTATACTTCTCCGTTTATACTTTGCTTGCTTGTACTTCGGCAGCAACCTACCAGGGAGGAGGTGCCAAGGGCTTAGTTGATCTGCTTCCGGAAGCCGCCGCGGCTATCTTTTTGGCCTTTGATTTGCGGACGCTTGTTGCCGCTGCTGCGCGGTGCTGCTGCACTACTTTTAGCTGCCAGACTTTTCAGTTCACTGATTTCTTCAGGAGTGAGCGCGCGGTACTCGCCGGGCTGTAGCCCACCTAAGGTAAGCGGGCCTATACTTGCGCGGATGAGGCGTAGCGTGGGGTAGCCGACCGCAGCGGTCATGCGCCGCACCTGCCGGTTCATACCCTGCGAGATGCTGATCTCTACCCACGTGGTGGGAATGTTTTTGCGGAAGCGGATGGGCGTGGCGCGTTCCCATACCTGCGGTTCCTGGTCCAGCAGGCGCACTTTTGCCGGAGCCGTTTTTACCTCCTTAATGCGCACGCCAAGCCGCAGCTTTGTCAGGGCGGCCTCTTCCGGGGTACCCTCTACCTGCACCCAATATGTTTTCTCGACCTTAAACTGCGGATCGGAGAGGCGGTGCTGCAGTGCTTTGTCGTCGGTGAGTAGCACCAGGCCTTCGCTGTCGTAGTCGAGGCGGCCGACCGGGTAAATGCCAGGCTCCTTTACAAAGTCCTTCAAGGTGGCGCGGCCGGCCTCGTCGGTAAATTGTGTGAGCACTTCGTAGGGTTTGTTTAGCAGGAAATATTTCAAAGTATAAAGGAAAGTTAAAAAGGCACAGGCCTATAAGTTATACTGCCTTGGGATGCTGTTGTTGCCAATCGGCAAATTCGGGCTTCAGCAGCGAATATACGACAGAATCCTCCAGCACATCCTCCACCATATAATGATTCCGCAGCAGACCTTCTTTTTTAAACCCGAAATGTTGTAGCAATTGCATCGAAGGCGTGTTCTTTGGCGACACCATGGCTTCCACACGGTAAAGGTTCATGTGTTCGTAGCCACAGGCCAGCACGGCTTCCAGCGCCTCGGCCATCAGCCCCCGGTTCTTGAAAGCTTCGCTGGTGATCACATACCCCACCTCGGCGCGCCTGTGGGTGGGCACCCAAGTATGATAATCGCAACGGCCAATGACCTGGTGGCTGGCCTTGTCCAGCAGGTGGAAGAGCTTGAAAGTAGAAAAAAAGGTGGTCGCGCCTTTAGTAAACCGTATTTCAGCCTCCTTATACTCCTGGTCGGTGTGCAGCCCCAGGTAGGCCATGATGGCGGGCTTGCGCTGGGTGGTAAAAAGCTCTTTGTAGAGTGCCGGCGTCAGCTCCCGCAAGTATAGCCGCTTTGTTTCGAGGAGCAGGGGCGGAGTGGAAGGAGAAAACATGGCTCTCAGTTGATAGGGTTTTATACGATCTATATGGAGATGAACGCAGTTACAGGTGTCTGGATAACTCAATAGCTGCCGTTATACTTGCGCACGAACCATTCGGCACTGATAAAACCCAGCAGCAGGAAGAAAAGCCACTTCATATCCACCAGGTCCGTCAGCTCTTCCTGGCTATAAATAATGGCTTTGTGGTTACTGGTTAAAATATCCTGCTGCAGTTGCGGCAGCTGCTGCGGAAAGTATAAGCGGCTGCCCGTGTTGCTGGCCAGCTGGTAGAGCAGGTTGTGGTCGGCCACCGCGTTCAGCGCTTCGAGTTGCAGTTCCTCTACAATGAACTCGCCTTTATCCTGCTGCAGCTGGCCGTTTACCGTAGCCGAGGCAGTATAAGTATAACGGCCGCCGGGCAAAGTGCCCACCGTCACGCCGGTCTGGTTTTCGCCGTTGGCAAAGGTAAAGCTGCGGGTGTTGTCTTTTTCGCCGGTCACTTTCAGGGTGATGTTCTGCCCATAGATGGGTTCCAGCGCCTGGTTATATACTTCGGCGTTGAACCGGATTTCATCCGAGCTGGTGTATTCGGTTTGCACCGGGTATACGTTCAGGCGCTTTTTATTGCGGGGCGCACTGAGCAACTGCACCAGGTTGGTAATAAGCTTGTTGTATACCTGGGCGTTCTGGTAGGTGGCATTCTCCTGCAGCCGCCATTGCCAGGTGCCAGAAGCGAGCAGCGTTGCGTTGCGTTTGTCGCCGGCGGTCTGGATGGTGAGCAACGGCTTGTTTGTTTTGACGCGCCCTACTTGCTGGTACAGGATCACCTCGGTGTTAGGCGCCAGGGTATAGGTGCCGAAGGGTACCTGTGCCGGCGGGTACCCGGCCAGGCGCTCGGCCGTGCCTTCGGGCATGGTATAGGCAGTAAAATTCGGGTTGACGGCAGCTACTACCTGGTCGGTTTGCCCGCTGCTGCTGATGCGGAGCCCGGCTCCCAGGGCATTATAATCCCTCAGATCGCTTTGCGGACCCAGAATATACAGGACGGGTAGATTTTTCTGGCGCACCAGGTTCAGCACGGCCTCGCCGCCGGCTACCCGCCCGGGCAGCTGGTGTAGCACCGCCACATCGTAATCCTCTTGTTTGAGCGGGGTAAGACCCGGTATGTACAGCTCGGTTTCGTAATTCTCGTTTGTTTCGATCGCGGCGCGCAGGGCTTTGATGTCGGGGTGCGGGGCCGCCGCCGCTACCAGTATCTTGATCTTGCCTTTCACCACATCGATGTAGGCATGTTTGGTGTTGTTGAGGGTGGTAAACTCGCCAGCCAGTGGCTGCACCTGCACCTCGTAATGCCGTTTGCCCAGGCCGCTGGCCAGCACCTGGAACGGCACCTGCTGGATGGCTTGCTTTGGCTGCAGCAGGATAGTTTTGCTGGCAATCGTGCGGCCGTTCTCCCTGAGCAGGACGGTGGCCTGCCTGCCGCCGAAACCTTCGTGCTGCAGCTCGACTTCCAGCGGAAACCGATTTCCGCTATAGTTTACCTTGTTATAGCGCAGCGAGGCTACCAGTACATCCTGCTTGGGAACCGTGTCGCCTACGGCCACCGGGTAAACAGGATAGTTATAGTGGGCATAGGTAGGCGAGAGGCCCTGGTTCACGATGCCATCCGAAAGCAGCACCACGCCTGCCAGGTTTTGTTCGGCATACGTGTTCTGCACGCCTTGCAGCAGCTCGCTCAGGTTGGTGGTTTCAGAAGTATAGGGTACGGCCGTTATACTTGCCGGCGGCTGCGTCGGGTTAAGCGTCTGCACCTCCGTAGTATACCCTTTGGCTTCCAGACGTTCGCGCATTTGCTGTAACTGCTGAGCCGTTTGCTGCAGTTGCACCGAATCAGAAAACAGCCTCACCGATTGTGAATTGTCCAGGGCAAATACAATGGTGGGCTTTACGGTGGTATTTTTGAAGTAACGTACCAGTGGCCCCAGCAACAGAAAACAAAGCAAGCTTACCACCACAAACCGCACCGCTGCCAGCAGGTAGTTGAGCGCCTTAGGCCAGGGCGTACGCTTGCTGTACAGCAGCCAGGCATACAGCGCACCGGCTGCCAGGCAGGCAAGTATCAGCCAGGGGGAGGAGGTGGTTATGAGGCGGAAGCTGTTCAAGCAATTACGAATTATGAATTAAAACCATTTAGCCGGAAGAAGTGGCCCTTACTATTAGCCGCATACCAGCGCAAGCGTCCGCTTGTGCTTTTGTAGCAGGCTTATACTTTATGCAAGCGTTTCACTAGGACAACCGTACCTTTGTATTTGCTTGCACAGCGTATACGCAGGTTTTTACGAGGCTTCACAGGCACAAGCGGATGCTTGCGCCATCTTGCCATCGGATAGCAAAAGCTAACGAGTAGCCGTGCCTTATACTTCTGCCAGCAGCAACTAAAGGTAAACGAAAAAGACCAATGCTACTAACGTAAACGCCGCGGCATTGGTCTTTTATATAGTGCTGATATAGTGCTGAGTTCTGATTTAACTCAGAACCCGTGACTCAGAACTCTTTTAAGTAAGCATACCGCCGTCTACCTGCAGCACCTGGCCGGAGATATAGGCCGAATCATCAGAGGCCAGAAACACGGCTGCTTTGGCCACATCTTCCGGAGAGCCGCCGCGGCGCAGCGGAATAGCCTTGCGCCATTCTTCCACCACTTTCTGGTCTAGCTCGCCGGTCATTTCGGTTTCGATAAAGCCCGGGGCAATGGCGTTGCTGCGGATGTTACGCGAGCCCAGCTCCAGCGCAACGGATTTTGTAAAGCCGATGATTCCTGCCTTAGAAGCCGCATAGTTGGCCTGGCCTGCGTTTCCTTTGATGCCTACCACCGAGGTGATGTTGATAAAGGAGCCGCTTTTGGCGCGCATCATGTGCTTGCTGGCGGCCTTGGTTACATTAAATACCGATTTGAGATTGGTGTTGATCACCGCGTCCCACTGCTCTTCGCCCATGCGCATCAGCAGCCCGTCGCGCGTAATGCCGGCATTGTTCACTACCACGTCCAACTTGCCGAATTCCTTCACCACATCTTCAACCAGCTGCTCTGCTTGGGCAAAGTCAGAAGCATCGGAGCGGTAGCCTTTTGCCTTGCCACCATTGGCTGATAGCTCCTGCTCCAGCTGCTGTCCTTTTTCAACACTTGAGAGGTAGGTGAACGCTACCTGAGCGCCCATCTCCACAAACTGCTGTGCAATGGCGCGGCCTATTCCTTTGGATGCCCCGGTTACCAGAGCTACTTTTCCTTCTAATGCTTTCATAGAGGCCAAAGTTAAAAAAGATTTCCTTAATGCGAACAAGTGCTAGAAAAGAGCAGACCCAAAGGCAGAAACCGGCTGGTTTAAAGGCGGTTATGCTTGCAGATGACGATCCGGATACAGGCTGCTAAACAATAAGAGTACTATATTCTTATTCGGAAATTAAGTTGTAACATATTTACAGTCTGAATATTGTATAGGGTTTGATTTTTATTTCTATCGGTTTCGGCATATTTTCGTGCCAGATTAGAACCAAAGGTATTCATTGCATTATGTTGAAACGCAGTACAGGACTTGCCCTCCTCATCGCTCTTTCGCTGTTTATTTTTATTACCGCTGCCAAAACGCTGCACTTCAACACCGACAAGGTGCTAGCCCGTCCCCAGCAGACTGCAGCCGTTGAGAAAGTGCTGCTTCCGCCTGCAAAACCGCTGCCGGCTCCCGTTCTCTACGGCATCCCCACCGACTCCATGGAAATAGTGGAAGGTACTGTGGAGCGGGGCGAAAGCTTGTCGGCAATCCTGTCGAGCTATAATATTTCGCCTGTTACCCTGCATGCTCTTGCCCGCAAGTCCCGGCAGGTTTTTAATGTGCGCCGCATAGCCTCGCACCGCAATTATACCATCCTGCACCTGCGCGATTCGGCGCAAACAGCCCAGTACTTTATTTATGAGCCCAACGAAGTAGAGTATGTGATCTATGACCTGCGGGGCGACCTGGCCGTAACCAAAGAAAAAAGAAAAGTAGAAGTGCTCGAGCGCACCCTGGCCGGGGAGATCACCAGCTCACTTTTTGAGTCCATGGTGGCCGCCGGCGGCTCGCCGCAACTGGTCAACCGCTTTGCCGATATCTACGCCTGGCGCCTGGATCTGAACCGTATCCAGCCTGGCGACAAGTTTAAACTGATCTATGATGAGAAAGTAGTGAATGGCAGCAGCATCGGGTTCGGGGAGCTGAAGGCCGCTTTTTTTGAGCACGAAGGCGACTCGATCTATGCCATCGCGTTTAAGGAAGGCAATAGCAATGGCTATTACGACCAGAACGGCAAAAGCCTGAAAAAAGCGTTTCTGCGGGAGCCGCTGGAGTATAGCCGGATCAGTTCGCGCTACTCCAAAAACCGTTTTCATCCGGTGCAGAAACGCTACAAAGCCCACCTGGGCACCGATTTTGCCGCCCGCAGCGGCACGCCAATCCGTACCGTAGGGGATGGCCTTGTGCTAGAAGCCCGCTACACCAGGGGCAACGGCTACTTTGTAAAGATCAAACACAACAAAACTTATACGACCCAGTACCTGCACATGTCCCGTTTTGCCAAAGGCATCCGGCGGGGCGTGCATGTAAAGCAAGGGCAAACGATCGGGTATGTGGGCTCTACGGGGCTGGCCACCGGGCCCCACCTTTGCTACCGCTTCTGGAAGAACGGCCGGCAGGTAGACGCCCTGAAAGTAAAGCTGCCATCGGGATTCCCCATCAGCAATAAACACAGAACCGCGTTTAGGGAAGTGAAAAAGGAGGTGCTCCGTAAAATGGGTAACCAACCCCAAGATGCCGGAGAGGAACCCCTGATCGCAACTAAAAAAGAAAAGGACCCGGCTGAGGCCTGAGGCTAAAAAGTAACATTTGGTTTAATTTGGAAGGGGCGCTGCTACAGCGCCCTTTTCTTTTCGAGAACCTGGTGCAGGACGCGGAGAGTAGCGGGGCGTGTTACTTGCAGTAGTTCTTCAGGGAGACAGCGGCATCTTTTATGCCCAGAGCTTTAGCTTTGGTCCAGTCGGCACAGGCTCCTTTTGTATCGCCGAGCCTGTAGCGGGCTGCTGCGCGGTTATAATAGGCCGCGCCATACGTGCTGTTCAGCGCAATGGCCTTGGTATAGTCGGCTACGGCGCCGCTGAAGTCTTTCAGGCCATAGTATGCCAGGCCGCGGTTGTTGTAGGCTTTGGCGTTTTCAGGAGCCAGGGCAATGCCTTTGTTATAATCCAGCAGGGCGCTGCGGTAGTCTTTGAGGTTATACCTGGAAAAGCCGCGGCTCAGGTAAGCCTCCGCATAGTCGGGGGCCAGCGCAATAGCTTTGGTAAAGTCGGCGATGGCGGCCCGGTACTGCAACAGGCGGTCCTGGGCTACGCCGCGGTTGGTGAGCGTGACCACATGCTTTGGATTGCGTTTCAGCACCGCATCATAGTCTTTGATGGCTTCGGCAAACTGGCCTGCTTTAAACTTGGTGTTTCCGCTGATAAAATAAGCTGTTGCTGATTTCTGGGCAAAGCCCGGCAGGGTGAGCAGCAAAAAGAGTAAAAGAGGTAAATATTTTTTCATGGGCAAAAGGTGATCTGTCAGTTGGAGCCGTAAAGTACAGCTGTACAAAACAGGCATAAAAGAGATTTTTGCATTAAATCCGCCAATCGCCTTATCATCCTACCCCGCTGTGGGTATAATGCCAAACGGGTAGGTGCTTGTGTTGAGTTTGGCGATGTTAGGATAATAGATTAATTTTGCTCAGCAACTTTAAAAAAGAGACTATGGCATCAAAATACGATTTAGTAGTGGTTGGAAGCGGCCCGGGCGGCTATGTAGCTGCTATCCGTGCAGCCCAGCTGGGTATGACAGTAGGCGTGATCGAGCGCGAGTCGCTGGGTGGTATCTGCCTGAACTGGGGCTGTATCCCAACAAAAGCACTGCTAAAGAGCGCAAACGTTTTCGAATATATCAACCATGCTGCTGATTATGGCATTACGGTGGCCGATGCTTCCGTTGATTTTGGTGCTGTGATCAAGCGCAGCCGCGGTGTAGCCGACGGCATGAGCAAAGGCATTCAGTTCCTGTTCCGCAAAAACAAGATCGATGCGATCATGGGAACAGGCAAAGTAGTAGCCAAAGGAAAAGTAGAAGTAACAAACGCCGAAGGGAAGAAAGAGACCATCGAGGCGACCAATATCATACTGGCAACAGGCGCCCGCTCGCGCGAGCTGCCGAACCTGCCCATCGACGGCAAAAAGATCATCGGCTACCGTCAGGCTATGGCCCTGGATAAAATGCCTGAGAGCATGGTGGTGGTTGGCTCCGGCGCCATTGGCGTGGAGTTCGCTTATTTCTACAACGCCATGGGCACCAAGGTAACCGTAGTGGAGTATCTGCCCAACGTGGTGCCGGTAGAGGATGAGGAAGTATCCCGCCAGCTGGCCAAGTCGTTCAAGAAAGCAGGCATCAACATCATGACCGAGTCTTCGGTAGAGTCGGTGGACACCAGCGGCAACCTGTGCAAAGTGCAGGTGAAAACAGCCAAAGGCACCGAAACGCTGGAAGCGGAAGTCGTACTGTCGGCCGTCGGCATCCAGACAAACCTGGAGAACATTGGCCTGGAAGAGCTGGGCATTAAAGTAGACCGTGGCCGCGTGGTAGTGGACGAGTTCTACAAAACCAACGTGGATGGCATTTATGCAATCGGCGACATCGTGCCGGGCCCTGCCCTTGCGCACGTAGCCTCTGCCGAAGGCATTATCTGTGTAGAGAAACTGGCCGGGCACAACCCCGAGCCGCTGAACTATGGCAACATACCGGGCTGTACGTACTGCACGCCTGAAATTGCCTCTGTAGGCTTAACCGAAAAAGCAGCCCGCGAGCAAGGCCTGGAGATCCTGGTTGGCAAGTTTCCGTTCTCTGCCTCAGGCAAGGCAAGCGCGGCCGGTACAAAAGACGGGTTCGTGAAAGTGATCTTCGATGCCAAGTATGGCGAGTTCCTGGGCGCGCACATGATCGGTAACAACGTAACTGAAATGATAGCGGAAGTTGTGGTAGCGCGTAAGCTGGAGACCACCGGCCATGAGATCATCAAGGCGGTGCACCCGCACCCAACCATGAGCGAAGCCATTATGGAAGCAACGGCTGCCGCCTACGGTGAAGTGATCCACCTGTAAGCTATCTTTTAAGGCACCTAAAAACGGCGGAAAGAGGTTCTTTCCGCCGTTTTTATTTATAGATTTTATACTTGGTTTACCGGAAACAGGACAAGGACGTGATGGAAACGGGCGCTTTCTTCTGATAGCATCCGGCTATACTTTACAAGGCGCCAGCTTATGGCACTGTTTTGGCAGCATAAGATACGGCTGCCTTACTGCGAAACCGGGCTCAACATGGGCAAAGCGCTTGCCGGCAGGGAGCTGAAAGCAGGCAGGTATATTTTTGCGCTGGTGCCATACATAACCGTAATGCCATCTTTTATGCCTACATTGTACCCTTGCCTGTGCTGGCACCGGCTGTTTTTCAGGCTTTCTGTTTTTATAAGAACCCGAAAATTACCTCCGCTTTAGAAATTTAAATTGGACGTTTTTTCTTTTTTAAACGACACGCCCTAACACCAGCACAACCATTAAATTCACTCCTGAGCCTTTTGTTTCTCTACGTGTGAGTTCGTATATTTTCACACAAACAGAAACCGCTACATGAAGTTGAAGAGTAAAATAAAGTTCGTTAACAAAGATAAAAGCCTGTTTTTTCCGACGCTTCGCAAACGCGTAGACCAGTATTTCGAAGAACGCAACCTGGCACGCACCGCCAATACGGCCATGATAGTGAAGAGCGTTATACTTATACTATGCTACGTGCTGCCCTTTGTGCTGCTGCTGGCGCTGACGCCTTCGCCGGGCATAAGCCTGCTGCTGTGGTTTGTAATGGGCCTGGGCGTGGCCGGCATTGGCATGAGCGTGATGCACGACGCCAACCACGGCGCATACTCGCGCAACCAACGGGTAAATTACCTCATGAGCCATACCCTGAACCTGGTAGGCGGCTCGGCCTTTAACTGGAAACTGCAGCACAATATTCTGCATCATACTTATACCAATGTAGTGGATATGGACGAAGACATTCAGGACCGCCTGGTGCTGCGTTTCTCCCCTCATACCAAAGTTAAGTTCTTCCACCAGCTGCAATGGCTGTATGCCTTCGTGTTTTACGGGCTGCTGACGTTGTATTGGGTGCTGGCCAAAGACTTTGTGCAGTATGTGCTGTTCAAAAATAACGGCGTAAACCCGAATTCCGAAGCGAAGAACCGCAGCATGCTGCTCCGGCTGGTAGTGCTGAAGCTGATGTACTTTTTTGTGATCCTGGGCGTGCCGAGCCTGTTTTTCGGCATTCCGTTTCTGGAGGTGCTGCTGGGCTTTCTGCTCATGCACTTTGTTGCAGGTATCATCCTGACGGTGGTGTTCCAGCTGGCGCATACCGTGGAGGGCACCAGCCACCCGCGGCCTACCGAGCACGGCATCATCGAAAACGACTGGGCCATTCACCAGCTCAATACTACCGTTAACTTTTCGCGCAACAGCAAACTCATCTCCTGGTATGTAGGCGGCCTGAACTTCCAGATCGAGCATCACCTCTTTCCGCGGGTATGTCATGTGCACTACCCGGCCATTGCCGAAATTGTGCGCGAAACAGCTGCTGAATTTGGTATTCCATACCTGGAGAACGAGACCTTTACGCAGGCAGTGCGCTCGCATATTGCCACCTTGCACCGCTTTGGCCGGCTGCCAGGGTTAAATGAGGCCATTGGCTGATATATGAAAAAATTAAAACAAAAGCGGCGGGGAGGAAACTTCCCGCCGCTTTTGTTTTAATTTTATAGTTTCAAATCTAACACCTCATGTCGCACATTGATATCCGTCCCTGCACCGGGCAGGAACTGCATACTTTACAGGATATTGCCATTAACGCCTACGGCGATCATTATTTATACTTGTGGTACGATGGCGGGGCCTGGTACCTGGAGCGCAGCTTTAGCGAGAACACGCTCAAAAAAGAACTGGCCGATCCAAACGCCGCTTTCTTCCTTATTTATGACCAGGACCAGCTAACCGGCTTTCTCAAACTCAACATCGATGCACCCCTGGATAACTACCCTGCCCGGGAGGCGCTGGAGCTGGAACGTATTTACCTTACCAAAGCCGCGTCGGGCAAAGGCATTGGGCGCGAGGTGGTGCGCTTTACCAAAGCCTATGCGCGGGAACGGGGCAAACGCCTGATCTGGTTAAAAGCCATGGACAGCAGCCGCTCTGTGCAGTTTTATGAGCAGAACGGTTTCCGGAAATGCGGCACCTATACCCTGGATTTTGAGCAGATGAAACCCGAGTACCGTGGCATGTACGTATTACAAACCGAGCTATAGCAACAGCAGCAAAAAGGAAGAGTAGACCAATGTAGCTACATTAAACTTTGGGGTGGTGGTTGCTGTTGTAAAGAATACCCATACCTTGGCTATAGATGAAAGAAGACGCTTTGACAATACCTTATTACGATATACTGATTATCGGCGCAGGCCCGATCGGGCTTGCTACCGCACTGGAGGCGCAGCAGGCCGGACTTAGCTACCTGATCGTGGAGAAAGGCTGCCTGGTAAACTCGCTCTACCATTACCCGCTCAACATGACGTTTTTCTCCACCGCCGACCGGCTGGAGATTGGCGGCATCCCGTTTGCCTCCATCCACTCAAAGCCTAACCGGGCGGAGGCTATGGAGTACTACCGCCGCGTAGCCGATACCCGCAAGCTCAACATGCACTTGTTCGAAGAGGTGAACGGGATGGAGCCCCAAGGCGACTTGTACCGCATCAGCACCAGCAAAGGGGCATACCTGGCCCGCAACGTGGTAGTGGCCGTCGGATTTTACGGCAAGCCCAACGTGCTGCACATCCCCGGCGAGGAGCTGGAGAAAGTACGTCATTATTATTTCGACCCACATTTTTATTACCGCCAGAAAGTAGTGGTGGTGGGGGCCAACAACTCGGCGGCCGATGCGGCCCTGGAAACCTGGCGCAAAGGTGCCGAAGTGACCCTGGTGGTGCGCCAACCTGAACTTGGAAGTATAAAATACTGGACCAAGCCTGATCTGGAGAACCGCATCAAGGCCGGCGAGATCACCTGTTATTTCTCTTCCAGCCTAACTGAGGTCCGGGAGCGGGAAGTAGATATCGAAACGCCTGAAGGCAAACTGACGCTGGCCAACGACTTTGTGCTGGCCATGACCGGCTATCAGCCCGACTTCAGCTTTCTGGAGCGGCTGGGCGTGGCGCTGCTGCCCGACGAAAAGTGCCATCCGCAGTACGACCCCGAAACCATGGAAACCAACTTGCCCAATGTATACCTGGCCGGCGTGATCTGTGGCGGCCTGGACACGCATGTGTGGTTTATCGAGAACTCGCGCGAGCACGCCGTGAAAATTGTGCAACACATCGTGCACGTACAGAAAGCGGCAGAAGTATAAGCCTGGCGTTTGCCGGAACCGCTGGTAAATCGCTTTTAGCTGCCGCGTATGTTCGGCTTAATGCCGGCTTCAAAGCATAGTACAAGTATAATTAGTGCCTGCTGCTGCACAGGGCGGCACTTGCCGCATCAGGCACAACCAAATGCTGCCGTGTACGTCCACAAGGGGGCACAGCGCAAAACGAGAGCCGGTCCCGGCTTCTTCCCGGTTATACCTTTATATTAGGATGTACCAATATCTGCTTGTATCTTTGCACATTATTCTTTCGCCTGTTTTAGAACTATAGTTAGGTTTTAAAGGTTAAAGCTACAACAACAGGTCGGGAATGGCCTTTATGCAGATAAGCCTGGCTTGTATGCCTTATCTAATTCCGGCCACTTCTCCGCGAAAGCAGCATACAAGGTGTTGCGCGGTTTTTTTTAGAACCATTTGATGACATTCGAGAATCTTAATTTGATTGAGCCAATCCTAAAAGCTCTTAAAACAGAAGGATACACTACCCCAACCCCCATCCAGGAAAAATCAATTCCGATTATACTTCAGAAGAAAGACTTATTGGGATGCGCGCAGACAGGCACCGGCAAAACGGCTGCTTTCTCTATTCCGATCCTGCAGTTGCTTTCTGAAACAAAGAACCTGAATGACCGTGCGCCCCGCAGAATAAAAGCCTTAATCCTGACGCCTACGCGTGAGCTGGCTCTGCAGATCGGCGAGAGCCTGGCATCCTATGGCAAGCACACCGGCCTGAAGCATACCGTAATTTTTGGTGGCGTGCCGCAGCGCCCGCAAACCGACGCCCTTCGCGCCGGAATCGATATTCTGGTAGCTACGCCGGGTCGTTTACTCGACCTGATGGCGCAAAAGTATGTGCACCTGGACAGCATCCAGATGTTTGTGCTGGATGAGGCCGACCGTATGCTGGACATGGGTTTTGTGAACGATGTCCGCAAAGTGCTCAAAGTGCTGCCAGAGAAAAAGCAATCGCTGTTCTTCTCCGCCACTATGGCGCCTGAAATTCTGAAACTGGCCAATACCATCCTGGTAGATCCGGCGCAGGTAGAGGTAACACCGGTTTCGTCTACAGCCAATACCATCAAGCAGGCGGTATACTATGTAAAGAAAAACGACAAGAAACACCTGCTGCTTCACC
Source organism: Pontibacter liquoris (assembly GCF_022758235.1). NCBI lineage: Bacteria > Pseudomonadati > Bacteroidota > Cytophagia > Cytophagales > Hymenobacteraceae > Pontibacter > Pontibacter liquoris. Next base: position 793,052 of record NZ_JALEBG010000001.1, read on the forward strand.
TGCTTAAAGATGGCTCTATTGACCGTGCGCTGGTATTTACCCGCACCAAGCATGGCGCCGACCGCGTAGCTAAAGACATGAGCAAAGCGGGCGTGCAGGCCGAAGCCATCCACGGCAACAAGTCGCAGAATGCCCGCGTGCGTGCCCTGGATAACTTTAAAAAGAGCCAGACCCGTGTGCTGGTTGCCACCGACATTGCCGCCCGCGGCATTGACGTGGACGACCTGAGCCATGTGATCAACTTTGAGCTGCCCAACGAGCCCGAAACTTATGTGCACCGTATTGGCCGTACCGGTCGTGCCGGCGCCAGCGGCATTGCACTGTCTTTCTGCGATGCAGAAGAGACGCCATACCTGGCCAGCATCCAGAAGCTGATCTCCAAAGCAGTGCCCGTAATTGATAACCATCCGTACCCGTTAACAGCAAAGGACTTTGCAGATGCGGCCAGCACTATTAAAGAGCAGAAGCAGCAGCGCAGAGGCGGTGGCGGCGGTCGTTCCGGAGGAGGCAATCGTCCAGGCGGTGGCAGCCGACCAGCTGGCAGCAATGGCAGCAACCCGGGAGGCGGTCAGCGCCAGGGTGGCAACCGCAGCAACGGAAACCGTAACCGAACGCATCAATCAAGCTAATTAAGCTATAGTATAAAGTATAAAACGTCCTGCCGGAGATGATCCGGCAGGACGTTTTTGTTTAACAGCGGCAGAACTTTTACAAACCTCGCAGTGTGCATACCTGCCTTGAAGCATTTCGGGGCGCCTGCTTGTGTCTTGCCTGCTACCAGGCAGCGCCCCGGGCAGAAAGCCTTCTAAAGTTGAATCTTCGCTTAAAGATTGGTTTTGTGATTGGTATAGTGATAATTATCATTATATTTTTTATAATCAACACGTATACTTATAAACTCCCACTCCTCCGCCTGACAAGTATCTTGTCCCTGACCGTACTCCTGGGCAACCCACTATTACCACAATAAGCTATGATATTTTTACGCATTCAACGTGTTCGTGGAACATTCCTCTCATTACTGGTGCTGTTGTTATCGGGCAGTTCGCTTTTTGCCCAGGCACTGCTGGACCCTGCTGTTGTTCCGAAATTTAAAAATAAGCTGCCGATTCCTGCTGTTATAGACGCTACCAATGGGGGCAATCGATATCTTACCATGACCATGTCGCAGTTTAAGCAGGACCTGGGGCTGGGCCTGAAAGATGCAGCCGGCAAACCTGTGCTCACTACTGTCTGGGGGTACAACGGCCAGTATCCCGGCCCTACCATACTTGCTAAAAAAGATCAACCTATCACAGTAAAATGGCTCAACAGGCTGGTAGACGAAAATAACCAACCTTTGCCGCACCTGTTGCCTGTGGATAGATCCATTGCATGGGCAGACCCGAAAACACCGGGTGTGCCGCTCGTAACGCACCTGCACGGGGGGCATAACGAATCAGCCAGCGACGGACTGCCCGAGGCCTGGTACACGCCATTTGCACAAAGCAAAGGACCGCATTTTGTTAAAGGCGATGAAGTGCCATACTACTATGACAACAACCAGGACGCCGCCACGCTGTGGTACCACGACCATGCGCTCGGCATCACCCGCCTGAACGTATACGCCGGGCTCGCTGGCTTTTACCTGTTAACCGATGGGTTTGAAAATGGGCTAAGGCGAAGCAAACGATTGCCAAACGAACGCTACGATATTGGCCTGGCCATCCAGGACCGCATGTTCACGACCGACGGGCAACTTTATTATTTAACGGAGCCGGAAGATAAGGAGGCGCCAGAACCCAGCGTTTTGCCCGAGTTCTTTGGCAACATCATTCTGGTGAATGGCAAAGCCTGGCCTGTGCTGCCTGTGGAGCCCAGGCAGTACCGTTTCCGGCTGCTGAACGGTTCAGATTCCAGGTTCTATCACCTGAAGCTGACCAGGGGAATAAAAATGTGGCAGATTGGGTCAGACGGTGGTCTGTTGCCTAAACCCGTTGAACAAACAGAACTGTTAATCGGGCCGGGAGAGCGTAAGGAGGTGATCATTGATTTCTCTGACGCCGCGCTTTGGAAAAAGACCATTATCATGAAGAATGATGCGCCCATCCCTTACCCGAACGGAGATGATGTGGATGAAGACGATGGCGCGGCACAGATCATGGCCTTTAAAGTAACTGTGCCGCTCAACCCAGCGTACCCGCTTACGCCGGTTCCTGCCTCCTTCCATAAGCCACTGCCTGTTGTACCAACTGCTGTTAAAACAAGAAAATTGATCTTATTTGAAGGAGAAGATGCGTTTGGCAGGCTGATGCCAATGCTGGGTACTGTAAACGAGGGTGCCAAGGAGTTTCAAGAACCGGTCACAGAGAATCCCGCCCTGAACAGCACCGAGATCTGGGAGATCTATAATTTAACGCCGGATACGCACCCAATCCACCTGCACCTGGTGTCTTTCAGGGTGCTCAGCTCGCAGGAGTTTACCGGTACCGTAAACGAGGAAACAGGCGCCTTGTCGGATATTAAACTGGTGGGCCCGCTAAAAAAACCGGAACCCGGGCAGGACGGTGAAAAGGATACCTACCCCATTGCCCCCGGCGAAGTAACGCGGTTAGTAGCTACCTTCGACAGAGAAGGCCTGTATGTATGGCATTGCCACATTCTCTCGCACGAAGATCATGATATGATGCGGCCATACTATGTGGGCACCATGCCAAACCAGCTGTTGGCAAATACGAAACACCTTATAGATCTTATTTTAAAGCGGGGAAGTGAGATCTTTACCGTGTATCCAAACCCTTTCTTCGGTTCGGCTACCCTGCAGTTGATGATAGAGGAGCCTGCTGCAGTTGTAGCCTTGCGCCTGTTAGACCTGAACGGCAACCAGGTGCTGGAAGTACTAAACCAGCAATTGGAAAAAGGCGAACACCAGCTTGAAATAAAGGGTGACAACCTGCCGAGGGGGATCTATGTATGCGAAGTCTCGGTAAACAACCGCCTCTACCGCCAAAAGCTGATCCTGATGAAATAGAGATTTATGCTAACCAAAAAGCCCCGCCTGGTGTGGGTTTTTTACTTTGAACGGTTGCCTATACTTCAACTTCTACTTTCCGAGCTTCCGGCTGCCGAGTCCGGCTCACCAGGTAAACGCCGGCAAAGATCACCAGCGCATACAGGCCTTTCTGCAGCGTAAATACATCCTTTCCAAATGCTACGGCAATCAGAATGGCCAGCACCGGCTGCAGGTAAATGTAGGCGCCCACCACCGAGGCGTTGGCATAGCGCAGCGCCCAGGAGTTAAACAGGTAAGCGATAATGGTTACCCCAAAGACCATGAACCCGATGGCTGCCCAGATGGCGGCCGGAAAAGAAGTATAAGCAGGCGCCACCACCTGCGACCAGCCAAACGGAATAACGATAACAGCACCCACGGCAAACGCCCGGCTTACAACCGTAATGGCATGATACTTCTGCATCAGCGGCTTTACCAGCACCAGGTACATGCCGTAGGCAGTCGCATTCAGGATGATGAGCAAATCGCCCCAGCGGTTGCCGGTGGCGCCTGCGCCGCGAGAAGTATAAATCAGCAGGAAAGCACCGCCGCAGGCAAGTATAATGCCGCTTACTTTGGCCTTGCCCACGCGTTCTTTCAGCAGCATAGCCGAGAAGAGAAGCACGATTACGGGTGTGATCACCATCAGCAGGGCCGCATTAATAGGGGCGGTGAGGTTTAGCCCGCCGAAAAAGCAGAGCTGGTTCACGGCGATGCCCGTAATGCCGCAAAGGATGGCGCGCACGTTATCAGCACGGCCCACGATTTTTTCCTTCACCACCAGCCGCGAAAAAATCCCAAAGAAAAGTGCTGCCGAAACCACCCGGATCACGATCAACCCATACGGGCCCACGTAAGCAGGCATTACTTCTTTGGCGATACTATAATTGCTTCCGTAAATAAGCGCTACCAACAACAACGCCCCGTGCACCTGTACTTGTTTACTCATAGGGTAGCAAAGGTAAAAGGTTTGTCGGAGGATATCAGCTAAGTAGGACCTTAGAAATGCAATTATACATCGAGCAAATCATAAGGCAGGTATACTATGCGGGAAAGCCACCTGAGCGGGCGCTTTGCGGGGAATTTGCTACTTTGTAGGCTTTATTGGAGAATTATAGCCGGCCGGTTTAAATACAGCGGCTAAAACAAACGATACATGCCGGAAACAACCTTAGAAAGACGCCTTGGCCTGGGGCAAGCCACCGCCATCAACATGATCGATATGGTGGGCATCGGCCCGTTCATCACCCTGCCCATGGTGATTGGCATGATGAACGGCCCCTACTTTTTATATGCCTGGCTGGCCGGGGCGGCCTTGTCGTTTGTGGATGCCTTGGTCTGGAGCGAGCTGGGCGCAGCTTTTCCGAGAGCCGGCGGCAGCTATAATTTCCTGCGGGTAGCCTACGGCGAACAGGGTGCCGGCAAGCTGATGAGCTTTCTGTTTGTGTGGCAAACCATGATACAGGCGCCGCTGGTGATTGCCTCAGCCGCCATCGGCTTTGCGTCCTACTTTTCGTACCTGGTGCCGCTCTCTGCGCTCACCTCCAAACTGGTGAGCGGCGGGGTGGTGATCCTGATCGTGGTGCTGCTATTCCGCCGCATCGATGCCATAGGCCGTATCAGCGTGTTGCTCTGGAGCGGCGTGATCGTTACGCTGCTGTGGATCATTGGTGGGGGCATTGCACACGGCAATTTTCTACAGCCCATCCGCCACATGAACGATGGCCTGACGGTGAACTATGCTTTTATCACCGCCATCGGGTTTGCCAGCGTAAAAAGCGTGTACAGCTACCTGGGGTATTATAATGTGTGCCATTTGGGCTCTGAGATCATCAACCCGACCCGGAACATTCCGCGCAGTATGTTCATTTCGATTACGGGCATTGCCGTGCTGTACCTGATGATGAACATCAGCGTGGTGAGCGTAGTGCCCTGGCAGGAGGCCAAAGACAGTGCCTTTGTGGTAAGCGTTTTTGTGCAGCGCCTATTCGGGAGCACAGCAGCGAACGTAGCGACCTGTTTTATACTTTGGGTGGCCTTTGCGTCGGTTTTTTCGGCTACGCTGGGCTACAGCCGCATCCCGTACGCTGCCGCCGAAGATGGCGCTTTCTTTAAAATATTTGCCAGGCTGCACCCCACCAAGCATTTCCCGTATGTTTCGCTTCTTTTCCTGGGCGGACTGGCCTTTGTGTTCAGCATGTTGTTTAAACTGAGCGATGTGATCAGTGCGATCCTGGCCATGCGCATCCTGATCCAGTTTATCGGGCAGGCAATCGGCTTGCTGTTGCTCCGGCGCAAACGGCCAAAGGCGGATTTTCCTTTCAGGATGCCCCTGTTCCCATGGCCCGTTTACATTGCCATCCTGATGTGGGTGGGTATACTTGTTTCTACCGGAACTGCGATGGTGATCTCCGGACTGGCGGTGATTGCAGCCGGTATTCTAGTCTATTTTCTGAAGGCAAAGCTGAACCGGGAATGGCCCTTTCAAGCAGCACCCGCCGGCGACTCCATGCCGGAATAATGCGAATAACCGCTTCCAAAAGCCCGCAATCAACTAAAAGGAAGTATAAGCGGCAGCAAACGTCACTGCTTATACTTCCTTCTTGAAGACTACTTCAGCTTGTTTTCGAAGAAAGTCATTGTCATGGCCCAGGCTTCTTTGGCGGCATCGGGGTTGTAGCTGCCGCGCTGGTCGCAATGGAAGCCATGTTCCGCGTACGAGATCACCACATTGATGTAATCTTTACCGGCTGCTGCTACTGCAGCGGCAATGGTGTTCACCTGCTCCTGCGGAATATGGGTGTCTTTCCCGCCCCAGAAGAACAGGTGCGGCGCGTGCATGTTGGCCGCTTCATCCAATAACGACGGGATGCCGCCGCCATAGTAGGAAACCGCTGCCGAGAGCGGCAAAACAGCGTTAGCCAGAAAAGAAACGCGGCCACCCAGGCAAAAGCCGATGCTCCCGATTTTACCGCTTACAACGTTCTGCTGCGCCTGTAGCCAGTTAAAGGAAGTTTTCAGGTCTGCCGCCAGGCTTTCTTTTGTAAGGGCCTGGTAATGCGGCGCCACGCCGGCAAAGTTGTTATAATCGCCTTCGAACCGCCTGGCGGTGCGATGAAACAGGTCGGGCGCAATGACCACATAACCTTCGCGGGCCAGTCGCCCGGCCACATCCCGTATATGGCTGTTCACGCCAAAGGCTTCCTGCAGTAAGATGATACCCGGAAACGTGCCTGGCTCCTCAGGCAGTGCAATATAGGCGTCCATTTCGGAGCCATCGCTTACCTGTAGCGGGATGAAAGTATGGTTTGTCATGGAGATAGAATATAGAGGAAAAGTGCTTAAACGCTAACGCAGGAGCGTGCCTGCTTGTTTTTAAGTATGGCGCCTTACCGGGCTATGTTTAACCGGCAAAGGCTAAGATCGCTCCGGGAAATATTAGTCTTGTAATCAAAGTAGAGGCAACACAAGTATAGCTGTTACTTACCGGGCTACCTGTTCAGATGCGGGCTGTAACGCAAAGGCTTCGGCCAGCAACTCAAACGAGCGTTTCCTGTCTTCAAAGGACGTGGTCATGGTGGTCACCACGATCTCCTCCACATCAAAGTCGGTGGCCAGTTTGGTGAGTTCTGCCTTTACATGCTCGGGCGTACCGGAGATCACGCGGCCGGCATTGGCTTTGATACGCGCCTGTTCCGGCGGCGAGAACACGTAATCCCGTATCTCTTCGTATGGGCCCATCGCATCAAAATTGCCTTTCTCCATCTGCACAAAGCGGTAGTCGAGCAGCTTGCGCATCTGGGCTGCTTTTTCTTCGGTGTCAGCGCACAGCACCATAATGGCTACCAGCGCAGCCGGCTCGGGAAACTGTGCAGAAGGTATAAAAGCCGCTTTGTAATCGGCTACCATGTCGGGCTGAGCGTGGCCGTTAATGAACTTGGCTACCGCCAGGCCCATACCATACCTGGCCGCCAGCTTGCTGCTGCCTCCGCTGGAGGAGCTCAACATCCATTGCATTGGCGCGGTAGTTGCCTGCGGAATAGCCAGAATACGCCCGTGCTCCGAGGAGGCGGTATCGGTAAAAAAGAGTTGCAGGTAATCGAGCTGCTGCTCATACCCTTCGTCGCTGAATTCGTTGGAGGGGTTAAGCAGATAAGAGGTCAGGCGGTCGCCGCCGGGTGCGCGTCCAATGCCCAAATCGATGCGGCCGGGGAAGAGTGCCTCCAGCAGCCGAAAATTCTCAGCCACTTTCAGGGCGCTGTGGTTGGGCAGCATAATACCGCCTGAGCCAATGCGGATATGCCGGGTGGCATCAGCCAGCTTCACCATCAGCACCTCGGGCGCAGAACCTGCAATGGCCGCAATGTTGTGGTGCTCCGATACCCAGAAACGGGTATAGCCCAACAGGTCGCCTAACCGGGCAATTTCCACCGTTTGCTGCAGGGCTTCGCTCACGCCCACGCCTTTGCTAACGATGGACTGGTCCAGTATACTTAGTTTGATCTTTCTGTTTTCCATGATGTGTCAGGACAAAAGTGGGCCGGGACAAAATAGGTTTGGACAATAGAAGTATAGACAAAAGACTTTAAAGTATAAAGGATTGCTCCAGACAGCTGTTAAGGAATACTGTTGATTATACTTCAAATTCATACTCCATCCCTCTGGTTGGGTAGCAGCAAAACAATTCACTTCCTCAAATTCATCATTTGTCCTTTGTCCAACTTTTCTTTGTTCAGTTATCCTTTGTCAAATTATTTTGTACGGTCTACCAGCTTCTGTTGCGCCTCGTTATAGCGGCTACCAATGTTGGGGTACCTGGCCAGCAATGCCTCTATCGCCTGCAGGTCAGCGGGAGACAAGTCCACGTTGACGGCACCAGCATTTTCCTGCAGGTATTTTCTGCGCTTGGTCCCCGGAATCGGAATAATGTTCTCGCCCTGCGCCAGTACCCAGGTCAGCGCCAGTTGCGCCGGCGTACAGTTTTTCTGTGCTGCAAATTTAGCGAAAGCGGCAGCCAGTTGCTGGTTATTTTCCAGGTGCTCGGTCTGCTGAAAGCGCGGCAGCGATTTGCGCATGTCATCGTCGGGCAGGCTGTTCATATCCACGGTATTGGTCACCAGTCCCCGCACCAGCGGGCTGAACGGAACAAAGGCAATGCCCAGTTCTTTGGTTAGCGGCAGCACTTCTTTTTCCACATCGCGTGTCAGCAACGAGTATTCTGATTGCACGGCAGCAATTGGGTGCACCGCATGTGCTTTACGGATAGAGGCCGGCGATGCCTCGGACAGCCCCAGGTAGCGCACCTTGCCTTCTTTTACCAGTTCGGCCATGGCGCCTATCATCTCCTCTACCGGCACATTCGGGTCGATGCGGTGGGCATAGTATAAATCGATCACATCTACTTTCAGGCGCTTCAGGCTGCCTTCTACTGCCGTGCGCATATAGGCCGGCGAGCCGTTAAAGGTCATGCTGCCATCGTCCCCGCGCTGGAAACCAAACTTTGTGGCAATAAACACCTTGTCGCGGTTAGGCACCAGCACCTTTGCGATGAGCTCTTCGTTGTGATGGGGCCCATAAACGTCGGCCGTGTCCCAGAAGTTAATGCCCAGGTCTAGTGCTAGGTGAAGTGTGGCCACAGACTCCTCGTCGTTGCGGGTGCCGTAAGCCTGGCTCATGCCCATGCAGCCCAGGCCAATGGCAGAGAGCTGCTCGGCCGTATTTCCGAATTTTCTGTATTTCATCGTTTCACTTTAAAATTGTTCACTCGTAATGGGATCGTACTGTTAAGGTGTACTTGGCTTGCGGGGTTGTTGTTGCCCGCTTGCGGCAACAGGTCAGTACTTATACTTACGCCCCTGTTTTTCGCATTGCAGTACAAAGGTATACTTGTGCGTATAAGGGAAACGGTAAGTTCAACCTGTTACTAACTACTAACGATACGTGCATACGCTACCACTAACTGTAAGGCGATCCATCGAGGTGATGGGGCTGTTCTTTCTGGGCTGGATCATTGTGCTGGGCCACAGCCTGCTGGCTCCTATCCTGATGGCTTTTTTCCTGAGCATTATGCTGCTGCCGGTATACCGCTTTTTTCGCCGCTGGCGGTTTCCGGAGGTACTGGCCATTGGCATCTGTATTCTGGTGCTGGTGGTGGTGCTGGGCCTGATCGTCTGGTTTTTTTCGTCGCAGATAGGCAACCTGGTAGCGGATTTCCCGATGATCCAGAAAAACGTGACCAACCACCTCAACAACCTGAGTGCCTGGATCAGCAGCAAAACCGAATACTCCACCGAAGAGCAGACAGCCTTTATCCAGGACCAGAGCAGCAAATTACTCAGTTATGCGGGCGGCTTGCTGGGCGGGGCGGCTACCTCGGCCACCTCGGTGCTGATCTTTCTGGGCCTGTTGCCGATCTATATTTTTCTGATGCTGTTCTATAAAAACCTGCTGCTGCGCTTCGTGTTCCTGTGGTTCCCACCCGAAAACCACGCCCGGGTAGAGGGCATTATGCACGAAATAGAAGTTATCATCAAAAGTTACCTCTTTGGCCTGCTGATCCAGATCTCCTATATCACCGTGCTGCTGGGCGGTATTCTGCTGCTGCTGGGTATTAAGCATGCTTTGCTGATCGGCGTTATCTTCGCTTTCCTTAACCTGATACCCTACGTAGGCGCCCTGCTGGGCAACATTATAGGGGTACTGCTGACCCTGGCTTCCTCGTCGGAGCTGTTGCCTATTGTGGAGGTGCTGGGTACCATTGCCGTGGTGCAATTTCTGGATAACAACATCCTGATGCCGCGCATTGTGGGTTCTAAAGTAAAGATCAATGCGCTGGCTACCATTGTGGGTGTGCTGGTTGCAGGCGAGCTGGCAGGCATTGCCGGCATGTTTCTGTCGCTGCCCATCATTGCCATTCTTAAAATTATTTTCGACCGAAGCGAACTCTTCAAGCAGTGGGGGGTGCTGTTCGGAGACGAGAACCCGGACCGTAGCCCCATGCATACGCCCGCGCTGCGCAGCAAGGACGATGCGGTGCGCAAGCAGCTGGAGCGGGAGAATGACGTATCGCCTCCCGAAGCCCGGGATAAACTGGTGTAAGGAGCGCGCCCGCAAGCCTTTCTTGTTTACTGCTTTGCTCCCAAATTCGTAACTTTGTCTTAAACCGATCCCGGAGAAATGATCCACCCGAACATACCGCTTGCCGAGCGCATGCGTCCCCATAACCTGGACCAGTACTATGGCCAGAAACACCTGGTAGGCCCCAATGGCATTTTACGCCGCTACATAGAAGGCGGCGTGATTCCGAGCATGATCTTGTGGGGCCCGCCGGGGGTAGGCAAGACCACGCTGGCCAACATCATTGCCAACCAAATGAAAGTGCCGTTTGTAGCCCTGAGCGCCATTAATGCCGGTGTGAAAGACATCCGCGAGGTGATTGACCAGGCGAAGAAGCGGCAGGGTACGGTGCTGTTCATCGACGAGATTCACCGGTTCAACAAATCGCAGCAGGATGCGCTGCTGGGCGCTGTAGAGAAAGGAACTGTGACGCTGGTGGGCGCTACCACCGAGAATCCTTCGTTCGAGGTGATCTCGGCCTTGCTCTCGCGCTGCCAGGTATACATTCTCAAGCACCTGACCAAGGAGGAACTGATTGAGCTGGTAGACAAAGCCGTGCAGCAGGACGAGTGGATGCGCCACCGAAATGTGCGCATTGCCGAGTATGAAGCGCTGCTGACCATTTCGGGAGGCGATGCGCGAAAGCTGCTTAACCTGCTCGAGATTGTGGCCGAAGGTGTGAAAGCGGAGGAAGTGGTGCTAACCAACGAACTGGTGCAGCAGGTGGCGCAGCAAAATATCGTATTGTATGATAAGTCGGGGGAGATGCACTATGACCTGGTGTCGGCCTTCATCAAATCCATCCGCGGCTCTGACCCGAATGCGGCCGTTTACTGGCTGGCGCGCATGATAGAAGGTGGCGAGGATCCCAAATTCATTGCCCGCCGGTTGCTGATCGCTTCCTCCGAAGACATTGGTCTGGCAAACGCAAACGCGCTGCTGATGGCTACGTCCTGCTTTCAGGCGGTGCAGATGATCGGCTACCCCGAGGCGGAGATCATCCTCTCGCAGTGCACGGTATACCTGGCTACATCTCCCAAGAGCAATGCCTCGTACAAGGCCATCAAACAGGCACGCGCCATGGTACAGCAAACGGGCAACCTGCCGGTGCCGCTGCACATCCGCAACGCGCCGACCAAACTGATGAAAGAGATCGGCTACGGCAACAACTACAAGTATGCGCATGACTATGAAGGCAATTTTGTGACGCAGGAGTTTATGCCCACCGAACTCAGCAGCACCGCTTTTTACCAGCCCGGCCAGAACGGCCGCGAAAACGACCTGCGCAAACAGCTGCAGGGCCAATGGGGTAAGAAATACAACTATTAGTTCTGAGTCACGAGTTCTGAGTTCCGAGTAGGGAATTTAGATAACTCAGAACTCGTGACTCAGAACTAATAAAGTTTGTCTATAAAAAGCGCATGTTAGTCGAATAGTGGGGGAGGGGCAAACCGGTATTGAACTATAAGCGGTAAATTAGCATATTGTAAGCAGGGCGTATGTGCGCTGCTGCACTCAAAAATACACTACAAACCTGGTCCTGATATGTTAAAATTCCTGAAATATGTGCTGGCAACCATTGTGGGCTTGCTCATATTCGTTTTCATCGGCGTGCTGCTGCTCATTGGCTTTGCGGCAAGCACAGCCTCCAATGATGAAATACAGATCACCAAAGGCTCCATCCTGGAGCTTAAACTCGACAACCCCATCAGCGAACGCGACCCGCAAAACCCGCTGGCCGAACTCGGTTTCTCCTTCGGGTCCTTTTCCAGCACTGATGGACTGGACCAGATCAAGGCTGCTATCCGCAAAGCCAAAACCGACGATAACATCGAAGGGATCTTCCTGAACATGGGTTATGTGGAGGCCGGCATGGGCAAGATGGAGGAGATCCGCAACGAGCTGATCAACTTCAAGAAATCCGGCAAGTTCATTGTGTCCTACGGCGACATGACGACTGAAAAAGGCTATTACCTGGCCTCCGTAGCCGACAGGATATACCTCAACCCGTTGGGTGCCCTGGAGTTTAACGGCATGAGCTCGGAAGTATACTTCTATAAGAACCTGCTCGACAAGCTGGGCATCAAAGCGCAGATCTTTAAAGTAGGCACGTATAAAAGCGCCGTGGAGCCTTTCTTCCTCGATAAGATCAGCGCCCCGAACCGCGAGCAGCTCAATGCTTTCCTCAATGCCATCAACAATTACCAGTTGCAGAACATTGCCAAATCCAGGGGCAAGACTTTTGCCGAGATGAAGAACATCTCCGATAACATGCTGGTGCGCAATGCCGAAGATGCCCGCAAGTATGGCTTGATCACCAACATCGGCTACTACGACGAGGCGGTGGATTATATGAAGCAGAAAGCCGGATTGAAGGAAGCAGACAAACTGGAACTGGTGCAGCTATCGAAGTATAAAAAGGTAAAAGACAGCGCCGAAACCAACTCTTCTGAAAACCGCATTGCCGTTATTTATGCCGAAGGCGACATAGTGGATGGCCAGGGCGATGAAGACAACATTGGCAGCAAACGCTTTTCGGAAGCGCTGCGCCAGGCCCGCATGGACGAGAAGGTGAAAGCCGTGGTGCTGCGCATCAGCTCGCCGGGCGGCAGCGCGCTGGCTTCGGATGTGATCTGGCGCGAAATACAGCTGACCCGCAAGGAGAAACCCGTTATCGCTTCCATGTCGGATGTGGCTGCCTCCGGGGGTTATTATATTGCCATGGGCTGCGATACGATTGTGGCGCACCCGAATACCATTACCGGTAGCATCGGCGTTTTTGGGGTAGTGCCCGACATCCAGGGCTTCCTGAACAACAAGCTGGGCGTAACGGTAGATCACGTAAGCACAGGTAAATTTTCGGATATGCCCACCATCACCCGCCCCATGACGGAGGAAGAGCAGCAGATCATGCAGAACCAGATCAACCAGATCTACGAAACCTTTACGGGCAAAGCCGCCAAAGGCCGCCACATGACGCAGGACCACCTGAAAACCCTGGCCTCGGGCCGTGTGTGGTCGGGCGTGGAAGCCAAGGAACGTAACCTGGTCGATACCTTCGGGGGGCTCGAGAAAGCCATTGCCATTGCAGCGGCCAAAGCCGGCGTGCAGGACGATTACCGCCTGCTGGACCTGCCCCGCCGTAAGTCTTTCTTAGACGATCTGTTTGGCGACATGGGCTCGCAGGTAAAAGAGCAGGCTGTTAAAGCTGAAGTGGGCGAACTTTACCCGTATTACAAGCTCTACAAAAAAGTAGAAACGCTGCAGGGCATCCAAACCCGCCTGCCTTACGAGCTGGATGTGCATTAATCTGCTAGTTAGTTTTTGTGCTGATGTGGCAGGTATGAATCAGGCTGGGTAGTCTCCTATTTATACTTGTTCACCAAGCCTGACAGCAAAATAATTTATACTTGAAAACCGCTCCGGGATACAGCATCCGGGAGCGGTTTTGTTTTATGGCAAAGCTATTTTTTGCAACTTGCCGGAAGATTAAAGGTGTTGATCCAGTAATGTAGTCATATGCTAATGCAAGTATGCTGGCTTTTAGGGACAGCATCAACCCTGTGAAAGCAACGCCATTTCCCAGCACATTACCTCATCAGCACATCATCCCATTACCACATTACCCAACACCACATTAGCAAAATAGCACATTCACTTATGATACAATCGATACAAGAAGCTGCCGCATACATTGCCCAAGCCACCAACAGCTTTGCGCCGGAGTTCGGCATTATACTGGGCACCGGTCTGGGCGACCTGGTAAACGATGTGGAAGTGGCCCACAGCCTTTCATATGCCGATATCCCGCACTTCCCGGTGTCTACTGTCGAGAGCCACTCGGGCAAACTGATCTTCGGGCTGCTGGCTGGCCGCCGCGTGGTGGTCATGCAGGGGCGGTTTCACTTCTACGAGGGCTATACCATGCAGCAGGTCGCGTTCCCGGTGCGGGTAATGAAGCTGCTGGGCATCCAAAAGCTTTTCGTTTCCAACGCAGCAGGCGGCCTGAACCCGGCCTTTAACATGAGCGAGCTGATGGTGATCACCGACCATATCAACCTGTTGCCCGGCAACCCGCTCATTGGTAAGAACCCCGACGAACTGGGCCCGCGTTTCCCCGACATGAGCGATGTGTATGACGAGCACATGATCCGCGAAGCGATGGTGATTGCCGAAGATGCCGGTTTCGACCTGCGCGAAGGCGTTTACGTGAGCGCCCCCGGCCCGATGTTGGAGACCAGGGCCGAGTATAACTTCCTGCGCATTATCGGGGCGGATGCCGTGGGCATGTCGACGGTGCCGGAAGTAATTGCTGCCCGCCACATGGGCTTGCCGGTGTTTGCCATATCGGTAATTACGGATATGTGCACGCCCGACCGCCTGAAGAAAGTAGTGCTGAAAGATATTCTGGACGCTGCCGCCACGGCCGAACCCCGCCTGACGCTGCTGATCCGGGAGCTGGTAAAGCGCAGCTGATCTAGATGTTGTTAAGCGTTTTGAGCTAAGACAGCCATGGGCATCACGCTATTGGATGTCGTTTGCGCCAGAATAAGTTGATTCAGGGAAACGCTAAACAGCTTCACTAATAGCATCTCAAAACAAAAGGCAGCAGTCGGGGAGAGCCTCCGGTCTGCTGCCTTTTGTTTTATACTGGTATTTTTTGCCATACTTCTGCAGCTGTAGGTATAAAGCAAGTAAGTGTAGGAACAGAATTATACTGAAGTATAAATAAGAACTGTCATTCTGAAAGAACCTTGGTAGAAGAGAAGTTAAGCCCCTGCGACTGGCCCACAAGTTCCTTTTAGGATGACAACATACTTTAAACTAATCCTGTCCTCATACTTATGAACCAGGTTACTGGAGCACCACCACTTTGCGGTCGTAGGCCAGGTTCGTGAAAATGCCGATGCCGCCCTGCACCGATGATTTGATCTGGGCCGGTTGCGCAAAAGGATTGCCATTGGCATTCTTCGCATCAGCAGTAGAGCTCAGGAAATCGTAGTACTGCTTTTCGATGTGGAAGAGGGAAACGATGAGCAGATCCCCCTTATCATACTCGTAAGTCGAGCCGTACGAGGTGCGCTTGCCATTGGTGAGCTTGTCGGTGCTGATTTGCAGCTGCTCCGGGTCGGTGTGGAGGCTGTCCTGGTGCACCATGTAACGGTAAAAGTCGGCCGCATTGGGATCGTCCTGAAAAGTGGTGAGCAGGTACGCCTCCTCCTTGTCGTTAAACTTCCATTCGATGGTATCGATCGGCACGCGGGGCAGGATGGTGGTAAAGCCGGTTACTTTGCGGCCCTTTTCGTCGCTCACTTCCAGCCTGTAAATATCGCCGGGTTTGCCCTGCATGGTTTCGGTAGCGGAGTACGTATAAAAGCGCCCGGTGTTCTCGTCGTACTGCGGCTTATAGGTGAGCTTGGTTTTAGTGCCGTTATGCGCGATGTATACTTCCGCGTCGGTTACCAGGTCGGGCTGCGGCGTTGCAAAATAGCTGCTGCTTTCGAGCAAGGTCAGGCGGTAAGGTTTGCCGGGTTCCAGGTAGCATTCCACTACCAGCTGCGGGGTATAGGTGGGCAGGTCCACTTCCACGTCCTTCTGCAGATCGCAGGCACACAGCAACGCCAACAGGCACAGCAGCAGCATATAGCGGGAGGAGGGCTTTTTCATTTGAACTTAAAGTTATAGGTAACGGAAGGAACAATGGGAAAGAGCGACACCTGGCGGGCCTGGAAGCCGATGATCTGCCTGTCTATGTTGTCTTTCACCTGTTCGAAGTATACAAAGTAAGGGTTGCGTCGGTTGTAGGCATTGTACACGCTGAAGGTCAGGTCGGATTCGCCATACCTGGGCCGCAACTTCCACACAGCGCTTAGGTCCAGCCGGTGGTAGGCGGCCAGCCTGAAAGCGTTCCGGTCTGTGTAAATAGGCACGATAGTAGCATCCCGGCCTTCCACATCCTGAAAAGGAAAGCGGGCCACCGGCAACGAAAAAGCCTCGCCGGTGCTGTATACAAAGGCCCCTGTCAGGCTGAGGCGGTTGTTGAGCCTGTGCAGCAGCACGACGCTCAGGTCGTGGCGGCGGTCGTAGCGGGTAGGAAACCAGCGACCCTCGTTTATCTGATCAAACCGGCGCTCCGTCCACGACAAGGTATAGCCGATCCAGCCGGTGGTGCGTCCTTTCACTTTCTCCAGGTACACCTCGTTGCCATAGCTGCGCCCTTTGCCGAACAGGAATTCCTTTTCCAAACTGTCGTTCACAAACAGGTTGGCCCCTTCACGGAAATCGATCTGGCGGTGCATCCACTTGTAGTATACTTCGTTGGTGAGCAGGTAGCGGCCCTTGCCAAGCAGCTTGCTGAAGCCGCCGGCCACCTGCTGCGAGCGCTGCGGCTTCACCAGTGGCGTGGACGGGTACCAGACATCGGTGGGCAGCGAGGCCCCGGAGTTGGAAACCAGGTGGATGTATTGCTGCATGCTGGCAAAGCTTGCCTTCACGGAGGCCGTTTCGGTGAGGTTATACTTGGCCGAGGCTCTGGGTTCCAGGCCACTATACGTACTGCCCCCGCTGCTGAAGGCCGACAGCCGCAGGCCATAGTTCACCGATAGCCGGGCATTCACCTGGTAATCGTCGGAGGCATATACGCCCAGCTCGGCCGCTTTATAGTTGTTGCCGGCGCCAAACGAGAGGCTGTTGTCGTCGGAATCGAAGTTGAGCCGCCCGACCGTAAAATGGTGGTAGGTGGCCATTGCGCCGAATTTTATACTATGCCCGCCGCGCAGAAACAGGTCATAATCCGTTTTCAGAGTATAGTCTTTGATGTCGGAGGTCAGCTTAAAAGAGAAGATGTCGATCTCGTTGTTAATGGTATACTGGTAGCTGGTGGCGCTCAACGTAGTGTTGGCATACAAGCGCGGGCTATACTTGTGGCGCCAGCGCAGCGCGGCCATGCGGTTGCCCCAGTTAAAGCCAAATTTAAAGTCATCGTCCTTAAAACCGAAAATGTCATTGCCATAATAGCCGCTCAGGTCCAGCGCATCGTTCTCGCCCAGCTTGTAGGTAAACTTGCCGCTCAGGTCGTAGAAGTAATAATCCGGAATGGGGTTATAGTCGGGCTTGTCTTTGCTCAGGCGGTTTATCTGGCGGGTAAAAATATCCACGTAGGTGCGGCGCCCGGAAACGATAAAGTTGGCTTTGTCTTTTACCACAGGGCCATCCACAGTAAAACGGGAAGAGATCAGGCCCAGCCCGCCGGAAGCATGGATGCCCTCGTTGTTGCCTTCGTTAAGCTCCACATCCAGCACCGAAGAAAGCCTGCCGCCGAACTGCGCCGGAAAACCGCCCTTGAACAGTTCCACACTCCGGACCGCATCCGGGTTGAACACGCTAAAGAAACCGAACAGGTGCGAGGGGTTGTAAATTACGGCATCATCCAGCAGCACCAGGTTCTGGTCGGGGCCGCCGCCCCGTACATACAGCCCCGAAGAGCCCTCGCTGCCCGACTGCACCCCGGGCTTAAGCTGCAGGGTTTTGATCAGGTCAACCTCCCCGAACAGCGCGGGCAGCATCTTTGCTTCGCGTGAGGTCAGCTTCTCCACGCTCATGCGGGTGTCGTTCAGTTTCTGGCGCAGGGTGTTGGCTTCCACCTGCACTTCGCGCAGCTCGTTGCTGGCCGGCTGCATGGTCAGGTTCAGCGCCAGGGAAGCCGCGCCTACGCGGATCTGCTGCGTGGTGGGCTGGTAGCCGATGTAGGTGATCTGCAACGTATGGCTACCGGCGGGCAGGTATAAAGTATAAACACCCCGCTCGTTGGTCGTGCTGCCCGTCTGCAGGGCGGGCACAGCCACAGTGGCGCCTACCAGCGCCTCGCCTGTTGCGGCCGAGCGAACCACGCCGCTGACCACATGCGTCTGGCCAAAGCCAGGCACAGCAAACACGAGCAGAAAAAAGCTTAACAGCAAAAGCAAACGGCGCATCAGGGGAATAGCTAATACCTAAGTAGCAGGCGATTTCAGGTACAATTTAATCTAAAATAAAGAAGATACTGACAGTAACGCCAGTTTTACCTGATAGTTTATTTCTGCTCAAAAAAGAAGCCGCAGCCTTGGGGGGCTGCGGCTCTCAGGCAAATAGGTAGTAGCCGAATATTTTTAGCCCTGGTAAAGCGCCAGGATGCGTTGCTTAAAGTAGAACTCGCATTTGCTCTGGATGAGCTCGGCCTCGGCCTTGTTCTTGTTGTTGAGCGATTCGAGGTACGAAAAGAAGTCTGTTACGCCAGATTCGTAACGCCGTTTGGCTGTTTCGTAAGCTTTGTCAGTATATTCCAGGTTGGCCATTACGGTATTATACTTTTCCTGGGCTGCCAGCACGTCCTGGTACGCCTGCTGCACGGTCTGGCGCAGTGTGTTTTCGGTGGCTACATAATCCAGCTCGGCGTTACGCAAGTCGATGCGGGCCTCCTGCGACTGGAAGTGGTTGCTCAGGCCCCGGAACACCGGAATGCTCAAACTCAGCTGCACGATCTTCTGCTGGTTTTGGTCCAGTTGGTCGAAGTAGGGGATCTGCTCCATCTGCTGCGTTTCCGGGTTTTGCTGCATGATGTTGGTCGAGAAGTTGGACCCCACAATGCCGTTGAGCGAGAGGGTGGGCGAAAGGTTACTGCGCGCAATGCTGACGCCGGATTTGGTGGCAGCCACAGTTTCTTTGGAGGCTTTCAACTGCGGCGAGTACGCCAGGGCGCGGGCCATCACCGAGTCCAGGGGCGGCAGGGCGTCCGTGATAGCCAGGGGCGTGGTGGGCGTCTGCAATTCGTAGTTCAGGTTGGGGCCAGCGTTCATTTCCTGGGCCAGTTCCAGCATCGCGCGGCGGTAGTTGTTTTCGTGCGTGATGAGGTTGAGCTTTTCGGTGGCCACCTGCGATTTGAGCTGGTATACGTCGCTTTCGGTATGCGTGCCGGCCCGCTCGAGTATCTCCATGCGCTTTGTTTGCTGCTCGAGCAAGGTGATGCGTTCGCGGGCAATGCGGATGTTTTCCCGGTCCAGGATGGCCTGCATAAACTTTCCAGTCACGGTGGCCTCCATCGTGATCTCGGCCTGCGACTCGATATACTTGCTGGCGTTTGCCTGCTGGCGCGCGCGCTTCATCTCAAAGAACTTGGCAAAGCCATCAAACAACACCAGCTCGCCTACCAGGTATGGGTTGGAGGTGGTGGTGTTGCCCCGTTTCACCTGACCCTGCACGTTGTCGAAGGTAAGGCCGTTCACCCGGTTCAGGTCGTTGTAGGCCGTTACCGAAGGCAGGTAGGAGAACTTGTTGCGGCGCAAATTAACCGTGGCTTTGGTGCTGTTGTAGCGGGCCTGCCGCAGGGCCACGTTGTGCTGGCGGGCTATTTCGAGGCTCTGCTCGAGAGTAAGCAGTTCCTGTGCCTGGGCTGCCGATGCCAAACTAAGGCATAAGGCCAGCCCTCCCAGCTTTTTCAGCAGGGCTTGTGATGTGCTTTTTTTCATGGTTTTATTTTATACTAGTGGCAGCGAGTATTAGAATTACGAATTACGAATTACGAATTACGAATTACGAATTACATTTTCTTAGACAGCTCAGTATACCAGCTGGCGTCCTCTGTCTATTGTCTAACGTCTAAGGTCTAAGGTCTAACATCCAGCGTCTTTTTACTTGCTGTTCAGCCAGGCTGCACGCAGCGCCAGTTGTTCGGGCGTAGCGTTCGGGTCGGGCTTGAGCACGTGCAGGGCCTTGTGTTCCGAGGCTGTTACCCTGCCTTTGAGTTTCTTCTTTTTCAGCTTTCCCTTTTTATTGGCGCGGTTCACCGTAATAGTGATCTTTTCGCCCGGGGTCATTTGCTGCAGCTCTTCGCCGATCAGCTGGCGCACATTCAGGGGCGTAATGTCTTTGCCGTTCAGTTGCAGCAGCTGGTCGCCAGTCTTAAAGCCCATCGCCCGCCCAAAGGCATCCATCTCACTTGTTTCTTCCACAATAATGCGGTCTGTTTTCTCGTCGTAGCCCGGCATAAAGCCACCGTACGAGTTTACCACTTCGTTGGAGACCGGCTGGTACAGGATGCCTACTTTATGGAATGTTTCTGCCAGTGGCAGTGGCTCGGCGCCTTCCACGTAGCGGGTGAAAAAGGTGCGGATCTCAGGGTAGGTCAGCTCGGCGATCTTGTCAAACAGCTCGGCATCCTGAAAGGATTTCTCTTTGCCGTAGGTCTTGGCCAGGTCGGCCATCAGGTTGCGCAGGCCATAGGCGCCACCCGAATGTTCCCGCAGCTGCACATCCAGCGCCAGCCCGATCAGGGCGCCTTTCTGGTACACGTTGCCATACTCGTCGGCATACTTGTCCAGCACGCTGGCGCTCATCTCTGTAAAAGGCAGCGTGTCGTTAAACTGGGTTTTGGAGGTGATGATATACTCGCGCAGCTTATCCAGGTACTTGTCCAAGTCGTTGAGGCCTTCGTACGCCTGTACATGCGAGGCGAAATATTCGGTCACGCCCTCATACATCCACAGGTGCTTCGACATTTTCGGGTTGATGTAGTCGAAGTTGCCGATTTCCTCAGAGTGGATGCCCAGCGGCGTCACGATATGAAAGAACTCGTGGGCTGCCATGTCGCGCAGCGTGCTGCTGAACATTTCCTCCGGCATTTCAGGCAGGAAGTATACCGAAGAGTTGGGATGTTCCAGCGCGCCATAAGAGCCCGACTTGCCCACTTTCTCCGATACGTAAATGATAAAGGCATACTTGTCTACCGGAAGCTTGCCGCCCAAATACTGGCGTTGTGCTTCCAGGGTGCTCTTGATGTTTTCGGCTACCGGCCTGGAGGTTACCTTGCCAGAAGGGGAGTAAACGGAGATCAGCACTTTGGCATCGCCCACGTTCAGCACCGTGGTGTCGGGCTTGTTATACATCAGCGGCGAATCAGCCAGTTCCATGTAAGTGGGCACCTGGTACGTATCGGCTGTGGCCGTGGTCGAAATGGCCTTTAGCGGCGTGGAGCCGTAAAACCCGCTTGGTTTGGTAATGGTCAGCTCGTAAGGGACACTCTTCATGCCGTCGAAGTAGCCGATAAAGCCGAAGGTGTTGAGCAGGAAGTTCTTGCCGGCTTCGATGTTGGTGCCGCCCGGCTCAAAGAGCACGTCTTCCTTTTTGGGCGTATCAAACGTGTCGTTTGTCCAATAGGTGATGGTAGCCAGCTGCGGCGCGTTTTTAATACGCCAGCGGTTGGTGTCGAGCTGTTCCACTTCCAGGGGTTTGCCGCTTTTATCCAGCGCCGTGAAGCCGGTCACAAACTTGCCGAAATCGGAGATGGAATAGGTGCCCGGTACGATCTTGGGCATGTTGTAGACGATTTCCGGCTGGGTAATGGCGGGTGCCTGCAGGGTTACCAGCACCTTGTCGTCCTGCACGTTGGTCAGGTCGATAGTGAAATTATACTTGGGGGCCGCTTTGCCCTGCCCGCCAGCATAACCCGCAAAGCTCAGGCTTAGGCCGAAGCCCAGCAGGAAGAGCGATCTTTTTAGTGTCATCGTGTTTTTTTATAGTGCCTTATACTTGTAAGCCCTTAGTAACGGAAAGCTACAGGAAAATTTTCTGTACGATCGCTGCGGGGCTATGGGCATGCATCCTTTAAATATACCCTTTTCGTCTGGCTATAGCCTTGTTTTTCGACCAGCAGGCTAATTTTTCAGATGAACTTAATCCAGGGCGTCTATCACTTTGCGGTATTCATAGTCAGAGCTGATCGTCCGGGCCGTTTTTTTATAATCGTCGCGCAGGGCGGTGGCATTTGCCGGGATTTTGGCCGCTATGGTACGCAGCAATTTGCCTTTCTCATAATCCGAACTGATGCGGCTGACCACCGGCAGCAGCTCCTGGTATTGCGCCGGCGTAAAGTTATACTTGTTCAGGAGGCTTTGCAGCGATTTGCCCTTCTCATAGTCACTGGCAAAGTGGTCGATCACTGCAAAGGTGCTTTTATACTTGTCGGGGTTGAAATGGCCGTCGTTTACCCATTGCTGCAGCAGTTTGCTCTTTTCGTAATCAGACGACATGCTGCCAATAGCCGCCAGTACGTTATCCGTGGCCTCTTTGTGCAGGGTAGGTTGTTGCAGCAGGTAGGCCAGCGCTTTGCCTTTTTCATAATCGGACCCAAGGCTGCCTGCCGCCTGCAGGTATGCCGTGGTCACGCTTCCATCTTTCAGGAAAGAGGCCGGCACCTTGCCGAGAAGCTTGCCAAGCTCATAATCAGAATCCGTAAAGCTACCGGCACGTTGTAGGGCAAGCCGCATATCGGCCGGCTTCAGGCCAGGCTGCTCTAAAAGGTAATTCAGCATTCGGAGCTTTCCGGACCCATTTTCTACCTTTTCGGCTTCGGCCAATACGCCCTTGGTGCCTTGTTTCTGGTAAATAGCCTTTACACGTGCCTCCAGGCCAATGCCAGTGGTGGCCATCAGGCCGGGCATTACTTGCTGCAACCATTGGCGCCCGGCGGGTTCGTAACTAACAGCTTTGCCGTTCTCAAAGTAGGAGCGGGTCAGCTTACCCTGGGCATCGCTTTTTATCTCCAGCCGTTTTGTTTGATCATTAACAGTGGTGACATACTCCAGGTATCCTTTCGGCGAGATACTTTTGATGTCCTGGAAGTCGTCGGTGAGCGTGATATTCCCTTTGTAGGTAAGCTTTTCCTGGCGGTTGTCGTCGGAGTTGATGTAGACGAAATTCCCTTTTCCGCTCTCGCCGGTGTTGATCACCACGTGGTTGGTTTTTCTTTTGGTGGTATCCTGCGGCAGGTCTGTTGCCAGAAACAGCCTGCTGAAGGAAGAAGCAAACGTTGCCGGCGTGATGGGCTCACTGTAGAGGCTTAAGCTGCCTGAAAAAACAGCAACTGCTAAAATCGTGGTGGAGAAGAGGCTTTTCATAGTTTTAAATTTCTTGGTAACGTCTGCGGAAAGGAAGCTTCGGCAGGGCAGCTGCAACTACCCTTGCCGAAGTTTCACCTTAACACAAACAACTAACACTAACATAAATATTTTACTCGGTTCGCAGAGCCAGCACCGGGTCGGTCATGGCGGCGCGCGTAGCTTTGTAGCTCACGGTAAGGATAGCCAGCGCCAGGGCCGCCAGCCCGGAAAGTATAAAGATCCAAGCACTGATCTGGGTTCGGTAAGCAAAGTCCTGTAGCCATTTGTCCATCCCATACCAGGCAATAGGGCAGGCCAGCAGAATGGCGACCAGCACCAGCAATGCAAAGTCTTTGGTCAGCAGCAGCACAATTCCCGCCACCGAGCTGCCCATCACCTTGCGGATGCCGATCTCTTTGGTGCGCTGCTCGGCCATAAAAGAAGCCAGGCCAAACAAGCCCATGCAGGCAATCAGGATAGTCAGGCCGGCAAAGTAGCCGAAGATAGTCAGCATCTTTTCCTCGGCACGGTACTGTTGGTTAAAGCTTTGGTCCAGGAAAGTATACTCCATGGGTTGATTGGGTGCCAGCTGCTGCCATGTTTGTTCAATGTCCGCTATTGTCTCGCTGAAATGGCCGGGAGTGATCCGGGCCAAAAGTGAACCGCTGTTTTTAGGCGCCAGCAGCACGACCAGCGGCTCTATCCGGCTGTGCAGCGATTTATAGTTGAAGTCCTGCACTACGCCAATCACGCGGCCGGAGGTGGTGTCGCTTCCGCCTATCCGCCTGCCGATCGGTCCATCGGCCCAGCCGAGGGCTTTGGCTGCCGCCTCGTTGATGATATAGCCATTGTCCGGATCGGTAGCCATGTCTTTCGAAAAATTGCGGCCTTTTGTAACCGGGATGTCCATCAGGTCAAAATAGTCATAGTCTACCCAGATGGTATTCATGGTTTTCTCGGTCATTTTGCCGTCACGCTCTACATTAAAGACGATCACGCTGGTTTCTTCGCCCGGAATCATACCTGTGGTAGCTACTTTGGTGATGTTGGGGTTGCGGAGCAATCCGGCTTCGATCAGGGGTATTTTATTCACCAGGGTCGAGTCGCCGCTCGGGATATCGATCACCAGCACCTGCGCTTTGGTAAAGCCGAGGTCTTTGTTTTTGAGGTAATGCATCTGGCTATAGACCACCACCGTGCCGATGATGAGCACCAGCGAGATGGTAAACTGCAGCACGACCAGCCCCTTGCGCAGCAGCGCGCCGCCACCTCCGGGTATTTTGTCCGACTTCAGTATATCTGCCGGCCGGAAGTGCGACAGCACCAGGGCCGGGTAACTGCCTGCCACCAGGCCGATGAACACGCCGATGGCGAGGATCACCAACAGCAGCATCGGGTTTGTGAAGTAAGTAGCGGGGATCTGCTTTTCGGTTAGGGTATTAAAAGTAGGCAGGAGCAACTCCACAAACACCAGCGCAACTACCAGAGCCAGCAGCGTCAGCAGCACCGATTCGCTCAGGAACTGGGCGATGAGCTGTGGCCGGCTGGCGCCTACCACTTTGCGCAAGCCTACTTCCCGGGCGCGTTTTACCGAGCGGGCCGTGGCCAGGTTCATGTAATTGATCGAGGCAATGAGCAGGATAAAAATACCGACAAAAGAGAAGATGTAGATGTAGGATCTGTTGCCTACCGGGAAAGCTTCCCAAAGGTAATCGGAGTTTAAGTGGATGTAGGTGAGGGGCTGCAGGTAGAGTTCCACGCGCTCTTTGGTTTCGCCGCGGGCCGGTGCGACACGGCGCTTCACAAAGTCGGGCAGTTTTGCCTGCAGGGCGTCAGCCATACCAGGCTGGCGCAGCAGAACATAAGTATAACTGTTGGTGCCAAACCAGTTTGACTTGAACTGCTCCCGCAGGTCTGCCGGTAGCGAGCTCATGGAGACCAGTACATTCGGCTTCATATGAGCAGCATCTACAGCCTTAAAAATACCGGTTACTTTATAAGTGTCGCTGCCGATCCGGATGGTGCTGAACATGGCGTTGAGCGGATCGGCGAAAAATTTACCAGCTACCTCTTTGGAGAGCACGATGCTGTTGGGTTCCAGCAAAGCCGTTTTAGGGTTGCCCTCCAGCAGCTTATAGTCGAAGAGGTCGAAGTAGTTGCTGTCTGCAAAAAAGGTATTATCGATAGTGATGGCTTTCTCATGCTGGCGCAGCACCCGCTTGCGCCAGGGAATCATGCGGATAGCAGCCTCAATTTCGGGGTAATCTGCTGCCAGGTTCGGGGCCAGGGCGGCATGGGTCACAGACGCTTTTTCCACTTCTCCTTCCACCACCAGGTTGTTTACCACGCGGTAGATCCGGTCGTGTTTGGTAAAGGCTTTGTCGTAGCTGAGTTCGTGCTGCAGGTACATAAAAATAAGCAGGCAGGAGGCCACACCCATCGCCAGACCGAACACGTTGATCGCCGTGTATACTTTATTGCGCGTCAGGTTGCGCCAGGTCGATTTTAAATAGTGCTGTACCATAATTTCCTGCTATAGATTGTTGTAAAGCTTCTTCAGATTCAGTTTGTCCGCTTGCCTAAACCGGCGTAGTTCCAATTCATCCACGACTTCATTCCCTGCCATCTCACCCTTCCTTTTCGAAGGCTTCTACCCCCCAGGAGGGGAGTCTGTTGTTACTTTAGCTTAGGTATAAGTAGTATAGTTTTAGTTTAATTAGCTTACTCACAAGATCCTTTAAGGATGACAAGAGGTGGGACTCAAGAGGTCAGCATTATGTCTTTATACTTTCTACTTAGAGGCTACGAAGCGAATACTTTAACCAGGTGCACCATTTGACGATTCGATGTTTGAGCGTTCAGCGAGTTTCGAATTGTCTTGATTCTTTTGCTTACTTTTCTCATCAAGGAGAAAAGGAAGGCCCCGCCGGCGAGGCGAAAAGCTGGCGAAACGCTGTCCAGGTGAAGAGACGGAACACGCGCTAAGCGCATTCCGTTGGATTTCTACTCCTCTTTCACATTTATACTTCCCAACCCACCGGAAACCGTAATGGTAAGGGTGTTTTTGCTTTTGCCAAGCGCCGCGTTTGTAAAGTAGTCGCCGTTCTTTTTCAGGTTACCCAGGCTTCTGTCGCCAAGGCCCGACGTTTTTAGTTTCACGCCCGTGTTCTTTGGCAGCTTCAGGTTTACTTCGCCAATGCCGCCGGCAATCTCGATGGTCGCATCGTGGTCCCAGTTACCGGTCAGGTCCAGGTTTACTTCGCCAACACCCGCGCTTATACTTACATTGCGGGCACTGCTTCCCTTCAGGTTTACAGTCAGACCTACCGCTCCGGCTTCGATCGTCAGTTTCCGAAGCTGGCTGTTGCTCAGGTCCAGCTTGGTATCGCCGGCCCCCATTTTCAGGTATAAATCAAGTGGCGTGGTTTTGCTGATGTTAATGTTCCATTTATTTTCTCCGTTGTTGTCACCGCTACTCTTAAAGTCTTGTTGCTTAAAGGTCAGGTCTGTCACCCCGTTGCTGGTGTTCACATGCAGGCTGGGTTTCCAGTCAGCTTTGGCATACAGTACCTCGGTGTCGATCAGGTTGCTGCTTCCGTTGCGCAGGCGCAGCTCACCGGCCGGTATTTCCAGGTGGATGGTGCCTTTTTTGATGTTGCCCGTCGAAACGGTTTTGGTATACTTTTGCTGGGCCAGCAGCAGGTGCATGGGCAGCAGGAAACAAAGCGTGATCAACAGGTTCTTCATAATCATATTTTTTAGGAGGTGTAACAGGTTGGAAGAAGCTTTCCGGAAACCGCCGGCCATACTTGCTTGTGGGTCGCCGGTTTCCGGAATAGCCATTATTATTGGGTGCGAATGGCTTTCACCGGGTCGGCCAGGGCTGCTTTCATCGCCTGGAAAGAAACCGTCGCCAGCGCAATCACCATGGCCGATAGGCCTGCTACAGCAAAGATCCACCAGCTGAGTGGTACGCGGTAGGCAAAGTCCTGCAGCCACCTGCTCATGCCAAACCAGGCCACCGGGCTAGCCAGCACGATGGCCACCAGCACCAGCACGGCGAAATCCTTGGAGAGCAGCACCACGATGCTGCCGGTAGAGGAGCCCAGCACCTTGCGGATGCCGATCTCTTTGGTGCGCTGCTCGGCTGTGAAAGAGGCCAGGCCAAACAGGCCCAGGCAGGCGATCAGGATGGTGAGCCCGGCAAAGTAGCCGAACACGGTCAGCATTTTTTCCTCGGCACGGTACTGGCGGTCAAAAAACTCATCCATGAAAAAGTACTCCATGGGGTGTTTGGTGTCAAAGGCACGCCATTGGTTTTCTATAAATTTTATGGTAGCGTCCTGGTCTTTTGGTGCAATGCGCGCCAACAAATAACCCGGCGATGCTGGACGCAACTCAATAGCCAGAGGTTTTACTGCTGAATGCAAGGACTGGACATGGAAGTCTTTTACCACGCCAATTATCCGGGCATGATTACCCGTAAGCGTTGTATCGCCTGTATTTACTTTTTTGCCGACAGGATCATTCCAGCCCAGCCATTTTGCTGCGGCTTCATTTATGATGATGCCCGCGTGCTCATCTGTTTTCATGTCTTTGGAGAAGTTTCGGCCCTCCTTCAAATCAATGCCCATCAAGGGTATAAAATCATAGTCTACCGCTATAATGTCAATCGCCTTCTCCACCATTCTCCCATTCTGCTCTACCAGCATAATGGTGCGGCTCAACGATTCGGAAGGGATGCTGTAGGAGTTTGATATTTGCAGCACGTTGGGGTTCTGCAGCAGCCGTTGCTTAATTAGGGGCAGGCGCTGCACCAGCGTAGAATCACCGTTGGGGACATCAACAACCAAGATCTGTTCTTTTCGAAAGCCCAGGTCTGCGTTTTTAAGGAAGCGCATCTGTGCAAACACCACGAAGGTGCCAATGATCATGATGAGCGAGATGGTGAACTGCAAAACCACCAGCGCTTTGCGTAAGGCTGCGCTGCCACCGCGGGGCATTTTATCCGATTTAAGGACATCGGCCGGTTTAAAGCGCGACAAAAAGAAAGCAGGATAACTGCCGGCCACAATGCCTACCAAAACTACGATCGCAATTAAAAGGAGCATAAACTCCCACTGAAAGAAAAGGCCGTGGCTGAAGTTTTTGCCCGTAAGCGCGTTAAAGCTTGGAATAAACACCTCTACCAGCGCCAGCGCCAGCAATACAGCCAGCAGCGTAAGAAGCAAGGACTCGCCCAGGAACTGGCTGACCAACTGAGAGCGGTCTGCCCCGACCACTTTGCGCAAACCCACCTCTTTGGCGCGTTTGGAAGAACGGGCTGTTGCCAGGTTCATATAATTTATACTGGCTATCAGCAGCAGGAAGATGGCAACAACACTAAATATATAGATATACGCCATACTGCCGGCAGGTGAAAGCGCATAGGGGTCGCGGTTGTCGAAATGAATATCTTTTAGCGGCTGCACCAGTAATTTCATCTCAGCATTTAGCTTGTTTTCTTTTATCCAGGGGTTTATCAACTTGGCAGTCAGCTCATCTAACTGCTGTTGGAGAGCAGCGGGCTGCGTTGCTTCATTGAGCAGCACATAGGTGTAGTTGCTTAAGTTAAACCACTGGTTTTTTCTATCTTCTGCTGTAGAACCTTCTAAAAAGGATGCGTTAGAGATCACGCCTGAAGCATCGATGTGCGAATGTTTTTCATTGCGGTATACACCCGTTACGGTATAGGAGTCGCGGCTAAACTTGAGCAGCTTACCCATTGCCTGCGCCGCGCCACCAAAATATTTGTTTGCAAGCTCTTCGGTGAGTACAATCGTACGGGGTGCATCCAGGGCCGTAGCAGGGTTGCCGGCCAGAAACTTATAATCAAACACGCTAAAGAAAGCACTGTCACCAGCAAGCAACTTGTCTTCACTAAAGCTCTGGTTATTGTACCAGATCGTTTGCTTGTCCAGCTGAAAGCACTGCGTTACGGTTTCTATGCCGGTAAATTTTCGCGCTTCGTCCAGAAGCGGAGGGGGCGTAACGCCAAAATAATCCTGCTGCCCCTCAAACTTTACTTCTCCAACCACCCGAATAATGCGGTCTGCCTTACTGAATTGCGTGTCGTAGCTAAGTTCATCCTGTATGTAGAGGAAAATAAGTATGCAGGAGGCCACCCCGATGGCCAGGCCGGCAATGTTGATGGCCGAATATACTTTGTTTCGGACCATGTTGCGGAATGCAATTTTGAAGTAGTTCTGGAGCATTTCAGTAGTGTTAAAGCCGGCACCGAAGTGCCGGCAGTTTTATTTTTAGCGTATTTCGTAGCGTAGTATAAATTTATTCTGTCCGCAAGGCCTTCACCGGATTCGCCGAGGCAGCTTTGATGGCATGGAAGCTGATAGTGACAATGGCGATGATAAAGGCCAGGAAAGCAGCCAGCAGAAAGATGCCTGTTCCTATTGTCACACGGTAAGCATAATCTTCGAGCCAGCGGCTCATGGCATACCAGGCAATCGGCCAGGCCAGTAGGTTTGCGATCAGCACCAGCTTCAGAAAGTCGCTGGACAGCAGCGTGACGATCTTCAGGATGGAGGCGCCAAACACTTTGCGGATACCGATCTCTTTGGTGCGCTGCACGGTAGTATAAGAGGCCAGGCCAAATAAACCCAGACAGGCTATAAAGATGGCAATGCACGAGAACACGGTAAATATCTGGCCTTTGCGCTGTTCTGTTTTATACATGGCGCTATACAGTTCATCCATAAAGTCGTAGCGGAAGATCTGATCCGGTGCAAACTTGTTCCACACGGATTCGATGTGCGCCAGGGCCTGCTTCGGATCGCCGCTATACCGGATGCTCACGTTCGTGTAGCTGTCGGACCGCGACATCAGGAACACCATCGGGGCAATCTCTTGGTGCAGCGACTCGAAATGAAAGTCCTTTACCACCCCAATAATGCGGCCCCGCGTATCGCCATACTGAAATACCTGGTCCACGGCTTGCTGCGGCTCCTGCCAGCCGATCATTTTTACCGCAGTCTCATTCAGTATGAAAGCGGCAGAGTCGTCGGTGGGATGCTGGCGGCTGAAGTTTCTGCCGGCGGCCAGCTTTACTTTGTAGGTGTCGAACAGGTCCTGGTCTACATTCACATACTTGATCGTCACATCTGTTTTAGCCATACTATCGCCCTTCAGCACGCCGGCGCCCATCGAGTTGAGCAGCCTGTCGGAAGGTACCAGCAACGACTTGCCAACGCCCTGGATGGAAGATGATTTCATCAGTTCGGCTTTAAAAGCTTCATACTGCGGCGCAAGCGAGCTGTAATAGGGGAGCACGATCAGTTTTTCCTTGTCGAAGCCCAGCGCCTTGTTCTGCATAAAGAGCAGCTGCCGGTACATCACGCCTGTGGCAATGATCAGGGCAATGGAGATGGAGAACTGCACGATCACCAGTGCCTTGCGCATGGTGGGGTTTTTAGAGCTGTTGCTCAGGGAGCCTTTCAGCACCCGGGCCGGCTCAAAGCGCGTCAGGTACAGGGCAGGGTATAAACCAGCCAGCAACCCGATCAGCAAAGGGAGCAGCAGCACAAAGCCAAGTATAACAGGATCACTGAACACGTGCAGGTGCAGATCCTTCTGCGCAAAGTCGTTTAGCCAAGGTAGCGAGAGCTCCGTAAGGCCCAGGCCCAGCAACGTTGCTATAATGGCGACCACCACCGACTCCAGCAGGAACTGCTTTACTAGATCGCCTTTCAGAGCGCCCACTACTTTGCGCACGCCTACTTCTTTGGCGCGGCTCGTGGAGCGGGCGGTGCTTAGGTTGATGTAGTTGATGCAGGCAATCAGCAGAATGACCAAGGCTACTGCCGCCAGGATAAGCACCGTCGCCAGTTCACCGTTTGTTTCTTCCTCCGAGTCCAGGTGCGACTTCAGGTGGATATCGGTGAGTTTCTGCAGGTACAGGTGCGTGAACTCGGATGGTTTGCGGCCCCGGGCATGGTCGGTGCCGGCCAGTACTTTGTCCAGAAAGGCGGGCATCTGCGCCTGCAGCTTGTCTACCGGGTAATTTTCCGGTAACAGGAAATAGGTGCCGAAAGAGTTATTGCCCCAGTTGGTCTTCAGGTTCTCCGATCCGTAAATGGTCGTGTCGTTCAGGGTAGTAAACGACATCAGGAAATCCGGATGAAAATGCGCGTTTACCGGGAAGTCCTCGTACACGCCCGCTACCTTCACGCTGAAGGCATTGTTCACGGTCAGTACCTTGCCGGATGGGTCCTGGCCGGGATAATACTTCTGCGCCATCTTCTCGCTCAGCAGCACCGTAAACGGCTCGTCCAGCGATTTTTCGGGGTTGCCTTGCTTTACCGGAATAGTGAAGATCTTAAAGATATCCGGCTCGGCAAAGTATACATGCTCCTCGTTAAAGCGCTTTTGCGAGGTTTTGTCTTCCAGCAGCAGCGTGGAGTTGAGCGTGCGGGCCAGCGCCTGAATGTCCGGGAACTCCTGCTTAAGCAGTGGCCCGAATGGCGGCGCCACATGCCCCAGGCTCAGGCTCACTGTGCCATCGTTCGACAAAAAATCGCGGGTAACGCGGTAAATGCGGTCTGCCTTGGTATTGTAGCGGTCGTAGCTGACCTCATCTTTCACGTACAGAAAGATGAGGATACAGGCGGCTATGCCGGCAGCAAGGCCGACAATGTTAATGGCAGCGTATACTTTGTTGCGCAGCAGGTTACGGCTGGCAGTCTTAAAGTAGTTCTGCAGCATGACGTTTCACGTTGAGGTTCTCCGTCACGATTTGTCCATCAAATAAGTTTACAATACGGTGGGCGTACTCGGCGTCGGAAGGAGAGTGCGTTACCATCACGACCGTTGTGCCGGCCTCATTCAGTTCCGAGAGCAGTGCCATCACTTCACGGCCATGCACCGAGTCCAGGTTACCGGTCGGTTCGTCGGCCAGGATCAGGCTGGGATTTGATACGGTGGCACGGGCTATGGCCACACGCTGCTGCTGGCCACCGGAGAGCTGCTGCGGGAAGTGGTTGCGGCGGTGCGCAATGCCCATGCGCTCCATGGCGGCTTTTGTACGCTTCTCCGTCTCCGCCTTCGACACGCCCAGGTACGCCAGGGGCAGGGCAATGTTCTCCTCCACGGTCAGTTCATCGATCAGGTTAAAGCTCTGGAATACAAAGCCCAGGTTCTCTTTGCGCAGTTTGGCGCGCTGGCGCTCGGTGGCTTTGCTGATCTCCTGGCCCAGGAAGCGGAAGTTACCGGCAGAAGGGCTGTCGAGCATGCCCAGGATGTTGAGCAGCGTAGACTTGCCGCAGCCTGATGGGCCCATGATAGCTACAAACTCACCTTGTTTGATCTTGAGGTCCACACCAGCCAGGGCCGTGGTTTCTACCGTGTCGGTGATGTACTTCTTCTGGAGGTTCTCCGTTTCGATGATCATTTCTTCCTTGTTCATAGTAGTATAAGTATGACGTTATGATAGTTTTATTTTGTACTAATGGGCAGGTATAATTGCTGAATTGCTAAATGGTTAATTGTCGTTTTTATACTTTAAGTGCTTGCAGAGACTTGAATGGCTTCATTGCATATGGTTTTTTAACAATTGAACCAGTCAATTATCAGCCTTAATCTACTTTAACTCCAACCGGTCAATGTCGCCGTAGTTGTCGTAGGAGGAGAGCACTACTTTTTCGCCGGGCTGCAGGCCATCCAGCACTTCGTAATAGTTAGGGTTCTGGCGGCCCAGCTTAATGGTGCGCTTGGTTGCAAAATCGCCTGACTTATCCACTACAAAGATCCAGTTGCCGCCGGTGCTCTGGTAAAAACCGCCCCGCGGTACGAGTATGGCCAGGCCGCCATCGTTCAGGTTGAGCTTGATCTGCAGCGTCTGGCCACGGCGGATGCCCTCGGGTATGCTGCCGCCGGCAAATACCATATCTACCTGGAAGGTGTTGTTCTGCACTTCCGGAATCACTTTGGATACTTTTACCTGGTAGGTTTTGCCATTGAAGTCGAAGGAGCCGGTCTGGTTCGGGAAAACGCGGGAGATGTAATGCTCGTCGATATTGGCTTTTACCTTGTAGCCGTTCATGTCGTCTATCTGGCCGATGTTCTCACCCGGCGCTTTGGATTCGCCTACTTCTGCTTTCAGGGTAGAGAGCTGGCCGGTAAAAGGGGCTATTACGTACAGGTTGTTCAGCGTGCCCCGGGCCATGTTGATGTTGGCTTTCATGCGGCTGATAGACTCATCGAGCTGGCGCAGGCGCTCTTCCATCAGGCGGGTGTCCTGCTTCACAGAGCGGTCGGCGAGTTCTTTGCGTTTGCTCTGGTAGTCAAATTCATCCCGCGAGGCTTCAAATTCTTCCTGCGGGATCACTTTCTCTTTAATCAGCAGCTGGTTGCGTTTATACTTGCGGGCAATCAGGGCCAGGTTATAGCTGATCTCGGCCAGTTCGTTCTGCTTTTTAATCAGGTCCTGCTTCATCTGGATCTCCGAGTTCTGGCGCTCGTTCATCAGGTCGTAGAGCTGGGTTTCACGCGTCATAAAGTCGATCTGCAGGGTGGTGTTGGAGAGCTTCAGGATCGTGTCGCCTTTCTGCACCATGCGGCCATCGTCGGTATAGATCTTATCCACGCGGCCACCTTCTATAATATCGAGGTAAAAGCTCTTCAGCGGTTCTACCGATCCATCGATGGCGATGAACTCCTGGAAAACACCATCCTGCACCTGGCCCAGCGTAATGCGCTCGCTGTCTACATTCAGTTTGGAAGTATGCTCGGCAAACAGCAGGTTATAGACAATGACCACCAGCACGGTCGCGCCGGCAGCGATGAGGGCAATTTTTTTAGGCGTGTTTTTCTTTTTTTCAATTACGCGGTCCATAGTCTTGTAGCGGTGTAGGATATAGTCTTTTCACAGTTCTGAAAAGGGGGTTTCCAACAAGCGTGCCATAGTTTGTATGTTGTTGATTATAAGCAACATGTATGTGTAAGTGGCTGGGCGAGAGAAAAGGCATTGTCCGTTTCCGAACAGTCGGGTGTCTGCTACCGGACACCGGAGCAGGGACAGTCGTTACCAATGCTGCAAAAAGCCCTGCTGCTTATAATCCGGAGAACCACATCCGAAGCGATCGTTTGGCTGAAACAAGAAAAAAACTGTATTTTTATAGTATACTTGTGCCTGAAACCAGCATACATCATGAATAAGCTTGCCTGCAAAGTATTGATCGTAGACGATGAGGAGGATATCCTGACAGCCGGCAGGCTGCTTTTAAAGCAGCACTTTGCCACTGTGCTGACGACTTCGGATCCGTATCGCCTGCCGGCACTATTGCAGGAGCACCAGTTCGATGTGGTGTTGCTGGATATGAACTACAGCACCGGGGCCACCTCCAGCAAAGAGGGCTTTCACTGGCTCAAACAGATCCTGCAGCAGGACCCATCGGTGATCGTTATTTTGATGACGGCTTACGGCGACATTGAGCTGGCCGTGCGTGCCTTAAAACAAGGGGCCACTGATTTTGTGCTCAAACCCTGGCAGAACGACAAGCTGGTCGCAATACTTAAAACAGCCTGCCAGGCAAAGAGCCAGCCTGATAAACGGTCAGCCGGGAGTGCGGCGCAAGGCAACACTGTGTATCATTTTGATGATTTTATCGGCGTGTCGCCGGCCATGCAGCGCGTCTACCAGACCATCGACAAAGTAGCCGCCACCGATGCCAACGTGCTTATACTTGGCGAGAACGGCACGGGCAAAGAAGTAGCGGCCCGTGCCCTGCACCGGAAGTCTAAGCGGGCGGGCAAGGCCTTTGAGAAAGTAGACCTGGGAGCTGTAAGCGAAACGCTGTTTGAAAGCGAACTGTTCGGCCATGCCAAAGGCGCCTTTACCGATGCCAAAGAAGACCGGATGGGGCGCATTGAGGCGGCCAACGGCGGCACCCTGTTCCTCGACGAGTTGGGCAACCTTTCGTCTGCGCTGCAGGCCAAACTGCTTACCGTGCTGCAGAGCCGGCAGGTTATCCGGCTGGGTACCAACAAGCCGCGGCCAGTCGATGTACGCCTGGTCTGTGCCACCAACATGCCGCTGTATGAGATGGTGCGCGAAGGTACTTTCCGCCAGGATCTGCTCTACCGCATCAACACGGTGGAGATAAACCTGCCGCCCCTGCGCGAGCGGCGTGAAGATATAAAACTATTGGTGGAGCATTTTCTGCAGGTATATCGCAACAAGTATAGCCGCCCCGGGCTGCGTATCGGCCCACAAACCTTGCGCCGCCTCAGCGACTATCACTGGCCTGGCAATATCCGCGAACTGGACCATGCCATGGAACGGGCCGTTATACTTTGCGACGGCGACGAGCTGCATCCGGACGATTTTTACCTGGCGCCGGGGGAGCAGGCACATTCGATGAAGCAAGTGCCTGTAACCGAAGCCGGCAGCGATTATACCCTGGATGCGCTGGAGAAAATGATGGTACAGAAAGCCCTGGTAAAGCATGCCGGCAACATTACGCATGCGGCCAAAGAACTGGGCATTACCCGCACAGCCCTTTATCGCAGAATTGAAAAACATGGTTTATAACGCCTTTCGGCTGAAGCTGCTGCTGCGGCTATTCGTACTGATCGGGGCCATTGTGTTGCTGCTGCTGGTGCTCTACCGCACCGACTGGTACGTAACGGCTTTCTGCCTCGGGCTGCTCGTGGTGTTTGAAGTATATGAGCTGATGCATTTTGTGGAGCGCACAAACCGCGACCTAAGCAGTTTTCTGGAAGCCATCCGCCACTCTGACTTTACCCAACGCTTTGCAGCCAGCAAGGCAAACACCACCTACCAGGAGCTCTACAACGCTTTCAACGACATAACGGCGGCTTTTCAGCGGGTAAAATCTGAGAAGCAGGCCAACCACTTATACCTGCAGGCTATTGTGGAACATGTGGGTATCGGCTTACTCTCTTATGATGAAGAAGGGGAAGTATACCTGGTGAACCAGGTAACCAAAGAGCTGCTGCATGTGCCCCACCTGCATACCATTCGGTCCCTTGATCGGGTAAGTGAGGAGTTGGTGCAGGTCCTGGAAAACATCGGTAACCACGAAAAGGCGCTTGTCACCATACAGCTTCGGCACGAACAGCTGCTGCTCACTTTGCACGCCACGGAACTGGTATCGCAGGGGCGAAAGCTCAAGATCGTCTCGCTGCAAAACATTCAATCGGAGCTGGAAGAGCAGGAATTGCAAACCTGGCAAAAGGTGATTCGGGTGCTGACGCATGAGATCATGAACTCCATAACCCCGATTATTTCGCTTACCGCCACGGTGGGTGGCCTGCTGGATTCGCAGGTCATAGACCGGCAAAAGGCGGGGGAGCCGCTGGAGGAAGAAACGCTGGAGGATATGCAGGCGGGCCTGCGCATCATCGAAAAACGGAGCACCGGCATGCTGCACTTTGTTAAAAATTACCGCCGTCTGATGCGCCTGCCTACCCCCGAGCTACGGCCCGTAAAAGTGAACGAGCTGCTGCGCAATGTACGCACGCTGCTGGCGCCTGAAATGGAAACCCACCGGGTGCAGCTCTCTTTTTACCTGCCCGACGAAAACGTGCAGCTGCTGGCCGATGCCGAGCAGCTGGAGCAGGTGCTCATTAACCTGGTAAAGAACGGCATGGAAGCCTGCCAGCATGTTGCGGATCCTTGCGTGGATGTAGTGTCCTTTGTAGATGAAAAAGATAAAACCAGGCTCCACATCAACGTAACCGACAATGGGCCCGGCATTCCGGAAGATGTGATCGACAAGATCTTTATCCCTTTTTATACGACCAAAAAACAGGGTTCCGGCATTGGACTGAGCTTATCCAAGCAGATCATGCAGCAGCACGGCGGCAGCATCCGGGTGCATAGCAAACCCGGCCAACCCACCACGTTTAGCCTGCACCTGAAGGTGATCATGAATGAAAAAATTTTGAATAACTGAATTCTGAATGAGTGGATGAGTGAATGCGTGAATAAATTTTGATTCAGCCATTTCTGGCACAAGCGGACGCTTACGCCAGGGAGATCCTATTATATGAAGCCCATCACTGGCTTAATTTAGAACCCTAAACAGCTTCTAAGGGATTGCGTGACTAAGCAAATAAGAAATGTGCGGACAAATCCTTAAAAGCGGCTTTTATTATCTCTTATTCATCCCTCTCCATTCAGTTATTCAAAATTCAATTATTCAAAATTAAAACTTAAACCAGCGCTTTCTGCACCGCCTGCTTCAACACGTTGGCAGGCATAGCGCCGGATTGCCGCCATACTTGCTGGCCTTTGTGAAAGAGGATGAAGGTGGGCACACCCTGCACCCGGTACTGCGCGGCAGCCGCCTGGTTGTTATCCACGTTTATTTTGATCACTTTTAGCTTGCCGCTATACTCGCTGGCAACCTGCTCCACTACCGGGCTCATGGATTTGCAGGGGCCGCACCAGTCGGCATAAAAGTCTACCAGCACCGGCATACCCGGGCTGTTGATGAGTTCCTGAAAAGATTTCTTTGCCATAGTTCCGTTTAATTAAGCGCCTCTTGCATTAAGTAAATACGCACAATGACGCGACAGGTGTTGCAAAAAGGCTAGTGCCGCGTTACTTCAGCTAGCAGGTGCATGTTATCCGTCTGCACGGCAGCCGGGTATTTTTCCATCGCCTCCGTTCGGCACACACTGGATTTTACGCTCTGCAAAGTAATAAAAAGCCCTTGCCAGTGTGCCTCCTTTAGTTGCTGCCTGAAGATTAGGTTGCTGAACGGGGTGATGTCCTTAAACCCGTACCGGAGGTTGATATTTCTTTGGGAACCATACCCTGGCTACTGCTTGTCTGGCGCGCTATGTGATGCCATTTTTCTGGCTTTCAGCGAATAAACCATGGGTATTTTATCGGCCATATTTTTGATGCGCCAGTTACCGTCCGGGCTCTGCTCGGTATTGTTGAAACAGTTGTAGGGTGAGTATGGAAATTCATGAAGGAATTCGAGTTGCAGACCCTGGGAAAGCAGCGCATTGATCACTTCGGCCAGGCCATGGTTCCAGCTATATTCCGTGCCGGCGATAGGCGCGCTGCGGTCGGTGTAGGTGCCCTGATTTTGGGTGATGATGGGTTGGTGGGTGTTGTGGTAAGCATACTGCACGTACTGGAAATTGTCATCGAACATCCATACCACCGGGTGAAACTCCGCCAGGTAAAACACGCCCCCAGGCTTGAGGAAATGCGCAATAACGGCAGCCCAGCGGTCCAGATCCGGAAGCCAGCCCACTACGCCAAACGAAGTATAAACCACGTCAAACTGCCCTTGCAGGTGCGCGGGCAACTCGTACACATTGGCGCACACAAAGCGGGCATCCAGCCCTAGTTCCTGGTTTAACTTCTGTGCTTCGGCAATGGCCACATCCGACAGGTCGATACCTGTTGCATGCGCGCCGAGTCGCGCCCACGAGAGTGTATCAAGCCCGAAATGGCACTGCAGGTGCAACAGCGACTTGCCGGTAACTTCGTCCTGCATCTCCTCCAGCTCCAGGGGCGTAAGCGAGAGCTTGCCTTCTTTAAAGGCAGCCACATCATAAAACTTGGATTGGACGTGCACGCGCGTGCGCTCGTTCCACACCTGGCGGTTACTGTCAAAGTACAAAGCGTAATTTTCCATGCAATGGTATACGTCTGGTAGATAAAAATTATAATATTTATATAAATAACGAATATACTATATTTAAGCTGTTTGAAAAAGAAAAAATATCCCCACTTAAGCTGCCATTCCCTCACTGCATCTGGAAAGAATAAGCCTTGTCAGCTACATAAGAGAGGAAATGAGAAGAAACGACAGCATTATAAGCAGGCAGTTAGTATAAGCTAAGCAAATTAAGTTTGTATTTATACTTGTAGAAATTAAAGTATAGGTATAAAAATAATAGGATTGTTTTTGAACAAGAATTATTGCTTTTCCGTAAGGTGCAAAAGTTATACAGCAGGCCCTTTTTGCTTTGATCTTATCATATCCGTGCAGGGTTTTCCTGATTGGCAGGAGAATAACCTGCTCCGGCAATAGCAGGATGGAGCAGAACGTTTCTGTTTTACAGCACCCTTTTTACCCTGAAACTATAAACCGGGCAATCTTTAATATTAAATGTAAATGGATAATTTAAAGCCACTTACGGTGGCCATCGCCGATGATCATACGCTGTTCAGGAAAGGCGTGATTGCTATACTAGGGGGCTATAAGGAAGTAACTGTTCTGGCCGATGCCGGCAATGGGGCTGATCTGCTGGAAAAAATCGAAGACAAGCTGCCGGATGTCGTGATCCTGGATCTGGAAATGCCGGAGATGGATGGCGTGGTTACGGCCCGGTATTTAACCACAAAGTATCCGAAAGTGAAAGTGCTCATCCTGTCCTCAGAGGGCGAAGAATCGCTGGTGGATAAGCTGATGGGAGATGGGGTGCAGGGCTGTTTGCTGAAAAGCGCCGAACCGGAGGAGCTGCGCACAGCTCTGCAACATCTGCTGGCCGGCCATACTTATCCTGCTAAATAGCATTTCATTTGCTAAGCCGTAAAGGCCTTGAAGTGCATTCCTTCTGCCAGAGCGCTATTTTAAAAGTATAGCAGGTCTTCTGGCCCCTTCCATTTTCCAGCTTCAACTTATTTTATTTCCTGGCTGCAACCCTAAACTCTGCGCCTGTCTTTTCTGTTTCAGAAAGACAGCAAAACAGGTACAGAAGTATGGCCCGAAGGGAGCAGCAACAGGTATGCGAATTATGCGGGCGGGCGGTGCAGCACCTCTCGCGCCACCACCTGGTGCCCCGCGAAGAGGGCGGCCGTTATGGTGCTACCGCCGACCTGTGCCAGCCCTGCCACAGCACCATTCACCTGCACCTGAGCAACCACGAACTGGCCAAATCCTATAACTCCATCGAAGCCCTGCAAAAGGCGGACGCGCTGCAGAAATACCTGCG
Source organism: Pontibacter liquoris (assembly GCF_022758235.1). Taxonomy (NCBI): domain Bacteria; kingdom Pseudomonadati; phylum Bacteroidota; class Cytophagia; order Cytophagales; family Hymenobacteraceae; genus Pontibacter; species Pontibacter liquoris. The sequence goes on from NZ_JALEBG010000001.1 coordinate 833,087, forward strand.
GTGGGTAAAGAACAAACCTCTGGAGCGTATCTCGAACCGCCGCGGAAAAAGCCGCCGCAAATAAGGGCAGGCTGCTGCCTATACTTCCTGCTGTTCCTGGCGGAGCTTAATAATAAGGTCGATCTTGTACTGGTGCAAGCCTTCTTCTAGGCCAGCCGGGTAGCTGTGCGGGTTCAGGTAGCGGCGTATACTTTCGTGCAGCAGGTTTAGCTCTGCTTTTGTTTTGGCTTTGATTGCGCTTAGCTCGGGCAACGTATAAACCAGCTTGCCCTGGTCAAACACAGGCTGCAGGAGCTCCTTAAAGGTGGTGCCGGCTGCCACGGTTTTTCTACGGGTGCTGTCGAGCGGGTCCACGATCACGTTCTTTTTAGGCAACGGCGCCATCTCGTTGTAGATCATATCCGCCTGGTACCCGTCACCGTCAAAAAAGCGGCGCACCTGCAGGATGCCGGGCGTCGAGGTTTTGGCCCGTTGCTCGGAGAGTTTGAGCTTGTAATCCCAATCACCGTTCTCGTGCCGGATAGCGGCCAGTTTGTACACACCGCCCAGTGCCGGCTGGTCGTAGGCTGTGACCATTTTGGTGCCCACGCCCCATACATTCACCTTGGCGCCTTCCTGTTTCAGACTGGTAATAATGTGCTCGTCCAGGTCGTTGCTGGCCACAATGCTGGCAGCCGTAAAGCCGGCGGCATCCAGCAGTTTGCGGGCTTCCACGCTCAGGTAAGTCAGATCGCCCGAGTCCAGCCGTATACCGCCGAAGTTAAAGCCCTGCGGCTGAAGTTTTTGAGCAACCGCAATAGCGTTCTTTATACCTTCCAGCGTGTTATAGGTGTCCACCAGGAAAACCGAGTCCTGCGGGAAAGCGTCTCCGTAAGCTTCAAAGGCCTCTTCTTCGGTGTTGAATGCCTGCACCCAGCTATGGGCGTGGGTCCCTTTTACCGGAATGTTGAAGAGCTTACCGGCCAGCAGGTTCGAGGTAGCATCGGCACCGCCTACATAAGCGGCCCGCGTAGCGGCCAGTGCACCATCAATACCTTGTGCGCGGCGCATGCCAAATTCGATCACCGGGTCGCCTTTGGCGGCATCCGTGATGCGGGCGGCTTTGGTAGCGATCAGTGTCTGGAAATTGACGATGGTGAGCAGGGGCGTTTCGATCAGCTGCGCCTGCAGCAAAGGGCCCCGCACCCGCAGGAGCGGCTCTGCCGGAAAGACCACGGTACCTTCTGGTACGGCATCCACCGTGCAGCTGAAACGCATGTCGCGCAAATAGTCTAGGAAACTGGTCTCGAACAGCGGTTGCCCCTGGGTGCCTTTCACCGTGGCCAGGTAGGCTAGGTCTTCTTCCTCAAACTGCAGCTCCTGCAGGTAATGCACCACATACTCCAGACCGGCTGCTACCGTATAGCCACCCCCGAAAGGATTTTTCCGGAAGTACATGTGAAACACGGCTTCCTGCTCTGCCATCCCTTGTTTCCAGTAGCCGTAGGCCATGGTGAGTTGGTATAAATCGGTGAGCAGGGTTAAGGAGGAGGCGTAAATATCTTTCAGTTTCATAAGGCTTCGCTAGGAGTGGCAAGCTACGAATTACGCATGAAATAGCGAAAGGTAGGCATCGGAAGCTTCTTTTTAAGCCTGCCGCCTTCCGGCAAAGGCAGCATCCGGAAGCCAATGCTACGGTATTGAAAAGGAGGTACGGACCTGTTCTGAGGTTAATGGCCGCCTGCTCATCTGCTTCGTAAAATAGTATCTGTGCCTGCTTCTTTTTACCTTTAAGCCATCATGAAACGAGCGTTTATTCCATTTTCAGAAATTAAAAACCAACCGGCCCTGGTCGTGGACAGCACCCATCCCAATGGGGTGATGCTCTCGCACTGGCGGGGTGTGGCCACGCCCGACGCGATCCGGTCCGATACCAGCGCCGGGATCGTGCTAAATGCTTTGCGCCTGCAGTTGCCCGAACTGGAGCTACCCTTCGTAACGGCCAACCATTTCGACATCGACGGGTTTGTGGGCGTTTGGGCGCTGCTGCACCCCGAGGAGGCCTTGGCGCATGAGGAACTGCTGCGCCAGATGGCGCTCATCGGCGACTTCCGGGAGCTGGACCTGAGTCACCCACTGGCCGGGGAAGCGCTGAAGCTGGTGTGCTGGATAAATGCCAAAGAGCGGGAGTTGTTCTACAAACCTTTTGCCGCTGACGAGATGCCCGAAAAGGAGACCGTGCAATGTGCCCGCAAGTTTGCTTATTTCCTGCGGGAGTTTTGGCGCGTACTGCAGGATCCGGACTGGGAACGCGGTGCCTGGGAAGACGAAGTGGGCGGCGTGCTGCTGGGCTACCGCGACATGTATAAACCAGAAACCAAACTGGCGCGCTACCCGGAGATCGGGTTGGTGATCGTGGAAACGCCGCATCCGCTGCATTATTACGCCCTGTTTAGCCGCACCGTCGGATTCGATATCGTGCTGATGTGCTATGAGCGGAACCGTTATGAGCTGGAATACAAGTATACCACCTGGGTTGATATCGCTTCGCGGCCTACTTTGCCCCGGGTAAGTATGGCGCCGCTGGCAACGCAGCTGAACCAGTTGGAAACCAGCGGCCTGACCTGGACCTACGATGCCGTAACCGAAACCGGTCCGCTGCTACGCCTCAATGGCGACCAGCTCAACCGGGTAGAAACGTACGACAATCCTACTGAGCGGGAGATCTATTCTTCCTCTATTCCTGCAGAGCAGCTTAAACAGGTCGTGGTGGCGTATTTCCGGGAAGCGTTTGCCGGCATAGAGCCAAAGTATAACTGGAGCTGGAAAGAAGTGAAGGAGCTGAGCAGCTAAACAAGTATAAAACCGAGCACATGCTGCTCCTTTTTGTTTTATACTTACTCACGCACAGCCCTCGCCCGCCTCTAGCGCATGTGAAATATTTCACGGCCTCTGGCTGCGTAAGGATATACTTTTATACTTGCCATGAAACACGGCAGGTGCCTACATGCTGACATAAATCGTGACGCCATGCAGCTTTCAGGTGCGTATTATACATGCAATGGAGATAGTATAAAATGCAACTGTTTAGCCCGGCAGAGAAGTTTTAGGCGAAAGTATTTCTTTGATTCGTTCGTTCACGTATACATAGCCGGCTTGGGATATAGCTGCCTGTAAGACACTCTACAACTATGAAAAAGATTCTTTGTCCGACCGATTTTTCCAGAACTGCCGGTAATGCGGTGGAGTATGCCGCTTACCTGGCGCAACGGGCCCATGCCCACCTCACGCTGCTGCATGTGGTGCACCTGCCCATTGTCGATACCTCCGACACGGCCATGGTGGCAAGTGAGCTGCTGGGTGAGCAGACGCGCGACGCTAACGAAAGATTAAAGGCTAAGTGCCTGTTTTTAGAAGAACAGTACGGCGCCAACCGCGGCGGCGGCTTTACCTGCGATTACCTGGTGAAGGAGGCCCTGCTCACCGATATGGCCAAGCAACTGACCGGCGACGAAGGCTATGACCTGATTGTGATGGGAACTACCGGCTGCGACAGCACGATGGAAGAGCTGCTGATCGGGAGCAACACCGAAGCCATAATAGAGGAAGTGAAATGCCCGGTGTTTTCTATTCCTGCTACGGCCACAGCGCCTAGCCTGGAGCGGATCGTGTATGCCACTGATTTCAGCGAGCAGGACCGCCGGGCACTGGCCGAAGTAGTGGCCTTGGGTAGCCTGTTTGGCGCTGACATCCATGTGGTGCACGTGGTAAAAGAAGATACGGCAGAAGGCAGGGCACGGGCGCAGCAGTTCTGGGCAGAAATACAGCAGCAGTACCCAGGTGTGCCGTTATTTTTTCAGGAAATTATCCATAAGCACCGCGATGAAGGGTTGAAATCATACTATCAAGAGGTGAATGGCAGCATGCTGGCCATCCTGCGCAAAGAAAAGGGCTTCCTGCAAGACCTCTTTTCGCAAAGCCTGGCCGAGCGCTTAACCTACCAGGCCGCCATGCCCCTGCTGGTGCTGCAGGGCAAAAAATAAGGCATCAGTATAAAGCCGGTGTCTTTTGCCGGCTTTATACTGATGCCTTATTTGTTTAAAAATGCCTTGTCCAGTTATGGCCAAGCCCCGGTTACATTTTGAACGGTTCGTCGGCCGTCGGGCCATACATTTGGGGCACTGGTAAATCCAGCAGGCGCAAGTACACCGACAACTGACCGCGGTGGTGGATCATGTGGTTAAGTACGATCGTGCGGATCAGGGCCTTGCGGGGCATCTGCGTGATCACGTGCTCGCCGTTTCGCAGTTTTACCATGGTGCCCAGATGCTCATCTGTGGTGCTCGCCAGCCCCTCCAGCGATTGCTGCAGGTGTTGCTCCAACAGGGTTCCCAAATCCTCAGGCGTCAGGTCAGCCTGGCGGGTTGGTCTGTAGCGGGGATCCGCCAGATCTAGATCATCGGATGTAGTGGTAACCGGCGGTATCCAAGAGAGCAGCCCGATAATGTGGGTTACCAGATCGCCGAGGGTAGAAGATTTCGGATGCGGTTTCCAGCCGAATGACTCTGCCGGTAAGCGCTCCAGCATTTTCCGGATCGATACTACTTCGTGCTTCAGCTCTGCTGCCAATGCGTCTTTTAATGCCATGGTTTTAGGTGGTTACAGGTTAGGGTTAGCCGGCGCACTTTGGCCTGGCTGGTAGCAATACTACCAACTATACTTGTTTGAAGCAAACCTGAAAGCGTCGTCGGCAAAAACAAAAGATCACTTCGCTGCTCGTCGGCTTTCGCTCTGTTTAGCGGACCATGTCTTCATCAAAAATAGTATCCAGTTCTTTGCTGCAGGTCTGGCAGTTGTAGCGGCCATACGTTTCGATTGCCCGCACCAGCGATACATTCCGGAAAGTGCCTTTGCCGCGGCATGCCACCAACACCGGGCAGTCGTGCTTTAAATGAAACACATCGGCGGTGGCATTTTCGCAAAGCCATACGTGCTTGCTGGCCATCTCCGGCGGAATGATAAAGAAGGTGGGAGCCGGCCTTTTCTGAACTGTATCGGCAGGTGCCATCTCAGCGGATTGCTGTGCCGTGGCTGGGGGCTTTTCTTCGGTAGTCTGCTGGCAGGAGCTTAGCAAAATCATACTTAAAAAAACGCCCGCTACCAGGTGCGATACGGGTTTGAACAAAAGGGTGAAACGCATAAGGGAGGAAAGGTTTGTGGGTTTAGTTGATCAAAAGGAAGCGGTACGTTACTGCCCGCAGGTTTTATCGGCGTGCCGGTTGTAGGTCCGGATCGCTTCGGATTCGGTAACGGCAATCACATCCTGCTTGCAGCGCCGCAAGCCGGGGCAGTCTTTTTTGAAATAGTAAACCGTGGCGCCGGAACTGCTGCACAGGTATACCGTGCGCTTTGTGGCTCCTGCCGGAACAGGCGCATTGGCGTTAGCTACCGCCTTTGCGGCGCCGCTACTCCGTTTGTCCTTGCGGTAATCCCAGGGCGGGGTAGGGTTGGGGCTTTGCCATAGGCCGCGCTTAAAACGGCGGGCATCTGTCTCCAGGTCGGCTAATTTCTTATCTGTAGAGTAAGCTTTGTAATGCCAGGCAAAGCCATTGCGCACCAGTTCCTCGTTCAGGCTGCGGCCATCGGGCAGTATGATCGTGCCTACCGTGCGGCCGTAGCGGTCTTTGTTTTTAGGGATGAGACGCACAAACTTGCCAAAGGCCAGGTCGGAGGTAAATTGCTTGGCCCGTTGCCCGAAATCCTGCGTCTTCTCTGGCGTATCTACCCCGTAGAGGCGGACGGTTACTTGCTGGCCGTTTTGCAGCAACACGATGGTGTCTCCGTCCTTTACGCCCACTACCTTGTCGCCGGCAGCAGTGGATGGTTTGGCAGCGGGAGCGGCTTCCATGGTGGCAGGTGCCGGCAGCAGGGTGTCCGGACTGGCAGACTGCGATGGCGTTGTTTCGGCGCTGCTGTTTTCGGGCGTACGCTCCTGTATGGCTTCCTGCCGTTTGCGGAACTGTTCCTGCGCATCCTGCTGGTTGTGCTTACAGGAAAAAGTAAGCGAGCTGAGCAGCAGCAATATAAAAGTAAGGTGTTTTTTCATGGCACGTATATGGAGATAAAAGCCGCTGCAAGTTAATGAACTGAGCGGCCTCGGCAACTATTCTATACTAACGCAAGCTTTCGGACTGCGTTCTGGCACGGCACCACTTACGATCATACGTGGCAAGTTTCAGCCATTTAAATGGCCCGTAATGTCACGAAATCATCCGGATAAAAAATATAAGGGATACTAGCCTATTACTTCTACTTTGCTCACGCCGCCTGCCAGCCGCTGCACTTTTATCTGTGTGCTGATGCGTTCTTTCAGTGCCTCCACGTGCGAGATGATGCCGATCATTTTGCCCCCTGCTTGCAGGTTTTCCAGCGTCGAGATGGCAGCATCCAGTGTTTCGGCATCCAGGGTTCCAAAGCCTTCATCTATAAACAGGGAGTTGATCTGGGTGCGGCGCCCGGCAAGGTCGGAGAGGCCCAACGCCAGCGCCAGGCTCACCAAAAAGCTCTCGCCGCCCGAGAGCGTATTCATCGGGCGCACGGCTTCGGCCTGGTAGGTGTCTACAATAAGCAGCTCCAGGTCTTCGGCTTCGGATTTAAGGATGCGGTAGCGGTCGTTAAGCTTGTGCAGGTGGCGGTTGGCCAGCCCCACCAGACGCGCCAGCGTGAGCCCCTGCGCAAAGCGGCTGAACTTGTTGCCGTCGGCCGAGCCGATGAGGTCCGATAACTGCGCCCACCGGTGGTATACCTGTTGCTGGGTTTTGAGCTGCGTGGCCAGTTCGTTGTTTCTGGCCTGCTGCAGGGCATCCTGCTCCAGCAACTGCTGGTAGCGGGCGCGTTGCCCGATCAGCTCGCGTTGGCGGTCGGTTTTTTCCTGCAGCTGCTTTTGCAGGTGGTCTATACTTTCGGTGGTCAGTTGCCGGGCTTCTACCTGGGCCAGTTCCTGCCCTACATCGCTCAGGGATTTGCGTTGCTCGGTGAGGAGTTTCTCGGTCTGGGCTTTCAGGTTGGCAATGCGGTCGGCTTCGTCACGGTCGAGCAGCATCTGGCTAAGCGCCTCGATGGTGGCGATGCCTTTTTGCTGCACCACGCGCAGCAGCCCTTCGCGCAGAGCATCCAACACCGATTTACTCTGTCGGTGTTTGCTGTGGCATTCGGTCAGCCGGGCGCGGGACTCGTGCAGTTGCTGTTGTTTTTGTAGCTGGCGGGTACGCGCTTCTTCAGCCTGCAGGGTGCGGGCCTTTAGCTCCTGCCGGGCCCCCTGGCGCTCCTGTTCCGGGTCCTTATCGCCGAACAAAGTATGGCGTTCGGTTTTAAGCTGCGTCAGCTGCGCATGCTCTTCTTTTAGTGTCTGCTGCCGTTGCTGCAGTTCCTGTTCCTTTTCCAGTACGCGCTCGTTCAGGCCTTTTAAGTCCGACTTCAACGCGGCAAATTTCTCGCGCATACCGGCTACTTTCTCCGCCTTCTCGACATATGCTGTTGCCTGCTTGTCCAGGTTTTGCACCAGCTGCAAACGCTCTTCAGGTTTATACTTGAGCCCGTATGTGGCAGCAAAAGATTCGGCTGTTTCGGTGTTTGCCTGCTGTTGTTCTTGCAGGTCGGTAAGGGTGGTTTGCAGCTTCTGCAGGTGTGCTTGCAGCAGGCTAGCCGATTGCTGCAGCTGGTTATACCGGCCCTGCGCCTGCACCTGCTCTTCGCGCAGCTTCTGCTGCAGGAGGTTTATACTTTCCACTTCCCGGCTTATGGCGCGGGCCTGTGTTAGCTGTTGCTGCAGCGCGCCTGCTGATTCCTGTTGCTGCTGCAGGAGCTGGCTCAGTTTTTCGGTTTCAGTGATAGAGATAAGGTGTGGAATCCCTTCCAGTGTTTGCTGGAAAGTTTGGCGCAGGTGTGCCAGTGCTGTTTCGGTTTCTGTTCCGGCGGTAGTGGCCAGCTGTTGTTTCTCGTGCAAAGTGCCCCGTTCGAGCTGCAGCTGGTTTATACTTTGTTCGAGAGTTCTGACCTCAGCCTGTTGTTTGTCGCGCTTCTGTACTTCTTCCGGCAGGTCGAAGCTGTAGCCGTTCTCTGCAAACGGATGCGCCTCAGAACCGCAAAGCGGGCAAGGCTCGCCGGCATGCAAGGTATGGCGCGCTTCTTCGTACTGCTGGATCTGCTGTTGCAACTGCACCAGTTTCTGAAGTGCTGCCAGGTGCTCTTCGGCGTGTTTATACCTGGCCTGTGTTTCCTGTAGCTGTGTGGTGGTTTGCGTTACCTGGTGCGTGTTTTGGGCCAGGTGCTGGTTTATACTTTGGAGTTTCTGCTGATGGGAGGTGTAGTGTTGTGCCAGCTCCAGCAGGCGCTCATACTTTGCCAGCACAGCTGGTTGCATTTGTGCCAGCTGCTCCAGTTCCTCGTGGCTTTTGTCTGAAAGGATGCGTTGCAGCTGGGCAAGTTTTTCCTCACGCTGCGTATGGAGTTGCCGGGCCTGCGTTTGGTGCTGGTCCCGTTTCTGCGTTAACTCCGTTCGTTGTGTTGCCTCCTGCTGCAGCTGGCTTTGCAGTTCCTGCTGCTCCTGCTGGATGCCCCTGATGCGCTGCTCTACTTCGTGCATATCGCGGAGTGTGGCTTTAAATTCCGGCAGGTATTCTTTCAGGTCCTGCAAACGCGCATTTTGCTCCAGCCATAATCTTATGCTGGTGCCTTCCTGTGTGAGCTTTTCCTGCTCCTGTTGCGTGGCCTGCTGCTGGGCTTTGTCCTGCTTCAGACGCGCTTCAAAAGCGGCCAGGTCTGTTTGGCGGCTGCTAACCGATTGGGCAAGGGAATGGAGCTGGTGGTCGAGCTTGCCAACCTGGACCAGCAGCGGCTCGAGCTTGTGCAGGAGGTCTTCCTGTTGCTGCTGCGCCTTGGTTGCTTCAGTAGCCATGGTGCTCACCATTTCCAGCTCGGTCTCCAAAGCAGGCAGGCGCTTTTCAAGCAACGCAAGCTGTTCCTGCACTTCCGTAACTTTACCGTTGGCGGAGCGGATCTCAGCCAGTTCGCCTACAAACTGGTGAGCCTGCTCATGCTGCTGCAACCGCTGAAACTCAGGCTGCAGCTGTGCCAGCTTTTGGTCCTGGGCCTGCAGATCTGCTTGCTGCTGCTGTTGCCGGGCCTGTAGCCGGGCGAGTTGCTGCAGCCACTGCACCTGCTCCTGCAAGGCATTTATTTCCTGCTGGTGGGTGCTTTCCTGTTGGGCCAGGTCGGCTATACTTTGTTCGTAAGCCTGGCGCTGCTCTTCGGGCAGCAAGGCCATCGCTTTCAGGCGGTGTTCCAGTTCATCGCGTTTCTGCCGTTCGGTTTTGGCTTTGTCAAAAGCAAACTGCGAGATCTCGGAGTAAATGCCCGTATCGGTAATTTTCTCGAGCAGGCTGCTGCGCTCATTGGGGTTTGCCTTCAGGAAACGGGCAAAGTCGCCCTGCGAGAGCATGACTGAGCGCAGAAATTGGTTGTAATCCAGGCCGCAGAGCTCGGCGACTTTTCCCGGCACTTCGCTGGGCTTTAAGTCAAAAGGCTGGTCATCTTCCAGGTCGCAGAGTTCCATGTGCACGGGCTGCATATTGCCCTCCGCTTTGCCGCGGCTTCGCCTGATCTGCCATTTGGAGCGGTAGCGCCGCCCGTTTGCTTCAAATTCCACCTCCGATGTGCTCTCAGCGGTATGGCGCGTCATGAGCTCCAGCGGCTTGTCGGTGTTATGGCGGTGCACCAGCCCGTACAAACCTACCGTAATGGCATCCAAAATGGTAGTCTTGCCCGCACCCGTTGGCCCGGTTATGGCAAACAGCCCCGCCTCCGCCAGCGGACTCTGGTCGAAACGGATCTCGTGCACCCCTTTTAAGGAGTTCAGGTTCTGGAAGCGGACAGCGAGGATTTTCATTTTATAAACTCAAGACGTTAGACGCAAGTATCTAGCCTTCTTATTTGTTTTTCCTGCCAACTGCGGCAGGATAGTAATTATCTATTTATGTTAGAGAGAGAAAGCAGCTGCATGTTTGTGTCCTTCAGACGCTCGCAGGAGCCCCCGAAATGCTTCGGGGCAGGTGCGCGCACTGCGAGGTCCTTTTAACTTTCTAACTCTCTAACTTTTTAACCTTCTAACTTAAATTAGCTTTCCACTTCCTGCCGCATCAGCTCGAGCAGTTCGGCAAACGTGCTGACCAATTCGGTATGGTCGCTCTCCGGGAAAGCACTTTCGCAGCGTTTGAGGAACACGTCCTGCTCCCGCAACGTGTGCAGGTCAGCTTCTTCCTGTACCTGTTGTGCCAGTGTCTGTGCAGCCGTTTTGATGATGGGCGGCCGGTGGATGAGCACTTGCAGCTCGTGCTGCTTCAGGGCCAGTATTTCCTCAAGTTGTTGGTTGAGGTCGGGGAGGGGCGCATCAAGTTCAAGTTGCAGCTCGGCCCAGGCAGATAAAGTATAAGCACTGTTATCATAAATAGCCAGTTGCTGCTTTACTTTTTCCAGCGGGCCTTTAAAGCGCACCAGCTTGCGGCAAACCGGAATGTCCAGCTCACGCAGGTCATGGAGCTTTCCGTCAGCAAAATCAAGTATAAACACCACTTTTTTGTCCGTCACTTCGCTAAAGCTAAGCGGAATGGGCGAGCCGGAGTAACGGATATGATGCGTGTTGTTTACCTTTTGCGGGCGGTGCAGGTGGCCCAGGGCCACGTAGTCGAACTCCCCGGGGAACTGGTCGGCCCCGATCTGGCCCAGGTTGCCCACGTGGATCTCTTTCTCGCTTTCGGATGCAGAGCCACCGGCGGCAAACAAATGCCCCATGGCTACCACCGGTATTTGTTGCTGTTTATACTTTTGGATGTGCGGCACAAAGGCGTCGTAATGCGCGGCAATGCCTTGTTTGATGCGCTGCTCGCGTTCTTCATAGCTCTCGCCGGGCACCGACAGGCGCACATCCCGGTCGCGGAGGAACGGTACGGCACATACAACCAATTGCACCGCTCTCTGTTCATTTTTAAGTTCGATCAGTTCCTCCAGTGGATCAGCAGAAGCGCCGCCGATCACATAGATGTTAAAGCACTCGAGCAGCTCTTTTGGTGCGTTCAGCGTGGAAACCGAGTCGTGGTTGCCGCCGGTAAAAATGATGTGGCGGCAGCAGGTGGCGCAAACGCGGCGCAGAAAATCATAGTATAGCTTCAGTGCCGTGTTGGAAGGGGCACCGTTGTCGAACACATCGCCGGCCATGAGCAAAACCTCTACCTGCTCCTGCGCAATGGTTTGCAGCAGCCAGTCCAGAAAGTGCTGGTGTTCTTCGGTTCGTTCGAGGTTTACCAGACGCTGGCCCAGGTGCCAGTCTGAGGTGTGTAGTACGCGCATGCCTTTCTTTCTCCTATTCCGCTTCAAGATACAGCAACATAGGGGCATATTGCAAGCACCCCGAAGAAGAATTTGCCGGAATCCTGCCGTGCCCGGCCTTTACCCGCGCTGCCGCCATAACGCGGGTCAATGCCGCGGCTGCCTTAGCGGCTTTTAAAATCTTTGATACAGCTGATGATGGTGGTGATCTTGGAATCGGTGAGATAATAATACATGTTTTTGCCTTCCCGTTGGGTGTCTACCACACCCTTGTCGCGCAGGTTGGTGAGGTGGTGCGATAGCAGCGATTGCTCGATGCCCAGGACTTCCTGCAGCTCGGTGACGGTCAGGCGCTGGCGCTGCTCCAGCAGGTCGATAATGCTGATGCGTACCGGGTGGGCCACACACTTGAGCACATACGACACCTGCTCCAGCTGCTTTTTTTCTAATCTGACTTTTAAGGTACTCATACTTTCCTCCCGCTTTATACAATCAAATACATGAACATAAGTTCATGTATCCAGAAGTAGGACAATTCTTTCCCCGTCGGAGTTCCCGTTTTTTAGATTAATCCGGGAAGATAAAAAACAGCGCCGACTGTTGCCGGCGCTGTTTGGGTCTGAAGCGGGAAGTATAAGCCCGGTTAATTCTGGTGCAGGGCCGGGGCGTGCTGTGCAATATCGATGCCCAGCCCCTGGGCCACGGCCAGGCACAGCGTCATATCGGCCCGGAAGAAATGGCACAGCTGGCGGTTGATGATCTCGGCTCTTTTTGGCCCCGAAATACCGCTCATAGCCCCTACAATATTGTGGATAGTGGCCGTTTTCTCCTCCGGACTCATCAGACGGAACAGGTTGCCCGGCTGGGTGTAGTGGTCGTTCTCTCCCGCGCCGTTGCGGTCGTACCAGTCGGCTGCTACGTGCTGGCCCAGGTTCTCGGCAGGCTCTTTATACTGCTCGTTCGCCCGGATCTGATCGAAGCTGTTGGGGAAGTAGTTCGGGCTTTTGCCGCCGTTGCCATCTATGCGCATCGCGCCATCGCGCTGGTAGTTGTTGGTGGCAAACGGGCAGCGGTTTACAGGCAGCTGCTCGTAGTTGGCGCCCAGTCGGTAGCGCTGCGCATCAGGGTAGCCCAGGATGCGGCCCTGCAGCATTTTGTCCGGTGAGAACGAAATGCCATCCACAATGTGCGCCGGGGCAAACGCTGCCTGCTCCACGTGGGCAAAGTAGTTATCCGGGTTCTCGTTCAGTTCCAGCACGCCCACATCCTGCAACGGGTAATCTGCCTGCGGCCATACTTTGGTCACATCAAAGGGGTTCCATTTGTAGGTGGCTGCCTCGGCTTCGGGCATGATCTGCACTTTGAGCGCCCAGCGCGGGAAATCACCGCGGTCGATGGCATCCACCAGGTCGCGCTGCGCCTGGTCTGGGTCCTGGCCCTTCATACGGGTCGCTTCTTCGGCAGAGAAGTTCCGGATGCCCTGCAGGGTTTTAAAGTGGAATTTTACATAAAAGCGCTCATTGTCTTTGTTAATGAAAGAGAAAGTATGGCTACCGAAGCCGTGCATGTGGCGGTACGAAACCGGCGTGCCGCGGTCGCTCATCACGATGAGCACCTGGTGCAGGCTTTCAGGGTTCAAGCTCCAGAAATCCCATACCATGGTGGCACTTTTGGTGTTGGTATAGGGGTCGCGTTTTTGGGTATGGATAAAATCGGGAAACTTCTTGGGATCTTTGATAAAGAACACCGGCGTGTTGTTGCCTACCAGATCCCAGTTGCCGTCTTCGGTATAAAATTTCAGAGCAAAGCCACGTGGGTCGCGCTCACTGTCGGCGCTGCCTTTTTCGCCGCCTACTGTGGAGAAGCGCAGGAACACACGGGTTTCTTTGCCTACTTCTGAGAAAAGCTTGGCTTTGGTATACTTGCTGATGTCGTGGGTAACGGTAAAGGTGCCGTACGCGCCGGAGCCTTTGGCATGCACCACGCGCTCAGGGATGCGCTCGCGGTTAAAGTGGGCCAGTTTCTCGTGCAGAATATAGTCCTGCAGTAAAATTGGTCCGCGTGGGCCGGCCGTCTGGGAGTTTTCGTGTTCATAGTAGGGTCTGCCCGAGGCAGTTGTCAGCCAAATATTCTTTTCGTTTTCGCTCATGGTCTGGTGTATTTTGGTTTTGGTGATTTGCTGTTCCAAAAGTACCGGAAGCGGGTTCATCAATCAAATTGATAATATTTATACCTTTATAGGTAAGGATTATAATCTTGTGTGTAGCTGCATAGGTCTGTGTCCGGACTTAAATAACGTAGGCTTCCACTTGTGCCTTTCTGTCTTTCGGTATACTACACAGCATGGACGCAACGCAGATATCCCCTGGCCTGTCCCAGCAGAGGACGGAGTCGCAGAGTAGGATGGGTATACTAGAATGCTTCGCCGATGACTACATAAAAGTTAGCGCCCTGGCTGCCGTAGCCCAGGTCGAAGCGCAGGTTCAGCTTTTGCTCGGCGTTCAGTGCGTAGCGCAGCCCGGAGCCAACAGAGTATTTGAGTGTGCTGAAATGAACATCGGAAACGTTGTGGAACACATCGCCTATACCGGCAAAAGCGGCAAGGCCCAGCCTGCGGTAGAGCGGGAAACGGTACTCTGCCTGCGTACCGGCAAAGTTGTCGTCTAGAAAGCGGTTGCGGGCATAACCCCGCAGAATCTTATCGCCCCCGGCAGCCGACAGGCGCATGATGGGCACCTGTCCTTTGTTTAGGTTGATGACGGTATTGAACGCCAGCACCCGGGCCGGACGCAGCTCCAGAAACTTACTGAAATTCAGGTTCAGGTTCTGGTAGTTGAAGTCGCCGCCCAGCGCTTTGCCGAAACCGTAGGCGGAAGCTTCCAGGAAAATGCCGCTGCTGGCAAAGGCAGTATTGTCGCGGGTATCGACCAGAAACAACACGCCCAACCCGCTGTTTGTACCCCCTTTGTAGCCGGCTATTTGCTGTGTTTGCAGAATGCTTTCTCGGTCTTCGCTGAGGGAATCCAGCTGCAGGTTGTAATAGTGCGTGAGCTGGTAATCGAGCCCCAGGAACATAGGGCCGCCCAGGTTCTTCAGCCCTGCCAATTTTGCACCCACAAGCGAGTAAGTATACTTGCCTTCATCGGCTTCAGGAGTATGATTGCCCAGGCCGTAAAAGCGGTCCGTATATTTGCGGTGGCGCAGTTCGCCACGGAGCAAAAACTTCTCGTCGCGTGTAAACACGTTCCACTCCAGCTCCTGGTCTGTTTGCTTGTTCAAAGTATAATCGGCCAGCACGCGGGCCGTAGAGAGGCGCGTGTAAGTAGAGTCGGTCTTGCTTCTGAGCCGGAGGTAGCCGATGGCGGCGGCGCCAAAGCCCAGCCGGGTGTCGGGCGTATAATAGAGGACGGGTATCGGTATAATCCCTTTTATGTTGCCCGACTTTACGGCAAGCGAGTCAGAAGGGAGGGCAACAGCGGAAGCGCGGGCATTGGGTGCACCGAAAAGCACGCTGCCGCCAAGCAGGATCAAGAGTAAGGCTTTTTTCATAGTGATCGGGAGAGGTATTTGGCTGCCTGCGCTTTAAGTACCTGTAGAACAGGTGTAAAGTATAAAGATAGCGCGCATTTCGCAACGAAAGATAACAGCTTATTCTTTCAGAAACCATGCTTTAGCAGGGGAGGAGTAAAAATGTGTTATGACGTTGGTTTATCTCCCAGCCGATGCTTACATTTGGTTACCTTAAACTAATCTAAAAATCAAATTCACAAACCTTTACGAATGAAGAAAGTTTTAACCATTGCAGCCTTCCTGGCTTTAGGAGCCGGGAGTGCGATGGCGCAGAACACCTTTCCGCGCAATGGCGTGTATGATGAACGCTCCGGCCTGGTAGCTTTCACCAACGCCACCATCCACACCGATTATAAAACTACCATCCCGAACGCGACGCTTGTGATCCGCAATGGCCAGGTAGAAGCTGTAGGCAGCGGCGTGAAAGTACCAACCGGTGCTGTGGTGATCGATGCCAAAGGCAAGCACATTTATCCGGGCCTGGTAGATATGTTCAGCAACTACGGCCTGCCCGAAGTGAAAGAAGCCCGTGTTGGGTATGGCTCGCCGCCGCATCCGGATTCCGACAAGCTGGGCGCCTATGCCTGGAACCAGGCCATCCGGCCGGAAACCAACGCCGTGGAGCTTTTCAAGGTAAATAAAAAGGAAGCGGAAGCGCTGCGTAAACTTGGCTTCGGTACGGTTTTGTCGGTGCACCGCGACGGCATTGCCCGCGGCACGGCCACCTTGGTAACACTGGCTGATGCGCGCGAAAACGAAGTAGTGCTGCAGGACAAAGCGGCCGGCGCGCTCTCTTTCGATAGAGGCTCTTCGCAGCAGGATTATCCTAACTCGCTGATGGGCGCGGTGGCCTTGCTGCGCCAGACTTACCTGGATGCCAAATGGAACGCCCAGAGTACGGCCAAAGAGCAGAACCTTTCTTTAAAAGCCTTTACGGAGGCTAGCAAATACCCGCAGATCTTTGAAGCCGATAACCACCTGAACGTGGTGCGTGCCGATAAAGTGGGCGACGAGTTTGGTAAGCAATACATCATCAAGGGCAGTGGCGACGAATACCAGATGCTGCGCGAGGTGAAAGCGACCAATGCGCCGCTGATCATTTCGGTGAACTACCCGGACGCTTACAACGTGGAAGATCCTTTTGATGTGCGCCGCGTATCGCTGGCGGATATGAAACACTGGGAAATGGCGCCGGCCAATGCGGCCATGCTGCAGAAAGCGGGCATCACCTTCGCCTTTACCGCATCTGATCTGAAAGATAAAAAAGACTTTCTGCCTAACGTGCGCAAAGCCATCAAGTATGGCCTGCCCGAGCAGGAAGCCCTGAAAGCGCTTACCGCCACGCCGGCTGCCCTGCTGCATGCCGAAGGCCGCGTAGGTAGCCTGGGCGAAGGCAAGCTGGCCAACTTCCTGATCACGTCCGGCAACCTGTTTGCCGACGACAACATCATTCTGGAGAACTGGGTGCAGGGGCATCAGTACAAAGTAGCCGAGGTGCCATCCGATTACAGGGGTGTTTATACCTTAAAAGTTGGACAGGAACCGGAGCGCAAACTCATGATTGCCGGCACTGCCGATAAACCCGAGCTGAAAGTAATTGGCCAGGATACCGTTAAAGGCAAGATCACATTTAACGGCAACCTGGTTACCCTCTCTTTCAACAAAAGCAAAAAAGACAAGGCTGCCATCCGCCTGAGTGGCTGGCTGAATGAGAAGAACATGCAGGGCGAAGGCCAGTTGCCGGATGCCACTACCGTAAAATGGCTGGCGACGTTCTCAGCCGCGATGAGCGACAAAGCCAAAAAGGATAGTGTGAAAACCGCTGCTCCCGTGCAGTTAGGAAGCCTTGTTTATCCTTTTGCGGCCTATGGCCAGAGCGAGTTGCCCAAGCAGGAAACCGTGCTGATCAGAAATGCCACCGTTTGGACAAACGAAAAGGAGGGCAAACTGGAGAACACGGATGTGCTGCTCAAGAATGGCAAAATTGCCAAAGTAGGCAAGAACCTGAGCGAGTCCGGCGCCAAAGTGATCGACGGCACAGGCAAGCACCTGACGGCCGGTATCATCGACGAGCACTCGCACATTGCCCTCGACGATATTAACGAAGGCACGCAGGCCGTTACTTCCGAAGTACGCATGTCGGATGTGGTGAACTCCGAAGATGTGAACATTTACCGCCAGCTGGCCGGTGGCGTAACAGCCTCGCAACTGCTGCATGGCTCTGCCAACCCTATTGGCGGACAATCGGCGCTGATTAAAATGCGCTGGGGCAAAAGCCCCGAAGAACTGCTGGTTGAAAACGCAGACGGCTACATCAAATTTGCACTGGGCGAGAACGTGAAGCAATCGAACCGTAGCCGCGAGCATAGCATCCGTTTCCCGCAGACCCGCATGGGCGTGGAGCAGGTATACGTGGATGCCTTCCAGCGCGCCAAAGAGTATGAGCAAGACTGGAAAGCCTATAACGGACTATCCAAACGCAAGCAGGCCAAAGCCACTGCTCCGCGCCGCGACCTGGAACTGGATGCCCTGGTAGAGATCCTGAACAAGAAGCGTTTCATCACCTGCCACTCTTACGTGCAGTCGGAGATCAACATGATGATGAAAGTGGGCGATGAAATGGGCTTTAAGGTAAACACATTCACTCACATCCTGGAAGGCTATAAAGTGGCTGATAAGATGGCCGCCCGCGGCATAGGCGCCGGTACTTTCTCGGACTGGTGGGCTTACAAAATGGAGGTGAAAGATGCCATCCCGCAGAACGCTGGCATTATGAGCCAGGTGGGCGTGGTAACGGCCATCAACTCGGATGATGCCGAGATGGCCCGCCGCCTGAACCAGGAAGCTGCCAAAAGCGTGAAGTATACCGGCATGAGCGAAGAGGACGCCCTAAAAATGGTAACCCTGAACCCGGCCAAACTGCTGCACCTGGACAAGCGCATGGGAAGTATAAAAGCCGGCAAAGACGCTGACCTGGTTCTATGGAACAACCACCCGCTTTCGATCTACGCCAAACCTGAAAAGACGTTTGTGGATGGCATTGCCTACTACGACGCAGTGCGTGATGCGCAGCTTCGTCAGGACATGGAGAAAGAGCGCATGCGCCTGGTACAGGAAATGCTGAACGCCAAAACCGGCGGTGCTAAAACGCAGGCGCCCGTTAGCCGGAAAGTACGCGTACTGGATTGCGACGAAGTGGAGTTGAGCCAGGAAGAGCAATACACCGCTTATTAATTGTTAATTGCTGTAGTGTTAAATGGCTAAATGGTTGGTTATCATAAATAAACAAGTATAGCTGATCAACCATTTAGCAGTTAAACCATTTAACCTTCAAGCCATTTCGCTATCAAGAAAGAACTGAATTCGAAAAAATGAAAATCACGAAAAGATATATATCTGCGCTGGCTGCCCTGCTGCTTAGTGTGCCTGTGTGGGCACAGGTTCCAGCGCCGGCACCCAAGCAAAGCAAGCCTGTTTTGCTTAAAGGTGCAACGCTGCACGTCGGCAACGGCACGGTGATCGAGAATGCTGCCGTAGCCTTCAGCAATGGCAAAATAACCTATGCCGGTCCGCAAAGTGGCGCCGACCTGAGCGGCTACGAGGTGGTGGACGTGACAGGCCAGCAAATCTATCCCGGCCTAATCCATCCCAATTCCGGCCTGGGCCTGAACGAGATCGAGAGCGTACGCGCTACCATTGATGCGCAGGAAGTGGGGCAGTTTAACCCCAATGTGCGCTCGGTGGTAGCCTATAACACTGATTCCGATATCATCCCGACCATCCGAACCAACGGGGTGCTGATGACGCAGGTAACGCCTGCTGGCGGAACGATCTCCGGAACCTCGTCGGTGGTGCAGCTGGATGCCTGGAACTGGGAGGATGCAATTGTAAAAGGCGATGAAGGGGTGCACCTGAACTGGCCTGGCATGCTGGTAGAAACCGGCAACCCGGAAATTGATAAACGCCTGGCCCGCATGAAGGAGCAGCGTGAGCAGACCCTGACCGACCTGGCCGCCCTGATGCGGGATGCCAGCGTGTATAAAACCGGCAAGCACGACAACCAGAACCTGAAATTAACCGCCTTGACGGGCCTCTTTGATGGGACTAAAAAGCTGTACATCCACGCAGACTATGGCAAGGAGATACTGGAAGCTGTTAATTTTGCGAAGAAGTATGGCGTAAAGGACATGGTGCTGGTAGGCGGCCGCGATGCGCTGGTAGTAGCCGATTTCCTGAAAGCAAACAACATTCCAGTGATCTACTCCGGGGTGCATGCCTTGCCTTCCCGTGCGGAAGAAGATGTGGACGGTCCTTACAAAATGCCTTTCCTGCTGCAGCAGGCCGGTTTGCTCGTTGCCCTGGATTATGACCTGAGCGTACATGGTATCCGCAACCTGCCGTTTATTGCCGGCACCGCCGCCGCCTATGGTCTGAACAAAGAGCAGGCTCTGGCCACGGTTACGTTGAATACCGCCAGAATATTAGGCATCGACAAGCAGGCAGGTTCTGTGGAAGTAGGCAAAGACGCCACCCTGGTGGTTTCTGCCGGCGACCTGCTGGACATGCGCACCAACAATGTGACGCAGGCGTTCATCCAGGGTCGTAAAATAGACCTGAACAACAAGCAGACCTACCTGTATAAAAAGTTTGAGAGCAAGTATAAAGCACAGCAGGACGCTGCCGCTACCACCGGTGCTGCCGCCCCATCGTCAGGCCACTAGGTTATACTTCAAATAAGCTTATAAAAGCTGCTGGTTCAGGTTCTGAGCCAGCAGCTTTTTTGTTTTAGGGAATGTTTGTAGGTAGAGCAGGAGCCTTATACTTGCCGCACGGGGATTCTTAGGGCTAATTTTCGATTATACTTGGTAGCTGGAATATGATGCGCTGGTTTATACTTTGGCTATACTTGGTAGTTGATCAAATTCATCGTTTTGTACACCTGGCTATACTTGCGTACAGCCGAGATTATTAGTTTATATATGCTGCTATACTTGCTAGTTATCGGTCTTCCTCAGTCTTATAATTGCCCTGTTTCACCTTATACTTTGGAGCGCTCCAAGCCCGCGAGGGCTCGCCCTTGCGTTTCGCGCTGCTTTCGTTTCCTGCCTAACGGCTGCCGCTCCCGCGGCACCGGAAACTCTCGAGGCGCTCAACCCAAGGACTGGGATCAGTTTCGATAGCTTAGATTTATACTTTTGCAGAAAGATGAGCTTCAACTTTAACAGCATTGTACTTTTGAAGGGACAGGTCGCGACCTGTCCGCGCGATGGCAGACGCTTTGAAACCTTAGCCTAAGTATAAGTATGACTCTTTTTCTTCTTACCTCTTTCTTTTTGTCATCTTGAAAGGATCTTGGTGGAAGGGAGGTTAAGCCTTTACTACACTTGCATTCTGTTCCTCCATCAGCCTAAAGTCCCCTTTGAGGGGGTAGGGGGATGTTCTTCTTTATCCTTAACTAATCAGCTTATACTCTGACTCAAGTATACTTGTGTTCTCACCACCAATAATTATAAGCAACCGGCTCTTTTGGAATTATAATCCAAAAGTAAAGTAACCGCAGATTTGTAATCCGCCTAGAAAAAGCCTTGGCTCGAAGCACACTAGCGGATTACAAATCCGCGACAGACTACATTCCGGATTGCAAATCCGAAACAGCAGAGTTTACCCAGATCTCTCCTAGCGTCGAGATGACAGCAGAGCGGAGTGAATCTTTTCGCATCAGCCCGAACCCACAAAGCTTATACTTCACAAGCAGCAAAAACCGGCTCCCCTCCTTAAACAAGGAGGCGCCAGGGGTGGTTGGATTCGGTCCTGCAACGTTTAAACAAGCAACCCTATAAAAAAGAAAACCCCTGATCAGCGACCAGGGGGCTCAGTAAGATAATTACAAACAACAAACTATCTTTTACATGTTCTGCAGCCAGCTGTTACGCAGGGCCAGTTGCTCGGGCGTAGCCTGCGGGTTTAGCTCAAAAACATGCTTCTGTACGGCATCGCGCTGCAGTACGGTGGTGCTTACCTGCTGCTTCACGCCGTTGCGCAAAACAGTATAGGTGATTTTATTACCGGGCTTTGCCGCCACAAGTTTCATAAGTTCTTCCTGCGCATTCTGCAGAGTTACCGGAACACCATCTTTCGCGATCAGCTGGTCCTGGTTGTGCAGGCCGGCTTTGGCCAGTTCATCAGCTACCTCTACAAAAACGATCGCGCCTTCCGGGGTTACCGTGAAATCATAGCCCAGAAAAGGCTTCTGCTCGTTTGTTTTCACAACCGGCAAATACGTTATGCCCAGCTTGCTGTAATAGTCGGCAATAGGCAGCGGCTCAGCGTTTTTAACATAACGGTCAAAGAAGTCGCCGATCTCGGGGTATGTTTTAGCAGTGAAAATGTTGAAGAAATCATTTTCCGGGAACGCCTTTTTCGGGCCATACTCCTTCGAGAGCTCATTGATCACCTCGCGCAGGCCGCGCTTTCCACCCGATAGTTCCAGCAAGCGGATATCGAGCAAGGCAGCTGTCAGGGCACCGCGGTTGTAGATGTTGCCGTATTGCTTCTGGCCTTCGGGGGTATACGAGGTCAGGGCTAGTTTCTGCAGGCTGTAGTTCGGGTCCATGCGGTCGTTAAAGTATAACTTTTCGCGCAGGTCGGTCAGGTAAGCGGGCAGGTCGATGAGCTTGTTGCGCAGCTGCATCATATCCGAGGCCCACTCGGTGGTGCCTTCGTAGAGCCACAGGTGCTGCGAAGGCGTTGGCGTTACGAAGTTAAACTGCGAAATGACCTCGCTGTGGATGTTGAGTGGGGTGATGATGTGGAAGAATTCATGCGAGGCCACATCGGTGATGTGCTGCGCAAACTCGGGCGTAAGCTCTTTTTCCCGGAACACATACTCCGAGCTGTAGGAATGCTCCCAGGCGCCCATTTCCTGGTCTTCGAAATGGTAGAGAAACGTGTAGCGGTCTACCGGGAAATCGACCACGAACTTATTTGCCGCTTCCAGCATGGCCGTCATGTTGGCCATCAGCGCCTGCGACGCTACTTTACCGGTTTTGGAGTAAGTATAAATGGCAATAGTAGTGCCTTTAAAGTTGCTTTCGGCTTTGGTCAGGGTGCCGGCAAGTATAGGCGAATCCACGATCTGGTCGAAGTTCTCGGCCTGGTAATAGCCTTTATCATCCAGCTTGAGGGCGGTGCCCACGAGCCAGCTCTGCGGGTAGTCCAGCTTTACGCGCAGCGGCGTGGCCTGTAATCCTTTCAGGTAGCCAAATACGCCCTGTCCGTTTATGAGGGCATGGTCCTGCTCCAGCGAGGTGCCGCACATTTTATACACGGTATTCTCTTTCACAGGGGTGTCCCAAGTTTCGGCAATGCGGTAGCTGATGCGGCGCACTTTTTCAGGTTTGCTCAGCTGCCACTGGTTAGTGCTGATCTGGGTAGTTTTCAGCTCGCGGCCCTTTTTATCGTAGGCTTTAAACTCGCGCACAAAACGGCCGATGTCCATGGTCTGGTAGGTGCCCGGGGCTGTTGCCGCAAACTGGTACACATCGTTTTGTTTGGAGAGCCCTTTTACCTGCAGGATCACGTTAAATTCATCGGCTGCCCTGTCGTTGAGGTTGACCAGGTAGGTGAGCTCGGGCTTTCTTCCGGCCTCAGCCTGGGGCGGCAAAGCAAGAAGTGCAAGTAAGCCAAGGGCGGCGGTAATTCTTCTCATAGCTTGAAACGGCATATAACGTCTGAGGAAAAGTATAAAATGCCGCTGCCTTTCACTAATAAATTAGATGAACGGTGCAAACATCTCGACTGAAGGGCCACTTCTGCCATTTTGCACCTTTTATACTTCCAGTAAACCAGCTATTACCAGGCGCAGACCCAACACTGTGGCCGTAAGTTCGTTTATAGGGAAAGTAAATACCTCTAAAAAAGCTATACCTATGGAAAGAGACGACCGATATTACAACAGCGGAAATAATTACGAAGGCGATAACCGCCGGCAACGACATAACAACGCGGGAGACAAGCTCTCCAATTACCAGACCCGCTACGAAAGCCACGGCAATTATTATGGTATGCCCAATGCGCAACAAACCTATCAGGATGTGCGCGCCGCACACGGCCCGTTGCATGGCAATAATACCTCCGGACCGGTAGGCGGCTACGGCGCCAGCAGTTACCGGGGGGCTAGCGACCAGGGCAACCAGGGCCGCTGGGAAGAACAAAACCGCACCCATCGCAACGAAGGCGACCGCGAAAGCCGCCACTATAACTATGGCTCGGGCCACCAAAGTACTTCCGGGCACCGCAACCGGGACAATCATTACCGGTACGGCGACCCGAACCCATATATGGGCGGATATGAGCAGACCAGGGGCACCGGCTGGGACCGCGATAGCTCGGGCGCTTACCGGGGCAGCACCAGCACCAACGACAACAGCCGCTATGCGCGCCAGGATAACAGCTACCAGAGCAGCGGCCAGGGCAGAAGGTACAGCGACTTTGGCCGTGATGAGCAGCGCTCCTACAATCCCGGCAACGTGGACGCGTACTACGACCGCTCGGACTTTAACCGCAGCAGCTCTGACAACGACTTCCGCGGGTACCGGCCTCAGCAGAACCGTTTTTACGACAGCGATGCACGGCGGCACGTAGAGTTGCAGCAGGGAGAGATCCGCACTACGCGCAGTAGCCAGGACGAAATACGCGACCAGGATTATACCAAACACGAAAACCGCTACCGCAGTGGCAGCGAGGAGCGCCGCCACCGGTCAGGCCCTAACTACAATGCCAGCTCATCAGCCAGCAGTTATACCGACAGCGGAAGCATTCGCTAGCATTCGTTAAAAGCAAAAGCCCGCAGCTGGTTCTGCGGGCTTTTTTATGCATGTTTATATTTTCGCAATCAGCGGCTGCCCGATAACACGCGTAGTTTGTTTATCACGTTAATCCCGTATCCTCCAACAAAGAACTGACACATATGCCAAGCTCCCGATTTATACTTGCTTCCTTCCTTTCCCTGCTCTTGCTGGCAGGCGGCTGCACAGTTAAACCTGTCAACGCAGATGCTGAGGCCGAAACCATCAGAGACGCTTACTGGATGCTGCTCTCGGTGGAGGGGATGAGCCCGCAGGCACCCAACAATACCCACACCGCTTATATCCGGTTCGAGGAAAATGAAAACGATGTGCACGGCTTTGCCGGCTGCAATAAGTTCACGGGCAAGTATAAGGCTGACGAAGACACGCACAAACTACAGCTAAGCGCCCTGAGTAGCACCAAAATGATGTGCCCCGATATGGACCTGGAAAACAAACTGCTGCAGGAGCTGCAGCGGGTGGATACCTACAGCCTGGCCGGCGATATCCTGACGCTGTATGCCGGCGGCAAAGCCGTTGCCATGTTCCGGACCGGCAATGAGCACGAGGTGACAGACGTAGTGGAGGGCGGGCTGCACTAAAGACAGCTCCCTGAACGTGTTTTTATTTTACTGGGATGTTTTGAGCAGCAGCTCGTTAAACTTCTCGAGCAGGGCAATATACTTGCGTTGCAGGCTCACCAGCTCCGCTTCGCATTCTTTCAAGCTGTTGGGCTTGTGCAGCTCCTGCGGCTCACCATCGAAGGGCAGCAGCAGGTTGTTGTTCTGCGATGCCTGCGGCGCTGTTCCCTCTTTTTTTACATTCTTACTCAGATGCGGGAATTCCTGTGAAAAATCGTGGTGAATCACTTCACCCAGCTTCAGTATAAAGCTGTAGGGAATGCTGGTTTCCTTAAATTTATTGTATAGCGTTTTCCGGCTCACGCCAAGCTTATCAGCTACTACGCCAATGGCCACGCCGCTGCCTTTAATGGCATCGCGTATGATCTCTCCTCTGTGTACTGGTGCTTTCATAATATCTTCCGCACGTGATCAAATCTGTGTAAAACGGGTTTGTTCTACAAAAATAGGTAAATAGTATGCATCATGTGTGTATGGCCCCAAAATTATACGGCAAAATATACCAGCTGCTAAAAAGCCCTGGCTATAACCTGCTGAAAGCCTTTTGTGAAGAGCAGCCGGTTTTAATTGGTGCCCGGTAGTATAAAATTGCTTTTAGTGGCTGCCCTGGCCAAAGAAATCTCCGGTGTTCCAGGCAGGCCGCTGCGCCGACTGCGCGACCAGGTAGCCGATGAGGAAGTTGAGCTGCGCATACTTTTTGCCCGCTTCAAAATCAAAGATGCCGTTGATATCGTCCTGCGGTTTATGGTAATATTTGGCGCGCCACTCCTTTACCTGCACATCCAGGTTGTTTTTGCCATCGGCCGTCTTGTTGCCATACTTGATGTGCAGCGCCGGGATGCCCTGCGTCACAAAACTGTACTGGTCGCTGCGCACAAAGCGGTTCTGGTCCGGCTCCGGGTCGGCTTCCACTGTCAGGCCCATGTAGGCGCTTGCCTGCTGCACCTGCTGCGCCAGCGACGAGTGTTCAGCGCCCAGGGCTACCACCGATAGCAGCGGCGCAATAATAGTCGGCATATCCGTGTTGATATCGGCCACGATACTGGCTGCAGGAACGGTTGGGTGGCGCGCAAAATAGGCCGAGCCCAGCAGACCCATTTCCTCGCCGGTTACCATCACCAGTAAAACCGAGCGTCGGGGTTTTTCTTTCAGGCGGTTATACACGTTGGCGATCTCGAGCAAACTGGCTACGCCGGAGGCATTGTCGTGGGCACCATTGTAGATCGAGTCGCCGTCCACAGGAGTGCCGATGCCAACATGATCCAGGTGGGCGCTGTGCACGACATATTCGTTTTTAAGCTGCGGGTCCGAGCCTTCGATCAGACCCACTACATTGTAGCTGTCTATGTCGTGGTAGGCCGAGGTATAGTTGGCGCTTACCGTGATCTGGAGCGGGGCAGAGGCTGGCGTTCCGTTTTTAAGCGAGGCAATTGTTTTCTCATAATCCAGGCTGGCATTGCTGAAGAGGCGGAGCAAGGCCTCGTTGGTGACCTGGGCAAGCAGTTTGATCTGGTCGGAAACATAGTTGCGCGATACGGCTACCTTTCCTTCCGGCGTCAGCACGCTATAGCTGCCGTGCGCCTGGTTAGGCAGAGTCGCCTGCGCATTAGTAGTGCCTACCACCACGCCCACAGCCCCATGTGCAGCGGCATTTTCTAGGATCGTGTGCATGTCCATACTATAGGCGGCCACGGTCTTTTCAAATTTTTCGGGCGCTCCGCGCAACACCACCACGATCTTTCCGGCCACGTCCCGTCCGGCATAATCGTCGTAACCCAGTTGGGGAGCGCTGATGCCATACCCGGCAAAAACCAGCGGCGCCTGCACCTGCACCAGCGGCAGCTGCGGGTTTGGAAAGATGATGTAGTCGTGGCCATAGGTAAGCATGGCGGCTGGGCCGGCGCTGCCCTGCAGTTGGAGGATTGCATTCGTACCGGTAGTGGCGTTCCGTAGCTTTACTGCCTGCAGGTAGCTGTTGTTTTCGCCGGAAGGCTTTACACCTGCTTTCTTATACTGGTTTATTATGTAGGCCACCGCGGTATCATAGCCAGGCGTGCCAGGTTTGCGGCCCAGCAGCCGGTCGTCGGCCAGATAAGCGATATGGTTTTTGAGCGTTTCCGGGGATACTTTCTTCAGCGCTTTGGCAACATTCCTCTCCACTTTAATGGCTTGTGGCAGGGCATGCTGGGCAGCCAGTATAAAACACAAGACAAGCAGGTATTTTGTTGATTTCATGTAAGTGCGTATCGAATGTGAAGTATAAAGATACAGCAAAACGGGTTTTACAAGCTATCAGGCGGAAAGATTTACGCGCGGGGCAGCAGGATAAAAATAAGATGAAACCCTGCGTCGGAAAGTTACATATAACGGATGTACAAACATACAATCCCTTTGCCTGCAACAGGTTATGCCGTGTGGGTACTGGCTCAAAAGCAAAACAAACTTACATCATACTTCTAAAAAGAAAGGAACATGGCAACAACTAAATGGATTATAGACCCAACGCACAGTGAGATCCAGTTTAAGGTAAAACACCTCATGATCACAACCGTTACCGGCTATTTCAGCAAGTTTAATCTGGAAGTGGAAACTGAAGACGAGGATTTTACCAAAGCCACGCACATTGTGTTTACCGCCGACGTGAATTCCATCAGCACCAACAACGAGCAACGCGACACCCACCTGCGCTCTGCCGATTTCTTTGATGCCGAAACGCACGGGGAGCTCCGGTTCGTAGGCCAGAACTTTGATAAGCGAAACGATAACGAAGCGAAGCTGAACGGCGAGCTGACCATCCGGGGCGTTACAAAACCGGTGACCGTAAACGTAGAGTATGGCGGCATTGTGGTAGACCCCTACGGCCAGACAAAAGCAGGCTTTACCGTGGATGGCAAGATCAGCAGGAAAGAGTTTGGCCTGGTTTGGGATGCCGTTACCGAGGCTGGCAGTGTGGTGGTGAGCGACGAGATCCGGCTCCATTGCGAGATACAGCTTGTAAAACAGGCTTAACAGAAGGCATAACTTTTAGCACCAGAAACAGGAAGGCCCGCCGGAAATTATTTCGGCGGGCCTTCCTGTTTAAGTATAGGTAACCTGATCAGATTTTAAATGAAAGGGAAGCAAGTATAAAACGAGCTGAAGTGTGGCTTTGCTACTGGTTCTGGCTGCGGAACTGTTCGGGCGTTTGGCCGGTGTGCTTTTTAAAGAACCGGGCAAAGTATGAATTATCAAAAAAGCCCAGTTCGGCCGCCAGCTGTGTCACCGTCAGATCGGAGTGCACCAGGAGCCTTTTTGCTTCCAGCACCAGCCGCTCCTGTATCAGGTCGGTCAGGCTTTTCCCCAACACCCGCTTGCAGGTGTTTGCCAGCTGCCGGGCAGTTAGGTGCAGTTTTTCGGCATAAAAAGTAACAGGCTGATGTGTTTTATAATGGCTGTCGATCAGGTAGTGCAGGTCCTGCAGCTGCCCGTATACCATGGGCGCTACCTGCTCGGAAGAGGCACCTTCATAGTAGATGCGCGTGAGCAGGAGCAACAGAATATCCAGGTAATCACGGATGATATCGTCCTTTTTAAGTTGCTGCTGAGTATACTCGTCTTCTATGCACCGCACGATCGCGAGCAGGCGCGCCTCCTCCGGAGCCGAAAGCGTTACCAGCGGCTTATGGAGTAGCGCATTGAAAAACGGAAAACCGTAGAGCTTTTTTTCGGAGTGGGCGAGGAGGTAAAATTCCGGAGTAAAGAACAGGATGTAGCCATCCGCATCACCGGAAAGCTGCCAGCTGTGCACCTGCCCCGGACTTAGCAGGTATACTTTGCGCGGCGCAACCGGGTAAGTCCGGAAATCGATGGTATGGGTGCCCGAGCCGCTGGTAAGCAGTAAGATGATAAAGAAATTGTGCTTGTGCGGCTTCTGAATGAACTGGTGTGCCTGCAGGTGGTTAGCAAACCGGTTCAGGTAGAAATAATTTTCGCTGCCTGGCAAGGCGTCAAAATCCTGTATCCGGAAAATGGGCAAGTGGTTCTCAGGCATTGCGGACGTGCTGTTGGGCAACGAAGATAGCACACCACAACGCAACTGCAAACGTATTTCAGGCCTGCTTGCATCCGAAAGCATCAGAAATCTTCGGGTGCCGGATCGTTAACGTACCGGCGTACCCGAACGGACGTACCGGATCAGCTTTTGGGCACGCCTTTGTAGCTGACAAAAAAGTTGATCCAGATAGCCCGGGATAAGCGGAAGAGCAGGGGCGTGAGCAGGAGCAGCACCACGATGAGCGAAATAATAAAGGCTGTCATTGTCACTTCGTCCATCAGCATGTCCAGCAGGAGCCACAGCCCGATCACCACGGCGGTAGTTAGCCCGTAGCTTACAAACATGGCCCCGTAATAGTAACCCGGCTCGGGTTCATAATGCAGGCCGCAGCAGGGACAGGTTTCATACATGTCGGCAAACTTCTGTACCTTAAACAACGTGCCTTTCGGGAACAGATCTCCCTCGTGGCACCTGGGGCATTTCATATTAACGATGCTGTAGAGCTTGGTTTCTTTCCAGGACATGGTGTATCAGCTTAAATGATTTACTAAGGCAAAGATACGCTATAATTATACGCTGCTTACCGGATTAAATGAACGAAGTATAGGACAAATAAGCAATCCCGGCGGCTGCTATCAAAAGGATAGCCCGGAAACGAAAAGACGTCCGGCAAAACCGCTGTTTTATTGCTGCTGTCCTGTCAGCTCACCTGCACCGACTCATCCCCCAGCACATCCTGGATATAGAGCATTTTTATTATCACCATCAGCATCGCAATAAGGGGCGTGGCCAGGATGAGACCCAGCGGGCCGGAGAAAACGCCTAACAACAATTGCC
Source organism: Pontibacter liquoris (assembly GCF_022758235.1). Taxonomy (NCBI): domain Bacteria; kingdom Pseudomonadati; phylum Bacteroidota; class Cytophagia; order Cytophagales; family Hymenobacteraceae; genus Pontibacter; species Pontibacter liquoris. The sequence continues at coordinate 862,375 of NZ_JALEBG010000001.1, forward strand.
CGGTGATAATGAGAGCGGGCGGAATTTCCACCATCTTTTTCTGCACAAGGGGTGTGAGTAGGTTGCTTTCCACGGCCTGTATGCCTATGTAGAGCAGCACCACGTAAAGGGCCTGGTCGGGCCCTTGCAGCAGCGCGATCAGGACAGCGGGTATGAGGCCCAGGATAGGCCCGAAGTTAGGAATGAAAGAGAGCAGTCCCGCAATCACACCCAGGGCAATGGCCATTGGGATGCCCAGCAACCATAGGCCGACCGTGGTTAGGATACCTACTACTGCCATCGAGAAAAGCTTTCCCAGTATCCATTTGTAAAGGGTAGCGCCAATTTTATCGAGCACTTCTGTGATCCGCTTGCGCCTGTTTTTCGGGAAAAGCAGGATGATGCCCTGCCGGTAAGTATTCGGATCGATGGTTACAAAAATGGCGATGAACAGGATAATATAGATGTTTGCCAGTACGCTGAAAGTGGAGGAGAGCACGCCGATGCTTTTCTGCAGCCAGTTATTTTTACCCTGCAGCAGGCTGGAGGCGGTGGGTAGTTCATCCAGCAGCCGTTGCGCCCATTTATACTGGCTCAGCTGCTGTTTCAGGTCGGCAACGGCTTTGGGCAGCTGCTCGCTCAGGTTATTTACCTGTTCGCTTACCTGCGGGGCCAGCAACCACCAGGCCACCCCGATCAGGGCCAGAAAGGCCACCACCACCAGGCCCAGCGACCAGCCCTCGGGCAGGCTGGTGCGCTTATGCAGCGCGTGGGCGGTGCCCCGAAAAAAGATGGCGATCAGCAAACTGGCAAATACCAGCAGCAGCACGCTGTTAAAAGTATAAAGTATAAAAACAACAAGCAGCAGCATAAGGAGCGTAATGCCAACCGCTTTGATTACTTTGCGGTAGTAAGGTTCCGGTGTGTCTGTTTTGGTTGTAGTGTCGGGTTGTATCGGGTAGGCCATAATGGAGTATTACAGGTTAATAATAACTTTAGCGCGGGTGATTTGCAGGATGATCGGGCAGGAGCAGTATGATTTTATACCGGAAAGACTGCCTTAAAGTTGAAAATTGCCCTGTAAAGCCCGCTTAATTCAGCACCTTGCCGGCAGCAATGTTTATTTGGTAGGCAAGAAGAAGTATAAAACGAAAAGCAGATTTCCCGTAGGTACCATCAAATCAAAGCGCATACATGAAACAGCAGGTAATCATTGGCATGGACATCGGCACGACCAGTACTAAAGCAGTGGCTTTTGACGAAAGCGGGCAGGTTCTGTTTCAGGAGGCGGTAGAATACTCCATTCTGAGTCCTGAAGCGGGCTATGCCGAGCAGGACCCGGGCGTAGTTTTCCAGGCCGTGCTTACCACCTTAAAAGCCGTTGCAAAGCAGCTCCAGGCGCAAGATGATCATACCCTGGCAGGCGTGTGTTTCAGCAGCGCTATGCACAGCTTGATTGCCATGGATGCCGCGGGGCAGCCGCTTACCAACTGTATCATCTGGGCCGATACGCGCAGCAAAGCCTATGCCGACAGTCTGAAAGGCAGCGCCGCCGGGCACGCCATTTACCTGGAAACAGGTACCCCGCTGCACCCCATGTCGCCGCTGCCCAAGCTATGCTGGTTGCGCGAGCAGCAGCCGGAGGTGTTCCGAAAGGCCCACAAGTTTATCGGCATTAAAGAGTATGTGCTGTTCCGGTTGTTTGGTAAGTATAAGATTGATTATTCCATTGCTTCAGCCACCGGGCTTTTCAACAGCCGGACGCTGGACTGGCATCAGGCAGCGCTCGATGTGGCCGGCATCACCCCAGACCGTCTTTCGGAGCTGGTGCCGCCCACCTATACTTTCCGAGAGCTGCGGCCGGGCTTTGCGGCGCTGCTGGAGGTGCCGGCCACGCTGCCGTTTGTGATCGGGGCCAGCGACGGCTGCCTGGCTAACCTGGGCGCCAATGCCGTGCACCCCGGCGATGCGGTGGTGACTATCGGCACGAGCGGCGCCGTGCGCGTGATGTCCGGAAAAGCTGCTGCCGACCCGCTGGAGCGCATTTTTAGTTACATGCTGGCGCCGGAGCATTTTGTATTGGGCGGCGCCATGAACAATGGCGGCGTGGTGCTGCGCTGGTTTCGGGATAACTTTTATACGTTGGAAGCAGCCTCTGAAACAGGCGATTTTTACGATCTGCTGTGCCGGAAAGCGGCCGGTATACCTGCCGGCGCCGATGGCCTGTTGTTTCTGCCTTACCTGCTGGGCGAGCGGGCGCCTATCTGGGATGCCAATGCGCGGGCCTGCTTTATCGGGGTGCATTATACCCATACGCGCGAACATTTTCTGCGGGCCCTGCTGGAAGGCGTGATCTTCGGGGTATACAGCATGGGCCAGGCGCTGGAACAAACCACCGGGCCCATCACCGCGATTTATGCCAATGGTGGCTTTGCGCGCTGCCAGACCTGGGTGCAGATGCTAGCCGATGTGTTTAACCGCAAAGTGTCTGTATCCGATACGGCCGAAGGCTCGGCGCTGGGGGCCGCCATCATGGGCATGTATGCGCTGGGAATAGCAGCTAACCTGGAAACGGCCGCCGCCAGGATGACGTCTGTGAGCAAAACGTACTTGCCTGACCCTGCCACCCACGAGCTGTACCGGCAGAGCTACGCGTTGTTTGAAAACCTCTATCCGAAGCTAAAAGACACCTTTACCCAACTGGGCAGCTAACCCGGCTGGCGCAGCACTTTCAGGTACTTTTCTGTACCGATAAGTATAGAATTTTCATATATTGAGGACACATCATCCAAACGCCCATGTCGCTCCTCATCGTTGTTCTTGGCATACTTGCTCTTTTGCTCCTGATCCTGGTTTTTAAACTGAATGCGTTTATCGCGCTGGTGCTGGTAGCGCTGGGCATAGGCGTGGCCGAAGGGATGGATGTAAATGCAGCGCTGGCTTCGGTGCAGAAAGGCATCGGCGATACGCTGGGCTCGCTGGCGCTTATACTTGGTTTTGGCGCCATGCTCGGCAATCTGTTATCAGAGAGCGGGGCCGCGCAGCGCATCACCTATGGCCTTATCCGGCGCTTCGGCATTGGTAATCTGCAATGGGCCATGGTGCTGACAGGCTTTGTGGTGGGCTTGCCCATGTTCTACAATGCCGGGTTTGTGATCCTGATTCCACTGGTATTTTCTGTGGCCGCCTCTGCCCGGTTGCCGCTCCTGTACGTGGGCGTGCCGATGGCGGCCGCGCTCTCAGTTACGCATGGCTTTCTGCCGCCTCACCCGGGGCCAACGGCTATAGCCATTATGTTTCAGGCCGATATTACCCGCACGCTCTTGTACGGCCTGGTGCTGGCCGTACCCACCATCATCGTTGCCGGGCCGCTCTTCAGCCGTACCCTGCGCAAGTATAAAACAAAGCCGCCCGAAGGGCTTTTTACTGTTCGGCAGTTTACCGAAGAAGAAATGCCCGGCTATGGCGTTAGTATGTTCACGGCCCTGGTGCCCATTACCCTGATGGCTGTTGCCGCGGTGCTGGGTTTGCTTTTGCCGGCCGGCTCGGGCCTGAGGCAGTTCTTTTCCTTTGTAGGCGATCCAGTGATGGCGCTGCTGCTCTCGGTGCTGATTGCCGTTTATACTTTGGGGCTGAGGCGGGGCCGAAGTATGGCCGAGATTATGAAGATAACGACTGATGCCATTGGCAGCATCGCCATGATCCTGCTCATTATCGGGGCCGGAGGTGCGCTGAAGCAGGTGCTGGTAGATTCCGGCGTGGGGGCGGATATTACAAAGCTGGTGAGCGGTACCAACCTCTCGCCGCTGTTGCTGGCCTGGCTCATTACGGCTATGCTGCGGGTGTGCCTGGGCTCGGCCACGGTGGCCGCCATTACCGGGGCCGGCATTGTGTTGCCCTTGCTGGCAGGCTCGGGCATCAGCCCCGAACTGATGGTGCTGTCGGTCGGTGCGGGCAGCCTGATGTTCTCCCACGTCAACGACCCGGGCTTCTGGATGTTCAAAGAATATTTTGGACTCACGCTTCCGCAAACCATCGCAACCTGGTCTATTATGGAAACCATTGTGTCGGTGATGGGGCTTTTGGGCGTGCTGCTGCTGGCGCAGTTTGTTTAAAAAACGGTCGTAAGAAGATACCCTTCTTCGTTTACGATCCTATCATACTTAAAAGGCATAGGAAACCAGCAGGCTCAGGTGCATGGTGGTCATGGGTTGCTTATACTTTGTTACTTCGCCCTGGGCATTTTCTATTTCAAATTCGGGCTTGGTGGCCAGTAGGCCGGTCTCCAATCCCAACCCAAACTGCCGGAGATTAACATGTACGCCTGTGCTGAGGCCGTAGGCCGGCGCCATACTGTTGTCGGCGGTGCGGGTAACGTGTCCGAAAGGCGTATTGATGTCCAGAAAGGCCGAGCGGCTGTAAGCAGCACCCACAGAGCCTTTCACGTAAAAGTAACCGTCTTTGGCCGGTACCTGGTATTGCACATCGGCCAGCAGGAAAAGGGAGCGCCAGGGTGTGCTCTCTTTGCTAAGCACCAGCTCGTCCTCAGGCATCACAAAACGATCCATGTCAAACTTGTTGCTGCGCCAGGCAGCGGTGGCACCAAGCGCCACCCTGTTTTTCAGCGTATGTGTATAGCTCAGCTGCAGCAGCGCTCCATTTTTGGCAAAGGCAGGATACGCATCATCGTAATCTTTGCTGTTAAATTCATTTAGAGGCCAGGCAGCTCCTACATTAAAACTGAGGCGCGAAGCCGGATCACCCGTTTCCTGGGCAAAGGCCGGTGCGCTAAGGCAGGCCAATAAAAACACAAGTATAAACCGTTGCATAGGCTGCCGAGACGTTAAAAAGTTGCTTCAAAAGTTGTGTGCTGGCCGGGCTTGAGGCGCAGGGGTGTTTCAGTGATCGTTTCGACGCCATTTTTCGTTTTCTTTATCCGGATCAGGACCTGCTGGTTGGCGGCAACCGGCACGGTGAGCGTAGTGGCAGGTGTCTCCTTGTTCCAGTAGAGCATGCTGCCCAGGTTCTGCGCGTTGTTTTGACCCCCTGAAAACACAAAAGCGGTGATAAACTGGTCTTCCGGCTGCATGGCAGCTGTGTTGCGGAGCTGCAGTTCTACAAAGGCCTTTTGCGGGAAAGTATAATCTGCTGAGTAGGAGGTGTCGCGTTTCATGGTAATATAAGGCTCCACGATACTTTCGTAATCATACAAGGTAAAATATTTATCAGGGTTTAAAGCAGCTATAACCGTGATATAACTGTTGTAGCTATGGTCCGTCAGCTCATCATCGCGCAGCAGAAAACGCAACTCATACCTGCCATCGGCATCGGTGGTGGTGGTGGCCTTGCGTCGGTTCATGCCCCCTATGCCCAAGGTACCGCGCCATTGCCAGTTCACATCCACTTTTACATGGGCCAGTGGTGTGGCGCCGCCGTCGGTGGTCAGCCTGCCGCTGATGACGGTGCAGGAACCGGGGCAGTATTTGCTGATAAAGTCGTTTTCTTTGCTGAGGCACCCGCTAAGCAGCAACAGGAGTCCGCCATATAACAGGAAAGTTGTTTTCATTGAGTAGGTTATCAAGTAGTTAGGCGTTCTTTTACGGATGCTGAAGTTACAAATATTCTGATAAAACAGCAGGTGGCGCGCAGCTTAGAAAGAGGCTGCATTGCCTGCTGTTCCGGGCTTGGGCGAACGAGGCCAGGGAGCTTCTTATTTTTTCAGCAACTTGAACACATGACTGGCTTGCTGGTCTGTTACCTGCAGCAGGTATACTCCGTTTGCTTTTGCGGCTGGCAAGGCTACCGGCAGCAGGAGTTGTCCGCCTTCCATCGTAACTGACTGCTGTTGCAGCACCTGGCCCATACTATTGGCTATAGTTACCTGCACCTGCCGCGGTGGGCCGGCAGGAAGTAAAAGTGATATCTTGTCTGTAAAAGGATTAGGGAAGGCCGATACACCCGTTGCCATTTCATCTGCCCCCACTGCTTTTATGTTGGAATAGGTGGTGGTGCCATCCACGTCGATCTGAGCTAACCGGTAATATCGGGTGCCGCTACTGCCAGGGCTGTTATCCCGGAAAGTATAAAACTGTGCGGTAGATGTGGTTACAGCCTGGCTCTCCACAAACCCGATCTTGCTGAAGCTTTTCCCGTCGCCTGACCGCTGCACCTCGAAGCCGCTGTTGTCCTTTTCGGAAGCTGTCATCCAGCTCAGGGTAACGTCGTGCCCGTGGCGTTCGGCTTTAAACCAGGCCAGCTCCACCGGAAGCGGCAACATGTTGCTGCTGAGGGTATACATGCCGAACAGCTGCGGATCATTTATCTTGTAAGTATACTTCGGGTCCGATGTGGCTGCCGCTGGCATTTTTGTAAAGATAATGTAGTCGGTGCTCCGGAAAATATTGTAAGACATGGTTCCGGCGGGGCCATTCAGCTCATAATCCGGGAACTTCATTTCGATGGGAGTGCTAAGCGGGGTGGCCGCAGCTGTGGTGATGTAGTATTGCCGAAGCACACTCTGGTTGCCATTCAGGCCGGTTACGACCGTTCCGGTTACCCGTTTTAGTGTTACAGCGGGTGCCGTAATCTTGCTGCCTAGTATGCGCAGGCCTATCTGGCCAAATACTTCGCCATTGCCCATCACCAGGTTGCGGGTGGTTTGCAGGTTGCCGGTTATGTGCTGCAAGGCTGTTTCCTCAGACAGATACTCTGCTTTTGATCCAAGATGTAAGGTGCTCGCGCCAGTTGTCAAATTGGTATTGTCTACCCGCAGGTTGCCATCTACCGTGATGTCGCTGTTCAGAGCCGAGGCGCCATTCGAAACGCTTAGGTTGTTAAAATTACCAGTGCCGGTAGAGGTGATGGTTTTGGAAGTGCCGTTTAGTGAGATTAATGAGGAGCCGGCATTAAACGTGCCTGTGTTGCTCCAGTTGCCTGAAATAATATGGGTGCCCGTGCCGGCATTCAAGGTGCCCGTGTTTGTCAGGTTGCCTGTTACTGTATTGTTTCCAGCCAAAGCATGAAAGGTGCCTGCATTGGTAAGGCTGCCTGTTACCTGTAGCTGGTTGTAGACCGTGGCTGTAGCCGGGTTAAAGACCCCATTGTTGGTGACACTGCCGGCCACCGTATGGGTGAGGTTGGCTGTGCCACCTGCTGCAAACGTCACCCCAGTGTTCACCAGTAAATTATTCCCGATTGCCAGGTTTGTGTTAGCTGTTTTGGTACCGGTGCCCGCTAAAGTAAGGTTATAGTAGGGCACAGGCGTAATTGTTTGGTTAGCGCCGGTGTAGGTAACCATACCTGTTCCAGGCGTAAAGGTGCCGTTGTTTGTAAATGTATTTCCTACCTGGATGGTACTGCTCGAAGCGTTAAGGGTACCTGTACTGCTGTTTGTTAAACTGGTAAAAGTATGTGTGCCGGCTCCTGCATTTAGCGTTCCTGCATTAGTAAAAAGACCCGTAACAGCTAGCCCTTGCGTGCCGGTTGCAGCCGTTGAGGTGAGGATGGCGCCAGCCTCAGTGGTGGCAGTACCGGTGATCATATGCTGGAATGTTCCGGCCATGAACGTAACTGGGCTTTTTACCAGAAGATTGCCGCCTATGCTTAAATTAGCACCAGCTGTTTTGGTGCCGGAGCCGGACAATGTCAGGTTATTGTAGGTTACAGCTGCGATAGCCTGATTTGCGCCGTTATACTCAACGGTGCCGGTGCCACAGATAAATTGCGAACCTGGAGTAATAAATTTAAACGATTTTAATATTTTTATGGTACCACTTGTAGTACTAACAGTAGCTAACCTGCTGCCTTTGTTTCCATCGATCACAAGAGAATCAAGGGTTAAGGTTCTATTACTAATATTTAAAGAAGATACTTCATTCCCTTTTGAAGCCGAGTTAATAACAGACAACTTTTCGCAAACCGCATCTATATCAAGCGTGATATTATAAGGATTCTCAATGATAACCTTTGCTCCTGCCAGTGGGTAAGCATTGGGAGTGGGAAATGATTCTGTTTTTGTCCATACAGTGGCACTGCTCCAATTACCATTACCACTTGCGGTAAAGGTAGTACCAACCTGCCCGAAGCTGTTCCAGCTAATGAGCAGCAAAAAACTCAGGAGCACGATGGCTTTAAAAGCTAGCAGGTACAAAGGTAGAGATAGGGCAGGAGAGTAGGCTTGTTTCATTAAGTTTTAGGGCAGAAAAGTGTATAAGCGAAAGAATAGTAATACCGGAACTTCGATCAGCGCTATTTCATCGAGGATAAGTATACTTTAGGATTAAAATTTTGAGTTTAAGGACGAATCAGGCTTGTGTCTGATACAGAAATTTGTATGAACCACAGAAATGATGGACTAACGCTGGTAAATATTAAAGTCAAATCTATATATATAAATTTAATTATACAATAGTTTGCTATTAGGCATGAAAAAATATGATTGTTTTTTTAAGAAAGGACAATTTGGCAGGTAATGGAGAGAAGCACCTGCAGACTTTTAAGCTTAAAGGTGTGCAGGTGTATTTGCTTGGGAAATAAGAAAGTATAAGCGAATGGAAGTACAGCCTGCTGGCTGAAAAGTGCAGGTAAAAGGAAGCCATTGTGCGTAAAAGGTGCCGGTCAGGGCTGCGGGTGCGACTTCAGGTACTTGGTTACTGCCGGGCACGACGCTTTCACTTTTAAGTGCTGTTGCTGCGCGTAAGCCAGGCCTGCTTCTATCAGTTGGGTCACTATGCCTTTCCCGCGGGCATTTTCGGGCACATAGGTATGGGTGAAGTCGATCACGCCTTCTTCCGGTAGCGCATAGGCCAGCTCCGCCTCATCGTCCCCGATCTTGGCCGTAAACTGCTGGTATTTTTCTTCGTGTATGATATGGAGCTCCATTGCTTCCTGCGTTTTGATATACTTATAAATAATAGGGCTGCTGCCTGCTTTTTTGCCTGGATTGCCAGGTTAATGCACGTTCAGCCTGTACGCACGGGCTGCAGTCAGTTCGCTTTCCCGAAGCGTATAGATTCAGGTTGTAATACGTAAGTACAGAGGATTGCTTTACCTTTGCAGCTATTTATAATTTATGTCGCGCAAACAACACTTTCTTGTTATTCTGATTTTGGGGGCCTTAGCTACGATTAGCCCTTTTTCTATTGATATGTACTTGCCAGGCTTTCCGGCCATTGCCCGCGATCTGCAGACCACCATTGCGCAGGTACAGCTTTCACTGACCAGTTACCTGATCGGTATTTCTGTGGGGCAGCTCGTTTACGGGCCGCTCCTGGATAGGTTTGGGCGAAAAAATCCTTTGTATATTGGCCTGGTGATCTACATTATTGCCTCTGTTGGCTGTGCACTTACAAGGTCGCCCGAGGCGCTAATTGGCATGCGCTTTCTGCAGGCTATTGGCGGTTGCGCTGGCATGGTGGCAGCCCAGGCGTTAGTACGCGATATCTTCCCGGTAAATAAAACGGCACAGGCTTTTTCATTGCTCACGCTCGTAATTGCCGTCTCGCCGATGGTGGCGCCTACAGTTGGGGGCTATGTAACGGCTGCTTTCGGGTGGCATGCTATTTTTGTTGCCCTGGCTGTGATCACGGCACTCATTCTGGTGGGCGTGTTTTTTGCCTTGCCGGAGGGCAGAAGCGCAGATCCGTCTATCTCGCTGCGGCCACGGGCCGTGCTCCAAAACTTTTATACTGTGCTCCGGCAGCCACAGTTCCTGATCTATACCCTGGCAGGGGGCATTGCCACAGCCGCGCCGTTTGCCTACATCGCCGGCTCACCGGACGTTTTCATGAACCTTTACCATGTCAGTGAGCAGGAGTATGGCTGGATCTTCGCATTTCTGGCCTTTGCCATGATCGGTTCTACCCAACTGAACCACGGACTACTGAAACGATTCAGAAGTGAGCAGATTATTCAAGTAACGTTGCTCTACCAAACGGCTGTGGGCATTTTGCTGGTAGCTGGGGTCTGGTACGGCTGGTTTGGCAAGTATAGCCTTATCCTGCTTTTGTTTGTTTTCCTTACCGGCCAGGGCCTCACTAATCCGAACGCTTCGGCCCTCTCGCTGGCCCCTTTTACAAAGCACACCGGTAGCGCCTCTGCGCTGATGGGCAGCTTCCGCATGGCCATGGGTGGCCTGGTATCGGCTGCTGTAAGTGTGCTGCACAGCAACACTGCTTTGCCCATGGTAGCCGTTATGGCGCTTTGCGTGATCACGGGACTCGTAGCTCTCTTTGTGGGCAATGCCTCCGTACGCTACAATGCCAGTAAACAAGCGGTGGAAGAAGATACGTCGGTGCTGATCTAAAAGTATTTCGGCCTTGCAACAGGCTGCTGGTACAGGCAAAGGCGGAGGCAACAAGCGGTTGCCTCCGCCTTTGCTTTTCAGGTATACTGGCGTTATCCTTTAAATTCCCATCACAGGTCGCTGTTGCTGAATATTGGTTTGATAATGAGCTATTTACCTTTGATCCAGGCATGTTCGCCAATATTTCAGGTTTATCAAAAACTGCTGATAACAAAATCAAAAGCAGGGGAGTATAGCGAGAAGGAGGTGATTGGTAATGAACCGGTAAAAAATATAAATACGCTCCCTATGCGGCTGCTATTCCCGGCCGTGCGCAGTAAATAGAAGTAGAAGCCCCTTTCCAGGTTTAAAAGAAAGCGTACCCATTTTATAACAGCTTTTAGCCTGCCTCACACGCATCTGTTTTTTGGAACACCCTTGGTTATCAGATTGTTAAACCTTATGTAGTAAGGCGCAATCTTCCGGTATTTTATTACTGCAGGTGAATATTACCAGTAAACCAAAGTCAGTCAGCAGCTTATCCCGTTTTCTAACTAAAAAGTGGGTAGATGTATTGTTCATTGGTTTAATCGGTATGGCCATTGCCATCATCGCGCTACGCAACGCCACGCCCTACGTCATCTCGTCTAAACCCGCCAACAATGATACCGATGTAAGTATAACCACCCCTGATATCGAGACAGAGAATATTTTTATACCTGCATTTAATAATCCGGGCCGGGGACTGGAGAACAACACCGTAAATAATGCGACTGTAAGGCTGCAAAAGCTTGCCGGTAGTAGTTGGGTAGATGTGCAGGGAATTGCCCAAAGCAGGGCACATGGCGTGGGCATCCGGTTTACGCCTGCCCAGCCACTGGAGCCGGGTACCGAGTATCGTTTTAAAATAACAAAAGGTGTAAAATCGGCTGGCGGCACTTCTTTTATGCCATACCAAGCCATTTTCAGAACTGCCCCTGACAGTGCGGAAGGGATCGCGGATCTGAAAGTGCGTTTTGCAAAAGTACCAATGGCCGGTACCCAGAACAAGCAATACACCACGCTCACGTTCGGGCCCGATGGCAAACTCTACGCGCTCAGGCTGGATGGCGTGATCGAGCGGTTTACCGTAAACCACGCCGATGGCAGGCTGAGCAGCCAGCAGCTCATAACAACAGTGGTGGATATGTATGGCCCCCGGTCCGCAATCGGTTTAGCGTTTGCCCCCGAGGCAACGGCAGACAACCTGCTGGCCTATGTTTCGCATAGCTCGGCCGGCTTTCAAGATGCACCCGATTTTGATGGCAAGATCTCCCGCCTGCGTGGTGCTGATCTGGAAACCGAGCAACTGGTGGTGACAAAGCTTCCGCGTTCCACCAAAGACCATATGGTTAACAGCCTGGTATTTGGGCCGGACGGCGCCTTATACTTTGCGGTGGGCAGCAACAGCGCCATGGGTGGCTACGACCGGTTTTGGGCCAGAGCCGAAAGCCTGCTGTCGGCGGCGGTGCTGCGCCTGGACCTGACGAAACTAAAGGGCATAAGACTGCCGCTCGACGTGCAGACCACTGCTAACCAGCGCATCATCAACAAAGCGCCTGCAAACGCCATGTTTATGGCCGATGGCTCTTACAACCCTTACGCTGCTTCGTCGCCGCTGACCATTTATGCCTCCGGCGTGCGTAATGCCTACGATCTGCTGTGGCATAGCAACGGCCAGTTATACATACCCGATAATGGCGCTTCGGCCGGCGGCCGTACGCCTGCTTCGGTAGCAGGTACGCGCCGCGTAGACGGTACTTTTTACCACGGCGACCGCATTCGGGCAAGCTCCAGTGCTGAAATGCAAAGCCGCTGGATTTATAGGAAGTTAAAACGGTTTACGCTCGTCAAAACGCTTTTTCCGGAGCTAAATACAGCTGTTCAGAAAGACTGGCTTTTACGGGTAAATCCCTCAAAGCCTGTAGGATATTATGGCCATCCCAATCCGCTGCGGGGAGAATATGTAGCGGGCAGGGGGCATGTTGATAACCCTAGCTACCCGGTTTCCGTTAAACCTGACGCAAACTATCGGATGCCTGCGTATGACTTCGGTTTAAACAAGTCGCCCGATGGCCTTTTGGAATATAAAAACGGTGCTTTTGGAGGCGCTTTAAAAGGCAAGATCATGGTGTGCCGTTTTAGTGGCGGAAGCGATATTATGGTGCTGGAGCCAGGCAAACTGGTAAAAGACACCGTGGCGGAGAGTAAGAGTGACGAGGAATATGATATTGTGCGGGCTGCCTCCGGTACTGGTACAAAGGGCTTGAAAGATCTGTCTGATTTCGCTAATCCCATAGACATTGTGGAAGATACAACGACAGGGAATCTTTACGTAAGCGAGTTTAACTGGCAGCAGGATCCGGAAAAAACAGCCCAGATAACCTTGTTGCGGGTGAACGAGGAGGCCCCAGAAGAAGGAATTGCCGCCCATGCGACAAACTAATCTAACCCGTATGCCGTAGAGTGGCAGGAAAACGCAACAACAGCAAGCAATCAGTAAGAATCTATTAAATATTAAAAACCCTTTAACATGAAAAACGCAAAATTACTCACGCTCCTTTTATTAGCCCTGGTTTTTAACCTTTCCTCATGTGGGGATGATGGCGATGATCCGGCTCCTTTGTCTACAAAAGCCCAGTTCCTGACAGCCAAGCCCTGGAATATTGCGGTGATCATTTTTGATGGTGATACGGTAACGAATGATCCGGATCCGGATTTGGCTCGTATCAAAAGCACCCGCATCAATTTTAACAAAAACGGTACCTACAAGCAGTTAAGGACAGATGGTATTGAGGAGGGTAACTGGAAGCTTACGGATAACGATACCCACCTGATCTATGGCCCAAATGCCTCTAACCAACAGGACTGGGAAGTATTGGAGCTGCAGGATAACCTCTTTAAAGGAAGAACGGTTTATAAGTTTGATACCGATACCCTGGATGTGCAGGTAGACATGAAGTACGAAGAATAACTACTGTTTGAGTTATAAATAAAACAGCAAAGCCCGGAAATATTTCCGGGCTTTGCTGTTTTATATCCTTTTTAGAAAGCAGTTTTTCAGGTAAACGGAAGCAGCAGGCACTTACAAAAAGAGTAAAGCCACAGGTCCATCATTTTTATAGGGCGGCGGCAATCTGAAACTGATTGGGCACCGTATGTGAAAGCAGAACGGCAACAGGAGAGGGGGCACCAGCAAGGAGGGAAGGGACCGTTAACCAGCTAATGTTTTATTAAACAAAAGGCAGGTTGCATTGTAGTTCCTCAGGAAACACTTAAAATACTGCCCTATGCTGAAAGCCATTCGGAAAACCGTTCGTAAGAAAATGCAGGCGCTTGTAAGTACTTTCGGTCGGGGTGATGGCCCTGAGTCAGAGTTCTGCCGGCGCATCAAGTATAGGCACCATACCTTCTGGCGTGCGCCAAATGCCGAGCGCATCCGCAACACCCGCATGGAGGCTGCATATAGCCTGGACGAATGGAAAGACGTTGAAAACTGGCAGCGGAAACTGAGCAACAAGTATAATGCCCGCGAGTTTGCCAAAATGCATACCTGCCCGGTTCCGGCACTCTACTGGAAAGGACGCGACTGCCAGCAGATCGACTTCGGCAGCCTGCCCGCCCAGTATGTGATCCGGCCTACCATCGGGCACTCCTGCCAGTTGGTTTTTCTTATGAATAATGCCCTCAACCTGATGGACAGGCAAACTTATACGCCGGCAGCCATTGTAAAAGTGCTGAGCAAAGCGGTGCAGGCAAATCCACACCTGGAGTTTCTTATCGAAGAGTTTGTGCGCACCGAGCAGGGAAGCTACCGTATACCGGATGATTATAAATTTTATATGTTTAACGGCCAGCTGGCTTTCATCCAGGTCATCAACCGCTTTAGCAACAAAGAGGGCCAAACCAGCTTCTACGATTCAGACTGGCAGCAACTGGAAAATATCAACACCATTTATAAGCAAGCGGATTTTCAGGAAAAGCCCCGGTGTTTTGACCAGATGCGGGCATGCGCCATAACGTTAAGCCGGACCTATGAGATCTTTGTGCGGGTAGATTTTTATGCCACCGACAAAGGCGCCGTGTTCGGCGAGTTTACCCCCACGCCCGGCTTAGGCAATGCCTTTACGCCTTTTGGAGATCAACTGCTGATCGATTATTGGGATACCTACTGCAAAGAAATGATTTAAACCGGCGTTTTGCTGCTTTATTACTAGGTTGTAGCCTTAGCGCCGGTTGCGGCGCAGGGGTTGCAGCAGATACTCCAGGCCGTTTATTTTAATCTCGTAAATAGTAGCCAATTGCATGCCCAGTTTCCCCGGCGGAAAGCCCTCGCGCCGAAACCATTCCAGGTAAGAAACCGGCAGGTTACAAAGTACCGTATCCTTATACTTGCCAAACGGCATTTTAACGTTTACCAGCTCCACTAAAATGGCCGGGTTGGGTTGCGGGAGATCTGACATACAATTATGTTTTTTAAGCGTGAGGAAGTATGACTTGACACCCGCGCTTCAGGGCTTTGTCATTTCAATATGGTCGATGCCATCCTCATCGTATACGTCGCCCGACTGTAGGAACCCAAACGTTTCGTAGAACTTTTTGGCATAAAGCTGCGCGCCTATTTTGATCGGGCCTTTCCCGTACAGGCTATAACAGGCTTCGATGGCCAAGTCCACTAAGATTTTACCGACGCCGGTGCCGCGCACGGCCGGGCTGGTGACAATCCGCCCGATCGAGGTAGCATCGGGATATGAAAGGCCCTGGGGCAGCAGGCGGGCTGTGGCCACCAATTCGTTTTCCTTATAAAGCAACAGATGATGGCAAAGCTGATCTTTGTTATCCAGGTCCAGGAAGACGCAATTCTGCTCCACCACAAATACTTCGCTGCGGAGGCGCAACAGGTCATAGAGTTCCTGCACGGTGAGTGCATCAAAGGCTTTGCAAATCTTACTTAAGTTCATGTAGGGGTACGCATTTTAAAGGAGGCCCTAGTTACAAAAAAGAAGCGTTAAAATGCCTGCTGTGCAAAAATAAAGCCTCTGATGTGTTCATCAGAGGCTTTAAAGAATATAATCCGGGCCAGGTTATTGCCGGCGTATACATTGTGCTGCGAGCCGTGTGGACCAGTTTATTAGGACCAGCAACGGGGCTTATTGCGACCAGGCGGTTGGCTCACGGTCCCAGCGGTGTTGTTTGAGTTCGGTTAGCAGGTCCTGTGGCAATCCTTTGCCATCGCTGGCAGCCAGGTTTGCTTGTACGTGGTGCTGCTTGCGCATGCCGGGTATGGTGGTGCTAACGGCCGGGTTGCTAAGTATAAACCGGAGTGCCATTTCGGGCAACGTCATGCCGGCTGGCACCAGCGGCTTTAGCTGGTCGGCGTGTTCTACGCTGGAGTGCAGGTTTTCGGGCACAAAGTAGGAGCTGCGCCAGTCGTTTTCCGGGAAAGTGGTTTCTTTGGTCAGGGTGCCGGTCAGCGTACCTTCATCAAACGGCACGCGGGCAATAATGGCGACATCCAGCTTCTGGCAAAGCGGGAACAAGGCATCTTCGGGCGCCTGGTCAAAAATATTGTAGATCACCTGCACGCTACTGATGTGGCCTGTCTGCAATGTGTTCAGCACATTTTCGGGCTCCCAGCGGTTTACGCTCACGCCCATGTGGCGTATCTTGCCATCTGCTTTAAGCTGCTCTACGGCCCGCTGCCATTCCTCGTTTTCTGCCCAGCTGTCTTCCCATACATGGAACTGCTGCAGGTCGATAATTTCTACGCCCAGGTTTTTTAGGCTTTTTTCGGTGTATTCGATAATATGGCTTGCCGGAAAGCAATCTTCCAGTTTGTACTCCGGCTTAGAGGGCCATTTCAAGTTCTTCGGCGGGATTTTGGTTGCCACATACAAGCGTTTATCGGGGTTGCGCTTCAGCAGGCGGCCCAGGATCTGCTCGCTCAGGCCGGCGCCATAGCCCCAGGCCGTGTCAAAAAAGTTACAGCCGCCTTCCACGGCTACATCCAGCGAGCGGTCCGACTGCTCTTCTTCCGAGCCGGTCCAGCCGGCCATGCCCCACATTCCATACCCGATCTCACTTACTTGCCAGCCTGTGCGGCCAAATCGTCTATATTCCATGCGTTAAGATTTAAGGTGCAAAAGGTAAATGTATGAAAAGTATTTAAATGAAAATCCTATCTGCTTCGCGTTGTAATGAATGCCGCCGAAACGGAATTGCGGCCGGGTATAATGTATAAAAAGCCTGACGGAGGCCAGGCTTTTTATACATTAAAACGGTAAGAAAATTATAAGCTTCGCAACCAGGAAATAACTTCATCGCGGGTTTTGCCTGTTTTTTGCTGCAGGCGGCCATACAATTCATCGTCTTTTCCTTCTTCGTATCGCAGATCATCATCAGAAAGGTCGCCATAGGCTTGCTTTACCTTTCCTTTTATTTCATTCCATCGGCCTTTTAGCTCTAGATTATCCATTTTGTTTATTCTTTAGAGTGATACTAACATCCTTTTAAACGCCTGTCATAAAACAAGGTTTTGATCCGCAGGTCAGCGGCAAAGGCAACAATTCCGGAAAACAAATACGCACGGGAGCTTAACCCCTCAGCTTTGTCGGCCTGTAGCTGGCAGCCTGTCTTCAAGGTAAGTATGGAATTGCTGTTACAGCTGGTGGCAGAACTACGTGACTGTCTCTTAATCAGAAAAGTATAACAAAGGCAGGCGCCTGATCTGGCTTGCAAAGGCCAAGAATATGCTGCATTTGTATGAAGTATGATCACTATATGAAAAGATATTATTTTAAATATATAGTGAAACATAAAGGTTTAACATAGTGGCAAGCAAAGTGTTAGGTGTATAAAAATTTATATTTGTCCGATATGGAATCTTGAAATGTCTCGGTATATTGTAAAAAATAAAACTTCTATACTCTAATATCGGGTTATATGAAAAAAATTCTATTCTTTAATGCAAAACTGACGATGAGTTTTGTCTTCTTATTAGCTTTCCTGTTTCAGGGCCACCCAGAGGCTATAGCCCAAAAGGGCACGTTGCCGTTCCGGGATGATTTTGACCAGGACAACCTCAGAAAGAACTGGCATGCCTATAATTCCTGGTCGGTAGCCGATGGCATTGCGCTGAACCAGGTGCAGGGCACCGGTGGAACACTACTCACCAAAGCGCATTTTGATGCCCCTTCCTATGTGATCGAAACCGTGGCGAAAGGGTTTACAAACAGCTACTGGCGGGAGTTCCGCCTTCTTTTTGGCCAGACAAGTATAAAGAGTGATAGTGCGTATGTGTTAAGCTACACGCCAAACTCCGGCGGGCGCCTGACGCTGGGGCGGGCAACAGACAATATCCTGTACCCGGAAGTATTGGATGAAGTGGCTGTTCATCCTGATCTGGAAGCCGGCACTTGGTGTAAATTTAAGATCGCCAGACATAAAAGCGGCCTGATCCAGGTCTTCCTCGATAACGGCCACGGGTATAGCCCGACGCCTCTGCTGGAGGCTATTGATACTACTTACCCGCAGCTAGGCCACTTTGGCTGGCGCGAAGATACACAAACAGGCTCCGAGAACTTTTACGTGGACTGGATCGGCGCCCGCCTGCCTTTCCTGGATAAACCGGCTATCAAAGAAAAGCCACTATCCGACGACATGATCACCCAGGTGACTGCCAGCAGCGGTGCCGCTTACAAGGTTGCTAAACTACAAACAGGAGTTACGATGTATACCGACCGTGCCTATACGATAACGTCGGTACCGGCTAACCTGAAGGGTGCTTCTTTTGTACAGACAGCCAATGACGACAAAGCCAATGCCGCAGACGCGTTTCTAACGATGTACCTTAGGAAAGAAGCCATTGTATACATTGCCTACGACCCGCGGGGGCAGCAGCTCCCGGCCTGGCTGGCGGGCTGGCATAAAACCGGCGATACGCTGGGCACCACAGACCCTGGCTCGCGCTACCTGGAAGTATACAGCAAGGCTGTCGGCTACGGGCAGCTATACCCTGAGCCCTTTACACTGGGCGGTAACCTGGCCAGCCCGGCCGCCGGTGCGGCCATGAATTACCTGGTGCTGGCCATCGAAAAACCAAAAACTATCCTACTCGAGGCAGAAAATGCCCTGTTAAGCGGTGCCGTGGTGGCCAGTAACCATCAGAACTACAGCGGAACCGGGTTTGTCGATTTTATCCATCCAACGGGTGATTTTATTCAATGGACCGCCACGGTCGATGTGCCGGGCGCTTATACCTTAGGTATCCGGTATACGCATAACGGGGAGGAGCTTAGCCGGCCGGTTTCGCTTACCGTAGATAGTGCGGCCGTTACAACCTATCCGTTCGGAGGGACCTACAGCTGGGAGAACTGGGCCACGTACAACGGCCCTGTCATTTACCTCAGCAAGGGCACACATACCATCCGGGCAACTGCCCAGGGTGCCAGCGGCCCCAACATGGATTACCTCAGCCTGAGCTATGCTGCTGCTGCCCCGCCACTACCCTCAGTTTCAGACGTGCTGGCCGTAAAAACGATCCGGATCCCGGTGGGGCTCCAGGAAAAAGCGACCATGGCCTATCCGAATCCTTTCGGGGAGAGCACCACCATCGCCTATGAGCTAACAGAGAAAATGCCGGTTAACTTAATTGTATATAACAGCCAGGGCCAGAAAGTAAGCGTGCTGGTAAACGAGGTACAAAGTATAGGCAAGTATAATGTTACGTTTAAAGCCGGTACGCTTCAGAACGGGCTATACATCTATCAGCTAAAAACAGGAAACAAGCTGCAGGTAGGCAAGCTGCTCAAACAGTAACCCGCCTGTGGCGCAACAAGCAACTGGAATTTAACCGGATGTGAATGAAGGTTAAAGTATAAGGAGCGGCAGTGCGGCTTATACTTTAACCGCATCAAACAAAAAGCCTTACCGAGACTAGCTTCTGTAAGGCTTTTTGTTTTGATACCTTCACTTCCTGCAAATCAACAGCAAGTATAAGCCGATAACCATACCGTGTAGCGCCGGTAAGTTCCTTTTATTGGACCAGCAGCTTGCACTGGGCTTTACCGGAGGGTGCCTCTACGGTGACAAGGTAGAGGCCTTTTTCTGAAGGGGCAATGCCCAGCACAGCAGAAGCATTACCTGTCTCTGAAGTAACGGCTTTTTTGGTGTAGATGATGCGGCCCAGTACATCGTGCAGGATAATGGTTGCCTCTTCCTGCGGATTAAAATGTTGGATTAGCACCTGCACTTCTTTTCCCTGTGTTGGGTTCGGGAACACCTGTACCTGCCTTTTTTCTTCCTCCACTTCTTCTGGCACGCCGGTTACATTGGCACTGTCGGTAAAGATCTCGAGGCCGGCCAGCGCCACCCTGTTCATGGTCGGGTTAAATACAATATCCAGGTTTCCATCCGCTACCGCCACGTTAAAGTCTTTCACCAGGGCCGTTCTGTAGCCTACTTCCTTGTAGATATCAAAGTTGGCCAGGCGCAAGGCATTTTCCATGGTGACGTTGAAGATCCTGGCGGCCTCGGCAGACCAGTAGTTCTCCACAAAGTGCATGCGCACCATGTAATTGCCATTCTCGATCGGGATCTTATAGCTGGTTACGCCCAGTTCGGCGGCAGCCGAGAGGTAGGTCTGGTAAAGCACGTCTTTATCCGTAGCAGCCACCGGCGTTTTCACCACCTGTGCATCCAGTTTAATAGAGCCGCGGCGGTAGTTCTTATCTGTTTCCCATTCTTCCCCATCTATCACGATGTTGGTATCCGATCCGCCTTTAATGCGCTTTAAGGGAGTTACGACAAACTGCTTATCGTTGGCAATGCCATAAAGCGGAATACGGAGCGGCGCATCCGAACTGCTATGGTGCACCAGCAGGGCGGCGTTTTTAATGCCGCGGGAGGCCGGCCGGAACGCCACTTTTAAACTGACAGCAGCCTGTACCGCCAGTTGGGTGGCGCCGGGTTTTTCCATCGTAAATTCTTTGATATCAGGGCCCACCAACTCTATACTTCTGATCGTGATGGCGGGGTCGCTGCTGCCATCCTCATAGGTTTTACCTTCGTTCTTCAGGCTCACTGTAAACTGTTTATTGGCCCCGGCCCAGGTAGGCTCAAAGTATACGGCCGAGGGTGTGGGTACAAGCTCCGAAACATTGGCCGTGCCGTTTTCGGGCCTGACGTTGCGCACAAAATACACGTTGTCCTGGTAGTCGTAATTCGTATAATCGTTGCCCAGGTAATCGCCGCCCACAATGTAGGCATTCGGGATAAGGTTGCCGGCCGCATCGATGGCTTTCCAGATGCGCATGCCTATTTTTCCTTTCGAGTTCCGGGTTCTGTCGGAATAAGCGGTGCCTACCCTGAAGCCAAATGCCCCATTAGGACTGAACGTGCCCTGCGCCAGCTTGGAAAGGTTGCTCTGGTTACGCGGAAGGATCGACTGACCATCCAGGTTGGAGTGCGTGAACAGCGATACGGGCGTGCCACCTTTCGGATACCACTCAAAATTTTCCCGGTCATTGCAGCAGCCATGATAGGCGCTCATCTGGATCACTTCCACCGGTCTGCTGGGGTCCACCCGCACGAAAAAGGACGACAACACCTCATCCGAATTGGGCACAATCCCTTCACCCTTGATGCCATTGTCGTCGTGGTGGTAGCCGGTGGCAGTCTGAAACCCGAACGCATTGATGATCTCCTGCACCCAGGGTTCGTGCACATCTTCCCCTTCGCGCTGCCACAACCCGTGCAGGTAAACCTTTTTAGCAGGTTCCAGCTGGTCGTCCGATGCAATGGTCAGCGTTTCGTGGAGGATTTTCACCCGTTCTCCCTGGTCGCGGGCAATAAACTCGAGCGTGAGCATAACAGAGGCATTGGCCGCAAGGGTGCGGGGGAATGCAGACGGAGTATAATCGGTGTCGTTCATCTTGCTGATCCGCCAGGTGCTGGTATTGGATATGACCAGGCTGTTAACGGTGAGCGGGGCAGTACCTTTGTTGCTGATCTTGAGCTTTACCTTGTTGTGATTTTCGTTAAGCGGTGTATTAGGTCGGTGCCAGGGCACCTGCACCAGCGAAAATGCCAGGTGGTCGGGTGCCGGAAATTTGTCTTGGTTCTCTACCACCAAATATCCAGTGGCCTGCTGCCCGGTCGGATTGATAGGCGTATCGGCCATCCCTTTAAAGGTTGTGCTGGTTTTGGAGCCGCCGGTATAGTAAAAGGTCTGGCCTATATACCCGGCTACACCCGAGAAGCGGTTTTCCGGCAAAGGCGTCAGGTTTTCCCATTGATTGGTTGCCGGCGAATACGCCGAAACCATATTGGTCTGCTTGCTATGGCTGGTCTCGCCCCCCAGCACCACCAGGCGGTTATCGGCTACCACCACAGAGGAGGAAATATGGCCGCGGCCATTGGTGCCAGCGGGCGCGGGCAAGTCGGCCACCTGGGTCCAGGTATTTGTTGCCGGATCATACCGGTGCACAAGCTTGCGGGTAACCAGCTTTTCATCGTGTCCGGTCTGGCCACCGATAAAGTAGATCTTGCCATCGAGCACGGCCGAGCCGGCATGCTGCCGCGGCTGCGGGAGCGGAGCGAGAGTTTTCCAGCCGGCACCCGTGTTTTTCAGGTCTAATACATAATGGTCGCCCATATCCTGGGTGCGGGCCGTGTTCGTGCCGCTGATGTGGTGGAGCTTGCCGTTCTCATATTCCAGCTGCCCCGCTGCGATCGTAATGGGCAGGTCCGGCAGGCGCTCATACTTGTTCTGGGCTACGCGGTAGCTCCATACTTCTTTGGTGCCAAAGATCTGGCCGGTGCCGGCTGCGTTGGCGGTATAGCCGCCGGCAAAGTAAATGTCTGTGCCATCGGTGGCAAAGCCGGCATGTGTCACTCCGCCATACCGGGTGCCGTTCATGGGCGGCATGGGAGCCAAGGCCGTCCACTTGTCTGTAGCCGGATCATATACATACGCCCGGTTCGTGGGGGTAAAGCCGGATTTCTGGCTATCGAAGCCCCCAAAGCTGTAGAGCTTGCCCTTGACCACCTCGCCCTGTGCTTCGCTTACAGCATAGGGCTGCCCGGCGGCTGTTTGCCATACTATTCCAGAGAAGTCGGTAGCAGAAGCCGGTTTTTTGCTTGCGCTGATTTCTGCAAACGTGTCATCTGCGGCCGTCCCGGTAGGCCGCATCTTTTCTGCCGCGGCATACAGCTGCAAAAAAATCCCGATGAAAAAGAAGCTCAGCAGGATGCGTTTGAAACGGTAGAAGTATGATTTAGAGAGGATAGGGTAGAAGTATTTGCTCATGGGTGCTCTTGTTGTTAGATAGTATACTATTAACAGGTGGAGTGGTTACGCAGAAAGGCCAAACAACCATTGCCACACGTTAAAACGGGGCTTTACGGCAAGGATTGCGCAAAACCTGGCAGAAGTATGACCAGAATCTGGACGGCTATTTTTATCACCGTCCCGTATGGGGTTCTATCCTGATAAACAGCCAGCATACGGGCGCTTTTAAGCCGGCCCGTCACGCACTTATGGGACAAGAAACAGAACACCTGTTCGGGAAAAAGGAAGTTGTAAGTATAACGGCAACGAGAATAAAAGCGCGGGTAGTATAAAAGGTAGCCTAAACGTAAAATGGCCTTCCGGATAACTATCCGGAAGGCCATTTTACGTTGCCGGGCAGGTATCTGCCTGTGGAGGCGCTTACTGTTGGGTTGTTACGCCCGGGATAGAAAGCGCTGGAACAATTTTTTCAGGAAACGGACAAAGCGCAAGCGCAACTACCGCTGCACCACGAGTTTGGCAGACTGTACGGATGAGCCGCAGGTCAGTCGTAGGAGGTATAACCCTTTTGCCATACTTTCCACAGATAGCGCCTCTTCATAGCTTTTGCCTGTCTGAGCCGTGCCAGAGGCAATCTTTCGAACTAGGGCTCCCTTTCTGTCATAGAGCTCCAGGGTATACTCCCCGGCTGCCTGCAACGAGAAGCTTACAGTGGCTTTGTCGGAGACCAGGCTGGGGTATACCTGCAGCCCTTGTATATCCCGCTCGGGTTGTGCAGCCGTAGCAAACAGGTCGCTCAGGCTTCTGATACCCTGGTGGTGGATAACGATGGCCCCTTTTTCGATTAGCTGGCAGGCTTCGGCATGGTCGTCCAAAGCAGGCAGGCCGCAGCCCAGCTGGTTGTCATACACTACTACTACGGGGCTTCCGTCCTGCTCGATCGTCCGGATCTGGAGCCTGAGCTTATCGTTTTCCCCTGGTTTTTTTAATTGTCCGTCCGTAGCCGAGACCAGGAAGGCGAAATTCCGCTTATCCGTTTCCAGGCCGGCGGCACCCCGGCGTGTCAGGGTGCCGGCGCCGGTGAAGTAAGCTCGCTCGCCCGCTATCACCAGCGAGCCTTCTGCCATGCTGGTGGCGCGGAAGACGTAGCCGCTCTCGAGCACCAGCAGCAGGGTGCCCTCCACCGGCGCGCTAGCGCTGCTGCTGCCCGGCTTGTTCTCCTTATACCTGGCACCGAAAGCCCAGTAGGCTTTGCCCTTTTCCTGCATGAGCGCATAGTCCTTGTTGGTGGGCGAGTCAGACCAGCCTCCGCCGGTCACAAAGCCGGCTTTCGGATCATAAACAGAGACATACTTTGTGGCAGTAGTAGCAGAGCAGGAGGGCCCGGC
This sequence comes from Pontibacter liquoris, assembly GCF_022758235.1. Classification (NCBI taxonomy): domain Bacteria; kingdom Pseudomonadati; phylum Bacteroidota; class Cytophagia; order Cytophagales; family Hymenobacteraceae; genus Pontibacter; species Pontibacter liquoris. The sequence continues at coordinate 886,352 of NZ_JALEBG010000001.1, forward strand.
CGCGTAAGCGATGCTCACTTTGTAGACTTCGGGTGAGTCGGGCCAGTTCACCTTGATCCCGCTGGTGCCTTGGCCGGAGAAGGAAGTATAAGCCGAGCCGTCGGGAGCGGTGATCTCCCAGTTGAAGCTGGTGGCACCCGGGGCTGTGATAGTATAGCAAGTATGCGAATGGCCGGAGGAGACCGTCGTATAGCCGGAGATAGTAGTTGCGGCCAGCACAGGACACTCTTCCTCCTGGCTATACTTGATGGTTAGAAAGTCATTGCCAGTGTCAGAACTGTAACTGTAGCCGGTGACAAAGACATTCGCTTCGCTGTCCAGGGCCATGTCTACAGCCGCGTCCTGCGGCCCCGCTGTCTGCATCTGCCAGAGCGGCGCCCCATCAGCGGCTGCGTATTTAACCGTGTTAAAAATCCTGCTGTTATCTTCTCCCAATCGTGTGCCGGCGACATAGATGCCGCCTTGTTTGTCAATGCCCATTGCGACGTCTACATCAGCTGCGCCATAGCTGTTCGCCTTTCCGTTAAAAGGACTTGCCCAGATCTGCTTGCCTGTGGCCACATCGTAGCGGATAGTAGCGCTATAGCCGGCGACGTAGACGCCGCCGGCATTGTCTACAACAATGGCCCTAGCCTGACTTCCTTCTTTGTAGCGGCTGTCCCAGGTCGGCTCTCCTGTAGCGGCATCGTAGCGGATGGTGCGGTAGTAATTAGCAACGGGGGCATTATTTTCGAAGTCATACACGATCTCTGAGCCGGTGACATAAACACCGCCCTGGTTGTCGAGGGCAATGGCTGTGGTCTCTCCAAAGGGAGAACGCCGGGCCCAGATCATATCCCCGGAGGCAGCGGCGTAGCGGACAGTGAGGAAGCTGGGAGGATCTTCTTCTGCAGGATTAAGGCTGAAGCCCGTAACGTAGACGCCGCCGGTGGCGTCTACTGCAATAGCGGTGGCGATGGCATCGCGCTGACTTCCCGCACCGTAGTGCCCTTCCTGTCGGCTGATCCAGCTTTGCCCGCCCGTGGCAGCATCGTAACGGATGGTGGCGTAGCCATAGTCGCTCGTGCCCGTGACGTAGACGCCACCGGCATTGTCGACAGTAATGGCGATAACCTGATCATCATCGTTGTCAAGCCCATTGTAGCGGCTGGCCCATACCTGCTCGCCGGAGGCGGCATCGTAGCGAACGGTCATGTAATCGTCATCTGTGGCCTGGGAGTAGCTGTTGCCGGCAACGTAGATGCCGCCTTTATTATCAAGGGCAATCGCACTGGCCTGCCCGCCAAACTGCGCCACCCAGAGCCGCTCCCCGGCAGGAGAGTACTTGATGGTGACTGCGCGGTTCGAGCTGGTGCCGGTCACGTAGCTGTTGCCTTCCGTATCTACCGCCACAGCGATCGCATCATCATTTGAATTTTCAACCCCCTTGTAGCGCCGGGTCCAGATCTCCTCGCCGGAAATGGCGGCATAGCGGATGGTGACGTAATCGTAGGAGCTACTCTTTGTAAAACCTGAACCTGCCACATACACGCTCCCCGCCTTATCGACGGCAAGGGCCCAGGCATAATTGTCTTCTCCGATATCATATTGTGGCCCTTCGTACCGCTGCACCCACGTTTGCGTGCCGGTGGCGGCCTCGTAGCGAACGGTGGCGAAAGTAGGGGTGGTGCAGCTGTCGTCATCACAGGGATAATAGGTGCCATTGCCGCTGTAGCCGGTCACGTAAACACCCCCTGCATTGTCTAGGGCTAGGGCTACGGCAACGTCATCGCCAGTGCCGCTATCGGGACCGTCGTAGCGCTGTGTCCAGCTTTCCTTCCCAGTGGCGGTGTAGCGGACGGTAACGTAGTCGAGCGGCGTTTTTCCGTAACTGTAGCCGGTCACGTAGATGTCACCTGCATGGTCAACAGCGATGGCTCGGGGTGTTTCATTGCTATTATCCCCTTCATTATACCGCTTTACCCATACCTGCTTACCGGTTTTGGCGTTGTAGCGGATCGTAGCGAAGTGGCCCTCGCTGTCTCCGGTAACATACACGTTTCCTTTGTTATCGGTGGCAACAGCAATGCCCCCGTCGGAGCCATCCCCGGGGCTGTTGTATCGGCGGGTCCAGGTTTGCTGGCCGGTGGCTGCATCGTAGCGAATGGTAACGAGATCCGTGGAGGTGCTGTCGCTGGAGCCCGTAACGTATACTCCACCGGCATTGTCCACAGCGATGGCCCAGGCCACATCATACCCGCCCTTGGATCCGTCATAACGCTGCGTCCAGCTTTCTTTGCCGGTGGCGGCCTCGTAACGGATCGTGGCAAAGTCATAGGTATCTCCGTTTTTACTGAAGCCTGTTACGTATACGCCCCCTTTGGTATCAACCGCAAGAGCCTTTGGAACATCAAAATCGCCTCCGGGCCAGTTATACTTCTGGGCCCACGTCTGTTTGCCGGTGGCAGCATCGTAGCGGATGGTAGCGTAATGAACATCATAGTCATCCCCGTAACTATAGCCTGTTACATAAACACCGCCCTTGTTATCGACCACAATGCCGTTGACGAATCCCCCCAGCTGGGCAAACTGCGCCACCCAGAGCTGCTCCCCGGCAGGAGAGTATTTAACGGTAGTGGCAGCATTATGCGCACTGTTGCCTGTTACATAAGAGTTACCCTCTGCATCCACGGCAATCGCGACAGCATCATCACTCGTACTATCAACCCCGTTGTAACGCTGTGCCCACGCCAGCGTGGGCTGCTGGGCGAAAGCGCGAGTGCAAACCAGGCACAGTAATAATTGGAAAGTGGCAAGAAGTATAGTTTTGTTCATAACGCAGGATTTTAATTTTCCAGATCGATTGCGCCATCGTGTGCTCCTGCCGCAATAGCAGGCAAAGGAGGAAAGGACAGTGTGCCCGGCGTCGGGAGAGTTGAAAACAGGAGAGCCTACTATATGGTACGTTTATTTATTATACTATACCAACTTCCTATTGAATTATATAGCGGCATTTAGTATAAGCTACCGGCAGGCGGGCAAAGAGGTACAAACCGAAGGAGAACCGGAGCGCGCCTTTGCAAGTATAGGGCGCAGGAAATAAAATAAGTTTAAAGCCGGCCCTACCGGCCAGTGCCTGCCAGGATCCGGTTGTAAGCCCACCACTACGAAAGCTTGCCTGATGCAACGTTTTAAGGCAGGTTTTTTATAATTTGCAACTTAGTTATACTTTAAATCGGTACGCAGCCGCACGAAATGAATATCATTAAGAATTTAAAGATACGGGATAAGCTCCTGCTGTTGATTTTTCTCCTGCTTCTTCCGCTGCTTTTTTTCGTCATATCAGCCATCCGGCAGGAAATCAATGTGGAGAAAAAACTGCAGCAGGAGGCCCTGCAACTGCGGGAATCTGAAAAGATATCCGATCTGATACATGCCTTTCAGAAAGAGCGGGCGCGTATTCTGGCAGCCTCCGGTGGCGACACGGCCTATCTGGTAGAAGCCAGAACACTGCGCAATGCCACCGATGCGACCGAGCGTGAGCTGCAAGATTTCATTGTCAGTTCCGGCCGCTCTTTTCCGGACCTGGCCTTGCTGAAAGACCTTAAAAAATACCGCGCCGACCTGGATCAGAACAGGCTGGATGTGCAGGAGTTCAGGAGTTATTCTACCGGAGTGATCTTTACTTTTCTGGACAGGATAGATGCCAATGCCACCGACATCAGCAATGCCGCCGTTAGTAAGGAGCTGACGAGCCTCCAGCATCTGGTGGAAACGAAAATTCAACTGGCCCGGATCCGAAGCCTGCTGATGATGGTGATTCAGGAAGGCGCCTTTTCGTACCAGAACTACGGCCATATTTATTCCCAGATCGAAGCTTACAACAAAGCACTGGCCGATGTTGTCCGGTTTTCGGATGCTGTTACCGTTGCGGATGTGCAGCAGATCACTGCTTCCGAAAATTACAAAGAGGTTGCCGCCATTTTGCAGGCCATCGAACAGGACCCCGAGATCAACCTTTCCAAACTTAACACCACCCATACCTTTCAGGTATTTACCCAAAGTATAGAAGACTACCGCAAGGCCGAAAATCAGCTCATCAACCACATCCGGGACGAGGTAGATGCGGAAAGCATCCAGAAACAGCGGAACCTGACCTTGCTGATCATTGGGCTTCTCCTGATCGTGGGCACCACTACAGCCCTTGCCATCTACATCATCAACCTGATCTCCCATTCGCTTTCGATCCTGAAAAAAGCGGCCGACCGCATCAAACTTGGCGCTTCGGATGTGGTGATCGATATTGACAGCAAGGATGAAATTGGCAGTGTGGCGGATTCCTTCAGAGGCGTGCTCCAGAAAACGGTCTCCCTCTCGCAGGTTGCCCGGGCCATCGGCAATGGCCACTATGATGTGGAAGTGGCCGTGCAGAGCGAGGAGGACGAGCTGAGCTTTGCCATAAAAGACATGAAGGATAGCCTGCAGGCCTTCACCACCGAAAACCTGAACCGCAACTGGGTGCTCACCGGCATGTCGGAGCTCAACAACCAGCTGGACAGCGAAACCACGCCTGCGAAGGTAGCCGAAAAGGCTATTGCGTTTCTGTGCAACTATACCGGCTCGGAAGCAGGCATTTTATACCTGCACCACGACAACGGGAAACTGGAGCCTGCCGCCAGCTATGGCGTGCAGTACAGCCGCGAACAACTGCCCACGTTCCTGATCGGCGCCGGCAAGGTAGGCCAGGCGGTAAGCGAGCGCAGCGTAAAAGTGCTGGAAGGCGTGCCCGATGAGTACATGAAGATCCGCACCGGCCTTTCCGACATTACCCCGGCGGCCATCATCATCATCCCGTTATACTTCGGGCATACGGTTGTGGGGGCGCTGGAGCTTTGCTCGCGCAAGCCCTATAACGACCTGCAGCAGCGGCTCTTCGGCTCGGCTTCCGAAAGGATCGCGGTGGTGCTGTATACTTTAAAAGCGCACCTGCAAACACAGGAGCTGCTCTACGAAACACAGAACCAGGCTGAGGAGCTGGAAACACAGCAGGAAGAACTACGCCAGCTCAATGCCGAGCTCAAAGCGTCGGAAGAAGAGCTGCGCGTGAACCAGGAAGAACTGCAGGAGAAAAATGCCGAGCTCGAAGAAAAGGCGCAGCTGCTGGAAGAGCAGTACGAAGCGCTGAGCACCAAGAACAAAGCACTGGAAGATGCCCGCCAGGCCATCGAGCTCAAGATCCAGCAGGTAGAAACGGTGAGCAAGTATAAAAGCGATTTCCTGGCCAATATGAGCCACGAGCTGCGCACGCCGCTAAACTCTATCCTTATACTTTCGCGGTTGCTGGCCGATAATGTGGAGAACACCCTGTCGGGCAAGCAGGTTGATCATGCCCAGATCATACACAAATCGGGGAACGACCTGCTCAAGCTCATCAACGAGATCCTGGACCTCTCCAAGATCGAGTCCGGCATGATCCGGCTGGAGGCTGATGAGATTGCGCTGGCCAATATTTCGCTGGCGCCCATGTTTCAGGAGATGGCGGCCAGGAAACAGATCCGCTTTTCAGAGAAGTATACGCCGGGCAGTTTCGATACCATCATCACCGACCGCTTCCGGCTCGAGCAGATCCTCAAAAACTTTATCGGCAACGCCCTCAAGTTTACAGACCAGGGTGGCGAGGTGACGCTTTCTGTTTACCCCGTGCAAGACAGGCCCCGGTTCCGTTCAGAGCAGCTGCGCCAGCAACCCGACATTGTAGCCTTTGCCGTGAGCGACACCGGCATCGGCATTCCTAAAGAGAAGCAGGAGGTGGTGTTTGAAGCCTTCCAGCAGGCCGATACATCTACTACCCGCAAGTATGGCGGCACAGGCCTGGGGCTGACCATCAGCAAGGAGCTGGCTGCCCTGCTGGGCGGAGAGCTGATGCTGGAAAGCGAGCCGGGCAAAGGCAGCACCTTTACCTTATACCTGCCCCGTGTGCCGTTTACAGCCGGCGCCGGCAAAGCGCAGCCCGAAAAGGTACCGGCGGCAGCCCCTTTGGCGCACAGTAGGGCCGCAGCTGTCCGGAGCGCGTTTGATAAACTTGAGCAGCGGGAGAAAAAAGATATTGCAGTGCTGATCGTGGAAGACGACAAAGGCTTCAGTGATATCCTGGCTGATTTTGCAACGGCCAAGAATTTCAAAGTGCACCAGGCCTATACCGGCACCGATGGCCTCCGGCTGGCCCGGGAAGAAAGCCCCGATGCCATGCTGCTGGATATCAACCTGCCCGATACCAATGGCTGGGAAGTGCTCCGGCAGGTGCGTGAAGACAAAGACCTGCGCCACATAAACGTGCATGTCATGTCGGCTTACGATAAGGAGGTGATCGGGGAGTTCTCCGGAAACGAGGAATACCTGCCCAAGCCCGTTACGCTCGAAATGCTCAACAAAGCCTTCACCACCATTTCCACCACCTCGGGTACCTCCATCGAGAACATTCTCATTGTGGAAGATAACGAGATCGAGAACAGGGCCGTGGGCGAGCTGCTGCTGGCGCATGGCCTGAAATCCACCTCGGCCTTTTCGGCTGAGGAAGCCGAACAGGTGCTGGCCAAACAGAAAGTGGACTGCATCATCCTCGACCTGAACCTGCCGGGCATGAAAGGCTACGAGTGGATGAAAAAGATCAAATCGCAGACCGGCCTGGCCGATATCCCGATCATCATTTACTCGGGCAAAGACCTGCTGGAAGAAGAGGAAACCGCCCTGAAGGAGTTTGCCAACACCATCATCATCAAAAACGAATACTCGTACCTGCGCCTGCTCGACGAGGTGCAGCTTTTCCTGCACAAGGTAAACCAGAAGCTGCCAGCTGGCGATGCGTATAAAATGAAGCTGCACGTGCCCGAAGAAGTGCTGCGCGGCAAAAAAATACTGGTGGCCGATGACGATGTGCGCAACATCTACTCGCTGAGCAGCCTGCTGGAGATGCACGGCATGGAAGTGGTGGTAGCCTATGATGGCAAGGAGGCGCTGCAGAAACTGGAAACGACCTCCGGGATCGACATGGTGCTGATGGATGTGATGATGCCGGAGATGGACGGCATCGAAGCAACAAAACGAATCCGGGAGATTACACGTTTTAAGCAACTCCCGATCATCGCCCTCACTGCAAAAGCCATGAAAGAAGACAGAGAAAAGTGCCTGGAAGCGGGCGCCTCCGACTATATACCCAAGCCGGTAGATACCGATAAGTTGCTGACCTTAATGCGGGTATGGCTGTATGAGGCCTGATAACGATGCCCTTTTTGAGCAGGAGGTGGAAACGCTGATCCGGGAGATCCATGCCCAGTACGGGTATGATTTCAGCGGGTATGCGCGGGCCTCGGTGTACCGCAGGATCAGACGTTTTCTGTCGCACAAGCACCTGGAAACCGTAGGGGAACTCCGCAGCAGGCTGTTTGCCGACAGCTTTTTTTTCGAGAATTTCCTGCAGGAGATCACCGTGAACGTGACCGAAATGTTCCGTGACCCGTCGTTTTTCCTCTCGCTGCGCCAGAATGTGCTGCCCATCCTTTCCACCTACCCGTTCATAAAGGTATGGGATGCGGGCTGCAGTTCGGGCGAAGAGCTTTTCTCGCTGGCCATCCTTTTAAAAGAGCAGGGCTTGCTGGACAGGACCAAGATCTACGCCACCGACATTAACCAGAAAGTACTCAAACAGGCAAAGGAAGGTATCTTTTCAGCGGCGAATATGGCCGCTTACACGGCAGGCTATTATGCGGCCGGGGGCAGCCAGGAGTTTGCAAGCTATTACAGTAGCAACTATGGCAGCGTGAAGTTCGATTCGGCACTGGTTAAGAATGTCGTTATCTACCCGCATAACCTGGCCACCGATTTCTCTTTTAATGAGTTTCACCTCATTTTGTGCCGCAACGTGCTGATCTACTTTAACCGGGAGCTGCAGGAGCGGGTTTTCGGGTTGTTTGATGAAAGCCTGGTGAGTCTGGGCTACCTGGCGCTGGGCAAGAAAGAAACCCTGGCCATGTCGGGCATCAGCAGCAAGTATAATTTTGTGGACAAGAATAACCGGATCTACCGGAAAACGATCTGATGAGTGCAGCAGGCAAGGTTATTGTGATGGGAGGTTCCTGGGGCGGCATTCAGGCGTCGCTGGCTATCCTCAAAGGGCTTCCGGCAAATTATTCCATCCCGGTTATACTTGTGTTGCACCGGCTCCGGAGTGCCGAAGGAAACTTGCAGGAGGTATATGAAAAACGGATCGCGCTAAAGGCCGTGGAGATAGAAGAAAAAGAAAAGCTGGCTGCAGGGCACCTATACCTGGCGCCGGCCAATTATCATGTCCTCATCGAGAAGGACCATACTTTCTCGCTCGACGACTCGGAACTGGAGAACTACTCCCGGCCCTCCATCGATGTAACCTTTACGAGCATTGCCGATGTGTTTGGCGCAAACGCCACGGGCATTCTGCTCAGCGGCGCCAGCAGCGACGGAAGTTCGGGATTAAAGCATATCTTTGACAAAAGAGGCATAGCCATTGTGCAGCACCCTGAAGAGGCCGAAGTGGCTACCATGCCTTTGGCGGCCTTAGCCCGTGTACCGGACGGCAGGGTACTGCACACCGCGGAAATACAAGCTTTTTTACTTTCTTTACATGATCACTGACCATCCCCTTACATCTGCGATTTTGGCATCAGACATTCAGGAAGTGAAGATCCTTTTAGTGGACGACATGGTCGAGAACCTGGTGAGCCTGGAGAGTTTGCTGTCGAAAGAAGATGAGCCGATTACCTACCTTTTTGCCCATTCGGGCGAAGAAGCCCTGAAGATCGCCCTGCAGGAAGAGCTGGCCCTGATTTTATTGGATGTGCAGATGCCCGGCATGAACGGCTACGAAGTGGCCCGCTACCTGCGCGATATCTCCAAGACCCGCGAAATTCCCATCATCTTTGTAACGGCCATCAACCAGCAGGATGCGCATGTGATCGAGGGCTTTGAAGCCGGCGCCGTAGATTTCCTCTTCAAGCCGCTGCACCCTTACATTACCAAAGCCAAAGTTTCTACGTTTGTGCGGTTTTACCTGCAGAAGAAGGAGCTGGAAAAGATAAACAAGCTTGCCCTGGAAATGAACCAGGAGCTGGAAAAGCGGGTGAACGAACGCACCCGGGAGCTGACAAAGGTAAACAAAGACCTCGACAACTTTGTATACACCGCCTCGCACGACCTCAAAGCCCCCATCAACAACATAGAAGGCCTGGTGACGGCGCTGCACGAAACACTGGCCGATAAAGGACTTGCCCTGGCAGAGGTTTCGCCGCTGCTCGAAATGATCAACAATGCCGTGGCCCGCTTTAAAAACACGTTGCTCGACCTGACCGAAGTGGCCAAAGTGCAGTATGAAGAGGACACCGAGAAAAATAAAGCCAGCTTCCAGGAAATATTCGACGATGTGAAGCTGAACATCAAAGACCTGGTTGCGCGCTATGACGCCACGCTGGTGGAGGATTTTTCGCAGGCGCCCGAGATCTTCTTTTCCCGCAAAAACCTGCGCAGCATTATATACAACCTGGTTTCCAACGCGATCAAGTATAGTTCTCCTGATCGCAAGCCTGTGATCACGGTCACCACGACGGTGGAGGATCAGTATACCGTGCTGACTGTGCGCGATAACGGACTGGGTGTGCGGAAAGAAGATCAGCCGAAAGTGTTTGGCATGTTCAAACGGCTGCATGCGCACGTGGAAGGTACCGGTGTGGGCCTGGCCATTGTACAGCGCATCGTGGAGAACAGCGACGGCAAAATAGAACTGGAAAGCGAGCTGGACAAAGGCTCCATATTCAGGGTATACCTGAAGTAAATCAACCTATCCTGCCAGTGGGTAATTAATAAGGATGCACTGTGCTATCTTTGCTTTTATGAACACCCTTAAGCTGAGCTCTTATTACCGCCTCTCTGCCTTTTCGGATTACCGGAGTATGAAGGCAGCCCTGCCGTATATGCAACGCGTGGTGCTGGCAAAAGAGCTGGTGGAAGTGCAGGAAGAAGAAGCCCGCTCCTTTGTGGGGCGCATCAGCGGGAAAGGATACAAGAACTACCTGGAGCCCCTCCATGGCCACAATACCCGCTTTACGGCTATCCAATCCCTGATAACTGCCCTGCAGGTGCTCTACAAAAGTAATGGCTACTCGGCCCGCTACATCGTGATCGAACGCGGTTAGATTAAGCTGATTGATACTTGCTATACTAGCGCAAGCGTCCGCTTGTGCTGCTCCTGCACTGACCAAAGCTACGCAAGCTGCTTCTGCCAAAGTATAAAGCTGTTGCATACGTAAGGCACAAGCGGACGCTTGCGCCAGAGGTTATACTACCAAGGATTACTATTATCAAACGCATGTCTTAATAGGCGTGCACAATTCCTTCCTGCAAGGCTTTGTCATAGTTCTCTTTCTCGAACTGGTACAGGAACGGGGAGCGGTGCGCGCCGATGTGGCGTTGCTCGTCCAGCTTTTTGATCAGCCCGAGTGCCAGCAGCTTTTTAGGGAAGTTGCGCCGGTCCAGTTCTTTGCCCAGGATCGTTTCGTAGAGCACGTGAATCTCGGGCAGCGTGAATTTTTCGGGTAGCAGGTTATACCCGATGGGCTGGTGATAAATCTGAAGGCGCAAGGTGGCTAAAGCTTTCTCCACCACATCGTTGTGGTCGAACAAAAGCGGAGGCAGCTCACTGATATCGCACCACTGGTAAGCATCCGTGAAAAAATCGGTTTTAACGGTCACTTTCGAATAATCTACCAGCGCAAAGTAGCCGATAGACAGTGTCCGTTCCAGCAGCCAGGTGCCTTCTTCCACGTCCAGGCCATACTTGTCGGCAAACTCTTCCGCGCTCGTTTCCTTTACCCGGAAAGAGGTATCACCGAACGTATAAAACTGTTGCAGATACAGATCCTTCAAACTCGTGCGGTCCTGTAAAATGCGGTACGCGGCCTGCGTCAGCGGCTCGCGGCGCCGGATAAAGCCGCCGGGCAAGGCCCAACTATTATGTCCTTTTACCCGAAGCAGCAAAATTTTTAACTGCTGATCGTGGTACCCGAAAATAACGGAATCGATCGCTACGTGGGGCAGAAATTCTTGATGACCAGATCTGACAAATCGCAACGCTTCTTCTTCAGTATTCATAGAGCAAATGTAAATAAAATAATGCGTAAGATGTACGCAATTAAAATTATCTTCTTACCTTGATTGCGTAATAAGTACGCAATTGTTCATGCGCACCAATTTCCTGCATAAACTTAAAACAACCCGATCATCCATTTTAATCAACAAGTATGGCAAAAGTTTTCTCATCTCCCAGGTCCTATCTGTTTATAGGCGGTATTTTGATATTGCTGGCAGCTTTATGGAGCTTTACCGGTTCAAAAGAACAGCCCCGGGTGCTGGTCTTCAGCAAGACGGCCGGTTTCCGGCATACTTCCATTGAGGCCGGGCAGGCAGCCTTGCTGAAAATGGGGCAGGAGCATGGCTTTGCTGTGGATACCACCGAAGATGCCGCTAAGTTCAACGAAGAAAACCTGAAACGTTACCAGGCGGTTGTTTTCCTGAGCACGACGGGCGATGTGCTGAACGCCGAGCAGCAAAACAGCTTCGAGCGCTACATCCAGGCAGGTGGCGGCTACCTGGGCATCCATGCCGCTGCCGATACCGAGTATGGCTGGCCCTGGTATGGGCAACTGGCCGGCGCCTGGTTCGATAATCACCCCATGCCCGACAATGTGCAGAAAGGCACCTTTGTGGTAGTAGACAAGAAAAATCCGGCCACCAAGTTTTTGCCGAAGCGCTGGGAGCGGGAAGACGAATTCTATTCCTACAAAAATATCAGCCCGGCCATAAAAGTGTTGCTCAAGATCGATGAAAAAACGTACCGCGGCGGCACCAACGGCGACAACCACCCCATGGCCTGGTACCAGGCGTTTGACGGTGGCCGTGCTTTTTATACAGCCGGCGGCCATACCGATGCTTCGTTTGCAGAGCCTTTGTTTCTAAAGCACCTCTGGGGCGGGCTGGAGTACGTAATGGGAGGCGATAGCCCGAAACCACTTGACTATAGCAAAGCGCACACGCGCAAGATGCCCGAAGAAAACCGCTTCTCGAAAGTAGTGCTGGATGAAAAGCTGAATGAGCCGATGGAGTTGACGGTGCTGCCTGATAACCGGGTGCTGTTTATCGAGCGCAGAGGCAATGTAAAGCTTTACAGCCCTAAAACCGGCAAAGTAACCGTAATTGCCAATATTCCGGTGAACACCAAAGTAACCGATAAAGAAGGAAAAGTGTCGGATGATGAAGGTGGTTTGCTGGGCCTGGCCAAAGACCCGAATTTTGCGCAGAACAACTGGATATACCTCTACTACTCGCCGGAAGGAAAAGAAGCGAAAAACATCCTGACGCGCTACGAACTGAAAGGGGATGCGCTGCAGTTGGATTCCAAAAAAGTACTGCTGGAAGTAAATACCTTCCGTTTATTAACCGCCCACGCCGGCGGTTCCCTCGCGTTTGATGCCAAAGGAAATTTATACCTGTCCACAGGCGATGACATCAACCCGCATCAGTCCAACGGATTCAGCCCTTCTGATGAGCGCCCCGGACGTGAATTTTATGATGCACAGGCAACATCGGCCAATACCAACGACCTGCGCGGCAAGATCCTGCGCATACACCCTGAAGCCGATGGCACCTATACCATACCCGAAGGAAACCTCTTTCCGAAAGGCACGCCCAAAACCCGGCCGGAGATCTATACCATGGGCCACCGCAACCCGTTCCGTATTGCTATAGATCAGAAAACAGGCTATTTATACTGGGGTGATATTGGCCCGGATGCAGCGCAACCCGGCGATAAGCGCGGGCCAGCCGGACAGGATGAGGTAGGCCAGGCACGCCAGGCAGGTAACTTTGGCTGGCCATACTTTGTAGGCGACAACAAGGCGTATTTCAAGTATGATTTTGCCAAAAGCCTTTCTGGTGCGCCACACGATCCGGCAAAACCGGTGAATAACTCGCCGAACAACACCGGTGCAAACCAGCTGCCGGCTGCCCAAAAGGCGCTGATCTGGTATGGCTACGACGAATCGAAAGAGTTTCCGATGGTGGGAGCCGGTGGCCGTTCGGCTATGGCCGGCCCGGTATACTACCAGGACCAGTTCAAAGGTGCCGCGCGTGCCTTCCCCGACTATTACGATGGCAAGCTGTTGATCTATGAGTGGATGCGCGGCTGGATGATGGCCGTTACCCTGGACAAGGATGGCAATTACCAGAGCATGGAGCGCATTATGCCAAGCTACAAGTTTTCGAATCCGATGGACATGGAGTTTGGCCCGGAAGGAGATCTGTACATGCTGGAGTATGGCAGCGGCTGGTTTGCCCAGAACGATGATGCCCGTCTGGTGCGCATCGAGTATAACGGCGGCAACCGCAAGCCGGTGATCCAACTGGCCGCAGACAAAAAAGGCGGCGCCATTCCGTTCGAAGCGCATCTTTCTGCAGCAAGCACCAAAGATTATGACAACGATGCCCTGCAGTATACCTGGGAAGTAACGTCGAAAGAGGGGGCTTCCAGAACCTTTGCCGAGGCAAACCCAACCGTAGCATTCGATAAAGCGGGTGTATACAAAGCTACCCTGACGGTGAAAGACGCCAAAGGCGCGAGCAGCAGCCAGTCTTTGGAGATCATCGCAGGCAATGAGCCGCCGGTGCTCACTTTCCAAGCCACATCCAGCAACCAGACCTTTTTCTTCCCGAACCAGTCGTTTGACTACGAGGTGAAGGTGAGCGACAAGGAAGATGGCAGCCTTGCCAATGGCAAAATAAAGCCGCAGGAGGTAGCCGTTAACATCGATTACCTGCCCGAAGGCTACGACATGGTGGCTATTGCGCAGGGCCATCGCAGTGCCGATGCGTCGGTGGATGTGGTGAAAGGACAGAAGCTGGTGGAAAGCAGTGATTGCAAAGCCTGCCACGGCATCGATAAAAAGTCTGTAGGGCCCTCCTTTAAGCAGGTAGCCCAGAAGTATAAAGACCAACCGGCAGCAAAAGAAAAGCTCGCTAAAAAGATCATCAATGGTGGTGGCGGCGTATGGGGAGCGGTGGCCATGAGCGCCCACCCGCAACTTTCGCAGGCCGATGCGGCCGAAATGGTAAATTATATTCTGAGTTTGTCGCAGCAAAAGCAGGCGGCTCCGGCCTCGCTGCCGGTAAAAGGCACCTATGCCATGGCCCTGCCGAAAGGTGATAAAGGCGAAGGCACCTATGTGATCAGGGCGGCTTACAAGGACAAGGGCAGCAACGGCATTCCGGCTATTACCGCTGAAAAGGTGCTAACACTGCGCAACGCCAAAATGCCATCCGGAAAAGCTAACAAAACAGAGGGCACCATGAAGTATGGCCCTATTGTGATCGCCTCCGTGAGCGGCTCCTACATGGCGTTCAACAACATCGACCTGACCGGCATTGAGCAGATCGCCTTTACCGCCGTGGCGCCCAAAGCGCAGATGAATGCCGCCGGCGGCCTGATTGAGGTAAGGCTGGGCTCCCCAACCGGCAAACTGATCGGGACGACCCCGATGATCGAACCGGTAGCAGAAGCAAGTCAGGCCAGTATGCCGGCCCCCGTGGTAGCCAAACTCTCGGGCGCCACTGGTATGCAGGACGTATACTTTGTCTTTAAAAATGGAAAGGCACCCGCAGGCCAGAGCTTGTTCGCGGTTATCGACCTGGAGTTTCAGAACGGCAAGAGCACGCAACCAGCGCCAGGCAAAGCAAGCACGCAACCTAGCCTTTCTGCTGAGGCGCTTAAAGCGTATGCTGGCAAGTATAAAATGACAGGTCTTCCGTTTGAGTACGTCGAGATTACGCCAAAAGCAGGCAAGCTTCGCGTAAATGCAGGCGGGCAGGAGGGCGACCTGGTACCGGGCGCGGAGGCGGATGTATTTGAAGGCGATAACGGCGCTGTATTTACGTTTGGCCGTAACAACGCGCAGCAAGTCACCACCCTGACACTGCAAGCCCAGGGCTTTGCCTTTAAAGGCGCCCGGGAATAAAGTTCTGGCTGATTTGAATAGCCGGCTTTTTACAGCCGCTTATACTTACCAAAACAACAAATCCCGCTGCTTAGCAACGGGATTTGTTGTTTATAGGGTTTTGGGATTGGCCTTATACTTACAGGGCGCTTGCTTATACTTCTGCTACCGGGTAGCTTACTGCAGCGCTCTTTTTATCGCTTCGTCGGTTACTTTGGCCATGATGCGGTAACCGGCCGCATTGGGGTGAACCCCATCCAGGGTCAGTTCAGCTTTCTGGCCCTTGCGATCATCCACCAGGGGCGAGTAATAATCGAGTACCGTGAAGTTGTTGGCTTTCGCATACGCCCGGATCATTTTGTTCAACGCGATGATCTTATCGGCGGGCTCCATGCCTTTGCGCCACGGGTATTCATTAATAGGCAGGTATTCACAAAGGATGACTTTGATGTTGTGAAGGCGGGCAAGTTCTGCCATCGACGCAATGCAGTCCATGATGCGCTCATTGGTTACGTGGCCCGTGTTTCCGGCAATGTCGTTGCTGCCGGCCAGGATGATGACGGCTTTGGGGTGCAGGTTGATGACGTCCTGGCGGAAGCGAATGAGCAGCTGCGGGGAGGTTTGTCCGCTGATGCCCCGGTCCAGGTACGAGTGCTCGTTGAAATATTCCGGCACCAGCTTCTTCCAGTTCTCAAAAATGGAGCTGCCCAGGAACACCACCCGGTCTTCGCCCGGCTTTGGAGGGGCCAGTTGCTGGTTCTCCTGCTCGTAGTGCGACAGGTCCGCCCAGTCGTCTTTGTTGCTTATTTCCTGCGCATGCCCGCCGGCAGCTATAAAAAACGCAAAAAGGAGGAGGGAAAGGTATTTCATATTGGCAGCGTAAAGGATTGAAACCTTAAGGTATATAATAAATTCGTTAGAACCACTGCCAGTTGATTTCTTGCTAGGATAGCAAGTGGTTTCATGTATGATGTGCCGATACCCGTTGCTTGTTGTTTCTTGCCTTTACTTTAGTTTATACTTTATGGAATTGTTATGCTGATGCAAGGCACTAGCGGACGCTTGCGGCAGAATGTGAGATTATAATAACACGGTTTGGCTATATTTAGTTATATTTTTTGTTATATTCATAAGCTATCGCTTCAAACATGCTTTAAAACACCATGAGTAACCTATACACTGCCTATATTCTAGTTGATTTTTCTGATGATTTTCATGGAGTAAATTATGCAGCTATTGGGAAAGAGTTTCTAGGTGTAGACGCTAAACTCGTGTTACCATTTAATCATAATCAGCTTAATTTAGGTAGCTTGATGATTGAGCTAGTGTATTTTGTTCCGCCTATTGTAAAGGAGAGTATGCAGGTACCTCCCATTCTTTCCGATAATAGTTTCTTGAAAGTGACATTTAATTTAGAGGAGGAAAAGTTAAGATCATTATATAAGAAAAGACATAGAGAAAATATCAATCAGTTGGTTTTGCATAGAATCATGCATCTAATGATAGTGTGTAATATTGCTGTACCAGGTATGTTTAGCTGGTATGATGGTAAATTGCTCCTAAATGGAGAGCCGATATGGAACATTGAGAGACATTATAATGAACTGGCCTTTGCTTATGAAAGAAGTAGAAGCTTAAAATGGCCTTTGCTAGAATTTTTAAGTATTAATCAGGTGTGGAATTGGTACTTTGAATTCGAGAAAGGATTAGAGAAGCCAAGTACTTCTGCTATTGAAAGGGCACTTAATGCTCTATCTCACACATTTACCTCATCAGGTGATTGGGAATTCGGAAATATCTTTTGGGCTCTTCTTGCTTTAGAGGCCCTTTATTGCAAAGGACACAATAACCTTCAAAATCAATTGGTTGAAAAAACGGAGTTATTTTTAGGAGAAAGAACAGCTTTCAAAAAAGAAGTTGGTAAAATGTATGATTTTAGGTCACGCTTTATACATGGAAATATTAACTTCCCTAGTAAATTTTCTTACGATGACATCTCTGATGAATGGGATAAATATATTCAATCATATCAAAGTTCTTTTCATCTTGCTTTGGCTATATTATTAGCTACCATCCAAAAGCTAATAAAAACTAATAAAACAAGTATTGACTTTAAACTTGTGCTTGAGGAATAGTGAATCTTGAATAAAAACAAAAAAGCCCTGCAGACTTTCATCTACAGGGCTTTTAAACTTTAATGTACCTTGGGCCGGAGTCGAACCGGCACGAGTGTAACCTCACAGGTGTTTGAGACCAGCGCGTCTACCAATTCCGCCACCAAGGCATTCTGGCTCCCGATCAGCTATCAGGAACGTGCTGCAAACTTAGATAATGTTTCCTGAATACGCAACAGATATTTTTTCTTCAGGTAGTATGTTTTTACCTGCTGCAGGGCCTCCTCGCGCGTAATACCGTGCAGCTCGGGGTAGCGCTGCAGCACCGGCAGAATGTCGTTATCGAGCTGCGCCATGGTGCCGGTGCTTTTCTCGCCCACGGCATGCAGGCGGGCCGCATCAAAGTCAAACTCCAGCTCCATCAGCTCCTCGTTCAGCTCCATCATCTCCATCAGGAAATCCGACGGCAGCTCATTTTTGCCTTCTTCCAGCAGTCCGTGCTCTTTTAAAATATACTGCATGCGCAGGTCCGGGTCGGAGAGGGTGCGGTAGGCGTTGGTGTTCTGGGTAGAAAGCTGCAGGATCTCGTCCTGTTTTGCCTGCGGCGCATTGGCATGAAAGTCAGGATGGTAGTCGCGGCTTAGCTGGTAATATTTTGCTTTCAGCGCTTTTTCGTCCAGCAGGAAGCTTTCCGGTATACTATAAAACTCGAAGTAGTTGCTCATAACTCTGGTATGGTTAAACAGGTATAAAAACCGGCTTTCGCTAGCTTTTATACTTGCAAAGGTACGTGAAAAGCCACGATTGTTTTAAAATGAGCGCAAAAGACCGCAGCGGCAGCCCCGGCCGCAGCAAAAGCTCGGCCTTTTCAGGCCCGGCCTGCCACGCCCGAAGCCCTTCTGATATTGCAAAAGCACAGGTTGCCATTAAAATAAAATTAAATGGGGTTGCCTGCTGCAGCCCCTGTAAAAAGAGGGGCTGCAGCGGAGTTTGGCCATTGCGTAAAAAGTAGTACTATTTTGTACTGTTTCGCCGAAAAAAAATATCCCGGAAAGAGCGAACCAATATTCCGAAAGCAAGTATAAAGCTTAACTAAAGCTGTTCTGCTGTAACAAGTTACTCCTGTTGTTTTAAGTATAAAGCCTCAAACGGCGATTAATTCAACTAAAACAGAACCGACAACCTGTAGCGCTAATGCTTACGCCCTGGCGCCTGTAGCTGACATACTGAAACTGAATTGGCATACTACCAAATTGGAATATATGAATAGAATTGTACGAAAACAGAATCCTTTTACTGTAAGAGTATAGCTGTTAGGCATCCGTTCAGGAGCCTTTACCCAACCTTCCACATTTCACCTCCCGTAAGCGCCTGCTACTTCAGGCCGAAGCTATACCTGAATTTTCCTTGTCCTCCGGATACGCACAGGCTGCAAAACGCCGCTCGGGTGCCGGATTCCGGAATAGCTGCATAGAAGTAACAGGTTTTACAACATTGAAATGTGCACACTCCCCGGTTTAGCCCGCTCTCCTGTTTTACAGGAGCAAAGCTGCCTCAGAATAAAGGCATAGCGCAAAACCGGCAACAACAATCACCCTGACTACCAGATTTTATAGTACGAAGCACCCTAGTACCGCAAGCCATGCAAAACATTTATAAGTCCTTTCTCCTGCTCCTTTTTGTTATCGGAACTGTCCTGCCACTGTCGGCCCAGCAGAAAATTCCGCTGGGAACTACCGCCGAGGTAGCTGGCACCTTTAAAGCCATTGCCGCCGCTAAAGCCAAAGCCGGCGTTAACGGGCTGAAGACCACCAGCAAGAGCAATATGGTGCGCCAGTCGGTGCCCGGCCAGGACTCGCTGGTGCTGAACCTGAAAGTAAGCAAGCGCGAGGGCCAGAAGGATATTTACATCGGCGAAGTTGCCAACAAAAAGAACAGCACCTTTTTTGTGAAGGTGGCGGGAGCTGAGCTCTCGGGCTACATTATCTTAAAAGATCAGAAAAAGGCTTACCAGTATACCTCTACCGCTGCCGGCGCCGCTTACCTGCAGCAGGTGGACATAGATAAAGTGCTTTGCATAGAGTACTTCGAAGGGCCTGTGGCCAATGGCGCCGCTACCCAACAGACTACGAGCAGCGCAACCGCTACAACTTCGGTAACAGCGCTGCAGAGCTTACCGGGCGCTCCGGCCGTGGTGCTGCTTGATTTTGATGGCCAGACCGTGAGCGGCACTTACTGGGATAATGGCAACACGATCAATGCTGCCCCGGCTAACTTAACCACCGCCGAAATGCAGCAGGTATGGGAAATGGTAAGCGAAGATTTCAAGCCCTTTGCCGTTAACATCACCACCAGCGAAACCGTGTACCAGAGCGCACCTATCGCACAAAGAATGCGCATCATCTTTACGCCGACAAACTATTTCTATCCCAATGCGGGCGGCGTATCATATGTGGGCTCTTTTAACTGGGGCGACGACACCCCAGGTTGGGTATTTAACTCCGGGGCAAAGTTTGCCGGCGAGGCAGGCTCGCACGAGGCGGGGCATACGCTGGGCTTGTCGCACGATGGCCGTACCTCGCCTTCGGAAGCCTATTATTACGGCCAGAACTCCTGGGCCCCCATTATGGGAGCCGGGTATAACGTAAGCCAGGTGCAGTGGAGCAAAGGAGAGTATGCCTATGCTAACAACCTGGAAGATGATATGGATGTGATCACCACCGAGAACGGCTTTGGCTACCGCCCCGATGATCATGCCAACACCAGCAGCAACGCCACCTCCTTGAAGGCAGATGAAGCAGGCAATGTGCTGGCCTCGGCCAATGGGGGCATCATTACTACCGGCAGCGATGTGGATGTTTTTACATTTCAGACAAACGGCGGCGCGGTGAACCTGACCGTGAACCCCACCGAAACCTATGCCAACCTGGACGTGCTGCTCACGCTGAAGAATTCCGCAAACGAAACCCTGGTAACAGCGGACCCCAGCAGTGTATCTGCTACGGTAAACCAGACCTTGCCTGCGGGCACCTACTACCTGTATATAAAAGGAGCCAAAGGAGCCATGGGTGCCAGTTCTAATTACGGCTCGGTAGGACAGTATACTATTTCCGGCACCTTGCCAGCCGCGGCTGCAGTTGCCAGTACAATACGCATCACTTCCGGTGGCACGCAGTTCACCGACAGTCAGTCGCATACCTGGAGCGCAGACGCCAACTACAGCGGCGGCACAACTTCTTCTAAGTCGTTTGATGTGGCCGGCACTTCCGATGATGCCCTTTATCTGAAGTATCGCTACGCATCAGCCGGCGCCCTTTTCAGCTACAAAATACCTGTAAGCACTGGCACCTACCGGGTGAAGTTGCATTTCCTGGAGCCCTACTTTGGCGCGCCCGGTGGCAAGACAAGCGGCAACGCAGGCGCCCGCGTGTTTCATGTGGATGTGGAAGGCAAGCGCGTGCTGAGCAACTATGATATCTATAGCCAGGATGGTGCGGGCAAGGCTGTTGTGAAAATATTCGACAACGTTTCGGTAAGCGACGGCACGCTGACGATTGCCTTTACCTCAGTAAATGAAAATGCCATTGTCTCTGCCATCGAAGTGGAGAAAATGCCGGCTGCCACACAGTATACCTTAGCGGTAAGCACCACTGGCAGCGGCGCGGTAACTCGCAGCCCCGACCAAGCCAGCTATGCCGAGGGCACAAGTATAAGCCTGACAGCCAAGCCGGCTTCCGGCTACCAGTTTGCCGGCTGGAGCGGCGACGTGACCGGTACAGCCAACCCGCTTACAGTTACCATGACTGGCAACAAAGCCATTACAGCTAACTTTAAGCAGATCACGACCAGCACAACCAGCATCGTTCGGATCTCAGCGGGTGGCGCCCAGTACACCGACAGCCAGTCGCATACCTGGAGTGCAGATGCTAACTATAGCGGCGGTCTCAGCGCCTCCAAGTCATTCGACGTGGCGGGCACTACCGAGGATGCCCTGTATCTGAAGTATCGCTACGCCTCGTCCGGTGCTCCTTTCAGCTATAACATTGCGCTGGGTGCAGGCACTTACCGGGTGAAGCTGCATTTCCTGGAGCCCTACTTTGGTGCACCGGGCGGCAAGACAAGCGGCAACGCAGGCGCCCGCGTGTTTCATGTGGATGTGGAAGGCAAGCGCGTGCTGAACAACTATGATATCTATAGCCAGGATGGCGCGGGAAAGGCCGTCGTGAAAACGTTTGACAACATCGCGGTAAGCGACGGCACGCTGAACATTGCTTTCACCTCGGTAGCAAATAATGCCATCATTTCCGCTATTGAGATAGAGAAGATTACGACTTCAGGCACAGTGGCAACCGCTGCCGAAATGCCCGGAACGCATATTGCCTCCGAGCTGGCACAAGTAGAAGCCTATCCGAATCCGTTTACTGAGAGCATTCGCGTTCGCTTTGGCCTGCAGCAGCCCCAGTCTGTCGATGTGAAAGTGTTTGACCTGCAGGGCAGGGAAGTTGCGACCCTCTACCAAGGCCAGGCCGCAGCGCAGGAGTATGAATCGGAGTGGAAACCGGCACCAGGACTGGCTTCCGGTATTTACCTCATCCGGCTGCATACTACCGATAAGACAAGCTATAAGAAAGTTATCCTGAACAGATAACCCGGGTAGGTATAAAGTATAAAAAAGCCGGACAGCATCATGTTGTCCGGCTTTTTTACTTATAAGATGTGGGGCAGGTGCTGGCGGTAACGTTTATACTTGCTGGCGGCTCCTGCGCAGCAACTGTAATTTATACTTGTGTCTGCCGTAGGGACCACGCCTGTGGCGGGGCGGCAAACAAGGTTTTGGTAGCCGGCCATACCTGCCCGAAGAGTTCGGAGCCGCGGTACTGGTTCAGGTGCTCTTCGGTGTCCCAGAGGCTGTAGGTGCTGTACACGTTGGGCTCGTTTATATCCTGCAGCAGCTCCACGTGATGGCAGCCTTCAAAAGCCCTGATCCGGTCTTTGGAATTGCGGAAGATCTCCAGGAACGCCGCCGTCTTATCTTCCTGAAACGTCATCCGGACGATGCGAACGATCATAATTTTGAATAACTGAATTTTGAATAACTGAATAAGGAAACTGAAGCAAAGCTACGCTTTTATCACTCCTTTATTCAATCATTCAGTTATTCAAAATTCAGAATTAATTCAGCTTCCCGGATAAAAGCGCACATCTACCTGCGAGTCGAAGCCCAGGCCCAGCAGCTCGGCGGCGTGGCCTTTGTTAATGCCGATGCAGAGCTGGCCCAGGCTGTTGTAAATGCAGCAGCAGTCGCCGTCGTCTACCTGGGTAAAGTTGGGCAGAATGCGGCCCACTGTTTCGCGGGCAAAATGCACGGTAAAGGTGCGGCCGTGGGCAATAGTTTCGATGCTGTCGCGGGTAATATCGGTGATGAGGTTGCCGTAGCGGTCTACATGGATCACGTGGCCGGAGATAGCATGATCGCCCAGGCGCAGCTGCCGGTTCAGGAGCTGCTTGAAATGCTGGGTACGCTCGCCGAGCACCTCCAGCTCGCCGCCTTTTGACAGGTAGAGCGCAGCAGGTGCCAGCAGGTCTTTGGCCGGAAAGGGCATCAACGGAAAATCGGCGTGCAGTTCTACCACCACTTCAGGCTGCCCGTCGGTCAGCAGCGAGAGCAGGCCGTTATCGGCCAGCAGGAAGTAATGGCCTTTATACTTTGCCGCATGATATTTACCATACTTGCTCCCGTTGGTATCCACGGCCGCCAGGTGCACGGTGCCCTCAGGGAAGTCGCGGAACACGGAACCCAGCACGTATTCAGCATGCGCGATGTTGAAAGGCTCAATGCCGTGCGATACGTCCACGATGGTGGCCTGGGGCTCTTGCGAGAGAATTTTTGCTTTCACGGCGGCCACATAATGATCGCTGTACCCAAAATCAGATGTAAACGTAATTAGAGCCATATTACGAACTATAATAGAATAAAATTTGTACTAATATAGAAGAATAGTAGTTAATTTAAAGGAATTATTCCTACGAACACTATACATAACTAAGCATTTGGTAGAGAAAGTAATAACCCTGGAGAATATTTCTCTGATCGACTTTTTAGGAACAGAGAATCAGAATATAAAACAACTGGCTGCCGCTTTCCCCAGCAGCAAGATCATTTCCAGAGGAAACGAGATCAAGATCCAGGGCCAAACACCCGAAATCACCAAGATCCACGAAATCCTCTCGTCACTTATAGACCATTACCATAAGTTCGGAAAGATTACGCATAACAGTGTAAATAGATACCTCTCTTCAGATTCTTTTACAGATGAGGAAGTGATCGTTACCTCGCCGGATGTGATTGTGTATGGCAGCAAAGGTGGCGTGATCAAAGCCAGAACCCCTAACCAGCAAAAGCTGGTAGACACGGTGGAAAAGAACGACCTGACCTTTGCCCTCGGGCCGGCCGGTACGGGCAAGACCTATGTTTCGGTAGCCCTGGCTGTGCGCGCGCTCAAAAACAAAGAGGTCAAAAAGATCATCATCTCCCGCCCAGTGGTAGAAGCAGGCGAGAGCCTGGGCTTTTTGCCCGGCGACATGAAGGAGAAAGTGGACCCTTATCTGCGCCCGATCTACGATGCGCTGGAGGATATGATCCCGGTCGAAAAGCTCAAGTACTACCAGGAAAACAAGATCATTGAGATCGCGCCGCTCGCTTACATGCGGGGCCGTACGCTGAACAATGCGTTTGTGCTGCTGGATGAGGCGCAGAACACCACGCCGGCCCAGATGAAGATGTTCCTGACCCGTATGGGGCCGAACGCCAAAGTGATGGTAAACGGCGACTGGTCGCAGATCGATTTGCCGCGCAACCAGCGCTCCGGTCTGATGGAAGTGCTCAACATTCTGCGCAACGTGAAAGGCATAGGCTTTGTGGAAATGACCACCGAGGACGTGGTACGTCACCGCCTGGTAAAAGAGATCGTGAACGCCTATTCCAAACTGGAAGAGGAGCGCCGTGCCGCCCGTGAAGAAGCCAAAGCCGCCGAAAACGGCGAGGCTGTAAAAGTAAACGGCTACAACCGCCGCTACCAGGCCGAAAGAGACTAACAACGGGGCGCCTGCTTTAAACCTGAATCCTGTAAAGACGCAACATGTTGCGTCTTTACGCTTTTAAACACTTTTTATACTTTGCAGCATGATCGAGCTGAAAAGAGTTGACAACGAAGAGGACATGCAGACCGTTTTTGCCATCCGGGAGCAAGTTTTTGTGCAGGAGCAGCAGGTGCCCCGCGAGGCAGAGAATGACCAGTATGAGCCCGAAGCCCGGCATTACCTGGCCACCTACCAGGGGGTGCCCTGTGGGGCTGCCCGCTGGCGTCTCACTGAAAACGGGGTAAAGCTGGAGCGCTTTGCTGTGCTGCCCGCCTACCGTAACAAGAATGTGGGTGCACAGGTGCTGCAGGCGGTGCTGGAGGATGTGCGTGCCTTGCACGCTTCCCGCGAGATTTACTTAAACGCCCAGCTGCCGGCGGTAAACTTCTACAAACGCCATGGTTTCCAGACCGAAGGGGCTATGTTTTCAGAGTGTGCGATTGACCATTACAAAATGGTGTACAAAGGCTGATGCTGCGGTGGGCTCCTTTCCCCTTTGTTCGTATCACGCTTAGTTTTATAGCAGGTATCCTGCTGTCGCTTGTATCAGGCAAGGATTCCGGGTTTGCAGCCGGGGTCCTTGCTTTTTTTGTGGCCTGCTACCTGGTTGCTTTCCTACTGGCACGCAAGTATAAAACGGCCAATATGACCGATACAGCCGGCACCCTGGGCCTGTTGTGCTTTATGGCCGGCGGCTTTTGGATGGCGCAGCAGCATAATGAGCGTAACCACCCGCAGCACCTGCTGCAGCTTGCGCAGGCACCAACCTACTATGTTGGCGTGGTAGATGATTATGTGGTGCAGAAGCCTGCCTACCAGCGTGCCGTGTTAAATGTGCAGCAGGTGCGGGTAAACGGGGACTGGCAACCGGCCACGGGGCGTGTGCAACTGTCGGTGCCGCATGATTCGGAACAGGCCTACGAGCTGACATATGGCGATGTGCTGCTGGTACAGGGAGCACCCCGTGAGGTGGCATTGCCGGCTAACCCGGGCCAGTTCGATTATAAAGCTTACCTGGCCGACAGAAACATTTACCACCAGCAATATTTGCAGGCAGGCCAGTACCTGAAAACAGGCGCGGTGCCGGGCAATTTTATCCTGTACCTAAGTATAAAATGGCGGCGGCAACTCGACCATTTCCTACGCGGGCAAGTAGGGGCGAGGCGGGAGTATGCCATTTCTTCGGCGCTTATTCTGGGCGTGACCGATGAGCTGGACAACGCCATCAAAGCAACTTATATCGACACCGGTACCATGCATGTGCTTTCTGTGTCGGGGCTGCACGTGGGGCTTATTTACGGGATACTGATGCTGGTGCTGATGCACTTTAACCGGACACCGCGGCAGCGATTCTGGGCGGCGCTCCTGGCTATACTTGCTTTGTGGTTCTATGCCTTCATGACGGGGCTCTCGCCTTCGGTGCTGCGTTCGGTGGTGATGTTTACGATGGTCACACTGGCCCTGGCCACCAGGCGCAACACCAATATTTACAACACGTTAGCAATTGCCGCCTTTGTTTTGCTGTTCTATAATCCTTACTTTTTGTTTGACGTGGGGTTTCAGCTCTCTTTTCTGGCTGTGATTGGCATCGTATACCTGCAGCCGCGCTTTTACCGGCTGCTCGAATTTGATAACTGGCTGCTGGATAAAGTATGGGTGCTGTTCACGGTATCGCTGGCGGCGCAGCTGATCACGTTTCCTTTGAGCCTGTTATACTTCCACCAGTTTCCGGTATACTTCTGGCTGGCTAACCTTGTGGTGGTGCCCTTGTCTACGCTGGCACTTTATACCGGCTTGGTAGCGCTTGCTTTGGGCTGGGTACCTGTTGCCGGGGCGCTATTGTTTAAACTGCATACGGGTGTGATCTGGACAATGAACGAGCTCAATATCGTGCTTACGCATTTGCCGCAGGCTGTTATAAACGGTATTCATATTTCAGCCTGGCAAACCGGGTTGCTGTATGCTCTGCTGTTGTTGTTCATCCTTTTCTTCTCGCTAAAGCAACTGCGGTTCCTGGCGATGGCCACAGGAGTAATAGCTCTGCTCGCGGCGCAGCAGGTGGGGGAGCTGTGGCAGCAGAAAAAGCAACGCTTGCTAACCGTTTATAACGTGCGGGGCAGTTCCGGCATTTCGCTGGTACAGGGGCAGCAGGTCTTGGTGCTGGCAGGGGCCAGAGTACTTAATGACGAGCAAAATTATACCTACAACATCCGGCCGCACCTCTGGCAACTGGGCCTGGCGCAACCGGAGCTTGTACCGTTGGCCGGTGACCAGCCGCTGCCTAATAGTCCATTGGTGATGTTGCCTGATAGCAACCACCTGCTGGTTTGGCAAAACCGGCGGATGCTGTTGCTTTCGCACCCGCCGGGCTTGCAGCCAAAGGCACCGCTGCCGCTCGACTACCTGCTCCTGCAGAACAATGTGCGCCTGAAGCCGGAAGAATTGCAGGATTATACCTGCCGTAAAGTCATTCTCGATGCCTCCAGCAGCCCCTGGTACCGGCAGCGCCTGCACCGCCAACTCGACACGCTCGGGATCGCCTGGTACGATGTGGCTGATTCCGGCGCGTTTGTGCTGTCTTTACCGTAAACACCTGTACGGGGAGAACCTTTCCGGTGCCAGGCGGTCTTCGGCAGCACTTGTCTTTTCCTTTTCGTATCTTTGCAAATCCAAAACAGATACAACGATGAGTGACTTTACCCCATTAAGCGAAGTAGGCGAATTCGGATTAATTAAGATCATCAACGATAAAACCGAGCTACGGAACGCTTCTACCATAAAAGGCATTGGCGACGATGCCGCCATAATTGAGCCGCAGGAAAAACAGCTGGTCGTGTCGAGCGACATGCTGCTGGAAGGCGTGCACTTCGACCTGACGTTTTGCCCGCTCAAGCACCTGGGCTACAAAGCCGTCGCTGTGAACGTGTCTGATATTGCAGCCATGAATGCCACGCCCACGCAGATCACGGTGAACATTGCTCTGGGGGCGCGCTATACTTTGGAGGCGGTGGAAGAGCTGTATGAAGGCATCAGGCTGGCCTGCGAAAATTACAATGTGGACCTGGTTGGCGGCGATACCACTTCGTCCAGAACGGGGCTGGTGATCAGTATAACGGCGATAGGAGAGGTGGCCAAAGGCGAAGCTGTGCTGCGCAGCGGTGCCCAGGTTAACGACCTGGTCTGCGTTACCGGCGATTTGGGAGCAGCCTACATGGGTTTGCAGGTGCTGGAACGGGAAAAACAGGCCTTTTTAGCCGATCCGGAGATGCAACCCGAACTGGAAGACAAGCAATATATTGTAGGGCGGCAGCTGCGCCCGGAGGCCCGCATGGATGTGATCCACGACCTGAAAGGCCGCGGTATTAAACCCACCGCTATGATCGATATTTCGGATGGGCTGGCTTCGGAGCTGTTCCATATCTGTAAGCAATCAGGCGTTGGCGCTACGGTGTACAAAGACAATTTGCCCGCTGATAACCAGATGCTGCAGACGGCGCTGGAGTTCAATATCGACCCGTTGAGCTGCATCATGAACGGCGGCGAAGATTATGAGCTGCTCTTTACCGTGCCGCTAACGGCCTACGACGAGCTGAAGAACCACCCGGATATCACCATCATCGGCAAAATTACGGACGCCAGCGAAGGTGTAAATCTGGCCACCAAAACCGGTCAGGCGTACCCGCTGAAAGCCCAGGGCTGGAACCACTTTTAAGATGCTAGATACTAGACGCTAGACTTTAGACAAAAACAAAAGAGGAAGCCCGGCAGGCTTCCTCTTTTGTTTTACATACATTTTATGAACTGGCGCGGGAATTAACCCGTGCCTTTTTATACATGTTCAGGCTCTGACTGAACGCGCCTGGAAGGCGCAAGAGCTACGCAGCAATAGCCTTTGTTGTACTTATACTTTCAGCTATACCTGGCTGCACCTTATACTTCATTTATCAGTACACGCGAGTTTGGAGACTCGCTTACATACTTTGTCACGGGTTAATACCCGCGCCAGTTGGATACAAATTTAAAGATAAATTCAAAGGCGAAGCACTAACGTTTTTCATTTTGTAGCATACAGCTTTTGAAAGGTCTTGTGGTTTGAGTCCTGATACTGGTGTCCCAAACTTAATCTTCCGGGAATGGGATAAATACGAAATTCTGGAACTCGTTGTCTACTACAAACAGGCAGCAGAACTCATCCGGGTCTTTGTAGGCGGCTTTAAACTCTTCTTCTTTCTCGGGTAAGATCAGCTGGCGCTGCACAAAATCTTCCAGGTACGAGGCGTTGATATGCCACTCCAGCGCGGCCTCTTCCTTGGCCAGGAAAACAGAGCCCACGGGCAGTTGCGTGCGGCTGAAAACGAAGATCGGGTAATTGGATATTTTGCGTTTGCGCACCTGGTAAGAGGCTTCGCGCAAAGTTTCGGCCACCACCACAAAGTCCTTGGAGATGGTGCCCAGGTATTTGCCGTTTAATTCAGGATCGTTTTCCATACTCGTTATACTTTAGGACACAAGACACAGAACACAGTACTTTCTGCAAAACTTGTACTTATACAAAAAGTCTTGTGTCTGATGTCTGAAATCCTGTGTCTTATCTAGCGGTTAACAATACAATATTCTCTACGTGGTGCGTCTGCGGGAACATGTCCACTGGCTGCACGCGTGCCACATCATACTTCTGCGAAAGCAGTTCCAGGTCGCGGGCTTGTGTGGCCGGGTTACAGCTTACATACACAATACGCGCGGGGTGCACCTGCAGCAGTTTGGCTACTACGTCCTCGTGCATGCCTGCGCGGGGCGGATCGGTGATCACCACATCCGGCCGGCCATGGCGCGCCACCAGCTCATCCGACAAAATATCTTTCATATCGCCGGCGTAAAAGGTGGTGTTGGTGATGTTGTTTATCTGCGAGTTAATCTTGGCGTCTTCGATGGCGCTGGGCACATACTCAATCCCGATCACCTCGCGGCACTGTGCTGCCACAAAGTTGGCGATGGTGCCGGCCCCGGTATACAGGTCATACACCAGTTCGTTGCCCGTAAGCCCAGCAAACTCGCGCGTTTTCTTATACAGTTCATAGGCCTGGTCGGCATTGGTCTGGTAAAAGGACTTAGGCCCTACGCGGAACCGGATGCCTTCCATTTCCTCATGTATGTAGGGCAGGCCTTTGTAGCAGACTACCTCCAGGTCGTGGTAAGTGGCGTTGCCTTTTGCGTTTACCACATACTGCAGCGACGTGATCTCGGGGAACGTTTGCTCCAGGTGCTGCATTAAACCAAGTATAGCCTCCTGGTCGTTCGTTTTTACCTGCAGCAGCACCATCAGCTCGCCGGTGTTGGCCGTACGGATGATGAGGTTGCGCAGAAAGCCTTCCTGGGTGACGGCATCAAAAAATACCAGCCCGTGCTGGCGGGCATACACGCGCACGGCCAGGCGAATAGCATTGGAAGGGTCGGGTTGCAGGTAACAGTGCTCGATGTCCAGGATCTTATCAAAGCGGCCCGGCATGTGGAAGCCCAGCGCATTGCGGTCGAACTCCTCGCCGGAGCGGATCTGCTCGTTGGTAAGCCAGCCGTTGCCCGAAAAGGTAAACTCGAGTTTATTGCGGTAGTAACGCGTTTTTACAGAGCCCAGGATGGGGTCAAACTCCGGCAGCGGCACCTTACCAATGCGCTCTAAGTTATCCTTCACCTGCTTTTGCTTATAGTATAACTGGGTGCTATACGCAATGTGCTGCCACTTGCAGCCGCCGCAAACGCCAAAATGCTCGCAGAAAGGCTCCACGCGTAGCTCCGAGTATTGGTGAAAGGCAACTGCCTCGGCTTCCAGAAAACTCTTCTTTTTGCGGGTCACCCGCAGGTCGACCACATCGCCGGGGGCAACGCCGCCAACAAATATTACCAGGTTGTCGTGCCGCGCCAGGCATTTGCCCTCGGCCACCATCTCTTCTATGCGGATATTTTCGAGAATCTCGAACTTGTTCTTATGCTTCTTTCTCACAGTGCGCAAAATTAATCATTTTTTAGGAGACGGAAGGGAATCTGTTTAACAAGCCGCAATTTGAGAGGATGCAGGGGGTATTTTGGTTAGACTTAATAGCTTGAGTTTGATATGGTGGTTTATACTTTCAGATACATTAGCCAACAACGAGTGGATGCTTTTTTATACTTCAGGTTATACTTGCAGCGGCTCTTTGGTACTGGTTTAGACTGTAGCTATACTTGGTAGCTAGTTGTATTTCTCAGTTTTATACTTGCCTTGTTTCATCTTATACTTTGGAGCGCTCCAAGCCCGCGGGGGCTCGTCCTGGGGTGCAGGGGCCCCCGACAAGGGCATCGTGCTGCTTTCATTTCCTGCCCTCGTACCTCGGGCTGCCTCACTAGCGTTCGTCACCGGAAATTCTCGAGGCGCTTAACCCAAGGACTGGGATCAGCTCGATAGCGGAAGTTTATCCTTCAGCTTAAGTATAAATCTTTGCCATACCTCTTTCTTTTTGTCATCCTGAAAGGATCTTGGTGGAAGAGAGAGAAGCTTTTACTAAGCAAGCATTCTGTTGTTGCTCCTCCATCTGCCTAAAGTCCCCCTTTGAAGGGGGTAGGGGGATGTTCTTCTTTATCCTAGCCTAAACTGCTTAAACTTTAGCTCAAGTATACTTAAGTTCTCAACTATTATGCAATCTGTTATTTCGGCGATAGGAGAAATCTGCTACAAACACAAGAAGAAGTTTTTAACAGATCTCTCCTTCCGTAGAGATGACAGCAGGAAAAGGCGTGACGCTTTTCTCACCTTCATAGAACCCACACCGCTTATACTTCTAAAGTAGTAATCACCAAGCTCCCCTCTTGGGGGTAGGGGCCCTCTCTAAAAAACAAGGACGGGTAGGGGTGGTTGGACCCGGGACAGCACCGCTCATACTTTACCGGCAGTAACATTTCTTGACTTAGAAAAGCGAGAGCAGAAATTTGAAGCAAGTATAACTCCGATATTTTCAAAGCCTGCATTAAGATTCTGACCAAGCCCTCGCACCTCACATTGGGAAATTGAGGCAGGTGATAGGAATGGCATTGGCAGCATGATGCGCAGCAATTAACAATTCCCTTTATCTTTGCAGCAGCAATATCAACTTTGAAATCCACTACCATGAAAGGGAAAGTAGTATTAATAACAGGCGGCACATCGGGCATCGGCAGGGCTTTGGCTTTTTCGTTTGGCAGGGCAGGTGCCAGCGTCGCGTTCTCGGGGCGCCAGCAGCAGGGGCTGCAGGAGACAGCAGCAGCACTGACGGCCGCCGGTATTACGCACCTGGCCATCCAGGCCGATGTGGCTGTAGAGGAGCAGTGCGCCCGCATGGTGCAGGAAACCGTAACTAGGTTCGGAAAGCTGGATGTGGTGATCAACAACGCCGGCATCTCCATGCGGGCGCTGTTTATGGATCTGGACCTGGCGGTGCTCCGCAAAGTGATGGATATTAATTTCTGGGGAACCGTGTATACCACCAAGTATGCGCTGCCTTATATCCTGGAAGCTAAAGGGTCGGTGATCGGCATTTCGTCTGTGGCCGGTTACAGGGGCCTGCCGGCTCGCACGGGCTATTCGGCGTCCAAGTTCGCCATGCATGGCTTCCTGGAAACCCTACGCACCGAGCTGCTCTACTCGGGCGTGCACGTGCTTCTGGCCTGCCCGGGTTTTACGGCTTCCAACATCCGTAACTCGGCGCTGGCTGCAGACGGGCAGCAGCAGGGTGAAACCCCGCGCGAAGAAGAAAAGATGATGAGCGCTGAAGAGGTAGCCGACCGCATTCTAAAAGCTACCATCAAACGCAAGCGCGACCTGGTGATGACGACGCAGGGCAAAATGGCCGTGTGGGTGAACAAG
Organism: Pontibacter liquoris; assembly: GCF_022758235.1. Classification (NCBI taxonomy): domain Bacteria; kingdom Pseudomonadati; phylum Bacteroidota; class Cytophagia; order Cytophagales; family Hymenobacteraceae; genus Pontibacter; species Pontibacter liquoris. Next base: position 918,526 of record NZ_JALEBG010000001.1, read on the forward strand.
CTATTCCCAAGCCTGGCCGATAAACTGGTCTACAATGTGATGGCCAAAGAGAAAGATTCGCCGCTGAAGAAAAGCTAAGTATAAAAGAAAAGGCTTCGTGGTTTACGAAGCCTTTTTTTTTAGAAGTAAAAGTAGGTGGCGACTCCGCCAAACCGTGGGTTTACCACGTTGTTATACAGCGACCCAAACCTGTACCGTACACCGAAATTAAAAAAGAAATCATAATTAGAATCCAGTTGCCGGCGCCTGGTTAGTAGATCCTGGTCGCTCACTTCGCCTTTAATGATGTTAAGCTGGTCGCGCTGAATGGCATAATACCCGCCAATGTTAAACGATAGCCCCTTAAAAAGCCGCACATCCGCGTAGCCTGAAAAAGAAACCCGTTTTTTCGAGAAATCATGGAAATAGTGACTGTAGGAAGTAGAGCCGCTTAACTGCCCCCATTTCTGATTAAAACTCATGTCGAGCGAGAGACTTTGCTGAAAACGTAGTTCTTCTTTTTTCAGAAAGATGGTTTCCTCTATGTAATCAAAATACCTGGGGCCGGCTTTGTACATCAACCCGATATACTTGTTATTCGATTCAGCATAAGGATAAAAGTTATACTCTAAAGCCGGGGTTACAGCCAGGTTCAGGTCATAGTTGCTGTAGTCAGACTTTTCGGCACTCACGTAACCTCCTGCGGATAAGTGGTTGCTTAACGACCAGACAGTGGTATTGGTGAAGTTGTAGCGCTTGTTGGTATACTTAAATTCTTCGTCGCCTTCGCCATACCGGTTTTGGTTCTGGTTGACATCTGCAGAGAAGGTCGTTTTTAACTTATCTGTTACACGCGAGGCGCTGATGCCGCCGGTAAGGCTGTTGCTGGCGTAGTTTTTGTCGCCGCTGAAGTAGCCGCGCATGTTCAGGTTAAATACCCAGTAATTCCAGGGGTCTTCACCCGGTTTTGTGGCAATCTCCGATTGGTTACTGGCGTCTTTAAAAGAGATCACCATCTCCTTCGCCTTTTCGGTTTTCAGGATGTAGGGCAGCAAACCTAGCTTTATGATCTCGATGGCTTGTTTGCGGTCTTCGTCGTCGGTTGCGGTTGCCTGGCGTATGTAGCTTTTTGTTTCGGCCATACCTGCAAAATGCTGCTGGCCTTCAAACTGTAATTTATACTCGCGGCCCCCGCTGCCTGTAGCTTGCGAAGTGATCAGCAAGTATACGTTCGCCTGAAACCGGTCATTCACATAGTCTACAAACGTGATTTCGCGTTTCACATAATCCAGGTCGCAGTAGGCCTGGCAATCAACAAACACACGCAGGTTTTCAGGTTTGGCGGCTGGTGTTTGCGCCTGCGTGGTGCTAATGCAAAGCCATACAAGTATCAGGCTGAAGAATGTTTTCATACAAAGGCAGATTGGGGTTAAAGAGCCAGTGAATTGATTAAATTCTTTAAATATAATAATAACTATGTATAATTAAAGAATTTGTTTCTGGTTATCACTGCGTTTTAAACCATGCCTTTGGGGTTTACGGAAGTGCCACCAGGTTGCTCTTGCGGATATAGGCTTTCTCGCCTTTCCACCTGATCTCGTACCAGATATCCTGCTCGCCTGTAATAGGTACTTTGTGGCCTTTGGAGGCCGTAGCCAGCCAGGTAGCGCCAGCCGATGGAGCCGACATGATCACGGCGTTATTCTGCCTGATAATGCCCGCCACGCCTAAGTTCAGGAAGTTGATGTAATACAGGATAAACACTAGGTATAGTGTAAAACCGATTTTAAACGTGCTGGAGAACCGGTGGCCCTTGCGCCAGGAGACAATCATTACCGTAACGGTAACAACAGCCAGCAGCAGCAGCAGCTCCAGCAAACGCATGTAATACTTGCTGAACTGCGTTTTAAAGAACTGCAGGTCGTTGTACTCGTAGCCCTGCAGGCGGTGTGCCTGCGCCAGTTCCTCCATTTTTTTTAGCACAGAGCGGCTCGGCTCCTTGGTATAGAACAGGTGCAGGTAGTACATGGCGCCGGTATAATCGCGTAGCCCTTCGCGGATATAAGCCATTTTAAGCAGCATTTGGGGGGAGTAAAGCTGCTGTTTGGTCAGTATTGTATCGTATAAGGTAAATGCCTCCGTATAATACTGTGCACGGAACAGCGAATCGGCTTTTGCTAGCGAAGTGGTATCTGTCTGACTGTAAACCGGTTCAGTAAATACGATAGAAAAAAGAATAAAAAAGGCAGATATTTTGAACCAAAGGTTTTGCATTTAAAATCTGAGCTGTTACTTTTGCATCGCAATTCAGGGGAACGCCCCGGAGATGGCAAGTTACTAAAAAGATTCTGTAGCTCAGCTGGTAGAGCAATACACTTTTAATGTATGGGTCCTGGGTTCGAATCCCAGCGGGATCACGATGAAAGCGGGAGCCTTTTCTACATGGGAAGGCTTTTTCTTTCTACCTCTTCAGAGGGAAGGGAGGGAGAAGAAACGGAAATAAATTTTGGATTTTAAAATTTAGCGCGTAATTTTGTCCTCCCAAACAACGGAAAAATTAGTAACGATTCTGTAGCTCAGCTGGTAGAGCAATACACTTTTAATGTATGGGTCCTGGGTTCGAATCCCAGCGGGATCACTTCAAAAGCCACTCCAAACGGGGTGGCTTTTTTGCTTTTAAGCGCTGGCAACACCACCTTCCTATAGCTGCCTATTTTTAGAATGATCTACTTTCTTTAAGCAGCTTTATACTTGTGTTGTTCCTTCTTCTATTTGTTCGTTCCTCGATTAGACCTGCTTACGGGCAATCCTACCTACCACAGCATTTCCACCACACATTCATAGCTACCTGTAAAAAAGCGCTGGTCCCGCTCTGAAGAAGAGAACGGGACCAGCACTGAAGGTATAAAGAGCCTATGCTTTGGCTTTAAAGAGTGTTTCGAAGAGTTTATACTTATACCTGGGGTATTCTTTCAGCACGGCCATTAACGCCAGCAGCACGCCGCCGATCAGCAGTGGGTAAAGCAAGTATAAAAGCGGGTGCAGCAGTGGCAGATATAACATTCCGATGAGCACCAGCGAAATAAAACTATACAGGTAAGAGGTTTTGGAGCTGAAACTGAACACACTGTTCACCACCACCTTGGGGCTGGTAAAGGAGGCAATGATGCCCAATGGCGTCAGCACCAGCACAGAGCCCAGGTAGAACAGCACGATAAACAGGGCCATCTGATGATTGAACAGGGCTACGTAAAGGGCTGTAACAGCCGCATCGGCCAGCAGGGGCACCCGGAGCGGCAGCAGGCTACCAATGATGAAATCCTTGTAGGTGCCATTAGCCCGTTCCATTGTCAGCCACAGGTTACGGTAAAAGCCCCAGGCATTGTTAAATACATAGGTATAGAGGATGGCCGGCCCCATAAACAGCCATATCGAGATGTTCTGGTCGTAGAGGTGCTTGCCTTTCAGAGCGAACGATACGGCATCGAGTACGAGAATGAGGACCTTGAAGGCTAACCCGAAAATAATCATCTGGCGGGCCAGCTTGTGGTTTTTAAAGAGGCGCCAGCTCAGGCTGCGCTTGGCATTCTGGCTATACCGTACTTCGCGGCGCTTGGGCTCGGCGGCCGCCTGCTCCAGGAGGAAATTAGAAGCCAGAAAGAACCCGAAGGCGGCCGCATGCACCACCAACAAAAAAGGCGTATCGCCGGCTTTAAACATAGGGGCCTTGGCCTGCAGCGCTATAAAAGCGGCTGCCATAACGGCCGCTGCCCGAAACGTACTGTGTTTCCACCGGATCTTGCGCTCCACCAGGATCTGCAGCGAGCGCCGGGTTACATGGGCTGTCAGCAGCACCAGCACACTCTGCAGCAGGTCAATGAACCCGTAATCCGGCGAGAGCAGGAAGAGGATGACCATGAAGTTGAGCAGGATCAGGTAAAAGGGAGAAGTAAACTCTACCACCAGCTCTACCCAGAAGCGTTGCAGCGGCGGCACCGGATACAACCTGGAAATAAATTCGGTGCGGGGCGTATAGGAAGGGAAAAAGCCACGCATCACAATAATCACCATCAGAAAGAGGTTGGTGTAGCGCAGCACTTCATCTACACTGGGGTTTATGCCGCCTTCGTGTGCCTTGCGCAGCATGAAAGAGAACATCCAGCTATAAATACCTGAAACCACAATGCCCAGCACCAATAGCAGCAGGTTTTGCAGTTTTTTGTGCCTGAAGAAGCTTGCGAACCGTGCCCGACAGGAGAAAATGATCAAATCCATCTAATTTCGTTAAGAGTTTAAAGTTATGAGTGGAGAGTGCTTCAGGACTCTACATTTTTAACTTCTCACTTATGTCAGCATCCAGTCGAGATTTACTTCCGGGTTGTGGTGCGGGAGCAACAGGTGGAAAAGGGCCTGGTCGATCAGGTTCTTGCCATTCATGGTAAACTCCTCTATGGTGCCGTTATACATGAGCTGCCCGTCGTTGAGCACGCCAATGTGGGTAGCCACCCGCTCCACGTAATTCAAATCGTGCGAGGAGATCAGGATCACACGATTGGGGTTGCGGTAGCTCCGGATAAGCTGTACCAGCAGCTGCGCTGCAATGGGGTCCAGGCCCGTGAAGGGCTCATCGAGCAGCAGCACCCGCGGCTTGTGCAGGATGGCAGCCACAATGCCGATCTTCTTTTTCATGCCGGTAGAGTAGCCGGCAATATTTTTTTGCAGCGATTCCTTATCGGAGAAGAAATAGTTGGTGAGGCTCGTAATGCGCTCTTCCGTTTCTGCGGGGCTCAGACGGTAGAGCCTGGCCACAAAGCTCAGGTACTCCAGGCCGGTAAATTCTTCTATCAGCGGGTTATCCTCGCACAGGGCACCCAGGTTCTGTTTTACTTCCTGGCTATGGCCGGCGTAGTCTTTTTCAAAAAGCTGGATGTTGCCCGCATCCGGCTTTATCAGGTCCAGAATGCAATTCAGGAAAGTACTTTTCCCAACGCCGTTTTTTCCTAAAAGGCAATAACACTGTCCCTTGTTAATACTGAGATCCAGGTTTTGCAATATTTGCTTTTTACCGAAAGCCTTTGTAAGTCCTTTTATATCTATACTCATATATTAGTAGGTACGATTTTGAAATGTATCAAACCACTGCCGTAAGCCAGGTGAAATGTCATATTTAAAAGTAGTCATTCGCTGGAAATAGTCCTAACAAAGTATAAGACAAACGCGGGTGTTTAGCTGCCTTAGTAACCCGCTTTGAGCCGCTTTGCTTTAGGAGTTTAGTAAACGTAACATGCAGAAGTGTAAAGAAGGTTTCTGACAAAGGCAGGGAAAGTATAAATTAATTTTGAGGACGCGGAAAAGGGAACGCAGGTCACCAGATTGGGACGGCAGAAAAGAAGAAAATTTATTTTACAATGAGGCGGCAGCAGGTTGCATATGTCCGGCGGGCTCTTTACTTTTGCATCCACATTTTACCTGCGCACGTGGTGAAACTGGTAGACACGCCATCTTGAGGGGGTGGTGCCTTCGGGTGTGGGAGTTCGAATCTCCCCGCGCGCACATCAAAAACAAATGGCCTGCTGCAAAGCGGGCCGTTTGTTTTTATATTCCTTTTAAGCGAATCATACTTCTGCTTTATACTTGAGCCGTAGCGCTTCCTGTTAGTGCGTAGATCCGCCCATTCCTATTCAATTTAGCCCTCTTTCACCGGATTTATACTTTCCTTTCAAATGGGTTCTGGGGCTTCACCAGGATAACCTGCTCGCGGTCTATGGTCACGGAGCCCGGGGCAGCGCCCTTGGGCTTGCGCACATACTTCTTGGGCGTGTAGAGCACCGGGCACAACGAGTCAGATTTGCGCTTGCTATAGTGGGCTGCCAGTTGCGCCGCTTTCTCCAGCACCGTAGCGGGCACAGTTTTCCCGGCCTGGTGCTTGATCACCACATGCGAGCCCGACACATCCTTGGCGTGCAGCCAGAGGTCGTCCTTGTAGGTATGGCGCTGCGTAAGCTCATCGTTGTTTTTAGCGCTCTTGCCCACCAGAATCTTAAATCCTTCGGTCTCAAAAACCCGGAACGGCGCCTCCTGCTGGGCCTGCTGTTTGGTGGATAACAGGGGTTGGTAGTCGCGCAGGAAAAGCTTGAGCAGTTTGTAATCTGTTGCGGCTGCAAGCGCCTGCAGGGCATCTTCCAGCACGATGAGTTCCTCCAGCTTCCGTTCTACCTTTTCTTCCAGCTGGCGCACTTCCACGTGCTGGTTCTTTGCCTTGCGGTAAAGGCGTTCAGCCGTTTTCTGGGGTGTCTCGTCATGTTTTAAGGTATAGGTGCGCTGCTGATCGGCGTAAAAGTCGTAGAGCTCCACATGCGTGCTGCGGGGCGGTATATTGGTCAGATTGGCCATCAACACATCAGCCGTCTGGCTGTACGAACGGTCGTGGCGAAGCTGGTGGAGTTTCTGTTCGCTTTGATTCAGGGTTGTTTGCGTGAGGTGCAGCTTGCGTTCCAGCACCTGTTTTGCCTGTTCATACTGGCGCTCATACCCTGTTTCGGATAAATATAAGCGGGTGTAGCTGTTGAGGGCCTCCAGCGGGTCTGTGTAAGTATAAAGCACCTCACCCAGGGCCAACAACGACAGGCGCAGCTTGCCCTGCAGCCGGATGATGTAATACGCTGGTGGGGACTCCAGTATGTCGAGCAGCTGCTGCACCAGTTCCCATTTTACCTCCAGGCTGGCCTGGCTATAGTTGTGTGCTGCTAAGTATAACGCCGGCAGATCGCCAAAAGTAGGATAGAGGGTGCGCAGGTTGCCGTCAGCAGCGGCAAAAGCGGCATAGTTCTGCGGCAAAGGCCGGTCCATCTGCAGCGGGTCCAGGTCTGCATCGTTGCTGAACTTGTGCTGGAAGAGCTCCGGCTCCTCTCCGGGCTGGAAAAGCACGATGTTCGAGCGGTTTCCAAACAGCTTAAAGAGCAGCAGCATCCCGCCCGATAATTTGAGGAAAAAGCTACGCTCGTTCTGGTGCTGCACCACGTCTTCCACCACGTGGCCCTGCATAGCGGCAAATAGATTAACACTGTTTGCACGTGCCCTTCGGAACTCAGTAGGGAAGGAGAGGGACGAAAAGTGGGAGGTAAGCAGCGCCCGGATATAGAACTCCTGCCTCGGAGCGGCAAAGCCCAGCACCAGTTCGTCCTTGTTCTGGCTGAAGGTGGTGGCCACCTGCAGGCCCAGCAATTTCGGTTGAAGTGCCTGGGTCAGCTGCCGCAAAAAATAGTAGTTCTGGTGCACTTTTGGTAGAATTACGAATTACGAATTACGAATTACGAATTACGAATTACGAATTACATTTTCTAAAACAGCAAAGTATAACGTCCTGCATTCTGCGTCAGAAGCCAACTCGGAACTCGTAACCCGGAACTCGGAATTCAGTCAGATTATACTTCCAGCTGCAGGCCGTCGTAGGCCAGGTGTATAAAATCGGGCAGGCGGGGCTCCACCTCCCGGTGCTGGCCCAGCAGATGACTGATATGGGTGAGGTAAGCGCGTTCGGGTTTAAGTTCCTGCAGCAGCTCCACGGCTTGTTGCAGCGAGAAATGCGAAATATGCGGCTCCTCACGCAACGCGTTCAGCACAATGATCTTAGAGCCTTTTACTTTTTCTTTTTCTTCCTCCGATATGAAATTGGCGTCGGTGATGTAGGTGAAATCGCCTACCCGAAAGCCAAAGATGGGCAGTTTATAGTGTTTTACCCGCACAGGTATAAACAACACACCTTCCACCTCGAAAGGGGTGTTGGTGATGGGGTGCAGCTCGACCTGCGGAATGCCGGGGTATTTAAAATCAGAAAAGATGTAGGCGAACTCCCGCTTGAGTTGCTCCAGCACGCGCTCTTCGGCAAAAAGGGGCATGTCTCTTTTCTGCAGGAAGTTATAGGCCCGGATATCATCCAGGCCAGCCGTGTGGTCTTTGTGCTCATGGGTGAACACCAGCGCATCCAGCTGGCTGATACGGTCTCGTAGCACCTGCTGCCTAAAATCAGGGCCGGCATCGATGATGATGCTTTTACCGGCTACCTGCAGGTGCACCGACACGCGCAGCCGCTTGTCGCGGTAATCCACAGACCGGCATACTTGGCAGGTGCACCCGATCACGGGAACGCCCTGCGAAGTGCCGGTTCCTAAAAATGTGACTTTCAATCTTCCTGTTCCTGATGGCGGATAGCCGTATAGAGCAGCAGGTTTTTTTCGCTCAGCCGGCTCTCGTCTACGGAGATGGTGCGCAGGATATCGTAAAGGCAGTTTATTTTGCCTTCCAGGCTGTAGTATTTATTTACCACAGCCACTTTCATATCCTTTAGTACACAATAGCCTGCTTTAAAATTACCTTTCTCGTAGCGCAGCACAAAATCCGACTCTGCAAAAATATCCTCCAGTTTGTTTAAAAAGGGCCGCGTATACTTGAGCTCCATTTCTATGCCTCCGCAGTATACTTTTTAACCGTGATCACCAGCGCGTCAAAGTCCAGGGGCTTGGGCAGGTAATCGTTAATGCCGGCTTCCTTAAAGTCTTCCATGCTGTAGTTATTGGCATTACCGGTAACCGCAATAATCGGAATTCTGGCAATGTCTTTGTTCTCGTGCGCCCGAATTTCTTTGGTGCACTCCATGCCATTTTTAACCGGGATATTAAGGTCCATTAAAATAGCATCAATTTTGTTGTTTTCAACTTGCTTGAGTACCTCACCACCGTTTTTAGCAGTCAGGATCCTGTAATTTTGCAGTTCCAGGATCTTTTTGGTCAGGTTTAGAATTACAGAGCTGTCCTCTGCAATCAGAATAGTTTTGCTATCAGCCATGTACGTGTATTATGTAATAATTTCCTTATAAGCCTTTTTGTAATGTTCGTATTGCTCCAGGAGCTTGGAAAAATTTTGAGGCACATACTCCAGCCGATCCTGCTTGATGTCGTGCTCCAGTTGCTTGGCAATTTCTGCCAGCAGGTTAATGCCCAGGGTAAAGCCCGTACCTTTTAACTGATGCAATGTACTCAAAATACTGTTGTATTGTTGTGCCTGGAGTTCTTTTTTGGCCTCTTGCAGTAATTCTGCGGCCTCTATTTCAAAGTCGATATACATCTGGCGGGCAAATTCATCGCCCCCGATCTGCCGCAGCTGTGCCACCACCTGCGGGTCAATGATGGCTTCTTCGGATGCATCTGTTTCCCCGGGAGCGCCGGCTGATGCAAGTGTATCAGCCTCCTGCCAGCTGGCATGCTGCCACTTGCTGATGACGGCGTGCAGGTTAGCACTTTTCACAGGTTTGGATACATAGTCGTCCATGCCCTGGGCTAAAAATTTGGCAGCGTCGTCTTTCATCGAGTAGGCCGTCATGGCAATAATGGGAGGGCAGGCCTCTCCGAGTTTCTCCTTGATGATGTTAGTGGCCTCGACCCCGTCCATCTCCGGCATCTGAATATCCATAAAGATGATGTTGAACAACTGGGTAGTTGCCAGCTCAATGGCTTCAAAGCCGTTAGAGGCCACGGTCGTGCGGCAGCCAATGCGCTCCAGCTGCTTCTGGGCCACTTTCAGGTTAATCTGGTTATCATCCACCAGCAGCACTTTGGGGCTGCTCTCTAACTGGCCTACTTCAGTAGGTTGCAGCTGGCGCTTTTTCTGCTCGGCAATTTCAGAGGCATTTGCTTCCCGCACCTTCACCTCAAACCAGAAGGTACTGCCCGAATCAGGTTCCGATTCGATCCCGATCTCACCGCCGAGCAGCTGCGTAAGTTGCCGCGAAATAGCCAGCCCCAGGCCTGTGCCGCCAAAGGTTTTAGTCGAGGAGTTGTCCAGTTGGGTAAAGTCGGTAAACAGCAGCTCCTGGTCTTCCTGCGAGATGCCGATGCCCGAATCTTTTACGCGCACGTGCAGCAGGTGCTCTTTGCCTTTGAGCGGTTTGCTGCTCACTTTTATACTTACCTCGCCTTCGTTGGTAAATTTAATGGCGTTGGAGGTCAGGTTAGAGAGGATCTGCAGCAGCCTGGTTTCGTCGGTAATAACAAAGCGGGGCGTTTGGGGTGCAATATCGTAGCTAAAGGTCAAATCTTTTTGCTGTGCCCGGTTAGAGAACAGCGAGAAGATCTTGCCCAGTGTTTCCTGCAGGTCTACGCCGCTCTCGTGCAGCACCAGCTTGCCGGCCTGTATTTTGGAGAGGTCCAGGATGTCGTTGAGGATGGCCAGCAAGGCATCCGAGGATTTACGCAGGGTGTCGATGTATTCGCGCTGTTCCGGGTCGCTCGTGATCTGGTTAAGCAGATCGATCATGCCGATAATGCCGTTCATAGGCGTGCGCAGCTCGTGGCTCATGTTGGCCAGGAACTGGGTCTTCACTTTCAGCAGGTTTTCGGCCTCCTCTTTGGCCCGCAGCAGAGCAACCTGGGTGCGTTTCAGCTCCGACACATCGCGTACCACCCCTTCCAGGAAACTGGGGTTTCCATTGTCGTCATACACCAGGCGCGAGTCCAACAGCACGGTTTTATGCGAGCCGTCCTTGGCTACCATTTCCACTTCCACGTCCCGGAAGCTTTGCTCTTCCATTACGCGCTCTTTCACCATCTGCTGATCTTCCGGATTTACATAGAACATGGCTGTGTTTTGCCCCAGCACCTCATGCTCTTCGTAGCCCAGCAGTTGCGTAATAGAAGGGCTCACAATTTCCAGGGCACTGTCCTCGATGCTCACGCGGTAGTATACGTCCTGGAAAGACTCGAAAATGCGGCGGAATTTTTTCTCGTTTTCGGCCAGCGCCAGCTGCGACTCCTTTTTGTCGGTTATGTCCAGGGCGATACCCGAAATTTCTTCAAAGGTGCCGTCTTCCAGGTAATTCGGGTTGAGGTATACTTCGCGCCAGCTATCGGGCTGTTGCTGGTGGAACTCAAAATGCTGCGGATAGCCGGCAAAAGCCTTTTCATACTTATCCTCCCAAAAAGCAAACGAATTCTCGTGGATCATCGAGGCATCGTTGATGCGGGTAAAGGGCAGGAGCTCCTGGCCGCTTCGTTCGCCAAACGCCTGGGCAAAATTCCGGTTAAAGGTGGTCAGTTCATAATTGCGGTTCAGCGACCACATATGGTGCGTACCACTTTCGAAAATAGCATTCAGGCGAGCGTTCTGGTTGTTGATCTGCTCCTCGTTGCGCTTGCGCTCAATGGCCAGGGCCACCTGGTTGGAGATGAAGTGCAGGATCTCGATGTCTGTCTGCACGTAGGCATCCGGATTCTGGTAATCCTGCAGGGTAATCACCCCAATGATGCGGTCACCAATAGCCAGCGGGGAGCAAAGGATCACTTCCGGCATGGCCCCATAGATCACGATCTGCTCTTTTTCGGCCAGCTGCACCAGGTCCTCCTTCTGCATATACAGCGGCTTGCCTGTTTTGATGATGTATTCGCTCAGGCCGATGGAGAAGGGGCGCCGCAGTTTTAAGCGGGCGGCATTCTCCACAAACTGGTCTACGAAATAGGCAAAGTGCAGGTGTTTGTGTTCGTTATCACACAGGGCAATGTAGATGTTGCGGGTTTCAATGATCTTGCTCAGCTCGCGGTGGATGGCCGAGTAGAGCGAGTGCAGGTCTTTGCTGCTAATGGCCAGGTTGGCAATGCTATAGTATACCTTCTGCAGGCGCTCGGCTTTGATCCGGTCGGTAATGTCGTGCAGGATGGCGCGTGTGGCTACCGGGCGCCCGTCCTGCCAGCTGCAGGTGATACTGCCGATCAGGTGTACCGGTTTGCCGGCCTTGGTCAGGAACACGGTCTCGATCTTGTTCACATTCTCACCTTTGTACAGGTTGCGCAGCTGGTAAATAAGCTTGGCCTTGTAGTAGGGGTGCACAATGTCGTTGAGCGTGAGCGACTCGATGTCCAGGTCGGTATAGCCGAGGCGCTCTTTCCAGGCCTTGTTCACAAAAATGAATTTGTTGTCGGCCGAGATGTTCTGGATCAGGTCATGGGCATTGTCGAAAAGATCCTGTAGGCGTATCTTGTTATCCTTCAGGGCCTCCATGGCAATGCGCTTGTCGGTCATGTCCTTGCCTACGCTGGTCATGCCGGTCACTTCGCCGTCGGCGCCATACTCCAGCATACAGTTCCAGCGGATGGTTTTCAGCTGGCCTGATTTGGTGACCACATCGCGCTCATAATAGGCGTTGAGGTGGCCGGTCTGCAGCGCTTTTTTGAACTCTTCAAAGCGGTGCTTCCGTTCCGGGGCCGAAACCAGCAACTCGTAAAAATTCTGCCCGATCAGTTCTTCGCGGCTATACTCCACATACTTGGGGAAGTACTCGTTGGTATAGGCAATGTTGCCCTGGGTGTCGAGGCTAAAGTATACCAGGTTTACCTTATCCAGAAAGTTTCGGAACTGCTCCATGGACTCCAGCACAACCTCGGCGCGGCGCTTGGCCTGCAGATCCAGTTTTCGCTGGGTAATATCGCGCTTAAAGGCCTGCACATAATACACATCATCGATCAGGATGCGGTTAATGTTGATCTCGGCATCGAACATGGTGCCGTCCTTTCGCCTGTTTTTCCATTCAAAGGTGATGGGCTCGCCGGTAGCCAGCAGCTGGCTGATCAATGCTTTTACCTTATCGGTGGAGCGTATTCCGTCGGGTTGAAATTCAGGGGAGAAATCATTTGGCGTACGGCCGATCAAATCTTCGCGGTTGCAGCGGAAGAAATCGAGGGCTTTCTGGTTACACTCCTGCACAATCCCATCTTTGTTAAACAGCAGGATGGCATCATACGAGGATTCAAAAAGCGATTTATACTTGTCTTCGGTGGTAATGAGCTGTTGCTGCAGTTGGTGCCGTGAAATATAATTGCCTACTGCTCCGCCAATAAAGTCGAGCAGCGCCCGGAATGACGGGCTTATCCGGGAGGGTTCGGCCGGCCACAGCGCGACCATGGCCAGTAGTTCCTGGTCGCTGGTGATGGGTACAAACGTCATGCTGCGCCCAAGCTGCGCCTGCATTACCTGTGAGGCATCTGCCCATGCTTTGCGGCGGGAGGTTGCATCGGCTTGCCCGGCCAGTTCCAGCGGTATTGCATCGGGAAGGACCGGAGCCTGGGTTTTATCGTTTGCGTAGGCGAGCAGCAGCTGCCCGTGCACCGGGCAGTAAGTATACACGCAGCCGCCGGTTACATCGCTTTTCTCAAGCAGCTCATTCAGGGTCAGTTTCAGCACCTCCTGCTGGCTGGTAGACGACGAGAGCCGGATAAGCAGCTGGTTGATAAATTCCAGCTGGTTATTGCGGAAGCGTACATCCTGTTCTTTCTCTATGACGTCGTTCAGGTTTTTGGCAGAGCCAAGTATGACATCGCGCTTTTGGAAAATGCCTTTCTGCAGGGTGACCTCGATGGGCAGCAGCTCCCTGTTTTTCTCACGAAGCCACCACTCAAATTTTTGTACCGAGCCGGCAAGCGCCTGCTGTAACTGGTTTTTAAGCGAAACCCGCTCAAAGAGGTTCAGGCCAAAGCTGCGCAGGATGGAGTTGCCAAGGAGCTGTTCCTTTTCCTGTTGCACCAGGGTAGCCGCGCTGTGGTTAATATCTACAAAGCAACCGCTGCTGTCAAGTATAAAAAGTGGCTCTGCATTGCCTTCAAACACACTGCGGTACCGGTCCTCGTCCGGCGGGGGCACCAGGGTTGACGTCTGGCCCAGATTACGAAGCTCCAGGCATACAAAGGCCGCGCCCTGGTACTGTACCAAACGGCAGCTGTACTGAAATGAGCAGGCCCCTGCTTCCGTAGCCGGCACTTCGCCGGTCAGCACTTTTTGTTCCTGCAGTTGCTCTGCCAGTTGCTTAAAGCTTGCCGGGGTAAGCCCCAGCACCTCGGCAAGGCTGGTAGCAGCCCCCGCAGCACCGGGCCGGAAAGTTGCCAACACCTGGTTTGCAGCCAACACCTGGCCGGCCGGAAGCGCCACGACAAGCCCCTGATTGGGCTGCGCTAACTGCTCTAGCACCTCCAGCAAAGCACTTGCGTGCTGGTGTAGCTCATTCTGGGTATGGCGGTTCGGTATGTATGGCATTGTAGGTGGTTGAAACAGTACTTGTTATAGATGAAGCGCTCCGGCTGCTTCATAAGAACAAAGTTTACGATTTATACTATAAATTTGCAAGTGAAATACGCTTGTAGGTGAAACAAGTGTCGGAGAATAAGAATTCAGTGCCTTTCCGCTTCAGGGGTGTGAATCTGAAAGCCTCGCGGCTCGCGCCTATACAAGCTACACGGATAGAAAATAACGATGCCAAAGCACCTGATCGTAGTAGTAGGCCCTACCGCCGTGGGCAAAACAGCCTTATGTGTGCAACTGGCCCGCCACTATCACACTGAAATCATCTCGGCCGATTCGCGGCAGTTTTACCGGGAAATGCTGATCGGTACTGCCAAACCTACCCCGGAGGAGCAACAGGGCATCCGCCATCATTTTGTGGACTCCCATAGCATTGCCCAGGAATATAGTGCCGGCATGTATGAGCAGGATGTGCTGGCCTTGCTGCAGCAGCTCTTTACCCGGCACGATGTGGTGATCCTGACCGGAGGGTCGGGCTTATACGTGCAGGCGGTGCTGGAAGGAATGGATGATATGCCTGATGCTGCCCCGGAAGTGCGCCAAAAGCTGACTGCGCTGCTAGCGGAGCAGGGGCTTGCACCACTGCTGGCGCAGCTACAGGAGCGCGACCCGGCTTATTTTGCACAGGTGGACCAGGCGAACCCCCAACGGGTAATGCGGGCACTGGAAGTATGCCTGTCCAGCGGGCAACCCTACTCGTCGTTCAGGAAAAAGGAAAAGCAGGCGCGCCCCTTTCAAACAATTAAGATAGGGCTTACCCGCGACCGCGCCGAGCTTTATCAGCGCATCGATCAGCGCATGGACCAGATGCTGGCGCAGGGGCTGCTGGAAGAGGCAAAAAACCTGTATCCTTCCCGCCGGCACAATGCGTTGCAAACCGTAGGGTATAAAGAACTGTTTGATTTCCTGGAGGGGGCGTATGGCTGGGAAGAGGCCGTGCGGTTATTAAAACGCAACAGTCGCCGCTATGCAAAGCGGCAGCTCACCTGGTTCAACAAAGATGCCGGCTATACCTGGTTTCATCCCGGGCAATGGGAGGAGATAATTCAATTTATAAAAGCGGAACGCTGAATCAGAATTTATGAATGGAAGGAAAAGAATAACAGCTTTTCAGATGTTACTTTTCACTTCATTCATAATTCATACTTGCTGCCTGGCGCCGGCGCTATACCGACAGGATATCCACCATCCGCAGATAGTAGGGGTTAATAGGCTTTATTTTGGTAATGGTATCGATAAAGGGCGTATATACCAGCTCGCCATTAATGATGCCAGCCATTTCGTTGGTGTGCCCTGTAAGCAGGCCATCTACGCAGGCAATACCTAACTGGCTGGCCAGCATGCGGTCTGCAGCGGTTGGTGCGCCACCGCGTTGCACGTGGCCCAGAATAGTGCAGCGGGCATCCATGTGCGGCAGGGCATCCTGTACTTTGTTGGCAATCTCGGTTACGTGGCCAGCCACATCTCCCTCCGCCACAATCACGATAAAGGATGTTTTAGAACGGCTCCAGCCTGTGCGCAGTGCATCTACCACGGTATTAATGTTGGTTTCCGATTCCGGGATCATCACAATCTCCGCCCCACCGCCAATGGCACATGGAATGGCAATATAACCCGAGTCACGGCCCATCACTTCAATAAAGAAAACGCGGTCGTGGCTGTCTGCCGTATCGCGGATCTTGTCGATGGCGTCCAGCGCTGTGTTCACAGCCGTATCGTAGCCAATGGTATAATCGGTTCCGTAAAGGTCGTTGTCGATGGTGCCTGGCGCGCCGATGGTAGGGATGCCGAATTCTTCGTAAAAGATATTGGCGCCGGTAAAGGTGCCGTCACCGCCAATGGCGATCAGGCCATCAATGCCGTGTTTCTTCAGTTGGTCATAGGCTGTCTGGCGGCCTTCCTTGGTCAGGAAGTCCTTGCTGCGGGCTGAGCGCAGGATCGTGCCGCCTTTCTGAATAATGTTGCTTACGGAGTGAGACTCCATCTTAAATATATCGCCTTTGATCATGCCATTGTATCCGCGCTGGATGCCATATACCTCTAACCCGTGGTATATGGCTGTGCGCACAACCGCTCTGATGCAGGCGTTCATTCCCGGAGAGTCGCCACCGGAGGTAAAAATACCTATCTTTTTCATGATAGCGTTTTATGTGTTATGTAGCTTAGTTGTAATTTGCCTGGCAGGCTGCTTCGCTTTTGTTTTCTCTTGCCGCAATAAAGGAATATAATTCGTCGTATTTCTATCGCAGGTAAGGTTCAAGTAAAAAAAATGCGTTCGCATGCCTCCAAAAATATAGAAAACCGTATGTAATAGCTGCATAGAAAGGTGAAAGCCAGCAGTTGGCAGGATTATCTGGCTTTTATAGCTGGAGTCCCAACACATCACTTTAAGATGCAATAATATTTAACGCAACGATATCAATCACGAATTAATAGATTTTAAAATAGAGAGGCAACGTATGTTTGGTTTTTTTGAAAGCGAAGAGACAAAAAGATTAAAAAGTCATATCACCAATCTGGGTGCCCTTGCCAAAATAGACGGCCACCTGGACCCTGCTGAGATCAATTTTATTGTGTCGATAGGCAAGAAGAATGGTATGAAAGCCAGCGATGTTCGTCATATTTTGTCCAATGCTGAAAAGATTGAGCCACAACTCCCCACCAACGACTCTGACCGCTTCGACCAGATCTATGATTTGGTGGAGATGATGCTGGCCGACGGCATTGTGGACGAAACGGAAATGGATTTCTGTATCAACATGGCCGCCCGCCTTGGCTTTAAAAAGACCGTGGTCGGGGTGCTGGTGCGTAAGATCTCGCTGGGAGTGAAAGACGGGCAGTCGCGCGAAGACATTAAACACGAAGCCCAGTCGTTCCTTAACTATTAATTTTTTCTGAATGAAAGCTACCCGGCCTGACAGCAATGTTTTGCTTATTTTTTACGGTTGCCTTTTTTTACTTATTGGCTCACAGTTCCTCATGCGCGACGCCACGGTGATGTCGCACCTTTACCGGCAATTACCGATCGAGTTTCTGATGCGGTTCGGGGCATTCTGGTGCATCGGCATTATCGGGGCCGTTCTGCTGTTTTTGCTCTACATCCGCCTGGGCCGTATGTATATTTCCCATGCCGATAAACTCTATGCTATTCGCGTGAGCAAGTTCATTCTAACGTTTGTGACGACGGGCATTGCCCTCTCGCTGGTAACCATTTATATCCTGCTCTCCTTCTAGCAGGCCTCCCGGCATCAGTCTTTGAGCCTGATTGCTATAAAGCGGCCATTCTGGTACAGATAAACCGTGTGGCTGTCCTCCATGCCAACTCCGGGGGCATCAGCGGGAGCATGGGCCGGAGCACTGGTGCCAGAGGGCCTCAACTCCTCGCCTTTAGGCACCAGGTATACATAATAAAGGCTTTTCAGTGTGTTGCGGTCATTGAACAAAACATCCCGCTTCAGTTCTGCCAGTTCCCAATTCCCGTTTGCCGCATCCAGCACTACCACCAAAATCACGTTATTTTTTTGCTGCAGTTGCAGGACATAATCCTGGCGGTTATCACCGTTAAAATCACCGCGCACCAGCGTGGGGCCCTGCCCATCGGCGGGGGCGTGTTGCTGCGCCGTAGCTGCAAGCGTTGGCTGCTCCCAGCCCGGATAGTGCTGCGTAAGTAACTCCAGCACCGGCTGTGGCAGCGGGAGCGAGACAGGATGCTTGTCAATTTTCAACGCGTCTTTTCGGGTGTTTGCAATCGTATCCAGGGCGTCGGCTACCGGCTTGGTTTCGATCTGCTCCTGGGTCACCTGCTCGTTTTCAGGCGAACAGGCTGTTAGCAGGCAGAGCAGGGGCAAACAGGTAACAGGTATTTTCAGCATAGCAAACAGGCGTTATACTTATTTGTACTCCTGTTGCAGGCGATCTGTTACAAGGGCCAGAAGACGGGTACCAGGAATAATATAACTAAGACAAGGAGCACAGTGAGAGGGGTGCCTATCCTTAAGAAGTCCCGGAACTTATACTTGCCAGGGCTGTAAACCAGGATACAAGCAGGTTCAAAAGGCGTTACCAGCGACACCGAGGCCGCCAGCATAATGGCAATGGCAAACGCTCGTGGGTCGGCGTGCAGCTCGGTGGCGGCACGCAGGGCAACGGGTACTACCACCAGCGCGGCAGCGGCATTCGACATAGGCTGTGTCAGCAGCACCGTCAGGACAACAAAGCCCCCCAGCACAGCCAGCTTCCCAAAATCGCCGACCAGGCTCACAATGCCATGGGCCAGAAAATCAGCAGCACCAGAGTTTTCCATGGCAGTACCAAAGGCTGTCATCCCGCCAATCAGCACCAGCAGCCTGAAGTCGATCGCTTTGTAGGCTTTATCCGCGCTGATGCAGCGGAAAATGATGCTGCACATGGCCGCCAGCAAAAAAGCAATAGAAAGCGGCAGTACCTGCATGGTGCCCAATAAAATGCCTACTACAAAGCAGGAAATGGCGATAATACCTTTGCGCTTTTTATATAACACGGGCTCAAATTCATCCAGCAGTGCCACATTGTCGGTGGTGCGCAATTGAGCAAGTCGTTCAGAAGAACCCTGCACCAGCAGCAGATCACCGAGTTGCAGGTGGATACTGCCAATTTTGGAGCGTAAAGTTTCGCCGTGCCGGGAAATGGCAATTACGACCAGGCCATAGCGCTGCAAAAAGTTGATCTCCTTTACCGTGCGGCCGATCAGGTCCGACTGGCGCACGATCAGCAATTCGGCCAGCTTGATATTGTCTGATTGCAGGTCCCGTTCCAGAATCACATCGGCCATGATCTGGATGCCCTTGGTTTCTTTTACCTTGATGAGGTTTTCCAGGTCGCCCTCCACCAGCAGCACATCGCCGATGTTGATGCGGGTACGGAAGTCGGGCAGAAAGTTTTCTTTGCCCCGGATAATGTTGAGCATCCGGAAGTTAAGCGATGCCAGATCGGAGGCAAACACCAGCTGCCCGTCTAGCGGCGAATCCGGCAGCACCACGATCTCGGTCAGGTAGCGCTGTAATTTATACTCTTCGGTCAGTTGCTGGTCATCGCGGTTGGGGAGCATGCGCTGGCCGACGGTGAGCATGTATACCAGGCCTACTAAAAAGATAACCGTGCCGATACCAGTAATCTCGAACAGTCCCACCGGGGCTAAGCCCACTTTGGCAATATAGCCGCTCACGGCCACGTTGGTAGAGGTGCCGATCAGCGAGCAGGTGCCGCCAAGTATAGCTGCATACGCCAGGGGCATGAGGAGCTTGGAAGTACTTTGATTGATGCGGCGGGAAAGCCCTACCAGGGGCGTCACGAACATGGCCGTTACGGTGGTATTGTTCATAAAGGCAGAAACAAAGCCGGTGATCATCATCACGACGAGCAGCATCAGGCTGGAGCTTTTCCGGGCCAGCCGGGCCAGCCGGATGACGACAAAATCCAGGATACCTGTTTCTTCCAGGGCGGCGCTAAGTATAAAAATAGAGGCGATAATAATGATAAAATCGCTGCTGAACCCTGCAAATGCCTCTTCAGCCGTTATGATACGGGTACTAGCCAGGATGATGAGCATCAGGAGCGTCACGATCTCAACCGGCATCTTTTCGGTCGCAAAAAGAATCACTGCTATAACCAGCAGGGTTAGCACCAAGGCTATTTCCATAGAAAAACGTCGTGGTTAAGGATGCCTTGAGAAAGGCACGGTTTCGGCTTTTACGTGCCGGGGAGGCAGGCGGTGGTATTTTGGGTTAAAAAGATGAAGAAAAGCAGCTAAGCAAGTATAAACACGCCGCCACAGCCGCGTATAAATCGTCTCGGAGAGGGGCTTGGTTGCTGCAACGCGCTAGGGCAGCTGTTGCAGCAAATGACAGGTGGCTTGTGTTTAAGAGAGCAGGAGCAGGCGTAAGCTAAGCGGCTCAGCCCACTACTTCGTCGATGGAGCGCAAGATCACGTCACACGCTTCTTTTATCTGCTCTTCGGTGATGGTGAGGGGCGGGGCAATACGCATGGAGTTGTCGCAGAACAGGAACCAGTCGGTGAGCACGCCATTGAGGATCGCACGGTCAATCACGGCTTTGAGTACCTGGAAGGATTCAAATTCGGCTGCCATCAGCAGGCCGCAGTGCCGGATGCTTTTAATGCGCGGGTGCACCAGCAACTGCCTGAACAGGGCTGCCTTTTCGGCTACGCCTGCCAGCAGGTGCTCGTCGCGGATAACCTGCAGGGTTGCCAGCGAGGCAGCACACGAGATGGGGTGCCCGCCAAACGTGGTCAGGTGGCCCAGGATGGGATCGTTCTTGAATACGGCCATGATCTCCTGCGGTGCAATAAAGGCCCCGATCGGCATGCCGCCGCCCATTCCTTTGGCACAAAGCAGAATATCGGGCTCGATGCCGAACTGCTCAAAAGCCCAGAACGTGCCGGTGCGGCCAAACCCGGTCTGGATCTCATCCAGGACCAGCAGGGCGCCGACGTCGGTGCACCGCTGGCGCAATTGCTGCAGATAACTGCTATCCGGCAGGCGCACGCCGGCTTCGCCCTGCACGGTTTCAAGGATAACAGCAGCCGTGCGGGTGGTTATATTTTCCAGGTCCGACGAGACATTATGCGTCAGCAGGCGCACATCAGGCAACAGCGGCCTGAAAGCATTCTTGAAACTTTCGCTGCCGTTTACAGATAATGCTCCCTGTGTGGAGCCATGATAGGCATTGCGGAAAGTGATCAGCTCGGTGCGGCCGGTAAAGCGCTTGGCCAGCTTAAGAGCCCCTTCTACTGCCTCGGTTCCTGAGTTTACAAGGTATACGTTGTTGAGGCGCTGCGGCAGGGTGCTGCAAATAGCTTCTGCCAGCTTAGCCTGCGGGGCCTGCACAAACTCGCCATACACCATCAGGTGCATGTATTTATCCAGTTGCTCCTGAATGGCTGCCACTACCCGCGGGTGTCGGTGGCCAACGTTGCTCACCCCAATACCCGAAATCAGATCCAGGTAGCGCCCGCCCTCGTGGCTATACATGTATACGCCCTCGGCTTTCTCAACTTCTATCATCAGCGGAAAATCTGATGTCTGCGCCTGGTGCTGCAGAAACAATTGCCTCATCGAAATCATAGGGCAAAGGTACGGAATTGTTCGTTTAGTAAGGCAGCTAATGGCCCCTTTGCCTTAAGTATAGGCATAACAGAGGAGGCAAGTATACCTGAAAATTCACCATCTGCGTAAAAAGAAAAGCGCAGCTGCAGAAGCTACTACATTACATGTTTTACTTAAGAAAAGGAGGAGAATATGGCACAGGGAGATAAATCAGCCTACACCGACAAGCAGAAACGGAAGGCAGAACATATTGAAGAAGGCTACGAACACAGAGGCGTGAGCAAGGAAGAAGCGGAGAAACGCGCCTGGGCCACGGTAAACAAGCAGGATGGCGGCGGTAACAAAAGCGGTTCCGGCAGAGCCAACCACAAGAAAGATTAAAATTTCGTTATCCTGAAAAAGAGAAGTCCGGCTACTGTTGCAGCCGGACTTCTCTTTTTTCAGGGATAATTATTTGTATGGCCATTCGGGTCATCGTAGTTCGGGTCAATATCAGGCGGAAGACCAGTAGCAACACGGTTATGCGAGAAGGGCCGGTGCTGTAGCGGCTTTGCCTCCTGCTCGCGAAAAGCCCCGCTCGCGGCATACCGAGGATGCTTGGCGGCTTTTCGGTTGCGTAGCGCTGCCAGGGCGATGCCGGCCAGCGCTACGGCGCCAGCTACAGCCAGTACTTTGGGCACTGGGTTACTCACCGGCGGAGGTACCGAAACAACCCCCATTTCATCCGTCACGGCGGGTTCATGCACATACCGGCCATGGTCCGGCACGGCCACCATCCAGAAGTCCTGCACCAGCTGGTAGAGTTGCGATTGCAGCTCTTTTCCCCGCATGGGCAAACCGTGGCCGGTAGCGGCTATTTCAGGATTTAAGTCAGCCAGTAATTCCACAGAATGTTGCGCGGCGCCCCAGTCGGAGGTAAAATACGCCGGCGGGCCATGCACTTTTCGTTTCTGCGAGAGCACAGCGGCCAGCGATTCGCCATCACGCGTAATAAAGGCATCACCGGCTACCAGCGTGCGGTCGCTCTCCCTGAAAAAGGAGACGTGCCCGGCCGTATGCCCCGGCGTATGCAGCCAGCGCCACGAAGGTAAACCCGGTACACTGCCATCCGGAGGCAGCAGTTCCAGGTTATTGCTTACATCGATCGGCTTTTTGGGGTACATAAACGCCATGTACGCCATACCGCCTCCGCCCACACTAGCATCGGGCGGCGGGTAATTGGATTTGCCCGTCAGGTAAGGAAACTCCAGCGGGTGCGCATACACCGGAACGCGCCACTCGGCTGCCAGCTCGCGCAGCGACCCGATATGGTCAAAATGGCCGTGGGTGAGCAGGATGGCCCGGGGCCTGGCATCTTCGCCAAACAGTTCCACCACCGCTTTTTTTATCTTTTGCTTATACCCGTAAAGTCCTGCATCCACCAGCACCCAGGAACCATCGGGCTCCGCGATGAAATACAGGTTTACGAATGCGGTTTTTACGCCCCATACCCCCGGAGCTGCAGGAAAGGACTCCTGGATGGTGGGATGGGATTTTCTTGCAGATGCCTCCATATATGATAAGTTTGTTTAAAATTGACATAGCGACTGACAATTTACTACGTGTGTCAGGTAAAAGGGTATAGGCTGTTGCCCGTATACTTGCGGCTGCTGTTGTTATAAGGTAACGTTGCTTTAGCTACCTGATTATAAGGTACATCATAAATAGCTGGATACAAGCATCCGGCGCCGGGTGCAAGCCACTAAGTATAAAATAAGACTGACGCACCGGCTAAGGCACAGTTATTGTATACTTACAGAAAGCCCTTAATTTTGGGTCTTGCATTTTCTTTTTGCAGGAATTATTTACCTTTCTGAAAAGTTATTAGAGCATGGTTAATTTATTTGTACCCCCAAGCTATATGGCCGTGTATGCAAAGTGCGTAGATGCGTCGATGCCCGTGTTTGAGCCGGATGAATGGATTGAGGAAGGCAAGGTATATTCCGTTAAACACTTCACAGAACCCTTAAACCAGGGAGAAGGGTTTGCGGTAACGATTACCGACGAAGATGGGGTAGAGATCCACCCATCGCCCTCTCACTGGAGCTTTGCTTCCACCCGCTTTGAGCTGTACACGCTGCATCTTAATTAGACCAAAATCAGGATATTTACGTTAAACCCTTAAGGCTGCCCTGCGCAGCCTTTTTTCTGATTTGTTGGTTTGTGTTGTTCCTGACGAGACATGATTAGCGCCGAAGAATTTAATGAGCTTTCCCCGCGCCGCCAGGCAGCGGTCGTTTTAGAAAAGGGCCATTACCTGCATCACCGCATCCGCGGATGGTGCAAAATCGATCTGTACTGGCTGTTTGATTTCTATGTGGAGTTGTGGTTTCTATACGACCTCAAAAGTATTGGCCTCGTTCGGGCGCTTACCAGCTATGCTGCCCTGGACCCCTACGCCGACACCATCAAGCTGAAGCTACCCATAAACAAGGAGAGCGACTAAGCCCGCCTGCAAGCTTTTAAAACCCTGTTATATACGCTTCATTGCCGCGAACACTGCGTGCCACATATCCTGTGCGCAAATATGTCTTATACTTTGCCCTATGCCAAGTCTTTACCTTTAGTCATTTCTTTTTGCTCCTTCTTTTTAATGGCTGGTAAACAATAAGATTGAAACCGTTTTCCCTGCCGCGACGCAGCGAAAGTTTCTCTGCAGGACAGTTGCCTACATCCGGTGCTTGCCTGAAACTAGGTATTTTATACTTGTTGTTGCGGCAATAGGGCAGGAAAAATAGCTGGCCGGTTCACGCTCAAAAGGACTCCACTTACATACAGCATGTTACGAAAGAAAATTGTATTATTGGTCTATCTTTAGAAGATCCCTGGTTTATACCTTTTTCTTTAAAATCACGCTGATGCGCTTTAAGAGAATTCTGCCGTTTCTGCTCTGCTTGTATAGTATAAGTGTAAGTGCCCAAAGCTGGCATAAAAAGAAATGTGCTGTGGTGCTGACTTACGATGACGCCCTGAACGTGCACCTGGATAAGGTGGTGCCGGCGCTGGATTCGCTGCAGTTGAAGGGCACCTTTTTCCTCATCGGCTCTTCGCAGGCCTTTACCCATCGCCTGGACGAGTGGAAAAAGGTAGCAGCCAACAAGCATGAACTGGCCAACCATTCGCTGTTTCACCCCTGTAACGGCAGCCTGCCGGGCCGAAGCTTTGTAACTTCGGATTATGACCTGGCCACCTATTCTGTTCGCCGAATGACAGATGAGATAAAAGCCACCAATGTACTGCTGCATGCCGTTGATGGTAAAACCGAGCGGACGTATGCCTATCCCTGCGGCGATCTGACCATAAATGGCATGCCTTATCTCGATCCGGTAAAAGGAGAATTTGTGGCTGCCCGTGGCGTGCAGGGGCAAATGGTGCAAAAGGACAAGGCAAATCGCTATAATATCGGCAGTTATATGATCAACGGGCAGTCGGGCGACGAGCTCATTGCGCTGGTAAAGCAGGCCATGAAAACAAACACCATGGTGGTGTTCCTTTTTCATGGCGTTGGCGGCGAGCACTCCCTAAATGTGTCACTGGAAGCCCATAGCAAGCTGTTGCATTTCCTCAAAGCACATGAAAAGGAGATCTGGAATACGACCTTCCTGGATGCTGCCAAGTATATGAATACAACCCAGGCAGGCAAATAGCAAACCCCTGGCTTAACTGCTATAGCAAAGTATAATTATCTTGTAAAAGAAAAGGCGCAGCGCGTGGATGCTACGCATCTTCATTCCACTGTCGTCGTAAGCGCTACTTTTATTCCGGGCGTGGCCGAACTCCGAGGCTGGAAGGAGAAGAATCCCGCAGCTAAAATTCCGCTCTATCGTACAAAATTCCATACTTTTGAGGTATGAGCAGAGATCTACTATTAATCAGCACCTCTACCACACATGGCACGGGCTACCTGGAGCATGCCCAAGAGGAGATACAGCACTTACTAAAGGGCAAGCGCAGCCTTTTGTTTATACCCTACGCCCGCCCCGGGGGCATCTCGCACACGGATTATACCGCTAAAGTGCAGGAGGCGTTTGCACCCTGGGAGATCACTGTAACAGGTGTGCACACGTATGATGATCCGGTAAAAGCAGTGAACGAGGCCGAGGCGGTGTTTATAGGTGGCGGCAATACCTTCGTGCTCCTGCGCCAGCTATACGCCAACAAACTGGTGCAGCCCCTGCAGCAGCGTGCAGGCAAGGGGATGCCCTATATGGGCACCAGCGCCGGCACCAACGTGGCCGGCAAAACTATTGGCACCACCAACGACATGCCGGTGGTACACGTCAAGACTTTTGATGCGCTGCAACTGGTGCCTTTCAATATCAACCCCCACTACCTGGACCCGGAGCCCGACTCCACGCACATGGGCGAAACCCGTGAAACCCGGATCGCGGAATTTCATCAGCACAACCGCCAGCCGGTCGTGGGCCTGCGCGAAGGCAGCATGCTGCGGATTAAGGGCGATAAAATAGCGCTGCTGGGGCCGCTACCCGCTCGTATTTTCCTGCAGGGCCAGAAGCCGCTGGAGTTTATGCCCGGCGACGATATCGGCTTTTTGCTGGATGCGGTCTAAGCAGGCTGGTCGCTCCTTTTTAATTTCAAAAATACTTATGAAAAATATTCCGCTGGCTTTATATACTTCCCTGGCGCTGGGCGCTGCAAGTGCCTGGGGCTGTACCCGCACCACGGAGCCCTCTGAAAGCATCGCCATTGTGTTACAGGACGAAAACCTCGAAACGCTTTTCCGGAATTACTTTGAAGACCGCCTGAAGCTGTTTCCGCTGGAAGCTACTGCCATTGCCGATAACCGCTACAACGACAAGCTGCCAAACGACATCAGCCAGGCCTACAAACAGCAGGTGCGTGATTTTTACCGCAACTACCTCAACCAGATCAACAAAATAGACCGGCAGGTGCTAAATGAGCAGCAGCGCACCAGCTACGATATTTTTAAGTATGAGATGAAAATGGCGCTGGAGGGGCTTGACCAACCTACCGAGCTGCTGCCGCTGAACCAGTTCTGGGGGCTGCCCATCACCATGGGGCAGCTGGGGTCCGGTGCCGGGAATCAGCCCTTTAAAACACCCCGGGATTACCGCAACTTTCTGGGCCGCATCCAGGCCTTTCAGGTATGGGGCGATACGGCGGTGGCCAACATGCGCCGCGGTATGGCAGCCGGCATTGTGCTACCCCGCGCCCTGACGCTGAAAGTACTGCCGCAGCTGCAGGCCATGGTGGTGGACGACCCGACCAAGATCATTTTCTGGGAGCCCATCAAACATATGCCGGCAAGCTTTACCGCGCAGCAAAAAGACAGCCTCACGCGGGCCTATACTATTGCTATTAAAGAGCAGGTGATCCCGACCTACCGCAAGCTGCACGACTTTATGCTGTACGAATACCTGCCCAAGAGCCGCACAACTTCGGGTATCAGCAGCGTTCCCGGCGGGGAGGCCTATTACCAATACCTGGTGCGCTACTGGACCACGACCAACATAACGCCGGACGAGATCTATGAAACCGGACTGAAGGAAGTGGCCCGCATCCGGGCCGAGATGGAGCAGGTAAAACAGCAGGTCGGTTTCAAGGGCGATCTGAAAGCCTTTTTTAAGTATGTGAACACCGATCCGCAGTTTATGCCTTTCAAAAAGCCGGCCGATGTACTAGCTGCCTTTGAACAGATACACCAACGGGAGCAGCCGCAGCTGAACAAGCTATTCGGTCTTCAGCCCCGGTCAAAGTTCGAGATCCGGCAAACGGAGGCTTTCCGGGCCGCATCGGCCAGCGCCGAGTATAGCCCGCCGGCACCGGACGGCTCCCGGCCCGGCATTTTTTACGTGCCCATTCTGGATGCCACCAAGTATAACAAAGTAGGCATGGAGGCGCTGTTTTTGCATGAAGCCATTCCAGGTCATCATTACCAGATCTCGCTGCAGCAGGAGCAGGAAGGGCTGCCGCAGTTCCGGCAATATGCCTGGTACGGTGCGTTTGGCGAAGGCTGGGCCCTGTATTCCGAAAGTCTGGGCAAAGAGCTGGGCCTGTATACCGACCCTTACCAGTATTTTGGCCGGTTGGGCGAAGAGATGCACCGCGCCATCCGGCTGGTAGTGGATGTGGGCATCCATACCAAAGGCTGGTCGCGGGAGCGCGCTATCCAGTACTCGCTGGATAATGAGCTGACCAGCGAAGAAGCCGCCACCGCCGAGATCGAACGCTACATGGCCATTCCGGGGCAGGCGCTTTCCTACAAAATAGGGGAGTTGAAGTTCAAGGAACTTCGCCAGCGGGCACAGCAGGAGCTGGGCGATAAATTCAGCATCAGCGCCTTCCACGACGAAATTCTGAAAGGCGGTGTCATGCCTTTGGAAGTGCTGGAACGCCGCATGGATGAGTGGATCATGCAGCAAAAGAAATTCTGACCTACAAGAAAGAGGCCCTGCCGCAAAACGGCAGGGCCTTTTAGTTCTTCAACATTTAGCCAAAATGTGTTTATGGATTATTACGCGCGTTTTTATCGTCGAGGCGTTTGAGCAGCAGCTTTGTAAATTCGTGTTCGCTGCGGTAAAGCTGCAGCAGCTGCCGCGAAGAAATCACTTTCTGAAACCTGGCGGCATACTCCTTTTCCAAATTCAGCACTTTCTGGTCCCGCTCAAACTTGCTATCCAGCGTAGCCTGTATTTCCTGGTCGTTCATCTCGTCCGGATCCGCCCTCTTTATCGATCGGGAGGAAGCATAAATGTCGTGGCGCCGGGCCTCATACTCGTTGTAAAGGGGCCAGAACTTCTGCGATTGCTCCGGCGTGAGGTGCATCTTGTCGGTCAGATAAGCCGTTTTGGCCGCCTGTATATGTTCTTTCCGCTCTCTTTCCTGGGCGGATTGCGCGAAGGCGGCGCTGCTTGCCAGGGTGAACAGGAGCAGCAACAGCAGGGTTTGCAGGTGTTTCATGGTATGTTAAAAATCTTGGTCTTCGATGGGGTGGTATTCGAGCTCTTCAGCCGCTGCTTTGGAGCTTACATTCAGGAAATCAGCCGTTAAATCCTGGTCCGACAGCGAAGTTAATTCTGCCAGGTCTGCTGTTTCCAGCGGCGTGTTGGTATCGGTCAGGTAATCCACGATCTCTACTTCGGCCAAAGCTGCGAAACGGATAGGAGGTGCAGCAGATCGGGCAGGCATATTGAGGAAGTATACGCACGCAAAAACCAGCAGCAACAGGAGCGGGGCCACAGCTACCCGCAGCGGGCGCCAGAGGCCTTGCTGCCACCAGGCAGCCTGCGGCACCCCGGCTGCAGCCGTACGTGCCATAATGCGGGTTGGCAGTTGCTCGAAGTAATGCTCCGGCACCTGGTGCAGGTGGCGCTTCGGAATGTCGTGCAGCTTTATGTGTTTCCCCTTGTTTTCCATTTTCTTACCAGTTAGATGCCGATATACTGTCAAGGTTTAATCCTGTTGTATATATTCTTCTATTTTTTTTACAGCGATATGATAAGAGGCCTTTAACGCACCCACAGACGTGCCCAGTATCTCGGAAATCTCCTCATACTTGAGCTCATCAAAATATTTCATGTTAAAGACCAGGCGCTGCTTGTCGGGCAAGCGCAGAATCGCTTTTTGTAGCTTGAGCTGAATCTCGTCACCGGCAAGCTCCGGCGATGCTTCCACTTTCTGGATGAGCTCGGCCGTTACATCGTGCAGGGGCAGGAAAAATTTTCTTTTTTTACTCGACAGAAAGGTCAGGCACTCGTTGGTGGCGATGCGGTAAAGCCAGGTATACAGCTTGGCATCCTGGCGGAAGGTCTCCAGGTTCTTCCATACTTTGATAAAGACTTCCTGGGTCAGGTCGTCGGCATCTTCATGGTCGATCACCATCTTGCGGATGTGCCAGTATACTTTCTGCTGGTACTTCCGGACAAGCTGGTTAAAAGCCAGGTTGCGGCTTTCGGGGTGGGCGAATTTGGCTAAAAGCTCTTTGTCTTCCAAAAGGTGTTATTCGTTGCTCGTTACTCGTTGGTCGGAATAATTCGCTCTCCGGCTAACGAATAACGAACAACTAGCAACGAATAATTATTTACGGGCGATAGCGCGTTCGGCGGCGGCTACGATGTCCTGCTCGGAGAGGCCATACTTCTCCATGAGCTGCTCCGGCGTACCAGACTCTCCAAACGAGTCGTTCACGGCAACATATTCCTGCGGAGCCGGTCTGTTCTTTACCAGCACCTGCGCGATGCTGTCGCCCAGACCGCCCAAACGGTTGTGCTCTTCAGCCGATACCACGCAGCCGGTCTTAGCCACAGAGGCAAGTATAGCTGCTTCGTCGAGCGGCTTGATGGTATGAATGTTAATGATCTCGGCCGAGATGCCTTTTTCAGCCAGGATATGGCCGGCAAGGATGGCTTTCCACACCAGGTGGCCGGTGGCGATAATGCTCACGTCGGTACCTTCGTTCAGCATCACCGCTTTCCCAATTTCAAACTTCTGATCGGCAGGAGTGAAGTTAGGCACCACCGGGCGGCCAAAGCGCAGGTATACCGGCCCTTCGTAAGCGGCAATGGCAATAGTAGCGGCTTTGGTCTGGTTATAGTCGCAAGGATTGATTACGGCCATGTGCGGCAGCATGCGCATCATGCCCAGGTCTTCCAGAATCTGGTGCGTGGCACCGTCTTCGCCCAGCGTCAGGCCGGCATGGGAGGCGCAGATCTTAACGTTCTTGCCTGAGTAGGCAATCGACTGGCGGATCTGGTCATATACGCGGCCGGTAGAGAAGTTGGCGAACGTACCGGTAAAGGGGATCTTGCCTCCGATGGTCATGCCGGCGGCCAGGCCCATCATGTTGGCTTCGGCGATACCTACCTGGAAGAAGCGCTCCGGGAAATCTTTTTTGAAGGCATCCATTTTAAGGGAGCCGGTCAAATCGGCACAAAGGGCCACTACGTCGGGGTTGGTGCGGCCAAGCTCGTGCAGGCCGGCGCCGAAACCGGAACGGGTATCTTTACTCTCGGTGTAGGGGAAGTCTTTCATTTATCTGTTGAAAATTTTTACGGTTGTTGTTGCGCCCGATCTGATGGTGAAATCCTGCACATCAGTAAACTTACTCGCCTGGGCGGACTTGAGGCGATAAACAAATCTATACTTACCTGGCTGCAATGCCAGTGTTATTTTACTATTCTCCTCGGGTATGTTGCAAACCCACTCCTGGCTGCCACTATCGGTTATACTATACACGCTGCCGTAGCCCTGCACCTGCGACGAGATAGCCAGTTGCCCCGGCGGCGGGATGGTGATTGTGTTGGTCTCGCCTTGTTTCACGGTTACGCCTTTCATATAAATGCGCGGCAGCGTCAGAATCTCCAGCTCGTAGGTGCCGGCCATGTACTTGTGCCTGTTGCCGAATACCTGCACATGCAGGGTCTGCTCGGCTCCCTGCTGGCGCACCAGGGCTGCCAGTTGCCCGTAAGCAGAAGGCCCGTTCTGGCGCAGGTAAATGGTGCCCTGCGGCGCCTGCACCTGCACCACGTTGTGCTTGCCGGGTTGCAGGGCAATGCTTCGTTTTATCACCACGGGCGTTGTGTTCACCACCAGGTCATACGGCAGCAGCGCATCCACATCCAGCACATCGGGCTTGCCTTTGCCGTCCAGGTAGTGCACGTAGTTATATTCCGGCTGGCCGTTCAGCGCGTTTACAAACGTCATGTTCACGTCCGTTTCTACGGCTTTGCCCTGGTCATCGAGCAGCTCCACGCTAACGGTGGTCTGGCTCAGCGTCTGCGTTACGATCTCGGTCAGTACATTTTCAAATGTCTGCACATCGGCGGCATTAAAGTACTGGCCAATGCAGCTCAGTTGCTTTTCGTAAGCCGGCTCTATGCCGATGCCAATAATGAAAGGGCGCAGAAAGATGCCTTTCTTTTGCAGCGCCAGCGACATGGCACACGGGTCTCCTGCGCAGGACTCCAGCCCATCAGTGATCAGGATCACCACGTTGCGGGATTTGTCGGCCGGGAAGTCTCCGGCCGCCTGCTCCAGCGAGTAAGTGATGGGCGTGTTGCCCCGCGGCACGATCTGCTGCAGTTTGCTTTTAATCGCCTGGGTATTGCGGGCCGCGAACGGTACCTCCAGCTTAGTGTCTTTGCAGTCGTTGCGCTCGCGGCCGAACTGGTGGCCGTATACGCGTAGCGCCACTTCTACATTGTCGTAGCCCTGCAGCGAATCTACCAGGTGGGCCAGCAGCGTTTTGGCCACTTCCATGCGGTCGCTGTTTTCCCACTTAGCTAGCATACTGCCCGAGGCATCGAGCAAGAACAGGATACGCGTTTTAGGTTTGGGCTTTTCCTGCTGCCCCAAAGCCGTATTGCCTGCTGACAACAGGATCAACAAAAAACAAAATGCTGCAAAGGTGCGGTGCCAGATAGCCATAGCCGAGGATTCGTGGTTGGTTATTCGTTTTTTGTTCATCGAAAAACGAATAACCCGCAACGGGAAACGATAGATTAGTAGTCCGCGGCTTCGTTTACAGCCAGTTGCTGCAGCGCGATCTGCAGCTGCTCATCGTTTGGTGCTACCCCGTGCCATTTGTGCGAACCCATCATAAAGTCCACGCCATAGCCCATTTCGGTATGCATCAGCACCATCACCGGCTTGCCATTTCCGGCAGCAGCTTTGGCATCTTCCAGGGCAGGCAGCAGCAGCTCAAAGTTATTGCCGTCCGCTTCCAGCACATGCCAGCCAAAAGCCTCAAACTTGGCGCGCAGGTCGCCCAGACCGCCTATCTCGTCGGTAGAGCCATCGATCTGCTGGTGGTTGCGGTCTACGGTGGCAATCACGTTATCCAGCTTGTGATGCGCTGCATACATGGCAGCTTCCCATATCTGGCCTTCTTCCAACTCGCCGTCGCCCATCAGCACATACACCAGGCTATTGTCGTTGTTCAGCTTTTTAGCTTCGGCAGCGCCCAGCGCTACCGAAAGTCCCTGGCCCAAAGAACCGGATGCTACCCGGATACCGGGCAGGCCTTCTTCCGTGGCCGGGTGGCCCTGCAGGCGAGAGTTGAGCTTGCGGAACGTAGCGAGTTCTTTTACCTCAAAAAAGCCGGCGCGCGCCAGCGTGCTGTACCAAACCGGCGAGATGTGGCCGTTGGAAAGGAAAAACAGGTCTTCGCCTTTGCCATCCATGTTAAAGTTGGGGCTGTAGTTCATCACCCGGAAGTATAGCGATACGAAATAATCGGTGCAGCCCAGCGAGCCGCCTGGGTGCCCGGAGTTAACGGCATGCACCATGCGTACAATATCGCGGCGCACCTGCGCGGCCACCTGCTTCAGTTCGTCTATTCTCTTGTTGTGTGGATTCACGTTGTCTGATTATGAATTGGAAATGATACGTTATGGATCGTAAGCTAAAGTAATAAAATTTAGCGAACCGTTTACCCTTCGGCTGTAAATGAAATAGAAAAGGCGCCAGTCATGCCGGTTTATACGTGCTTTTATACTTACTTAAAAGCTAAAAAAGCGCAGCTGTGCGGAAAGGCAGCTGCGCTTTTTAGGTGATTATTTACCCAGGATCTGGCTGGCGTGCTCAGCGGTTTTTACTTTGGTGATGATGTCGCGGATCACGCCTTCCTCGTCGATGACAAAGGTGTAGCGCATGGTGCCCATATACTTGCGGCCATACATGGATTTCTCCTGCCACACGCCATACTGCTCTACAATGCGCTTGTCGGTATCGGCTAGCAGCGTAAAAGGCAGCTCATACTTGCTGATAAACTTCTGATGCGATTTCTCCGGGTCTATACTTACGCCGATCACCTCGTAGCCCTGCTGCTGCAGGTCGCTGTAGTTGTCGCGAAGGTTGCAGGCCTGGGCGGTACAGCCGGAGGTATCGTCTTTGGGGTAGAAGTATAGCAGCACTTTCTTTCCCCGGTAGTCGCTCAGTTTTACAGGCTGGCCGTTCTGGTCCTTGCCTTCAAATTCAGGGGCTTTGTCGCCGATGTGTAGTGTCATAGTTTTGTTACGTATCTCGTAGCACGTATCAGGTAGCAAGACTCTCTCATCGTGATTCGTGCTACGTGTGTCGTGATTCGATACAAATTAAATCGTTGTCGTATAGGTGGCTTCGTTGCCGGCATTGTCTTTTACCTTCAGCACAAATTCGCCGGACAAAGGTATGTTTTTATCCAGCTTCTCAGACCAGATCGTCGCATCTTTGTGCTCATACTTCATCAGGATCCATTTGCCGTTCACGTAGGCATTAAAGGAGTTGATACCCGACAGGTCGTCCCAGATCTTAAAGCGGATCATGTCTTTACTCTTGCTCAGCAGCTTCATCTTGGGCGCATTGGTATCTTCCAGCACTTTAAACTTGCCCATGTTGCGAGTAGTAAAAGTAATGGTGTTCCCGTTCCAGGTACCGCCCATAAACCCGCGGCCACGGCCAGTACCCAGGTAATATACCGCCGCCTTCGATTTGTCGGCAAACTGCCTGTCGGGCGTAATGGTAACGGCCAGGCCTTTGAGCAGGGGTGTATAAAAATCGCCGATCGTATATACATCGCCTTCTTTGCGGGTTTGCAGGTAGAGCGTGTCATAAAGCGTCTGCTCGTTAAAAATAAGGTCCAGGTAGCGGTTCGAAAACTTTACTTCCTGCCCCGGCGGCACCATGCGCTGGAAATCTAGTTTTTCTGTTTCGCCACAAAAACCCAGGGAGTCAGGAAGGCCGCCACGCAGGTCGTACAGGGCTACGGAAGCCGAGTTGTCCATGTAGCTGGGCACCAGTTGCAGCCCTTTGCCTTTCATGAACAGTTCCACATTTCGGGGGGTAGCACTGGTATCCGTGGCGCTTACTTTCAGTACGTTGCCGATGATCTCATAGTTCAGGGTTGGCTTTTTTACCGCTTTGGCCAGCGTTTTATAAAAAGCCGGTGCTTTGCCTTTCACCACAAAGTTCAGGGTGGAGGTGTTGTTGTAAGAATCCTGGGTAACAAGCTTGACCTGGTACACCGAATCGGGGCTGATGCTGATGCGGCCCTGGCGCTGATTGGCCGTACGGTAAAGCGGCAGGTCGTTGCCGGTATCTACATACGCTTTCTGAAAGGTGCGGCCCTGGCGTTTGTATACATTGTAGTCGATGTGCTGCGATACCTGTCGCGACAGCTCAAAAGGCACGTGGTCGATGTAATGCTCGTAAAGCGGTTTGCCGTTTACAAAGAGCGTTACCTGCTGCGTGCCGTTTTTGTTAACGGTGCCATCCAGCCGGTCGGTGGTCTGCAACTCCAGGCCCAGTAGGCCGTGGGCATACACCGTGTCGGTTAAAGTATAGGTACTGCCGGTTTTGACAGGCTTAAACTCTGCCCGCCCGAATTCGTTGTTTACGCGGCTGTGAATGTTGAGCGGCTGGATGGCCAGGCTGAAAATGTCCGGAGCCATACTGTCCAGTATCTCGGAGAATTTATAGAGCAGCGGGTTGTAGAGGCGGTCTTCTTTGTCGCGTACTTCAAAGTGCAGGTGCGGGCCGCCCGAGCCGCCCGTGTTGCCCGAGAGCGCGATCACATCGCCCCGCTTTACCGGAAACTGGCCAGGTTCCAGGAACAGCTCCAGCTCAAACTGCTGCTTTTCATACTGCTTCTGCCGCATGTAAGTAGCCAGTGGCTCGCCAAAAGCCGAAAGGTGCCCATAGGTAGTCACCAGCCCATTGGGGTGCGTGATATAAATGATGTTGCCATACCCGTAGGTAGAGCTTTTTACCCGCGAGATATACCCGTCGGCCGCGGCAAAAACCTGCAAACCGATGCGCTGGTCTGTTTTAATGTCCAGCCCGCCATGGAAGTGGTTGGAGCGGATCTCGCCCATGGTGCCCGAGAGGTAATTGCGGACGCCCGGTTTGATCGGGAACAGGAAATAGCCCGCTTCCACCGGGATCGGGGCTGTTTTTCCGACTTTGGTAATGTTTCCTGTTTTAACAACCGGCGTAGGGCTTTGTGCCTGCAGGCCCAGGGCGGTAAACGTACTAAGTATAACGAACGCGAGGCGCTTATTTAATTTCAAAATCAAGTAGTTTTTTGTCTTCCACATACCCTTCTAATCTGTCTCCTACCTGCACGGGGCCTACGCCTTCCGGGGTGCCGGTAAATAGAATATCGCCCGTTTTCAGGGTGACGAACCGGGAGATGTAAGCAATGATCGCGTCAAAGTTGTTGAGCATCATCTGCGAGTTGCCTTTTTGCTTGGTCACCCCGTTCACGTCCAGCCGGAAATTGATGTTCTGCAGGTCGGGGAACTGGTTAAGCGGCAGGAATTCGGATACCGGGGCAGAGCCGTTAAAGCCTTTTGCCAGCGCCCAGGGCAAGCCCTTCGCTTTTGCTTTAGCCTGCAAATCGCGGGCCGTAAAGTCGATGCCCAGGCCAATGGCATCGTAGTATTTGTGGGCAAACTTGGGGTCGATCTCTTTGCCTTCGCGGCTGATGCGCAAGATCAGCTCTACCTCGTGGTGTATGTCCTTAGTATAGTCAGGATAATAAAATGGCTCGTTGTGGCGCAGGATGGCCGTGTCCGGCTTCAGGAAAATAACAGGTTCGTCGGGAACTTCATTCTGGAGTTCGGCAATATGTTCGGCATAGTTACGGCCGATAGCGAGTATCTTCATGTAAGGGTGTGGTATTTTTACAGATATTCAAAAATAGGATTTCTTAGCTTGCGGCACAACTAACAGAGAGCCGGTTTGTCTGATTTTTTCATCCTATACTTGTTGCCTTCTATAAGGTTTAACCCGCAACGGCCGCTTTTATTGCCCGCCTGGCCGCTTACAACAATTTATCCGGTTTTTAACGTATACGAAGCATTCTGATGGTACTATGCCTGGCGGCAGCTGCCGGGAATTAAATAGAACGTAAGCCACGAAAGTATAGTGTTTTACTAATTTAATATGCCGTTATTGTTGAGTTTTCAGAAAATTGGTTCAAAATTTGAATTTACTTTTTCTGAAGCCACTAAACCTTAAACGTTATGTATAAAAAACTAATATCCTTTTCTGTTGCTGTTGTGATGCTGGTAGGGTGTACGACTGTACCTATTACCGGACGCCGACAGCTCAACCTGGTTTCGGATGCCGAAATGCAGCAGCAAAGCTATGCCGCTTACAACCAGTTTCTGAGCGAAAATAAACTCTCGCGTGATGCCCAGGCGACCGCTATGGTAAAACGCGTGGGGCAGCGTATCGAGAAAGCTGTGGAGCAATATATGGCTAACAACAACATGTCGGACCAGCTGGCGGGCTATGCCTGGGAGTTTAACCTGGTGCAGGACGACCAGGTGAACGCCTTTGCCATGGCTGGCGGTAAAACGGTGGTGTATACCGGGCTGTTACCCGTAGCGAAGAACGAAACCGGACTTGCCGTGGTGATGGGCCACGAGATTGCCCACGCCATTGCCAAACATGGCAACGAGCGCATGAGCCAGATGCTGGCCCAGCAGTTCGGTGGCCAGACCCTTTCGGCGCTGGCCGGCACGCAGCCGGGTGCGGCGGCTAACCTGGCGCTGGCTGCCTATGGGGTAGGCTCCCAGTTGGGCCTGCTCAAGTATAGCCGCACCCAGGAATCGGAAGCCGATAAGCTGGGACTCGTGTTTATGGCCATGGCCGGTTACGACCCGCAGGCGGCTATACCGTTCTGGGAGCGCATGCAGGAAAGCGGCGGACAAACGCCCCCCGAGTTCCTCTCTACGCACCCCAGCTCAGCTACCCGCGTAAACGATCTGCGTAACTTTATGCCCGAGGCATTAAAGTATTATAAAGGCAAATAACCTGAACCGACATGCACCTAACCACGCCTGCTACCCGCCGTAGCCCGCTAACGCCGGACCGCTTTCTCTATTTCATGCTGATGGTGCTGCTGCTGGCAAGCGCCTGTACCCGCCGCGAAGCTTTTCCGGAGGAGAGCGAATCAGACCCCGACGAGACGCCGGCTGAACGGTATGATGGCAAGCTGCTGGCGCAGGTGATATTGGATAGTGTGAATTATATAGTGCCGAAGCAGGAGCTGTATCAGCCTTTTATCCGCGAGTTTGGGGATGGCACAGTGGTGGACAAGGTGATGATCCGGAAGGTGCAGGAAACAAAAGAAGACAGCGCTGTTTATTACCTGGTTGGGCTGGGCATCCGCAGCGGCGCGTTTAAATCCATGGCGCTGGAGCTGGACATGACCTCCGATAACAGCCTGTACCTGAGTAGCAAAGGTGGCAAGCATACCTGCCAGGCTGCCCCTGGCTGCGAGTTCTGCTACTTTACTTACTCAGGCAATAAGATCACGGGTTGTGAATGCTCCTCGCGGGCGCCGGGCAACAATTGCGTGCACAAGTTCAGCCAGCAGAATTCTTTATTGAAAGACGTGCAGCTAAGCAACTCCAAACAGGGAAAACGTTAAAAGCCAAAGTATCCTTATAAACAAGAAAGCCGCCGGGTGTATACCTGGCGGCTTTCTTGTTTTGGATGGTTGAAGAAAGCAGAAGTGTAACTGATCGAAGAAGCTATACTTGTTGCCTGCCTATACTTTGGTTAGGACAATTGCACCTTGCGGAGGCGTATGCGCGTGAGCACTTTTTTGGTATACAGCGGAAAATCGCCTTTCATCATCCAGTCATAATAGCTGGGCTCTTTGGCCAGCACATCCTCTACAGGCACGTTTTTATACTTGCCAAAGTTAAAGACTTCCTGCCCCGCGTTGTTGTACACAATGCGGCCCGACAGGTCGGCGGTTTTCTGTACGGTAAACTTATGCAGCACTTCCATGTCGTTCTGAATCGGGAAAGTTTCGATGCCTTCGGGCAGCTCTACTGCCGTTTGCTGGTAGCGGTCCAGCTGGCCCATCAAAATATGGTAGGTCGCCACGGTGTCGGCTTCGGCGCTGTGCGCGTTCTCGAGCTTGCGGTCGCAGTAAAATTTGTACGCTGCCGAAAGCGTGCGCTGCTCCATCATGTGGAAGATCTTGCAGGCATCAACGATGTTACGGTTTTCGATATCGAAGTCAATATCGCAGCGCAAAAACTCCTCGGCCAAAAGCGGAATATCAAAGCGCAGCAAATTGTAGCCACCCAAGTCGCAGCCTTTCAGGAACTGCTCCAGATCGCGAGCCACCTGCTTAAAGGTAGGCGCATCTTTTATATCCTCATCATAGATCTTGTGGATCAAACTCGACTCCAAAGGAATTGGGATGGTCGGGTTAATGCGACGGGTCTTTAGGATCTCTTCTCCGTCGGGTGTCACCTTCAGCACGCTTACTTCCACAATGCGGTCTTTGCAGATGTCGGTGCCGGTGGTTTCGAGGTCAAAAAATACGATGGGGCGCTTTAAGTTCAGCTTCATAGCGAAAGTATAAAAAGTTAAAGAACCGCCTTGGTGAGCGCCTCCAGGTTGATGTTATTGTAAGTGCCTGAGCTCATGAGCAGCAGGTTGGCATTTTGCCAGTTGCGGCTGGTCAGGTGCTGCTGCAGCGCTTCGGAGTCGGAGTATACCTGCAGGCGCGGGTTTTGGAACGCTTCTTTCAGCTCGGCCTCCGTGAGCATTTCCATGCGCTTGTGTTCGATGGTTTTCGGGCTGAAGTACACGATCGGCTCATCGGCTTTATCGAGCGCGCCGGCATACTGGGGCAGGAAGTTGCGGTT
The DNA here is from genome assembly GCF_022758235.1 of Pontibacter liquoris. Taxonomy (NCBI): domain Bacteria; kingdom Pseudomonadati; phylum Bacteroidota; class Cytophagia; order Cytophagales; family Hymenobacteraceae; genus Pontibacter; species Pontibacter liquoris. Next base: position 957,401 of record NZ_JALEBG010000001.1, read on the forward strand.
CAGGCTGCTGAAGGTATGGAGCTCCAGTACGGCCACCAGCTCGCGCTGCGGGTACTGGGCTTTCACGGCCTGGGTGGTTGCTTTTACTTTGGAAGGCGCGTGAGCAAAATCGCGGAACACCACCGAATCAGCACTTTCCCCGATCCGTTCCAGGCGTTTGGCAGCGCCTTTAAAGGTTTTCAGGGCCTCGTAAAAGTCATGCGCTTTCACCCCAATCTTCTTGCACACTTCTTTAGCCGCGCTGATGTTGCGCAGGTTATGCTCGCCGAAAAGCGGGATCTCGATATCGCCGTCTTTTTTGGTATGCAGGATGGTTTTGCCGTTTTTGATCGTGGAGTCGTGCACGCCATAACCTATGTAGGCAATATCGGCCGGGTTACGCGGCACGGCGGCCAGCAGCACCTGTTCATCGTCCTTGTTATAGATGAGTGTGCCGGCTTTGGGCGTCATCTCGGCAAAAATGCGGAATTGCTCCCGGTAGTTCTTTGGGTCCGGAAACACGTTGATGTGGTCCCAGCTGATGCCGCTGATCACCCCGATATGGTGGTGATAGAGGTGGAACTTGGGTATGCGCTTCACCGGGTCGGAGAGGTACTCGTCGCCTTCTATGATGATGATCGGCGCATCGTCTGTGAGCTTTACCATCCGGTCAAATCCTTCGAGCTGGGCGCCTACGGCATAATCGAACTTGCGGCCCAGGTGCCGGAGCACGTGCATGATGATGGAAGTGATGGACGTTTTGCCGTGGCTGCCTCCAATTACAATGCGCTGCTTGTCGCGGCTCTGCTCGTATATAAATTCCGGGAAAGAGTAGATGGGCAGGCCAAGTTCCTGGGCGCGCTGCAGCTCGGGGTTATCCGGGCGGGCGTGCATCCCAAGTATAACGGCATCCAGTGTGGCATCCAGTTTTTCCGGGAACCAGCCTTCCTGCGCGGGCAGGATGCCGGCGGTGGCCAGCCTGCTTTTGGCAGGTTCAAATATCTCATCGTCCGAGCCGGTTACCTGCAGTCCTTTGTCGTGCAGGGCCAGCGCCAGGTTGTGCATAATGCTTCCACCAATGGCAATCAGGTGGATACGCTTAAATTCCTTCTTCTCCATAAACCAGGCAAAATGTTCTCAATCAGACAAAGTTAGAAGACCTTTTGAGAATTAAAATAGGCAAACCTTAATATGTGGATACTTTGTGGATATGTTGCTGGCAGCTGTGGATAGCCTGTTTAAAGCCTGCAGGATAATGTTAACAGGAGGGTGCGCAAGTTTTACGAACATTTTTAAGGCGCGGCATCTATAAGGATATATCTTTGTGCTTATGGAGGAGATGAAAATGAATGTGCGGCCCACGGGCAACCGGAACGGATGGCAGAAAAAAGCGCCCCTGGTTTCGGAGTTAGGCAAGAAGCCCCCACAGGCCCTTGACCTGGAAGAAGCCGTTCTGGGCGCGCTGATGCTGGAGAAAGATGCCTTAACAAACGTAATTGATATTCTGCGCCCGCAGAGCTTTTACAAGGAGGCGCACCAGCGTATTTTTAAAGCCATACTGGCGCTGTTCGATAAATCCGAGCCCATCGATATCCTGACCGTGACGCACGAGCTGCGCGAGCAGGGTGAGCTGGAGCTGGCTGGCGGCGCATATTACGTTACGCAGCTGACCACCCGCGTAAACTCAGCCGCCAACATCGAGTACCACGCTCGTATCATCACCGAAAACTCTATCAAACGCGACCTGATCTCTATTTCCTCGGAAGTACTTTCGAGCGCCTTTGAAGATACTACCGACGTTTTTGACCTGCTGGATAAGACCGAGGCCAAACTCTACGAAGTATCGGAATCCAACATCCGCAAGAACTTCGACGACATGCGCTCGCTCATGCACCAGGCCATTAAAGAACTGGAAGAAAAGCGCAAGCAGTCGGATGGTTTAACGGGGGTTCCGAGCGGGCTGGTAGCGCTGGACCGCGTTACGTCAGGCTGGCAGAAATCGGATTTGGTTATACTTGCCGCCCGCCCCGCCATGGGTAAAACGGCATTCGTGCTCTCATGTATGCGCAATGCTGCCGTGGATTTTGGCAAAGGCGTGGCGATTTTCTCGCTCGAGATGTCGTCGCTGCAGTTGGTAAACCGTCTTATTTCGTCCGAAGCAGAGCTGGACTCGGAAAAGATCAAAAAGGGCAGCCTGGAAGATTATGAGTGGGCACAGCTCAACCATAAGATCGCCAAACTAACCGAAGCGCCTATTTTTATCGATGACACCCCGGGCCTTTCTATCCGCGAGCTGCGTACCAAGTGCCGTCGCCTAAAAGCGCAGTACGACATCCAGATGATCATTATCGACTACCTGCAGTTGATGAGCGGCAACGCCGACGGCAAAGGAGGCGGTAACCGCGAGCAGGAAATCGCCTCGATCTCGCGGGCTATGAAAATGCTGGCCAAAGAATTGAATGTGCCGGTTATTGCACTCTCGCAGCTAAGCCGCGCCGTAGAAACGCGTGGGGGCGACAAGCGCCCGCAGCTATCTGACCTTCGTGAATCAGGTTCTATTGAGCAGGACGCCGATATGGTGTGTTTCCTCTATCGTCCGGAGTATTACGGCATCACCGAAGACGAGATGGGTAACCCGACCGCGGGCGTAGGAGAGGTGATCATTGCCAAGCACCGGAACGGTTCGCTTGAAAACGTGCAGTTGAAATTTATTGGCAAGTATACCAAATTTACCAACCTCGACCACGACTTCGGCGGCGATGCGATGGGCAGCTTTAATGCCTTGCCTAACAGCACGTTCGATGCCGAAACGCCGGGCTCTATCCGGCTGGGCAGCCGCATGAACGACGGCGGGAAAAGCGGAGGCGGGTTCCCGTCATCCAATTTTGATGAAGAACCGCCGTTCTAAGAGAAAGTTACTTAGCTTATTATACTGATCCCAAGCCAAAGGGATGAGAAGCCGCTGCGCCGTTTGTGCCAGCGGCTTTTCTTTTGAAATGGGTTTTGCTGTTGTTTTATACTTGCTGCTATACTTATTAGTGGCTGTACCTCCGCATCTTTATACTTTGGCTATACTTGCAAGCTTGAGTCTGATGTGGTGGTTTATACTTCCGGCTATACTTGTTAGCTAGCTGTATTCCTCAGTTTTATACTAGTCTTGTTTCATCTTTAGCTTTGGAGCGCTCCAAGCCCGCAAGGGCTCGTCCTTTGGCATCGCGCTGTGGCGTGAAGCTGCTCCTCGCTGGCGCTGCGGGCTGCCCTACGAGCACTGCAACACACCAAGGCGTTCAACCCAAGGACTGGGAAGCTTTCGATAGCGGCTGTTTATACTTGAGCATAAATATAAGCTTCAACTTTATCTGTATTGCATTTAGGTAGGGACAGGTCGCGACCTGTCCGCGCGATGGCAGCTGCTATAAAAGTATAGCTGAAGTATAAGTATGAACTTTCCCTCCTTCCCTCCCTATGTTGTCATCCTGAAAGGATCCTGGTGGATGGGAGGTTAAGCCTTTCCTACGCATGTATTCTGTTGCTACCCATCTGCCCAAAGTCCCCCTTTGAAGGGGGGTAGGGGATGTTCTTCTTCCTCCTAAACTAAGCTGCTTATACTTCGGTTCAAGTATAATCTTACTCTCCATACCTCTTTCTTTGAGTCATCCTGAAAGGATTTTTGTAGAAAGCAGATGAAGCTATTAATACCCCGCTTATGCTTTAAGCATAATAACTACTTGCTCCCCTCCTTAGTAAAGGAAGGGTAGAGTGGTTGGACCCTGCATTGCAGCACTTATTACATCCAGGCTGTTACTCTTGCCACACCACTTTCTCGTCCAGTGGGATCTGGCGTTTGCCATCGGACTGTGGTTTGTCGGAGTAGCCAAGGTATAAAATGCCCAGCACCACATCCTCTTCGCGGAGCTGTAACATGGTTTTCATGGCCGGATGATAGGCCATACCGCCAGAGCCCCAGTAGGAGGCGATACCCAGGGCGGTGGCGCCCAGCAGCAAATTCTGGATGGCACAGGAGGTAGCGGCAATCTCCTCCAGGGCCGGGATCTTAGGCAGGTTGCCGCGTTGCATGTAGGCTACCAGCACATGCGAGGCCTGATCGCCCATGTGCAGCAGCTTCTCATACTTACTTTCATGATACTGATCAGGCAGGGTTTCCTGCAGGTAAAGATCGGCGTGGGCCTCGCAGAAAACCTTCACTTTCGGGCCGGCATAAACGATAAACCGCCACGGTTCGGTGTGTCCGTGCGTCGGAGCCCAATCGGCCAAGGCCAGTAGCTGCCATACCTGCTCATCGGGGACACGCTGCCCGTTCATGGCGGCTGGCTTGGTGGTTCTGCGGTTGCGGATGATGTGCGCAATGTGCTGATAGTGATCTTCCATAAATAGGATAAAATAAACGTTACATAATTACCTTAAGTTAGTACGTGCAATGTATTTTGCAGTCGTTCGTTAAACACACCTAATTGGGCGCAAAGCGCCGGAGGCAGGTGCCTGCATCGGAAGCCCTGGTTGTAACAGAAACCCGCTTTGCGTACCTTTAAGCGTGTTCTTGAATTCAAAAGAAGTTGTGCTATCTCATACATGGACTATAACAAACTATTCCGCAATATCCCTGAAGCGATCGTCGTGCTATCGCCTGGGTATAAAATTCTGGATGCCAGTGACCGGTACCTGGCCGTGACCATGCGCACACGGGAGCAGATCGTGGGGCGACATTTTTTGTTGGAGGCTTTTCCGGACAAAGACCGCTCTTACGAAGACAACCCGGTGCGGCAGGTGCTCGACAAAACCTGCCGCACAAAGCAGACCGAATATCTGGAAGTGATTCGGTACGACCTGCCGAAACCGGCCGAAGAAGGCGGCGGCTACGACACCCGCTACTGGGAAGCGGCCCATACTCCTGTGCTGGATGAAGATGGAAATGTGAGCTACATCATCCAGCGCACCTCCGATGTAACCGAGCGGGAAGTGGCCAAGCTAGCCTTGACGCAAAGCGAGGAGAAATTCCGGTTTATGGCTGAAACCTTGCCCCAGCTGATCTTTACCACAGATCCGAAGGGTAACTATACGTACTTTAACCAGCGCTGGACCAGGTTCACAGGCTTGCCCGTAAAAGAGCTCCTCGGCTCAGACTGGAAGCAGCTGGTGCACCCCGAGGACTTGCCCCTTGTAGAACAAAAATGGACTGAAGCGCTGCAGCAGGAATCGGAATTGCAGGTGGAATATCGCCTGAAAGAGAATGACGGCAACTACCGCTGGTGCCTGTGCCGCGTACTGCCCATGACGAACGATGCCGGCCGGATACTGATGTGGGTGGGCAGCGTCACCGACATCCATCATACCCGCCAGATGGTACAGGAGCTGCTAACTGCCAACGAGCAGATGGCGCACCTGTCTGACCAGGTGCAGAGCGCCTACACCAAAGCTGAAAAAGAGCGGAAGACCCTGGAACGGCTGATTATGCAGGCGCCGGCCATTTTCTGTGTTTTGGAAGGGCCCCAGCATCGGTTTGAGCTTGTAAATGCCAAGTATCAGCAGCTTTTCCCGAACCGGCGACTGGTAGGCAAACCCGTTGCCGAGGCGCTGCCCGAAGTGGTGGAGCAGGGCTTTATACAGCTGCTGGATGAGGTGTATAACACCGGAAAGGATTTTGTAGCCGAAGAAGTACAGGTTAAAATCGACCGGCAGGACACCGGGCTGCTGGAGGATATTTATTTGACGTTTAGCTACCAGCCCATTTTTGAGGACGACAAAATAACAGGCATTCTGGTGTTTGCCAACGATGTAACCCGGCAGGTAAAGTATAAACAAAAGTTACAGGAGCTGGAGAGCGCCCATCATGACACAAGACAGGAGTAGGAGGGAGACACGCCAGGCATGAATATAGCTCAGGTTGACATTCAGCAACTGCGGATAAAACACATCCTGTACAAGTCTAAAGTACGGTCGGTGCTTTATGGCGGAGTATACGATGCGGCATTCTTTTCGCACTCGGGCCCGGTAGATACCTGGTTCAGCACGATCGGGCGGGTGCGCTATAGCCAGGAGCCAGAGATGGACGCCCTCCTGAAAGTGCACCAGGAGCTGGACATTACCGTGAACCAGCTCTTCGGTTTGTATAAAGGAGGCAAAATAGAGGAGGCGCACGAACAGCTTAAAAGTGTGGAAAAGAGCTCCACACACTTTCTCTCGCTGCTGCAGCAGCTGGAAGCACGGCTGAAGGTGCTGGCATAAAAAAGCCTGTTTAACGAAGCGTTAAACAGGCTTTTTTATGCTTTAGATGGAAGTGCCGAGCTTATTTCAGCTTCAGGTCGGTGAGGATCTGCGCTACCTTGCGGCTTAATTGCTGCTCGGTGGCGTCATAGTCGGCGGCAGAGGCCAGCGGCTCGTTTACGCTGATATAGAACTTGATCTTGGGCTCCGTGCCCGACGGGCGTGCCGAGATCTTGCTACCATCTTCGGTCAGGTATTGCAGCACGTTCGAGCTTTCCAGGTCCAGTTTGTTCTCCTGGCTGCTGAGCACCAGTTTGCGCGTGCTGAACTTATAGTCGCTGATCTCCACTACCCGGGAGCCGGCAACGGTCTGCGGCGGGTTGCTGCGCATATCGGCCATCATCTGCTGAATTTCTTCCGCGCCGCGCTGTCCTTTTTTAGTGAACGATACCAGCTCCTCTTTGTAGAAGCCATACTTGGTATACATCTCCACCATCATCTCGAACAGGCTCTGGCCATTGTCTTTGGCAACGGCCGCCATCTCCGCAATCAGGGCGCAGGCCGAGATCGCATCTTTGTCGCGCACAAAATCGCCGATCATGTAGCCGTAGCTTTCTTCGCCGCCGCCAATGTATACTTCCTTGCCTTCCAGGGCGCGGATCTTCTCGGCAATGTACTTAAAGCCGGTCAGGGTTTCGTACATGGTTACATTATAGCTATCGGCAATCTTTTTGATCAGATCGGTGGTTACGATGGTTTTCACCACGAACTCTTTGCCAGTCAGTTTGCCCGCTTTTTGCCAGGCCTGTAGCAGGTAATTGATAAGCAGCGCGCCGGTTTGGTTGCCGTTCAGCAGCACAAACTCGCCTTTCAGGTTGCGCACTGCAATACCCACGCGGTCCGAATCCGGGTCAGTGGCCAGTACCAGGTCGGCATCAATTTCTTTGGCTTTGTTCAGGGCCAGCGTCATGGCTTCCTTTTCCTCCGGGTTCGGGTACACCACGGTCGGGAAGTTGCCGTTGGGCACCGCCTGCTCTTCTACCACGTGCACGTTGGTAAAGCCAAAACGTTGCAGCACTTCAGGTACCAGCGTGATGCCGGTGCCGTGCAGCGGCGTGAATACGATCTTCAGGTCGTGCTGGCGTTTAATAGCTTCCTGCGAAATGGACAGGCGCAGCACTTCTTGGATATAAGCCTCGTCCAGTTCCCTGCCAATCATCTGGATGTTAGCGGGGTTGGGCTCAAACTTAACTTCATCCACCGAGTGGATCTTGTTTACTTCGGCAATGATGTTCTTGTCGTGCGGTGCGGTTACCTGCGCGCCATCGTTCCAGTATACTTTATAGCCGTTGTACTCTTTGGGGTTGTGCGAGGCGGTTACCACCACACCGCTTTTGCAGCCCAGGTGGCGGATGGCAAACGAAAGCTCGGGGGTTGGGCGCAGCGCCTCGAAAAGGTATACTTTAATGCCGTTGGCCGAGAAGATATCGGCGGCAATGCGGGCAAACACGTCGGAGTTGTTGCGGCTGTCGTGGGCGATGGCCACGCTGATCGGCTCGTTAGGGAAGTTGTGCTTGAGGTAATTGCAAAGACCTTGGGTAGCCATACCCAAGGTATAACGGTTCATGCGGTTGCTGCCCGCCCCCATAATGCCACGCAGGCCCCCGGTGCCGAACTCCAGGTCGCGGTAAAAAGCATCCGACAGCGCTTCGTTCTCGTTGCGCTCCAGCATGCCGTTAATTTCATCTTTGGTGGCCTGGTCGTAGTTACCGGTAAGCCACGCGTCAATTTTCTGGCGTATAGTTGTTTCGATCATAGTCTTACTGTTGGTGTTGTAATTATAATATTAAATCTGCTACAAGGTTGATCTTCGTCTCAACCCCAACGTCTTTTTTTTATATCATCCTGAAAGGATCTTTTGAGCAAAAAGGAAAGGCTTAACCTCCTTGCTCCCAAGTTTCTTAACAGAATGACAAGAAATTTAAATCTCTAAATTTTAAAGAAAACCTCTTGCTATTGAAAGGGCAGGTTGAAAACAAGCGATACCTCCTATCCTACAAAAAATCACACCAGCGCTTGTTGTACTGACGCACATCCGGAAGCGCTGGTGTGAAATTATACTTCGAAATAAAGCAATCCAAGCCATTTTTACACGGCCTATACTTTGTTCCGGGCTTAAAGGTTTCCGCGCAGCGCCTGCTCGCGCTCGATGGCCTCGAACAGGGCTTTGAAATTACCTTTGCCAAACGAGCGGGCTCCTTTGCGCTGGATGATCTCAAAGAAAACGGTCGGGCGGTCTTCCACCGGCTTGGTGAAGATCTGCAGCAGGTAGCCTTCGTCGTCGCGGTCTACCAGCAGGTTCAGGTCTCTCAAATCCTGCATGTCTTCGTCGATGTGGCCGACGCGCTCCAGTAGATCCTGGTAATAGGTTTCGGGCACGCGCAGGAACTCCACGCCCCGGCGGCGCAGCTCACTTACCGTGTGCAGGATATTATCGGTGGCAACCGCAATGTGCTGTACGCCGGCGCCGCGGTAAAACTCCAGGTACTCATCTATCTGCGATTTCTTTTTGCCGGCTGCCGGTTCATTTATCGGGAATTTGATGTAGCCGTTGCCGTTCGATACCACTTTCGACATCAGGGCGGTATACTCGGTGCTGATATCGTTATCATCGAATGTGAGGAGCAGTTTGAAGCCCATTACATCTTCATAGAACTTCACCCACTCGTTCATGCGGCCCAGCTCCACGTTGCCCACACAGTGGTCTACATACTTGAGGCCCACCGGTTCTGCGGCCACCCCGGACGAACGTGGCTCGTAGCCGGGCATAAACACGCCGTTATAGTTTTTGCGCTCCACAAACGTATGGATGGTGTCGCCATAAGTATGGATAGAAGCCAATTTCACTTCGCCATGCGCATCGGTTAATGTCCGTGGCTCGCTAGCTGGTTTGGCGCCGCGGGCTACCGTACCACGGAACGCTTCTTCGGCGTCATCCACCCAAAGGGCCAGTACTTTTACCCCATCGCCGTGCAGGTGCACATGTTGTGCAATGTCAGAATCCGGGTAAATAGCGGTTGTCAGCACCAGGCGTATTTTTTCCTGCTGCACGACATAAGAAGCGCGGTCGCGCACGCCGGTTTCAGGGCCGGCATAGGCCACCAGTTTAAAGCCGAAAGCGGTCTGGTAAAAGTGCGCCGCCTGCTTGGCATTTCCCACATAAAACTCGATGTGATCGGTGCCGTTGAGGGGCAGAATATCTGTTGCCATAGTATGATTCGGGGTTATAATAGGAATAACGTAAAAATACAGCTTTTCGTGGTAGAATAAAATCTTGGGTGCCGGATAACAAATTATCAAAGCCAATGCTTGCAATTACTACGGCATGTTGGCAACTTTGTAAAAAAACAGACACCACATGAACGCAAAAGACCTGAATAACGCCATTGTTGCCATACTGGAAAAGAAGCAGGAGTTGAACGCATTAGATTACAACGATGCGCGTTATGACGACATGGAGGAGGAGTTGCACGACCTGGAAGACGACTTTAACGAAGAATACGGCGAGTACCTGGAAGACGTGCTGGAAGATGTGCACGGCAAGCTGAAGTCGGATGCCGATATCCTGCTGCCTACCGCTTACCTGGCCAGCTCGCTGGACGGTACCGAGCGCGACGACGATGAGAAAGAAGGCGTATGGGTAGAGTCGGATTCGTTTCCGGGCGTAGAAATGCGTTTGGTGCTGGTTGCTAATCCGCCGCGCATGCTGCTGATCCTGGCTGACCAGGAGCGCGTGCTCTGGACTGCCGAGTAAATTTATACTTACGGGCAGCTGCAGGGTATACATGTATGGTATACTTGTCCTGAAGTTCGTCGCCCTGAAATTAGAAGCAATAAAACGAGGCCTGTTCCGTGAGGAGCAGGCCTCGTTTTATTTTGGTGGAAGGGGAAGTGTCTTAGAACTTTTGCAACACCGGTAAAACGCTTATGCGTTGATAATCAGGTTGTTTTTTGCTCTTTTTGTTTGTAGCAGGCCGGCCTATCATGCTGGGCAGCACTTATAAGCGCCATACTTCAGAGCGCAAACACATAGCTTAACTGCTCCACGCAGTAACCGGTCATAACCTGAAAAGCTCCTAAAGTATACAGCCAGGCGCCATTGCACGTATACAACTCACGTCTATATACAACGTGGACCAATATGAGCAATACCAATACCAGGGCCGTTACCGGAGCAGGATTACTCGTTGCGCTGGGTATTATTTATGGTGATATCGGGACCTCCCCGCTTTACGTGATGAAGGCCATTGTAGGCAACAGGCCAATTAGCCAGGTGCTGGTGTATGGAGGCATTTCATGTGTTTTCTGGACGCTTACGCTGCAGACTACCGTAAAGTATGTCATCTTAACCCTGCAAGCCGACAACAACGGGGAAGGGGGCATTTTCTCGCTGTATACCCTGATCCGGCGGCGGGCTACCTGGCTGGTGATCCCGGCCATGATCGGCGGCGCCGCTTTGCTGGCTGACGGCATCATTACGCCTCCTATTTCGGTGGCTTCTGCTATAGAAGGCTTGCGTATTCTTTATCCCCATCTGCCAACCGTGCCCATCGTGATAGCCATCATTACGGGTATTTTCCTGTTGCAAAGCTTTGGCACCCAGGTGGTGGGTAAAATATTCGGGCCGGTTATGTTGTTGTGGTTCAGTATGCTGGGCATTTTGGGAGCCGCCTCCATCCTGTACCACCCGGCTGTCCTGCATGCTTTAAACCCCATGTTTGCTTACGAGCTGCTGGTAAACTACCCGGGCGGCTTCTGGCTATTAGGGGCTGTATTTCTGTGCACCACCGGAGCCGAAGCCTTGTACTCCGACCTGGGGCATTGCGGCAGGCCCAACATTCGGGTTAGCTGGATATTTGTGAAAACCTGTTTGCTGCTGAATTATTTTGGGCAGGGCGCCTGGCTAATGCAGCAGGAGGGAGAACGCGTGCAAACCAACCCCTTTTATGGGCTGATGCCCGGCTGGTTCCTGCTGATCGGGATCAGCATTGCTACCGTGGCCGCCATCATTGCCAGCCAGGCGCTTATCAGCGGGTCTTTCACCCTGATCAGCGAGGCAACGCGACTGAATCTCTGGCCCAAGGTCAAAATTATGTTCCCTACCAACCTGCAGGGGCAGCTCTTTGTACCAAGTATAAACAGGCTCTTATGGATCGGCTGTGTGGGCATCGTGCTACACTTCCGGGAGTCGGCTAACATGGAAGCGGCATATGGCCTGGCTATTACGCTGGCCATGATCTCAACTACCATTCTGTTAAGTTACTTCCTCTATGCCAGAGTGAAAGTGGCGGGCATTGCGATCATGGTCTTTTGCTTTTATTTGCTGCTGGAAGGCTCGTTTCTCTTTGCCAACCTCGAAAAGTTTCCGCACGGTGGCTGGGTTTCGCTCCTGATGGCTAGCCTTTTGCTCAGTGTGATGTATGTCTGGATCAAAGCCTTCGATATTAAGCGCCGGCTAACCGAAGATGTCCGCTTAAAAAAGTACCTGCCCGCCCTCAAGGAGCTAAGCACAGATAAATCGGTGCCCAAGTATGCCACCCACCTGATCTACATGACAAGTGCGCAGCATCCACGGGAAATAGAAAGCAAGATCATGTATTCTATATTTCAGAAGAGGCCGAAGCGGGCTGATATTTACTGGTTTTTGCATGTCAACACCACCGACAGCCCTTATACCATGGAATACAAGGTCCGGATCATCGAACCTGCCGACGTGGTGCGCATTGATTTTATGCTGGGCTTCCGGGTAGAACAGCGCATTAACCTGTTTTTCCGCAAAGTGGTCGAGGAACTTGTACGCCAGGGCGAAGTAGATATTACCAGCCGCTACGAATCGCTCAGCCGGCATAATGTAATTGGTGATTTCCGGTTTGTCGTGCTCGAGAAATTCCTTTCCTACGAAAATGACCTACCTTTTAAAGAGCAGCGCATCATGGAGATGTATTATTTCATAAAGCAATTCTTACCCTCCGAAACCGAATGGTTCGGGCTGGACACCAGCGATGTGACCGTGGAGAAAGTACCCATCATTATCAGACCTGTCGATCTGCCGGAGCTTAAACGCATCAAGTAGCTTAAAAACAGCCACCCGAGGCTGTGCAAAAGGGCTTTCTGATCATTAGTCCTGGCTTATAGCAAAGTATAGCGAGCTAGTTGTTAAACTCACAAAAATGCCATAACACCCCGGATGGGTCATTCATAAAGAACTCTTTACCCCAATCCTGAAGCTTGATTTCTGTAAACCGTACGCCTTTGTATTGCTGCTGCAAATTTTTTCCCTGCAGTTCTGCCGCGCATTTTGCAATGTCGTCTACTTCCAACGACACCATCGAATTATTTACCCACTCTTCCACATAATAGTCCTGCAAATAAAAGCTTAGCGTTTCAGATACCTTAAACAGGCTCATCTTGTCATTAAGTATAACTTCCTCAAAGGCAAGGGCGCGGTAGAATTCCCGTGATTCCTGGTAATCTTTTGCGCCCACAAACGGGCGAAGTGCTTTTGGCTGGTAGGTCATAGTTTTTTAGTTAGCTGATTTAAATGAGAAAAGTTGAGAGTGCGCTGTGTAAAAGATGTGATATATTATGTTCAGTATAAAACGAGAAGGAGAGTGAAATAAATGGCTTCAAGTCTCCAACTGGGCTAAAAAGAAAAAAGGCCTTCTACAAACTGTAAAAGACCTTTTCGTCGGAGTGGCGGGATTCGAACCCACGACCTCCAGCACCCCATGCTGGCGCGATACCAGGCTACGCTACACCCCGGGTAAGTATAACATCCAAGGAATCAGTTCTTCACAAGGCGTTCATACTTTAAGCGTTCACAAATGTACATATTTCGGAATATTTTACCAATCATTTGAAAATTTTGGTAAGCCCAAAAATCTTATTTTATCTGAATAAATCGAAGATTTCGGGCGAAGCGCAATTGCGGCAGGCAGCAGTTATCCTGGTTTAAAAACCGCCGCATTGGGAGGAATAAAAAGCGCCCTTTTACAAGAGTTGTAAAAGGGCGCTTTGCGTAATAGCCCCGCATACTTGCGGATAGCTTAAAAGCAGCTTTTCAGCAACGGGTTAATTCCATCCACCACCCAAGGCCCGGTAAATAGTAACCCGGGCGCTCATCTGCTGCATTTTGGTTTCGATCAACTCAAACTTCGATTCCAGAGCATCGCGCTGGGTCAGGAGCACCTCCATATAGTCGGCCCTGGCCGAACGGAAAAGGTCGTTTGAGATCGAAATTGATTGGGTAAGTGCCTCCACCTGCCGGGCTTTTAAGTCGTAGCTTTTCGCCAGGTTCTGGTTCCTGGCGAGCTGATTGGCCACCTCGATGTACGCATTCAGCACGGCGCGTTCGTAGTTGTAAACTGCCTGTATCTGCTTTGCGTTGGCGCTGAAGTACGTTGCCTTAATGGCATTCCGGTTGATGAGCGGGGCAGTTAAGTCCCCAGCCAGCGAGTATAGCAACGACTCGGGCGACTTGATCAGGTAAGACGGGTTAAATGCCTGGAAGCCGATGCCTGCCGTGATGCCAATGGACGGATAAAACCGCGCTTTAGCTACTTTTACATCCAGCCTGGCCGCAGCCAGATCCAGTTCAGCCTGTTTGATGTCGGGGCGGTTCTGCAACAGTTGCGCCGGTATGCCGGCCTGCATGCGTTCGGGCACCATGTCGATCAAAGGCTGTGTGCTGCGCTGGATAGGTTGCGGGTAGCGGCCCAGCAGGAAGTTGAGCCTGTTCTCCGTTTCAGTGATCTTTTGCGCGATCTCATACTGCAGGCTCTGCGTGCTGAGCAGCTCCGCCTCAAACTTGCGCACAGCCAGCTCCGTTACCTTGGCAGCCTGCTTCTGCAGCTTTACGGTTTCCAGGGCGTTGGTCTGAATGCCGATGTTCTGCTGCACAATAGCCAGTTGGTTGTCGAGGGCCAGTAATTCATAGTAGGAGTTGGCGATCTCAGACACCAGGTTGGTCACCATAAAGTTTTTCCCCTCTACCGACGACAGGTACCGGGCCACCGCTGCTTTATTTGCATTGTGCAGCTTGTTCCAGATATCCACCTCCCACGTAGCATAGGCGCCCACCAGGAAATCGGGGAGGGGCTCGGGCATTTCTTTATCCCGGTCTATGTTGGTGTTCGCCTCCATGGCGCCAATGTTGGTATACCGGGCCACCTTATCTACGCCGGCTGCCCCGCGCACGCCCACCGCGGGCAGGTACTCACCTTTCGTGGCCCTTACTTCGTTTTTAGCAACCTCGATTTCCTGCAAGGTGATGTTCAGCTCCTGGTTGTGCTGCAGGGCCGTATCGATCAGGGCACTCAGGTAAGGATCAGTAAAATACTGTTTCCACTGCACCTGTGCGGTATTGGTGGTATCCTGCGAGTTGTTGTAACTCGCAGGAACCGGTGTGTTTACTGTTTTCTCAACGACAGCGGGCGTTTTACAAGCCGAGAAAGTTAGCGCAGCAAACGCAACTCCAAGGCTTTGGTATACTAGTTTTTTATACATGATTTTCATTTTCTTCGATCAGGACATTTCTTTGAATGTGAGGAAAACTCTCACTGGCATAGTCGTAATCTTCTGTGAGCGGGGTTTCATGCTCGTCCCTGATCAGGTGACGGCCGTCGGCCATTTTAGCGAATATGTAGTATAAACCCGGGATGATCACGACGCCAAAAATGGTACCGAACAACATCCCGCCCAGGGCAGAAGCGCCAATGGTGCGGTTCCCGATTGCGCCTGCGCCGGTGGCCACGATCAGCGGGGTCAGGCCGGCCACAAACGCAAACGAGGTCATCAGGATCGGGCGGAAGCGCACTTTGGCACCTTCAATGGCGGCTTCCAGTATCGTATAGCCCTGCAGGCGCTTCTGCACGGCAAACTCCACGATCAGTACGGCGTTTTTACCTAACAAGCCCACCAGCATGATCATACCTACCTGCGCATAAATGTTGTTCTCCAGCCCCATCAGCTTCAGCAGCAAAAACGAACCAAAGATCCCGACCGGCAACGAGAGCACCACCGCAAACGGGATGATAAAGCTCTCGTACTGGGCTGCCAGCACGAAGTAGACGAACAACAGTACAACGATGAACACATAAAGCGACTCATTTCCACGGGTGGATTCATCGTAAGAAAGACCTTCCCACGCAATATCATACCCTCTGGGCAGGGTCTTGGCGGCAACTTCCTGTACGGCATGGATGGCATCTGCAGTAGTATAGCCTTTGGCCGGAAGGCCTTGGATCGCGGCGGAGTTGTAGAGGTTAAAGCGGGTAACTTCGTTTGGTCCCTGCGTTTTCTTCAGCTTCATAAAGGCCGAGTAAGGCACCATTTCTCCCTGGTCATTCTTCACATACAGGTTTAAGATATCCGATGGCAGCCTTCTGAATTTAGGGTCGGACTGCACGTATACTTTAAAGAACTGGTTAAACTTGATAAAACCTTGCTCATAGGTGCTGCCGATCAGGATGTTCAGGTTTTCCATGGCCTTGCTGATCGTCACTCCTTTTTGCATGGCCAGATTGTTGTCGATCTCCAGTTCATACTGCGGGTAATTGGCGGCAAAGAAGGTAAACAAACCGGTGAGCTCCTTGCGTTTGGCCAGGTTGGCCATGAACTCTTTGTTGATCTTATCGAACTCATGGTAGTCTGTATCCGAGTTTTTATCCAGCAAACGCATCGAGAAACCACCCGAAGAACCGAAGCCCGGAATGGCCGGCGGCTCAAAGAACTCGACCACGGCACCCAGCCCTTTTGATTTCTCTTCCAGCTCTTCCATGATCTCTTTCACGGTATGCTTGCGGTCAGACCAGCTTTTCAGGTTGATCAGACAGGTACCGGCATTCGATCCGCGCCCTTCGGTCATGATCTCGTAACCGGCCAGCGACGACACCGATTCCACACCTTCAATTTTCTGGCAGATCTGCTGCAGCTTCTGCGATACCTGGTTGGTGGTTTCCAGCGTTGAGCCCGGAGGCGTTTGCACAATGGCGTAAATCGTACCCTGGTCTTCGTTCGGAATAAAGCCTGCCGGCAAAATTTTGTTCTCAAAGAAGATACCGACACCAAAGGCCAGCAGGATGCCCCACGTAAGTGTTCTTCTGCTTACAATTGCGCGTAGCAACCAAACATATCGGCCGGTCAGTTTTTCGAACCCGTTGTTAAAACCATCCAGCGCTTTTGTTAATGGGTTTTTCTTCTTCGGCTTCCCATGGTTATTCTTCAACAGCATGGCGCACAGCACCGGGGTCAGCGTCAGGGCGATCACAGCCGAAATCACGATAGAGCTGGCCATGGTAATAGAGAACTGGCGGTAGAAAATACCCACCGGTCCAGACATAAATAAAAGCGGGATGAATACCGCCGTCATTACCAGCGTGATAGCGATAATGGCGCCCCCGATCTCACGCAGTACTTCAATCGTTGCCCGGTAAGGGGAGAGGTTTGTTTCCTCCATCTTGGCGTGCACCGCCTCCACCACCACAATGGCATTATCCACCACAATACCAATGGCCAGTACCAGCGCGAACAAGGTGATCAGGTTAATGGAAAGCCCAAAGAGCTGGATCACAAAGAAGGCCCCTACCAGCGACACCGGCACCGCCAGGATCGGGATCAGGGTAGAACGCCAGTCGCCCAGGAAAATGAAAACCACCAGCGCTACAAGTATAAACGCGTCTCTTAACGTATGGAGCACCTGCTCGATGGAGGCATCCAGGAACTGCGACACGTCGTAACTGATCTTGTAGTCCACACCTGGCGGGAAAGATTGTTTCATGATATCCAGCCGGGCTTTCACGTCTGCAATCACATCACTGGCATTACTGCCGTAGTTCTGCTTTAACACAATGGCGGCAGAGGGCTGGCCATTCAGGTTCGAGTAAATGTCGAAAAATTCACTGCCCAGCTCTACGGTGGCAATGTCTTTGAGGCGGATGCTTTCCCCTTCGGCATTGGCCCGGATAATGATGCCTTCGTACTCGACCGGCTTGTTGTAGCGGCCTTTATAAGTGAGCACGTATTCCAGCGACTGGGCGGCTATACCCGAGCTTTGACCCAGGCGGCCCGGGCGGCCGATGATACTTTGTTCTGCCAGGGCATCCATCACGTCTTCTACCGAGATATTATAGGCCCGCATCCGGTCCGGGTTCAGCCACACACGCATGGCATACCGGCGGCTACCCAATATCTGGGCCCGGGCTACGCCTTTGATCCGTTGAATTTCCGGGATCATTTTCACGGTGGCGTAGTTGAAGAGGAACTTCTCGTCGATGCTCTTTTCCTTGGAATAGAGGTTGACATACATGAGCATACTTGGCTGAACAGGGGTGATTACCACGCCTTCGCGTTGCACCAGTTCGGGCAGCAGCGGCATGACCTGGTCCACCCGCGTTTTCACCCGCACCACCGCATCATTAGGGTCGGTGCCCGGTTCAAAAATAATCCGGAGGGTTGCCTCACCGGCACTGGTGGCATCCGTTGCAATGTAGCGCATCCCTTCTACGCCATTAATGGCCTGCTCCAGCGTAATAAGGGTGGAGTTAACCAGTACATCGGCACTGGCGCCCGGGTAGGCAATAAAAATGTTTACCGTGGTGGGCGCAATGTCGGGGAATTGGGAAATAGGCAGCTTTTTGATTGCCAGGCCACCTATAAAAACGATCACGACCGATATGACAATGGCAAATACGGGTCGGTGTATAAACTTACTAAACATGTCTTCTGCTTTTTGGGAATCTTGGATTACTCCGCATATAATTCCAGGTGAGAAATAACTTGACCGGGCGAGACAAAATTGGCGTGTATCTTTTCGTTTTCATGTACCAGCCGCAGGCCTTCCAGCAGGATCCTGTCATGCTCGGCCAGGCCACTTTGCACCGCGTAAAGGTGCGGCATTTCCGCGCCTACCGTGATCTCTCTGGACCGGAGCACGTTGTTTTTATCCAGCACATACACATACTTCTTTTCAAGTACTTCGAAGGTGGCTTTCTGGGGAATGAGCAGGGCATTTTTCAGCGGAATACCCATGCGGATATTGCCTGTTTCGCCGTGCCGTAACAGCCCGTCGGGGTTGGGGAAGGTGGCCCGGAAAGGAATGTTGCCGGTTTCGTTGTTGAAATTGGCTTCAATGGTTTCCACCACGCCCGCATACTTAAACAGCTTGTTGTTAGCCATTAGCAGGTTCACTTTCCGGGCGCTGTCGGCCTGTGTTATACTTGTCTCGTAATCCAGGTACTCGGCCTCCGGCACGTTATAGTATACCCACATTTTGCTGTTGTCCGAAAGCTCGGTTAGGAGTTCGCCCTCGTCTACGAGGCTGCCGGGCCGTACATGAAAACGGTCGATGATGCCATCGAACGGGGCCCGGATCTCGGTGAATTGCAGGTGCACCTTTGCCAGGGCTAACTCTGCTTTGGCTTTGTCGAGCTTAGCCTTGGCCATGGCCACCTCGCTTGGTGCCACCACATTTTTGCTCGAAAGGGAAGCGGTGTTCTGGTATTCTATCTGGGCAAAACTGACCTCCGCCTGTGCTTTTTGCAGTTCGGCCTGGTATAAATTGGGCATGATCTGGAACAGGAGCTGTCCTTTGCGCACGTGCTGCCCTTCGTCTACAAAAATTTTCTGCAGGTAGCCTTTTTCCTGGGCCCGCAGTTCAATGTGGTTGATGGAATGGATCTGGCACACATAGTCATCTGTGATGGTTGTATCCATCTTCATGGGGTTGGTAACCGAAAACTGCGTTTCTGCGGGTTTTTCTTCTTCTCCTTTGGTTGATGTACAGCTGGTATGGCACAGGAAGGCACACGAGCCCATTAGCATCAGAATTCTCTTCATGATCACTTTGGCTTTTTAAAGTATAACTATTGGTTGATGATTATTTTGAAAGGGGGATAAAATACAACAGGAATGCGCAACCGCTTTAGCGCTGGGCTACCGGTTGATGGGCATTTACAAATAAGAGGGGAGGAGCAGGCACGAAGGATTGCCTGCCGGAATTATACTATAGCCGGAATACCTGGATATTGATATGCCACCTATAGGCGGTAAGATGCGGTAAATGCTGGCCCGAAAGAGAGCATTTTGTTACATAACGGAATAAAAAGCCTACAGTAAAGGCATACAAAACAGCCGCAACGAAATTGCCGCTCTCTAAAAGCTTTTTGAAAAAGCCATACTCATCTGTTTCGTCCTTGTTTTCAGCTACCAATAATTTTTTGCGGCTTTCTTTCCTGGAACCGGGTGCGTGCGATTGGTTGAAAAAATAATGGGCAGCCGGCAGAGAGCTTTCGCTGGCAAGTGCAACGCTATGCCCGTTTGTTAAGGGAGAAGTATAAGTGCCGGAGTTATGAGTTTGAGCAGACGCATGACCATACCCGCTCAACATGAGCATACATAGCGTGAGGAGGTATGTTAGGAGTGTCTTCATCAATCAGAGCGCAATACTACATCAGGATGCTTTTACAGGCAAGTTTAAATATCAAATATTAATTAAATTAATTATTGCAGGCCGGCTGTATACCGCAGCATCGTGCGCCTTGCCACAGAATTTGATCAGCGAACGGGTGGCTGCAAACCCCGACTTTCTTTCAGCAGCTTACCTGGGGCAGTTAAATATTTTTTATATCTGCTGGCAGCAGTAAAGGAAACATGCTGTACTATTGCAGCATGGAACTTACGATTATAACAGAACATGGAGCCCTGGCTTAGTTATGCGTTAATAGCCATGCTCATGGGCGGCGTCGCGATGGTGTTTGCAAAGTTGGGAATGGGTGGCGCAGACGAGCATGTGGCCCTGGTGATACGGACGGGTGTGTTGTTTGCTATGGTGGTGGTCAATGCCTGGTATGCGGGCGGGCTAAAAGGCCTGAAAGCGATCGATAACAAAACCCTGATGTGGTTTATACTTGCCGGCGCCTGCACGGCCGTGTACTGGATCTTATACTTTAAAGCCCTGAAAACAGCGGATGTCTCTATCGTTGCCACCATCGACCGGGCCGGCATTATCATAACCGTATTGCTCTCTTATTTTCTGCTGAAAGAACCGCTTACCCCCCGGCTGCTGCTCGGCATGGGAACCATACTTGCCGGCACCCTGATCCTGATCTGGAAGTGAACGGAAGTATAAAAGTTACTGCCTAGCTACCTGTTGATGCGCCCGCTGTTGTCAGGAACTTCCCCGTGCCCGGAAAGCAACCAATAGCGACGCTTCCGGGCAGCAACCACGCCGCTGCATGTACCGCTAAAACTGCCATATAGCCATATTATGGGATTTGTTATATACGGCAGGCAGTTTATACTATGCCTTATAAGTTGCGGGCCTTGGCCGTGGAATTTTAGTACGTTATCTAAAAAATCTGCAAATAATTAGCTAGATTTTCAATCTAAAAAAATATTTACGTATAAAAAGTAACCCAGGCAACCAGCAAGCCCGCTGGTTCGTGATGGGTATGATGCTGATTATCCGCGGCTTACCACTATGCCCTTCCAGGTATCCGCCCCACACCTCTCATAGCAGCCGGCGATCACCTTACCCGGCCCCTGCTTCTGGCCCTTCCTTAACGTCTTGTAGGCGTTCCGCAGCTATAGTGCACTAAACTTTCATTATTTCACTAAAATCCTTTTCTATGAAAACAAAGAAAACTTTGCAACACATTTTGCTTTTAAGCCTGGGCTTGCTTCTGTTGGCCTGCGACAGAGACGATGACAATTTTCCGATCGGTAACAGCGACTCCATAAAACTGAAAGAAGTAGCATCCGGGCTCACTTCGCCGGTATTTCTGACCCAGGCACCCGGTGACAACGAGCGCCTTTTTGTGGTAGACCAGATTGGGGTGATCCGGGTCATCAAAAACGGGGAGTTGCAGGAAACGCCATTCCTGGATCTGCGGAACAAACTGGTGCAGATACAGCCCGGCTATGATGAAAGGGGCACGCTGGGATTAGCCTTTCACCCTGATTATGCGCAGAATGGCCGCTTTTATGTGTATTACAGTGGCCCGTTGCGCGGACCCGCTCCCAACGGATTCGACCACACCAACTATGTTTCGGAGTTTAATGTAACACCGGGCAACATGGATGTGGCCGATGCCTCTTCGGAAAAGATCCTGCTGATCGACGATCACCCGCAGCTGAATCATAACGCCGGTACCCTCATGTTCGGCCCCGACCGCTACCTGTACGTTTCGATAGGCGATGGCGGCGGCGCAGACGACAAGGACCTGGGCCACGTAGAGGATTGGTATAAAAAGAATGAAGGTGGCAACGGCCAGGATATAGAAAAGAACCTGCAGGGCAATATTCTGCGGCTGGACGTTGACAACGGCTCACCGTACGGCATTCCTAGCGATAACCCCTTTGTGGACAAGGATGGACTTGATGAGATCTATGCCTTTGGCTTCCGGAATCCGTATCGTTTCTCTTTTGACAAGCTGACCGGTATGCTGGTGGCCGCTGACGCCGGACAAGAGCTTTACGAGGAAGTGGACGTGGTGGTAAAAGGCGGCAACTATGGCTGGAACGTGAAAGAGGGACGCCATTGCTTTAACGCAGCCGATCCGCTGCACCCACTCAGCGACTGCCCCGATACCGATGCCTGGGGCAACATCCTGATCGATCCGGTCATTGAGTTCGGCAACAGCGAACATGTGCCCGGCGGGCTGGGCGTGGTGGTAATCGGCGGCTATGTATACAGGGGCGTGAGCAACGTGATCGGCCTGGGCGGTGATTATCTGTTCGGCGTTTGGTCGCAGGGCGACGAAGAAAAGAGCGGCGCGATCTTCGCTTCGCATGCTTCGGCAAACTCCTCGAACTGGAGCCGTCGCAAGCTTTCTATCAGCAATACCTCCGATCATGAGTTAGGGCACTACCTGCTTGGCTTTGGCCAGGACAACGCCGGCGAGCTATACGTGCTCACCACCGACAACCTGGGCCCAAGCGGAAACACCGGCAAAGTATACAGAATCGAGTAAGTGATACATCCACGGCAGCGGGCATAATTTGCCCGTTGCCTCTTTCTTTTTGCAGATGCTATTTCACTTAAAACAGTGGCTTCCGTCCGCTGATGTATGGCCCCTCCCGTGCAGCTACCCTGGCGGCTGATTGTCGGTTCATTCTTACTATGGTGCTGATCTGATTCGTGCATTCAAAACAAAAGGGCGCTACTATGTCTTGCTCCCTCCCGTTTCACAGTAACTCAAAACAATATGAAAAAAATACTTAACCCATATGGCTTCGCCACTTTTCGTGGCGCGGCCACCCGCCTTCTGATGCTAACCATTCTGTTGCTAGGCGCAGGCTGCGACCAACTTCAGGACCAGTTCCCGGATTTGTTTCCCAAAGGCTCACAAAACCTGAAAGGAGTGAAGCAGGTTAACTTAGTGGCAAACACGTCCAAAGAATACAATGCGCAGCGTGTAGACTCCAAATTTGTGAACGGTTGGGGAATCGCCTTCAGCCCAACGGGCGTCATCTGGCCAAACGCCGAGGGAACGGGGCTTAGCTTTATTTACAAAGACGACGGTACCGAATTAAGAGGCCCTGTGGCTATTCCGTCGCCGGATGGCGCTAAAGGAGGCCATCCTAGCGGCATCGTCTTCAACGGCACAAACGGGTTTAAGCTTCCCAATGGCGATCCGGCCCGCTTCATTTTTGATGGCACCGATGGGGTAATATCTGCCTGGAACGGTGGCGATGAGGCAGTGCGGGTGAAGGATAACTCTTCGAAAGCCGCCTACACCGGGCTTGCCATGGCTGCAGACGGCAATAAGAACTACCTATATGCGGCAAACTTCAAATCCAGAAAGATTGAAGTATATGACTCGAATTTTAAGCGGGTGGAGGGTAAAAAGTTCGAAGATCCTGACCTGCCCGATGGCTATGCTCCCTTTAACATCCAGAGCATCGGCGATAAACTGTACGTGATGTATGCCAAAGTAGGAAGCAACGGGGAAGAAGCTGCCGGCGCCGGCAACGGCTACGTGGACATCTACACCCCGAACGGCCACCTGGTTCGCCGCTTTGCCAGCAAAGGCACGCTCAATGCCCCGTGGGGGGTGGCGCAGGCGCCGGACGGCTTTCTGATGTATGAAAATAAAGACATAGAGGCTCCTCACAATGCCATTCTGGTAGGCAACTTCGGAGACGGCCATATCAGTGTGTATACTTCAGGGGGCGAGTACATCGGGCAGCTAAAATCCGGCGGCAAGACGCTTGTCATAGACGGGCTTTGGGCTATTATGTTCCCGCCAAGTTCTGCCAGCAGCGTAGATCAGAACAGGCTATATTTTGCCGCAGGTCCTGATGACGAGACCCATGGTCTCTTCGGCTATCTGGCGCCTGAAAAGTAATGCGAAAGGGCCTGCCGGCCTGATCATGTTTATACTTTACAGGTACCCTTACTCACCTGAATTTACGCTATACCCTAAAAACAGAATGATACGAAAGTTTCTGAAGGAGGAGATTCAGGTTGCTAAGTAAACTGTAAGGGAAGAGGTATAGCACGTAAAAAGCCGCTTCAGCTCGGGCTGAAGCGGCTTTTTACTGTCGGATAGGTTGCCATATTTTGCTTCCCGTTATAATGCTTTTCAATAAAGCTGATCGTTAGGCACAGAACTGCTGTTTCTTCAAGAGAGGAGCATTACATAGGGTTTCGCTGCTAACAGACTGCTGGCCGATTAAGGCCAGCTTCGCACAAAAGGGAGTACTGTTGCGCAAGGGGAATGGAAACAGTAGACCAATAAGATAAGCAAGCCTTTTGGCAGCCTGTGTTAGCAATGGTAGTATGGGAGCGCTGATTGCAAGGACTATATCCCTAGTTTATGGCAGGGAGCCGCAATGGTGACCCAAGTGCACAAAAAGCGCCGCTCCTTTGCTCCTGAGTGCTGTTTGAGGAAACCGCCGAGATTAATTGGTGGGTTTTATTACAAAGCAGCCATGCCCAGCTGCTTTATCACCTGCTTGTTCGGCAAAGGCTGCTCTTTTACTGTTTTGTTTCCTTCCCATCGCCCACTTAAGCTAATATTCTTGGTTTGATTATCTGCAAACCAATTTCGCAAGCAACCTGATATGTTTATTTAACTGTGTTACAGGATGTAAGCAGCACGGTTGCCGCCGCTATGTGCACCTTCTTTTACGGTAGTTTAAAGTGCCATACCCGGGTGAATAACAGGAAATGCGAAACTTTTTGCAACATTACTATGTATATACATTAAATGTACGTACATTTGATTTATCGTTACAGCATACCAGTACCTGCTGACGCACACTAACAAAGTATAAACCATAAAAACGAAAAGAACATGGCACAATTTAAATGGGTAGTAGACCCGATGCACAGCGAAGTACAGTTTAAAGTAAAGCACTTGATGATCACGACTGTAACCGGCTATTTTAAGAACTTCAACATCGAAGCCGTTACCGCCGATGAGGCATTTACGGATGTAACTTCCGTTGTTTTTACAGCCGACGTGAACTCGATCAGTACAAACAACGAGCAGCGCGACACGCACCTCAAATCACCGGATTTCTTTGATGTAGAGAAGCATGACGAGATCCGTTTCGTAGGCAAAAGCTATGAGCATGTGGGCGGCCAGGATTACAAGCTGCAGGGCGATTTAATTATCCGTGACATAACCAAACCCGTAACTATTAATGTCGAATTTGGCGGGATCGTGGTGGACCCTTACGGCCAGACAAAGGCTGGTTTTACCATAAATGGTAAAATAAGCCGGAAAGAGTTTGGGCTTACCTGGAATGCGGTGACCGAAGCAGGCAGCGTGGTGGTAAGTGACGAAATCAAGTTGCAGGCTGAAATTCAGCTGGTAAAACAGGCGTAAGCACTTTTTGCTGCACATATAAAGTATAAGCAGCTTGCGCTGCTGCTTGGAGCGTATCTTAAAAAAGAAAGTATGGAAAACAGGATAGTAGGGCTGCACCACATAACTGCTATTGCGGGCATGGCCAAAAAGAACCTTCATTTTTATACCCAGGTGCTGGGTCAGCGACTGCTCAAGAAAACCGTGAACTTCGACGACCCGGGCACTTACCACTTCTATTTCGGAGATGAAAAGGGCAGCGCCGGCACCATTCTCACGTTCTTCCCCCACGAAGGCGCCCGCCGCGGAAGTGCCGGCACCGGCATGGCCACCAACATTGCGTATGCAGTGCCCGATGGCAGCTTCGATTTCTGGCTCGACCGATTTGAAAAGTATAACGTGATCTATAACAAGCCCTCCGAAAAGTTCGGCGAAAAATACCTCACGTTCCTGGACCCCGACGGGCTGAAACTGGAGTTGGTCATTCCGAAGAACCCTGACAATAGAACGCCCTGGCAAACCGACGAAGTAAAGGCCGATGTAGCCACCAGAGGCTTTCATGGCGTAACGCTCACGCTCCAGAATAAAGAGAAGACAGCGAAGATACTGACCGATATTTTCGGCTATACTTTTCAAGAGAAGAGCGGCAACCGCTACCGGTACGCGACCGACGCAGCAGATACCGCCAACATTATCGACCTGGTGGAGTTGCCAAACGAAGCGCGCGGGATAGGCGGCGCAGGAACCAATCACCATATCGCGTTCCGGGTGAAGAACGAAGAGGTGCTGATGCATTTCCAGGAGAAGATCGCAGGCCTAGGCTACAACATCACCAACAAGATAGACCGCAACTATTTCTATTCGCTCTACTTCCGCGAGCCGGGTGGGGTGCTGTTCGAAATTGCCACCGACAATCCAGGATTTGGCATAGACGAGCCTTGGGATAAACTGGGATCAGGTTTGTTGTTGCCGCCCCAGTACGAAGGCCGTAGAGCAGAGATCGAAGCGGTTTTACCTGCCCTGAACTAAGTTTAAGCCAGCAACGTGGCTGTTCAAATAAGGACATAAAGATTTAAATATGGAGGCTTTTGCAATAACCAGGGTGTATGCCGACGAAAACGGGGACAGTTGCTTTGAGGACATTTCGCGGCAGCTGGCATCGGAGGGGGAGATCGGGTTTTTGTCGGAGCCGGAAGATGTTGAAAGCATCATTTTCCGGAAAGTAGTGGCCACTTATGATTACGACTTTCACACAGCACCGGCCCGGCAATACCTCTTTCTGATGGATGGCGGCATTGAGATAGAAACGTCGTTAGGCGAAAAGCGGGAGTTTGAGACAGGGCAGGTACTGCTGCTGGAAGACACGACCGGCAAAGGGCATAAAACAAGAAACCTGAAGCCCGCCACCCGCAGTTCGGTTTTCGTGACGCTAAAATAAAAGGCGGCTTCCATAATAGATAAAAAGTGACTATGTATACACATAAGAAGGATATCATCACCAAAGGAAAACCCTTGTCTGAGACCGGCAAAGCACTGATACTGGTGCATGGCCGGGGGGCTAGCGCCCAAAGTATACTTGATCTGGCAAACTACCTGCCGGTGCAGGATTTTACCTGCTTGGCCCCGCAGGCAACCAACCATAGCTGGTATCCCTACAGCTTTATGGCGCCTGAAGAGCAGAACCAGCCCGCCCTGGACTCCGCGCTGGAGCAGCTCGAAGCGTTGGTAAAAAGTATACTGGACCAGGGTGTGAAAAGTGAGGCTATATACCTGGGTGGCTTTTCGCAGGGGGCCTGCCTTACGTCGGAATACGCTACGCGCAATGCCCGCCGCTATGGCGGCCTGCTGGTGTTTACCGGCGGGCTGATCGGGCAGCAGGTAGATACGAGCAAGTATAAAGGCGACTTTGCCGGCACACCCGTCCTGATCACGACCGGAGACCCGGACCCGCACGTGCCGGTGAGCCGGATAGAAGAAACGGTAAAAGAGATGGAAAAGCTGGGCGCTATCGTGACCAAAAAAATATACCCGGGCCGGCCGCATACTATTTTGCAGGAAGAGCTGGACCTGGCAAGGCAACTCCTTACATCATCTAAATAAAATAAAGATTATGGAAATAGAAGTAAAGGATAATCCGGAAAAATCGAGGTTCGAGGCAACGGTAGAAGGGCTTACCGCCGTGATCGAGTATAAGCTAGGTCCCGGCGTAATGACCGTACTGCATACCGAAGTGCCCAAAGAACTCGAAGGCCGTGGGATAGCCTCGGCCATGACCAAACATGCACTCGAACAGATTGCTGCCCGCCAGTTAAAGGTAATTCCGCTGTGCCCTTACATGCGATCTTATCTCAAAAAGCACCCGGAATACCAGCACCTGGTGAAAGATAGCGCCGGTAAGATCCCATCCGAATAGTAGAACGGTACCTGCCCATGACCTGCCATGTGAATTTTAAAGGCGAAAAAGTGGTACCTGTGGAAGAGGGCCAAACGTTGCTGCAGGCCTCACTGGCTGCCGGTATACCACACTACCACGCCTGCGGAGGCAAGGGGCAGTGTACCACCTGCCGGGTACTTGTACTGGAAGGAGAGGAGCAGCTTACGGCGCCCACGATCTATGAGCGCGCCATCAAAAACGTCAAGAAGTTTCCGGATAATGTACGGCTGGCTTGCCAGTCTTTTGTGAAAGGCGAAAGCGTGGTGGTCCACCGGCTGATCCGGGACGAAACGGACCGTTATATTTTTATCGATAGCAACGAAGCCAATACAACAACGGTGATGGGAGAGCGGCGCAAAATGGCGCTTTTCTTTATCGATATCCGCAACTTTACGCCCTTTATTGAAACCAATCTGCCTTTCGACGTCATTCACATCATGCGCCGGATCTTTGCGCTTTGCCGCAATGCCATTGCCCGGTATGATGGCGAGATAATCGACACAGCCGGAGACGGCTTGTATGCCGTGTTCGGGCTTAACAGTAAAATAAGGCAGGCGGCGGAGTCGGCGGTGCTGGCGGGGCTAAAGATCCTGGAAGACATCAAGATCTTTAACAACACCTATATGCGGCCATACTTTAACCATACTTTTGAGGTGGGCATTGGCGTGCATGTGGGCAAAGTGATTGTCGGAAATGTGGGCATCGGGCTAAGCAATAACCTGACCGTGATGGGCTACCCCGTAAACATAGCGGCCCGCTTACAGGCCGCCACCAAAGAACTCGACAACAGCTTTGTGATCTCAGCTATCGCTTACCGGTTACTAAAGAACCCGCCCTATTCGGTTGGTTGCAGCTACCTGAATCTGAAGGGGGTAAGCAATGCCTATGAAGTGAAGCTGATCGGAAAACCTTATGAGAAGAAACAGGCAGCTGCTATTCAGTTGTAAGCCACCGGATCATTTATACATTATCAGATTGCTGTTCGTGCTGCTGTTTTATACCTTCATTTAAAAGCAACCGGACCGCCCTGATACCCTGTTATCAGAAAAGTTATACTTTCAAAAGCTATAGTATAGCCAACGTGTTACTAGAAAATTAGACAGCACATTTTACAGAAAATAACATGAACCAGCTAAAAGGAATACACCACGTAACTGCTATTACCAGCAGCGCGGAAAAGAATTACGACTTTATTACCAATGTCTTAGGCATGCGGTTAGTTAAAAAGACGGTGAACCAGGACGATATCCAGACCTATCATTTGTTTTTTGCCGACGATAAAGGGAGCGCCGGAACGGACATGACTTTCTTTGATTTTCCGGGTATTCCGAAGGGAGTGCATGGCACCAATGAGATCTCCAAGACCTCCTTACGGGTTCCCACAAATGCTGCCCTGGACTACTGGGTAAAGCGTTTTGATCGGTTAAAAGTAAGCCATACCGGCATTAAAGAACAATTTGGCAAGAAGAGCCTGTCTTTCGTCGATTTTGATGATCAGCAATACCAGCTCATTTCAGATGAAGGAAATAAAGGAGTTGCAGCAGGCACGCCCTGGCAAAAAGGGCCTGTTCCGCTGGAGTATGCTATAACGAGCTTAGGTCCTGTTTTTGTGCGTATTGCCAACTTTAATGCCTTTAAGCAAATGCTGGAGCAGGTGCTCCTCTTTAAAGAAACGGCACAGGAAGGATCCTTCCATTTATTTGAAGTAGGCGAAGGCGGAAATGGCGCTTCCGTGATCGTGGAAGATAATCCTGCACTTCGGGAAGCCCGACAAGGTTTTGGTACGGTACATCATGCCGCATTCCGGGTGGCCGACCGTGCCGTATTAGACGAATGGACCGAGCGCATGAGCAACATAGGGCTTCCGACATCGGGGTACGTGAACCGTTATTTTTTCGAATCTTTGTATACTAGAGTTGCGCCCCAGATCTTATTTGAGCTGGCAACGGATGGCCCCGGCTTTATGGGCGATGAACCTTACGAAACGCTGGGAGAAAAATTATCTTTGCCGCCTTTCTTAGAGCCCAAACGCGCGCAGATAGAAAAGCTGGTTCGCCCGATCGATACGGTGAGAAGCACGAAGGAATTTGTCAAAGAATAAACAAAGCATTCATCTTCTTCTTGTCGCCTGGCTATGTACGACCTGTTTTTTCAGAAATTTAATGATAAAGTGCCGCTAACTGCTGCGGAACAGGAGCAGATCAAAGCGTATCTCACGCCTAAAAAACTTCGGAAAAGGCAATACCTGTTGCAGGAAGAGGATGTGTGTAAAGCCATTGCCTTTGTAGAGAAAGGGGCCTTGCGCGAGTATGCGATAGAAAACGGAAGTGAGCACGTTATTCAGTTTGCAATAGAAGGCTGGATCATCTCCGATCTGTTCAGCTTCTTG
This sequence comes from Pontibacter liquoris, assembly GCF_022758235.1. Taxonomy (NCBI): domain Bacteria; kingdom Pseudomonadati; phylum Bacteroidota; class Cytophagia; order Cytophagales; family Hymenobacteraceae; genus Pontibacter; species Pontibacter liquoris. Next base: position 987,297 of record NZ_JALEBG010000001.1, read on the forward strand.
ACGGGCGAGCCGGCCACCTATAACATCGATGCCCTGGAAGATGCCGAACTGGTGCTGATCACCAAAACGGCACATGAAGAGCTCCTGAAAAAGCAGCCTAAATACGAGACCTACATCCGCCTGCTGATAACAGGAGCCTACATTGCCCTGCAAAGACGCCTTACTTCCAACATCAGCCTGCCGGCCGAAGAACGCTACACACGCTTCACGGAAACCTACCCCGACATTGTCCAGCGCGTGCCCCAGCACATGATCGCCTCGTACATAGGCCTTTCTCCCGAAACCTTGAGCCGGGTCAGAAAGAAAATGGCGGACCGCCGGTAAGCTCCTCCTGCCGTTTCATTGACTTATGTCAAGGGCTTTTCTTGACATGCCGCAATGCACAGGCAAGCGCAGGGTGGTAACTTTGTATTGTTAAAAATTCAATATCATGAAGACAACGCAAACAATCGCCATTATAGGTGCCTCCGGAAGTATGGGAGCTGCCATTTCAAAAAGTCTTGCAAAAGGCAATTACCGATTGCTCCTGTGTGCTAACGACCGCAGCAAAGTGGAGGCCGTAGCCGGGGATATAAAAAGCAGCCTTCCGGCAGCTGCAGTAGAGGTCGTGGATTGCTCCAAGGAAGCATCCTGGGAAGCAGACATCATTGTGGTAGCAGTTCCTTTTGCTGCCGAGCAGGAGGTAGCTGCTAAGATAAAGGAAGTAGCCAACCAGAAGATCGTGATCAGCATAGCCAACCCGCTAAACGATACTTACGACGGGTTAGTGACGGCACCGGATACCAGTGCGGCAGAAGAACTGCAAAAGCTGTTGCCTAATGCCAAAGTCGTAAAGGCGTTCAACACCACGTTTGCCGCAGATTTCGCTACAACCGTGATTGATGGCAAGCAGGCGGATGCCTTTATAGCCGGCAATGACGAAGAGGCACTGCAAACCGTTTCAGAGCTGGTGAGTACCGCCGGTTTTAACCCTATTGTAGCTGGTAACCTGGCGGTGAGCGGGACCTTGGAGCGCATGCAGCTTTTGCTCATTCAGCTCAACGGCAAGTATAACTACAACTGGCTGGCCGGCTGGAAGATCCTGCACAACTAAGCACTTCTAAGCCCTATACTTCAGGTCACGACCTGCGCTGCCTGATCTTCCGCGGAAACAGGGGCGGGACCATATTTCAGAACAAACATTCACATATTAAATATAAATCAAACCAACATGAAAAAGTTATTAGTTATTGTTTTTGCTTTCTTTTCGCTTTCCGCTTTTACTCCCCTGAACGGTGTGTGGAAGAATGATGACGCGCATTCACAGCTTAGCTTCACCGTTTCGCACCTGGGCATTTCAGATGTGACCGGAACCTTCAATGATTTTGATGTAACCGTTACCTCCCAGAAACCAGATTTTAGCGACGCCACCTTTGAACTGACAGCAAAAACAGCCTCTATCAACACGCGAGTGGAAGACCGGGACAAGCACCTGAAAAGTGCCGATTTCTTTAATGCAGAGAAAAACCCGGAACTAACTTACAAAAGTACTTCAGTTAAAAAGGCCGGTAAGAACAGCTACAAGTTAAATGGCAACCTGACATTGAACGGCATTACCAAACCCGTAACCATGGACCTTGTGTACAGAGGCACAGTAGAAAACCCGATGAGCAAAAAGCAGACAGCTGGTTTCCAGGTAACAGGTACCATCAAACGTTCTGACTTTAACCTGGGCAGCAGCTTCCCGGCTCCGATGATCAGCGATGAAGTTCGCATCAAAGCTGACGGTGAGTTTGTACAATAAGGAAAGCAGGTAAAGCGATTATGAAAAAGCTGATAAACCTCTATCAGAGCACAAAAAACCTGGATGCGGCGCTTTTGATTGTGCGGGTAGCTGTTGCCGGCCTGATGCTGGCCCACGGTTTACCTAAACTGGAAATGCTAATGGCTGGTGATCCGGTGCAGTTCCCTGAAGTGCTGGGCCTAAGTGCAGCAAGCTCGCTTGCACTGGCTGTTTTTGCCGAGGTAGTGTGCTCCTTGCTTCTTCTGATCGGATTGGGCACTAGGCTGGCAGTTATTCCACTGATCGTTACCAAGCTGGTCGCTGCATTTCTGATACATGGAGCTGATCCGTTTGCCAAGAAAGAACTGGCCATACTTTACCTTATCCCTTACGTGACGCTTTTGCTAACGGGAAGTGGAAAATATGCCCTCGACCACCTGTTGCAGCAAAAGTTACTGCGGGCTGTTTACGTCAGAAGGCTTTCCGTGGAATAAGTATAAGAACCTGGTGAGCAGCATTTTTCTGCCACTACTAATAAACCGAGCGAGGCGAAGGAAGGTATAAACCCTCTTTCGCCTCGTTTGGATTTTATGCCATAACAGATGGCATTTCGGTTGTTAAATTATGGCAGCCTTATACTTTAGATAAATAAGCTGATCTCCTGTATGCTTAAAGTATAGGTGGTTACTTCACTACATTCTTATACACCAGGTGGGAAAAACTGTATTAGACTGAAAACTGCAGCCTGACGTCAGAGGAGCTGAAACCATCTCTGAAATTATGGCGCTTTCCCCATTGCAGCTCAGCCCCTGCCAGAAATTGTGAAAAAGGGTTATAAAGTAAATTGTGAATGGCATAATGGCCATTTTTAAAAGTATTCGCTGCCTACGCACCCGAGTTGTAAATGCGCACCCCCGAATAGCCCATGGGGCTGCTCCAGGCATTGGTCCATTTATGTTCCAGAAAAGCCCGCCCGCCTAAAGCCGGCAAAGCAACACCCAATACAGTCGTGGTGGAATCAGCGAAATTGTTTTCTATCCCAATAGGCAAATGGAGTAAAACAATGCATCACCTTTTACAATTTACCTTGTTCGTTTTGGAATAAAATACGTTCAGATAATAAAGAAAGTGCGTATGACTTCATCCCAGCAGACCCGAACAAATACCGCTCATTACCAGGGAACAGATAAACTTATTGCTGGCATCGTCCTGGCCGTTATTACCTTCTGGCTTTTTGCCCAAACAACCCTCAACATTGCTCCTGTCATGCAGGAGGACCTGAACATCAGCCATACCCTCAACAACCTCGCTGTCAGTATTACCGCCCTGTTCTCCGGCATTTTCATCGTAGTGGCCGGCGGGTTAGCAGACAGGCTAGGCAGGGTGAAACTTACAAATGTGGGGCTGCTGCTGAGCGTTATCGGCTCCGTTTTGATTGTGCTCTCCCCTTCGGGTACTGCTGTTTTTCTGATAACCGGGCGGATTCTGCAGGGCCTTTCGGCCGCTTGTATCATGCCGGCAACCCTGGCTCTAATGAAAGCATACTACGAAGGAAAAGCCCGGCAGCGGGCACTCAGCTTCTGGTCTATCGGTTCCTGGGGCGGCTCGGGTTTCTGTTCCTTGTTTGGCGGGTTGGTTGCCTCTACCATGGGGTGGCGCTGGATCTTTGTTTTATCTGTTATTGTCGCTGTCATCAGCTACCTCCTGATCAGAGGAACTCCGGAAAGTAAAGCAAAGGCCACAGACAAAAAAGCCTTCGACTGGTCAGGGCTCATCGCTTTTGTGATCGCCATGCTGGCCATTAATATTGTGATCGGGCAAGGCGCTAGCCTGGGTTGGATCAGCCCGGCCATTCTGATCGGCTTTGCCGTGTTCATCATCTCCACCGTTGTTTTTTTGTGGATAGAAAACAGAAGTGAAAATGGCTTTGTGGATCTGTCGCTTTTCAAAAACCGTACTTTTTCAGGCGCATCCCTTTCCAACTTTTTACTCAATGGTGCTGCCGGAACACTGCTTGTTTCGCTGGCGCTTGTACAGGCTGAGGCAGGTTTGTCTTCCCTGCAATCGGGTTTAATTACGGTGGGCTATCTGGTAGCCATACTTAGTACCATCCGGGTGGGCGAAAAATTACTTCAGAAAATGGGGCCCAGAAAACCAATGCTGCTTGGCTGCAGCATCACGGGCGTGGGTATCGTGTTGACAAGCCTGACTTTCCTGCTGGCGAAAGAATACATCATCGCGTCCTTTATCGGCTTCACCTTGTTTGGGGTAGGGCTTGGCTTTTATGCCACCCCCTCAACTGATGCAGCCTTGAGTAACGTTCCGGATGACAAAGCCGGCTCCGCATCGGGCATATACAAGATGGCGTCCTCATTGGGGGCTGCTTTTGGCGTGGCCATCTCCGGCGCCATTTTTTACGGCCTCAGCCAACGGGAAGGCGCTCCGCCGCTGGCCGCTATGTTCATGGGCCGGACAGATAATGCAGGCGTACGCTTTGCAGCCGGTATCGGGCTGTTGTTCAACGTCTTTATGGTCATCGTCGCCATTGTCGCCATTCTGCTAACCATCCCCAGGAGCAGCCCCGAAGAAGCATCGTAATAACACGCATTTACTTTTCTTTCAAAATAAATTTAACTGGTATGGAAACTTCTCAGATCAAAACCATCAATCATAACATGGACAGCTTTATTGACCAGCTGCTCCCTGAGCTGGAGGCGATTTATAAAGATATTCACCAACACCCGGAGTTATCAATGCAGGAAACCCGGACAGCTAAAATTGCTGCAGACTATTTAAACAAGTATGGGTTTGACGTTACTACCGGAGTAGGCGGGACCGGTGTGGTGGGTCTGATGCAAAACGGCGCAGGTCCCATTGTCATGCTGCGGGCCGATATGGATGCTCTTCCGGTGAAAGAGGACACGGGCCTGCCGTATGCCAGCACGAAAGTTGCCCGCGATCCGGAAGGGGTGGAAGTTGGCGTATCGCATGTATGCGGCCACGATTTGCATGTAACCTGGCTGATGGGCGCTGCCCGGTTATTTTCAGAGCACCGTGACCAGTGGGAGGGAACGCTGATGGCCGTTTTTCAGCCCGGTGAAGAAATTGGCCGTGGGGCACAAAGTATGATAGACGATGGCATGATGGAGCGTTTTCCCAGGCCGGATATTATTCTGGGGCAGCATGTGATGGTGGGCGAATCGGGTACCGTAGGGTATCGGAGCGGCACCATTTTAGCCGCCGGTAACAGCATGAAGGTAAAACTTTTTGGCCGTGGGGCACACGGCTCGCAGCCGCAAACCTCCGTCGATCCGGTAGTGATGGCGGCGGCCACTACCATGCGGCTACAAACCATTGTGTCGCGGGAGATAGCGCCGATTGAAAATGCAGTGCTCACCGTGGGTGCCCTGCAGGCCGGTACCAAAGAGAACATCATCCCCGAAGATGCTACGCTGAAACTGAATATCCGCACGTTTAATGATGGCGTGAAAGACCACATCCTGTCTGCGGTTAAACGGATCTGCTGTGCCGAATGTGCAGCTTCCAATGCCCCAAGAGACCCTGAATATACAGAACTGGACAGTTATCCTCTCACCGAGAATGATGCCAAAGCTACAGCCAAAGTAGCTCAGGCTTTTGCCGCAGAGTTCGGCAATAAGGCTTATGAAACCCAGCCTGCTTCTGCCAGCGAGGATTTTAGTATATTCGGGCGGAATTGGAAAGTGCCGTATGTATTTTGGTTTGTGGGCGGAACAGATCCTGCCGTATTTCTGGAAGCAAAAAAGAAAAGTCAGTTAAATACGATCCCAAGCAACCATTCACCTAAATTTGCACCGGTAATACACCCCACCCTGAAAACCGGTTTGCAGGCGATGATAACAGCCGCCGCAGCCTGGTTCAATTAAATTGTCTCGGGTTATCTGAATGGAAAAATTACACTCGCTGTATTATGTGCTGGAAATGGCAGGTACGTTTGCTTTTGCCATAAGTGGGGCCACAGCAGCCCGAAAACGTAATCTTGATCTGTTTGGCATTTGTGCCATTGCCTTTATTGTTGCCTGCGGCGGCGGTATCATCCGTGATCTTTGTATCGGAGCTACCCCGCCCGCCGGCTTAACCAACTGGCCATACCTGGTTGTGGCCCTTATTGCCACAGGGTTAACGGTTGGCTTATTTTCTTTGGTAGAGCTGCTTCACCGCCCGGTGCTGGTGTTCGATGCCATTGGTTTATCCCTGTTCGCTGTGACAGGTGCGGAAAAAGCGCTGCACTATGGCCATAATGGCGAGGTGGCTATTTTGTTGGGGGTAACGACTGCCGTAGGAGGTGGCGTGCTGCGGGATGTCCTGCTTACGCGGGTGCCTGTTATTATGGAAAAGGAAATCTACGCCTCCGCGGCGCTTATAGGTGCTATTATTGTTGTGTTGGGCAACTATCTTAAGTGGGTGTCGGGCGACCTGGCTGCGATCATTGCCTTACTGGTCTGTTTTTCTTTACGCATCTTAGCGCTCCATTACCATTGGAACCTCCCTACGCCAGTCGATAAGAAAGCAAGCCCCGATAAAAAAGATGGCCTTGATAAAGGCTAACCTCCTGAACGTTGCGGACTTTCTACTCTACTGCTTACCACTGGTCTTTCAGGACAAAAACTTTTCGTCCTACCGCATTTCCATAAAGGCAAATAAGCCGTTTTTTTATACTATATTCCTCCCTTGGAACCAAGGGGATGAGCCTGACTTAAGCCAAGATTGCACGGCCAGCCGGTTTCGAGGAAAGCAGCAGGAAAGGGCGCTGCAAGTATACTTGCCACGGCTGTTTAAGCATCCCGATAGAAGAACATCAGCCATCGGCAGCAACCGTATTATAAAGCCGGTACTGCCTGAGACTGTTCCTTTCAAAGCGCGGGTTCGGGCAGGAATTTGTTTGAAAAACCTGGTTACACTTATTCATAAATGCACCGTATGAGATCATTGCTTCAGTGGACGACGATCATTCCTGTACTTGCCTGGCTCCTGTTTTTTTCCGGCCTTATCTATGACAGTAGCATCTTTCAGATTGTAGCCAGCATCCTGCTTATTTTTAGTGTCATGGCGGCCGTGCATCATTCCGAGGTAATTGCCGAGCGGGTAGGAGAACCTTATGGCACCATCATCCTGGCTATATCCATTACCGTGATCGAGGTCTCCATTATCATCTCCCTGATGATGTCGGAGGGGCAGGCGGCTGCCTCCCTGGCCAGGGATACCGTATATGCGGCCACCATGCTCATTCTTAACGGTATCGTCGGGCTTTGCCTGTTGATCGGAAGCCTGAAGCATTACGAACAAAGTTTTTCCAAACCCTCGGTCACCATCGCGCTGGTGTCGCTGATCTCGATTGTGGTTTTCACATTGGTGTTTCCCACCTTCACCGAAAGTGTTGCGGGGTCTTACTATTCAACCCCGCAGCTTATTTTTGCTTCTATTGCCTGCCTCGTTATCTACGGTTGCTTTTTATTTGCGCAAACCAGCAGGCACCGGCAATATTTCCTGACCATCGGCGACGATGAAGATGAAGAGAAAACGGAGCCCTTGGCCATCAGCAATAGGAATTTTTTTACAAGCCTGCTCTTTCTGATCATCTGTTTAGGGATTGTTGTTTTGCTGGCCAAAACACTTTCGCCTACCATCGAAAGGATCATTTCAAGCTACAATCTTCCGGAAACGTTGGTTGGGGTTATTATCGCGGCGATCATTTTACTGCCCGAAGGAATTGCCGCCATCAATGCTGCCCGAAACAACAGGCTGCAGACAAGTATAAACCTGTCTCTTGGTTCGGCCCTGGCAAGTATAGGCCTCACTATCCCGAGTGTCGCCATCGTTTGTGTCATGTATGATTTTAAGATCATTTTAGGACTGGACATCAAATCCATTATCCTGTTAGGGCTATCCGTCTTTACAGTGATGTTATCGTTGAGTAGCGGAAAAACAAACGTTGTTTATGGGGTGGTACTGCTTGTAAACCTGTTTGCTTTTATATTCCTGATGATCTATCCCTGAGGTCAAAAAGGGCGGCTCAGCAGGTATGCAAAAGGAACGTCTGTTACCTGTTGCAAACCTGCTTTGTTTGGCCATATTTAAGCTGTCATTCCCCTTCGCTTAAAAAGCAACAGCAGGAAAGTAGGATACACGATCAGCAGCAGCGGCAGCGCGATCACAAAACCCCCGATCACGGCGATGGCCAGGGGCTGGTGCAGTTGCGCCCCGGTGCCAATGCCGAGCGCAATCGGTGTTAAGGCGATAATCGCGCCCAAGGCCGTCATTAGTTTGGGCCGCAAGCGCGTGGAGATGGCATAGGTCACGGCCTCCTCCGGACTCGCTTGGTGCAATGTTTCTTTAAACTGCAGAAAGGTAAAAATGGCATTTTCGGCAATGATGCCAATGATCATGATAATGCCCGTGTAGCTGCCCACGTTCAGCGCGGTATGCGTGAGGAGCAGGGCCAGCAGACTACCCGAAATGCCAAGTACCGCCAGCAGCAGGATCAACAACGCCACGCGAACATCCCGGAACAAAAACAGAATAACGGCAAACACCAGCAAGGCCGCTGTGACAAGTATAAGCAGCAGCTCCCGGAATGACTGTTGTTGTTCCTGGTACGCCCCCCCATAACTGATGTGGTAGCCCTGCGGTAAATGCACTTTAACCTTGATCTGCTGCTGAATATCTCTGATGACGCTGCCCAGGTCGCGGTTGTCGAGGCGGGCGGTTACCGGGATCATGGTTTGCAGGTTTTCCCGCTCGATCTCCGCCTGGCCCGGCTGTACGTTTACCTGAGCCAGCGTCTGCAGCTGGCGGAGCTGGCCCGTTGGTAAAAAGACAGACGTACTTTTAAGCGCTTCGATGGAAGATTGGGTTGCCTGCGGGTATACCATGCGGATGCCGGTTTGCTGCTCTTTCTCAAAAATAGAACCGACTATACTTCCTTGTAGCTGTACCTGTAGCTGATTTTGCAGATCGGAAGAAGACAGGTTAAACTGCGCCAGTCGGCGGCTGTCGGGCAGCACTTCCACCGCCGGACCCGCAATGGTGATGCCGTTAAATACGTCGGCGGTGCCAGGCACGTTTTCGGTGATGGCAGCAACCTGCCGGGCCAGTTGCTGCAGCTTTCGCTGGTCATCTCCATAAATTTTTATTTCGATGGGTTGCGTAGAGCTCATCAGGTCGCCGAGCATGTCGCTGATCACCTGGCCGAAGTCCACGGTCAGGGCGGGCTGGGTCGTTTCCACAAACTCACGGATCTCGTCGATCACCTCGTCGGACGTGCGGCTACGGTCTTTTCTGAGCTGGATCAGGTAATCGCCATCGTTGGGCTCGGTAATAAAAAAGCCCATTTGCGTGCCGGTGCGGCGGGTGTAACTTTCTACTTCGGGTATTTGAGTGATCTTCTTTTCTATTTCGCGCAGCATCCGGTCTGTTTCGGCAAGCGATGTACCGGGCGGCGAAGTATAATCCAGCACAATGGAGCCCTCGTCCATCTCCGGCAGAAAACCCGTTTCCAGGTTAGAGGAGGATAAACAGGAGGCAACAACAAGCATAACTGCAAAAAGGATACTTAGCGCCGGGCGATGAATAAAATAGGTGATCCAGCGGCGTGATGTGCTGTGCGCGTTTGGCGTGGCGGCCTTTATCCGGTGTTTGCCCCGCGAGAAAAGCAGGTAAATAACCGGCAGGCCCAGCCAGGTAACAAAAAAGGAACTGACCAAGGTGATGATCATCGTATTGGCCAGTATTTTAAAGTATGCTCCGGCTACGCCGCTCAGCAGCACAAACGGGAAAAAGATGACGATGGTGCTCACCGAAGAACCCACCATGGCCGGCAGTAAATAATGCACAGACCCGGAAAGCAGCTTTTTGGTCGGCGTTTCGGGGTGCTCCTCGTGCGTGCGGTGGATCTGTTCTACTACCACAATCGCGTCGTCTATCACAAGGCCGATAGCTGCCGCAATGGCCCCCAGCGTCATAATGTTCAGGGTATAGCCCAGCACCAAAAGCACGATCAGCGAGAGGGCCAGGGTGATGGGAATGGTGAGCAGGATCACGGCGCTGGACTTAAGCGAGCGCAGGAAAATTACTGCCACCACGATCGCTAAAAGCAAACCCACAAGCAAACTGTCGGAGACGCTGCGGATGGCATCTGCCACAAAATCGCCCTGCACATAGTAGGGTTTCAGCGTGACGCCCTTCGGAAGTATAGACGCATTCAGCTGGGCCACTTTGTCGGTAACCGATGCCGCAATATCCATCAGGTTAGCGTTGGGTTGCTTGAGCACCGCCACCAGCACGGCACTTTTGCCATTGGCGTTCACCCGCACATATTCCACCTGCTCAGCTACGCGCACCTGGGCCACGTCCTTTAACTGTACCACCCGCAGGCTGTCGTTGCTGACCACAAAATCCTGTAGTTCCTCTATGTTTTGGATGGTGGCATCGGTCACCGATAAGTAGAGCCTGTTGTAGTCGGAGATGTAGCCGTTGCTCTGGATAAAGTTGGCGCTGCTGAGCGCATCCGAAATCATAGCCGGCGTGATGCGCAGCGCCTGCATGGCGTTCGGGTTCAGTTCCATCCGGTATTCCTTCGTTTTGCCGCCCGACACCCGCACATCGGCTACTCCCGCTACCTGGGCCAGGTAGGGCTTTATCGTATAGAGGGCCAGCTGGTTGAGTTCAATCGGGCTCCGGCCGGGGCCATCCAGCACGTAGCCCTGCACCGGCAAAATGCTGGGGTTCATCTTCTCCACGGTAATGGTAATGCCTGCCGGAAGCGCCTCTTTTGCCTGGTTAATGGCCGACTCCACCTGTTGTTTGCTTAGGTCGATGTTGGCGTTCCAGTCCATGAACGCGGAGATTTCGCAGCTACCCCGGCTGGTGGTGCTGCGCAGCATTTGCAGGCCGGGCACCTGCTTGATGGCGTTCTCCAAGGGCTTGGTCACTGTGATCATCATAGTGCCTACCGGCTGCAAACCCGTGTCGGCAATTACTTTTACTTTGGGGAATGTTACTTCCGGGAAGAGCGAGATCTGTATACGGGAGAAGGCAAAGGCGCCGCCCAGCAGAATTATCGCCAGTACCACCGCCACGGGGCTTTTATACCTTACAAAGAAGTTCTTCATTCCGCTTGTCTGGGATGGATGGTCACAAAAGCGGTGTCGGGCAGGCCATAGTTTCCAGAGGTAAGCAGGCGGTCGGAGGGAGCAAAAGCCGGACTAAGGATCTCCACCGTCTGCTCAGTGCTAAGGCCTGTCTTGACCGGTACTTTTACGGCGGTGGTATCGTTGAGCAGTTTCATTACCCAGTAGGCATCCATGGTTTCATTGGTGAGCACTGCCGCCTTCGGCACGACCTGGGTGCTTGTTTTTGCCGCTGTTGTTAGGCGTACCACGGCTTGCAGATTTTCCGGAAGTATAGTCTGGCTTTGGGGTTTAATTACGAATTGTTGCGTTTGGGCAGCGGCATTCATGGTAGCTAATTGGGAGGCGATGGTGCCCTGTATTTTTGTAGAATCAGCCAGGATGATTGTGACGGCTGTACCGGTGGTAGTATACTTATCCAGCTCAAAGGGCACGTTGACCAGGAAAACGAAACTCTTCAGGTCCGAAATAACGGCCAGCTGCTCCCCGTCATTTACATAGTCGCCGGCCTGGCGGTTCAGCTCCAGCACCACCCCGGAAGCGGGCGCTTTGACCGTGATCACACCCTTAAAGGGCAGCGAGGAATCCTGCGTCATCAGGTCGCCCAGCACCTGCGCTTCCTTTGTTTTCATGGTAAAGAGCGCCGCACCGGCTTTTACCTGTTGGCCCAATTTTATGAACACCTGCTGGATATACCCGTCGGTGCCCGCTTTGACCGTGTTCTTTTTCTGGTAAGTTGAAACAGCGTTCAAGTCGAGGGTTTCCTGGATGGGTACCCTGGAAACAGTGGTGACGGTAACAGGCGTTTTCACCTGGCGCATCTCCTCTTCCGCACTGTTTCCCGGTTCGCCGGAAGGAGCCGAACAGCCGGCCAGCAGGCACCCGGACAAACAGAGCAAATATAGGATGTGTCTCATTTTAGATGATTAAATTCGTTCAGTACCTGGTAGCGGCTGATCTCGGCCTGCACCAGGTTATTCTGTGTTTGGGCATAGCTGGTGATCACCAGGATAAAATCGGTGAAGCGCACCAGCCCGGCAGCAAGCTCTATCCTATACATGGCCAGGAGCTTTTGCTGGCTTTCCAGTTGCTCCCGTATGTCCTGCAGCAATGTATCGGTGGCGGCCAATTGTTCCTGTAGCTGCCTTTGCTGCATGTGGTACTGGCGCAGGTAAAAGTCGCGGTATTTTATTCGGCTTTGCTCGGCTATACTTAGTTTCTGATACGCTAGCTGCCGTTGCCCGCCATCATAAAGAGGCACCGAAAAACTAAGGCCAACGCTGGAGCCCAGGTGGCGCGGTATACTTTGCGGGGTGGTCGCCATCACACCCGCGTCGGCAAAAGCAGAAAACTTATAGCGGTAATTCAGGTCTACCTGTGTTCTGCTGAGCGCCAGTTGCAGGCTGTCGATCGTAAACTTTTGCAGGGTAGGCGTGCGGCTGGCTTGTAATAAATTCTGCACCGGAATTTCCGGCTCCTCCAGCGTTACCTGCCCGGTATCCGTGAGGCCGCAAAGGATGCGCAACCCGTTCAGATCGAATCGGTATTGGGTACGGGACTGCCGTAAGGCAATGGCCTGGGCCTTGATGTTGATGAGCAGGTTGAGGTAATCGGTTTGCAGGTATACGCCGTTCTGCACCAGTTTGCGAAGAGCAGGTTCCTCTTTTTGGAGGATGTCGAGCACCTGGCGGCTGAACTGCATTTGCCGGAAACCGGCATACGTGGTAATGTATTGTGCCGTGATGATTCTTTTTAAATCTTGTACCTCTATTTTTTGTTGCGCCGCCAGCGATTGATTTAAGAGCCGGATGTTTTGCAGCTCTGCAGCGCGCGCCCGCTTATTCAACAGATTTTGCGTCACGCTCACTATGCCCGTATAATTGCCGCCATCCGTAATGGCCTCGTCATAGCCGAAGTTCCGGCCCGTTGGGGTTTCCATGGCGTTGGCGTTAGCGCTTACCTGGGGCTTAAAGCTGGCGTATACTTTCAGGCTGTCGATGAGGTTAGCCTGTTGCTGGTAGCGGTAATCCTGCAGAAGCGGGCTGTTCTCTAAACCTGCGTTTACATAAAAGTTTAAGGTATGGATTTGCCCAAAAGCCAGGTTGCAGCAGAGTAGCAGCGCGAAGAAAAAGAAGACATACCGGTTCGGCATAGTGCGTTTTTTGGTGCTGAAAACGACGGCCCTGAGTGCAGGCCCCTATGTATAGTATAAGTAGCTGAAATTTGTTTTTGAATAGCTGCTTTATTAACGAAGCGGGTGCGTTTGCGTTCATTGGGCAGAGGGGCAGCCACTTAATACGCAGGGCCACATGGTATAACTGCATCTGCCAAGGAGCCTAAATTGGTTGAAAATCGGGCGTAGCTGTTGGTGGAAGTATACTGCTTTGAGATCTAGTTTGCCGCCCGTCAAACAAAACCCTTAGTTGGTAGTCAGGTCCGGATACCCGTATTGTTTCTGTGCCATCTATTGCTTTCTGTGCTACAGAAGATAAAGAAAACCTCACTAACAGAGCCCATCAGCCGCAGGAGGTTGGCTGCGCATGGGATTGATTTAACAACAGCAGCCAGGACCAAGTATAACCACCATGACTTATCATATTTTAAATGGAGATGCGCTGGTGGATCGGTTCCTGGCTACAGAGCTGGCCGGTAACGTGATCGTAATGCGGGAATGCCTGGTGGAAGGGAATCTGGCAGGCGATACGCTTCCTGCCTTTTACCGAACCCGGGCAAACTACCTTGCCGCAACGTATGGCGTGACTCCCGATAGCTATTTTGATAAAGTAGTCGGTGAGTTTGAAAAACTGCACCAGGCAGCTGGCCCGTCTGAATTCAACCTTTGGTTTGGTTACGATTTGTTTTGCAGGGCCAATATGTGGTTCGTGCTTGCCCTTTTGCAGGAACTGCCTTTTAGCAAAGAAATCTTCGTCGTATATCCTGCTTATCTGACCGGCAACGACGTCTGGCAGGACTTTGGAAAAGCCGGCCCCAAAGAGCTTCTTTTCTGTTATACCCAACGGCTCCAGCTTGGCGAAAAGGACCTGCAATTGGCAAACGATCTATGGCAGGCTTACAAGCATGGCGACCTGGCCGAACTGACACGCTTGTCCAGGCAGCCGTCAACAGGTTTTCCTTATCTGCAGGAAGTCTGCCAGGCACATCGGGAGCGGTTCCCTAGTGGGGAGGAGAAAGGGCGGCCAGAGAAAGTGATCGAAAGGCTGCTTGCCGGCGGCAAAACGAGTTTTCCGCAGGTTTTCGAGGCGTTCTTTAAAAGCGAAGGCGTTTACGGGTTTGGCGATCTGCAGGTAAAACGGATCTATGATAAAGTCATGCAAAGCCGCTAACCCCGGCTTGCCAAATATAAAATCGCTTCAGGCAGAAATGCGACAAGTCCACAGCTTGCTCAAAGTATACCTGCTTTTCCTGCCAGGCAGGTTGCCGCCTAATTAAACCTAAGTATAAAGGCTGTGCCTACCCCTTCTGCTGACTGCACCTGAATAGTGCCGCGGTGCAGCAGCACAATCTGCTTGCACAGGCTCAGACCAATGCCGCTTCCCTGCTTTTTGGTGCTGAAAAACGGGATAAAGATCTTTTCCTGAATGGCTTCGGACATGCCCGCACCGTTATCTTCAATTTTGATCACTATTTTGCCGCCTGCCGTGCTGTACGCCGACAAGATGATTGTAGGATCGGGGCGCTCTTTTACTGCTTCCATCGCATTCACGAGCAGGTTAATGAGCACCTGGTCCAGCAGGTTGGCGTCTGCCTGCAGCGTGAGCGAAGGATCTTTCAGCACAATCTCCAGCCGGATATGCTTCTGCCCGAGCGTAGGCTGCATGAGTTGCTGCAGGTTTGTAAAGGTCTCTTTCAGAGAAACCGTGTCTTCGTTCAGTTTGGTGATCCTGCTCAGGTTCCGATACGTGGTGGCAAATTTCAGCAGGCCTTCGCTCCGGCGCTTGATGGTGCTGACGCCTATTTCCAGATCTTCCACGTCATCAGCAGCAGCTCCCCTGATCACGGTTTCGTGCAGGCGGTTCTTCAGGGTGTCGGCAAGCGACGAGATGGGCGCTACGGAGTTCATGATCTCATGCGTCATCACGTTCAGGAGCTTCTGCCAGGCCTGTGCTTCTGTTTCATCCAGCGCCTCGTTTACGTTCTGAAAAGCAACCAGTTTATACTTGTGCCCTTCACTCTGAAATGCCGTGGCCGACAACAAGACCTTTACTGCATTCTTCTCCAGCAGAAATGTGTGAATCGTAGCGACTTTATTCTGGCCCGGCTGCAGCTGCAGCACTTCCTCGTATAGTTCTTTGTCGCGCTTCTCCAACGTATGGATCGTTTTCATGTGGGGCACCTGCAAGAGCTTTTTAAGTGTTTCGTTCATCAACAGCACTTCCCCGCTCTCGCTGTCATACGACATGATGCCCGTGTCTACCAGCTCCAGGATCAGCTGCAGTTGCTGGTGCTGGGCTTCTCTTTCTTTGCTGATGGTTTTAAAGGTGGTGTTGATCTCATTGAAGCCTTTCCGCAACTGAAGCAGGTCAGAGGGCGCGTGCTTCTCATCAAAGTAACGGGTAAAGTCGCGGTAATGGACCGATTCTACAAACTGGTTGAGCTCCAGCTGTGCCTTCCGCAGAAAGCGAATGAGCTCCACAACCTGGTAAACAGCCAGCGGCAGCAGAAAGACAAGCACCTCCGACAGGCCATTGACGATTACGATGGCGGGTATACTTAAAGTGAGGCAAAGCAGGGCAATGCGGAGGATCAGCCGGCCTTCAAAGTTCTTAAAGCCCATACTTGCTCAAACGTCTATACAGTGCCGTGCGGGTAATACCCAGCTCTTTCGAGGCTTTTGTCAGGTTGCCGCCGTGTGTCTCGAGCACTTTCAGGATGGTGGCTTTCTCCAGTTCTTCCAGGTTGGTAGCCTGCGCGGCAGCCTTCAGGGCCGGCGCTGTTTCGATCGGGGAGAAAAGGATGTCGCTGCCTTCCAGCACGTCCGTATCCGCCATAATCACGGCCCGCTCGATGGCATACTGCAGCTCGCGCACATTGCCCGGATAAGGATAGCGCAGGAGTTTTTCGCGCGCTTCTTTGGTTAGTTCCGGGGCGGGCTTCAGATACTTGTTGGCATAAACCGTTATGAAATGGTTGGCCAGCAGAATGATGTCCGCACCGCGTTCGCGCAGCGGGGGCACGGTTATCTCCACCGTATTGATGCGGTAAATAAGATCTTTGCGGAAGCGCGCCTCATTGGCCATCTCCGTCAGCGACACATTGGTGGCACACAGCAGGCGTACATCAATGTCGGTGGGCTCGTTGGCACCCACCCGGATCACCTGCCGGTTCTGCAGCACGCTGAGCAGCTTGGACTGCTGGTGCAGCGAAATGTTACCGATCTCATCCAGGAATATCGTGCCTTTATGGGCGGCCTCAAACCGGCCGGCGCGGTCTTCGCGGGCATCGGTAAAGGCGCCTTTTTTATGCCCGAACAGCTCCGTTTCAAACAGCGACTCAGTCAGGGCGCCAACATCCACTTTCACAAAAGGCTTGTCGGCCCGCAGCGATTGCTGGTGAATGGCTTTAGCGATGAGCTCTTTGCCGGTGCCGTTCTCGCCCAGAATCAGGATATTGGCATCGGTAGGCGCTACTTTTCTGATCTTGAAAAATATATCCTGCATTACCTCCGATTCGCCCAGCAGTTCGGTACCGGTCGCGGCCGTTCTGCCCGTGAGTGAGGTTGTTTTAGCGCCATTTTCTTTCCGGTCGAGGGCATCCTGCAGCGTGCCCAGCAGCTTGTCGTTGTGCCAGGGCTTTACTACAAAATCAAAAGCGCCCTCTTTCAACGACCGGATCGCCAGGTCGATATCGCCATAGGCCGTGATCATAATCACCGCCGCTTCTGATTTGAGAGACTTGATTTTCCGGAGCCAGAAAAGCCCTTCATTGCCGGTGTTGATCGAGCTGGCAAAGTTCATATCGAGCAGGATGGCATCAAACGTATGCTGGGCCAGCAGCGCGGGGATCTGCTCCGGATTCTTCTCTGTGATAATTTCCTTTACCTGCGGCCGCAGCAACAGGCGCACCGCCGTGAGTACGTCGGTATCATCATCCACAACCAGAATAGAGGCCTTTTTTAATAACATAAGCAGATCAGGTATAGCAATGAAAGAAACTATAATTATGCCACTATTGCAACAGCCTGAATATGAAGCCCCAGGCCAGCCCGGTAAACACAACTACGTGCAAATTCGCACGGCTGGTGTGCGATTTCGCACGCATCAATATTATGTTATACTTTGTAAGTCACTGAAAGACAATAGTATATTTATCTGGCATTTGTTCTGTTTACGGCTCTGGCAGATGCGGATGGTGCTTCGTCTGCCAACACTGCCAACAATTATATCTCCGGACTTAGTAAATTTAAACCTATGCTACGCAACTACTTCAAAACCGCCTACCGAAACCTGATCCGGCACAAGGGATTTACTATCATCAACATTGCCGGGCTGGCCCTGGGCCTCACGGCCTGCCTGCTCATCGGCCTTTTTGTGTATGATGAGCTGCAATATGATAAGTTTTTGCCGGAAGGCGAGCAGGTCTACCGCATCTACGACGAGGTGAGCAGTCCGGATGGTGATGAAACCGTACTCCCAACGCCGCCCCCATTTGCCACCACGCTGGACGAGAATTTCCCGGAAGTGGAGCAGACGGTGCGCATCCTCATGCAACCCTTCGATGGGCAGAATCTGGTGGAGTGGGGCGAGAAGCGGACGTATGAACAGGGCGAGTTCATTGCGGATCCGGGCTTTTTCAAGATCTTTCCGCTTTCCTTCAAGTATGGCTCCCCCGAAAAAGCGCTGGATGACCCTTCCTCCATCGTGGTATCGGATAAGTTTGCCCAAAAAGTATTCGGCAACATAGATCCTGTGGGGCAGAAGCTAACCGTGAACAAGCAGCCCTTCCTGGTGCGGGGCGTTTTTGAAAGCAACCCTAAATTCCATATGCCGGTTAACTTTGTCCTGTCGCTGAAAGCGGCGGAGTTCCCCCCTGAGCGCATGAAAAGCTGGGGCTGGCAGCAGTTTTTTACTTACGTAAAGCTGCGGGAGGGCGCTGATCCATCGCTTACCCAGGCCAAGTTCCGCGACATCGTGAAGAAGCAGGTCGACCCGTCCACCAACGAGCCCTATAAGTATAAGCCTTACTTTCAGCCCCTAAGCAAGGTCTACTTATACTCGGCCAGCTTTAAGTATAACCTGTTTCTGAAAGGAAATATTACCTATGTGAAGGCGCTCAGCATTATTGCCATTTTCATCTTGCTGATTGCCTGCTTCAACTTCGTGAACCTCGCCACAGCCAAATCCATGCAGCGGGCAAAGGAGGTAGGCGTGCGCAAAGCCATAGGTGCCAGCCGAAGCCAGCTGATGCAGCAGTTTCTTGCTGAGACCCTGCTGCTCACCCTTATTAGTGTGATCTTTGCCGCCGCGCTTACTTCGCTGGTGCTGCCTTCACTCAATGCTTTTACCGGCAAGGAAATGTCGTTTAATATCTTCTCGAACCCCCAGCTGTTATTGCTCCTGCTGGGCTTAACCCTGGTGGTGGGCATGCTGGCGGGTTTTTACCCGGCCCTGGTGCTGTCGGGCTTTAACCCGGTACGGGTGCTCAAGGGAGCCGTGGTGAGCGACAGCCGGATCGGCAAGGTGCAGTGGCTGCGGCACGGGCTGATTGTGGTGCAGTTCGCCGTATCCATTTTCCTCATCATCAGTGCCGTGATCGTGTTCCGGCAGGTTTCTTACCTGCATAACAAGGACCTGGGCTTTAACCGCGACCAGATCATGTTCTTCCAGATGCGGGGAGATAACATGTTTGAGAGCTATGAGACGTTTAAACAAGAGCTTAAAAAGTTGCCGGGGGTAGCGAATGTGTCCATGGGCTACGGTTTTCCGGGTGACGCGACAGCCGGGGATGGAATCAACGTGCCCCGGAACGGCGAGCAGGTGCGGCACCACGTCACGCAATTAATGATCGATTATGATTACCTGAAAACCCTTAATGTGAAACTGGTAGCGGGGCGGCCCTTTTCCAAAGAGTATAAAACGGATACGGACCACGCGTTCATGCTCAACGAAACAGCCGTGCGGGAGCTGGGCTATGGCTCGCCCGAAAAAGCGCTGGGCCAGCCCCTGTCCTGGAACGTGTGGAGCGACACCAATCCCGACACGCTGAAAGAAGGCAAGATCATTGGCGTGGTCAGGGACTTCCACTACAAGAGCCTGTACGACAAAATGGAGCCCACCGTGCTGCAGATATTTCCGCCCGCTTACTGGAAAGTGGCCGTGAAAATGAAGGCTGGCAATATTCCGCATACCATTGACCAGGTGACGAAAGTATGGAACAAGTATGCGCCGGATTACCCCATCGAATACATTTTTATGGACGACAACTTCCAGAAGATGTATAAGGCCGAGGACAAGCTCAAGTCGCTGCTGTGGATCTTTACGGGCGTGGCCATCTTTGTCGCTTGCCTGGGCCTGTTCGGGCTGGCGGCATATGCAGCCGAGCGCCGCAAAAAAGAGATCGGCATCCGCAAAGTGCTCGGAGCAGATACCTCGGCCATTGTAGCGCTGCTCTCCAAAGAATTCCTCAAACTGGTGCTGGTAGCGGCGCTAATCGCTTTCCCGCTGGCCTGGTACGCCATGAGCGTGTGGCTGCAGGACTTTGCTTACCGCATCAGCATACCGCTGTGGGCATTTGTGACGGCCGGTCTGGTCGCTGCCATTGTGGCTTTCCTTACCATCAGTTACCAGGCTTTTAAGGCGGCCACCGCCGACCCCGTGCTGAACCTGCGGACGGAATAGGCTGATAAGTTCGGTTATACTTTGCAGGATTGACTAGGCTTACGAAGCAGTTTTGTAGCAGTCCCTTTTTATAAGCAAACGAATGCTTGCCTGTAAAAGAGGGCTGCTACAACTGCTTTTTGCAGCTGTCTGCCAGTTTCTAAGTAAAAGGGAGCATGATCCGAAATCCTAATGCAGCAGGCTCCGTACTAATAGATTAGTTTTAATACTAATACATTAGGATTTATACTAATAGATTAGTAGTATTGGGAAATATTACCGCTATGCAGAAATTAGGAAAAAGAGAAGAGCAGATCATGCAGGTTGTCTGGAAGCTGGGGAAAGCCTTTATCAAAGAGGTGATTGATGAGCTGCCGGAGCCCAAACCACACTACAACACCGTGGCTACCATGGTGAAGATCCTGACCGAAAAAGGATTTTTAAGTGCCGAGAAGCTGGGAAACATGTATCAATATACGCCCCAGGTGTCCCTGGCCGACTACCGACAGCAGGATGTGGCTAGCATCAAGCAAAAGTACTTTGGCAACTCCTTTACCAGAATGATCACGCATTTTGCAAAAGAGGAGAAGCTCTCGGACGACGAAATTGATGAACTGGTGCGCATTATTAAATTACAGAAGAACAGCTAAATCTCAAAAACGATGATCGCCTTACTGCTAAAAGCTTCTTTTGCCCTGGGCGTTGCCCTCTTATTTTACAAGCTGCTGCTGCAGCAGGAGAGCTTCTTCAGGGCCAACAGGATTTACCTGCTCGGCTGTATTGTGCTGGCCTTTGCCTTGCCGTTTGTTAACCTGCCGCAACTGGTAAGCAGGCAAGGCTACCTAGCAACTGTTTTTGAACGCGCACCTTTCTTTGGGCAAGATAACACATCAGCACAGCAAAGCAGGGCAGCAGACCAAGAGGAAATAACAGGAGGTGTACGAAAAGAAGCCGTAACGCAAATCCCATATAACGGGCCGCAGGAGGAAGCCCCTAATGAGTTGCAGCAGTACCGTGCAAACGAGCAGGCGCAAACCACAGCTTTGCCGGCCAGCAGCGGACAAACGTTCAGCCTTGTTTTCTGGCTCGCGATGTTATACTTCTTTGGGGTAGCGGTTTTCGGGGTCAGCCTGCTCCTGCAGGTAGGCAGCATCTTTTACAAGGTCTATAAAGCTACCGATAAGATAGAAGATGGCGACTGCGTGCTTGTGAACACAGCCGAACGGCAGGCTCCCTGCTCATTTTTCCACTACATCTTTATTTACCCGGATGAGTATGATTTCGAGACATACGAGCAGATTATCGCCCATGAGAAGATCCATGTCCGGCTGGGCCATAGCCTGGACCTGCTGCTGGCCGAAATAACCGTGATCATCCTGTGGTTTAACCCGCTGGCCTGGCTGATGAAGCGCGAAATTGAGAAGAACATTGAATACCAGACCGATGCCGCGCTGCTGGAAAAAGTACCGGTGAGCCGCGACCGCTACCAGCTGAACCTGCTGCAGATTGCTGTGCCCCACAAGCCGCTCAGCATTACCACCAACTATAATCAATCACTGTTAAAGCAACGGATCATGAAGATGAATGCTAAAAAATCAACGCCGCACGCCTACTGGAAATATGCTTTCCTGGCGCCCCTGTTTTTCGGAACGCTACTGCTGCTCAACGAACCAGCCAGCAGCCAGAACAGATCACAAACAGATGCTAAGATAGAGCCAGTACCTGTGGCCGCCACTGCCCTTGCTCCGCAAACGGTACCAAATCCGGAAGCAGCGCCGGCCGGAAAAGGCAAGAAAACCAAAGTGCTAAATGAAAAAGTAAAGGAGAAAGTAAAAGAGCGGGCCGGAAAAAACAAGGGCTTTTCGCTCAACATCCAGGGCGACAAAGTCGATCTGTCGCAGGGCTATTGGTATAACAGCCAGGAAAACGGGCAGTACTGCCTCGAGCTGAAAGGCAGCAAAGGCTCCTCGAACTGGAACATGAACCGCTGTTTCGACAAAGGGCTCTTCCAAAAGAAAGGCAATGATACGTTTGTGATGACGCGGGAAGCCGGCACGCTGCAGTTGTCGGGCAACCTGGAGGCCGAGGCCGGACAAGGCAAGTATACCTTTACCCCGGATGCTTCCTTTAAAAAGTACCTGGCCGATAACCGCATCAATTCAGACGACAAGAACCTGCTGTTTCACTTGTTTTTCGGGAACGTAGACAGAAGCTACATCAGCTACCTGAAACAAAACTACGAAGAGGTAGAAGGGGAGCGCCTGCAGGAGCTGGCCATTTTCGATATCTCGAAGACAGACTTTCAGCAGTATGTAGCGCTATTCCAAAAGTATAGCAACAAAAAGCCGTCCTTACAGGAGGTGGTGGAAGCGCGTATCCAAGGCATAGACGAGGCGTATGTGCGGGAACTGGCCAGCGCCGGTTACAAGGATCTGAGCATGAAGAAAATGATGGAAGCCAAAATCCACGGAGTCAGCGACGACTATATCAAAGGCCTGCAGAAAGCGGGTTACGCCAATCTGCCCATCGACAAGGTCATCGAGACTAAAATATTTAATATCAGCCCCGAAAACATAAAGGAAATGCAAAGTCTGGGCTATGGTGAGCTTCCCCTCGACAAAATGGTCGAGCTGAGAGTACATGGGATTAACAAAGCCTACTTACAGCAACTGAAAGATGCGGGGCTAAACAACCTGACGCTGGACCAGGTTATCCAGGCGAAGGTGATGGGCCTGGATGCTAATGACGTTAAAAAGTACAACGCGTTGGGCTTTAAGGGCATGGACTTTGAAAAGATGATCGCCGCCAAAATACACGGCGTGGATGCTGCTTTTGTGCAGGACCTGAAAAAAGCCGGCTTCCCGAATTTGGATTTCGACGATGCGGTAGCGGCCAGGATACACGGCATCGACAGCAATTTTATCAACAAAGCCCGCAAAGATGGCTACAACCTCAACAGTATCGATAAATACATCGAACTGAAAATTCACAGCATGGCCATGAAGTCGCTGAAAGAGTAAGGCTGTTTGTTTGAACGGGCAACAGTAGGTTAGCCCTGCCGGTGTATACTTGCTGTTGCCCTTTTTACCTTTCCTGGAATACTACTAAAAAGTAGCCGAAGGCGCGGGTATGTCCCTGCAGGAGCTTTTTATCAGCATTCCTTCCCTTTAAAGATTTGCGGATGCGTGCAACCATCGCCCTATCCGGTTGTCTTTAGCCTATAGCAGGTAAACCCCTCTCTTTACTATCACTTCTAAAATTTATACTATGAAAAAAGCCCTACTTTTTTTGCTGGTATTGCTATGCCTGTCGCTTTGCTTTTCGGCGGCAGTGTGGGCACAGCAGGCGCCAAAAGGAAATGGCACCATCTCTGGTCTACTGACTGACTCACTTACCAGGCAACCTATCCCGTATGCCACGGTTGCGCTGCTGCTAAAGGGCGCTCCGCAGGCGCTGAACGGTACCCTGACCGACAATAACGGTCGTTTTTCCTTTTCCGGCATGAGCGCAGGCAACTATGAACTGGTCTTCAGCTTTATCGGGTATAAAACCAAAACGATCCGGCAGGTCATTATTTCAGAAGGCAAACCTGCAGTTGCGCTGGGCACAGTGTTGCTTCGCCCGGCTGTAACCCGGCTGCAGGAAGTAAACGTGCAGACGCTGCGCCCAACGATAACGCATGAGGCAGACCGGATGGTGGTGCAGGTGGAGGGATCGGCGCTGGCAGCCGGCAGCTCGGCCTATGATGTGCTGGCCAAAGCGCCGGGCGTTTACATAGACCAGGAAGGCAACATTCAGCTCAACGGCAGGGCGGGGGTAACCGTGATGCTGGATGGCAAGCTAACGTACCTCTCGGCCCGGGATTTGCGCACGCAGCTGGAGGGCATGTCGGCCGAAAATATTAAAAACATCGAGATCATTACCAACCCTTCAGCCAAGTATGATGCCGAGGGCGCCTCGGGCATTCTGAACATCAACCTAAAAAAGAATGAAATGCGGGGCATGAACGGCAGCCTTTATGCCGGTGCCACTTACAACGGCGATCTGTACGGTTACTCGGCAGGGGGCAGCCTGAACTACAAAGCGGGCAGGTGGAACACTTTTCTGAACCTGGATATGGCCAGGCGGATCGGCGGGCGCGAGGCAACCTTTACGCGCGTGTTTCAGGGGCAGGCGGAAACAGTATACTTCGACCAGGTAGCCACCGGCCAGTATCATGTGCAGGGGCCTCCGGGGGTGCGCTTTGGGGCAGACTACAGCCTGGATGAGCGCCATAGCATCGGGTTTGTGGCGAATTATGCCACCAATTTCCTGCACAACAATTTTCTGACCGATACCTACATCGGCCCTGCTCCCAACCAGCCGGCGCTATACATCGACGCCAACAACTACGTTACGAACCGCTTTACCACCCGCAATTCCAACCTGCACTACCAGGGCAAGTATGATACCCTGGGTACCACGCTTTCGGCAAATCTGGACTATGCCCGGATCAGCAACTTCGGGGAGGCGAACTTTTACAACTACTATGATTCACTGCAATCTGACCAGCCTGTTATCCAGGATTTCCTGTACACCAACACGCCCAACGGGTATGATATCTATGCGGCCCAGCTAGACTACACGTACCCTATTGCAAAGGAAAGCAAGCTGGAAATGGGGGCCAAAGCCAGCCGGGTGGTTTCCGACAATGACTCGCGTTTTTACTTTAACAATACCGAGGTGCCCCAACTGGACCCCAACCGCACCAACCATTTTGTTTATGAAGAGAACATCTATGCGGCATACCTTAACTGGAGCGGCAAGGCAGGGGAACGCTTTAAAGTGCAGGCAGGCCTGCGGGCCGAGCAGACGCAGTCGAGAGGGGAGTTGCGCACAACCGGGCAGGTGAAGGAGCGGCACTACCTGAACCTGTTTCCGAGCGTGTTTGTGCAGCAGAAGGTAAGCGACGATTACCAGCTCAACTACAGTTACAGCCGCCGTATCCAGCGCCCAAACTACGGGAACCTGAACCCCTTCATGTTTTACCGTGATCCCTATACCTGGGTGCAGGGCAACCCCGATCTGCGGCCGCAGCTGACGCATGCGTTCGGCATCCGGCAGGTATTCAAGCAGGATTACAGCCTGGAACTGAACTACCAGCTGAACCACGACGTGATTGCCGAAGTGCCCGTGATAGATGCCGAAAAAGCCACGACCTTATACTACAACGGCAATGTAGACGATGCGCAAAGCCTGAGCCTGACAGCAGTGGCCCCTGTTAAAATCATGAAGAACTGGGATACTAATAATACCCTGGTTGTTTCTTATGATCAGTACAGCACAATGGTGAATGCCGGAAAGATAAGCAACAAGCAAGCGTCTTATATGCTGCAATCGAACCACACGATCCTGCTGCCGCTGGATTTCCGGGTTGAGCTGAATGGCGCCTACAACTCACGGGAGGTTTATGCGCTGTATGTGGTGAAGCCCCGCTGGTGGGTGCACCTGGGGCTGAAGAAAAGCTTTATGGATGAAAAGCTGGACCTAAGTTTCAACGTGAACGATGTTTTCAAGAGCCAGCGCATCGCTGTGGCGGCTAAAGTGGGTGAAGGAAACGTGAATGATTTTGACCAGTACCTCTTTAACCGCTACTTCGGCCTGACCCTACGTTACCACTTCAACAAAGGACAGAAAGTGGAGGAACGGGAGCGCAACAGCTTAGAAGAGCTGCAGCGTACCGGTAACTAGAACCTGCGACATATTGGCCCGTGCAGTAAAAACAAGTATGAACCATACCTATAGGCATGTGCACCTACACTAACAGGCAGTACATGATGCAGCCACGTTGCGCAAGCGAGGGGGAGCCGCCTCTACCTTACTGGAATCGTTTAGCTTGTAACTGAACGGAACGTAAGGCTTGCCTTTAAGCCACGAAATGTATGACCTGCTACAGAAGCCGGGGGCGAGATCCGCTTCCGGCTTCTTTTCTTTAAAAAATGACGGGCTGCATCCTTCCTTTTCTTGGTACTATCCACTTTAACGGCTACCTTCAAAGCGTTGTGCTGCAGGCACATGGTCTGAACGGCAGCAGCGGCCCGTGGCCTTACTCATCGCAAGCACAAAGCCCGTGGCGGTTCAGGTTAGAGACGACAACAAAACAGAAGCGCAACATTCAAATGAAATAAAAATGACTGACATAAAAGGGCCTGTAGTAGAAACGCAAATGCTTATCAGAAAACCTGTCGCGGCAGTTTTTCAGGCCTTTATTGACCCGGCCATTACAACCAACTTCTGGTTTACAAAATCTAGTGGGCAACTGGAAGTTGGAAAGACAGTGCGATGGGAGTGGGAAATGTATGGAGTTGCAACCCGTGTGCTGACAAAGCAAATTATCCCGGAGAAACTGATCTCAACCGAGTGGGGCGACCCGGCAACCACCGTCGATTACGAATTTACAGCCTTGCCGGACGATACCACTTATGTTGTAATTAAAAATTACGGCTTCCAAGAAACCGGCGATGCTTTGATGCAGGTGATCCAGGATAGTACTGGCGGTTTTACAACGGTGCTGAACGGGATGAAAGCGTATTTAGAGCATCATATCAGACTCAATCTGGTTACTGACAAATTCCCCAAAGAAGTTGTTGCGCACGGGAAATAATACAAGCCAACGTAACTGCTGCCTGCGGCCTTGACCGCAACAGTTAATGGAGTAACAGGATTACCAGTTGGGATTGCCAACTTTATACTTGCAGTGAGGCGCTTCCTTCCTGCCCTCATGGGCAGAGGGCCATTGATTATATATATAATTCATGCAACCATGAAAACAATATTTGACAGATCCACAAGAGAGGAATTGATCGGCAGAATTAATTCGCTTGATGAAAACAGTACCGCGCAATGGGGCAAAATGAATGTTTCGCAGATGCTGCGTCACTGTACGCAATGGGATGAAATGGCCCTGGGTAATAGGCAGTATAAACAATCTTTTATGGGCAGGCTGTTTGGCAGGCTGGCGCTGAAAAGTATGTTGAAAGACGAGCCCCTGAAAAGAAACTTACCTACTGTTCCTGCCTTCATCATAAAAGAGAGCCCGGATGTAGCGGAGGAAAAAAGCAAATGGATCGCATTACTTGCGCAGTATGAGGGGTTTTCGAATGACGGCTTTATTCATCCTTTTTTCGGCCCTATGACGAAAGAAAATACAGGCTATGTGGTGTATAAACATTCGGACCATCATTTACGGCAATTCGGAGTATAAAACAAAATAGCCACCTGCTTCCCATACTTGCCAGCACAGCGACCGATAAGCGCTTACCAGCTGAAGAATACTATAGTGCTCCTAAACTTTATTTAAACCACACAGAAGGTTATGGTTACTACTTCAGATGAGAGCGGAACATTAGCGGCAATTTTCGGGAAAACGCATGCTACTATTGTGCGGGCAAGTATAAAACGTGTTCATAGTATCGATGTGATACGGGGCATTGTCATGATCATCATGGTGCTCGACCATGTGCGGGACATGCTGCATCTTACATCTATTACTCAATCGCCTACTGATCTGGCAACCACTACGCCTGCGTTGTTTTTTACCAGATGGGTTACGCATTTATGTGCGCCTGTTTTCGTTTTCCTTTCCGGTACCTCGGCTTTTATCTCCGTGTCCAACAAGCAGGATCTTGCTGCCAGTAGAAGCTTTTTGCTGACCCGCGGCTTCTGGTTGATCGTGGTGGAGTTTACATTGGTCAACTTCGGGCTGTGGTTCGATATCCATTTCAACGTATTCCTGTTTGATGTCATCGCCACTATTGGGTGCGGTTTTGTTGTTCTGGGCTTGTTGCTGGGCAAATCAACCAGAACGATTGCCACCATTGGCCTGGTAATTATATTTTGCCACAACCTCACAGCTTTTATACCCGGCGAAGCCACCTCTCTTTTCAAAACGCTGGTGATGCCGTTTTTTGCTCCGGCCGCCATTCCGTTTGGCGATGGTAAAACCTTTGTGATGGGCTACCCGCCAATTCCGTGGTTAGGGATCATGCTGGTTGGTTTTACCGCCGGTAATTTATTCCTGAAAGAAATTGCCGAAAAGAAGAGGCTGTTTTTGCGCATCGGGCTCGCTTCTATCGCCCTGTTTCTCATCATCCGATCCTACAATATTTATGGGGATACCGTTCCATGGTCGGTTCAGAAAAACGGGTTGTATACTTTTCTATCCTTTATCAACCTTACCAAATACCCGCCCTCGCTCGACTTTTGCCTGTTGTTTCTGGGGATCATGTTTTTGCTGCTCGCAGCCTTGGAAGGCGTCCAAAACAGATTTACAGCAATTGCAGCCGTTTACGGGAAGGTGCCCTTGTTTTATTTTGTAATCCACTGGTACATTATCCACCCCATTGTATTTGCCATGGTGTTCCTGCAAGGCTACAAAGCGTCTGATATGGTTTTTGGCTTCAACTTTGGCCGGCCAAAAGAAGGGAGCAGCGGCCTTGGTCTTATACCCATATACCTTATCTGGATTGCGGTGGTCGTGCTCTTATACCCACTTTGCAAGTGGTATGGCAGCTACAAGGAAAAGCACCGTGATGTAAAATGGCTGCGCTACTTATAGCTTATAAGTATACTGAAGGTAACCGCATCTAACGCCAATCAGTAATCCGCAACTTATACTTGTACAAGGCCTCTCGGTCATATCGAAGGGCAGAAAAGTTAGCGCTTGGTTGATCCTGGAATGGTCCCACGCCCTGCCTGCTTCGTAATCATACTATATACATCCTTCTTCACTTTTAAAATATTAAAGTATGAAACAGCTGGAAAATAAAGTAGCCATTATTACGGGTGCCGGCTCCGGCATTGGAAAGGCAGCGGCCATATTATTTGCAAAAGAAGGCGCCAAAGTGGTGATCTCCGATGTAAATGAAGAACACGGCAACGGTGCCGTGGAGGAAATAAAGCAGGAGGGTGGCCAGGCTTTCTTTTTCAGGGCCGATTCCGCTAAACCGCAGGACAACGAGGCGCTGGTAAATCAGACCATAAAGCAGTATGGCACCCTGGACATTGCGGTGAACAATGCCGGCATAGGCGGGGCACTGAGCTTAACGGGCGAGTACCCAATAGAGGCCTGGCAAAAAGTAATTGACATTAATCTTTCGGGGGTATTCTACGGCTTGCGGTACCAGCTACCGGCCATGCTGGAGCGGGGCGGCAGTATTGTGAACGTAGCTTCTATACTGGGTATGGTCGGCACCAGGTTATCACCGGCTTATACTGCGGCAAAACATGGCGTGGTAGGGCTTACGCAGGCAGCAGCCCTGGAATATTCAGATAAAAAGATCCGCATCAACGCTGTCGGGCCAGGGTATATAAAAACGCCCCTGGTTACCAGTTCTGTGGATGAAGCGACAATAAAAGCACTGATCAGCCTGCACCCTATGGGGCGTTTAGGCGAATCGGAAGAAATAGCGGAATTGCTGCTTTGGCTGGCTTCGCCCAAAGCCTCTTTTGTTACAGGATCTTATTACCCGATAGACGGCGGTTACTTGGCGCAGTAGCCCTTTGATCTGAAGGGATGGTATCATCACATAGTTCCCCGGATGGCATTCCCTTTCTTGTCGCAAACCGGGGTTAAACTTGCGATTTTAAGCGACACTTCTGTAGGCGGAAGAACCAATTTATCGTATAGAAAGCAAGTAGATCAGTTGCCAGAGCAACAATAATCTAGGCAAGGCTAAAACAGGCGGCAGCCTGGTGCCTGAAAATAGCCTTTACGGGCAAACTGACCAATTCCGTTTACCAAACGTCCCTTTTGCGGATCAATGTCACCCCTACCTCCGCTGCTGCTCATCCACTTTGCCTGGTACCCGAACAAATCCGGAAGCGGATGGCGGCTATACTATTCCCTCCTGTTTTTACCCGCCCTGGTAAGTAGAAGCACGGATCAATTTAGGCCTTAAAATCTAAAAACGTATGAATCTGAACCGCCAACCTAATTTCCTGCTCGTGGTAGTAGACGACATGGGGTATTCCGATTGCCAGCCTTTTGGTGGCGAGATCAGCACCCCCCACATTCAGCAATTGGCAGATAATGGTGTCCGTTTCCGGCATTTTCATACTTCTTCGCTGTGTGCGCCTACCCGGTCCATGCTGCTCTCCGGCTGCGATAACCACGATGCTGGGTTGGGTAACATGCCCACAGCCCACGCTACTAACCAGTACATGCAGCCCGGCTACGAAGGCTACCTCAACAACGACGTGCAGACCATTCCTGAAATTCTGAAAGACGCCGGCTATCATACGTACATGGCCGGTAAATGGCATTTGGGCGAGCTGGAAGGCTTCAGGCCTCATTCCAGGGGCTTTGAACGAACGTTTTCTTTTTTAGGCGGTGGTGTTAGTCACTTTAACGACCAGCGAGCCCTGAGCGAATACGAGCAGCCGCACACCGAGTACTCGGAAGACGGCAGGACGGTGGAGAACCTGCCCGAAGACTTTTATTCTTCCAATTTCTATACAAATAAAATGATCCAGTACCTGACGGAGCAGGGGGAAGATAAACCATTTTTTGCCTACCTGGCCTTTACGGCGCCGCACGACCCTTTGCAGGTGCCGGATGACTGGCGCGATAAGTATAAAGGCGCCTATGATGGCGGGTACGATGCCATTCGGGAACAGCGCCTGCAGCGGATGAAGGAGCTGGGGCTGGTATCCGAAGAGCTAACCAAAAACGAAGGCAGTGGCATGTTTGAAACCTGGGACGAGCTGGTGGAGGAAGATCGAAAAGTAGCGGCAAGAAAGATGGAGATTTATGCCGCTATGATCGAAAACCTGGACTGGAACCTTGGGCGCTTGTTCGACAAACTAAAAGAAGCCGATAAGTTCGACGACACCATCATCTTTTTTCTCTCCGACAACGGCGCCAACCCCAAAGAGCCCTACTTCTATGCGCCAAATACAAAAGAGTCAATTGCCAGGGAGTTTGATAACAGCTATGTGAACATGGGCAGGATCAATTCCTTTATTTCGATTGGCGGGGCCTGGGCCGAAGTTGCCAATACGCCCTTGTCCTACTTTAAACTCACCACCTACGAGGGGGGCACGCAAACGCCGTTCATCGTGTCGGGCCGGCGCATGCACAAACGGGGCATCGTTACCGACGAGCTGCTGCACGTGACCGACATCCTGCCCACCATTTTAGACTATGCAAATGTCAGGTACCCGAAAATGAATGATAAAAAGCCGCTCTATGGCACCTCGCTCAAGCCATACTTGCAGGAAGAAACAAAACAGCCGGTGCGAAATGCGTTCGATGTGCTGGGCTTTGAAATAACAGAATGCAAAGCTGTGCTCAAAGGCGACTGGAAACTGATCTTTATGCCGCCGCCCTATGGCAAAGGCGACGAATGGCACCTCTACAACCTGAAGGAAGACATCAAAGAAGAAAACAATCTGGCAGGGCAGTTCCCGGATAAGTTCGAGGAGTTAATGGCAGCCTGGCACGCCTATGCGCTGTCGGTGGGCTATATAAAAGCCAATGGCGAATCGGCGCTTGCCCAGCTGGGGTTTGAGGAGTTTTACCGCTTCGATCCGAAGAACCGGCTAAAACCAGAAACCGGAACAGGGGAAAGAACGAGAATGAACGTGTCGCCTACAGAGCTGGGAGATTAAACCATACCTTATGTATGCGATCTTCATCAGCATCGCAGGAATCGTCCTGCCGCTCTTTGTTTTCCTGACGATGCTGAACGTGGGCCTGACCCAGCAGCTGCAGGATATCGTAAAATATCTGCAGGACAGATGGTTCGGCTTGCGGATGTTGGTGGCTAACTTCATACTGGCGCCGCTGCTCATGTGGGGGATGCTGCAGCTTTTTCCACTAGATCCGTACCTGCGGGTTGGCCTTATCCTGTTCAGTATTTGTGCCGGTGCGCCTTTTCTCATAAAGCTTACCCAACTCTCGGAGCACGACCTGGCGCTGGGTGCCAGCACCATGATCACGTTGGTACTGGCAACGGTTATTCTGGTGCCACTGTTCTTGCCCCTGATCGTGCCACAAATTGAGATTGACGGCGGGAGGATAGCCTGGACCTTGGTGAAGCAAATGATCATCCCGATTGGGCTGGGCCTGCTACTTGCAAAGGCGCTGCCCGGCTTTGGCGCTACTGTGCAGCCGTGGGTAGCCAGAATCGGCAACTGGGCTTTGTATGGGATGATCTTTACGACGCTGGCCGGCTACTTTCCCCAGCTTAAAGAGCTATTGGGCCAGGGAGCCATACTACTGGGTGTCGCATTTATTCTGGGCGCCTTTGGTATTGGCTACCTGTTAGGTGGCCGCCACGACAAAGATCACCTGCAGGACATTGGCGCGCTGGGCACGGCACAGCGCAATACGGCTGCCAGTATGATCATCGCCGCTCAGAATTTCAGCGATCATCCCGAAGTACTCGTTGTCATTACCCTTGCTAACACCCTTGGAATTGCCCTGCTGTTAGTAATTGCCAGATTCTTATCAAAAGACAATAAAGTTAAGATCGTGTTGCCCAACCGAAAGCTGATGCAACCAGATGCCTGAAGAACGTTAATTGCTACTAACACTGCTGTGTAATACATGAACGATAGACCGGAAAATAGACCAGGCGGGAAAGCGGCAGAGGCACCGGAAGATTTGCTTCCGGGCGAAGTGGCGTTGAAGCATACGGTGGAGGAAACCAGCTATAAGCAGACAAAGGGCGCCACGCTGAAAGACGACGCCAATGCAGGCCTGACTGTGGCCATGAACGGGATTCCGGATGGCATGGCTTGTGGGCTGCTGGCCGGTGTAAATCCGATTATGGGCTTATTCGCCGCTGCTTACGGGTGCCTGGTAGGCGGAATATTCAACAGCTCCAAACTGATGATCATTTCCACGACCAGTGCGGCCGCTTTTCTTTTATATCAGCTCACGCAAGGCTACCCGGAAGCGCAACGGGTGGATGCCCTGCTCTTGCTGGTCATCCTCTCCGGCCTCCTCATGGTTTTGATGGGGCTTTTGAAGCTTGGCAGCCTGGTGCGGTTTGTTTCTTATTCGGTGATGACGGGTTTTCTGGCCGGCATTTCTATCCTTACCATCCTCAGCCAGTTGCCCACGCTTTTTGCCATTCCCGCCGAAGGGTCCAACAAGGTGCTGCAAACCGTGAACCTGGTTCAGAACATTGATCTTACCAACTGGCATGCGCTACTCCCGGGGCTGGCGACCATCCTTTTTATGATTGTATTGCCCAAAACGCCTTTGGGCAATAAATCGGCTATTGTCTCCATCGCCTTGCCCTCGCTTTTCATTTTTTTACTTAAATGGACAGACGTGGAAGTGGTGACTGATGTAGGGGAAATTCCAAAAGGCTTGCCGCCCTTTCAGCTGCCCGATTTTTCGCTGCTGCAGCCCACCCTGTTCAGTGGAGCGCTTTCGCTGGCACTGATCACGCTCATTCAGGCAGCCGGCGTCAGCCAGAGCGTGCCCAACCCGGATGGCACGCGGTCCAACACGTCCAAAGATTTTATAAGCCAGGGGATCGCCAACGTTTCGTCCGGATTATTCGGTGGCATTGGCGTGGGCGGTTCTTTAGGTTCCACTTCGTTAAACATCGTTTCGGGAGCCCGAAGCCGGTGGGCCGGCATCTTTTCGGGTTTACTGGTGCTGGCACTTGTCTTGCTGTTGCCCGGCCTGATCGGCAACGTGGCCATGCCCGTGCTAGCGGCTATCATGATCTATGCCATGGCAAGCTCCCTGAAGCTGGAAGAGAACATACAAGTATGGAACGCCGGCTGGGCATCCCGGATCGGCCTTGTGTGCACGTTCCTGATCACCTTGTTTATGCCGGTTCAATACGCGGTGCTGATCGGTGTACTTCTCTCTTTTGCGCTTTATTTCTTTACTTCTTCCCGGTTGGTACAACTACATCGGAGGCGGCTTTTAAGCCAGGGATGGTTTGAGGAAATAACGCTGCCTGCCGAAATTGAAAATGAAGCGATACACATTTTTGCCGTAGATGGTGATCTGCATTTTGCGGGAGCACGGGTGTTAGAAACCCAGTGGCCGAAACTGTTACCCAAAACCCGCCGCCCTGTCATTATTCTGGAGCTGCGGGGCCGCAATAACATCGGGGCCACCCTGACAGAGGTGATCGAAAGCTTTTACGATAAGATTACAAAAGCAGAAGGCCGGTTTTACATTACAGAATTAGGCGAAAACAGTTATGACTCCTTCCAGGTGCAGGCAAGCTCCGAAGTATTAAAAGGAATCCGGATCGTGAAGAAACACCCGATCATTGGCAAAAGTACGCAACAGGCTATGCTGGAGGCGCAGGATTGGCTTGAAAACGGTGCTCCCGCAAATTAAAACGCAAAACAAGCGGCCGCTTACCGGTCTTTGTGCTTTTACCTGGTTTGAGTGTTTTGCCTGCTTTTTATACTTCAAGGGCTTCTTTGAATTTTCCTTTGCGGGTAATCAGATAAGGAGCAGGAAGTATAAATGTGCTGTTGTGCTCCAACACACCTGAAAAACACTTAAGGGCGATGTAAGGATTGGGCTACCTTTACCCATGATTTACAAAGTTGAATACCTGCAAGGGCCTTACCTTACCAGGTATAAGTATAAGCAAGTATAAGTATAAGGTTGAACGGATAAGATGCCTAACCTGAATTTTTCACAGCGGCGAAAGCTGATACGCGTGGGTGCGGTCAGCTGCTACGTGGCCTGTATCGGCGATTTCCTGGTTACAATCCTGCTAGCAATGCTTTCGCCGGGGTATGATTCACTGGAGCAGCCCGAAAGCTTCCTGAGCGTTTCCGGCAGCCCGGTTGCTCCCTGGTTTGCTGCCTGGAGCGTTGCTTTTTCGGGCTTGTTGATCTTGTCTTCCCTGGGGATTATGGCGGCTTTTCGCCAAAGGCATTCGGCAAGTATAACGGTGTTGGCTTCGCTGATCACGCTCTATGGCATTGGGGAGGGCATTATATCAGGGGTGTTTCCTTTTGATATTGTTAACGGCAGGCTTAGTGTGTCCGCGCAGATCCACGAAGTAGCCAGTATTGTGGGGCAGATAGGTTTATACCTGGTGCCGGTGGCAGGCTGGTATGCATTGCGCCGGGAGTATCCGCTTATCAAGGGTCTGTCTATACTTGTGATCGTTTCCGGAAGTATTTTCGTGTTGCTTTACAACGCCTCCAAGCTGCACCTGGTGAGTTACCGGGGCCTGTGGCAGCGGCTCTTTATGGCCACCTATTTCCTTTACCTCATGTACCTGGCGTTGCTTGCCGACCGGCGGGCACGGGACCTGCCATCGCCAAATCGAGCTTAAACTGTCGTCTCCGATACTTTTTTCAGCGCAACCGGCACCTGCAGGAGCTGGTAATCGTCTTCGTAGACGAGGTACTTTTTCTCCCAGGCCGGCGAGAACTTCTCTTTATACTTCCGCAGCCCTTTAAAATGCCCGAATGTGCGCAGGTGCTCGTAGGCATAGCGGATCGTCTTTTGCTGAAAACTCCTGCCATCGATGCCCGATAGCGGCGCCAGGCCCATGTTTACTTTCCGGTAGCCTTTGGCTTTAAAGTATAAAAAGGCTTGGCAGAGCAGCATATCCAGGACGCCGTTGGGAGCGTCGGGCAATTGCCGGATCAGATCGTAGACGGCCATGCCCGGCACGCCGCAGGGCACTACGTCCAGAAAGGCGTATACTTTTTCATCTGCCTTCTCAATGGTCAGGATCGGATGGTCTTTCAAGATAGCCGCATCAAAAACACCTTCGGTAAAAGTCAGCTCCGCCTTTCCCTTGTCCTGCAGCCAGAGCGTGGAGACCTGTTCCAGCTTTTGCAGCAAGCCGGCTTTAATCGGCGGGTCGTATACTTTAAAAGCAAACCCATCGCTTGTCAGTTTGCGGATGGCATTGCGGTTGGCATGCATTTTACCGCCTTCTAGCGTAAAAGACGGCAGGTCCACGATGGCTTCTTCCCCAATCGGAAAGTTTTTTTTGCCCAGCAAAGTATAAACGGGCAGGTTTTCTTCGGATACACGGTAATAAGCCGTAATAAACCCGTTCTGGGCGCAATACCTATCAAAGGCTTGGATCGCCGCTTTCATCGCCTCCGGCATAGCAGCTACGGGGTCCTCCAGCGCAATAGCCACATGGCGCCATACTTTAAAAGAAACGAACGCCTGCCTGTCGGGGGTAAAAAAGAAAAGCTTGTCGGGATAGGTTTTAAAATAATCGAGGGAGGAGTGGCCATACTTGCCGGTCAAAGTGGCTGCCAGGGCTTTTTCTTCGGCAGAGTTAAACGGCTTTTGCAGGTAGGGGCGCAGCAAGCCATAGAGCACAAAAACCAGGTATGCGGCCCCTGCCGAGTAAAGCGAGAAAATGAACCAACGGGCAAAGGGCGTCCGTGGATCTATGCCTGCATTATCGAAGGTGAAAAAAAGCCGGAGCACCTGCCGGATGGATTGGGCGAGGCCGAAGTCCAGGCCAAAATGCACCCGGTCCATATAGTAAAATCCTATCACGCCATAGAGCAAGACCAGCAGCAACCCGTAAACCAGCACCAGGATACTGAGCCGGGTGTAGCGTGGGTGCGGCCTTAAAATGTAAGCCGAGCGGGTATAAAGCAGGCTGCAAAGTGTAAGGGTCGCAAACAAGGCTTCTTCGTAATCGATGGCTTTGGTTAGGTGCCCGATAATGGAAAGCGAGACAAGTATAACTGCCAGCACCCAGGCGCGCCGGGAGCCCTGCAGCAGGAAAACAGCCAGCAGCAAAAGGATCATGCCGGCCACCATCACCAAGCCGTTCGATGCCGAGATAACCTCCTGTGGAAAAATTTCCCGGACAAACTGCAGACGGGCCGGTATAGCCGGCGTAATCACCGAGAGCACATTGACGATGCCCGTAAAAAAGAGCAAAAGGGCCGGAAACACCCGCAAAAGGAAGCTGTCTTTTTTGATGAAGAAACTGCCCACGCCGGCCAGCAGCGGCAACCAGAAGTCAAACAACCGGAAAAGCAAGGTAACCGCGGCCGCAGCAACAACCGGCAGGCCGTACCGGGTCAGGATAACGGTCATAGCTACCTCAATGGCACCCAGTCCCCGAAGCAATGGGGAGGCGATCAGCAAAATCATCATGATCACGTACCCGACAAAAGCCGCCGGCCAGGAGGCCTCATAGCCCAGGGCCAGCATGGCGATGTAAAGATGGGCTACCCCGATAAAGTCGATGAGCAAAGCGGCTGCCAAAGCGTCCCATAGTTGCCCTCGGTCCAGCGGCTGCCGGGTGATCTCGTCGAGCAGGGTAGCCCACTGGGGCAGCCTATTGTGAAGCAACCTGTAAGCCCGTCCCTGTTTGAGAAAAGAGACCAGCACCGCCATTAAACCTGCTGTGAGCAGCACCAGGAAGCCAAAACCCAGCAACGCAGGCGCCTGCAGTTGCCCCCGCAGCAAAGCATAGCCCAGCGCCGGCACGGCAACAAGTATGGTGGAGAGCATGCCGCAGACACTGTAGAGCGAGGAAGCCAGGTATACGTGTGTCTTGCTAACCTGCTGTGATTCGATCTGGCGGGAGAAGAAGGCCAGCGAGGAGAAGCCACCGGCCGGCAACAGCACGCTGACGAGGTTGCGTTTCAGAAATAAAACGACCGCCTGCGGCCGGCTTACCGCGCTCCCCAGCGACCTGAAACAACGGACGTATACTTCGCCCTGCAGCAGAATATGGACGGCCGTCAGCAATGCACCAAGTACCAGGTAGAAAACCTTTGCCTGCCGCAATTGGCGCGTGATGGCTACCAGTTCAAGCTGCTGGTGCTGCAGAAAGTATACGGCCATCACCAGCATAAACAAAGCCAGCAGCGCCTGCCAGAAAAACAGGTTGTGCAGCAGGCGGGGAAAAAAGGCAATCCCCCTGTTTTTAAGTGCCGCCATGTTTTTCATACTTCATATCTTGTTCCTGAATAGCTTATGCCTGCCCTTTTTGGTTGCCCAGCAACAGCCCCCAGGGCCTGAGTATAGCAATACGGTCGAAGAAGAGTTTGAGGATGCCTGTCAGGGGGATTGACAGGATCATGCCGGCGATACCCCAGAGGGCATGCCCGGCAATGACCACCGTGATGGCCACCAAGGCATTGACCTGTACCTTGGACGCGACCAGGTAAGGGATGATAAAGGTGTTGTCGATGAAATGAATCAGGGCCGCCAGCGCCAGCACCAACAGGGGGTAGGTCATGGTATCTTTGGTGATGAAGGTGACCATGAGCATGAGCGAAACGGCCACCAGGCCACCCAGGTATGGGATCACATTCAGGAAGGCGCCGATAATACCAAGCAGCAGCGCGAACTCAATGCCGATCAGGTAGAGCCCCACGGCATACAACGCAGCTACGATAGCAGCTTCCAGCACCAGGCCCGTCAGGTAGTTTTGGATCAACGATCTGGTTTCTCCCAAAACCTCTACCATGGTGGCCGTTCTACTTTTAAATAGCTCGTAGAGAAAGGCAACGAGTAGGGGCCGGTAGAAAAGAAGCAGGACAACATAAATGCACGCCAGCAGGGTTTCTTCCAGCATAAAACCGATGGCAATAAATGCCTGCCCGATCGCCTTGCTGGTGCTGTGGATCAGGCGATCTTCCGTCTCGGTGGTCCATTTGTTTATTTGTAGCGCATTTGCATGAAACAAGCCCGATACCCAAAGCAGCACCTGGTGCAGTAACTGCTGCATTTTGAGCAGCATGTAAGGGAAAAGGCTGCTCAGCAGCCCTGCCTGGGTAGTGATATAGAACATGATAATGCCGGTGAGTAAAATGACGGGGGCCAGCGTGATGAGGATCGCGAGGGCCCTACTAATCCTCTTTTGAACCAGCCAGTTCACGATCGGGTGAAGTACGATGGATATGATCACCCCAAAAAGGAAAGGCACCAGTATAGCCTGTGCTATGGAGAGCATCGCGATAAACACATAGAGGCCTAACAGTAGCAATGCCAGCCTGGCGTAGCGGGGCAAAGGCAGGACGTAGGGCTTTTCTTCTATCATTTAGAACATCTGATGGTTTGGTCCTTGCTGCGCTTCTGAAAACCTGCCGGGGCTAACCATAAAGCACTTGCCCATGGGCAGTACGTGCAGCAACAGGTGCTCCAGGCACAGTGCCTCGCCGTTGGCGATGGCCGGGAAGTTATTTTCATACAACTGCCGGCCATCCATGAGCACGACCAGGCCAGTACCAATGGTTTCAATCACATTCCCGTTCCGGATCATCACGCCGGTGTCTTCACCCAATCCAATGCCAATGTGGTCCGGGTACGCCGCGATCGACTCGATAAGGCGCGGCATGCGGCGGCGGTTTATAAAGTGTGTGTCGATGATCAGGTTGGGCAGTAACGAAAGGCCTTCTCCCAGCCGTACGGTCCCTTTTGCCAGGATGCGCCTGTGTTCGGCGCTCCGGATCATGATGTTACCGAGCGCCATGGCACCGGCACTGGTACCGGAGATCAGGAATTTTTCTTCCTGCTGGTAGCGCTGCTGAAGGATGGAAAGTGCCTGCGATTGCAGAAATGCAGCGGCTATCCTGCTTTGGTCACCGCCCGTGAACAGCACGCCGTGGGCCTGCCGCAAACGCGCCAGGTTTTCCGGTTGGTCTGCCTCTTCCCGCGTTTGGATGTGCAACACGCCCACGTTGTGGCTGTCAAGCAGGGCAAATGCCTGCACGTAAGCAGCGCCTACTTCTTCGGGTATGAGCGAGGCTGTGGTCACGATTTCCAGCCTGGAAGTTTTGCCATAAAGCTCCCGGTGTATTCTTTCCAGAATGCCTTGTTGAAAGAAGTTTATTTTCCTTCTCAGATTCGGTAAGGAGGGGGTTGGATAAGTGCCCTTGTCTACATTCCCTCCAATGGCAATTATTTTTCCTTTTGGGACAGGCATCATGTGCTACAATTAGGTGAATGCTGCAGGACAGCAGTCGGTATTGGTTTGTATTTAATACGGTAGAAAAATAAACAAAACAATAGTTGGGGAGTAAAAATAAGAAGTGCGGGAGGTAAACGGCCCGGCCCCCTTTCCCGTTGCCTGTATGTTTGGCAGGTGTAGCGTTGTTTCTGATACAGTATAGCAGATCTTAATCAAGCCATATGGAATTGGTATTATACAGGCACTGGTGGCTGTTAAGCTTAAAAGGTGTCGTATTAATCTTGCTGGGCATTCTAGCCTTTTTGTTTCCTATTAGCATCATTATCGGTCTTGCGGTGTACATCGGCGTATTCCTTGTTTTTATGGGCGTTCTGTTAATTGTCGCCGCTTTTGCCAACAAGGATAAAAGCCAGTGGGGGTGGATCCTGGCCATCGGGCTATTTGATGTGGTGCTGGGGGCGGTCCTGATGTTTTACCCACTGCTCACAGCCATCGCCTTTGCTATCCTGACCGGTTTCTGGGCAATCTTTACGGGTATGCTGCAGATAGTAGCTTTTTTCTCGGTGCGGAAACTGCATTCGGGTACCTGGATACTCATGCTGCTGACAGGATTGCTGACCATTTTGCTGGGCATGTACCTGATCGGGAGCCCATTCAGCGGAGCGGTTGCTTTAACGTACCTGTTGGGCTTGGAAGCACTGCTGGTCGGCTTCATGAGCCTGGTGTATTCGTTCCGGCTGCGCAAGATCGCGTCCCCTCCGGCGGGAGAAGGGCCCTACCAGTTTTCGCCTTGAAATAGGCGGTATTGTAGATGGGAGAGCATGTTTTGAGTTTTGCTTCGGCTTGCGTGAGAATATACAAAACAGCCCGGCTATACTTGTAGGAGCAACTCAAAGAGAGAGGAAGCGGTAAAAGTCACGTTAACATGAGTGCTGTTATCTGACTCACCTCACACTATTAAGCTAAACTCTGCTTTAATCTGTACCCTCTCCGCCCACAAGTCCGTCACAGGCATAACCTTTCACCTTTTCTTCCTCCTGAAAGTAACTGGCAAGCCCTTTAAAGGTGCCTATGGCAAAGCCAGCCATCTTACGCTTGGAGTAGTAATCTAAAATCAATATGTTCTTGCCTACCTTGGTAACATGTAATGGGGGTGGGTTTGTCTGGCTGTTCTCCTGCTTAATGCCACCGTGCATGTGGGAACCGATGTACCGAAGCATGTCGTACGTTATTCAGATGGGGTTAATGTAGCGTTTAAAGACTAACAACAGGTCCGGTACGAATAATTTCCCGAACTTTTCCTGAAAAACGGAATAAGGTATCTCTTCCAAGCGTGCGCCCTTATCTATAATGGTAAACAGTTCCGATATCGGGTAGATCTCGTTCATCTGGTAAGGCTCCTGCAAGCGGTTCAGCCCTTCGCGCGGCATAATCCTGATCCAGGTGCTGTAATTAAGTAAAGTTGGCCTGGTGGCACATAAACGCCTTCTTTTTATTTGCATACCGACCCATAGCTCAACTTCGCTGTGGTAAACCGCTACGACAGGCAGCATGCCCATGTGTAAGGTACAGGCGTTGGGCTGTTCATCGTCAAGGGATGTAGGAAAGCCATAAAAAGGCAGGAATGAAGCTGATTAAAACCGTTTTCACCACCTCACGACCTTGTAAAATGATAGGAATGTACCACACTGTAAGTGCCCACGCATCTTATCTTGGATGAGGTGCGTTCTTTGTAAAACAGGTATAATTGCTTTATACTTACGCAGCAGAAATTCAGCGGGTGCCCTGCTTTTGGTTACACCTTGCTTGTGTCTGCATGAAAATCTCGTATTTATTTATTGTGACGTAAGGATTATGGCAAAGCTGTGTGAGCCTGTATGTTGCATAAAATGAGCTGCTTAACTTCTTAACGGATACGCTAAATTAACCCAGGTATGTTTTTTTTGAAATCTCGAATCGTTTTGCTGCAGTTACTGCTGTTGCTGTTGTCCTTTACCACGCTGGGTCAGGGCTATCAAAACCGGTATTGGTTAAAGTCGGGCAATGCCTATGTGCTGGCCGAGCAGGGGCAACTGGCCAAGTATACTTTGCCGGACGGCTCGTCCAGTGTTTTCCTGGAGAAGGCGGCCCTAATACCAGCCGGTAAAACGGAACCCTTGAAAGTGCGCAGCTTTACATTGTCTGCTGATGAAAAGAAAGTCCTGATCTATACCAATACCCGGAAAGTATGGCGCTACGATACCCGGGGCGATTACTGGGTGTATGACCTGCAGACAAAACAGCTGCGGCAGCTGGGAGCTGGCAGACCGGAATCCTCGCTGATGTTCGCCAAGTTCTCGCCGGATGGAAGCAAGGTAGCCTACGTAAGCGAGCACAATATTTTTGTAGAAGACCTGCAGAGCGGGCAGCAAAAGCAGTTAACCCAGGATGGCACCCGCAAGCTTATCAACGGCACCTTCGATTGGGCCTACGAAGAAGAATTCTCTGCCCGCGATGGCTTCCGCTGGAGCCCCGACAGCAAACGGATCGCCTACTGGCAGCTGGATGCCACGCAGGTGAAAGACTACATCATGTTTGATATGCTGGATGGGGTGTATACCAAAGTAATTCCGGTAGAGTACCCGGTAGCAGGAGAGGCCCCATCACCTTACAAGATCGGCGTAGTCGATATTAACTTGGCGGTTACCCGCTGGATGGAAATTCCCGGTAACCCAAGCAATACCTACCTGCCCCGCATGGAGTGGGCCGCTGCTGCCGATGAACTGATCGTGCAGCAACTGAACCGCAAGCAAAACGAAAGTATACTTTACCTCTGCAACGCGGCAAATGGCAAGGCCAAAGAGCTTTACAAAGAGCAGGATAAAGCCTGGATCGACATTCTGCCTAGCTGGGATGATTCCTATAATTACGGCGGCTGGGATTGGCTTAACGGGGGCAAAGAATTTTTGTGGGCGAGCGAGAAAGATGGCTGGCGCCACCTCTACCGCATCAGCCGCGACGGCAAAAAAGAACACCTGATCACCAAAGGCAACTACGATGTGATGGAGATTGCCGGCATCAACGAAAAAGAAGGCTACGTATACTTTCTGGCCTCGCCGGACAATGCCACGCAACAGTACCTGTACCGCACACGCCTCAATGGCAAAGGCAAGGCCGAGCGCTTAACACCGGCATCACAACCAGGCACCCATACGTATAGTTTGTCGCCAAATACAAAGTATGCGCAGCATCGTTTTTCTAACTACTATACCCAACCGGCGAGCGAGTGGGTGTCGTTGCCAAGCCACAAGGCTACAACTGGCGAAAGCGCCGTAGCTAATGCTTTGGCTGCGGCAGATAAAGCGGCCAGCAACGTAGAGTTTCTCAAGGTGAAAACGGCTGATGGCACTGAAATGGATGCCTGGATGGCCAAGCCTGCCAACTTTGATCCGAAAAAGAAATACCCGATCGTATTTTATGTTTACTCCGAACCAGCCAGCCAGACCGTGACCGACACCTATGGCGCCGGCCAGAATTTTCTCTACAACGGCAATATGGCCGAGGATGGTTACATCTATGTTTCGGTAGATAACCGCGGTACACCCGCACCAAAAGGCAGAAACTGGCGCAAAAGCATTTACCGGAAAGTTGGCCAGCTAAACATCGCCGACCAGGCTGCGGCAGCGCGTGAACTGCTCAAGTTACCGTATGTAGATACAGCCCGGGTAGCCGTCTGGGGCTGGAGTGGTGGCGGCTCTGCTACGCTCAACCTGCTTTTTCAGCACCCCGAGATCTATAAAACCGGTATTTCGGTAGCGGCTGTAGCCAACCAGCTCACCTACGACAACATTTACCAGGAGCGCTACATGGGCCTGCCGCAGGAAAACCGCGAAGATTTTGTGAAAGGCTCCCCCATCACCTATGCCAAAAATCTGCGGGGCAACCTGCTCTACATCCACGGCACCGGCGACGACAACGTGCACTACAACAATGCCGAGCAGTTGGTAAATGAACTGATCAAGTATAACAAGCATTTCCAGTTTATGCCATACCCGAACCGTACCCACAGCATCTCGGAAGGGGAGGGCACCGGCGAACACTTATCAACCTTGTATACCTATTACCTGAAACAATACTGCCCGCCGGGCGGCAGGTAAGGAGTGAAGGAGAAGTAGGCCGCTGTCCCCTGTCTTATAAACCTCAGCGGTCCTCCTTTTAAGAACGGTTTTCAAGGAGTAATAAATCACTAAAGCGAAGATACAATTCAGGTGCCTGATGATGAAGAAACACTGCCTGCTACTCATTGTGGTGGCTTTTGCCGCCAGCCATTTTT
Source organism: Pontibacter liquoris (assembly GCF_022758235.1). Lineage (NCBI taxonomy): Bacteria > Pseudomonadati > Bacteroidota > Cytophagia > Cytophagales > Hymenobacteraceae > Pontibacter > Pontibacter liquoris. The sequence continues at coordinate 1,031,261 of NZ_JALEBG010000001.1, forward strand.
CCTGTTCCGGAGATAAGCGTATAAGCTCTTCGGCTGCTGTTTCTGCACCCGCACCCGTATTGCCGGTGCCCACGGCAGCGCAACTGGCCTGGCACGAGATGGAAACCAATGCCTTCATTCATTTTACGACCAACACCTTTACAAATAAAGAGTGGGGCTATGGCGATGAAAGCCCCGCTGTTTTTAACCCAACCCAGCTAAACGCCGAACAATGGGTAACCACCCTCAAAGATGCCGGTTTTAAAGGGCTTATACTTACCTGTAAGCACCACGATGGCTTCTGCTTATGGCCCAGTAAGTATACGGCGCATACAATAGCAAACAGTCCTTACAAAAATGGCAAGGGTGATATTGTAAAGGAAGTATCGGAGGCCTGTAAGCTGCATGGCCTAAAGTTCGGGGTATACCTCTCGCCCTGGGATAGGAACAGGGCCGACTACGGCACACCTGCTTACATCGCTTACTACCGCAATCAGCTAAAGGAGATTTTCTCTACTTACGGGCCCGCCTTCGAAATGTGGTTCGACGGGGCTAATGGGGGCGATGGGTATTATGGCGGGGCAAAAGAAAGCCGCAAAATCGACGGCTCCTCGTATTATGACTGGCCTACCACTCTAAAACTAGTGAACCAGTTCCAGCCGCAGCCCCAGGTACTTTTTTTCAGCGATGCCGGTCCCGATATTCGCTGGGTTGGCAACGAAAAGGGGCTGGCCGGCAGTATAAACTGGAGTACAATCAACAACGACACCCTTTATGCCGGTAAAGCGGGCATTGAGCAGTTGCTGAGCACGGGCAGTGCTGACGGTGATAAATGGATTCCGGCCGAAGTGGATGTTTCTATCCGGCCAGGCTGGTTTTATCATCCGCAGGAGGATTCGCTGGTGAAAACACCGGAGCAGCTTTTTCAGATTTATCTTACTTCTGTGGGGCGTGGTTCCACGCTGCTGCTCAACGTACCACCCGACAGGCGTGGCCTCATACACGAAAAGGATGTAGCAGCCCTGAAAGGGTGGCGGCAGCTGCTGGATGAAGCATTTAAAACCAATTTGGCGGCTCATGCAAAAGTGAGTGCCAGTACTTACCGGGGGCATGTAAAAACATATGCAGGTGCCAACGTGACAGACGACGACAAGGAAACCTACTGGGCTACAGATGATGGTGTGACAACGGGCAGCCTGGTTATAGACATGGGCAAGAATCAGCCTGTAAAGTATATTGCGCTGCAGGAATACATCAAGCTGGGGCAGCGGGTGAAATCGTTTACGGTAGAGGCCCGGCAGGGCAACAACTGGAAGCCACTAGCCCAGGAGTCCACGATCGGGTATAAACGCATCATCAAACTGGACCAACCGGTGGCAACAGACCAGATAAGAATCAACATTACGGCATCCAAAGCGTGTCCGCTTATTTCCAGCGTGGCTGTTTACTAAGAAAGACGCTTTTAGGATGGGCGTTTGAAAATGCCTAAACGCATGGAAGCGTACTAAAGCACAGCCTTCTTCCTGCCTGTTCCAGCGGATCTGGTAAAAACGGTGCCGATGCAGTTGGCCATTTTAAGGTTATATGTTTTCAGGTACACCCCTAAACTATAGATGCCAATGTTTATTTATTTTTACAATTTTACACAATGAAATCGAGCGACATCATCATTGTAGGAGGCGGGTTAAGCGGGCTTACGTTAGCTTATTTGTTAGCACAGAAGAATATAGAATCCATCGTTTTAGAAGCTTCTCCAAGGTTAGGAGGCAGAATACAAACAGTTACAGGGGCACTAGATACTCCCCTGGAATTAGGAGCCACCTGGTTTTCTGATATGCACCCGAATTTGCTTTCCCTGGTGAAGGAGTTAGGGCTGACGACGTATCCGCAGTTTTCAAAAGGGATATCCTTATTTCAAACAAAATCATTCGAGCCCCCGCAAAAGTTCTTTGTACCGGAAGCAGAAGCTCCCTCTTACAGGCTTGCCGGAGGCACCCAGACCTTGCCTGATACCTTAGCTAAGAAATTAGCTGCGCCAAGCATCCGGTTCAATACAAGGGTAACAGCCATCAGAGATGCTGAAGATAGTGTGCTTGTAGAAACCGCAACCGGGGAAGAGATCAGGGCCGGTAAAGTAGTGCTCTGCTTGCCACCCCAACTAGCGGCTGCAAACATTACGTTTTCTCCAGCGCTACCAGAACCTGTGCTCGAAATTCTGCCAACGGTGCAAACATGGATGGCAGGTGCTGTTAAGTTCACCTTAGAATATGGGGAGCCGTTCTGGAGAAAGGAAGGCTATTCGGGTATGTTGTACAGCCACGCCGGCCTTATTGCAGAGATGTATGACCACACCAATTATGAAGAAGACAAATTCGGCTTTACAGGTTTTCTAAGTGGCGGCGCAGCATCCTATTCCCAGGAGGTGCGAAAAGAGTTTGTGTTACGGCAACTAGGTGAATTACTGGGAGAGAAAGCGTTGGCGCCTACGGCTTATTTTGATAAAGTATGGACGGATGAGTTTATACTGGCAGGGACCCAGGTTATCCAGAGACCGCATCAAAACAACGGGCATCCGTTTTTGCAGCAAAGCTATATGAACGGAAAGCTCTTCTTTGCCGGGACCGAAACGGCTACTGCCTTTGCCGGTTATATGGAAGGGGCGGTGCTTTCAGCCAAATCCATTGCAGAAAGGCTTTGAAAATAATGATATGCCTTGCTGTGATTTAAGCGGTTGATTTTGTTTGAATTTTAGGAAAAGATTAAATCTTGCTAACATTATATAGACGGGAAGTATAGGTGGGTTTTTGTTACTTTGCTTGTAATCTAAAAAGTGATTAGGGTGAGATAATCTTGAAAAATGCTACTCAGGTTCACCTTTAATTTTATAATAATCTTTCGCGGAAAAGTTCGGCTAATTCCTGACTTCTCTTCTTGGCTTCTCAGCGCATTCTGAGGCAGTGCCCAGTGATGGTGTTTGTTATAGAATGCTAAGGAAGCAAAGTATAATGTGCGTTGCTGTACTATTAATTGTAGAGCTGCTGCAGCTTAAAAACCATATAGTTCTTTAAGTATGTCTTACAGGGCTTTTATACTTTCAGATTGAACGATCGAGCAACATGCTTGATTCGTCACAAACTTCAGGGCTTTCATCACTTTTATTCCATTTCAACAAAGTCAACTGCTATTATTGACTTATGAATGATGTAGCAATAAAAAACATGATGGCTGAACCTATCCAACGGAATAAGGTAGAGTTCTGGGCCGCCACTACGATTTACGTGTTTGCGCTATTTTCGCTTTCGATAGACTATAGCCCGAACGAGTATCCTTTTAAGGAAGTGAACCTGGTTTACCACTACTACGAGCATTTTTTCTGGCCCCAGTTGGTGCGCTTCACCATTATTTACCTGGCTTTCCTGCTGCTTAACTTTAAGGTGGTGCCCCGGTTGATGCGTAAGGAAGCCATCTGGGGAAATGCCATGCTTGTATTGCTTGCATTTGTTGCTGTTGGAATCGTCACCGGCATTGCAGACACTTACTTTAGGGGGTATCTGATGGCAAGGTATGATTCCGTGCAGGACTTCTGGAATTATATCTTCCAGAGCAGTTTGCAGAACACCTTGCGGTTGTTGCTTGTGTTTGGCTTTTACACGTTCATCAAATATTTCGGACTCTACCTGCTATCCAATTCTGCTGCCATACAGTCGAAGTATAAAATGCTGACGCAAGAAGTGATCACCACTTTTATGGTGTGGCTGGTGAGCGTGTTTATACTTGTTGTATTTAATGTAGGGGAGGAAATAACAGCCATCTGGACGATTGTATCGCTTAGTGCTATCCTGTTATACTTCTACTCTTTTTACGCCCTTATCCCTAAAGTACTTGCAGCCAAACGTCCTTTACTGGCCTATGAGTTACGGGTACTGTTAATCCTTGTACTTTCTTATTTGCCTGCAGCTTTCCTGTTACTGCCTATGGTACACAACGAAGACGCTGCTTTTGGGATCAGCTTTTTTAATGCCCTGTTTCAGCTGGTTATTACAGGGCCTGCCACCTGGGTCTTGTATCAGCGCCAGCTCAAGGGAAAAGAAGAGGTGTTTGTACTGAAAAAGGAGCTAGGGCATTCTGCCGCCAACCTCGACTTTCTGAGGTCGCAGATCAATCCGCACTTTTTATTTAATGCCCTTAACACGCTTTATGGCACGGCCCTGCAGGAGAACAGCGAACGCACGGCACAAGGTATCCAGATGCTGGGCGACATGATGCGCTTTATGCTGCACGAAAACCACCAACAACGAACGCTGCTGGCGCGCGAGATCGAGTACATGCGCAACTACATTGACCTGCAATTGCTGCGCACGTCTGCCTCGCCTGATATACTGATCGAAACCAATATCGAAGAGGTGCTGGACCAAAAGTATATTGCGCCCATGCTGCTGATCCCTTTCGTGGAAAATGCATTCAAACATGGTATAAGTCTGCAGCACAAGTCGTGGATACGCATCAGCCTGCACTGCGAGCAGAACAAGCTATACTTCGACGTATACAATAGTACACACAAAAAATCAGAGAACGATCCGGAGAAAGACAAATCGGGAGTGGGGTTGAAGAACGTGAAGCAGCGCCTGGAGCTGTTATACCCGGCAAAGTATGATTTGATCATCCGCCAAACGCCGGAGGAGTACTTTGTGCACCTGACGCTCGAACTATAAGCAGGATTTAAGTATATTTCAGGAGTAGGTATAAACGCAGGTATGAGAGCAATTGCTATAGACGATGAACCCATGGCGCTGGAAGTGGTGCGATCGCATGCTGGCAAGGTGCCTTTTCTGGAGCTGGTTGCCTGCTTTACGGATGCCTTCAAAGCAATGGAGTACCTGCAGCATGAACCTGTAGAGCTGCTTTTTCTGGACATTAAAATGCCTGATATTTCGGGTTTGGAGTTTGTGACCAGCCTTCAGAAAAAGCCGCTGGTTATCTTCACCACCGCCTACTCCGAGCATGCCGTCACCAGCTTTGAGCTGGATGCCATAGACTATCTGCTGAAGCCTTTCTCGCTGCCGCGGTTTATCAAAGCCTGCAATAAAGCCCACGAACTACTGCAATTAAGAGGCGCCTCAGCGCCAGCCAGAGATTACCTTTTTCTCAAGACGGGGTATGAGCAGGTGAAAGTACACTTTGAGGAGATTTTATACTTGGAGGCCGCAGGTAATTACGTCACGTTTGTGCTGGAAGACAAAAAGTTGCTTACCCGCATGACGATCAGCGAAGCCACCGACATGTTACCAGCGGATCAGTTCATCCGCGTGCACCGCTCTTACATTGTAGCCAAAAACAGGATCTCTAAAATTGAGCGCCACCAGATAGTTGTTCAAGGAAACGAAGTGCCCGTCGGAGGCTCCTATATACAGCAACTGCAGGTAGTTTAAATTTAACGAAGATAGTTAGTCTGTAAAATAGAAAAGCCGCTTCAGGTAAATTTGAAGCGGCTTTTCTATGTGTGCACCCATCATTACGAATTTAAAACTCTTTAATGAAAGACCTGAGAAAATTGTGCAGACAAGGTAGGTATAACGGGTAGCTTCTACGGGAGCTGCAAAGATGCCTGTGGCGTAAAGTTGAGCCTTTCATGGATTTCTCCTTACGTCAGCTGCTGCAGTTCCCTCTCTATAGAAGTAAAGGTAGATCCCGTTCAGATGGCTTCGTACCTTGTAAATATTTTTCTTATTACCTTTAGTGCCTTGTAGAGGTGGTTTTCAATGTTGCTGCTCGTTGTGTTCAGTTGTTGGGCAATTTCACTGTTGCTCTTCCCTTCCACACGACTCATGATAAACACCTGCCTTCTAACCGGCGGGAGGGCGGCACAGGTGTCGTCCAGTAACTGAGACAAATCCTTGTATGCGACAGCTTCTTCCGTGAAACATCCTTCGTGCTGGCCGTTGACCATGATGTATTGCGTGAAAGCAAATTCATTCGCCTTGCTCCGCGCTTTGTTATAGATCAGGTTCTTGGCGATACTAAAAAGATAGCCGTCAAAGTTTTGCGCCGGATCCAACTGATGCCGTCGTTCCCACACCTTTAGAAACACCTCCTGCACGACCTCTTCTGCATCCTCCCGCTGTCTGATCAGGTGCAGGGCGAAAGCATACAGCCTGGGCTCAAACACCTGGTACAGGTGCTCAAACGCAGTCAGGTCTCCGGTACGGAGGGCTTCGATGGTGCTAGCCAAACTGTTTAGGCCATCTGGCTTCATGATAAAGGTTTATTGCTAGGGTGATGGAGCTTCAACTAAAGCAGTCTTCTACGATAACGCAAGCTGGAATAGCGTTTTCTAAATGTAGAAAGTAAATGCTGAACTGCAAAAGTGAGTGCTTAATTATTTTTTTTAGAGGGGAGGTGGTGGAAATCCACTTTCAAGTGTAATCTATTTAGGAACAAACATAACACAATGGACAGCAGACTGCTCGATCGGTTTTATAAAGGTGAATGCTCGGAAGAGGAAGTGCAGGCGGTGCTCGAGTGGTTTAAAAAAAATAAAGTAGACCATAAGCGGGAAAGTGACCTGTATGTCCTTTGGCAGGAGGCAACCCGCAAGGAGGCTGAGAAGTCGGAGCATGATGCGGACCAGGTCTTCCGCAGGATCAGGGCCAGGATAGAAGAAACACAACACCAGGAGCCGGAAGCTAGCGGCAAAGTCATCCCTTTCAGAAGAAAGCCCTCGCCATTGCTCTGGGCGAAGGTGGCCGCGGCAGTATTGCTGCCGCTTCTCCTGATTGGCGTGCTCATACAGTTCACATCACGCGCTGAAACTGCCGTGTTGGCCTATAAGACGATCGAGGCTGCCCCGGGTGTCAAAAAGACCATTCTCCTTCCGGACGGCTCAAAGATAAAGCTTAATGCGGGCAGCAAGGTGTCCTTTCTGGAGAGTTTTGCCGCGCAGACACGCGAAATAACGCTGCAGGGCGAGGCATTTTTTGAAGTGGCCAAAGACAAGCAGCGCCCGTTCATCGTGCATACCGGCAGTATTTCCACGCAGGCCCTGGGCACCTCGTTTAACATCGATTACCGTTTGTACGACAGCACCATCACCGTAGCCTTAGCCACGGGTGTAGTGAAGGTTGAGAAAGAGAACCAGGGCCAGCAGCGGCAACTGTCCCGCCTGACGCCCGGCCAGCAGCTGTTCTATGACAAAGCATCGCAGCAGTATACGGTGTCCCCTTTCGACAGAGAAAAGGTGCTGGGATGGACGCGGGGCGTGCTTCATTTTGACGGGGCCGATAGAGAACAGGTAATAAGAGCACTGGAAAACTGGTACGGGGTAGCGATAGATGTAGATACGAGCAGCGCCGGTACCAGGCCCTGGAACTACACCGGGGAATACCATAACGAATCGCTCGAAAAAGTACTGGAAGGGATAGGCTATGTGAAAGGCTTTACTTACAAACGGACTGATAAAAACGTGAAAATAATGTTTAACCAACCCGATACTTTATGAAGGAGGAGATAAGATAAGAACAGCCGGACCTGGAAGGACCGGCTGTCAGGTGCCTCCCCAAGAATATGTTGGCGCATGTTCTGTTGCAGGGAGGCTGTTGTTTAATCTGAGCTAATCAAAAAAACACCACTAATTTATGGGAAAGAATTTTTATTACCTATTGAAAGGTAGGGCAGGCAGGACTTTGTCTATAGTATGGGCGTTATGGATGTTGGGTTTCTCCTCCTCTTTCGCCAACGGCAATACGCCTTTGCAGCCCGGCACACAACAAGCAAAGATCACCCTGGTATTGCATCAGGTCCCCCTACTGGAGTTTATAAAACGTGTGGAAGCACAAACTCCCTTCCGTTTCACCTACGACGAGAAAGAGCTGGACAGCAAAAACGTGCTTTCTGTAAAAGCAAGTAAAGAGCCGCTGGAAAATGTGCTGGAGCGCGTTGCAGCCCAGACAGGCCTGGAGTTCAAGCTCATTAACAACAACATTCACATCCGTTTCCCGGCAAAACAGGCAAAGCCTTTACCAGCCACCGGCAACGCTGTGCAAACGCAGGTAACCGTTACGGGACGCGTAACGGATGCAAGCGGCACCGGCCTGCCCGGCGTTACCGTGCTCCTGAAAGGTACCACCACTGCATCTCCCACCGATAATGAGGGAAACTATACCATCAAGGTGCCGAATGGCAATGGTACGCTGGTGTTCTCCTTCATAGGATATGAAACACAGGAAATAGCCATTAACAACAGGACCAGCATTCAGGTAACGTTAGCTGATGACGCCAAAGCCCTGGATGAAGTGGTGGTGGTCGGCTACGGCACGCAGGAGAAAAGCGATTTGACCGGCGCCGTGGCCTCGGTGAAAGGTGAAGAAGTGAAAAAGATTGCAACCAACACCCCAGCCGACGCTTTGCAGGGAAGAGTAGCCGGCGTAACCATCCGCCGTGGTACGGGCAACCCGCGTGCCGGCACTGACATCAACATCCGGGGCGTGCGCTCGCTGAGCGGCAACAACCCGCTGGTGATCATCGACGGCATTCAGGGTAATTTTGACCTGCTCAACCCCGATGACATCGAAAGTATAGAAGTGTTGAAAGACGGTGCCGCAGCGGCAATCTACGGCTCGCTGGCAGCCAACGGCGTGGTAATTGTCACCACCAAGTCCGGCAAGTCGGGTAAGATGAAGGTGGAGTTCAGCAGCTATTATGGCGTGGACAAGCTACAGAACAAGCTGGAGCTGGTGGACAGGGAAGGCTATGGCCGCGTAGCGCGTATGGCAGCTCTAAACGCAGGCATGGCAGCGCCTGATTTTCTCAGTGGCAACTGGACCGCCAACACCGATTGGGTGAGCGAGCTGTTCGACAATGGCACTTTTCAGAACTACAACCTGACGCTGGGCGGCGGCACCGAGAACGTGAACTACATGTTGTCGGGCAGCTACAACCTGCGCGAAGGCATTCTGCAGGGCGAAGACCGCGAGAAAAAACAGTTTCGCGCCAAAGTGGGGGCCAAACAGGGCAGGCTCTCGGTAGATGCCAATGTATACTATGTCGAGAACGACGACCATATTTTCGGGGGTAGTATTTACGAGGCGTATTCCATGCCGGCCATCATACCAGTGCGCGACCCCGATAAGAAGTATGGCTTTGGCTACATCGACGACAATCTGTTCAACGACCTGCCTGATCACGAGAACCCGCTGGGAGTAGACTTTTACAACAAGAACACCGCAGCCGAGGAAAACCTGACCACCAATCTATCAGCCACCTTCGACCTGTTTAAAAACCTGAAAGTAACAGGCAGAGCCGGCGTAGAGAATGCCAATACTTTCAACTACCGCCACACCAAACCCTACCAGGTGGGCAACAAAACAGAGGTGCGCTTCCACGAAGTATACGAGTTCAGGGGCGAGTACCAGCAAACGAACCTGGAGCTTTTCGCCAATTACAACAAGCAGTTCGGCAACCACAATATTGAGGTACTCTTGGGAGGCTCCCGTCAGCGGATCGAAGACAACTTCATTGCCACCTCGGTGGAGGGCAAACAGGTGCTTGCCGACGGGACGGAAGTGCCCACCGGTTTCCTGGACCCTAATTTCGGTACGCTAAGTGCCGGGCAGGGCGGCGTGACCACCAACGAAGGATCCGGTACGGCCATTTCGAGGCTTTCGCAGTACGGACGCATCAACTATTCCTTGCTTGACAGATACCTTTTCCAGGCCACGGTACGCCGCGACGGCTCCTCCAAGTTTGGGGTGAATAACCGTTGGGGTATTTTCCCGTCCTTCGGCTTTGGCTGGAAGGTGAGCGAAGAAGAATTTTTCCAGGTGGATTTCATTAACTCCCTGAAACTGCGCGGCAGCTGGGGGCAGCTGGGCAGCGAAGCTACCCTGGGAGCTTACGACTACCAGGTTAACACCGTGACCGGCTACCGCTATCCTTTTGGCGCTGCCGAGAGCCAGCGTATCGGCACCACGCTCACCAACATCCCCAACCCAAACCTGAAGTGGGAAACGGCTGAAACCGTGAACCTGGGCCTGGATTTTGGCTTATTGGAAAACCGCATTTCGGGCTCCGTGAACTACTACACGCGCAACACCCGCGACATGATCATTCCGCTGGTACTGCCCGGCTCGGCCGGCTTTAACAACCTGAACGTGAACTTCGGCGACGTGGAGAACAAAGGAATTGAAGTAGAGGCCCAGTACCGCAAAGCCACCGGTGCTTTTCAGTACACGGCCGGCCTGACCCTGGCGCAGAACTCCAACAAGATCACCAAAGTAGCGAACACTACCCGCGACGAGTTCCTGGGTGACGACACCACTATTGACGGAGAGCCGGCTAACCGCTCGCGCCTGGATTACCCGATCGGCTCGTTCTTTGTATACCAGGCCGACGGTATTTTCCAGACAGAGGAGGAGGTACAGCAGCATACCGGTACCGATGCCGAAGGTAACACGGTACTGGTGCAGCCCAACGCGCAACCCGGCGACATCCGTTTCCGCGACGTGAACGGCGACGGACAGATCAACTCCGAGGACCTGGTGTTTGCCGGCTCGGGTTTTCCTAAATTCAACGTTGGGGCAAACCTTTCGGCCAGCTACAAAGCCTTTGACTTCTCCTTGCAGCTGTACGGCGCCACCGGGTTCAAGATCTACAACGCCGTGCGCCAGAATTTCGAAGCCATGGACAATTACGAGAATTACATGACCTCTGCGCTGGACGCCTGGACGCCGGAAAACCGCGACACCGACGTACCCCGGGCCGTATTTGGTGACCCGAACCAGAATGCCCGCCGCAACTCTACCCGCTTTATCGAGGACGGAAACTACCTGCGCCTGCGCAACATCCAGCTCGGCTATACCTTGCCTGCCTCGCTTACCCAAAGAGCAAGTATAGAGCGACTGCGCGTGTATGTGAGTGGCCAGAACCTGTTCACCTGGACAGGCTACTCCGGCATTGACCCGGAGGTGGGCGGTACGCTGAATGCCGGCACCGACTTCAGCTCCTATCCTAATGTAAAAACCATGTTACTCGGACTTCAAGTAAATTTCTAAGCTCATGAAAAATTATTTATACCGATACCTGATGATCGCCTCGCTTTCCTGCATGACCATGGGTTGCAGTGACGATTTGCTGGACGAGTTCCCGAAAGACAAGCTCAGCTCCGAGAAGTTCTGGACAAACCCCGAAGATGCCGAAAACAGCCTGGTGGTGGCCTACGAGCGCCTGAACCTGGGCTTCTGGAGCCATACCGAAGTAGCTTTTGTGGTAGAAAACTTCCGTTCCGACTTTGTGCAGGCCGGCAGCGACGTGATCGCCAACTACCCCGACCAGGAAGCCTTTGACATGTACAGCGTAACCGACAACAACGGGCGCCTCGAAGATTACTGGAACCGCCAGTACCAGGGCATCTCGGCGGCCAACCTGGTAATCCACCACGTGGGTAAGATGACCGAGCAGCAGATCAGCACCGATCAGAAAACCAACATCGTGGGGCAGGCCAAGTTCCTGCGGGCTCTCTACCACATGCGCCTTTTAATGAACTGGGAAAAGATTGTGGTGTTCGACTTTTTGCCGGAAAGCGCTGACGAACTGTTACAACCTCTGTCGGAGCGGGAGGCCGTTTGGGCTGCTATCGAAAAAGACTTTACCGAGGCAGCCGCAGACCTGCCCGCCACCTGGGATGCCAACAACAAGGGGCGTGCTACCAAAGGAGCCGCGCTTAGCTTCCTGGGAAAAGCCTACCTGCACCAGCAAAAGTGGGCGCAGGCCGAGCAGACCCTGAAGGCGGTGATGGACCTGGGTGTATACGGGCTGGCACCTGATTTTGCCTCCCTCTTTGACGGCTCCAACGAGCTCAGCAACGAATCGATCTTCGAGATCGCTTTTACTGACAAGCAAGTGGCAGGAAGCGCCGTGGAGTATGCGGGCATATACAACATAGCTGCCACCGAAATGGGCGGCTGGGAGGCCATGCTGCCCACGCAGTCGCTGTTGAACGAGATGAAGAAAGAAGGCAAAATCTCAACCAAAGGCAAGTATGACGCCCGCCTCTACGGCACTTTGTTCTTCGACGAACCGGACGTTTCGATCTATGGCAAAACCTACGGCGACGTATTTGGCGAGGGCAGCACAAAGATCGCCTGGAAAAAGTACCTGTTCCGAAGTATCGCTCCCTGGGATGCGCCGCGCAAGTATCGGTCCAACATCAACAACGTGCTGATGCGTTATGCGGACGTGCTGCTCATGTATGCCGAAGCGCTGAACGAGCAGGGCAAGCCGGGTGAAGCTAAAGTTTACGTTGACCAGGTGCGGGCACGTGCCGACATGCCGGCCACCACAGCCACGTCGCAGGTTCAGTTGCGGGCACAGATCATGCACGAGCGGGCGGTGGAGTTCGCATTGGAAGGGCAACGGTTTTACGACCTGCGCCGCTGGGGCGATGAGGCCATGACGGCGGCCATTCGCAGCAGCGCCTCCAGAGGATACCAGAACTTCAACGCGGCCGAGGATAAATTCCTGCCGATCCCATCTTCGGAAAAAGCCAACAACCCAAAAATTCAATAACAAGGCATTTAAGGGTGCACGGCACTGCCAATTCCGGTAGTGCAGTGCACCTGCATGTCCGGCAGTAACTCCTTTACCATGATTTTAAAACGCTTATTATACTTGTTTACGGTAGCCGCCCTGCCTGTTGCCTGCACCGTGAGCAACGATCACAGCAGCCGCGAAACCAGCCTGCAGGAAGCTTACCCCAACGTGCTGGCCTTGCAGGAAGACCCTGCCACAGCCAAAATGGCGGGTAAGGCGGGCTTTTCGGCCTTCTCCGACCTGGGTGCCTGGCACGCCTACAGCCTGCCTACCCGTTTTACCGGCGGCTTTACCGGTCCTTTCCTGATGACCCAGCAGAACGGGGTGTGGGCCTCGCCCTCGCTTGCCAATTTATACTTGACCGATGCCGCCACCGGTCAGCCGCTTGCGCTGGATTCGGCCGCGTTCGAGGCAGTCTACCTGCCCGGGAAACTGGTGCAGACTTATACAGGCAAAGCGCTCGACCTGAAAATGGAGTTGATCTTTATTTCTTCGCGCTCGGCGCTCGTGCAGGTGCAGCTCACCAACAAGAGCGGCGCAGACTTGCAGGCCAGTTGGCGCGGTACTTCCTGGCTACCCGAAAGCCACTTCAATGCAACGGATAAGGGTGTGCGCCTCGAGCAAACGAAAGAGAAAACCATTGTGCGCTTGTGGGTGCCGGAAGCAGGCAAGGTTCAGGTAGCCGAAAACAAGTATGAACTCGAAGCACACGCGGGCAAGCCGGTGAAAAAAGGCGCTACGGTGCAGTTGTTGCTGGCGCAAAGCGCCGTTTTCTCGGAAGCGGAACTGGCGCAGGAGCAGCCGGTCGTAGCAACCGCTTTCAAAAACCCCGAGGAAGTATTCTCTCAAAATACCCAGCGCTGGAACGGCTACGTGCAAGAGGTGCTGCCAGAGGCGAAGAACGATACCCTCAGCAGGCTGGCTGTCAAGTCGCTGATCACGCTGACAAGCAACTGGCGCACGCCGGCCGGGGAGTTGAAGCATGCGGGCTTGTTTCCGTCCTATGCCTACCGCGGCTTTCATGGCTTTTGGGCCTGGGATTCCTGGAAACATGCCGTGGCCCTGGTGCAGTTCCACCCCGAGTTAGCCAAAGACCAGATGCGCACCATGTACGATTACCAGGATAAGTTTGGCATGATCGCCGACTGCATTTACCGCGATACACTGATCGATGAGCACAATTGGCGTGACACCAAACCCCCGCTTTCGGGCTGGGCAATTTACAAGATCTACGAGAAAACAAACGACAAAGCTTTTGTGGAAGAGTTGCTGCCCAAGCTGCTCAAGTACCACGCCTGGTGGTATGCGAACCGCGACCACGATCAAAACGGGCTCTGCGAGTATGGTTCCACCGACGGCACCCGCATTGCGGCGGCCTGGGAGAGCGGCATGGATAATGCCGTGCGATTTGATAAGGCGGTGATGCTGCAGAACAACGCTTCGGCCTGGTCCCTGAACCAGGAATCGGTGGATTTGAACAGCTACCTGTATGCCGAGAAAAAGTACATCGCGCAGCTCTTGCAGGCCGTGGGGAAAGCCGAGCAAGCCAAAACATACTTGCAGGAGGCGGATAAACTAGCGGCCCAAATCCGGGAAGTGTTTTACGATGCCGAAACCGGTTACTTTTACGATGTAAGGCTAGAGGACAAGTCCAAGATCAAAGTGATGGGGCCGGAAGGCTGGCTACCGCTTTGGGCTGAGGTGGCCACAAAAGAGCAGGCGGCGGCGGTGCGGGCCAAGATCATGGATCCCAAGCTGTTCAACACCCATGTGCCGTTCCCAACCCTGGACGCAAGCCACCCGGAGTTCAACCCCCGCAAGGGCTACTGGCGCGGCCCGGTTTGGCTCGACCAGGCCTACTTTGGTTTGCAGGGATTGCGCAAGTATGGCTATACCCAGGAGGCGGCGATGTTGCAGCAAAAGCTATGGCGCAACAGCAACGGCTTGCTAAGCGATGCCCCTCTCCACGAAAATTACCACCCGGTAACAGGCGAGCGGTTGAATGCAGCGCACTTTAGCTGGTCGGCGGCCCATGTGTTAATGTTGTTGAACGAGTAATTCTGATCATGAAAAAGACGATACTTGGCTGCCTGGCCCTGCTCAGCCTTTTGACTGTCCCTTTGCAGGCGCAGCAGCAAACCGCGGCAAAGCCGGACTGGGAAAACGAGCAGATCATCTCCCGCAACACCCTCAAGCCCCACGCCACGCTTTTCCCTTACGAGACGCGGGCGCTGGCACTGGAAAGCAAAAAAGAGCAGTCGGAGAACTTTCTTTCGCTGGACGGCACCTGGAAATTCCATTACGCGCCCTACCCGGAAGCGCGGCCGAAGGACTTTTACCAGACCACCTTCAACACCAGCGCCTGGAAGGAGATCAAAGTGCCGAGCAACTGGGAACTGCAGGGCTTCGGCACCCCGATCTACCTCGACGAGGAATATCCTTTTAAACCCGATCCGCCTTTTGTGCCCAAAGAAAACCCGGTGGGTTCTTACAAGCGCAAGTTCAGTGTGCCGGCCGATTGGTTGAAGGAAAAGCAGGTGATCATTCACATGGGTTCGGTGCGCTCGGCCATGTACCTGTGGGTGAACGGCCAGAAGGTCGGTTACATGCAGGTGAGCAAAACGCCGGTCGAGTTCAACATCAGCCCCTACCTGAAGGCCGGGGAAAATGACCTGGCCGTGGAAGTATACCGCTGGAGCGACGGCTCCTACCTGGAAGGGCAGGACACCTGGCGGATCAGCGGCCTGGAGCGCAGCGTATACCTGTATGCCGTGCCGGAAGCGCACATCCAGGATTTTTTCGTAACCACCGATCTGGACGAAAATTACCGCGACGCAACCCTGAACGTAGCGCTGGAGCTGGCCAAGTATAAAAAGGCCGCTTCGGCCAAGTATAAATCGGACAAGTATACCATAGCAGCCGAGCTGCTGGATGCTGCCGGCAAGAAAGTATGGCAGCAGGAAAAACCGTTTGACACGAAGTTAGCCTTCAATACCAAGCTGCAGAACCCGGCCAAATGGACCGCCGAAACGCCCACGCTCTACAAACTGCTCCTTTCGGTGAAGGCGCCGGGCGGCAAGGTCCTGGAAGTCATTCCTGCAAACGTCGGCTTCCGGAAAGTGGAGATCAAAGGCAAGCAGCTGCTGGTAAACGGCAAGGCTATCGACATCAAAGGCGTGAATCGCTGCGAGTGGGACCCTAAGTTAGGCAGGGCTATGTCGGAAGAGCAAATGTTGCTGGACATCACGCTGATGAAGCAGGCCAACATCAACGCTGTGCGTATGAGCCACTACCCCCACGACGAGCGCTGGTATGAACTCTGCGACAGGTATGGCCTGTACGTGGTAGACGAAGCCAATATCGAGGCACACGGCATGCAGTTCCACCCCGAGAGCTATGCGTTTTTGAGCGACAACCCCGCCTGGGAGAGGGCTTACATTGACCGGATCGAGCGCATGTTCGAACGGGACAAGAACCATCCTTCCATCATCATCTGGTCGCTGGGCAACGAGGCCGGCGACGGAAGTAATTTCGTGAAGTCTTACAAGTGGCTGAAGGAGCGCGATACCCGGCCTGTGCAGTACCAGCCTGCCTGGTACGAGGCCCATACTGATATCGTGGCGCCCATGTACAAGAACAAGCACTTTATCGAGGAGTATGCCAAGAAGTCGCCCACCAAGCCTTTGATCCTGTGCGAGTACGCGCATGCCATGGGCAACAGCGTGGGCAACCTGCAGGACTATTGGGATGTGATCGACAAGTATGACGTGCTTCAGGGCGGCTTTATCTGGGACTGGGTCGACCAGACCATCCTGACCAAAAACACGCAGGGCGAAGCGATATGGGGCTACGGCGGTGACTTCAACGACTTCCCCAACGACTCCAGCTTTAGTGCCAATGGCCTGGTGCGTGCCGACCGTACGCCATACCCTTACTACTGGGAAGTAAAGAAAGTATACCAGCACATCAAGGTGGAGCCTGTGGATGTGGCTGCCGGCCAGGTGCGCCTGCGCAACCGCTACTTCTTTTCCAACCTCGATAAGTTTTACCTGACCTGGGAGTTGCTCGAAAACGGACGTGCCGTGGCTTCGGGAAAGCAGACTGATTTTGCTGTGGCTCCGCAGGAAGAAATGACGCTCACGTTGCCGGTTTCAGGCTATAACTTGAAACCGGGGGCGGAGTATTTTCTTAACCTGCGATTTTATACCAAAGCACCTGAGCTCTTGCTGCCTGAAAACCACGAGGTGGCCTGGGTACAACTACCCGTTGGAGAGGCGCTATCGGTGGCGGAAAAAAGTGCCGGTGGCAAGCGGCTGAAGGTAAAGGAAACGAAAACAGGACTCACAGTAAGCGGCAAAGACTTCAGTTTATACTTTGACAAGGCAACAGGCGCCATCACCTCTTACAAGTATAAAGGCAAGGAAATGCTGCTCTCACCGCTGCAGCCCAACTTCTGGCGCCACCCCACGGACAACGACTTGGGCAACGGCCTGCAGGACCGGTCCGCCATTTGGAAAACGGCAGGGACGCAGCGCGGCGTGACAAGCGTGTCGGCAGAGAAAGGCAAAAGCGCTTATGTGATCCGTACCGCAGCTGATGTGGCAGGCGGAAAAGCAGCGCTCACGACCACTTATACCATCCACGGCGATGGTCAAGTGAAGGTGCAGCAGGATCTTGCCCCTAACGACTCGCTGCCTGATCTGCCGCGCTTCGGCATGAAGGTGCAGCTGGCCGGCGACCTGAACAACCTGCAGTGGTACGGTCGTGGCCCGTTCGAAAATTACTGGGACCGCAAGACTGCGGCACTGGTCGGTATTTACGAAAGCAGTGTGTGGGACCAGTACGTGCCGTATGTGCGTCCGCAGGAAAACGGCAACAAAACCGATGTGCGCTGGGCAAACCTTTATAACCAAAGCGGTACCGGACTGCGCATTGAAGGGGCACCCACGGTAGAGATCACCGCGCACCAGTTCGATACCGAGCAGCTGGCTTATCCGGGCCGTAAGGCGCCCAACAAGCACGGCAACGAGATCAAACCAGGAGAGTTGGTTACGCTCCACATCGATTACCGGCAGATGGGCGTGGGTGGCGACAACACCTGGGGCGCCCGCACGCACCCGCAGTATACCTTGCCAGCCGCGAAATATTCCTATACTTTTACGATCAGACCCTATGAGCGAAACGAGAAGTAGGCCCCTTATGAACTATAAGCAGGTGCAGGAAGTATTGCAGGCATATGGCCTAGAGGCAGTGTCCTTTACTGAACTGGCCTCGGGCTACGCTAACGTCAACTATAAAGTATGGACAGCTACCGGGCCGGTGCTGCTTCGCCTGTGCCGGCAGCAACCGCTTGCCTTACTTGAGTACGAGGTAGTGCTCATGCAGCAGCTCCGGCAGCTTGCTTTTTCTACAGCCTACCCAATCCCAAGGCCGGACGGGGCCTATGTGACCCAGGTAGGAGAGGAGAACGTCATGCTCTACGATTTTGTGCAGGGGCACGAACCGGGAGTAAATCCGGCTACGGCGGCTGAAATTGGAGAGGCCGTTGGTAAGCTTAGTACGCTGCAGGCTGGGCCGGAACTGCAGAAGACCAATGCAGTGCACATTCGCAACTGCCAGCAGCTGATCGCTGAATTCGGTAAGGCCACCAACCAGTACCCGGATATTTTCCGCTACTTTGAAGAGCAGACCGCTTACCTGGAGCCACTCCTGGCAAGGCCATTGCCAAGGGGTATTATCCACGGCGATGTATTTCCGAACAACACGCTGTTTGCCGGCGACAAGCTGCTGGCCATCATCGATTTTGAAGAGGCCTGCACCGACCACCTGCTCATGGACGTGGGCATGAGCATGAACGGCTTCTGCTTTGTGAACAACCAACTGGACATGGACCTGGCGGAAAGCTTTCTGGCTGCCTATACCCGGCAGCGGCCGCTGCAGGAAGAGGAATGGGCGCTGCTGCCCGTATACCTGCAGTGGGGGGCGCACGGCATGCTCTCGTGGCACCTGCGCAACAACCTGCTCTACCACGAAAAGCCGCAGCAGCTGGCCCGGGTACGGGAACTGATGGAGCGCACCATCCGGCTCCGCCAATCGGAGGACATTATTTTAAACGACATTGCAACATTAGCCCGACAACAGGCATGGAATTGATAGATAACAAGTATAAAATACAGGGAATACCCGTAGAGCAGCTGCGGGAGCAGTTCGGCACCCCGCTTTATGTATACGATGCCGAGCACATCCGCGGGCAGATCAGAAAGTTTCGGGAAGGCTTCAGCACCGTGGACCTGCACATCAAGTATGCCTGCAAAGCGCTGACAAACATCAACATCCTCAAGCTGATGCTCCGGGAGGGGCTGGGACTAGACACCGTGTCTTTGCCGGAACTGCGCATGGGGCTGCACGTAGGCTTTAAGCCACAGGAAATTGTTTTCACCCCTAATGCCGTGGACTTTTCGGAGATAGAGGAGGCCGTGGCACTGGGCGCGAAGATCAACATCGAGAACCTGTCGAACCTGGAGCGGTTTGGCCAGAAGTATGGCGGCAGCGTGCCAGTGTGCATTCGCCTGAACCCGCACATTGCCGCGCAGGCCAACTCCGAAAAGGTAGACTGGTGGCACAAGCAGTCCAAGTTCGGCATCTCCATCGACCAGGTAGGCGACGTGAAGGCGCTGGAAGAAAAGTATAACCTGCACATCGACGGCATCCACATCCACTCCAGTTCCGTGATCATGAGCCCGGAGATCTTCATCAACGGCGCCAAAGCGGTCTTCGACATTGCCCTGCAGTTCCAAAACCTCGACTTTATTGATTTCGGCGGAGGCATCAAGGTGGATGTGGGCGACGGCAACCCGGTGATCGACGTGGTTGAACTTGGTAAACAGCTGGACGTGGTGTTCTCGGACTTCTGCCAGAAGTATGGCCGCCGGCTGCAGCTCTGGTTTGAGCCGGGGCGCTACCTGGTAGGCAACGCCGGCACGCTGCTGACAACCTGTGTGCTGCGCAAGCGCAACGGCGGCTCCGAGTTCGTAGGCCTCAACTCCGGCTTTAACCACCTGATCCGCCCCATGTTCTACAACGCTTATCACGAAATCGTGAATGCCTCTAACCCAACCGGCTCTACCGAAACTTATACCGTGGTGGGCAACATCTGCGAGATCGACAACTTTGCCGTGGACCGCGAACTACACCAGGTGCGGGAAGGGGACCTGATCGCTATCCGCAGCGCTGGTGCCTACGGTTATAGCATGGCCTCTACCTACAATTCCCGTTACCGCCCTGCCGAGGTGCTGGTCATCAACGGCGAGGCCAAACTCATCCGCCAGCGCGACACGTATGAAGACCTGCTGCGCAACCAGGTGGAAATCGAGCTGGATTAGATAAGGATTATCCATGCTGTAGTAGCTGCACTTTTATGGAGTCGAGGATTTGGCTCGATTCCGGACTTAGATGTAAGAAGAAATTTTCAAAGGATTTTTTCCTTTACTTTCTTTATCTAACAAATATCTATACATACTATCTCTTAAGGGAGATAGTATGTATAGATATTGGGAAAATCAGTCTGAAATAGCTATGACGAATGGCTGGAATAGGTATAATATCAGAAACTAAAGGATGCAGACCTAAACTTTGTTGTATTTTTTGGCTTTTTATGATGATAAACTTATTCAGCTAAGCTTTGTATGCAGCAGTTCAAAGTTTAATTAAAGAAAGGACAGGGAGCCATAGAGTGAAAAAGCAGAAAGTTAAAGCGCTCTCATTTTATTAACCAGCTCAAAGCAGAACGAGGGTCAGAATAAATTCTTAACTGGGGTGAAGTGTGGGCAGAACATAATGGAAAAGGCGGCAGCTCCATTAAAAAAAAAGTATAAAAAATAATCGTTTCGACCAAATGTAAACACAAAACTCTAGCCACTTTTAGAGTAGCTAGCGCCTGAAATTGTACTGGTGCTCAAGAATATACGGATTTCGAACCATTTCATGGAAGACCTGAGGAGGTTGAGCAGCCTAGGCAGGGCTACCGGGTAACCTCTGCTGCCTATGCAAAGTTGCCTGTAAGCATAAGGATTATTCCTTTAAAAGATAAGTCTTATGCTTACACTGTCCCTCTTTGTGTCATGTCAGTATTAAAGGTTGAGTCTGGAAAACCTTTCTTGCAGCATTATCTGGTAGGCGGCTTTTAAATCTTGGCTAAGGAAACTGATCGCAATAAAGGCCAGCCATTTTTTCTTTGCTTTCTGCATCTTGCCAAACAAGTTTTCCTGCTGTTTCTCGCTCAGCATGGAGGTGTGGAAAGCTGCTGTGAAATCTTTGCGGCTGATTTTTTCTTCTTTCCATTGAGCATCAGTGCCATGTCTTTCTCGTCGGCCCGGTTCACCAGCGCCGTTGCCACCAGATCATAGGCTGGGGCAAGTACCGGCCCTAATGCGGGCTGAAGGAGCAAGGAGAAGTTCTTCAGGTGCATGTCGGCATTACCTATCAGGAAGGAGAAGAGAACCTGTTCGTAAAAGTTAACCACATCCAGGCCCGGGTTGGTCGAGTACCTGCGTATGGACTTTGCAATCTGCTCGTATGAGCCATGGTACTTATCCTCTGCGAGACGTTCGGTGTGCTGGCACATATCCTCCTTGTGCAGTTTGCCCTTCCGGGTGCGGTCTATGCGCCTGGTGATGTAAGCAAGGTTGCCCGACTGCAGACGAATCAGGCTATGCGGTACGACCGTAATGCCGGCAATTGTGGCCAGGTGCATCGTCAGGTCCTCCACCTCCGGCAGCTCGATATAGTGCTTGCTTGGTGGCTTCAGGATATAGCCTCCCCACAGGCCGACGTTCGTGAGGCGTTTGGGCGCGCCTTCTCTCTCGCCAGCAGAAAGTTCCAGCGAAAGCTTCGGCTGTACGCCGGTCACCGTCACATGGCTGCGTACGGTTTGTCGTACCAGTTCCTCCATCTGTTCTTCGGTGTAGGGCAGTATGGGAGGGGTAAGTTGGCCAAAGAGTTTTTTGCTGCAGCTTGCATGAAAATCTACTTAATCTCCTCGCAAGGGCTGATAACAATAGAAACATCTGTTCATTAGATTTCCTCCTCTGCAATAGGGTGAACACTCACGGCCCCGATGCAGTCTTTACAGCAGGCCAGCAGCAGGACCATCCGGTCTCTTGGGTTAAGTTTCCAGTTCCGCTCAGCGATGTCCAATAGCCAGCCTTCCGGTATCAGCCCATCGAAGAAAGGAAAAAGCACCCGGTCAGAATAAGGTTTCTCCTGCAGGGGGAGGGTAAGACTGACCGGTACCGGAGCCTCGGAGCGGAGGTAGGCGGCATCATAGGTGAAGTGATACCCCGTATCATCCTGGCTGAGCCAGCCTGCTGTCTTATCCCCGAATTTAACTTCTGCCTTCCTCATCTGCTAAAATATTTCGGTTGATGGGGAGTGGGCCTACTTGGTACCCAAAAAGTTGCAGAACCTGGTTCACTTTATCCAGGCGCAGGCTTTCTTTCCCTTGTTCCAGTTCCCGGATAAAGCGCAGGCCTACGCCGGCCTTTGCCGCCAGGTCCGGTTGGGTCAGCCCGGCTAATTTGCGCCGCTCCTTTACAAATTCATTTAACAACATGTTCTATACCTTATCGGGTATAAAGATAACAAATATATTAGATTTTATACCTGATAGGGTATAAAAAATTTAAATTATAAGAAATTATACCTTATCGGGTATGATTTTGTTTTAGAATGAAGGATTTAGCCCCGATAGGGTATAAAATAGAGCCGCGCATTTGTCATGGTACAATGGGGCTATGCTACAGCAGAAACATGAATGGGCCTATAGTGCTGCCCGAAAAGAGAGGGAGTGGCCTACTCTCCGACGGTTGTTCTGCAGGCCGAAGAACTCCTCAAAGCCCTAAGCTGGTACCGGGAGAAAGCGTTCGACTGCTTATGTGAACACCTATAACAATCCTTTGTGTTAGCTTTAAGTAATGGAAAAAGATGAAGGTGACCGCCTCATACTTTCTTTTGGGAGCGGATAAGCCAGGGGAGCAGGTCCTGTCGTTCGTCTACCTTTTTCATGAACCTATTTGTATGACAGGCTGTATGCGCAGAGTCATTCTAAATTGAAATGGTGCGATCATCACCATCTATGCGATCATCACCATCTATATAAATATATCCATTCAGAAAGCAACATGGCGCTCATAGCGAGCTTGCTTCTACGTCATTGGGTCAAGCTTTTAAGCTCCGCTTGCTACCTCTTTTACAAGGGGTAGAGATAATGGCGAGGGAAATAGGAGAGGTGCTGCAGCCTGGTTAAACCGGTAACCTGGGAATGCCCCCGATCAAGGGAGGGCTTATACTTGACGGCATTCCGGTAAAAAGAGTATGCTGCGCATGGCCAAAGGCTAAACTCTGCCGGTTTCCCGGACCATGTTCAGGAACTCCTCCCGGTACGTTTCCCCTACTGGTATGGATCTATCGCCAATGTAGACAGTGTTGCCATCAATCATACTTACCTTATCAATAGAAATGATGTAGGAGCGGTGCACCCGGTAAAAAGGTGGCTGGGGCAACTGTCCCGCCAGGTCGGTGAGCGATTGGTAGGTGACCAGACGCTGGCCAGGCAGGTAAAGTGAAACATAGTTCTTTAGTCCTTCCACGTACAGGATGTCATTATAGGCAACCTTGAGAAATTTGTTTTTGCTTTCGCCTTTTACAAACATATACTCCGGAACGGGTGCGGCGGCAGGAGCATACTCTGGCTTACTAGAAATACCGGCTGGTACTGTTTCCTGCTGTCGCTGCAGCATACTGTGCGCTTTGTGCACGGCCTTCAAAAACCGGTCGAATGGGATGGGCTTGAGCAGGTAATCCACCACGTCATGCTCGTAGCCTTCCAGCGCATACTCCGGGTAGGCAGTGGTCAGTATAACCTTGCACTTGCTGCCGCAGAGCTTCAGAAACTGAATGCCTGTCAGCTCCGGCATCTGTATATCCAGGAACACCAGGTCCACTTTGCCTTCCTGCACCCAGTTGATGGCCTCTATCGGGCTGGTGGTTTTACCTACCAGCTCCAGGAAAGGCACCTTGCTGATGTAATCGGCAAGGATGTTGGCAGCGTAAGCTTCGTCGTCAACGGCAATGCAACGGATCATTTGATTGAGTTCTGAGTTAGGGATGCGGAGTTCCGAGTTAAAATAGTAGTTTTTGTCTGTATCAGGATTTTCAGGATGAAGGTATCTTCAGGATTAATATACTTTGTTTAGGATTACCATGCACCATGGGTATAGCAGATTATTGCAGGGCAACATCCTGTCCCTCTTAAAATTCTGTACATCCTGATTTAGACGGTCTGCAGCTTCAGCGTGGTTTTATACTGCTGGCCATCCTCTTGCACGTCCAGGCTATACCTGCCGGGGTAAATCAAATCCAGGCGGCGGCGGATGTTAGGCAGGCCAATGCCGGTGGTCTGGTCTTTCTGGTTTTGGTTGATACGGTTGCTCACATCAAAGTATAATCTGTCTTTCTGCAGCTGCAGGTTTATGGTTACGGGGGCAGCGGCATCGTCTACCACGCCATGCTTCAGGGCGTTTTCTACAAATGGAATGAGCACCAGCGCCGGCACGCGCTGCCCGTTTACCTGGCCTTGTATGTTGAAGTTGACAAAGAAATTGTCTTCGAAGCGCAGGCGATAGATGTCGAGGTAGTTGTGCAGGTAATCCACTTCCTTCTGCAGCTCTACTTTGCCGTCTTTGCTTTCGTGCAGCATGTAGCGCATCAGGTCTGATAACTTAATAATCGCTCCGCCCAGCTTATCGGATACCGGGTAAGCCAGCGAGTATAAATAATTGAGCGTGTTGTAGAGAAAGTGCGGGTTTATCTGTGTTTTCAGAAAGGCCAGTTCTGCCTGCGTTTTTTCCTGCTTTAGGGTGCGGTTTTCACGTTCCTTCTCTAAGGTCACCTCAAAAAACCAAACCACGGCTCCTAAAACGATTCCAGGCAAAGCCCAGTAAAGGTTATCGAAAAAATAATAGGTAAGGGTCGTGCCTTCGCCGTAATTCCTGAACCCGAACAAAATGGGGAAGATAGTTTCTTCAATACCATAGCGAAGGCAAGTATAGAGCAGCATCACACCCAGTATACCAAGTCCCAGCATGAGCCAGTTCTTCCTTTTCATCCAGAAAGGTAGCACCAAAAGATAGCAGGAATAGAACTCCACCAGGCATAGAATATCGGAGGAGAACTTCAGCATGAGTATATTGAATTTCCAGTTATAGATAAAATAACCTAAAAGCGTATAGCCGAAATAGAGCATCCAGCCCAGCAGGTGCAGTCCTATCTTTTTTTGTCGTGCATTCATATTCTAAAAGTATAGATAAGTCAGCTTAGCCGCACTTTTATTATATCAGCCCGTGGTTTTATTATGCCAATCCCCGCCTTTCTGATTTCAACCCGTATACGGCTGCTTTTCTAGGTTTAGGATAATAGTTGAGGCCGTCTGGATAATATACTTTGGATAGGATAAACGGTGCCATATCTTCGGCTCAATAGGAATAAAACAAAATTATAGAGCCATGAAAAAAGCTTTTACTACCACAACAAAAGACAAAAGAAAAAATACATGCAAAAGTATAGCAATGGCTATAGGCTTGTACTTCTTTGTGATAACTTCCTGGGCACAGACTTCAGCCACAGTAAAAGGAAGCGTAACAAATGCCGCCACGCAAAAGCCGCTCGATTATGTGTCGGTGGTGTTGCTGCAGTTGCCCGATTCAGCCGTTGTAGCATCGGAGATGACGGATGCGGCAGGTGCCTATACGTTTGCGCAGGTGAAGCCGGGCAGGTATACGGTAAAGGCCCTGATGGTAGGTTTTACGCCGGGCAGAAGCATGGCTTTCGAGGTGAAGCAGCAGGCGGTGCAGGTGCCGGGTATAGCCCTGCAGGAAAGAGCCAATGCGCTGCAGGAAGTGGTGGTGAAAGGGCAGAAGCCGCTGCTGGAGCAGGAGGCAGACCGCGTGGTGATGAACGTGGAGCAGCTCAACACGGCTGGCGACAATGCCTTGGAGGTGCTCAAGTATGCGCCGGGCGTGCGGCTGGATAAGGACGACAACATCATCTTCCGGGGAAGCGGCGGGGTACAGGTGCTAATCAATGGCAAAATGACTTACATGAGCGGAGCCGAGCTACAGAGCTACCTCAAGTCGCTGCCTGCCTCGGCCATTAGCAAAGTGGAATTGATTGCCAATCCCCCCGCCTCGTTCGAGGCAGCGGGAACAGCCGGTATCATCAATATCAAACTTAAACGGGACGAGACGCTGGGCATGAACGGCTCCGTGAACCTGGGTGCCGGTTATGGGAAGTATGAGAAAGTATGGGGAGGCTTAAACCTGAACTTTAACACCGGTAAGGTGAGCCTGTATACCCGCCTGAACACGGGCCATTACAACTCCTTTAACCGCCTTACCTTGAAGCGCAACATCAACGACAGCCTCTACAACCAGGTAAACTACTGGCACCCGGTCACCAACAGCTACGATGCAACGGCAGGCGCCGATTATTTTATCAGCAAGAAGCATACCATAGGGATCATGGCCAAAGGATATGCCTCGCCGGAGAACACCCTGACTACCAGCAACTCCACCAACTACGATGTCGGTGGTCAGGTGTTCGGACATATGGGCATGCACAATCCCAAAGAATCCAGTACCGACAACTATAGCCTGAACCTCAACTATAAATTCGACAGCGACAGCACAGGCCGCAGTCTAACCTTCGATGCGGACTTGGTAAACTACAGCAGCAATGCTGATGAGCACTTTACGAACAACTTCTACGCAGCTTCCGGGGAAGCGACACAGTCTCCTTTGCTGCTTCGCAGCTTCAGCATAGCCCAGACAAGTATACGGTCGCTGAAAATGGATTATGTGCACCCGTTTGGCAAAGGATACAAAGCAGAGGCTGGTTTAAAAACCAGCTGGGTTAGCAACGAGAGCGATATCAAATTTGAAGAGCAGCAGGAGCTGGAATGGGTAAACGATAAGCTGCGCACCAACAGCTTTGAGTACAACGAAACCATACATGCTGCTTACCTGAGCCTGAGCGGAAATCTGGGTGACAAACTAAGTATGAAAGCCGGCCTTCGGGCAGAGCAAACCATTGCCGATGGCTATTCAGCCACCACAGGAGATAAGATAAACCCGGATTACCTGAAGTTTTTCCCAAGCGTGTTCGTAAGCTACAACGCAAACAAAAGCAACCAGTTTTCGGTATCTTACAGCCGCCGCATCAGCCGCCCATCCTACCGAAGTATAAACCCGTTTACTTTTTTTTCCGATCCCTACACAGCCTTGCAAGGCAACCCGTTTCTGCAGCCTTCCTTCTCTAACTCGCTGCAGTTTAACTATACCTGCAAGAGCTTCCAGTTGCTGAGCCTGAGCTATATCGAGACGAATAATTTTGTGTCAAACGTGATCAGCCAGAACGATGGGAAGAAGGTAAGCATCAGCCGGCCTGAAAACCTGAGCAAAGCCACCTACCTGAGCGCCAGCAGCGGTGGCA
This sequence comes from Pontibacter liquoris, assembly GCF_022758235.1. Lineage (NCBI taxonomy): Bacteria > Pseudomonadati > Bacteroidota > Cytophagia > Cytophagales > Hymenobacteraceae > Pontibacter > Pontibacter liquoris. Next base: position 1,058,366 of record NZ_JALEBG010000001.1, read on the forward strand.
GCTTGCCCCTGAAGGATTGGTGGACAGCTACCCTGCAACTGGAAGGTTCTTATAACACGGTTACTTCGCCGCTGCAGGGATCGGAGTATAACAGCTCCCGCTTCAGCTGGTCGGCCAGCACAGAAGAGAACATCAACCTGCCAAGGGATTACAAGCTGCAGCTCTCAGCCTTTTATATGTCGCCGTCGGTGCAAGGGCTGTACCAGACAAAATCCGGCTACCAGCTGGACCTGGGGGCGCAGAAAACCCTGCTGGACGGCAGAGCCACGCTAAGCCTGAAACTGCGTGACGTGTTTAATACCAGCCGCTTCAGAGCCACATTAGCTTACAACAACGTGAACATGTACTGGCAAAACCAATGGGAGAGCCGCCGCCTGAACCTGACATTCGATTATAAATTCGGCAGCAACAAAGTAAAAGCAGCACGCAACCGCAAAACGGGCACGAGCGAGGAGGAGGGACGCTTGTAATAAACCAAACGCATTTCCCGGAGGTGCTGTGCCGGTGTAAGAGTTCTGAAGGAAGCTTGTAAACCGGCACTTTTGCACATGCATTCTGCCTCCGGAAATGGGCATCTAGCGGCACTACTCGTATTCGTTCTTTCCGGGTACTTCAAAGCTGAATCTTCTGTACGAAGACATTTGGAAAGTGAGAATTGAACATCCCCTCGAAATATAAAAGCTAACTTCTCGATAAGATGCTAGCGCGTTAAATTATACTTGGTACCCTCTCGTACTACGAATTTTGAATCTTTGTTAATGCTTCAAGTCGATCAAGCCATTAAAGAGGGGGATAAGAAAAGCCCTTCGCTTGAAGTAAACGGCTGAGAGCATCGCATACATTGCTACCTGCTCGCTTATTGGAGGTCTCCAATTCGTGCGGGCTGCCCGTAACACGAAGGCAGTCAGGTGGCAGCTGATCGGGTCCTCATCTGCGGTGTATACTTTCATTTCGATCAGGGTAAGTAGATCTGGACGCTGGTTCCTACATTCACCTGGCTGCTCACTTCAATGGTTCCTCCCATTGCTTCTACATGCTTTTTTACCAGAAACAAACCAAAACCCCGGCCTTTGGCCTCCTGGTGAAACTTTTGGTAGAGCTTGAAAATATGCTGCCCTGCCTGCTTGGTATCAAAGCCCATTCCGTTATCAGAGACAGAAATGAGCACGCCTCCTTCGGGGCTGTCATGGCATGCCACCTGCACCCGGAGCGGACGCTCCGGCGACCGGTATATGATGGCGTTGGAGAGCAGGTTATAGAAGATGCTGTAGAGGTAGGCTCTGTTGGCCTTAATGGTGCGGTCGTTTGAGATCTTTACCTCAAGCTCGCCGCCACAATCTAGCAACGTTTCCTGCAGAAGCAGGTATGCCTGCTCTAATATAGCAGCCAGCGGTATTTGTTCTGTTTCCAGGACCTGCTGCCTGTTACGTATCGAGAGGATGGTGTTAACATCTTTCAACACAGTGTCAATTTCTGTTATGCTTTTCTCCAGGTAAGTCAAGGTCGTATCAAAAGCCCTTGAGTTTTTGTCTAACCTGGCCAGCAAGTTTGCTAAACCCAGCGCATTGGCAACGGGCGCTCTGAGGTTATGCGATACAATGTAGGTGAACTGCTGCAGGGCCGCATTCTGCGCATGCAGGTCTTCGGTCATTTGCAGTACGTTAGCCCTGGCTTCCATTCGGGAGCTAATATCTTTCTGGATCCCGATAAACCGCGTGACGCTGCCGGCCTCATTGTAAACAGGAGTTATGTCCAGGGAGGTCCAGAATTTTTCACCTGATTTTTTGTAGTTGACCAGCTCAGTCGTAAAGGCTATGCTATGCTTGAGGGTCTGATCGATTTGTTGGGTAGTGGCAGCGTCGGTTTCTTTTCCCGCCAGGATCTGGCCTGGCTTTTTTCCTGCTATGTCAGCGAGGGTATAACCTGTCATTTTTGTGAAGCCCTCGTTGACCCATTCCGTTACTCCGTGGGCATCTGTGATGATCACGCCATTGTCGGTGTGGCTTGCCACCAGCGAAAGCTTTTCAAGCTCCTCATGCAGCTTCTTCTCCCTGGTGAAATCCGTGAAGTAAACAGAAAGCCCCTCAGCGGAAGGATAGATCTTGAACCTGTATGTGGTGCCGGAATGAGGAAAGGTTTCTTCAAAATGGCAGGAAAGGCCACTCGAAGCAGCTTCTTTGCATTGGCGGAAGAATACGGTCGAAACAGCCTGCGGAAACTTTTCCCAGATGTTTTTCCCAAGCAGTTCCTCCTTCCTGCACCCTTCATGGGCAGCATAAACAGAATTGACGTAGGTAAACCGCCAGTCCTTATCCAAAGAAAAAAAAGCGTCGGTGATACTCTCCAGCATGTGGTGCAGCTTTTTTGCCTGCTGCTCGATAAGCTCATAAGATCGCACGATGGGCGTGATGTCCTTTAGAATGGTCTGTGCCCCGACGATCTCCTCGTTTTCAATCAGGGGAAACTTTACCGTATCGAATACTCTCAGCTCCTGGTTCTGGTCTGCAAGCGTTACATCATACCTGAGAGTGCTGCCCAGCAGGGCCTGCTGCAAAGACATCTTGTTGACATTCGCCATGTCAGCCGGGAGGAACGAGGTGGCAGGCTGCCTGAGGACCTTGTCACGGTCGCACCCAAGCTCCCTGCAAAATGAGTCGTTAACCTGTGTAACTATCCCTGCTCTGTTTTCAGAGAAAATAAGATCCGGGTGATGATCAAACAGCGCCCTATACTGTTGTTCACCTTCATTGGCCTTTATACTGTTGCTCTTTCGCCCGGTAACATCGCGTGCGATGCAAAGCATCAGTTGGTCTTCTTCCGACCAGGTAACAGACCACATGATCCAAACTTTTTTTCCGTTCTTCTGCACATACCTGTTCTCGATGTCAGAGGCTGTGTAGCCTCCTTGTATCACGTTCTGAGCAATTTCCATAGCAGCAGCCTTATCTTCCGGAGATATAACGTCGAGGTAGCGTTTACCTTCCAGTTCATGTGGCTCATAACCCAGGAGATGTTTGCAAGCCTGGCTTACCTGCACAAAACGCCCGTCCTTGTCAATGGCGCAAAGCATATCAGGGGAATACCGGCCTATTTTCTCGGTGATGCTGTTGGGGTATAAGTTTGTCATAAACAAATGGTATAGGAGCTGTTGAACATCGTTTGACGCGCTGGGCTACCCAAACGGGAGCTGCCCTTTATAAGAAAGACTTATACGTACTTAATTCAATATAAGTAATACATAAAACAAATAAATGATTGACTCACAACTTTGCTGTTCATGGAGGGAAATCCAACACAGGGGTGAATCTAACTTACAAGTTTCCTTTATTTTTGAACTTGCAGCCTTGCCAGTCACCTTGTTTGTGAGCAAAGGAGAAGAACTGTTAAGTTGGATAAATTTGCTAGGAAGAAGAAGCCCTGATAGGGGGATCTAGGTACTTTCAGACATACCCTGCAACAGTTATAATTCGTATGGAATAACGCCCCTAAAAGGGGCACTTAGCTGAGCTTCTGGCCAGTATGCATAGCAAATCATATTTAGGGTAAGTGGCGTGAAGGTCCCCAATGTCCGGTACCCGCTTCACGATTTCTGATGACATGTTGCAGAACAGGCTGAAGGTTAAAGTTTTACCACTTTACATGTATAGACACTGCCACTTAGCGCGGCTGTCAGCAGGTAGATGCCCCGTGCATATACCCGGGTGGTATCGAGCGCAATTTCATTTTCACCAGACAGTACACGATAGGTCTGGCTCAGGACCTCTTCCCCGTGCAGGGTATGCACCACTACCTTTAAAAAGGCATCCTCCCTTGCAGCGACATGGAGCTGTAATGTTGTCAGGAATGGGGTCGGATACGCAAGGATGCTTGTTTTCAGGACAGGCGGCATTTCCACCACGACGATCTTGCTATACAAGGGGGCATTGTTCAAATAGACCTGGGCCAGGCGGTAATACATGGTGGGATTCTTGGTCGGGGGCTGATAGACATAATGATAGTCTGTTTCTGCCAGTGCGTGCTGCGGCAGGCAAGCCAGCGTCCCGATAGTGTGAAAACCCTGCTGCGGATCGGAAGAGGCCTCGAGTTCAAAATGGGAGAGGTCCTCGTCCGGGGCAGCCCGCCAGTCGAAGACGACAGAGGACGACTGCCGGCTTGCTTTGAAAAACACTAGCTGCACGGGCAGCGGGACAAGCGGGGGATAGCCTTCCACAGAAAAGGTCTGTGTTTCTGCTCCGGTACTGCTGTGGGATAAGGAAGCCAGATGATACTGATCATCGGTGGGCTGATACCGGATATAGACTGTAACGGCGTCCAGGGAACCATCGCCGTTGGGCTTGATTTCCAGGGTAGCGCCAAAGCCTGTTGTCTCCTGCGTGGAAATCGTAAAGGAGCCGGAAGGATCCAAAACGGAGATGAAGCCCGACTGACCGGGGGGGAAGTCGTTGAAGTAGATCACATAAAATTGGGTTTGTTCTTCCCCCTGCGCAGCCAGAAACTGGGATGGCTCACTTGCTATTTCAATAACCGGAGTAGCGGCCGGCAACCTGCTCACTGTGTTTGGGGCAGCCTGGGCAGGGAAGGAGAGCAAGCAGGCAATCGTGCCTGTGAAACCCAGCAATACCGGGAAATAAAACAAGTGTCGTAGAAAAGGCAGGATGCGTATCATAGGCGTTTAGGAGGCGGAAATCATGTTGCCAAAGCTGTGAATGCTATAACAAGAGGGAAGGAGTGCGTGTGTGAAAAGTTTCATATACCCAGGGCACACTTGCAGGCAGGGCGCGGCATTCGATCTGGGTGAGTCCTTGCCAGGGCTTTTAATAATACAAAAATAGCGCCAGCCAGCTGCAGCTGTTTTTGCGGTGTGCCCAGGCAAACGAGTCAGGCAAGTGAATAGCGTATCATATGTATAATTATAAAAATTAAAATATTAAGTATATTGTATATATTTGGTTGGTGTGTATCTGCAATAGTATGTGCTTTCATTTGATTAAGCAAGTGTGGGAGCTAAAAACAGGGTATCGACCTGTTGTGTAGTCACTAATAAAAGTAATGCGTTTTATTTGATGGCGCGGTGTCTGGCGGGTAGATAGAGGCTTGGTAAAAGGGAAAGCTGTTCTGAAATTGAATTAAAGTAATATGATACTATCCGGTGAACGGGCTTTGTTTTTCCGGTGAAGCAGGGCCGGGCCGGGTGGACCGGGAGGTTAGCGCAAATCAGGGAGAACAGAGGGCATTGAATAATGCAAACCATATCACTTAAAGTATATGATATGTGTTGGAACAAAGAATTTTTCCCTTATATAGCGATTTTTATATGTTAATGGGTTCCTATTCCTATATTGAGTCTGTATTTAGCAGGCCTTTATTCCCAAAAGTCAGGGCCGGGAGCACCCCTAACACGAAAAGATGGAACCAACTGATTCAATGCTTTCGCTTCGCAGCAAGCCCACCCGCTTCCCATATATGTCTGCGCTGCACAAGGGCTATGGCGCTTACCGGCTTTGGGGCTTTTTGTTTTGCTGCCTTTGTATTTCCTTTACAGCCGGGGCGTCTCATTTCCGGGGCGGCACCATTTCCTATAACGACCTGGGAGCGGGAAGGTATGAGATCCTGGTGAAGAGCTATTGGGACAAAAGTGAAATCGGCTCCATTGTGCCGCGCTTCCAGGGCAGCCCCAAATTCGAAACCCCGATGCGCACGGTTTCGCAAACGTTGCTGCCGGATAGCAGTACGGTAGAACACTTTCAAAAGCAGCTTGTCACGTGGAGCAAGCCGGGCGTCTACGAAATTTCCTGGAAAAGTTGCTGCCGTTCGGTGGGTGCCAATTTTGATAACAACCCTATCGGGTTGTTTGCTGTCGTAAACTTTTCGTTGGCGGCACCCAGTTCTTCCCCCATACTGCAGGATTTGCCCCTGTTGAATTTCCAGCCGGGCAACAGCATCAGCTTTAGCCTGCAGCTGCAGGACCCCGACGGCCATGAGCAGGTATATGAACTGGATGTTCCCTACGGTTTGCCGGATTCCGTGTATCAGAAATTACAGGAGACAGGCTTTCAGGTAAGCAGCAACGGCCTGCTGACCTGGGAGAAGCCGGTGGAGGGGAAATGGCTCATTAATATAAAAGTGAGGGAAAAAATTAACGGGGAATATACCGGGGCTTATATCCTGCGAGATTTTATTATTTCGGTAGCGGCCTGCTCCTTACCAGCCCCACAGTATACGGTGGTCAAGCGCCCCTGCTCAGGTACGTATACCGGTGTGGTCGCGTTGAATGCGGGAGGCGGAAGGGCACCCTACCAATATTCGCTGGATGAGGGGAGAACGTTTCAAAGCACGGCTGTCTTTGATGGGCTTGCCTCAGGCGACTATACCGGTATTGTTGTGGATGCGCTGGGCTGTGTGAGTGAACATGTGCATATCCGGCTCGATGAGACGGTCCTGCCAACAGTCACCTTGCAACTGCCTTCCACGGTATGTTTCACATCGGCCCCGCTTGCGCTGACCGGGGGAAGCCCGGCGAGCGGTACGTACCAGGGAGCCGGGGTGCAGGAGGGGTACTTTTATCCTGCCCTTGCCGGGACAGGTACCCATACCCTTTCGTATACCTACACCGACAGCAGCGGTTGTGGGGTAAGCACCTCCGCCGTCATACGCGTGGCCGAAGCCCTGCTTGCGGATGCGGGCCCGGAAACGCTTGTCTATTACGGGTATGAACCGCTAAGCTGCACGACCTTGTCGGCAAGAGCTACAGGGGGGCTGGGCCCCTATACCTATAAGTGGAGTACGGGTGCTACCACGCAAGACCTGCCGGTTTGCCCGACCGTCACGACAACGTACGGGCTTGTGGTGACGGATAGCCTGGGCTGTACGGCGAGTAGTAAGGTAACCGTGATAGTTGAAGATGTCAGAGGCGATACCACCACCATCGGCAATAAGCCGAATGTGGTGGTTTTGTGCCTCAATGGCAGGGTACGCAAAGTAATAGAGAGAAATGTGGCCAAAGAACTGGAACGCGGAGCCGTACTAGGGGCATGTACCAGTGCGTCGGCCGTTGGCCCGGCGCTAACGGCACATGCTTCCAGTGCCCTTGCCCGGCTTGCGGCGGGGCCTGTTTTAGCCCCTGCTATCCAGGTTTATCCGAATCCTGTCTCGCTTCATGGCGTGCTTCAGGTAAGCGCCGAAACCGCGGGTAAGCTTAAGATCGAACTGAGGTCGCTGACAGGCAGCGGCAGGAAGACGCTTTTTGACGGCACGATGGAAGCCCATCAGGTAGAGGCCTTTGAACTGGCAGCGCATGTAAAGGCTAAAGGGGTCTACCTGCTGCAGGTGACCACCTCCTTGCAAGTAGCGACCTTTAAACTGATCGTCCGCTAAGCCCTACCGTTGGCGTTAGAATTTTAACCTACCTTTTGGCAGCATAGGGAGCAAGGGCCTGTTTCCAAAGCTGAATTGCTCCGGCCATTTCTGTTTCATCTAAAGAACAGTAACCGATGCGGATGAAGTCATGAGGCCGGGCAATATGGGATTGAAAAAAATAATTATGGCCATCACTGATCTTTAAGCCCAGCTTTCCTGCATTCAGGGCTACTGCTGCTGCCCTTATATCCTTTCTGTAGGTAGCCCAGATGGCCAGTCCGCCGTTGGGCCGCTCAAAGGTTAAATATTCTCCCAGCTGCTCTTCAAGCAACCGGCACGTATTTTCCAACCGTGCCTGATAAACCTTGTACGACCTTTTGATGTGCCGGGAAATATCACCCGTACTCAAGAGCTCAGCGGTCGCTTCTTCCAGCAACTGTTCCCCTTGCCGGTCTATTAATTTACGAATCGCAGCGGCTTCGTTTATCACCACCTCGGGTGCCACCATAAACCCGATGCGGATACCGGGCGCAATGCTTTTGCAAAAGGATCCCACATATATGATATGGCCACTCGTATCCAGGCTTGCCAAAGGCAAAAGCGGGTTACTGGAAAAGTGGTAATCAAAATCATAATCATCTTCAAGTAAGGCAAATCCGTACTGGTGGGCCAGGTTCATCAGCCGCATGCGCCGCTCTGCACTCAGGGTAACCGTGGTCGGCCGGTGGTGATGGGGGATAATATAGATGATCTTGGGGACTTTCTGTTTACACAACTGCTCAATCATGTCCACATCCATCCCGTCCTTGTCTACCGGGATAAAGGCCAGGTCAGCGCCCGCCAGCTTAAAGGTCAGATTGGCATCCTTGTAACCGGGTTCCGGCACAAATACCGTATCTCCGGGACGGATGAGTAGCTGCGTTGTTAAATAGATGGCCATCTGGGTCCCCTTCGTTATCAGTATTTCCTTTTCAGTAACCTGCATCCCCCTGGTCCGGTTTAAAAAGGTCGCCAGTTCGACCCTAAGGCGATAGGAGCCCTGCTCCGGGCCATACATGAGAAGCTGATTTGTGAAGCGACCCTTTCCAAACCTTCTGTATTCGCGCACCAGTTCTTCAATGGGCGCAATTCTCGGATCAGGAAAACCATCATCAATTATGTAAATCGGGGGCGGTGTCACAAGGCCATTGGTGTCGCTATTGGGGCCTGTCAGGCTCGTGCCCGTGGAGGGTCGTTTTAGCAGCAAGGGATAACTAGGTAGCGGGCTGTGCATCAACTTCTTGGTATTTTCGTTAATGGTAAGAGCCGACGTATCAGGCAGGTGACTGGATACGTAAACCCCGCTTCTGTCCTTGGTTTCCACCCAACCTTGTGCACCTAATTCCTCGTAGGCCGCCACCACTGTTTTGCGATTCAGTTGCAGGCTTTGCGCCAGTTCACGTGATGAGGGAAGTGCCTGTCCTGGTTTCAAGATGCCACGACAAATCAGCTGAATAATTTCAGATTCTAATTGCTGGTATAAAGGTCTGTGCTGCCCGTCTTTTTTAAATGAAATCTCAAGAATCTTCTGAATCATAACTGGACCCCTGTGTATTTTGAAATTGGCCCACAAAGGTAGCCAAATTAAGGCTTAGCTTTATCCTTTCCATTATTAAATCATTGTCCCACCTAGAATAAGAAAGTCATGCTGAAGATAGGATTGAACACAAAAATGTACGGTCACCTCACTTCCCCACGGGGATGTTCGCTGGTGAGCAAGAAAGGAGGTGTGCTATGAAAGCCATCATTGTAGGGGACCAGGCTGCTGGCAAGGCCGGCATGAAACTCGCGGAGCGGCCCATGCCGCAGGCAGCGATAAACGACGTCATCGTTCAGGTGCATGCCTCGGGGTTCGTCGGGACAGAACTGGAATGGCCTTCCACCTGGGCCGATCGGCTCGGCCGTGACCGGACACCGACGATTCCAGGGCACGAACTGGCGGGGGTGGTTACCGCCCTGGGCTATGGCACGACGGGGCTGTCGGTAGGACAGCGGGTGTTCGGCCTTACGGACTGGTACCGTGACGGGACCCTGGCCGAGTATGTTGCGGTCGAGGCACGCAACCTTGCACCGCTGCCGGGCGACGTTGATTTCACGGTGGGCGCGAGCCTGCCGATCTCGGGCCTGACCGCCTGGCAGGGGCTCTTCGAGCACGGGCGCCTGCAGGCCGGCCAGCGCGTGCTCGCGCACGGCGCGGCCGGTGCCGTCGGTTCGATGGTGACGCAACTTGCCTGGGAAGCCGGGGCCTACGTCATTGGCACCGGGCGCGCCGCCGACCGGCAGCTGGTTCTCGACTACGGCGCCCAGGAGTTTGTCGATCTTGAGAATGAGACCCTGGAAGACGTCGGAGAGGTCGATTTAATTTTCGATGTCATCGGCGGCACCATCGGGAAGCGGTCAGCAGGCCTGCTTCGCGCCGGGGGCATCCTGGTGTCCGCCGTCGGGCCGGTCGAAGCGTTGCCCGCAAAGGGCACGGCCGTTGACTTTGTTGTCGCTGCCGATCGCAGCCAATTGGGTGAGATTGTCCAGCGGGTACGCCAGGGGCGGCTGCAAACGAACATCGGCAGCATCGCTGCCCTCGACGACGCTGTGGCCGCCTTCAATCCCACCAGCCGGGTCAAGGGGAAGACGATCATCCGCGTTCGCCCATAAGGATCCGGGGAGACCGGTCGTTTCGGCCTCCCCGGGCACGGGGGCACCAAGGGAAAGCGGTCAGGCGATATCCCAAACTTTTTTGAGTCACAGAGGCAATTAGACAATGACAAACACATTTCGGATTCCGCAATTATATCTTCGTTTAGCGCTCGGTATAGGTTTTCTGGTACCTGTAGCCGACCGCTTGGGGTTGGTCGGCCAGGCCGGGCAGAAAGGGGTAAGCTGGGGTAATTGGGAAAACTTTGCAGCCTATACCCAAATGCTTTTACCTTTCCTGAGCCGCCAGCTGGCAAGTAGCATGGGCGTGCTTGCCACGATCGCCGAAATACTGATCGGCATATGCCTTATTATCGGTTATAAAACAAGAGTTGCGGCATATGGTGGCTTTTTGCTGACACTCATCTTCGCTGTATGCATGGCCCTGTTTTTAGGGATAAGGGCACCCCTGAATTACTCTGTCTTTTCAGTGAGTGCAGGTAGCCTTTTACTGGCATGCATACCGGTATATTATGGGAGCCTCGACAATGGCATTAAACGACGATAGCTGCAAGCGTTTACAGATTGTCCTGCCTGAGTCACCCTTGAACATGCCCGTGTACTACGTGGTCACCCGTGAGCCGATCCACTGGTCTAACACATCCCTATTTACAAGGAGGACACCCCCGGCATTTTCCTTAAATAAAACATAGTCCCTAAACCCTTCTAATTCAGATAGCATGATACGTAAAAAGCAACCCGCGGCCCTATTCCCACAAGATATTACCGGCGACCTGGTAAAAGACGGGCAGGGGGTTACAATCAACTGGAGAGCTGGCCAGCTGGTGCTGGACGAGCCGCCCTTCAATGGCGGTCAAGATATCGGCCCGGACCCGTTTACAACTGTCCTCTCGGGATTGATCGGGTGTACGTTGACCACCTTGCGCATGTATATCAAGCGTAAGGAGTGGGATATCACAGACTTACATTGTTCGGTAAACATGGTGCAAGAGACAGACCCTTTCAAGACCACGATCCTCAGGACTGTTTCCTTTGGCCAGCCGGTGACCGATGAGCAAAAGGAAAGGCTGCTCTGGATAGCAAAAAACTGCCCGGTGGCCAGGTTGTTACAAGGCGAGATCGCGATAGACACGCATCTGTCCGACGATGCTGCACTACCGGCAGGCATGGGCAATTACCCACCAGCAGACGCAGCCACTACCCCGGTACCTGTAACTCACGCATCGCGATGAGAAGAACCCGGAAAGCGCATACAGCGGCTGGCAATCAGCTTGTAGGGCGCTAACCAGCAGGCTTCACGTGACCGGTTACGTGGCCAACGCTCAAGCATTTGCCTGGAGGGATGTAAATGCTGGGTGCGTGATGCTTTCGGGAAAAATCCCTTTCATGGCGCTTGTTAAACCTTTGAGAATATCGGTATTTATGTCATTGTCAAGTAAATAGCATTGGGAAAATTGTTGGATGATGGATAAACTATTGAAAATAGAATTGGTAAACCCGCTGACGAGCGTGCTTGCCTTTAAGCTGATACAGCTTGATGGCGATATGTATTTTAAAAGCCTGAAAAGCTTTAACTGTTACAAAGTGATCTTGATAAGGGAAGGGAAAGGCCAGGTAACCTTTGACAGGGCCAAGTATGATTTCTCTGAAAACTGCCTGATTCGCTTCCCGATTTATCAACCCTTTCAAATCGAAGCGGAGGGCTCCCTGGATGGGATCTTACTGCAGTTTCATCCGGACTTTTTCTGGAACCATAAATACGAAATGGAGCTGACAAGCAAGCAGGTCCTCTTTAAGAGTATCGGTGAAAATCCCTTAATAAAAATCAGCCAGGAGGAAATGGCCCAGCTCCTGTATCCGCTGGACAAGCTTCTTTTAGAACTCAACAATGACCGTTTGGGGCGTTATGATATCGCGATATCCTGGGTGAAAATATTCATGATCTATGCCTCCCGGATCAAGATGGAAAAAGGGATGATCCCTTTGGAGGCACTCTCAGAGGTCCATTATATTGTGCGCGAGCTGGTCAATGCCGTGGAGGAGAACTTTCACCGCAAGCACCGGCCAGCGGATTATGCAAAATTACTGAACGTTACCGTCAAAACACTGAACCGTACAGCAAAGCAGCATATGGGAAAGACGGTTGGGGACATGATCTCAGAACGCATCATAACACAGGCTAAGCATGAATTATATTTAAGTGATAAGCCGGTTAAAGAGATCGCGAGCGAACTTGGCTTTCACGACGTAGCTTACTTCAGCCGCTTCTTTAAGCTACGGGCTGATGTCTCGCCGGATGTCTATCGTAAATCGTTCAGGCAGGCGACTCCTTGAGAAGGGAGCCAGGGCACAGCCCGGGAGATAAAGAATTTAGCCGCAAGCAGGGCTCCGGGTAAATCAATGGGATAAGCGCATGAGGATGGACAGCATGCTGCCAACGAAGTAATGAAACAAAGCGCATTTACCGGAAGCGATGAGCAGTCCGGCAGCAATAAGAAAACAAAAATAAAGCAGAGTTATGGTATTATATGAAAACGATCTGGTAAAGGTAGTGGAAGAGTTACGCCTCAAAGGGTATTCCGATACCTTCATCATAAAAGATAACCTGATAGTTTCAGAAGAAACGAACCTGGGATTTGAAGAAGACGACGTGCTTATCGAAGGAGCCTATCAGTTTGATATCACCGAAGAGGCTTTTAATACACAGAACTTATTTGCCCTGTTCATTCCTAAAGAGGGGCTGCGGGGGTTGATGATAGATCTGTTAGGGATGTACACTTATATGGAAGATCAAACCATATCCCGGATGCTCCTAAACGTACCGTTGATCCCTTATATCTATGATGACGCCGATCCCTATTTTAAATATGGGCTAAAGAAAGTGACGCCAGGCGAGTTTGATAAAAACAGTGAGCGGTATGTGCTGCGGGTCGGATATCCTGATTTTCCTGCATGCCCTGTGGGGAGTGCTTTTTCGATGTTGGGATTCGATGAGCAGGCACAGGAATATATCTGGCTGGCTACCAGTATTATAAAGGACAGCCGTCTCAGAAGAGTAGCTTATAAAGCGGGACAGGCTCCGGTTTGATTCAGAACAGAAGTCCACAGCGGAGCGATGCGGCGTTGCCTTCTTCCCTGGGTGCCTCTTTCTCCTGCATTATGTGACATATGTCAATGGAAAGGAGCGGGCAGCCTGTTAAGTTACAGGCCAGGACAGAAAGTTTACAAAAAGAAGGAGCTTTATGCGCTGCCTTGCAGGGCTGCCGGATGCTGCAGCGCGGATGCTAAAGCCAGGACGAGCAGCGTAAAAAGAAGCCACGTTTGTTGCAGGCATCCTTTTGGAAACGTTGCACAAGCCACGACAAACGGGGCGTCAGCTAAGCCTGCCAGAGAACCGGGCAAGGGGAAACATGCTCTTTTTCCGGCGGCAAACCAAGTCAATGGGAGACTGGTATTTCCCGTATAACTTTAGAGATGCTCCATGTTGGCCGGCTTGCTGCGCAGGATGGGAGGCGGTTGCGGCCCTTACCAGGACGCGCACAGGCGCCACGTTCATAAAGCAACCGGAGGGGGGAGGCCTGCACCCTGAGCAGGTTGATCTCCGCCATTTAAATGACCGGGGCCCGCGCGGGCTGGGAGGTGTGGCCTGTTTACAAAGCGCGATATACAGACTCGTGCAAGCCGGTATGTTCAGTGAAATAGCTTTTAACAATGGAAAATAACAAAACTTGGCATGAGCAGCATGAGTCCAGCTGCAGCTTTGGCGATCATCTTGCCGATAAAGTAACAAACATAATGGGCTCCTGGAGGTTCATTATCATTCAAACCGCCATCATCCTGGTTTGGGCTGGGATCAATTTAACAGCCTATCTTCTGCACTGGGATCCCTATCCTTTTATCCTGCTCAACTTGGTGTTTTCAATTCAGTCCGCTTATGCAGCACCGATCATCATGATGGCTCAAAACCGGCAAAGTGCCCGGGACCGCGTGCAAGCCAATGATGATTACATGACCAACCTTGAATCAAAACGCGAAATCGAAGAACTGCAGGTCGGGCTCAAGCGACTTGAATCAGAGAAGTTAGACACGATTATTGCCATGCTCCAGGACATCAGGAAGGACAGAAGCTACGTCACAGAGTAGGACAAGTGCATATTGTGACATATGTCATTGATAACAGGTAGACAGACAGCTAGTTTTGTTTACTTCACTAAGCCGGAAGGGTTCGTAGGAAGCAAGACACTGGCTAAGGCAGCACCACCCGACTGAGGGCTGCTGCTCGCGCTCCTGACCCGTTCTGCAGCAAGGCCTAGCTGGCATTCGGGTATGGTCAGGATGGCGACCACGCTTTTCGCTGGGCTGCAAGGCAACACGGTAGCGTGCAAGGTGCTGTCACCACCGGTTCCCTGCAGGATGGAAACGACAAGGTGCGGGACAACCATCAGAGGTAGCCCATATTGCTGCGTATTCTGGTAAGCGTTTCCCTTTTTACGCCGAGATAGGAAGCGATCATAAAGATGGGGAGGCGCTGGTGCAATTGTGGAAAGCTACGGATAAAATGCCGGTACCTTTCTTCTGCCTGGTGGCTGATCATCATGTATATTCGGTCCCGGCTGCTGCGGCAGTCATTTGCCATGATCTGGGTGTTCAGTGCGTTGAAACCGGGTATTTCCTGCAACAGGGTTTTATAGTTACACACTGAAAACTGGATAAGGGCACTATCCTCCAAGGCATCTATAAATTCATCGGCAGGCGTTTGGTTTGCAAGACTTACAGGGTCGCAGACCCAATGGTTATCTGGCGAAAAATTAAAGATGTGTTCGCTGCCGTTGCCGTCGACCCGATAGGATCGCAGGCAGCCACTGCAGACGAAGGTATGGAACCTACAGATATCTCCCGGACGGAGTAGGTGTTGCTTCTTTTTAAGTTGCTTCGATATGGCCAGGGACTTAATGGTCGCAATCTCTTCGTCAGAAAATAAGCTTTGTGTTCTTATATAACTTTCAAAGTAATCAAGTATGAGCAAGGACATCAATAAGCTGAACTAATTACATGAAGTAAAAACCGCTGCATTCTCACGGCAGGCAGGAGGGCATATCTTGATTGATCCTTTTATGCCGGCTAAACCAAAACCGGTGCATGCACGGTTAGCTTCTCTTTTCATAGTTTCGGATCATCAGCCACCTGTCTTGGCAACGAAGCTACTCCTTAGAAAAGGCTTTATAAATGGACAAAAAGGACTTTCTGTTGTAAACGCCGCCTAAGCGGGCGATAAATGGCCGTTTTTATGGAGGTTCAGCCCTGTTTCTTTCGTAAAGAGGGTATGGTATCCGTCTATTTTTCAGATAACATATGCCCTAAGACATATAGCAAAAGTGCTATAGCGAGGGAGAGGACGTTTGCTGGAGCCGCCTTTAAGTACACGTTTTGGCGCTTGTGTCCCTTTCCTTTTACGCCTTGTGAATTTCAATTTTAAATACATACCCTATGATGACGGAAGACGACGATTACGACCTTTACGGACCCCAAATGCCGCAGGAAGCCTTTCATTTAGAAATGGACCTTTACGATACCGGCGATTATTACAACCTGTTGTTTATTCCCTGCAATGACGTATTCATTGTCGTGTCAAACAATCAGCATCTCACGACCATGGGGCAGAATGGGAGCGGCGTTGATGCCTGGGAACAGCGCGACGGGCAAGTCGAAGATGAAGTCTTCGAAAAACTGGCGATCGCGTTGGACGGCTATATCAATAACCTGTAGAAGCCAGGGGCGGGAAGGGGAAGGAATCCGGCTATGCCAGATGTTGGCGGCGCTGCCGACCGGATTGCAGCCAATCCGTCCCAGCTCAACGGGTTGGCGTTCAGTATGAGGGAAAGCGCAAGCCAGGCGTGCCCCCTGGCATGAAGCCCAACGCACTGCCGGCAAGTTGGCAAAAGAAATCTAACACGGCTTGATTCGGTGCCGGGAACTGCTGCGTAAGTGCTATAAATTCCTTTTCCTCCAGTCCACTTCGCCGGGGGTGGTCCCGGCTGTACACAGCAGAGGGCAGCCATCCATTTAAACAGGCCTTTGTGGCTTCCCCGGCCGGGAGCGGAGCAATTTCGCGCAGCATTATGTGACATATATCAATGTAATCCAGCGTTCAGGGTCCTAATTTGCTCTCCTTATCCTTTCATGACGATAGGTCGTCAGGCGGAATGCAGTTCATTTATTAACCTTACTTTTTTAACCTTACGGAATGTATGTTAGCAACGGATGCAGGTGAAAGCAGGCTTAAAACAGACAGCAACGAATTTTATTGCGATGTTATTCACGGACTGATGCAAACCCCCAAAAGGCTGCCGTCCAAATACTTTTATGACAAAAAGGGCGACAGTCTCTTTGAGGCAATCATGATGTCCCCCGATTATTATCTCACCACCTGTGAGATGGAGATTTTCACACGGCAAGCCAATGAGATTGTAGGCTTTTTAACCGGGCCGGACACGGCTTTTGAACTAATTGAACTAGGGCCCGGCAATTGTGCGAAGTCCGTTCACCTGTTGGGTGCCCTTCTGGCTGCAAAGGCTTCGTTTAATTACGTGCCGATCGATATATCGGAAAATGTCATCCGGGAGCTAGCATGCTTCCTGCCTGCTGCGTTTCCGGATTTACAGTGCGATGGGCTGGTCGGTGATTACTTTGACACTATGGCATTCCGCGGCTTAATACCCGGGAAGCGGAAGGTTGTGATGTGTTTAGGGGGCAATATCGGCAACATGACCATAGCCGATGCGAACCGGTTCTGCAGCACGTTACGGGGATTTTTACAGCCCGGAGATCAGTGTATCATCGGATTTGATCTCGTCAAAAACCCGGCTGTTATCAAACGCGCATACGATGACGGGGAGGGGCTTACGCGGCAATTCAACCTGAACCTGCTCGAGCGAATGAACCGCGAATTGGCGGCAGATTTCAGGGTTGACCATTTTGATCACTATTGCAGCTATGATCCGCTGACCGGATCGGCCAAAAGCTATCTTGTTTGTCTACGCGAGATGGTGGTGCATCTGCCCGGTGCCAGCATACCCTTTGAGAAAGATGAATGTATCTGGACCGAAATATCGCAGAAATACACAAAAAGCCAGGTCCGCCAAATGGCGATCGATAACGGGTTTACCCCTACGGCAGAATTCCTGGATACCAGATCATGGTTTATGGATACAATTTGGACAGCTGTTTAAAGCAAACAAAGTGGAAAAGTTCGATGCAATCATCATAGGCTCCGGGCAGGCAGGCAACCCCCTGGCAAAAAGGCTTGCGGCGGAAGGCAGGCGCGTCGCCCTTGTCGAGTTGGCGTGTATAGGAGGGACTTGCATCAACTGGGGGTGTACGCCCACCAAAACGTTGGTCGGCATCGCGAAAAACGTGTTTCAGGCCCGGGGCGCTGCAAAATATGGCATGCCCCTAAAGAAGCACACGCCGGATTTTGAGCTCGTTATGCAGCGGGTGAACCATGTTGTAAGCCATTTCCGGGAAGGATTGGAAAACGCCTTGCGCCAGACCCCGAATCTGACTTGCTACCATGGAAAGGCCCGTTTCGCTGGCTATAAGGAAGTCCGTGTGCAGTTAGCCGATGGGCGCTTCACAGCGATGACGGCCGAGTTGATATTTATCAACACGGGAGCCCGGGCCCGGGTCCCTGACCTGGAAGGGTTGCCAGCCGTCAACTTTCTTACCTCCGCGACCGCCTTGGCCCTGAAACAGCAGCCAAACCATTTGATCATTGTTGGAGGGGGCTATGTTTCACTTGAATTTTCACAGATTTTCCGGCGGCTGGGCAGCCAGGTGACGATACTGGAAAAGTCTTCCGGCCTATTACCGAAGGAAGATGAGGATGTGGGCTTGCTGCTTACCCGGATGCTGGAAGGGGAAGGCGTGGAAATCCGGACGGACGCAACCATCACACGGGTGAGCGCAGGTGCGCAGGAGTCGGTGCAGCTAGAGATTTTGTCTGCCGGGAAATCCTCCACACTTCAGGGCACCCACCTTTTAGTGGCTACGGGCAGAATTCCCAACACCGAAGAGTTGGGTTTGGAAAAAACAGGTATCCGGCTTGACGGAAAAGGATATATTCCGGTGAACAGCCACCTGGAAACAAGCCAGGCGGGTATTTACGCGCTGGGCGATGTAAAGGGCGGGCCCGCCTTCACCCATGTGTCCTACCACGACTATGTGGTAGTAGCTGACCACTTATTTGATCAGCAGGCTTCCCCGCCGCACAACCGGCTGCTGCCTTACTGTATTTTCACCGATCCTGAGCTTGGAAGGATTGGGCTGACAGAAAAGGAAGCTGGTGAAATGGGCTTAGATTTTTCTGTTACAAAAATGAACACGTCCGCCATCGCCCGGGCGGTCGAGACGGGGGAAACAACAGGATTTGTAAAGGCACTGGTGGATAACAAGTCAAGGAAGATTCTGGGCGTTGCCGTTATCAGTGCTGGCGGCGGTGAATTGATGTCCTTGTTTCAGATCGCCATGCAGGGAGGCCTCACCTATGACCAGTTGCGCGACACCATGTTCGCGCACCCCACCTATGCCGAGGCGATCAACAATCTTTTCAGTCCCGAACATTTACAGCCAGGAATTCCATCATGAGAGAGCTTAGGGACAAATACCGTAGCGTGCGTCAGCGAAGTGAAGCGATCTGTGCGAGCCTGAAAACGGAAGACTATGTGGTACAACCGGTGGTGGACGTAAGCCCCCCTAAATGGCATTTGGGGCATACCTCCTGGTTTTTCGAAACCTTCATCCTCTTACCGCATCTTGCGGATTATGCCTGTTTTGATCCCGCTTATCCTTTCGTCTTTAACAGTTACTATGAAAGCTTAGGTGCGCGCGTTATTCGAACCAACCGGGGCAATTTAAGCCGGCCGACTGTGGAGGAAGTCTACCAGTACCGCCGGCATGTAGACGCAGCAATGGATGAGTTCCTGTGCCTGCTGGTCAGCGATGAGCTCAAGATGCTGACGTTGCTGGGACTCAACCATGAAGAGCAGCACCAGGAATTGCTGGCGGCTGACATCAAATATATCTTAGGGCATAATCCGCTCTTTCCCGCGTATAACGAAATAACGGAGCCTGTGGAAACAGCGCATCCTGCTGACGAATTTCTTGGCATACAAGAAGGCCTCTATAACATAGGCTACAGGGGGGGAGGATTTTGCTTCGACAATGAATTGGGGGCCCACCCCGTCTTCCTTTCAGCTTATGAAATAGCGCAGGAACTGGTCACCAATGGGCAGTATAGCACATTCATCGCGGACGGAGGGTATCGCAAACATGAATACTGGCACGCCGAGGGCCTGGATTGGGTCAAAAACAACAACGTGCACGCTCCCCTTTACTGGCACCGGATAGAAGGCCAGTGGCACTCCTACGGGGCATCCGGAATGCAGCTGCTGGATGTAAACCAGCCAGTGACACATGTCAGTTACTACGAGGCAGCTGCCTTTGCGGCATGGAAGGGAATGCGGTTGCCAACCGAATTCGAGTGGGAAGCCGCATGTCATCAATTCAAGTGGGGGACCCGGTGGGAGTGGACACACAGTGCCTATCTGCCCTATCCCGGATACAGCAGAGTCGCCGGTCCTGTAGGAGAGTATAACGGCAAATTTATGGTGAATCAAATGGTGCTTCGCGGCGCTTCCACGGTCACCCCGCCGGGACACACCCGGCCCAGTTACCGTAATTTTTTCCATCCGCAGTTAAGATGGCAATACACGGGCATCAGGCTGGCTCGCACCCCTCGCCCGGATGACAGATCGGGCAAAGCGATGCACGCCGCCGAAAGAACACGGGCACCTGAATGACAGGCAGATAGCAACCCTCGCAGCCACTCCTTTGAAAGGGGACAGGGATGAGGCGGCAGGCGCAAAAAATTCGAAAGGATCCGCAGGAACCTGGAAAAGCCCTGCCTGGCGCCGCTACAAAATGACGCACCCGCCCTGATGCCTGTTCAGACACGCTGGCCCGGTGAGGGACGGAAACGCGGCCAGGCCTGGCTTTGCGCCCTGTCAACGAATAGCGCAAAGGCCCATAATATGAAAGCCGGTGATGGGTACGGCATGCGGAAGGAGGACGAAATAAAAAGGAAAATATATGGATAAACTTACTTTGAAAGCGACGCTTATAAAAGCGCATCATCAAACCCTGCAACGCTTACGGGCGGCCTATGTCACCTTTCAAAAGGGGGGCAATCTGGATCTTACCGACGTCCAGGACCTTGATGACCACTCACACCGGGAACAGGCGGAAGAATACTTGCAGGCGCTGGAAAGGCAGATTCATCAACGGGAAGATGAGATGGAAATGCTTTACAGTTTGGATTTCGGTCATAAAACATCGGTGACGACAGGAGCCGTGGTATTGGTCGATGGGCAGTACTATATCATCGGGATACCTGCGTGCCAGTTTGACTTGGCAGGAAAGCATTTTATTGCCATGTCACCCGAAGCGCCTTTTTACCAGGGACTTATGGATAAGAAGCAAAATGACTCCTTTGTTTTCAACGGCAAAGAATTTACGATTGAATCTATTTTTTAATTTAAACAGACAGATATGTTACGATGGCTTGATATAATCAAATTCACAAATCAGGGCAATCCTACTCCTGATAGAAGAGTGGAAAAAACGCCGGAAGAATGGAAGGCGCTGCTGACCGAGGAGCAGTTCAGGATAACACGACTGAAAGGAACCGAGCGGGCCTTTAGCTCAGAACTTTGTTCTTATTTTGAGCCGGGTCGATATGCTTGTGTATGTTGTGATACCGAGCTTTTTGATGCGGGGGAGAAATTCGAAAGTGGTACGGGTTGGCCCTCCTTCACGCAACCTGTAAAAGACAATGTCGTGGCCTATCACAAGGACAGCGCCTTTGGCATGCAGCGAATAGAAGCCCTCTGTAGCACGTGCGATGCGCACCTGGGGCATGTCTTCCAGGATGGCCCCAAGCCCAGCGGGCTCCGGTACTGCATAAACGCCGTTTCGTTGAAAAAAGTAGCTGCCAGTGAAAAGAAGATAGCCTTTGGCGGAGGCTGCTTCTGGTGTACTGAAGCCATTTTCCAGCGGCTCAAGGGCGTGCTAAAGGTAGAGAGCGGCTATAGTGGCGGTACGGTCATTAACCCCACCTACAGGGAAGTTTGCAGTGGGGCAACGGGCCATGCGGAAATGGTCGAAGTTACCTACAATCCCGAAGAAATTTCCTTTGAGGAGCTGCTCAAGATCCATCTAAGCACCCATAACCCCACAACAGTTAACAGGCAGGGAGCAGATCGCGGTTCCCAATACCGGAGCGTCATCTTTTACAGAACCGAAGAGGAGAAGCAGACGGCCGTGCGCCTGATCGGTGAGGTACAAACCTTATATCCCGACCTGATCGTCACAGAGCTGCAGCAGTTCGAACATTTTTATAAAGCTGAAACCCATCATCAGGACTACTACAACCGAAACCAGGAAGCGGGATACTGCCAGGTGGTGATCAATCCCAAACTGGCAAAGCTCCGGGAGCTGTACCAGGACAAGTTAAAATAATACCGATAGCGATACTTAAAGGGGACTGTCCGTGAGAGAAGCACAACAGGAAAGAATAAAATGCCTGATCATCGGATCCGGGCCATCGGGCTATACAGCCGCCATTTATACGGCCCGGGCCGATTTAAAACCCGTGTTATACACAGGGCTGTTTATCGGTGGGCAGCTCACAAAAACGTCCGATGTCGAAAATTATCCGGGATATCCTGATGGCGTAATGGGGGCAGAAATGATGGCGGGCTTTCACAAGCAAGCTTCCCGGGTGGGGGCGGATTTGCGGATAGGGGACGTCAGTGCTGTCGATTTTTCACAATCGCCCTTCAGCGTTACAGTCGACGGAGAAAAAGGGATACTGGCAGATACCGTCATCATTGCCACGGGAGCAACGCCGAAATGGTTGGGACTTGCCTCTGAACAGCAATACGCCGGCGCCGGTGTGTCGGCCTGCGCGACATGTGACGGGTTCTTTTTTAAAGGACAGGACGTGGCAATTGTGGGCGCGGGAGACACAGCTGCAGAAGAAGCCCTGCATCTGGCTAAGCTTTGTAAAAAGGTCTACATGTTGGTGCGCAAAGCAAGTTTCAAGGCTTCCAAAGCAATGGTTCACAGGGTAGAAAACACGCCCAACATCAAAGTCTTATTCAACGTCGAGGTAAAGGAAGTGCTGGGAGATGGCGTCAAGGTGCAGGGTGCACGGCTGTTCAACAATATCACCGATGAGGAATTGACCGTGGATGTGACCGGTTTTTTTGTAGCAATCGGCCATCATCCCAACACCGATCTGTTCAGGCCCTGGCTTACAATGGATAAGGCGGGGTACATCAAAACAAAGGGTTGTTCGACGAGGACCAATGTTCCCGGTGTTTTCTGTTGTGGTGACGCGCAAGACCCTGTTTACCGGCAAGCGATAACGGCTGCCGGCAGCGGCTGCATGGCTGCGCTTGATTGTGAGCGGTTCCTCTCCGAAATGGAACAGGGACCTTTTGAGTCATGATCTTCGGGTAGCTTTTAGAGGCCGTCACCTCTTCCTCGAACGCCATGCACGGGCAAAGCGTGAAGCGCAACAGCAGGAGCGGATGAGTCAATTTTGTGGCAGCTAGCATGGCAGAAAACAGCATGCATCAGCTCTAAGAGCAAGGAAGCGGGATTATGTTTGCTCCGGCGCGGTGGCGCGCTGGCTGCCGCACACGCCAAGCCAACGTGCCTGTATCTGGTGCTGGCCTCACAAGGGAGGGGTAAGTAAAAATAAGCGCTGAAAGGCTGAAGGGGGATTCCCTGTCGATGAGCCGTGCCCGAAGCAGGCAGTAAACAAGCGTACAGGATTGCCTACCAACAGAACATATAGCAAATTAAAACAAAACGAAAATGGAAACAATTGACTTGCATGAGGGCCAGAGCGGCATCACCTTTTTTTCTCTCAAAATTGATGAGCGTGAAGTGGGCAGAATGATGGTTCATATGCTGCCTGGCATCTTGAGGGCGGGGCACACGAGCGTTGACATTTCACAACGTCGCAGTGGCTACGGCCAAAAACTAATAGATGCCGTGGTGGCTTATGCACGGAAAAATGAGCTCAAAGTGATCCCGGACTGTGGCTTTGTGGCGATGGTGTTTAACAAATATCCTGAAGTTTATGGGGACATCCGGGGCACACGGTAACGGGCAGGAGCGGGGCAGGAAAAGCAACTGCCGGGACGTTTCCTACGCCGGCAGCTTCTGCAAATCAGAAAGGAGGCAGGGAGAGGAAAAGCAAGTGGCTTATTTTACA
Organism: Pontibacter liquoris; assembly: GCF_022758235.1. Taxonomy (NCBI): domain Bacteria; kingdom Pseudomonadati; phylum Bacteroidota; class Cytophagia; order Cytophagales; family Hymenobacteraceae; genus Pontibacter; species Pontibacter liquoris. The sequence goes on from NZ_JALEBG010000001.1 coordinate 1,081,755, forward strand.
GGCATACCCCTCCGCTCCCAAGCCCGGTGTCCGGGGACGATCTGGAGGGAGGCCTTACGGTTAGGGCCAAGGGTATTTATTTTAATAGGTGAAAATCAGGCTGGTAGCGCGGTACAGGCAAGCGGCAGGCCAGCACATGCCTCACGGGCCTGCGCCCCTGACCTGCCCGTGCATGCGCATGGGGAAAGCTGCCCGTGAAATAGCAGAGCAACATGAAACTGGGATATGAGAACACAACCGATGGTGCCCGCCTCTTCATAACGGTTGGGGAGCACCAAATGAAAGGGGAGGGAATGCTGCGGAATCCTACCGAGCATATGAACACGTTGGTGGTCAACAAGTCCCCTGGCTCCCAGCGGGTAACCATTGATGCAATACCGTATACCATGCCCGGGCACTCGCTGCTCCCGTTGGTGTCAAACCAGCCTTATGCCTTCGAAGATCCAGTCTCCCTGGTGTCCTGGCACTTCAACAGGGAGTTTTACTGTATCGTCGACCATGATGCTGAGGTAAGCTGCGCCGGTTTTCTGTTCTTTGGCATTCATCATCCCATGTTCATCAGGCTCAGCCCCGAGGACCTGGCGGGCATTCGGCTGATAGAGCAGTTGTTTCTGGAAGATATGCAGGAAAAAGACAGGATGCAGGGGGAGATGCTGCGCACGCTGCTGAAGCGGCTCATTATCAAAAGCACCCGCATGGCGCGGGCACAGATGGCGAACGGCCAGCTGCTTACCGTCGATAGGTTTGATGTGATTCGCCTCTTTAACCTGCTAGTTGAGCAGAACTTCCGGCAAGAGCATGAGGTGAGCTTTTATGCCGCGGCACTGCATAAGTCACCCAAGACCCTTTCTAATCTCTTTCGGCTTTGCAGCCATCCTTCTCCTTCGACACTCATTCAGCAGCGCATCCTCCTGGAGGCAAAAAGGTACCTGTACTATACTTCCAAATCAGCAAAGGAGATAGGCTATGAACTCGGGTTTGAAAGTCCGGCGCATTTCAGCCGCTTCTTCAAATTAAAAACAGGGACCACACTTTCTGCATTCAAAAACAGGCAGGCCCTGGAAATATAAGCGGTCGGTCGCTACCGGTAGTCGCCTTCTTTACAAAGACTACCGGTGAATGGTTAGCCGGCCTTTGACCAAAGCCCAGCAGGCACTGAACCGCGAAGTCCGTTTACCGCGGCTACAGGAAAATACCCGACCACTACCCATCCGGGAAATATCGCCAACACATCGGGAACTCCTGTCATTACCTGTTGCCCGGAACCGGGCTACTTTTACTTAATTAAAAGAAGGAACGATGGAAAGAACGAGAAAGGCAAAGGTGCCTATCCCCTTAGCCCCCCGGGCCTTTAGGCGGATCAGCGGCTAGGGACTTATAGCATATGGCGGGGCCAAGCCTGGCCGCGGCATGAAGGGGCTGGTCAAAACTTTCCCGGTAATGGGAGAAGCAGACACAGGGAAATGCACCCCGATGCGCTCGTCTTGCCATCAGAAACTCACGCATTAAACCTGTAAACCCATTTATATGAAGTCAATAAATTCAGTTCAAAGCGCCCTGGTGTGGGCGGTTGCCGGCACGATGTTGCTCAGTTTCCAGGCAGGGGATGCGTTTGCCGCCCAGAAGCTCCCTTTACAAGCTGGTGATAGGGATTCGGTTGCAACGGTGGCAGGAGTGCCTTTGCTGCCACAAGACATCAGCCCGCTGCTGATAGGCGAAAGTATTCCGAAAGCAAAGCTTCCAGCTCCAGATGGGTCGTTACAGGATTTAAATGCCCTGGTGGCGCAAAAGCCTACGATTCTTGTTTTTTACCGGGGCGGATGGTGTCCCTATTGCTCCAAACAGCTTTCCGGGCTGCAGGAAATAGAGCAGGAGCTTGCAGGTATGGGCTACCAAACCATTGCCATCAGCACGGATAGTCCGGAAAACCTGCAGCACACCAAAGACAAAGGGGCTCTCACCTATCAGCTGTTATCGGATGCAGACCTGGCCTTAGCTAAAAAGTTCGGGATAGCTTATAAATCGCCGCAGAGTTACGACGCCTTTCTACCCAAAACTTCCGGCGGTAAAAACCCGGACAAGCTCCTGCCGGTGCCTTCGGTGTTTCTACTAAACCAAAAAGGAACGATTCTTTTTGAGTTCATCAACCCCGATATCACCCAAAGGCTAAGCCCCACCTTATTGAAAGCGGTTGCGGCATCACTCCGGAAAGAGGCATAAAGAAACCCACGATCACCCTGGCAGGCAGGCCGGGATCGAGCATTCGGGCTGCAGGAGACAACGCTGATGAATAAAAACAAGATGAAGAAATTTTTGATAGTACTGGCAGGGATTCTATGGTTCTCAGCCGCTGCCACCGCGCAGATTGAGCACCCTGTAAGCTGGCGTGTCACCGCAAAGCAACTAAATGCTCAGGAAGCGGATCTGATCGTGAAGGCAACGATTCAGCCCGGCTGGCATGTATACTCCCAATTTCTGAAAGCGGGTGGGCCGGTGCCGACCTCCTTTACATTCCGCCCTTCGCCGGCTTATCAACTGGTAGGGAAGGTAGCAGAAAGTCCGCAACCGGTTGCTGCTTTCGACCAGAACTTTAACATGGAGATTCTGTGGCATGAGCAAGCGGTTACCTTCAGGCAGCGCATCAAGCTTCTCAAGCCTGTCGTCTCAGTGACCGGCTCGGTTGAGTTTATGGTATGCAACGACCAGAAGTGTTTACCTCCCACGGAAGAAACGTTTGAGATTCTTTTAGGAGCTAAACCATCAACTGCTTCATCCGACCTGCAACAAGCGAAAACTACCCGGCAGGAAAGGGTGGAGAAGGCAGCAGGCACGGGCGCGGCACAGGGACAGGCCGGCGCTGCAGATGCTTCTCCGGCCTCTTATGCAGGCATTTTCATAGCTGGTTTTTTAGGAGGGTTGGCCGCTTTTTTTATGCCCTGCATCTACCCCCTGATACCCCTCACGGTTTCCTTTTTCACAAAGCAAGCAGGCTCCCGGCGCAGAGGCATACAGCAGGCGCTGCTCTACGGGCTTTCAATTATCAGTATTTATGTGGCCCTGGGAGTGCTGATCACACTCAGTTTTGGCGCTTCCGCGCTTAACGAAGCTGCCAGCAGCGCCCTCTTTAACCTGTTTTTCTTTGCCGTGCTGGTGATGTTTGCCCTCTCCTTCCTGGGTGCCTTCGAGTTGGTGCTTCCTTCGGCGTTGGTCAATAAAATGGATGAGAAATCAAGCGGCGGTGGCCTGGCCGGGCTGTTTTTTATGGCCTTTACCCTGGCGCTGGTTTCCTTCTCCTGTACAGGCCCGATCATCGGCACGTTGCTGGTGGATGCCGTTTCGAAAGGAACGTACCTGGGGCCGGCCATCGGTATGTTCGGCTTCTCTTTGGCTTTGGCTTTCCCGTTTACCTTCTTTGCGATATTTCCTGCCTGGCTCCGGGAACTTCCCAAGTCGGGGGGGTGGCTGCAGACGGTAAAAGTATCGCTGGGCTTTCTGGAGCTGGCCTTAGCCTTTAAATACCTCTCCAACGTCGACCTTGCTTACCACTGGGGTATCTTTAACAGAGACCTCTTCCTGATCGTGTGGATTGTCATTTTTGGCGTGCTGGGGCTTTATCTGCTAGGTAAACTGCCCTTGACGCAGGAGGCGGCACCCAAGCAAGTATCCCTGCCCCGGCTGATTTTTAGTATGATCGTTTTTGTTTTTACCCTGTACATGATCCCGGGCATCTGGGGAGCGCCGCTCAAGCTGATCAGCGCCTGGTTGCCACCCATTACAACGCAGGAATTTGACCTGACGGGTTACAGGGCCGGAGGCGCAGCGGAAAAGACCGCAGGCAAAAAGTACGCCTCCCTGTTTCATACACCCTATGGGCTGAATGCTTTTTATGATTACGAGCAGGCACGGGTGCAGTCAAAAAAGGAAAACAAACCGATTCTGCTGGATTTCACGGGCTGGAGTTGTACCAATTGCCGGAAGATGGAAGCGAGCGTGTGGTCGGATCCGCTCGTGTTGGCACGCTTAAAAAAGGAGTTTGTGCTGGTATCCCTTTACGTGGATGATAAAACGGAACTGGCAGAAAACGAAAAGTATACGTCGGTGTTCAGCGGCAGGAAAGTGAAAACAGTAGGCCAGAAATGGAGCGATTTCCAGGCATCTGCCTTTGGGACGAACTCGCAGCCATACTATGTGATTGTCAACGCAGCAGGAGAAAAACTAACGCACCCGAAAGCCTTCGACCTGAATATCCAAAATTACCTTGCCTTCCTGGCGGAAGGGAAAGCTGCTTTCAGCAGCATGCGCTTAGATTTAAATTAAAACGACAGGATACATGATGAAAAATAAAAAATTAAGCCGCGTTGTGCTTCAGGGTTTAGCATTGTTAAGCCTGCTGCTGGGCTTTCAGCAAGCAGCGGGGAATCCCCACCTTGCGCCTCCCGTCACCGGCACACAGATCAATTTTATCGAAAACTCCTGGGGGGCAGCCCAGAAAAGAGCGCGGCAAGCACACAAGTACATTTTTGTAGACGCCTACGCAACCTGGTGCGGCCCCTGCAAACAACTAAAAGCCACCACGTTCAGAGATCCGAAAGTCGCTGATTTCTTCAACAGGAACTTTGTAAATCTTTCCCTGGACATGGAAAAGGGGGAAGGACCGACGCTGGCTGAGACCTGGCAGGTAACGGCTTATCCAACGCTGCTGGTTATAGACCCGTTGGGCAAGGTCGTACTTCGCTACACAGGCTTCCTCAAACCAAATGATTTACTTATGCTCGGGGAGCAAGCCTTGAAAAAAGGAGCTCCAAAAGACAAGAAACCATAAAACAGCGGAGAAGGAAGTAAGCCAGCAGCTATTTGAAGGGAGAAATGTCTTAACTTCGAATGTACGACCGCAGGGGATACCGGCTACCTTTCAAAAAGAAGCACCTGCTGACCCGATCCTTCCTAAGGGCTTATTCTTTCGTCCGCTTTTTTTCTTGCAGGTTACCATCTAAGGGCAGGAACTGTTCTTGATGGCAGCTCTTTGTGCCTTGAGCTGCTTGCGGGACTCCTTTCGACTTTTATTCGGTATTTTACAGGTATCTTCTGGCTGATCTGACGTAAACGATAAGTACCCGGAGGAGGGGTTGGCAGCAATCAAATCCTGCTGTTGGTCCCGCTTTCATACGCGTGATGAAGCTCTAAGAAAAGAGCGGCAGGAAATGCTTTTGCAGGCAATGTATCAAATGGCCTTCTCACCCTTTCCTGCTGCCTGCCTTCCAGGCCGGATGGACGCTAGTGCTGATGCGCTGCCCTGATGGTTTGATTTCCTTTCTTTGCCGGAAACAGGTGAACCAGCCGAAAGAATCGTTCTTAAACCAGTTCAAGTCTTAAGCTATTCCTTTTTTGGACCTTTGCTTAATCAAATATAAACAGTCGAAGCGATGGAAAAGCGAGTAAACATTCAACAAACGGAACCTGGAGCATACAAAGCCATGTATGCCCTGGAAGGTTACTTCAAGACCACTCCGTTAACCAGCACGCATAAGGATTTAATAAAGATCCGTGCCTCACAAATTAACGGATGTGCCTACTGCATTGATCTGCATACCAAGGACGCCCTAAAAAACGGAGAAACAGCGCAACGGATTTTTATGTTGAATGCCTGGCGGGAAACGGATTTCTTCACCGAGGAAGAGCAAGTGGTTTTAGCCATGAGTGAAGAAGTGACCCTGATCCACAAGCAGGGATTGACCGAGGAAACGTATAAAAAGGCGGAACAGGTCTTTGATCAACATTACATAGCTCAAATCATCATGGCTATTGCGACGATCAATGCCTGGAACAGAATAGCCATAAGCACCCACCTGGCTCCTATACGGGATTAAAGCAGCGGCACAGTCCCTTACGATGGCACAGAAACAGGCAGCTGATACCCGGTGACAGGTAGGTGTTTCGCGGGCTTATCCGCTTGTTTTGCTCTTAAACTTAAAAGCCTATGGCATCAAGTAAACCCAAGGTCGTTGCCGGCATTCAGCTACCTGACAGTACGATAGCGACGCAGGCCACCGCGTTGTTACGCGAACATGGTACAGCATTGCTTTATAATCATTCTTTACGGGCGTTCTTATTTGCTTCTTTGAATGGGAAGCAAAACAGGATTTCGTACGACCCGGAACTCTTGTATGTCAGCGCTGTTTTTCATGACCTTGGGCTAACACCGCAGTATAGCAGTCGGGATAAAAGATTTGAAGTAGATGGTGCCAATGCTGCCCGTGATTTTCTTAAAAGTCATGGCCTGTCGCCGCAGGCGCTCCAATTAGTATGGGATACGGTTGCCCTTCATACAACCCCGGGTATTGCAGAGTATAAAGAAGCGGAAGTGGCTTTACTCAATTACGGTGTGGCCCTGGATGTGGTAGGTAGAGGCTATGCGCACCTGCCGGCACACCAACGGGAGGAGATTATCGGGCAATTCCCGCGTACCAGCTTTAAGAAAAAGATTATTCCTGCGTTTTATGACGGCTTCAAACATAAGCCCCAGACGACTTATGGAAATATCAATGCCGATATATGTGCGTGTATGAGCCCAAACTTTGAAAGAAAAGACTTTTGTGAGGCTATTCTGCAATCTCCCTGGAGCGAATAAGGTGAATTTACCTTTTCCTGCCCTATCCAAACAGGGAACGACAGATGGCAGGAGAGAGTACAGGGAGACCATCCTAAAGGAGTGCAACAGGGTCGTATAGCATCAAAAGCTGCTGCTGCCCTTAACCGGGGTAGGGGCAGGTGATTTTAGGGCCTGATGGAATCAGACAGCACGCGCTCAGATGAATGGCGGGCTGAAGCCCTGCACAGGCAACAGAAGCAGTGCATGCAGCAAGTGGGGATTTAGCAGCATATGCAGCGAAAGGGAACGTCACAGGAAAAAGAAAACGGGGCGGGCAGGAAATGCAGCGGGGGTAGGATGCCGTTTTGAAGATGGATGAGCTCTTTGTTTTGCGCAGCCCAAAAAGCTGAACAAAGCGGAAAGGAATGAATGGAACGGGATGGAAAACCAGCATTGCCGGATAAGGCCTGGTTACAGCGCGTTAACGCGTGCTTGGGCCGATGCTTTCACCAGGACGTCGGGCACCTTGCCGAACGTGTGCCACACCACCCGTTCCCGCAGGAAATGCATCCGGTCAAGCGATGCAACACATGTAGAAAGGATGAACAAAGCGGTATTTCAACATATCAACAAATTTGTTTCCATCGATGAAAATGAATTCGATGACATCATACTGTATTTCACCCGGAGAAGCGCCGAGAAGAAAGCATTGCTAATGCGCCCAGGGGATCTGGCACTCCATGATTATTTTGTCCTTTCAGGTTGCCTGCACATGTACTTTACAGACAAGAAAGGAACAGAACACACCATCCAGTTTGCTTTGAAGGGGTGGTGGCTGGCAGACTATGCAGCCCTCCAGGGTAAGAAGCCTGCCGGATTCTACATGCAAGCCGTCGAAGACTCAGAGCTGCTCAGTATCTCCCAGACAAAACGGGAAGAACTTTTTCGCGCTTTTCCTAAAATGGCATCTTATTTCAGAGCGGTATATCAGATCGCTTATGGAGCGTATCAAACGCGGATGAAGTACATGTTAAGTTACTCCAAAGAAGAAATCTATTTTGAATTCAGGGATTCGTACCCGGAATTTGTGAACAGCGTACCCCAGTACCTAATAGCAAGCTACCTGGGGCTTACCCCCGAATACATCAGTAAATTACGCCGTAAAGGCATTTTCGCTGCAGCGCAGGCAAGCATCAAACCACTTAAATAAAACATGGAGAACTAGCAGTTTATAAAACTTTCAATACGTATTGGAAGTATATAAAAGTATACTACATTTGAGCATGGAACTGCAAGAAGGAAAAGAGAAGTTCATACAGGCCTGGGGAACACTGGGGTCAAGCTGGGGCATCAGCCGCACCATGGCCCAGGTGCATGCGCTGTTGCTCATTTCACCAGATCCTTTGAGCAATGAAGATGTAATGCAGGAACTGAGCGTGTCCAGGGGAAACGCCAACATAAACCTTCGCGCCCTGCTGGACTGGGGCCTGATCAGAAAGGAGCTAAGGCCGGGTGAGCGGAAAGAGTACTTCGTAGCCGAGAAGGATATGTGGAAGGTCGCCAAACAGGTGATCCGGGAGCGACGCAAGCGTGAGCTGGAACCGATGCTGCGGATTTTGGAAGAGCTCAAGCAGGTGGAAGGGACAAAAGGGGACAAGGAAGGGGAGGCGTTCACCGAGGCGATCAGCAACCTATATGACCTGTCGGCCAAGGCTGACAACACGCTGAGCACGATGCTGCGGGCTGATGAGCACTGGTTTCTCGGCTCTTTTATGAAATTAATGCGCTGATATTTTTTTGTTCAGTATGTTTCAATAATTATTGGAAGTTCTAGAAGTTAAATTACTTGTGCCATGGAAAACAAGTTGATCATCTACGACGGCAACTGCAACGTGTGTGTGGGGCTCCGCGACATGATGCTGCTGCTGGGGCTGGTGGAGCAAAAAGAGTGTGTTGCCTACACAGCACTCGATGCCCGGTTGAAGCAGCAGGTAAGCGCTGAGCGCTTCCGCAACGAGATGGCCCTGATCGACACCGGCGGTGGGGAAACACGCTACGGTGCAGAGGGGGTCTCTTTCGTGCTGGCAGACAAGATCAGGCTCCTGCGGCCCTTGTTTCGTTTCAAACCTTTCTATGTGCTGTTCCAATTTCTTTACAAAACGCTTGCCTTTAACCGGTACATAATCGCCATTCCCCGCCAGCAGGCGATTGCCTGTGACTGCTATCCCGAGGCCGCAGAGAAGTTCAGGATCAGCTTCATTGCGCTAGCGGTCCTGCTTGCCGTTTTGCTGACAGCCCTGTTCGGTGTTTCCGTACATGAAGCACTTGGTGTTGCTCCACTGGCCGGAGCGGGGCAGCTGCTGCTCATCGCCGGCACAGGGTGGGTGATTCATATCTTTATAGCGACCCTCACCCTGCCAAGGTCGCGGACACTGGATTATGTGGGCCACCTGGGCACCATCATGGTTGCCGGACTTCTGGTGCTTTTACCCGCTATTCTCTTTTACCTGGTAAGTGGGGTGCTTTTCTACCCCTTGCCCGCGCTAAGCGTGGCATGCAGCAGCGGCCTGATGCTTTACCTGCATTACAAACGGGTAAAGTACCTGGGCATGCCTCAGCGCTGGACCCTGCAGTGGTTCCTGCTGCTCCAGGCAACGGCAGTGCTATGGTTAGGGTACTTTCACCTTTAATGCGCTTATCATGGAAATGCTGAAGAAACTGCCCATCAGGTATGTGGGGGAACTACACCAGGTGCGCCTGATCAACTTTTCAGTCGAAAAGGAAGAGGTTTTGCCGTACCTGCCAAAGGATTTGAAGGTGCGCGACTATCACGGCCGCGCTTTGATCTCCCTGGTCAACGTGAAGCTGCGTAACATGCGGCCCAGCTTTGCACCCAAGCTCTTGCATTTTGATTACCAGCACATCGGCTTCAGGCTTCTGGTGGATGATGCTCCCTACAGCGGTGGTGCGGCCAGAGGCATTTACTTTCTGCGCTCCTTTACGGATAAGGCGCTCATAGTGCAGGGAGGACGCTATCTCACAAACTATAGGTTGGAGAAAGCCCTCATCACGAACACCGAAAACCGTTTTGAACTGAGGCAGGGTGAAACGTATCTGACGTATACGTTGCATGAGGACAGGCCGCAGAAGGTAAGGCCAGCGCTACAGGAAATGATAGGGGCGCTGGACAGGGCCTACTCCCACATAGACGGCCAACTGGTCAGGGTACGAATCATGCGGGAACGCTGGCCGATCGAGTGGATGTCCTGCGAGGGCTTTGAAACCAGCTATTTTCAGACGGCCCGCTTCGAAGGAGCCTTCCAGGTGCGGGACGTGATTCATTACCAGTGGTTGCCACCCATGCCGGTTGTCCCATGCGCATAGTGGTGCTTGGTGGCAACGGTCAGCTGGGCACGCGGGTACTAAAGCATCTGCTGCAGGATTACCCGCAGGCACAGGTACTGGGGTGTGCACGAGCCGAAAGCATGGCTTCTGTAAAAGAGGATAGGCTGTTATCACAGCACCTGCTTTCATTTGATCCCTTCAAAGAGTCCTGGGGGAAGCTGGGCCGGGTGGATGTGCTGGTTAACTGCATCGGCATTATCAGGGAGACGGCCGCACTTGATTTTGAGCAGGCGCACATAGGCTTAGCGCAGCTGATGCTGCAGCATCGGGAGCTGCTCGGGAACCCGAGGATCATACAGCTGTCTGCTTTGGGCGCAGCCCTTCCTTGCCCTTCCCGGTTTCTGAGCACCAAGGCGCAGGCCGACAGTGCGCTGTTGAAACACCCGAATGTCGTGGTAGTACGGCCATCCATCGTCTGTACACCGAATACGATGCTGAGCCGGAAACTGCAGGTGCTGAAAAAGCTTTGCCGGCTGTCGTTTGGGGTGCTTCCTTTCCCGGAGCGGTTACTCAAGACAAAGCTGCAGCCGGTGATGATGGAAGACCTGGCTGCCCTTATTTCCCGCCTCTGCCTGCAAAGCCCCTACAGAGGAGTTGTGGAGGTGGGAGGGGCAGATGTTTATGCTTTAAGGCAGCTGCTGGCCCTGGTGCCGACCTGTCAGAAAATAGTGCCTGTCCCGCAGGCTTTGTTCGAAGCCCTGCTGCCAGTGGTTACGACGCTTTTTCCGGCGTTGCTGGACAGGGAGCAGCAAGTGCTGCTTCAGCAGGATAACCTAGCAGACAGCAGTGAAAGTGAACGTATATTAGGCAGGAAAATGGCAGGTACTGGCGCGTTTTGGAGGAGGGAGTTGGAGTAGACCAATGCGAACAGGTAGCGGGACAGGCGAAACCGAAGGGGAGACCAGCTGTTTCTATCAAACCCCAAAAAACCGCTCCAGGTGAGATGAAGCCGTTTTTAATTCCCCTAGTGTCCAGGAGCCCATCTTATCCCGAAGAGGTCCAGAAAGAGGCGTAGGGCTCGCCTTAAAGCGCAACATGTATTTCTTTGATATCTTAAATTTAAGATCTGTTTCAGGAAGCTATAACGTTGTTTTGCGTTTGCCATCTACCACCCGCTGCGGATGGCTTGCGTTGCATGCGATCCAGCTTACTCAGGCTCCCTTCTTGCACGGAAGTTTGGTTTTGCCAGGTTCCGCCAAAACCCCGGTAAGCTTTCAAAGATACCCTGCCTGGCAGATTTTTATGTCCCTGAATAAAGTTTGATTCCTTGTTCTCGCTTTATCAGCGGGGAAGCTACCTGCTTTTCCACTGACACAGTTCAGCCGGCTGAAGAACCCGCTGCCTAATCGGCTGGCCCGCAAACAAAGAAGTTAACTAAGGCTTCAGCTAAAATAGGAGAGGGTATCTGAAGCAAAATAATTTATTTGTTCCTTTTCTGTTAGGCTGGAGCACAGGACCTGCTTATTTAACTAAAAGAGAAGGTGTTTGAGGTTCACTGTTTAGCTTAGAGAATCAAATTACTGTCCTGTTTTGATAAAGGCGTCCCTGCTGTTTTTAGCCTATTGGATTCCCTGAAGATTCATCTATATTTGAAGTTTGTTTAAATAAAATTAGGCGAGCACGCTGTCTTAGATTTACCTTGGTGTATTGGGGCGGCTTTCCAGCTATTTTATTTTCTTGTTCATGCGATTGGATAGTGTCATTTAAGTAATTACAGGCATTTCTTTCTATTATTTTATCTTTATCTATGTTCTTTTTGCTCAAAGCTTAACATCCTCGATGTCTTCGTTGAACCCGAATGGTTCTTGTCAGAAACTATCAAATTCTTACCGTTTGTTTTTAAGAGTTAATGCTCAAAGAGCAAATACGCTTCAGCAGATAATGAAACTCAAATAGCGGTTGTCTTGAATTTGATATTGAAATAAGCTTTTAAACACAGGAATCATCATCGTGCATCGAATAACCGGCTTCCAGGCAGATAATTAAAAATTTCGTCTCTTTCGGGGCCCATTCTTACAAGCAGTATACATCCATCTGTGCTAGTTCATTTCTAAACCCTTTTCTAAGTGTATGCATAAAACCTTTACTTTCAAATCTGCCTTTCAGGCTTTCATCGTATTGTTTTGTATCCTATTGTCCATCATTGCTCCAGCCCAGACACCAAAGTGGGCTTACCTGAAAGGGGATAAAAATGCAACGCGGTACGGCGTTTATGGCACGCTAAACACAGCAGACCCTGCAAACCAGCCCGGTGAGCGGCAAAATGCTGTTACCTGGGAGTTGGATGGCAAACTGTACTTGTTCGGCGGTTCGGGTTATACCGAAAAAGGGTGGGGTACTATGAATGATCTTTGGGAGTTTGACCATGCGACGGGCAATTGGCGATGGCTCAAAGGAAGCAAAGAGCCCGTTTCTACGGCGGTGTATGGTACATTTGGAGTAGCAGCACCTGAAAACACACCCAATGGCCGGACGCAGGCTTCCGGATGGGCAGTAAACGGTAAACTGTACCTGTTTGGCGGAAGTAACGGGTCATCAGGCAGTTATAATGACCTGTGGGAATACACTATTGCCACGGGCTACTGGCGATGGATTAAAGGCAGCAACACAACCGGAGCAAAAGGGACCTATGGCACACAGACAGTTGCCGCTGCAACAAACATACCCGGTTCCCGATTAGGCGCTATGACCTGGGCGGTGGGGACCAAGCTTTATTTATTTGGTGGGTATGGTTGGCGTGCCGCTGGATCCTATTCAGAGGATTCTCTTAATGATCTGTGGGAATACGATACCAGTACGGGCAACTGGAAATGGCTAAAAGGCAGCAGCAGTTCGGGTACAGGGAGCTGTGGCACTTACGGTACGATGGGCACAGCAGCCGTTGGTAATAACCCAGGTTCCAGGTCAGATGGAACGGTATGGGAAAGTGGCGGCAAACTCTATTTATTTGGCGGAAGCGGTTTCGGTGCCTATACAAGCAATGGGTGCCAGTCAGGGCAATTAAATGACCTATGGGAATATAACCCGAGCACCAATTACTGGCGCTGGCTAAAGGGAAGCAACCTGCTCAATATGTCTCCGACATACGGCACCAAAGGCGTTGCAGCTGTTGCTAACACGCCCGGCAGCCGACGAGGTACCTATAGCTGGAAGCAGGGCAGTAAATTATACTTGTTTGGCGGGCTGGGATACAACACCACCTATGGCTTTAACAACGACCTGTGGGAATATGACATAACAACGAATGTGTGGCGCTGGCTATCAGGAGGCAATACAGTCGGTCAAAATGGTGTATATGGCACCCAGCAGATAGCGGCTGCAGCCAACACACCTGGCGCCAGGTATTCCGGTATGGCATGGGCAACTGCTGGAAAGCTATACTTGAAAGGTGGAATCGGGTTTGACGCAGAGAGCCAGGGAAGTCTGACAGACCTTTGGGAGTTTGATGTAGTTTCCGGGCAGTGGCGTTGGATGAGCGGGAGTAAACATGCCACCAAGGCAAGTGTCTTTGGCGTGCAAGGAGTAGCCTGTACTGAAAATACACCCGGGGCGCGGTACGGAAGTGCCACCTGGCAGGTAAACGGCAAGATGTATCTTTTTGGGGGAAGTGATAACACAGGTAAATACAACGATTTGTGGGAGCTTGATCAGGCAACCGGGAAATGGCGCTGGTTGAAAGGCTCGAAAAAAACAGACGATGCCGGTGCCCTGGGAACACAAGGCATTGCTGCCCCCGGGAATGTGCCTTCTGCACGGTCGCAAAGTGTAAGTTGGAGCATGGGCAATAAGCTTTACCTGTTTAGTGGGGATAATGCGCTGAATGATCTATGGGAATATGATCTAGCATCAGGCAACTGGCGCTGGCTTAAAGGAAGCAGCAGTTGGAGTACCAGTATGGGCACGTACGGCACACAAGGGACAGCAACGGCAACAACTACCCCCGGTAAACGATCAAATGCCTTGGGCTGGGCAAGTAAGGGTAAATTGTATCTGTTCGGTGGAAAAGGATATGCAACCTCAACGTCTCAGGAGGGCTACCTGAACGATATTTGGGAATATGACCCTACTACTGGCAACTGGCGCTGGATAAAGGGCAGTAATGCGATCTATCCATCGGGAAACCCATACGGTACGGGTAGCACGGTAACCCCGTCCGGGTTATTTGGAAGTCAGGGATGGGAGCTGGACGGCAAATTATTTATGTTTGGTGGAGCGGATGATAATTTGAGAATGAACAGCAGCCTATGGTTGTTTGATCTGGCAACAAACAACTGGTCGGTTATCCATGATAGTAGCCAACCTGAATACGGAACAAAAGGAATAGCTACCAACAACACAAATCCGGGAGGCAGATGGCTGCCGGCAACCTGGGTGAGCAATGGTAGGCTTTACCTGTTGGGCGGAAGTACTTATCCTACTGACAACACTTACCAGGTTAAAAATGATGCCTGGGAGTTTGACATAACTACAAGCCAGTGGCGATGGTTGTCAGGAGAGCAGGCTATTCAGCAGAACAGCATCGCAGGAGCGCAGGGAGTGGCATCCTCAATGTTTAGTCCAGGAGCCAGAGCAGGAGCAGCTTCTTGGATGGCGGGTCATAACCTCTACTTTTTCGGCGGCAGCGGGTTTGCCGAGTTAGGGGGGGCTGATCTCCAAAATGATCTTTGGATGGCTGTGTTGCCGCAGCCTCCGGTGATGGCATCGCAGCCCCAAAGTATTAAAGTCAATGAAGGATCAAATACGTTCTTTCAGGCGGAGGCTACCGGAACAGACCTGGCGTATCAATGGCAGGTAAACACAGGCAACGGAATATTTACTAACATCATCAACGGCCCCTTTTATAGTGGGACTACAACCAATCGCCTGGAGATAAGCGGAGCAGGTGCTCTATTAAATGACTACACCTACAGGCTGGTAGTAAGCAATGGTTTCACGGTAGCATCCGAAGCGGCAACCCTCACTCTAAACCGTGCACCAGGTGCGCTTGACCTTTCTTCTTTGACAATTGACGAAAATATAGTTGCTAACACGGTGGTAGGTATTTTTACTACGACAGACCCGGATGGTGATAATCGCTTTACCTACTCATTGGAAGCAGGTACGGGCGGAGTGGATAATGGGGCTTTCACAATCATCGGTGACCAGCTTCAGATAAAGGCTTCTCCTGATTTTGAAACCCAAGCCACCTATTCCATAGTGGTCCGAACAACCGATCCAGATGGCCTGTATTTCCAAAGAGCCTTTGAAATTACGGTAAATGATATGGATGATACCCCACCTACAGGCTCGGTAAGCATAAACAATGGGGACGCCTATAGTAAATCAGGGGATGTTATGCTTACCCTAACGACAGGAGATGCTACACAAATGCGCTTCACAAATGACCAAAGCAGTTGGGGAACTTGGGAAGGAGTTGCCCTGACGAAACAGTGGACGCTGGCAGCGGGTGATGGCGCAAAAACAGTATACATGCAGCTAAAAGATAATGCCGGCAATATTTCTGTTCCTTTCACAAGCAACATCCTGCTGGACACGACACCTCCGACCGTAAGCATTCGAAACGAAGTTCCCGCTAATAATTTAGATTCCTTTCTGCTGCAAATCGTTTTCAGCGAGGATGTCAATGGCTTTACAGCGGATGCTGTAACATTGGCGGGTGCTACAAAAGGGACATTCGCAGGTTCTGGAAATTCTTACACCTTGGTGGTTACACCACTGGACAAGGGGGTGCTTACGGCGAATATAGCGGCGGGAGCAGCCACCGATGCGGCAGGCAACAGTAATGTGGCGGCAACTCCGTTCTCTTTAACAATCACCGGCCTGCATGAACTAGAGAAATACGCAACGCTTTTGATTTCACCTAACCCAGTAAAGCAGCAGGGTAAGTTACAGATGCAGGTATCGGGGCTGAAGGGGAGACATTTTCAGGTTCTAGTAGTTGATGCTAAAGGACAGCAGCAATGCCAGCGGAATTATACGGTAACGCATGGAGAAGTTAATGAAGAACTGTCATTAGCTAACTTGGCTGCGGGCATCTATTTCCTGCAGTTCACGGATGGAACAACTTCCAGTACGAAGAAGATTGTAATCCAATAATAAAGTATTATAAAAGCTAAGACAACAGGTATAGAAAGCCTGTGCCTGGATAATACTACCCCTATAAGCGCCTTTAGTAGATTCAAAGGCGCTTATAGGGGTAGTCTTTTATGAAGCGTATCGAAAAGCTTGTATAAGGTACAGGGACATACCGTATACCTGTACGTTAGACACTGTTTCGGATGGCATGTTACAAGTAGGCTGCTTAATCAATAGAGACCAGTACTGCGAAGATGGAGCAGTTTTACTCGTGATCTGGCAGCTGCGAAAGCCCTAACCCAAAATTTAATTTGCGAAGTATAACCCCTGCTGATATTTGACAATGCATCAGCTTCACTATTGCGACTGGTTTCTAGTACATGTCCTAAGTAGAGGCAAGTATAGAAGGCTTTTATGGGTATCATGATGATTGTAAAGAAGCTAAGTAAACCCGCAGCATGGATACCAAACGAATTTTAATATGGAAATCAATCGTATGCATGATCAATTAACCGAATTTCTCAATAAAGCCTCAGAAGAGCAAAGATGTATTATGATAGCTGTTCGAGATTTGTTGCATGCGACCGGACCGAACGTGGAAGAAAGCTATTAATGGGGCAGGTCAGTTTTTAAGAAGGTCAAAAACTTTGCTTATCTCACTACAGCAAAAGATTATGTAACACTAGGCTTTTTTAATTGCCAGAACCTTCACGACCCAAACCATTTACTGGATGGTACTGGAAAGAATATGCGACATATTAAAATCAAGCATGCAGGTGAGATAGATGAGAAGCTGCTAAAAGAATGGTTTCAAAACTGCGTTAAATAAGAAGGCGCTACCCCCCGTGCGACAAGTACTATTTACTTATACGCGCGCTTGTCTGCCATGGCGGCATTACCCGCTCCACGCTACTGCGTTAGATCATGCGTTGCCTGAGCAGCATTTGCTGACCACGCCGAAAGTCCATAATGGTTATGTGGCTACCATAAAAGACGGGGAGCAAATCCCTACACAAATACTCGTGTGGGCTGCCAGCGTGCTGGGTACTTTTTTGGAAAATCTGCCATCTGCTTCTCTTCTACAGGCAGTAGATTCTCGTTTAATCAGGCACTAAACATTTGATTTTACCCTGTTCAATAGGGATAGCAATTGTTACCTGGGTCCCTGCACCTGTTGGGGACTTGGCAATGTCAAAGGTGCCGTTTAGTAATTTCACCGTATCCTTAATGCTGCGCAAGCCAATCCCCCTGTGCTTCGATGAACTTTCGTTCATGCCGATGCCATTATCCCGCACTTTCAGATGTATCAGTTCGCCCTCCTGGTAGAGTAGCAGCTTTGCCTCAGTGGCTTTGGAGTGCCTGATGATATTGTTGATTAACTCCTGGCTGATCCGGTAAAGGGCAAGTTCCTGGTAAGGTTCCAGGGTTAGGTCAAGCTTTGCTACTTGGCATTCTAATCTCAGGCTTTCACATTCGAATCGCCTGCACATTTCCAGGATGGCCTGTTCTGCGCCAAGATCTTTTAACATGAAAAGAGCTAGTTCGTGGGATACCCTTCTGGTTTCATGAATGGCTTCCGTCAGGAGCTTATTCAACTTTTGAACATTTTCCGCCGGTATGTCTTTGGCCGCATCATCCACTTGCAGCTTCGCTGCATACAGTAGCTGCGCTACCCCATTGTGTAAGGATTCAGAAATACGGCGCCGTTCTATTTCCTGGGCCCCTAAAACCGCTATCAGTAATTTTTTCTGTTGTTTTAATGTAAGCTGCAGGTTTTCTTTTTCTGCTTTTTTGAGCTTGGAAATATCTGTGGTCGTTGTAGCGACACCATCATCCAGTTTCACGGTAGACTGGTAGTACCAGCCTTTGAACTGCTCATGGACATAGTGTCGTTCGCTCTTGTCGGACTGGCCTGTTTGCACAACCCGTTTGAACGTGTCAAAGATACCTTCCTGCACCACTCCCGGGTTCAAGGCCAGCAGGCTTTTGCCAATCACATCGCCATAGACCTTTTCTGATGCCAGGTTATTGAGTATCCATACAAAGTCAACGATTTCTCCTTCTTCATTCCGTACTGCTTTGAATACCTGTATCATGTCTGCCGAGCTGTCAATAGTTGCTTTCAGCAGCTCACGGTTCTCCTGTAAGGAATGAGCTGTCTTTTTCTGTTCCGTGATGTCTTTCGTATTCATGATAAAGCCATCCCCCATCTTGGCTACTATTTGATGGAACCAGCCATTGAACTGCTCGTGTCTGTAGTACTGCTCCCGCTCAATGGGTGCGCCGGTTTCGGTTACTTGCACAAATAAATTGAACAACCCTGTTTCTATCACACCCGGATTTCGGCGCAGCAGACTTTTCCCCAGCACGTCCCCGTTCTGTTCGATACCCTTCCGGTTGAGCATCACCCAGGTAAAGTCAACAATTTTTCCCTGCTCATCGCGCACAGCTTCAAAGCCCTGCACAACGTAGAGCGAGCTGTCCAGGGTTGCCTGTAGTCTTTCTTTTAAAGCGGCGGCTTTTTGCCCGGCTTTTTTGCAGGACGTAATTTCCCGGTCAATGGTTAGCACATGCGCTACAGTACCATCAGCTGCTAAATCAGGAACCAGGCATGATTGATAAAGGCCATCTCCTGTGGGTGTAGCAAAGACGAACGCATGCTCGATGGGCTGGGCTGTTTCCAGAACAACTTGCAGCTTCTTACTCCAAAGGGTCGCCACATGTTCCGGCTGCCCTAGCTCCCGCATTGTTTTCCCCAACAACGAATCTACCCCTCTGCCCATCCTTTTGGCAAAGGCCGGATTTGCATAAATCAACCTGCACTCCTGATCCCATTGGGCAACAGCATCACAAGACTTCTCAACTACCAAACGGGATAGGGCTGTATTCCAAGTCATTCTTATGATTTAAATAGGTTACTTAAGGTTACTTGGCTGATAATAATACGCATTAGAAAAGGTATTTAACTCAAATAAGATGCAAGATGTTTTACCCTATTGCTTAACAGCACTCTAGAGCATTCATTCAAGCAGGAATTTTACGTGTTATTATGCTGGGCTGGCGACTGGTTCTGCGGGGAGCAACCCGGATCACTTCCATTCAGCTCTCTTTATACGTACGCCGTATTGTATACAGGTCCCCACCAGCTACACAGTGAAAGAAAATATGGCCGTTAAACAAGCTAGAAAAAAAAACCAACCACAGCAGCTACCCCTGCCGAAAGGGAAGTTGTTGGCCATTGGCGGCAAGGAGAGCAAAAGCGAAGAGAATCGCTCCCAGGCACAAGAGGATAACAGGGGCTTTGTCAGTGAACAGATCCTCAAGCGCTTTGTGGATGAGCTGCAAGGAAAAAAACCGCTGGTTGTGATCATTCCAGCTGCCTCCAGCCTTCCGGAAGAATCGGCGCAAGATTATCTCACCGTATTCAAAGCGCTTGGGGTTAAAAACATCCGGGTAGTCGATATACGAACCCGGGAGGATGCCAAGAACCCGGAAAACATCGAGCTGGTTGATCGGGCCGCCGGCATCATGATAACAGGAGGGGACCAGCTCCGGTTGACATCTATCCTGGGAGGCAGCCCATTTCTGGAACGCATCAAAGAACGTTATATCAATGAGCCAGTCATTGTTGCCGGTACCAGTGCGGGGGCTTCCGCCATGTCTACCAGTATGATTTATGCCGGGGAAACGCAAGGGGGCATGCTCAAAGGGCAGATGAGCGCCACGGCAGGGCTGGACCTGCTCAAGAACGTTGCCATCGATACCCACTTCATTCAGCGGGGGCGCATTATCCGTATGGCACAGGCAGTGGCCCAGAATCCGGGCTGTATCGGCATTGGGCTGGAAGAGGATACGGCAGTTCTGTTAAAAGAGGGCAAGGAACTCGAAGTAGTGGGTAGTGGCCTGGTTACCATCCTGGATGGTATGGACATCAGCAGCACCAATATCTACGAGATCGAAGCAGGGGAGCCTTTTACTATCTGTGATTTGAAACTGCACCTGCTGGGCAATGGGAAGACCTATACCATCCCGTCTTATAACGGCGGGCATCATTAGCAAAAGGTGTTGGCATTTGTGCAGAAACGCACCATAGCCAAGCCGTTACACTGTGACGCCTGGCGTTAGGAATTTCCAGAAAAAAACTAAAGAAATCAGACACATTGTCTATAGGACCTTGTTTACAAGGGGCGGGGGTGTTCAAGGGAAATGGAAACGCTTTTGGCTGACTGGGTGGGTCTGTTTTGCGCAGGAGCTATTTGCCTTGGCGTAAGCTATGGACTTATACCTACTAGTTGCTGAAAAGGAAATCGAATCTGCAGCCTCTAAAAAGATAATACTACTAACTTATGAGCAACAAAGAATGATAGTAGTAGCGATTAACTAGCTACCGTATAATCCCTCTGTAGGCTAGTTAATCGGCTGCAAGAGCCACTTCAATGCTTCTGTACGAGTTGAGAACAGCTTCACATCTACCGGAAGGGCAATAGCGCTTTCAATTTCTTTGAGGATACATATTATTTTCTCTTCCCGCACCACATCAGAGGTTGTAATGCGAGCTACTTTCTTTAAACAGGTAGGCAATAGCCCCACAGTTAAATGTGCCATGACCGCTTTGTATTCTTTGTCAGAAAGGTCAACTGTATTGCCCGTAAAATCAAGCAGGATGCGTTCAATCTCCTTCTCACGTACAGTGGCAACGATGGAAGAAAAAGCCTGCCGAACCTCTGCGACAGAATAAGGCTTGCGCTCCTGCCACTCGACGTAAAGGATGTCTTGGGCCGTAGCGTAATCCAGCTTGATGAGGTGGTCTTGATAAAGAAGCATAGTTAATAGACTAGTAACATTTGTCTGAGTACAGTGATGCCTTCCCCGTTTATCTCGTCACCCGCACCTCGTAGTTTTTGTAGTTCCGCTATCAAATCAGCATCAGTCACATACATTGTATTCTAACTTTATAAAGCATATTATTTCCTAGCTAACTCAAAGAAGGGATTAAGCGCATCTTTTGCTAAGGCAATCAAGTCATTGATGTTATTGATAGCTTGCGAAGCATCATCAGGGTTAGCTTTCTCTAATGCTTCATTTAAAAGCGGAAGAGCCTTATTCTTCCCATTCCATAAAAGACTGTCTTCTGATGGATCTAGATCCAGGTGAGAGAGCTTGCTTAGGGAGTTCCTGCAAACAACTCGAACTTTTGTTTTCGCCTCTTCCTGCTTTGAATCCAGCTTACATAGAAAGTAATACCCATCACTAAGCTCCTTTACCAACTGTATGTTTTCTCCTCGAACCATTTGTGCCTGTTATCTATACTCCATCCCAATATGAGTTGCTGGAAGGCGAATGAACTGCTAAAGTACTAATCTATCAGCTAAAACTATATAGTAATGTGTAAATAAACAATATTAGTTAGAATGATACTGGTGATCTGTTGATCGAATAAAGAGGTGATTAGTGTGCCTTAAAAGACCGGTTCTTTCAGTATGCGCTTCACTTTCATGACCATGTGAGGGGATACGGCACACCGTCTGGCAATCTCCCGCACGGAGCATATGCCTTCCTTCAGGTACTCTGCTACCTTCCTGTTCTCCTCCAGCAACTTGGCTGCACTTTTAACAGTGCCTTTGGGTCTGGCTAAATGCTTGCCCTGCCGTTTGGCTTCCTGCTGGCCTGAGACGATACGCTCTACTAGCGATTCCCGCTCCATCTGTGCCAGGTCTGCCAGGATGCCCGGTACCATCATCGTTACCGAATCCTTCCTGCGCTGCTTATCTAAGGAGCGTAGGTTGCGGTTTACCACATGGGTGCAGACGCCCAGTTCAGCCAGTTCCAGGATGATCTGGCGCACATCCATGTTGTCCCTGCCCAGCCTGGACAGCTCCAGGCAGATAACCTCTGAAATCTCCCCTCGTCTGGCCAGTTCAAAAACTTCCTCCATGCCTGGACGCTCGTACTTGTTCTTTGTCCCAGACACAGTTTCGCAGACAGTATAGATCACCTCAAAGCCATTGCGTCTGGCATAGTCAGTGAGTTCCGTAACCTGACGGTCGGTGTTCTGTCTGGCAGTAGAGACACGGGTGTAAAGGGCAGCTTTCATATGCAGCTAGATCTGGGGTTAAATAGTGAGAGCTGCAGATATAGTGAATGTGTCAATAAAAGCTAGTGCTTTGCGTGACACATAGAAGGTGTGTTTTTTGCTGCCTATTTTGGCAATATAGCTGTAAAGATGAATGAACGCTTTTTTGATACAGCAGGCGTACTTTAACATACCAGCAAAGTAAGCGAAAGGTGATGCTGCCATGGCTAACCAGTAACACTGCCTCCTTTGATTAGGATGACAGTTAATAGCAGACAAAGACCAGAAATTTGGTCCAGATGTAACAACTACTGTTCTGTCATAGAGGATTACCCTGCAGCAGTTAGTGCATTACTGTTGCAGAGTCGTAAATGGCAACAACCTGTTGCTTTTGATTTAACGGATAAGCAAGTCAGGCTTCGTCAGTTTTTGCGGACAATGCTGCCTGAGCCATTCTTTACCCGCGTCAAGAGAGGTAAGCACTTTGGTCTGAAAATACTCCTGCCTGGTATGAAAGGTGGCTATGTCTGTTTCCGCGATAGCACCGGGTGTATTTACCAAAGCCATGTATTTAAGGCCGGCTTCCGCTACCTGCGGTGCCCATTCTACTGCTGCCCATTCTGAGGAGCGGATCGGGCCAAGCACCAGTTGCATGTCATTGAGGATACAGTTTAATTCGGAAGTGCTGACCGCCTGGGTCACTGCCATCGCACCCTCCTTAATGATAGCCTCACTAAGATAGCCCTTCCAGGTAATTTGAATCCAACGCTTATCTTTAATCACGTCGATTGTGAGGTATGTCTGACCAAAAGCGTTTTTCAGCTCGTGTTTCATTAAACAGGTTGTGAGAGTTGTCAAATGCAACAGCAAAAGGGGCTTGTGGGTTCACTTACAGGTAGAAATCCAGGGGCATAACTTGCTTGTGCGGCAAGAGACGTAAATGGCGAAATAGCCACAGAACAGCAGTTTACGGTGCTTTAACAAGCGCTTCTGATTCTTGGCGTTCTTTTCAGGAGCCCGCCTGCTCTATTCAGGTAGTGATAGATAGCAGTATACCTTTTTTATTGTGCTACGTAAAAGGGTGACAAAAAAATTCTTAAAACTATGAAAAGACCATCTGATATAAAAACCTTCGCGCTCGCCTTAGCATTAGGCGGCTTTATGTTTGCCTGCAACCAGGAGGCACAACACGAGACACATGAAACAGCCACGGAAGTTGAAGCTGATGTAGATGACGCAACCAATGAGGCTACTCAGGAGACAAACGAGGCTACAGGAGAAGCAAATGCCGAGCTGCGGGATTTCTCAGCCTGGGTAAACGAAAACACCTCCAAAGCCGAGACTGCCACCCAGGCAGAGTGGAAGGAAACAGAAGCTGAATACAAGCGTCGTGAGGCAAGTCTGGAAGCCAAAAGCAGCACCTGGGATGAGAAGACCAAGCAGGAGTGGCGAGAGCTGAAAGATGGCTGGAACAGAACCGAAAACAAGGTACAGGCGCGCCTCAAAAACATAGATGATGTGGACGTTGATGTGGATGTGAAAAAGGACAACAACTAAGGCGAAATCACTCCTTAGGGATAAAGGGCTGTCTTGGCAGAAAGTGCAGGACAGCCCTTTTATATATTAAATGTATAAGGTGACGTGCTGCATTGCCCAGACTTAAACTCAATGACTTTATTCCTGAATTGCTCGCATTAATGCTCAATTAGGTCTCTGATAACATACTAGTCCTGATTCCTTCCTTCCTGCCTGACTTGCCTGCCGAGCAATGATTGGGTCTGATTATCCTGACACGGCAGCATTAAATGATGCCGAATGGGTGTGCTATACATCGTTCCTGTTGATCGGAATACCTCCTTTTTTCATGTAGGCATAAACTGAATCCTTTTCTGTCGATTTGCACCCCTTCTATAGTTCCCTACATGATCCGCTTCGAGAACAGTATCATTCCACAACCTGGCAAAATACTGCGGAAACTGGAAGCCCAGTTCACAGGTGATTTGGCTGACGGACCTGCTATGATTGAATATTCTTTCTTTCGCGACCACTATTCCCTTAGTTGGGAGGGATTCCTGTGCCTTTGTTCCGTTTCTCTTTCTCAGGATCTCAAAATAGTTAGGCGAAAAATTCAGTTTGCCTGCACCATAAGTTACCGAGAGCAAGCCATTTGACTTAAATGCTTAGACGCTGAAAGATGGCTTTGCAGGGAGTCGTAGATGTAACCAATAGGTGATGCGGCGTGTGCAGCGGAATAGCAAAGTAGTCCCCTGCTGTTAAGGCGTGTATCTGATCTCCTACTGTTAACCGGCAGCTTCCTTCTACGATCAAGAACCGTTCGTGTTCCTCGCGGTGCACTTCTTCTTCTGACCTCTCCCTCACCCAGAGTATGGCTGTTGTAGCTTTGGGCGTATACCCGATAACCCGGGCATACAGGTTGTCTGCATCTTTGGGCAAGACAGCATTCGCATGGTCCAGCCATCTGTCGTAATCGCTGATCCGGGAAGTGGGCGTTAAAACCGGCGGCGACTCTGGCAGCTCGCCGTTCTTCATGCGCTCCAGGTAATCTACCGTTGCCATAACCAGGGTTTTAACTGTTGCCCGAGGCTTCAGCGCATGAGCCTGTGCATACTGCTCTACTGCCAGCCTGATTTGTTTTATCTCTTTCTGTATCTCAGGGAAGGCAGCTGCCATTTCTTCTACTGCGAGTGCTTCTTCCGGACTGGCAGCTCCCATCACATAGAGTTCCAACAGCCCTGATGCTATAAATTCAGTAATAGGGTTCATACTGATTTTTCTCCCTTTAATTGCGTAAATGCCTTTTTCAATATTTGTTTTACTTCCTCTGCTGTCAGGTTCAGTTCTGCTGCCGTTTCAGCACAGGTATGGCCTTTAAGGTAAAGAGATTCCAATATCGTTTTTTCCAGGGGCGTAAGGGTGCAAGGGTCCTGCTGCTTGTGTGCTTCGTGCTGCTGGGTCTCCGTTTTATTTAACTGCGGGTAGCTTTGACTAGGTGTGGCGGCAGCTTTCGTCCCTTGTAGGCACCGGTCTGTTTTTACTGCTTCCAGGGCAATGCGCCGGGCCAGTGCCAGCCCCCAGCTGAGAAGCCGCTCTTTGGAAGCATCATATTTACTGATTTGGCCCCAGATAGTGATAAAGGTTTCCCTGAGCACTTCTTCTGCCACATCATTGTCCTGCACAATCCGGGTGATCACCCCCATCATTACCGGTGCATACGCATCATAAAGTTTGCCCAACGCCTCCTGCTTCCCCTGCCGGAGAGCGGCTACCAGGGTATGTTCCGTTTCACCGGGAAGATTTATTGCTGACATACTGGTTCATTTCCCCAATCACGCGCTTCACTCAGAAGCTGCATGAAGGCTTTAAGTTGAAACATATATAAGAGCTACTCCCAAGCAGAAGCTAAGAAATAGAAAATATTCTATACGTCATAATACCGATTTCCTCCTGCACTTTGGATATATTTTATGAAAATAGGTAGGAAGCGTATTAAAGCGGCTTTCTTGGCAAATCACCCGCATTACCTCCCGGTTTAATAAGGCCTTTCCGGCAATAAATTTTATCATGCCACTCACTAAGGCAATCCACCTTGTGGTTCGCTGCCGTACATATCGGAATACTACATAAAATTTAACTATGAAAAAAACGATTTTCCTCCAAGCAGTCCGACTCAGGTGGCTGCTGCCTGTGCTTGCGCTAAGCCTGTGTGCTCTCTCAAGCTGCGGCACAGGTTCCAACAAAGACGCTACCACTACGACTAATACTGATGCCACAAAGGGTGATTCCTTGTCAACTGCCGCTACTGTCTCCAGCACTGCTCCGGAGGATATTAAACCCAAAGGTCCCAAGCCAGACTGGGCACCTGCTTCGCTAACGCCACAAATGCAGGCAGTGCTGGAAACGCTTGATAGCCTGAGCGGTGGTAAGAAACTAACTGATCTGACCCCCCAACAGGCACGTCAAGCCCCGTCACCCGCCGATGCAGTGATGGCATTGATGAAAGAAAAGAACATTCCCATGCCAGCCTCCCAAGTGGACACCAGCGGCATTCAGATCCCGATAGGCGGGGGCCAGCACATTCAAGCAAGAGTCTATACCCCTAAAAGTGGTACCGCGCCCTTCCCTGTTATTGTCTACTATCACGGAGGGGGCTGGGTTATTGCCAACCTGGATACGTACAATGCCTCTGCCCAGGGGTTAGCCGAGCAGACAGGCGCTGTGGTGGTCTCCGTTGCTTACCGCCAAGCGCCAGAAAACAAGTTTCCGACCGCTCATAACGATTCCTATGCAGCTTATGCATGGGTGCTGGATAACGCGGCCGCCATCAAAGCAGATCCTAATCGCGTTGCTGTAGCTGGCGAAAGCGCCGGCGGGAACCTGGCAGCCGCCGTGTGCCTGATGGCCCGGGATAAGAAGGCACAACTGCCCCTGCACCAGCTGCTTGTTTACCCGATAGCGGGGTACGACCTGAACACACCTTCTTATAAGGCAAACGCCAATGCCAAGCCATTAAATAAGCCGCTCATGGCCTGGTTCTTCGATAAGTACCTCAAAAGCCCGGCTGATGGCACGTCACCTATGATCTCCCTGGTGCAGGCGAATTTGAAAGGATTACCCCCTGCCACCATCATCACAGCTGAGATCGATCCGCTCATGAGTGAGGGCAAGGCTTTGGCAGACAAGCTCAAGGCTGCCGGTGTGCCGGTAACTTACCAGAACTACGAAGGGGTTACCCATGAATTCTTTGGCATGGCCACCGTGCTGCCTCAGGCCAAGCAAGCGCAGCAATTAGCCGCTTCGGAATTGAAGAAAGGATTAAATAAGTAGAGTTGTTGTTTGTTTATAATCAGCCATCCCGGACAATGCCTTCAGTCTCCGCATTGTTCGGGATTGTGCTTTCTAGCAAGTAATGTACTGTTTCCTTTTGGTCTTGTTTGCATCCTTTTTTCTCGCCGTATCGAAATACCTTTCATGGTCTTAACCATTTTAGTATCCCGTTTATGGACTGTTAATTGACATAATCGGAAATAGAAAAAGCATCCAATGGACTGTATGAAGTATAGCTTTCATTCACATAGTGCTTGCTGGCGCGATAAGACCATTAAGGGGAGATAACGGGATTTGAAGAAAAACTACATCTTGCAACAAAGTACATGAGTTAGATTGCGGATAGAATCTTGTTCACCTCTTGTACGAGCCGTTGGCAATCATTTGTAAGTATGAAAAGTTAAAGTGTCTCACATTTACTCGCCTGTATTGCAAGCACGCTTGTGATTGATGGGCTGTCGAAGTTTGACAGTTTTATTTATAGATTTAGAAATGAAAGCTATGATAAGCAGTTGAAAGAACTTGCTGGATTTATGATTCCGGACATTGTTCTTCTCGTTCTTTTTTGTGCAGCTTTCACATTGATGCTGTTTTTTGTTAAAGCTTATGTTCAGTTATTTGACAATACAGGATAGTTTAAACAGACGAAAGCTTGTTTATGCTTGGCTTGTGCTTCGTCTCACAACAGGACTTTTTTCGGAATTAACTTTGGCGGTTTACGCTTAGCAATTGATGATGTCATTGAAAGTATAGGAATTGGGGTAGGGCTGTATATAGTCAATTACTTAATCAACTTCATTACCTATTTTAAGCTGGTTAATAAGAAATACCTTTGGGAACACAAGGCTTGCTCAACCTTGGCGAACACTGCTGGCTCCGCATGCACGCGGCCGTTTGCTGAAAACTTATAAAAAGAATCCCTATGAACACCATTGAACAATGAACCTAACTGAACTAAAAGAAAGACAGGACATCTCTCAGAACAGAGAACGAAATAGAATTTACATCCAATTCGGAAATCTTCTGAATGAACTAGACAAACAGCCACTACCTCATGAAATTACTGAACAGATAAATCAAGAGATTAATGAAATAAATGCAACAGATCGTACAGGTTATGAATTAATCAAATTAGTAAAAGAGAAGCAAACGAAAGTAATCAGACTAGTCGAAAAGCAACTCAAAATTGTCCCAATGAAATACTATTCAAAGCTTTGGTTAGCTCTCGGTATGGCCACATTCGGGTTACCCATAGGAGTAGCGTTCGGATTGAGCATCGGCAACATGGCCATGTTGGCTGTTGGTTTGCCAGTGGGGATGGCCATTGGCGCTGCTGTCGGGGCAGGCATGGACAAGAAGGCTTTCGAGGAAGGAAGGCAACTAGCCATAGAAATCAAGTAAATGTACACTTTCAGGATACTCGCTGTTTCTTAGCTCGCTCAAAAACTTTTGCGAGAAACGGGTTGAATCGTCAACTACAATACTGCTTTGATTCTCCTGAACCTTTTCTCCTTCTACTACAGGTGGAGCTTCAATTATATTTTCATTAACAGCTTCATGTCAGTATAAAGCTTAATAAAGCAATTTATCTGCAATCCTGAAAAGTAAGGGTGTAAAGGCCATTCGTACTGACTAAAACTGCTCGTCCGTTAGTTCTTTGTTTACCATAGCACCTGTTAGATTACCGCTATACACCGCATTCGCTACAGAGCGCATCATCGCAGCATTATCACCGCAGGCAAAAACACCTTCAATGGTTGTTTTCTGAAAAATATCCACTTTGATATAACCTTGTTCTGTCATTTCACATCCTAATGAAAGTGGAATATCCGAATGTTGAGTGAATGGGATTGCTGCGTAAACAGCATTAAAATCTATCTTAGTGCGATCACTGAAAACTACATTTTTAACATGACCTTTTTCGTGTTCTATTTCAGCAATTTTAGTTTCAATAAACTTAATCTTGTGATTTGAGAGTTTTATCATTTGTTCTGCATTAAAATCTGCTTTACCAGAAGTTAGAATCGTGATGTTATTTGTCAGGTTATTGACCAAGGAAGCAATGTGAAAAGCCCTCTCTCCATTTGCCATGATTCCTGTTTTCTGATGGCGGAATTCAAATCCATGGCAGTACGGGCAATGAATAACAGAAATGCCCCAACACTCGGAAAAGCCTTTTATCTCTGGCATCACATCCTTTATGCCCGTAGCAAAAACCACTTTCTTTCCCTTAAATTCTTCTCCTGATTGTGTGGTAATTGCAAAACCCTTTTCGGTTTTCCTGCCGCGTACAGCAAGACCTGTATGGAATTTTACCGTGTCATAGGTCAAAACTTGTGCTTTGGCTTTCTCTGCAATTACGCTTGGTTTTTCACCATCCTGGATGATAAAGTTGTGTGATTGTGGAGTTTGCCGATTACAGGGCAATCCGCTATCAATAATTAAAATGTTTCGTAATGAACGTCCCAATGCCATTGCTGCAGAAAGACCTGCATAACTTCCGCCAATGATGATAACATCAAAATTATTATAGTTTATCATACATGCTATCTTTAGTTAAGATCTTTTGAAATTTATTTAAAATGAATTTTCCAGCTTTACATATTTAACAACAGAAACCCTCCTATACTACCTACTAGGATTATAATAATAGTACTTAATTTTTTCCAAAGAATAGTTAAAGCGAGACATACCGCTAAAATTACCGTTCCTTGCCACTCTTGTGTAGAAGAAGTAGCTAAACGGATTCCTACAACCGCTATGATTGAAATAGAGGCTGCACTTAGACCATTTAGAAAGAGCCTTAGGAGTTGAATATTTCGGGCTGAAGAAAGTACCTTATGGAGAAAAAATGATATAAAGAAAGACGGCAAGAATATACCTATAGTGGCGAGAACACCACCAGTAGTTCCGTTGATCAGGTACCCGGCAAAAGTAGCGCTCGACAAGATTGGCCCCGGCGTAAGCTGCCCTACCGCAATGGCATCCATTAACTGTTGGCGGGTTAGCCACTGATTATTTCGCACCAGCGATTCATCCATATACGCAAAGAGCACATAGCCGCTTCCATAAAGTATAGTGCCAATTTTAAGGAAGATCAGAAAGAGCTTACTTTCCGAAAATCTGGTATGGATTTGTAGAAGTACAGGGGAAAGTAATAACCCGGTGAACAACTGCATGTTATCCTTTGCTGTGTAAGCAAGATAATTTACCACTCCTGCTCCAAGTATTAAAATTACCTCGCTAATACCTAAAAGGGAACCAACAAAAACCAGTAAACAAAGCACAATAAGAACGGGATTGCCCCTTATTGTCTTATCCCATAGGCGAAATACTGTACCTATCACCAAAGCAGTTGTTGCCGGCCTAATCCCGAACATAAATTTCTGAACATCCGGCAGCGCGTTGTATTTCTGGTAAAAGTAACCCAACAGCAGACAGATGACCATGGCAGGAAGGATGTAACAAAACCCGGCTACT
Source organism: Pontibacter liquoris (assembly GCF_022758235.1). Taxonomy (NCBI): domain Bacteria; kingdom Pseudomonadati; phylum Bacteroidota; class Cytophagia; order Cytophagales; family Hymenobacteraceae; genus Pontibacter; species Pontibacter liquoris. The sequence goes on from NZ_JALEBG010000001.1 coordinate 1,112,222, forward strand.
ATGAGCCCAAGGCGGCCGCCTCGTTCTTTTCCGCAGTGCATCACAATTTCAACAGCATTAGGGCCAGGTATGACGTAGGAGGCACTTAAGACATCCATGAAATGCTGATGATCGATCCACTTCCGTCGAACCACCATCTCATTTTCTATGGTAGCTACCATTCCCGCTATCCCGCCATAGCCGATTGTTCCCAGTTTTAAACAAGAGAAGGCAATTTCCTTAAGCTTTGTTGTGGTGCTTTCACTATGTACTGTATTTATCGATGGCATACGGGTCGGGGCGGATTCTACGGTTAAAGTTAATGCATTAAAAGAAAGCTTTTCTCCTAATTGTTTGATGGCAAAACCCTAAATTTCACCCTCATAGTAGCGCTTTAAATAAGTAGCTGTAAAGTAAAAGAGAGATGCCTAAACATCTCTCTTTTACTTTACTTATCATGTTCTATCTATTTCAACAAACTATACATTTTAGTTTCGTCCGGCCATCACGCCACCGTCTATATCCCAGATGGCCCCAGTTACCCAACTGCTTTTATCAGACAATAAAAAGGCGATCGTTTTGGCAATGTCCTCTGGTCTGCCTACTCTTCCGATTGGATGGAAACCGTTGAAACCTTGCAGGGTTTTTGCTATTTTATCTTTCTCTATAAATGATCCATAAATAGGCGTTACCACTACGGCTGGTGACACCGCATTCACCCGTATGTTGAAGTCTGCTAGTTCCATAGCCAGATGTTGCGTGAGGCTGTGCAATCCGGCTTTTGCCATAGAATAAGCTGATGATGGCGTCGCTTTGATGGCCTGCTTCGCCCACATCGAACCGATGTTCACAATAGAGCCACCGCCATTTGCTTTCATAATCTTAGCAACTGCCTGCGTGATGAAGAAAAAGGCTTTGTTGAAATTGTGGTAAATGTCATAGTCCTCCTCTGTGTGTTCCAGGAAGGCTCTTGGTTTGAAGTAACCCGCTGCATTAACCAGATATTTTAGGTCAGGTAAATCGCTTGTAATTTTCTCACAGAAAGTCCGGACTTCTTCCAGGTTAGCCAAATCCAGTCCATATACTTTTACGGAACCTATGTTTGCTAATTCCTCTTTCGTTTCATTCAGGTTAGGCGTATTTCTGCCTACTATGGTAACTTCGATTCCCTGCTTTAAAAGTATTTCAGCGGTAGTCTTTCCCATACCGGTAGTGCCACCTACAATTAGTGCTTGTTCCATTATATTGTTAAGTAATTTATGCGAGGGTGTAAATTCTTACCTCAGGCGTGTCCTTCAGATATGGCTTCAATGCTACTACTACATCGTTATTAAATAGCTCAGTTGTAAGATAGGCCTGGGCGTCTGCAGCTGATTCAAAACCGTGCAATACCTGCACATCTTCCTCCCGAATAAGAAGTTCTTTGGAAGTTGCCCCTTTTATGCTATCTAGGAAGGGAGCTTTATATTTATGGTACACGCCTGCAGCACTTGGTCTGTCTGCGTTGTCAATCTTTAGACTAATCTGTAAATATGCTTTTGTCATTGTAGAATGCGTTTCAGTTTACAATGCAAAGTTCACCAGTTTTCAGGGGGTAGAAAATGGACAGATGTGAAAACAACTGGTAGATTTAGGAAACAGATTTCCTAAAGTCTGAAGGGGAGAGTTTTGTGTGCTTTTTGAAATACTTTACAAAGTAGGAAGGGTCATCAAAACCCAGGCGGTAGCCGATTTGATTAACGTTTAAGTTAGAGTGAAGCAGCAGCCGTTGTGCCTCCAGTATCAGCCGTTCCTGGATCATCTGGGAGGGTGTCTTGCCCAAGGTATGGTTGGTAAGGTCCGATAAAGTGCGAGAGGAGATATGCAGTAGTTGAGCGTATTCGGCTACAGTTAGTCCTTTGGTGTAGTTGTCGTCAATCAGGTTCACAAATTTGATCAGGTAAATTTTTTTGTCATCCAGAGTAAAAGGTACAGCAGTAGCATTCCTTTCAAAATCATGTATTCTACGTTGCACCTGAATCAAGAAAGCTTTCAAATATATTCGGATCAACTCTTCCTTGCCAAATGACTCTTCATTTTGTAGCTCCCTTCTGATTTGCGTAATGTATTCGTCCAGGATGTGGTCAATGCCCTGGCTGATGCTACAGGAAGGCAGCTGGTAGGGATTGTTGAAAAGGTTATACTTTAGGAAAAAGTCTACTTTATTGTCTTTCTGAACCAAAAAGGCTTCGTTAAAGTGAATCAGAATTCCAGCGTAATCGGTCTTCTGGTCAAAATAATGCACCTGATTTTTAGAAATGAAAAAGATAGCGTTATCAGACACATCATATTGCCTGAAATCTACAAAGTGCTTGCCTGTACCGCGCTTGAACCAGATGATCTGGTAATAGCTGTGAATATGAGGTTTTGAAGTATCTCTCTGATTCTTGTTTAGGTATTGGCTTAAATCATGTATGGCAAACTGTGGTTTATCAGGCTGATACCGATTTAAATGGTATTCGTGGATCGGAGTAAGCTTGTCTTTTGTCATCGATGTCAGCAGTAATTTATATCCACAAGTATGTGCAGTAGCTCAACTTAGAAGTTCTATGCTATTACCTACGCTGCTACTTCATTAAAGCTGTTAAGATAAGTTATTAGGAATAAACCCGGTTAGTCTTTGCTGAATACTACCAGTGTCTTTCTCATATTTACCATAAATAAGCTCCTGAAAAGAAAGACTTTTGTAAAATGAAAACACCTGAAAAAATCATCCTTATAGGAGGCGGTTTAAGCGGACTAACATTGGCTTATTTGTTAGCAGAAAAGAATGTAGAAACCCTTGTTTTGGAAGCTTCCCCAAGATTAGGAGGCAGAATACAAACCGTAAAAGGGAATTTGGGTACGCCCATGGAATTAGGCGCTACCTGGTTTGCCGAAAAGCATTGTCATTTATCAACCTTAATAGAAGAACTGCAACTACAGAAGTTTCCCCAGTTTTCAAAAGGCCTTTCCCTGTTTCAAACAAAATCGTTCGAGCCGCCACAAAAGTTCTTTGTACCGGAAGCAGAAGCACCTTCTTACAGGCTTGCCGGCGGGACTAAAACTTTGACAGATGCCTTGGCTCAGAAGCTAGAGTCTAAAAACATCCGGTTAAATGCAAGGGTAATAAGAATCAGAGAGGCTGATGATACAGTAACTGTAGAAACGGAAAGCGGAGAAGTGTTTAAGGCTGCTAAAGTCGTGCTTTGCCTGCCTCCACAGTTAGCGGCTTCCCGGATCGAATTCTCTCCAGCATTACCTAAGCATGTTCAGGAAATCCTGCCAACCGTACAGACGTGGATGGCAGGTGCGGTTAAGTTTACATTAGAGTATGCAGAACCCTTCTGGCGAATGGCAGGCTATTCGGGTATGCTTTACAGCCACGCCGGCGTTATTGCGGAGATGTATGACCACACCAATTTTGAAGAAGATAAATATGGATTCACAGGTTTTCTAAGTAGTGGTGCCGCATCGTATACCCAGGAAGTTCGAAAAGAATTTGTGCTGCGCCAGCTAGACGAATTACTTGGAGAAAAGGCCTTGAAGCCTACTGCTTATTTCGATAAAGTATGGACGGACGAATTTGTACTTGCTGGAAGTCCGGTAATTCAGCGCCCTCACCAGAATAATGGACACCCGTTATTGCAGAAGAGTTATATAAACGAAAAGCTTTTATTCTGTGGCACGGAGACAGCTTCTGAATTTGCAGGGTATATGGAAGGAGCCATACAAGCAGCACGGGGTGTCGTTGAAAGACTTTGTAACCACTAAACCTGTATGGTATAAATACAAGCAGAACGTTTTGTAGATGCTGGATCTACATAAAACTCAAAACGAAAAGTATATAAGTGCGAAAATGATGGACGGGTAACAACAGTTAAATTATTTTCTGTTGCTCCTGAAACATAAACTACTTATTCATCTAGTAAGTGCTTTTTCATGTTCGTAGTAGAGATTCATGAGGCCAACCAAAACGAATTTGGGAGTAAATGAGAAGAGTTAGCTCTGCACTTTTCTCGAACAATGGATTTTAGATACCTTGTCAGTTCGATAAGTATAATCAAAGGGGATATTTATCGAACTAAAAAAGCCGCTCCATCTGCTGTGAAGCGGCTTTTTGCTGTAATAGTCCGTAGGGGAATCGAACCCGTGTTGCTAGAAAATCGACGGAGTACCCTACAACATAGCGCCCGGTCACTTCCGGATAACCAGGTGCGCCTGTGCCGGGTCATCCAGCAGCCGTTCAATTTCCGAGTGGATGATGTCCTGCACATCCTGCTTTACCTGTAGGTAGTTCCGCTTTACGGTTGTCTTATCCAGTTTCCGGAGCACGGGGACGTCTTTGTACCGGTCCTGTTCTTTTTTCAGCGCCTGGTGGTCGTTGAGGATCTCGCAGTGGAAGGCCTTCAGCGCCACCTGGCAGGCCGGGTCGTCGGCGACCATGCCCACGAACGTCCCGGCACTCAGGGATGCGATTTTGGAAGGAGGGACGGCGGCGTCCAGTTGCCGGGAGCGGCTGACAGAGGTGTCCCCGCTGTTGACCGAGTAGCTGGTCCGCTCCTGCAGGATCTTGCCAAACCGCTCGGAGAGCTGCCTGGCTGTGTCTCCCGACACCTGGCCGCTGATGATATTGCCCACAATGTTCATGATCACATCGGCCTGTTCCCGGCCGTAGTCCTTCCGCAGCTGGCTCAGGTCCTGCAGGCCCAGGCAGGTGGCCACCTTGTTGCTACGGGCCGTCGCAATCAGGCTGTCCATGTTGTTGAGGTAGAGGGTGGGGAACTCATCAAAGACGAGGCTGCTTTTCTGCTTTCCTTTCTGGTTGACCAGTTTGACCAGCCGGGTGACGTAAAGGGAGAGCACGGCCCCGTAAATCTGGATCTTCTGCGGGTTGTTGCCCATGCAGACGATTTTGGGATCCGCCGGGTTGTTGATGTCCAGCGTAAAGTCGCTGCCCGACAGCACATAGTAGAGTTGCGGGGAGGAGAGGCGGGCCATGGCCACTTTGGCTGCGGCGATCTGTCCTTCCAGTTGCTCCATCACGTCATGGAGGTAGGCGTTGACAAAGGGGTTGATGAGCACCTCTATTTCCTTTTCTGTGCGCAGAACGGTGAACAGGCTGTCGTAGTCTGCCTGCATGAGCTCGATGACATGGGGCAGGGTGCAGAACTCCCCATTCCTGTACCTGCGCAGGTACCAGATGACAGCGGTCAGAAAGTTGATCGGGGACTCCACAAAAAAGTCTCCCTGCCGCCTGATCCACTCCCGGTTCAGGCCCAGCAGGATGGTGCGGGCCGATTCGGCGGCATCGGTCACATCGGACATGGCCGAGGGCTCGAGGGGATTGCAGCGGTGGCTGCGGGCAAGGTCATCGAAGTTGACGACAAAGAAGCGGGGCGGCACCGGGTAGCTATCCTTTTCCTGCAGCCAGGTATTGTAGGCGATGCGGGAGAGGTCATCGAACTTGAAATCGTATACAAACATGGTAAAGCCTTTGCGGATGTGCTGCGTGATCACATGCCGGATCACAAAATAGCTTTTGCCGGCACCGGGGGTGCCCAGGACCAGCAGGGCCCGGAAGGGGTTGATGATGTTGATCCAGCTTTTGCGTAACCGGCCTTTGAGGTGATACCGGGCGGGCAGGTTGATGGAATAGGCATTTTCCAGCCGCCGCTCCTCCTGGGGAAAGGTTTCGTTCTCGCGGTTAAAGATGTCGGTGTTATGCAGGTTGAGCCGGATCACACGGGAGAGCAAGGTGCCGCCGGACAAAAGGAGCAGGTAACCGGTCGTGGTTCCGGCCATGTACCAGAGGGTGCTCTCCGGCAGGGGCAGGTCTGCAAGGAGGAAGAGAAAGCTGCAAAAGTAGAGCAGCAGCCCCGAGAACAGGCAGGCAAGGCCGGTGGCAGGGCGCAGCTTTTCATCTTTCCGGCCTTTAACGCCCAGCAGCGAGATGGCCAGGAAGGCCAGGGCAAGCAGTTTTGAATGGTGGAAAGAGGCAAACAAGCCTGTTGCCAGCAGGCGGGTGAGCAGCCGGTCTGCCAGGGGGGCAGTGAGCCCCCAGGCAGCAAACGCCGCATAGCCATAATAGTAAAAGTGCCCGGCCAGGACCAGCAGGCTGATGAGCCTTGTCATATCCAGGATCTTGCGCAGGGCCTGTTCGTTCTCGCCGGTGTGCATTGCCATCGCTCTTCGTTTTAGGGGTTAGACAGGCGCTTTCGCCTTTTCTTTTTGCGGTTTCGCTTCAGCTGGTGCGGCACATAGTCGCCTCCCTGGCCGGGCTGCAATAATATATCCAGCAGGGTGCCTGCCCCCGCTGGCCCGGGCAGCGCCGTAGCGGGCGGCCCATCCGTGGCTAGGGGCCAGGCCCGGGGTGCCTGGTAGGCTCCAGGCTGGGGGTGTAGCGCCGGCTGGCCTGCCCACCGCGGGTCGGGCAAGGCTGCCGGACGACATTGTTCCAGCATCCCCTTCGCACTGTACTGCTTTCCCAGGGCACTGCCGTTGAAGACGCACTTGGTCTGGTGGTCGATGTAGGTGAGCCCGTACAGCCGCCCCTCGCCGTTCTGCCGCAGCGCGGTGTGGATACCCTCCTTTTGCAGGGCCGCGATGAGGCCGGTCAGGGAAGGGGCAGGCGTTTGGCGCAGGGCTAGGGCCAATTTGTTTTTTAGCCGCGCCCGATGGGGCAGGCGGGCGCTTTCGTTTTGGTGGAACCGGGCCTCCAGGTAAGCGAGCGTCGGTTTGCTGTAAAAGGCGCTGGCTTTGAGAGGGACTCCGAGCTGGCGACCTGCTTCGTCCAGCACCCGGTAGGTAAGGCCCCGGTGCCGGTACATCCGGCTGTCCTCGCTGCCCCTGTCGGCCTGCACCCCGTAGAGCCCCAGCACCGCGTTGAGTTCCGCCAGGGATGTGTAGTAGTAGTGGGGCAGCACGGCCTCCAGCACCAGGGCGATGGCCCGTTTGGTTTCGGAGCGGCCGTAGCGTACTTTCTGCGCAGCGACCGGCGTCAGCGCCCGGGCAGCCCGCTGGTGGCTGTCCGCCGCCCGCACCAGCTGAAAGGCGGCTTCTATTTCCCTGCGTGCTGTTTCCGACTGGTTGCGCCCGATGTTGTGCATGTCGATGCGGCTGCCGTCGGCCCGTACTTTCACGGTGACCAAATGGAGGTGCGGATGCCCGGCATCGTGGTGCTGGTAGACCAGGTAGGGCTGCTCGCCAAAGCCGATCCGCTGCATATAGGCAACGGCGATCTCCCGTAGCTGCTGGGGCGACAGCTGCTCGGAAGGGTCGAAGTTAAGCGAGATGTGGACGCTGTTGCGCGTGACGTTCTCGTTCAGGGCCGCCTGGCGGAGCAGGCGGTTGCGCTTCTGGAGCAGCGTCAGGCAGTCGGCATCCTTGGGGTAATTGGCCGCCAGCAGGCAGGCGGCCACTCCGGCTGTTACTTTCTGCTCATTGTAGGCGAGGATGCGGTGCACGGAGGTCCCGGTTTTGATTACTGCAACCATTGGTCTGCCACGGTGTTGATCTTGTTTTTGATTTCCTCGACCTGCCCGAGCAGGCGGTCGCGTTCCAGCTCCCAGGTCCCCAGCCAGACGCGGAATTCGGGAATCCGCTCGAGCGTGTGCAGCTTTTTAACGGCCTGGTTGAAGTTGCCCCCCAGGCTGTTGAGCGCTTGGCGTAGCCGCACCATCTCCCCCATAAAGTTGTCGAGCGACTGGTTGCGGTAGTAGGCCGTAACGGGCTTTCCCAGTAGTCTGCGGCGGGCATAGTCGCTTAGTTTCCTGCAGGTGGTCTGGCTGCACCTGCGGTGGAGCAGGGCGTATTCGGCCGGCGTGAGGCGCACGTGCAGCCACTTGGTGCGGTTGTCTTTTAAGTCGCTCATCATGTTCGGGTTTGCAGGGTGGGAGCCCTTATTTCGTTTTAACAGCACCGCCCACGACTTCGGAGTATGGGGCGGAAAGCAGCGGGTGTGATACAACCGGACATCTTGCCGATTGCGGCAGCGCAGGCAATCCCCCTTTCTTGAACTGGCTGGAAAGCAGGTCCTGCAGGCCGTTTTCCTGGATGCTGAGGAAACTGCATGCCTTAGGCAGGCCGCAGGCGTGTTGCCAGGCGCTGCCTGCCGGCCTGGTGTACGAGCCAGTCATTGAGGTCCTTGTGATGCGGGTAGCGGTGGCTTTCATCCCGGTAGCGGGCACTGTACGCCAGGGCCTGGCGGCTGTACTGGCGCCCGGTGGCATCGTTGTCGAGGAACAGCCGGATCACGGCATGGCGCTCCAGGAAAGGGCGTGCCGTTTCAAAGAAGGACACGGAATTGAGCACCAGGAAATCCGGCGGGTCCGGCAGGCGGTTTTTGTGGATTTCCAGGTAGGAGAGAAAATCGATAAAGCCCTCGAAGACGGCCACTTCCCGTGCTCCGCGGGCGAAGGTGGAGATGGCCTTGGGCGAGGAGCTGGCCTTGAAAGCGGGGGTACGCAATTCATAGCCCCCGGCATCATTGGCAAAGCCCACGCTCTCATACACCTTGCCGTAAAGGCTGTAGGTCACGTGCCGGCAGTAGGCCTGCGCCGTGGCCGGCGATATCCCGCTTCGGGCAAGGTAGCGGCCGGGAAGGGAGGCGGCGGTAAGCGGGCCTTGCCGGAGGATTGTGATCTTGCCGGCCTGTGGCCCCGGGGCGGGCAGCGCAGGAGTCGCCCGCTGCGGCAGGTGCTGGAAGTCACCGCCCACGTCCCCCTGCAGGAACGCGCGGAGCGTGCACTTGTGAAAGAGGAGCGCAAAATCCAGGGCGTTGCCGCCTTTTCCCAGGCCATGATCATACCACCTGTTCAAGGCCCGGTTGATCTTGAAAGAGGGGTTCTTCTCCTCACGGAGCGGCGAACAGTACCAGTAATCGTTGTGCCGGACCCGGGCCGGGGCAAAGCCCAGTGCGGCCAGGTAGTCGACCAGGTCCCGTTCCCTTGCCTGCTGGCACGTCATCCTGTTGTTTGCTTTGTTCTGCATATGCGACAGCTATAAAGGTGAGGGGCCAAGGTAGGGAGTTGCCGGGAAAAGGACCTTTCCTCCTCAAATTCTAAAGCCTACCGGAAAGGAGCCCGCCAGCAGGCAGGGCAGGCAACGGAGAGCCTCGTCCCGGCTTGTTTTCCTGTTGACCCAGGCCCTCTCACCGCTGCAGCCATTTTCGGAAGGCTCCCGCCTTGAGCTGGCTGACCACGACAGGGGCGTGAAACGGGAGGCAGAGGGCCAGTTCGAGCTTGCCGTACCCGGCGGGCTGAAAGCCCTGGCAGGCCTTGCAGGCGATGATCATGCGGCGGTTGACCCGGAAGAACTGCTTTTTATCGAGCTGTTGGTGGATGTGGGCCAGCGGCTGGGGAACAAGGTAGTCGACCCGCTCAAAGGTGCGCAGGAAATTGTGGTTTCCCTCGCGGAAGATATAGCAGATGTGCTCCACGGGGATGGGGATGCTTTTTGTCCCGGTGTGCACGATCCAGAGGTTCCTGCAGGCGGGGGCAGAGGGGGCAGGGTTGTTTTTGCCCGCCTGTGGCTTGGGCGACCGGAGCAGGAAAGGAGACCCCGAAAGCAGGGCCATAAAGCCGGGAACCGCCCAGTACCGCCGGAGGGGAAAGGTGCAGGCCGTGTAGAGCAGGAGCGGGGCAACGCACAGGCTGAGGGCGAGCGCTGCAAAATAGGTTTCGGTGAGCAGCCGCTCGGCCAGCGTGGCTGCCTGCCCGGAGGCGGAGAGGGCGTGGGCGACAAGGAAAGCGGCGGGTACCCTGTACAAGGCATCCAGCGAGTGGAAAGGAACCGGGGGAAGGTGGCGGAACAATGCAAGCAGGTTTCTCATAGCAAGTTAAGGGGCTAAATTGCTCTGTCAGATCAGGGGGCTCCCGCCTGCCGGTCGCATCGTGTTGCCGGATCAGGGTGGGGCCCTGGGCCGGACGGCTCCTGCCAGGCCGGCAAGGGCCACCGGCAGCGCACCGTCAGGTATTCGGACTTACTACCATAAAGCTGGAAAGATGCGCCCTCCCGGGCACGGCCGGCAAGCAGTAAAAGTTAAGAGCAAGTTAAGCTGTTGTAAATAAATTACTTAAAGGATAAAGTGGCGGCGGCGCCGGGGGCTTTTCCCGCCGGTATCGGGAATAGTCCCCTGAGGCGCGTGTGGCCGCTCCCCAAAGAAGCGGGCAAAATCCCCCCGCTTCCGGGGGAAGAACCCCGTTGCGCCGGGCCGCGGCAAAGCGCATCTTTGTAAGGCCGCACCGGGTTACTTCCCCGGGCCTGCCGGGCAGGCCGCCGCTCCCCAAGCGGAGCGGGCGGCACCTCAAACCCACCCGTTGTTAGAAAGGAAGCAGGCCCTGGCGTAGGGGCATGGTGCCATCCTTGTTGCGCGGGCTTTCTTTCGACGGGACTAACCCCATTGCTTATGAAAATCGACAAACTCTGCCAGGTGGTGTTCCAGATGCACCCGCTCCCGGGAAAGCTCAGGGACAAACAGGTGCAGGAAGCGCTCCGGGCCCATGTGCGCGAAATTATCGCCGAGAGCCACTACCGGGAGCGGCAGCTGTTGCTGAGCACGGGGCAGCCGGCAGAACATGCTTATTTCATTGCGGAAGGCTTTGCCCGGGGCTTTTATTACGACGAGCAAACGGGGCGCGACATCACCGTCTTTTTATGGAACGAGGAGGCGATCGCCCTGGCGGCTAACAGCTTTTTCCTGCGCCAGCCCTCCGATATCCACATGGAAGTGATGCCCGGCAGCACCCTGCTCTCGCTCTCCCACGGGCAGGTGTCCACGCTCTTCGAGCTCTTCCCCGCCACCGAGGCGCTGGCGCGGGCCCTGTCGCTGCAATACAACGCCTTCCATAAAAAGCGGATGAAAGACCTGCTCACCCGCTCGGCCTGGGAGCGCTACCAGGACCTGCTGCGCACGCACCCACGGGTGGAGCAGCACGTCTCCCAGGAAGTCATCGCCTCTTACCTGGGCATCACGCCCTGGTCGCTGAGCCGGTTGAAAAAGCAATACAAATAACTCCCCTCGCCCCGGTTTCCGGGGCATACTCTCCCTTCCGCAACACAAGACAACACGCCCGGGCATGCCGGGCAAGACGCCCGCTGTCCGGGCGCAAACCAACCCTTGCCCGGGGCCCTGCGCACTCCTGCCCTGGGGTAAGCAGGCGGGACGGAGCGGGCGCTACCTTTACACAACAAACAGAAAGCACATGAAAAGCAGGAACCTGATCCTTGCGGGGAGCACCCTGGCGCTCGTCGCCTTGTGGGTGTATGCGGCTGTGAGCAAGCTGCAGGAATTTGAGTTGTTCCGCGAGCAGCTGCTGCGGCAGCCTTTCCCGGCCTGGCTGGCCGGCTGGCTCGTGTGGCTGGTGCCCCTGGCCGAGCTGGCGGCAACCGGCCTGCTGCTGTTCCGGCGCACGCGGGGCTGGGGGCTGATTTTTTCGGTCGGGCTGCTGGCCCTGTTTACCGGCTATGTGGGGCTGGCCCTGGCAGGCGTGTGGGAGCAGGTGCCCTGCGCCTGCGGCGGGATCATCGGCCGGCTGGGCTGGCAGGGCCATTTCTGGTTCAACCTGTTTTTTACCCTGCTGGCAGCAGGCGGTTTAGTCGTGTGGAAACAAAAAAGACGCCGCGCCTCCGGGGGAGACGCCGCGTCAGGGGAAGCAGCCTACCGAAGTGGCGGCAGATAAAATATTATTTTTTAACCATTCATTTTTTTCAATGATGAGAAAATTCAAAAGCAATGGCCTGGTCCTCGTAGCGGGGATCGTGGCAGCGGGCACCTTTGCCTTCAAGGCACCGGTGGCCCAGAGCTGGGTGTTTACCGGTTCAACCGAATCCCAGATCAAGGATGCCGATGCCTATACGCTGTCGAATACGACGCCCTCCAACTGTGAGGTCAGTGCGTCGCTGCCCTGCAGCCTGCATGTGGAGGCGACGAACCGGACACAGCTCCAGGCCTACCTGGATCCCAAGTCCACCGAGGAGATCATGGATGAAGCAGACGGCCAGCGGGACTAGCCGGCCCTAAACACAGGAAGGCCCGGGTGGGGACGCACGTCCCTGCCCGGGCCTTTTGTATCAGCGGGGATTCTGCGGCATGCCCGAGAGCTCCAGCACGTCTTCGGGGAGCGGCAGCGCAAAGCGCGGGTCCCCGGGTGCCAGCACGAACGTCTGCCCGTCGAGGATACGCCGCAGGGTGATGCCGGCCCCTTCTTTGTTGAGCCGCTTGATGTCCATCCAGCGCAGGCCCCGCAGGAGGAGTTCCTTTCGCCGCTCCTGCAGCACCAGGGCCAGGGCTTCCTGCGCATCGGCAGCGGTCAGGTCGGTGAAGGTGCCCGTGCGCCACCGGTGGCGGAGCAGCGTGTTGAGGCTGGCCAGGGCCCCGGTAACATCGCCGGCACGGGCGCGGCACTCGGCCTGCACCAGGTACACTTCATCGGTTGCAGCCCCGGCAAAGAAGCTTGAGCCGGCCCCGTCGTAGCTCCCGCGGAAGGAATGGCCGCCATCCGGGGTGCTTTTGAAGAAAAGGGTTTTGCGCAGATCGTCGGCCGCATACAGGCCATAGAGCACCGTGTCGATGCGGGCCCTGCTGGGAGTCAGGGGCTGCGGCGCGCCGAAGAGGCTCTCGTGGAGCACCTCGGTGTTGAAGCGGGGGATAGGATAGCTGGCCGTGGGCGAGAGCGTGTTGTAGTCGAGCAGCTGGTCAGCAAGCTGCAGGCTGCTGTCGGCATAAGCGCCGGCTTCGGGGTAGCGGCGCATGGCCAGGGCCGTGCGGGCCAGCAGGGCATAGGCGGCCGCCCGGCAGGGGCGCATCACGTGGGGCACGGTCACGGGGAGCAGGCTGGCGGCCGTCTGCAGGTCTTCGAGCACCAGGTCATAGGTCTGCTGCACGCTACTGCGGGTGAGCGTTGCGTTGAAGTCTGTTGCCCGGGGCAGGGGCAGTCCCAGGTCACGTGCCGCGGTGGCCGCGTCATAGGCCAGCGTCCAGTTGATGGCCGCCTTCAGCAGCGCCTGTCCCCGGTAATAGGCGGCCTGCCCCCGCAGATTGTCCCAGGTGGCGGCATTGGCAGGGGTGCGCGGGATGCCGGGCAGGGCTTCGAGCACGGTGTTGGCGTAATAGATCGTGCCGTAGCATTCGTACCAGTCGTTGGGCCGGTAGCCGATGCGGAAGAGGCCGTCCTGCTCCCAGGTATATTTACGCCGCTCGGCTTCGTTGCTCATGGCCGCCCAGGTAGCCGTGGGCAGGTAATAGTTGTCGGCGCTGGTCTCGGCCGAGCCCGCGGGGTCATCCTCGTTGAGGTTGCCATAATAGTCGAGCAGGGCCTGCAGGTCGGGCAGCGTGTCGGGCAGGGCCAGCTTTTTGTCCGGCGTTTCGTCCAGGAAGCTGTCGCAGCCTGCCAGCAGGGAGGCCCCCAGCAGCAGCAGCAGGTACATGCTGCGGTTGATCGTTCGTAAAGTCATGGTGCGTGTCGGTTAAAGGTGAAAACTTAAAGCGAGGCCCTGACGCCCAGCGACAGGCTGGCGGGTTCGGGCAGGGCGTTATACTTGTACTGGTCGGGGTCGAGCCCCAGGCGGTTGGCGCGCCAGAGGATGCCCAGGTGGCTGCCGCTCAGGTAGAGCTGCAGGCGGGTGAAGGTGCTTTTGCCGGGGTGCGTGGGCACCAGGTCGTAGGCGGCCGTAAGGTACTGGAGCCGCACGTGGTCCCCTTTCTCGACAAGGACGCCGGACCCGCTGTAAAACGCGTCGCGGGCGCTCGAGCCGGGGTAGGCCAGGGCGGGCACATGCGTGAGCTGCTCATCCCCCGGCTTTTGCCAGCGGCGGGCGAAGTCCGCGTGGCCGCCCGCGCCGTCAAACAGGGCCGGGTAGCTGATGGAAGGGGCGCGGAAATAATAGCCCAGCTTCCAGCTGATCGCAGCTGTCAGGGAGAAGCCTTTCCAGGTAAAAGTGTTGCCCAGCGAGCCGTAGGCGGTGGGCAGGGCGGAGCCGTGGTACACCAAATCGCCCATCGCCAGGTCACCGTAGACGATCGCGTTGTAGTCCTGGCTCACTTCGCCGTTGACATAGCCCTGCGGGGCCCCCGTCTGCGGGTCCAGACCCGCCCACTTGTAGGAATACAGCGCATAGACAGGCTTGCCTTCCACTCCCGGGACGCGGGAGCCGGGCGATACGAGCTGGTAAGGGGCCGGGGTGCCCAGGTAGTAATCGCGCACCCGGTCCTGGTTGAAACTCCAGTTGAGCTGGCTCGTCCAGCCCAGGGCTCCCTGCAGGTTGGTGCTGGCCAGCGTCAGGTCCGCGCCCTGGCCCGTGATGGTGGCCACGTTGCGGACCACCTGGTCGCCCACGCCCGTGGTATAGTCCACCGGGTAGAGGGCAAACAAATCAAAGGCTTTCTTGCGGTAGTACTCCAGGCTGCCCGAGAGCCTCGAGTTTTTGGTGCCGAAGTCAAGGCCCGTGTTCCACATACGCACCGTCTCCCAGGTCAGGTCGGGGTTGGCATAGGTGGCAAAGCGGGCATAGGGCAGCTGGGTGTAGGGGGAGGTGACCACGTATGCGATGGTGGACACCGCCGTAAAGGCCGGGTTGGTGTTGCCGCTGAAGCCGTAGGTGGAGCGCAGCTTGAGGTAGGGAAGCCACGCCTGGTGATAGAAGGGCTCGCGGGAGAGCTCCCAGCCCAGGCCCGCCGACCACAGCGGGTTCCATTTGTCGTTGGTGTGCAGGCCAAACAGGTTCGAGGCATCCCGGCGCGCGCTCAGCGAGAGGGTGTAGCGGTCGTGGTAGGTGTAGGCCGCGTTGGCAAACTGGGACACAAAGCGGCTGAGCCGGGCCTCCTCGCCGTTCAGGTCGGGGATGTACTGGGCATAGCCGGTCACAAAGTCAGGATAGGGGACGGCGTAGTCCACCCGGCCCGAGGTCAGCTTGGCGGGGTTGTAGCCATAGCGGCGGCTGCTGTAGCCCGTGGTCCGGGCCTGACGCAGCTCGGCCCCGGCCAGCGCGGTGAGGGCGTGGCGGTTCCAGGTATGGTCAAAGGAAAGCTGGGCGCGCAGGTGCTGGGCCACCAGCAGGCTGCTGCGCAGATCCAGCATCCCGCCGCGCGGGATGGGGTAGGAGAAGGTACCCGTTTCCGGGTCGCGCTGGGAAAAGAGGTTCACCAGGTGGCGGGCCGCATAGCTCTGGGCGTCCTGCAGCAGGCGCTGGCTCGTCTGCTGCCGCTCATACTGGTAGCGGACCTCGGTCCGCAGGCCCTGTGGCCAGTCATAGGCAAGCCCGGCGTTGGCGGTCACGTCCTGCAGGCCGGTTTCGTCCTGCACATGCTTGTAGTCCTCCAGCGGGTAGTAGTTCCAGTCGAGCAGGTGGCCGCCGCCGGCCGTATCCTTGAAGGCCTGCTGGTAGTCTTTGGGGAAGGGCAGCGGGTTGCCTGCCTCATCGGCAAAGCGGGTGTAGGGAAGCACAAAATGCTCGCCG
This sequence comes from Pontibacter liquoris, assembly GCF_022758235.1. Taxonomy (NCBI): domain Bacteria; kingdom Pseudomonadati; phylum Bacteroidota; class Cytophagia; order Cytophagales; family Hymenobacteraceae; genus Pontibacter; species Pontibacter liquoris. The sequence goes on from NZ_JALEBG010000001.1 coordinate 1,127,675, forward strand.
TAACCGATCTGGCCGTAGCCGGGCCGGCCCCCCGTGCTTTCGCTCTGGGTATAGGCGGCCCCGGTGGTGAGGGTGAGGTGTCTGGCCGGGCGCAGGGTATTGTCAAAGCGCAGGTTGAGGCGGTTGTAGCGGGCATCCAGCTGGTCGATGTTGCGGTCATAGCCGCCCGAGAGGTGCCAGGCCAGCACCTCGGAGCCGCTCTGCAGGTCAAGGGCGTACTGCTGCTTCAGGGCGGGCTGGTAGATATACTTTTTATAGTCTTCGCGCACATCGGCGCTGCGCAGGGCGTTGAGCCGGGCGGCCACCTCGCCGGCCGGCAGGGTGCCGTTCTGCTGCTGGAAGAGCAGCTCTACCACGGGGGAGAGCACGGGCTGGCCATAGCCGCCCGACAGGCCCTCAAAGTAGCCCTGCTCAAAGAGAAACTGCTCCACGTCGATATAGTCCGTGGCCCGCATCGGCTGCAGGTACGAAAGGTCGGGCCGGGCACTGCGGGTCACGTTCAGGTGGAGGGTGGCGGCCAGGGGCTGGTGGAAACGCCCTTTTTTGGTGGTGATCACGATCACGCCGTTGCCCGCCCTGGCTCCCCAGATGGAGGCGGCGGCCGCGTCCTTGAGGATGGTGATGCTCGCCACATCATTGGGGTTAAGGTTGGCGATGTCGCCCTCGTAGGGGAAGTTGTCCACGACGATCAGGGGCGCCTGTGAGCCGTTGATTGTGGAGAGGCCGCGCACCATGAGCTGTTGCTGAATGCCCGAGCGGTCCACCGTCACGCCCCCGGCCACCGCTTCCAGGCGGCTCAGGATGTCGGTGCCTACCTGCCGGTTGAGGGTCGCCTCGTCGAGCTGGGTAAAGGAGCCCGTGGCCCGCTCGCGCGGCAGGCGCTGGTAGCCGGTGGAGACCACCACTTCCTGCAGGGCCTGGGCGTTTTCCTGCAGGGCGATCTCCAGCGGCCCGGCGGTGGCGGGCAGCGGGAGGCGGCGGGGCACATAGCCCAGGAAAGAGACCAGCAGCGTATCGCCCGCCGCGGCGGCCGGCAGGTGAAAGCGCCCTTCGGCGTTGGTGAGCACGGCCCCGGGCCTGCTTGTCAGCCGGACGGTGGCCCCGGGCAGGGGAAGCAGGTCGCGGGCGGCGACCACCCGGCCCTCCACAGCGTGTTGCGCCCGGGCAGGAGCCAGGAAGCCCAGCAGGCACAGCATCAGTACTATTTTTTTCATCGGTGTATGGGGTTTAAAAGGTGAAAGTTGTACAGGTAAAAGCGATGCGGGAAAGCGTATCCCGGGAGCAGAAAGGAGCGGGGGGAGGGCAAAGCCGGCGGCCGCTGCACAAACCCAAACCTTAAACAAACAAAGGGTGAGGCGCGCCGGCACCGGTGCTGCAGTGCCGGGCCATCCCCCTGCCTCCTTTCTGTGAGAAGCACCCGGCCTAGGGGGCCGGGGTAGGCGGCTGGTCGCGCAGCACCAGCAGTGGGATCGTCCGTTCCGCCTCCACCAGGTCCAGGTGATAGCGGCGCAGCTCCCTGCGCAGGGCCGGCAGGTCATCCAGGGCAGCAGTCAGGTCCAGGTCGATGTTGCCGGCATAGCCGGTCTCGTCCAGCACGGGCAGGTGGATGCCCGGCTCGCTGAGCAGCTGCTTGACCAGGTAGGAGACCGGGGCATTGCGCAGGCGCTTGGAGCCGGGCTTGAAAAGGGTGCTCTCCCGCGGGCCACCCCGGGAGGCGAGCTTTTTGGGGCTGCCCGTCAGCTGCAGCACCAGGCACTTGGCAGGGTGCGCCTCGATGGCCCCGTGGTAGCCCGAGTAGCGGTTCAGGTCTTCGAGCATGCGCTCGTAGAGGTGGCCGGCTTCAGCCGGCGGGGCGATCAGGTCGTAGCTGTAGAGGTGCTGGCGGTTCCAGGCATCGGGGCTGTCTGCGGATTTATCGGGCAGCAGCGGAGCCAGGTCCCGCACCTGCAGCAGCAGACGGCTGCGGGTATAACCGGGCAGGGCATGCAGGGCCACGGTCTCGTAGAAAAAGAGCAGGGGCTGGTTGGTGATGGCCCTTCCGACGATGGTGTCGCCGCTGCGGCGGAAGTGGGAGCCGCTGGGCAGGCCGTCGATCTTGCCCTTAAGCAGGATGGAATAGTGCACCAGGTTGCCCGTGGGCAGGTACTTGCCGGCAAAGAGCGGTTGCTGCAGGTCGAGGTCTACTTTCATCCGGTCGGGCATGGTGCCCTCCTGCAGGGCGCGGCGGATGTTGGCGGCCGTGACCTGCTCGGAGGTGGTGATGGCCTGCAGGGTGCCGTCAGGGCCAATCCAGACATAGTGGGGCACCAGCCGGTAAGGAAACAGCGCGTCCAGGGCGGTGGAACCGACCGCCGAGGGCAGCCGGTAGGGATCGCCGTCGGGGCTTTTCCACTTAGTGAAGAAGGCCTGCACCTTGGCGGCCTCGTCGCGCGTGACCAGCAGCACCTGCAGGCTGTCGCCAAACTCTTGCTGGAGGGCTTCGAGCCGGGGCAGGGCAGCTTTGCAGGCCCCGCACCAGGTCGCCCAGAAGTCCAGCAGCAGCAGCTTGCCTTTAAAGTCGGAGATACGCGCCGAGGAGGTGGGGTATGCGACCAGGGGAGAAAGCAGTACGTCGGGAACGGGCTGCCCGATCGCCAGCCCCTCGGCCGGGGCCTGCGCCCGGGCAACGGAAAGAAACCAGCCCGGCAGCAGCTGCAGCAGCAGGGCCAGGAGCAGGAAGTAGAGAAACAGGGGAATTTTGGTAAGCCAGTTGGTTCGTGTCATAAGGTATAGGTTAAAGGTGAATTCCTGAAAGTGAGAAAGCGGTGCCGGGCCATGCGCCCGGAATCAGCCCGGATCGCTTGGAGTCTGCGGCCACGATGGTGGACAGGCTTACCCCAGGTCCTTGCCTGCGCCAGGCGTTGGCCGGTTCCCGGCAGGGGGTGCGTGCTCGCGCTGGTGGTTAACCAGGGCAAGCTGCTGTTCGAGCTCCTCGAACAGGGCTGTCAGCCGGTCGAGGCGGCGCAGGTGCTGTTGCCGTAGGCTGGCGCGCAGGGCAGGCAGCAGCCAGTCCCAAAGGGCCTGCTGCGCCGCTTGCAGGGTAGGAGCGGTGGAGAGCGTCGCCAGCACCTGTTCTATCGGCGGGGAGAGCGTGCCGTCCGCTGCGAAGGTGAGCTTTTCCCGGGGCAGGCAGGGGTTATAGCGGCCCCGCCGCAGGAGGGATGCTTCCTGCCAAAGCCAGGAGGCCAGTAGCTGGAAGCAGGTCCGCCTGCTGCCAACGGGCGTGCCGGCCAGGAACTGGGGACGTGCGCGGGAGTCTACCCGTTCTCGCTTGAGCGGGCCGGAAGGGGCGGCAGGCAACTTACGCATGGTGCGGCCCTCCTTCCTGCGTTGTATTTGGTTCGGCCGGCAGCGCGTGCAGGTCATACACAGCCGAAATAACTTCTTCCAGGTTTTCATAGAAGGCGATGAGTTTGTTAGTATAGTCAGGATCTAAGGTGGTCAGCCCGCCGGTGAGGGCCAGCATGAACCAGTGCCAGAGCCGCCGCTGGGCTTCATCTTCCGGGTAGCGGCGGCAGAACTGGCCGAACACGTCGGTAGGCGTTTCAGGTGGAGCAGGTGTAGGAGTATCAGGCATAGTTTGTTTTTTAAGGTATTAGGGTAAGACAATAGAGTTCCTGGCCGCTACTTTTCTTCAAAGAGCGACGACAGGGGAGAAAGGGTGAAAACGGGGCCGCCGGAAGGGTGTGCCTTGTGTTTTGGCGGCTGAAAGGGAGGAGGGGAACCCTTACTCGGGCGGGGAGATGAGCAGCACCCAGTTATGGGACACAGTTTCCCCTAAGGAGGCTAACGCTGTGGCGAGCGGGGTTGAAGCCGGTGCCGGGGCAGGCAGTTGGTATATGGCGGCGACCAGCTGCTCCAGGTGGGCGCAGAAGGTGGCCGTGCGGTCTGCCGCTTCCGGGGCCTCCGCCCGGATACTGGCCAGAAGGCGGGGCTGCAGGCAGCGCCAGAGCTGGTCCCGGGCTTCTTCCAGGGTAAAAGCCTGCCGGAAGTTGTGCAGGGCCTGTTCGGGAGTAAGGGGGGTTGGAGGGAAAGGTAAGGTATCGTTTGTTCTCATCAGTAGTGGATTTAGCAGTGTTTTCTTTATTGTATTTGTGACAGCCTATTGCACGTGCTGTCCTTTCTAAACCTTCTGTTTTAATCCTGATTCCTACAGAAAAGGCTTTTACGCGTGCATCACCTGAATATTAGCTGTTCTTTATGTATATTGGCAGCAGCATACGAGTTGGAGTATGTTCCATTGTAGTACAAAAAACATATATTATTGACTTGTATGAAATGTGGTAAGCTTGTATAAAACAATAGGTATATTGTGAAATACAATAAGTAGCATTTGGATTAATTGAACAATTTTCGTATATTATTTCTATGGAAACAGCAGCCAGAAAACGACCGATTCACTTGGGCGACCATGTCCGCAGAATGCGTACTGCCTTAGGCGTGAAGCAGGCTACCTTAGCCAATGAACTAGGTACCACGCAGCAGAATATCTCCCGCATTGAGCAGGAGGAGGAAGTGGATGATGCAACATTGGAGAAGATTGCGAAAGTGTTAGGAGTGACCTCTGAAGCAATTAGGAATTTTACTGAAGAAGGGGCAGTATTTCATATTCAGAATATGCATGATAATGCATCAGCTGGCGCTGGAGTAGGAAATTGTAACCAACATACATTTAACTTTAATGCTGTTGAAAAAATAGTTGAGCTATATGAAGCTTTACTGAAAAGCGAGCGGGAGAAAATTGAGATGTTGGAGCGTATGCTTAAAAATCAGTAGCCGGTTAATCCGTAAAGAGATTTGTACAGTATTATCGCTCGAAACGCAAAGTAACTCCTTCCTCTGAGGTATGGGGACCTTCTTAGACTTATAGGATGTTACCGTAGGTGAACTTGGAAGTGTTATTCAGGAAGGCACCTTTATTATGTTGGCACCTTTCCTAAATAACAGGTAAAATCATCGGTGGCATTGAGGATATAGAATAACTGAACGCTACTTCTCCAAAGCCGCCAATATTGTTCTGAAACTCTCCAGCCCCGCTTCCAAGTTCTCTATAATATCTTCAGCCAGTACATCCGGATCAGGTAGGTTATCAAGGTCTGCTAGTGATTTATCTTTTAGCCAGGTGATATCCAAGCTGGTTTTGTCGCGGGAAATTATTTCCTCGTAGCTGAACTTGCGCCAGCGACCTTCTGGGTTAATTTCAGGGTGGTAGGTCTCTTTGCGCTTGTGGCGGTTCTCAGGGTTATAGAGTGTAATGAAATCGTGCAGGTCTTCCAGCTTTAGCGGGTTCTTCTTTAAGGTATGGTGCACGTTGGTGCGGTAGTCGTATACCCAGATTTCCTTCGTCCACGGGACTTTGCTGCTGGGCTTGTTATCGAAGAACACTACGTTGGCTTTTACGCCCTGTGCATAGAATATACCTGTCGGCAGGCGCAGGATCGTGTGGATATCGGTTGTTTCGAGTAGCTTCTTGCGAACCGATTCACCGGCTCCACCTTCAAACAGCACGTTGTCTGGCAATACCACCGCGGCTATACCTGTGGTTTTGAGTATGCTGCGAATGTGCTGCAGGAAGTTAAGCTGTTTGTTGCTGGTGGTAGCCCAGAAATCCTGACGGTTGTAGGTCAGGTCTTCTTTCTCCTGTTCGCCATCAGCATTGGTAAAGGTCTGGCTGCTCTTCTTGCCAAAAGGCGGGTTGGCCAGCACATAGTCGTAACGCACACCAGCGTCTGCAATCAGCGCATCGGCAGGGGAGATGAAGTTGTCGCTGTCAATGTCGCCGATGTTGTGCAGGAACAGGTTCATCAGCGCCAGGCGGCGGGTGCTAGCCACGATCTCGTTACCGAAGAACGTGTTATACTTCAGGAACTGCCGTTGCTCCCGATCCAGCTGATGGTGCTCCACCAGGTAATCGTAAGCTGCCAGGAAGAAACCACCTGTACCGCAAGCCGGATCAGCAATGGTCTTCATCGGCTGCGGGTTCACGCACTCCACCATGGCTTTGATCAGGGCGCGCGGGGTGAAGTACTGGCCGGCACCGCTCTTGGTGTCTTCGGCGTTCTTCTCCAGCAAGCCTTCGTAAATATCGCCTTTGTCTTTCACGCCCATCATCAGCCACTGCTCGTTGTTGATCATGGCGATAATCTTGGAGAGCTTGGCCGGGTCCTGAATTTTGTTCTGGCTCTTGGTGAAGATCTGGCCCAGTATACCTTTCTCTTTGCCGAGTTCGCGCAGCATGATGGTGTAGTGCGCCTCCAGTTCAGCACCTTTCAGATCAACCAGGCTTTCCCAGTTGTATTCGACAGGTATAGGCAACTGGCGGTTGTGAGGTGGCTTGGTATACTCGTCTGCCATCTTCAGGAATAGCAGGTAGGTAAGCTGTTCTAAATAGTCGCCGTAGCCCACACCGTCGTCGCGGAGGGTGTTACAGAAAGACCATACTTTAGAAACGATGGCGGAAGTCATAATTTACTTAGAGTTTTATATTGTGATTCTTTAATTCGAAAATATTCAAGTTGCTATTAGTGTTAACCAATAAATAGTGGACTTAAGAATATACTTAAAAGCATAGTACTTAATTCAATTTATCCATTCCGCAGGTATTAAACCTTCATCTAATCTACTCCATCTGTATTTCGTTGCATCTACATAACTAGGAAAGTCCTTAAAGAATGCATGCTCAAGTATAATCACTTGCAGGCCGAGATTTACTTTAACTTCTTTAAATATAAATTCAAAATACTTCCTTAGCCGGTCATTATCATTCTCTTCACCAATCTCAAGTTCTTCACTATCCTCGTCACTGTTATAGTAAGGCCTACTTAACTGATCAAAGACTAATACACTTGGCACTGGTGCATTATGCTCAGAAAAATATCTATGTAGAGCAGAAAGAACTGCTACATGAAGGCTTAAATAATTTTCATCAGACCCAATTTCTCTCATAGGAACATTCCTTTCCGCAGTTTCCACACTTACTGAAAGATCATTGGGATTGAAATCTAGATCATTTCCTCTGTATCGTTCATCAAAAGGAAGCTCCGAAAGAATATCACTAGCAATTCTAGATATGTGTTTCCTTACTTTAAATAACTCTTCAGTAAGTGAATCATGTCCTAACTCTGATTCTAATTCATCAATTTCCTTCGATAGAAGTATTAAAGCAATCTTATCTACTCTACTATTATGTTCACCAACCATAAAGTCCAAGTAGAAGCTAATTCTTCCAATAACAGTGGCTTGCTTTTGCTGTTCTGAAAGAAGGCGTGTACCATCTGTGCCAACCTCAGAGGTTAAGCCTCTAATAAGAATTTTAAGATTACGCTTTTCCTCACGCAACTCTTGGATCTTCCTATTCTTTTCATTTATATAAGTGTCAATTTTTGGAACTTCACTTTCCAGATTAGAAAGCTCATTAGAAATTTGGGATAGGGAATGTTTAACATCTTCAACTATTTCAAAATCATCAGCAATAACTGAATCACATAAAGGGCATACATGCCCATTCTGAGGCTGTTCAATAATTTTTACAACTTCCAATCGTCTTCTTAACTCACCTTGTCCTTCAGAATATGAGTAAGCTAAATCCTTATACTTGGTAAGCTCTCTAATCTGGTGGTTAAGAGCTTCAATTTCATTATTTAAATTTTTTTCTTTTTCAAGATATTCAAAGATAAGTTCACTATCTGGTATTTCAACAGTAACATTAAAGCCAGATGATCTGATTTCTGATAATGTACGTACAATCTTATCTATATCACCTAAACCATCATCAGTTGCCAATCCAACTTGTCTTGCTTCATCTATTAGTGATTTAGCTAAAGCGAAGTCTTCCTTCAGGACCTTATTACGTTTTTCAAGTGCTAATTCTACATATTTTAATTCTTGCCTTTTAGCTTTTAATTCAGATTTTTTCCGAACAATTTCTTGATTTATTACTCCTAAGAAATATGGCAATGCATCAGTAATCCCAACACGTTTTCTAGCATCATCCATTCCTCTAAAAAGGTTGACTTTACTAATAATGCTATGATCATCTTGTAATAAAAAGGGCATACAGTGCCTAAAAGAAACCCTTTTTGAGTCAATTTTCTTAGTGTTTATTTCATCGTTTTTTATATCTTCAATTCCAAGTTGTGCCTCAAACTTTAAAATACTGGAATCGACATTCATGTTTGGAGTGAATTCAGATGCCGACTCAGGAATTCTAACATCAGAACCTGATAAATAATAAATGTCACCAGACTGCTTTGCATTATTTTTGGGCATCCTTCTGCATACAAGAACTTGCATGTTCTCTTTTTGCCAAAGAATTCCAACCCAGGAAGTATTGTCCCTGACCATAGCTGGAATGCTGCATTTTGAACTTCCAGCACAATAATCAATAATATCTACTATTGAAGATTTTCCTGAATGTGATCTACCAGTAATAATATTTACAGCATTTAAATCAAATTCAAGCTCTTTCTTTAAATCTCCTGTTTTACTGAATAAGATTATTTTTCTAATGTTCCACCGGTTCATAAAATCCCTGATTAAAAAGTTATACCAAGTGCAAAAAATACAGCTTCTGGAGAATCTAAATTTCCAATCCAACTTCCAAATCTCTGTGCTATGGTTGTGTAATTTTGAATACCTAGTTGCTTAGCTTTAGAATCACTTATTTCTCCATTTGGGAGAAATTTACCATCCTCAGTAATTGTAATTAATTGATTGTTTAATCCGAAACGAATAGCAGACTTTGTAATCGCTGTAGTGTTGGTAATTCTATCACCAATACCTATTCGGATTATCGGATTTGCAACAATCCAATTTAGAAAAGTTGTTTTCTTATTCGTTTGAACCATCGTTGACATTATATCTTGAGATAACAAAATGGGGACAGGTAAAAACATAAGAGGAAAATCTATGCCCTTCTCTTTAGCTTCATGGTGCCCCTTCAAAAAGTAGTGAAGAACAACAGCGCAAAATATAGGGTTAGTTGCTGCGAATATATCATCTAAAGTCTTTTTCATGCTGCTAACTAATAGAATCATAACTAGGGTGCCAACCAACCTCACCCTTATCTGCCAACTCTTGGTAACTTCCACGGACCAAGTATGCACTATTCCATCTTTCTACTATCGGTGGAATGGATGTTGGGGCTTTCTTATGAGACCAATCAAGGAGTTCTAAACCTTTTTCGCATTTTTTGTCATTTGAAAGATCCTCGCAATCTTCCTTCATAACATCAAATTCATCTTTCCACTCTTGAATAAGGCTTCTGTCAAAGGCTGCAAGCTTGGGTGCTAAACTAATGTTGTTCAATAGCCATGCACTTCGTTGTTTCATTGCCTTCCACCTAGCTTTAGTGGCTCGAACAACCCTTGCTTTTCCGCCACTAACAAGTGTAATCTGTTTTTCCATTAAACTGCCAGAATACATATTTAAATCATCTGGTTCCTTTTCACCATAATCATCAGAAAGAAAGTCATCCTTGCATTCTTGAACTATTTCAACTATTTTATCTTTCACTTCGGTGCAGGAAATCCTTTCTTCTGATTTATCATATAGTGACCTAACAACACGTAATCCCCACCATTCAAGAATTTTTTCTGATACTAAACTCCTATATTTTTGTGGAAGTAGCAGTAGATTTAATTCAACCTCACTTTTAATATTAGTAATGTTTACTGCTTGTGAGAGGACCATGACTTTTCCAATAAGCAGGTGCCTTTGGTTACTTTCTAAGGTGAGAAATGCCTGACAACCTTTGTACTTCACTTCATGAGGTAACTTCTTTCGATTATTCTTTCTAGCAAACTCTCTTTCTTCTAGTACTCTCTTTGCTTCAGTTTCCAAAGCATCTGCTAATTCCTCAAGAGAATCAACCGGACAAAGGCTATTCTCAACTAATTTCAGTTTATCATTCTCTCCAACAGTCGCTGAGGTAACATACATCAGCCTTGTAATTTCACTATCTTTTGAGTATTTGCACCAAATGTCTATTGTTTTCCAAAGACCATCATTTTTTACAGTTAATGGTGGAGGGGACCCAAGACTATGTTTTAATTGTAATAGAGATTTATTATTTTGATCTGCTAACTCAATATCATCTTGAGTCTCAATGCTTACATAAGAATTATCTGGAGCCTGCAATAGTTGAAGGAGTGCGAAATAACCTTGATATAAATATCCTAGTAAACTTGAGCTTGCAGAATGCTTATTTGGATTAGACATATATTAAGAATTATTTTTTACAATTTCCCCTCAAACGCCTTCTTTAAAATACTCTGCCGCAAGGTCTCTGCCTGCTGTATACCTTTTGTTATCGTCTCTTCTACTTTATCGCAAACACTCAAGCGGCTTTCTATTTCTTGAACAAGATGGTGTTGTTCTACAAGTGGTATAAGTTGAATTGGGATGCTTTTTACACGCTCTTTATTTAGGGCTTTTTGATTGTTTCCAGAGCCAACTCGTCTATTGTCTTCATACTTCCATACTAAGAAGTAGTAAAGCAATTTAGATAGATATTTATCCTGATCTACTCTAATAGCAGCTGTGTTTTGGTTGTGAGTTGCCTCAACTTTAAGTATAGCTGCTTGACCTCTCGTTTTTCCTTCACCAATCATAGCAATTATCACTGTGCCTGGTGGGTGGAGCTTACATGAAGATTTAGTTAATCCTTCTTCAGTAATTTTTTGTTTTGTTTCGTTGATGTTGCAGAATGCGACCTCGCCACTACTTACCCAGTTGATGTTTCCATTCCAGTAACTATCTATCTTTCTACTAGGTGTAGAGCCAACAAAAACCTCGAAAATTTCACCTATAGATGAATTTGACCACCCCTCAGGCAACTCACCATCTTTAACCACAGAATTAGTAAATCTCCCCTCAAAAGCCCACTTCAAAACAGCTTGGCGGTATACCTTGAGTTGCTTCAGGGCAATTTCTAATTGCTCTTTGCCTTTTTCTAATTCGCTAAACAATTCTTCTATTCTAGCAACTATCTCCTGCTGTTCGGAAAGGGGAGGTATGAAAATTTCTAATTGTTTAAGATTAGCTGCTTTTATACCTTTTACAGTAGTTCCAGTTGCTTTTGAGTTTAATGCCTTCTGGAATTGAGGACTCATCAGGTTGTAGTGCAAGAAGGAGCTATTCAAGAAATCATAGGCTTGAAAAGTTATCATTCTTTGAGCCAAGGCAATTCGGGCTGAAGTATTTAGTCTTGCAACATTCCCTAATGGCGCTTCAGTGGTAAAAAGTACATCTCCTTCATTTGGTATACCTCTTGTCATCCAACTTTCATAAGCTTCTTCAGCTATAAATTCGCGGGGCTCTTCGTTGATATAGCCCATTTTTACATTTTTAGCTGTGATTAGTGGAATGCCGGAAATTGTTTTCTTCGGTGTTCTACCTCTGTAGTCAATAAATTTTGCTGCATCTCCTAACTTCTTCACTTCCCAATGTGCAGGAAGTATACTTTTATCAATCATGCTACGCTGCTAACTCCTCGTTTAATTCATTCATAATTTCGTCTGTTTTCTCTTCAAACAGATTCCACATTTTACCCAAACCGCCGTGTGCGTTAAAAGGACTTAGGTCAAAGTCATCGCGCTCAATCCGGAAGCTGTTGGCTACATAATCCTTGATCATGCGGAGCCACTGCATTTGCTCTTCGCTGAACTTCAAAGCGCCTGCCTGCTTCCGGAACACCCAATCCTGAAAATTGCGGTCCACGGTTTTATCGTAAGCCGTCAGCTTCTCGTCCAGACCGCTAACCCACCGTATCAGCGCCACTAAGGCCATCATTTCGTTTTTAGGCTTGCCTTCTACTTTCTCCAGATGTTCGTAAGCCCGCCAGATGTTGAGCGGGGCCATGGCAGGTTTGTCGGCTTTCAGCACCTCCACCAGTTCCTTCATCATTTTGTAAGTGAGCTCGCGCCGCTGGTAAGGCTGTCCGTAAAAAAGCTGCAAAGCTACGATTTCGGTTTTATGTGCTTCTATCCAGCTTCTGAAATCGCTTACCAGATTTTCTGCCTCTGCCTTGTTGTCCTTCACCCAGCCGATGTTCACCAGTTCGTCCGGATTGATGTGGTCGATGATCTGGTCATACTTCCGGCGGATATCTACCACAAAATCGCGTAGCTCGTAGTCATTGAAAACAGCTACCGCTTGCTCCACCAGTTGCTGGTGCTGCTCCTGTATTTTAGTTTCAATGGTGTCGGGTGCAGCACCCGGGTTCTGGGCTTTTACTTCCTGTGTTATACCTGCTATCGTATCCGGGTCGTGCGCGTGCAGCAACTGCTTCACCACCTGGTTCAAGGTATAGCCATTGGCTTTTTCGGCAAAAGCCATTTTCTCTTTTTCGTTTATCTGCTTGTCGAGCCTGATCAGGCGGTTGGCCAGTGTGGTCAGCATGGCCTCGTCGGTATTACCCATGGCTATACTTTCCAGCACCTGCTTCAGCGAGAGCCCTGGCTTCTTCTCCAGCGGTCGGCTATCGGTCTTGCGGCTTTTCTCCACGCCAATGGCATCGATGATCACAAAATGGTCTTTGGTAAATTTAGCCGATGGCGTACCCGACGCCCGCAGGTCCTCCAGGCTCAGGGTGCGCGTGCCACGGCCTTTCATCTGCTCGTAATAGCTGCGGCTCTTCACGTCGCGCATAAAAAGCAACACCTCCAACGGTTTGATGTCGGTGCCGGTCGCAATCATGTCCACGGTCACGGCCACACGCGGGTAGTAGCTGTTGCGGAACTGTGTAAGCGTGCCTTTCGGGTCTTCGGTGCGGTAGGTGATCTTTTTGCAGAACTTGTTCTCCTCGGCAAATTCCTCGCGCACAATGTTGATGATGTCGTCAGCATGGCTGTCGCTCTTGGCGAAGATCAGCATTTTAGGCACCTCAAAATTGCCATCCTTGTCGTAGCGGTCCGGGAACATGGCCGGCAGGTTTTCCTTCACCGCTTTGGTGATCAGCCGGATCTGGTTCACGTTCACCACCTTGTCGTCGAGCTGCTTGTTGTTATACTCTACCTCTTCGTCCAGCTGGTTCCAGAACTCTTTTCTGGTAATTTATTCGCGTGAGCTGACATACTCACCCAATTCTATTTTCGCGCCCTGCTGCGTTACCTTGGTCACGATCTCAAACACATTGTAAGGCACCAGCACGCCATCCTCCACGGCTTTCTGGTAGCCATAGTCGCAGACAAGGTTTTGGTTGAAGTAACCAAAGGTGCGGTTATCCGGTGTGGCCGTCAGACCGATCTGGAAAGCGTCGAAATAATCGAGCACCTGCTTCCAGAGGTTGTAAATGCTGCGGTGGCATTCGTCAATCACCACGAAGTCGAAAAATTCCATCGGAATTTTCTCATTGTAAACCACGGGCAGTGGCTCTTTGGGCTGCCACTTGTTGCCTTCATTAGGGTTCTCCTCTTCGTCCTTCTCGTCGAGCGGTGTACCCTTTAGAATAGAGTAAAGGCGTTGGATGGTGCTGATGTATACCTGACTGTCGTCCGGTACAAAGGAGCTGCTGAGCCGGGTGAGTCCGTAGAGCTCCGGGAAAAGCCGGTTATCGTCCTGCGGTAGAAATTTTCGAAATTCCTGTTCTGCCTGTTCTCCTAAGTTTTTGGTATCGACCAGAAACAGTACACGTTTGGCTTTAGCAAACTTGAGCAGACGGTAAATAAAGGTGATGGCCGTGAAGGTCTTGCCTGAACCCGTTGCCATCTGGATAAGCGCCTTTGGCCGGTTCTCCCGGAAAGACTGCTCCAGATTTGTAATCGCCTCTACCTGACAATCACGAAGGCCATCAGTTGCCAGCTCAGTTATGTCAGCAAAGCGTGCCCGTAAGGTCTTCTCTTCTTTTACCCATTTCTGAAAAGTCTCTGGTCTGTGGAAAGTGAAAACGGAGCGGGAGCGGGGCTTGGGGTCGCGGTAATCGGTGAAGCGGGTCACTAAGCCTGTGCTCTCATACACAAAGGGCAGCGGACCATTGTTGATGTGCTTGAGCTTAGCTTTGGCGTAATCCGAAGACTGCTCTTCATGTATTGTTAGTTTTACGCCATCTTCCTCACGTTTCGCCTCAATAATGCCCACAGGCTTTTTGTCCACAAACAACACATAATCGGCAGGACCCACATCCGTCTGCCATTCTCGGATAGCTACCCCCAAGGCGGCGCTCAGGTTAAATGTTTTCTTATCCTGAATTACCCAACCAGATGCTGTTAATAGCTCATCAATGTGGTCGCGGGCAATCTGTTCGGGCGTTTGGTTCATAGCGGGAGCGGCAATCAAAAGAACACGACTATATTCATTCCCTTAAATATAAGCTCTTTTCTTGAATTATTAACAAACGAAAAGGCAGATGTTCAAATCCGAAAAAAAAACACTTTCCGTACGACTATTACTTTCGACCGGAGGCTTGTGCCCTAGGGGTAGGGGGAGGCACAGCAAAAGTTAAAGCTGTACTTACAGATTTATTAAGTGGTGAAGGGACACTTGTAATCGTTTTGCGACTATAGGAAGGTTGCGGCAGTAGCCCTGCTGTACTTCCTTCTAAGCACATGAATACCTGCTGATTATATATTCTAGTGGCATGAGGTAGTACCTTTATATGCATGAGCACTTTCAAAATGCTCCTGTCCACCTGCTTTAGCTACAAGCGTGCGAGATTCACCAACCAACTTATTCTTGCCCTGTAAAAGAATTGTCCCGCCTTTTATAATGTCCGCCTGCAGCCCACTCCGGGAAGCCGTGGTACACCTCCTGTCAGCCTAAACCAGCACAAGCGGGAGCACACTTGTTGGGCAGATCCCGCCCGGGGCAACCCGTTTTGCGCTCCAGGAGAATGGGCTTTCCGCTTTACTGAAGGATTCCCTGCAGCACCTTTTAGCAACGAGCAGGGGAGGAACTAGGCAACGGGCGATCATCGGATCAACACGCCGTACTTCTATGTTTTCGCAAGCCCTAGCCGCTCCCTGATTCCTTGGCGTTACTCAACTTAATGCAGCTTGAAGGGTACGAGCCTAGAGACACTTCCCTTAATGCCCATTTTACCTGAATTAGCAAACACCAGGGGTGGCGGCTGCAGGCATTTGACCCTGGTTGGCTTCAAAAGATCAGAATTTCACAGAGCCCATAAATTTGTATTTTGTTAAAAAATACATTTGTCACACTTTTTTTAAACTTGTTTTCACAACTTTATACCCTTGTTCACGGGAAAACAATCCCGTTTTGATGAATTAACACAGTATCAGCATACAGCCCGACATACTCTGAAAACAGATGAAAACAAACCAACCCCCTTTTGACTTCGAGAAGATGGTGAGGCATTCCCTCGACATCATGGGGAGCCTCGACCGGAATGGGTACATCCTCTTCGTGAGTGATGCCTGTCAAACGGTATTAGGGTATGAGCGCAACGAACTGATCGGGGCTCATTATTCCAGGTTCCTGCACCCGGAAGATAGGGTTGCCACCAGCCAGGCTCTCCGGGAAGTGTGTGCACGCGGCAGGAAGACCGACTTTGAGAACCGCTACCTGCACAGCAACGGACAGCCCGTGCTCATGCGTTGGTCCGGGGTATGGTCTGAGGACGAAGAAACCCTTTACTGTGTCGGGCGTGACATCACCGAGCAAAAGGCAAGAGAGCAACGCTACCAGGCGTTGTTCGACAATAGCCCAGACCTTGTATTCGTGGAAAGCCCCGAGGGCCTTGTCATGGAAGTCAACCAGGTGTTTCAAAAGACATTTCACCTTGGGGAAGAGCAGGTAACAGGTGCTCCTGCATCTGCGTTCCTCTCTTCCGAGGCGGCGGCTGTCAATGCCCTTTATTTTGAGCAGGCCTTACGGGGAAACGCCACCAGGTTTGAGCTTACGCTTGCTATGGAGGGCGAGACCCGGATATATGATACCCAGAAGTACCCTGTCCTTGTGAATAATCAAGTCGTGTGCGTCCAGACGGTTGCCAAGGACCTGACGCCTGTCATTCACTCCTATGAAACGATCCGGCAGCAGGCAAAAAAACTGCATAATATCTTTGAGAGCATCACCGATGCCTTTCTCACCCTCGACAAAAACTGGAACTTTGCCTACATCAACAGCGAAGCGGAGCGGTTGTTCTCGTTGAACAGGCAATACCATATTGGAAAAAATGCCTGGGAGGAATTTCCGGCCGAAATGCAGGGCGAATTCTTTCAGCACTACCAGCATGCCGCCCAAACAGGAAAATCCGTGCATTTTGAAGCCTACTACGCCGGTACGGACAGGTGGGTGGAAGTAAAGGCTTTCCCTTCGGAGGAGGGGCTGTCCATTTACTTCGACGATGTCACCGAAAAGGTAAAGGCAAGGAAGGAACTTGAGAAGCTCTCGCTGGTAGCCAGCAAGACGACGAACGGCGTGATTATCACGGACAGGGAACGCAGGATCGAGTGGGTGAACGAGGGCTTCACCAGGCTGACGGGATACGGGTTAGAGGAGGCGCTAGGGAAGAAACCGTCTGAATTGCTGCACAACCCCAACACGGACACAAGGGCTTTCGAATCGGTGCGGGATCGGATGGATAGCGGGGAACCCGTGTCTTTCGAAATCCTGAACAGCAGAAAAAACGGGGAGGATATCTGGCTGTCTGTGCAGGTAAACCCTATACACGATGAGAAGGGCCAGCTATCCAGGTTCATCACCATACAAAGTGACATTACCGAAAGAGTAAAAGCACAGCAGGAACTGGGCAAGCTTGCCCTGGTTGCCAGCAAGAGCAAGAATTCGGTGATCATCATGGACAGAGACCGGCAGGTCGAGTGGGTCAATGAGGCCTTCACGATCCTGACGGGCTACACCCTGCCCGAGGTCGCGGGCAAAGCCCCCTACAGCCTGCTGGCAGGAGAGGAAACCGACAAAGCAACTGTCCGGCAAATCATAGAAGCGGGAGAGCAGGGGCTGCCTATCGAAGGGGAATTGCTGGTCTACAAAAAGTCCGGTGAGAAACGTTGGTTCAGGATAGAGGCTACGCCTGCTTTTGATGAAGGGGGCAACCTGTTTCGGTTCATTGGTGTGCAGACCGATATCACGGAAAGTGTCAAGGCTAAGCAGGAGCTTGAGATGCTTTCCCTGGTAGCCAGCAAGACCAACAACAGCGTGCTCATTGCCGGCAGCGACTGGCGGATCACGTGGGTGAACGAGGGCTTTACCCGGTTGACAGGGTATAGCCTGGAGGAGGCATCAGGCAAAATGCCCTCCGAGCTGCTGCACGACCACCGCACAGACCCGACGACGTATGCGGCGCTGGAAGGAAAGCTACTGGATGGCGAGCCGATTACTTTTGAAGTCCTGAACGTGAAAAAGAACGGGGAAGCCGTATGGATCAACGTGGACATCACCGCCATTTTCAACGAGGCAGGGCAGCTGACAAGGTTCATTGAGGTCCAAACCGACATCTCCGCCCTCAAAAACTCGGAACTGGAACTGACCCAATCCGCAAAAGACCTGTACCGGCACAACAAGGACCTCGAGCAGTTCACCTACATTGTCTCCCACAATCTCCGGGCACCGGTCGCCAGCGCCCTGGGACTGGCTAACCTGCTGGCCCGTATGGACAAAGGCAGCGCGGTATACGACAGCGCGCTGGCCAACTTAAAGGAAAGCGTGAGCAGGCTGGATACGGTCATGAAAGACCTGAATAAGATTCTCTCCATCCGGGACAGCAAAGCAGCCCTGGAGCTGGATCAGGTGGATGTCCCCCTTGTCATCCAACAGGTAGCGTCTTCGTTGCAGGAGCTGCTGGAGAAATGCGGAGGCGAGATCATCACCGACATCGCGGAAGGTTGTAGCGTGTTGGCAAACAGGGCCTACGTGTACAGCGTGTTTTACAACCTGCTGTCCAATGCCATCAAATACAGGTCACCGGAGCGCGCCCTTTCCGTGCGCATCAGGTGCTTTTGCAACAACACCAAAGGCGTGCTGATCTCGTTTGCAGACAATGGCTCGGGGTTTGATACGGAAGCGGCTGGCACGAACCTCTTCCGGCTTTACAAGCGGTTCCACTCGGACAGGGAAGGCAGGGGTATGGGCCTGTACCTGGTCAAAACCCATCTGGAAGCGATGGGGGGACACGTGGAAGTCAGCAGCGAAGTGGGAGTAGGCACCCGATTTCTGATATATTTACCGCATCAACAGCATGAACATATTCCTCATTGACGATGACGATCTGAGCAGGTTCCTCACGCAGCACACGCTGCTCCTGGAAGAGGCGCAGCTCCATATAGAAACCTTCCCTTCAGCCATGGAAGCTTTGGGGGCGTTGAAGGCAGCAGGCAATGAGGTTCCCGACATCATCCTGCTGGATCTGAATATGCCCGTCATGGATGGCTGGCAGTTACTGGAGGCCCTCGGGCCACTCATGCCCAGGCTTTTAGACAGGTGCCGGATTTATATCCTGACTTCATCGCTTGACCTGGCCGACAGTGAAAGAGCCAAAGCCTATGCCCTTGTATCAGGTCTTATCCACAAGCCGCTCAAGAGCGAGGACATTGAAGTGATCTTTTCCCAGTACCCCACCCCGGGCAAGGGCAACCCTGAAAAGAAGAAGTAGCAGCGCATGAAAAAGGAGAATCCGTTCGAAAAACCGTCTGTTCCCGCTAAGGAGGAAGAGCGGCTGGCAAAGCTGCTGGGCTACAACGTCATGGACGACTATGCCAGGTCAGGCACTTTTAAGCATGTGGTGGGGATGGCAGCGTATATTTTCCGGGTGCCGATCGCATTCGTCAACTTTGTGGCGGAAGAAAATATCCTCATCAAAGCAAGTGTAGGGATCGAGGGGCTCGGCGAGGTCAGACGGGAGATAGGCTTATGTTCCCTTGCGGTGCTGCGGGATGAGGTGACTGTATTTGAAAATGCCAGACTGGAACAGCGCCTGGCAACAAATCCCCTGGTGCATGGGGCGTTCGGCCTGCAATTCTACGCCGGGGCCCCCATCAGGACACCGGACGGTATCAGGATCGGGGTGGTGGCTATCGCCGATAAACAGCCCCGGACCTTCAGCCGGGAAGCTGAACAAATGCTCGAAGCGCTGGCAGCTATTGTCATGGACGAACTCGAAGCGCGCAAGGCCCTGCGAAACCTGTAGCCCTTCAGTCAGGCTATAGGCTGTAGAACGTCCTGTTATGTGTGGAAAGCAATAGGAAAGGGACAAAAGCCAGTTTCCAGCCTTTGAGCGTCAACGCCCTGGATCGGTCTGGCACAAGGCACCTGCTGCCGTTTCTTCTCTTCCATGTACCAACGACTGAATTCGGCTTTACGCACGCATATACCCAGGCACGTTCGCGGTTGATCACTTCCACTGGTACCGAATCAGGGAAACTGGATTGCTATCTACTATGGAGAAAATATCGCCGTTACCTTGGCGTTTTATATAAACACCGGGTCCTAGCTCATGATGCGGCTTTCGTGTACACAGCCGATAAAAAGGAGAAGGAAGACCTTGAGAAAAAGAATAAGACAGGAGACGGGTAACCACCTTGATGAAAAGCCTGATAGGAACCGGCACCGCATTTCCTGGTAAAAAGCTTCCGAGAACAGGTTGCAGCTTGAAGCCTGGCTCTACCCCGGGCTTGGGCTGCACAACAACATGGCCTGTCATTTTAACAGCAATTCAGGGGAGCATGCGCCTTACCTGGTTATCAGGGGACGCGCCACCGGGCTCTACAGGCGACGTGGCTGCAAGAATGTGATGAAAAGGGTTGGTAACAGGTGGCTTGTATGCTATATTTGTCACAATGTCCGGCAAAAAAACGATAGCGAAACAGTACTGGCTGACTGCCCTTGTCGGGGTGGCGCTGCTGCTGCTTTTTAGCTTTCAGGTGAAAACGGTTGACGGACACCCAACTGCGCCTGTTTCCAAAAGTGCCGTGGCGGTGGCGCATGCTGCTGAGCAAGGGCACAGCATTTGGAAGGTGCAGGTAAGCGATCCACGGGAAGGCCTTGCACCGGAATGGCAGCAGGTCCTGGCTGTGGCTGTCGCGTTCGGGCTGCTGTTGTTGTTCCCATTGCCTGTTGAAAAACAAGCGGTGCTGTCCCTGGCGCTGCCGCTTGCTTCTCGCAACTTCTGCTGTATTTTCCCCAATGGCCCTTAAAACGGGGCGCTCATCTATTTTATTCCCACTCCCGCGGTTGAAGCCGCATAAGGCACATCCCCAACTAATGGAGGTGCCGCTGTGGTGCTGTTTCTGCCTGTAGTGGCTTTCCCGGTGTGTGCCCCTGTTTTTACCCGTTTAACGCCCCTGCCGGGGCGCTGCTGATTCCGATGTTGCGGTTTAATCCAGCCAAGGGAAACAGGTAGCCCACGCTGGTATAGGGCATGCGGGGCTCCCAGGAGCCGGGAGGCGTCCTTGGCGCTGTCCGCCTTGTTCCTGGAAGCCGCATACCTGGGAAAACCCAATCAGTCGTCTAAGGGGGTAGCCGCTTCATGGGCATAATAACGAAACAGTATCCGCAAGAGCAGGCCCGGGAGGATCTGTGGACACTCGCGCGGCCTCCCATCTGGCGGCGTACGGGACCTGCGCCATCGTAGAAGAACATCAATTGATCCTTGAACTGAAAAGGCGTTTTAACATCCGGCTGATCACGTATGGCATTCTGCTTTAACACTATCCTGCTTTTGCTCTTCGCGCTGCTGCCATGCAGTGGGGGCGAAGGTGCCCTCCGGGTACCTATAGCCGGGGGCAGGGGGGAGTATGTGCCTGATACTGGTCCGGAGGCAAAAATTGCAGGTAGCAGGCAGCTTACCTTCCGCTTTCTGGACAGGGTACCTGAGCTTGCGGTAAGCTGCGCCAACCGGCCTGTCCTGCCATACCCGGGGCATGGTGCCGCCGGCTTAGGGGCAGGATGGGTAGCCCTGGAGCACAGGAGCCTCTGCCTTGTCGCCCGGACCCTGCTGCATGCGGCCTGGAGCTGCCACGGCCTACGCGGCAGGGACATGATCTAC
The DNA here is from genome assembly GCF_022758235.1 of Pontibacter liquoris. Lineage (NCBI taxonomy): Bacteria > Pseudomonadati > Bacteroidota > Cytophagia > Cytophagales > Hymenobacteraceae > Pontibacter > Pontibacter liquoris. Next base: position 1,148,673 of record NZ_JALEBG010000001.1, read on the forward strand.
CCGTTCCATAACTTCTGGTGACCTGCCTGCAAAGGAAGGAAACGCGGCCGCAGCCATGCTGCTGTCACACAAATTTATTTTTGCCGCCCGGGCAGCCGGCTGCCTGTGGCGGCGCATCAACAGACGTTTAAACCAGATCAAAAATGGATTCAGTATCATTAACAATAGGACTCATTAGTATGCTCCTGCTGGCCTTGCCCTTCGCCTATGCCCGCCGGAAAAACCGCTTACGGAACCAGAAGCTGCTGGAAGGGCTGGACGCACTGGCCATGCAGCATGCGCTGACACTTTCCGGGTATGACTTCTGGAACCCCGGCTATGCCATCGGTATCGACGGGCAACAAAAGCAGCTGCTCTATACCCGGAAACAGGAGGGCAGGGAAGTGCAGACCCTGGTTGACCTGTTAGACGTGCAGGATTGCCGAATAAGCAAAGAAACACGCGAAACGAACGGGAACTTGGTCATCGAGCGGATAGCGCTCATTTTTTCTCTGCGCGGACCAAAGCACCCGGAGGTAGCGTTGGAGTTCTACAATATGGCAGTAAACCTGAACCATACCACAGAGCTGCAGCTGGCCGGGAAGTGGAAGGGCATCGTGGACAGTTGCCTGGCGGCAGCGCCCCTGGCGCGGTAACCTAGCAGATTTGTGCAAGGATTGTTTTACTTTATAAACATTAAATAACATGATTTTAGAAAACGTGCTTCTTTTCCTGGGGGATCTCGGGGGCGGGGAGATCATGATCATCCTGGTCGTTTTTCTTTTGCTGTTTGGCGCAAAGCGCATTCCCGAACTGGCCAGGGGCCTTGGCCGTGGTATCCGGGAGTTCAAGGATGCGGCCAGCGAGGTGACGCACGAGATCACGCGTGCGGCCGATGAACAGGATCGGATAAAGGGGGAGCAGCAGGAGAATCAGCCCTCCCAGCGATAGCTTCGGGTTCCTGCCCTGCAGCCCCTGGCCTGAAAGCCCGGGAGCAGAGGCATTTCCCCTTTGCCACCTGGCAGGATGATGTGAAGTAGAAAGGCTTGGGTTAAACTAACCCAAGCCTTTTTTTTGCCGTGATGTCTCCCTGCAGGTTGGTTGGAGCCCGTGTTGGGTTGGTATTTAAGTTTGTTCCACCCTGCAGGCCCCGTGTCGCGGGGACGAGCCCGGCAGCGCAAGCCAGGAGACAACTCCCCGGCCGCTCCCGCGGCTTACACTACCTTAAAAATGCCTTCCCTGATGGCATAGAGGACCAGGCCGGTCCGGGAGACCACGTCCAGTTTGCGAAACAGGGCCTCCCGCGTGGATTCCACCACCCGGGGCGACACGTGCAGCAAAGGCGCAAAGGATTTGTAGGGAAGCTCCGTGCAGGCCAGCCGGAGGAATTCCACTTCCCGCTCGGTCAGCTCCGCCTTGGGCGCCTTTTTATTTTGCAGGTCCCGCTTGAGGACCTCGCGCACGCTGCCGGCATAGTAGCTGCCGTTTACTTCCAGCGCCTCCAGGGCCATGCGCAGCTCCGAGGGATCGGCGTTCTTGAGCACATAGCCGTCTACCCCACATTGGAGCATGCGCAGGACGGTCTCCTCATCGTTTTTCATCGACAGGGCCAGGATCTTGACCTGCGGGTGGTGCTCCTGCAGCCAGGCGGCTGTTTCAAAGCCGTCCATCACGGGCATGCTGATATCCAGGAGCACAATATCCGGGATGTTTTCCGGGAAGAGCTTGCGGGTAAAGTCCCTGCCGTTTTCGGCCTCCAGCGACACGGTGTAGGTGCTAAAGCCGTTAATGAGTTCCAGCATGCCCTTTCGGAACAGCTTATGATCATCTACGAGGGCGACTTTGGTGATTGAGACTGGCTGCATAGCGGTATTCAGTTTAGGGGTAATTCAAGAGCAAGGCGGGTGCCTTCCCCGGGCGGGCCCTGGATGCGGAGGGTGGCACCGATGAGCTCGGCCCGGTAATACATGTTTTGCATCCCGGTGCCCCGGAGACCCTGTGTTGGAGAAGCCGGGTCCGGTGCCGGCAGGCCCTTGCCGTTGTCAGCAAGGTGGAGGGCCAGCTTGCGCGCAGAAAAAACAAGGCGGGCCGTGAGGGTGTCGGCCCCCGCATGCCGGAGCGTGTTGTTGATGGCTTCCTGCGCGATGCGGAAGAGAATCAGCTTCTTTTCAGGATGCAAAGGGCCTTCCTCGCCCGTAACCTCCAAATGCGTGGCGACCACGCCGGTTTTGCCGATCAGCTCCAGCTGGAAGCGAAGCAGGGTAGCCAGGCTTTGCTGGCTCACGTAGTTGCTGTTGAGTCTTTTGGAGAGGTCGCGCAGGTCGGCGATCGCCTGGTCCAGCAGGACTTTGCTGCTTTGTATTTTCTGATCCGAGCCCGTGGGCATGCCCGTTCCGAGCGTACTGATATGCAGCCGCACCAGCGAGAGGATCTGGCCGACGTTGTCATGGATCTCCTGGGAAATGGAAAGGAAGGTCTGTTCCTGCATTTCCAGCTGGGCTTTGAGTATTTCTTTCTGGTAGGCTGTGACAAGGCCCGTCACTTCCTCCTGGTGCTGCAGGCGCTTTTGCTGGTAGGCAAGCGTCATAAAGGCGATGAAGAGCCCCAGCAGCAACAGCAGCGTTGTGCCCACAGCGATGATCAGGAGGGTATCAGACATGCAGCCTTAGCGGTAGATAAAGGATCATACTCATTCCAGTGCATACTGACTTGCCTTGCGCTCCAGCACAAAGGCAATCAGAAAGGTAATATAAAGTAAATATTCGAGAAAGATGCTGATGTAGTACAGGGCGCTGGCCAGTTCGAACGAGTCGCTCAGCAGCTGGTTCATGAGCCCGTCGACAAAGAAGCTGCCCAGCGAGTAGAAAAAGAGCCCCGTACTGACCCAGAACATGGGTTCGTGGGTCAGGCGCGTCACCTGCAGGCTTTCGAATACTTCTTTGTAGTAGCCCAGCGCCCAGCAGACGATCAAAACGTTCTTCAGGGAAAGCGCATAGGAGTTGTACTCCGAGAGCCCTTCCAGGCAAAGGGTAAAGTAGGTTGAGGCCGCCAGGTACAGCGGGAGGGACGCGAGCACGGCCTGCCGTAGCCTGGTCCCGGTCAGCACTTTGTAGAAGACAAGCGCAAAGAGCGCATACTGCAAAGGCGTGAGGAAGTGGTACAGGTAGAGGTTCCGGATATTGTGAAACATCAGGTAGGCCGCAAAACCTTCCACCACCAGGGTGAGCAGCAGCCCCAGCCCCAGTAGGCGGGAGGCGGGCTGCAGGTGGCGGTAGCTGGTGGCCCAGATGAGCAGGTTGAGCGACAGGAGGCTGAAGTATATAGCGACTTCCCACATAGGGTTGCAATATAAGAAGAGGACATGGTTTGTGGCCATGTCCTCTTTGCTTTTCAGATCGTTGAGGGCTTAGGATGCCAGCAAGGGGTCTTCCGGGCAGTTGCCCATGGGCGGGCAGCGGCAGCAGTCATCCACGTAGATGGTCTCCTCGGTCATCGCCAGCGTTCCTGCGTCCGACACTGGGGCCATGAAGAGCAGGTGTTCCCCGTTTTCGTCCAGGCCGTAATACACCCGGATAAAGGCGCTGGTGGGGCTCTGCTGGATCAGCTGCAGGACGGAGTCTGTCGTAAAGTTTGCTGCCCGGATCATGGTATTTTCTTGTGGGGGCTGCAGGGAGGCCAACAGGTCCCTGTAGCGGGCACAGCGTGCCTGCAGCGCTTCGATGGTTACCTGCTCTTCCAGGAACACATTCTGCGACAAATCGGTAAAATGGCAGGGCTGCTCTTTGGTCTCTGTGGTGTTGCGCGTGATCAGTCTTGGCATAGCTTAACTCGTTAAAGGTGAAAAAAGAAAGGTTGCGGGGACTAAGTAGCGCAGGATCAGGCGAAATGGCAACGCGCCTGAAATCAGGCTTGCCGCGTTATGGTTGTTTAAAAGGTTGTTATACAACTTGTTAATAAATACGGTGCCTGCGCATAACGGGCAAGATCACGCGGCAAAGGGGAAAAGGTACAAAGAAGTGCGGGGGCTTCCCTGGCCGGGGGCGGGGAAAAGCCGGGAAACCCAATGGGAAAAATCCCCTTGCAGCTTACAGCTGATCCAAAGCAGCTAGGCTAGCAACTTGCAGGAAGGAGTGGAGCATAGCGCCCCTATTATTTCATCGGGAAGCAGGAGGGGTTGAAAGGGGACCGGCTGAAAGCTCGTAAAGGAATGGCTGCCAGGATAGTACCTGCTAGCGTCCGCCTCATCGGGTCTGCTTCCAGGCGGCGCTTTTCTTTATACCGGCTGTAAAGCTTGTCCAGGAAGCGCCTGACCGGGTTTTTAAGCGCAACGTAGCCCGGAAGCGTTGCCATAGTAAAGGGAGATACGTTAGACAGATACCTGCCACTTGAAACCATTTAATGGGCCTTAAAAAGATGCGGATACTTAAACCTTACTATCGTTATTTTTTGTTTTTCCTGCTGATCTTGGCCGGCTGTAAAGAAACGGAGGTAACACCCCAGCAATCCGTCTCGCTTACGCCCGAGCAGGAGCAGCTGCTGTTGGGAAATCCCAGCGGCGCTACCGCCCAGGAAAGCAATCCAAACAACTTCCTAATGGAAAAGCCGCAGTTTGCGCTTTCCTATAGCCGGCAGCGCGGCACGCCCAACTGGGTGAGCTGGCATGTAAGCCGGCAGTGGCTGGGTTCGGCCGAACGGCAGGATAACTTTCGCCCGGATCCTGCTTTGCCCGAAGGCTGGTACCAGGTAAGTGCCTCGGCCTACAGGGGCACGGGCTTCGATCGCGGGCATAACACGCCTTCGGCAGACCGGACAAACTCCGTAGAAAGCAACGCAGCCACCTTTCTGATGACCAACATGATTCCGCAGGCTCCCAATAACAACCAGCAGACCTGGGCGAACCTGGAGGATTATACCCGTGCATTGGTAGCGGCCGGCATGGAAGTATATGTGGTGATGGGCAGCTATGGCCAGGGAGGCACGGGCAGTAATGGCTTTGCCAAAACCATAGACAACGGCCGGGTCACAGTGCCCGCCCGTATCTGGAAAGTGCTGGTGGTGCTTCCGGAAGGAGAAAATGACCTGCAGCGCATCAGCAGAACGACCCGGGTGATTGCCGTGGATACACCCAACGAGGAGAGCGTCCGTTCCGACTGGGCCTCCTACCGCACCACAGTAGACGCGATTGAAAAAGCCACCGGGTACGATCTGCTCTCGGCCTTGCCCGAGCAGGTGCAACATGTGCTCGAGAGCCAGGTGGACGAGCAGGCCATACCCTAGCTGAACCGGTTTAACACAACGAGATTATGAGCAGTCAGACAATATCCACCCAGGAGCTTTTAGAAGCGCTTCAAAAGCAGGCGGAAGGCCTGTACTATGTAAGCGAAACCGATGCCCCTTTCGAAGTTGTGCATTACCCTGCCGGCCAGGAGCCGGAACAAATCGCAAGGCAGGTAGCCGTAGCGGCTGGCATGCCGGCCGCGCAGGAGCTCGTCACAGAAGAGCTGGCGCATTTTTTTCGGAATATGACGAACGCTGCTGCTGATTTACCGGCAGAAGCACAGCAGGAGGCCCGACGCTTTGAGGAGCTGCAGGCTTTCCTCGAGCAGCACCTCGCGCAGGTAAAGGTCTACCGGGCAGGAGCGCGGAAGATCACGGCTCTCATCCTGGGCAAAGCTTCAACAGGCGAGGTGGTGGGCCTCAAAACGCAGCTGGTGGAAACATAATCCGAACATTTTTCTTCCAGGGCACGTGCTTATACTACCCAAAAATTTCTTATTATGTGTGGACGATATTCTGTAGCCCCCAAACCCAAAGGTGACTCCAAGGCAGCCCGGCTGCTGGCGCAAAGTATGAAGGAAGGGCGTTTCAACGCAGCCCCTTCCCAGGCCCTGCCTGTCATCACCAACGAGCAGCCCGACCAGGTGCAGTTTTTTTCCTGGGGCCTGCAGCCCTTCTGGGCCAAGGATGCCAAGGCCGTCAAACGTTCGATTAACGCCAGGGCCGAAACGCTGACAGAGAAGCCCTCCTTTCGCAAGCTGCTCACCTCCAAACGCTGCCTGGTGCCGGCAGACGGTTTCTTTGAGTGGCAGGTCACGCCGCAGGGCAAGGTGCCGCACCGCATCCTGCTCAAAAACGAGGAGCTGTTCTCCTTTGCCGGTCTCTGGGACGAATGGCTCGACAGGGGAACAGGGGAAGTGCTGCACACCTACACCATCATCACCACGGAGGCGAATGAAGTGGTGCGGCCGATCCATGACCGCATGCCCGTCATCCTCTCACCCGAAGCTGAAGAACTCTGGCTGGATGAGCACGAGTCGCAGGAGGAACTTCTCTCGCTGCTACATCCTTTCCAGGCAGAGCAGATGAAAGCCTACCCGGTTTCCCCGCTGGTCAACTCCCCGCTAAACGACGTGCCGGAAGTGCTTAATTCGCTCTGATAAGATCCTGTCAGACAGGAGGGAGGAAGTTGTAACTAAAGAATACCACTTTGGGTATATATCCCTTCATCCACATATGTCGCCAAGCTATGCGAATTAAGCTACCCTTGAGCCTCCTGCTGTTACTCTTCCTGCTCAGCTGCCAGGACCCCAAGACCGAAGATCCGGCGCCGGGCCCGGGAGCCAAGATGTTCAGCTTCAACTATAGGTTTGACCCAGAAGACCGCGGGGCGAGTGAGTTTGAGTTGATCCTCTCCGAGGAGACCGGCAAGGTGGTGCTCGACACGCTTCTGGCTGTTGAGACCGACCACCGGCTCCAGGTGAAGTCAGAGGAAACCAAGTTTGACGTGACGACCATCTATGACACGGAGTCTGACGACTACAGGTACCTAATCTGGACTTACATACAGGTGGACCCCGACAGCTGGCAGCACGCCAAAGCGCCAGCCTATACTTCCACAGGGGAAACAGCGCCGGCAAAGGTGCGTTATAAGAACGCTAATGCCGTGGGCGGCATCATCTTCACAGGCATAAACGCTCTCGGCTGGTCTGGGCACTCGGGAAGCCAAGGTGTGGAGATCACTTATGACAGACTCCTGCCCAAGGACCTGCTCTACCTGCTGATCCCCGCGACCGGCAAGTACATCTTTTCCGAGGTGTCCTCCGCAGATACCGTCATTGACTTCTCGGCCGCGGGTGAGGCCGTAAAACGTAGCTACGACAAGCCCCAGGGGGCGACGACTCCCACCGTCTCCCTTATCGGCTATCCCAAGGCAGGGGATTACGGGCGGATGCTGCACCTCTACTCGCCGTTAGATAATCTCGTGCACGGTAATGACCTGCAATTTCCCCCAAAGGGCATAGAGGAGTATGAGTTGCGGGTTTCCTACGCGGATGCCGAAGGGGCCGCACATACTTATTTTAACCTGGGGCCGGAGGTCCCCCAAGAGCTTAGCCTTGGCGGCACCACCGGCTTCACCGTGGCTAAGTCGGCGACCGATGGCTTTGAGGTGGTGTATGCCCAGGAGAGCCCCGTCGCCAGCCAACTCACCTTAAAAGGTGCCATAGGGGGAGAAAGGGTATACTGGAGCGTTTACCTGCCATTCGAGCAGACTACCTTCAAACAGGGGCCTTTTTTGAAGGGACTACAGGCAAAGATCCTTCGGGTCGGCGATTTTTCAGACCTCCAGCCTTATATCCTTTATGCCTATTACGCCGAAGGCTATACTTATCAGTCCCTGCTAGACTATTGGCACAGTCCGGAAGCGATGCAGAAAAAAGAACTAAGACGGTACCATTACGTCAGGAAGAACCTTTAACCTGTAAGGCAGATAAGATTGTCTTCTTCTAAACTATAAATCAAGATAATAACCTAGCAGAGGTCCTCGGCGGTGGAAGAATTGAAAAATTATTTCCAATATATTTAGCTTTTGCTGTTCTTTTGATCGTATTATTGCTAATAATATTAGTAAAACTGAAAACTATGAACAGCATAAAAACGATTCCCCTGCACTCTGCTGTGTTGGAGCTCCTGGACATCCAAAGCTTTGAAGAACTCGAGCTTCCCTTTGTGGCCTCTTATGTGTCGGCCGGTTTTCCCTCGCCTGCCGAGGACTACGTGGAAGACAAAATCGACCTGGGCCGGTACCTGGTGCAGAACCCCTCGTCCACCTACTTCATGCGGGTGCGGGGCAACTCGATGCAGGACGCCAACATCCACGAGGGCGATGTACTGGTGATCGACAAGTCGTTGAAGCCGGCGGACGGGCTGCCGGTGATCTGCTTTCTGAACGGGGAGTTTACCGTCAAGACCTTCAGCCAAAGCCGCAAAGGCGTTTTCCTCCTGCCGGCCAACCCGGTGTATGCCCCGATCGAAATTACCGAGGAGATGGACATGCGGGTATGGGGCGTGGTGGTGTGGGTGCTGCACAAGCCCGTAAAGCGCTAAGGCAATGGTGGGGCTCTGCGACTGCAACAACTTCTTTGCCTCCTGTGAGCGGGTGTTCGCCCCTGAGCTGAACGGAAAGCCTGTCGTGGTGCTCAGCAACAACGACGGCTGCGTGATCGCCCGGAGCAACGAGGCCAAAAAGCTCAACATCCCGATGGGGGAGCCTTACTTCAACATCGGGAACCTGGTGGAAAACGGGCACGTGAGGGCCTTCTCTTCCAACTACGTGCTGTATGGAGATATGTCTGACCGCGTGATGCAGACGCTGGCGCAGTTCACGCCCAACGTGGAGATCTATTCCATCGATGAATGCTTCCTGGACTTCTCTTCCTTTTACAAAAAGGACCTGAGCGCCTATGGCCGCGAGATCAGGAACACGGTGCAGCGCTGGACAGGTATTCCGGTCAGCCTGGGGATTGCGCCCACGAAAGCACTGGCCAAGGTGGCCAACAAGCTGGCCAAGAAATCCGCAAAAGCAAACGGGGTGCTGGTGCTCCAGGAGCCCCGCCACATCGAGGCGGCCCTGAAAGCCACGGCCGTAGAGGACGTGTGGGGCATTGGCGGGCAGTATGCCAAACTGCTCCACAAGCACGGCATGCACACGGCCCTGGACTTCTCGATAGCTTCCCCGACATGGGTCCGCAAGCACATGAGCGTAGTAGGTGTCAGGCTTCTAAATGAGCTAAGGGGAGAGGCCTGCCTGGCGCTCGAGGAAGTGGCTCCGCCCAAGAAAGGCATCTGCACGTCCCGCAGCTTTGGCAAGAAACTCACCGATTTTGAAGACATACAGAATGCCACGGCCACGTACGCGGCCCGGTGCGCCAAGAAGCTACGGGCGCAGAAGAGCTGCGCGCGGCTGATCACGATCTTTCTCAACACCAACTGGTTTTCTGATAAAGACCAGCAATACCATGCCAGTAAAAGCATCTACCTGCCCGTGGCCACGAACTCCGGTATAGAGCTGATCCACTATGCCAACCTTGCCCTGAAGGCCATCTACCGGGAAGGCTACTGGTACAAGAAGTCGGGGGTGTTCGTCACCGACATCATGCCGGAAAGCCAGGTGCAGCTGGACCTGCTCGATGAGGTGAACCGCGCCAAGCACCGCAAGCTCATGGCGGTGATGGACACGCTCACCGACCGGTTCGGCAGGGAGCGGGTGAAGGTAGCCGAGCAGGGGGTGGACAAGGGGTGGCTGCTTCGCTCGGACATGCGCTCGCCTTGTTATACGACCAGGCTCAGCGACATCCAGACAGTATATGTGCGCTAAACGTTGGCGATAGGCAGGTATCGTTTTTCCTGGGGCTAGCTCTTGAGTGGCTGTATCCCTACATCATCGCGATAGAGTTGTTCCTCAAAGACCTGGCGGTGTTTTTGCCTTTCATCTCCGCTCCTGGAAAGATAGGTCTGCTTTATTTCTACTGTAGCCTAGCAGGTGCTGCCCTTAGGGAAGCACCTGTATGGCATCCTGGTCTTTAAGATCATCGCATGGTGAACAATGCCAGGGTAACCGGCAGGCTAAATAATATCAGGGCTAGGGTTAATTATGAAACCGTTTTTTTAAAGATCATCGGGACGCTGTGGCTACTTGAAAAGGCCAGGAGATCGATGTTACAAGTACAGGATTTTGTATGGCCTCGGCAGCTTTTTGTAACGAAACAGGCGCTGCCGTTCGCTATTTTAGATCCGCGGCATGGATCGTGTCACGGTTCATATTTAAAACAGCTGGTCAATCCTCTCGTGCATGAGTAAATTCTGAGATAGGTAATTCGCCTGATGAAAATGGATTTTGGCCTGATCTGGCTTGTTGACTTCTTGTTAATTTTTGTTTGAAATCTGTTTTCTGTGCGTGTGGTAGGCTAGCAAATAGCTTCTTTTGTGCCTTACAGCGCAGTAGGAAGGGCCGGCAAGGTGATCCGGAATGTTGTTCCCTTCTCCTGTCCGTTATCCAGTTCTAAAGTACCCTGGTGCATTTCTACCAGTTTTCGTGCGATGCTTAAGCCAAGCCCAACCGTTTGTTCTCCTTGTAACCCTTTTCTTCCTGCCCCGGAGAAAGGCTCGAATAAGCGGGAACGTATGGCCTCCGGTATCCCGATGCCATCGTCTGTGATCTCTAAGTGTATCATGCTTTCCTGTTGCACCGGGCGGACCATGATGTTGCCTTTCTCCTGGGTAAACTTAACAGCGTTCGAGAGGAGGTTATCCAACACCCGCCTGAACTTCTCCACATCCAGGTTAACCCACAGGTCCTCCGAGGCTTTTTGTACAAAAAGCTGTCGCGTATCCTTTAACTGAAACTGCCAGGAAAGCTTCAGTTCATCCAGCAAGTCGTTGAGCTTCACAGGCTCCGGAAGGCAAGCCCCCTCCTGGTCGTAGCGGGCCATCTCCAGCAATTCATTGATGAGGCCTTTCGAATTCTGGCAGCTTTTCAGGATATGCTCAAAAAATCGGGTCTGCTGCTCGGGTGCCATGGGCTTGTGCAGCAACATCGAAGCCATCTTTTCAATATTGGCAAAAGGGCCGCGTAAATCATGTGCAACAATTCCGAGAATCTTGGTTTTTGCTTTACTCAGCTGTTCCAGCTCTTCTTTTTTCTCCTCAATCAGTCTGAGCTGGTGAAAGTGGTTGAACCGGAAGCTATAGTTTAGCCTGCTAATAAGGAAGAAGAAGAGGATCAGGAACAGGGACCCGGTCTGGTTCATGATGATGCGTTCGGTAGGCAAATCCAGCAGCATGACACCTCCCACAAACGTAAGCTCCACGACAGCTGCCAGGATTATCAGTTCTTTCAATTCCAATACAAAAAGCACGGCGATGAGCGAGAGCCCCAGCAGGTACATGGTCATGTTGTTGATGGGGCTTCCCTGCACAGCCACCGACATCAGCAGGCATGTTACAGCAAATACAAAAGCATAGCCCAGGTAGAGGTAGCGATAGTATTTTCGAGTCCTTTCCGCCTGCTGAGACCTAAGCCAAAGGTCGACAAGGAAAACGCTTAGCCCGGCTACAAGATAGAGACTGTAAGCGACACGGTAGAGGGCGGCGCCCGGAAACTGGTGGGCATAGCTGACCACAAAATTACTCGCAAATACCAAAGCGGCGATAATCAGCCATGTCCTGGAGAGCAACCGGACAGCCTTGTTGTTGTAAGGAAGGTAGTGATGTTGGAAACCTTGGGAGTGGGCTTTGGGAGCAGAACGAAAAAGGTAAATATCCATAGCGTGATGATACAAACGAGGTGCAATATAGCAGGTATAGTATTAGCTATCTAAGCATTTAAAACATTTAATAGTAGGCTGAAAAGGAACTATAAAAGTATATTTTGCTATAGGACAAGTTTTGCCCTGCTGCCAAATTATGCAATTTAGGTGTATGCAGGATTACAAACAGTTTTACCAGGAAGGTACGAAATGTTTATCGGCTCGAAAGAAGCGGCAAAGTGCAACGTAGCTAAGACTAAAACCATCCCTATTCTTAGTAGTCGTGCCTCCCTAAGGAAGTAGCAGAAGCGATCCTGCCTCTTAAAGCGAAAATGTTAGCTAGCTTGGTGTGTTTGTGCCTATGCCGTTTGAATCTTGCTCGATAGCTCCTGATTACTTAATTCGATGTATCACAAAGCCTGTTGCCATGTTTCTTTCCTTTTAAATGAATGATAAAGGTAGTGCCTGCTTCGGGGTGGCTTTTGACTGCAACACGTCCGTATAGATTATACCAAGGGGCCGCAGTACCACTACGGCCTGGCAAAAGAACGGACCAGCCTTCGAAGTAATGGTTTATTAATTATGGGAAGTGGAAACAAGGTACATAACCTGCGCATGGTAGTCAGGGATTAAATAAATGAACCCGAAATGGCTATGACTGGCTAAGCAGATAATTACCCCGTTTAAAGAACTGATCGGTAACGGCAGCCACGACGAGCTGTTAAAGTATGAGCAACTTGGCAAAGAAGCGCGCTTGCCATCCCGAGGCCGGAACATTACTGGCCGTTGCTTTATACACTGGGCCTGAAGGGCATCAATGATGCCGTTTCGATCTTTAACGACAAAGTTGTAGGTGGCTCGCTTACCATGACATCTGTATTAATAGGGTATGGGTAGATTTGCCCTCTCTGCAACTATACTACACAATTAACTTATGGCAGCAACTATAGAAACAATGGGAAATAACCTGAACACCGATCTGGGACTGAGCTATCTGATAAAACCGGCAACTAATACTGCCGGAAAGCAGAAAGCGCTTATTCTGTTACATGGGGTAGGTAGCAACGAGAAGGACCTGTACAGTCTCGCGAACTATTTACCGGCCAACTATACCGTTATATCCCCCCGTGGACCTTTTGTTCTTGGCGAAGGTCGCTTTGCGTGGTATGAGGTAGATTTTTCTTCAGGAAATCCTCAGATTAATGCTGGTCAGGAAGCACAGAGCAGAGAAGCCATACGGGAGTTTATAGTGCAGGTAAAGGAAAAGTATAAGCTGGATGAGGTGTACCTGGGTGGTTTTAGCCAGGGCGCGATCATGAGCTATACGATTGGCTTAACACAGCCAGAGTTGGTTACAGGTGTACTGGCTTTCAGCGGTAGAATTTTGCAGGAGATCAGACCACTTGTAGCAGCGCCAGCCTTGTTAAAGGACCTGAGAGTACTTATAGCACATGGCACACAGGATGGCACCTTGCCGGTTCATTACGCCCGCGAAGCTAAAACTTACCTGGAGGGTTTAAATATCAAACCAAGTTATCACGAGTTTAACGGCGGCCATCAGATTACAGGTGACGTATTAACCGCAGTATCCGAATGGTTGAAAGTATAATCCTCTCCCTGCTCTTTTGTCAATTAATCGATCAACGGAGCCAAGTTCTACTACCAGCGTGTGCTGCTGCACCATGAAGTACAGTTAAACCAGGTAGAGCGGCCTGAAAAGCCCGAGCGCCTGCCCCAGGTGCTGTGCAAGCAGGATGTACTCAAGATCCTTCAGCCACAGAGTATCTAAAGCACCGATGCCTGCTGCAGCTCTTGTATGCCGGTGGGCTTCGGATCGGGGAGGTGATCAACCTCAAACTCACCGATGTTCAGTCAGAGCGCAACCTGCTGCTCATCCGGGGGGCAAAGGGAAAAAAGACCGCACCACCTTGCTTTCTCAAAAGCTGCTCGAAAGCCTCAGGGCCTACTACAGGCAGTACAAGCCCCAGGTATGGCTCTTTGAAGGGCAGGCAAGCGGCCAGTACATGGTGGAGAGTATCCGCAATGTGTTTCGGGCCAGCAAAGCGAAAGCGGGCGTGAAAGCGCCTGCTACGCCTCATACGCTGCGCCATTCCTTTGCCACGCACCTGTTGGAGCAGGGAACGGATCTACGGTATATCCAGGTACTGCTGGGCCACCGATCCAGTAAGACCACCGAGATCTACACTCACATCACCACCCATGCCTTGGATAAAATTGTAAGCCCATTTAATAATCTGTAGAGAACACTTATATTAGCTAAAGCATATGAAAACAACAGACGCAGCTACAAACTTGACCAGATCCTGCCTAAAAACAGGCGGCAGCAGTTACGTATATAGTGCAGATAAGCGTATGTTTTCGTTTATCCAGTAGTTGAGCATCATTTGTAATTATAGAAATTGAAAAGAAAAGCACTAATAATTGGCATACTGTTTCTTCTAAGCTCGTGTGACTGTATCCAGGAAGTACATGGAACTGTACTTGACGCAGAGACAAGTGAGCCGATTGATAGTGTGTATGTTTATAAACAAAATGACGAGAATGACTTTGGTTATACTGACCCACAAGGACACTTTGATGTAGAAAGCATTAGTGGCGGTTTATTCAGGTGTCCTCCAATGACAGTAGAGTTGAAGAAAGAAGGCTTTGAAATGACGGCAACAGAAATAGAAGTTGGCTCGCATGCAAAGGTCTTCATGCGAAAGGTGAAAAAATAGAAAAACGATTGCTCAACACAATGCATGCTCAACCTTCGCTAACGCTTCAGGCTCCGCATGCACCCGTCCGTTAGCGGGTAAAGAAAACACAGAAGAAAAGAAATGCAAGTGAATGCAATAGCAGATGAGGCTGATAGTAGTACCTTACTTAGGCTACTTTACGAGGTTATTCAATGGGATGCGTTTCATGCTGAAGACCTTGAAGCCATTAATAAGGCAATAGTAACTAAGGCATATGGTAGAAAATATAAAGCCTTAGCTGAACTATTCCTTATATGCTTTTTACAAGCAAACATAGGGGTTGGCTTTAAAGAAAAGTACTATGTGTTTGATGAAGATGAGAGTGAAGTACGAAGACAGCTTAGGTTGTGTTTATATACCCATCTAATCATCTTCATTCTTCTAGCTGTCATTGTCCCCACGCTATCTGGAAAGATAATAGCAGTTTCGCTTTACATGATAGTGACTGTTTATTGGGGTATGGCAACCTTCACACCTGTTTACAGAGGATTAAAGAAACACTTCATTCGCTAACCACACCTATAGGTTAGCTTCGCCACCCTATAGGCAAATCCGTTGGTAGTAAGCTATAAAATAAAAATGGGACACAAGAAACTTTGCTTAGACTGTAGAAAGGCGTTCAATCGTGACTTCGACCCTGGTTCAGGGCACGATTATATATGCCCCGACTGCGGCAAAGTAATGATTTTAATGCCTCATCGATTTAGACCACCAAAAAGGACGGACGATAAAAAATGGGAAACTGTCAAATACTTTATTGATAATGGATTCAAGTATCAGCACATTTACAAATACACCGACTTAAATGGCAGGTTAGTGTCAGAGAATGTAGAATATCCAGAGACGTTAAAAGAAGCTAGAGAATTCGTACAGACCTATAAATCGCAGTCTTATAAAAAATAAAAAAGCCGACTGCCAACATTGCATAAACGTCACCTTTCGGCCAACGGCCTTCGGCGTCGTTTATACCAACCGTTACCTGTCATAAAAATGATGGAAATCGAGAAGCTAAATAGTGCTGACAAGAGCAGAGTGAAGCTTGAAATAAAACAGGTTTTGGTAAGCTATTTAGCTATCGTACTTGTCTTGTCTATAGTAATTGCTGCCGCTATCATCTTTATTCAGAAGAATGCTAGGATTCCAATTGAAAAGAGTACAGCAATCACTGTTTTGCTCTTAGCCGCAGTCTTAGGATTCGCAGCCTTCTTGCTTCATGCAATTAAGGACTACGTTATGGACTTGAAAAGTGATTCCAAAAGAATATACTCTGGACAGATAACAGATAAACCTACCACTACCAACTGGGGGTGGCATGGTAATCCTGGTGCTGACTCTAATTCACAGCCAAAGTTGGTGGAGTACTTTTTAGTTATAGATAATCAAAGGGTAAATGTAGAAGAAGGAGTTTATAACAGTTTTGAAATTGGAGAGAGGGTAAGTCTTCACTCTACAACCCAGAGTAAAACCCTGTTAGGTGTAACAAAAGAATTACGTGCAGGTAACAAAGCACAGGCTTAAGCTTCGGCTAATGCCTCGCCTTAGCCTGTACAAGACCGTTAGGTAAAACTTAAATCATAGAATGAAAACAAATATACTTGCTGTCATTATTCTTCCTTTATTGATTCTGCTCTCGTGTAGTACTCAGAAATCAAAAGAAGAAGAAATAAGTGTACAAGGAGATTCTACAAATGTAGTTGAACAGGACATGGCAGTAGAGCCTGTTTCTTCTATGGCAAGCAATTATCAAAAAACAAAAAAATTGGACAATGGCTTTGAGATTCAGGTGGGGGATGAAGAAGACTATGAGAAATTTAAAACCTATACCCTTTTCAAATTAAGCCATAACGGGTCAGTAATTTACATGGACAGCTCTCTTACAGAGTATGAGTTCGGTGATAAGAAGTACCCTATAGTTTTTCCCTTAGGCAGACATAAGTTCGAAGTATTGGTAGAGGTAAATGACAGACCAAATAAAAACTACTTGAAGCTCTTCAGGATAGAAAGTAACAAACTAATCGCAGTAGAACAGCTACCAACCTTCATATCATATCCGTCTGACTTGGATTCGGATGGAGAAATAGAATACGCTGGGTTTTGGGACTACCCGCAGGTAAGTGGGGATGAGACGGCTTATAACCCTATTCTCTATTACCAACTTACCGATGATGGTCTAAAGCTCGATAGCACTTTAACCATAGAGAAGAATACTGTGATTTACGGCAAATTTAGTGGGTATAAATTTACAGAAGCCGTTATTGTGCCGACTTCAACATTCCAAGCGCATGAAGCTGAAGTGAAGCGAATAGAAGCAAAAAGAAAATAACCTTTACCTAACCCTGCACATAAGCCATGCTTCGGCTACGCCTCGCTCGCTTTATGTACAAACCGTTAGGCATAATTCCCCCCATATTAACTATTGATTTCTCCGGCTAACGCTTCTGCGTATCTACACTGTATCCCTTGCAAGACCGGTTTCTAATTGATGCTTCCAAGCTCGCGCGTAATTCTGGTTGGAGTGTAAAAAGCTTTCTGCTGTAGCAGAGGAGCTTTGAGGTGATTTCAGTGGTGGCTCTTCGGAGACCCCGATCAGGATACTTTCAATACCTACAGTACATTCCCCTGGGATATTTTTCTTTCACTTCATTAAGCATGTTATGAAAAAGAAGAATCTGCCCATGGAAATTGTCAATCAGCATGCCGCCGGCATTGATGTAGGCAGCCGCTCCCACTTTGTGGCTGTGGGCCAGGGAGAGACCCAAGTGCGGGAGTTCGGCGTTTATGAATCTGACCTGCGGCAATTAGCCCAATGGCTGCATGAGCACCATATCACCACGGTAGCCATGGAAAGTACCGGTACCTATTGGCAGAATCTGTTTGCTGCCTTACAAGGTTCCGGGCTGGAGGTGCTGCTTTGCAACGGCAAGTTCACCAAAAACATCAAGGGCCGTAAGACAGACGTACAGGACTGCCAGTGGATCCAGCGGCTGCACGCTTTGGGGCTTCTCACGGGTAGCTTTCTGCCTGATGATACCACCGAAGAGCTGCGCACCTATTGCCGCCACCGCACCTCGCTGCTGGAGACGGCTGCCGTGACCACGCAGAAGATGCACAAGTACCTGCGCCTGTTGAACCTGCGCCTCGATGTGGTGGTGCGGGATGTGACCGGGCAGACAGGCATGGCTATTATCGAGGCTGTTTGCCGGGGGGAAACAAACCCTGAGCGACTGGCTTCCTTCCGCCATGGCAACTGCCGCAAATCACGAGAAGAGATCGCCCGGGCTCTCTGTGGCAACGGCCGCCGGGACCTGCTCTTTGCCCTCACCCAGGAGCTGGAACTCTACAAGGTGCTGCAGGCAAAGATAGCCGCCTGTGATGTGGCCATTGAGCAACTGCTGATCGAACAAGTAGAGGCAGATGAAGAGAGAAGGCAGTTAAAAGCAGATCCCAAGCCTTACAAGCGGGTAAACAAAAACGCTCCGCAGCAGATGGACCTTAACCAGCTATCCTACCAGTACTATGGCGGAGTGGACCTGCTCAAGATAGAGGGGGTGAGCCACGCGACGCTGCTGGCACTGATGAGCGAGGTGGGCGCTGAGGGCATCAGAAAGTTTCCAACGGCCAAGCAGTTCTCCAACTGGCTCCGCCTGTGCCCCAACACCAAGGTGAGCGGGGGAAGGGTGCTCAGCAGCCATATCCCCAAAGGCAGCAACCGGCTCAAAATCGCTTTGAGAAACGCTGCCAATGCCATCGGCAACCTGAAGGAGACGCACCTGTCGGACTTCTTCCGTCGTGTGGCCTTCCGCAAAGGAAGACAGGCGGCGGTGAGCGCCACGGCCCGCAAACTGGCAGTCATTATCTGGCACATGCTCACTTATCGCGTGCCCTACAACCCGCCCACCCAGTATCTGTTTCTTGACGAGAAAAGAAAGCTGAAGCTGGTGCAAAGGATAAGGAAAAACATCGCTAAATTAGACCTGAAACCTGAAGATGTGGGCTTCGCAACGGCCTGAGAAATAAACGTTAGTCAGGATATGAAATAGAGGTTAAAAATTTATTGGAGAGGACTATATCTATCTTATTTCTGAAGAATATTTCTATACTTAAAATAAAAAGATGATAGATGAATGCACAACATAATTGCATAAATGAATTTACAGAATCGGCAGGTAATTATAGTCGACTTTCTACTCCAGAAAGAATGGTCATCTCAACTACCCATTTCTTTTATGATAGAAAGTATTTGAAAGCAGCAAAGCTTAATAACAAGGAAAAACAAATATTCAAAAAGCTGTTCATCGAACTTCATGTACTTTTTTACAATAAAGTTATTAATGGACCTAGATTTTTTAAAATATCTAGATTAATTCAAAACTTTTTATTCTTAAGAGCAAAAGAAAATATAAGATTAGTATTATTTGCATTTAATCCATTTAATCTAACAGCCTTTGTTCATGGAATTAGGTCACAAATAGAGATTAATGCTTTGTTAAATAGGTTTGTAAGAGAAAATGACTCCTATTTTGAAGAATACTTTACAAGATCTGAAGACAGAAAAAAAGATGATCGTCTAGTTAATATTCAAACTTTAATTGATAAGATGGATAATCACATTATTAACTACAGAGAGTTGTATGATGACTTAAGTAATATTCTTCATCCTAATCCAACAGCTGTAAAATTGCACACACAGGCTACACCTGCAAATTCTAGTTTAGAAGGTGCATACGCTCCCAAAATAAGCCGATATTTTGAAGAAACCCTTCCATATACAGTTGAGAGCAAAAAGTGGTTTAGTGCGTATTTATTAGAATTTTCAATTTCTGTTATACACTTCTTTGAATTAATTGAAAAATTAAATAAAGATTTCTTTATAAATGAAAAAGAAAAAAATGATTTCGAAATTTTATCAATGCTCCAAATCGTAAGTCAAAAAGATTTTTTAAAGTACGTTAATTCAAACAAGCTAGAAAACATCAATATGGAAGAATACTTTGAATGGCTCAAAAGTAAAAAGAAGAAATCATAGCTGAATACTTAACAAACCATAAGCATAAATAATACTATGCCTAACAACAGCTAAAAAGCATTAAAACGCTTTTTAGCCAAACCGTTAGGCACCATATAATAAAAATACATTTTGAAAGTGGAATTAATTGATAGAGTAGAATCTAAAAGGATGGAAAAATTTCGAAAGATCTTCTTCTATTTGGGAGTAGGTTCTGCAATAATATTGACACTAAAAGTTTTTACCAGAACAAGTCACTCTGGTACTACTGGTTTCCTAATTGATTGTCTATTTATGATCCTCCCTATTTATATGATGTTTAAAGGGTATAGAAACTCGAAAACACGGTTAGGACAATTTATTGAATGGCAAGCAGTAGATATTCAATACAAATTGAAAGAAGATGCTTCTATAAAAACCATATCTATTAAGAGCATAAATAATATAAATATTGGACTAGATAGTATTATAGTTAGAACAGATACAGAAGAATTTGTGCTTAATATTGAAGACTTCACGAATTATAAAGAAATCAAAAGGATCAAGAGAAACTTTGAAATAATAAAGAAAAACACTGCCTAACCCTGTACAGGCTCCAAACTCGGCTATGCCTCCCTCGCAGCCTGTACTAACACGTTACCTGTATTGAATTCATGAAAAATCTATACTTGCTTCTTTTCCTACTTTTTGTTGGTTGTGCTACTAAGCAACAACAGAAAATGGGGCAAATAGCGGAATTAGAAAAAGTAGTTAGCACAGGTGTATCAGAAGCTGACTGTGATAAATGTTCAGCTTCTGACTATGCAGAATCTGAGCCTGACACAGCTTTTATTTTTTCCAACGGCAGTGAACTCCTTCTCTGCGGTTACTCAGAATTGAAAGATGGAAGAAAAATATATTCAGAGTTTGTGCTGTCAGAGTGTGGCAAGGACAGCATAGTAGACTTTTGGAGTGCAGTTGAAGAGTATGAAATCTTATTTGAGCAGGATACGCTTCATCTACAAAAATTAGAGCTACTTGCATTAGATAATAATCGTGAATTTGTAAAAAAGAAATGGCTAACCGAAAGCCTCTACTATGAGAATGGAGAACTCAAAAGAACAAAGAAGCTCAATCCTGAAGTAAAGTACAGTCAACGCCAAACTGACCAATCGCTGCAAGAGTACGAATCAACCCATTGGAAAACTCAGATTGAAGCCTCAGAAGAATACACTGAAGCGAAAATGGAGTTGGCTAATCGCCTTTTGATAGCAGCTGTTTCAGGAAGTGAAAAAGCAGAACTATACTTTAAAGAATTTTACAGTAAATTCAAGCCAGACGGAGCGTACGCTGAATGGTACCATGAGATGGCAGATATGCTGGAGTTTGCAAAAAAGTAGAAAAACAAAATCAGGTAACAAGGTGCAGCAGTTATGCTTATGCCGATGGCCTTGCACACTCGCTGCACGAGTACGTTGGCGGTAAAGGAAAAAATAGAAGAACAGATTTCAATGAGAAATCATGAAGCGGTTCTATTAGCAATTCTACTTCTTATCCCGACTCTCTCATTTGCACATGGGGAAGAAATCATCTATACATTGTGTATTGAAGTAGTTTCAATTATTTGCTTTATTATCGTACTTATCGCGGTGAATTTAAGTCAAAAAGGGAAAGGAATTTTAGCTTCAACCTATATCCTGACGACCTTAATAATGTTTTTCATTACTAATAATGTTCCGTACAGGCAAAATATGAACATTATAAACTGGTCTTTGATACTTGTTCCAGCACTAATACTGACTTTATCATACTTGTACTTAAAGCCAAGATATTATTAGGGAAAAATAAAAACCTCTACCGCTAACAACGCCTAAAAGTCAGCCTTCGGCCGATGGCCTCGTAGTTTAGCCGCAGCCCGTTGTACATAATGCAATATATGAAATGAACCTACAGGAGTAATATTTACCTCTGAACAGACAACAAGTGTAATAAATTGCTATTTTTACCTTTGTTCATAAAACAAGCGTAAAGTTTACCCTCGTTATGGCTCCATTTCATAGAGAAGAACCTTATAATGATTTACCCCTGCTTCCTCCGGAGATAGACCTGGAAACAAAGGAAGTCATGCGAAAAACCGTTAAGGCAAGCAGGGCTTTGGCGCAGTTGAACGGCGCTATCATCAACTTGCCCAACCCAAGCCTTTTCCTGGACACGATTCATCTGCAGGAAGCCAAGGCAAGCTCTGAAATAGAGAACATCATTACCACCAACGATGACCTCTATAAATCAGTCGTGGCTGAAAAGAGGTATGAATCCACTGCAGCAAAAGAGGTTATAAGTTATAAGGAGGCGTTGTGGTACGGCTTGGAAAAGCTCAAAGAGCGGTCTTTCATCACAACAAACCTCTGTGTGGAGATCATGCAGTGCATCAAGCAGAACACATCGGGAATCAGAGCCACTCCGGGCACAACCTTATCTAATATTCAGGGCGAAGTAATCTACACGCCGCCGTCGGGCGAAGCAGTAATACGCGAGAAACTGGCTAACTTGGAGCGCTTTATTAACGAGGAAAGTACCTTGGACCCGCTCATCAAAATGGCTGTAATGCACTACCAGTTCGAGGCCATACACCCGTTCATAGATGGTAACGGACGTACAGGAAGAATCCTGCTGCTGCTTTACCTGAAAATGGAGAAACTGCTGGATGTGCCTGCGTTATACTTAAGTGAATACATCATCCAGAACAAGTCGTCTTATTACCAAAAGCTACGGGACGTCACAGAAGCCGGAGACTGGGAGGGCTGGATACTCTACATGCTGGACATGATAGAGAAAACAGCCACCAGCGGACTCAAAAAGTTGGGGGAGATTATGGCCGTCATGGAGGCCACGTCGGAGGAAATAAGAGAGAAACTCCCCAAAGTATACTCGAAGGAGTTAATAGAGATACTATTCAGGCTGCCCTATACAAAGCGTCAGTTTCTGATTGACGCGAATATGGGAACACCAAAGACAGTAGGCAATTACCTGATAGCGCTTGAGCAGGAAGGCTTTTTAAAAGCAACCAAGGTAGGAAAAGAAAAACTTTACCTGAACCAGCGATTAATGGAAGTACTGGAGAATAAAAGAAAAGCACGAAAGCACAACACCAGCTATGGTGCATAAACGCACCATACCCCAGCACGTTGTGAATCAAGTTAGTAGAAAGCCTGAAAAACGCTAAAAACTGGTAGCTAAACATATTTTATTTTCGCTTTGGCTCTTGGCATTCCTCTTTTTTGCTTCTGTTGGGTTGGCACAGAACAGAGACACTTTAGTTGGAGCAGAGTATGTGAATAAATCGCTTTACAAGGACCGGCAGGTTCTTCCGGATGTTTATGGCAAGCCAAACCCGGACCTGCAAAATCGTTGACGCAGGTAAAGGGCAACCTCTATCGGCACACCAACGACACCATTCCATCACTGCACAGCGGCCTTGTCTTGATCACGAAGGCAGGCGCTATTGTGATGGACCCCGCTTTAACACCCGCCGCCATTTGGCTGAATGATGAAATTAAAAAGCGTTTCAAAGTAAAGGTAAAATATGTCATTCTGACCCATGCGCACTACGACCATGCAGGAGGTCCTCAAATTTTTCAGCAGGACGGGGAAAAGGTCATCATCCAAAAAAACGGGTTAGAACCCATTAATGGCAAAAAGCTTCCCATAGCGGTGCCCGATATGGTGTACGATAAACAACTGACCATAAAGCTCGGCGGCGAAACGGTGGTGCTTCATCATATTGCACCCAGCCATTCCAACAGCATGTTCGGTCGTGTCGTTCCCTGCTTCCAAAGCCCTTCAGTTGACCGATGTCGGGCAATCCAACACCATGCCCTATAATGATTTTCTGGACATTTATTATGATGGCTGGATAGAAACACTCTACTGGGTTTTAAAACAGGATGTGGATTGCCCGACATCGGCCACTATACCCCCGCTACTAAGGAAACAATCAAAAATGAAAGAGACTACATGGTTGACCTTCACCAGCAGGTATTAAATCTGGTGCGCCAGGGCCAAAGCTGGGATCAACTATACCGGAATGTAAAGTTCTCAGACCAGGTAAAAAGCTGGTACGGCTTCGCTACGATGAGTAAACTGAACATTTTGGGCATGCACAGATGGGTAACCAATCACAGACGAGGCGTTTGGTGAGCCTTATGTTTTCGTTTGTTAAGGAACCTTGCAAGGCCTGGATCGCGTTGCTCCGCAGCTCGGCCTGGCCTGGTAAGCCTAACGTGTTTTAGAAATTTTGTCTTGCCTATCTTCGTTTTAAGGGACCCTCCCCATGGCCCGGCAGGAAACTTATTCGTTGGCTTTTAGCCGCGTTCGTCTCCTAAGTTCCTGCATTACTTTTCTGTTTAGTTGTGCTTCGGACCGGTATAGCCTCATAATCTGCTGCGGCGTTAGCACTGTTTTAAACTCATTGTAGTACTTTCTTCTTACGGTGCTTAGCCGGATGGCATTATCCAGCTGCGCTGTTATCAATTTGTCAGCTTCCTCAGCGCTTAGGCTATCAGGGCTTGCCCGAAGCAGTCTACCCTGTCGCAGAAAGCTGGTTTCATTTTTTTCAGCCTCGTAGCGTTTGTAGATAGGAGCCAGGGATTTTATTTTATCGTCACTTAATGCCAGCGCCTTGCTTATCTCTGCTAGCTTTGCCTGCGTTATCCGCTCCTGCACTTTGGGATTCCGGTTTAAGTCCTGCCCTTGTGCAGTATAACAGAACAAAATGAGGATACCACTTATAAGGATTACTGTCGTTAAAAACTTGTTCATCATTCAAAGGTCTGTTTATATTGATTTAATTCCGACTCTGCTACGGCAGCAAGCAATACCAACTCTTCATCCGATATGTTTGCCAATACTTCATCAAGTGTCTCTGGCTTTTGAGCTTTAATCAGCTGATCCTTTTGGGGCTTTGTAGCTGTGTCTGCCGGTTGGATATCGGCCGCCATGGTTTGCTTCCCTGGCTTAGCTGCTACCTCTTCAGTTGCTGAAGGCATGGCTTTGTCTGCTTGTTCAGCCACAGCTGGCTTATGTTGTTGCCCCTCATTTTCCCTTAGCGCAACTCTTGGCTCGTTGGGGCTTGTTTTGCCGGTATATACAAGGTAACCAAGTGTGAACAGGAGCGCTATACTGGCAGCTACAGCCATCGCCGGCCACAAACTGCTCCGGCTTCGTTTCTTTACAGGCTCCCTTCGCGCTGCCGCTGCCAATGTACTTTCAGTTATCTTATCAAAGAAGGCGGGCGGTACTGTGTAGGGCATCCGCTTCCCAACTTTATCAAAATCAAAATCCTCTTTCATGAGTCTTTCAGCATATATTCTTTGATCCTGCTACTGGCATAATGGTAGTTGGTTTTTAAGGTAGCTACCGAGCTGTTGAGTACCTGGCTAATCTCTTCGTAAGTGAGTTCGTCGTAGTAGCGCATGTTAAAGACCAGTTGCTGTTTCTCAGGCAGCCGCAGTATTGCCTCTTGAAACTTTAGCAGAATCTCTTCGGCATCGATGGCACTACTTTCGTAAAGTTGATTGATCAGCTTTTTATTTACTTCCTTTTCAGATACTAAAAATTTCTTCCTGTTTCGGAACAGTCTCAGGCATTCATTGGTCGCTATCCGGTAAAGCCAGGTGTATAACCCGCTGTCACCGGCAAAACCATCCAGTCCGTTGTATACATTGATGAATGTTTCCTGTAAGATATCCTGCGCATCGTCGTGAGACACAACCAGGCGCCGAATATGCCAATAGATCCGTTCATTGTATTTGTTCATCAACAAAGTGAATCCGTTGCTCTTAGTGCTCTGCTCACGAAACAGCGACAAAATCTCTTCGTCTGTTGTCGTTGTCATTAATGGGGGTATAAAATCTATATCATGCACCTTAGAAACCCAAATGTGCCAAAGGTTAAATCGAGGGCTAAAATTTTCATCTACTCTTATTTCTGTCATTCCCCGCAGGGTAAGGCAAATATCGGGTGTTATAAATATTTTTTGCATCCGATATTTAACCTTTTGATGTTTCGGGTCTCATAAGGGCATCAAGAATGTTTAACGAATCGATTAACATGAACAAAATGAAACTTACCTGTTCGGCAGTAGCATTTGCCGCACTTATCGCCTTTTCTGGTTGCCAGAAAGAAGATGTAAACCCTGAAAGGGAAGAGGCTGTACTGGCCGTTGATGAGCAGGGGGGGGCGATCACCGACGTGAACGGACTTGAGAACCCCATCATCACCGGGGCCTCTGAAAGTACTGCGTTTGGCGTCAACACCACCGACACCCGTCCTGAATCCTACCGGCTGACCTACATCCTGAAAAGGCTGAACCTGAACGAAGGACAGCGCACCGCTGTGCGGAGGTTTGTGGAAGCGTATGAGGTTTGTGTAGCAGAACATCGCAGCAAAGTGCAGCAATATCATGAGGAGTTGTTAAAACGGGCCAACGCAATCCGGGAAGAACACATCAGCGCTTATCGAGCTGGTGCCATCACCAAACAAGAGCTGGACCAAAGGCTGGCTAACCTGCACAAAAAGCTGGAAGAGGAGATCAAGAAGCACCCGGGCAGGCAAATGCATGTAAGAATCATGCACCGCTGTCGAATGGAGTTGTTTTCTAAGGTCGAGTCGGTGCTAGGCCCAGAGCAATTGAAGCGATGGGAGCAGTGGAAAAGCCGTCTCTAATATTGAAAACGGCGGTAGTCAAGCGATAGATTGGCAGTTTCATTACAGAGCTACATGAGCGGGGAACTGGGGAACAGGAGCCCCGCTTTTGTTTCATTATACTCGTCAGGATATAATCTGACAGTAGCGGATTGGCGGGCATGCCCATGCCAGAAGGGAGTATGGCATGAACCCGCGTCGTCGGGTTTTGGTTTTGGCTTTGCTGTAGCTGACATGCTGTTACCCGAGTTGCCTTTGCTGAAGCCACGAGCTGTGCCTCCTGGTTAAAATACCAGATCTCAACGTCTTGCTGTCTGCCAAAAGCAGTCAGGGAGTTTACTGTCGCTCCTGTCATTCCTTCCCCTGGTTCCGGGGCAACGTCAATGATAAACATGCCGATCTTAACTCGCCTGTTCTGCATTCTTTCGCTCTCTTCCCGCTGTGCCACTAATTTTCGGATACCTGTCTCTATTTCCTTTTGCTGCAGGGATGCTTTTACACGTAGGGAGCTGTTAGATATAGGGCACAGTGCCCTATCTGGCGGGCTGTCGCTGGCGAGTTCAGCGATAGGCAGCAAACGGCTGGTTGTGCAAGGTGGGATGAGCCGTGGTCAACACCACCGGCTTACAGCAGCAACTGCCTTTACATGGAGCGGTGCTGCCGGGTTCTTTCCCTCAACGCTTCGTAGTTGGCGGCGGCGAAGGCGTCTATTTTCCTTGGCTCCAGGAAATTAACCTTGATCTGCTCTTCCCGCTCCTTACCCCCGAGGATCACGTTGATCTCCCCTTTGAGCAGGCCATCCACGGAGGCCTTGGCCACTTCTTCAGGCGTATCCAGGCTGCTTACCACGGCTGTCTTCATCATGTCGGTGTCGGTGGCCGAAGGATAGACCGTCATTACGTGGATCGCGTGCTGGTGCAGCTCTCTGCGCATGGCATCGGAGAACTGCCCCACAGCTGCCTTGGTGGCGGCATACACGCTGTAGAAGGGCATGGCAATGTAGCCGTAGCCCGACGAGATGTTCATGATGGCCGCTTCCTTGCTCTTTTTCAGCAGCGGGAGGGCTTTCTTGGTGAGCAGGATCAGACCTGTTATGTTGATGCTGATCTGATTGATGATGTCTTCGTCTGACAAGTCGGTAAGCAGGCCGGCGCTTACTACTCCGGCATTGTTAATGAGGATGTCCAGCTCTCCCCACTGTTCCGTCACCTGCGCTACGGCTTTATCCAGGTCCTGTGGGTTGGCCACGTTACCTGGAAGGGTAAGGAATTCAGCGTCGGGGAAAGCGGCCTTCAGGGCGTCGAGCGCCTCCTGCCTTCTGCCCATTACAGCGAAGTCCTGTACCCCTCGCTGTACCAGTTCCTGTATGATTGATTTCCCTATGCCGGCGCTGCCGCCGGTTATCAGCACTTTCTTCCCTTTTAGATCCATCACAGTCAACAATTTTATCCTAACAAAAACGTGAACAAGATATAATGGTTATCCGGCCCACTCGCAAGACCTGCGCCTTTAACAAAACCTTTTAGGGGTACAAGCATATAACCTCTAACCAGCATGGCATCGGCCACTCTTTTCAGGCAGGCGGTGCGGGTCACTCAAAACGATAGCAAATTCAAAGATGATCAAACAAGGAGAGGCACAAGGCAAATACCCGCTACTGTTCTCAGAGGGGAGACTGGGAAACCTACAGCTAAAGAACCGCATCGGCCTGGCCCCGATGACCAGGACATCGGCCGAAAGCAACGGGGTGCCCAACGAAACGATGACCAAGTACTACACCCGCTATGCGGAGGGGGGCTTTGCGCTGTTGATAACCGAGGGCACCTACCCCGACGAGAAATACAGCCAGGGCTACCTGAACCAGCCGGGGATAGCAAACGAAGCTCAGATAAAGGGATGGAAGGGGGTTGTTGAGCGCGTGCATGAGGCCGGGGCGAAGATCATTTGCCAGCTGATGCACGCCGGCGCTTTGTCCCAGGGAAACATCTACGCAGATGAGACGATCGGACCCTCCGCCGTTCAGCCCAAGGGGGAGCAGATGGCGTTCTACGGGGGCAACGGGGCTTTCGCTGTACCAAAAGAGATGAGTCAGGAGGACATCAAAGATATCGTAAGAAGGTTTGCACAAGCTACCCGTAATGCCAAAGAGGCCGGCTTCGACGGCGTCGAGATACACGGGGCGAACGGTTATATTCTGGACCAGTTCCTGACCGACTACACCAACCAGCGCCGGGACGAGTATGGCGGCCGCACGGAGAACCGGGTACGGTTGCTCGTGGAAACGGCGCAGGCTTGCCGCGAGGCGGTAGGAAGCGATTTTCTTATAGGAATCAGGATCTCACAGAGCAAAGTCAACGACTATACGCACAAGTGGGCCGGTGGGGAGAAGGATGCTGAGGTAATATTTACGGCGCTGCGTAACGCTGGCCTAAACTTTATCCACGTCACGGAGCACCATGCCGATCAACCGGCCTTTACAGAAGGAGGGCCCACGCTGGCCTCCCTTGCAAAGAAGCTCAGCGGGCTGCCGGTGGTGGTGAACGGCAACCTGAACACCCCGGAGCAAGGGGAAGCCATGCTCGAGAGCGGAGAGGTGGATGTGGTCACGCTCGGCAAGTCGGCCCTTGCCAATCAGGACTGGGTGAAGAGAGTAGCCGAAGGAAAGCCCTTGGAGGAGTTCGCCCCGCAGCGATTCTTTGTGCCGGACGCGAAGGTGAAGGCGTTCGAGCTGTAAGCAATTATGGGGACAAAGCTGTGGCGGAGCGTTTCTTTGAAACCATCACGTCCGGAAGGCGCTACCATCACAAATTTACAATCCAGCAGCAAGCCCGGCTGGCCACTTTGAGTACATTGCAGGCCGCAGCAACCGGAAAAGGAACTGCGCGGCACCGTGCTACGTAAAGCAGTTCCACCATCAGCTTGTCAATGCTTTTTCATGCTGTTTGTTTTCTGTTGCCCTAATATGTCGAGCGCCGCCCGAAAGCCCTGTGCCAGTTGCGTTGCGGGGCCTTGCCCGTAGTAATGCAGAAAGAAGATGCGCGGCTCGTCGCCTAACATGTGGTTGTGCACGGCCACGACTTCCAGGTTGTTTTCGCGTAGCGTATTGATTACCGGGTTTACCTCATGCTCCAGCATAGCGATGTCTCCGGCGATGTGCGCCTTTTCCTGCGACCCCGCCAGAGAAGCCCAGGAGTTAAGTCCCATGGCTGTGGTCATATCCGCACCCATGGCCATCACCTTCAGGTTGTCGCGGCCAACCGTGTACTTGTAGGTTGGTCCATTAACAGTGCCATGTTCCTTCACGAGGGCATCCAGTTTGGCGATGTCAAACAGTTCGTTCCCCGGCTGCTGAGGAGTGCCTGCAGTTTTGTGCTGGTTGCCGGGATAGAGCATGCTGTCTTTGACGGCGGCGGCGTAGCGTTTTGCCAGATCGGCAGGTGCTCCTATGCCATGCAGGTGCATGTAGAAAATACGCGGCTCCTCGTAAAAGAAGTGGTTGTGGAGGGCGCTTACCTCTAACCCGCTGGTCTGGGCTGCTGAGATCAAAGGGTTAACCTCTTCCTGCAGCAAGACTGTGTCGCTCATCAGCACAGCCGATTTACCGTCGGTGGTTTTTTTTATGGCTACCCAACCGCCAAAGCCAAAGGGAATGGGCACGGGCTCCCCTTTAACCGAAATTTTCAGATCGTTGCGGGGAAGAGAGGTACTGTGCACGGCCTGGTCTTCGTGGTACATACCCTTCTTCCCCAAAGCAGACTCTATGGCGGCTATTTCTGCCGTAGTCAGGGGTGGTGTTTTGACCCGCTGAGGCACAGCGCCCAATACAGATTTCATATCCATCAAGCCGGCGGTACCCACCAGGGCCGTGGCAAATAGCGCCTGTCTTCGATTCAGTTTTGCAAAACGCATGTCCGTGATTTTTTAAGACCCATAAACAACTTTATACTATGTACTTACGGCGTAGCGCCATAACGGTCTGTGGTGTCCACGCTACTTTCGCTTAGCTGAAGAAGTACAGAGGCAAACCCAGACGGCCTGTGCCCGGAAAAACAAATACAACGGCTCACTGTAACTGTATGCGGTAGAGCACCAGTAGGCAGACCTTGGGTTTGCGGCTTGCGCTAAGTTGTTTTGCCGTTTAATATCAAAGATTTCACCGGTTTACGCAGAAATAAATACGTGATTTCACCGGAACGAATCTGCATTTGACTCCTAGGGGTATAGTTTAACAAGAGGTTGTCTTTCCTGCCGCTGGGGTACAGTGCCATCTGGTTGCTGCCATGTACGCTGTTTCTTAAACGGGATGGCAAAAAGGTTGAAGGCGGACTGCTCATTTGGGTCCCGGTATGCAGGTACGCCAATCGTAATATCAGCCTGTGCAACATGCAGGAGCAGGGACTTGTGCAGGCGGTCCCACCATGAGAAAATAACGGTGAAGTTACTGTTGGTCTCCCTTGCCACTATGGAATGGTGGATGCCGTGCATACGGGGTGTTACCATGATACGGCAAAGCCACTGTTCAGCTTTAACGGGTAACCGCAGGTTGGAATGATGAAAGGCAGTACAACCTTCAAAAATTACTTCATAAAACAACACGAGTGGCGCAGGTATCCCAATAAGGGCAACAGCAGCATTTCGGCAAGGTGCTGACGCAATGTTTTCGCCTACATGGAAGCGCCAGGCAGTGGAGTGATCCAAATCAAGGTCCATGTGATGCACGTTATGAAAACGCCACAATAAATCAGATTTATGTAGCAGCACATGCCACATGTAGTTGGTATAATCGAGCAGTAGAAATCCGGCTACGTAGTGGAACCATTTGGGCATACCTGACCAATACAGGAGCCCCATTCTATACTTTGCAGCTTTTTGGGCCGATGCATACCTACAGGGTAACAGCAATAGCCGCAAAGCAGGAAGTGCTAGGGCCGCTACCCCGGCATTTTCTTTCAATCGCTGCGGTTTGAGGCGTGTGCGTTTTCTGAGTTGGCGTTTAGATTCAAGCACAAATAAGAGGAGTGCAGTTGTGCCAAGCAGGCTCATTCCTATGGTGTCAAAATATGGAAATCTGACTTTCATGTTTAGAGTTACCTCATGGGCTAACGCTTTGTTATTGGCCGAGGGTTTAAACTTGGTTTTAGCCAGGTATAAGCCAGCGGTAAATGCCTCGTCAGAGCACTATCAAAGACGTATCTTGTGTACACACAATAGAAGAATTATTGCTGCGGCAAAGGCTGTTGAGATTACCTTTCATCCTGGGCTGGCCGGTGCGCACACTTATTGGATATTGGTATGCATTGGTTCTGGCCGGAAATAGCCTTTGTTGATAAAGGTGATAGGCACTAAAGAGGAGGTGCCACAGATCCAGGCGGCTTCTAGTGTTCGGGTTAGAGTAGTCAAGGTTTGTTTTACGTTTGTAGGGAGCCTGCAGTGTAAAAACGCGTATATTTTAGTTCAGGTAAGTTCAGGTACGACACGCATCACCTACCATTAAATTAAAAAAGCACCACAAGAGCGGTGGAATGCGGGATGTTAATAGGAGACTGTGTAGTTTTATAGGTAAGAAAGGGAACGAAGAAGCGCCACATAAGTAGGAGCAAACCCCGTAAGGACTAAGAGTAGAAAGAAAGGAGAGTCTTGCGGCTTGCCAGCGGAGCCCACGGCAGTGTCCCTATAGGTAAGCAGAGAAAATCACGATAACTGTCAGCAAAGGGAAGCTATCTTCGTAAAGCTGTTTTTTAACTCTACACTATTATCCTTTGCTCATAAAGTATGCTTCTAGGAACAGCTACAGGGGTGTAAAAAAACCAACCGGAAGGGTCATGAAATGATTAACGCCATCACATTACTACTCATTGACGATGAACATAACCTGCGTCTGGTACTGGCACGGGTGCTCGAGTTGGAAGGCTATCAGGTACTGCAGGCCAAAAACGCTCGCGATGGCCTTGAGCTGCTGGAAAACCAGGCAGATGAAATAGGGGTAGTACTCTGCGATGTGAAGCTGCCCGACGGCAACGGGTTACATATACTACGTAGAATAAAGGAAAAATTCCCGCAGCCGGAGGTGATTCTCATGACTGCTTTTGGGACCATACAGGATGGAGTAAGCGCCATGAAGCAGGGAGCCTTCGACTACCTGACAAAAGGGGATAGTGATGACCAGCTATTAGTTGCCGTCGCCCGGGCCGCTGAAAAAGCCACTTTACGCAGACGGGTAGCCGAACTAGAGGAGCAGGTCGGGGCTAAGTACAGCCTGGATAGTATTATCGGCAGCACCGCTGCGCTAGAGAAAGCCAAGGAACTGATAACCCGAGTGGCGGTTACAGATTCGACGGTGCTACTGGAAGGGGAAACGGGGGTTGGCAAAGAGCTCTTTGCGCAAGCTGTGCATAGCGCCAGCCCTAGGCGCAGTAAGCCATTTATCGCCATTAACTGCAGTGCATTCCCTCGGGATTTGCTGGAATCAGAGTTTTTTGGGTACAGGAAAGGGGCCTTTACAGGAGCCGTGCGAGATAAAAAAGGACTCTTTGAAGAGGCAAACGGCGGAACTATCTTTCTAGATGAGATAAGTGAAATGCCCTCCGAATTGCAGGCAAAGTTCCTAAGGGTGCTTGAGACGCAATCTTTCACCAAACTAGGGGACACCAAACCTGTCACCATTAATGTGCGCCTGGTGGCTGCTACCAACCGCAACCTACAGGCGGAGGCCGAAGCGGACCGTTTTCGCCCTGACCTGTATTACCGCCTCTCTGTTTTCAAAATTCGTGTGCCGACCCTGCGAGAGCGGCAGGGGGACATTCCCTTGCTGGCACGGCATTTTTTACAACTTAACAATGCCAAAATGAACCGCCGCATTGAGGGGATGAGCGAGGAATTTATCGGGATGCTGGCAGCCTATCCCTGGAAGGGCAACATACGGGAGCTCAAGAATGTAATCGAGCGTGCCGTTATACTGGCTGACGACACGATTTTAACGCCTGAGCACCTACCGGTAGATTTTTGGACAGGAGCTCCCGCATTGCAGGTTGCTAACAGCGACACGGCCCTTAGCACCGTGGAGCGCAGCCATATACTGAAGGTGCTGGAAGCGGTAGGTGGCAACAAAACAGAGGCCGCCCGCCGGCTACACATCGGCCTGACCACCTTATACCGTAAGATCCAGGAATATGGGTTGTGAGGGTGGGAATGGTACTGCAGCACCCGTTTTTTAAAGGGGAGCCCATCAAAGGACACAGGAAGCGTGCCGCCAGGGAACGCCGGAAGGTCTACTTGTTCTGGTCGGGTAAATCCCTGTATCCGCGTCTGTCCGGTGCCTTCCCTAGCACCGTTTTTGTACTACGAGGGTGAGGGCGCCCGACCTCTAATCCCTTTCCCGGGGAGCCGGTCAGTTTGCTATGGCCGAAGCAGCAGGGAAGAGAACCGGCCTTCCTTTTCTGTTGTCCACCCTACCAAAATGATATGCCTACCCTGTCGAAATGATAGGGTGCCGTGAGGTTCACCACACGTTGAGTAACACAAAAGCATCTATATGGGTGTTTAGGGCCATCTAGATGCTTAGCCCTTCCTTAGCGCCTTTCTGGCACACGTTTGGAATAACTATAGCTGCCACCAACGCAAGGGGGTGCAGTGAGAGCCATGCAAGACCCAACGCAGCTACCGGGCGCAGTAAAGCAATAGCCTGCTGTTTTCTCCGTATCGTTGACTTCAAAGGGGCGACGTGCAAGCAGCGATAGCACTTCCGTAGCACTTCGTCATCACCTGGCTTAACTGCTGGTAGACATGAGCGAGTTACCTGCATAGGAGGCTATGGCTCAGGATATGCTCCTGAAGCGGAAATTGGAGGTCCGGGACGCTTAGGAAAAGGTAACCACCCTTATACCCGTCCGTTCACGATAGGCAAAGAAACAGCATGAACATGGTGCAAAAGCATGAAGGCTCTTACCTGATAACATTGACATTGCTTTGCCTCCTGATCAGTGGGGCTGCAAAGGCGCAGACAATTGACTCTTTGGGGGTGCCAGCAAAGCACAGTCCTTTCCGGGTCAGTGGCGGTCTGGACGTCTATTACGCTTATGATTTTACAAAACCTTTCGACCAGGACAGGCTATATACCACGCAGGCATTCCGCCACAATGAGTTTAACATCAATTGGGGATTCCTTAGGGGGGACTACACCACCGAAGCTGTTCGGGCCACGCTTGCTCTTCAAACAGGTACCTATGTGCAAGCCAACTACGCCGCCGAGCCAAAGGAACTGACACGGCTGATTGCACAGGCGCATGCGGGGGTAAGGCTGGCTAAGGGGGTTTGGCTGGACATGGGCATTCTGCCTTCCCATATCGGCTATGAGAGCACATTCTCGCTCGATAACGAAATCTACACCCGGGCCCTGATGGCCGAGAACTCCCCCTATTTTGAGGCTGGGGCGCAGCTCACAGGCGAGGTGTCAGACAAAGTGACCATCAAGTTTCTGGTTTTGAACGGATGGCAGATTGTTAGGGAAACTAATGAAGCCAAATCGCTCGGCTTTGGCATCAGCTATACGCCTGCGGAGAAGCTGTCCTTAAGTTACAACAACTATTATGGCAATGAAGCACCGGAAGGCATGGCACCCAAGCGGAGGTTCTTCCATAACGTCTATGCCGGCTATACTCTGACCGATAGGATCGATCTGGCGGGGAGTGTGGATTATGGACGACAGGAACTGTTCGGTAGCGGAGAAAAAGGCATCTGGTATGCCGGCATGCTGTTGGCACACTACCGGTTAGGGGAGGGATTTGCCTTAGCCGGGCGCCTGGAGCACTACAATGATCGAAAGCAGCTTATCGTTGCGACCCATACCCCTAATGGTTTCCAGACCTCCAGCGCCTCTATCAACTTCGACTACATCCCGGCCCCAAACTTCCTATGGCGGGCGGAGGTCCGTGGCTATGACTCCAAGGACAGCGTGTTCAGGGGTAGGGAAGGAGCAAGGAAGAAAAACCTGCTGCTGGTCACTTCATTCGCCCTCAAGTTTTAAACGCAGTAGAAGGGAATGATGACGATGCGTTACCGGTAAACCCAATACCTGCTGGGCAGCGGGATGGGGAGGTGGAGAGCAGGAAGCGGAGAAGAGAGCATTACGCTGTGCATTCAATACTAAAAAGCATTGGAATGAAATTCAAGACCAAAATAATGCTTGGCTATCTCACCATATTATTGGTGTTGCTGGTCATGGGCATTTATTCGATCATTAATCTAAACTCGCTCGACAGTGCGGCCACCAATATCCTAAAGGACAACCTGTTTACCGTACAGTTGAGCCAGCGCATGGTACTGGAACTGGATAAGATGCAAGTGACCAGACAGCAGTTGATTCCCTCTGAGACAATGCCTCCTGTTTTTGAGAAGGCGATACGGGAAAGCGTCCATGCCTTTGAGGTGAACCTGCGAAAGGAACAAGATAACATAACCGAGGCGGGAGAGCGTGCGCTTACAGCCAGTATGGCCGATGTGTTCGAAGAGTACCAGGACCTTCTGCTGCAGCAAAGGATGAGCCCAGGCGACTATGGCACCGAGCTTCTGCCGCGTTACCAATTGATTCGTGACCAGCTGGATCAGCTCATGAGCATGAACATAGAGGCTATGGCAAAAAAAAGCGACCAAGAGCAACGGATAGCGCAACAAACAAAGTTCTACACCTTTACATTCCTGGCGGTGGCTTTGCTGCTGGGGCTGGGTTTTCTGCTGACCGTGCCCGCGGCCCTGTCCAAGCCAACCAGGCACCTGGTCGACTCTATCCAGGCAGCCGCCAGGAAAGACTTCACGCAACGCCTGCCGACGCGCGGCAAGGATGAATTTGGCAAGATCGCCAAGGTATATAACAGCATGCTTAAAAAGCTAAGCGAGTACGAGTTCTCTAACCTGAATGAGCTGCTGACCGAGAAAAGGCGCATCGAGTTGATATTGCAGAGCTTAGACGAGGGAATATTGCTGTTGGACCAAAACCTGAAGATTACCGAGGCCAACCCTACCGCCTGTAGGATATTGGGAGTGGGGCGGGAAGATCTGGTAGGCAAGCAATCCCAGGTGGTGGAGAACGAAAATGCCCTGTACAGGGAAATAGTCAAAGATATTATGATAGGCACTACTTCGGGGGACCACCTTGTTACCGTGAGGGAGGCCAAGGAAGAGGCATTTTACCGCAAAAGCATCGTGGAAATCGTCTCCTACAACGAATTGCTGGAGCGCAGCGAACTGTCGGGCTATGTGATCTCGCTGCGAAATGTTAGCGATTTCAAACGCCTGGACCAGGCCAAGTCCGGCTTCCTGGCCACTGTTTCGCATGAGCTGAAGACCCCTCTGGCTGCCATTGGCTATAGTCTTAAGCTGCTGCAGGATGAGCGGGTGGGACGGGTAAACCCTGAGCAGCGGGACATTCTCGCCACAGTAAAGCAGGAGACTGGCAGGCTGCAGCGCATCGTAGGACAGCTGATGGATGTGTCACGTCTGGAGTCTGGGAACATACAGCTGAACATACAGCAGGCCAACCTCGCCGACATCATCCGCTTTGCTGAGCAGGTTATTGGCCTGCAAATGGTGCCTAAGGGGCTCCGGCTGGAGGTCAGGATAGAGAACGAGTTGACAGATGTGCTGGTGGATGCGGAAAAAACGGCCTGGGTTCTCATCAACCTGCTCAGCAACGCCGTCCGCTACTCACCCGAGAATGATGTCATCACCCTCTCTACACAGGACCGGGAGCATGAAGTGCTGGTACGGATCCATGACAACGGTCCGGGTATTGACCCGGCGGACCATCAAATGATATTTGAGAAGTTTGTGCAAATCGCCGGGAAGACGCAGTACAAAGGCAGCTCCGGCTTGGGATTGTCTATCTCGCAAGAGTTTGTCCGGTCGCAGGGCGGCCGTATCTGGGTGGAGAGTGAGCTGGGCACAGGGAGTACCTTCGTCCTTTCGCTGCCATTGTATATGCCATTCAGGGCGGAATGAAAATGTGATGTAAAGCAACTACAGGTCCTACCATCAGCAGATTTTGTAAATACTTCAGCACGAGAGAATATTTGACTAACCTAAAAACTATATTAATGAATCCTCAATCTCTTACTGACCCGGTTCTGGCTCCTCAAGGTCGCAGTACGAAATACCTCCTGCTCCTTTCGCTCAGTGCACTTGGGGTCGTCTACGGCGATATTGGCACCAGCCCACTCTATGCCATCCGGGAATGCTTTTACGGGGAGTATGGTGTACCACCTGTTCACGACAATATTTTAGGAGTGCTGTCGCTGGTATTCTGGTCCCTCATTCTGGTGATTTCGTTTAAATACCTGATTGTGGTGATGCGGGCAGACAACGAAGGGGAGGGAGGGATTCTGGCGCTGATGGAGTTGGTCCTGCCCAACAGTAAAAAGTGGTATCATGGGATGGTACTGGTCATGGGCCTGTTCGGGGCCGCCCTTTTATATGGCGACGGGATGATCACGCCTGCCATCTCGGTGCTCAGTGCTGTAGAAGGTCTAAATGTGGCTACGCCCCTCTTCAAGCCCTATGTCATCCCCATCACCATTGCTATTCTGCTGGGCCTTTTCGTGCTGCAGCGGAAAGGCACCGGGGGGGTCGGTAAGATTTTCGGCCCCATCGTTTTCCTTTGGTTCCTGGTATTGGCCGTGCTTGGGGTTTCAGCCATTATCAAAAACCCGGTGGTGCTGGAGGCGATGAACCCCTATTATGCGGTGGTCTTCTTTCAGTTGCATGGCGCCAAGGGGCTGTTGGTACTGGGCGCGGTTTTTCTGGTAGTTACTGGTGGTGAGGCCTTGTATGCGGATATGGGGCACTTTGGCCGTTTGCCCATCCGCCTTGCCTGGTTCATTATGGTGCTGCCCTGTCTTGTGCTGAACTATTTTGGCCAGGGGGCTTTGCTGCTGGATCACCCGGAGCTGGCTGTTAATCCCTTCTTCCATCTTGCTCCAGCGTGGGCGCTGTACCCCTTGGTAATCCTCTCTACCTTCGCTACTGTTATCGCGTCTCAGGCTGTCATTTCCGGCGCTTTCTCCCTCACTTACCAGGCGCTGAACCTGGGTTACTTCCCGCGCGTCTCGGTCCTGCATACCTCGGAGCGGGAGCGAGGTCAGATCTACATCCCGCAGATCAACTGGCTTATCTTTGCAGCCACAGTGGGCCTGGTGATCGGCTTTGGCAGCTCTACCAACCTGGCAGCGGCCTATGGCGTGGCTGTCACCACGACCATGGTCATCACCAGTATCCTGGCTTTCATAGCCATGCGCAAGCTTTGGAAATGGACGACGCCCCTAGCAGTCGCCCTGACCGTATTTTTCCTGATCCTGGACCTTTCCTTTTTCGGCGCTAACATTCTCAAGGTGGCGGAAGGTGGCTGGTTTCCACTTGCCATCGGCGGTATAATCTATCTTTTGATGCGCACCTGGATGTCAGGGCGGCGCGTGCTGAAAAGCATGCTTCGCAGTCTTACACCTCCCCTGTCCTCCTTTATTCAAGGTTTGACGAATCGGCACTACACCATAGTAGAGGGAACAGCCATTTACATGACTGGTAACCCAAAGACGACGCCCCCGGCACTGGCGTTGAACTTGCAGCACAACAAGGTGCTGCATGAGCAGGTCATCATTTACAGTTTGAAGGTAGAGAAAGTGCCTCATATCATGAATAGGAACAAGCTTCGCGTGGACGAAATAGCTCCTCGCTTCTATCGGGTTGTAGAAACGTATGGTTATATGGATAAAGTAGACATCGAACAATCTATCAAGGCCTTGCAGCAGATGCCGGCTACCCTGAAGCTACATGATGTGACCTTCTTTATTGGCCGAGAAACGCTTATTCCTTCCAGGGACGTGGGGATGAAAGATTGGCAAGCCAGGTTATTCGCGGCCTTGACCATTAGCTCGCAACGTGCCACCAAGTACTTCAACATCCCCTCGAAACAGGTGTTTGAGGTAGGCACACAAGTGAAGATTTGATACGGCAGAAAAAGAGGCGCCGGAAGCTGCTTTGAGGATAGTATAGCCTGCAGTTAAAAAAAGGCAAATCAAGAGGAACAACGAACCGCTAACACGGGCTTTGCGTTAGTGAGCGGACGGTGCGGATAGAAACAATGGAGCAATTAATAAACGTTGGTGCAAGCAGACAGTTTACGGTTTCAAAAGCCCACCAACCCAAAGCCCTTCACCGTTGAGTGAAATAAATAATCAATGAAAAAGGATTTTTAGCTTTGATACTTTCAGTTTTTTGTTGCCTGTCTTGTAGTTCAGACAAAGATGTAGAAGTTGAAACTCTTGCAATTATAAAAGGGTCTTCAACGAAACTAGTTGAAGAAGTCAGACGGGAATACTGTTCTCCCGCCCATGATATTTATAAAGAAGCTACGTAGCAGCATGATTAAAATGAACAAAAAGGGGCTATAAAAGCCCCTCGTCCGCCAGCGAGTAATAACTCTCGCTGGTCAGGATGATATGATCCAGGACCGCGATGTCGAGCAGTTCCCCGCCCTGCTTCATCTTCTTGGTCAGCAGCAGGTCCGCTGCACTGGGCTTGAGGTTGCCCGAAGGGTGGTTGTGGCAGAGGATGATGCCGGAGGCGCAGGCTTTCAGGGCAGCCACGAAGATGAGCTTGGGGTCGGCCACCGTGCCCGCTACCCCGCCGGTGGAGACCTCGTACATGCCCAGCACGCGGTTGGCCCGGTTGAGGAGCAGCACCTTGAACTGCTCTACAAATTCAATTCTTCCCAGGTCCCAGCCGGCTTTGAGCACCAGGTAACTGTCGGCAGAGGAGGTGACCTGGGGCCTCTCGCCCGGCTTTACCCGGTTGCGGTAGGTGAGCTTGATTTCGGCTACTCTGGCGAAGGTTTTAGTTGTCTTTTCCATAATCCTGAACTTTTTAAAGTGAGAAATTGATTATGGCGCCCCATTGCCCCGGGGCCGGACTAAAGGCAAGGTGGAGACAAAGAAAATGCGGAGGCTCCGCCCACAGCGGATACCCATTTTGTTTGTACGACCTTGCTTCCTGTGTCCGGACGCGGCGGCTACCTTTGTGCCTGCAGGAATGACGATTCAATTGTTTGCAGCAGGCTGCAGGATGCCAATGGCAGCAGGTTGTGGTCATAGCTGCTTTGCGAAGGGTGGGTAATGTTTGACTAGGCAGGCTGGCAGCCCGTTTGCTTGGCCGGCTTTGTTTCCAGCTTATAGAAATCCTTAAGAGTCCCGGTTCGCAGCAGCTGCGCCCCCATAGGGCGCATCCCGCCAGCGACCTTCCCGGTTTGCTACTTTCTGGTTCAGGCGGGGAGATTCCTGGTTCATCCCCAGTTATTCGTAGTTCAAACATCAATTCTTTTAACCGCCTCATAACATAGCGTAAACCGGACAATCAGAGATGATCCTGCGCTGCCAACGGGGGAAGGCGCCAGGTCCGGAAATTGTCACCAAACGCAACCTGTTATGATACAGTTCGCCAACAGCCTGTATGCCCGGATGAACGAAGGGCTGCAGCGCATCGCCCTCGAAGCGGAGAACCCCCTGCAGCGGGCCGAGCAGTCCTGCCGCGCCATAGAAGCCGCGCTGGAAGAGCTCAAAGCCTTTATCCAAGACTACGTATTCGCCGACACGCAGGCAGAGATCACCTTCTTTAAAGAAATCAAGCCCCGCTTCCTGAGGGAATTGCTCTACTTCATCGAGCTTTTTTACCTGGAGGCCTGCAAACCTGTCGGCAGCACGGACATGCAGCGGGCCTACCTGCTGCAGGCCATGGACCGGATTGCCGCCTTTGTGGATCGCAACCAGTGGCTCTACAGCTATTACCGCATGAACCAGTGCCACCTGGACCACCTGCTTTTCGTGCGGGGGGACCATGACGTGCCGCGCTGGCCCGGCTTCTCGCTGGAGCTGGACCCCGGTTTTTCGACCCTGCACAGTTTCCAGCTCTCCAAGCTGCAGGCCTATGAGGCCTTGCGCGACCATGTACAAAGCCTGCTGCACGCCCTGGGCAACGAGCAGCCCCCGGAAGGGGAGAAGGCCCGGGGCCCCCGGTTGAGCTGGACCGACTCAAAAGCGTCCCTGATCGAGCTGGTTTATGCCCTGCGGGCGCGCGGGGCGGTCAACCACGGCAAGTCGGATGTCAAGGAGCTCATCAATGCGCTCGAAGCGCTTTTCAATATCCGGCTCGGCAATTTTTACAGGGTCTACCAGGGCATGCGCATCCGCAAAAAGAGCCGGACGCCTTTTCTGGAGGCGCTCCGGGAAAGCCTGGAGCGGCGCATGGACGAAGCGGACGAGGCATAAAGCAAAATTTTTACCCCAATTTCTTTTTGTTAGCTCCCACGGCAGTGGCAGCACCGATGCCCCATGGGATCCCTGGGGAAGAAGTATTCCCTGCTGCCAGCTGCCACGATAGCAATACGCTCCCCGGGGGACAGCAAATTTATTTTTGTTAGCTCACACGGGCTTGTCCCTTATCCCTTGTCCGGCGATGCACCTTTGTCTTAACACAAGGGGAAACGGGTCCCCGGTAAACGAAAATTATGTTAAACGGCATATCATGGCATCTTTACCTGGCTGGTGCCGGGGCGCTGCTGGGTGGCTATTACCTGGCCGCCGGCCTGTGGCTCTACCGGCAGGAACTGCAGGCGCTGCTGCTCAGAAAGCAGCGGGCTGCCGGCGCAACATCACCTGAAGAGCGCGGGGACGAAGCGCCCCGATATTTATCCTATGAAGAATTAGAGCATGTGGCGTCCCAGATACGCCGCGGCATCCTGGAGGCAGGCAAAGAAGCCAGCAAGCAGGATCTGTTAAGACGGATCAAAGCAAGCCTGGCCACCTCCGGCGGGTTACGCCTGCCTGCCTCCCGGGGTGCCATCAACCACTATATCGTGCAGCAGGCACAGGAGATCTGCGGGGTAGTGTTCAGCGAGGAAGAGCTCGAGCAGGAGTGGGAAACACTACCCCGGTAATCAGGGCACTTCCGGTCTCCCGGGGCAAAAATCAGCAGGAGCCGGAAGTGTTTTTCCTGCCAGGAGGCAGGCAGGCAACAGAAAAAATCATCGACCATTAAAATAAACGAACATGAAAAAGGGAACAAAACAACACGGGGAGAACGGGAGGCCGGCAATTCGTAGCAACCGCTGGCGTACCTTCTGCCTGGTGGCCGTCGGCACGCTCTGCAGCTTTTGGGCACAGGCCCAGGATGGCCTGGCGGGCATCAACGAGGCCAACCAGAAGGTGCGCAGTTATTTTGATGCGGGCACGCAGCTCATGTATGGGGTGGGAGCGCTGCTGGGGCTGATCGGGGCCGTGAAGGTCTACCAGAAATGGAATGCCGGGGACCAGGACACCGGGAAGGTGGCCGCCGCCTGGTTTGGCAGCTGCGTCTTCCTGGTGGTGGTGGCCACCGTGATCAAGTCCTTCTTCGGCGTCTGAGCCGGGATCTGCCTGGCAGCCAGCGCCTTTAAACCGCGACCATGCGCAACAGTGTGTATCCAATCAACAAAGGCATCAACAAGCCCATCGAGTTTAAAGGGCTCAAGGCCCAGTACATCTGGTACCTGGGCGGGGCCGTGATCGGGCTGCTTTTGCTCTTTACCATCCTCTATGCCCTGGGCCTGCATGCGTTTCTGTGCCTGGGGATCATCCTGGTAACGGGCGGGCTGCTGACCCGGCGGATCTACCGGCTCAGCAATACCTATGGGCGCTACGGGATGATGAAAAAAGTGGCCCGGCGGCGGGTGCCTGCGGTGGTCACCTCCTCGGGCAGGGCCCTCTTCCTGGGGAAGGAAATCAAACAGGACGCCTAGCAGGTCTGTCACCAGTTTAATCAAGTGCAGATGAAAAAGAAGTTACACGATATCTGGCCCCTGATGGGCGTGGAGCATGATTGCATCCTCTCGCGGCAGGGAGACATCACGCTCGTCTACCAGGCAACGCTCCCGGAGATATTCACCCTCTCGGACGCGGAATACGAGGCCTTCCACCAGGTGTGGGTCAAAGCCCTCAAGGCCCTGACGCCCGATACGGTTTTCCACAAGCAGGACTGGTTCCTCGACAGCCGCTTTGCCCCCGATTTCACCCGGGGGGAGGCCAGTTTCCTGTCCCGCAGCAGCGACCGCTTTTTTAACGAGCGTCCCTACTTACACCATGCCTGCTACCTGCTGCTCACCCGGCAGCCGGCCGGGCGGCGGCGCGCCAGCTCCCTGCTCTCCAACCTGGTGCGCCCCGCGCTGGTACCCGACCTAACGCTGCAGCCGGCCCTCTTGCAGGCTTTCCTGGACAACGCCGACCAGTTCCGGCACATCCTGCAGGACAGCGGCTTTGTGCAGCTAACCCGCCTGCGGGCTGGGGAGCTGCTGAGCCACCGCCGAAAGGCCGGCCTGATCGAGCGCTACTGTACCCTGGCGGGGGGCGGAGAGGGTTTGCTGGTGAAGGATATCGCCTTTGCCGAAGGCATCCGGGTAGGCGACCAGCTGGGGCAGTTGTATACCCTGGCCGACGCTGCGGACCTGCCGGCCTGGTGTGGCTCGCGCATCAACTACGAGCGCTACTCGTCTGATAAAATAAAGTTCAGCGTAGGTTTTGCCGCCACGCTGGGGCAGCTGCTGCCCTGTAACCACCTCTACAACCAGTACATTTTCCCGCAGGATGCCCGGCAGACGATCCGCCGGCTTGAAAGCAAGCGGCTGCGGCTGCAGTCCCTGGCTGCCTATTCCCGGGAAAACGCCCTTGCCCGCGATGCGACCAATGCCTTCCTCAACGAAGCGGTCAGCCAGCAGCGCCTGCCGGTGAAGGCCCATTTCAATGTGCTGGCCTGGACAGACAGCCGCCAGGAGGAGAAGCACCTCAAGAACCTGGTGGCAGCGGCCCTGGCCCAGCTCGATGCGGTGGCCAAACAGGAAACGGTGGGCGCCCCGCAGATCTTCTGGGCGGGCATACCCGGCAACGAAGGAGATTTCCCGCGCAACGAGACCTTTGACACCTTTGCCGAGCAGGCCGCCTGCTTTCTCAACCTGGAGACCAGCTACCGCTCCTCGCTTAGCCCGGTGGGCCTGCGGCTGGGCGACCGCCAGACAGGAAAGCCCGTGCATGTGGACATCAGTGACGAGCCGGTTAAAAAGGGCATCTGCACCAACCGCAACAAATTCATCCTGGGGCCCTCGGGCAGCGGCAAGTCCTTTTTTACCAACCACCTGGTCCGCAGTTACTACGAGCAGGGCACCCACATCGTGCTGGTGGATGTCGGCCACAGTTACCGGGGGCTCTGCGAGCTGGTCAAGGGTTACTATTTTACTTATGACGAGCAGCACCCGATCTGCTTCAACCCCTTTTATACCGGCGACGGGCTGGCGCCCGACACCGAGAAAAAAGAAAGCATCAAAACGCTGCTGCTGGCCCTGTGGAAAAAAGACAACGAGACCTTCAACCGCTCGGAGTACGTGGCCCTGTCGAGCGCCCTGCAGAACTACTATGCGCAGCGGGCCGGCCGGCCGGGGCAGGCGGCGGACTTCAACGGGTTTTACGAGTACGTGCGGGATGAATTCAGCGTGTGCCTGCAACAGGAGGGCGTCAAAGAAAAGGACTTTGACCTCGGC
Source organism: Pontibacter liquoris (assembly GCF_022758235.1). Lineage (NCBI taxonomy): Bacteria > Pseudomonadati > Bacteroidota > Cytophagia > Cytophagales > Hymenobacteraceae > Pontibacter > Pontibacter liquoris. Next base: position 1,193,283 of record NZ_JALEBG010000001.1, read on the forward strand.
AACTTCCTCTACGTGCTGCGGCCCTATTACCGGGGCGGCGAGTTCGACTTCCTGCTCAACGCCACCCGGAACCTGGACCTGCTGCAGGAGCGCTTCATCGTCTTCGAGCTCGACAATATCAAGGACCACCCGATCCTCTTCCCGGTGGTGACCATCATCATCATGGAGGTCTTCATCTCCAAGATGCGCAGGCTCAAAGGGGTGCGCAAGATGATCCTCATCGAGGAAGCCTGGAAAGCGATCGCCCGCGAGGGCATGGCCGAATACATCCGCTACCTGTTCAAGACGGTGCGCAAGTTCTACGGGGAGGCCGTCGTGGTGACACAGGAAGTAGAGGACATCATCTCCTCTCCCGTGGTCAGGCAGGCCATCATCAACAACTCGGACTGCAAGATCCTGCTCGACCAGTCAAAATACCAGAACAAGTTCGGGCCGATACAGGAGTTGCTGGGACTCACCGAAAAGGAGAAAGCGCTGGTGCTCTCGGTCAACAGGGCCAACGACCCGGCCCTGAAATACAAGGAAGTGTTCATCAGCCTGGGCGGCACCCTTTCCCGCGTGTACCGCACGGAAGTGTCCCCGGAAGAGTACCTGGCCTATACCACCGAGGAGACCGAAAAGGTAAAGGTGCAGCAGTACGCCCGCCGGTATGGCAGCATGCAGCAGGGGATTGCCGCCCTGGCCGCAGACCTGCAGGCGGAAGCAGGACAGGACGAACCCGATAACTGAAAAAAGATGAAAAAGCTTTTTCTACTGCTCGTGCTGGCCGGTATCCTGGCTCCCTGGCAGCGCGCGCAGGCGCAGGTCCCGGTGGCCGAGGTGATCAAGGCCGGCGTGGTGAAGGTGATCCGGGCGGTGGATTTGCAGATCCAACGGCAGCAAAACAAGGTCATCTGGCTGCAGAACGCCCAGAAGGCCCTGGAAAACGCCATGGCCCAACTGCAGCTGGAGGAAATCACGGACTGGACGGAAAAGCAACGCGCCCTCTACCAGGCCTATTATGCCGAGCTCTACCAGGTAAAAAGCCTGGTGTCGGGTTACCGGCAGATCCGGGACATGGCCCGCCTGCAGGCCCAGCTGCTGGCAGACTACCAGCGGGTATGGCCCCTGTTGCGGCAGGATGACTCCTTCACCCTGGCCGAACGCGCCTATATGGCGCAGGTGTACGCCGGCATCCTGGCCCAAAGTGCCCGGCACATGGACCAGGTGCTCCTGGTAGTGGAGGACCTTGCCACGCAGATGGACGATGCCGCCCGGCTGGAACTGATCCGGGCGGCGGCCGGCGAGCTGGCGGCCACTTACAACGACCTGCAGCTTTTTAACCGCCAGAACCTGCAGCTGCGGATGCAGCGGGCGGGGGACCGGCAGGCGGTGGCCGCCGTCAAGCGGCTCTACGGACTGCCCTGAGCGGATCACACAGACACTGAACCCCTAAAAACCATACCCATGAAAAAACTACTCGTCTTGCTGCTGCTGCTGGCCGCCACCGGGGCGCGGGCCCAGGCCTTGGCCGAATGGTTCCGGCAGGGAAAAACGCAAAGAGCTTATTTACTCGAGCAGCTGGCGGCCCTGCAGCTCTACCAGGGCTATGCCCGCCAGGGGTATGCCCTGGCCGCGGAGAAACTCGGCGGGATCGGCCAGCGCAAGGAAGCGGAGGCCGGCCTGCACGAAACCTACTTCCGGTCCCTGGAGCGGGTAAACCCGGCGGTGCGGCACGCGGGGAAAGTGGCCGCGATCGTCTCGCTCCAGGCCCGGCTCATCGCCGTTCTGGACGCCACCTGCCGGCAGCTGCTGGCTTCCTCCATTCTGGAGCCAACAGAGCAGGCCTACGTCTACCGGGTATGCCGCAGCGTGCTGCGCGACTGCGCAGCCGACATGCAGGCACTCGTGGAAGTGACCACCGACGGGAAGCTGGCGATGACGGACGCCGAGCGGCTGCAGCGCCTGGACGCGCTTTACCGGGCCATGCAGGAAAAGTACCTGTTTGCAAAAGGGTTTGGTGCCGAAGCGGGCCTGCTGGCCGTCGCCCGCCTGCAGGCCGAAAATGACGGACGCGCCAGTCGGCTGCTGCACGGCATAAGGCGGGAGGAGCCATGAAAAGGCGCCTCACCCTGCTGCTCTTTGTCCTGATGCTGGCCACCCGCGTTTGGGCCCAGGAACAGGAAATACAACAGCTCCTGCTCAACGTGGAGAAGCTGGCCCGGCTCAAGGAGATCCTCGGCGAGATGGAAAATGGCTACCAGGTCCTCAGCGCCGGCTACACCAGGGTCCGGGACATCTCGCAGGGCAGTTTCCACCAGCACCAGACCTACCTGGCGGGGCTGCTGCAGGTGAGCCCCACTGTTAAAAACTACCACAAGGTAGCCCGGATCATCCGCTACCAGGTGCTGCTGGTGCGCGAATACAGGCAGGCTTATACCCGGTTCAAGGCGGACGGCAACTTTAGCCCGCAGGAACTTGACTATATGCGCGGGGTATACGAGCGCCTGTTCCGGCAGAGCCTCGATAACCTGGATGCCCTGACCACGGTGGTCACGGCCACGGCGCTGCGCATGACGGATGATGAGCGCCTGCAGGCCATCGATGCCCTCTTCCGGGAGATGGAGGAGGCCCTGCTCTTTCTGCGGCACTTCAACAAGAGCACCACGCTGCTGGCCGTGCAGCGGCACCGGGCAAAAAGCGATGTGGCCGCGCTGCGCAGAAGCTACGGAATCAACCACTAAACAAACAAGGATATGGCAACATGGCAAAAAGCTGCGCTTCTGGCAGTGCTGGCAACAGGATGGCCGGTGCTTTTGCAGGCACAAGGCCTGGCGGGGGAGACGGGCAGCCTGCACGGGGTGCTGGACCAGCTCTACGGGGAGATGGTGCCCCTGAGCAGCAAGCTCATCGGCGTGAGCCGGGGAATAGCGGGTTTTGCCGCTACCTGGTATATCGCCCTGCGGGTGTGGCGACACATCGCCCAGGCCGAGCCCATTGACTTTTACCCCTTGTTCCGCCCCTTCGTGCTGGGCTTTGCCATTGTCATCTTCCCGTCTGTGCTGGACCTGCTCAACGGGGTGCTGCAGCCCACGGTCACTGCCACGGCGCAGATGGTGGGGGATACCGATAAAGCGGTTGCCCTGCTGCTCGAGCAGAAGGAAGCGGCCATCCGCCACTCGAGTGCCTGGCAGATGTACATCGGCGAGAGCGGGGAGGGGGACCGGGACAGGTGGTATAAATACACGCACGACGACCAGGACCCTGTCGGGGAAGGGCTGATGGAGCAGGTGGGCAATGACGTGAAGTTCGCCATGGCGAAGGCTTCCTACAGCTTTCGCAACTCGGTGAAAGCATGGATGAGTGAAGTGTTGCACCTGCTCTTTGAGGCGGCGGCCCTCTGCATCGATACCATCCGCACCTTTCAGCTGGTGGTGCTGGCCATCCTGGGGCCCCTGGTCTTCGGCCTGGCGGTCTTCGACGGTTTCCAGCACACGCTGACCGTGTGGGCCGCCCGCTACATCAACGTGTTCCTGTGGCTGCCGGTAGCCAATATTTTCAGTGCCATCCTGGGCAAGATCCAAGAAAAGATGCTCGCCCTCGACATTGCCCAGGTCGAGGGAGCGGGGGACACGTTCTTCAGCACGACCGATACGGGGTACCTGATCTTCCTGGTCATGGGCATTGTCGGCTACTTCACGGTCCCCTCCGTGGCCAACTACATCGTGCATGCCAGCGGGGGCAACACGCTGCTTTACAAGGTCAACAACCTGTTGAGCAGCACCTCGCGCAGCGCCGTGCACACCGTCTCCGGGGGCGCCGGCATGGTAGCCGATGCCCTGGGGGACACGGCAGGGCGGATGGGCAGCAGCATGAGCAGCAACGCGGCCAGTGCCGGCTATTTCCGGGAGCCGGGGCCCGTGCAAAACACCCCCAGCTCCCTGCCAGGCAAACTGGCAGGCAACCAGGAGTGAGACAGGACCTTTAACAGCTAAAGCACCATGTTCAGACAAATGAAAAACTTAGACACGGCCTTTCAGCAGGTACGCACCTTTACCCTGGCCGTGGTCACCGCCAGCACCTTGCTCTGCGGCTTTGCACTCTATAAAAGTTATGCGCTGGTCGCCGGCATGCAAAGCAAGGTGTATATCCTGGCGAACGGCAAAGTCCTGGAAGCCTACGCGGTGGCCGGCAAGGATAACCTCCCCGTGGAGGCCCGGGATCATGTGCGCACATTTCACCGGCTTTTCTTTACCCTGGACCCGGATGATGCCGTCATCCAGGCGAACATGGCCCAGGCCCTTTACCTGGCAGATGCATCGGCCAAAAGGGCGTACGACAACCTCCGTGAGAGCGGCTATTACACGGGCCTTATCGCCGGGAACATCAGCCAGCGGGTGGCCGTGGACAGCGTGGCAGTGGACGTGCGCCAGGATCCTTATTTTTTCCGCTGCTATGCCACCCAGCGCCTGGTCCGCGCGACCAGCATCCTTGTCCGGAGCCTGGTCACCGAAGGCTACCTGCGCCGCGTCAGCCGGTCGGACAACAACCCGCACGGCTTCCTGATTGAACGCTGGGTGACGGTTGAAAACCGGGACCTACAAAACATAAAGCGGTGAGGCTGCCTTTTCGGGAGGGGCAGCAGGCTGCGCGCCTGCCGCGCCGCGCCCAGCTGGCAGCGCTGGTGCTTTTCTGCCTGCTGGGTGGCGGCTTCAGCAAGCACCTGCTCCTGGCCAGCATCGAAGGGGAAACGTCCTTTCCGCGGCCCGGCAGCCTGGCTCGCAGGCCGCGGGCGGGGAAGGGGCGGCAGGCCGCGGGTGATGCCCGCGAGTATTTCTTTCCCTGGGAGTGCCCGGATAATTCGCAACCTATAAAAAAGTAAAAATGAAACACGTAGCCCATTCTCCACACTTTCTGAGGCGCCGCCGGTTCCTGCTGGTGCTGCCGCTGCTGGTCATGCCCTTTCTGACCCTGTTCTTCTGGGCGATGGGCGGTGGCCGGACAAACCCCCAGGCCGCGCCGGCCCCTGCCGGCCTTCGCCCCGATTTGCCGGACGCCCGCCTGCCCGAAGCAAGGACGCCCGATAAGCTGACGTCCTACAAGCAGGCGCTTGCTGATTCTTCCAGCTTAAAAGCACTGCTTCGTGAAGGCCCCTTTGAGGACTGGGGAGCCAATGGGGCAGGGGGGAGCTTTCCAACGCCACCCCTGGGCGGGGCATTGGAAACGGCGGATTCCAGCGAGGCCCGCGTTTACCGGAAACTGGAGCGCCTGCAAGCGGTTCTCGCAGAGGAGCCCTCCCTTTCCCACGTGTCCGGACAAGGTGCCGCCCCTGCCACCCGCCCGGCCAGGATACCGGCTGGCGGAGGGGAGCTGCGCCACCTTGAGCAGGTGATGCAGGCTGCCGGGCAAACAGGCAGCGGGGATGGGGAATTGCAAGAGCTAAACGGCATGCTGGAAAAGATACTCGATATCCAGCATCCCCGGCGCGTCGAGGAAAAGATCCGGCAGTCTTCCGAAAGCCGGCAAGGGCAGGTCTATGCCGTGGCGGCCAGCCGGCCGGGTGCTGCCGTATCCCTGCTGGGGCGCGGCCGGCAGGACGGCGCAGGGGCTGCTCCCGCTCCCGGGGATGCCCCTGCCGCCAACAGGTTCTACTCCACTGCGGCGGATCGGGGAGACGATCCCCAGCAGAATGCCCTCGCAGCCGTCGTAGAGGAAACGCAGTCGCTGGTTTCGGGGGCTACCCTGAAGCTGCGCCTGACCGGCCCGGTAGCTGTTAACGGCACGCTGATCCCACCGGGCACCTTGCTGTATGGGACGGCAACCCTGGCCGGGGAGCGGCTGCAGGTCACCATCAAAAACATCCGCTACCAGCAGGCCCTTTTCCCGGTTGCCCTGTCAGTCTATGACCTGGATGGCCTGGCAGGCCTTTATATCCCGGGCACCCTGACCCGGGAAGTTGCCCGGCAGTCTGCGGACCGGGCGGTGCAGGATCTGGGCCTTTCTTCCCTGCATCCTTCCCTGCAGGTGCAGGCAGCCAGTGCCGGGGTGGAAACGGCCAGGCACCTGCTTGCCCGGCAGGCCAGGCTCATCAAAGCCACCGTCCCGGCTGGCTACCGGGTGTTGTTGCGGGACGAAAAAAAGCAGAACCGCTAAGCCCCGCATCTTACCACAAAGCAGATCAACTCACTTTAAAATGCATACAGATGAAAAAGCTAAAATTACTATTGGTCCAGCTGAGCCTGCTGGTGCTGGGTTACAGCCCGGCCTACGCGCAGCAAAGCGCCGGGCCGGGACCGGCCGTCGGCGTCACACCGTCTTCCCTGGCCGTCTCCCTTTACAAAACAAGCCACCTGGTCTTTCCCTTCGCGGTGAAAAGCGTGGACAGGGGGAGTGGCGAGATCCTGGTCGAGCAGGATGCGGCCCTGGGAAATGTCCTCCGGGTAAAAGCCGGTAAGCCGGGTTTCAGGGAGACAAACCTCACCGTCATCACGGCGGATGGCGGGCTGTATTCTTTCCTGGTAACCTATGCTGCAGACCCGGCCGTGCTCACCCTGCTGTTGCCGGAAGCCACGCCTCCCGGGTCCGTACCGGCCCTTGTGGGTGAGACAGGCTGCAATGAAGCGTCCGCGCAACGGGATGCCGCGCGCGTGGCAGCAGACAAAACACCCCTTCCCGGGCGCAGGGATAATAAGTTCGGAATGCAGTTAGCGTTGCGCGGCATCTACGTCCGGGGAGAGACGATGTACTACCGGCTCAGGCTCCGCAACAACTCTGACATCCCCTACGCGGCAGACGGGCTGCGCTTTCTTATCCGGGATAAACAGCATACCCGGCGCACGGCCACCCAGGAGCAGGAACTGCAACCCTGCTATGTTTACGGCGGCCCGGCGAGCGTGGCAGCTCAGTCGGAGCGGGACCTGGTCGTTGCCCTGCCCAAGGTGACACTCCCGGCCACCAAGTACCTGGCTATCCGGCTGATGGAGAAAAACGGCGGCAGGCACCTGCAGCTCAAAGTGCCTTATCACATGCTCCTGCGTGCAAAGCCGTTTTCCCTTCCCAAAGGGGCGGATGACAGGATTGTTTCATTTTAATAATATGTGCCATGAACGAGAAAAATTTCGAGTATCTGCGGGATCAGCTAAAATACACCGGCTTCGGTGAGGGGTTGGAAAAGGAGCTGCGGGAAAAGATGGAGCAGAAAACGCCCGAGTTCGAGTTGTTCCATCAGGCCGCCTTTGGAAAGGACCAGGCGGTTGCTGTCCTGCAGTTCAGGAAGTCTGAGCAGGACATGTACTTCTTCAACCGCTACCTGGTGGCCCTCCGGGGAGAGAAACCCGCTGATATCCTCGAGCAGACGTTTCATATCAACAAGGGAAACAACATCACCCTGAAGGAGGCCTACAACCTGATGCAGGGCCGGGCGGTCAACAAGGATCTAACCAGCAGGGAGGGGCAGGGCTACAACGCCTGGCTGCAGCTGGACTTCAAACAGGCAGACCCTGCCGGTAATTACCAGGTCAAGCAGTACCATGCCAACTATGGCTTTGACCTGGAGAAAACGCTCGAGCGGTTTTACATCAAAGAGTTGGAAGACCCGCAGCAAAAAGAACAGTTGATCCATTCCCTGAAAAAGGGAAACCAGCAACTGATAACCGCCCTGGAGGAGGGATACGAGGTGAAGCGCTACATTGAGGCCAGCCCCCAGTTCAAGACCATCAACGTCTACAACGAGCAGCGGCAGCGGGCCATGCGCGAGACCATCCAGCGGCAGGAGCCCACGCCGGGGGAGTCCCTCCAACAACAGGCGGCTGCCCGGCAGGAGCGCCGCAAGGAAAAGCAGCAGCAGGAGCAGGGAGAGGAACCTGGGCCCGGGAAAAGGACAGTCCGCAAAAGCCGGTCCCTCAAACCCTGAAGCAAAGGGCACGTGCACGGACGGGCCCCTGCCTGAGAGAACCCATGAAAGGACGAGCTTATGAATGGGAACACACCGGTCAAATTCCCCGAATCTGCTGGGCAGCAAGAGCTGTTAAGCAGGTTCTTCGGGGCTATTCTGCAGGACCCGCGCATCGGGCCTGCCCACATCGCCTTGTACGCCGCCCTGTACCATTGTTGGCTGGCCGTGGGCGGGAGAGGGGCGGTTTGCGCTTACAGCCACGAAATGATGCCTGTTGCCAAGCTATCGAGCAGTGCGACCTACCACCGGGTCCTGCGGGAGCTGGACAAGTGGGGTTACCTGCGGTACGAACCTTCTTACAGCCGCCTGCGGCGCAGCAGGGTGTTGCTGGCCTGGGACGACAGTTCCTGAAGGGGCCAGGGAGCCCGGGAGGAAATTTTCCGGGGCTAAAGGCGGAACGCAGGTTCCGCCTTTTTTATGAACCAGGATCGAATCATCAGGAAAGCGAGAGAGGATGAAACCACGGGAAAAAGACAGGATAAGCCCTGAAAAAGCGAAGGAAATGCTGCGGCGCGAGGGCGTGGAAGTCTCCCTGTCGGAGGCGAAAGCAGTTTTGGAATTCTTGCGATTATTTGCTAAAATAGCTGTAAATCAATATTTAAGGAATGGAAACAGCTGATTTGTACATACGGGTGAGCACCGATGAGCAGGCAGACAAAGGCTATTCACAACGCGACCAGGAAGAGCGTTTGCGGCATTACTGTGAGCTACAGGGCATACGCGTCCGCCATGCCATCTACGAAGACCACTCGGCCAAGACCTTCAACCGCCCGGCCTGGCAGAAACTGCTGCTGGAACTGAAAAAGCAAAAAGGAAAAACGGACCTGGTGCTCTTCACCAAGTGGGACCGCTTCAGCCGAAATGCCGGGGATGCCTACCAGATGATCAGCACCCTGCGGCGGTTGGGCGTAGATCCGCAGGCCATCGAACAGCCGCTGGACCTGGCGGTGCCGGAAAACAAAATGATGCTCGCTTTTTATCTGGCAGCACCGGAAGTGGAAAATGACCGGCGGGCCCTGAACGTGATCCGGGGCATGCGCAAGGCCAAAAAGGAAGGCCGCTGGATGGGGGCCGCTCCCATCGGTTACAAGAACAGGATCAGCGAAGGCGGAACCAAATACATTGCTCCCGAAGAGCCGGCAGCCTCCATCGTACGCTGGGCCTTCGAGGAGCTGGCCTCCGGCCGCTTCAACACCGAGCAGATCTGGAAAGTAGCCAGGGAAAAAGGACTCACGTGCCAGAAGAGCAATTTCTGGCGTGTTATCCGCAACCCTGTTTATTGCGGCAAGATCTTTATCCCCGGTTACAAGGACGAGGAGAGCTGCTTTGTGCAAGGGCTGCACGAACCCCTGATCACAGAGGACATCTACTACCGGGTGCAGGATGTGCTGGACGGGCGGGGCAGGTTCTACCGCCCGCAAGTGGAAACACAGGATGAGTTTCCACTGCGGGGCTACCTGGTATGCCCGATATGCGAAAGGATGCTCACGGCCAGTAAGTCGAAGGGGAGGCATGCCTACTACGCCTACTACCACTGCAACAAGGGCTGCCCTTTCCGCTCCAGGGCAGCCGAGGTGCACGAGGCTTTCGGGCAGGAGCTAAAGCAGTATGTGCCGCGCAAGGAGTTCCACAGCCTTTACCGCAGCCTGCTGCTGGAGGCCTTCAACGAGCAGACCCATGAACAGGGCAGCGAAAGAAGACAGCTGCTCAACCGGGTGAAGGAACTGGAGAAGCGCGTCTCCCATTCCCGCGATCTGATCGCAAGCGCACAAATCGAACCGGAAGACTTCCGAAAGATCAAGGCAGACTGTGCGGCCGCTATCGAGAAATTGGAGGCAAAAATCAGCGCACTAACGCAGGAAACGGACTTGCAGGGGCTGTTAAAACAGGGTCTGGATCACCTGATGCGCCTGGAAAATTTGTACGAAAACGGCAGTAACCGGGAGAAACGCCTGCTGATCGGTTCGATGTTCCCTGAAAATCTGGTGTTTGAAGGTGGAAGCGTTCGAACCGCTCGGGTGAACGAAGTAGCGCGTGTAATATATCTGATTAACAGGCTGTTAGGGCCTAAAAAAAACTGGACAAAAAGCAAAAACTGCCTTCTGTCCAGTAAGGTGCACCCGAGAGGATTCGAACCCCTAACCCTCGGAGCCGAAATCCGATATTCTATCCAGTTGAACTACGGGTGCGTTGATGCGTGCAAAAATAGCAAGTAAACTGACAATACGAAACTCTATAGCTAAAAAATATCTGCCACCAATGCTGTTTACGTTCCCTTTTGCGCCTTCTGCGGTGAATATCACCTGTTTGCAAACCTTTGCCTGTTTTTAATGTTTAGAGGCTTACGGATCAAAGGCTAATCAAAACGGAAAACGTATGGAAAAAATGTATACGGCAGAGGTAACTGCCACTGGCGGCCGCAGAGGCCATGTAAAGTCATCAGACGGTATAATTGATATGCAACTGGCTATGCCTACCCACATGGGCGGCCAAGGCGATAAGACAAACCCTGAGCAGTTGTTTGCAGCAGGCTATGCGGCCTGCTTCCAGAGTGCGCTATTGGTAGTTGCTGCCCGCCACAAAGAGCGCCTCGACCCTGATGCAACTGTCACCGCTCATGTCGACCTGCTCAAGCTGGACGACAATGGCTTTGGGCTGGGCGTAAAGTTAGTGGTGAACCTGAAGGGCACAGATGCTGCCAAGGCCCGGCAAATGGTAGATGAAGCGCACCAGATATGCCCTTACTCTGTTGGCACGCGCGGCAACATTGATGTGCAGCTGGAAGTGGTTTAGGAAGTTAGAGAGTTAGAAGGTTAGAAAGAGTTTGTGAGGAAGTGGGGCCTTTCTTTTGCCAGCAAATTCAGCTTCTATACTTGCCTTTTTTACTGCTGTGTATACAGCAGCAAGTTCGGGATCAGGGCTAACGGCAACTACGTTGCAGTATCATGTTACCCTTCTCTAACTTTCTAACCTTTTAACTCTCTAACTTCTTACAAGTATAAAAACAAAAAAAGGCTGCCAATTCTGGCAGCCTTTTTTTGTTTTTATACTTGTAAGAGACTAGGCTCCTGCTTCCGCAAGCACCTGCTTCACTTTTTCTGCGGCTTCTTTGAGCACTACGGCTGAGTATACTTTCAGACCGGACTCGTCGATGATACGTGCGCCTTCTTCGGCGTTAGTGCCTTGCAGGCGAACGATGATCGGAACGCGGATATCGCCAATGTTCTTGTAAGCTTCCACAACCCCGTTGGCCACGCGGTCGCAACGCACGATACCACCAAAGATGTTGATCAGGATCGCTTTTACATTCGGGTCTTTCAGGATAATACGGAAACCGGCTTCTACGGTCTGGGCGTTGGCGCCACCACCTACGTCCAGGAAGTTAGCAGGCTCGCCGCCGGATAGCTTGATAATATCCATGGTAGCCATGGCCAGGCCGGCGCCGTTCACCATGCAACCAACGTTACCGTCCAGTTTTACATAGTTCAGGTTGTGCTCACCGGCTTCTACTTCCAACGGATCTTCTTCGGAAATATCGCGCAGGGCAGCCAGGTTCTTGTGGCGGAACAGGGCGTTATCGTCCAGGTTCACTTTGGCATCTACCGCCAGTATTTTATTGTCCGATGTTTTCAGCACCGGGTTGATTTCAAACATAGAGGAGTCAGTCTCCACGTACGCCTTGTAGAGGTTGGTCACAAATTTCACCATCTCTTTGAAGGCTTCTCCCTCCAGACCAAAGGCAAAAGCAACTTTACGGGCCTGGAAAGGCTGTAAACCTGTTGCCGGGTCGATCCACTCTTTGATGATCTTCTCAGGCGATTTCTCCGCAACCTCTTCAATGTCCATACCCCCTTCGGTAGAGGCCATGATCACGTTCTGGCCCTTGGCGCGGTCCAGCAGGATGCTCAGATAAAATTCTTTCGGCTCCGAAGCGCCGGGATAGTATACATCCTGTGCCACCAGCACTTTCTGCACCAGCTTGCCTTCAGGGCCTGTCTGGTGCGTTACCAGTGTCATGCCCAGGATCTGGCCGGCGATTTCTTTCACCTGCTCCAGGTTTTTGGCCAGCTTTACGCCGCCCCCTTTGCCACGGCCACCCGCATGGATCTGTGCTTTGATTACGTGCCAGCCTGTGCCGGTTTCCTCAGTCAGTCGTTTAGCAGCCGCTACAGCCTCTTCGGGCGTGTCAGCCACAATCCCTTCCTGGATCCGTACACCGTAGCTTTTTAATATGTCTTTAGCCTGATATTCGTGTATGTTCATGCTTTCAGTTTTAATGGACGCACGAAAGTACGCCATTATCCCCTCAAATTCAAGAAAAGCGTTTTTAAAATATTGCGCCCGCAGGCGGCTTTTCCACTGTGCCTGCCATACTTGCCGGCAGCTCCTGTAGCCTGCCTGAAACAGGCACTATCCGGAAAAAGGCTAATCCGGGTGCAAACCTATTTTAAAGTCAGATTAACAAAGTATAGCGTTTGTTTTGTAGCTTTGGAGGGTTTATACATTAGCCATTGCTTTTCTATTAATTGCCACGCTGTGCTACAGGTCTCTAATATCTACAAGAAATACGGTTCGCTTCCGGTGCTCAAAGGCATCGACATGTCTATTGCTGCCGGCGAGGTGGTGTCTATTGTGGGTGCATCCGGTGCCGGCAAAAGCACCCTGTTGCACATTCTGGGCACCCTGGATACAGCCGATTCCGGTGAGGTGATGTTTGATGGCAAGAATATAGCCCGCCTGAACGCCACTGAAATGGCCCGTTTCCGCAACAGGCACATTGGCTTTATTTTCCAGTTTCATAACCTTCTGCCCGAGTTCACGGCCCTGGAGAATGCCTGTTTGCCGGGCTTCCTGGCCGGCCGGCCCGAGCAGGAAGTGCGCGAGCGCGCCGAGCAACTGCTGGATATGCTCAACCTCTCGCATCGCCTGCACCACAAACCATCCGAGCTGTCGGGTGGGGAGCAGCAACGCACGGCCGTGGCCCGCGCGCTCATCAACTCGCCCCGCATTATTTTTGCCGATGAGCCCAGCGGTAACCTGGATTCTAAAAACGCGCAGGAGCTGCACGACATCTTTTTCCGGTTGCGCCAGGAGTTCAACCAGACCTTTGTGATCGTGACGCACAACGAGCAACTTGCCGCCATGGCCGACCGTACCCTGGTAATGAAGGATGGCCTGATCGTGCAGGAGTCGCCGGTGCTATAGGTACAATTCTTTTTTTCGTTCCATTTCAGATTCTTATGCCGCCCGTATACCTACCGGCGAAATCCCCGTATATATACATCCCCTTTACGCAAAATTTAGCTTTAGCCAACAGCTGCAACCGACGGTGAAATTATTTTTAAAATAATTTGCAACGTATTGATTATCAGTAGTATGAAATAGGTGATTTATTTAATAAAATGCACCATTTTATAGGCGGTTGTGTTTATTATTTGTACCATCTAAAGGAAAGCTAAGTGGAAATGAATCAACCAAATAAGGAAACAAAAGTGCTGAAGAAGTCCAAGATCGAGAGCTATGATATAGCCAAATCGGACGAGACGCTGCACCTGGCTGTGGACTTGGCAAAGTTCATAAAGGAAAACCGCCTGTACCAGAACATTCAGGGGAAGGAGTATGTGAATGTGGAAGGCTGGCAGTACGCCGGTTCCCGTTTAGGTATTCTGCCTATAGTGGAGCACGTAGTGAACGTGAGCACCGACGATGAGATTAAGTACCAGGCCAAGGTGAACCTGCTGGACCTGCGCAGCGAACAGGTGGTGGGTGCTGGTTTTGCTATCTGCTCTAACCGTGAGCAGGGCAAAAAGTACTACCAGGAATTTGCTATTGCCTCGATGGCGCAGACGCGTGCTATTGGTAAAGCCTACCGTAACATACTGGCCTGGATCATTCGTGCCGCAGGGTATGAGCCGACACCAGCTGAGGAAATGGACTACAGTGGCAACGACCAGGCGAAGCATGCCATCCCGACGGAGAAGAAGCCTACTATGAAGGCAGCGGCCAGCACAGCGAAGGTAGCAGAAGCGCCAGCTCCGGCAGCAGCAGAAACTGTGGCGGAGGAATCGACCAGCGTACGGTATGCATCGGCCAAGCAGAAGGAGGAAATTATCCGCCTGCTGAACAACCCGGTGATCACGCGCCAGGAGAAAACCAAAATGCTGCTCAACATCAACCGTTTCGATGAGGAGCGTGCTGCCCAGGCGATCGAGAAACTGAAGAAAGTGATCGAAGACCGGGAAGACGGTCAGTCAGCGGCAGCATAAGCAACCACTTATACCTCAACGAAAGCCTGCTCCTCTTGGAGCGGGCTTTTTTTATGCAAAAAAATGTGCCTGCGCCCTTCCAACATTAGCCTATACTTAGCGGATTGGCCGTATACGTCTCAAAATAACGCTAAAGGATGGTACTGAAAGATACACTCAGCAAGAAAGTATGGCTGCTGGCTTTGGGTATGGTGTTGCTGCTGGCCGGCAAAGGGCATGCCCAGGAACAGGAAAACATTGAGACGGCCCGGCCCACCGAGGCACAAAGTGCCACCATTGTTCCGCTTAGAACCTTGCAGTTTGAAACGGGCTTCCGCTGGCAGCACGACACCAAAGCAGGCGTAACCGAGATCAACCATGCGTATCCGGAAGTGATGCTGCGGGCAGGAGTGCTTAAATGGCTGGAGCTACGCGTAGAAGCGGCCTGGCAAGACACGGTGCAGGAAGGTATAAGCCGGCGCGTGGCGCACGGCATAGGCCCGGTACGCGCGGGTGGGCAGGTGCAGTTCTGGCAGGCCAGGGGGTGGCTGCCGGCGGCGGGATTGCTGGCCATGGTTACTCTGCCGGTAGGGAGCAGCGACCTTCGGCCCGACAGAGCCGAGCCCGAGCTGATGCTGGCCCTGACCCAGGAGCCTACCCAAAAGCTGCAGCTGACTTACAATGTGGGCTATAGTTGGCAGGAGCAGGACCCGGAGAAAAGCTATGTGGTGAACATGGAAGGGGAGCTAAACGACAAATTCTCGGTTTATGGCGAAGTTTTCGGGAAAAAACCAGCCGAACAAAAGGCTGCGCACCAGGCGGGTGCCGGCTTGCTTTTCAGGCCGCGGCCCAACATGCAGCTGGATGTCGCGGCAGGGCTGGGCCTGAATAAAGCAGCACCCGACTATTTTGTGCTGACCGGTTTCTCGATCAGGCTTCCGCAATAGCTAGCCGCTTTTATACTTGCGGCGGCAATTTCTGCCACACGGCTTCCGAGTTTTGAGTTCTCTGTGTTATCTTAGCAGGTAAATCTCCTCGCCTTGCAAGACATCCACCACATCCTTAAAACCTACTGGGGCTTCGACCGTTTCCGGCCGCTGCAGGAGGAGATCATCCAGTCTGTGCTGGCGGGGCAGGATACACTGGCCCTGCTGCCCACCGGTGGAGGCAAGTCCATCTGCTTCCAGGTGCCGGCGCTGGCCTTGGATGGGCTTTGCCTGGTGATCACGCCGCTCATCGCGCTAATGAAGGATCAGGTGGAACAGCTGAAAAAACGGGGCATTGCGGCCGTGGCCATTTACTCGGGCATGCACCGCCGCGAGATCGATATTGCCTTGGACAATTGCGTGTATGGCAACGTGAAGTTCCTGTATCTCTCGCCGGAACGTTTGCTCACCGAGCTCTTCCAGGAACGCGTAAAGCGCATGAAGGTGCGTTTGCTGGCAGTGGATGAGGCGCACTGTATCTCGCAATGGGGCTACGATTTCAGGCCGCCCTATTTACAGTTAGCTGAACTGCGGGAGTCGCTGCCCGGTGTGCCGGTCATTGCCCTGACGGCTACCGCTACCGAGCAGGTGAAGCAGGACATCCAGGCGCAGCTCCGGTTTCCGAAGCCAAATGTGTTTCAGAAGAGCTTTGCCCGCGCGAACCTTTCCTATTCCTGCCTGCCCACCGAAGACAAAGCCAGCCGCTTGCTGGAGATGTTGCAGCGCCTGCCCGGCCAGAGCATTGTGTATGTACGCAGCCGCCGCCAAACCGCCGAGCTGGCTAGGTTCCTGCAGAGCCGCCGCATTGCGGCAGCTGCCTATCATGCTGGTTTAAAGTTTGAAGACCGCAATGCGGTACAGCAGGCCTGGATCACGGACAAAGTGCGTGTGATGGTAGCCACCAATGCCTTCGGAATGGGTATCGACAAACCCGATGTGCGGCTGGTGGTGCACCTGGACCTGCCCGAAAGCCTGGAGGCCTATTACCAGGAGGCCGGGCGCGCCGGGCGCGATGAGCAGTATGCGTACGCAGCCATACTTTACGGCCCCAACGATGTGGCCGAGCTGCAGCGCAAAGTGGAAGAAGCTCACCCTGCTGTAGATTATATCCGGCGGGTGTACCAGTGCCTGGCCAATTATTTCCAGCTGGCCGTGGGCAGCGGCCTGATGAGCAGCTTCGACTTTGAACTGGGGCCATTTGCCAAAAACTATAAACTGCAGACTCTGGAAGTGCACCACGCCATCAAGCGCCTGGAGCAGGAAGGCTATCTGCAACTGAACGAGAGCTATTATATGCCCTCGCGGCTGATGCTGGCTCTTGAAAACACCGCCCTCTACGACTTTCAGTTAAAGAACCCGGAGCATGACAAGCTTATCCGTATGCTGCTGCGCATGTATGGCGGCGAAGCGTTTGTCAATTTTGTGAAGGTGTCGGAACGACGGCTAGCCGAATACCTGAAATTACCGGAGCCTGACCTGCGCCGCAAACTCGAATACTTGCACAAGCTGCAGGTCATCCAGTATGAACCACAGCACGACTCGCCGCAACTCATTTTTACAGCGCCACGGCAGGATGCAGGCGGGTTAAAGCTGGATGTGAAGCGGCTGAATGCCCTGCGTGAGCGGGCGCTGCTCCAGGCCAGAGAGATGGGCCGCTACGTAGAAACAACAAACCGCTGCCGCACCCAGCTGCTGCTCGAATACTTCGGTGAGCTGACCGACACCCGCTGCCGCATCTGCGACTACTGCCTGGCTGAACGCAAAAAGGAGCGGCAAGGTCAGGAACAGGAGGCCTTGCGTACTAGACTAATGGAACTGGTGCAGGTTGCGCCCTACCTGCCCAAAGAACTGGTGCAGGCCTTTGAACCCAAACATGCCGAAATTATCACCGCCCTGATCCGCGAACTAATAGATCTGGGCCGGCTCAAGTATAAAGAAAGTGGTAAGCTGGAGGTGGCGTAAAGCATAATATAATTTGTCTGCACACAAGTATACCTTAAGGTATGGGAACAAGCTACTTTCAACTTGCTACAGAATAACCAAATTAATTCCCGTACAAACCCTTTGTGAAGAACAGGTACAAAAGACAGCCAGGCAGCAAAAAGATAAAATGCGGGCGCAATTAATTCATGTTTTCAGTTTTGGTGAGAGGGCCGAAGTACCTATACAAGTAGAAACCCGGTAACCATCAGAGAAGTAGTAGCAATAGCAGGTCAGCTGAGAAAATATACCTGCAACTACATCATCCACCTAAGACACGATACAAGTATGGCAACACCAACTAAACCAGAAGTATGGCTGCGCGGGCCTTTGCCCGGTGTGCCGGGACTTTTGCAGCCGGTTGCGCATGCGCTGCTGCAGGCGCAGGAAGAAGTAGAAGCACTCATGCAGCACTTCCCCAGGGAGCTGCTCTGGGAAAAGCCTGCCGGCGTGGCCTCAGTTGGTTTTCACCTGCAGCACTTGCGCGGTGTGCTCGACCGGTTGTTTACGTATGCCCGCGGCGAGCAGCTCACCGAAGCGCAGCTGCAGGCCCTGAAAGCAGAAGGAAAACCGCCGGAAGTGCAAAATAATGTACAGGAACTGGTGCAGCACTTCAGCCGGCAGGTAAGCGTGGCCCTGGAGCAGCTTCGCCATACCGATGCAGGGCAACTGCAGGAACCGCGGGGCGTAGGGCGGGCGCAACTTCCGTCTACCGTTTTAGGGTTACTGGTGCATGCGGCCGAGCACACGCAGCGGCATGTGGGGCAGTTGCTGGTAACAGCCCGCGTGCTGCAAGGCACCTGAACCACCACTTATACCTGCGAAAACAGAGACCTTATGCCAAAAGGGAAACCGGCAGCGAGTAGGCCAAACTATTCATCCCGTTTCGGACCGGTACAGGTGCCAGGTTAGCTACCAGATGGTTTCTGCTGCGCGGCAACCGCTTTGATAAAATTGATCACGCCGTTCATGTATACCTGCTGGTCGTCCCACATGGCCAGGTGGCTGCCGTTGGGGCAGTAGAGGTATTGCCCATTTTGTACCAGCCGGCTCATCTCCTTCATTTCCTCGGGGTTCATGGTATCATACTTCGCGCCAACGGTGAGGGTGGGCACCGTAATCTTTTTCAGGTCGCTCCAGCGGTCCCAGTTTTGCAGAATGCCGCCAGGCACAAACTCGCTTGGCCCCTGCATGTACTCGTATACTTTCTGGTTCACGTGGCCTAAGCTGCGCATCACGGCTTCCGGCCATACTTCGAGGCGGCACAGGTGCTTGCGATAGTAATTATCGAACACCAGCTGCTGGTACACGGGGTTCATGAAGTCGTTTTTCTTTTCGTATACTTCCAGCGAGTCGATGAGGGAAGGGCGCATTTCGGCCCGCAGCTTGGCGTTGTAGGTCGCATACTTCGGGAAGCTGGCCGTCATGTTGCAGATGATGAGGCCTTTGAGGTTGTCCTGGTGCTTCAAAGCGTACTCAAGGGCCAGCATGCCACCCCAGGAGTTGCCCAGCAAATAAAAGTTGTCCTTGTTCATACCCAGCTGCTGGCGCACCTGCTCTACCTCTTCCACAAAGCGGTTGATGTTGTAGAGACTCATATCGTCGGGCTGGTCGGAGTAAGCAGAACCCAGCTGGTCATACTCATAAAACTCGATGTTGGCTTGCGGGAAAAAGCTCTCGAAAGCTTCCATGTATTCGTGCGTCATGGCGGGGCCGCCATGCAGGAGCAGCACTTTCATGGTCGGGCTGTTGCCAAAGCGCTTCGTCCATACTTTGTAGCCTTCTTTTAGCTGGATCATCTGCACGCCACCAGCCTGCACCGGGGTAGGCGTTTTAAAGTCGAGGTAATCTGCTGTGGTGGCGGTAGTGGCAGCTTCCGGTTCGGTACGCTGGCAGCCGGTAGTTAGCAGGAGTAGGCCCAGGCAGGCGATCAGAAAAGAGAAAGGCTTTTTCATGTATAACAGCAGGTTTAAGGTGAGACGGTTTAACGGAACAGTGCCGCAGCTAAAGGCCACGGGAGCTAAAAGATAAAGTTATTTCTGCTGAAAATCGTAAGGTGCTGCTGATAAAAGTTTTAGATGGAGCAACGTGCCATTTCCCGGCCCATCTCTCTGGCTCATCCCGCATACTTGACGCAAGCGTCCACCTGTGCCGTGCGTAGCAAAATCGATTACTGTATCCTGGCTATTTGTTAATGTACACGTTATTGCTGTTCCATTGCCACTTAAGTATAGGCATATGCGGACGCTTGCTTCATTTACGTTTTAGGAGCACATCTACTTCAGGCAAAAAAAGAACCCTGCGGCTTCAAGGCTGCAGGGCTCAAGGTCAGTTTAGTTTAGGTTTATTGTTTGTTAGGTTCTTATGCTGTTTGTTTTTGTGGAGAGAAAGCCCTGATCACGGAGTCGGAGAAGCGCTCCATCTCCTCGAGTTGCGGACTGCACTGCAGCAGGAAGAAATCCACCCCCACTGCCTCGAAGGCGGCGATGCGGTCCTGGATCTGGGCAGGCGTGCCGGTCAGGCCGCTGCGCAGGCCGCGGTTGGATACCGAGTAATCCTGCAGCGACACCTGCTGCTCGAGCTGCGTGCCGGCCAGCCACTGCTGGTAGTTGCCATAGCCGGCAGCCGAGGCCTGCACGTTGGTAATGCGGTCGAGTTCTTTTTTCACTTCCGCCTCCGTGTTGCGCACAATGCTGTAGGCCGCTACCCCGAATTTCATCGGCGGCAGGCCCAGTATCTCGCGGCGGCGGCGCATGTCGGCAATGCGCTCCCCGATCTTTTCAGGCGAATCGCCGTGCATCACGTAGCCGTCGCATTGCGTGCTGATCATGGTTTTAGCAGTTTCCGACTCGCCTCCGGCATAAATAAATGGCTTTTTGGCAGGCTTGGGCTGCAGCACGTTATCTTCCACCTTGTAGTAGTTGCCGCTGTAAGTCACGTGGTCGCGTTCCCACACGCTGGTCACCACGTCCAGCCACTCTTTGGTGCGGGCGTAGCGGTCGTCGTGCTGCTCAAACTGGATGCCATACTTGGTCGCCTCATCGCGCCACCAGCTCGATACCACATTCAGCGACAGGCGGCCATTGCTGATCAGGTCGATGTTGGCGGCCTGCTTAGCCAGCTGCGCCGGGTTGTGGAACGTAGGGCGCACGGCCACCATGATCTCCAGCTG
The DNA here is from genome assembly GCF_022758235.1 of Pontibacter liquoris. Lineage (NCBI taxonomy): Bacteria > Pseudomonadati > Bacteroidota > Cytophagia > Cytophagales > Hymenobacteraceae > Pontibacter > Pontibacter liquoris. The sequence goes on from NZ_JALEBG010000001.1 coordinate 1,213,599, forward strand.
CTGGGTCACAGCGGCCAGCGCCGCTGCCGTAGACCAGGCATCGAGGGCCGGTGCTTCCTGCCCTTTGATATCATTTAAGTATAACTCTGCGATCAACGACAGGTGGTAGCCCCAGCTCTCGCTTTTTTGCGCCAGTTTTTTAACGTAATCCCAGGAGGTGTCCATTCCTTCGTCCGGAATGTTGCGGAGCCATCCTCCGAAAACGGGTAACCAATAGCCGAATTCCATGCTTATACCTCCTGTAGTTTAAGTTGCGCTTTCTTCTCCAGGAAATCTACCAGGCGGGCGTGTGGGTTAAAGCCGATCACGTTCACGGCATCGGCCACAAAATTAGACAGCGCGTTGATGTCGTAGTAGTAGATCCTACCATCGCGGTCGTCCACCATGTACTCAATGCCACCCACGTCGATGCCGGCTTCCTGCACAATGCGTTCGATGTTGTCGATTACTTCCTGCGGCGGGGTATAGGCTTCCACGCGCATGCCATTCTTAGGCGCATCCAGGGCGCAGGCATTGCGGCTCAGTTCCTTGCCGTTGGTGGTCTGGCAAATGTCGGCCGGGCAGAGGTTGAAGCTCTCGCCGGAAGTATACACGTTGATGCCGTAGAGGTATTTGCCGCCCAAGGTTTCGATGCGGGTGATATGGCCGCCGCGGGCTACCACATACTCCTGCACCAGCGCCGTGTGGTCGATGCCCAGCTTCACCTCGGCGGCAGCCACAGCTTGCGCGAGTTCCTCCACAGAATCATAGCGCACAATGCCGGCGCCGCTGCCCCCAATATTGGCTTTCACCACCACCGGGAAGCGCAGCCCTTCGGAGGCTTTCACCGCCTGCGAGGCATGGTTGATGATGCGCGCTTTTGGGTAAGGCAAGCCCAGTTTTTCGAGCAGCGTGATCTGCAGCGCTTTGGAGGTTTCGTACTGAAAGGCCTTGTAGCCGTTCACCACCGGCACACCGGTCGTTTCGAGGTAGGCCAGCAGGCTCAGCGTATAAAAGATACTGTTCTCGTTGTTGCGCAGGTAAGCCGAAGGGCTAGTGCGGTTAAAGAACAGGCTGTAAGGTACTTCCTTTTCGGCCGGATCATAGGTATGGGCGGCGGCATTCAGGCGTTCGTAGCCAATGCCACGGGCGTCCAGTTCATTTAACAAGGGGCGGAACCAGTCCGGGTGCTCGTGAAAAATGGCAATGGGTTTATCGGTGGTGTACGTTGACATAAGTTCTGGTTTTTGAAGTTAGAAGTATAAAGCAGCGGATTATGCACCGCTACAGGCTTTGTTAAATTAAAGAAAGAAGTATGGAATAAAGGGTCAGAAAGCCCCGGAAACGGCCTGAACAGGTACAAACAGGCCATGCCTTTCCCGCAAAGCTGCACACAGATAGGCTGGCAAGTGGGCGCGCCACAATGCATCAGCCTACCGCCAAAGCAGCAGGACTAGCGACAACAACAGCAACCGTAGGCCGGCGCTACAGAAGTATAAACAGAGGTGTTTTCGGAGAAAATCCGGTTAAAAAGGCCCGCCAGTACGGCAGCAAAAGCGATAATAGTAGTTTGCATTATTAGTAATTTATATGCCCTAAATAATTTAGGCAGGATGTAGCACCTGGTTATGCAACTGGTTGCTAGAAGTTCACAGAGCCTGTTCTCTCCCTTCTTCTTTATAAATCAAATACTTGTGAGGGTAATTGACTTGATGAATGCAAAATTCGGAGCTGCGATTTACATTTCCAAATTTTTACCTAAAAATAATGTTGGTACACCATTTAAGTTTTGACAAAGGATAATTTGACAAAGGACAAAAGAACATTGAACAGGGAGAATGATAAAGCAAGTTTAGCAGTTGAATGTTGAAGTATAGCAGGCGGTAAGGCCGGCCTCTGTCCATTTAAAGTTCTTTTCCTGTTACTCTTTTGTCCTTTGTCAAATTATCCTTTGTCCTAAACGCCTACTTTTTCAGCCACTCCAATAATTGCTTCAGCTCGGCAGCAGTATAAACCTTTCCTCCGAAGATCACCGCTTCAATGGCTTCGGTATTGCGGATGTCTTCCAATGGGTTCTTGCTGAGCAGTACCAGGTCGGCTACTTTACCGGTAGCGATGGTGCCATACTGATCGGCTTTACCCATCACGGTAGCGCCGTTCAGGGTAGCTGTTCGTAGGGTCTGGGCGGGTGTCAGGCCGGCTTCCTGCAGCGTTCTAAGCTCCTGGTGCAGCGACTGGCCCGGGTATACATACGAGTTAAAGGCACCGGCATCGGAGCCGGCCAGTATCGTAACGCCTGCGGCCTGCATTTGCGGTACCATGCCGGTAAACTTGTCTTCCAGGTCATGTATAAACGCTCTTGCTTCCGGCGTCTGGCGCTTGGCGCTGTTTTCTCTGCCAGCGTAGGTTTTAATGATACCGTCCTTGATATAGTGCAGGTATTCGTCGTGGCTGTGGTCGGCTTGCGACAGGTTGTTGAGCACGCGGCCAATGTATAAGGTAGGCGTAACGGCGGTATGATGCGCGGCCATCTTCTGGTAGATCTGCGCCGCCGTGGCCGGATCATAGGTGTCGTAGAGCCAGTGGAGGGCCGTGTAAAAACCAACCGGCTTGCCTGTTTTTTCGCCAGCCCGGATCACGTTGGTGATGCTGTCTTCTTTGGTAGAGGCAGCTTTAAAAGTATAGTATAAATGTTCGGTGATATCCAGTCCATTGTCAATCGCATCGCCCAATTTTACGCTAAAGGGCATGTGACCGGCCGTGAGCATGCCCCGGGCCTGGGCCTCTTTGACAATGGCCAGAAACACATCCCCCGAAATAGTGCTGTCATAGATCTTTACAAAATCGACACCCAGCTTTTGCAAGGAATCCAGGGCCACAGGCACCTGTGCTACAGTGGCTACTTCAATAGAGCCGGCCCAGGTGGGCTTGGGGCCATCCAGCTTGGGGCCTGCCGAAATAATGCGCGGACCAACCAGCTTATTGGCTGCAATCGCTTCGCGCCACGCCTGAACGGCCGGGTACAGGTCGCCGCCCGCGTCGCGTACCGTGGTGATACCGTTGATGATGTAAAGCGGGAGCAGGTCTTTGTTGGCTTCCTCCAGTTGGGCGCCGCCGCGCAGGTGCACGTGGTTGTCCCAAAGCCCGGGGATCAGGTACTGGCCTTTGGCATCCAGCGTAGTGGCGGCCTTATACTTGTTGCGGGCACCGGCATCGCCGATCTCCTGGATGAGGCCCGCATTGATCCAGACGGTTCTGTTGCGGAGCAGTTTTCCCTGTTCCACATCCACCACGTTCACGTGTGTCAGCAGCAGGTCGTAGGTCTGGGGCGGCCGGGCGGTGGTGCAGCTCAAAAGTGAGAGGCTCAGCAGCAGGAGCAAAGCAAAAAAGGCAGGGTTTCTCATCGGTCACATCGGTCAGATCAAAAGCCAAGTTAAGGATTCCTGCCGCGTGTGCAATACCCGCAACAGCAGGCCGGCGGGCCTGGAAGTATAAAGTTGTTGTGTGATTGGAATTCCGCACTAAATGCGAGTGAAATCGGGTGGCCTTCAGGTAGTAGCCTACTTTTTACGGGGAGCTAATTCCAGCACCATGTGTTGGGTGGATACCTTAAAACCCTGCGCCTCCCAGAAGCGCACCCCTGTAGGATTATTGATGGCTACCTGCAACTCCAGGTGATCGGCGCCATGGTCTATGAGCCACTTTTTGGCTGCTTCAAACAGCACTTTGCCTACGCCGCTACCGCGGTATTTTTCCTTCACCACTGTTTCGGCTACGTAGCCTTTGTGGGCCAGCTTTAGTCCCGGGGTAGCTTTGCGCATGCTGGCGATCAGCAGGCCCTGCCATTCATCGTCCTGCACAAAACCAAAGATGCGGGTGTCCTTGTCTTTCATGCGGTAAAGCAGCTCGGCTTTAAGGGCTTGCTCCTGCTCGGGGTAGTAGGCAAACACCCGGTGCAGGGGCTGGTGGTAGTCCAGCAGTTCGCGCCACAGCTCAAAAACATCATCTATATCGTCGGGTTCTGCTATTTGTATCATCTCTCCTGCAAAATTGCTGTTGCTTTACTAACGGCAGGCAGTGCTTTTAGATGCTCCCAAACTGCAGGAAAGGAGGCCTTCTAAACGGCCGGCCAGCGCAGCTTACTTATACCGGATGGTTTTGAGGTATAGCTCTTCTACTTTCTGGCGGGCCCAGGGTGTTTTCCGTAAAAAGGTCAGGCTCGATTTGATACTGGGATCCGACTTAAAACAATTGATATTGATCTTATGCCCCAGGTGTTCCCAGCCATAGAAATCCACCAGGTACTCAAGTATCGCCTGCAGCGTAATGCCATGCAGCGGGTTGTTCTTCTGTTCTTCCATACCCTGCAAAAGTAGCGAATGTGCCGAACTTAAACAGCGCAGGTCAGGGCTGTTTTCCGGGGCCAGGGCTTTTAAACGGCAAAGTATAGCTTAAAAGCCAAGGGGCTTACCAGCTTCAAAGTCCAGCACCAGCGAGTTCATGCAGAAACGCTTATAGGTAGGAGGAGGGCCGTCATCAAACAAATGGCCCAGGTGCGCACCACAACGGCCGCACAACACTTCGGTGCGCTCCATGCCAAAGGAGTGATCGGGCTTGTACAGGACGCCATTCTTGCGGATGGGCTCAAAAAAGCTGGGCCAGCCGCAATCGCTTGCAAACTTGGCATCAGACCGGAACAGGGCATTGCCACAGGCCGCGCAATAATAGGTGCCAATGCCGGTCGCGTTCCAGTATTTTCCGGAAAAGGCGCGCTCCGTGGCTTTGCCGCGTGCGACCTGGTATACGTCGTCGGGTAGAATTTTTTTCCAGGTAGCATCCGGCAGGTTTAGTTTAGCGGTGTCGGTGCGGGAATAATAGGGATTTTTAGGGTGTTGTGCCTGGGCCGCAGCTGGCTGGGATTTGGCTGTGGCAGCAGCAGCGGGCTTGTTCTGGCCCTGGCAACTTAACAGCGTAGTGGCTGCCAGGGTAAGTATAAGAATGATTCGTTGCATTTTGCAGAAGTATAACGGTCTGTTCTAATAAACGTATTTGCTGCAGGGGCGGATTGCCTGCTTAGTTGTGAGCACTGCAAAAACTGTGCGACACTGGCTGGTTTTGAAAATAAAGCAAAACCATTGGCACTGCATCCTTGGTTTATGCCCGTACCGCAGGCATAAAGGAACCTGATTTGGCGGGGACATCAGCCCAAACAAGTATGAAGCAAGTATAAAGGCAGCACCAGCAAAACCGCCCAGGCGAGGGTTTGTTTGCTGGTGCTGCCATTAAATTATTTTAATATGCGATCAGGCGCGGCCGTAAAGCGCCGTGAGTTCCTGCAGGTAGGCGACCTGCTCCTTGCCGAACTGCCCGGCTTTGAGGCGCCATTCCCAGTTGCCTTTGCCTACGGAAGGCTTGTTCATGGTGGCTTCGGCACCCAGGCCCAGCACGTCCTGTACCGGCACCACCGCTAACTGGGCCACCGAGCCGAAAGCCAGATGCAGCAGCACCTCGTGCACATTTTCTTTGGTAATGTGCTTGTCGGTATACTCGCTCAGGCGGTGCTTATCCTCGGAGCTCATATCCTTCTCAAACCAGCAGCGCACGGTGCTGTTGTCGTGGGTGCCGGTATACACAATGCTGTTTTTGCTGTGGTTGTGGGGTGCATACGGGTTACGGGGCAGGTCCTCGCCAAAAGCAAAAAGCAGCACCAGCATGCCCGGTAGGTCAAATTCCCGCATCAACTCGCGCACGGGCTCGTCAATCTCGCCCAGGTCCTCGGCAATAATGGGCAAAGGGTGCTCCTGATGCTGCTGCTGCACAAGGCGCAGTATGGCCTCGCCGGGCGATTTTGCCCACTTGCCGTTTACAGCAGTTTTCTCCCCGGCACATATCTCCCAGTAAGCTGAAAAAGCCCGGAAATGATCGAGGCGCAAAAGCCCGAACAACTTCAGGTTATGTTCAATGCGGTGTATCCACCAGTCAAACTCGTGGCGGGCCAGCACCTGCCAGTTAAACACGGGCGTGCCCCACAGCTGCCCGGTCTCGCTGAAATAATCCGGCGGCACACCCGACACATGGGTTGGCTGCCCTTCCTTGTCGAGCTTAAAATACGTCGGGTGCATCCACACATCGGCACTGTCGTGGCTCACATAAAAGGGCATGTCGCCAAAAAAGGCAATGGCCTTGTCCTCGCAAAAGGCCTTTAACTTAAACCACTGGCGGTAAAACAGAAACTGCTGGAATTTGACAAAATTTATCTCGTTCGTTAGTTCGCCGGCCAGGGCTTCCACTTCCTTTTTATGCTGATGCCGTATTTCTTCAGGCCATTCTACCCAGCTTTTGTGGCCGAAGTGCTGCTTAAAGGCTGCAAAGCGCGCAAAGGGTTCCAGCCAGTGCTGCTCGTCTTCCTCAAACCGGGCAAAAGCCTTTTTCAGGACTGCAGGCGGCGCGGAAGTATGCTGCTGCCAGGCTTTCTCCAGGAGTGCCCTTTTAAAGGAAGTGACCTTTTCAAAATCAACCTTGTCGTCCGGAAAGGCCGTGTCGGGCTGCAGGTCTTCTTTGCCGAGCAGGCCTTCTTCGGCCAGTAGTTCGGGGCTGATGAGCAGGGGGTTGCCGGCAAAAGCAGAATGGCTGCTGTAAGGCGAGTTGCCATACCCAGTTTCGGTAGGGTTGAGCGGCAGGATCTGCCAGAACCGCTGGCCGGCTGCTGCCAGCTGTTCGGCAAAACGATACGCCTCCGGCCCCAGGTCGCCGATACCGAACGGGGAGGGGAGCGAGGTGATATGGAGGAGCAGGCCGCTGCTGCGGTTGTTTAGTATCATAGGGTTTGGGCGGTTAAAAGGGCTACCGGAAAAGTTTGCAACACCGACGCTGCGGCTAGTGAGCCGTTTGCATGCAGCGTGGTGTTATCCAGGGCATGGTGCCACTGGGCGGGCGCATCAGGGGGCAGTACCAGGGCGGTGTCCTGCCATACTTTTTCTCCCAGGGGCAGCTCCTCGTTTGAGATCAACTCCACCAGCAGGCGCGGCACCACCACCAGGCACCATTGTTTCTGGTAACGGCGCGCGTACGCAAACAGGTGCCGGCTATACTTGCCCGTAATGCTTACCGGAATATATTCGCCTTCTTCAAAAAGGTCCGGCCATTGCAGGCGCACATGCAGCACTTTGTACAAAAGGTAGAGCTTCACCTGGCCGCTGGCCGGCTGGTGCAGGAGCTTTGCATGCAAGTGCGTGCTGTTCTCTTCCTGCTGCTTTATTTCGTGCAGGAACGCTTGTCGCTGGGCGTAATCGACTGGGCGGCGGTTGTCGGGGTCTACCAGGCTGAAGTCCCACAGCTCGCAGCCCTGGTACACATCGGGCACCCCGGGGCAGGTGGTTTTTAACAGCACCTGGCACAGCGAGTAGAGCCAGCCGTAGTGGGCAATTTTCCGGAAAAAAGGATAAAAGGATTGCCAGAATGCTTCGTCTTCCTGCAACAATTTTTGGACCAGTTCCTTTACGGCCTCCTCATAGTTTTCATTCGGGTCGGCCCAGTCGGTTTTTACTTTTGCCTCGCGCAAGGCCTTGGTCAGGTATTCCTGCAGGCGCTCCACCAGGGTGTCATCAGCCTGGGTATCTTCCATAGGCAGCGCGCCCAGCATGGTCTGGAACATAAAGTACAGGTCGTTGGCGGTGGGCTTCTGGGTATACTTGCGCGCAATGGTGTACCACTGCTGCACATGCTGTTCCCAGACTTCGGGCAGCTCCGTCAACACGTTCAGGCGCACGCGGGCGCCTTCGCCGCGTTTGGTATCGTGGGTGGCCGTGGCGTTGAGCGAGTGCGGGTAGGTTAGCTGCCGGTGCTGCATTTTGGCGTGGAACTCGTCGGGCTCCAGGTGGAAAATGTTAGGACTGTTGCCTACCTCGTTCAGCGATATCAGGCGGTTATAGTTGTAGAAGGTGGTATCCTCCACACCCTTTGCTGCCAAGGGGCCCGTAAACTGCTGGCTGCGCATTACAAAGTATAGCTTGTTGTGTTTGCGTTCCTCACTATCCTCTGGCTCCAATGTGAAGAGGCGGTGCAGCCCGTCGAGTTGTTCGGTTTGGCCGGGGGCCTGCTTTCGGGCTTCGGCAAAGGCCTCGTCTACAACCGCCATTTCCTGTTTTGACAGCGGCAGGCGGTTACCATAAATGCAGTATACCGGAAACGCAGCCAGCAGGGCAGCCAGCGCCTTGCGCCACTGGTCTTCAGGCTCGGCCGGGATCAGCTGCCGCTCCTGCAGCAGGCGTAGCAGGTTTTTCAGCTCGCCCTGCATGTAGTTGTTGAGGATGAAGATCTTTTTATCATAGACCAGCTGCTCATAGTTCAGGGGGGCATTGGGCACCAGGTGGCGGTAACTGTCGGTGAGCTTGCGGCGACCGGCCCCTGAAGTATACAGGTTGCTGACCTGCGCCAGGAAATCGTAGCCACTGTTGCCCTGTATGGGCCAGCGCTCGGGCAGGTGCTCTTCTCCCTCCAGGATTTTCTCTACGATTAGGTAAGCTTCCGGGCCGGCCAGCTGGCGTAGCCGCTTGAGGTAGGTAGTGGGGTCAAACAGGCCATCTACATGGTCTACGCGCAGGCCCTGCACCAGCCCTTCTTCACAGAGCTGCTGAATAAACTGGTGGTACTGGTCAAACACTTCGGGCCGCTCCATACTCAGGCAGATAAGATCATTTACCGTAAAAAAGCGGCGGTAATTGATGCGCTTTTCGGTTTCCTGCCAGAAACAAAGGATGAAGTGTTGCTGTGCCAGCACTTCCTGCAGCTGTGCCGGGTCCTCGTTCAGGCGCGCTACCACCTGCTGCAGCGCCTGGCTTATTGTTTCCTGCTGTTGGCCGGCGCGGTATACTTTGGTTTTGAAGTTGGTCCAGGCGGCAGGCGTGATGCTCGTTTCCTGCGCAAACTTCTCTAATTCCTTTAGCAGGGAGGCCACCAGCGTACTCACCTCTGGCGCGCCCGACAGCTGGCGGGCCTTTTCCAGCAGCGTGCGGTAAGTGGCTATACTTACCGGATAAGCATTGTCGAAGTAATGGAGGGTAAGCCCCTGCTCGCTGAGTTTGAGCTGCAGTTCTTTTTTTTCCAGCACCTGCTCCAGCGGTTCGCCCAGAAAAGGCACCATCACCTGCCCGGCAAAATCGGGGTGGTTAAAATCAATGTCGAAGAAAGTATAAAAAGGCGACTGCGGCCCTTTCTCCAGCACATCCATCAGCCAGACATTGTCCGGGTGAAAGGCCATGTGGTTGGGCACAATGTCCTGCATCCAGCCCATACCGCGTTGTTTGAGTTCCTTCACGATTTCCTGGAACTCGTCCATGGTGCCGATCTCGGGGTTAATGCGGTAGGGTGCTGTAACGTCATAGCCGTGCTCGCTTCCGGGGCGGGCAACGAAAAAAGGTGCCGCGTAAATGGTGCCGATGCCCAGGGCATGCAGGTAAGGGATGATCTCCCGCACCTGCTGCAAGGTAAAGCCATGCGAAAGTTGCAGCCTGTAAGTGGAGGATGGATTATATGTCATAGATAAAAAGATACAAAGCGTAGGTTATTAGCGGGCAGATCCGTTTGTTTTTAGTGTTGGTCCGCTACAGGTTATACATTGAAAGAAAGCGGGATGAAGCGTTTTGCCCAGTGCACGGTTATACTTTAAGGTTGAGGATGTTATAGAGCGCATCAAACGCGTTGCACCATTCCGTCGCAGCGGCATCGCCCTGGTCCATCCGTTCCCTAAAGGCATCATATTCGTTTTGTTTTATCCGGAAAGCCACGTTCTGGGCCAGCCAGTAATCGGGTTCCATTTCCGAACTTTCCAGCTGCGTGATCAGCTCAACCAGCACCTGCATGAGCCTGGAGTTATCCGGGTGCTCGCCCAGGCGCTTCATCAGCTGGTCTATTTGCTGGGTGGCGGCAAAGTTGAGAGTTTCAGTGTTGAGCTTCAGCTTCATAAGCACTGCCTCCGCCCGCAGGTCCTTCAGCTCAGTTATGTCCGGCAGGGCCGCCTCCAGCACCCGCTTTAGTTTGGTGTCCACAATATACTCCACAGTCTGTTGCAGGGCGCGGGGCAGGTGCATGTTCAGGCTTTTCATGGCCACCATCAGCGGGTAGTTGTTGTCGTAGATCTGCTGAAAATCGTTTTCGATGTTTTGCATGGTCCGCGTCAGCACTTTGGTCAAGATCTTTTCCTGATCATCTTTAAAGAGGTGCCAGAACGAATAACTGTGCGACTCAAAATGCTTATCGAGCAGCATGATGGTCTCGCTGGTGTTTCCCTTTTCAAAGGCGGCCGACAGGTCTGCCTGCATCAAACCGAAGGCTTCTTCGCTTACAAACTCGCGTACGCCGCCAAACAGCTGATGGTCTCCCAGGTGCAGCACCCCAAAGGTGACGAAGATCTCCTGCCAGGTGATTTTGGAGGTGATGGTGGCCTGTCCGACAGCGAGTTTCTGGCGGCCCACCGTCCGCATCTGGTAGTGTTTGGTAGCGGCATGAAAGCTGTAGAAGTCGATGTTATCGGGGTAGGCGGCAAACAGCGAGGAAATAGCATAGTGCGCGCTAACCCGCAGCAGGTCGACCATGGTAGGCTTCACAATGGTGATGTAGGCGTGCCCTGCATCTACCTGACTTTTGATGTTGCTCTTTGCCAGCGACAGCAGCTCTATAAAATGGGCTTCGAGGTTAGCCTGGCTGATGAGCTGCGCCAGCTGCAGGGCACGGGCCGCATAAAAAATGTCCTGCATCGTCTCGATGCCGGTTACCTCGTCAAAAAACCAGCCGCAGCTGGTATACATCAGCATGGTGTGGTACTGCATTTCGAGCAGCTCCAGAAAGCGCACTTTTTCTTCGGGTGTGAGCTCCCGGGAAGTATGGCTTTTGATGAACTTCTCGACATTCTTTTCGGAACGGTCCATCACAATCTGAATATAATCGTTGCGGGCGGCCCAGGGGTCCTCCGGGGTAAGTTTCTGCATTTCCTGCTCATAGAGGGGCACGAGCTGGTCGCGAAGCCAGTCGAATGCATTGCGGAGCGGGGCGCGCCATTCCTGGTTCCACTTGGGGTTGCCGCCCGAGTTGCAGCCGCAGTTGCTGCGCCAGCGCTCCACGCCGTGCACGCAGCTCCACGAGGTATTCTCGATGATCTCGACTTCGTACTGGGGCGGAAAAAGCTGCAGGTACTCGGCATAAATGGTGATCCTGGCCAGCTGCTCTTCTTCTATCTGGTGCATGGCATAGGAGAGGGCCATTTCGCCGAAGCGGTGGTGGTGGCCATAGGTCTCGCCGTCGGTGGCAATGTGCATCAGCTGCGGATCCTTGCTTGTTTCGTCGTAGGATCCGGTCAGGCGCTTGGCCAGCACTTCGCCATTGTTCAGCAGGCCTTCAAAGGCAATGCCCTGCGATACGGGGGCATCGTAAAAAAACAACACGATCTCTTTGCCTGAGGGCAGGTGGCAGAGGTACGGTCGGCGCGGATTGATCTTGGCGCCTTCCACGTTCTCCCAGGCAGCATCATCCCCGCCGATCTTGCGGAAGCGCCGGGCCTGGTACGGAGACAGGATGGTGAATTTAATACCTTGCGCAGCCAGGGCCTCCAGCGTAGGCGTGTCGGCAGCGGTCTCGGCCAACCACATGCCTTCGGGCAGGCGGCCAAAGCGTTTCCGGAAATCATAGATGCCCCAGATCACCTGCGTCTCTTTGTCGCGCTCATTGGCCAGGGGCATAATCAGGTGGTTGTATACCTGTGCCAGCGCCGAGCCATGCCCCGAAAAGCGTTCCATACTTTGCTTATCAGCATCCAGGATGGCCTGGTACGTATCGGGTGCTTTCCGTTGCATCCACTCCAGCAGGGTAGGGCCAAAGTTGAAGCTCATCAGCGCATAGTTGTTGATGATGTCCACGATGTTGTTCTGGCCATTGAGAATGCGGGAGGCCGAGTTGCGGGCATAACATTCGTCGGTGATGCGCTCATTCCAGTCATGGTACGGGTAAGCCGATTCCTGCAGCTCTACTTCGTTCAGCCAGGGGTTCTCTCGGGGGGGCTGGTAAAAATGGCCGTGTACGCAGATATATTTGTTCATGCTATCCTATACTTTGTAAAATTAAAACCGATGCGGCGGGCAGGGTAATTTGCTGCTGCGCGGGCAGGGGTTGCGTCAACTCATCGCCCGGGCCGCCCCATACTTCAGCGGATGATTGAAGGAGCGGCTCCCATGAATTGGTCTTATCGGTTGCGAGCAGTGTTGTTATCTGTGGTGTGTTTGTTATGTTAAACAGGCAATAGAGATGCGGCTCTTTCGAAGTATGCACCAGGTGCAGTACCAGCTTGTCGGCTTCCAGTTCAACACGCATCTGCTGCTTGTCTGGCCGGTCCAGCGCCGGGGCGGATTTGCGGAGCGCGATCAGGGCTTTATAAAATTCGCGCAGTTGGTTTTGCCGGGTATTGTGGGGATAGCTGTGCTGTAATTTAGAGTTGTTAAAGGTTTCCTCGCTTTGGGGGTCGGGTACTTCGCCTTCCCAGGTAAAGGCTTTGAATTCTTCTTTGCGCCCTTTGCGCACGGCTTCCACCAGTTCCTCGTCGGTGTGGCTCACAAAGTATAAAAAGGGGCTCTGCTCGCCATACTCCTCGCCCATAAACAGCATTGGTACATACGGCGAAAGTAAAATAAGGCCCGCAACGGCTTTGAGCATTTCAAAAGAAACCAGCTGCGTGAGGCGCTCGCCCAGCATGCGGTTGCCTATCTGGTCGTGGTTCTGCGCGCAGACCACAAACTGCTGCGCGGGCGTAAGGGTGGCATCAGAGCCCACGGTTTTGCGACGGTGCTCCGAGTAAAGGCCGTTATAGACAAAGGTCTGTTCCAGCGCTTTCTGCAACTGGGCCGGCTTGCCGAAGTCTTCGTAATAACCCTCCTTTTCGCCTGTGATCAGGGTATGGATGGCGTGGTGGTAATCATCAAACCATTGGGCATCCAGCCCGTAGCCTCCTTGTGCTGTGGGGTTCAGCAGGCGCACATCGCTTTGGTCACTTTCTGCAATGAGCAGGTAGGCCCGGCCCGTTTCCCGTTCCAGCTCCAGGGTATGTTCTTTGAGTTCCTGCAGAAAATGGCGGGCACCCGTATCGTAAATGGCATGCACGGCATCCAGCCGGAGCGCATCAATGTGGAACTCGCGCAGCCACATGAGCGCGTTCTGGAAAAAGAAATTCCGCACATGGTCCGAGTCGGCATCGTCGAAGTTGAGGGCGTTACCCCAGGGCGTGTTATACTTGCTGGTGAAGTAGGGTCCAAAGTCGTTGAGGTAGTTTCCTTCCGGGCCCATATGGTTGTAGACCACGTCCAGCACCACCGCAATGCCCTGCGCATGGCAGGCATTTACCAGCCGCTTCAGCCCTTCGGGGCCACCATAGGAGTTCTGCGCGGCAAAGGGATAAACGCCATCGTAACCCCAGTTGCGGCCGCCGGCAAACTGGGCCACCGGCATCAGCTCAATGGCCGTAATACCTAGGTCTTGTAGCTCTGGCAACTTACGTATGATCCCCTCAAAGGTACCTTCCTGGGAGAACGTGCCTACATGCAGTTCATAGATGATGAGCTGTTCCAGGGGCAGGCTTTTCCAATGTTCATCAGTCCAGGCAAAATTTTGCTGGGCCAAAACAGCCGATGGGCTATGCACGCCATCCGGCTGAAAACGGGAGGCGGGGTCGGGGCGTTCCAGCTCGCCATCCAGCTGAAACAGGTAGCGGTCGCCGGGAGCCCCTGCTTCGTTGAGGCCGGTCCAGTATCCAAAGTCCTCCCGCTGCAAGGTAATCGTGCGGTTTGCGGGCGCCGTAAGCCGGACGGTCACCTGCTTGGCTTCCGGTGCCCACACCGTGTAAACGGTCCCTTTTTCAGGAGTATATACAGCGCCAATCTCTCTTAAAATTCCCATATTCCCTTGTTTTGCATAGCTGATTATAACTGGCAGAAAAGAGTTTAGGTTATAGGTATTTAGTAAAGGAGGGCTTGAGCAGGCGCAAATGCAGCAGGGCATGGCAGCCAGGAAAAGCGGCAGCGGCCGTAATACAGGCTTAACACCTGCTGTACGTAACCTAATTGCCAGAGTACAGTACCTATGACTTACGAACGAAGAACTCTTAGCTAAATGGAAGACCTCGAAGGAACCAAGCGTATTGTAATCGAACATGTACAACCTCAGATAAATTGCGGTAAATATCCGGCCAAGCGGGTGGTAGGGGAGGAACTGGTGGTAACAGCCGATGTTTTCGGTGATGGCCACGACGAAGTGAAAGCCCAGCTCGTGTACCGCCATTCTAAGAAAAAAACCTGGAGCCAGGTGCCCATGCAGTTTCTGGGCAACGACCGCTGGCAGGCTGCTTTTACCCCCGATACTATGGGGCGTTATGAGTATACCGTGCAGGGTTGGATAGACCATTTTTATACCTGGCAAAAGGGCCTGAAGAAGAAATTTGAAGCCAACCAGGATGTTACTGTAGAGCTGCAGATCGGAGCCCAGCAACTGGAAGCCGCCGCCGAAACGGCAAAGCCAGGCCAGCAGAAACGCCTGCGCAAATGGGCCGGGCAGCTGCGCAGCAACACCTCGGCCGCCGATGCGGTAGCCTGGGCCACCGGCCCCGAAGTAAGCGAGCTGATGCACGCCTGCTGCGAGCGGCAGAACGTGACCACTTATGCTAAAACCCTGCAGCTGGATGTGGAACGCCAGAAAGCCCTGTTCAGCACCTGGTATGAGTTCTTTCCGAGGTCGGCCGCGCAGGAAGCTGGCCAGCATGGCACCTTTAAGGACTGCGCGCGCCTTTTGCCGCGCATTGCCGAAATGGGCTTCGATACCATTTACCTGCCACCTATTCATCCCATTGGCCGGGCTTTCCGGAAGGGCAAGAATAACTCGCCCACTTCCGATCCGGGAGAGCCGGGCTCGCCCTGGGCTATCGGGGCAGCCGAAGGAGGACACAAGGCTATTTTGCCGGAGCTGGGTACGCTCGAGGATTTCCGCGAATTTGTGCACCAGGCCCGCGAGCATGGCATAGAGGTAGCCCTGGACTTTGCCATCCAGTGCTCGCCTGACCACCCGTATGTAAAGGAGCACCCGGCTTGGTTTAAGTGGCGCCCGGACGGCACGGTGCAATACGCTGAAAACCCTCCCAAAAAATACCAGGACGTATTGCCGGTGAACTTCGAAACAGAAGACTGGCAGAACCTGTGGCAGGAGATGAAAAGCATCCTGATGCACTGGATCGAGCAGGGCGTGTTCATCTTCCGGGTAGATAACCCGCACACCAAAGCGTTTGGTTTCTGGGAGTGGGTAATTGCCGAGGTACACAAAAGCTACCCGCAGGTCATCTTCCTGGCCGAAGCCTTTACCCGCCCGCGCGTAATGGAGCAGCTGGCCAAGATCGGCTTCACGCAGTCCTATACCTATTATACCTGGCGCAACACCGCCGAGGAACTCAAGCAGTACATGACAGAGCTGACGCAAACCGAGATGCGGGAGTATTTCCGGCCTAACTTCTGGCCAAATACGCCCGATATTCTGCCGTACGCGCTGCAGGAAGGCGGCGAGGCAGCCCACATTACACGGGTGGTGATGGCAGCAACGCTCTCTTCTAACTATGGCTTGTACGGGCCAGTTTATGAGTTTGGTATCAACACGCCTGTTCCAGGCAAGGAAGAGTATTATAACTCCGAGAAGTATGAAGCTATGCACTGGGACTGGGGCCGGCTCACCAAGACCCGCGAGGTCATCACGCTCATCAACAAGATCCGGAAAGTGAACCCGGCGCTGCAAACCACCTGGAACATTGCTTTCTGCGACACGGATAATCCACAGTTGTTTAGTTATGTTAAGTGGAGCAGCGATTTTAAAAACCTGATGCTGATGGTGGTGAACCTGGACCCGCACAACACGCAGGCCGGATGGGTGAAGGTGCCGCTCTGGCAGCTGCGCATGCCGCAGGACCAGCAATACCAGGTGCACGACCTGCTCTCGGAGCACAAGTATACCTGGACCTCGGAGTGGAACTACGTGGAGCTGCGGCCGCACGAAATGCCCGTACACGTGTTCCGCATCGAAACCACCACCCCGGGCATGGGCCACGATAATTTAGATGATACCTGGCTTCCCAACGACCATCATACTTCAAACGAATAAGCAACCCTTTTGACCATTCTTATGGCTGACGAAAAAGAACAGTTAGACGATAACATTCATTGGTATAAAGACGCCATTATTTACGAGCTCCACATCAAGGCTTTTAAAGATGGCAACGGCGACGGCATCGGCGATTTTAAGGGGCTGATGCAGAAGCTTGATTATCTGGAAGACTTAGGGGTAACTGCTATCTGGCTGCTGCCCTTTTACCCTTCCCCGCTGAAAGACGATGGCTATGATATTGCTGATTATCTCAGCATCAATCCCTCTTACGGCGACATGCAGGACTTTAAGCTATTTGTGCGGGAAGCGCACAGCCGCGGACTCAAAGTGATCACCGAGCTTGTTATCAACCATACTTCCGACCAGCACCCCTGGTTCCAGCGGGCACGGCAGGCGAAGAAAGGATCCAAATTCCGCGACTGGTATGTATGGAGCGACGACCCCAACAAGTATAAGGATGTGCGCATCATCTTTACCGATACCGAGCAGAGCAACTGGTCCTGGGACCCGGTGGCCGGCCAGTATTACTGGCACCGCTTTTTCTCGCACCAGCCCGACCTGAACTACGATAACCCTGATGTGCAGAAAGAGGTGTTCAAGGTGCTCGAGTACTGGTTCGACCTGGGGGTAGACGGGTTCCGCCTGGATGCTGTGCCTTACCTGTTTGAGCGTGAAGGCACCAACGGTGAAAACCTGCCTGAAACCCACGACTTCCTTAAAAAGCTGCGTGCACACGTTGATAAGAAGTATGTGGGTAAGCTGCTGCTGGCTGAAGCAAACATGTGGCCCGAAGATTCTGCTGCCTACTTTGGCAATGGTGACGAATGCCATATGAACTACCACTTTCCTATTATGCCGCGCCTGTTCATGTCGGTGAAAATGGAAGACCGGTATCCCATCATCGATATTTTTGACCAGACGCCAGCCATACCGGAAAACTGCCAGTGGGCCATGTTTTTGCGCAACCACGACGAGCTGACGCTGGAAATGGTGACCGACGAGGAGCGGGACTACATGTATAAAGTATACGCTACAGACCCGCTGGCGCGCATTAACCTGGGCATTCGGCACCGCCTGGCCCCGCTGCTGGGCAACGACCGCAATAAAATTGAGCTCATGAACATGCTGCTCTTTTCCATGCCCGGTACCCCGGTGGTATACTATGGCGATGAGATCGGTATGGGCGACAACTATTACCTAGGCGACCGCGACGGCGTGCGTACGCCGATGCAGTGGGACGATAACCGCAACGCCGGCTTCTCGGATGCCAACCCGCAGAAACTATACCTGCCCATCATCATTGACCCTGAGTATAAGTATGAATCGGTGAACGTGGACACGCAGAACCACAATGCCAACTCGCTACTCTGGTGGATGCGCCGCACCATTAACATGCGCAAGCGCTACAAAGCGTTTGGCCGCGGAAGTATAAAATTCCTGAATCCGAGCAATTCCAAAGTGCTGGCTTTTATCCGCGAATACCAGGACGAAACCATCCTGGTGATCGCCAACCTGTCGCGCTTTCCGGAAGCGGTGGAACTGGACCTGCAGGACTACAAAGGCCGGATGCCGGTAGAAGTGTTCAGCAAAAACAAGTTCCCGGCCATCAAAGATGATAATTACCTGTTCACCGTCAGCGGCTACGGGTATTACTGGATGGAGCTCAAACTTTCGGAGGCAAACGAAAAAATAGGCGAGGAGGGGCAGCGCCCGGCCCTGCAACTGGGCAGCCTGCGCAATGTGCTGGACGGCAAAACCCTGAAAGGGCTGGAGGCGCGCATCATCCCGAACTATGTGGTGAAGCGCCGCTGGTTCGGTGGCAAAGCGCGTACCATTCAGCGCATGCAGGTGGTGAGCAACATGCCGCTGGCCGCTGGCAAGTATGGCTCCGCGTTGCTGTTTATCGAGGTAACCTATAACGAAGGGCTGCCCGAACTTTACCAGTTGCCGGTGTCTTTTGCTACCGGCGAGCAGGAGCAGCTCCTGCGCGAGCAGTTCCCCAATAGCGTGATCGCCCGAGTGGCGGTGGATGGCAAAGAAGGCATATTGTATGATGCCCTCTACAGCGAGGATTTCAGGCAGGAACTGCTGCAGCTGATGGCCAAACGCAAAACGGTAAAAGCAGGCCAGGGCGAGCTCGAAGGCTACAGCCATCGCAGCGTAGCCGCTGAAATCAAAAATGCCGGGCAGCCGCTTACCTCCCGCATTTTGCAGGCCGAGCAAAGCAACACGTCCATCCTTTACGGCAATGCTTACTTTATGAAAGTATACCGCAAGCTGGACCGCACCATGAACCCCGATGTGGAAGTGGTGCAGATGCTGACCGACCAGTTGCACTTCCCGAACGTGCCACGCTACATGGGCTCCATTGAGCAGCAGGAAGCAGGCAAGCAGCCGATGGTGCTGGTGATGCTGCAGGAACTGGTGCCCAACCAGGGCGATGCCTGGAGCTACATGCAGGATGCCCTGAAGCGTTTTTACGAGCGCATCCGCACGCAGAGCGAACGGCAGAAACTGAAGCCCATTTTAGGTACCCTGGCCGAGCCGGTGGCCTTCGCCGACATACCCGAAGAGTTACAGCTGGAGCTGGGCGGAGCCCACGTGGAGAGGGTGGAGCTGCTGGGGCAGCGCACCGCGGAAATGCACCAGGCGCTTATCTCGGCTACCAACAACCGGGACTTTGCACCGGAAGATTTCTCGCTGCATTATCAGCGGTCGCTCTTCTCGTCGCTCACCTCGCTGGTGCGCAGCAATTTCGACAGCCTAAAAAAGCACCTGCCAAACCTACCTGAGCATGTGCGGGCAGAAGCCGAGGAAGTGTTGCAGATGCGGCAGGAGGTGCTTACCCGCCTCAAGCGCATTTTCGCACACAAGATCGATACCAAGAAGATCCGTAACCACGGCGACTACCACCTGGGCCAGGTGCTGTTTACGGGCAAGGATTTTTATATCATCGATTTTGAAGGCGAGCCGGCCCGCTCGTTTAGCGAACGCCGCCTGAAGCGGTCTGCGCTGCGTGATGTGGCCGGTATGATCCGCTCGTTCCATTACGCCGCCTACAATGCCCTTTTCCAGCAGGACAGCCTGCGCAAGGAGGATGTAGACTACCTGGACGGCTGGGCGGAGCAGTGGCACCATTATGCCAGCGGTTTCTTTATGCACAGCTATCTTACCCGCACCAAAGGAACTGGCCTGGTACCCGCTTCTTCCGAGGATTTTGAGATCCTGATGGAGACCTATTTGCTCGAAAAAGCGATTTATGAGCTGGGCTATGAACTGAACAACCGGCCGGATTGGGTGCTCATCCCAATCAGAGGCATAAAGTATATCATGCAAAAGTATAAGTGATGGCGAAGAAAAAAGAAGGCGCAGCAACAGATAACACCGGAAAAGAAGCAGGAACTCCCAAATCAAAGGCAACAGCAAAAGCTCCGAAAGCGAGTGCAGCTGATGACACAACGCCTGTCCGCCGCGGAAGGCCAAAAAAAGAAACCGATACGGCTGCCGCTGCCGCTGCTAGGAGCACTGTTGCTGGTGAGGCAAAGCCTGCATTGCGTAGCAGAAAAAAGAAAACGGATCCCGCGGCTCCGGAGGCAAGCGTTGCCATACCGGTAGCCACCTCTGAGGCAGTGCAGGAGCTGGTCGTGGTGAAACCCCAGGAACCAGGGCATAAACCGGTGGCCGGGAAAACCATATCCGAAGTGAGCCAGCAAAGTGCGCAGAAAGAGATGGAAGAGGGCGTATACTATACTGTGAGCCGCTTTACCGAGTTTGATGTATACCTGTTCCGCGAAGGCAAACATTATACATTGTACGAGAAGTTTGGCGCGCACCTGATGGAGTACCTGGGCATGCAAGGCACTTACTTTGCCGTATGGGCGCCTAATGCTGAACAGGTAGCTGTGATGGGCGACTTTAACAGCTGGAACCGCGAGAGCCACCCGCTGCAGGCCCGCCCCGACGGCTCGGGCATCTGGGAAGGCTTTATCCCGAAAGTAAGTACGGGCGTGCTCTACAAGTATCATATCAAGTCGCGCTACAACCTGTACCATGTCGAGAAAAGTGATCCTTTTGCTTTCTGCCGCGAGGTGCCTCCGCAAACCGCCTCAGCGGTGGCCAACCTAAACTATAACTGGCAGGATACCGGCTGGCTGCAACGCCGCAGTGAACTGAAAGGCGTGCCGCAACCCTACAGTGTGTATGAGCTGCATGTGGGCTCGTGGCGCAGGAAAGCGGAAGATAACAACCGCCCGCTCACCTACCGCGAACTGGCCGAGGAACTGCCAAAATACATCCGCGAAATGGGTTTCACACACGTGGAGTTCATGCCGGTGATGTATCACCCCTTTAATGGCTCGTGGGGTTACCAGATCACGGGCTATTTTGCTGCGGCCAGCACCTATGGCTCGCCGCAGGACCTGATGCACCTGGTCGATGCGCTGCACCAGGAAGGGATCGGCGTTATTCTGGACTGGGTGCCGTCACATTTTCCGTCTGATGAACACGGCCTGGCTTACTTTGACGGCACACACCTCTATGAGCATGCCGATCCGCGAAAAGGTTATCATCCGGACTGGAACAGCTATATCTTTAACTATGGCCGCAACGAGGTACGCGCTATCCTGATCAGCAATGCCCTGTTCTGGCTCGACAAATACCATGTGGACGGGCTGCGGGTAGATGCGGTGGCCTCGATGTTATACCTGGATTACAGCCGCAAACAGGGCGAGTGGATTCCCAATGAGCACGGCGGACGCGAAAACCTGGAAGCAATCTCTTTCCTGAAAGAATTTAACGAAGCCGTGCATGCCCGCTTCCCGGATGCCGTGACGGTGGCCGAAGAATCTACGGCCTGGCCAGCGGTAACGGGCCCTGTCGCACACGGGGGGCTGGGCTTTGACATGAAGTGGATGATGGGCTGGATGCATGACACGCTGGACTATTTTTCCAAAGACGCCATTTACCGCCGCTACCACCAGGGCGAGATCACCTTCAGCTTGATGTATGCGTTTACCGAGCGTTTCATGCTGCCCCTGTCACACGACGAGGTGGTGCACGGCAAAGGCGCTCTGCTGCGTAAAATGCCTGGCGATGAGTGGCAGCAGTTCGCCAATTTGCGGGCACTCTATGGCTATATGTATGCGCACCCGGGTACAAAACTGCTGTTTATGGGCGCTGAAATTGCGCAGACCTCCGAATGGAACCACGACAGCAGCCTGGACTGGCACCTGTTGCAATACGGGTACCATGCAGGCGTGCAGCAGGAGCTGCAGGTGCTCAACCAGCTGTACCGGCAGGAGCCGGCCCTGTACGCACACAGCTTTGATGCGCAGGGCTTTGAATGGGTGGATTATAATGATGCCCACAACAGCGTGCTCAGCTTCCTGCGCAAAGGCAACACCCCCGAAGAAGTGCTGTTGGTCGTATGCAATTTGACGCCTGCCGTGCACGACCATTACCGCTTAGGTGTGCCGATGGCCGGGCATTGGGAAGAACTGTTCAACAGCGACGACGCGCGATTTGGCGGCAGCCATTACCGGGGCAACCCGGAGGCGCTGCATTCGGTTCCGGACCCTTACCATGGCCGTGACTTCTCGCTGGAACTGAAACTGCCACCGCTTGCCGTACTGTATTTTAAGTGGCGGCCCTGACCGGGTGCTTAAATCCGGCGTATCTTTTGCCACATAAACAACTATAAAATTTGGAATGGGAACATCAGCTGATGTTCCCATTTTTTTGCGCAGCAGGGTAGGATAGGGCACCAGCTTTGTAAGTATAAGATGGTTGGTATAGCAAGTATAAAAGTAATGCAACTACTTCGTGTGATTAGCTTATACTTTCGGAGCAACAACTTAAATTAAAATGGCTTTGAAAAATTGGAAGGCGGGAGCCCGCTGAGCTCGGCACGCACTTTTGGCAGCGAGGCCGGGTGCTGTTGCTGCAGGAAAGTAACTAGTTTCTCGCGTACCAGGCAGCGCAGGTCCCAAGCAATGGCCGAGTTGCTGGCACTCATCAGCGCACGTAGCTCCAGGGTTCCTTCTTTGGAGTCCGTTACCTGCAGGCCCTGTACCCGCTTATCCCATAGATCGGTTTTCTCCAGTATGCGTGCCAGTTCCTGCCGCAGGGCCTCCACAGGCACATCGTAATCGGTGTAGAGGTACACCGTGGCCAGGATGTCCGAGCCGGTGCGGGTCCAGTTCTGGAAAGGTTTTTCGATGAAATAGTTCAGCGGCAGGATCAGGCGGCGGTTGTCCCAGAGGCGCAGCACCACATAGGTCAGCGTAATTTCCTCCACCCGGCCAAACTCATTTTCAACTACCAGCACATCATCCAGGCGAATGGGCTGGGTAAAGGCCAGTTGCAGGCCGGCCAGCAGGTTGGCAATAGAGCGCTGCGCAGCAAAGCCGATCACAATGCCCGCCACGCCGGCAGAGGTCAACAGGCCGGTGCCCAGTTTCCGAACGGGCTCAAAGCTTAGCAGGATAATGGCCACCGCAAGAAAGACGATGATCACCAGCGCCAGCCGGCGCAGAAATTGCAGTTGGGTGAAAAGCTTGCGCTCCCGGTAATTGTCAGCTTTGTCGATGGCGTATTTGTGCCGCACCATGTCGCGCGCAACATCAGTCAACTTAATCAGCATCCAGGCAAACGTGATGATATCCAGGATCTCGATCAGGCGCGCCAGAAACTCGGTATGCGCCGGTGAAAGGGGCATGAGCGGCAACGAAACAGACACGAACAACAGCGGGATAAAAAGGCCCATCGGGCCGCTCAGGTGCTGGGTAAGCGAACGCACCAGCAAGGGGTTACGGTGCCTGTTATAGAAATCAAGGAGCTTAAAGATTACATATTTTGCCAAGATACCTACTACAATAGCCGCCACAAAAATCATCAGACTGGTAATCAGGTCGGGGAACTGATCAAACAAAGCAGTAAGCTTTTCCATAGTATAAACGGGGTTTTGCCGGTAGCCTGCAGTGCCTGCCGCAAGCTTCTTTTTAAATCTAAGGGTACTGGAAAGGCCGCTGCAGGGTTATAAACCGGCCGCCTGGGAACAAAACAGATTGATAGACATTATTTTATAGCTAAACGGCTATATAGGCTAAACGATGCGCGGTTTGTTTTCGTAAGAGAAAAAAGAGAAGCTGCGGAGATCTGGCAGCAGCCAAAAACATTACTGGATAGCAGCGCTACAATTACCGGGCGATGCCTAAACTGCCGGAGTTAACTAAAAATACATGGCAAAACTTATTATCGTTTCTAACAGACTTCCTGTAAAGCTGCAAGAAAAGGACGGAGAGCTAACTTATAAAACCAGCGAAGGCGGCCTGGCAACAGGGTTGGGGTCGATTTACAAGAAGGATGATAACATCTGGATCGGTTGGCCCGGCCTGGTGATAGAAGAAGAGGAGAAGCAAAAGCAAATTGCCAGCGATCTGCGGCAGGAAAGCATGCGCCCTGTTTTTTTAACTGAAACCGAGATCAAGGAGTTTTACGAAGGCTTCAGCAACGAAACGCTGTGGCCTACTTTCCACTACTTCAGCCAGTACGCCGTGTACGACCAGCAGTTATGGGAAACGTATGTGAGCGTAAACCAGAAGTACTGCGACGAAGTGGTAAAGCAGGCGGGCCCCGACGATACCATCTGGGTGCACGATTACCAGCTGCTGTTGCTGCCTTGTATGCTGCGCAGCAGGCTGCCCAATATTACCATCGGCTTTTTCCAGCACATCCCGTTCCCTTCTTACGAGATATTCCGCATCCTGCCCTGGCGCAAGGAAATACTGGAAGGTATGCTGGGCTCCGATCTGATCGGTTTCCATACCTACGATGACATGCGCCACTTCCTGAGCGCCGTGAACCGCATTGTGGGCTATGGCAGCATGCATGGCTGGATCAACACCAACAACCGCTCGCTGCTGGTAGACTCTTTCCCGATGGGCATTGATTACGAGAAGTATGCCGACACGGCCAACCTGGAGGAAGTAAAGAAGCGCGAGAAGATCTACCGCTCCAATCTGGCGGCAAAAAAGATCGTCCTTTCCATCGACCGGCTCGACTATTCAAAAGGCATTCCGCAGCGCTTGCAGGCGTTTGAGCTTTTCCTGGAGAAGTATCCCGAGTTTCATGAAAAGGTAACGCTCGTGATGCTGGTGGTACCCAGCCGCGATGCCGTGGACAAGTATAAGGAGCTGAAAGAAGAAATTGATGAAATGGTAGGCCGCATCAATGGCCGGTACAGCCACATCAACTGGAACCCGATTCAGTATTTCTACCGCTCATACCCCATTGAAACACTCTCGGCTTTTTACAGGATGGCCGATGTGGCGTTGGTTACCCCGATGCGCGACGGCATGAACCTGGTATGCAAGGAGTATGTGGCCAGCCGCCTGGATCATACCGGCGTGCTGATCCTGAGCGAAATGGCGGGTGCTTCCAAGGAGCTTTCCGAGGCCCTGCTCATCAACCCGAACGATATCAACCAGCTGGTCGAAACCCTGCACACGGCCCTGACCATGCCGGAAGAGGAACAGAAGGCGCATATGAGCAGCATGCAGGACACGTTGCGCCGCTATAACATCCATCACTGGGTAAACATGTTCATGGACCGGCTTTCTTACGTCAAGATCAAGCAGATGTCGCTGGCAACGACGTACCTGGACGAGGCGACCTTTATGGAAATGAGCGATTCGTACGATTCGGCCAGCTCCCGCCTGTTCTTCCTGGAGTATGACGGTGCCCTGGTAGACTACAAGAACAAGCCTTTGATGGCGCGGCCGGATGAAGAGCTGATGGAGTTGCTGGAGCGCCTGTGCAACGATCCTAAAAACCGCGTAGTGATTGTGAGCAGCCGCGAAAAGGCAAACATGCAGGACTGGCTGGGCCATCTCAACATCGATATCATAGCGGAGCATGGCGTCTGGATAAAGCAGCGCGGCACCGGCTGGCAAACCATGCTGAGCTTGATGGACGACTGGAAAAAAGACATCCGCCTGATCCTGGACCTTTACGTAGATCGCACGCCGGGCTCTTTTATAGAAGAAAAGCAGTACTCGCTGGTATGGCACTACCGCAAGGTAGAGACAGGGCTTGGCGAGATGCGTGCCCGCGAACTGGTGAGCCACCTCAATTTTCTGGCGGCCAACAGCAACCTGCAGGTGCTCGACGGGCAAATGGCCGTGGAGATCAAAGCCCAGGAAATCAACAAAGGCAAGGCAAGCAGTTTCTGGCTGAATAAATACCCGCACAAGTTTGTGATGGCAGTTGGCGACGACTGGGGTGACGAAGACATCTTCAAAGCCATGCCGCGCGAAGCGTATACGATTAAGATCGGCAATGCTTACTCGGTGGCCAAGTATCACCTCGATTCATGCGACGAAGTCCGGGAAACCCTCACTAAACTTCTGCAGGTGCGCCGGCAGGAATCCGCTTCCGGTGGTGCCCTCATGACAGGCTGATCATGATAAACAGCTAAACTAAAAACGGCAGCTGCCCTGAAAATCATTATTCAGGGCAGCTGCCGTTTTTAGGCTATACACCAGCGTCTAGAAAAGGGTATTGCCAGTCGGCTTGCCTTCTGCTTTTGGTTTGGCAGGCGCCTCGCAGTTCTCTTCGTTAAACACTTGGTCGATGGCCTTTTCGGCATTGCGCAGTTTGTCTTTGCAAAGCTTTATCAATTGCGACGAACGTTGTACCTTTTGCGTCAGCTCGTCCACATCCACTGCATCGTTCTCAATGGCACGAAGTATTTCTTCCAGCTCCTGGGTTGCCTCGCGGTACGTTAAATCTTTTAGCTCCTTATTCATCATTTCCGTCAATATTAACTACCATACTATGGAGGGTGCCATCCTGCATCTTCGTTTGTATCACGTCTCCGTTTTTCGTTTCTTTTATACTTTTAATGATCTTTCCGTTCACCAAGGTTAAGGTATAACCCCGCAGCAGCAGCCGTTCCGGGTCGTTAGCGGCAATGCTCATCTCCAGCAGCTTCATGCGGTGGTTTTCGTGCTGGAGTTTATTTTGCGCCCCATACTTCAGCTTGTCGTCTAGGCGGGTGGCGCGTAACTGTTCCTGCTGCAGCGTGTCTTTGGCTTCTGTTTCAAGGCAGTGCACCAGGTGGTTCAGCTCATGTTCTTTCATGTGCAGGTAGCGCTGGCTCTTGCCCTCCACACAAACCGAGAGTTCCTGCAGCTGGGTATGCTGGGCATGGAGCAGGTCTTTGGTCGAGGCGCTGATGTCTTTGTCGAGGTTACTGACCAGGTGCTTCTGTGCTTCCAGGTAGGTTTTGGGTTTGAGCACCAGCCCCCGCGAGAGCTGTTCCAGCTGGTCTTTGTTTGTTTGCAGCAGCGCCTTTGTCTGGTTGGTGTAGCGCAGGCGCAGGCGCTCAAGCCTGTCCTCGGTCAGCCGGAGCTGTTGCGCCGAAAACATGCGGATGCTATCGTAAAAGCCTTCGGCCAGTTCCTCGGCTTCCCGAAATGTATCGAGCAAAAAATTGGCTACCGCGGTCGGTGTTTTCAGGCGGGTATGCGCCACCAGGTCCGCAATGCTTTCGTCGCGCTCGTGGCCGATACCCGTGAGCACCGGTAGGGGAGCGTGGCCGATAGCCGCTGCGATACTATAATCATCAAAGCAACTGAGGTCTGTCTGCGAGCCACCGCCCCGGATCAGCACAATGGCGTCGAAGCGGTCTTTGTACCGGGCCACCAGGTCCATGGCGCGTTTTACCGAAGCGGGCGCCTCGTTGCCCTGTACCGTCGCCGGAAAAAGGGTGGTATCGAAGGTATAGCCGAATGTATTATGCCGGAGCTGGTGAATAAAGTCCTGGTACCCGGCGGCGGTAGCTGACGAAATAATGGCTAGGCGTTGCGGCACCAGCGGCAGCTCCAGGGCTTTGTTGGCTTCCAGCAGACCTTCAGCTTCCAGCCGTTTCAGGGTTTCCTGCCGCTGGCGGGCCAGGTCTCCGATGGTATAGTTCGGATCGATGTTAACGATATCCAGGCTTAAGCCATACAGCTCATGAAAGCGCACGGTAGCCTGGAACAGGATCTTGAGGCCTGCTTTCAGGGGGTGCCCTGTTTTCTCCTCAAAGTAGCGGCCCAGCATCTGGAAACGTGCGCTCCAGATCGTGGCCCGCGCCTGCGCCAGCATCTGGCGGGCATCGTCGCCTTTGTCCACCAGGGTCAGGTAGCAGTGGCCTTTGCGGCGGTCGGGCGATACCTGTGCCACCTCGGCCACCACCCAATAGCTTTCCGGAAACGCTACTTCCAGCTCCTCCCGAATCTGCTGGTGCAGCTGGTAAAGCGAAAGCGGCGTTTGCAACTCCTGGTAAGCGGATGTCTGCTTAAAAATAAACTGCGCCATGTGCCTGGGGCCTTGTGCTACTGAAAGGTTAAACAGAGCCGGTCTAAGTGCCTGCTTCCGAGGCACAAGATAAGATTTTGTAGCTTCAGCGCCAAGCGAAGCCGCACCGGTTTTTGCTTTCTTTAATATAGGGGCAGCAGGATGTTATGTGAGTCTCAGGCGCTTGGTTCGTAAAAGCGTTCGTATACTTGTTCCCTAATTTTGGTAACGATATCTTCCAGCTCGGCGGGCTGCAGCATGGGTGGGCTCGTCATTAGGACCAGGGGCACGGGCTGCCCGTGGCGCTGGTAGGGCGGCTGCTGGTACGGGAAGGAGTCGTGCAGCGTAAAGCCCAGCCGTTCATAAAAGCCTACCCGCCGGGTGCTCAGTTTGTCGGTTGGGGCCTCTACTTCCAGTATGATCGGGACGTTTGTCTGCGCCAGCAGCCATTGTATGGCGCGCTCGCCCAGGTGCATTCCGCGCAGCGGGGGAATAATGGAAAGGTGCTCGAGAAAGAGAAAATCATCAAACTGCCAGTGTATACTGAATCCGGCAAATCGCCCGGCCGGCAACAAAGCATGTACGTGCATGTTGGGTTCTGAAAGCAGCTGCTGCAGTTGCGGTAGTGTGCGCCGCTGCTCCTCTACAAAGGCCATTTCATATAGTTGCTGCAGCGCCGGCAAATGAGGGTGGTCGCCGTGCTGTATTCGGGTGACGTGGTACATGGGCATCTGCTGAGTTTGTATTTTTCGGTTACGTTTTTAATTATGTGTGGTTCTGATGTTTCAGAACGTGCCTCCGGCAAAGATTCCGAAGGGCTTGTTACATCAGGTAAGCGGTATAAAAAGCTACTACGCCGGGCTACTAAGTATTTCCGGTCAGAAACGCGGCAATTTATACTTGGTGAAAGACCCGGAGCAGCCTAAACAGGTACGGAAAATAACCTTATGCGTAGAGACTTCTTTGCCGCCCGTCATACTTCCTGTTAATGCACCACGCGCAGGACCGGCTCCTCCAACGGCTGCATGGTCTCATGGTCGATGGTATAGTAGCTGACCAGGCTCGGGCCGTAGCCCAGGTTAATTTCCACCGCCGTGTTTTCTCCGGGCAGCATCGTGATCACGTCCGTGCGCAGGGCTTCATATTGCCCCAGCAGCCGCTCGATCTGCTGCTCTGTTTCGGCCAGCTTGCTGCGCGCAGGCTCTTTTTCGGGCTGTTGGTGCCGTAGCGACAGTACTTCTGCCTCCAGCTGCCGGATCGTATGCTCCACCTCCAGGTACTGCTTCACCTTATTCTCCAGCGGTATCAGCGAGTCGTCCAGGTATTCCGTCAGGTTTTCCATAGGAAGGAGAAATTGGTACAGCAACGTATACGTAGTTTGCAGAATTTAATAGTAGTTAATACGGATTTTACAAAAGCTGGCTACAGCCATTTAAACAGCTTGCGAATAAAGGGTAGGCGCTGGTGGTAGGGCGGGTAGCGCACCGGCAGATCCAGCCAGGTGCCGCGGTTCACGATGCTTTTTTTATGGGAGAACAGGTCGAAACTGGCCTGGCCATGGTAACTGCCCATGCCGCTGTGCCCGACGCCTCCAAACGGAAGGTTGGGGTTGATCAGGTGCGAGATCGTGTCGTTGATACAACCGCCGCCAAAGGGAACCTGCTCAAGCACTTTGTGCTGCTTCTCTTTGCTGGACGTGAACAGGTATAGCGCCAATGGTTTTTCGTGGCTGTTTATCTGGGCAATCGCATCGTCGATCTCCTCATAAGCAAGAATGGGCAGTATAGGGCCAAAGATCTCTTCCTGCATTACCGGGTGCTCCCAGGTAATATGCTCCAGAATGGTTGGGGCAAAGTAGCGGGTGGCAGCATCGGTCTGGCCTCCCATGCGCACGCTACCCTCTTTCAGGAAATTGGATAGCCGGTTAAAATGTTTGTCGTTGATGATGCGGGCATAGTCCGGGCTTTGGGCCGGGTCTTCGCCGTAAAAATCGCGGATGCACTGGCCCAGCAGCTGAATGAATTCTTCCTTTACCTGCTCGCGTACCAGCACATAATCAGGGGCTACGCAGGTTTGGCCGGCATTCATAAACTTGCCCCACGTAATGCGGCGGGCCGCCAGCTCCAGATCCGCATCCAGCGCCACTATGGCCGGGCTTTTGCCGCCCAATTCGAGAGTTACCGGCGTCAGGTGCTCGGCAGCAGCTTTCATCACAATACGGCCCACGGGGGTGCTTCCGGTAAAAAAGATATAGTCGAAGCGCTGCTGCAGCAGCTGTTGCGTGGTTTCCACACCGCCTTCCAGCGCCGCCACATAGGCATCGTCGAAGTTCTCCCGGATCATTTTTTCGATAGCGGCAGCAGTATGCGGGGCTAGTTCCGAGGGCTTGACGATGGCACAGTTTCCGGCAGCCATGGCGCCGATCAGCGGAGCCAGCACCAATTGCAAGGGGTAGTTCCAGGGGCCGATAAGCAGCGTCAGGCCGAAGGGCTCGGAGTGGATCGTGCTCCGGGCCGGGAAATTGATGATGGTCTCGCGCACGCGCCGGGGTTTTGCCCAGCTTTCCAGTTTGTGAAGTGCCAGCTTTAGTTCCTGCTCCAGAAAGCCTACTTCTGTTGTAAACGACTCCATAGCAGGCTTCCGGAAATCAGCATACAGAGCATCTGTCAGCGCCTGTTCGTTTTCATACAGCGCCTGCTGCAGGTCACGCAGGCGTTCTTTTCGAAAAGCAAGCGGAAGGGTTTTGCCGCTGCGGAAAAAGGTGCGTTGCCGTTTCAGTAGCTGTTTCACCTGGTTTTCAACAGGTGAAACAGCTACTGGGTTCGGTGGCGGAACACGGGACATAAGGAGCAAATATGGAGTGGATTTAGAGCCGTTGCAACCTGTACCCGGCTCTGGCATCTATGAAGATATACGTTTAATTCCAGACCAGCTATATAGGAGGGTGCACGAGTTGGTAAGTTGCTGTCGGAGCAGGGTAAAAGGTATAAAATAGTAGGTTTATAGGGCGTGTTGCCAAGTAACGGTTTTCCGGAATACAGCCGTTTTGTGCTTACCCCGACATATCCCAGGTACAGCCGAAGCCGGGAAAGTATGGGAAAGGGCAGCAGGATTCGGCAGGCGGTATTTTTCGGCAACAGGTGTACGGAATGAGTATATTTGAACAAACGCCTTTGCCGGCAAGTATAAAGCCTGAACCGCCATACTATGAAACTCATCGAATGCCCCCGCGATGCCATGCAAGGCATTACCCGATTTATCCCTACGGAGCGAAAGATCGCCTATATTAACCAACTTTTAAAAGTAGGATTTGATACGATTGATTTTGGAAGCTTTGTGTCGCCCAAGGCCATTCCGCAGCTACGCGACACGGCCGAAGTGCTTGCCAACCTGGAACTGGAAGAAACTGCCACAAAGCTGCTGGCAATTGTGGCTAATGTGCGGGGAGCAGACGAGGCGATGCTGCATGAAAAGATCACGTACGTAGGGTTTCCGTTATCGGTGTCGGAAACGTTTCAGCAGCGCAACACAAACAAAAGTATAGCCGAGGCCCTGCAGCAGCTTGCCCAGATCCAGGAGCTTTGCCAGCGGCACAATAAAACGCTCGTAACCTATATTTCCATGGGCTTTGGCAACCCTTATAACGACCCCTGGAATGCCGAAACGGTGCTGACGTTTGTAGAAAAGCTGGATAAGCTGCAGGTGCAGATCATCTCCCTTTCAGACACCATCGGCGTGTCAGACCCGGCCAATATCACCTACCTGTTCGGCAGCCTGGTCCCGGCGTTTGAGCACATCGAATTCGGCGCACACCTGCATACCACGCCTGCTACCTGGCGCGAGAAAGTAGCCGCTGCCTACGATGCCGGCTGCCGCCGCTTCGACGGGGCCGTGCGCGGCTTTGGCGGCTGCCCCATGGCCAAAGAGGAGCTGGTGGGCAATATGGCGACCGAAAATTTGATCAGCTACTTCGAAAATATTGGCGTAAATTTGCACCTCAACAAAGCAGCGTTCGCGGCAGCTATGGAGCAGTCCGGCACTGTGTTTTCCTGATTATGGCAAGCAGAAAAGTAGTAGATATCTTTATTCCGTGTTTCGTCGACCAGCTCTTTCCGGAAACGGGCCTGAACATGGTAAAAGTGCTGGAGCGCGTTGGCTGTGAGGTAAACTATAATCCTAACCAGACCTGCTGTGGGCAGCCGGCTTTTAACGCAGGCTTTTTTGACGAAGCCCGCGAGGTGGCTACCAAGTTCCTGGATGATTTCTCGAACGAAAGCGCGCATTACATTGTGGCACCTTCGGCCTCGTGTGTGGGCATGGTGCGCAATGCTTACCAGGATATCTTTGTAAAATCATCGAACCTGGTAAAATACCGGACGATGCAGAAAAAGGTGTACGAGCTGACCGAGTTCCTGACCGATGTGCTGGGCATTACGAGCATTCCGGGGGCCGCGCTACGTGGCAAGTTTACCTACCACGACTCCTGCAGCGCTTTGCGCGAGTGCCACATCAAAGCCGGGCCGCGTGCCCTGCTGGAAAGTGTGCAGGGGCTGGAACTGGTAGAGATGGCAGACACTGAAACCTGCTGTGGCTTTGGCGGCACCTTTGCCGTGAAGTTCGAAGCCATTTCCACGGCCATGGCCGAGCAGAAAGTTGATAATGCGCTGGCCACCGGCGCCGATTACATTGTATCGACCGACAGCAGCTGCCTGATGCACCTGGA
This sequence comes from Pontibacter liquoris, assembly GCF_022758235.1. Taxonomy (NCBI): domain Bacteria; kingdom Pseudomonadati; phylum Bacteroidota; class Cytophagia; order Cytophagales; family Hymenobacteraceae; genus Pontibacter; species Pontibacter liquoris. The sequence goes on from NZ_JALEBG010000001.1 coordinate 1,245,817, forward strand.
AGCCTATATTCAAAAGCAGAAAAAGCCGATCCGAACCATGCACATTGCCGATGTGCTGGCCAGCGGCTGGTAAGTATAAACGGTCATCCCAGGTATAAAAGCAACGTCCTGCGCAGTTACTACTGCGCAGGACGTTGCTTTTATACTAAGGTAACATTAGCGGCTGATATAGTAGCTGATGGAGAAAACAAGGGAACTGGAGGATAGGTTTAGGCCGAATGTGCTGATGCTTGATTCTGAATCCGAACTATTATTTTCATTAGCAAGCGCCTTGTACGTATAGCCTAGTTCTCCAAACGATGCCCCTAATCCGATCTTATTACTTGGAAAAAAGGTGATGCCTGGGCTGATTGCTAATCCTGCTTCCTTACTCGTCGAGGTATTTGTATAGCTATTCTGTTGCTCGGGTTCATAGGTTATGGGGTTTAAACCATAAAAAGCCGACTCAAGATCATCCTGCTCATAAGCGTAGTATAAATTAGCCTTCGCATGAAGGGCTATTTTATCGGATAGCATAACGTACTTTTGGAGGTAAGTGCCAATCGAAAGGGACCTACTTTTAGTGCTTATTAAAGCAGAGTTTGGCATAGGTGTGCCACCAGGTTTCATTCTCTCGAAGTTATAAGCGGTACTAATTCCCCACGCCAGGTTGTCCGCTATAAAGTATCCGATACCAGGGCTGATGCTGTAACTTAGCCTTTTGCTTGATACAGTATTGTCCGTGCTTTGCGCATCAGAATAATACGTTCCTTCACTTTTATTCGAATTCAGGCCAAGCCCTCCTGATAGCACAAGGGTGCCTTTACTTGTCTGGGCAAATGCACCTGTGGCAAGTATAAGCAGGGATGCAAGAAGTATAAGCTGTTTCATATGCGTTTTCTATAGCTGGTTTAACGGTTAAAGTAGTAGCCTATCCCGAACGTATAAGTCTTGGGGATCAGGCTAAATGAAAATTGATTATCGGTGGTCGCGCTGTAGAGGTTCTCGCCCTTGGTTTTAGTATAACTATGAGAATAGCCGAGAAGACCCAGGGAGGTAGCTAGACTGAAATGATCCGAAATAAAGTAGTTCAACCCAGGCGAGAGGCTGGCCCCTACATAATACCCTCTCCCTGTCGTGTTCAACGCAGGAGAATCCGGAACCCGGACTTTGGTGAGATGGTAGGAAGCGGTGACAGCTGCCATGCCCGTAAGATAGAGTTGATCGGTCAGTTTCCAGTACCGCTTCAGGTATGGCGTAAACGCAAGGCCGTAGCCTGTTGATTTATGGGGCAGGAGCGGGTTGTCCCCATTATAGCTGTAACCGGACCCGGGAGTGAAGGCGAGGCTGACACCTACGCCCGCTTCCAGGTTATCTTTTAAAAACAGACCAATAGCCGGATTTACCAATACGAGGTGGTTGATCGTTTTAATTTCCTGGTTGTTGACGTTTTGGGTACTCTCGTCTCTTCCGAGCATAACACTACCACTCAGCGCCCTGTTGCCCTGCTGCAGTTGGGCAAAAGCGCCTGTGCCCGAAAAGACCAGAAAGGCCATTACTAAAAGTTTTCTCATGTCTGTTTCCTTCATTCAGATTATCCAAAGCGCCATACTTCTTTCGTTCCCAGGCAAAGTATAAAAGACTCAGGTGTAAGAAGTGAGAGCAATATATAACTATATTCTAATATTACAAGTGCGTTGAAAGTCCCGGTTTACGCCTGCTACTTTAACAGGAACAAGGGCCAACGCCTGGCTGCAGCAAAGGATGCCAGTCTAAGTATAGCGCGGAAGTATGGCAAGAAAGGTAGCATGCAGAAACATAGCCGACAAAGGCTAAAGGAGCGAGGAGCGCAGACGGTTGCATAAAGCGGATTCTGGAAAACTGGTCCTGTTTTTTTATAGAAGGGTTATGGACGCTAAAAGCAACAGGCGTAAGCTCAAGAAGCCATCAAGCTTCGACATGACGCGTGACTGGCAGTCTTTTAAAGTACACGCCAACGAGTGGTTATGAACAGTAGTGGCCCCGCCATCAGGTGGGGCCGCTACTGTTCAGGCGCTGCCATGGCTTTATTTGTGGAAGAAGTAGGACAGGCCCAAATTAAAGTTCATACTCGAGAAATCCAGCTCCAGGATATGGGAGGTATACTTTGTTTCATAGGTGTTGTCGGGGAAGCGCGTGTCTATATTTTTAAATTTCTCATCTACTTTATACCTGCTGTAGGCAAGGGCGCCCAGGTTCAGGCCAATTGCTATTTTATCTGAAACAAAGTAGGAGAGCCCCGGCGATAAGGCAGCCGAATACGTGTTGTAGTGATCGGCAATCGTATAGGTCGTGGTAAAGTTTGGCGCGTTTAAATAAGTAGCAGTATTTACCACGTCAAAAGCAATGTTGTTCCAGCCGCCCGATAGGGTAGCATGGGCCGCCAGTTTTTCTGTCAGAAACTTATACTTGCGGGCATATATCCGGAGCGTTTTCTCCTGCCTGTCCGAGCGTTGATCTGTGATATGGGAATAGTAGGGGGTCAGGCTTTTGTTTTCGGAGTTGTTCATGAAAACAGAAGCCCCGAGCTCCAGGTTATCCTGTAAAAAAAAGCCGGCAGCCACGGCAATGGTATAGTCCTGGTCAAGGGCATCGTACCGCACACCCAGCTCCTCCTTATCAGCAGATCCGGTATTCCGGTAATAGCCCAGTATGCCGGTCAGCGCCACCGTCCCCTGGGTGGTTTGTGCCTGCACCTGGCCGGCAGCCAGCAAAACTAATATCCATACAATAAGTCCTTTTTTCATTGGTGCCGGGTTAGCGTGCCAGGTAATAGCCTACGCCCACGCTGATGCTGTTAGGCGAAAGGTTTGCCGTAAAGGTGTTGTAGGTTCTGGTGGATTGCTGCGTGTCTTTTGGTTTTTCCTGGGTGCCGGTATAGGCCAGCGAGCCGAAAGTAGCGGTTAAGCCGAGCTTTGGTGTAGCAAAGTATGTTAAGCCCGGATAGAGGCCCAGCCCAACGCTGCGGGAGGTGCTGATCACCTGATTGGAGGAAGTGTTCAGGCCCTGATACTTGCCGTTGCCAATCCCCACGCTGGCGTAGCCGGTGGCATGCAGCAGCAGGTTATCCGTAATAGTGAAATATTTCTGGATATAAGGGCGGAAGCTGATGCTGTTGTTGGTGCTGATTGTATGGCCTTCTTCCTGTTTTAATTTGGAAGCGTATTGCGATAAGCCAACCCCGATGCCGATGAGCAGCCCATCCTTTACAAAGTAGCCTACCGATGGATTCAGGTTGATGGTTCTGTTGAGGATACTGTTCTCACTGGCAACACCGTTATTGTTTTTAATAGTTTCGGTGCGGAGACTCACCGAACCTGCAATCACTTTGGTGCCCGTGGTAGTTTGTGCCATGGCAACAGTACTGAACAAAGCAAAAAAGCCGGAAAGAAAGATTATACGAGCCTTTATTTTCATTGGGATTTTAAGGAATCAAATTTTATATGAGAATAATATACAATATTCAGTATATTAAATCTTTTAACCAATTTTTTCAGGGAATTATTTTATAGAAAGTATAGGGCATAAAAAAAACAGGCACTGCGCATACGCAATGCCTGTTCTGATTTGTACTCCGATCCGGCGTTAAAATTGCCGGTATACTACTTTTAGCGGCATGTTCCGCGGCAAATTAGGCCTCCGGCATGATCCGCACCACCAGTCCGTCCAGTTCCGGGTTTACGCGCAGCTGGCACGATAGGCGGCTGTTTTCGGTGGCGTGCGGCAACGACTCGAGCATATACGCTTCATCGTCGCTGGGTTCTGGCAAGGGCGGGCTTTGCAGCACCTCTACGTGGCAGGTAGCGCAGATGGCCATGCCACCGCAGAGCGCCGGAATCTCAAACTCATTGGCTTTTAGCACCTCCATCACCGAAAGGCCCATGTTAGTTGGCGCCTCCACAGAAACGCGGTCGCCGTTTTCGAGCGCCACATAAATTGTAATGATATCGTTTTGCATGATGTTGTTATAATTCCTGAATACCATTTACGGTCGTATACTTCAGCACAAATTTCTTGTCGGGGTATACGATGTTGTAAGCGCTTTGCGCCATAAGGGCCGCCTCATGAAAGCCGCATAAGATCAGCTTGAGCTTACCCGGGTAGGTGTTGATATCCCCAATGGCATACACGCCCGGAACATTGGTGGAATAATCCTTGGTATCAACCACAATGGCATTTTTGTCCAGTTCCAGCCCCCAGTTGTCGATCGGGCCCAACTTGGGCACCAGGCCGAACAGCGGAATAAAATAATCTACTTCCAGCTGAAAGGGCGTGTCGTTGTCCACCATCACGGTGACGCTGTCCAGTTTGCCGTTGCCATGCACTTCCGCCACGTTCGATTTAAGGATCAGCTTGATCTGTCCTTCTTCGGCCATGCTCAGCACCTTGGCTGCCGATTCGGGCGCGCCTCTAAAAGAAGTGCCGCGGTGCACCAGCGTCAGGTCGCTGCACAAGCCAGCCAGGTAAATGGTCCAGTCCAGGGCGGAGTCGCCGCCGCCGGCCAACACCACGCGCTTGTCACGGAATTTCTCAGGATCGAGCACCATGTAATGCACGCCTTTGCCCTCAAATTTTTCCAGGTGTTCGATGGCCGGTTTGCGTGGCTCAAACGAGCCCAGGCCGCCAGCAATCACTACTACTTTACAGGCAATGCGGGTGCCTGCCACGGTGCTCACAATAAAAGAGCCGTCTTCCTGTTTGTCGAGGTTCTCCACGCGCTCGCCCAGCGTAAACGTCGGGTGGAAAGGGGCAATCTGCTTCTGCAGGTTTTTTACCAGGTCGCCTGCGAGCACTTCCGGGAATCCCGGAATATCATAGATGGGTTTTTTGGGATAGATCTCAGTGAGCTGGCCGCCTACGGCTGGCAGGGCATCTACCACATGGCAGCGCATTTTCAGCAACCCTGCTTCAAACACCGCAAAAAGGCCCACCGGACCCGCGCCTACGATGCATATATCCGTTGTTATATCGTTCATGTCAGTTGTTTATACTTAAAATTTGTTGCTACAAAGATACAGCCAAAAAGTAGCTTGCATATCCTTTTTCGAACTTTTCTGCAGCGCAGCAAAGCATCCTATTATAACTATGCCGGCAGGGTGATTTGTTCCTTCACCAGCTCCTGCAGCCGCATGGCATTAAAGGCAGCATAGCCCAGCTGGTCGTTATCAAAGTATACATACACATCATGCCCCGCCTGCTGCCATTCTTTGCACTGTTGCGCCCATCCTTGCAGGGCACTCTCGCTGTAACTGCCCGCATACTTGCCCTCGGGGCCATGCAGGCGCACATACACAAAATCAGCCGTCACTTCCAGCGGCGACAGGTGATATTCCAGTTCATAGATGCAGAAAGCCGCCTGGTGCTCGCGCAGCAAATCCAGCACTTCGGGCGCATACCAGCTGGGGTGCCGGAACTCGAAGGTATAGCGGTAATAGGGAGGGAGCAGCTTCAGAAACTGGCGCAGCCGGTCCACATTCACTTTCCACATGGGCGGCAACTGAAACAGAATGGGGCCGAGCTTTTCTTCCAGCGCATTGATGTTGTGAAACAATCGCGACAATCCTTCCTGTGGCTCTTTCAGCTTCTTCATGTGGGTGATATAGCGGCTGGCCTTCACGGCAAAAAGAAAGTCGTCTGGCACCGCGGCGCGCCAGTTGGCAAAGGTTTCGGCAGAAGGCAGTTTATAAAAAGAGTTGTTGATCTCCACGGTCTGGAAAAAGCGGGTGTAATAGTTGGTGAAGTCTTTCGATTTTACTCCTGCAGGATAGAAGTTTCCCATCCAGTGCTTGTAGTGCCAGCCGGAAGTGCCGATATGTATTTTGTGCTCCATGGGTTCTTTTTCTTGTGCAACGTGAGTTATACTTGGTGTAGCAGCAATGAGTTAAGCAAATCGGGGTTTGCTGCCCACCGGTCGCTTTAAACCAAAGCAAATATGGCCGGAGAAAGATGCCGGGATTTGCTGTGCTGCTGCCTTCCGAAAAAGTTTGTTTACAGCTGAAAAGTCACTTGTGAAAGGGATAGTTTAGCCTGGCTTTAAGGCGCTTGCGGATAAATTACCAGAACAAGCCAGTGCGGGCTGCGTTAAAAATGAGTGTTTATTTCTAACCAAAACCAGCATGCTATGAATAGAAACTATCAGGATAGGGACCGGGCGTATAACCAGGGTAGCGACGCGCGTTATTCCGAAAACAGCCGCTATACTTCGCAGGCCAACCAACAGGACCGGAACCTGGCGAGTGGCCGCAATCGCAACGAAAACCGCAGGGAAAGCGACTACAACCAGGACTACAATAATGATTATAACCGGAACTATAACCGCGATTACAACCGCGACTATAACAGCTATCATTTGTATAAACGCGACCATGACCGGGGCCCATCCCGCAGCGAACACACCACGAACTTTGGTGCCAGGGCGCAGGGCGATTACAGTGGCGGCACCCGGTATGGCGAAGGGGGCAGCACGTATGGCGGCGGGTCTGGCTATGGCCATTCCTATTATGGCCCGGCAGGTGACCAGGGATGGCGCAACAGCAGCAGTGATCGTGAACCTTCCCATTCAGTAAATGTGCAGCGCGGCTACGATCGTTACATGGATGCTGACAGTCGAAACTACGGCAGCTTTGCCGGCTACCGGCAGGAAGACTTTGGTGGCAGCCGCAACCAAGACCACGATTATCGAAGTGGCGCCAATACAGGCTACAACCGGGGTAATGCGAACTTTAACCAAACCGGCTACGGTGCTACCCGCTACAACAACCGCGACATGGATCGGGAACGCAGCGCCTCCCGTAACCGGGACGAAGACAACCGCAACGATGAATACACCAGAAGCCGCTACCGCGCCGATTACCGCAGAGAACTCTAGGCCCAGGGTGGCAGCCTGCTATAGGCTGAGAAAACCGAACAGGGCTGCCTGCGTTTAAAACAAGGTAATTGTGTGTATTATTTAACAGCTACGAAAGCATGAGACACGATAATCAGGATTTATACTTCCATAGTGAACTGGGCGATGAGAACCGCCGCCACTATGGCGCCGGCGATCAGAGCCGGGGCGCTTTTGGCCGCAACCACCGCGACAACGATCACGACTTTGATAACGAGCAGTTACGGAACTACCAGCGCCGCGATTATGACATGGAGAACAGATACTATGAAAACCTGCGTGGCGACAACAACGATCTGGGCAATATCCGGCAGGGCTATGGGGTTTCCACTTTTGGCGGCAGCAGCTATGGCTATGATTCGGACCGGAACGGCAACCGCCAGGAAAGGGAACGAAGCGACCAACAGGGCTATGGCACCGGCCGCATGGGCGGTTACAGCGGCTCGGCTTTTGGAGGCGCTAATTACAGCGCCCACGGCGCGTTTGGCGGCTCCCCGGAGTATGGCTCGATGAGTGGGGGCGGAGGTAACCTGAATGACGATGCCTCCTCGTCGGGTTACGGAAGCGGGTATGGCAACCGTTCGGAACGCAGCCGCTATGGCCACCGGAACGCCTCTGATGCGGATCGCTACGACCAACGTCCCTATTCCGGTAACCCGGATCGGGGCGGGTATCGGAATGATGACCCGAACAGGTGGCACTAACGCACCGCTATACTATAAAAAAGGCCCGCTCATATGCGGGCCTTTTTTATAGTATAGCGGTTATATGTATGATCAGCTTACTGCACTCAGGGCTTCTTCTTCAGTTGCTACAATCGGGATGACCTTTTCCAGGCCCAGAATGCAGAGGATATTTTTGATACGGGGCTGAACGCCGAAGAGGAACAGCTTCACCGAACGGTGTTTACAATCATGAAAGGTGGAAAGCACGGCACCAAGTCCGGCAGAGGAGATATAGGTCAGGTCATTACAATCAATCAGAATAGCTTTGGTGGTGCTTTTTAAGGCTTCTACCATGGCCGTGTCTGCCACCGTGGAGGTGCTGGCATCCAGTTCGCCCGATAACCGGACAAGTGCTACCTCGCCGTGCTGTTCTGTTGTAACATCAAAATGTTGTTTCATGGCCTGTTTCCTCTTAGCTCAAAACATGCCCCTTTTAGTTGAACTGGTTTCTGCAAATTCTGTTGCGGTTACATGTACCAAAGTTAGCAGGCAAGGCAATTCCGCGTAATGTAAGACCAGGCAATAAAGGAGCTGTTAGTGCATGGTATGCCGGGAATGCCGAAGAGAAATAAGAATCGATTCGCCTCCGTCTGCCTCACACATCATCGCAATCAAAAATACACGATATCAGAAAACTAATATAGGGTTTTATACAGAAAAATTACTTCGGTAAATACTTATATTTTTATAGTTATATTAAATAATTGAGCCGGGTGTAGCCGGCACAGCACAAGGTAACTATGCGGGGTAGAAGTTAGCGGATCAGCAGGTGGTTTGTATAATTATATTCTGAATTTGAATTCTTTTATTTAGTATAATCCGTATAAGAAAAATCCCTTGTAAAGAAGATAGGAAGTATGGCACTGGCAAGCAGGATAAAAATGCCCGGAATTGCAGCAGGCCATTGCCCGGAAATATACCGCATAGCCATGAAAGGATGATAAGAGTTATACTTACGGATGACCATAAAATGGTACGGGAAGGGTTAAGGGCCCTGTTGCTTGATTCGGATTCCATACAGGTAGTGGGGGAGACGGCAGATGGGCAGGAGCTCCTGCATTTGCTCCAGACCACCCCGGCCGACGTGGTGCTGATGGATATGAACATGCCCGGTAAGAATGGCCTGGAGACGACCACAGAGATGAAACAGGCTTTTCCCCACGTCAAAGTGCTGGTGCTCTCGATGCTGGACCATGAACGGCATGTGGCGCAAATGATCGAAGCGGGAGCGGCGGGGTATATCCTGAAAAATGCGGGCAAAGAAGAACTGGTATCGGCCATACAACTGGTTGCTGCCGGCGTGCCCTACATCAGCTCCGAAATCACCATCGATCTATTGAAGAAAACGCCGGTACCTGGCAGACATGAAAGCCCGCCCGCCGAAAAATCGAAATGCGACCTGACCAGGCGTGAACTGGAAATATTGGCGCTTATTGCTGAAGGCCACACCAATGCCGAGATATCTGAAATGCTCTTTACCAGCAAGCGTACCATAGAAACGCACCGCCAGAATCTGCTCGAAAAAACGCAGACCAACAACACGGCCACGCTGATTAAGTATGCCTTTAAAAACGGCCTGCTTTCCTGACAAAGCGATCATACTTTAGGGCCAGCCAGCGGCTGGTGATCACTGCCCGGCTTGCAACCTCAAAGCCAGCTTGCATCGTGCGGCCCTTTTCCCGATACTTGTTCAAGCAGTCCAGCGTATAATCTTGGTGGGTGCGCTATACCTTGCGGCAACGCCCTCCGTACAGAAACAAAACCTAGCAAGAAAAAGAGCATGAAAAACCGGACAGTGGAGCGCCTGCTGTATGCAGAAATAACAGACATGGGAGACATGCCCGTTCGGCAGCCTTTCCCTACCCAGCAGGTAGGGCAGCTGGACCCTTTTCTGTTGCTCCACCACCACATAGCGGAGCTGCCCGAGGATGCCATTCCCGGTAAGGCCGGTGTGGGGCCGCACCCGCACCGGGGCTTTTCGGCGGTTACGTTTGTGTACCGCGGTGGCGTGCACCACCGTGACTCGCGCGGCAATAACAGCGTGGTGTATGCCGGTGGCACGCAGTGGCTGCATGCCGGCATGGGTTTGGTACACAGCGAGCGCCCGCCGCACGACCTGCAGGAACACGGCGGCGTACAGGAAATCGTGCAGTTGTGGATCAACTCGCCTGCCGCGCATAAAATGGACCAGCCCTCATACCAGGCTTTGCAGGCTGAAGATACCCCGGTTGTGGAAAGTGAAGACCGCAAAGTGCGCGTACAGGTTGTGGCCGGAACATACCAGGTCGCTACAGGGCCCATAAAACCGGTAAGCCCGGTACTTGCCCTGCGCCTGACGATGAAAGCCACCGGAGTTTGCCAGGTGCCTTTGCCCGAAAATTTTAATGCCTTTTTATACTTGCTCGATGGCAGCATCCGCCTCGAAGGGTATGGGTTGGTAGAAGGCCATTATGCGGTTATGCTGCACCGCGATGGCGAAGGCGTGACCCTGACCGCTACGGAAGATACCCGCGTCCTGCTCATGGCCGCAGCTCCGCTAGATGAGCCGGTAGCGAGCCACGGCCCCTTTGTCATGAACAACCAGACCCAGCTGATGCAGGCCATGCGCGATTACCAGATGGGCAAAATGGGCATCCTGATAGAAGACTAACCTGCCTTTTGTTAATCCATCATATTGATCCAGTCCTGAGCGGCCTGCAGCGAGGTGAACTGGGCAAAACTTGCTTTGGCTAAAAATTGGGAGTGGGTTTTATCAGCGATGTTTTCGTAGGCGATGTACTGGAAGACATCGCTGCTGCCGATGCGGGCCAATTTCCGGAGGCCGGAGGCCGCCAGTTCCGGCGATACCTCTTTCAGGATCCACTGCTGGTCAGCCACGGAAGGGCTGCGCAGTTGGTGGGCATCAATTATCCAGAACCGGATATCATACTCCCGGATGACCTGCAGAAACCGGAGCACGCCTGCTCTGAGTTCTTCGCTGCTTGTTTGCCTGAGCCAGGTCGTATACAGCAGGTGCTGGTTGCGGGTAACTTCAATGCGTAAATAATCCGGGGCTTTAAGTGTTATCATAGCAGGGGTGTAGGTGTAAGTGGCGAAAGTGCAATAAAACCAACAATAGGAAATAAAGCAATATGCTGGCAGTTTTAAGTTACCTGGTAAGTATGATTTAATTTCTTTTTGATAGAACAGGCACTAGCATTGTGTAATTGAAGTTATACCTTACAGCTTTGATCCAATTTTGCAGTAGCTACAAGTATGATGCGTTTGCAAAAGCCGCTGGCAGGGCTACTGCCGAAGCAGGAGTTGCAGGGATGTAGTTTTCGTAACTAAATGGGTGCTTGCAAATTATCATTCAGGCAGAAAGCACCTTTTTCAAACCAGCATTAAACCTTACTCATTTTTTGGTACAGCTTTATACTTGCGACTCCTTTAAAGACTGCTATACTTTAATAGTGGTGAAGAAGCTGTAAATCTCAGGAAAGTGCTTATATTTAAATAGCTATATAGTAAGAATAGGTCAAATTAAGTGCCTGTAAAAGCTTGATTTTCTGTTAAGCCTACTTACGCATATAAGGCAGATAACCGTCATCGTGACGGATATACTATAGTTGGCAGGAAGTAAATAATTATTCAATTAAGACATTCCTAATATGAAAATAATAGCAACAGTTTTAATGTGGATGTCAGTAACATTAATATTTAGTTCTTGTGTAAGGGAAGATGTTGATGTCTTTACCATAGAGGGTTATATAACTGATGAAATATCACATCAGCCAATTGCAGGTGTCCCTATTACGTTCATTGCAATCAAATCTCCTTCAGGGATGGGAATACTTAATGGCGGTAATAGTGAAACTGCAGGCCAAGCAACTACAAATGAAAAAGGCTATTATAAAGCAAAGCTGAAAGTTATCAAAGAAGCTAATGGCCTTGAAATGCAGATAAACGAGGACCACTTACGTGAGGGATATATGTATATTACCCATCCAATTCCAATTTCAGACTTAAGAAAAGGAAGTAACAGTACTTTTAGCCATACTCTCAGCCCAACAGCAATTCTTAAAATTAAATTTGTCAACATCAGCCCTGTTTCTGATTTGGATGAATTTCAGCTGCTTTGGAGTACTCCGGGATGGGCGAAAGGAATTATCGATAAGCAAAGTTGTGGAACAGTAAAAGAATCGGAAGTAAATAAATGGATAGGTAAAGACGTTTGTGGAGTTTATACAATTGATGTTGTTGCCGGATATAAAAAAGATATAGATTGGATGGTAACTAAAAATAATATTGAAAGACGCTTTTCAGATTCTGTCTATGTGAAACTTGGAGAAATTAATGAGTTTCAAATAAATTATTGAGGCAGTTGATTAGAAAACCAACTGCCAACAAAACACAGGCAGCATGTTCGGCTGGCGCCTCACCCGTTGCCTGTCCAAGTCCGTTAAAATATTTTATTTAGGCGTAAACAAAAACCAACTTTCCCTAATATCTAGGAAATTCAGAAGTATGAAAACACGATAGTTCGTATACCGCGTCTAAAAATTTTTAATGGAATGAAACTGGAAAACCGCAGGCAAGAAGTATTACCGTTTCCGCATTTCCTGATCAGGCTGGGGCGTTACGGTCTTTTTGCTTTTTGTTTGATCGCGTTTTCTGTTCTGGTCGGGACAATCGGCTACCATCATTTTGGGCAAATTTCCTGGCTCGACAGTTTCCATATGGCTTGTATGATCTTAACAGGAATGGGCCCCGTCGTCGAAATGAAATCCGCTATTGCAAAAATATTCTCGTCCTTTTATGCTTTATACAGTGGCGTGGCATTTTTAAGTATAACAGCCGTATTCTTCACGCCCATAATTCACAGGTTGCTGCACATCTTACACGTTGAGCAGCGCGAAGATGCAGCCTGATTATACTGCCTGAAACCAACAGATTGCATTGATTTTGTAACAGGATCGCTGCCTGTAATTGCTGACCAATAGCGGAATAGCGAATAGCAAACTATATCAATATATTGAAGCGGCCCGGGCACGAAAACCACCATGTAATACCCGTGTTGATCAGCCTAAAAGGAAACCCAAGTACATAAACTATAAGATGGATACGATAAGCTCTGTTAAATTCCGGAAGATCAGGCTCTGTGTAACGGCTGCCGTAAGCATTGCTATCTGGGTACTGCTGGCCTGGGATCATTTTCATGGAGGTATACCCCGCCATCATATTTTAGCCAACGAAGCGCTGCCCGCCATTTCAAATGCCTGGGGTGGGCTTTTGCTTCCTTTGCTTACTTGGTTCCTTTTGTACCGTATTCAAATGCAGGCCTTGGGTAGCCAGGATGCATATGACATAATAATCAGCCGCTTCCGACGCCAGCTATACAGGTTTACAGGTGCCTTGTTATTTGGCGTGGTGCTCTCCGCTTTCTTTACCACCGGGTACGCCGATATATGTGGCTATTTGGTTTTAGGGCTTTTCCCCTTAGCCCTTGTCATCCCCATTTACCGGGCCGAGTGTGTATTGGGATTTGTGTTTGGCATGACCTTTACTTTTGGTGCCATACTTCCCACGGCGTTTGGGTTGCTGTTGAGTCTAGCAGGGGCGGTGCTGTACCTGTTTATCCGACCCGGCTTATGGTATGTTGGGACCCGGATTGCGCTGGTGAGGCAGCAAAGGCCATAAACCGCAATACGCCAAAGCTACAAATTATACTTCTATCTGAAGGAAGGCTGTATCTTCGTTTCCCCCTTGGTTTCCATTAGGCTCGTCCGCCTACATCAAGTATAAAAGACCGAAGCTTATTACCGTAAGCAGCCAATGAGGTACTACAGCTTTTCGGGCAGGAAGAAGTAGTCGGGAGCATACAGCCTAGGATTTGAATAACCAAGGTCGTTCAAGGATCGGTTTAGCTTAAAACTGATGCAGGCCTTTAAAAATCAGGAAAACCTTTCACGAAAGAAACGACTACAATGACTAATATCGGATATGACTTCTGACGGGTGAAAAGCTAAACCAAGTTTTTAGATTCTAGTAAAGCCTGCTTGCTGTAAAAGGTTTTTTGCGCGCCGCCACCAGCCATATGCTCATGCGTGTTGCATCATGTGCAAGTAAATACTCTAATGGCAGCAACTATGAAAACACAGATCAATTCCCTGCAAGAGCTGATGGCAGCGCTCGCGAATCCTACTCCGGCCACGCTGGAACTTCAAACGTCCATTCTCTGTCCTTACGCGCTCACCCTGCCTGCTGGCTTTCGTTTGACGGGCACAGACAAGGATTCATGCATTTTAAGTTTCAGCAACAGCGATGGGATTGGGCTGACGGCCGATAATGAGGTAACGGATCTTACCATACAAACCAATCCGAACAACCGGGCCATTTATTTGCTCAGCAGCCAGGCCGACCTGGGCACATTAACGCTGAAGAATCTTACCATCACCGGGCAGGTGCAAATCTTAACCAGGGCGGGCACTAACAAGACCCAGCTTATTGCCGACAATATCGATGTGGTAGCTTGCGATGCCCGCCGGTATTCGGAGCAGCCGCAGAAATACGGGGTAAATGTGTACCAGGGCGCGTTTACGGTTTACAATTTCAATAGCGATACGGAAAGCATGATCAAGGCTACTTTAACCAACATCAGCCTGGGACGCAAAGGAGCGCCGGTTATTGGTTCCGGCTTATTTGTGTGCGGCTTCGGCGACAAAGGGGGCTGGGTGGTTGCCGAGAATATCACCACGGGAGATATTTATTCGAACGGTATGTTGCCCTATGGCCAGCCTGATATGATCACCGCGGGCGTGTTTATTGTAAACGGCACCAAAGTGAAAAATATAACCCACACAGGTACTGTTACCACCTATGGCGTCAATGATATGGTGCTGGATACGTGGGGAGAAGTGGAAAAATGGTCGGCAGAGAAGCCCATCACCTCGTATGGCCCCAGCGGAATTGGCTTTGTGAATTTTGGTGTTGTAAATGAATTTGAAGCAAAAGATAAGATAGAAACCTTTGGCCTGGGCGCGCGCGGCTTTAATCAATACGACGGAACGGTTGCCAAAGCAACTTTTCATTCCTTGATTACGCATGGCAACGGCTCTATTGGTATGCAGGTGAGTAAACCGGTAGGCAGCATCACGGTTAAAAACGGCATTGTTACAAACGGCACCACAGGGCAAACACTGGTGAAAGGCGTTATTATGGAGCTTCCGGCTGACGGGGTAAGTATAAAGCCCGGCGGCGAGATCAAACAACTTTCTATTTCCGGCGGCATTACGACGCATGGCAACGAGGTGCATTCTTTTAGTGTGGAAGGAGGCCTGGTGCACCAACTGGATATAACCGGAGCGGTGGAAGCCAATGGGGAAATTCCGTTGCTGTGGCTGTTACTGCTAAGGGGCAAACACCCTTAACCAATGTTTCTGCCGTCTCAAAACAAGGTATAGCCGTCCAGATTGACAAAGGAACCGTTATAGATCGATCAGGATTGGATGCCAAAGGTGCAAAGGGAAACTTGGTGGAGAAATAATTAGCCTCATATAAATTCCCGCATACTTCGAACTGGTTATAGAAGCGGTGGCGATTTCGGGTGAACCCGTATACTTGTAAAGGCGGAGAAGAATAAGTGAAAGTTGTAAACCTCTTTGGCTAAAGTATAACAATGCAATCCGCCTATCTGCCTACCTTCGTCTGAAAGATCTACCCCTGGAAGTATGACCAAACTCTATATCAAAAACATGGTGTGCGACCGCTGCAAGCGGGTAGTGGCCGAAGAGCTCGAAAAGCTGGGGCACGAGGTGCTCGAGATCGGTTTAGGCGAAGCGGAAATTGCCGCAGACGCTCCTGATCTACCCGCCATACGCGAGGTGCTGGAAGCCAACGGCTTTGAACTGCTCGATGACCGCAAAACAAAGCTCATCGAACAGGTAAAGCTGGCTGTAATAGCCCTCATCCACGAGCGACCGCGCATGGACCTGCATGTCAACACCTCGGACTATATCGCCGGAAAAGTAGGGCTGGATTATAACTACCTGAGTACGCTGTTCTCCTCTTCCGAAGGCATTACGATTGAAAAATACGTGATCCTGCAGCGGATTGAAAAGGTAAAGGAACTGCTGGTCTATAATGAATTAAGCCTGAAGGAAATTGCCTTCCAGCTAGGCTATAGTAGCGTAGCGCACCTGTCAAGCCAGTTCAAGAAAATAACGGGTCTTACGCCCAGCCATTTTAAGCAGGTAAAAGAGCAAAAACGCAAAACCATCGACAAGGTACAGGACTAGCTTCTTCTGCGTTTATACTTTTTCTAGCGATAACTTGCTTTCCTGTAAGTTCGTTTACCCGTGCTGCTACAGACCTCAGTAGGGCAGCTTTGTTAGATGCGCTAAGTATGAATGAATCCCTTCGAATACGTTTGCAACCAGCGCTAAAGGGCAATGCCAGCAGTGCAATGTAAAATCCTGCACGGGCGCATTAGCTTAAACTAACGCAGCTTTCCCCATACATCAATCGTAAGGACAAAGCCCTATTTGGTGCCCCCGGTGGTTGCCCGGGTGGTGGTTACGTAAAAGTTGGGATCGGTTTTAAAGGTGGCGCCTTTTGGCACGCCCGGCAGCGCCTGCCAGGTGGTGGTCGGCGTCAGCCATTTTTCTTTTCCGTTCACAGTTACTTTCACCGGCATGTTAAAGCCGGTCACCGTGTTGGCCCACCTGTAGCTTAACTTGCCGCCAGCCAGCTGGTATTCAAGTTCCGGAATCCGTACATCGCGCAGATACTGGTCAAAAACCGGCGACAGGTCCCGGCCAATATGCTGACTCAGGTAATTTTCTATCTGCTGGGTGGTAACGGTCTGGTGATAAAAATCCTTGTTGAACCCCCGCAAAATACTGCGCCATTTTTCATCATCGTTTACAATTTGGCGGAGTGTATGCAGCATGTTGGCGCCTTTGTAATACATGTCGCCCGAGCCGCTGTTGTTTACATTGTAATACCCGATAATAGGGCGGTCGTTGCGGATGTTGGCGCGGGTGCCGATCACGTAAGCCGCGCTGGCTTCCTTGCCATAGTAATAATCCAGGAACAGGTTCTCGGAATAGGCCGTAAAGCTCTCGTGAATCCACATATCGGCAATGTCCTTGTATGTGATGTTGTTGGCAAACCATTCGTGGCCGGATTCGTGCACAATGATAAAATCGAATTTAAGTCCCCAGCCGGTTCCGCTCAGGTCGCGGCCCAGGTAGCCGTTCTTAAAGTCATTGCCATAGGTTACGGAGCTTTGATGCTCCATGCCCAGGTAGGGCACCTGCACCAGTTTATAGCTGTCTTCATAAAAAGGGTAGGGGCCGAACCAGTGCTCAAAAGCAGCCAGCATGCGGGGCACTTCCTTAAACTGTTTTCGGGCTTTGCTTTCATCGCCACGCAGCACATAATAATCGCAGTCCAGCAGGCCTTTTTCGCCCTTAAACTTTTCAGAAAAGTGCACATAGTCGCCCAGGTTCATATTAACACCATAGTTGTTGATGGGGTTGGATACAAACCAGTGGTAGGTTTTGGTGCCGTCGTTATTCTGGTCCACTTTGCGCAGGCGGCCATTCGATACATCCATCAGCTTTTCGGGCACTGTAACGCTAATAAGCATGCTGTCCGGTTCATCGTACATGTGGTCTTTGCAGGGCCACCAGAGGCTGGCCCCGTCGCCCTGGCAGGAGGTAGCGGCAAAAGGGTTGCCCTGGGCATCGTGTTTCCAGGTTAGGCCGCCGCTCCAGGGCGGGTTTTTGCTCACTTGCGGTTTGCCGCCATAGTATACATCCACACTGTTTACCTCACCGGCTTTCTGCGGAGCGGCCAGTTGTATAAACCATGCATTGCCATCATAAGTGTAGGTTAGTTCCTTCCCGTTCTGCATCACTTTTTCGATGGCCATGGGTTGCTGCAGGTCTACCTGCATGACCTGCTTGGGCGCCAGAACTTTGTACCGGATAGTGTTCACGCCGCGGATGGTGCTGTCGGCCGGGTTTACTTTTATGGCCAGGTGATAGTAGGCCAGGTCCCACCAGGCGCGTTCGGGCGTGATGGCGCCGCGCAGTGTGTCCTGGTGCGTGAAGACGGGTGTTTGCGAAAAAGCAAGGCTTGCGGTAAGTGTCAGCAGCACGGTAAAAAGGGAGCGGAGGAGCATGCAGGTTAGGTTTAGACGGTGGAATACAAAGCAGAAAGCCTGCCCGGGTGCTTACAGGGAATCAGCAGCTGGCTGCACCGGAGCCCGAAACACAGCAGCAAGATACGATTTTAGCAAGTATAGCCAAATACCCGGAAACCCGGCGTTGCAGCCGCCGCTACGAATGCGGGCAGCCCGGCCAAAAACAAAGCTGCCTCCCGGAAACCCAGGAGGCAGCATGCAACCATTTGCTAGCTATTGCCGGGTTTATACTTCCTTAACTATATCCTGGTAGTCTTTGTGCCGATTGAGGTAAGCCTCCACTACCGGGCAGGACGGTATTACTTTATAATGCTGCTCACGGGCAAAATCCAGGCTCGTCTGCACCAGCTTGTCAGCCATTCCCTGGCCGCGGTACGCCTGTGGTACAAAGGTATGGTCCAGGTCCATTACATCGTCTTCGGGGTAAGTATAGGTGAGTTCTGCCTGCTCGTCTCCGAGTTGCGCATAAAACCGCAAATCATCTTCATCATGTATCACTTCCATTGCCTTCTTCGGGTTTAGTTTCCTTCCTATACGCAGCAGCAGCAGGCCAGTTCTAAGCAGTTTGCCGGAATGCAGCCGGGTGGGGCTAACGGGAAACACCTCTCCCTAAATCTCCGGGCCTAAGTATAAATACGCAATAAGCCTTGCGCAACCTACGGCTGTAACCTAAGTGCAGGCAGGGTGTACCGCTTCAGGCAAACCTTATTTACGAGCCTGTAAAAGGCTGTTTGATGTCAGAACTTTGATGCAGGAGATTTCATCCTGAAACTAAGTAAATGAAGCAGGTAGCTGAGTATAAACAAGGATTTTATTAGTAAATATCACATTATCGGTATGGAAGCCGTATAAAGGCCTGAATTGAACAGAAGTTGTGGCAAAAGGGCTTTACAGGGCCTATTTGTAGGATTTTTTGCAGGATTAAACGGTAGCGCCAGAGCACAACAGGGAGCCACTACTTTGTACAGGCTTAGGATGAACAGAGAGGCGCGTGCGAGCATCCTGTAAATGACATTAAGCTGGTTAACCCGGTAGCTACCCGAATATGGAATAGCTGCCAGGTGCAGCATACTAAAATATATGAAAGAACAACGTGATAACCGGCCCGTGGAGAAATCCCTGAAAGAGTATGCCCGAGGCATAGCGGGGGGCTTGCTGTTCAGTTTTCCGTTGCTGTATACCATGGAAGTATGGTGGATCGGTTTTATCGTTACCCCGCTGCAACTGATCATGCTCATCGTAGCCACCTATATTTTACTGCTTGGCTACAACCACTTTGCCGGCATGCGGGCCGATGCTTCCCTGCGCACGGTAGTGATTGACTCTGTGGAGGAAATGGGCATCGGCATCTTGATCTCCTTTATTTTGTTGCTGCTGCTCAACCGGATCGACTTTGACAGTATGTCTCTGAGTGAAGTGGTCGGAAAGACGCTGGTGGAGGCCATGGCCGTATCGATTGGCGTATCGATCGGGACTGCCCAGCTAGGCGGCGGCAATGATGATGAAGAAGAAAAGGAGCGCGATGAAGTGAACAAGGCCTTTTGGGCAAACGCCAGCTGGTGGCAGCAAAAAGCAGGGCTGGTGGTGCTGGCTTTATGCGGCAGCGTGCTGATTGGCGGAAACGTAGCGCCCACCGAGGAAGTGACCATGCTGGCCTTTGAATCCACCCCGGTGCACATCCTGCTGATGGCGGTTTTCTCGCTGGTGCTGAGCGCGCTGGTAGTTTTCTTCAGCGATTTTAAAGGTACCGTACGCCGGACCGGTACCAACTCAGTGGCCATCGAAGTTATAACCGATACCTGCCTTACCTATCTTGTAGCGTTAGGCTCTTCGGCGGTGTGTCTTTGGTTCTTCGGGCGCTTTGATGGCGTCGTTTTTCAGGTAGCTTTTGCGCAATGCATTGTGCTGGGCGTGCTTTCGTCGCTTGGTGCTTCGGCGGGCCGGCTGCTGATAAAATAAAGTTCGACAAGGTTTTAAACTGTTTATGGATCATAAAAAGAACACTGCTGCCGACGACAGCAAAAATCTGCTGGAATGGGTGGTGTTTTATGTAAGCTTACTGTTAATTCTGATCATACTTGGTTACCTGGGCTACAAGGCTTATATCTATAAGCCCTCAGCCCCGGACCTGCTGGTAACCTACCGGCATGATCCTTCGAAGTATGCGCCTTACCGCTACCATATACAGGTAAAAAACCAGGGAGGCGAAACAGCCGAGGGGGTGAACGTGGAGCTTGTGTTAGAACAGGCCGGAGAAGAACTGGAGGCGGCAGAACTCCAGATCCCTTACTCGCCAAGAGCCTCCCTGCGGGAAGGGTGGGTGAACTTTAAAACCAATCCAATTACGGCCGACACGATAATAGCCCGGGTGATGAGCTATAAAAAACCCTGATCAGCAACTTAGCGCTTCAAGAAAAGAAAGGAGTAACAACAATGGCAAAGAAAAACGAACCAGCGCACGAGGAAGAGCAAAAAAAGCCTGAGAATGAGGCACAGCAGCAACAGGCGGTGAAGCACGGAAGGCGCAGGCTGGTATCCGCGCGTGGCAAAGAACACCAGGCGGCTCCTATCCCAAAGGGGATTCTGCTGGCCATCGGCGGCAAAGAGGACAAGGGTGAGCAGGACTTAAAAGAAGAACAAAAGCGAAACACGGATTTTGAGAGCTATGAGATATTAAAATACTTTACCTCCGAGCTAAAAGGCAGTAACCCCCTGATCGTTGTGGTGCCAACGGCCTCTAGTGTGCCGGCAGCCATTGCGCAGGATTATATCAAAGCCTTCAAAGAAATAGGGTATACCAATGTGGAGGTGCTTGACATCCGCAGCCGCCAGGATGCGAATAAGCCGGAGTTTGTTGAGCTGGTAGAGCGCGCTGCCGGGATCATGTTTCCAGGCGGTGACCAGCTGCGCCTGACAGCCATTTTGGGCGGCTCTCAGGTTTTGCAGCTCATGAAAGAGCGCTATACCTACGACGAGGGATTTATTGTGGCCGGTACCAGTGCCGGGGCCACGGCCATGTCCACGCCGATGATCTATGAAGGGGAAACCCAGGGAGGCTACATCAAAGGCGATGTGCGCATTACAACTGGGCTGGAGTTTATGAAAAACGTGGCCATTGATACGCATTTTATACAACGGGGCCGCATTGTACGCATGTCGCAGGCCATTGCTACTAACCCGGGGTGCATTGGCATCGGCCTGGAGGAGGATACAGCCATTTGTGTAGAACGGGGCAAAGACATCCGCGTACTTGGGAGCGGCCTGGTAACGATTGTAGACGGATTAGATATAACCACCACGAATATTTATGATATTAAGACCGGAGAGCCTTTCTCTGTCAGAGATATGCGGGTGCACCTGCTGGCACCAGGCGATACCTATGTGCTTCCGTTCTATGACCAGTTGCATATTTAAGCCCATTGTTGCCAACGAACGGTTAAAAAGCCCGGAGGTAAAGCTCAGCTGAGCTTTACCTCCGGGCTTTTTAACGTGATGCCCTTGCGGGCTGCCAGCCATTGCAGGGCAATATTTCCCTTATACTTGATATGGAGTTAATGAAAACGTTTACAAGGTATAAATGCCTGATCACCTGAAAACAACAGGCGTTAACAGGAAGGTAAGCACCAACGCTGCTGCCCCAGAAAGCAGGCCCCTGGCAAGCTTAATCGGTTAAATACGTGTTTATCTTTCGTCCTGCGGCTCTTTTAGCCCGTTTAATAAAGGGAAGCGATCTGTTTAAAAGACAGGGTAGCAGCACAAAACCAAAAGATCATGACTAGTTATAACGACCAAGACCCCATGGATTTGCATGAATCCGGTAATCCCCTGAGCCGGAGCGAGCAAAACAACAACAGCGAAGGGAGGGACGATGCCGCCCGCAACGTGGCCAGGCAACAGGATAATAAGAGCAGCACACCGGCCGAAAACGAGTCAGGCAGCAAGTATGGCTCCGGTTCCATGCGCGGAAACGAATCTACCACAAACCGTGGCAGCTACTCACAAGGCAATTATGAAGCGCCCCAGAGTGTGCCTAATAGCCATGAAAGGCGCCAGGGTACGCATGCATACAGCAATTTTATAAACTATAACTATGGCTCCCCAGAAAAGCAGCAGGATAACCCTGCCGGCGATGACAGCACCGGTAACAATCGCACTCCGACCAATCCTGACCAGGCATAAAGTCTTCCGAAGCGCCCTATTACAGCAGCGAATAATCTGAGCTTAGAGCTGTTCTCATAGATTTGAAAAGCCTGCAACTTTGCAGGCTTTTCTTTTGGCAACGCCTCTTTTCGTAGAAACCAGCGCGGGGCCAGGACATGAAAAGTTTGCGCTAAAATAAAAACCACTTTCATTACCAGCAGCAGCTGCCAGTAATGAAAGTGGTTAAACCTTTGGCTTGATGGTTGCTGAAAAAAGCTATTCAATCCATTTTGTACGCTTCTTTATAACAGCAGCCGGATACTGGCGCTGTAACTTCACGGTATCACTCAACTTGCGTACTAACTGCTGGGCATAGCCATCCGAATGCTCCAGTATACCGCCTTTCAATTTCCAACCCATGGGTATAAAACCAGCTACTTCTGTGGCCAGTACTTCTAAATTTGGTGCTACGACTATATTGTATTCCATCACGATTAAAACTAACTATACCCAAGGTATAATTTTTTTTAATACGTTGTATCGGCCAGCTACGAAAAAGTTGTTATTTAGGTTACAATCGTTTTAAATTTTATTTCTAAATAAAAATATTTAAATCAAACTAGCCTGTTATGGCTTATTATATAGGTTTAATGCTATAAAATAAAATATTCCGTTCTGCTGATTTCTAACATTAGTTTAAGAACAGCCTATATTTCAACATTGAAGACCGGCACACGCATAGGCAGTAGTAAATTATACTTATTTGCTATTTGTCCTGTGTTAAGAAGTTGATTTTAAAGCAGGTATGGCCTGTTTCGTCGCAGGTGAGGGAAAAGGTAAAGCCATGGTTTACCAGAATATCCCGAATCATGGTCAGGCCAATACCCTGGCCGTTTTTCTTGGTAGTATAAAAGGGGGTGAACAAATGGGGACGTACCTGCTCCGGAATACCGGCGCCGTTATCTGTAATAGTGAGCAGGGGCGGGTGGAGCTGGGTGCGAACCGTAATCTGGCTGTTGGGCTTGTCTATTGCTTCCAGGGCATTTTTGAGGATGTTGAGCAGCGCCTGCTCCATCTGCTGCCCGTCCAGCGGAACCAGGAGCGGCTGCGCGGCCAGCTGCCAGATAAAGGCAATATGGCGGCGTTCCAGCTCGGGCTGCAGTAGGCGGTGCAGGCTTTTGAGCAGTTCATGCACATCGGTCGGCTCTTTCAGGGGTTTGGGCAGGCGCACAACCTCGGCAAAGTTGCTCATAAATCTGCTCAGATTGGCATTGCGCTCCGTGGCTACCTGCAGCACGTGGGCAAAATCCGGTTGGTGCTCTGCCTCGAGCTGCGAAGTATAAAATCCAAGCGAGCCCAGGATGGAGTTGATGGCCCCCGTCGTATTGTTAACTTCATGCGACATGACCCGGATCACTTTTTCATAAGCCTGCCGCTCGTTTTGCAGGATCGCCTCGGTGAGCTCCTCGATCAGTATAAAATAGTGCTGAAAGCCTCTGTCGAGGAAATGGGCGCGGTGGCAGCGGTAGATCCAGGTGCCCTGTATGCGGAAGGTGGTAGACTGGCCGTTGGGCAGATCTTTTAATTTAGCGCCCCAGGCGCCGGGCAGCTGGCTCACATGCCGGCCCAGCAGTTCTTCGGGCTGCATGTTCAGAAAACGCTCTGCGGCCGGGTTTATACTTTCCACCTGGTTGTCGAAGCCCAACAGGATAATGCCGGCAGGGGAGGCCTGGATGAGCTTTTCGAGCAGGAAGTGCTTTTCGGCCTGGGCTACGCGCTCGTGCCGCAGCTGGTCTATCATGCGGTTATACACGTTTACCAGTTCATCGAGTTCACGCTGCCCTACAGCTGTAAATTTTGTTGAGAAGTCTTTGTCGCGGATAGACTCGATGCCGGCCAAAATCAGCTTTAAAGGTTGGAAAAATGCGTGGTAGAGCTGTGCCGTTACAAAGATCGAGGCAAGTATAACCAGCTCCATCACCAGGAAAAGCAGCTTGTTCTGCAGCAGCAGGAAGTAGGCCATCACCCCCAGCAGCGCATGTACCAGCACGGCAAAGAAAATGAACTTAGTCCGCAGGCTCATACGGGATGTTAAACTTATCGAGGCGACGGTACAGCGCAGCGCGGCTCAGGCCCAGCGCCCGGGCTACTTTGCTGATGTTATTTTGATAATAACTCATCGACTTCTTGATCATGGAAGCTTCTAGCTCATCGAGCGTCATGGTGCCTACAGCTGGCAGGGCTTTATCGCCGGGCTTGGCCGGGCTTTGCTGTGCCTGGGCCTGAAAATCATCCGCCTCCAGCATTTCATTTTCGGCCACCAGCACAGTACGTTCCACCAGGTTCTTCAGCTCGCGGATGTTGCCGGGCAGTTGCAGGCCTTTGAGCCATTGCAGGGCCCTCGGGCTTACCTGTAGGTCGGGGCGGTGATAGGTCTTTTTAAGGTTGTTTACAAAATACTGCACCAGCAGCGGGATGTCGTCCTCGCGCTCGCGCAGGGCCGGCAGCTTTACCTTGATCAGGTTAATGCGATAGTATAGATCTTCCCGGAATCGGCCTTCTTCCACCAGCTTGGCCAGGTCCTTGTTGGTGGCGCACACCACCCGGATGTCAAGCTTGCGGGAGCGGCTGTCGCCCAGCACTTCGTAGGTACGGTCCTGGAGCACGCGTAGCAGTTTTACCTGGCTGTTGAGGTCCAGCTCGCCAATCTCGTCCAGGAAAATGGTGCCTTTGTTGGCCATCTCGAAGCGGCCCACGCGGTCGGCCTTGGCGTCGGTAAAGGCGCCGCGTTTGTGGCCAAACATTTCGCTCTCGAAGAGGCTGGCTGAAATACCGCCCAGGTTCACTTTCACAAAAGGCTGCGCTTTGCGGCCGCTGTTGCGGTGCACGGCCTCGGCAATCAGCTCCTTGCCCGTACCACTCTCGCCTTCGATGAGAACCGAGGCATCGGTGGGTGCTATCTGGCCTATCTTTTTTAAGATCTGCAGGAGTTGTGGGTCCTGGCCCACAATGTTGCCCAGGTCATACTGCTGGTCCAGCTTTTTGCGGGTAAGGGCGCCCCCACTGGTCTCTGCCGTTTGCTCCGACAAACTCAGAGCGGTGCGCACGGCCTGCAGCAGGTACTCGTTGCTCCAGGGCTTGGTCACAAAATCGGCGGCGCCCAGCCGCATGCCTTCCACAGCAAGGCTGATAGAACCCCAGCCGGTGATCAGGATAACGGGCAGATCGGGCAGCAGCTTCTTGAATTTTGCCAGCAGGTCGAGCCCGTCATTTCCGGTGGTATCGATGGAAAAGTTCATGTCCATGATGGCCAGCTGAAACGCATGTAGCCCGGCCAGCTGCAGTGCCTCCTGCGGGTTGGCCGCTTCGCGGGTTTTATACCCCGCCTGTTTCAGCATCAGGCTGATCGAGGCTCGTACGGCCATATCATCATCAATTATCAGGATCATGGAGGTGAATTTCTGGTATAAATATAGCAAATTGTGGTAAGAGAAATTAGCTAAAATATAGCTATTGTAGCTAATACTCAAAGCTAACTTTTCGCCTCGCCGGCTGGGCCTTACTTTTCTTCTTGATAAGAAAAATAGAGGGCTCCTACCTCCGTAAGCAAAAGAATCAAGACGCTCCAAACTCGCTGAACGCTCGAACAGTGGAGTGTCAAAACGTACACTTGGCTGAAGCTTTATCCTCTGTAGCGTATGAAACTAAGGGTAACTATAGGGAAAAACCACAATGGTTTTTCCCTATAAGATAAGCTGGAGGTTTACTCTACTCTTCGTGCAGGGCCGTGGCCGGTTGTATAATGGCTGCCTGCCGGCTGGGGTACAGCGCGCAAGCGGTGGTCAGCAGGTAGATAAGCACCACGGCACAAAGCAGGGCGGTCACATATACCTCCGGCTCTACCTGAAAGACGTGCAGCAACGGAAACTGGACGGCGAACACTACCCCCAGCAGCAAGCCGAATGTGGCCAGCACCAGCACCTCCCCGATAAACTGCCGGTAGATCTGGCCGGAAGCTGCCCCCAGGGCGCGGCGCAGGCCGATTTCGCTGTTGCGGCGGCTGATGTTGTACCACAGCACGCCAAACAAACCCAGGGCCACGTTTAAGATCAGGAAACCGCAGACCAGCCCCAGCGCAATCATGGGAATCATGGTGAGTTTGGCTTTGTTCTGGCGCATTTTCTCCAGCGTGGATACTTCAAGCGTCCAGCCTTTGCCAATGCCTGCCAGCTCTTTTACCATCTTCTCTTCAAAGTCGATCCCGGTGCCAGGCTTAACCCTGATCAGGAGTTCGTTCCAGAAATAAGTCGGGTTCTTTTCAAAATTGATCCGGGTAAAGCAGGCCGGCTCTTCCGCAGCATATTCGCTGCCGGCCCGGAAATAATCGGTTACGCCCACTACCTGGAAGTTGGTGGTGTCGTTTACCTGAATCAGCTTTCCCAGTGCATCTTCCTGGCCAAATAATTTCTGCTGCATTGCCCGGTTGATCACAATGGGCTCGTGGTTGGAAGCATTGTCCTGTACTCCGAACCAGCGGCCCTGGCTTAGCTGCAGCTGCAGCACATCTTTAAAGTCATCCTGTACTTCATACACATCGGCCTGTATACCTTTTACACTGCCTGCAGAGAAGACATTATTCATCTGGCTAAAAGAAAAAGGCGCATTGCTTGAAGTTAAAGCGGCATACTCCACTTCCGGAAAAGAGCGCACCCGCTGCAGTACCTGCTCCTGGTTCTGGTGGTTAAGGGCAGCAGAGTCTGTCGCAGTCTGCATCGTGAGCAGCCACACATTTTCGTGTTCAAAGCCGAGCGGTTTGGTATAGTTGCGTACATTATAAAAAACCAGGCTCAGCACCCCGAAGAGCACCAGGAAGCAAAAGAAAATTTCCGTGATCAGCAAAAAGTTACTCTTCTTGCGGTTCCAGATCAGTTTAAAAAGATGGCGTATCATTTAGAACCTCCTTTCAGCGCCTCAACGGCATGTAAGCGTGACATTTTATAGGCCGGGTATACGCCCGAAATAAGACCAAACACAAGGCAAAGCAACAACCCGGTGGCAAAAACCCGGAGGTTCAGACCTAAGGCTGCATATACAATAATGCCGCTGTCATTGATGAGCCATAGCACGGCCGATGACAGCACAAAGCCCAGTAAGCCACCCAGCAGGGTCAGGAAGATATTCTCGATAATAAACTGCCCAATAATGGTTTTGGAAGTGGCTCCGAACGCTTTGCGCACACCAATTTCAGAAGATCGCTCCATGATGCGGCTGATGTTGATATTGACCAGGTTGATAGTAGGCAGCAGCATGAAAAGGAATGCCAGGCCCGCCAATATGGTGTACAGGATGCCCAGGCCGGGTTCTTGCCCTTTACCCAAAAGCGTGCGGGCAAAGCTCTCAAGAAAGGTATCGGGGAAGGAGAAAAGCCTGGTTTCTTTATTTGGTTGCTGGCGTTCTAACACCTGCATCATCGCCGCATACTCTGCCTTTATTTTAGGTATGTCTCCCGGCTGCCGGGCCTTAATGGTCGCAAAGTAGGTGCCACGAAGCCCGGGTTTATTAAAATCCTGGCTTTTTAGCGTAACAGGTACCCACACGTCGGCATAAGACTGCACGCGCAGCACGGGCACGTTCTCTACCACACCTACCACTTTATACTTTACCTGGTCTACAACAATGTCCTGCCCAAGGGCGGGTGCATCTCCGAAATACTGTTGCCGGGTATGCTCGTTGATCACCGCCACACGATTGGCGTTTTTAACATCCTGCTGCGTGAAAGCATTTCCCTCCAGGAAGTGAAAATCCAGGATATCCCAGAACGCACGGTCGGTATACTTGATATCGAGCGCCAGCTTGCGGTTGTTGATATAGCTATTCACTTGAAAAAACATGGAGTTAACCGATATCATTTCAGGCGTCTTGAGGGGGCGTATGTTGCGGTCGTAGAAATAATAGCTGATTGGTCCGCTGCTGGTATATCCTTCCTTTCCCTGCTCGCGCATCATATTCACAAAAAGGATGCGGTCTGTTTCACGTTCCGGCATCTGGGGTCCGAAGGCATGGTCAAAAAGGGAGGTGGCCACCACCAGCACCATAAGCGTAAAGCTGATGCCGAAGAGGCTGATGAAGGTAAAGAACTTGCGCCGCAAGAGCACCTTCCAGGCTACTTTAAGGTAATTTTTCAGCATGGCTATACTTTCTGAAAGTCGTACAATCTCGCGTCGGATACCTGCTGACCGTCAAAGAAACGCACCAGACGCTCTGTTTTCTGCGCCATATTTTCGTCGTGCGTTACCATCACAATGGTAGTGCCGTCCTGGCGGTTCAGGTCCAGCAGGATGTTCATAATCTCTTCCCCCATAACTGAGTCCAGGTTACCGGTCGGTTCGTCGGCAAGTATAATCTCAGGTTGGCCTACCAGGGCCCGGGCAATGGCCACGCGCTGGCGCTGGCCACCTGATAACTGACTGGGGTAATGCTTGGTGCGGGTGCTGAGTCCCACTTTCTCCAGGGCTGTTTTGGCGCGTTTGCTGCGCTCGGAGGCCGACACGCTGCTGCGGTAAAGCAGGGGCAGCTCTACATTATCGACTACGCTCAGGTCATTTACCAGGTGGTAGCTTTGGAAAACAAACCCGATCTTTTCGTTGCGGATATGGGCCAGCGCTTTGTCTTTGTAGCTTTGGATCGGCTGGCCGTCAATTTCGACAAGCCCGGTGGTGGGCACGTCCAGCAGGCCCATGATGTTAAGCAGCGTCGATTTTCCGCAGCCGGAGGGACCCATGATCGAGAGGAATTCCCCTTTCGGAACCATCAGGTTCACGTTTTGCAGGGCCACCGTCTCGATGGATTTGGTCTGATAGACCTTTTCGATGTTAGATAGCGTGATCATAGTTTTAAGTATAATTTTATCTTTTCGTTTCTTTTAAGGAGGTACAGCTTACTTGATCTTCTTGAATTTCAGGCCGCCCTGCATATTGACAAACAGGTATTGCACCTGGCCCTTCTCTTCCAGAAACTCAGCTTCAGTTTCAGGGCCTTTGATGCGGAACTTGTTGCCTGAAACCTGTACGAACTCAGTCTTTTCAGCATCGCCGGGTGCTAATCCGTACAGCCGGCCGTCTTCCACTGAAATGGTGATGGCAAACTGCTCATTTAACGCATATACCCCGGCAAATCTTTGCAGCTCTTCCTCACCTACTGCGGTGGCTGTTCGTTGCGGGTGCGCTATCGCCCTAGTTAATTTTGTAGAGATAGGTCGTACGGAGTTCGCTGCAAACAGCGTAACTGGGCAGAGCAGGAGCATTATACATAACTTTTTCATAGTGATAGGTTTAGTGATGAATGGATTCAGGAAGTATAGCTGGCTTTATTCTCCGTCAGATGGGTTGACCAAAGGCCTTTGTTTTTCAAAATCATAAAGCGTGAGTTGGCGCAGGTTGTAGTGGGCGGTCCAGTACTCGCTGAGCGCAGCGATATAGGCTCTGCGCGCCTGGTCTTTCTCAGCCAGGGCAATGTTCAGATCCGTGATGCTGATGCGACCGATCACAAAGGTGTTTTTCGCGATTTCGTAACGTTGCTGCGCAATGTCGTCTGCTTCGGAGGTGGTTTTGATCCGGCTTTTGAGCGTGTTGTACTGGTTCACCTGCGTGAGGACCTGCTGCTCAAAGTTGGCTTCCTCCTGGCTCAGGGTGTATTGCACCAGCTGCTGATTCAGCTCGGCTACTTTCGAGATGGAACGTTGCCGGCCCCAGTCCAGCACCGGCATGCTGAAACCCAGGCGCACACCCTGTTGGTTATCAGGGCGGCTGTAAATATCGGTCCAGTTGGCCCCGCGATTGGTGAGGCCAAAGGTGGCGTACAGGTTTGCATTCAGGCCGTTATCGCCTTTGGCTTTGGCTACCTGGCTCTCCGCTTCGAGCAGCCGGCGCTGGAAGTTTATACTTTCCTTACGGTTTTTATGGGCTTCCTCCAGGGCCACCTTTGCAGCTACGGTTGTGGCAGGAATGACCTGCGGCACGTTTAGCTGCAGTTGTGTGCTGTCCTCCATACCTACATAGGTCTTCAGGGCAAGGCTGGCAGTTTGTGCGTCGAGCGTAGCCTGCGCCAGGGCCAGATCGGAATTTAAAACAGCCAGGCGCAGCTGCAATAGATCATTTTTAGAGAGCCGGCCCAAGCTATACTTCTCCTGCGCTATCTGGTAAAGTGTGTCGTTGTTTGCCAGGTTTTTGGCCGCTATGTCCTGGTTAACCTGTGCCAGTAGCAGGTCGAAGTATAATTTAGTTGCTTCCACGGCTATTTTCTCGCGCTCTTCCAGGTACTTTCGCTGCGATTCCGCATACTTGAGCGGCTCGATTTTCTGGGCCCACGCCAGATTGTTGTAAGCAAACAGCGGCTGCTTTAGCCCGATAATGGCCGGGTTGCCATTGTAGCGGGTCTGGTTCCGGTCAAAATCATCGAAGCGCTGCATCAACGAAGTCACGAAAATACTGCCCCCGGTGGGGCCGATGGCCTGGCTCAGCGTCAGGCCCAGCTCCGCATTATTGTTGGATACCGGGCGAAATTCCAGGGTGCCATCCGGCTGGGTAACGGGCAAAATAGAACGGCTGAAATCAGGCAGTACGCCTTCCAGGCTCAGTTGTGGCTTGTAGTCGGATTTGTAGCTGCGCCACTGCCAGTAGCTGGTCTCGCGGCTGGTCTGTACCTGCTTTGCTACCGCCGACTGCTCCTGTGCCAGCCTGATGACCTCTTGCAGGTGCAGTTGGCGGCCAGCCGGTTGGGCAACACTCCGCAGGCTAAGCAGCGGCAGCATGGCACACAACAAACAAAAGAGGTAATGCTTTTTCATGGTTTTATATTTTTGACTTCGGACGCTTGATGTAAGACTTTAGACTTTCTATTCCTTAGGTTGCCTGGGGTATGTATGTAGTATGCGCCTGGAATCGTGTGCCTTTTGTACTATATCTGGTGTCCTGTATTATTCCTTTAAGCTCACTTTCGGGGTATTCAGGTAATCCTTCATGTCAGAGATCACCACCTCGTCGCCGGGCTGCACGCCGTTCTCCAGCTCCACAAAATCGGTGTTGCTCACGCCGGCCCGGGCCGGCACCCGCACCAGTTCATCGCCCCGGACCACAAACACCTTGTCGTTCACGTTGCCGCTAAAGTATGGGCCATTCTTCACGCGCAGGGTGTTGGGTTTGGTGGCGGTAGTCACAAACACATCCACACGCAGGCTGGGGCGCAGCAGCTTGTTGTTATTTTCGTTCAGGGCTACATAAAAGGTCACCGTACCGTTGCTGACCGTGGGGTCCACCGTGGCGATGGTGCCAGGCAGATCGGTGTTGTTGATCCGCACGGTCACCGGTCCGCCGGCGCGCAGCTGCTCGGCAAACGCATCCGACATGGTGGCCTGCACTTTGTAGCTGCTCAGGTCGGCAAGCCGGGCAATCACGTCGCCGGCATTCACAGTAGAACCTATTTCGTTTTTGACCCAGGTTACCACACCGGGGCGGGAAGCCCGCACTTCGGCTTGCTGCATTTTGCGCTCCAATTCTTCAATGGAGCGGCTCTGAATGGCCATGGTAAAGCCCAGTTCCTGTTCATCGGCTTTCAGCAGCTGACGCTCCGTGATCATGTCCTGTTCGATCTCGGCCAGTTGCTGCTGGGCTATCTTCAGCGTCAGTTCCGCCTGTTTGACCCGCTCCAGGGTGCCGCCGCCTATTTTTAAGAGGTATTGCTCGTCCTCTAATTGGGCCTGCAGGCTTTTCACGTTCATGCGCTTAATAGCGAGCTCAGAGTTGAGGGTGTTAAGTTTTTTCTGGAGTTGCAGGCGCAGCTGCACGCGCTTATGCTGGTTGAGCTGTTCCTCGTCTTTCAGCTTCTCGTAGGCCAGTTGAGTAAAGGCTTTGTCGAGGAGCAGGATCTGGTCACCGGGTTGCACCTTGTCGCCTGTAGTATGCACCACCTGCTCGATGCGTGCCTGAATAGGGCTGGTCACTGCCAATTCGTGCTCGGGCACAACCAGGCCGCTGGCGGTCAGGGTCGCCTCCACAGGCCCTTTCTCCACGATAGCGGTGCGTAGATCGGCGCGGCGCAGGCTGGGAGTTAACAAGCTCCTGAAACCAAATACCGCGGCAGCCACCACCACCAGGGCTATACTTACCTGCCAGAGGCGTTTCTGTTTCCGGGCTTGTTTGGTTGAGAGTGAAAGTTCGCGGTCCATTGTCTTATTTTATTACTTACTCAGAGCTATATAGCCAAAAGGAATGCCATAAATACAAACGCCTGAAAATCAGTAAGATAAAACTAAAAGTGTGGGTTTTATACTTCCTGCAGGTGTTCAATACTGAACAGTATGTGCGGTTTTATAAGCAGGTAATCTTCACAGTTTCAGGGCAAAGGAAGTATAAAAGCAAGCCGGCTTGCGGGCACTTTGTACTAACATGATTTTATTGGGAAGCTGAATATTTATACTTCACCTAACTTCTGCATGATGTACCGGAAACTTACTTTGCTGATTGTGTTTGCGCTTATACTGATAGGACAGGTGGCGGCACAAAGTCCCATACTAGGAATGTCTATAACCGCAAGACCACCTCGCTCAGTGGCCCCAAGCAGCTCCTGCTGAACTAGGCCAAAGAACTGGGCTGCAATTATGTGCGGCTGGCACACTACCCGCACAACGACCACCTGGCGCCGCTGGCCGATAAAATGGGCATAATGATGTGAGAGGAAAACCCCGTGTACTAGACGATCCATTGGGAAAACGACAGCACCTATCGCACCGCCGAGAGGCAACAGACGGAGTTGATTACCCGGGGTAAGAACCGCTCATCGGTGATCACCTGGTCGATGGCCAACGAAACACCGATGAAGCCGGAACGAAACGTTTATATCCGTAAGCTCACTGCTCGCATGCGTAGCCTGGACCCAACGCGCCCGGTGTCCACTGCCCTGGAGCAGCATGGCCTGCCCAACAGCAACACGCATACTATCGGCGATCCGCTGATAGTATGCGTGGATACCCTGAGCTTTAACCAGTACATCGGTTGGTACGACGGCACGCCTGACAAGCTAAAGAATGTAAGCCGGAAGATATCCCGGAATAAGCCGGTAATGGAATCCAGATTTGGTGCCGGCGCGCTGCAGGGCAAGCACGGCGACAAGCTGGAACGCTTTACCGAAGAATAGCAGGCCTATCTGTATGAAGAAACGTTGAAGATACAGCTCAAAATACAGCAGCTCCGCGGTATGACGCCCTGGATCCTGGTGGACTTCCGTTCGCCGCGCCCGCCATTTGCTGACATTTAGGAAGGAAGGAACCGCAAAGGCCTTATTTCCCCGCAGGGCGAAAAGGGAAAGCCTTTTTTGTACTGCAGGATTTCTACAATACTTATACCCTGAAGGAGCGCAAGTAAAGTATAACAGGCTTACGTGACCGGTAATCCGGCTTGTACTTATACTTCCGTTATGGGAGTATAAGTATAAGGGCCCAAGTCGTGCCAGCCTGCTTATTTTGCTGTTTTTGCTTTCTGAGCGAAGCCGGTGCGGGTCATTTCGCCCCAGCTTTTCTTGCCGGTAAACAAATCGTAGTTTCCTTTGATAGCAGACCAGACCGTCACCGGATGATAGAAGAATGGTTCGAATAAAGCTGTAATGACTAGTTTAAGCATGTGGCCCGGCCGTTTATATTGCTGGTACGATCGCTCCTCAAACAGAATAGCGAACACCGAGAACATCAGCGCAAACGAATACACCAGCCCCAGAAAGGAAAAGAAATAGGCCCAGTTGGCATAGCCTAGTATAGCCAGGCAGAGAAAGCAGACCATCCCGACAAACTCGATGATCGGCGCCAGCCATTCGAACAGAACCCACAACGGAATGCTGAGTAAGCCCAGGATGCCGTACTTTCTGTTGAAGATCATTTTACGGTGCAGCCACAGGGTTTCGGCAGTCCCTCTGGTCCAACGGTTCCGTTGCCGCTTCAAAATATCCCAGCTTTGGGGCGCTTCTGTCCAGCAAAGTGGGTCGGGGATAAAGGCAACTTTACAGGGTGTTTTCGCTTCATACATCATCCGGCGCATGCGCACGAGCAGCTCCATATCTTCGCCCACGGTGTTGTGATTGTAGCCGCCAGCCCGGATCACGGTTTCTTTGTCGAACATCCCGAAGGCGCCCGAGATCAGCAACAGCCCATCGAGGTGGGCCCAGGCCATTCGGCCCATTAAAAAAGCCCGGAAATACTCCAGTACCTGCACTCGTGCAATAAATTTATCGGGCACCCGGATGTGGATCAGGCGGCCATCTTCCACCACGCAGGAGTTAGCAATACGAATTACGCCGCCGGTCGCGATCACTTTGCGCTCTTCCTCCATAAATGGTTTAACCAGTTTGAGCAGCGCATCCGATTCCAGCACGCAATCCACATCAATGCAGGCAATCAGTTTATTTGATGCAATGTTGATCCCTACATTCAGCGCATCGGCTTTGCCACCATTTACCTTATCTACCACAACGAGTTTATGATAGGCCGGATTACGGGCTTTGTAAACGCCCCGGACAGCCTTTGTCGGAATGACTTCGTTTACGGCAAAGTCGAGCTTCTCCAGTTCATACGCTTCGATGAGCAGCGCCAGGGTGTTGTCTTTGCTGCCGTCGTTCACGATGATCACCTCGCAATTGTTATAATGCAGGGTAAGCAACGAACGCACATTGTCCACGATCGTCAGCGACTCGTTGTAGGCAGGAGCAATAAGGGTAACCGATGGGGCAAATGGAGAGGACAGGATAGCACGGTAGTCTACAAAGCTGTTCTTCTTTTTGTAGCGGGCCATGGCCCAGGCCGAAATCCCGGAAAGCACCACGTAGCTCAGGCAGATGCCGATGGCGTACACAAGTATAAAGTAATGCAAGAATCGGGCTGTATCGGCGATAAAGTAACTCAGGAGATCATTCATATTCTGCTGTCTAGCGCGCAGGCTGCAATGGGCTGCAAGGCATGCTGCAAATTGTTTTTAATCGCCTGGATCAGGGCTTCGCCGGGAGCGCCGCTCTGGGCCAGGGCACGCGCTGCGATCAGCTGCACGCGCATATCGGTGTCTTGCAGCTGTTGCTGGTAAAAGGCAAGGTGCTCGTCGCCGCCGATCAGGGGGAGCGTTTTCAGGATCTCGAGCCGGACATCCACCGTTTCATTTTCATAGAGCTGCAGCAGCTTTTCTGAGGCTTCAAAGGATTCCAGGTTGCGCAAGGCAATTACGGCTTCTTTGCGGACCATCGGGCTGGGATGGTTCAGCAACGTAAGCAACGCCCCAAGCGCCTCGTGCTGGTTATACTGCACGATCATGCGGATAGAGAACAGCACAACCGATTCCTGGTCTTTCTGCAACCATTGTTTAAAGGAGGGAGGGTGCACGGCATGAGCCTTCTGGGCGGCACGGGCCAGCTGCAGCTGTTGCCATTCCGTAAGTGGCTCTTCCAGCTCATCCAGAAACGAAAAGGGGGCTTTGTGCTGCAGGTACACCAGCGCCACCAGGGCCTGGGACCGCAAAACCGGGTTAGGGTGGTTGATGAAGGCGCGGATGAGTTCCGCATCCTGCGTCATGCCCATTTCGGCAAGCTCACAAATGCCTTTGGCTATAACGGACCACGACCTGGCATACAGCTTTTGCTTGGAATAGGGGTGAAGCCCCAAGTCTTTGTAGAGCGTGCGCAGCCTGTCTGCTGACTCCCCGATCAGGTTCTTCTGCAGGCTGATCAGGTTTTCCAGGAAAATGGGGCAGTAGAAGGAGTTGAGAATATACTTGCGCCGGAAGCTTTCCAGTTGCGCCGGGCTCACTTCTTCTGCATTGAAGAGGTAGGAGGTAATGAACTGCTGGGCTTTCTTGTCCATCCATCGACTTTTTCGCTGCCGCACGCCATCCCGTAACCTGCTGATGAGAATGAACAGGAAGAGGAGAAGCGCCGTGCCGGTAAAAAACAGCACCAGTAGCAGGTTCGCCTCGATCAGATCAGGCATTATGGAAAGCACGACAGGCATGTTGCGTTCTGTAGCCATTAAAATCTATACTGAACCGTGAGGCCTGTTGTAAAACGGTTGCGGAAGGACCCACTGCTGATTTCTTCATAATCATAGGAGAACATGCCCCCCAGCAGGCAGGAATTGCCCACGCGCAACTGGGCTTCCAGAGCTGCCCGGCTGGCACTTAACCGACTAATCTCCTCCAGGCCCACCTGCACAAATGGCACACTGCCCCGGGCTAGTACCAGGGTAAAATGCTCGTCCTCATGGCGGAGGTACTGCCGGAACTGCAATATGCCCGTGGTTTGCCAGGAACTGTTCTGGCGCTGCAAAAACGGGCGAAAGCTCACCCATTGCTTGCGGAAATATTTGCCGACATAACCGGTATACAGCACCACCGTCTCGTTTTGGAAAAATAAGGCGCGGGCACCGAGTGAGGCCTCCACTTTATGCGGGAACAGGTGATAAAGTTCTGCGCCGGTGCGGTAGGCCGGGAATAGCTTTTCGTCGGATGCGCCTACGTTCAGGTAGGCGTAGGTTGTTTTGCTCAGCTGCGGGTAAGCATCCACTTCTCCCTGCATACTTTGGTTGCCGTAGCGCCGTGCGTAGCTTACCCGTGCCAGGTACTTGCCACTGGCTGTTTGCCGGGTATAGGCCAGCGCGCCCAGGTGCCAGGGCGAAAGTTGCTGATCAAATGTGGTGAGCTGGTAGCTGGCCTGCACGAGATGCACCTTGCGCGCCTGTTGCACCTTTTCCCATACTTGCCGGACATCCGTATTGCCCGGGTCCTGTTGCAGCAAACCGGTCAGTATGGCTTCGGCAGCGGCGTACTCCTGACGTTCATACTGTGCCCGTGCTTTGCCCAGCAGGAGCGGGGCCGACGTCGGATTTGCCTCTAAACCGGCCTGCACATAGTGCAGCGCCTCGTCCGGCTTATGGGACCACAAAGCCATATCAACCGCGATCAACAAGGCTTCCTCATTCGGAGGGGTAGTGCTTAACAGGGGCGAAAGTATAAACCGGGCTGAATCATA
This sequence comes from Pontibacter liquoris, assembly GCF_022758235.1. Lineage (NCBI taxonomy): Bacteria > Pseudomonadati > Bacteroidota > Cytophagia > Cytophagales > Hymenobacteraceae > Pontibacter > Pontibacter liquoris. The sequence goes on from NZ_JALEBG010000001.1 coordinate 1,282,826, forward strand.
GTGGTGTTCCCAGGCAAAGGTGCGGGCCAGTAGCAAGGTGGCATCGGTGTAAGCGGGCACCGCCCGTAACAGTTTCCGGCTCAGCTGGCGGCTTTCGGCATATTTGCCGTGATAGGCCATTTGCTGCGCCTGCCTGAAAAGCGAATCCGGGTGCAGGATCGTTGTATCCTGGGCCTGAAGTGAAGAGGAGAGAAGCAGGGCAAAAAAGCAGCTCAAAAGTATACCCTGGCTCCTGACACGTAATTTCATTTGGTACTGGTATAACGTATAAGCAAGCGTTTTACACGAAGCGAGAGTTCGCCCGGGCTGAAAGGTTTGGCAATAAAGTCATCCGCCCCCAGCTTAAAAGCATCCAGGATCGTTCCTTCTTCATCGGCTGCGGAGAGCACGATTACCGGCAAATCCGGCAGATTAGATTTAATATAGGAGAGCACTTCCATTCCTGTCACAAAAGGCAGCATCAGGTCGGTGAGTACCAGGTGGAAGGTAGCTTGTTTGAGCTTCTCTAAAGCTTCTCTGCCATCTCGGGCCACCACTACGTTGTAGTGGTCTTTCTTCAGCCGGAACTCGAGCGTCCGCAGAATCATTTCGTCGTCTTCAACTACCAGGATCATGGTAAGGGTAAAATTTGCAGGCATCATCCGGAAAGGTCTTTCACGGCCTTCAACCTGAAGTATAAAATATATTTTTTTGGAAAATAGCTTTTGACGGGCAGCCGGATGTGTTAAACTAAATATGGTTGCAGCTCCAGGGCTACCTGCTCATTTATCTCTGTCAGCTCCTGGTTAAGGCAAAGCACCTGTTCAATTTCAGCTTCCTGCTTCGCGAGCGCTTCTATCTGCTTAAGCCTGACCAGCATACTTTCTGCCCCGACAATGGAGACGGAGGATTTCAGTTTATGGGCCACTTCCTTTACCGCCGGAAAATCGATTTTTAAGGCGGCCTGCTTCATGTGCTCCAGCTCAGGTGGAAGCTGTTTGAGGAAAAGGCCGATCATTTCTTTTATAAAGTCGGTGTTGCCCCCCGACATTTTGTGCAGGTACGACAGGTCGCAATGCTTTTCGGTTTGCAGCACAGGCTCGGGCGCCCCCTCAGGTAGTATTCTTTCCAAACCCGAAAGGACACATAGCTTTGTCAGGAGCTCCTGTGTTTTAAAAGGCTTGGAGATATAATCGTTCATGCCCAGGGACAGGCACTTTTCTTTTTCGCCGCTCAGGCCGTGGGCGGTCATCGCCATAATAGGCACCGTCGATTTCAGTTCCTGGCGGATGTAGCGGGTCGCTTCGTAGCCGTCCATCACCGGCATCTGGATATCCATCAGCACCACATCGAAATACTTTTTCTGGCGGATCAGTTCTACTGCTTCGCTCCCGTTTTTAGCCAGCTCGGCGGTAAAGCCCATGTCCTGTAGCACGCGCAGGGCAAGTTTCTGATTTAGCGGGTTGTCTTCGGTTATCAGAATATGCAACTGCCTGTACAGCAGGTTTTCTTCCGGTAACTCCTGCTTTCCGTATTGGGCCAGGTCTGTTTCCGAAGCCACTGTATAAGGGATAGCCACCGTGAAAACAGACCCTTTACCTGAAATGCTTTCAATAGAAATGGTGCCGCCCTGCAGCTCGGTGAGCCCTTTTACAATACTTAAACCTAAACCTGAGCCGCCAAACTCGCGAGTGGTGGAGCTGGAGGCCTGGCTAAACCTTTCAAAGATCGTTTCCAGCTTGTTTTCCGGAATACCAATGCCTTTATCTGTCACCGTATAGGTTACCCATACTTTATCGTGTCCGCTGGTTCGGACCTTGACGTTGATCTGTATGGTTCCTTTTTCGGTGAATTTAATAGCATTATCGACCAGGTTGAAAATGATCTGGGTAAGCCGGACCGGGTCGCCGAGCACCAGCGTAGGAACCTGCGCATCGGAGGTGATCTGGAGGGTTAGCCCTTTGTGGTTGGCTTTTGGCTGTAGCAGCATCATCAGGGAATCGAGCAACGACATGATCCCGAAAGGGATCGTTTCCAGTTGCACCATGCCCGACTGTATTTTAGAGAAATCCAGGATGTCGTTGATAATGGTCAGCAGGTTTTCGCCCGACGAACGGATTGCTTCCACAAACTGTAATTGCTCATCCTCTAATCTGGACTGGAGCAGGAGGTTCGTAAACCCGATGATCGCATTCATCGGCGTCCGGATCTCGTGGCTCATATTGGCCAGGAACTGCTCCTTGGCCATAGAAGAATCTTCGGCTATCTCTTTGGCGTGCTTTAGCTCTGCCTCTTGTTTTTTCCGGTGCGTTATATCCTGAACGGCTGCAATTGCATATACAACCTCATTATGACGGTTAAAAACAGGGCCGGCTGTTTCAGACAGCAGGATCTTTTCATCTCCGAGCCGGATCTCTAGATCATCGGCTTCGGAGCTTTCGCCACGCAGTGCTTTCATCGTAGGCAACTGTTCCAGCGGGTAATACTTGTCGGTACCTGCCACCCAAATGAGCTTCTCCTCTTCCAACTTTTGTAAGTTCTCTATCGGCCCGCCAGGGAACAGCTTGCTTGATTCCAGGTCCCATTTTTTATTCGAAAATGAGAGGTTGCCGCGTGCATCCCGTACGGTAATCGCAACCGGCAGCGCCTCAATAAACTGCTTCAGGCGCGATTCGTTTTCCTTTACTTCGTTCGTAAGCTTTACTCTTTTGTTGATGTCGCGGAAAATAAAAAGCAGGGAGAAGAAGCCGATGCTCAGGATGAGGCACATGCTTAGGCCATTGACAAGTTTCTCCTGTAGGGCCAGTGCGGCGGATCGTGCTTCCCGCTCTTGCAGGAGCCTGTTTTCGATGGCCTGTATCCGTGTTTTCTGAGCCAGCACCCGGTCCATCAGCAGTTTGCCCTTAGCGCGGGTTTTCAGCACGGAGGCGCCGTTGCTTTCGGCTTTTACAGCAGAATCGATATATGCAATCTTGGCATCAATCAGCTGGCGCAGGACAGCGAGGTTGCGCTGCTGCACCGGGTTGTCTGATGTTAGGACATTGACTTGCTGCAGGTGCTGGTAAATTTGGGCGTGTAGCGCCTGGTAGTCTTCCAGAAACAACCGGTTATTGCTAATGGCAAACCCGCGGGCATTACTTTCCAGGGTCGTAAGGGCTATGTTGGTCTTTTCCAGGTTGTGGATTACCTGGTAAGTAAGGGTAACCCGTTGCTTGGTTTCATGCAGGTCATGGTTCAGCTGGAAAGAAAAATACTGGATAGAAAGCGTCAGCAGCAAGGTAAGACCCAAGCTCAGGAGCACTTTAAATTTTAATCTTCCGGAAGAGGGGGAGTGAGGGTAAGGGTTTCTCACAAATTGGCGCAGGTAAATGATAATAGTGCAAATATCGTATTTAAAAAATTAGAACAAACAGATTAGGTAAAAACTATTATGGTATTTATTTGCCTGGTCTGCTGCTTCTAAAAAGTGCAACGTATGGCAGGCAACTTCTGTCGGACAGCTGCACTGTGAAAGGGGCTTATTCCTGGGTCCTGCTACCCGGATGCGAGCCTGAAAGCGCTGGCCGGTAAAACTAGACTAATACCTTTCAAACCCTTGGCATGAGCCAAGTATAGCGTGATACTTGGTTGGCGGCTGGTGATTTTAGGGCTGATTACCATTTCTCCCCATCTTTTGTTAATTTGCCTCAACACCGACACCGGAAACTATGACCTACCAGGAAAAACTAACCGCCATCCGCAGCCAGATGCGGGGCGAAGGCGTGAGTGCCTATATCATACCATCTTCTGATCCGCATATCAGCGAATACCTGCCCGACAGGTATAAGTGCATTTATTTTACGTCCGGCTTTACCGGCTCGGCCGGAACGCTGGTGATCACCGATGATTTTGCTGGCCTCTGGACGGATGCCCGTTATTTTGTGCAGGCCGGGGAGCAACTGGCCGGCAGTGGCTTTGAGCTGGTAAAGCTAAAGGTGCAGCATGCGCCCGAATATATTCAATGGCTGGCTGAGCGGCTGGCGCCCGGCGCCAAAGTGGCGTTCGATGCCCGGCTGATCTCCGTTGGGCTGGCACAGTTACTGGAGCAGCAACTGGTGCCGCAGGGTATTGAGCTGGTAAGCGACCGCGACTACCTGGAGCCGATTTGGCTCAACAGACCCTACCTGCCGGATGCACCTGCTTATTTGCTGGGAGAGGAAATAACAGGAGAAGCTTTTGAGAATAAACTGGGAAGGCTGCGTGCCGCGCTGGCTACCTCTAAAGCCGACTACCACCTGATCTCCTCGCTCGATGATATGGCCTGGCTCTTTAATATGCGCGGGTCTGATGTGAAGTGCAATCCTGTGGTGTTAAGCTTCGCCCTCATCAGCCAGGATGCCGCCATCCTGTTTATTGATACGCTAAAGTTTTCCGAAGCCGATCAGGACAAATTGCGCAATGCCGGCGTGGAATTGCAGGCCTACGACCTGGTGGAACGTGCCCTGGCCAGCCTGCCTGCAGGCAGCAGCATCCTGATAGACCCCAAACGAAATTGCTTTGCCTTGTATAAAGAGCTGCCGACTTCGGTGAGTGTGCTCCAGGATACCAACCCCACTACCTCTTTTAAAGCCATAAAGAATGCTGTGGAAGTGGAGAATACCCGCATTACCATGGTGAAAGATGGCGTGGCGCTCACCCGTTTCTTTAAGTGGCTGGAAGAAAGCGTTGGCAAGGAAACGATCACCGAAATGTCCGTGGCTGACAAGGTGCTGGAATTCCGGGCGGCGCAGGAAGGGTTTGTGGGCGAAAGCTTCGACACCATTGCCGGCTACAAAGCACACGGCGCCCTGCCACACTATAAAGCCACACCCGAAAGCGATGCAGCGCTGAAAGCCGATGGCCTTTTCCTGCTTGATTCCGGCGGGCAGTACCAGACCGGCACCACCGACATCACCCGTGTCGTATCGCTGGGCAACCTGACGGAGGAAGAAAAAACGGATTATACGTTGGTGCTGAAAGGCATGATTGAAGGTGCTTCGGCCCGCTTCCCCAAAGGTACGCGCGGCTACCAGATCGACGCCATCACACGCAAGCCGCTCTGGGACCATGCCCGCAATTATGGCCACGGTACCGGCCACGGCGTCGGCTTTTTCCTGAATGTGCACGAAGGACCCCACGTTTTCAATGCCACTCCCACGCCTATCGACATTGAGCTGGGCATGATTACTTCCGTAGAGCCCGGCATTTACCGCCCTGAGCAGTATGGCATCCGCATTGAGAACCTGGTGCTTACCGTGCCCGATGAAACCAATGCGTTTGGCGAATTCTATACTTTTGAGCAGCTGACCATCGCGCTAATCGACACCTCACCGGTAAAGAAGCAACTGCTGGAGGCGCACCAGGTAAAATGGCTTAACGACTATAACCAGCTGGTGGCAGACCGGGTGGGCCCACACCTGAATGAGGAGGAACGCGCCTGGCTGCAAGCCAAAGCAAAAGCCATTTAAGTATAGCCGAACCCCTTTCTGGTTCTCCTCACAACAAGATGCCTGCATCCGGTAGTAACTTTGCGCCTGCCGGGTACAGGCATCTTATACTTGCCCTATGCAGATAAAAGAAATAACCGCTGCGCAAACCTGGCCTGTGCGGCACACCGTGATGTGGCCCGGCAAGGAAGTGGACTATGTAAAACTGCCCGATGATGCTGCCGGCCTGCATTATGGCCTGTTTGCTGAAGGAGAGCTGGTGTCGGTTATCTCGCTTTTTATAACAGGAGAGACCGCGCAATTCCGGAAGTTTGCCACCCACACTACCTGCCAGGGCAAAGGCTATGGCACGGCGCTGCTGCAGCACTTGGTAGGGCAGGCAGCGGAACAGGGTGTAACTAAACTCTGGTGCAATGCCCGTGCCGAAAAGGCTGGCTTTTACGAGCAATTCGGCCTGCAAGAAACTCCTAACAGGTTTGTGAAAGGAGCGGTGGCTTATGTGGTGATGGAAATGGAACTGCGGATGAACACATCATGAAGTATAACAGTTTTGATCTCCGGAAAGGAACCATGCATTTTTACAGCAGCTTAACCTCCCGGGTAGAGCCCATTTATTTTCCAGCTTTCAATTAAACGTCAGACAAATATGCGGATTCAAAAAAGCCTTGCCCATACTTGCAGAAGAAAACAGAAAAGCTGTAACCTGGCCTTGTGAGAGACTACCTGCTTTTTATCGACACCGAAACCACCGGCATCCCACAAAACTGGGAAGCGCCTTACGAGCATGATGCCGCCTGGCCGCATTCAGTGCAGGTAGCCTGGGCTGTGTATACCCGCGATGGGCAGCAGGTAAAAGCTGCGAACTATTATGTGCGCAACGATGGCTTTGAAATTTCGGATACCGCCCGGATGATCCACGGCATTACGGACGAATTCCTGTTGCAGCATGGCGAAGACCGCAAGGTGGTTTTTGAGCAGTTAGCCGCCGATCTGCAGCAGTATGAGCCCTTGGTGGTGGGGCATTTTATGGAGCTGGACTACCACATGGCGGGCGTGGGTTTTTTTCGCTCCGGCCTCGAAAACCCGCTCCTCCACCTGCCCAGATTCTGCACCATGGATGCCTCGGTCACTTTCCTGCTCTACCATAACCACAAATACCTGCGCCTTGGCGAGCTCTATGAACGGCTGTTCAACAAGCCGATGGGCAGCCAGCACAACGCGCTGGCCGATGCTGAAGCTACCGCCAGCTGCTTTTTTGAACTGGTGCAGCGGGGTGATATTACCGATAAAACCATACTGGCACAGCAATCAAAAAGACAGCGCAAAGTGAGTTCCCGCAACAATGGCTGCGGCCTTCCTGTATTGTTTGTTTCATGTATTCTAATTCTGCTGATTTTCTGGCTATGAAAGACCTGTTACAATTTCTGAAAACGGTAAAGCCTTTTAATATACTACCCGACGATGTGCTTCGGGGCGTGGCTGATCTGCTGGTGGAGGTGCGTTACACCAAAGACACTGCCATCTACCACCAGGAAGTAACCAAGATGAAAGGGGTGGACCTGATTGCCGAAGGCGAGTATGAGACCTTCTTTTATGACAGCGAGCAGAACAAGCGTGTACTGGATTATCATACCCGCGGTTACTGTTATGGTGGCGTATCGGTGTTGTTGAACCGCAAACGCTCCCTGCGCTCCGTGATCGCCAAAAAAGGAACCCTCGTTTATACTTTGCCCCGCCGCGACTTTCGGGCACTTTGCCAGGCGTACGAGGAGTTTTTCCACTTCTTCACAACCGAGTTTGGCAGGCGCATGATGGACGATGAGTATGCTCATTTTGTGAAGCGCCCCACCGCCTTCGAGGAAAACTACATTGCCTCCGACCAGCTATACTCGCGCAAAATGGAGAGCGTGGCGTACCGCGAGCTGGTGACGTGCCCCGCCGATACGCCAGTGTATGAAGTAGCCCGCCTGATGGCCGAACACAGGGTAAGCTGCTCTTTTGTAACCGATGCCGGGCAAAAAGTGTTCGGCTATGTTACGGATATCACCCTGCGCGATAATGTGGTGGCCCGCAAGGCGGATGTGAACGGGCCGGTGAGCGCCATCATGGATAATCCGGTCGTAGCCATAAATACGCAGGCTTTTGTGTATGAGGCCATTCTGCTCATGTTCCATACTAAAACACGCTACCTTTTACTCGAAGAGAATGGGCAGTATATTGGCTTTACGAGCCGTAACAGGCTGCTGAGCGAGCAGGCCCAGTCGCCTTTCATGTTCATCCAGTCGGTAAAGCTGGCGCAATCTGTGGACGAGCTGCGTAGGAAGTGGCAGAAGGTGCCCGAAATCGTGTACCAGTTGCTCCACCGCGGAGTAAAGCCCGAGATCGTGAACCAGGTCATCACCACGGTTTCGGATACCATTGCGCTGAAAGTGATCGAAACAACACTGAACGAGATGGGCACCCCACCGGCAAAATTTGCCTTTATCGTATTAGGCAGTGAGGGCCGCCAGGAGCAGACCCTGAAAACCGACCAGGACAACGCCATTATTTACGAGGACAAAGCAAACGAGCAGCGCGAGTTGGTGCGGGCGTATTTTCTGCGGTTTGCCGAACTGGTTTCCGAGCGGCTCGATACAATTGGTTTCAGCTATTGCACCGGCGGCTACATGGCCAAAAATACCAAATGGACGCATTCGCTCTCGCATTGGAAACGCAACTACCAAAGCTGGATGCAGGAGCCCGAACCGGCAACAGTGATGAAGTTTGCCGCCTTTTTCGATTGCCGCCTGATTTACGGAGAGCCCGTGATCATGGACGAGCTGCGCACCTTCCTGGACGAAGAGCTGCAGAAGCCGTTAGGCCGTTTTCTCTACCACATGGCCAACAACGCGCTGCAGTATGTGCCGCCGCTTACCTATTTTAAAAACATCCGCACCTTTACCAAAGACAAGCGCGATGTGTTCGATATTAAACGCGCCATGACGCCCATTGTGGACCTGGTGCGGGTGCACGCCCTTAAAAGCAGGATATTTAAAACCAACACCGGCGAGCGCCTGGTAGCTTTAAAAGACCTGGGCGTATTCACAGAAGTACAGTACCACGAGCTGATGCAGTCCTATTATTACCTGATGAGCATGCGCCTGAGGAAGCAGGCTACCCAGATTATACACGACAAGGTGGAGCCCGAAAACTACATCGATCTACAAAGTCTGACCAAAATTGAACAGGTAACGCTGAAAGAGATCTTCAAGATCATTGCCGATTTCCAGACCAGCATGAAAGTGAAGTTCACCAACTCGCTCTTTGATTAAGTGCTTTGCCCGAATGCAGCAGAAGAAGAACGATGAGCAATATACTTTATAAAGCGGTAAAACAAACAGCGGCTGTCAAATCTACATGAGCAGCCTGATCCTTTTATTCGGGTGCCTGTTGCTGGGCATTATACTTCGGCGGATACCTGATTTTCCGCGAAACAGCGCGCTGGTGCTCAACCAGTTCATTATCTATGTGTCGATGCCTGCGCTGGCCTTGTACTTCATTCCCGAGATACACCTCAGCACAGAGGTTTTGCTGCCGGTAGCCGTAGCCTGGATTTGCTTTGCAGGGGCAGCGCTGTTGTTCTGGAGCCTGGGCACCCTTTTCGGATGGTCGCGGAAGCTCATCGGCTGCCTTATACTTACAGCGGGGCTGGGCAATACGTCCTTTATTGGATTTCCGGTCATAGAGGCGCTCTACGGCAAAGAAGGCCTACAAACGGCGCTGCTAGTCGATCAGCCCGGCTCGTTTATGGTGCTCTCCACGCTGGGCATCGGGCTGGCGGCCTATTTCTCGAAGGGGCAGACAGGCTCCAAAGAGATCCTGCGTCGCATCATTCGGTTTCCGCCTTTCCTGATGTTTGTGCTGGCCCTAAGTATAAACCTTGCGGGCTGGCATTTTTCGGACGCGATGAAGGATGTTTTTCAGCGACTCGGAAGCACTGTTTCGCCGCTGGCGCTTGTTTCGGTGGGCATGCAACTCACGCTAGAGCGGCGCAGCAAACACTGGGGCTTCCTGGCGCTGGGCCTGACGTACCAGCTTCTGCTTGCCCCGCTGCTGATCTGGTTTTTATATGTAGTGGTGCTGGGGCAGCGGGGGCAGGTGGTGCAGATTTGTGTGGTGGAGGCCGCCATGGCCCCGATGATCACGGGCAGCATTGTGGCGGCTTCGTACAGCCTGAAACCGCGCCTGGCTAACATGATGGTAGGCATCGGCATACCCGTTTCGCTGCTCACGCTGGCCATTTGGTACTGGCTTATAACATAAAGGGGATATCGTTTATCGTTGTTCGTTGCTCGGGAGATGGGGTGTTGAGGAGGGCCATTTGCATGGAACCGGGGTAACTGTTATACTTGAGCTATGCACAGTAATCCTTTGTGTTTGAGACGCAACATCCCTTTTATGTAGTCAATCCGCAGATTTGCGCCAGAAGTATAGCCCAACAGCCACGCTTTCTAAGACCCGGAGCATAGGAACCCAACTAAAAGCTAATTTACTGCTCCTCACACCGAACGAAAAACGCACAACGAAAGCCTACTCCTCGTACACATCGAGCTTTATTTTCTCGATGAGCAGGTAATTTTTGAACTGGTGAATAAGGCGGTCCATTTCTTTTTCCTTAGTTTGCAGGGCTTCCATTTCCTCGTCTGATGTTTGCAGCACCGGGCGTAGGCGGTCCAGGCTGTCATGCAGCTGCCCAATAGCCGCCTCAGTATGGCGGCGGATTTCCTCGTTGGGTTCCTGTTGCACGCCTTGCTCCAGTTCGTGGATATACATCTCCAGGAACGATGTCATATGCCAGGGATTGTTAGGCTTGTTCCAGGTAAAGGTGGTATTGCAGCGGCGGCAACGGTAGGTGTTGCTCTTCCAGCCATGCTCATTTGTGGCCACACCCGTTTTCTTCAGCATATCGGCTTTGCCGCATTTGGGGCACTGCGCATTGTCTTCAATTAATTTCTGTAGCCGCTCGCGCTTATCAAGGATGGCTAAACGGTTTTGCGCGTGGGTATAGAGCTGCGTTTCCAGGTTCTGGCAGGCGTTGGTCAGCTGTTCGTGCTCCTGGCTCAGTGTGCCGGTTTCCATTAGCAGGGCCGCACGCTTGCTAAAAAAGCGGATTAGCTTGATCAGTTCTCTCTCGTTTGCCTTCAGTGCAGCGTCGTTCATGTGGGATTTTTACTTTATACAAAGGAAAAGGAAAAAGTTGGGAAGATAAAGAAGTTGGAAAGTTGAGAAGTTAGAAACTTAGAAAGTTAAAAAATTAGAGAGTTTTCGGGTGCACCTAAAATTAGTTAACTGCGCCTGCTGGTTTGTGAGTCTTGTGTAAGGAAAGTCTTACTAACCTTTTGCGCTCTGTCATACTTTCTCATCCAGTGGTAACTCTTTCCTTTCAACCTTCCTCCATTTTACTTTCTACCTTTTTAACTCTTTAACTTTCTAACTTCTCTCCCTCACCCGCTTGTAGATGCGGATGGCCAGCATTAGGATAGCAGCGAACAGGATGAGCCCCAGAATGCCCCACAGCATACTGAGTGAGCTTTTGAGCACCACCAGGAACACAATGCTGATGAGGAAAAGCGTGGCCACCTCATTCCAGATGCGCAGCTGGTTGGCGCTATACCGCAGGATGCCCAGTTGCTGCTGTTTAAAGATCCGGTGGCAAAGGAAATGGTATACATACAGGCCCGCCACAAAGCAAAGCTTCCAGACGAGCCAGCCGGGCACGGAACCATACAGGTACAGCATTGTGAGCCCGAAAATGAGCGTCAGCAGGGCAGAGGGCCATGTAATGCCGTACCACAGGCGCTTTTGCATCAAGGCCAGCTGCCTTTGCAGGATGCTTCGTTCCGGCTCCGGCTTTTCGGCAGCTTCGGCAAAGTATATAAAAAGGCGCACAATGTAGAAGAGGCCGGCAAACCAGGTCACTACAAAAATAATGTGCAGCGCTTTTACGTAAAAAAAGCTCATATCATACAGGTATGGATCTGCCTGTAAAGGTAGGGCGATTTGAGGAATTGTTGCATCGTAAAAGGGCAGAATATACCGGCAGCCCAAGCCTTTGTACCTGCGTCATCCATTTCCCCTTCAATACACCGGACCTAAGTAGTGCATTTTTTATTGCAGCGGCGCGTTATACCTGGCGTGCAGCTGCAAGCACCGGCCTTGCTTTATACTTCCTTCGAGGAGAGATCATCCGGTCCGCCCGGCTTTTCTTAGCTCTGGCTAAACTGGTGCGGTTTGTTTTCGAAAGATTTGTAACTTCACATAACCGGCTGCTGACAGCGGGTTTAAATTTATGAAGATAACGACGCCTACATTACTTTTAGATAAGGAAAAATGCCTGCGCAACATCCGCAGGATGGTGGAGAAAGCGAGCGAAAATAATGTCCGGCTTAGACCACATTTCAAAACGCATCAGTCGGTGCAGGTGGGCGAGTGGTTCCGCGACATGGGCGTGAAGGCAATTACGGTCTCGTCGGTGCGCATGGCCGCCTACTTTGCCCGCTATGGCTGGAACGACATTCTGGTGGCTTTCCCGGCCAATGTGCTTGAAATTGCCCACATCAATCAACTGGCCTCGCGCATACAGCTGCACCTGTTGGCAGTGAACATCGAAACTGTAGACTTGTTAGCTTCCTTGCTCCAACACCCGGTTAACCTGTGGGTGAAGATCGATGCCGGTTACCGCCGCACGGGCATTCTGCCCAACGACCACACCACGCTCGACAGCATACTGGAGAAAATAAAACAAAGCGACAAGCTGCACTTCCAGGGATTTGTGGTGCACGACGGCCATACCTATAAGCAAACTGATACCGAGGCGATCCGGACCATTCATGCTACCTCCGTTTACCAGCTGCAACTACTTCGCGACAGGTATAAAAGCCAGTTTCCGGGTTTGCAGCTCTCCATCGGCGACACGCCTTCGTGCAGCATTGTCGAAGACCTGGGAGGGGTGAATGAGATCCGGCCAGGGAATTTCGTGTTTTATGACCTTACCCAGCAACGCATCGGCTCCTGCTCTTTCGATGAGATTGCCGTCTGTATGGCCTGCCCGGTTGTAGCCAAACATGCTGATAGAAGTGAGCTTATCCTATACGGCGGCAGTGTGCATTTCTCTAAAGACAGCCTTCCCTCGGAAACCGGCTCCGTGATTTACGGCCGTATGGTGGAGCTGAACGGCAAAGGCTGGACCCAACCGGTAGAAGGACTGGAACTGGTGTCGCTTTCGCAGGAACACAGCATTGTGAAAGCCAGCCCGGAGCAGTTCGCCAAATACAATATCGGTGATCTGATGTTTGTGCTGCCGGTGCATTCCTGCCTCACCGCCGACCTTATGCGGGGCTACCTGACGCTGGAAGGCGAGCGGCTGGAGCATTTATCAGGCGTGGGACAACTGGCTGTGCTTTTATAATGGCGGCACCGAAAAAGCACAAGCTCCATGGTCCTGCCGATGCGGCAGACGATGCCTGGGAAAAGATACAGGCAGCTACGCCTAAGTATAAAACGCCGCAGAGCAAACTCTATAAAGCGCCGCCGGCGAAGCGTATTTCCACGGCCGCGCCCAAACGAAAAAAGAAGAAGCCCAAGGGCGGCTCCCCGCTGTTGTTCCGGGTAGGGGCCGCGGCGCTGGTGCTGCTGGTGTTACTGGTGCTCTACGTAGAGCTTTTTGTAGAAAAGCGCAAAGTAGTATGGCCCGACGGGTACAGCGTGTATGGAGTGGATGTATCCAAATACCAAAAGGATATTGACTGGCAGAAAGTGCGCGCCAACGAAATTTCATTTGCTTTTGTGAAAGCAACGGAAGGCGCCTCGCTGCAGGATAACCTTTTTAAGCAGAACTGGGAAGAAGCGCGGCAGGCAGGCATACTGTGCGGGGCGTACCACTTTTACCGGCCCCACGTGGCTCCGCTGGTGCAGGCCCGCAACTTTATTTCGTTGGTAGAGCTGCAGCCTGGCGATCTGCCGCCGGTGCTGGACATCGAAGTGCGGGGGCGCAAACCAGAAGCGCAGTTCCGCAAAGACCTGCAGGTATGGCTCCGGGAAGTAGAGGAAGCTTACAACACCAAGCCAATCATTTACACCAACTATACTTTCTACAAAGATTACCTGGCCGGCCACTTCGACGATTACCACCTCTGGATAGCCCATTATAAAGTGCCCAAGTTAAGAATTGAGAAGACCTCAGATCTGAAGCTGGCTTTCTGGCAGCACACCGACGGCGGCGCGATAGAGGGTATAGAGGGCGACGTGGATTGCAATGTGTTTTATGGCAGCATGCGCGACCTGAAAAGCGTTTGCGTGCAGTAGTAGCTCAGCCCAGACATAAAAAGAGCGGAACCCTTTGCCGGGTTCCGCTCTTTTTTAAGGGTTTTAAGTATTAACGATAGAAGCGATCAGTGTCCCGATCACTCCGGTCCCGGCGGTCATAGTTTCGGTCGAAAGTGCGCCCCTGGTTGCTGCTCTGGATATAGTCGCTGTCAGAGGAGCCACCCCGTGAAAAGCTGCCTCGGCCCGAAGGGTCGTTATAGCGACTGCCTTCCTGGTATCGTCCGCGGTTATACATGGTGCCCATACCCGAACGGCCCTGTCCCATCATGCCGCGGTTCTCGCCGCCACTGGTTCTGTCGTAGCCACTACCCATGTAGTTGCCCCTGGAGCCGCCGCCAAAGCTGTGAGTATTGTAATCATCATCCCGGTCGGAGGAATAGCGGCCCTGGCTGCTGCCCTGGTAGCCGCGCGACGAGTCGCGGTCATACATATCGCGGTTGCCTTCGTTAGCACGCATGCCCCTGTCATTGCCACGGCCATAGCGGTCGTTGTCGGTATCGTAGCTGCCCCGGCTGCCCATGCCACTGTAGTAGTCATAGCCACTGCTGTCGTTTTGCTGCAGCGGGTGCTGGCCGCCTCTGGAAGTGCCAAAGCCCTGGGCTCCCCCATAGCTTCCCATGTTGCCAAAGTTGCGGGAGGTGCTGTAGGTGTCTTCGTTCATGCTGCGGTTTGCTACATTGCGCGGGCGGTCCATATCATGCTGCCTGTAGGAATCGCCGTAGCGCTCGCTATCATAGCCGCCACGTGACTGGCCGGAACGGTACGAACTGTCCTCCTCGGGATGGCGGTAACGCTCTGAACGATGCGTTTGAAAATTGCCGGAATAGTCGTTGTAATCTGATTGGTTTCTGTCCATAGCTTTCTTAGTAGTTAGAGAGGTTTACAAATATGTTCTATACTATAGTTTAACGAAAGGGAAAAGGAGGGGTTAAGTAAAACCGGATATAACAGCAGGGGAGCCAGGGTTGCCCAACGTAGGTGGCAAACTGCATGCCCCTTTCCGGCAAAGCAGGCAACCTCATCTTTAAAGTATAGCCTGCATAAAAAGACTACAATTTAAAAGGATCATACCTTGCCGGGGCGTGGCTGGCTTGCTATGCAATTAGCGCTGCTACGCTATTTTCAGACAACTTATGGCGCTGTAAACGAGTAAAAGCATCTACTTTGGGAGTGATGGGTGAAGTGCAAATTATACTTCTGGTTTTGCCCGCTAGGCCCGCAGGATGTTTAAAAGGCTATTTGCAACAGGATATATGGCGAAAGAAGAAAAGGTGATAGAGCTAAATAAGAAGGAGAAAGTGGTGGATACGAAAGAGGAAGGCAATAAAAAGGACGATACCCGTAAAAAAGCGGCGGATGAGTTTTATGAAAGTGCGCTCAATCTTCTGGCCCAGTCCAAAACGGATTTCCTGGTAGGTGGCGGTTTTGCCCTGCGCCTGTATACGGGCCTGATGCGCGATACCAAAGACCTGGATGTTTTCTGCAAATCAGGCGATTGCCCCCGCATCATGAAATGGTTTAATGAGCAGGGTTACCAGACAGAAATGACCGACCCGCGCTGGCTTGCCAAAGCCATCATCGGCGACAACTTTGTAGATGTGATCTTCAACAACCCGGGCAACCATTGTGCGGTGAGCGACAGCTGGCTGGAGCGCTCAGTGAAAGGGGAGCTCTTTGGGGTGAAGGTCCGCTACATTCCGGCGGAGGCCCTGATCTGGTCGAAGTTGTATGTGCAGAACCGGGAGCGCTACGATGGCGGCGATATCAACCACATTATACTGCGCTGGGGCGATAAACTGGATTGGAAATGGCTCTGGCGGCACATGGAGCAGCACTGGCAGCTTTTGTTAGCCCAGCTGCTGTCGTTCCAGTTCGTTTACCCATCCGACCGCGATCTGATTCCCCGCTGGCTTTTTGACGAGCTGCTCAAGCGGGCGCACGAGCAGTTTGACCTGCCCACCCCAACGGACAAGATCTGCCTGGGCCCCCTGATCGATCAGACCCAATATGCAACCGATATCACAGAATGGAATTATAAGGTCGTGACCATGCGATCCGTTTAACTATGACTGAGCTAACGAGCAATACCCCCAGAACCAGAATCGCCGCCGTAGGCGATATACATGTACGCGAAACAGACGAAGGCAAGTGGGAGCAATATTTCAAGGCTGTTTCGGAGAAGGCCGATGTGCTGCTGCTGTGCGGCGACCTGACCGACACCGGCCGGGTGGCCGAGGCCGAGGTGCTGGCCAAAGAACTCAGGGCATGTACCATACCTGTGGTGGCTGTGCTGGGCAACCACGATTACGAGCGCGACAACGGCAAAGCAATACGTAAACTGCTGGTAAAGGAAAATGTGTACCTGCTGGACGGCGACAGCGTGGTAATCGGCAATGTGGGTTTTGCTGGCGTAAAAGGATTCGGCGGTGGCTTCGACAAGGCGATGCTGGGCATGTTTGGCGAGCAGATGATCAAGGATTTTGTGCAGGAGGCCGTGGACGAATCGCTGAAGCTGGATGGTGCCCTGGCTCGCCTCGATAGCGAACATGTAGACCTGAAAAAGATAGCCGTGCTGCATTATGCCCCCATTCAGGCAACCGTAATAGGGGAGCCCGAGCAGATTTTTCCCTTCCTGGGTTCCTCCCGTCTGGCAGAGCCGTTGAACCGGCGCCAGGTATTTGCGGCTTTTCATGGCCATGCCCACATTGGCCAGCTGGCCGGCGAAACGTCCAAAGGCGTGAAAGTGTTCAACGTATCGCTGCCCATCCTTGTAAAAGAAGGCTTTGACCCGGCCTTTTACGTACTGGAAGTATAAGCGCGCATTCTGATTCGGGAGGAAGCCCTAGCGCATAGTAGGGCGTGATGCTTCCGAAATGGAGCTTCATCGGCAGCTGCCAGGTGCAGCTATTCGCACCGGGAAACTGGAAAGTATCCGGCAGATTGGTACTTTTAAGCACAACTTACTTAAGCCATGATACAGGTATACCACAACAACCGCTGCAGCAAAAGCCGTGAGGCCCTGCAACTGCTCGAGGAAAAAGGCCAACAACTGCAGGTGATCGATTACCTGAAAAATGCCCCGACGGCCGACGAGCTGCGAAGCCTGGTGCAGAAACTGGGCATAAAGCCCGAGCAGCTGCTGCGCAAAAACGAGACAATCTTTAAAGCACAGTTTGCCGGCGAAACCTATACCGATGATGAGTGGCTTCAGATCATGGCAGAAAACCCGATCCTAATTGAGCGACCCATTGTAGTGAACGGCGACAAAGCGGTAATTGGCCGTCCTCCTGAAAATGTGCTGGCTATACTATAGGTGCTGCTCCCGAGCCTCCCTCATTTTGCAAATCAATCCTTTAACCAACGCTAAAAATTTAAACAGCCTTTTAACGCGTAAGTAGGGTATAAAGAGGCAGGGCTCCTTTGCCGTATACCTAAAAAGCAACTGATTTATAGCAAAATGTAGCTTTAACCGGCACGCTTGTAAAACAATCCTTGCGCGCAGCAGTAAATGTAGCCTTGAACCGGGCATAACCGGGATGTTATACTTACGTTTTACTTTATGCGATTTTATCTGCTGCTGTGTATGTATGCGGCTTTGCTGCTGGCCGGGCCCAAGGCACTGGCGCAACAGGATACCACCAAGACCGATGACGGCCTGAAGATACTGGGCATTAACCTGGATACCCTCCTCACGCCCAAGCTCCCCAAAGTGGATACCTCCTATATTACCAGTTATAAAAATAAGCTGCACGTGCACCTGCTCCTGGAAGATACGGATTATGCGCTACGCCTGATCAACGACGATCACCGCCTGATCTATAAACCAAACATTTCTTCTTCGGCCGGCATCGGCCTTAGTTATAGCTGGCTCAGTTTTGATGTGACCTTGCGCACAAGAGCCCGAAGCAAGAACGACATGCGCGGCAACACCGACCAGGTCCGGTTCGGCCTGAGCGTAAACGGCCGCAAGGTGCAGTTCAGCACCAATTACCAGAAGTATGCCGGGCTTTATCTGAGCAATACGGATGTGCTTGCCGCCGACTGGTTCCAGGAAAGCGATACTTACCCGCTGAGGCCCGATATTACATCCAAAACTTTTTATAGTCGCTTATACTATACCTTTAACAATGAGGAGTTCTCTCATCCGGCCACTACCTTTCAGCGGGAACGCCAGAAGAAAAGCGCCGGCTCCTTTTTAGTGGGCGCTACCTTTGTGAGCTCGCAGGTAGAAGGCGATTCGTCGTTGATTCCGCTTAAAGTGCAACCCTACTTCCCTGAAGAGGCCAACCTGCAACGCTACCGCACCACCACCTATACTGTTAATGCCGGCTATGCCTATACCTGGGTTTTTAAAAAATACCTGTTTGTTTCCGCCTCCTTCCGCCCCGGTTTAGGCCTGCGCCACCAGACGGGTACCTTGTCCAATAACGAAGAAACAAGTATACCTGTAAAGCTGGGGCTACAGGGCGATGGCCGCGGCACCATTGGCTTTAACAGCGATAAATATTATGGCGGCCTCACGGGCACCTTGCTCTTTTCCTCCAGCAGCCTGGAGAGCAACAACCGCCAACGCAGCTATTACTCGGAAGTGCGGGTTTTAGTCGGCCGCCGGTTCGGCTACAAAGCAAAGGGCATCTTTAGTAAGATACCTGGGTTTTAAGAGCTGTGTGGGTTTCACGTAGATAGTTATCACTGCCCCTTTGCAGATAAGGTTGCAGATAGGGTTGTATAGAGATTGTTTTGCATGTCAACGTTCATAGCCGGCTATACTTTTGGCTACTAGCTTAGTCTGATTACAAAACCGACAATATATGGAAGACACGGGTTACAAACCCGTGCTATCAAATGAAGTATAAAACAGCCCTGCCTTCTAAGGGTGATTGTGGACTGAAGGAAGAGCAAAAGAAGGCTTGCGTAGTAACGGCTTAACCTCTCTTTCCCCAAGATCACCCGCAACAAGTGCGTGATCTGCGACTTTCAGGATGAAATAAGGATATAGGCGAGGGGGGAAGGTTCATACTTATACTTAGGCTCTGCTTACCTAGCAGCTACCTTAGAGCGGACATGTCGCGACCTGTCCCTACATAAATACAATGCTGATAAAGTTTATACTTATACTTAAGCTGAAGTATAAACAGCCGCTATCGAAAGCTTCCCAGTCCTTGGGTTGAGCGCCTTGGTGTGTTGCGGTGCCTGCAAGGCAGCCCGCTAGGGCAGCTTCACGCCACAGCGCGAATCGCAAGGATGAGCCCCGCGGGCTTGGAGCGCACCAAAGCGAGAAATGAAACAGGACAAGTATAAGGCTGCGGAAGAAAAGCAGCTAACAAGTATAGCCGGATTATTATACTTGGTGTTCAGCCGCTACTTAGTGCGGATAAGGATAAATTGGAGCTTCAAACTAAAATTACCAAGTATAGCTTAAAGTAATAAATGTGAGGGAGAACGATAGCTAATGCGTATCCTAATCAAATAACCTGTTAAGAAGTATAGATCACGACCAGCTTCTAGCCAAAAATAAACCCGGAAGTGCCAACCGCATTCAGACACTCGCAGGAGCTGCGCACGCTGCGAGGTCATAAAAGAAAAGGGCTAAAGTAGAATACTTCAGCCTTTTGTCACTAAATTTTATACAGTATACTTACCAGATCTTCACACGGGCGCTGTCGGGCAGGTACATTTTCTGGCCGGGTTTTACATTGAAGGCTTCATAAAAAGCAGGCACATCGGCAAACGGGCCGTTTACACGCAGGTTAGCCGGAGCGTGCACGTCTGTCAGGATCTGCTGGGCCAGTTTCTCGTCGCGCTGGTGGCTTTGCCAGCCCAGGGCATAGCCCAGGAAATAGCGCTGCACAGGCGTCAGCCCCCCGATCTTTTCACCTTTTTTATACTGCTCCGTTTTCTTAAAAGCATCCAGGCCGATCACGATGCCACCCAGGTCGGCAATGTTTTCGCCGGCGGTAGCGCGGCCGTTCACATGCATGCTGTCCAGCACGGTGTAGTTGTTGAACTGATTTACGATCTGATCGACTTTCTTCTTGAAAAGCTCCTGGTCTTTGGCCGTCCACCAGTTGCGCAGGTTGCCCTCGGCATCGTACTGGCTGCCCTGGTCGTCGAAGCCGTGCGTTAACTCGTGGCCGATGGTAGAGGCACCCACATAGCCGTAGATAATGGCATCATCGGCATCTTCGTCTTTCAGGCCGGGCACTGCAAAAATAGCAGCCGGCAACACGATTTCGTTGTTGCTGGGGTTGTAATAAGCGTTGTAGGTCTGCGGCGTCATGCTCCACTCGGTGCGGTCTACCGGCTTACCCAGTTTGTTGAGGTTATAGTTATACCACCACTCGTTGGCATGCATCACGTTGCGGGCATACGAGCTCCGGTCCACCTTCAGGGCCGAAAAATCTTTCCACTGGTCCGGGTAGCCTACTTTTTTGTTGATCTTGTTGAGCTTGGCCAGCGCTTTCTGCTTCGTAGAGTCACTCATCCAGTCCAGGTTCTTAATATGCTCCCGGAACGATGCCACCACATTGTCGGCCAGTTTCTCGTAACGCTGCTTGGTTCCGGGCGAGAAGTAATCTTTCACGAACAGCTGTCCCAGCATTTCGCCCATGGCATCTTCTTCGGTGTCGAGCACGCGTTTCCAGCGGGGGCGCTGCTCGGTCTGGCCCTGCATGACGGTGCCGTAAAAACGGAAATTTTCCTGGTCAAAGGGTTTGCTCAGGTTGTCGGCATAGGCATGCACCAAGTGCCATTTCAGGTAGGCTTTCCACTCGTCCAGCGATGCGTTGCTGATGAGCTTGCCGGCTTCTTTATAAAACTCGGGCTGGCCCACGATCACGCTGTCCACCTGGTTGATGTGCATCTGTGCCAACCAGTTTTTCCAGTCGATGCCCGGCGTGAGCTTGTTCAGCTCCGCTACCGACATCTTGTTATAGTTGGCGTAAGGGTCGCGCAGGTCGGCCAGTTTGCGGGAGGCTTTGGCCATGGCGGTTTCCAGCTTCATTACGCGGGCGCTGTTCTGTTTGGCCGTCGCAGCGTCCTGGCCCATCAGCTCAAACATTTTGGCTACGTGCTGCACATACTCCTTGCGGATGTTGGCCGTGCGGCTGTCGGTGTTAAAGTAATAATCGCGGTTAGGCAAGCCCAGGCCCGACTGCCACAGGTATAGCGCCATTTTCTCGCTGTTCTTGGCATCCTGCTCCACAAAGGCGCCCGCCGGTGTGGTTACGCCATAGGGTTTTAACTGGGCAATTACGGCCTGCACGTCGGCGGGTGTTTTCATCGCATCGATGCGGTCGAGCTCCGGTTTCAGCGGCTGCAGGCCCTGCTTTTCTATGGCGACAGTGTCCATACCGGTGTGGTAAAAATCACCGATCTTCTGCTCGTTGGTGCCGGCGGCTGCTTTGCCTTTGGCCGCGTTCTCGCTGATGGTTCGCAGGCGGCCATACATCTCTTCCTGCACGCCTTTACCAATGCTCCAGCTGCTCTCCGAAGCGGGAATAGGGTGATTCTTGATCCAGGTGCCGTTGGCATAGGTAAAGAAGTCGTCGCCGGGGGCTATGGTGGTGTCGCGGTTGCTGCTGATCAGGTCCGGTTTGTAAGCAGCGGTTTTATCATTTGTCCCGCAGCCGGCCAGGGTAAGGGCCAGCAAAGGCGAAACAACTAAAAGTCGTTTCAGAAAAGTATGCTCTATCATCCGAGTCGTTTTTTATCTATAAACTTACAAAATATTCTGATAAAATGCACTAAGCCGGCAGGTAAGCTGCATACGGGAGGCGGGCAGGTATAACATATTAAATCCGCTGCTACAGATGGTAACAGCGGATTTTAACCCGGAACAGGGATTATACTTATACCTTGAATTTGGTGAGAGCCACCCCGCCAGCCAGCGTGAGCATATCTTCCAGGGCGCCGCTAAACGCGTTGGGCGCATACCGGTTCATGAGTTTGCGCAGGTAATAGCTGCCGAAGGTGGCGGCTACCGCCGCTGCAGCACCATAGGCGGCTCCCTGCAGCCAGTTGTCGTGGTTCAGGGTAAAGATGGCAGCTCCTACCAGCGCCCCGGAAGCTGCACGAGGTAATAAGACAGGCGCTGCGATACGGTCGGGAGCACCGGGCAGTTTATCGCCTACCAGCTCGGTAGCCGCCATCACCTTTAACCCGGTAGCCACCGGCCCGTACTGCAGGTAGCGCAGCGGGCTGCGGGTCAGGGCTTCTTTGGGCGCATGGGTCAGGGCCGTGCTCAGAAGGGCAGGGGCCGTCATAGAGCGCATGCCCGCAATAGCGCCCATGCCCAGTGTTTTGAAGATCAGGTTGTTTTTGTTTTGTTTCATAGCCGTTATCGTTGTTTTTAGGGTATACGGGAATAACACTAAACCTTTGTAGGATAAAACACGCAGGTGGGAATTAATGTAGGGTGAGCCATACGGGAGAGCGGAAGCATCAGCAAAGCAGCATCAACTTATTAAAACCAAGTATGATTATGTCGGTTTACGAACAACAGGTACTGCAGGAACTACACGCCTGGCAGCAGCAGATGCTGCGCCCACCTTCGCTGATGAACCGGCTCGCCCGGAAAATGCAGCAGAAGATGAACAGCTATATTCCGGAAAAGGTACACCGTGCCATCACTAGCGCGATCAAGCAAATGATCCGGGCGGTAATATTTGGCGCCGAACGCACCACGGGCAGGGTGGAGGAGGGGGCTTTGCTTTTGCAGCAGAAAGAAATTCGGGTGCGGCAGCGGATCAGCTTTTACAAAAGTACCGCTGCGGCCGAAGGTGGCCTGACAGGTGCCGGCGGCATTCTGCTGGGCTTTGCCGACTTTCCGTTGCTGCTGGGTATCAAGCTCAAGCTGCTGTATGATATTGCGGCCCTGTATGGCTACTCGGTGGCCGATTACCGCGAGCGGATCTACCTGCTGTATATCTTTCAGCTGGCGTTCAGCAGCCACGAGCAGCGCCGGCAAGTATACCTGCAAATGGTAAACTGGGAGCAGCAGAAAGAGTACTTGCCCGACGATATCCACCAGTTTGACTGGCGCACCTTTCAGCAGGAGTATCGCGATTACATCGACCTGGCCAAAATGGCCCAGCTTATACCTGTTATCGGGGCGCCCGTTGGAGCTTACGTCAATTACCGGCTGCTCGATAAGCTGGGCGCTACCGCCATGAACGCCTACCGCCTGCGCTGGCAAGAGAGTCTGCAGGTGCCAGGCAACAGTTAATTCTGCCTAATGGTAATTTTCTTTTATACTTATTGATCTAGGATAACTGCACTTATTCAAAGCAGCTATAGTTTGCCACCAGGATCCTTCCAGGATGACAAAATGAAGATAGCAGGAAGCTATACTTCAGCCTAGGGATGGCAGGCACAAAAAAGAGGGGCAGCAATACTTTAGCTGCCCCTCTTTTATCATTTCCGGTGTTTCTTTACCGTTTGGTACTATGGCTGTAGATGTAGTTTACAAAATCATCCACCTTATACACCGGAACCTCGTCCGGAATGGTGAGCTGGTAGGTTTTCTCCAGCGCCAGGATGATGTCTACCACATCCAGGTTGTCAAAGCCCAGCTCGTCGAGATCTTTGGCTTTTTTAAGGCGGTTGGGATGTACTTTTTTGAGCGAAGTGATAATATGCAGCACTTCATTTTTAATAGCTAATGGGTTCATACGAAGGGTGCCCATGGCATAAAGTTTTGAAAGTATTCTTCTTCAGTAAGCGAATGGAAAACGTGAGCAGGGGCAAAACCTTGCACACGTTCACCACACTTTATCTTTAATTATAACTAGACCTCATCATAAACGTGGGCGTGCTTCATTTTCTGTTCTTCCAGCGCCAGCGTTTCAAGTTCGAGTTCTTCCTGGGTTTTGTCGATCAGCTCGATCTTCGTTTTCTTATCCAAACCAAACCTGGCCAGGATGCGGTCGAAGATATAGTAGATGATTGGCACTACGATCAGCGTTAGGAACATCGAAGAGCTCAGACCACCGATCAGCGCCCAGGCCAGGCCATTCTTGGTGGCAGCCACCGAGCCACCTGCCAGCGCGATCGGCAACATACCGATCACCATGGCCAGCGTCGTCATCAGGATCGGACGGAAACGGATACGCACGGCTTCGATCAGGGCGTCTTTCACGAACACGCCTTCATCTTTAAGCTTGTTGGTAAAGTCTACCACCATAATGGCGTTCTTAGCTACCAGACCGATCATCATGATAATACCAAGTATGGAGAAGATGCTCAGCGACTGTGAAGCCAGCGCCAGGGCCAGCAAGGCACCAATGATGGCGAGCGGAATCGAGAACAATACTACCAACGGGTACACGTACGAGTCGTACAGGGCCACCATGATCAGGTACACGAAGATGATGGAAGCCAGCAAAGCAACACCCAGCGTACCGAAGCCTTCGCTCTGGTTTTTCAGGTTACCGCCATACTCCAGGCTCACACCGGCCGGCATTTTCACTTCCGCCATCTTGGCTTGTATATCCGCACCTACCGAGCCGGTTGGGCGGCCTATTACCTGCGAGTTCACGTTTACCGATGTTACGCGGTTAAAGCGCTCCAGCTGCGAAGGGCCGGTTGACTGACGAATATCGGCGAACTGCCCAAGGCGAACGATCTGCCCTTTGTTATTTACAAAAGACAGGTTGCCAATGTCTGTTACGTTGCGGCGGTCAAACTCATCCAGGCGGATGTTGATGTCATAGTCTTCGGTACCGGAACGGAAAGTAACATCGGAGTTACCGCTAAAGGCCAGCTGCATACTTGCCCCTACGCTCTCCAGCGACATGCCCACATTGGCCATCTTGTCGCGGTCTACTACCACCTCAATTTCCGGGTTACCGCCTTCTACCGACATCTCCACGTCGGCTGTACCGTCTACACCTTCCGTTATACCCATTACCTTCTGCGAGAAAGCCATTACGCTGTCCAGGTTAGAGCCGGAAATAATGATCTGGATAGGCGCCTGCGAGTTACCCACCAGGCCTACCGGCACCGGCGTTACTTCCACATCCGGAATCTTACTTTCAATATCTGCTTTTGCCTGGCGGCTGAACTGGTCGGTGCTAAACGTACGTTCCTTCACATCCACCAGCGTTACCGAAACGTCAGCTTTGTAGGCTGTGTTCTGGCCGGCCTGTGCCGAAGTGGTTGTACCTACCGTGGTAAATACTTTCTTTACTTCGGGCTTGGCAAGCAGGTATTCTTCTACCTGGCGGGTAGCAAAGTTGGTTTGCTCTACCGTGGAGTTTTTAGGAAGCTCCAGTTGCAAGCTTACTTCGCCGCGGTCGCCGGCAGGTATAAAGTCCGAACCGATAAAGCCCATAGGCACCAGCGCAAACGAAGCAACCAGCAGCAGGATGGTAACAGCCAGCGTGATGAATTTATGGTTAAAAGCCCACTTCAGGGTAGCAGTGAAGCCGTCGATGATTCTGTCCAGCATGCGCTCGAAAGCAAGTATAAAGCGTCCGAAAATGTTCTTATCCGAGACGTGCTCCAGTCTGGAGAAACGGCTGGCCAGCAGCGGGATCAGCGTGAAGGCAACGAAGAGCGAGATCATCGTGGCGACGGCTACCACTACGGCAAACTGGCGCAGGATGTCCGATACCAGACCGGTAGAAAGCGCGATCGGGACAAACACGACCACAATTACCAGCGTGATGGACGTAACAGTTGCCATGATCTCACGAATACCGTCATACGCCGCCTGTGCCGGCTTTTTGCCCATCTCCATGTGGCGGTGAATGTTCTCGATCACCACAATGGCGTCATCTACCAGGATACCGACCACCAGCGAGAGAGCCAGCAGCGACATCAGGTTGAGCGAGTAGCCAAACAAATACATGGCAATAAAGGTAGCTACCAGCGATGCCGGGATGGAGATCATTACGATCACCGCGTTGCGCAGCGAGTGCAGGAACAGCAACATCACCACAGCCACAAGTATAACCGCAATAATTAAGTCGTGTATTACCGAGTCGGCCGCTTCCAGCGTAAAGTCAGAAGAGTCGTTGGCAATGTTGAATGTCAGGCCTTGTGAAGCATAGGTTTTCTCGAGTTGGGCCAGCGCTTCTTTTGTCAGGCGGCTTACTTCCACCGCATTGGCATCCGACTGTTTCTGGATGGTGATACCTACTGAAGCTTTGCCGTTAATACGGTTCATTACTTCAATATCCTTTTGCGTGTCCTGTACTTCGGCCACGTCCGAGAGGCGAACGATGCCATTCTGATCTTCCCGCACGATGAGGTTGTTCAGCTGCTCCAAAGACTGGAACTTACCGGCTAATCGGATCTGCGTCTGTCCGCTTTCCTGCTTGATCTTTCCGGTAGGGAAGTCGAGGTTGGAGTTGCGGATCTTCTGCTGCACCTGCAGGATAGACAGGTTGTAGGCTTCCAGTTTGTTGGCATCCAGGTTTACTTTGATCTCGCGTTCCTGGCCACCCAGAATTTTAATGGCCGCCATACCTTGTATGCGTGACAGTTCCGGCTTGATTTTGTTATCGATCAGGTCATAGAACTCGGTCGGCGTCATGTTGGCGGTAGCTCCCATCTTGATGATAGGCAAATCGTCGAGGTCGAATTTGTTCAGCGTGGGCGCATCCGCATCTTCCGGCAGCCTGGCCAGAATGGTGTTGATCTTACGCTGTGCCTCCTGCAAGCTCAGGTCTACATCGGTGCCCTGGTTCAGGTTGATCACGATCATTGAGAAGCTCTCCAGCGAGGTGCTCTTCATCTCTTTCACGTTCTCCAGGGAGGCAAGCGCGTCTTCGATCTCTTTCGTGACGGAGTTCTCTACCTCGTTTGGCGAAGCACCCGGGTATACGGTACTGATGGTTAACACCGGCGGGTTGAACTTGGGCAACAGCTCGTAGTTAAGCGACTGGTAACTCACCACCCCAAGCAGCGTGAGGACGGTAAAAACCACCACCACCAGGGTCGATCGTTGGATTGATAATTTGGTTATGTTCATTTTATAGATTCTCTTTTAAAAGAAGTTATTGCCATTCTAACTTTTGCTGCTTCGGATTTGCAATCCGGAGCTATGTAATCCGCTTTTTAACTCTAGCTGCTGCCTTTGCTTTTGCAGAATAAAATTCTGCGGGTATCATCCTTTCGGATTGCAAATCCGAAAGAGCAGAGGTTGCTTTGACTAAAGCATTTACTTTTTAGCTCTTGCTTAAGAGCTCTCCCCCAAGATCCTTCCAGGATGACAAATGGAAGAGTAGCAGCCTGCAATGTCCCCCTTTGAAGGGGGTAGGGGGATGATGGTCGAGGCAGATTTTACTTCAGCAACGTTACTTTAATGCCATCGCGCAGGTTGATCTGGCCGCTTCTCACCACCTGTTCGCCTGGTTTCACGCCATCCAGTATCTCTACCTTGTCCTGTGTCACCACACCAACCTTCACTTTGCGGGCATTGGCTACGCCATTGTTTACCACAAACACACTTGGGTTCTGGATGCTACCCACAATGGCTTCGCGTGGTAAAAGCGTTGCATCGCGCTGGTCATCTACTTCAAAGTATGCGGTGCCATACATGCCGGCGCGCAGGTTATTGCCGGCAGCGTTCTTTACTTCAATTTCCACGTCAAACTTCAGGCTCGGATCGGCCTGGGCCGCAATGGCAGTCACTACGCCTTCATACTCCTCACCAGATCCTGCATTGGCTTTCACGGTCACTTTATCGCCTTTGTTGATCAGCAGCACTTCCCTTTCAGAAGCCTTCACCTGCAGCTTGAGCTTGTCCACATTTACGATGTCATACAGCTTGGTCGCCATACCCAGGTAAGAACCAACTTCCACGTAGATCTCGTTGATCTCACCGTTGATAGGAGCAGTGATGCGGGTCTTGGTCAGGCGCTGGCGGGCAGCCACTAGTTGTGCCTGCGTCGATTTAGCTGCCAGACGGGCATCTTCCAGTTGTCTTTTCGTGATGGCATCGCCTTCCGCCAGGTTCTCGAAACGCTCCAGGTCACGCTTGGCTTTCTCGGCGTTGGTTTGCGCAGTTGCCAGGTCGGCAGCCATGGTATTGCTTTCTACCTGCAGCAGCAGGTCGCCGGCTTTTACTTTATCGCCTTTGCGCTTAAGCACCTTCTGTACCTGTCCGGTTGTTTCCGACATTAACGTCAGGCTCTGGATAGGGGCAAAATTACCTTGTGCCGTAAACGACTTATCCAGCTTTGCCGATGTCACTCCTGTAACAGCAACCGGAATAGCATCGCTCTTGATGTCTGCTACTGCTGCATTTGCTGCCATTTGCTCTTTGTTGTTCATCAGTTTAAAGCCAACAGCGGCTAAAACAACCAGCACAACTACGATATAGATTACCTTCTTCATTTTTAGTGTTTGTGTCCTTTTATGATACTACTTGCTTAGTGTTTCTAAATTTCCCTGGGCTTTCAGATAGCTTAGCTGGGCAACCTG
The DNA here is from genome assembly GCF_022758235.1 of Pontibacter liquoris. Taxonomy (NCBI): domain Bacteria; kingdom Pseudomonadati; phylum Bacteroidota; class Cytophagia; order Cytophagales; family Hymenobacteraceae; genus Pontibacter; species Pontibacter liquoris. The sequence goes on from NZ_JALEBG010000001.1 coordinate 1,311,064, forward strand.
GTATTTAAGTTTTTCCTTGTTTAGGTTGGTTTTGGCTTCGCGCAGCGCTACTTCCGCATCCAGCAGGTCAGTCAGTGGCGAGATGCCTTCTTTGTAAAGTTTGTTCGTGGTGTCGTATACTTCTTGGGCCAGGTTCACATTATCGGCCTGTGCGGCAATGGCGTTCTGGCTGTTCTGCATCTGGCTGATGGCGTTTGTCAACTCCACACGCGTGTTTTTATTGAACTTCTGGATGTCCATGTCGAGCTTCTGTATTTCGAGCTGCGACTGCTTTATCTGGGAATCTTTCCGCAAGCCATCAAAGATGGGCACGCTCAGTTTCAGCCCCACCACCGAAGAGGCAAACCACGGCTGTTCGTTGCTGAACAGATCGTCGCGCTGCACCTGGTAGCCATAGCGGCCGTAAGCCGACAGGCTGGGGTAATAGCCGGCCTTGATGTTCTGGGCCTGCAGGTTGGTAAGTTCTTTTTGTTTCTGCAGCAGTTGCAGTTGTATTCTGTTCTGGTTTCCCTCGCCAGCACCGGGCACCACAGGCGCTACTTCGTCCAGCGAAATGGTCGCATCACTCAGGTCGATTTCCTGCTCCAGCGGCATGCCCATAAAAAACTTGAGCATATTCTTCTGCTGTTCCAGCGCGGTGGTCAGGGCTTCTTTCTGCGTTTTCAGGTTGGCGATGTTCACCTTCACCTTGTTCACATCCACCTTCTTTACCATATCGTTCTTGTACTGCAGATCGAGTATCTTTTCGAGCTGGGCCAGCTTTTCGAGGTTGGCATTGATGTTCCCGAACTGTTCTTTAGTCTGCAACACCTGGAAGTAGGCAGTGCCCACATTATAGATTACATCTTCCTGCGCCATTTCGGCACGCAGGCGGTAGAGGTCTTTGGAGCTTTTGGCAGCCTCAAGTCCCACAAAGTATGATTTGCTGAAAAGCATCTGCGTAAACTCCAGTCCGGCAGAGGAGTTAAAGTCTTTGCCGAACTTCACGGCAATGTCCTTCTCCTGGCCTGCTAGGGCACCGGGCAGGATCTGTGTGGGTAAGGCAGGATAGTAGTCCAGGCTGCCGTAACCGTTTATCTGGGGCAGGCCGCTGCTTTTGGCTTCGCGTACTTTCTGGTCCCCGATCTGCTGGTCTAACGTAGCTTTTGCTACATCTTCGTTATGCGTGATGGCATACTTTACGGCCTCCTGCAAGGTAAGCGGATCGGTAGTGCCAACTTGCTGGTCCTGCGCAAAGGCCGGTTGCAAGAACAGCGACAGTAAGCCAACGGCTAAATATTTCTTAATCACAGTAGGTATGGTTTTAATGGTCTTGTTCAATCTGTTTTGTTCTGAATTTACTGAACTACTTAAGCAAAAAATTAGCTTAGGCAGTTGCTTTTTTACTTTGTTCCCAGCGTTCCAGCAGCCCCGGAAGTTCGGAGTGCAGGTAGTTCAAAAAGTCTGCTAACTCATGGATGCTCTGATTATAGGCTTTTGTTTCCGGGGTCCGGATAGACAGCACCTCGCGCAGGGTGGCTTCAAAAGCAGTCAGATTATCGATTTCCTTGGTCATGAATTCGCGCCAGCGGGAAAGCTTTAACCGGAAATAGCGTTTGCGGTCGCCGGCAAACGTGGTGTACTCCAGCCGATTGAGCTGCAGTAGCAGGTTAATAGCGTTGCTGGCGGCACTTTTACTGATGGCCAGGGCTTCGCGGATCTCGTCGAAGGTTAGCTCCGTGCAGTCTGACACGTACAGCAGGCCCAGCACGCGGCTGGCTGCAGGCTGCAGGCCAATTCCTTCGTGGAAAATGCCGACCTTCTCGATTAATGCGCGTTTTGTGTCGTCCAGTTTTATCATTTTTGTACCTTTGTTCTTTTATAGAACAGTGCAAAGGTAAGGTATAGTTCTCTTAGTTCACAAATTAAAGAACCAAAAGTATAAAATATTTTCCTAGGCTCCCTTTTAGCTGGTTCGGATACTTAATTCAAATCTTTTCGTATGAACCCCTCGGAAAGAAACACACTGGCAGCTATACCTGCCTGAAGCAACAGGCTTATCTTTGTAGCGGACGTAACCTTTACACCGGCCTTACCCAAAACTAAACAATGGCACATACCTACCAAGGCAAAGTAATGTGGTCGCACCTGGACCCGAACGGGCACATGCGTCACTCGGCCTACGCTGATTTCGCAGCGCAGGCCCGTATTGCAATACTCGACGAACTGGGGCTGGATATCACGGTTTTTCATACACAGCACATCGGCCCGATTCTGTTCCGCGAAGAAACCGTGTATTTGCGGGAGGTAAGTATAAACGAAACCCTGACCGTGACCACTGTGCTGACAAAGAGCCGCCCGAACGGATCGCGCTGGTCCATCCGGCACGAGATCTTTAAGGCAGATGGCGTAAAAGCGGCTGTTCTGAACGTAGATGGCGCCTGGCTCGACACGCAGAAGCGCAAACTAACCGTGCTGCCCGAACACCTGGCCACCCAATTTGCCCACCTGCCTCATAGTACCGATTATGAAGAGCTCCCCGGCTAGACCAGCGCCGTGAGCGGCAAACTGCTTTGGTAACAATTCCGTTATTTGCTGCTTATAATTGTCAATAACAATTTGTTAACGGCTGGCGAGCGTGGAAAAGGAGAGGAGCATTTCCCGGATCACGTCTACCACGCTGGCCGGGTACACACCGAGCCAGAGCAGCAGCAGGGCCATGATGCTAATGGTGCCGATGCTGGTAAGATAGGCGGGAGGGGAGAGCTTTTCCAGGAGTGCCTTTTCGGGGTCCGGCTGCTGAAACATGACCGCAATAATCTGGATGTAGTAGTATAAACCGATCACACTGTTGATCACAAGGATCACCACTGGCAGCCAGAGCTGCGTGTTGATGCCTGCTGCCAGGATGTAAAACTTGCCAATAAAGCCGGCTGTGAGCGGGATGCCAGCCAGCGAGAGCAGCATGGCCGTGAACACAGTGGCTAGCCAGGGTCGCCGCCACAGCAAGCCCCGGTAATCTTCCAGCAGTTCGGCATCGCGTTCCTCATCCGAGAGGATCACAATCACGCCAAAGGCCCCCACGCTGGTAATGGTGTAGGCCACCAGGTAAAAAGAAACGGCCTCCATGCCCAGCTCGTTGCCTGCCAGAAAGGCTACCAGCAGGTAGCCCAGGTGCGCAATAGAAGAATAAGCCAGGATGCGTTTTACGTTCTGCTGCATCAAAGCCAGCAGGTTGCCGGCAAACATCGACGCAATAGCAATGATGGTAAAGATGAGCACCAGTACGGGGTAGCGGTACGCGTCGGCCTGCGTAAAAAAGCGCAGCAGCAGCCCCAGCATTCCACCTTTGGATACGGTGGCAATAAAGGCCGTGACAGGGGCCGGCGCACCTTCGTACACATCGGGTGTCCACATATGGAAGGGCACAATGCCCAGTTTAAAGCCGATGCCGATGATCATCAACCCAAAGCCCGTGAGTAGCAGCAGGGGTAATTCCTGCAGCGAATCCAGGTACGTACCGATGCCGGAAAACGACATGGTGCCAGTACTGGCATACACCAGAGCCATGCCAAAAAGTAGAAAAGCCGAGGAAAGCGCGGCAAGTATAAGGTACTTGATACCCGCTTCATCGGAGCGCTCGCGGGTGCGCAGGTAAGCGATCAGCGCATACAATGATACGCTGAGCACCTCCAGCCCCAGGAACAGCGAGGCAAAGTGCGTGCTGATCACCAGTACGCAGGAACCCAGCGTTGCCAGCAGCAGCAAAATGTAATACTCTTCTTTCCGCTCCTCGCGCTGCTCGAAATAAGCATACGAGAGCAAACTGATGACCAGCGAAAGCAGCAGCATCAGCCCCATGTAAAACACGGCCAGGCCATCAAGTATAAAAAGCGGCGGCATACTGTAGGGTAGCCGGTCTTTGAGCCAGAACAGCGAAACGGCCGACGCCAGAAACGAAAGCGCCGTGACGACAAAAATAGCCCGATGGTTCCGTTTAAAGGCAATGATGAGCATGGTGATCAGCGAGGCCACCACTAAAATGAGAAGGGGCATGAGGTAAAGGAAATCACTTTGGCGCATAGATACCTCCTTTCAGGGAAAAACGGGTTGAATCGGGCAGAGCCACATGCGGCATTACCTGCGAAATAACCGGCTCCTGTTTCTGGTCCGGCTCATGATATGCTTCCAACTGGCCTCTAATAGCTGGCAGCGCCGTATCTAATACAGGTTGCGGAAACAGGCCCAGCCATAGTATAAGCACCACCAGGGGCACAGCGATCAGCATTTCGCGCAGGTTCAGGTCTGCCAGTATGGGCTGTGCCTCGCGGGCGGGTCCCAGAAATACCTTCTGCATCATGCGCAGCGAGTAGGCCGTGGCCAGTACAAGACCAATGGTGGCAAAAACAGTGAGCCAGCGGTTGGCCTGCCAGACGCCCACCAGCGTGAGGAATTCAGCAATAAAGTTACCAAGCCCCGGCAGGCCCAGCGAGGCCATGACAAAGACCAGCATCACCACGCCCATTTTTGGCGCCTCGGGCCACAGACCGCCCATCTGCCGGATATCGCGAGTATGCAGGCGCTCGTACAGGAAACCGGCGATGATGAACAGGGCGCCGGTGCTCAGGCCGTGGGCGATCATCTGCATCACCACTCCCTGCAGCGCCCAGGTATTAAAGGCAAACACGCCCAGCAGCACAAAGCCCATGTGACTCACGCTTGTATAGGCTACCAGCCGCTTGAGGTCTGTTTGCGCATAAGCCAGCATGGCGCCGTACAGAATACCGATCACCCCCAGCAGCAGGCCCCAGGGTGCAAATTCCTGCGCTGCTCCGGGGAAAAGCGGTAGCACAAAACGCAGCAAACCGTATGCGCCGGTTTTCAGGAGCAAACCCGCCAGGAGCACGCTGCCTGCTGTAGGCGCTTCGGAGTGCGCATCGGGGAGCCAGGAGTGGAACGGCACCGCCGGTAGCTTTACCAGGAACGCCGCCAAAAAGCCGAACATGAGCAGGCGCGCCACTTCCGGCGTGAGCGGTGTGCGCAGCAGTTCAAAGTAACTAAAGGTAAAGGTGCCGGTAACCTGGCCATGTATAAAGTATAAGCCCACTATGGCTAGCAGCATCAGCAGGCCACTGGCCTGCGTGAAGAGGAAGAACTTAAAAGCGGCGTAGATGCGGTTGGCATGGCCCCAGATACCGATCAGGAAATACATCGGGATCAGCATTACCTCCCAGAAAAAGTAAAACAGGAACAGGTCCATTGTCAGGAACACTCCCGTGATGCCGGCCAGCGCCCACAGCAGGTTAAAGTGAAAGAAGCCGACCTTGTGCTGTATCTCGCGCCAAGAAATAAGCACGCACAGCAGCCCCAGGAAAAAGGTGAGCAGCAGCATCAGTAAGCTCAGGCCATCCAGCGCCAGGCTAAAGCTTATGCCGAACTGCGGGATCCAGGGCAGCTCCAGGCGCAGGAGCCAGGGAGACGTGGTTATACTTAGCTCTGGCGTTTGCGCCCAAAGAGAAAGCGCAAGTATAAAGTCCGCGGCTACGGCAGCTAACGCTATCCAGCGGGGGAGGGCAGTGTGCCATCTTTGCGCCAGCCAGGCCAGCAGTCCGCCTGCCATCAAAATCACAAGCATCCAGGCCAGTATCATAGGAGTAAGCTTAAGGTTAAAATAGCCACAGCGCCCACCACAACGCCCATGATGTAGTTGCGCAGCACGCCGTTCTGGGTCTGGGCCAGCATGATGTGGAGCGCCTCGGCCAGGTCGGTGAGGAAACTGTAAAAGGCATCAATCACATCGCGTTTGTTGAGGTTGGCCAGGTACACGTACGGACGCACCAGCAGGGTATCGTAGAGTTTATCAAAGCCCCAGCCGGCATGCCAGAAGCGGTGGAGCGCCATGGCCGCGCCGGAGCGCTCTATACTTGTGAGCAGGGCGGGTTTGGCAATGTAGAACAGGTACGCTACAAAAATACCGCTAAGCGAAACCACGGCCGCCAGCAGCTGGAAGAGCCATTCCGACGCGGCCATACTTTCGTTTATCGCCACGGCAGGCAGCACCGGCGCCAGCAGATCGGAGAACAGCGTCAGATGCCCGAAATTGTGGGGCAGCTCGATAAAACCGCCCACGACTGAAAGGATCGCCAGGATGATCAAGGGAACGGTAATGACCTTGCCGGGCGGGTGCTCCAGGTGCGTTTTGCCCGTTCCGAAAAAGGTCATGAACACCATCCGGAAGGTATAAATGGAGGTGATTAAGGCCCCCAGCAAGCCCGCTAAGTATAGCCCAATGTTTCCGTTCTCGCCGGCCAGTTGCAGCCACAGGATCTGGTCTTTGCTGTAGAAGCCGGCTGTTACCAGGGGCACTGCTGCCAGCGAGGCAGCGCCAATTAAAAAGGTCCAGAACACGACCGGCATTTTTTCGCGCAGGCCGCCCATTTTGCGCATGTCCTGCTCGTGGTGCAGGGCAAGAATGATGGCCCCGGCGCAGAGGAAAAGCAGCGCTTTAAAAAAGGCATGGATCATGAAATGGAAGATGCCCGCTGACCAGGCTCCTACGCCCAGCGCCAGAAACATATACCCGATCTGGCTGATGGTGGAGTAGGCGAGCACGCGTTTCAGGTCGTATTGGGTCAGGGCTGAGAAGCCGGCCAGCAGCAGGGTTGCCGCCCCGATCACACTCACAGCCAGTTGCGCAGCCGGGGCCAGTGCAAAAATAACGTGCATGCGGGCGATCAGGTACACGCCGGCCGTAACCATGGTGGCTGCATGGATGAGGGCCGAAACCGGCGTCGGACCGGCCATGGCATCCGGCAGCCACGTTTGCAGCGGCAGCTGGCCCGACTTGCCCACAGCGCCACCCAGCAGCAGAAAGGCCACCAACACCGCCATCGGCGCTCCTTTGTCCCATACCTGCATTGCTTCCGATGCAATGCTCTGGATGTGCAGCGTGCCAAACAGCTGGAAGAGCAGGAACAGCCCGATGGCCAGCGCTGTATCGCCTACGCGGGTAATGAGGAAGGCTTTGCGGGCGGCATAGCCGTTTGCCGGGTTTTTATACCAGAAGCCGATGAGCAGGTAGCTGCACAAGCCCACGCCCTCCCAGCCTAAGTATAAAAGCAGCAGGTTGTCGGCTAGTACCAGCACCAGCATCGATCCCACAAACAGATTCATGCAGGCAAAAAAGCGGGAGAAGTCCGCATCATCGGCCATGTAGGCTGTGGCGTAGAGGTGGATGAGAGAGCCCACAAAAGTGATCACAAAGATGAACACCATCGCAAGCGCATCCAGGTGAAAAGCCACGGAGGGGTTGAAACCGGCTACCTCAAACCATTGCCATACCTGCTGGTGATAAAAAGCCGGCCGCTCCGAAAGAAACTGCAGGCCCAGCAGCAGCGTGAGCAGGGCAGAAAGGCCTACGCTGCCCACCCCGATGGCAGCTACCAGCGGGCGGGATAAACGGGAGCCAAAGAGGACCAGCAGCAGGGCGCCGGCAAAAGGCAGGGCGGGTATGAGCCAGAGTAAGTTTTCCATAGTCGTTTATCCTCTCATCTTGTTTGCGGCATCGCTGTCCAGGGTTTTCAGGCGATGGTAAAGCTGCAGGATCAGCGCCAGGCCCACCGATACTTCGGCGGCGGCCATGGTCAGTATAAAGATGAACATCACCTGCCCGTCGGGTTGCGCCGAGCGCGTGCCTGCCACAATAAAGGCCAGCCCGGCGGCATTCAGCATGATCTCTACCGACAGGAGCATGAAGATGATGTTACGCCGGATAAGCACACTAATCAGCCCGAGCATAAACAGGATGCCTGCCAGCAGCAATCCGGCTTCCATGGGTACGGGGCTCATGCGGCTGCGCTCCTTTCTAGAAAGCGGTGTACCACTTTTTTCTGCTGCCGGCCCAGGTGGTAGGCGCCCACAATACCGGCCATCAGCAACATGCCGCTCAGTTCCACGCCCAACACATAGGGGCCGAACAGCGCCAGCCCCACCTGCCGCGCATCCACGGCCTGCGGCGCAACGGCCGGCGTGCCCACCGCCAGTACGATATAAGCCAGCTCGGCCAACAGCACCAGGCACAGCAGGGCCGGCCCCACCCACACCGAGGGTTTGAGCCAGGCTGCTTCCTGCCGCTCGGCTTCCTCGTTGAGGTGCAGCATCATGATCACGAAAATGATGAGCACCACGATGGCGCCGGCGTAAATGATGATCTCCAGGGCAGCCATAAACGGAGCGCCCAGCGTGAAGAAGACCACCGATACAGCCAGAAACGACACCACCAGGTAAAGCAGCGCATGCACCATGTTGTAGCGTGTGATGACCATGATGGTGGCAAGTATGGCCACGGCCGCGGCGATGTAAAATGTTAGTTCCATACGCGTTAGGGGATTAAACTTTTGATGTTTACCGGGGGCGCTTCGTTCTCGGCTTCGCCTTTTCCTTTGCCACCAATGGCCATACCTGCTACCTTATAGTAGTTGTAGCCGTGGTATTTGCCCTGGCCGTTTATGAGCAGGTCCTTTTTCTCGAACACCAGGTTCTGGCGGTCATACTCGCCCATTTCAAAATCCGGGATGAGCTGGATGGCATAAGTGGGGCAGGCCTCTTCGCAGAAACCGCAGAAAATGCAGCGTGAGAAGTTGATGCGGAAAAAGGCGGGGTAGCGGCGGCCTGTCTCGTCTTCAGTAGCCTGTAGCGCAATGCAGTCTACGGGGCAGGCGGCGGCGCACAGGTTGCAGGCCACGCAGCGTTCGCCCATGTCGGGGTCGCGCGTCAGCACAATGCGGCCGCGCCACCGTGTCGGCAGGATGGCCTTCTGCTCGGGGTACTGGATGGTGTCGCGCTTGTGGAAGGCGTGCAAAAACGTGAGCCACATGCTGCGGATTAAACTAAACATAGCTGCTCCTTTCGGTTTATAGTTTCTTTTTATACTTTAAGCTGTGCCGGGTCCAACCACCCCTAACTCTCCTTATCCATTTCGAGGGCCCCTACCCCCAGGCGGGGAGCTTTATCTTGCTTCTACTCCTGAGTTGTTCTGTAGCACAAGCTTTATTTATTGTTATCTATCTTCTTATCCCTCAATCAACCCTACTGTTATGAATACCTTTTCAACTAGTAATTCCAGACTCCCCTCCTTAGACAAGGAGGAGTAGGGGTGGTTGGATTATGAGCTCTCACCCATCCACAGCACCACTTTTTGCTGTTCCGGATTTGCAAGCCACTTTTTCTAACCTGTCATGGCCTTTTGCTCTTGCGGATCACAGATCCGCGATTATGAAATTTTCGGATTGCAAATCCGAAAGAGCTAATGAAAGAGCGTTAAAGGGTATATATTTCAGTTATTCAACATTCAGTCATTCAGCATTCAAAATTCACCTTTCCATCCACAGCACCACGCCAGCTGTCACCAGCAGGTTTACCAGTGTCAGCGGGAGCAGGATCTTCCAGCCAAATTCCATTAGCTGGTCGTACCGGGGGCGGGGCATGGAGGCGCGCAGCAGAATAAAGAAGCAAATGAAAATGGCCGTTTTAATGGCAAACCAGGCGACCGGCGGCAGGAAATCGGGTCCCAGCCACCCACCAAAGTATAAGGCCACTACCAGGCAGGAGATGAGCGTGATGCCCATGTACTCGCCGATGAAGAACATGCCGAACTTCATACCCGAATATTCGGAGTGGAAACCAGCCACCAGCTCGCTTTCCGCTTCCGGAATGTCAAAAGGCAGGCGGTGTGTTTCGGCAATACCCGCAATCAGGAAAATGAGAAAACCCACGAACTGCGGAATGAAGTACCAGATGCCGCGCTGCGCCTCCACAATCTCGTGCAGGTTAAACGAGCCACTCAGCAGCACCACACCCATCAGCGCCAGGCCCATAAAAACCTCGTAAGAGATCATCTGCGCCGCACCGCGCATAGCTCCCAGTAGGCTATACTTGTTGTTGGAGGCCCAACCGCCCAGGATGATGCTGTAAGCGCCCATTGACGACATGGCCAGGAAAAACAGTACCCCAATGTTGAGGTCTGCCACCACGATGCCCGGGGCAAACGGAATGATCACAAAGCTCATCAGCACCGAAACCACCACGATGGCCGGGGCAAGTATAAACACGGGCTTATCGGCAAAAGGCGGCGTCCAGTCTTCTTTAAAGAAGAGCTTGATGGTGTCGGCCAGCACGATGAACAGCCCGAACGGGCCCGCCCGGTTTGGTCCGTAACGATCCTGCCAAAGGGCCAACATGCGGCGCTCCACCCAGATAAGGCCGGCGGCTACGTTCAGCATCACGAACAGTACACCGCCGATGATCAGAAAGTAGTTTGGGGTTGCTGCTTCCATTTTATGTCTTTGTTAAGTATGGCCCAGGCGGGTAATTCGGCAAATGGTATTCCCGGCAAACCCTGCGGGATGCCGGCAGTGCCACCCGGTATGGTCAGATTAATTTTCACGGGTAACTGGTAGCGCTGGCCTTCGATGGAAAAGCTCAGCAACTGGCCTTCTTCCAGCTTCATTCGCTCCGCATCTGCCGGGTTCAGGGCCACATACGGCGCCGGAATCCGCTCCATGATGGAAGGGGACTGGCTGCTTAATTCCTCGGAACCAAAGATATGGTAGAGCGGCACGGCATACAGGTGGCCGGCCATGGGTTGAAACGCCTGCGGCACAGCAGTCGAAAACGGCACGTTAGCCGCCGGGGCGTGCGCCAGCAAACGGAGGCCCGGGTCGCCGCCGCGGAGGTGGCCGCCCACTTCCTGCTGGTACTTGTTGGTGGACTGTATGGAGTTCCAGCCGGGCGCCCAGAAAAACGGGATCAGGTCAGAGGGGGGCTGCCCGCGGTAGCCTTCCATGGTATAGGTTAGCGGCGAGTCGGGGTCCTGCTGTGGTTTTGGCTCGCTTACGTTCCGGTTGGCATTCATCGCCGTGCGGCCGCTGAAACGGTGGGGCTCCCGCGGAATTTTCTGGCCTGCAATGCGGAAATCGGTAGCTGGTGCAAGGGAATCAATGCCCTGGAGTTCCGGTATCTCAGTGGCCATAGCCTTCACAATGTCATCATACCCGTGCCAGCTACTGATCTGCTCGTTGGCGATGATGGTGCCGATCTCTGCCAGCCAGCGCCAGCTTTCCTGGATGTCCTCGCCGGTAGGGTATACCTGGTAAAAGCGTTGCGCCCGCCCTTCGTTGTTCACCAGAATGCCATCGGCTTCGGCAAAAGTGCCGGCCGGAAACAGCACATGTGCTTTTTCGGTGGTAGCCTGGTGCAGGTGGTCCAGCACGATCAGTTGGCGGCAGTTGTCCAGAAACGCTGTTACCTCTGCGGCGGCGCCTCTTCGGTATAGGTCATTTTCCAGCACGATAGCCGTATTGGAATAGCCGTTTACAATCGCTTCCACCGCAGATGTCATTTTATGGCCGTTCAGCAGCGCCAGGCCCAGGCTGTTGCACTCCGGTACGGTGAGCACAAGGCCGGCTGCTTTGCCGCTGGCTACTAACGCATTGGCAATATTGGCAGCCGCTTTCATTACGCGCTCGCTGCCAGCAGAGGTGCCGGAAATGATGAGTGGGTTTTTAGCGGATCGCAGGGCTCCCGCAATCTGTTGCGCCAGGGCCAGCTCTTCATCCCCTAAATGCGGAACGGCCGGTGAGGCGTCAGAAAGCTCGTGCGCTACGGCAAAGCCCAGGCGAGCGATCGCATCGGGCGGGGCAAAATAGGTTTGGGTGGCCAGTTCATCGAGTTTGGTATGGCTGATAGTGGCGCTGAAAAATGGGCCTTTTTCGGATTGCACCAGCTCCCGTACCGCGGCATCCTGCCACTGCGGCAGCTTTGCATCGGCCACAGTATCCTGCAGGGGCTGCTGCCTAACGGCTTGCCGCACGGCCAGCGCCAGCATGGGCGCGGTGTTGGTAAGGTCTTCGCCAAGTATAAATACGGCATCGGCTTTTTCCACCTCTTTTAAAGAATAGATGTGTGCTACCGTTTCGCGCAGAAGCTGCAGTGCCAGGCAAGTCAGGTCATGGTCGGCTTCCGATACGCCATCATAAAAGTTGTCTTCCCCTACCAGTGTACGGAGCACAAAGTTTGATTCAAGCGAAGCCCGCGGCGAACCGATGCCGATCACTCTTCCGGCTTTTACAGCCAGTGCGGCGGCCTGCAGGGCTGTATACTTGTCGGTGGCTTCGGGCAGCTGACTGCGCACCAGCGGCTTTCGGATGCGGCCGGCGCTGTTCACAAACTCATACCCAAAACGGCCGCGGTCGCAGAGAAAGTAGCCATTCACCTCGCCGTTGTAGCGGTTGGTGATGTTGCGCAGGGTGCCATACCGCTCGCCCGCGGTGGTGTTGCAGCCAAGGCTGCAGTGGTGGCATACCGAGGGCGCCATGGTCAAGTCCCATTTACGGGTATAGTGCTGTTTGAGTGTCTTGTCAGTGAACACGCCGGTGGGGCATACTTCGGCCAGGTTGCCGCTGAACTCGCTTTCCAGCACGCCGTCTTCGGCGCGGCCAAAGTATAAATGGTTGTGTGCGGCAAACACGTCGAGGTCTTTGCCGCCGGCATAGTCTTTATAGTAGCGCACGCAGCGGTAGCACTGGATGCAGCGGTTCATTTCGTGGTTCAGGAACGGGCCCAGATACTGGTTGATGTAGGTGCGCTTGTCGAAACGGTAGGCGCGGTAATTGTGTCCCGTCATCACCGTCATGTCCTGCAGGTGGCAGGCGCCGCCTTCATCACACACAGCACAGTCGTGGGGGTGATTCGTCATCAGCCAGCCGATGATGTGAGCCCGAAACTCTTTGGCTTCCATGTCAGCGATAGACAGGCGTAGGTTGTCACGCACCGGCTCCATGCACGACATCGTCAGCTTGCCTTTGGTGTCGTTTTCATCCTTAAACACCTTTACGGCACACTGGCGGCAGGCACCGACCGAGCCCATAGCCGGGTGCCAGCAGAAATAGGGCAGATCAAAGCCGAGGGTGAGGCAGGTTTCGAGCAGGTTCTTGCCTGCCGGTACGTCGTAGGGTTTATTCTCTATATAGATGGTTGCCATGCTTTGCTCCAGGGACAGTGGTGTTCGTGAATGTGCCGTTCAAAATCCTCTCTGAAGTATTTCAGAGCGCTCTGCAGGGGTTCCATGGCGCCAGGGGCCAGCGCACAGAAGGTGTTGCCGGGGCCAAGGTACTTGGTATGAAAATCGAGGGTGAGCAGGTGTTCGGGTTTGCCCTCGCCTTTGTCGATGGCCAGGAGTATTTTCTCTACCCAGGGCAATCCTTCGCGGCAGGGGGTGCAGAAACCGCAAGACTCCTGCGCAAAGAAGTGCTGCAGGTTGTGCACAAAGCCTACCGGGCAGGTCTGGTCGTCCAGGATGATCATCGTGCCCGTACCTAGCCGGCTTCCGGCTGCCTGAATGGCGCCATAATCCATGGGCAGGTCGAGGTGTTCAGCAACCAGGAAGTCGGTGGAGGCGCCGCCTGGCAGCAAACCTTTGAAGAGGTAACCGTCCTGCATGCCGCCGGCATAATCTTCGAGCAACTCGCGGATGGTAATGCCCATGGGCAGCTCCCAGCAGCCGGGCGTTTTCACGCGGCCGCTTACACCGTAGAGCTTGGTGCCGGCATCTTCGGTTAAGCCCAGCTTTTTAAACCATTCGGCACCCTTGTTCACAATATGAGGTAGGTTGCAAAGCGTCTCCACGTTGTTGACGATGGTGGGCTTGCCAAAAAGCCCGCTGACTTGCGGGAAGGGCGGTTTGGCTCTGGGGTTAGCGCGCTTGCCTTCCAGGGCATTGAGCAGGGCCGTTTCCTCGCCGCACATGTAGCGGCCCACGCCGGTATGCAAATGCATTTCCAGGTCGAAGCCGGAGCCAAGTATGTTTTTGCCCAGGTAGCCTGCTTCGTAGGCCTCGTGTATAGCTTTTGTAATTTCCTGAGCGGCCAGTTTGTAAGCCCAGCGCAGAAACACGTAGCTTATACTTGCCTGAATGGCATACGCCGCCACGATCATCCCTTCGATGAGCTGATGAGGATTGCCCTCCAGCAGCAGGCGGTCTTTAAAGGTGCCGGGCTCCATTTCGTCGGCGTTCGCGACCAGGTATTTTGGTGTGGCTGCGTCCGGCCCCATGGGCACAAAGCTCCATTTTAGGCCCGTGTTGAAGCCCGCACCACCACGGCCGCGCAGGTTCGAGTCTTTCACCAGCGTCTGCACCTCGGCAGGCGTCATTTCTTTGAATACCTTACGCACCGACTGGTAGCCGCCCACCTGCTCATACTCTTTTAAGCTGAGGGGCTGGCGGCCCGGTACAATGTGTTGGGTAAGGGGCTTCTCCATAGGCGCCCGCTTTGGTTTTTAGGTATACTTGTTCAGGATCTCATCCAGTTGTTCCACCGTCAGGTTACGGTACAGGTCGTTGTCGATCATAAGGGCAGGAGCACAGTCGCAGGTGCCCAGGCAGCAGTTGGGGAGCAGGGTGAAGCGGCCATCCGCAGTGGTCTGTCCATATTGAATGCTGAGTTTGTTGTATAGGTGATCGCGGAGGTCTTCGTAGCCCATTACGTAGCAACTGATACTGTCGCAAAGAAGTATGACATGGCGGCCCACCGGTTGCCGGAAGATCAGGTTGTAAAACGTCGCTACGCTGTCGAGCTCTGCTGTAGACATGCCCACGTACGCGGCCACGTCCTGCAGGCGCTCATCTGATACCCAGCCGTCGTTTTGCTGCACGATCTTCAGGGCCTCAATGCAGGCGTTCTTCGGCGAAGGCACCTGGCTGATCTCGTGGTTGATCTTTTGTATTTCCTCGGTGGTCAGCATACTTTAGATGTTAGTATCAAGACGTTAGACGCTAGACTTTTTAGTTTTTTCAACTCAGAACTCGGCACTCAGAATTCGTGCGCTTATCACCGGTCAATATCGGCCAGCACATAGTCCATGGCGCCCAGTATGGAGAGCAGGTCGGCTACCGAATAGCCTTTGCTGATGTAGGGCAGCATCTGCATATGCGGGAAGGAAGGCGTGCGGATGCGTACCCGGTAGGGCGACGTGTTGCCGTCGCTGGTTAGGTAATAGCCGTTAGCGCCTTTGGTGGCTTCGATGCAGCTCATGGCCTCGCCGGGCGGAATGACCGGCCCCCAGCTCACGCCCAGAAAATGGGTGATCAGCGTTTCAATATCGTGCATGGTCTGTTGTTTGGCAGGTGGTGTGGCCAGCGGGTGCGTGGCTTTATAAGATCCTTCGGGCATGTTGTGAAGGCACTGGTCGATGATACGCAGGCTCTGGCGCATTTCCTCCACCCGCACCAGCGCCCGGTCGTAACAGTCGCCGTTCGCAGCCACAGGCACTTCAAAGTCAAACTGCTCGTAGCCAGAGTAGGGACGTTGTTTACGGAAATCCCATTCAAAGCCGCAGGCGCGCAGGTTCGGGCCGGTTACACCCCATTCAATGGCCTCGTCTTTCGTGAAAATGCCGATGCCTTTGGTGCGTGCCTTAAAGATGCTGTTCTTCATCACCAGGCCATCATACTCTTTCAGGCGCTTAGGGAAGTAGTCGAGAAAGCTTTGCACCAGCGTCTCCCAGCCCTTGGGCAGGTCTTGCGACAAGCCCCCAATGCGGAACCAGTTGGGGTGCATGCGCCCGCCCGTGACGGCCTCCACAATATCGAAGATCTTTTCGCGGTCGGTGAACATGTAAAACACCGGCGAGAGCTGGCCCACGTCCTGGGCAAAGGTGCCATACCATACCAGGTGACTGGCAATCCGGAAAAGTTCACAGAGCATCACCCGGATCACCTTCACGCGTTCGGGCACCTCGATGCCGGCCAGTTTTTCCACGGCCAACAGGTAGGCCAGGTTGTTCATCACGCCGCCCAGGTAATCCACCCGGTCGGTATAAGGAATGTACGTATGCCAGGATTGCCGCTCGCCCATTTTCTCGGCTCCACGGTGGTGGAATCCGATGTCGGGTACAGCATCCACAATATCTTCGCCGTCCAGCTGCAAAATGATGCGCAGCACGCCGTGTGTGCCGGGGTGTTGTGGCCCGATGTTGAGGAACATGAAATCGCTGTCCTCGCTCTGCCGCTGCAGGCCCCATTCCTCGGGGTGAAACTGCAGGGCGGCCTGTTCCAGGTCTAGTTTGTCGTCGTAAAGCTGGAAAGGACCCATTTCGGTGGCGCGCGCCGGATGCTCTTTGCGCAGCGGGTGGCCTACCCAGGTGCGTGGCATCAGAATGCGCGCCAGGTGCGGGTGGCCTTCAAAACGGATGCCGAACATGTCGTATACTTCGCGCTCGTACCAGTTGGCATTGGCCCACAGGCTGCTGATGCTGGGCACAGTCGGGAACTCATGGCGGAAACCCACCTTTAACCGGATAAAGCTGTTGCGCTCAAAAGAGAAGAGATGGTAGATGATGGTAAACGCGTAGGGAGCGTGGCCGTTCTCTCTTTTGCGGGTCCGCTCGTCTATGGCCGTCAGGTCGAAAAGCAGGAGGAAAGGCTGCGGGATCTCTTTTTTAAGGTAGGTGAGCACCTCCATGATTTTTTCATGAGGCATCCAGAGGGTGAGGATCTCATCCCGGGTCGTTTGTGGGGTAAACGTATCTGCCCCGAACCGCGACTGCAATTGTTCAACAATGCCGCTTCCGTTTTCCATTGGTAGGAATTAGTAAATGCCCGTAAAATGCTAACTCATGCTACACTTTCCTGTATTTGATAATTTATGATAAGTAGAGTAAAGTAATCTAAGGCAGCTATTCAGCCGTTGTTGGATCAATGATGGCCTTTACCTGGCTGACGCTGTTGGCCGGAAATCCCCCTTGCCGGGCATGTTCCTTCACCATCTCTTCATTGGGTGCGTTGTAAATGCAATAGATCTTATCGCCGGTCACATAGCTTTGTACCCACTGAATCTGAGGACCCATGTTGCTGAGCACGCCACACGAAGTTTGCGAAATACCTTTTAACTGGTCGGCTGTCAATTTGCCCGCGTCGGGAATTTCCCGTTCAATTACATACTTTGGCATACTTGATTTATAGTTTAAATATTGCCTTAAAAACTACTGTTATTAGTGATTTGCAGATTCCCTTTTTACTTTGAGCGCTTGCTTTTGCTCTTGCGGATCACAGATCCGCGGTTACTTTACTTTCGGATTGCAAATCCAAAAGAGCAGTGAACCAAGTAGAACGGAACCCTTCACTCTTAACTTTTAACTCTCAACTCTTAACTGATTTCAAATTTCGTCCGGGGAGCGAAAATCGGTCATACTGTCCCAGCGTTCGCGTTTGCGGGCTTTTACTTCTTCTTTCTCCGGCCGTATCACGCCTTGCTCACCAATGGTCCAGCTGAGCGGGCGTCGCTCTTTGCCTACCCGTTCAGCTAACAGCATCAGGCCTTCCATAAAGGCATCGGGTCGGGGCGGACAGCCGGGCACGTACACATCTACCGGCAGAAATTTGTCCACGCCCTGCACCACGCTGTAGATATCATACATGCCGCCGGAGTTGGCGCAGGAGCCCATCGAGATCACCCATTTTGGTTCCATCATCTGCTCGTGCAGGCGTTTGATGATGGGGGCCATTTTAATGAACACCGTGCCGGCGATGATCATCACGTCGGCCTCGCGCGGGGTGCCGCGAATTACTTCGGCTCCAAAACGGGCCAGGTCATACTTGGGCGTCATGCTGGTGGCCATTTCCACAAAGCAGCACGAAAGGCCAAAATGGAAGGGCCACATCGAGTTCTTCCGGCCCCATGCCAGCAGATCCTGCACGGTGCTCAGCATCACGCTCTGCTGCACCGTTTCCTCGTAAGAGCTGGTGCCGGTTACCGGGGTTACCGGTTCATTGGGTTTGGTGAGCCACCATTTCATGGTTTTTCGTTGTTAGGTGTTCGTTATTAGTCCAGACAAAATAAAACCAGTGGAATTCTGTCCTATGTCAAATCGTCTTTTTTCAAACTTAGGCCGTCGGCTTTTGCATCAGCTTCTTATAGGCCTGCAGGATCTTTTGCCCGTCCGGGCCGAAATCCAAGGCGCCGTTGCGCCACTCATAGACCAGCACCACACCCAGCAGCAGGATAAAGGCCAGCACGCCCAGGTAGCCGTACCAGCCCAGGTCGCGGAATGCGATAGCCCAGGAAACGATAAAGATCGTCTCGACATCAAATATGACAAAGAGCATGGCGACCAGGTAAAACTGCGAGGAGAAGCGCAGGCGTGCCCCGCCGGTGCTCAGGATGCCGCCCTCGTAAGGCTCGCCGGTGGCGCGCGCATTGTGGCGCTGGCCCAACACGTAGGAGAGGCCCAGTATAACCAGCACCAGGCTCAGCACAATAGCCCCATACACCAGCAGGGGCCACAATACCGTCGTATTTTGAATGGCAGCATACATCACTTCTCCGCCTCCCGCGGGATAGATTTAACGAAACTGAATGAAAGGTTTTACAGCAGTGCGAACGTGTATTACTGGCCTGATATGTAGTGCTCCAGGTTCTCGATAATATACTTCTGTTCGTCAATGATATATTTTACAATGTCGCCGATAGAGACCAGGCCGACAAGGTTGTCATTTTCCAGAACGGGTAAGTGGCGGATGAACTTGTTTGTCATCAGCTGCATGCATTTCTCTACCGTGTCGGCAGGTGAGACGGCGAGGGGATGCTCGCTCATGATCTCTTTCACCAGGGTCTCCCGGGAGGCTTTGCCCTTTAGGATCACTTTGCGGGCGTAGTCGCGTTCCGTGAAGATGCCCACAAACCGGCCGGCATCTACCACCAGCAAGGCGCCCACATTATTTTCCACCATCGTTTCAAGTGCTTGATAAACAGTTGAAACCGGTTCAACAGAAACAATCCTGTTGTTCTTCATTTGCAAAATGCTCCTGACGGTGCCCATTTTTCCTCCCTTCCGGCTAAAAAAGTGGTGTATTCAAATAATTTAATTTTGTATACGGA
This sequence comes from Pontibacter liquoris, assembly GCF_022758235.1. NCBI lineage: Bacteria > Pseudomonadati > Bacteroidota > Cytophagia > Cytophagales > Hymenobacteraceae > Pontibacter > Pontibacter liquoris. Next base: position 1,329,975 of record NZ_JALEBG010000001.1, read on the forward strand.
TAATTATTTTAAGTAGGTAATGAATTTTGGTAAAATTTTATATTTTTATTTAATTATTTACATATGAAAATGCCTGGATGTGAATGGGATAGGTGCAGTAAGCGCCGTCTGAACAGGATAGGAGAGAAGCAGAACCGGGGTTTATACGTCTGTAGCTAATGTACAAAAGTATAAACCCCGGCTTATTAGGGGTACTGCTACAAGTATGGAACTGGCTTAATCCAGCAGCGGTTGCCGGGCATCCATCAGTTTTTCGGCCCGGAACACGTCGTCGGCAGCCTGCAGTATTTTGGCTTTTAGCTTCGGGTTATAAGCCGGGTGCTCCTGCAAAAACGTACGCACCACCTGCGCGGCAGCCGGACTTTGGTACGCGCCCAGCGTTGCCTGCAGCCAGCTATAGGGAAAGAAGATGTCGCCGGTGAGCTGTATCTCTTCGAGCACGTCGAGGCTCTGGCGCAGGTATTTTTCCGAAGTGGCCGTGCGTAGCGGGTGGTGCAGATACGCCAGCGCGCCTAGCACCCATGATTCTTTCTCCCGGTTACGGGCGTCCAGCAGCGAAGCAAAAAAAGCATCGCGCACCTGTTCATCGGACGAGAGTGCAGGCAGCATAAATTCCAGCCGCTTTTTACGGTCCGGGTTTTTGATGCGCGCCAGCTGCGTTTCAAGTATGGCTTTGGAGTCCGGGTAGTCCCGCACGGCCAGCGTCAGGGCCAGCGAGGTATAATCGTCTTCGGCAAGCTTTACGCCGGCGGGTGCTTCCTGCTTTTGCCATACCAGGTAAAGGCGCTGCTGGGCCTTTGGCGTCAGCGCGATACTCTGGTAAGTTTTAAACAGCAGCTTTTTAGCGTTGGCGGAGGTGGTGTGCTGCAGGGCGTTCCAGAGATCCTGCTCCAGGCCGGCAGCCAGCTGTTGCCGTTGCGCGGGCAACAGCAGCTTCCAGTAAATATCACTAAGCTGGCCGGTGAGCAGTTTGAGGTTTAGTTCTTCAGTTTCTTTGGCTAAGCCGCCCCGGTACAGTTGCAGCAACTGCGCAGGTTTGATGTAGCGGCCATTGAGCATGTTCTCATAAAAGCTAATATACGCCGATGCGCGCGCCACCGGGTCTTGCAGTGCGTAGAGGCCCCTGGTAAGCTGCGCATCTACCGGAAAAACGCCATAACCCTGCCCTGACGAATTAAAAAGGATGAATTGCGGCGCCGGGGCTCCTGTCGCTTCCGCCAGGTGCACAGTTTGCTGGTTCATGTTCACGGTCAACTCCCGGGTGTGGTCGGGGTACACAAGAGAAACTTCAAAGAACTGCGGCCACAGGCGCGGCGCCCCGGCCTCGGGCTGCTGCGAGAGGGTAAGGTCCGCAATTTTGCCATCCTTCAGCACAAGCTTATAGTCAAACACAGGCCGGCCGGGCTCGTTCACCCATACCTGGTTCCAGGCCTGCAGGTCAGCGGGCGTGTTGGCATCTAGTATCCCGATCAGGTCGGGCCAGGTGGCATTGCCATAGGAATACGTTTGTAAGTATTGCTGCAATCCTTTCCGGAAAGCCTCCTGGCCCATGAGCCGCTCCAGCTGCCGCATCATCACGGGTGCTTTGTGGTAGATGATGTTGCCATACATGGAGCCTGCATCCTGCAGGTTGTCAAGCGGCTGGCGGATGGGGTTGGCACCAGTAGTGCGGTCCACGCCGTAAGCAGCCGGAAAATGATCAACCAGGAACTTAAGGTCATAGTTGGCATCGGCCATTGACACCTGCGTGATCTTGTCGGCCATAAAATTGGCAAACACCTCTTTGGTCCATACATCATTGAACCACTGCATCGTCACCAGGTCGCCGAACCACATGTGCGCCGTTTCGTGCGAGATGAGATTGGAGCGGGCTATTTTCTGATCCTGCGTCGCGCCTTCGTCCAGGAAAAGCGAGGAGGCCCTGTACTGGATAGCGCCCACATGCTCCATGCCGCCGTACTGGAAATCAGGTATGGCTACAAAGTCGAATTTTTTGAACGGGTACGGAATGCCGGTATAATCGCCCATAAACCTGAGCGCATCCCGGTGAATCCGGAAGATAGGCGTTATACTTTGCGCGATCTTAGCAGAGTCAGTTTCGCGGTGGTAAAAGTGCATGGTGCTGCCCTTTTCCGTCTGTGTCAGCTGGCTGAATTTGCCTGCTGCAAACGAAAAAAGGTAGGTGCTAATGGTGTCGGACGGGGCGAAGTGGTAGGTTTTACTTTGCGCCTGCACCACCGAGTCCTGCAGCGGTCCGTTGGCTAGCGCGTGCCAGTTCCTGGGCAGCGTGAGCGAAAAGGTGAAGGTCGCTTTCAGGTTCGGCTGATCGAAGCAAGGGAATACCGTGCGTGCGCGGTCGGGTACGAGCAAAGTATAAAGATAGTCGTCGCTGCGGTTGAGCGACAGATCGCCGGCTACAAACCGGATAGCGACCTGGTTGGTGCCCTTTTTTAGGTACTGCGCCGGAATAAGCAGGTGCTCCTGCTGGTGCACAATAGCGATCGCTTTGTTGTTGACAACCACTTGCTGCAGGTGGTCGGTCTTTTCTTTAAAGTCCAGTTGGAGCGGCCTTTTGTTATCCAGCAAAGTGAAGGTGATGGTTTCGGTGGCCGGAATAGGGGCTTCTTTATTTTCCGGAACCGTGAAGGCCAAAGTATAGGCCACGTGGCGCAGCCGTTCTTTGCGGTCTGCGGCCAGTTGCTCCGAAACGCCTGCTACCACCGGCACGGGGCTGGCAGCCGGCATCTTGTTTGTGCAGGAAGCAAAAGAAGCGACACCAAGCGCCAGCAGACCTATCGAAATCGATTTACAAAAGCTGTTTATCATACCTGGCTAAAGTACGAAGTTATACTTATATCTTGCAAGCACTGGCGGACCCGCGCCGCCACGAAACCGTACAATAGGGAGGCGGTTCCGGGAGCAGCAATTTTATGTGCGGTACTTTAAAATAAATTGCTTTATTTAAACTTTGCCTGAATACGTACTACGTTATGAATAGAAAGACGCTCCACGTGGTGGTTGCCTCCACCAACCCGGTGAAAGTTAAAGCGGCCCTAGGTGGTTTTGAAAAGATGTTTGCTGACAGAACAGTTGACGTAGTGCCGCTTTCGGTTCCATCCGGTGTGGCCGACCAGCCCATGACGGATGCCGAGACGCTGGAAGGCGCCCTGAACAGGGTGCAGCAGGCCCGTTATATTTACCCGGAAGCAGATTTCTGGGTGGGCATCGAAGGGGGCGTGGAAGTAATGGGAAACGAGCTGGCTGCATTTGCCTGGATAGTAGTTCGCTCTGCCACGGGTATACTGGGCAAAGCCCGCTCAGGCACTTTCTTTTTGCCTCCTGCCGTGGCAGGGCTTGTGGCGCAGGGAATGGAACTGGGGCATGCTAATGATAAGGTTTTCAGCCGCCATAATTCCAAGCAGCAGGGCGGCGCTATCGGTAGCCTGACCGATCAGGTGCTGGACCGCCGCCAGTTGTATGAGCCCGCGGTAGTGTTGGCCCTGGTGCCGTTTAAGAATCAGGCCTTATATGCTGCTCCTGCCGGTTACGCGCTTCCTGCCTGCCCGGAGAAGGAGTGATTTGTAAAACAGAGAGAAGCTGTGTATGAAACAAAGTGACCTGCGTCCGATCCAGTTATACCCTTTAGGAGATTCCGCTATTACGGTGCAGTTCGGCGATGCTGTTTCGGAACACACGCTGAGCCTTGTCCGCAACTATACTGCGCACCTGGAGCAGCAGCCTTTCGCCGGGCTTATCGAATTTGTGCCGGCTTATACCACGGTTACCCTCTACTACGACCCCTGGGTGGTAAGCGAAAAAGGCAAGTATAACCCCTATGAGCGGGTAGTGGCCATTATTGAGCAGGCGCTGCCCCGCACCGGGACGAGTAAGGAAAAGCAGCCCCCGAAAATACTGGAAGTGCCCGTTTGCTACGGTGGGGAGTTTGGCCCCGACCTGGCCTTTGTTGCCAGCCATACCCGCTTATCCGAAAAAAAGGTGATCGCCCTGCACAGCAGTGTGGAGTATCTGGTGTATATGATCGGGTTTGTGCCGGGTTTTCCGTACCTGGGCGGGATGAAGGAGGAAATTGCCGTGCCGCGTAAAGAAACGCCTGGCCCCTGCATTCCCGGTGGCTCGGTGGGGATAGCAGGTGTGCAGACAGGCATTTACCCCATGGAAACGCCCGGTGGCTGGCAACTTATCGGCCGCACACCACTTTCGCTCTTTAATCCTTATCGTACACCGCCCGGTCTGCTGAAAGCGGGAGATCTGGTCCGGTTCCGGCCCATTACCAAAGCAGAGTTCCACAAGCAAAAGGAGCTGGCGTATGAGTCTTAGCATCGAGAGCCCCGGCCTGCTGACCACCATCCAGGATGCGGGCAGGCTGGGCTACCAGAAAGATGGCATGGTTGTGAGCGGCGCGATGGATGCTTACGCCCTGCGGCTAGCGAATATGCTGGTAGGCAATCCGGAATCGGCAGCAGCCCTGGAAATAACGCTGCTGGGCCCAACCATCCGTTTCAATACTGACCTGCTTATTTCGCTGACAGGCGCCGATCTGTCGCCCACCATAAACAATGAGCCTGTAAAAATGTGGCGCCCGGTGTTTGTGGCTGCGGGAAGTATACTGGCCTTTGGCGCGCCGCGGGCGGGTTGCCGGAGCTACCTGGCTGTGGCCGGCGGCTTTGCTATACCCAGCGTGATGGGCAGCCACGCCACGTTTCTGCGTGCCGGCATCGGCGGGTGGCAAGGCCGGGCCCTGCAGTCCGGTGATTTGCTTCCTGTAAAAGGGATTCCGGCGGAGATCACTTCCTTTGTGGAGATCTTGCGCGCAGACGCTGCAGCCGGCGGCTGGCAGCAGGCAGACTGGTCGGCCATACCGGATTTTTACCTGAACGGAGTACCAGAAAATGTTATCCGGGTGGTGAAAGGGCCCGAGTATGACTTGTTTGCCGGCAGCAGCACGGAAGATTTCTGGCAGTCTGATTACAAAGTATCATCACATTCCGACCGGATGGGCTACCGCCTGAACGGGCCGACGCTGGCACTGGCTACGCCGGCAGAGCTGTTGTCGGGGGCTGTGACGTTTGGCACCATCCAGGTGCCTCCGGATGGCAATCCCATCGTGCTGCTTGCCGATCATCAGACCACCGGGGGCTATCCGCGCATTGCGCAGGTCGTCACGGCCGATTTCCCGAAACTAGCGCAGGTTCCCCCCGGCCGGGATATTCGCTTCGAAGAAATTTCATTGGAAGAAGCCCATTTGCTGTATATTCAGCGCGAAAAAGCGATCGAATCGCTCAGAAGTGCGCTACACCTTAAGCTCACCCGTTAACATGCACTACACCGTGGACCTAAACTGCGATTTAGGAGAAAGTTTCGGCGCCTATTCGATCGGCAACGACGAAGCCATTCTGCCTTATGTGACTTCGGCCAATATTGCCTGCGGCTTTCATGCCGGCGACCCTGCCGTGATGCGCAAAACAGTACAACTGGCGCTGGCACAGGGCGTCGCGATAGGCGCGCACCCCGGCTTGCCCGACCTGGCAGGCTTCGGCCGCCGCGAAATGGCTATTACCCCGCAGGAAGCCTATGACATGGTGGTTTACCAGGTCGGTGCTTTGGCTGGCTTTGTGCAGGCGCAGGGCGGCACCCTGCATCATGTAAAACCCCATGGCGCTCTCTACAACATGGCGGCTGTACGTCCGGCATTAGCTGCTGCCATTGCCGAGGCGGTGTACAAGGTATGGCCGGAGGCCGTGCTGTATGGCTTGGCAGGCAGCGAGTTGATCAAAGCAGGAAAGGAAGTTGGCCTGCAGACGGCCGGCGAAGTATTTGCTGACCGCACGTACCAGCAGGATGGTACCCTCACACCTCGCAGGCAGGTGGATGCCCTGATCTCCAATCCGGCAAAGGCAGTGCAGCAGGTAGTGCGCCTGGTAAAAGAAGGCCGGGTGCGCTCGCAGCAAGGCCCCGACGTCGTGCTTACGGCCGATACCATTTGCATCCACGGCGACGGGCCGCATGCGGCGGAATATGCCCGTTTGATCCGGGAGGCGCTGGCCGAAGCCGGGATTACAGTTCAGCCTGTAAACGGCCGCAGCGCATGAGGCTAAAACGCAACGTGAGTATCCTGCTGGGCGCTGCTTTCCTGATGGCCACCTCGGCCGTGGGGCCCGGCTTTCTGATGCAGACCACCGTTTTTACCCAAACGCTTGGTGCCAGCTTTGGATTTGTGATCTTGCTTTCCATCCTGCTCGATATCGGGGTGCAACTGAATGTTTGGCGCGTGATTGCCGTGTCGGAAAAGCGGGCGCAGGATATTGCCAATGCCGTGCTGCCGGGCCTCGGTGTTCTGATCGCGGTGCTGATTGTGCTGGGCGGGTTGGCGTTCAATATCGGCAACGTGGGGGGCGCCGGACTCGGGTTCAACGTCTTGCTGGGCCTCTCAGCCGAAGCGGGTGCCGTGGTAGCAGCCCTGATCTCCATTGCCATTTTTATGGTGCGGGAGGCCGGCAAAGTGATGGACCGGTTTGCCCAGGTCATGGGCCTGCTCATGATCCTGCTTATTGTGTATGTGGCCATCACCTCGGCCCCGCCACTGGGTGAGGCGGCCGTTAAAACCATTCTGCCTGATAAAGTAGACCTGATTGCCATCATTACGCTGGTGGGCGGAACAGTAGGAGGCTATATTACCTTTTCGGGTGGTCACCGCCTGCTGGATGCCGGCATAAAAGGACCTGAGGCTTTGCCGCAGGTAACCACCAGTGCCGTTTCGGGCATTACGATCGCTTCCGTTATCCGCATTTTCCTGTTCCTGGCTGCATTGGGTGTGATCAGCAAAGGGCTGGCGTTGGATGAAAGTAACCCGCCGGCTTCGGTCTTTCAGCTGGCAGCAGGGCAGGTGGGCTACAAGCTTTTTGGTATTGTGATGCTGTCTGCGGCGATTACTTCTGTGATCGGCTCGGCTTATACTTCGGTTTCGTTCATCAAATCCTTTCATCCGGTTATTGCCCGAAACGAGAACAGGGTCATCATCGGCTTCATTGTGTTATCCACGCTTATTTTCATCACGATCGGCAAACCTGTGCGGCTGCTCATCCTGGCCGGTGCACTCAATGGCTTGATCCTGCCTGTTACGCTGGGTACTATCCTGGTGGCTGCCTACAATCGTAAAGTGGTGGGTACCTACCGGCACCCGCTGTGGCTGACCATTTTTGGCGCGCTGGTGGTACTGATAATGGCCTGGTTGGGCGCCTACACGCTATGGCAGCAGCTACCACAGTTGTTTATCTAAGTAGGGAGCTTTTCCGAAGTCAGGGTCAAACTATAGTTGTTATACTTGCTGTGGCAGGTAGATTTCTCCTTTGAGGTAAGTTACGGCCTGTCCACTGATGTATACCCGGTCTTTGGCCAGTTCGCATTGCAGCGTACCCACCCGCCGAGAGACCTGCCGGGCAATTAGTTTTGTTTTCTGCAGGCGTTCGGCCCAGTAGGGGATAAGCGAACAGTGCGCCGAGCCCGTCACCGGGTCTTCGAAAATACTGGCCTGCGGCGTAAAGAAACGGGAAACAAAATCCACCTCCCGGCCTGGCGCCGTCACCACAATACCGCCAGGATCCAGGTTGATGGTATGAAGCAGGCTAGTGTCAGGGGCTAGATTCACTACGTCTTCCTCGGTTTCATATACCAGCACATAATCCCGGGCTTTCAGCACTTCTTTCGGCAGCTTCCCAATGCCTTGGCGGATTACCTCGGGCAATGCGGCCGGCAGCGGCTTGCGGGCCGGGAAATCCAGCGTCAGCAACTCCCCGGTTTTGGTTACGGTAAGCGGGCCACTCTGGCTCTGAAAGGTGATCTGCTCGCTACCGTAACCCAGGTGCCGGAAAAGTACGTGCGCAGCGGCCAAGGTAGCATGGCCGCACAAATCCATTTCCAGCTCCGGCGTAAACCAACGCAAACGGAAACCCTCGCCCTCCGGCACAAAAAAAGCCGTTTCAGATAGATTGTTCTCGATCGCGATCAGCTGCAGGGTCTTATCCGGAAGCCAGGATTGCAGCGGGCACACGGCGGCCGGGTTGCCTCCGAAGATGTTGCCGGTAAAAGCGTCGATCTGGTATAAGGGTATGGTCATTCTGTTGTAGGGTTAATAGTTGGTCAGGTAGGTTTTCCTGACTCAAGTATCTTTTATTGCTTTAGAGTAGGGCTACTATACGTAGGCCTTCACGCTGCTACTATCTTTTGTTCTCTGTTAGTTCCTGCAGCCGTTAAAAGGCCAACACAGTTTTCAGAAATCAGATAAATATTTGACCACTCTTTAGCGATACTTTAGCATTCTTCCTACCCCACTTACTTAAAAGTACTTGTTATAGAAGGCTAAATTCCTGAATTAGTTATATTTGTTATATCCAAGCCTATATAATACAAGTATAATAAAATAGGTAGGCCGGCCATCCGTATCCTTATGTAGCCGTCCCTTCTTTCTCACCCTGCTGCTGCCAATATACTTACGTTTGCTGAAAATATTTAACATACTTTAATATAAGTATTTGAATTTCAGGCCTACACCGTTCTGCGCTACGCTTCAAAAGCAAGCATATAGGTCAGGTTTTAAGCGACATGCGCCATTGCTTATTCCTTTGATCATACTAACGCCACACCTATGAAAATAAAATTATCTCCATGTTTATTCCGGTCAGCGCCTTCCGGCACTTTTAATACTGCACTGCAGTGCACAATGCTTGTTTTCTTCTTCCTTTTTCTCCTGAGTTTTCAGGCACCGGCAGTTGCTCAGAACCCGGCGTGGGCACACCAAATGGGTGGTGAATTTGCCGACCGTGCCGCAGCTGTTGCTGTCGGGCCGCAAGGCAGTGCTTTTGTAGCGGGCAGCTTTCGCGGCACCGCCAGTTTTGGAGCTACCTCCCTCACCAGCAGTGGTGATCTGGATGGCTTTATTGCCAGGTACACGCCTGAAGGCACTTTAAAATGGGTAAAAAACCTGGGGAGCAGCGGTGCGGACCAGGCCAGCGCAGTAGCTGCCGACAGCAACGGAAACGTGTATGTGGCCGGTAGTTTCAGCGGCACCGTCAACTTCGGGAGCAGCAGTCTGACCAGTAACGGAGCCGAGGATATTTTCCTGGTTAAGTATGACGCCGACGGGGAGTTATTATGGGCAGGGTGGAGTGGCGGTGCAGATAGCGAGCAGGTGTTGCAACTTTTTCTGGATGCTTCCGGCAAGGTGCACCTTGCCTTCTTATCGAGCAGCGTTCAGAATGGCTCCGCTTTCGCCAATACTTTTGTAGCCATCTGGGATTCCTCCGGCAGTTTCCATGGGGCCCTGAATGCAGGTGGCATAGGCGGCCACGTTTCAGATATTTCCTTTGATGCGGGCGGCAATACCTACGTTACAGGAGATTTCACCGGAACGATGACGATTGGGGATCAGGACCTGATTTTAAAAGGTCCAACCTCTCCTTATCTGACTTACTCCTCCATCTTTACGGCCAAGTTCAATCCGGAAGGTGGGCTAGATTGGGCCAGGGAAGCGTATGGCTTAGAGAAGTACACCCAGGAGGGGTATCCCGCATCTGTTGAATCACCCCAAATAGCTACGGATAAAGCTGGAAACGTCTACATTTCAGGCATTTTTTATAGCGGTATCCTGCTTGGTGATGTTATACTTGATGATGGTTTTGATACACAAGGTGAAATGCCAGAAAAAATCTTTCTGGCTCAGTATGATAATGCCGGTAATCCGGTATGGGCCAAGTGGGTTGCCAGCAAAAATGGCGGCGTTGATATAGTTGATCTAGTGCCCGATGCGGAGGATAACCTTTACCTGGCCTATCATCCGCTGGGTTTTATGGCTACAGACCCAACTGCCAATATCAATAAATACGACACAGAGGGGAACCTGATCTGGCAAATAGTAGAAGATGCCGATTATGACAACCCTACGCCCATCCATCATATTGCGGTGGATGAAATGAGCCGGCTTTATATGACTTTTTCTTTGATCGGAGAACTTTACCTAATCGGCACTACCGGAACCGAGGAGAATACCACCCCCATCACCAGCGACGATCTGACTAACCGCTTTACAGCCGTATACGACAACAATGGAAGCCCGCTGTGGGTGAAGCAGGTGGAGACCACAAGTGTAGCCAGTTCGGAAAAGGGCGCTTATGTAGCTGGTTCTTTTAAAGACACGGTTACCTTGGGCAATATTAGCCTAAGGAGCAAGGGCGAAACGGATGCATTCCTGACGAAAGTAATGTATGAGCCGGACCAGGTAGCCGCGCCCGTCTTTACCACCTTTTCACCACGCGAGGGCTTGCCCGGTGATACCGTGCGACTGCGTGGCACCGCACTCGCTACCACCCACACGGTACTCTTCAACGGCGTGGAGGCTAATTTCGAGGTCATCAGCGACACACAGCTGCGGGCGGTGGTACCAGCTACGACTACTACGGGCCGGATCACGATCCAAACTGCCGGTGGGAAAGATGTGAGCGGCAAGCTTTTTACTGTGCTGCAGCCCCAGATCGCTTTCTTTGCGCCCTGGTGGGGACACGCAGGCTCCGCTGTCTACATTGCCGGCCGGTACTTATCTACGACCAAAGCGGTGCGTTTTAACGGCGTAAAAGCTAAAAATTTCAGCGTGTACAATGATTACCTGGTGCGGGCAGAAGTACCGGCCGGAGCCACCACCGGCAGGATCAGCCTAGAACTGGAAGGAGGAGCAACAGCTACCAGCGCCTGGAATTTCCAGGTAACAGGCAACCCTTGGGCGCTGATCGCCTTCCGCGCCACAGCGGATAGTACGGCAATTATACCAGGCGCCTTAGCGCAGGAAGAGGCGCCGCTGGCCTATCCTAACCCGTTCACCGGCAGCGTTCGCATTACGGCTAATCTGGGCAAAGCCGCGCCGGTGCGATTGGTGATTTACTCGGAAGTGGGGCAGGTGGTGCGCGAGATCAGCTTTGGCCAATTGCCCGCCGGGCAGCATGACTTGCTCTGGGATGGCAATAATAGCCAGCACACGCCGGTAGCGCCCGGTTTATACTTCTATCATGTGCTGGTGGGAGATAAGCAACTTCGCGGAAAACTGCTTAAGGCAGGCAGCACCCTCAGGTAAGCACCATGAAATATTATTTCGTAGCTGCATTAAGAAGAGGGCCGGGCTACTATTCCCGGCCTTCCTTTATAATTGGATATTCCGTGGGGCTTATGCCACAGCGAACATTACACGGAAGCCAATTACTCTTCTTTCTGTTGCCTACGGAACTGAAGCCGGCTTTCGAAAACTCTAATACGTGCAATCGTACTTCTACCTATAGTGGGACGCAACTATACATGTCTTCCGCTGGCAGCCAAAAGCTCTGGTTCAGCAGACAGCATACCCTTATTACTTCAATCCTATTTTAATAAATCATCCACTTTTAATATTTCTAAAATTATGAAAACAAATCTATTATTTCCTCAAGCGTGTACTATTTCCTTATCCAGCTGGCTTCGGTTGTTTTGTATACTTCTCTGTTGGTATAGTTTTATACCGCCGGCACAGGCCCAGACAAAAGTATGGGACCAGACGTATGGCGGCATTGTTTCTTCGGTAGATCCCGAAGTACCGGTAGATGGAGTGGACGATGAAGAATTTAAACTCGGCAGGTCTGCCTTTGGGGCCATGGTAGCGCTACCGGATGGCGGTTACCTGCTGGGTGGCTCCTCCGACTCAGATAAAGGGAATGATAAGAGCCAAAGTTGGATCGGAGATCGCGGTAGCACCAGTTTCTGGCTCGTGCGAATTGATGCTGGTGGCAACAAGCTTTGGGACAAAGCCATTGCAGGTAGTAATCTAAACGCCATGATTCCCACATCAGATGGTGGTTTTTTACTGGGCGGCCGTGCAAGTGCCGATTACCTGATCGTTAAAATTGATGCTGATGGGAATGAGCTTTGGCGCAAAAGTTATGGAGGCAATGGCAACGATCAGTTGAACGCGCTGGTAGCTACTGCCGATGGCGGGTATCTGTTAGGAGGCCAGTCGTCGTCAGGCAAAAGCGGGGATAAAAGCGAGCCGGTGCGGGGGCCTGCCAACGACTCCGATTTCTGGGTGGTAAAGATCAACGCAACAGGTGACAAAGTATGGGATAAAACTTTTGGCAGTTCGGATGTAGATGTACTGACAGCTGTGGCCGTAACCGAAGACGGCGACTACCTGCTGGGTGGCTGGGCGAGAGGGGAAAGTATAAGCGGGGACAAAACCCAGGCTAACAGAGGACAAGACGATTATTGGGTGATCCGGATCAATGCAAGGGGTAACAAAGTATGGGACAAACGGTATGGCGGGAAATCAAGCGACCACCTGGAGGCGATGCTGGTTACCCCCAATGGCGGGATTTTGCTGGGCGGAACTTCCGGGTCCGGAAAGGAAGGAGACAGAAGCGAGGCAAGTAAAGGAAGCTTCGATTACTGGGTTATTATGCTGGATGCGCAGGGAAGCAAAGTAGGGGACAAGGCCTATGGCAGCGAAAGCTTTGACACCTTTCAAGACTTGGTCGCCACGCCCGACGGAGGCTATTTGCTGGGAGGGTATGCGGGGTTCGGAAGGAGCAGCGGGGATAAAAGTGAAGGCAGCAGAGGGGAATTAGATTTTTGGATCATAAAAGTAACAGAAAGCGGAGAGAAAGTATGGGACAAGACCTTTGGAGGCGGGGCAGTGGATGTGCTTCGGGATATCGTTGTCTCTCCGGATGGAAACTACCTCTTGGGCGGTACCTCTAACTCCTATGCCAGCGGCGATAAAACTGCTGCTAAAAAGGGACTGGAAGATTATTGGGTTGTAAAAGTACACGACCAGGGGAAACCCTATTGCATTCCGGCTATGACCCAGGGCTGCGCCGATGATCATTATATCGCGAACTTCAAATTTGGAGAGGTGTACTATAATGCGCCGGGGCAAGGCTGCAAGAATGAGGACGGTTATACCCTTTTTAGACCATTCTTTGATATTTACAGCGATGCACGATATACGACCACCCTCAGGCAGGGACAAAGCTATCCTGTTAGTTTCGCGTCCGAGTCGCCAAGCGGCTATGTAGCCAAAGAACAGGCCTACGGGGTTTGGATCGACTATAATGATGACAAAGACTTTGAGGACGCCGGGGAGTTTGTGTATGGTTCACCGGCTGTTGGCGCCGCCTTTTCCGGCACCGTAGTTATACCTGCCGATGCTGCCGCCGGCGTGAGGCGCATGCGGGTGAGGAGCAGGCCAGACGGTGCATTCGCCGCCTCTGAGTCCTGCTCCGCTGGCAGGTATGGCGAAACACAGGATTATACCCTGGCCATCGGCTACTGTGCCTCCTTTGCGGCAGACGGCTGCGGTAATGGTGCGTATATCGATAATTTCAGCTTCCATACCCTTGTCAACGAGGGCTCCGGCTGCAATGGCAACCTTGGCGGCTACATCAGTTATGATACCACTGGTACCCTGACCACTACCGTGAAGAAAGGCCAAAAATATGATATCAGCGTGCAGGCGGGTTCGGTGGCACAAACCTTTGGCGTGTGGATAGATTTTAACAACGACCAGGATTTTGAGGATGAAGGAGAATTTGTGTACCGCTCTCCCCTTGTGGAAGGTGAAAATTACAATAATGGCAACGGCTTCTTCTCGCCGTCCGCCAGCACCGATCGGTTTACAGGAAAAGTAAGCATACCGTCTTCTGCTATCACCGGGCCTGTGCGGATGCGGGTGCGGTCCAACAAGTTTAATTTTTATCAGAGTGGAGCATGCGCAGAGTTCTTCCCGGATGATGCGACTGATCAGGAAGACGCCTTTGCCAATGGCGAAACAGAGGATTATACCATTACCATCGAAGCCCCGGACCAAGTAGCCGTGCCCACGTTTACCTCCTTTTCACCACGCGAGGGCTTGCCCGGTGATACCGTGCGACTGCGTGGCACCGCACTCGCTACCACCCACACAGTGCTCTTCAATGGTGTGGAGGCTAATTTCAAGGTCATCAGCGACAAGGAACTGCGGGCGGTGGTCCCGGCCTCGGCCACTACGGGCCGAATCACGATCCAAACCACGGGCGGCAAAGATGTGAGCGGCAAACTTTTTACCGTGCTGCAGCCCCAGATCGCTTTCTTTGCGCCCTGGTGGGGACACGCAGGCTCCGCTGTCTACATTGCTGGTCGGTACTTGTCCACCACAAAGAATGTTAGTTTCAATGGCGTAGAGGCAAAAAGCTTTAGCGTGTACAACGATTACCTGGTACGGGCAGTAGTGCCGGCCGGAGCCACCACCGGCAGGATCATGCTCGAACTGGAAGGAGGAGCAACAGCTACCAGCGCCTGGAATTTCCAGGTAACAGGCAACCCATGGGCACTGATCGCCTTCCGCGCCACAGCGGATAGTGCGGCAGCCATAACAGGCGCCTTGGCGCAGGAAGAGGCGCTGCTGGCCTATCCTAACCCGTTCACCGGCAGTGCCCATATTGCGGCTAATCTGGGCAAAGCCGCGCCGGTGCGGCTGGTGATTTACTCGGAAGTGGGGCAGGTGGTGCGCGAGATCAGCTTTGGCCAGCTGCCCGCCGGGCAGCATGACTTGCTCTGGGATGGCAATGACAGCCAGCACACGCCGGTAGCGCCCGGTTTATACTTCTATCATGTGCTGGTGGGAGATAAGCGGCTAAGCGGAAAACTGCTTAAGGCAGGCAGCCCTGCCCGGTAAGCGGCGCATGGCAGCAATGCATTGGAACTTCAAAAGCAAAGGCCCGGCAAACTAACCGGGCCTTTACTTTTCCGGAGGCTTCCGCGGCTCTTATACCCTGGGACCCGCACTGCCAGGCGCATTGGCTGGAAAACCCAACTATTTGTTTGCTTTGAAGTATAACAAGGCATTTGCCGGCTGCCTGCAAATTGGTAGAACTGCTTGCGTTTTTTGTGCAGAGCGGCAGCCGGGATCCTCATTTAATCGCTTTTTATTAGCCATACATAAGATTTATGAAAGTAACAACATACCTGGGCAGCCCATACCCTTTAGGCGCTACCTGGGACGGGAAAGGAGTGAATTTTGCATTGTATGCGGACAACGCAACGGGCGTGGAGCTTTGCCTGTTTCATTCGACCGATGACAAGAAAGAATATGCGCGCGTGAAGATGGCCGAACGCACTCATCAGGTATGGCACGTATACCTGCCTGATGCAAAGCCTGGCCTGCTCTACGGCTACCGCGTGCAAGGCCCTTATAACCCGGAAAATGGCGAGCGCTATAACCCGCATAAGCTGCTCATCGATCCCTATGCCCGGGCCATATCAGGTACTATCGAATGGCACGATGCCCTCTTCGGGTATAAAATGGGCGATAAGAAACAGGATTTGACCTTCTCCAAAACCGATAGCGCGCCCTTTATTCCCAAATCCGTAGTAATTGACCCTGCTTTTGATTGGGAGGGAGATGTGGCTCCCAAAATACCTTACCATAAATCGATTATTTATGAAACGCATGTAAAGGGCTTTACGCAGCTGCACCCCGATATTCCGGAAGAGATCCGGGGCACATACCAGGCGCTGGCCCATCCGGTTACCATCAACTACCTGCAGGAACTCGGTATCACAGCCGTCGAGCTGTTGCCGGTGCATCATTTTGTGACCGACCGCTACCTGCTGGACAAAGGCCTGACCAATTACTGGGGCTATAACTCGATCGGCTTTTTTGCCCCTGATGTGCGGTATGCCAAAAGCAACAAGATCGGAAGCCAGGTGCAGGAGTTCAAGCAAATGGTGAAGGAACTGCACAAAGCAGGCATCGAAGTGATTTTGGATGTGGTGTATAACCACACGGGCGAAGGCAATCAGATGGGCCCCACGCTCTCGTTCCGGGGCATTGATAATGCGTCGTACTACCGGCTGGTAGAAGACAACAAGCGCTATTACATGGATTATACCGGTACCGGCAATACGCTGAACGCCAACCTGCCCAGTGTGCTGCGCCTGATCATGGACAGCCTCCGCTACTGGATCCTGGAGATGCACGTGGATGGTTTCCGGTTTGACCTGGCCTCGACGCTTGCCCGCGAGCTGCACGAGGTAGACCGGTTGAGCTCCTTCTTTGACATCATTCACCAGGACCCGGTTATCTCGCAGGTAAAGCTTATTGCCGAGCCTTGGGATGTGGGCGAAGGCGGTTACCAGGTGGGCAACTTCCCGCCCGGATGGACGGAATGGAATGGCAAGTACCGCGACTGCATCCGGGATTACTGGCGCGGGGCAGATAGTATGCTGGCCGAATTTGCCGAGCGCTTTACCGGCAGCTCCGACCTCTACCGCGACGACTACCGCAGGCCTACCGCCAGCATTAACTTTGTGACGGCGCATGACGGCTTTACCCTGAATGACCTGGTCTCTTATAACGAAAAGCACAACGAGGCCAACGGCGAAAACAACAACGACGGGGAGAGCCACAACCGCTCCTGGAACTGCGGGGTTGAGGGGCCAACCGATGATCCGGCTATTCTGGAACTGCGGCAACGGCAGAAGCGGAATTTACTTACCACGCTTTTCCTGAGCCAGGGAGTGCCCATGCTGGTGGCAGGCGACGAGATAAGCCGCACCCAGGGCGGCAATAACAACGCCTACTGCCAGGACAATGAAATATCGTGGCTCAACTGGGCTGCCGCCGACAAAGAGCTGCTGGCCTTTACCCAAAAGCTGATACAGTTGCGCAAAAGTCACCCGATGTTCTGCCGCCGCCGCTGGTTTCAGGGGCAGCCGATAAAAGGCGTTGGGGTAGAAGATATTGCCTGGTTTTTACCGGAAGGCACCGAAATGACGGACGAGAACTGGAGCCATGATTTTGCCAAATCGCTGGGCGTATACCTCAACGGCCGTGGGGTGCATGCCCTGGGGCCAAAAGGGGAGCAGATCCTGGACGATAGCTTCTACATTATTTTTAATGCCTATTACGGCGAGCTGGAGTATACCTTGCCACCCGAAAAGTATGGCACTAAATGGACCAAGGTGCTGGACACTACCTGGAACCTGATCGAAGATGGCGAAACGTATAAGGCCGGTGATGTGGTGAAGGTACAAGGAAATTCGGTCGTGCTGCTGCACCACCCGCTTGCAGCCCACCATAAAGCAAAAGCCAGTTAACAAAAAAGACCTCCGGTTACGAATAGCCGGAGGTCTTTTTTGTTAGGTATACTTGCCAGCCCAGGTTATCTCCCTGATAGGAAGTATAAAGGGCCGGGATATACTTGTTTTGGCACAATCATAACTGCGCTACCTGGTAGTGGCGTGCTTCCGTATCGTAGCGCACCATCATTTTGCGGGCTTCTTCCGGAATAACCGCCTTGTCCGGGTCATCGCCTGCAAATTGCCGGATCGCCTCCATGGATGTCCAGTGGGTTATTACCAGAAACTCCACCGCATCTGTCACCTGACGCCGGTAAACGGTAGTGCTTATATATCCTGGCAGCTGCTTTAGCTCGGGGAACAGGTGTTGGGTCAGGTGCTGTTCATAGTTGGCTACCTCCCCGGGTTTGAGCCAGCCCGTCCAGTGTCTTGCAATCATAAACTGATTTCTTAGGTAAGATCAAAATAAAAGCGCCCGGGCAATGTACCCGGGCGCTCTTTAAGTATAAGCCTTTTAAACAACGCTGCGGCTGTTTAAAGGATACGTTACCAAAGTCTGATACGGTCCTCCGGTTTCTTATACAGCTTGTCGCCAGGCTTCACATCAAAGGCCTGGTACCAGGCATCCATGTTTACCGGCGCGCCAATGGTTCTGTACTGGCCCGGCGAGTGTGGGTCTGTAACCACCTGCTGGGCAGCTGCCTCTGGAAGGATGTTGGTTCGCCATACCTGTGCCCAGGCCAGGAAGAAGCGCTGATCCGGCGTGAAGCCATCGATCTTCTCGTTCGACTTGCCTTGCTTCGTCATCTTAAAGGCTTCGTAAGCCGCGTTCAGGCCACCCAGGTCACCAATGTTTTCACCCATCGTCAATTTGCCGTTCACGTGTACCGTGTCCAGGATAGTATAAGCGTCATATTGCGCCTGCAGGGCATTGGCTTTCTTCTGGAACTGCGTACGGTCTTCTTCGGTCCACCAGTTGCGCAGGGTACCGTCTTTATCATACTGACTGCCGGAGTCATCGAAACCGTGGGAGATCTCGTGGCCGATCACGGCACCGATACCACCATAATTCACGGCATCATCCGCATTCGGGTCAAAGAACGGGAACTGCAGGATACCGGCCGGGAACACGATCTCGTTCATTACCGGGCTGTAGTAGGCGTTCACCGTTGGAGCAGACATACCCCATTTGGTTCTGTCAACCGGTTTGCCCAGCTGGCTCACCATGTCGTTATACGCCCATAAATCAGCGTTGCGTAGGTTCTGGAAGAATGACTTGCGGCTGATCTCCAGGCCGTCGTAGTTTTTCCAGTTGTCCGGGTAAGCGATCTTTGGAGTGAAAGCGTGGAGTTTATCCAAAGCTTTTTGCTTGGTTGTAGCGCTCATCCACTCCAGGTTGTTAATACGGATCTCGTACGCTTTGATCAGGTTACCGATCAGCTCCTGCATGCGGGCTTTCGCCTCAGGCTTAAAGTATTTCTGCACATACAACTGGCCCAGCAATTCGCCAATGGTGCCGTCGGTGAGCGACGACATACGCTGCCAGCGCGGCGTCTGTACTTTCTGGCCGCTCAGTGCCTGCGAGTAAGCAAAGTTGGCATCTACAAAAGGCTGGCTCAGGTATGGGGCCGACGATTTGAGCACGCTCCACTGCAGGTATGTCTGCCAGTCGGCAACCGGAACGCTCTTTACCAGGCTGTTAAGCTCTTTAAAGAAAGCAGGGTTGTTTACCAGCACCGTGTCCTGTCCGGTTACTTTCATTTTGGCCATTAGCGGCTGCCAGTCAATGTTCGGCGTGGTTTTGCTCAGGTCCGCAACAGCAAATTTATTGTAAGTTTTATACGGATCACGCATTTCCACGCGGCTCATTTGCGCAGCAGCCAGTTTTTTCTCCAGGTTGAAGATGGTTTCGGCATTTTTCTCGGCAACGGCCGGCTTGGCACCGGTTAAGGTGAAGAGCGTGGTGATATACTTTTTATAGGCTTCCTGAATTTTGGTGCTGCGGGCATCATTTTTCAGATAGTAATCGCGGTCAGGCAGCGTAGTGCCGCCCTGGCTAAGCTGGGGCACCATGTTCTCCACGTTCTTGCGGTCCTGGCCCACATAGAATCCGAACATCGGCGAGCTGTAACCCACGGTACGCAGGTAAGCGGCCTCGTTGAGCACGTCCTGTACATTCTTTACTTTACCGGCTCTTTTCAGGTCGGCTTTGATCGGCTTGTAACCAAGTTTGTCGATGGCAGCGCTGTCCATGGCCGCTGCGTAAAAATCACCTACGCGCTTTTCAATAGAGCCGGTAGCGGCGCTTTTGTTGCCAGCCGCTTCGTTCAGAATGGATTTAACAGCATTGATGTTAAAGTCGCGCAGCTCGTTAAAGCTTCCCCAGCGGGTTTCCTTTGCCGGAACAGGGTTGTTCTTCAGCCAGGTGCCGTTGGCATACTCGTAAAAGTCGTTGCCGGGCTTCACCGACAGGTTCATGTTCGTCTTATCGATGAAAGGAGTTTTTCGGGCACCAGATGGGTCAAACTGCGCCGAGGCCTGTACGGCATACAGCGAAGCCGCACCAAACAAAAGGATTTTGAGGTGGTTCTTCCAGTTCGACACCGGAGCTTTAGCGTTTTGGTTAGTCATAGAGTTGTTAAAGTTGATAAAGTAATTCAGGGTAGTAGGTTTTTAACTCTTAAAGATAATGATAACATGCAATAAAAGTAAAACTTTCTGGGGAATACAAATTTATTGTTTGAACTTTAATGCAAGGAGAAACGGGCGCTCCAAAAGGTGTTTTGATCTGACTGCCCCAGCAAGACAGCTTGCTTGTTTCGGGCTCTGAAACTGCCTGGATAATCGTCCTCACCAGACTCAGGGGAGGTTGCCGGCAGAGGCGCTTTTTGCTTGCCGCACAAAAAAAGTTGTTTGATGCTGAAATAGTGTAAAGACATGCCTAAATTTGAGACTTCACAAAACGTACTTCCAGGGTGTGCCGCAAGGCGATCGTAAAATGGCCAAAACAAAAAAAGACCTTATATTAGAATCAGCCTTAATCCTGTTTGCAGAGAATGGCTACAATGCAACGCCAACCAGCATGATAGCGCGCAAAGCCGGTGTTTCGGAAGGCTTGATCTTTAAGCACTGCGCAAGCAAAGAAAATCTGCTCGACATGGTGGTGAAGGCAGGCTACCGTCGCATTATGGAACGGAGCAAGGGACTGATGATGGAGGACGATCCGCAGAAGCTGCTGGCCAATGTGCTGGACATGCCCCTGAAACTGGTAGAGGAAGAGCGTGTTTTCTGGCGCATGCAGTTTAAGTTAACCAACGAGGAGATCGCCCAGAAACATCACCTGCGGTATTCCAATTCTATTTCTACAAAATTGGTCGAAGCCTTTTCGAAACTAGGGTATAAAGAGCCGGAGCTGGAAGCCGAATTTCTGCTGCTGACAGTAGAAGGGTTGTGGCGCCTGTTTTCCGTAAACGACGACAAAGACCGGTTTGTCCGCCTGCTGGACCTGATCAAATCAAAGTATTAAGAACAGGCTGTTTTTTGCAGCTGCCTGCACTCAGGAGGTTTTATACTTTACCACCGACGCAGCTGTAGCCGCCCGGATGGATTGCATGGTCTTTGGGTTGAGCAGCTCGATCTTTCCCCGGTCGCGCAGCAGCTTAAAAGCCTCCACGTAATTGAGCAGGATGTAGGTCGTGCCGATGTGGTGCTCTTCGTATATTTTCTCGATCGCTTTATACTTGTACAGGCTGCTTTTGTCTTCCAACTCCGCGGCCAGGTTTAAGACCGTATACTTGGGTGCTTCGATAAACAAAGCAAGTTGGTCGGGCTGTTGCTGGTTGGTGTGGAGCAACGGCACGCCATCCTCCTGAAAAACCGAGTAGGGGAGCAGCATTTCTTTAAAACTCCGGTACACAGCTTTTTGCCTGGAAGCAAGCAGCAGGTAGTAGCTGGCTTCGGCGCTGTTAGGGGCATTGATGTCGAATTTGAGGGCGAGATAATCTCTTTCGGCAAGCACTTCCTGCAAAACAAGCAAGGTATACCTCACCCGGCGGCAGGGTGCTTTCTCCCGTTTAAAATAGCCGCGCACCTGCGTAAGCCGCTCTCCGAACAAATCTTTCATACTTTGGCTGGCTTTCCCGCTCATTGCGCGCAGCAGTGTTTGTGGCTGCAGCAGCAGCACCAGGTCCACCCCGGCTGCCAACAGCTGTTCCTGTCGCAGCCCGCCGGTATGGCTCAGGTTAAAAGGATCCAGAAAGGCAAGGGCCGGCACGGGGCTGGCAAGCATGTCGGCCACATCGGCCTGTGCCTGCGGCGAAGAGAGGAAAGCCGGTTGATGGATAAGCTTCTCGTAAAAGGCAAGCGCGCTCAACTGCTCTTGCAGATGCCCGAGTGCCGGCGCATCAGGGTCGCTGAAAAAAGTATGGATGATTTGATTCAGGTCCGTCCGGCTGCCTGTGCTGCGGTAGAGCTGCTGCAACAGTATGGCCTGCGGTACGTATTCGCCGGCAACAGGGGCGGCGTTCAGATCAAGGAGCAGCGCTTTTTCGGGCAGCCCGGGTAGTGTGAATGTGGCGGCGCACCATGCCTCGAAGCACTTGCCCAGCAATTCATACTTTGTCTCTGCTGGGGTGCGCTCCTGTTTAAAGAAATTACTCGGTACAATGGCCGTCATATATTGTAATTGTTCAATTTACTCTTGGCGCCGGGGCCGGGCTCCAAAGATAAGGCATCTGGGTTAATGTTTTGCACGGAAATGGCTTATCAAGTCCTGGTTAGGCGATACTATACCATGACTGAAACGGCCGGTCGCTAGAATAGGCAGGGAAAAAGTATAACACCACAGGATTTCTTTTTTGCACTGGCGCAGCGGATCAAATCTGCTTTGTGCGGCCGTCCCCGGAACGGCACAGGAAGTTAGTCGCCCAGTCCGGGATTATTCTCGTAAATCAAAAAGGGAAGCTGGCTTTGTCACTGCCACAGGGTAGTTACTTTCCCACGTTGCGGCGTGCCGTCGCTATACTCCTTAAAATTAAAATACAACTAAGTATGGAAGATAAACAAGAACTGACCGCCCTGGTGACCGTTTTGTCGCAGCTTCGCCAGGAAGGGTATACGGAGGATTTTACCGTATCAGACGATGGCTTTTTATGCACGATAGAGGGCGATGGACGGTTTACCCCGGAGCAGGTGCAGATCGTGAACTTTTACCGGTTCGAAGGTGAATCGAACCCGGACGATATGGCCATACTCTATGTGGTGGAAACTGCCGACGGGCGTAAAGGAACCATCTCGGATGCCTTTGGAACATATTCGGACGAAACGGTCTCAAATTTTATGAAGCAGGTAGAAGACCTGGGCAAAGACCTTGACAAAGCTGGGAAAAAGTAAACTCTGGGTGCGCCCTGCTTTTGCATCCGTTTGGCTCTGCTCGGAATTTGGCGATAAAAAAGAAGCGCTTCTGCAGCATACGTATGCTGCAGAAGCGCTTCTTTACTGTTCATCATTGCTGGAGTTAAGCAGCCCCGGGGGCACTGAGAGCTTCCCGGTTTTGGGGTCGATCAGCCCATTCCGCTCATCTTCAATATCCGTGGCCTGGGTATACACGTCGCCGGCTATGGGGCGTTTGCGCAACTCCTTTTTATACTGGCGGATGCGCTCGGCCCGTTCATCCAGACTCTGCGGGCCGCCATAGTCTGAGAAGCCAAACCCTCCCCATTCGCTCACGATCAGTGGGGTTTGCCCACGGTAGAAATAGGGATCGCCTACTACCAGCGGAAAGGCCGCCACGCCCACCATTTGGCCTGCCGCCAGCTGATCGAGCAGTTCCTTCCATCGCGCCAGATCGGGGGTATAGAGGTGGGCGGTCAGCAGGTCGGATTTTAGTTTTCCCTCATAGGAAATATGCTGCCAGCCATCGTTGTCCACTACCAGGAATTGCGGGTGCCGTATTTTCATGTAGTGGTAGGCATCCATAATGTACTGGCGGGTTTCGGGGTTTACGGCAATGTCCTGCGCGCCCCAGTCCTCGTTATACAGGCTCCAGATCACCACCGAGGGGTTTGTTTCGATCAGGGCCAGCATGCGGCGCAGTTCGGCGGCATGGTTCTCGCGGCTTCTGGGAGTAGAACTATGCGGGCTGGGGACCTCCACCCACAAGAGCATGCCTATTTCATCAGCCAGGTTGTAAATGCGCGGGTCTACGCCAGCAATGTGTACGCGCACCAGGTTGCAGCCCAGATCCTTCATGGCAAACATGTGGCGCCGCATTTCCTCGTAGGTAGCTGTGCCCGGCTGGTAAAGTATGCCGTCGATGTATATTTCCTTGTTGTTGAGATACAGGTGGCGGCCCCTGGACTCAAACTTCCGTAATCCGAAGTGCGCTTCAATCTCAGCTGCGTACCCGTTGGCATCCACCAGTTGGGCGACCAGCCGGTAGAGGTGCGGGTTCTCCGGGCACCACAGCTCCGGGTCTGGCATCTTGACCACCACATACTGGCGCCGCTGCCCTGCTTCTAGGTGCAGGGGGAAATCCGAAACGCAGAGGGGCTCGTCCTGCGGGGTGTCAAGTTCGAATATTTTCAGCTTCAGGGTATATTGGCCGGGGTCGTGGATGCGGGATGTGAGCACAAATCGCACCAGGGCGTCTTCTATCTCGCTGATCACACCCACCCTGGAACGTAAGCGGTTGCGCTCTACAACTTCCAGCCATACACTTCGTGTGGCGCCGGTATAGGTCTGATACCAGATGCCGCCCCGCTTAAACACATGCGATTCCTGCTTGCCCCGCGTGGTTTCGGCGTC
Source organism: Pontibacter liquoris (assembly GCF_022758235.1). Taxonomy (NCBI): domain Bacteria; kingdom Pseudomonadati; phylum Bacteroidota; class Cytophagia; order Cytophagales; family Hymenobacteraceae; genus Pontibacter; species Pontibacter liquoris. The sequence continues at coordinate 1,353,924 of NZ_JALEBG010000001.1, forward strand.
CATGGTATCGGCAATGCGCACGGTCAGGTAATTTACCGGGAGCAGGTGCTCCTCGTCGAGCTCGTAGGAAAATGAGGTATACTCCCCAAAATGCACGTCTTCGCCCTCGATGGTGCGCAGCAGCCGGCCGTTCAGCCACACACGGGTCTCGTAGCCGCAGGCACCAAACGTGATCTGAAAGATAGAAGGCGCTGATTGGGTATTGCGTTCAGGGCGCGGAAATTCCCGCTCATACCAGGCAATGACATTATCCTGCCAGGCAGGCCCTTGCTTGCCCCGGGAGTTGGCCATGTGCTCTTCCACAGAGCCGGGCCAGTGGGCCGTATGAGTATAGCGGTGGCCCAGGTACCAGGCTTCGCGAAGGCCGCGGTCATTCGGGTCATGTTCAAATTGCCATTCCCCATCCAGCAGATAATGCATGTTTGGCCGCAGCACGGCCCTTGGCAAGGGGTTTTCCTGTTCTTTGCCGTTGTGAAGTTCCTGGGTGCCTTCAGTAGAACTGAAATTCTGATGTGTTGTTCCCATAAATGGCCTGTTAGGTAGCGCTGATAAATTAAGTTTTCAATGTATAACGGTAAAACGCAGCTTACAGATAAGAATTGTTGCCGGAAGCCCGCTGCCATAAGCCCATTTTATAAGACTAACTGCCGGCACCGGCATCGCCCAATATGCGGTTGGCTGCCTGCAGGCCGCTGGCCAGCGCTGCCTCCACGGTACCCATGGCGTGCCCCTGGTAGAGTGCCTCTCCGGCAAAGTATACGGTTTCCTGCACAGGTTGGCAAAGCACTTTCATCGCTTCTGTGGCGTTTACAGTGGCGTAGGCATAAGCTCCCCGGGCATAAGGATCCGCCACCCAGTTCACCACTTTTTTTGCGACCAGTTGTTCGTTAAGAAAATCCCGGCTGGTGGCAAAAATATACGCCAGCGACGCCAGGGCCTGCTCAACAAGGGCATCTTCTGCCAAATGATGCAGGTGTAGCGCCTGCGGCCCGGCAAGCCAGCCGGTCAGCAGCGGCGTGTTGTCAGGAAGGTGCGTCCACCAGGTCGGCACCGGTGTGGCATCGGAGAGCAGGAAGCTAAGCGCTGGCAACTGGCGTGCCTGCGCCTGCAGAGCTTCGTTTTGCCAGAAGGCGTGCCGAAACTCGAGTATAATTTTTATCACCGGGCCAAAGCCCAGCTGTTGCAAGGCTGCAGCATGCTCGGGCAGGGCAGGAGCGAAGCGGATGTACCCTTCGCTGCCAGGCTCGGAAAGCAGCACCCCCAGGGGTACGGTGACCAGCACCCTGGCGGCAGTGAACTGTTGCCCTGAACGGCAGCTGATCCGTACCTGGCCTGCCTGCCAGTGCACTGCCTCCACCACCTGCGCAAGGTGAAAAGTAGCGCCCGCGGCTTTTGCGCGTTGGTACAGGAAATCAAAGGCCTGCCCATACCCACCATGCGGAAAGGAGGAATTAAGGGCGCCTCCGCCCAGCCATTCTTCCCGGAAAGCCATCGCACTCAGTTTCTGTATGTCGGCGGCATCGTAGCCCTCAGCAAATTTTGTGACTGACTCCCGGAGCGCTGCATAAGTTTCTCCCTGAAAGTACTGTGCCAGGAATGCCGCTAGCGACATGTCCTGCGTTAGTTCCTGCAACCGGGCGAGCATCTCATCGAAGCCAGCTAGAAAGGCTTCTGATTCCAGCACCATGCCCTGCTGCACCTCGTAAGTGCTGCCAGCCATGGCTTGAAACGTCATGTGGGCTTCCTGCAACAGGGCATTGGTCAGGGGCAGGTCGCCATGTATAAATTCCGCTCCAGCTTCTATCGGGACAGAGAATCCATCAGGCTTAAAGGTATAAACGCGGCCCCCGATCCGGTGACGGGCTTCGAGCACAGCTACCTGCCGGCCTGCTGCTGCCAGCGTACGGGCCGCCTGCAGGCCTGCAGCGCCGGCTCCGATAATAAGGATATCCGCTTGTATCATAGGTTATACTTTGCCGGCAACCCATTAAAGCCGCCGGGTGGTTTAATGGAGCTAAAATTATTCTTATCTCGAAGCTTGTGTTACGATAAACAGGCAGGGGAAGGCCGCCGGGATAGTGCCGGGCGAAATGGAAGCAGAAGGAAAGTGGTTTGTAACGATCAGCATGTGAGTTGATTAATTGACCTAAGAGCGTGTTAAAAAGAAACAGCCGCTATACCTGAAGTATAGCGGCTGTCCTGGCAAGGAACATCCTTTAATCCCGCAGGTTATTAATCAGTCCAGCGCCACTCGCCGGCAATTCTCAGCGGCTCTTCCAGCTTATTTTCGATCAGGAAGGCTCTTGTTTCTGCATCGTTGCGGCGCTTGGCCGGCAGTTGGGGCGTATCGGCCAGGCCGTACAGCAGCATGGCACTAAACCGGACAGTATTTTTCAATCCAGCTTCGTCTACCAGGTTAAACGCGTCGCAATCGGCGTGGTAGCAGCCACCGCTGTTATTGGGCAGCTTACCGCCAAACGAGCCGCCTGTTGGCACGCCATGCAGCATAAAAGGCTGATGGTCGGAGTGCAGGCCGGCACGCGAGGAGAACTCATTCTTAAAGGTCGTATCGATTTTGGCAGCAATGGCCCCGATCGACTTGAACAACTCCTTACAGGATGCATCGCTGGCATTATACCCCTTCGGATCGTTCGTCATATCGTAGTTGAGCATGAAAGCCACGTTCTCGATCGACTTGTTTTTGATAGCATCCGCGATATAGGCTTTGGAGCCCAGCAGGCCTTCTTCTTCGCCCATAAACATTACAAACTCGATGGTGCGGCTGGGCTGCAGCTTCAGGGTTTTAAACGTACGCGCCATGTCCAGCACCGAGAAAGAGCCGATGCCGTTGTCGATCGCGCCGGAAGCCAGGTCCCAGGAGTCGAGGTGGCCGCCTACTACTATCTTTTCATTCGGCTTCGATTTGCCTTTCAGCGTGGCCACCACATTGCGTGCCTTGATCATGCCCGATGTGTTGGTCATGGCGATATGGGCCTGCAGGGGAGCGGCTTTTAGTTGCTCTTTCAGCTTAAAACCATCTTCCTTGCCAATGCAAACCGCCGGGATCGGGATCAGCTTGCCCGTCACGGAGGCAGTACCTGTCAGCAGCGTGCCCCCTTCCACAGTATTGATAATGATGATACCAGCTGCGCCATACTTGATGGCAATCGCTGTTTTCTCGGAACGGTGCAGCGAACCGGTGCCTTCCGGCGAGCCGGGCAGCACACCCAGGTATACGAGCGCTATTTTGCCTTTTACGGCAGCAGGCCGGGCAGCATAATCAACTTCCAACCCATTGCCCATGTCTACTACTGCTGCTGTCAGGTCGGCTTTCACCGGCGAGTGCGCCAGCGAAACGGATTTAACCGGGGCAAGCTGGCCGGCCTTTGTGCCAACTTCGACTTGCAGGGTGCCGCGGCTCCAGCTTTCTACTTCAAATGGTTGGTAACGCACGTCTTTAAAGCCATACGAACGGAGCAGGTTGTAGGCATATTCTTCCGCTTTCTTGCCGTTTTCTGAACCCGTGAGGCGGTGACCGATCGTAGACGTGGCATCTCCGAGGGTACTATAGGCTTTAGAGTTTTGCTGTACTTCGGTGTTGATCTTTTTAAAGATAACGGGCCAGGTAGGGTTTACTTGGGCAAAGCCCGTGCAGGCTAACAACAGGGCGCACGCACTGGCAATTAGTTTTCTGTGCATAAGATTGGAATAGTTGTACGCCTCCAAAATAAGCATTAAATGCGGAAAGTTGCGCCTTGCCGGCTAATTATCTGTTACATAGCCTATGCAAGTATAAAACATCTCGTGCTGGTTACCGGCTTCTTGCTGTGGGAGTGGATTACAAGTGTAGGTAAGTATAAGGTGATGATGACTACTTCAGAGGGCAGTAGCGCTTCGGCAGGTATGGGAGCAATTAAGTCGTATCTTTGCAGGGGCTACTGCCCCGTTTACTTTTAAAATTCAGTCATTCTTATGTCGTTTTACTCTCTAGGTTTATCCAAACCGCTTTTAAAAGCGATCGAAGCGAACCACTATACGCAGCCATACCCCATCCAGCAGGAAGCGATTCCGGCCATTCTGAAGGGGAAGGATGTTCTGGGCATTGCGCAGACCGGCTCCGGTAAAACGGCTAGCTTTGCGCTGCCTATTCTGGAGCTGTTTCAGCAGGCTAAGCCTGCCCGCAGCCGCAACGTGAAAGCGCTGGTACTGGTGCCTACCCGGGAGCTGGCCTTGCAGATAGGAGAGGTGATGCAGGCATTTGGGAAAGCACTACCCCGCCCGGTAAAAACCCTGGCTGTGTATGGCGGGGTTTCCATTAACCCGCAGATGATGCAGCTGAATGGCACGGATGTGCTGGTCGCCACGCCGGGCCGCCTGCTCGACCTGGTTTCGAACAATGCCGTGCGGCTGTCGGAAGTAGAGATATTGGTGCTGGACGAGGCCGATAAGATCCTGCACCTGGGCTTTAAGGAAGAAATGGACAAAGTGCTGGCGCTGCTGCCCGCCAGGCGTCAGCATATTTTATTGTCGGCTACGCTGGGAGCGGATGTTGAAAAATTGGTAGCCGATCTGTTGCAGGACCCGGTAGTGATCAGGGTGGAGGAGGAAGCGTCGGTGCCTGACCTGATCACGCAGGTAGCCTACCAGGTCGGGCCCGAGAAAAAAGGCCCTTTGCTCCGGTACCTGATCCGGGAGAAAGATATGCAGCAGGTGCTGGTCTTTACCTCTTCGATCCGGACAGCGGACAATGTAACAGGAAAACTGCTGAAACACGGCATACAGGCGGCCGCCCTGCATGGTGATAAAAGTCAGGGCGCCCGCACGGATGCACTTACAAAATTTAAAGCAGGCAAGCTGCGGGTGTTGGTTGCCACCGATCTTGCCTCCCGGGGCATCGATATCAAATTTTTGCCCTACGTGATCAACTACGAGCTGCCGCGCTCCCCGAAAGATTATGTGCACCGTATTGGCCGCACGGGCCGTGCGGCTGCGCAGGGCGAAGCCATTTCGCTCATTTGCCCTGAGGATGCGCATCATTTCAAGATCATCCAGAAAAAAATGGGCAAACAAGTGCCCCTGCTCCCGACAGACGAGCTGGACCTGGCGGGTCAGTAAGAAGGGCGCGGTTGCTGCCCAGTGGAGGCATGTCTAAGTATAAGTATAAGAATTCCTACCAACCTTTGGGGCAGGCAAAAAAAGAGGAAGCGAAAGCTTCCTCTTTTTTATTTCATACTTTATACGTTCATCCTTAAAAAGCTGTCGGGCCTTTGTCTTTATAGTAGCCCTGCTCTTTTACGATTTTGTTGTAAACTCCTAAGATCAGGAAAGAAGGTGCCCACTGGCCGACAAACAAAGCTGTTTTGCTGTTATTCATGATCTTTAAAGTGGCAGAAACTGCCATGGAACCAAGTGCGGCCCACAGGTATACATCAGATGGTATTTTAGAAGTATACTTCTCGATAGCGGCTGCTACCGGTCCTTCTTTATGTTGGGGATTATAGTTATCCGCTTTTGTTTTTAGGTCTTTTAAGTCTTTTGTTTCCATAGTTATATGTTAGTTTATTAAAAGCATAACGCTCCTATGAAAACGTAGAGACGAATTTTAATGTTTGCTTAATCTTCAAAAAATTTGAATTCCAGCTTTTTCTGCCGCTGCCACAATGCGAAACCCTGGGTAGGATTAGCCTTATTGCGCTTTGTTATACTTCCGGAAAAGGGCAGCATTATACCCTGGGCACAGCCCTGTTTCGAGCACTGTGCTCTCGTGCCTCAACAAACCCTACTGCGGTCTTTTCTTTGTGCCGCGGGTAGGCGGGGCGGAGAGCGGATCGTCGGGCCAGTGGTGTTTGGGGTAGCGGCCGCGCAGATCTTTGCGCACCTCAAAATACCCGTTGCTCCAGAAACTCCGCAAATCGCGGGTTACCTGCACCGGCCGGGAAGCAGGGGAGAGCAAATGCAGCAGCAACGGCACCTTGCCCCCGGCAATGCGCGGGGTATCCAGCAGGCCGAATACTTCCTGCAGCCGGACGGCCAGCACCGGCGTAGTTACTTCGGAATAGTCCAGGGCAATGCGGGAGCCGCTGGGGACCTGCAGGTGCGTCGGGGCCAGCCGGTCCATTTCCTGCCGCTGCTCCCAGGATAGGCCTCCCAGCAGCATCTCCTCAAAATCGAGCCGGCTGACCTGCTCCAGAGATGAAAGCCCTATGAGGTGGGGTCTCAGCCATTCGGGCATAGTGGCTGCTAACACTTCATCCGAAACATCAGGCCACTGCCCGGGTGCCAGCTGGTGCAGAAAGGCCAGCCGCTCGCGGGTTTTCAGGGCCTGCTCCGGCCACGGCAGTTGCCTGATGCCTTTGTCCTGCAAGGCCTGCAGCAGCGCTTCTGCTACTAGCGCCAGGTCGGGTTTTGGCAGGGTTGCTTCCTCCAGCAGCAGCGCGCCCAGCCGCATAATTTGTCGGGAATTAACACGGCCTTGGGCGGCATTCCAGCGCACTTCCTGCAGCTGTTCCAGTTGTTCCGAAAAATAGGTCAGGATGTCGTTTTTGGACAGGGGTGCCGCCAGCATGACCCGGGCCTGGTTGCCTGCCTCCAGGTGCGCTACGCCATAAAACTCCGCTTCGGTAAATAGTTCTGTGGCTAATGCTGCCCGCTGCCCGGTTATCAGCCTCACCCGCCCCGACGATTCGCGCTGCGCCAGCCGGTCGGGGTAGGCCAGCGCCGTGAGCAAACCCGCCATCTCCGGCAAAATAGTGCTCTCGTTGACGCGTATCCGCTGCTTTAAGTTGTTGGCTTGTTCCCGCACCCGGCGCAGGGCATTTTCGTCAAGTACAAAACCCGGCATAGGCGGGCGCTTGCCGGCAAGAATTTCCAGGCGCAGCTGCAGGTCCGGCAGGGGCGCTCCGAAAGGCACCTGCATAGGTTTTAAAATATCGCGTTCGGAAAGCAGCGCAGCCAGCGCACAGGCAGTGGCCCCAGCGCCCATCTCATGGCCGCACATGACAAGGTGGCCTAGCCTGGGGTGAATGCCCAGCGAAGCCAATGCTTTGCCGTGGGGCGTGGGGTTAAACGTTGCATCGATCGCCTGCAGGCGCACCAGCAGGTCACGGGCAAGGGCAAGCGCAGCGGCCGGCGGGGCATCCATCCAATGGAGTGCGGCAGCATCTTTTACGCCCCAAATGGCAAGCTCCAGGGCCAGGCCGGTCAGGTCGGCTTCACAGATCTCGGGGGATTGCCGTGCCTGCAGCTGCAGTTGGTCGGCCGAAGACCATAAGCGGTAGCACACACCGGGGCCTAAGCGGCCGGCACGTCCGCGGCGCTGGTCGGCAGCCGCCAGCGATACAGGGATGGTGACTAAGGTAGTGAGGCCGGTGCGGGGAACAAACTTGGGAACCCGGGCAAAGCCGCCGTCCACGACCACTTTTATACCTTCTATGGTTAAGCTGGTTTCGGCAATGCTGGTAGCCAGTACAACCTTGCGTTTGCCGCGGGGTGCCGGTTGAATGGCAGCCAGCTGCCGCGACAGAGCCAGCTCGCCATGCAGCAGGTGCAGGTCGGTGGCGGGTGGCAAAGTGCCGTCCAGGTGCTGGGCAACTTTGCGCATTTCGCCCATACCGGGCAGAAAAACAAGGACATCGCCCTCCGGCTCTTTTTGCAAAGCCTGCCGGATGGCCTTAGGGACCAGGTTTGCCAGTCGTTCGGCCGGGCGGTGACCGGCAGCGGCTACAGCTGCAGGCGTGAGGTAATGCGTCTCGACCGGGAACTGACGGCCTTCGCTCCGGATAACGGGTGCGTCGAGCCATTGCCCCACCGCCGTGGCATCCAGCGTGGCACTCATCACAAGCAGGCGCAGGTTGGGCCTTAAAACATCCTGCGCATCCAATGCCAACGCCAGTCCCAGGTCTGCCGCCAGGCTACGCTCATGAAATTCGTCGAAGATAACGGCGGCCACGCCTTCCAGCGCCGGGTCTTCCTGCAGCAACCGGGTAAGGATGCCTTCGGTCACCACCTCGATCTTTGTTTTAGCGGAAGCCACATGCTCCATCCGCACCCAGTAGCCTACGGTCTGGCCCACAGCCTCGCCCAGCAGGTCAGCCATGCGCTGGGCGGCGGCTCTTGCAGCCAGGCGCCGGGGCTCCAGTACAATGATCTTGCCCTTGGCTCGCCAGGATGCCTGCAGCAGCGCCAGCGGAACAAGGGTAGTTTTACCTGCGCCGGGCGGCGCTTCCAGCACCGCCCGCGAACCGGCCTCAAAAGCAGCCAGTAACCGGGGGAGCGCTTCTTTAACCGGCAAAACAGGCAATTCGGAAAACATTTCAGTGGAAGACATAGCGCCGCAAAGGTCGGTATTCTAATCGAAAGAATGTATGCGGACACAGGTGTTTTCGTGTTTTCAACCGCATGCCTCAGCCAGGTAAATTCTTTAGGGAAGAATGCAGCAAGAGACAGGCAAAGGCAAGTATGCGCCGACTTTTGTAGCCGGCACAAAGGTCAAAATAATTATTTAGAGGGGATGGAGGGTTTATTCTTTGTAAGGCGTGATTTTGCCATCCTTCACTAGGAAGGCTTTGGTCGCTTCCTTCAGGATGGCTTCCTTGCTGTCGGAGTAAGCTTCCTGCAAATGGAAGGGTTTACCGTGGAAGTGTTCGTTTATCCTTTTCAGTTTCTCTTCTTCTTTGCAGGCTTTGCCTTCCACTTTGTAAGTATGCTGCACGTAAGTAGCTTTTGTGCCCGCAAAGCCGTCCACGGGGTATAACTCAAACAAAGGCTTTACATATACTTCCAGGGCGCCGGTGGCGCAAAAAAGCTGCGTACCCTGGGCTTTCAGCGCATCAAAATGGCTTTTTAGTTCCTGGTTAAAATTCTCGGGGTATTCCTTGTTCCAGAACTCTACGGCATAGGCTTCTACCTGCTCGGGGGGCAGGTTGTCGAGGTAATTGAAAAAGTTCTCTTTAAATTCGGTTTGCCTGATCTTGTGCAGTTTCAGCAAGAGCTTATAGTAGGCCATCTGAAAAAAGAACAAAGCGTTCTGAGGTTTTTTAGTGCAAACAAATTTAAAGAATTCATCCTTGGAACTCTTGTTATAAAAAGTGCCGTTCAGATCGAAGACAACAACATTTATTTCTCCTGCAGTATCAGCCATCAGTTTGTTTTGCCTAAATTATCACCGTGGGGCCCACCGGCCGCTGCGTGTTTGCAAAGAATAGGTACGGATAACGGTGAGAATGGGTAAGCAGGGTTGTTAGATAAATTTCTGTAAAGGTGAAAAAGGAACTGAAGTGGCTGGTGCTGCGGGGCCTGGTGCTTTGCCAGGCTTACGGCCTGCCAACAGAGCTACTTGCTGATGGAATGCTTTTGTTATGATAGAGTCGTCATTGTTTGCCCGCCTGCCCTCCTGGAGCCAGGCGGAGGTTTTGATGAAAGATGGGATTTTGCTCTCGCAACGGCAACAGAGCGACTGGACGGTCACGCTCTATTCTTTCCAGCACGAGTTTTTCGAACGCTGGGAAAAGAACGGCATGCAGGTAATCGGGCAATTCGCTAAAACGGCCAGTACGCTGCAAATTGCAGAGCCATACTTCGATATGATCGACATGGGAAGTATGCTGGACGCTTAAACGGCACACCAGGTCTTTAATAGGCGTGGCTTGCGCCTGAAAAGACTGGTGTGCCGCTTTGCAGCCGGAAAGTAGCGCGATTATTTCTGCACAAGCACTTTTGCCGTTTTCACGCCCGATCCGGTTGAGAGCCGCACAATGTATAAGCCACCGGGTAAATTGCGGCTGTCAAAATCATACTTGTATTCATTTCCGGCTATGCCCATCCCCTCGCTGATGCGGCGAATTCTTGCGCCACTTATTGTATAAACGTCCAGCTCGTACGGCTCATGTTTTGTCATCCAAAAAGTGATGGCCGCTTTTTCGCTGACCGGGTTCGGGTAAACGGCAACCTGCAGCGCCTTTGCGGCGCCCGGATCAGGCACTTCACTGGCAAGCAGGGTGGCAGCCGTGTTGGGCTGGTGTGCCCCGATGCTGAAGCTTGTCAGCAGCGTGATGTTATTGCCAAAGAAATCCTGAGATCCCACGCTGATGCCGAGCAGGGTTTTCAGATCAAGTCCTTTTCCAATGAGCGCCGAAGTGGATTTTAGTTTATAGCCGCTCAGGGTATAAAGCAGTTTGGGGTTGCCGATGGTTACGCCTTTGCCCGGGTCAGTCAGGCCCGGATCAAGCGAATAGCCGGTATTTACGCCGCTGCGCTTTTCCTGGCCAGTAGCCGTGCGCCAGGTGCTCAGCGAAGTATAGGTCTTTCCGAGCCAGAGAATCCGGAACGTGCCGCCTGTCGGCCAGTAGTCATTCCCTTCAAAGCGCACGTCGGTGGAATAATTGAAGCGGATGAGCTGCACCCCACCGGTTGCCTGCACAATGTTGTTTCGGAACCGTACATTCCGGAACCCGGCGCTTCGGACCATGATGGCTTTGGGAGAGGCATTGAGAGAAGGAGTGATATAGACGGTGTTGTTGTAAATGTGCGCATCCTGAATGCCGCCGTTCGAGCCCGAGGACCAGATGTGAATGCCGCCGTAATCATTTTTGCGACCATCATTTTCAGTGATATTGTAGCGCACGGTCAGCCCTTTCATAGTGGGTGCCCCCACATACTGTCCCAGCAAAAAGCCGGCGCCATCGTTGTTGTGGGAATAGTTATACTGCATGGTGCTGTTGGTGCAGCCACCATCCAGGTCAAAGCCGCCGCCATCTTTGGTGGTGCCCGTCTTGTTGTGGTGCGACTCGTTGCGCTGGATAACCAGGTTGTTGCAGCGGTAGCCCCAGATGCCGATCGGCCCGTTGCCGGTCGAGGCATTCAGCCAGCCATTGTTATAGGCCTCGCAGTACTCGATGGTGGCGCCATCCACATCGCTGAGCAGGATGCCGCTACCTGTTTGCTCGGTGGTGATGTCCGGCCGGCCGGCATTGTTATATACTTTGGTATTGCGGACGATGACGTTCTTATGAACCAGTCCTAACTGGCCATACACCGTAATGCCTACCTCTGCGTTATCATGCACCCTGCTGTCGCTGATGGTTACGCTCCCGAAACCGGCTGTCAGGCTGGACCAACTCCCGATGATAATGCCTGCGCCCCGGTAACCGGACACGTCTACATTAACGATATTGATATAAGTGAGCACTGTACTGGGGACATCGGTATAAAACTCGATCCCATTCTGGCTGGTCAGCGTGCGGCCGGGGCCTTTAAAAATGAGGTTGTTGATCTTAAAACCGGCTGTGTTGTAGCCTTTAAACCCACTGACTGTTCCGCTGCTGATAATGGCCCGGCCGGTGCCATACGAGCCGAATACGATGGGTTTGGTGGAGGTGCCCTTTACTTTGCCAGCAACACCTGCGGAAGAGCCAAAGTATAGCCCGCCTGTAAACGTTTTACCACCCTCGAACAAAATAATATCGCCGGGCAGGAACACGGTGCGGTTAACCTTCGCTATACTTCGCCAGGCACTGGTCATGGAAGTTCCGGAATTGGTGTCTTTTCCTAAAGTGCTTACATAATAAGTAGCCGCCTTCAGGGAGCCGGTTGCGAGTACCAGCAGTAGCCATAAGGTAAGTAAAAATCGGCGCATGGTAAGTGGGGTTAAGCGTATTTCACATCAGCAGAAAGGGAGAGGGTTGATGCAGGGATCGCTTGGGATCAGGGAAAGTGAGGAAAGGCTTTTAGACGCCAGCACAAAAGTTGCTTTTTGAGAGAATTTCTGCCCTTTCAGATTGGGCAGGCAAAGAAGGTAGTATAAATTGCTCCCCGGGCAGTAAAGTTAAGCTAGTAAGTATAAGAAGTATAAAACAGTAAGCACGGTCCGCAGGAAAAGCCTGCCACACAATGTCAAACGGAGGCTTCATGACCTCAAGCGCACGGAATACGTAAGTCATTTACCTGCAACACTATACTAAGAGTATACTCGCTTTAAAGTAAGGGGTTGCTGGCATTTGAATCCTGCCAATAAACAACGTAACTTTAAGTGGAACCACAAAGAGCAACTATAACAAAAAGATAAAATGATGAAAAAATTACTAGTAACTGCGGTTATGGCCCTGGCCGGTTTCTGGGCACAGGCACAATCAGGTGTTCCTTCGACGGAAGCACAGATAAAAGCGGCTGTTTTAGCTGCGCCGGCAGAGCTTCGGGACGGCGCGGCTGTGCTCGGGTATAATGCGAAAGGCGAATTGATAGAGCTGCGCAAAGGCACCAACGAGCTGATCTGCCTGGCCGATGATCCTAATCAGAAAGGATTTTCAGTGGCTTGCTACCACAAAGACCTCGAGCCTTTTATGGCGCGGGGGCGGGAGCTGAAAAAGGCCGGTAAAACATCGGAAGAGGTTTTTGAGGCCCGCGAGCAGGAGGCAAAAAGCGGTAAGTTGCCCATGCCCAAACAGCCGGCGGCCCTGTATGTGTTCTCTGCGCCCGCCGAAAACTATAACGCCGGCACCGGTGTGGTAAAAAATGGCTACCTGCGGTATGTGGTGTATGTACCCTACGCCACAGCCGAAACAACCGGCCTATCGCTCAAGCCCGAGGCAGAAGGCATGCCTTGGCTCATGCATCCGGGTACTGCTGCTGCCCACATCATGATTAGCCCACCCATGGAAAAAGCGAAGCCGGCGGCTAAAAGCAAGCCCTAAAGCAACAACCCTGCCCCGGTAAAGGGCAGGGTTGTTGCTTTAGGGCCGCAGGGCGATAATGCTTGATTCATACTTGCGTATGGGTTAGCGCTTTCCTTTTTTTGATTTGCCGGCCTTGGCCCGATCGGTTTTAAGCTGCTTGAATTCTTCGTTCGAAATCGTCACCACGTACGAAACAGAGGAGAGGATTGTCAGCTGCTCATCAAAATCATAGGCTGTCGTAATGGCAAGCGCTTTGTTTTCGTTGAGCACATACGCATCGCCTGTTTTGTCGAATACCTGGAATTCATATTCCCCTTCCTCCAGGTAGGTGTTGGGGATGCGTGCCAGACAATCGCCGGTGATAACAAGCGGGGCAGGCAGTTCATCCTCAAATTCAAAAGGCTGGTAATACTTGCCATCCTTTTTATGCGTCACGTAGGCGATCTTATTTATGGCAAGGGCGATGTCCTGGTTTGAGTTATCGCGCTTCTGCTTGATGGCAGTAATATTTCCTGTTAGTTTCATACTTTATCTACTAGACCTGCTCTCTTATACTTCACTTTAAAAGGAGGGCGGTACTGTTTTGCCTGCGAAGATAAGCAGGATATCGCTAATGCCGCACGCTATTCCCAATGCGGCAGGGCGCAACCGGGTACACTTTAAGAACTGCAGGACAGCATCGAACAGCCCGCTTTCTGCGAGGCCCAGCCGGGCCGGGCCTGGAAGAACTCCTCAAAGTTTTTGGAATACGGATCTTTCAGGGCTTGCTGCAGCTTTCGGAACAAGTCCTCTTTTCCGCTTTCCAGCTCCTCAATGGCCTGGTGCAGCAGGTAGTTGCGAAGTATAAATCGCGGGTTTGCCTGGCGCATCAGCTGCTGGGAATCGTCCCGACGGATCGTATTTTTATTCAGCCGCGCCAGGTAGTTTGTCAGCAAGGTATAAAGGCGGGTGCGTTCTTCGGGTTTCAGTTCGTCATATAAAGCGTCCTTAAAATGCGATTCCGCGGCCTGCTCGTTTTCCAGGCTGAGCGGCAGCTCAATGAGCAGCTGGTAGAAGATGGTCATGTCGGGCTTGATCGTGGCCAGCGTTTCTTCCAGCTGTTTGATCAAGGGGATATCAGTCGCAGTAACCTGGTCGAGCCCGAGTTTTTGGCCCATCATGGCATAATATTTCGTCCAGTAAAGGGTGTTATAAGTTTCCAGGGCTTCCAGCAAAGCATCCTTCCCGATAACCGGCAGCAAGGCCCCTGCCAGGCAACCCAAATTCCATTGCGCAATGGCCGGCTGCCTGCCAAAAGCATACCTTCTGCCGGGCAGGTCGGTGGTGTTTGGCGTAAAATCCAGGTCGTAATCATCCAGGAAGGAGTAGGGGCCATAGTCGATGGTGAGGCCAAGTATAGACATGTTGTCGGTGTTCATTACGCCATGCACAAATCCCACCCGTTGCCAGGCCACCATCAGCGTGGCCGTGCGCTCGATCACTTCTTTAAACCAGGTCAGCACCTTGTCTTCGCCCGTAATATGTGGGAAGTACCGGGCAATGGTCCAATCGAGGAGCTGCTGCAGGTTGTCAGTTTCTTTGCGGGCGTTGAGCAGTTCAAAGTTGCCGAAGCGCAGGAAACTGGGCGCTGCCCGCAGCACTACGGCACCGGGCTCGTGGGCCGCATTGCCGTTATAAAACATGTCGCGCAGTACCGGCTCGCCTGTCGTTACAAGGCTCAGGGCCCGGGTGGTGGGCACGCCCAGGTAATGCATGGCCTCGCTCATCAGGTATTCCCGCACCGAAGAGCGAAGCACTGCCCGGCCATCGGCCCGGCGGGAGTAAGGCGTAGGCCCGGCCCCTTTCAGTTGCAGTTCCCATACCTGGCCTTCGGTAATTACCCACTCGCCCAAGGTCATGGCACGGCCGTCGCCCAGCTGGCCGGCCCAGCTACCAAACTGATGTCCGCCATACCGGGCCGCATACGGCTGCATGGACTCCGTTACAAAATTGCCGCCCAGCACATCTATTTCCTGTTGCGTAATTGGTTTGAGGATGCCTAGCTGCTGGGCCAGCTCCTCGGACCAGGCCAGCAGCGCAGGCTTGCTGACCGGAGTGGGGGCGACGGTACTGTATAAAACGCCGGGTGTCTGGCGCGGCGTCAGATCGCCGGTTTTATCTCCAGCAAAGGTGGTTACAAAGTCGTTCTTATAGGTTTTCGAGATAAGGCTCTCCATAGGTATACTTGCAGTTTCGTGTTTATGCCGGTAAAAGAATCCGTGGGATTGAATTTCCAGTGCAATTCATCAACATAAACAAGGGGAGAAAAGTTGATTTTGGCAAAGGTGGTTAAAAGGCAGCAGCAATTGGAATTTTTACCTTATTTTGTTCCCTGCTTCGGCCTATGCGCCGGGGTGGGTTGGCCAGGTATAAACGGCTGCAATATGCCTGCTCCGTAGCTTGAGAAACCACTGTTATAGTCATAATACAGAAACGATAGTCAATCCTTTAAAGGCGTTACGCCGCAAAAAATGCAAGAGGTAAAACTTTTTATGCTGATGCTCGGCTGCCGTCCGGCGGGCAGAAACACAGAGCAACACGACATGTTCTTTGGCATTGCGCCTGCGCTAAGAGACCTGGTGCCGGCCATAAAAGACTTCTGGCCCGAAGCGAAAGGCAACATCCATGTGGATGCCTGGCGGGAAGTAACGGCTGTGGACGGTTACCGCGTGCAGGTGGTTCCCAGAGAAGAAGCGGTTGCAGAAGCAGAAGGCCCGAAACTGTTTTTCCTGAACCTGGGCGGTTATAGAGCCGGCGAGTTTGATGAGTTTCATTATAAAATGCTGGCCGTGGCGCCCGATAATGCCACCGCTATCAAGCAGGCCAAGCAAACGGCTTTTTATCAGCACACGGGCTTTGCGGGGGCTACGTCGCATATCGATGATAAATTCGGGGTAGATGTGGACGAGCTCTACCAGGTAAAAGACATCCTGCCGGAAGCCGACAAGCGTAAGTATAGCCTTCTCCTCACCGCCGCCGAAACAAACGAGGACGAGCTGCACCTGGGATATTTCCAGCTGCACAAGCTCTAAGCCATTTTCTTTGCCAGGTATACGTTGCTGCAGGTAAGCCACAGCCCATCTTTTAACTAGCCGGTAGCGGCGCCGTACACTAAATGAATCAATATCATTTAAACAAACTTAAGTATATGGCAGACGCAACAGCAACTACATTTGAGAAGAACTATACGCTTGGCGGCGACCTGACCGTGAACAGGATGGGGTTTGGCGCCATGCGCATCACAGGCGAAGGCATCTGGGGGCCACCCAAAGACCACGACGAAGCGATCCGGGTGCTGCAACGGACCGTGGAACTAGGAATCAATTTCATCGATACGGCCGACAGCTATGGCCCCAACGTGTCGGAGGAGCTTATTGCCGAGGCGCTCTATCCCTATCCCAAGGGCCTGGTGATTGCTACAAAGGGGGGGCTGACCCGTACAGGTCCTAATGTATGGCCCATCAATGCCGACCCCGACTACCTGCAGCGGGCGCTGGAGGGAAGTATGAAACGCTTAAAACAGGATAGGATTGACCTCTACCAGTTGCACCGCGTCGACCCGAATGTGCCTTACGAGAAAACCCTGGAATTTTTACAGCGGGTGCAGGAGGAGGGCCTGGTGCGACACATCGGCCTTTCGGAAGTAACGGTAGACCAGATCAAAAAGGCGCAGGAATATTTTGAAGTGGTATCGGTGCAGAACAAGTATAGCGTGGATTTTAGGAAGTGGGAAGAGGAACTGGTGTACTGCCGGGAGCAGAACATGGCCTTTATCCCCTGGAACCCTATTAACGCCGGCAATGTGGGCGCTGTGGAAACGCTGCAGCAGGTGGGCCGGAAGTATAACGCCACCGCACACCAGGTAGCGCTGAGCTGGCTTTTGCATCATGCCGCCAATATCCTGCTCATCCCGGGCACATCCAAAGTAAAGCACCTGGAAGAGAATTATAAGGCGGCTTCAATTCCTTTGTCAGACGAAGACATGAAACTGCTGGATAAGGTAAAGCAAGCCGCCAAATAACCATAGCCATACTTGCAGAAACAGCAAACGCCCCGGGAGTGCCGGGGCGTTTGCTGTTTCTGCGGTTACGTATTAAAAGTATAACCGGTAAAGCTTAGTCTTTTTTATTTCCCAGCCCTTTGCTGTTATTTGTGGTGCTGGCGTTTGGCTGGTTGTTGCGGAACTCTTTGTCGCTGCTGTCAGCACCGCGCGAGGTGGTTTTATTTGCATGCGAGCCCTGCGGACTGTTATTGTCGGGAGTGTTTTTTCCTTTTTTAGCACCGGCGCTCGATCCTTCGTGGCTGGGTTTGTTTTCACCGCGTGTATTGTCGGCGCCTCCGGCTACAGGTCCGGAGTTGGTGCCCTGCGGACGGCCGCTTACATTCTTATTCTCGTCAAAATTTCCTTCGTTCTCGATATTTCTGTTATTCGTGCTCATCGTTTGTCTCCTTTTGGTTTGTAGAACATTCACTTTCTTTACCCCGGGCAGTGCCATGGGGGGAATTACTTTTTACGGGGAAAGCGCCATTTCGATCAAATAAAAAGCAGTCGATCCTGTACAATTTTGTCTTCCCGAAGCTCCTCCATATGCTAACCGGCAGTTGCTGCACGTGCGCTTACCCGCCCAGCAAAGCAGGATCAAAGTATAGCAAAGCCTGGACTTCTAAACTGCCCGGCATGCTGTTAACACAAGGTCCGTGATCTATGCCATAATAATGGTGAACGGCGCTGCCCGGCAACAACCAGGTAAGAATCGGGAAGAGTCTGTTATCGCTTTTAAGGCCGGCGCAGGCAAAATTACGGGTTGTCAGTTAGCCGTTTGAGATAGCTATGCGGAGCAGAATCAGTGTTATTTGGCGCTGACGGCAACTTCAGCAAGCAGGCTGCTTACCTCCTGTTATACCGGTAAAAGGGCGTTGCAGCTCGACGCGGCGGGAACGGGGCACCAAGCTTTTAAACTTGCCGGCCTGAAGTTTAGAAAAGTAGTCTGGCGCTAGGTGCAGGTATTTCCTTTGTTCATGATCAGGATGGTGGAGACTATTTTCTGCGCCAGGTCCGCTTCCAGCTCCAGGGCAGAGTAGAGGTACGTGATCAGTTCCTTTTCCTGATCAGTGATTACGCAGTCGGAAAGCACCAGCTGGATGGTCAGGGCAAAAAGCGTCGCCCTGTTCTCAGGGGCAATTTTGTCTACCGAGTTATCGATCAATACTTTACTGCCATATTGGGCATGCGCATAGAAAACCGTTCGGCTGTAGGCCATGATATCATGTCCTTCAAAAAGCTTCTTAGTGGCTAAGGTTTGTGCCAACACGTCGAGTTCTTCATCGGCTACATGATCATCCACGGCGATGCAGGCCTGCATGATCGCTATCCAGGCCTCCTGCTCATTTTGTGGGACATAGGCCTGTGAAGGGGTTGCCACAGACCTGCCTTTTGTATTGAAAATACCTTCCATTGCTTTCGGTTTATACGTCAAAGGTAAGTACTTTATCTTCCGCGCATTTGTTATTCTTGTTCCATTTTTTCGAACGAAGGAAGAAAAAAATTGAAAAATACACTTCTTAAATACTAAAAATAATAGCATTATGAGCTGTTAATTGAAATATTATCCAACTTATAAGTATAAAATGCGTATAAAATTAGCAAAACTAACGATAAAACATATGAAGCTGAAGATAGATGAAAAACCATTCTTGCCGGAAGGACGACATGTGGTCAAGATCACGGAAGTGGAAGAAGGCAAAAGTGAAAACAAGGATATTCCATTTATAAACTGCCGCCTCGAAAATGAAGAGGGCTTTGTGAACCAGCGGTTTTACCTGAGCGAACCCGGGCAGCCTATCCTGGCGGCTTTCCTCAAAGCGGTCGGAATTGCCAAAACTGAGGTAGATTCGAAAGAGCTGAAAGGAAAGTCGCTATCTGTGGAAGTGGAAGAGCGCTCTTACGAGGATGCAGAAGGCAAAGAAAAGACCATCAAGCAGGCCACGCATTTCGAGGCAGTAGGCAAATCAGAAATCTCCGACAGGATTTAAGGGAAGCATACTGATCAAAAAAGGGAGCCTTTTGGCTCCTTTTTTGATTTAAAAGTGGGTAGTAAGTATAAAGCCATCCGGGACTTTGCCGTAAGTATACTTTAAGCGTGATCCTTAAAACGAAGCCAGGGCATGATGGCAGAAAGACACAGGTATGATACTGGTAGGTTAACGGCAACACTCGGAAAACCAGCCAGCAAGAAAGCAGGAGCCAGGGGCACACAACCGCTGGGCCTCGACAAAGAGAAGGATGGGCTCATGTATGTTCCGCAGGGCTATCACAGCGGCCAACCCGCTGCACTGGCTGTTATGTTGCATGGGGCCGGCGGTAGTGCCGGGCAGGGCCTGCTGTTACTGTAGCGCTACGCAGATGAAAAGAATATCATTCTGGTAGCACCTGCTTCCAGGTTATACTCCTGGGATATTATTGCCAGCAATGCGTTTGGACCGGACGCACGCTATATTGATCAGGCGCTTGCCTATACCTTTGATAACTACGCTGTTGATCCGACGCGCGTAGCCATTGGCGGGTTTTCAGATGGCGCTTCCTATGCGTTTAGTCTGGGCTTAACGAATGGCGATCTGTTCACCCACATCATTGCCTTTTCACCAGGTTTTGCCTTTACACACGAAACGAAAGGAAGTCCTGCCATTTTTATCTCGCATGGTTTGCACGACACGGTATTGCCCATCAATGCCTGCAGCAGGCGTATTGTGCCGCAGCTACAACAGCAGGGCCTAAGTTATAACGTACATTAAGTTTGAAGGCGGCCACGAAGTTCCGGTTGCTGTTGCTGATCGTGCAGTGGCCTGGTTCATGACATAAAGCGCACATCCGGCAAGTATATCCAGTCTCTTTCTGATGCTGAATTTACAACGATTTCATATGCATTGCCCGGTAAGAATACCCGCTACCTGCTGGTCTCAGCTTTCTTATTAATGGGTGTGCCAACCTATCGAAACTTTGCCTAAAAGCCCTCTGTTTCGCTACTATGACCGGATTGATGAGCATAATGATGATAGCAGCCTTGCTCGCCTCGGTGGATAGCCAGGAGGCGGAGATTACCAGGTTCCGTTTTTACAAAGAGCCCCACGGTACCTGGTATATTGACCTGCCCGACTGGGCCCAAAGGAGACCTGGCCATGGTTGCCGGCGCCGACGACATGCTGGGTTACCTGGCCAGGGGCAGCCATGATGTGGTAGTAGAGATGCGTGAGCAGCCGTTTGCCGGGGCACTGGTGATGAAGCGCATAACAGTGGGAGAGCCCGGCAGTGGTGCCTACTACCAACCTATCGGGCACCACATAACATCTGTGTGGCTCTGCGATGTGACCTTGTATGCCCTGGGCAAGTTTCCGGATATAATCTACTTCCGGGCCGTAGAATAGGTGTGAAGGAGGAATGGTCGGGCGGACCCGCAAAGGGAGCCTGGAAGTATAAATTTTAGACAGGTGCGCGTTCAATCTTCCGGACCTGACTAAGAATGCATCTGCAATGCCTTTACACCTATAAATCAATGAAAGCTGGAACAAAACTGCTGTTGCTGGTCATTTTACTGGCCATAAGTCCGCGCCTTTTCAGCCAGGCCAAACAAATCCGCTATGCCGACCTGGTGAGCAGGCTCACCGATCTGAAAGCCTTAGCCGTGTCGCCGGAGCCGGGCGAGAAAAGTGCCATGTGGTCGAGCTACGACCGCCGCAGCAAGGTAAACGCCAACGGAAAGTTTATCTTCTGGGATGCCAACGACGATGGCCTCAACCCACAGTACATTCGCAAGGAAGGCAAGAACATGGTGCTGGCCGAAATGGAAGGCCCCGGTGTCATTGTGCGCATGTGGTCGGCCAGCCCGGGCAAAGGCTATGTCAAGATCTACCTCGATGGGCAGCCAACGCCTGTATTGGACCTGCCGTTCATTCAATATTTCGACACTACAGCTACGCCGGCCTTCGGCTACTCCCAACTGGTGTATGAAACAAAAGCGCGCGGCTTCAATAACTACGTGCCTATTACCTACCAGAAATCCTGCAAGATCGTGGCCGAGCCGGAATGGGGGCAGTACTACCATTTCAATTATATCACTTTCCCGAAAGACACCAAGGTTGAAGCCTTTAACCCCAAGCCCTCTCCAGATAACAAGGCAGCCTTAGCTACGGCAAACCGTTTTTTTGCTAGCCGGCTCGGTGAGCTGCCTTATCCGGTGAAAGCTACGGAGACAAAAGAAGTAGTTGAAACCATTCCCGCAGGCGGGGCTAAAACCATCACGATTAGCGGCCCAAAGGCCATCCATACTTTGCGGGCGCAACTGCAGGTGGAAAATAAGAGCCGGCTGGACGAAGCGCTTCGCAAACTGACTTTGCAGATAAATTGGGATGACGAAAAAGAGGCTGCCGTGTGGTCGCCCATCGGAGACTTTTTTGGTTCGGCACCAGGCTACAATCTTTACCGAACTTTGCCGATGGGGATGACGAAGGAGGCCATGTACAGCTACTGGTACATGCCTTTCCAACAATCGGCCACCATCACGCTTACTAATAATTTTGATCAGCCGGTTACCGTGAATTTAGTTATCGGGTTGGAGAAACTGAGCGGCACCGGGCAGAACATGAGTCGTTTCCATGCCAAATGGCACCGCAACCTGGCTCCGCCCGCTGATACAGCTCGCTGGCCTGACTGGACCGTTTTGGAAACCGCAGGCAAAGGCCGTTTCCTGGGCATGTCGCTGCTGGTCTGGAATCCGAAAGGCGGATCTAACAAGCAGTATGGCGGCGAAGGCAGCTGGTGGTGGGGCGAAGGCGACGAGAAGTTCTTTGTAGATGGCGAGAAGTTTCCGTCCACGTTTGGCACCGGAACCGAGGACTATTTTGGCTATGCCTGGTGCATGCCCGACTATTTTACGCGAGCCTTCCACAGCCAGAACCACACCGAGGGCAACATGGGCTACCAGTCGCTCAACCGCTGGCAGGTCATCGACAATGTGCCGTTTCAGACATCCTTCAAAGGCTACCTCGAAAAATACTTCCCGGATAAGTGGCCCACGCAGTATGCCGTAACCACCTACTGGTACCTCGACAAAGGCGGCAAAGACCCCATCCAATCAACGCCTGTGGCCGAACTCTATGGCTATGAAACGCCATTTGAAGCGTACCGCGTACCCGGTGTGATAGAAGGGGAAAATATGAAAGTGGAGAAGAACACGGGTGGCTGGGAAAACACGGATTGGTTTGTAGATGAACGCCTGTTTGATCAGGTAAGCGGGCATAAGGTGCTGATCTGGAACGGAGAGCCCAAAAAGGAAAACAAACTGGCAGCTTCCTTCCATATTCAGAAGCCGGGTAAGTATAAACTGGTGATGCAGGTGGTCCGGTCTCCGGAAGGCGGCCGGTTTCAGACGGCCGTGAACGGCCAACCCGTAAAGCAGGAGCTCAACTTCAAAAGCGACGTAAAGCCCGGAAAAGCCGAACCGATCGAACTGGGCACATTTGAGCTGAAGCCGGGGAAACAGGTGCTGGAATTTAAGTGGCTGCCGACGGAAGGATACGGGCAGAACATGATGATCGACTTCGTAAACCTGGAAGCCATCTAAGCCGGAGGTATACTATCAAAGCCACTGCCATACTTACTATGCAGCAGGTATGGCGGTGGCTTTAATGGCTTCTATATAAAAGATCCGGCGGTTCCTGCAGCGAGCTCCTGTTCCGTTTAGCAGTGTTGGAATTACTACTCATACCTCTTTTTTACAGGGTCGACTATTTTTGTAAAAGCTCTATATATACAAATTTAAGTATAATGGGTGATGCAGCGGATATGCCTGTTTTCTCCTGTTAAGCGGCTGTCCTTATACTTTGACAACTGCGCGTGTCTGCGTTGCAAATGCTTTTAATCCTATTTGCTTTGCCTCTTCCTGTAACTTTGATCGTGCAGATAAGTATCTACATAAATGTGATACAAAAACTGTACAGGTCCAGGATTTCATACTTGCCTCCCTGCCCCGTCGCTGTATCAGACGCAATGTGTAACTATAACTGAAAACAACCTTATGCTGGCAATGAATTATAGAGGACCCAAGCGGGTCCGTATCGACAATAAACCTATCCCAGAAATATTGCATCCCCAGGATGCGATCGTGCGGGTGACGCGCTCCTGCATTTGCGGGTCCGATCTTCATTTATACAACGGCAACGTGCCCGATACCCGGGTAGGCTCTACTTTCGGGCATGAGTTTGTTGGAATAGTAGAAGAAATAGGCCCTGAGGTAACGAAGGTAAAAGTGGGCGACCAGGTGATCGTACCCTTCAATATTGCCTGCGGACAATGTGCTTTCTGCAAGCAGGAACTATACGGCAACTGCCATGAGTCTAACCCGGAGGCTACCGCTGTTGGCGGCATTTTCGGCTATTCGCATACGGCCGGCGGCTACAATGGCGGACAGGCCGAGTACGCCCGTGTCCCGTACGCCAACGTGGGCCCGACCGTCATTCCGGAAGGCATGGACCTGGATGATGCCGTTTTGCTCACCGACGTGGTGCCCACCGGCTACCAGGCCGCTGAAATGGCGGGCATCCAGAAAGGCGATACGGTGGTAGTTTTTGGTGCCGGTCCTATCGGCATTATGGCGGCCAAGTGTTCGTGGCTGTTCGGGGCAGGCCGTGTGATCGTAATTGACCAGGAAGAATATCGCCTGGAGTTTGCCCGCAACTACTCGAACTGCGAAGCCTATAACTTCCGGGAAATGGAAGATCCGGTAGTCTTTATAAAGAAAACGACTGACTGGATGGGAGCCGATGTCTGCATAGATGCGGTAGGGGCCGAAGCAGCCGGCAACGTGATGCAGACCATTACCGGCCGGAAAGCGCTGCTGCAGGCCGGCTCGGCCACTGCACTGCACTGGGCCATCAACTCAGTGAAAAAGGGCGGCATCGTTTCGATTGTCGGGATCTACGGACCGACAGATAACCTGGTGCCGATCGGCAACGTGGTAAACAAAGGCATTACGATTCGGGCCAACCAGGCCTCTGTAAAGCGCCTGCTGCCGCGCATGATCGAACATGTGCAGAATGGGGTGATCAACCCGAAAGGGCTTATCACGCACCGCATTCCGCTGGAAGAGGTAGCGGATGGCTATCGTATGTTTGCAAACAAGCTGGATAACTGCATTAAAACTGTTCTTATTCCACCGTCAGCCAGATAGAAAAAGCAGAAACATTATGGAAAATAACATTCAGGATTATACTAAAATAAAAGGGTGGGGCATTGATGCGGATCCGAAGAACGATCCGACATACCCCATGAAACGCCGTACCGACGAAGAGCAGAAAGGCTATAGCTGGCCGCGGCCCACGCTGCAACATGAAAGCGTAGAAGTGCTGCACTCCATCGAACGCCCGAATCTATCGGCCGTTTTCGGAACGTCCGTGCCGCCATCAGGTTTAAGTGGCATGATCCGGCGTTTTGCCTTTAAGTACAGCGAGAACAGCTACCTGCATTGGTTGCCGCTTTTGCTGGCTGACCGGGTAAATGTGGTGGAAGGCATTATTGAAGACATTTCCCATGGCACGGCTCCCAATATTTTTGCTGAGAAGGGCTATGGATCAGAATGGAAGTATAACCGCCTCAACTTCATAACCAAGATGACAGTTATTGCTGCTGTCACCACTGCGGCGGTCCTGTTGCTGACCCGCGATTCGGATGAAGAATAGCAGCGGAGTTGCCTAACGGAAAGGAAAGCCAGCAACGTTGTTGTAGCTGGCTTTCCTTTTTTGTAGCGGCTACTGGCCTCAGTCCTGTAAAACATTCGGTGCTGTGCTTTTCACTTGCCGGCGCTTTCAAAGGCATCCGCATCTGCCGGCATACTTTGCAGGCAGGTATAAATCTATTGCACCGGAAGGCACGTAATTACACACAACTAATTAAGACAAACATATGGAAAATACGGCTGAAGTTTCGATTAAGAGCCTGTTTCAGAACCCTTCGCACCTGACTGATATCCTGAAGGACCCAAGCAAAAAAGGCCTTGAATTCTATAACGGGCTTTCGGTAAAAGAGCAGCAGTATATCGTTTTTGCCGCCGCCGCAGGTCTTATCGCCTACGGTATTTACCTGAACCGCAAAGGCGCTTAGCACCCGTTTTACAGGCAATTGCTGCAAGGAAGCCTGTACAAAGCATCCGGCCATTCTGCCCTTACTTTCTGATTCAGACCAGAAAGCAAGGGCAGAATGGTTTTTTTATGAAGCGCGCAGTAACCGCTTTAAAAAAGGAGCTGTTTTACTTCCTGGCGCTTTGGCAACCTGGGCCGGGGTGCCTGCCGCCACCACCTGACCGCCTTCCTCTCCGGCGCCAGGCCCAATATCGATCACCCAGTCGCTGCCAGCCGCTACCCGCATGGTATGTTCTACCACAATCACTGTGTTGCCTGCTTCTACCAGGTTGTCGAGCTGCACCAGCAGTTTTTCTACATCAGCAGGATGCAGACCGGTGGTGGGTTCGTCAAGGATGTAGAGCGTGTTGCCGCGCTGGGCACGTTGCAGCTCGGTAGCCAGTTTGATGCGCTGCGCTTCGCCTCCCGATAGCTCAGTAGCAGGCTGGCCCAGCCGCAGGTATCCCAGGCCTACTTCCCGCAATACCGTCAGGGCCCGGTAAATAACAGGTTCTTCGTCAAAGAACGCCCAGGCGGCATCTACTGTCAGGGCCAGCACCTCGGCAATGTTCTTGTCGCGGTAGGTTACCTCCAGGGTTTTCGGGTTGTAGCGGGCGCCATGGCACATCGGGCAAGGCGCATAAACGCTGGGCAAAAAGAGCAGCTCTACCATCACAAACCCTTCTCCCTGGCAATTTTCGCAACGCCCTTTAGCTACGTTAAACGAGAAACGGCCGGCATCATACCTGCGTTTCCGGGCCAGGGGTGTAGCCGCAAACAGTTTGCGCACATGGTCAAACAGCCCGGTATAGGTAGCCATGTTGGAACGGGGCGTGCGGCCTATCGGCTTCTGGTCTACCCGCACCAAGCGTTTTATACGTTCCATTCCCTCCGTGATCTGCCCACCCACCGGCAGGGGAGCAGCTCGTGCCAGTTCTTCGGTTTCCTCTTCTTCGGGTGGCAGGGCATGGCCCAGGTGTTCCGCCACCAGCTCTACGAGTACCTGGCTAACCAAACTCGATTTGCCCGAGCCGGATACACCTGTTACCGTTGTGAAAACACCCAGCGGGAAGGCCACTTCCAGTTGGTGTAGGTTGTTGCGCGTCACCCCGCTCAGGCGCAGCCACCCGGCCGGCGTGCGCGGCACGCGGTCCGGAAGCGCTGCCTGCCCGAACAGGTAAGCGGCTGTTTGTGAATTGGCGACCTGCTGCAACCCTTCGGGCGGGCCACTGTAAAGTATACGGCCGCCTTTTTCACCTGCCTCGGGCCCCACATCTACCAGCCAGTCGGCATGCGCGATCACATCCAGGTTGTGCTCTACCACAAAGAGCGAATTGCCTGCCTTTTTCAACCCTTCGAGCGCCGTCAGCAGCGCCAGCGTGTCCGCAGGATGCAGGCCCGCCGATGGTTCGTCGAGCACATACACTACCCCAAACAGGTGGGAGTAGAGTTGCGTGGCGAGCCGTAGCCGCTGCAGCTCGCCCGGCGACAAAGTTGGCGTGCTGCGCTCCAGCGATAAGTAGCCCAGCCCCAGGTCGAGGAGCACGTGGATGCGCGCGCATAGGTCTTCTGCAATGCGTTGCGCCACAATGGTTTGCTCGGGGTGTTCGGCTTCCTGTTTTTGCTGGCCCTTTGCTTTTCCTTCGGCGTAAGGCTGCAGGATACTTGCTACCCGTTTTAAGGGCAATCTGGAAAGTTCGGTGATATCGTATCCCGCAAATTTGACGGACAGTGACTCGGGACGCAGGCGCTTTCCGTGGCAGGTGGGGCAGTCGGTGCTCAGCATGTACTGCATCACCCGTTTTTTCATTTGGGGGCTGTTGGTGTTGGCGAATGTATGGAACACGTGGCGCCGCGCGCTGCTGAAAGTGCCCATGTAGTTGGGCTCTTCCTTCCGCTTAAGGGCGCGTTGCGTTTGCTCCGGCGTATAGCCCGGGTATACCGGCACCACCGGCTGCTCGTCGGTAAACAGGATCCAGTCGCGGTCTTTTTTTGGCAGCTCGCGCCACGGCCGGTCCACATCATATCCCAGCGTCACGAGTATGTCGCGCTGGTTTTGTCCGCCCCAGGCCATAGGCCAGGCCGCAATGGCCCGTTCCCGTATCGTGAGCGAGTCGTCGGGCACCATCGATTGCTCCGTTACGTCATAGATCCGGCCCAGGCCGTGGCAGGTAGGGCAGGCGCCTTCGGCAGTGTTCGGCGAGAACGCTTCGGCATAGATGATGCCTTGGCCCGGCGGGTACTCGCCGGCCCGGGAGTACAGCATGCGCACCAGGTTCGAGAGCGTGGTTACGCTGCCGACCGAGGAACGCGTGGTGGGCGTGCCCCGTTGCTGCTGCAGGGCCACTGCCGGCGGCAACCCTTCGATCGCATCCACTTCCGGCACGGCCATCTGGTGAAACAAGCGCCGGGCATAGGGTGAAACAGACTCCAGGTAACGCCGTTGCGCTTCGGCATAGAGTGTGCCAAACGCCAGCGATGATTTACCCGAGCCGGACACGCCCGTAAACACCACCAGCGCATCGCGTGGAATGGTAAGGTCCACATTCTTCAGGTTATGCTCCCGGGCCCCGCGTACGGTCACAAAGCCGGTAAATGGTGTGGGTAAGGTCTTGTCTGTTTTGTTTGCCATGTGCCAATTTAAGCAGATTTATACTTGGCCCGGGATTTATACTTCCGCGAGCAGTTATAATCCGACTATTTACTGCTTCAGGCCCGGAATGTTTTGGAAAGAGGCGCCGCTACAGCGTTACCGGCCATTTACCATGCGTTTTACTTGTATGGTACAAGCCAGCAGCGAAAATGTCACTTCGGTTTGCCTGAGAAGGAGAGATGCCGGTACAAAATAATCCCTCGGGGCAGCCGGCCATAGGCGTTAAGGCAAAAGCCTAAACAAATACGGCTGCCTGTTGCTTTTGTTAGGAAGGAAAACCAGGTGTCTGGCATGCATTCATTCGTTGAATATCTTACATTTGAAGCATCATCTGGAAGCGGGCAGATCAGGTTTTCAGAAACGTATACTATAACCCGTAGCACCCCAATTAGCACATTTATGAAACGACACGTTGCCCTGGCCCTGCTGTTATTGTTGCTGGCGTCCTGCTCGGACAAGGATAAGACCACTACGCCTACAGTAGAGAATATTACGGAGTCGGTGTATGCCTCGGGCGTGGTAAAGAGCAAAGACCAGTACCAGCTTTTCCCGATGGTGAGCGGCGTCATTCAGCAGATACTGGTTACGGAAGGCGATGTGGTGAAAAAGGGCGATGCGCTGATGAAAATAGACAACGAAGCGGCCAAGTTAAGCACCGAAAATGCCCGCATTGCAGCTGAGTATGCCCGGGTAGGTGCCAATTCCGAAAAGCTTCGTGAGCTGCAGGAAGCCATCGACCTGGCCCGCAGCAAAAAGCACAGCGACTCGCTCCTGCTCGTCAGGCAGCGTAA
The DNA here is from genome assembly GCF_022758235.1 of Pontibacter liquoris. Classification (NCBI taxonomy): domain Bacteria; kingdom Pseudomonadati; phylum Bacteroidota; class Cytophagia; order Cytophagales; family Hymenobacteraceae; genus Pontibacter; species Pontibacter liquoris. The sequence continues at coordinate 1,382,243 of NZ_JALEBG010000001.1, forward strand.
CCTGTGGGCCAAGGAGATCGGCACGCAGGTGGAGCTGGAGCAGCGGGAGCTCAGTTACCAGAATTCGCTGGCAAGTTACCGCTCGGCCATACTTCGTTTTAACGATCTTAAAAAGCAACTCAACTTTGCCGCCGCCCAGTCGCAGAAAAACCTGCAGATCAGCCAGACCCTGTCCAATGATTATACCGTTAAAAGTGAGACCGACGGCAAGGTATACAGTGTGCTGAAAGAAGAAGGGGAGATGGTGAGCCCGCAGACGCCGGTGGCGGTGATCGGCGCTGCCAACGATTTTATACTTGAATTGCAGGTAGATGAGTATGATATTGCCCGCATCAAGCTTGGCCAGCAGGTGCTGCTGCACATGGACAGCTACAAAGGGCAGGTGTTTGAAGCCAAAGTATACAAGATTAATCCGGCCATGAACGAGCGGACGCGCTCCTTTACTGTGGAAGCCAGCTTTGTGACCAGGCCGCCCGCGCTGTACCCCAACCTGACCACCGAGGCGAACATCGTGATACAGACCAAAAAAAATGCCCTGACCATCCCGCGCGAATACCTGATTGATGGCACCTATGTGATGACGGAGGACGAAGAGAAAGTAAAGGTGAAAACGGGCCTGAAAGATTACCGGAAAGTGGAGATCGTGGCCGGCCTGCCGAAAGATGCTGTGATCGTAAAACCCGCCCCATGAACGTAAAGCTCATTTTCAGTATTGCCAGATCAATGCTATTGGCCCGTTTGGGACAGACGCTGGTGGCGGCTGTAGGCGTTACCTTCAGTATTGCCATGTTCATTACGCTGCTCAGTTTTATGAACGGCCTCAACGATATGCTCGACGGTCTGATCCTAAACCGCACCCCCCATGTGCGCCTCTACAACGAGATAAAGCCCAGCGCGAACCAACCGGTAAATGCGTCGCCGGCCTATCAGGATTCCTACAACTTTATCAGCTCCGTAAAATCAGGTATAACCCGACAGGAGATCTACAACAGCGGCCCCATTATGCAGGCGGTAAAGGCGGACCCGCGGGTGCTGGGCGCCGGACCCAAAGTAACGGCCCAGGTGTTTTTTAACCAAGGCACTATCGATATTACCGGCGTGATAAACGGGGTGGATGTGGAAGAAGAAATGCGCCTCTTCCGGTTCAGCGATTATGTGACGTCGGGTTCGGCCATCGATGCCAAAAACGTAGCCAACAGCATTATACTTGGCAAAGGCCTAGCCGAAATACTGGCCGCCGATATTGGCGATGTGGTGCAGGTCACTACGGTGCAGGGGGAGCGATTCCCGCTCAAAGTGGTCGGTTATTTTCAGTCGGGTATTCAGGAGATCGATAAGGTGCAGAGCTTTGCTTCTATTTCCACAGTGCAGAAGTTGCTGGGTAAACCCGGCAATTACATCACCGACATCCAGATAAAACTATATGACCTGCAGCAGGCGCCGGCTGTTGCAGCGGAGTACCGGCAAAAATTCAACACTGATGCAGAAGATATCCAGACGGCCAATGCGCAGTTTGAAACGGGCAGCAATGTGCGGTCCATTATTTCGTATGCGGTGGGCATTACGTTGCTGGTGGTGGCGGGCTTCGGCATTTTCAATATTCTCAACATGATGATCTATGAGAAGATGGACTCCATTGCCATCCTGAAAGCCACTGGTTTTTCGGGCAGCGATGTGAATCGGGTTTTTCTGGTGATTGCGCTAAGTATAGGGTTCTTCGGAGGCATGGTGGGGCTGGTATTCGGCTTTCTTTTTTCTTCCATCATCGACAACATTCCGTTCAACACGGCCGCCCTGCCCACCATCAAAACCTACCCGGTCAACTATAGCCCGGTGTTTTATTTTATCGGTGGCTTCTTTTCACTTATCACAACGTATTTTGCCGGTTTCTTCCCAGCCCGCAAAGCCAGCAGAGTCGATCCGGTCGAAATTATAAGGGGTAAATAACATGCAGGAGATCATACTCGAGGCAAGGCACATCAACAAGCGTTTTCATGACCCGGTGACGGTACAGGTGCTCACTGATATCACCTTTTCCATCAACAAAGGCGAGTTCGTGTCGGTGATCGGTAAATCGGGCTGTGGCAAGTCCACGCTGCTCTATATTCTTTCTACCATGGATACGGACTATGAGGGCGAGCTGCTGATAGACCGGGAACTGATGACTGGCAAGAAAGACATCGCCCTGGCCCGCATCCGCAACGAGAAAATTGGTTTTGTATTCCAGTTCCATTACCTGCTCAACGAGTTCACGGTGCTGCGTAACGTGATGCTGCCGGGGATAAAGCTCAACAAGTATAGCGAGGAAGAAGTAGAGCACCGGGCCATGGAGCGGCTCAAGATGCTGGGGATCGGGCACCTGGCTACACAAATGGCATTCCGCATTTCGGGAGGCGAGAAGCAGCGGGTGGCCATCGCCCGCGCTCTGATCAATGATCCGCACATCATCATGGGCGATGAGCCTACCGGCAACCTGGACAGCAAAAACAGCGAAATGGTGTTCGACATTTTTAAAGAACTGGCCCAGGTGCACAACCAAACCCTGCTCATTGTTACCCACGACCAGGGTTTTGCCGAAAGCAGCGGCCGCATCATCGAGATGGAAGACGGCCGCATTATCAGGCATTGATCGGGCCTTTATCCTTATAAAGTTATCACTGGCAGGTGTATACGGAGGATAAAGTTTGGAGCCATAGCGGATATTTAAAACTAGCGCCTAACTTTGCGGCCTGATTCCGATTGTTTCACTCAAACTTACATTTCATGCATCTAAGTGCTGATAAGCCAGGGCTTTCCTCCCTTAAAAAACTTTTTGTGTTGCTGTTTGCCTGTGTCGCACTGCTGGCACATAGCCAGGCGCAGGCCCAGGTCGTTTACAACGGCGGCTCCAATGTGCAGTTTCTTTACGGGCGCAATCTGAAGCAAACCGGCGATTTGGCCACCATCACGCTGGAGCACTTTGGCGGGTATGGCGCTTTTGAGCATTTCGGCTTCATGGATCTGTCGAACGACGTAAGTCTGAAAAGCCCGGACATGTACCTGGAGTGGTACCCCAAGGTAAGCCTGAGCCGCGCAACAGGGAAGCAAATTGGTTTCGGCCCGATCAGCGATGTGTTGCTGGCGGGCGGCATCAACGTGCTGTTTGGTGGCCCTGAAGACTTTTTCGTGTACACGGCCGGTCCGGCTTTCAAATTCAGCATCCCCGGTTCAGGCCTGCTGCAGCTCGAAACATACTACTACAAGGAAACGAAAGCCGTCCTGCATGGAACCTACCAGATCACGCCCAGCTGGGATATCCCGTTGCCGGTTTCGGAAAAGGTGAGCCTGCGTTTTCGGGGCTTCATGGACTTCATCGGTGACCGCGGGCCGGGCAGCACGCAGTATTTAACCCAGCCACAGCTTTTTCTGGACCTGGGCAATTTAAAGGGCAAGCCCGGCAAAGTATACCTGGGTTCCGAGTGGCGCTACTGGCACAATGTGGCCGGCATACCGGACCTGGAAGAATCGGTGCTGCAGGCCAACCTGATGTTCAACCTGTAAACAACGCGTAAGCCCTCTCGGGCATTAGCGCATAACCGGCCGTGGTGCGCCAGCTATACTTTGCTGGTGCACCACGGCCGGTTTTATTTGCTATAAAAGCAACAATCCTTTCGACACAGCTCCCGGAAAAGACTGATAAAAAGCAGCTTATTCCCCGGTGAAGGATGGCGAAGATCACTGATAACCTGTTGGTTAGCCACGTATAAATAATTGGAGCGCTGCGCAACGGATCAGGTTTCTACCGTGTTATCAGACCCGGTATGCGTCGCCCGCTATAATCAGATCATGAACATTTAAACAGCTATAGTATGAAAAAGAATATGGGAAATACCGATAGGATCATTCGTTTGATCGTGGCGGGCATCATCGCGGTAATATATGCGGCAGGCATTTTAACCGGCACCGTGGCAATCGTGCTGCTGATATTGGCGGCCGTTCTTGTGCTGACCAGCCTGGTTGGTTTCTGTCCGCTGTATGCCCTTTTGGGCGTAAATTCCTGCCCCAGAACCACCGGCCATCATCACTAATTTTCTTCCCTTTTACAGCAGGTGTTGAGCGCTGAAGAGCAGGCACAGCACAGCCTTTGGGCAGGCGGAAAATCTTTCAGCAGATGAAAGTATAAGCCGCCTGCAATTAATTTCACCGGGCAAAAGAGCTTAGGAATACGACCGCTCCAGTTGAAAAAATCTTTGGGAGATCGGGATCAGCATAACGCCGGCCAGGGCAAAGGCCACAAAGGAAACCTTCAGGTTAAAAGCGTGGGCCAGGTAGCCGATCATCGGCGGACCGATCAGCATCCCTACAATGCTAAAGGTGGCGATGAGGGAGATGGCTATGCCGGGCGAGTATGTTTTGGAAGCACCGGCCAGGGTATAGGTCATCGGAACGACCGCTGCCGTGCCGAACCCTACCAGCGAGAAGCCCACCATGGCGGGCCAGAAGCTTGGGAAAAAGATCGATAAGCTGATGCCCGAAAAAATTAGCACTGCGCTCATCACGTAGGTGGCGGCCATGCCGATCCGCTCAATGATCCTGTCGGACACGAACCGGGACAGCGCCATAAAGGACATAAAGATCAGGTAGCCGGCCGTAAACACCTCCTCACGCACCACCTGCTGAAAGTAAATGCCGCTCCAGTCGAACATGCCGCCTTCGCAGACAGCGGCAAAAAACACCATCAGCCCCAGGTATAAAATGTAAGGATCAGGCTTGCTGAAGGCCAGCTTGTTGCCTGAGGTAGACTGGTCGTTGCGCAGCAGGAACCGGTAGGCGGCCAAGCCTGCTAAAACCGTGATAGTGGAAACCGTGACCAGGTGCGGCACCATAGCCACATCCAGCGAGATGAGCAACGTTGTAAAGCCCACGCCTATAATGCCGCCCGTGCTCCAGAGCCCATGAAACGAGCCATTGATTTTCCGGTCGTACTGCTTCTGCAGTGTGATGGCCTGCGTGTTAACGGAGATGTTAAAGATGCGCATACTCAGCGAGAAGAGAAACAGCGCAACCACCAGCGCCAGGGGTGTGGTAGCAAACCCGATCAAAGTCAGGCAAAGGGAGTTTAGCAGGAAGGCTGCTGTTAACGGCACCCGGGTCTCGAATTTGGCTACCAGCCAGCCTGACAAAGGGAGGCCTATCAGCGAGCTGACGGGCATGGTGAGCAGAATGGTGCCGAGTTCGGCTTCGTTCAGGTTTAAAGCCGATTTAATGGTTGGTATCCGCGAGGCCCAGCTGGAGAAGTTAAACCCCGATAAGAAAAAGAACAAACTAAGCGAAATCCGCTGCTTATTGATCAACTGCATTTTGGTATTGTAAGGGTAAAGAGCTAAGTATAATAACGGTGTTTTAGGAATGTTTCCGGCCGGCTCCTGTGCAGAATGCTTAAACAGAAGGCAAGGCCGCAATAATTCCCCTTTGCCGGCTTAAACAAGTTGCTCATGGTCGGCTGCAAAAATAACACTAACAGGCTATGATATACCTGGTTTGATAAAATTTGACCTTAGCAAGTATAAACCAGCTCATTACCAGCTGTCACAGTGAAGGATGCAACTGAAGTATAGCCCGAATTTTTTACCTTAGGTTTATGGGCTTACCAGCTTTGTGAAAAAAGGCAGTAGTTCTTCGGCCAGCAGCGCATGATCTTCCACGTTGGGGTGGCCGGAGCAGCCGCGCGCCTGCATGGCCCGGAAAAAGTGCAGGGCTACGGGCTGCGCAGCAGGGTAGGCCTCGTCGATCTCACGTTTAACCGCTGTCAGGCAGTTTTCTAGCGTTTGCTTGCTGTTGCCCTGCAGCATGGGGCTGCTCAGCAGCGCAATGCGGGCCTTCGGGTATTTTGATTTCACCAGCTTTACAAAACCCACATAGCTCGTCACAAATCGGGTGCTGTCGAACGGCAGCCGTTCCGTTTTGCCATCGCCGTTGCTGAAATCGTTGGTGCCCAGGGCAATGCTCACAACCTGCGGCCTGAAGGTCTCAAAATCCCAGTGGCGGGAGCTGTTTTCCTGGAAATCCGTTTTCTCATACACTTCCGGCATGGTGGGCCCGTTGCTGTTCCAGTTGCGGTAGGCGCCGATGCCGCTCACGCTGCTCAGCATAAATTCTGTTCCCAGCGCCCGGGCAACCCGGGGGCCGTAGGCCATATAGGCGTTGTGGTGGTCGTGGTAATCGCCGGTGCCGCAAGCCACTTCCGACGGATCGGCTGCTGCGCCGCACGTAATGCTATTGCCGATAAACTCGATGATAAGGCCGGCCGGTTTTTGCAGCGGCTGCACCTTTTTGCCGGTCACTTTGGCTAAGAATATAGGGCCCGTATGCGCTTCGGTGGCTTTGTACACCCACACGGTATGCCTGCCTCCGCTTGGCGCCGTGATCACGAGGGGCTCGTGCGTGTTGCCGCTGATCTTGATGCGTTTCTGGTATACGCCGTCCAGTTCGTATTGCAGGTAATTGTGCCCACCGGCATCCGGAATAGAAGCGAAGAGGCGGGCTTCCGTTCCCTCAAAGCTGAACCCGAAATGCACGGCAGAGCTGATCAGCTCGAGTTGCTGCTCCTCGTTATAGGCAAACCGGCCATAGGGGTGCAGCGCGGTTGCTTCCAGTTCGCTGGTGTTGGTGCTGGTTTTTATAGCCGTGCAGCTCAAACAAAGCAGCAGGAGGGCGGCCATCAGGTAAGTATAAGTATATTTCATCACAGGGTTTTCAGGAGATAAACAGCAGGTGCAAGATGCATTCCTTTTCTTGTGGATACAATTGGCCAGGATTGAATTTGCAGAGCAAATATTAGTCCGCCAGGTCTTCTTCCGCCAGGTCATCCTCTTCTTCTTCCACTTCCTCCAAAACAGCGCCCGCCGCGCGCAGCAGCCCTTCGATCATACTTTGCTGGGCTTCTTCGTAGCGCAACTCGCCCCTTTGCAAAAACCTGTTCGCATCCAGCAGTATCTGGTAAATGGGCGTATGGATGTGTTTGGGTATTTTAAATACGCGCGGATCGTTCTTGGCAAAGGGTGTGACAACCTTTGAACCGAAAAGGTAGGGGATCAGGATTTTGGAACAGCTCAGGGCGATGCGGTGGATCTCATGTTCCTGGAAATAGGCCTGCAGGCGCTCGTTGATGTTCTCAAAAAACTCCACTGTTTCGCCCAGCCGCACGCGAGAGCCCGCCCGCGATTTGCCTTTGGTCTTGAGGTATTTGATTTGACTTTTGCCCTGCTTTTTGCGCACCATGTAGGAGCGGAACACCTTGTGGTCCAGGTTAATGCCGTTCTCGAAGTAGCCCAGCGCGCAGTTCCCCGATTGGATGAGCAGGATCACGTAGTTTACCTGTTCCTCAACGGCAGGCAGGCCTGCACCCGGGAAAAAAACCGTAAGTGGCAGGCGGAAGTATACCTGCTCCTCGCTATCCTTTTCCGGAAGCAGCAGCCGGTGCTTTTCCGGCTCATATACCACAGGCACCGAGGCAGCCTGCAGGTGGCGGAGCAATTGAAGTGCGGCAGCGTGGGATAAGAAACGGTTCATAAAGAAAGTATAGCGCCCTACATGGAGGAAGGCTTGTAAACCTGCGGCAACATAGCAAAGCTGCGGTAATTTTGCTAATTTAACCAGAGCTAAGCCACATGGGCCCGTGCTGCGTAGCACCTGCTGGACCCTGGTGCCGCAAGCGATGCCTAACGGCCGCTTACCATACCTTGCCTGGCGGCTTTTGAGGCAAAGCCGCTGCGGGACAAAGATACCGATTAGCCTGTTAAAATGAGACTGAAACCACTGCTCCTTTTCCTGCTGCTGTTATGCTCCTGCGCCACAGAACGCATGGCGGAGAAGTTTTTTGACGAAAACACAGCAAAGCTGGCCGAGTATGTAGACAAGGATACGGCCTATACCCGCAAGTATGGCGCCGCTTATGCCGCCAAACACTTCCCTTCCAGATTACAGGCACCGGCCATTCCGCAGCGCCTGCAGCTTACGCCCGAAAGGCTTGCCCCCGGACCGCTGCTGATTAGGGTGCCCGTCGCCGGCTATGCCCGGGGTGCGGGCAACTGCCCCACATGCCAGCCCACATACGTTACCAAAACTGTTTTCCTACGCGACACTACCCAACTGCTTGCCCTGCAAACCAGACTGGCCCGCGAGCGCACGACTGGCAAGGTGATCCGCCAGCAACTGAAAAAAACAGAAGGCGAGCGCGACTACTGGCGCGACATGAACCGGAAAAAATTATGGGCCTTGATCGCTATGGCCATCTTCGCACTCCTGTATATCCTTTTTAAAGTGCTGGCCAGCCGGGTGCGGGAATTTGATGAAGAGAAAGATGAACCCGGCAATGGTTAAGCTCCTGCACCAGTAGCAATGAACCAAAGCAAGTCCCACCGGCAGTGCCTGCAAAATGAATCCGGAATTCCTGACTTAAGTAGCCTGATTAGTTGTAAATTTCAGGCTTGATAAAGTATAGGAATGTCGAAATCAAAAAAACTTCAGAACGTTACGCTGGCCCAGGTATTCAAAACCATTATCTGGCCCCGGAAAAAATACCTCTCCATCGGGCTTGTCCTGATCTTAATCAGTCGCCTAGCCGGGCTGGTGTTGCCGGGCGCAAGCAAGTACCTGATCGATGATGTGATCCCGCACGGGGACATGCACATGCTCCGGTGGCTTATTCTGGCTATTGTCGCTTCCATCGTCATCCAGGCGGTTACCTCTTTTGCCCTTACCCAGATCCTGAGCGTGGAGGCGCAACATCTTATTTCGCAGTTGCGGGCCAGGGTGCAGCGCCACATCATCCAGCTGCCCATCCGCTTTTTTGACAACACCAAGACCGGCGAACTCGTGTCGCGCATCATGACGGACGTGGAAGGGGTGCGTAACCTTGTAGGTACCGGCTTTGCACAGATGGTAGGTGGCGTGCTGACTTCTGTGATCTGCCTGGGGCTGCTCATTTACATCAGCCCGCTAATGACGGGTTTTGTGCTAATTCCGGTCGCTATTTTCGGGGTTATCTCGCTGAAGGCCTTCGGCAGGATACGGCCTATTTTCAGGGAGCGTGGCGTGATCAATGCCGAAGTAACCGGCCGCCTGACAGAGACGCTGGGCGGCGTGCGCGTGATCAAAGGCTTTAATGCCGAAGAGCAGGAGATAAAAACCTTTGAGGCGGGCGTGACGCGGCTTTTCCTTAATGTGAAGCAGAGTCTGGTAACAACCAGTATGGTGACTTCGGCGGCTACCCTGCTGCTGGGCCTGGCTTCGGCGGGCATTATGGGCATTGGCGGTTACCTGATCATACAAGGGCAACTGACCTTTGGCGACTTCCTGGCCTTTACCTTATACTTAGGCTTTATGATCGCGCCCATCCTGCAGATGAGCAACATCGGCAGCCAGTTTACCGAAGCCTTTGCCGGCCTCGACCGGACTGAAGAGATCCTGAACATGCCCCTGGAAAGTGCCGGTGGCCACCGGACCCGGACGCTGGAGAACATCCACGGCGACATCGTATTTGACCGGGTATCTTTTGCCTATGAATCGGGGAAAGATGTGGTAAAGGAGATCAGCTTTAAGGCACCGGCCGGCTCGGTTACCGCGCTGGTGGGCACCTCCGGTTCCGGAAAAACCACCATTGCCGGGCTGGCCGCCTCATTCCTCAATCCCGACAGCGGCACTATTACCGTAGACGGTTATGACCTGCAATCGATCAGCCTGCAAAGCTACCGCAGCCAGTTGGGCGTGGTGCTGCAGGACGATTTTTTATTCGAAGGCACCATCCGCCAGAACATCCTTTTCCCAAGGCCAAACGCCACTGAAGCCCAGCTGCAGCAGGCCGTGCAGGCCGCTCATGTGCAGGAATTTACCAACCGTTTTGCCGATGGCCTGGATACGATGATCGGGGAGCGGGGCGTGAAGCTTTCCGGCGGGCAGCGGCAGCGCATTGCAATTGCCCGGGCCATATTGGCCGACCCGCGCATCCTGATCCTGGACGAAGCCACTTCTAACCTCGACACAGAGAGCGAAAGCCTGATCCAGGCCAGCCTCAAAAACCTGATGCAGGGCCGCACCACTTTTGTGATCGCCCACCGCCTGAGCACCATCCGCCAGGCCGACCAGATCCTGGTGATCGAGCAGGGCCACATTGCCGAGCAGGGCCGCCACGAAGAACTTCTCGATAAGCAGGGCAGATATTACCAGCTTTATACTTATCAGGCGAGAATTTAAGAGTTTAACTGCTACTGCTTTGGCGGGTTTTTAGCCTTCATTAAAGCAGGTGGATTAGTAGGTTTCCTTTCATTTCAGCTATCATTTGCATGAGGTTATTGTTAAGTTGCCTGTTCTCGCTTTTTCTTTCTTTTCCGGTTGCGGCCCAAAACCTGTCGTTGCGGAAACTGCATGCTTTACGAAGTATGGAACCTGCCAGGATAGACCGAATGCTTTCCAGAAAAGGATGGACGTTTATATCAGATAGTAAGCCAACTGGCAGTCTTATGGGGAAAACTGTTTGGGCTTATAAACCAGCAGGAGAAAATGCGATTGCCTGGTGTGTGTTATACTATAATGATACCAGCCCTTCCCGACTTCTCTATAATAGGTATGGCTAGGTATGGCGCAAAAGATATTTATAAGCTGCAGAAGAAAATCAGGAGGCGTTACCCAAACTTCGTTGATGAAGGACATTTTCTGGAAGACGTGCAGTACCTGGATTCTTATGCTGATTACACTGGTAATAAGCTTGTGATGCGCCTGCTGAAGTATAGTCAGCCAAATTCGTATGGTATCAAAATATTTGATAAGAACGACTATCTTAAAGCAACAGAAAATGGCCGCTTGTAGAGCTGGTGGCACGGGTTTGTAGCTCTTTTTATTGCTAACGCATTATTGCTAACGCAGCCTTAAAACTGTGCAGGAAAAGGCTTGGGCGTGCGCCTGAAGTATGCAGGGCAAAGCAGCCTCTCTAATTCGCCATTTATACTATACATCTGGCCTTTAGCAGCAGAGGCAGCTTGTAAGTTGCTAAACCGTGTCACTGATTCGTCGTTTAAAAGGAAACAAAATTTTCTAAAACCTAAGCTACAACTATGGACAGACGAGACAGAGATCGCAACGACTTCGGAACTGATTACGGCAGATACGAAGGCTATCGAAACGATGAGCATTACCACAGCGCCCGAAATTTAACTGACGAGTTTGAGCGGGACTATGAGCGCCACAGAGGCCTCCGTGATTCGGACCGTGACAGCCAAAGCATACCGCGCACATACCATGAAGGCAGCTCGGGCGGTGATTACGATCAGAACCGCACCCAAGGCCGCAGTTACCGGCAGCATTCAGCTAACCAGTGGAGCAACCGTGACCAGGAACACTACCCCGAATCCTACAACCGTGCCCGCGACCGATTCAGCAATTACCAGGACGATTACAGAAGCTACCAGGGTTCAGACCGCGACAGAAACCGGGAGCAACGTAGCACCATGAACCAGGACAGCATCCGCCAGGGCTACGGCATTTCCAACTACGGCGGAACCTTCGACCGGTATAACACCCTGAACAGCGACCAGAACAGGAGAAGCAACTACAACGAGCGCTCATATTACGGCAGATCCGGAAGCAATTACAGCAATTCCGACTACGGCAGCGGCGGGTCGTTCCCGGGCTCCGATCGTGGCGTTCCGGATACGTCCTATGGCCTTGGCAACTATGGCGATAACGAGGGTAGTGGCATGGGCAGCTCGTACGGCGGCAGCAACTATGGCGGTGGCTCAGGCTATTCAAGTGGCAATCACGGCGGCTCGTTCGGCAACAGTTCCTATGGCAGTTCCTCCGGAAATTACGGCGGCTCCGGTTCCATGAGCGGCAACAATTATGGCACCCGAAGCAGCAGCGACCGCAGCAATACCGGGTACAACTCAGACCGTAATGCCAGTGACCGGAATTATTAAACCCCGATGGGAGGATGCAGTCATTTCGATTATCTGGAGAAACAGGAAGCCTTAGGGGCGATTTCTTCCCATTTCTCCTGGCATCAAAAGGATAGTGAGACTTATACTTTTATAAAGCGCAATAGGCGTTATAAAGTATAACTGCTCTTAAAGTATAAACAGCCGTTGCCTTTTCGCAGCGGCTGTTTTGTTTTATGAGCTGACATCAAAAGCAATATTCTGTCACCAAAGATACCCGATCATCCCCACAAGGAAACGTTACTTTCATTTTGTCAAGGTCAGGGCTATCACAGAAAAGGTAAGGAAGCACAAGCGGACGCTTGCGGCAGCAGGTGATCAGGGTTGTGGCGCTCTCCGGCGCGAATTTTCAACCTGGCAGATAAATCTTGTTTAAGCCCTTAGATCTGATCAGCTGCCAATACATCAGGTTCTCTCAACTCAACCTCATATTATCAAGTATGAGGAAAGACAAGGCAACGCTATGGAACACGACAAACAACTGCGGGAACAACTGGTAAAACTGATGCGCGGCGGGCAGGCCTTCCGGACGCAAAACGAATTGCTGGCTGGCATTACGCTGGAGGAAGCCGGTAAAAAAGTGGAAGGATTGCCTTATACTATCTGGCAACTGCTGGAACACCTGCGCTTCACCCAACACGATATTTTGGACTTCAGTCGCAACCCCGGATACCAGGAGCCTGCCTGGCCCGACGATTACTGGCCCGGCCAGACCGCCCCGAAAAACGAAGCCGAGCTGCATCATACCCTGAATGCCCTTACCAACGACCTGGAAGAAATGATCGGACTCGTGCAGGACCCGGCAAACGATCTCTTCAAACCATTCCGGCACGGCACCGGGCAAACGCTGCTGCGCGAAGCCATGCTGGTAGCCGAGCACAACGGCTATCATCTGGGTCAGGTGGTGGTGCTGCGCAGGTTGCTGAACGGGCGCTAGTTGCTGTTCTTCAAGTATAATCACATGCAGAACGCGCTTCCTGCTAAAACCAAAACAGCCGTTACGATCATCGCAACGGCTGTTCTGGTTTTAGGCTTATTTGCTTACTGCCTCAGGAAGCTCAGCAGCGAACTGTTCACCTGGTCTTTGTGCGTTAGGAACAGGCCGTGCGGACCATCCTTTATCACCACATACTTGTTATTGCGGATCACTTTCGAGGCCTGGTCGCTGCTGGTCTTGATCGGCACGATCTGGTCGGCATCGCCGTGAATAAGAAGCGTAGGCACCGTTACATTCCGTAATTCCGGGCGGAAGTCGGTGTTTGCCCAGGCTTTGGCGGTTTCGATGGTGGCGCGGGGAGAAGCCGCCGCAGCAATGGCCCAATCATACGCGAGCAGTTCTTCGCTAACGGTATCTTTGTTATCAGTATAGTTGTAGAACTGCTTGCCGAACTCCGCCAAAAACGCGACCCTTTTTGTCCGGAGCGCCTCCATTATCTCGTTCAACTTGTCTTCCGGCACGCCGTCCGGGTTGTCGTCTTTCTTTTTAACGATCGGGATAACCGAGCTGATGAGCACCGCCTTGGCAATGCGGTCGTTGCCAAACATGCTCAGGTAGCGCACCACTTCGCCGCCCCCCATCGAGAAACCAACCAGCACGCAAGAGCGCAAATCCAGTTGCTCGATCAGGGCACGCAGGTCCTGGGCCAGTGAAGTATAATCGTAATGCAGCCACGGCCGGTCAGAGTCGCCGAAGCCCCTGCGGTCGTACGTAATGCAACGGAAACCGGCCTCGACGATGGCCTGTACCTGGCTTTCCCACATCTTGTGGCTCAGTGGCCAGCCGTGGATCAGGATCACCGGCTGCCCATCGCCGTTGTCCTGGTAATGGAGGTAAACGTTTTCACCCCGCTGGATGTCTTCTGTTTCAATAAATGGCATATTAAGTTTGTTTTAGGTGTGGAACGTGAGACAGTATGTTGTTCTCTTTTAAACTGAATGAAGACTTAAATGTTTAGCCAAGGGCCGGGCAGCAGGGTGTAGGGGATAGCTGCCGTGGTTTACTTCCGCTGGTTCCCGCTGTATTGCAATTGCCCGATCTGCAAGCAAGCGCCGCCAACAAAATGCCTTCCGCCGAAGTATAATTTGCCCTGCCATCCATCTCTGCTTACCTTTATACTTGCTGATACCGGCGCAGCGGGATTTACCGCGCGTTTCCGGCCACAATTCCGGCACTTAAACAGGCTGCTGCGTATCTTGCTCTTAAACCCGACTTCTATGGATAAACCTGTACAACTGAATGTGCCTGTCTCTGTTTCTTATGCTGCCCTGGAAGGTGTGATGCAGCAGCAACTGGTCGGCATGTATATTCCCCAGCCCGAAGAAGGCGCCCCAACAAACCCTTATGCCCGGGTGCTGGATGTCCGGATTGCAGGAAGTAAGGCAGGAGCCAATATCGTGTTGCTGCGGGTGCAGCTTCAAATTCTGCGGACGGTGCTGAAGCGGGACAAGGTGGCTATAAATGCTTCGGTTGCGTTAGGCTATGACAATGCCAAACAGCAAGTATACGTGCAGCAGTTTTCGATGGCATCGGTTACGTCCAGTAGTTTTTACAATACCGCGCTGGAGGTGCTGATCAACAAGGTCGCCTACCACCAGATCATAGACAAAGCCCGGGTAGACCTGCGCCCGATCATTTCGGCAGAACTGGAAAAAGTGAACGATCAGCTAGCGCAAGGCTGGGACCTGAAAGGCCTAACCCTGACAGGAACTGTAGAGGTGGTGGATGTGCAGGACATTGCCCCGAAGCCGGACTACCTTTCGCTTCGCTTGCTTGTGCAAGGCAACCTGGAAGTAGCCGTACAGGATCTTTCCAGCTTCTTACCACCGACTGCAACGGAAGTATAAAGCGGTTATACTTTAATGGTTTTGCTGGTAGGAAAGGCAGGAGTGCCTATAAGTTAGGCTAGCAGTCAGGAACAAGACCTCGCAGTGTGCGCAGTTCCTGCGAGTGTCTGGGTAGATGCTTTGTAGTTGCTGTAGTCTAACCACCCCCCCCTTATACCTTATCAGCCAAAGCGTTATTCTGATTTAAGCTGCTCCATGGTGCTTTGGTCTACTTTTATGATGCCGCGCCTGGGGCGGTCCAGGTCGAGGATGATGAACATCATCAGGCAGATCAGGAAGCTCAGGAGGGCCGAGGGCAGCAAGGTGCGTTTGTGACCAAGTCCGCTGCCATACCCGATCAGAGCACCCGACATAATAAACACGGTAAACAGCAAGTATAAAATGACTTCGGGCACATGGGCGGCCAGCAAAGCATTTCGTTCGCCGTATCTATCTACCACGTTGTTGTAGGCGGTAATAAAGTTACCGGTGGTAACAGGGCTGGGATCGATGCGTGCTGCCTGCACGGTCTGGTCCCAGATGGTGCGCTGCAGTGCCAAGGTTCTGTCGGTAAGGGCCTCGCGCTCCGTTACCATGGCATAGTTAGTATTGCTCAGCGCAAGGCGTAGGTCGATGTATTGCTGCAGCAGGCTGTGGATCTGCGCGCCATAAGGAGCGGGGAGCAGGTGCGTCCGCATCAGGGCGGTACCAATGGCATTGGCTTCTCTTATAACCGCTTCGCTGCGGCTATTAAAGCGTTGCAGGGCCAGATTAAACGTAAAACCAAGTATAAGCGCAAGCAAACCCAGCGTGCCGGCCTGTATGGTGTTGGTCTGTACTTTTACGTCCTGGTCGGATTTGCGCTGGTGGTAGCGGCCAACCCGGAAGCCGGCTTCTTCGGCCGCCATTAGCAGCACGAACAGGATCGCCACGATCAGGATGCTGTTATGGTCGTACATGTATTCCTTTGCCATGCTTTTTATACTTCCGTGAGCCGCTTCCGCCAGCCGCAGGCACTCTAAAGGCGGTTAAGTCCTATACGTATTTTCTGTTGGTTAGAAGTATGGCTGCGTGGAAGTATGAATTTAGCCAGGCAGAAGTAGGACACTTACACCTCCCGCTTAAACACAGCCATCCTCTACACCACCGCAAAGCTGACAAAGTATAGCCCTGCTTGGTTATGAAATTTATACTTCCTGCTGAGTAGCAGCAACCGAATCGAATAGCAGCTTTCAAATTTTAGTATATTGTTGGCTCGTACCGGCGGTAAGTGCCCCAAGAACAAAAAAGCAGCTTTACCGTGTTGGTAAAGCTGCTTTTGAGTAAGCATGCAGATGTACGGTTACTACTGGTATAGATAAGTTGTGACTAAAGGCGGCATACTAGGGTGTGACTGCAACCTGGTGTATCGTTGGCTCGGCATTCCTGACTCGTGGTAGGTATAGGTGAAGAGCTCCTCATCGCGATAACCCGGGTTATTTTCGAACAGTTTCACCCCGGGCAGGTATAGGTCACTTTCGGCATAAGGCGTCGGGTTGGGTTTGTTATCATAGCTGCCCCAGCTGATCACATACGGACGGCCCATATCCTCTGGTTTGTTACTCGTCGACCAGGCCACCACGATTTCGGTCAGGTTGCCGTTTGCATCATACGTATACGTTTCAATACCCAACCTTCCCTCAGGATCAGCTGTATAGCTCATTGTCGTCTTTTTGACAAGCTTGTTGCCGCTGTACTCCAATTTGTAGCGGTAGTTTACCAAATTCTCCCCGTAGTAGCGAACAGCCTCCACCACTTTGTCGCCATCATACGTGTAGATCAGGTAATTGCCACCCGTTTTAAAA
This sequence comes from Pontibacter liquoris, assembly GCF_022758235.1. Taxonomy (NCBI): domain Bacteria; kingdom Pseudomonadati; phylum Bacteroidota; class Cytophagia; order Cytophagales; family Hymenobacteraceae; genus Pontibacter; species Pontibacter liquoris. The sequence goes on from NZ_JALEBG010000001.1 coordinate 1,398,879, forward strand.
TTGAGCCGCACAGGTTTATCTCCCTCATATGCGACCGTATAGCCCAGGTGCGTCAGATCAGAATAACTTAACTCTACCAGCCGGTTTTGCGCATCGTACCTGAAATTCTTCGTCCCCAACTGCTTCAGCAAGCTGTTTGTGCTAACAGGTGGAGGAGTAGTGTTGGGGGGCGGCGTGCCGGGCGGATTGGTTACAGGCGGCGGCGTACCCGGTGATGGGGTTGTCGGAGTAGTTGGTGCGCCTGGTGTGGCAGGCAGAATGTTTTCTTTGTCGCAGGAGGACAAAGTGAGTGCGGACAAACTGAGGCCTGTCAGTAGCACATAGCGATTTACAGCAGATATAAAGTTTTTCATAGGTTTATTTGTACTTTGTGAATCTGTGCAAAACAATTTATATGCCAAACTTCTATATAGCTTCATACTATGTTTAAACCCACAGGTGTGCTTTTTACCTGCTTCAAAGTTGTCCATTACCGGACATGCTGTTCTCCCCTGATGTACTATTTTGATACATCCTGCATGCCTTTGCTCCGGATTTAGTAGAGGCGGGAGGTAACGGAAAATTTTTCGTGAGATCAGGAAATAATTTGGAAAATAATTTGCGCAACCGATTAATTGCGCGTATATTAGCAATCAAACGGTTGCATATTTTAAGAGAGAAATGAGAAGAGACGTTTTCCAGGCGATAGCAGACCCAACCCGAAGAGCCATTATTGCTTTAATCGCCTTGCAGGCCATGACGCCGAATGCCATTGCCGAACATTTTGATACCAGCAGGCAAGCTATATCAAAGCACTTGCAGATCCTGACTGAGTGCCAGCTTGTAAAACAGGAGCAGCAGGGGCGCGAAATTTACTACCAGCTGGAAGTTGCTAAAATGAAAGAAATCGACAAATGGCTGGAACAGTTCAGGAGGATCTGGGAAGACCGTTTTAACCAACTTGACACTATCTTTTCTAACATAAAACAAAATGAGCCATGAAAAAAGACCTTGCATTCGAGTTTTCCGTGAACAAAGAAGCCAAAACGATCACAGTTAAAAGAGAGTTTGCAGCAGAACTCCCGCTTGTGTGGGATGCTTATACAAAAAGCGAGATCCTGGACCAATGGTGGGCACCGAAACCATGGAAAGCCCGCACCAAAACAATGGACTTCAGCGAGGGTGGCCACTGGCACTATGCCATGGTTGGTCCGGCAGGTGAGGAGCATTGGGCTTTAGCCAAGTATAAGACCATCGATCCGAAAAGGCGCTTTACCGCACTGGATGGCTTTGCAGATGCCGAAGGCGTGGTAAACACACAAATGCCGCAATCGAAGTGGGAGGTAAGCTTTACTCCTAAAGAGGCTGTTACCCTGGTAGAAAACCTGATCACATTTGATGACCTGGCACAGCTCGAAACCACCATCCAGATGGGCTTTAAAGAAGGCCTGACAATGGCCATGGAAGGCCTGGATGCCTTATTGGCTGCCCAGAAACAGGAGGCCTAAAGTCTGTAAGTTGCAGAAAGTAATGACATTTAAGAGCATACTATAAAAGCGGGGCTGGTGTATCACCTTAAAGCCCCGCTTTTTATACTTTAGAGTACCTTTCAAGGGCTGCTGGTGCAAACGGGCAGCACTTATGGTTACGCATGCCGGAGGAACAGGTATAAAGGCATTAGCTGCAAACCCGTGCCAGGAGGCTCATGATCCATAAGCGTACGCCCGAAAATTTATATATTGCGTCAAAGTGATCGTATAGGATACAAAGCACACAGCAGAGGTATGAACTTGACAGTTGGTTGTAAAGTGGAGTGGACAGAGTCGGTGTATACGCCTTATACAGAAGGCGCGGCATCAGACTTCATCGGGGAGCGGACGATTACCGGCCGGATAACGGCTGAAGGATATGCGAAGAAAACGAACTACCATTTCTTCACGATTCATGTCTATGGGGCGGAAGGGGTAAACGCGCACGAGATAGAAACCAACAGCAAGATCGTGCGGCGGGGCGTGGTGATTTACCCGAAGTGCAGGATCTTGGCTATGCCGGAAAACTACGAGGAACTGGTAAAGGAAAAAGCAGAGCGGAAGGAAAACAGCAGCCCCGTATGTTACGCCCACCTCAAAGGATTGCGCGAAGGCTTCGAAGACTAACTTCGTAACAATGGTTTATAGCCATAAAAATGGCTACCGCTGGCGCGAGCTTGCAGCTCGTGCTTTACGCTACACGAGATTAATTTAGCCGCCATACTTCAGGCAATAGCAATCTCCTCCCATCTTTGCCGCCGCTAAAGTCCAGGGCGCGGTTATACTTACAATGTGTCAGCTGCAATACAAAACAGCCGCCACGGGGTTGTGAAGGATGTAGTCGATCTTCTGATTTATTACGGTAAGGATGCATAGCGCAATGGGCTTATTGTGCTGCTGCCAGTATGGAATGGCTGAGGCTCAGAAGACCTCGCGGTGTCCGAAGGTCCCGCGAGCGTCTGACGCCATGCAGCAATAGCCTCTGAAAACCAGTCGCTCGCAGGAGCCCCCCAATGCTTCGGGGCAGGTGTGCACGCAGCTAGGTTTTAGCATCCACTCTTTTCTTTCCTGCTTGTGCGTCCATATGTAAAGTTTCCCTTTAAAGGCAGGGCTGTTAAGTCCTAAAAAGATAAGCACAACAAACACTGTCATTCTGTTAAGAATCTTGGTAGAAAAAGAGGGCCCCTACCCCGGAGGTTAAGCTTTTGCAGCTTGCGGGGGTAGGGGGCCCTCTTCTAACAAGATTCTTTCAGGATGACAAAAAGTAGCACATAACAGTCCTACCCCCTTTAAAGAGGGTATGGTATGTTTACAGCTTGCAAGTATACCTTTTCAGCTCCTTCTGCAGCATGCTCGGGTTGTTGAGCTTGGCCCGGAAAATATAGATCACATGGCTGGGCCTGATGCACCATACTTTTGTCCTTCCGTTTTAGTGCAAGCTATAAATATTCCAAGGAATTACTCCTCCCGTGTGGACACGTTAGGGCATACTTTCTCTGGTTTTAAACAGACATTCTGGCGGAGCGAAAACAATCTTGCTGTGTAATTGTGTATCTTACAACATTACTTATCAGTTACAGCATGCATCAAGCAAATTCGGTCGGGGAGAGTGTTCCGGCATCGGACTTTCAGCTAGTTTTTAACACCCTATCCGGCAACTTCTTGTTGCTGCAACCCAATCCACCCCAATTTACCATATTAGCTGCCAGCGACGAACAGCTACACCTTACGGGGCAGGAAAGACACGAAGTAGTGGGCAAAAGTGTGTTTGAAGCATATCCTGAGAACCCGAATGCGACCGAAACATCAGGTCCCGCGGCCTTACGGGAGTCTTTAGCGCAGGTACTGCAGGACAAAGCGCCCGACCAGTTGCCAGTGGTGCGATATGATGTGATGAACGTAGCCGGCGAATTTGAAGAGCGGTACTGGAAAGCAAGCAACAGGCCGGTTTTAGACGCGGAAGGCAATGTGCGCTACATCCTGCACACCCAAACAGAAATAACACAGCAGGTAATAGCAGAGAAAAAGGTAACTGCTATCCGGGAAATAGAAAAAAAGTACAGCTTGTTTATGCAGGCGCCGGTGGCCGTTTACATTGTAACCGGCCCTGAAAATATCGTGGAGCTCGTCAATGATGAAATGCTTAAACTGCTAAGCAGAACATCCGACATCATTGGCAAACCTTTGTTTGTATCCATTCCGGAGATCACAACCTACGGATTTCCGGAATTACTGGATCAGGTGCGTGAAACAGGCCAGCCTTTTTATGCGGAAGCATATCCCTCAAAACTAAATAAGGATGGGCAGGAGGCGCTTTGCTACTACAATTTTGTCTACCAGCCTTATTATGCAAATGCCGGAGACACGATAGCTACCGGCGTGTTTTGCGTGGCGCATGACGTAACAGAGCAGGTGCGAGCCCGCCAGAAGGTAGAGGAAAGTGAACTGCAGTTACGTTCTTTCATCGAAAGCTCGCACCACCCCATCGGGGTATACATGGGCAGCGAGATGCGGATCCAGTTTGCCAACCAGGCGCTCAAAGACGGCCTGGGCAAAGGAAACGACATTGTAGGCAAGCTGTACAAAAATGTGTTGCCTGAGCTGGAGAACCAGCAGGTGTTCGAGCAGCTTGAAGCCGTTTATACTACGGGCATCCCTTTCCATGCCAAAAACCACAAGCTGGACCTGGTAGTTGGCGGAGAGCTGCGGACGCATTATTTTGATATGAGCATGACGCCCCTGTTTAATACAGCCGGAGAGGTATACGGAGTCATCAACACGGGGGCAGATGTGACCGAGCTAAACCTGGCGCGCGAAAGGATAGCGGAAAGTGAGTGGCGCTACCGAACCCTGATCGAGGAAGCCCCGGTTGCTACCGCCCTTTACCTGAACAAAGACAACAAAATACAATATGCCAACGACATCATGCTGGGCTATTGGGGGAAAGACACCTCGGTTGTAGGGAAACCCTTGCGTGAAGCATTGCCGGAGTTAGCGGGTCAGCCATTTCTTGATCGGCTGGAAAAGGTGTATGCAAGTGGTGAAACCTGCATTGGCGTAAAAGAAAAAGCGGAGCTGAAACGGGACGGCCAGGTAGTACCCGCTTATTTTAATTATACTTACAAGCCGCTTTTCAACAAAGAAGGGGAGGTATACGGCATCCACCATACCGCCATCGATGTAACAGAAGAGGTACTGGTTCAAAAACGCTTAGAGGAAAGCGAAGCGCGTTTCCGGAATATGATCGAGCAGGCGCCTGTGGCTATTGCCTTAACATGGGGCGAGGACATGGTGATTGAGAACGTAAACGCGCCTATGCTGCAGATCATGGGCAGAGCGACGGCTGACGAAGTGAACGGTAAAAAGCTGGTGGAAGCATTGCCCGAGGTGAAAGACCAGCCTGTGCTGGAAATCGTTAGGGAAGTGCTGAAAACAGGAAAGACCATCACCGCAGACGAGCAGCTGGTCTATTTACTGAAAAAGGGGAACGTAGAACCGTATTATTTAAATCTGTCTTACACTCCGCTGAAAGAAGAAGGAGAAGTGACTGGCGTGATACATGTAGCCCTTGATGTGACAGAGCAGGTACAGGCACGAAAAAAAATTGAGCAAAGCGCCCGCGACCTGCAGAACCTGGCCAACGCCATGCCGCAGATTGTGTGGATGGCCACACCAGACGGAAAAGTAACCTACTACAACGAACGGGTAGCTGCGTTTTCAGGAGCCAGGCAGCTACCAGACGGTAACTGGCACTGGGAGAGCATCCTCATAGGCGAGGACGAGCAGCCAACCATAGAAGCCTGGGACAAGGCGGTCCGGACGGGTACGCCCTATGAAATAGAGCACAGGCTGCGGATGCAGGATGGCACCCACCGCTGGCACCTGAGCCGCGCACTTCCGCAACGCGATAACGAAGGCAAGATAACAAGTTGGTTTGGAACAGGTACTGATGTGCACGACCGCAAAGAACACCAGGAGGCATTAGAGGTAAATAACAGGTACCTGGTCAGCATCAACAACGACCTGGATAATTTTATCTACACAGCTTCCCACGACCTGAAGGCGCCCATCCTCAACATTGAGGGCCTGCTGGCACTGCTGCCGGAAGGGTACACCGCCACAGGCGCTATGAGCAGCGACACGCAGGAGATACTGCAAATGATGAAAGGCTCCGTAGAACGCTTCAAGAAAACCATCGACAGTCTGACCGAGGTGGCCAAGCTGCAGCAGGAAAATAAATTCAATACCGAGTCAGTTAATGTGGCGGAGGTGATTGGGGAAGTGACCCTGGATTTGGCGCCTTTGCTAAAATCCACACAGGCTGTGCTGGAAGTAAATGTAGCGCCTGATACGGCTATTCGCTTTTCTGCCAAGAACCTACGGAGCGTCATTTACAACCTGCTCTCCAATGCCATCAAGTACCGCACAGCAGATCAGGTGCCGCGGGTGCAGATCAGTTGCCAGGTAGCTGATCAATACCATGTGCTGACTTTTACCGATAATGGGCTTGGCATGACACCCAGCCAGAGAAGAGGCCTTTTCACGATGTTCAAACGCTTCCATGACCATGTGGAAGGCACGGGCATCGGACTTTACATGGTGAAGAAGATTGTAGAGAATGCAGATGGAAAGATAGAGGTGGAAAGTAAGGAGAAGGAAGGGACCACCTTTCGGGTGTACCTACCTGTTTAGGTTAGTTAGATGGAAAAGCGGTATAACGCAGCAAAAAGCATATGGGCCGGCGGGACTTTGAGAAGGCTCCCGCTGGCACAAACTTGCAGCGCGTGCCGCCATACTTCAGGCAACGTCAATCTCCGGCACACCTTTGCCGCCGCTAAAGCCTACCGAACTGCCATACTTCCAATGGTATAGTCATTAAGCAAAGGCCGCCTGAAAAAGTCAACTTTATAGTGATTCTACGTTAGCCGATAAGTCCCCCTTGGGGGTAGGGCCCTCGACAAAGACGGGGGTTGGGAGATAACAACTGTGTGAAAAATACACCAGCCCAAACTTATGGAACACAACAACCACTACAAAAAAGAATATAAACCATTGGCCAGGAGCCTCCGCACCAATTCCACCAAAGCCGAAGTCAGGTTGTGGTGCGAGTTGCTGAGTAAAGGTAAAACAGGCTATTCATTCCTGCGCCAGCGCTCCATTGGCAACTACATCGCTGATTTTATGTGCAAAGAGCTGAAGCTGGTTATTGAAGTAGATGGCTACTCGCACAATTTTAAAACTGCCGAAGACCAGCAACGGGACAAGGATCTGTCTGATTTAGGCTTTACCACGATCCGATTTTCAGATGAAGAGGTAATGAAAGACCTACCGAATATGGAGAGGGTGATTCAGGCGTACATTGATCGTTTTCTGGAAAATCATTGTGCTAGGTAAGTCCAGCAAGTAAAAATTCAGCATAAGATTACTTATTCAGCACACGATTGTCATCCCCCTACCCCCTTCAAAGGGGGACTTTTTTAGCCTTCCTATTTTTATACTTTATGCTTTGTAGTGGCTACTGTTGCAAGTATAAACAAGTATAAAATGTAGTACTAAAGTACCCGTGCTGAATGTCCCCCTTTGAAGGGGGTAGGGGGATGACTTACACCTGCGAACAAGTATAAGTCTTCAGCTCCTTCAGCAGCACGCCCAGGTTGTTGCCCGGAAGATGAGTTGCACGTGGCTGGGCATGATGCACCAGGCATAGATCTCCATACCTTTGTTTTTGCGGCAGCAGTCCAGGCTGTTGGTAAGTATAGCAAAGTATTCCTCCCGCGTAAACACGTCTATCCAGTACACCACCGCAAAGCTGACAAAGTATAGCCCTTCCTGGTTATGAAATTTATACTTCCGGCTCATGAAAAGCTTATACTGCTACGGCACTACTTCAGGTTCAGCGCTGCGCATAGTTGGTTAGTAGTGCTCCGCTAGTGTGTTTCTGCGCTAGTGCGAGCTTGTAGCTCGTACTTTTACCTTTGCTGAAGGTATAGCAGGGTGGAAAAGAAAAGGCACGAGCTACAAGCTCGCGCCAGCGGGAGTTAGAAAAAAAGGCCCGAACTTCTAGCTTGGGTTAGTAGTAGCAGGAAGTAGAATAATAGCTAATATAAACAATATCGGTGGTACAAGAATAAGTAATAGGTATAGCCATCTTGGTTGTAAGAATGCCAATACTCTTATTTGTAATATTTTCCAGTATTTGACATTTAATGATTTTATATCTAGTGCATCTGTGGAATACTCTTTTAAGAACTCATCTGGAAAGTCATATGGGTAATTAGCTTTGAAGGCTTTGTAATGAATTGAGCTGTGATTGTCAGAATATCTTTGTATGATTATATCATATTGATCTGATATACTTTTAATATGATGTTCTGATGCGTAAGAGGAGATATTATTTTTAGATAATAGAAAGTTTAATTCATTTAACAATTTAGATATTTCTCTTGAGCAGTCATGGAATCTTTCTGCTTTCAGTTTATAGTCATTAGCCGATTCTAACTGAGCGAATGCTAGAATCAATACTGATAATGTCATTGTTGAAAACTGAATCAAAGAATCGAAATTAGAGGAAATTACATCATATATGGTAAGGAAATTTATAATAATAACATAAGCTGAAAAGAAGCTAATAGCAAAATTTGAAAGAGCGTGCTTTCCTAAGTAGTGATTATATGCTTCAAACCTTGCTCCCCTTGTAATCCACATCTTTCTTTTTAATGCGTTACTATAATTGCCTAAGTTATTATCAATCTCCATTCTTGAAATTTAAAATTATAAGTGTCTTTGAAAAAAGAATTAGGGGCTGCCTATAATGATAATGATAAACACTCTTTAGGTAAAGAGTTTAGAACCCGCTAAGCGAGAAGATTACAACCACATCATACAACAGTATGAGTTACCTGCACACGATAAAATTGCACAGGGAGACAGCCCCTAATAAAGTTCACCTAAATCTAGGTCAAGCTCATAAATGTTTTCAAATTTAAGCTTATTAAAAGCAATATTAATTTCAGTTTCTGAATAGCTAAGTGAGGGGTTAAGTAGGCCATACCTACGTAAAAGATTTTCTTTTTTAATTTCAGTATCGTAACTGTTGTAGTTATGAATATAACCTGTTGTAGGATAATGCCTTGCGTGATAGTATGATTTAACAAAAGATTTTAGTTCTATAGGACTTTCAAAATTGAAAGCTGCTTGCCTTCTAAAGAAACCCTTAATTATTTCATCAAGATGATATAATAACCGCAGATCATTAATTTCTAAAAAGTAAAAAATCCATCCATATCTCTTTTTCTCATCAATTGCACCAGTAATCTTCTCATTGATTATATCGACGAATCTATTTTTGAGATAGGAATTATCTTTAATTAACCAAGGCTGTAGATTTGGATCCTTTAACTTATAATTGAACCAGGTAAATTTAGCTGCTATTTTTTGAATAAATATATTTATTGTCGATTGTCTTATAGTAATAATATCATTCTTAAATTTATAGCCTAAATATTCGTATTCCTCATTAAGATAACCTTTCTCAATTTTGTCAGTGTTCAAATTTAAGCCCAATACACTTAACTCTTTTGATACACTTTCTAGTAATTGAACATGAGTTAATGCAGATGACATTAACAAAATATCATCTACATATCTAATATATTTAAAGCTACTTTTTGATAATTTCTTATCAACTTCTGAAATGTATATGTTAGCTAATATACTTGATATTGATAAGCCTTGAGGTACACCAATTTTATTTTTTAGCTTTTCCCTTTCTTCCCTCTTATATCCTATACCTACAGTAGGATTTTGTATTGCCGTTTCAATCAAGTATAAAATTTTCTTAGATTTTATTTTCTTTCTTAATGCTTTTAGTAGCTCATCATGTTTTATAGTGTCAAAAAACTTCTCAATATCTACTTTTAGAAACCTTACCTTATCATGTGTAGTTGGGAATATAAAGCTGTTTATTTCACGTATGTAGCTATTCGGTAACTTGCTATTGATACATTCAGGGAATGCATGATGAAGAGTTTCCTTTAATATTGATAAAACAACTTTGTCTCGGAGTGTAGCAATAGAAATTACCCTTGGATGCTTGTTTTTGCCTTTAACCTTTAATTTTTCTAAATATGGAGAAAAATTATAAGTGCTATTCAGGCACTTCTTGTTTATGACTTTAAAATGTTCACCCTTCTTTTGTTCAAATTTAGCTAGTCCAATCTTATCTATACCTTTACTATCCTTAAGCGCATGTTTGAGGTTATAAACCTTTTCTATAGACTTTAATCTAAAGCTCCTTTCGAAAAATTTACTAACAGGTAATGCTATAACTTCCTTTTCCAAAACAGCTTGATTAGAATATAAAGATAAATATATAATAAAAAATTATACTATTAAATTGTGTAAATATATCTAGTGGATTTACTAGATTACTATTTTTATTCAGCACCTTAAAATTTAAAGCTTAAATTAAATTTCTCAAATCCTATTTACATAAAGTTGTATTAGATTCAGTACTATTTACCACTAAGATTTAAGTTATAAACATATCCCTTGCCCTTTAACCCATTTACAATAGACTTACCCGTTCGGGAAATCATACCTGCTGTTAGGGAGCACCTGGCGGCGCAGAACACACGGATCGTAAACGCTCCTCCGGGAGCCGGTAAATGCACCTTGCTGCCGCTGGCTATACTTGATGAAGTATGGCTCTTGTTAAGTCTAAGATAGTCTATTAAAAAGACTGCTCCTGCTAAGTAACGATAGCAGGAGCAGCAAGAAGTCTCACAGTACTTATTTTGGTTTTTACTTACTTGAACGTCTTAGTAATAAACCGGGATTGACTTGCACCACTTACTGAACTGGTAAGGGCTTTTTCTGAATAGACATTCTTGGGCCTGAACAAGGAGAGGTCTTTGCCTGCCAAAGATTTAGTTTTCAGATTCTCAAGGAAAGTCTTTGGCTTCAGGGCTGTATCATCAGTTGGAAAATAAATGTACCATTGCGCACGGAGTGCATCCTGTTCTGCCTGCCAGAATGTAAAATACCTATCAGGTTTATCTTTCCCAATTTGAATTTGAAAATCATCAATTTCTGATTTAATGACTGTAAAATCAGATGTAGCAGCAAAATCCATAGCGGTAGGTATAGTTTGTCCTATGTGATGATAGGAGTGAAAATAACCTCCAGCGTCAGTATAGCCTATGTAAAGATCAAACTGTTCGATGACTGTTGACGGGAATTGAAGATCGTACTCCTTGGAAGGCAAAAATGGGAAGTAAAGTAACAATTTGCTGTTAGGATCACCTGCTTTCGTGTAGCCAAATAATGTGACACCAAGGTTGGTCACTCCGGCAGGCCTGACAAACTTCCGTACTTCGGCTACATTAGCTTTCGAGAAGTCGACATATGTTTCGGCTGACGTGACTTCGGTAAACATGTACTTCTTATAGCCAGGCACCCACATGTAAACCAGGTCATTAGGGAGTAATCTTCGGTATTTGATCGTCTGGGTATCAGTATCCCAGATGGCTACCCAAGAGCCCGGTTGTTTTGATTCGAAGTGATACAAGGCATCATTAGGCATGTTGGAGTAATAGATGGTAGCCGGTTCTGTTGCACCACGTACAACAGGCTTCGATGTTTCATCTATATGCCATTGGTTCTTATTTACCTGAATGTATGTAGCCACAGAGTATCTGCCTAGGGCGGGGTTAAAATAAATGGTGGTAAAATCAAATTTAGCATCCTTTGATTTTACCTTTAGCGCATGATCTTTACCAGTTGCAAGCAAAGTATCCAAGAGCACTTTCCCATCTTTCTGTGAAATAGCCAATTCAAATTCTTTTATCTCCGGTGAGTCCGGATCATAGCGGTAGCTAAAGTCGAATGTTTTTGTGGTTGGGGTAGGCTCAGGAACAGGTGCTGATTCCTTTTCAGTGTCGCAACCCAGTAATAAAGTAAGTAACAGAATACTTAAAAATGGTTTTAAACGCATAAGTTAGAGAGGGCAGGTTAGAATTTTGTTAGTATAATACCTTGCTAGATATTTAGCGTTTCCAATATACGTGATGTTTAATATAAGGATATAACAAGATAGTTTAATTCAAATTACATCTTTGTAGCATTTTTCATCTGATAAGAATGTAGCTTTATTGGCTCCTGAAAACATCCTGTACCTTTGTGATTAGGTATAGAGGTGTACCTGTTTTAGTTTATCATTAAAGCTTACCAATCTTGCCCTTCAACCCATTTACCATAGACTTACCCGTTCGGGAAATTATACCTGCCGTTAGGGAGCACCTGGCGGCGCAGAACACGCTGATCGTAAACGCCCCTCCCGGAGCCGGTAAAAGTACCTTGCTGCCGCTGGCTATACTCGATGAAGTATGGCTGACAGGCCAGAAGATCATCATGTTGGAGCCCCGGCGTCTGGCGGCCAAAACCATTGCCGAGCGCCTGGCGCAGCTGCTGGGCGAGGAGGTAGGCCAGACGGTCGGTTACCGCATCCGTTTCGAGACCCGCATTTCCGATAAAACCCGCATCGAGGTCGTCACCGAAGGAATCCTCACCCGCATGATCCACAGCGACCGCGGGCTTACGGGCGTGGGCATCGTGATCTTCGACGAGTTTCATGAGCGCAGCATCCATGCTGATGTCGCCATGGCCCTGAGCCGGGAAGCGCAGCAAACGCTTCGACCGGACCTGCGCATCATGGTGATGTCGGCCACCCTGGATATGCCGCATCTCACCAAAATGCTGCAGGCCCCGGTGGCGCAAAGTATGGGGCGGCAATACCCCGTCGAAACCTTTTATACCGGCGACGCCGATGACCGCATGCTGCCCGAAATGACGGCCAAAGTAGTGCAGCAGGCAGCGCAGGAGCGGGAAGGGGATATACTCGTGTTCCTGCCCGGCGAAAACGACATCCGGAAAGTGGAAGAATTGCTGCGCAGGCAAATGCGCGGCGTCATGATCCACCCGCTGTTCGGTATGCTGCCCTTCGGCAAGCAGTACGCTGCCATCATGCCCAACCGCGAAGGCAAACGCAAAGTGGTGCTCGCCACAAGTATAGCCGAGACCAGCTTAACCATAGAAGGCGTGTCGGTGGTAGTGGATACGGGCTTTGGCAAAACCTCCCGCTTCGATCCGAAGTCCGGGTTGTCGCGCCTCGAAACGGTGCGCATCTCCAAAGACGCCGCCGACCAGCGTGCCGGTCGCGCCGGTCGCCTGGGCCCGGGTACGGCCTACCGCATGTGGAGCAAAACAACGCAGGAGCGCATGGCACCGCACCGCACCCCCGAAATCCTGGAAGCCGACCTGTCTTCGCTGGTGCTCGACATGGCGCAGTGGTGCATTATGGATATCCGTGGCCTGACCTGGCTCAACCCGCCGCCGCGCGCTGCCCTGCAATCGGCCACCGGCATGCTGCACCAGCTGCAGGCGCTGGAGCACGGCCGCATTACGGAGCACGGCAAGAAAATGCACGCGCTGCCGTGTCACCCGCGCATCGCGCACATGCTGCTCAAAGCCGAAGAAACCGGCCAGGTGGCGCTGGCAAGCGATATTGCCGCCGTACTGGAAGAGCGCGATCCGCTGGACCGCAACGCCGGCATCGACATTAATTTAAGAATTGAAGCCCTCCGCAGGTATCGGAAAGAGCAGGGGCAGGGCAAGCGTTTCGGCAAGATCGAGAAGGTCGCCCGCTCGTACCGCCAGCTGTTCAGTATAGAAGCCGACAACGGCAAATTTGACGAGTATGAAACCGGTGTGCTGCTGACGCATTGCTACCCCGAGCGCATCGCCTACGCACGCCCCGGCAACAACGCCCAGTTCCAGTTGGCAAGCGGCCAATACGCCTCTGCCGGTCACCGCGACGACCTGGCGCACGAGCCCTGGCTGGCCATCGCGCACCTGCACGCCGGTACGGGCGACAACCCGGGCCGCATTTTCCTGGCATCGCCACTCAATCCCCGCGACCTGGCCCCGCTCGTGAAGCAGCAGGAAGTATACCACTGGGACGTAAACGACGGCGAACTCACCGCCTCCATGGACACGCGCATCGGCAGCATCGTGCTGCAAAGCAAACCGCTGCCACCTCCCGACGAGAAGCACCGCGTACCCGCCATGTCCGAAGCCATCAAACAGGAAGGAGACCACCTGCTGGACTTTAACCACGAGGTAACCCAATGGCAAAACCGCGTGCTGAGCCTGCGCAAATGGCGCCCCTCCGAAGCCTGGCCTGACGTGAGCACCTCCACGCTTCTCATGACCAACTGGGACTGGCTGAAGCCCTACCTCTTCGACATCGAGCACCCGGACGAGCTGATGGAGCTGGAGCTGCTGCCCATACTTCAGAAGTTTTTAGACACAGAGAAACTGGCGCGCATGGACGTGCTGGCTCCCCAAAGTATAAACCTGCCCGATGGATCAGGTATCGAGCTGGAGTATAAACCCGATGGTTCTCAGCCCAAACTGGAGATCAGATTGCAGGATGTGCTGGGCTGGGAGGAAAGCCCAACGGTAGATGAAGGCGAAATGACGGTAGAGCTGGCTTTGCTATCGCCCGATCTGAAGCCGATCACCACCGTGTCAGATCTGGCCAGTTTCTGGAAAGGGAATTACCGGGTGATCAAGCGGCAGCTGGAAGTGGTTTTTCCGGAAGTGAATTGGAGTAGGGGAGTTTAGGAGTTTGAGAGTTAGAGGGGTAGAAAGTTAAAAAGTTTCCTGGACCTCGCAGTGTCCGAAGGTCCTGCGAGCGTCTGGCTAGCCTAAGCAGTAGCTGTGTAGCAACTACCCTAGTTCGCTACCGGCTGTAGTATAAGCCTCTGCCCCAGCCGGATTATAAATCCGGCAGCATATGTATGACACGGGTTACATACCTGCGCCAGCAAAAGAAGTATAAAACGGTATTTTACAGAGCCAGAATGATCTGCTGCCGGGCCACGTTATAAACCCGCGCTAGCGGGAGGCCAGCAAATGAAATATAAACGGCCTTGCTTTTAATGGGGCCGTTTCATACTTCTCTATACCCAGCATAGCCCCTGCCACGTGCGCATCGAGCCTGAAGCAAACCGTGGCTCCAGATAGCCCATGGCAGCGGCGAAGTTATCCGATCATCACAATTTGTCATCACAAACACCCTTCCGGTAACAGTTTTCTGAAATTCAGCGGCTTTTCTTCCTCCTTTTGTGTACGTTCTTTCGTAGAAAAGGAAAATGAAATATTAGAATAATTGTATAGTGATAAAGAAATTCCTTTGTCGCATACGTAGCTGTCTGGTATCCCCCTTTTTTAGGCCTTTAACTGTAGCTCTATGTTTCGAACGTTAGCGCGGCTGCTTAATATCAGGTATGGCGAAGTGAAACTGGTCCGGGCGCTGTTCCTGATCGAGTTCTTACTGGGCGCTGCGGTGGCTTTTTTTTCCACGGCGAGCCTGGCCCTGTTCCTTTCTTCGTTTGAGATCAGGGTGCTGCCCTTGGTTTACATCCTTGCTGCGGCCTGCCTGTTCGTGTTCATCCTGCTGTATGCCCGTTTTGAGGCCCGCTTTACCCCGGGCAGGTTATTGCAGCTGGTGATCCTCTTTTCGGCCGTTTCAGTGCTGGTCTGCTGGCTGGTCATGGCTTTTACCACCGTCCGGTGGCTGCCACCACTGCTCGTTATCTGGAACCTGGTTATCTATATGCTGGTCGGGGATGCATTCTGGGGTATGGTGGCCATGCGGTTTAATGTGCGGGAAGGGAAGCGGCTGGCTGCCATTGTAGGGGCCGGCGACCTGCCGGCCAAGATGCTGGGCTATCTTTCTGTTACGGCCCTGGTGCCTTTTATCGGGGTGGTAAACCTGTTATGGGTTTCCATTGCCTGTTTTATACTTGCTTACGTGCTGTTGTCCGCTTTTAACGTTGCGGCAGTTCCCGAAACCGAGGAGCCCGCTGCCACGCATGCGCATCGGCCGCATCCCCACAAAAACGAATCGTTCTGGGCGTATTACTTTCAGAATAACCTGATCGGCAGCATCGCGGTCTGGGCGCTGATCGGCTATACGATCTTCTTTGTGCTCGATTTTACTTTTCTCTCCGAAATAAAACTGGAAACGTCGGGCAGCCATGAGGTGGCCACTTTCCTGTCCGTCTTTTTTGCTGCCGGGCGCCTGCTGGCCATTCTCTTCAAGCTGATCTTCAGCAGCAAAGTGATCGCCCGGTTCGGGCTGGCCAATTCGCTGCTGGTGGCGCCTGTGCTCCTGTTTTTAGTTAACCTGTTTATTCTGGCCTCAGCCGAAGGGCTGCCCACTTATATGTATGTTTTTGGCATGATGGTGCTGCTGGCGGAGGTGTTGCGCGCTACCCTGCAGGACCCGGTGGCCTTTGTGCTGTTCCAGCCGTTGTCGCCGCACAGCCGCCTGAAAGGCCATACCATCAAAGGCTATACTTTGCCGCTGGCCCTGTTCCTGGTTGGCGCGTGCCTCACGTATAACCTGCAGCAGTATGGCGGGCTTACCATCACAGGCGTTTCGGAGGTGTTGTTTTTCTTGCTCCTGCTCTGGGCAGGCAGTGTGTTCCTGATCCGGAAGGCCTACCTGCATACCTTGGTAAAGACCCTGCAGAAAGGTTTTTTCTCGGGCACGAGCTTATTTCTGAATGATGCTGCCGTTACGGAACTGCTGGTGCAGAAAACCGCCAGCGCCAAACCCCAGGAGGTCCTGGAGGCGCTTAACCTGCTGGAACGATCCGGCTATCCCGCCATCCATACACTGCTGATGCGGCATTTAAAAAGCGATTCCCGGGAAGTAAAGGAGTATACGTTGGCCCGGATCATCGAAAACAACATGGTGGGGGCGTTGCCTTTGATCGAACATCAACTGGAACACCAGCCCGACCCCCGGCTGCGGCCCCTGCTGATCAGGGCGCAGTTCTACCTGCAAAAAGGGGAGGGCAGTTTGCAGGCACTACAGCGCCTGGACCCGGCCTGTAAGAAAGAAGCCATGATCGGCCTGCTCAACCACCCCGGTGCAGCCAGCAAGCCTGCTTTGCAAGAGCTGTCGGCTATGGCTGCGGGCAACACAGAAGAAAAGCTGCTGGCGCTGGATATCATGGCAGCAGCAAGGGAGGGCAAGTATGAGCACCTGGTAGCCGCCCTCTTGCAGGATGCCGAACCCAGGGTGTATACCAGCGCCATAACTGTGGCGGGCAAGGTAAAATATTACCCGCTTTTTAAAACAGCCGCCGCGGTAGCCGTAAAAACAGGGGCTTACCCGGCGTTGCAAAAAGCTTTGCTTGCTTATGGCGACCTGATTTACAAGGCCGAATACATGGGCCTGGAGGAGCTGCCCGAGCCGCTGCTCCCCATACTGCTGAAAGCGGCCGGCAAAATAAAAGGTACCCATACCACCCTTTTCCTGGAAACGGCCCTGAAACGCTACCCGGCGCACAGCGACTTGGTAGTAGAAGCCCTCTGTGAAAAGAAAGCAGCCTTATCAGGCGAGACCAGAAAGCTGCTGGAAGCCTGGGTGGCCCAGAAACTGGAACAGAATCAGCTGAAAAAGAACTACTGCCAGCAGCTGTTCCCCGACAAGGCCGCGGCGCTTCTGCAGCAAGCCATCTGCTCCGAGATCAACCAGGATATACTCCGAATCCTAAAAGGGCTTTCGCTTGTTTATGATCAGGAGCGTATAGAAAGGGTAATAACACTGTATAAACTGGGCTACAGGCACAAACTATCGAATGCCGTGGAAATGCTTGAGCTGCTTATTCCGAACCGGTACTTTACCAGCCTGGATGGCCTGATTGAGTTTATGCAGGATGTCGCGCGCAACCAGGTAGAGGCGCCGCCGGGCAAACGCAGGACTACCGGGGCCATCATCCGGGAGATCCTCCTCGATAATATGGCCGGCTGCACGTCCTGGACGCGGTCGGTGGCCTGTTACCTGATCCCCCGGCTCCAGGATAAAAGCTTTCCGCTTCAACTCCTGGAGAAGGACGCTGGGAAAGAAGACCCGCTTTTCCGCGAAACCCGGAATTATGTTGTATCCATGTTAAGCTAAACCCGTGCTTATGCTGCTGATAGAGAAGGTACTCATGTTAAAGGCTTCGGAGATATTCAGAAACATACCCGAGCAGGAACTGGTAGGCCTGGCCGGCATACTGGAGGAAGTATACCTAGAATCGGACGTGTGTGTGTTCTCGAAGGGCGATGTGGGCAAAGGCATGTACTTTATCTTTAAAGGCCGCATCCGCATCCACGACGGCGGGCTGACCCTGGCCCTGCTGGAAGAGAACGATATTGTGGGCGAACTCTCGGTGCTGGATGCCGAAAAGCGGTCTGCCAGCGCCACCACCACCGAAGAAACCATCCTGCTGAAACTGGAGCAGGAGCCTTTTTACGAGATCATGCTCAACAATCCCGAGGTGCTCAAGGGCATCCTGAAAACCCTCTGCCGCCGCCTGCGCATCATGGACAGCAAAAGCGCCACCCTGCAGCAGCCTGCTGCAGCCATGAGTCACCCTGCTGTAAAGTAATAACAGCAGGTAGACAGCAGGCCAAACGTAGTATGATGATTTAAGAAAGAAAGCCGGTGTAAAAGCCGGATTAAAGTGCCTGATACAAACAAGCTATGAAAATACTGGTAGTGGACGACGAAGCCGACGTGCAGCCGCTTTTTGTGCAGCGTTTCCGCAAAGAGGTGCGTACGGGAGAAGTAGAGCTGGCTTTTGCATTGTCCGGCGAGGAAGCGTATACCTACATCGAGCAGCATCCTTTTGAGGTCGTCCTGATCTTGTCGGACATCAACATGCCCGGCATGAGCGGCCTGGAACTGCTGCGGTTACTGCGGGAGAAGTATGCCGTGGCCCCGCCCGTCATCATGATGATCACCGCCTACAGCGACGCGGAGAATTATCAGCAGGCCATGCAGTACGGAGCCGATGATTTCCTGACCAAACCCCTCGACTTCCCTAAGCTGAAAGATAAACTTAAAGTGCTGACGTTTGATGGCAAAGATACTGGTGGTTGATGATGAGGCCGATATGGAACTTCTGATCAAGCAGAAATTCAGGCGCAAGATACGGGATAACACTTATGAGTTTGTTTTTGCCCAGAATGGCGCGGAGGCGCTGGAGAAATTACACGATCATCCGGACCTGGATATTGTGCTGACCGATATCAACATGCCGGTAATGGACGGCCTGACCTTGCTCACAAAGCTTCCGGAAACAAACCCCATCATCAAAACCGTGATTGTATCGGCGTACGGCGACATGGAAAACATCCGCACGGCCATGAACCGGGGCGCCTACGATTTTGTGTGCAAGCCCGTGGATTTTGAAGACCTGGAGCTGACCGTGAATAAAACGCTGCAGCATGTAACCCAGATGCGCAACACGCTGCAGGCCATAAAGGAAAATAACATCCTGAAGATGTATGTAGACGAGTCGGTGCTGAGCTTTATGACCCACCAGGAATTTGAAAATAGCCTGCTGGTAAATGAGTCGGTGGAGGCCACTGTGATGTTCATCGATATTTGCGGGTTTACAGCCATTGCAGAGCAGGTGTCGGCCAATGAGGTGGTGAACCTGCTCAACAGTATGTTCGACCTGATGGTGCACGAGATCATTGAGCAGGGCGGTCGCATCGACAAGTTTCTGGGAGATGCGGTAATGGCTGTTTTCCGGGGCAACTATCACCTGGACAGGTGCGTGGAAGCGGCGCTGGCCGTTCGGAAAAAGCTGGGATCGTTCGAACAAAAACTGGCGGGTGGTACCGTCTATAAACCCCAGGTGTCGATCGGGATCAATGCCGGCGATGTGATCTCGGGGAATATCGGCTCTGCTTCGCTCCGGCGGCTGGATTATACAGTGATCGGCGATGCCGTAAATGTGGCGCAGCGGCTGCAGTCGATGGCCCAGCCCGGGCAAATTGTGATCACCAATACCTCCTGCGAAAAAATTAAAGAATCTTTTATTTGCAAACCAATAGGGGAATTGAAGCTCAAAAACAAAGAGAAGCCTGTAATGACGTATGAAGTGCTGGAATAGGCATGCTGCCCAATATAAGGCTAGCGTCTGAAAAAGGCCCAGGCAAGTACATAACTAACGAATACAAGCCCAAGGCCGATCACAAAGACAGTATAAGACAATTTCAGGAGGCGATATTTCCGGGCCAGGACTTTCCCCTGCAAGTATATATTGTCGATCATGGTGGTATACAACTTGTCCGGGTCCTGCATCATTTCTTTCATACTTTGCTGATAAGCATCCCGGCTTAAGGTGATATAATCCCCGAAAAAGAGCAGGTCTCTTTTGCCTGCCGCTTCCCGGGAAGGAGCAATATGGGGGCGGGTAGCCAGCACAGCGAAGCTGGTCGTCAGCATGCACACCCCCGTCAGCAAAATAGAAGGAAACAGCAAATGCGGAACACTCGCAAAATTCCTGACAAAAGACGAGATCATGATCGAAGCAATGATCGCGTTGATAGAGATCATCAGGTTCGCTTTGCTGTCTGCGATGGAACTCAGCTGTAAATGGCTGCCCATGGTGGTCCGGAACATGGTTTCCACGCCCTTAGCGGATTTCTTTTCCTTTGCTTTCTGAAGTGCTTTCCGGAGCTTTTTGTTCTCCTCCAAAAGTTCTTCCAGTGTTGCGTTTGCTTCCATACTTCTCCTCCGTTTTTCTCTATTGCGGCTTGCCGTTCTTCCGGTAACTGGCTACGGCACCCTACCTTTATACTTCCTGGCCCGCGTAGGACTGATGCGTAAAACAGGTTGCTTTTATACTTTACTGTTTCTTCGTGATTCCGCCTTCTGTTAATCCGCGCTTGACCAATTCATAGCCCGCTTAAACAGGAAGGGCATCAGCTGCTACTTGTTACAGGCAGGGTATGCAGGAAGCCCTCCGGTTAGCTATACTTAGATACTGACTATATGCAAAAGTAGAAGCAGGTTAATTCCCTGTGGGCAGGCTGATCCTGAATTCCGAGTATTCTCCTTCCTTTGTTTCTACCTGCAGCTGTCCCCCATGCCCTTTGGTGATGATGTCGTAGCTGAGGGACAGTCCCAGGCCGGTGCCCTGGCCGGTGGGCTTGGTGGTAAAGAACGGCTGGAACACTTTGCTTCTGACCTGCTCGGGTATGCCCGTGCCGTTGTCACGGATCGTAATCTCCAGTTGGCCATTCTGCTGGCAGGTGGTCACTTTAAGTTCGGGCTCATACTGGCCATTCAGCTGTGTTTTCTTTTGCTGGGTCGCATAAAAGGCATTGTTAAACAGGTTGAGCAGCACCCGACCTAGTTCCTGCGGCACCACGCCGATCTTCTTTGCCTGGCTGTCGTAGTTGGTGACCAGCGAGGCGTTAAAACTTTTGTCTTTTGCCCGCAGTCCGTGGTAGGCCAGGCGCAGGTACTCGTCCACAAGCGCATTGACGTCGGTTGGCTGCTTTTCGCCGGAGGAGCTGCCCGAGTGCTGGAGCATGTCTTTGACAATAGAATCGGCCCGTTTGCCATGTTGCGTGATCTTTTCCAGGTTTTGTTCCAGGTCAGCCAGTAAGGTTTCGACCGGCGCTGCTTTACCTGACTGTAGTTCTTCCCGAAGCTCCTGCAGGATCTCGACTGATACCTCCGAGAAGTTATTCACAAAGTTGAGCGGGTTCTGGATTTCGTGGGCGATACCGGCGGTTACTTCTCCCAGTGAGGCCATCTTTTCGCGCTGCACCAGTTGTTCCTGTGTGATCTTGAGTTCGTGTAACGTTCCTTCCAGGTGGTCGCGCTGCTCCGTGATCGTTTCTTTTTGATGCAGCAGTTCTTCGTTCGTTTTGTTCAGCTCGCCGTTAAGCTGGTGCAGGCGTTGTGCCTGGTCGTCGATCTCGGCTTTCTGCTGCCTGAGCAGGCGGTTGGTACGCTGCTGCTTCCGGTTGTAGCCTACCAGTATACCGGCGATGAGCACCAGCAGGCCAAGTACGGCCAGCAGGGCATACTTCTGCTGCCGTTGCCGGCTGGCCCGTTCTTCTTGCAATTGCCTGTCTTTGGTGAGCATGGCAATCTCCGACTGCTTTTTATCCAGCTCGTACTGAAACTTTAGCCCGGCTACCGTATTTTGCTTGTCTTCGCCGGTCAGGCTGTCTTTGTAGGCCAGGTATAGCTGTTGCGCCTGGTAGGCCTTCGGATAATTTTTTTTAGCCGCGTAGGCCTGCGCCAGTACTTCGTAGGTGTTGTGGATGTTGCGTTTAAAGCCGATCTCTTCGGCCAGCGCCAGCGCCCGGTTGGCATAGTATAGCGCACTATCAGGGTGGCCGGCATCCAGCTGAACGGCCGCTACCTGGTAACAGGCATCGGCCACGCCTTCTTTCTCGCCCAGCGCCTGGAAGAGGGAGATGGCGCGGGAACCATAAGCCAGCGCCTGGTCGTATTGCTGCTGCTTGCCTTTTACCTCTACCAGGTTGCGCAGCACCAGGGCTTCCAGTTCCTTGTTTTCGGTTTCCCTGCTCAGGGTCAGGCTTCGGTTGTAAGCCGTTTCGGCCTGCGCATACTGCTGCTGGTCGCTGTAAACGCCGCCTATGTTATTCAGGAAACGGGCCACCTCACTTTTATCGCCTAATTGTTCCTGCAGTTTTAACCCGCGTTGGAAATACGTAAGCGCCGACCTGAGTTCACCCATCTCTTTGTAAAGCACACCCACATTGCCCATAATGGAAGCTGCTTCCTTGTTCTTGCCTGTTTTTTCAAATACCTGCACCGCTTGCAGGTAAAACTGTAGCGCGCGGGGGTAATCGGACTGGCTGTGGTAAATTGTGCCTTTGCCATTAAGCGCCCAGGCAATGGTGGTACTATCACCGATCCGGGTAGCTACCTGCCGGGCTTCTTCAAAGGCGCTGAGTGCGGCGGTATAATCGGCTTGCTGGTAGTAATAACTTCCAATGCGGCGTAAAGCCGTGGCTTCTACTTTCCTATACTTTAGTTTGCGGGCGAGCTGCAGGGCTTGCGAGGCCATCGTGTAGCTTTGCTCCGGGTCGGTTGCCTTTAGTTCGTAGGCCAGGTCGTTTAATAATTGCGCGCGGGTGGTGTCGGGCTGGGGATGCTGGGCTAAAAGCGTTTTCAGGCTGTCGGCCGCACCCTCCTGTGCATGCAGGGGCATGGCAGCCAGCAGCAACCCAAATAAAAGCAGGCAGAGGGCTTTTTTCATGGTGGCAGTACTATTCCTAATGACGGGTAATCAGCGCAACAGGTAGTTCTTTCTATAACTATAAAGCCAGTAAAAAGGCTTATTTAAAGCAGGGTGATATCTTAAAGAATATGGTGCCGCAGGTATACTTCGCTTTTAAAGTATAAAGCTTCGGCAGGCAAAGCAGGCGCGGTCTCGCTCCTGTTAAAAGTTCAGAATGATAGCTTTTCTCTGTTATAGTAATTTAACGATTAAGCTGGATAAGAGTTAATTAAATGTGGTGTAAGTGCAATTTGTATTTACCCTTATGTACAAACCATTTCCTTTTGTGCGTAAGCGGTGCCAACAGTTATACTTTGGGGTATCAATTGTATATCCTTAAATACTGGCATGGGCTGGCAGCGCTTGACCAGAACGTAATTGTTATTGCTGTTTGAAAGTGCTATAAATTATGAGTTGGGTCATACTTAAATTTCATAAGATCGTACATAGTATTCGAATATAGCCTATTAGCCTCCCCGTTCAGCTGCTTTGCTTCCAAAGCCGCTGTTTTCCTTTGTTAATAGTTTTTCCTTAACGCAGTAGTATAAGCCTATTCACATCATACCCGGCAGAGGTAAGGGCGCAAGTTCAGGATAGCTGTCTTTTTCTACCTGCTGCGATGATCTTAGCCCTTTACAAGTGAGTTTTAACCTACCGGATTTCCTGCTTGCGGCCCTACGAAAGCAGGCGTTTATAATTCTTTCATTCAGGGATCACACAACTTGAAGGATATGCTGCACTTCGTCACCCGCCACCTTGCTGCCTTGCTGCTTTTATGGGGCATTTCCTGCTGCTGCCTGCAGGCGCAGAACCTGATCTTTAACAAAGTTGCCGTAGAAAAAGACGGCGGCCTGGGGCTGATAGCCGGCATTACGCAGGATAAACAGGGCTTTCTCTGGGTAGCTACCCATACCGGCCTCTATAAGTATGACGGCTATACGTTAACTTCCTATACAAACAAACGCTTTGACCATAATTCGTTAGCCGATAACCGGTTAGAGTGTATTACGACCGGCCAGGACGGCATGATCTGGATAGGCGTGTGGGCCACGGGACTGGACAGGCTGGATCCCCGGACAGGGACGTTTACGCATTACCGGCATGATCCTAAAGACCCCAATAGCCTGAGTGATGACCTGGTAACGGCACTGCTGCAGGATCGGGAGGGCAATCTGTGGGTGGGCACGCATAAAGGGCTTAACTTGTTTCACCCCGAAACAGGCACTTTCACCCACTATCAGTACGACCCGGCCAATGCAGCAAGTATAAGCGATAACAAAGTCAGGGCACTTTACCAGGACCGGCAGGGGAGTATCTGGGTCGGAACAGGCAGCCCCTGGGAATCGAAACCCGAAGAAGGCGGCCTGAACCGCTTTAACCCAAAGACCGGCACCTTTACACGCTACAAGCATGATCCTAACAAGAACAACACCCTGGTCTCAAATTGGGTACGTGCCATCTATGAAGACAAGAGCGGTACCTTCTGGGTAGGCACTCACGGGGATGGCCTGCACCGGATGGACCGGGAAAAAGGCACATTCGAACGGCTGCCCTATGATGCCGCGCACCCCAGTAAATTAAGCCGTCCTTATGTAGACAAGGAAAAGCAAAATGATGGCGTAAACATTATCCTGCAGGATGATGCAGGTGCAATCTGGATCGGTACCTACGACAGCGGATTAAACCGCTACGACCCTGGCACAGGGAAGGTGACGACTTACCAGAAAAGCACTGCTCAGCAAACAGGTTTAGATGATAATAATATCTGGGCTGCTTATACCACCCAAGAGGGCACGTTGTGGTTTGGTACGGCCAATGGCAACCTGTTCCGGCTTGACCCGCACCGGCAAAGTATACCGCATGTTGTAACCAATACTGATGTCTACAGTTTTTACGAGGATGCGGCCGGTTTTCTGTTAATCGGAACCTCCAAAGGATTGCGCCGCCAGGATTTGCGGAGTGGCGCGGTAAAGCAGTTTAGACATGATCCGGCTAATCCGGCAAGTATAAGCGCGGATACCGTTTATTCCATCTATAAAGACCACAAGGGCGACATATGGCTGGGAAATGCCAGCGGCGACCTGAACAAGTATAACGCCCGCACCGGCACCTTTACCAGCTACCAGCATGATGAGAAAGACTTGACCACTTTAAGCGGTGGCCCGGTATACGCCATGCTGGAAGATAGCCATGGCAGTTTCTGGCTGGCAACCGGTTTCGGCCTCGATAAAATGGACAAGGAGAAAGGCACCTTCGCGCATCATCAAAGTGATCCGAACGATCCGGGAAGTATCAGCCATAACATGATCGTGTCTGTGCTGGAAGACAGAAATGGGTATCTGTGGCTGGGCACCCGCTATGGTGGCGGCGTGAACCTGTACGACATTCAGCGAAACCGTTCGAAGAAGTATTTACTGGGCACTAATGTATCGGCTATTATAAAGGATGACCAAAATGTTGTTTGGGTGGCGACCGAATCATCCGGTATTTTCAGGTTCGACCGGGCAGCCGATGCGTTCATCCCTTTTAAAACAGACCTCAATGAGGAGGTGATCAACATCAAAAGCATTGTGCCCGATGAGGAGGGCAACCTTTGGTTCGGTACAAAAAAAGGGCTGCTTAAAGTAGATAAAACCCGGGAAAAAATAACCCTGCTCAAGGAGCCTTATGGGATAACACCCAAAACCCTCACTTTCCGGGCGGGCTACAAAGGCCGCGATGGCAAACTTTATTTTGGCAACAACACCGGGTATTATGCCTTTTATCCGCAGCAGTGGGTGCCAAACGATTATCCTCCGCTGATCACGTTTACCGGTTTGCGCATCTTCAATACGCCTGTGCTGCCTGGTAAAGGCGGCCCGCTGAACGCACCCCTGAGCGAAACAGGTAAAATTGCGCTGGGACCCGATCAAAAAGTTTTCTCAGTTGATTTTACCGGCATCCATTTCAGCAATCCGGAGCAAAATAAGTTCTTGTTCAAGCTCGAGAACTATGACCACGACTGGCGCCAATCAACTGACCGCACGGCCGCTTATTATAACGTGCCTTCGGGTAACTATGTGCTGCGGGTACGGGCCGCTAACAGCGACAACGTATGGGCGGAGAAAGCGCTGGCGATTCGTGTCAGGCCGCATTGGTGGAATACCTGGTGGGCCTACCTGTTGTATGGGGTATTGCTGGCAGGCACCGTGCTGAAAGTGAACCGCCTGCAGCGCCGCCGGCTGATCAGGAGAGAGCGCCACCGCGCACGGGAACGGGAGCTTGTGCAGGCCCGCGAAATAGAAAAGGCCTATCATAAAATGAAGCGCACGCAGGCAAAGCTGATCCAGGCAGAAAAAATGGCTTCGCTGGGAGAGCTAACCGCCGGTATTGCGCACGAGATCCAGAACCCGCTCAACTTTGTGAATAACTTCTCGGAAGTATCGGAAGAGTTGATAGAAGAGCTGGAGCAGGAAGCCACGGCCGATAACAAAAATCAGGTGCTGGCGCTTGCTGCCGACCTGAAAGAAAACCTGCATAAAATTCGGGAGCACGGCAAGCGGGCCGCCTCGATCGTGAAGAGCATGCTGCAGCATTCCAAAACAACCACAGGCGAAAAAGAACCGACCGACATCAATACCTTGGTAGACGAATACCTGCGTCTGGCTTACCACGGGCTGCGGGCAAAAGACAAAACCTTTAACGCCTCGCTGGTCACCAACCTGGATGCTGAACTAGAGAAAGTAGATGTGGTGCCCCAGGAGCTGGGCCGCGTGCTATTGAACCTGTTTAACAATGCCTTTTATGCAACCCAGCAAAAGAAAAAGCATACTACGGCAGGGCAGGTGTACGAACCTAAAGTAGAAGTATACACCAGCCACAGTCAGGAGCATGTGGAAATCAAGATCAGAGACAATGGAACCGGCATTCCGGAGGCTTTAAGGAGCAAGGTGTTTCAGCCGTTCTTCACGACCAAACCTACCGGGCAGGGCACGGGGCTGGGCTTGTCGATCAGCTACGACATCATTACCAAAGGGCATGGCGGAGAACTGCTGGTTGATTCGGTGGAAGGGGAGTATACCGAGTTTACCATTGTGTTACCCATCACAGTAGCCGCCCCGGCAGCACCCGTAGTCCTGACAAGCAACTCCTGATCCTCTTAAGAAATTTGAGAATACGGGAAAGAGAGCAAGGGAGGATGCTTTACACCGGTAAAACGAAGAAGTGCTATTTAACAAGTATAAAAGCCGTTTTGCAAATATAGGAGCCTGAGGGGAACGGGCGGCTGGCTTTCTTTCGGAGGCGGGCTATTGTTTTGCCATTAAGGTAAACCGGCATTCAAACGGGCATACTTTTATCCGGTGCCGCTATACTTTCAATTCCCAATCCCTGAGATATATACGGTGATTTCCTCTTCCTTCTCCTGCAGGTGCTCATAGGCAAACGTCTGGATCACCTCGCAGGCAACATTGTTAAGCACGCCAAAGATACGCGCCTGGCTGATGACTTCCTCGTTCCAGGCCGAGGCAATCACCATGATGGAAGAACCGTTATAGGGCGTCAGGTCCATCAGGTCGGCTGTGCTTCCGGGCGATGGCCATTTGCCGGAGGCTAGCCTGTAGCTGCCCTGTTCCCAGCGGGGCGGCGTTTGCTTTTTATCAGGCGCAGGTATAAAATAGTTGTTTACCACAGGGCCTATAAACAACACATTCACTTCTTTTAGGGCACTTGGCACAAGGGCCATCGGGTCGGGCAGGAGTGTGCCGGCTTTTTCCAGGGCTTCTTCCGGGTTTTCCATGGTCGGGGTAGATATACTTACTTGTTTGTACTGCTGTGTCGCAAGATAAGTTTACTGCCTGCGCCTGCTGACTATTACAAACCAACTTGTTATCACCTAAATATTACGACCATTTTAGGCTCCGGAAAGTATCTGAGAATCATGTGAGGATTTTATGGATTTATACATTCACACCGGTATACCTCTGGAATAGACAAGCAAGTATGGCTATGCACGCCAGGCTTTTGAACGCCAGTCAGGCAATCTGAAGTTTTGTTGTGGATAGGATTAAACGAAGTATGGATTTGTATATATAGATAAAGCAGGATTTTTTTTGCGATTGTGAAAGCAATCCGATATACTTGTTTCAAGGGACCTGGATATACTTCTTACTGAAAGCAGCAAACGCTTCTGAATACCAGTCCAAAACTAAAACAGCATCTATTTACGAGCAATTAAATTTCTGTAACCAGGTATGGAAAAGCTACAGGCAATCCTCAGGCTGATGGAGTCTGACGAATACTTACTTGTGACAACATCGAAAGAAAAAGAGGAGATCTTTTTTAACCGGGATATGTCTAATACCAACGTGAAGCGGTATTTCAAGCAGGTGTATGACTATGTCAGAAACAGCGAGAAGACCCTGAAAGCCTTTAAAAAGCTTTTATAAACCTTTTGCCGGTGGCCATGCGGAGCATCCTGCCTGTTGAATTCAACAACCGGAAAACCAGGGTTGCTGCAGCCAGTTAGGATAGGCACCCAGTGTCTGTTGCGCGGGCATAACACAAGGTATAAGTTTAAACAACTAGCCATTGCGGCTAGGCAACAGCGCCGGTTAGGCATATAATCCCAAGAGAGAAGGAGTGTGAACGGAAGGAGGGAAGTAGGACTATAGCGGTGCCTGGTAATAAGTTAAATTATCCTATTAAAAAACCTCAGGGCTGTTAAGTTCTAAAAAGATAAGCACAAAAAAGTAGAACTTAACGGCTCTACCTTTAAACCGGGCTTTTCCCTGTTTTCCTGCTCATTGGTGGACTTACGTCCATGCAGGTATATTTTCCTCTTTTCGCGCCCTTGTGTGCTCCCTGCTGCACACTTATCCGTCTTTTGGTTATTGCTGCGCTGATTTCCTGAATTTTGTCCTTACTTTCACGGAAGCTTCCGCCAGCAGCACGTCAAGTGTAGCCGTTTGCAGGAGCGACTAGAGTCAAAACAGGTTTTATGAATGAGAGACAACCGCAGCTTCGGACCGTTGAGGTGATCCGCTATGTTACTCCTTTGCGGGAGGGCGGCTCTTTGCCGGCCATTGTGGAGGCTGATGATGAGTTTATGTATGTGCTCAAGTTCCGGGGAGCCGGACAGGGCATCAAAGCACTGATTGCGGAACTATTGGGCGGGGAGATTGCCCGCCTGCTGGGCTTGCGGGTGCCCGAGATCGTGTTCATTGAGCTGGATGAGGCCTTCGGGCGCACCGAACCGGACGAGGAAATACAGGACCTGCTGCGCGCCAGCGAAGGCCTGAACCTGGGATTGCATTACCTGTCGGGCGCCATCACTTTCGATGCGCTGGTCACAACCGTAGCGCCGCAGCTTGCTTCGCAGATCGTGTGGCTGGATTGCGTGCTGATCAACGTAGACCGCACACCCCGCAATACCAACATGCTGATGTGGCACAAGGAACTATGGCTCATCGACCATGGGGCTGCTTTATACTTTCATCACTCCTGGCAAAACTGGGAGGAGCAGGCCAAGCGGCCGTTTGTGCAGGTAAAAGACCATGTGCTGCTGCCCCAGGCTTCGGAGCTAGAGGCGGTGGATGCTGCGTTCCGCGCCATACTTACCCCCGAA
This sequence comes from Pontibacter liquoris, assembly GCF_022758235.1. NCBI lineage: Bacteria > Pseudomonadati > Bacteroidota > Cytophagia > Cytophagales > Hymenobacteraceae > Pontibacter > Pontibacter liquoris. The sequence goes on from NZ_JALEBG010000001.1 coordinate 1,428,173, forward strand.
CGAATTCAAGCGATTGTCGGACTTATTCCAGAGGAATGGTTATCGGTAGAGTCGCCGTTTGCTACCGCCGAAGAACACCGCCAGGCCTATGCTCGGTTTTTAGAGATCCGCTTAGCCCATTCAGAAATTTTTGTCAAAGAAGCGCAGGATGCAAGAAAAGCACTTATTTGAGTATGCCGTTATCCGGGTGGTACCCCGGGTAGAGCGCGAGGAATTTCTGAACGTGGGCGTGATCATGTACTGTGCCGCCAAAGGCTTTCTGCAAACCCGTTTTGCGCTGAACGAAGCCCGCCTGCGCGCTTTTTCTGCGGATCTGGACCTGGAGGAAGTAATGGAGCGGTTGCACGCCTTCGAGCGCATATGCGGGGGCCGCGCCACAGGCGGCACAATCGGGCAGTTGCCGGTCGCCTCGCGATTCCGCTGGCTCACGGCTACGCGCAGCACGATCGTACAAACATCGCCTGTACACCCGGGCCTCTGCACAGATGCCCCGGAAACGCTCGAGCGGCTATATGCCCAGCTAGTGTTGTAGCCCAACTGAGCGAAAGGCTGGCGTAAAAGCAAAAAAGCCGCTCAGATCTGGTATCGGAGCAGCATTTTAAAGCTGGGGTATAACATGGTAGCAGGGAGGGGCAGCCTGGTCATTAGGCCGCTAAGATCCCTGCATGTGGTTACAGAAGGTGCAGGTAAATGCTATTTAAACGAACGTTTACCTGCACCTTCGGCACTGATATGTAAAAGGCGCAGTAAACATGTTCAAGCCCAAAGAAGCTTACAGTTTTGGAGCGCCAATGTGCTTAGCTGGCCAGGTGTACGTTAATGGCATTCAGGCCTTTCTGGCCTTTCTCTACCTCAAACGTTACCTTGTCGTTTTCCTTGATCACACTTGTCAGGGCATTCTGGTGCACAAAAATGCTTTCCTGGGTTTCGTGATCTTTGATAAAGCCGTAGCCTTTCGACGTGTTAAAGAAGGTAACCGTGCCTTTCCGGATCAGGTCTGCCGGGTCCGGCTCTGCCTGCTTGGATACGCCGATCTGGATATCCTCCTGCTTGATTTCTTTCTTCTTCTTGGTCGGGTCCGGAGGGGTAGAGGTTATGTTACCGTTCTCATCCACGTAGGCCAGCATTTCATCAATTCCTTTGCCCTTGCTGGAAGTGGCATTCCGCTCTTCCTTCTTCTGTTCTTTGTCCTGCCTTTTCTTCAGCTTTTTCTTTTCTTTTTCTTTTTTACTAAATGTTTCTTGTGATCTACCCATAATGTGTTCTTGTTCGTTGGTCTTTTATGCTATATAATGTGTACGATATAGAGAGCTTTTCCGGCTAGTAACGGAAAAGAAAGTTTGTGCCGTTGCGAATCCACTTTTCGAAAAAGGAATTGTCGTTGTATTCGCCCTGCACCAGCTCAAAGTCTGCCTCGTCTTTGTTGGGGCAGGATTCCATAAATTCAGGAAGCGACTCCTGGTTTACCGGTGACCAGTCCTGTCCTTTTTGCAAAGCAACGCAAAGGTAATTGCGTGTGGTTGTGTCTACTATATATTTTCTGTTCATGGGAGTAGGTTTAGGTTATCGTATGATACTCTGAGTTAGCGCAGTAAGTATAAAACAGACTCGCGCAAGCAAATAAAAAAGCCTTACAGACGTAAGGCTTTTTTATAGTAACTTATATGTTAAAACTAAGCACGCTTTACGTTCACCGCGTTTAGTCCTTTTCTGCCTTCCTGCAGATCAAAAGTTACGTCATCATTTTCTCTGATCTCATCTACCAGGCCAGAAACGTGTACGAAGTACTCCTGATCTGAATTTGTTTCTTTGATGAACCCAAACCCTTTCAGGTCATTAAAGAATTTTACTGTTCCGTTATTCATGTTGTGTTGTTTAATCTATACCTACTACAAGCGCAGCGGCATATTTGTTCAATATTTCTACAATATACGATTTAATATTGAGAATGCCACCATCCTGTTGCGCATCCGCCAGGGTTTACTCCGAAAGATTTACAAATATAGCCAACTGGGCTTTAGAACAGGTGTTTTGCTGTTGCCCCTTTTTCAGTCATACTTCCGGCCGGGTATGCTCAACGCATCGGACCGCCAAGCTGCCGGTACTCAATGTATGGCTATATTCCTTCGGCCTGCGCTGGGGCAAGAAAACCAAAACCTAAACCAGATGTTCTTAAAGGGAATGCTGCTGCCTGCGGCGGTGCCAGCCGGCAAGAAAATAAAATAACTATATAATAGTTAGAACGAATTATTTATAAGACCGTTCTAAATCAATATTGGAAATGTTATAGGGGATTTAAGTATAAACAGATGAGTAATTTACTACGCAAGAAAATTCTCACCCGTGAGAAGAGTGCCGCTCATCTGGCGGCAGACAGAGCGCAGGCGCAGGGGGCATATCCTTATTTCCGGTCCATTAAGTCGGCACAGGACACTGAGGTAATCATTGAGGGGAAGAAGGTGTTGATGTTCGGGTCAAATGCTTATCTGGGACTTACCAATCATCCGAAAGTAAAAGAAGCCGCCATCAAGGCCATCGAGCAGTATGGCACCGGTTGCGCCGGCTCCCGGTTTCTGAACGGCACGCTGGACATCCACCTGGAACTGGAAAAAAGGCTGGCCGAGCACGTGGGCAAAGCGGCCGCCCTGGTATTCAGCACGGGTTTTCAGGTGAACCTGGGGGTTATCTCCAGTCTTACGGGCCGTAATGATTACATCATTCTGGACGAGTATAACCATGCCTCCATCATTGATGGCAGCCGGCTTTCCTTTTCCCGCGTGATCAAATACCACCACAACGACATGCAGGACCTGGAGCAGAAACTAAGCAGGCTGCCGGCCGATGCCATCAAGCTAATTGTGGTGGATGGTGTCTTTAGTATGGAAGGCGATATCGTGAAATTACCGGAGCTGGTAACACTGGCCGAACGCTACGGCGGCAGCGTGATGGTAGACGACGCCCATGCGCTGGGCGTGATCGGCGAAATGGGGGCCGGCACGGCCTCGCACTTCGGCCTGACCCACCAGGTAGACCTGATCATGGGCACCTTTAGCAAATCACTGGCCTCCTTGGGCGGCTTTATTGCCAGCGACAGCGATACTATCCTGTACCTCAAACATCACGCCCGCTCGCTGATCTTCAGCGCCAGCATGTCGCCGGCTTCGGTGGCCAGTACGCTGGCCGCGCTGGACATTGTGCAGTCGGAGCCGGAGCGCATTGCGCGCCTGTGGGCCAATACCCGGTATGCCAACACCTTGCTGCGGGCAGCCGGGCTGGACCTGGGCCCCACCGAAACCCCGATCATACCAATCTACGTGCGGGATAACGATCATACCTTTCTGGTAACGAAGGTGCTGCAGGACAACGGTATTTTTGTGAACCCGGTCGTTGCGCCTGCTGTGCCGGCTAACGCCACCCTGCTGCGGCTTTCGATCATGGCCACGCATACCTTCGGCCAGATCGAGGAAGCGGTAACCAAAATTGCCGAAGCTTTTAAGTATGTGGGCATCAACACCAGGGATACCTCTTATGAAGCAAGTACTGCCTGTTAATACCGCCCGGCAACTGAAGGCCTTCATCGACTTTCCGCATGCCCTGTATCAGGATGACCCCTACTATGTGCCGGAGCTGTTTATTGCACAGAAAGATCTGCTCACGCCCGGCAAACACCCCTTTCACGAGCACTCCTCCCTGCAACCTTTTCTGGCGTACCACGACGGCAAGGTGGTAGGAAGGGTAGCCGCGATCCTGAATAACAACCATAATGCTTTTAACAACAGCCAGGACGGCTTCTTTGGCTTTTTTGACGCGGTGGAGGATGCGGAAGTAGTGGATCTGCTCTTCGGGGAAGTGCGGCGCTGGCTGCTGGCCCGGGAGGCGAAAACCATGATCGGGCCGGTGAATTTCTCTACAAACGAAACCTGCGGGCTGCTGGTAGAAGGCTTCGACAGCTCGCCGGTCGTAATGATGCCCTACAATTATACTTACTATGTGGATTTGCTTGAGCAGCAGGGGTTTATGAAAAAGGTGGACCTGATCGCTTACCAGTTCCTGGCCGAAAACTTCAACGACAAAGCTTACCGCTTATCCCAGGTGTTCCGGGAAAGGCTCGAAAAGAAAGGCATCATCATCCGGCCGATCAACCTAAAAAAGTATAAAGAGGAAGCTGCCAGGCTCCGCGAGATCTATAACGCGGCCTGGGACAAGAACCTGGGCTTTGTGCCCATGACGGCCAAAGAATTTGACTACCTGGCCAAAGATCTTAAAATGATCGTAGACCCGGATTTCTGCCTGGTAGCCGAGCACCAGGGCCGGATGGTGGGTTTCTCCCTGGCCATTCCGGACATTAACCAGATCCAGAAACAAATAAAACGAGGCCGCCTTTTGCCCACCGGCATCTTCAAATTGCTCACGCAACGCAGCAAGATCAATGCCGTGCGCATCCTGGCGCTGGGCGTGGTAGAGGGGTACCGGAAAATGGGCATCGAAGCTGTTTTTTATGGCGCTGCCATGCAGAAGTACCGGGAAAAGAACATGAAAATGGCCGAAGCCTCGTGGATATTGGAAAATAACGTCATGATGAACCAGGGGCTGCTGAACATGGCGGCCAAACCATATAAGCGCTACCGCATCTACGAAAAGGCCCTATGAACGAACGGGTACTAATAACGGGTGCAAGCGGCTTTATAGGCTTTCACCTGGTAGCGGCAGCTGTACAGGCCGGCCTGGAAGTATACGCTGCTGTGCGCCCCACCTCCGAGGTGGCGCAGCTGGAGGCATTCCCCATCAAGTATGCGGCGCTGGATTTTACCGACAGCCAAGCGCTGCAAAAAGCGCTGGAGGAAAAGCAGTACCATTATATCATCCATGCGGCAGGGACCACCAGGGCCCGCTCAGAACAGGAATATACCCTAATAAACGCCGGCTTCACAAAGAACCTGGCTATGGCAGCCGCTGCTGCAGCTATGCCGCTCCGCAAGTTCGTTTTTATCAGCAGCCTGGCTGCGCTCGGTCCCATCGCCTACCAGGATACGAGCCCCATTCACGAACAAAGCGCCCCGCAGCCTGTTACAGCCTATGGCCGAAGCAAGTTGCTGGCCGAGCAGCTCCTAGCGGAAGTAGAAGGATTGCCTATGGTGGTGTTGCGGCCCACGGCGGTCTATGGCCCCCGGGAGCGGGACATTTTTATACTATTGAAAATACTAAGCAGCGGCCTGGATCCGTATATAAGCCGGCAGCCGCAACGGTTAAGCTTTGTGCACGCAACCGACCTGGCAAGGGCCGTGATGCTGGCGCTACAGGCTGAAGCCCTGCCTGCGAGCTACAATATTTCCGACGGACAAAGCTACGACCGCTATGCGCTGGCTGATATGACCAGGCAGGTGCTGGGCAAAAAAGCTTTTCGGTTTTACCTGCCTCTGGGTCTAGTAAAAGTGGTGGCTGGCGTGCTGGAGGCAGCATATGCCGGCCAGGACAAAGCGCCGGCCCTGAACCGGGAAAAGCTTCGGGAACTGACGGCTGAGAACTGGTATTGCAGCATCGACCGGATCAGAAAAGAGTTGGGGTTTGTGCCGAAGTATGACCTGGCCACCGGGCTTGCGCAGACGTTACAGTGGTACAAGGAAAACAAGTGGTTATAGGCGTGCGCTCCGGCACCGTGTCTGGTAGAAAAGCAGCACCCGCTACCCTTTGAACAGGACCTTCGCAGGCGACGTTAACAGCACAGAAAGCCGCAGCCTGCGTATTTAAGTTTGGGCGCTGAAATTGGCTTCGTATGATAAACGTATATAAACTTGTTTCTACCAGCCTCGGCATTGGCTACCTGGGCAAGGGCGGCGGTACGGCAGCAGCAGCAGCGACCAGCCTGTGCCTGTATGCCCTCGCGCAGGCAGGCGGAGAGCAGGTGGTGCGCGGGCTGCCCACAGCAACGCTGCTGCTGACAGCCCTGGGAGTATGGGCAGCAGGCAAAGTTGAGCCGCTCTGGGGCAAGGACGACAAAAAAGTGGTGATTGATGAGGTGGCCGGTATGTGCATCAGCCTGTTGTTTATACCTGTTACCGGCGCCACTCTGCTGGCGGGCCTGGTGCTGTTTCGCTTCTTTGATATTGTAAAGCCCTTATACATCAGGCGACTGGAGAAATTGCGGGGCGGCTGGGGCGTGATGCTGGACGACGTAGCCGCGGGCATTTATGCCAATATCATTTTACAACTGTTTTTAATGCTGGAGGATACCTTAGATGTTCACCTTCCTTAAAGCGCAGGCCGCTTCTTTGCTTGCCTCGTTTGTAGACTTTTTAGTCACGATCTTGGCGGTGGAATACTTCGGGTTCTGGTACCTGGCCGGCACGGTGATCGGCACGATCTCAGGAGGCGTAACGCACTTTTCGCTGGGCCGGACCTGGGTTTTCAACGCTTCAGGAAGAACCATGCCTACCCAGGCCTTTAAATACCTAATGGTGTGGAACGGCAGCCTGCTGCTGAATGCAACGGGTGTATTTGCTGTCACGCATTATAGCGGCGTGAATTATATGTACTCCAAAGCCTTTACGTCCTTGTTTGTCGGTTTCTTTTACAACTACATCATCCACAAGCGCTATGTATTCCGGTAAAGAAACCTTGCCTTGCGGTACAAAACGCGCAAATCAGGATGTAAATCCATGCATTCCCTTCTACGGAGGAAACATGTTGCCAGGCTGAATAATCCAAATGTATCTAAAATAGGTATAAGGACTAAAGTTGCATGTGATATTTAATCAGCCGATACGTTATGGACAGAACAGTACTTCGTGACACGCTGCAGCAGGGCATCTACAAAGTGATCAACCCTGTTGTGAGGCTCCTGATCCGGATGGGATTTACGCCCAATGCGGTGACTACCACTGGCCTGTTCCTCAACATCGGGGTGGCGGCCATCTTTATCTGGGGTGGGGAGAGCAGCAACCGGGGCGAGCTGCAATATGTGGGCTGGGCCGGGGCCCTTGTGCTGTTTGCCGGCGTTTTCGACATGCTCGACGGGCAGGTGGCCCGGCTGGGTAACATGGGCTCCCGGTTCGGTGCTATGTATGATTCGGTGCTGGACCGTTACAGCGAAATGATCATGTTCATGGGCATCTGCTACTACCTGATCGCTCACCATTACCTGCTTAGCTCCCTGTTCGCTTTTATAGCTTTGATCGGGTCGATGATGGTGAGCTATACCCGCGCCCGGGCTGAGGGGCTGGGCGTGGAGTGCAGAGGCGGCCTGATGCAGCGGCCGGAACGCATTGTGCTGATCGGCTTGTCGGCCATTGCCTGCGGCATTACGGATTACTTTGTGGGACCCGACTATAAAGTATACATTCCCGGCATCCCATTCCATATATTCGAAACTATGTCAGTATTTACCTTGCCGATTACGGTCATGGCCGTGCTCACCAATATCACGGCCATTAACAGGCTGATGGATGCGCGAAAAGCCATGGAACAGAAAGAATTTATCACCCATTAAGCAGGCAGGTACTCCCGTGAAAAGCATTTTACTCCTGGCATTTATACTTGTGCAGTTGGTCCACGTAAGTGCCGCTTCCCCGGCAACCGGCTTTGTTGCCGCACCCGATTCGCTGCCGGTGCCAAAGAACATCCGCCACATGAAATTTTATGTGCAGCGCGATCCTAATGCCAACACGGTCATTTATCAACTCAACACTACCCCGCAGGGAAAACTAAATGAGAAGGAGCCCATCCATGTGTTCTGGATCAGGTATGCCGAAGGCGGAGAGCGGCGGGAACTCAATTATGTGCAGCGCAGATTTGCCTATGGCCTGCAAACCAGGAAGCTGGCCCAGGACCATTATGAGCTCAAATTTGTGTGCTACAACAAGCTGCCACTCTACCTGCGCAAAGCCAATGATGGCCACCACTATGTTTACACCACCATCAACCAAAAAGAAGCTATTCTGGACAGCATTTTTGTCCGGATCAAGGGCGGCACGTTCTGGGTACCGAACGTTTTGTATGTGGAACTGAAGGGGAGGGATGCGGCAACCGGCAAGGCCCTCACCGGGCGCTTTAAACCGTAAGCATATGAAGAAGCAGTACGTTTCAACTTCGCAGGAGTCGGTCAGGATGTTCCGCTACGGCTGGATGGAGGCGCTGTCGAAGGTGCATTTTACGGTGCCGCTTTACATTTATATGCCGGTCATCTTTTTCCTGATATGGCGGGCGCTGTTTGTGGCGCAGCTTTCCTTGCCAGCTTTTTTGGGCTATGTTGTGGCCGGGCTGCTTTTCTGGACGCTTACCGAGTATGTGCTGCACCGCTTTGTATTTCATTTCGAGCCGAAAGCGGCCTGGGGCCAGCGGCTGCATTTTATCTTCCATGGTGTGCACCACGATTATCCCAACGATGCCAAACGGCTGGTGATGCCGCCTTCGGCCAGCATCCCCATGGCAGCGGCTTTATACCTGCTTTTCTCGCTGGTGCTTTCGGGAGGACCACTTTATACCTTCTTTGCAGCTTTCCTAACGGGCTACCTGTGCTACGACATGGCGCATTATGCCCTGCACCACGCAAACTTTAAAAGCGCGTTCTGGAAAAACCTGAAAAAGCACCACATGCAGCACCATTATGCCGATGCCACCCGGGGCTATGGCGTCAGTTCCGCGTTATGGGACAAAATTTTCAACTCTGATTTTAACAGGCAGTAACATGGCGGCTACCACTGCAGCGGCAGGAGAGAAGAAGGGCGTGTCGCGAACGGAAATACTGGTTTTAGCAGCGTTGTCGCTTGGATACCTGGTGCTCTCATACTTCCTGTTGGGTTTCAAAACCGATCAGCTGGTGCTGGTGGGGCTCGTTAACCTGCTATACTATCTTTCTGCGGTTACACGCAAATTCATCACCGGGTTTTCTGTCTTTGTGGTGTTCTGGGTGCTTTATGACTACATGAAAGCCTTTCCCAATTACTGGTTTAACCCCGTTCACATACAAGCCTTGTACCACGCCGAGAAAACGCTCTTCGGCATCAGCAGCGGCCAGGTGATCCTGACGCCAAACGAGTTCTGGCAGCTACACTACAACGTGTTCCTGGATGTGATCTGCGGGGCGTTTTACCTGACCTGGATTCCGGTGCCGCTGGCCTTTGCCGGGTTTCTGTTCTTTAGGAACAGGCGGCAGTTTGTATACTTCTCCCTCACTTTCCTGCTGGTAAATCTGCTGGGCTTTGTGGTATACTACCTGTACCCGGCCGCCCCGCCCTGGTATGTGCAGCAGCATGGCTTTGAGTTTATCGCGAACACGCCCGGCAGCACGGCAGGGCTGGCGCGCTTCGATGCCTTTTTTGGTACAAGCGTTTTTAAATCGCTTTATGCCAAAGGGTCCAATGTTTTTGCTGCCATGCCCTCGCTACATTCGGCTTACCCGCTCCTTGTTTTTTACTATGCGCTGCGAACCCGCTTAGGCCTGGTGAACATCCTGTTCGGGATCATTACCGTCGGTATCTGGTTTGCGGCCGTTTATACTTCGCACCATTATGTGCTCGATGTGCTGGCCGGCATTTTATGCGCTGTCTGTGGCATCCTGCTATTTAACTGGTTTGTAGCCACCAACAACCTGGCGCGGAAAGGCGTTGAAAAGCTGGTGGCGGCCGTTTCATGAGATGGACCCGTAGCCCGATTATACTTATAAAACTTGTGATGAAATTGACGAAAAAGGAATACCCGGCCGGCACGACCGCCCTGCAACTGCTAACTGCCCGCTCGCAGGGGCCGTACCAGGCTTTTCTGTACGATTGTGATGGGACGCTGGCAGATAATATGCAGGCCCACAAAGAAACCTATGTAAAGGTAGCAGCAAGCGAAGGTGTGGCGATCGATCCGGCCATTATTGATGAGTTTGCCGGGCTGCCCATTCCGGCAGTGGTGGAAGAGATCAACAAACGGGATCAATGCAATTTTGAACCGGTGACCTTTGTGGCCCGCAAATCTGCCTTGTTCTACGATGAGTTTATACTTCACACCAGGCCCATTCCGTTCGTTGTAGACCACCTGAGGCTGCATGCCGGAAAGATGCGCATTGGGGTGGTATCAGGCGGAGCCCGCAAGATGATTCAAAAAACACTGCAAGTGCTGGGAATTGCCAGTCTGGTGGAGGTGCTGGTTTGTGCCGAAGATACGCTGAACGGAAAGCCTCACCCGGCCCCGTTCCTGCTGGCGGCAGAAAAGTTTGGCGTAGCGCCCGAAGCCTGCCTTGTGTTTGAAGACGGCGCTCCCGGTGTGAAAGCGGCCGAAGCGGCAGGCATGAGATGGATCCGGGTAGATCATATCCTGCAGCAGCTAGCAGTCCGTTGAGGCACGCGGCCAAATACATCCTACTCTTATCCAAGATAGGTGTCGGCAAGTATAAATTTTACGCGCAGGCTCTGCTTTTTGCAGGTATAAAAACAGCCTGCCGCTACACTGGAATGAGGTAGGGGTGAAGGGGCTTTTGCATTATACTACCCGGCCATAACGCATGTATTATTATTAAAGGCGCATAAAAAAGGTATCTTTGCAATTTAGTTACATGATATAGATGAGCAAGAGACAAGACATACTTGATGCTGCCTTACGGCTGTTCACTGAAAATGGCGTTCGTGCAACTTCAACAAAATCCATCGCACAGGAGGCCGAATCGTCTGAAGGTTTGATCTTCAAACACTTCGTGACGAAAGATAACCTGCTGGAAGAGATCATCAAAAAAGGCTACCAGGCCGCTGCCAAAACTACCAGCCCTTACCTGATCGGGCAAACCCCGCAGGAATACGTGGCCAACATGATTGAGCTGCCCATTATACTTACCCGCTCTAACCCGGATTTCTGGCAGATGCAGTATAAGATCATGCCGCTCAACCCGATCTCTTCGCGCTACCACGAAAACTTTATGCGCCCCTGCTTCGAACGCTTAACCGAATGTTTTGAAAGCCTGGATTACCCGGAGCCTGATCTGGAAGCCGAACTGCTGTTAATTCATATCGACGGCGTGTGGAAGTACTTTGCGGCCAACCAGCTGGATCTGGAAAAAGAAAACGCACTGGTTGCTACCATGAAAAAGAAGTATAACCTCTAGGGTTTGGTTTCTTTCAGGTGGTAACAAGCAGTGCGTTTCTTAGGAAGAAAGTATAAAATAGCGGCGCTGTTTATTTTTTATAAAGCGCATCCAGCAGCAGGTAACGGGCGCGGGTCTGGTCCGGTTTTGCTCCTGTCTGCACATCGATGTGCATCACTTGTCCTGGCGCGGCTTGGGAAAATTTGGGCCATACCGGCAGGCCATTTCCATTCGGGTCGCCGGTCTTGATAAAGTTCGCAAAGTAGTTCTGCATCACCTCTGATACCTTGTAGTCGTCCGGCGTCCAGGCGTATACTTTATTTGATGCCAGGTTTCCCATGGCGTATTCTATTTCGGCCGAATGCACAGCTCCGCGGGCTTGCGGCATTTTAACAGCATCGGGTTTGCTCTCTTTCACCACGCCTCCGGCAAGCCCGGCCGAGGCATTTCCCATTTCTGCGGTCATTGGTGGGCGGGGTCTGGAGAAAAGGTACCGGTACACCGGCTGGCCGCCTGTCTGGCTGTGCAGGTCGAGCCACTTCCAGGTGCTGTAGGCAATAAACCGATCGCCTGCCAGGTCGGTGGCCGCCTGCAAGGCTTCCTCATCGGTTGTGGCCGGGTATACTTTCAGAACCTCTGCTGCATTTTCGCCATACAATTTTTGCACCGCTTTTCTGTAATTTTCCACGGTGGGTTTTTCCTGCCCCATCAGAAACATATAGGTCATTTCTTCGGAGTTCCAGCCGGCCAGCAAAGGTACTTTGGCTTGTTCTCCGGCAGCAAAAATAGCAGCCGGCGTTTTAGGGAAGAAGTAGCCGTCGATGGTCGGTAAAAAACGTCCATTACCTGGTTTGCCGCTCGCTTCCAATAGTTGCTGCGCGGGAATGGCCCGGAGGGCTTCCAGGGTAGTGGCCCCCAGGCTTTGGGCAAATTTTACCCCATTTTCTTCTGCTTCCGCAAGCGGGATAGGATCCAGGGAGGAGTTGACCAGCGCGCCACTCTCGCCAATGGCACCGGCAATCAGGTTTTTGGATAATGGAGAGGCCATCTGAGCGCTCACGGAAATGGATCCCGCCGACTCACCCGCAATGGTCACCCGGGATGGGTCGCCCCCAAAAGCCGCAATGTTCTGCTGCACCCAGCGCAGGGCGGCTTGCTGGTCCAGATAACCATAGTTGCCCGACGAATGGTGGGTTGATTCCTGGGTCAGGGCAGGATGCGCCATAAAGCCAAAAGCGCCCAGCCGGTAATTGACCGTAACCGCTACAATGCTTTTCTGAGCCATACTCTCCCCGTCATAGCGGGCTTCGGAACCGTCGCCGGCAACAAAGCCGCCGCCATAAAAATATACGAGCACCGGCAGTTTCTCTTTTTCAGCTTTTGCGGGTGTCCATACATTCAGGTAAAGGCAATCTTCGCTCATGCCATCAGAGCGGAAGCCCATATCGCCGAACACCGCCAGTTGCATGGCCCGCGGACCGAATTGGGTCGTTTTCCGAACACCTTCCCAGTTCTGAACGGGCTGCGGCTCCTGCCAGCGGAGGTTCCCGACCGGTGGCGCAGCAAAAGGAATTCCCTTAAAAGCACGGATGCCGCTTTGTTCAATTGTCCCCTCTACCAGGCCGTTTACTGTGCTGGCCTGCGGTGCGCCGGGTGCTTCCGGGCTTTTCGTTGAAGTGGTGGTTTTTGTTTGCGTACAAGCCATAGGCAACAGCTGAATGGCTGATAACAACGAGATCGCTAGCATTTTATAGGGCCGTATCATCCGGTATGGTTTAGGTTGGTTGGTTTCTTAAATTTATATAATAGTAGGATATTATTGAATTCCATCAAAGTATCGCTTGTACGAATTTTGCTTCCAGCAGGAGAAGGTCCGAGACTTTTACGTAAATTTCACCTGGAAACAGCAGAGTCTTTTTCGCTTCAATTGTTTTTCGCAGTCTTTTTTGCCGGCAAACCCGAAATATCCGTTTATCTAACAGAAAGAAAATTGTTATGCTCGATATTGTGATTGAAGCCCGCAAAGCAGCTCTGGCTCCCGGCATGAATGTGCGCCGCATTCTTCCTTTCCGCCTGCGCCGCATGGTAGGGCCCTTTATTTTCATGGATCATGCCGGTCCGGTAGATGTACAGCCTCCCTTGCAGCATACAATGGATGTGCTGCCGCATCCCCACATCGGCTTGTCCACGGTCAGTTATCTGTTTGGCGGGCAGGTTACCCACCGCGACAGCCTGGGCGTGGAGCAGGTCATACGGCCGGGAGAAGTAAACTGGATGACGGCTGGCAGTGGCATTGCCCACTCGGAGCGCTTCGAAGACCCAGCTGCCCTGGCCGGCGGCACCCTGGAAATGATCCAGACCTGGGTGGCCCTTCCGGAGCAGGCGGAAGAAGCATTTCCTTCCTTCACAAACTATAAACCCGACCAGTTACCCATCTTTACCGATACCGGCGTATGGATGCGGCTGATAGCAGGAGATGCTTACGGCCTTCAAAATGCTGTCCGAACGCATTCTCCTTTGTTTTATGTGCACGTGGTGCTGGCGCAGGGCGCAAGATTCGGGCTACCCAAAGAGCATTCGGAGCGGGGCGTTTACGTGGCAAAAGGAAGTATTGAAGTTTCAGGCAGAACCTATACGAGTGGGCAAATGCTCGTGTTTAACAAAGGCGCTGATCCTGTGATCCTGGCCAGGGAAGCAACCACCCTGATGCTGTTAGGCGGCGAACCCCTGGGTGAGCGCTTTATCTGGTGGAATTTTGTCTCTTCCCGCAAAGAGCGGATCGAACAAGCCAAAGCAGATTGGAAGGAGGGCCGGATCAAGTTGCCACCTGCCGATAACCTGGAATATGTGCCGCTGCCCGAAGACCGCTCCCGGCCTGCCGGTAACCCACAACCGCAGGCGCTTTCCTGAAAACCAAGTATGAAATACAGGTCCGGCTCATTACTGCAAAACAACAGCAGCGGCTAAGACCTACAAAAAGACCTCCGAAGGCATTGCTCCGGAGGTCTCTTCTGTTAAGTTATTCTATTTAAAGTATAGCTTGCCTGTAACGCTACCCACCTGTTCCGGGAAGTATAGCGTTGAGGATGTGAGCAGCCTTACTCAAGCGTGATGGCGCCCAGGTCTTTGATCTGGTTTTGAGTGACGCTCACATTTTCAACCGTCTTGTTGTGGGCATCGCCTTCGGTAAAGAACTTCAAGGTGTAGGTACCAGCCGGCACGCCTTTGATCAGGAAGTCGCCACCATCATTTGCAAAACCAGTGATGGTGTCGGTGGCAGAGATCACGTAAATGCCTGGCTTGTATTCAGCTGGTGTCACGGTTCCTTTTATACCACCGGCCACAGCCTGGGTAATGGTCCGCACCACCGGCTTGAGGTTATACTGGCCGTTGCCCCGGGCTACCACTGATTTGCCGGCGTCAAAGTCTAACAGCAGCACATAGGTCACATCGCTTTCCAGCGTGGCATTGATGGCCAGCTTCACACCGGACTGCTGCCCGCTGGGCGTTTTAAGTGGCACTACGGTTCCGTCTTTCAGCTTCAGGGTGTTGTTATCGCCCAGTATAAGCCTGATCTGGGAAATGTTGCCGGCCGGCAGGGTGGCGCTGGCCAGCAGGGTGTCCCGGCCATTGGCAAAATCCAGCAGGTTGTAAACGCCGGGGTTTATTTCGTCCAGCGTGATCCAGTCCGCATCCTTGCCATCAGCTTCTTTGCTCACCTGCACCGATTGCACGTCAATATTTACTTCGGCATAGTCGCCGGGGGCGTCCGTCATGCGCACCTCCATTTTTGTGGTGCCGGTCGTGTCGTTGTCGTTGTCACAGGCGCTGAACCAAACCAGGCAGCCAAGCATCAGGGGGATCAAGTGTTTTCTTTTCATTTCGGGTTTATTGTTTAAGTTATCTGCCAAATATCAGACCCGAACATGAAGACAAAATGAAGAAACAGAAATATGCTATATTTTTAGAAATAAATTTTCTGATTCACCCCGGAGCGATGCGCCAGGTGAATGGCTTGAAAGAGAGGCAGGTGCTGGTAGTTTAAAGCAAAGTATAGAGACCCGTGAGCGAAGGCACAAGCGAGCAGTAGGTCAGGGCTGCTGCTAAAGCGGCCTTCCGAGTAAAGAGGCAAGTATAAAGAAACGATTGCGGGTGTGAAAAGCCGGGAAAGATGAAATTTTACCTTTATGTTTGAGGTTAAAGGTATGGTAGCAAGTATAATCAAAGGAGCAACATGACAGAGAAAGAATTTGATCAGGGGTTTGTAGAAGCCCTGGATGCGGTGCTGGAAGCCATGGCGGAGAATGCGGAAATTGCGCCGGAAAAGTTTTACTCCGTGGCCTGTATACTGGAAAACCTGCGGTTCTTTAGCCCGGTGTTGTACGGCGCCTTGCTAAAAGGCAAGCCGTAATGGCAGCTTTTTACTTCAATTTATACTTCCATAGAAAGCCCGCTCCGGCCACATCCCGGGCGGGCTTTTCAATTTGGGTCAGGCATAAACCCAGCTATTGGGTTGTGGAGGAGCAATTATAGGAGCTGCCAAGGTACGAGAATGCTTCTAAGCAGCCAGTTCTTTATGCCGGTGTAATTTTTATACATCTTTTCGTAAATCTGGCTACCTTGGAGATTGGTATACCTCTACAAAACAGCCCATGCACTATACTATCCGAAACACCGCTTCCTTCCTGCTGTTCCTCGCTTTTATTTTCTCCTGCTCTCCTTCCCATAAAGTTACTACCTCCGGCGAGGTCAGTAAATGGGAGCAGCAGGCTGCGCGCGTTACCATTATCCGCGATGATTTTGGCGTGCCCCACGTGTATGGCAAAACCGATGCCGATGCCGTATTCGGGCTCCTGTATGCGCAGTGCGAAGATGATTTTAACCGGGTGGAACGCAATTACCTGTGGGCCATAGGGCGCCTGGCCGAGGCCGAAGGCAAAGACATGCTCTACAGCGATCTTCGGGCACGCTTGTATATGAGCAAAGAGGAAGCCATTGCCAACTATGAAAAGAGCCCGCAGTGGCTAAAAGAACTTTGCCAGGCCTTTGCCGATGGCATCAACTATTACCTCTATACCCACCCCGAGGTGAAGCCGAAGCTGCTGACCCATTTCGAACCCTGGATGCCAATGTATTTCAGCGAAGGCTCCATTGGCGGCGATATCGAAAGTGTGTCGACCGACAGGATCAAAGCGTTTTATGAATCCGGGAAATCTCTGGGGCTGAACAAGTATGGTGATGGGCTGGTGCATCCTGCCTTGCTAGAAGAGCCCAAAGGCTCTAATGGCTTTACCATTTCCGGCAAACATACGGCCTCCGGCAACGCTATGCTGCTCATCAACCCGCATACGTCGTTCTTTTTCCGCGGCGAAGTGCATGCCGTGAGCGAAGAAGGGCTGAACGCCTACGGTGCTGTTACCTGGGGACAATTCTTCATTTATCAGGGCTTTAATGCCAAAACCGGCTGGATGCATACATCCGCGTATGCCGACGTGATCGATGAATTTGAAGAAACGATCGTGAAGCAGGACGGCAAACTCTTCTACAAGTATGGCGCCGAGCTGCGGCCTGTCACCACGTCGCAGGTAACCTTGTCTTACAAAGAAGGCGACGAACTGAAACAAAAGACCTTTACCACCTACCGCACGCACCACGGCCCCATCACGCACCAGAACGGCGACAAATGGGTAGCCACCGCGTTGATGTGGAAACCTGTGGATGCGTTGATCCAGTCGTACACCCGCACTAAAAAGAGCAACCTGAAAGAGTTTAACGAGATGATGCAGCTGCGCACCAACTCTTCTAACGGCACTGTGTATGCCGATGCGGACGGCAACATTGCTTACTATCACGGCAATTTTTTTCCGGTGCGCGATGCCGCCTTCGATTATACCAAACCGGTAGATGGCAGCAATCCCAAAACAGACTGGCACGGGCTGCACCCCCTGGAAGAAACTATCCGGGTGATCAATCCGCCAAATGGCTGGATACAGAACTGCAATTCCACGCCCTTTACCAGTGCCGGCGAGTATAGCCCCAAAAAGGAAGATTACCCGGTATACATGGGCCAGTCGCCTGAAAATTTCCGTGGCATCCACGCCGTGCGGTTACTCAAAAAAGCCGAGAACCTGACGCTGGATAAGCTCATCAAGCTGGCCTATGATCCGTACCTGCCGGGCATGGAAGTGCTCATTCCGGGATTGATAAAAGCGTATGATGCGCAAAAGCCAACCGATCCGAAGCTGAAGGCCGCTATTGACGTGCTGCGCAACTGGGACTTTGCAGTATCCAAAGAATCGGTGGCCATGTCGCTGGCACATTTTTATGCAACCAACGCGTTTAAAAACGGCAGCGCCCCCAAAGGGCTGGGCCTGATGGACCGCATCACGTACTATGCGCAAACCGCCCCGGAAAAAGAGCGGCTGGATCTTTTCAGCCAGACCGTAACGCAGCTCGAACAGGATTTTGGCCAGTGGAATACGCCCTGGGGAGAGATCAACCGATACCAGCGCATCAATGGCGCCATTCAGCAGCCCTTTAACGATACGCTTCCCAGTTTGCCGATCGGGATGGCTTCCGGCAACTGGGGGGCGCTGGCATCGTTTGGGGCCAACTCCTACAACACCAAGCGGCTTTACGGCACTTCCGGCAACAGCTTTGTGGCGGTCGTGGAGTTCGGCGACAAAGTGAAGGCCAAAACGCTGCTTGCCGGCGGCGAGAGCGGTGATCCGAACTCGCCCCATTTCGACGATCAGGCCCAGCGCTATGCCGTTGTGCAATTTAAAGATGTGGCCTACTACCGCGAAGATGTGGAGAAACGTGCCACAGCAACCTATCACCCCGGCGAGAAGGTAAATGCCAAAAAGTAACTTTTCAAATAGCCTGCGCAGCTGATGCTCCGCCTTCTCATCGTAAAACACATCCTTTCAGGCAGGCTGCCCCGATCATATCGGGACGGTCTGCTTGCTTTTAAAGGCTATGCACAATTTGGGAAATAGACGATCACGACACAGGCAAGAACCTATACTGTACTGTCACGTTTTGCTTAAAAAACTACAGCATCCCCAACCAAACCAAGTATAAGCTATGATCAACCGCCAGGTTTACCGCATGCCCAAAGCAGGCTCCATCAAAGAACTGCAACTGCAAACCGAGGAACTCGGGCCACCCGCTGCCGACGAAGTATGCGTGAAAGTCAGGGCGATCGGGCTCAATTTTGCCGATATCTTTGCCATGCAGGGCCTCTACAGCGCCACCCCGAAAGGCCCGTTTATACCCGGCCTGGAGTTCGCCGGTGAGATCGTAGCAGTAGGTGAGCAGGTAACGGAATGGCAGGTAGGCGACAGGGTAATGGGCGCGACCAAATTTGGCGGGTACGTGTCCCATATCAACAGCCACCATCGCTACGTCATTCCTTTGCCAAATGAATGGAGTTTTGAAGAAGGCGCCGGCTTTCTGGTGCAGGGGCTTACCGCCTATTATGCTCTTACGGCCTTAGGCGATCTGCAGCAGGGTATGAGCGTGCTCATCCACAGCGCCGCAGGAGGTGTGGGCATCCTGGCAAACCGCATCTGTAAAAAGTATAATGCCTATACCATCGGGAGTGTGGGGGATGCCCGCAAAGTGGATTTCCTGTTGCAGCAGGAAGGCTATGACCAGGTGCTAGTCCGGGATAATGCTTTTTATGATAAGCTAATGCAGGCGCTGGATGGCCGGCCTTTACGATTGATCATGGAATGTATCGGCGGCAAGATTCTGATGCAGGGCTGGAAAGCCATGGCACCCATGGGGCGGATGGTCGTGTACGGCAATGCCAGTTTCTCCAGCCACGGCGACAAACCCAATTACCCGAAACTGATCTGGAAGTATTTCAAACGCCCCAAGATCGATCCCTTGCGCCTGCCTACCCAGAATAAATCGCTCATGGGCTTTAACCTCATCTACCTCTACGAGCAAACAGATATGATGCACCGGATGCTAGACCAGTTGCAGGCTCTTGCGCTAAAGCCCCAGCATGTGGGCCAGGTTTTCCCGTTCGAAAAGATGCACGAGGCCATCCACCTCTTCCAGCAGGGCAAAACAGTCGGTAAGGTGGTTGTCACCGTTGGAAAATAAAAAAAAACGCGGCTGGCAAGTATAAAGCACCGGTTTGCTTTCCGGCATTATGCTTTGAAATTGAATTGAAAAGCACCAGTTTAAGGAACCCTGGCCATACTTCCCTTTATACTTTACTGCCATACATCAGGCATTATACAGCTTTTCGTAATATTCCTGCGCCAGCCGATTCGAGTCGAAGTATGGCAGGATATCGTGCATGCTGTTCTTGATTATGCTGAGCCATTTATCTTGCTGCGTGTAGTATAGCGGCAGTATTTCCTGCTGCAAAACATCATAGATATGCCGCGCATCCAGGTCGTTCTGCTCATGCACCGGTAGAGTAACATCTACCGGGGGCACCATAAACCCATTGATGCCATGTTGCACAAACTCGGGTACCCAGCCATCGGCTGTGGAAAGTATAACCGTACCGTTCATCGCGGCCGTCATGCCACTGGTGCCGGAAGCTTCGTGGGTAACCAGGGGGGGCTGAGCCAGAGGTCGGCCCCCTGCTTGAGCAACTTGGAAAGCTTGAGTTCATACCCTACCAGTACGGAACAGTTGGGGTATTGCGCGCTTAAATGCACCAGCTGGTTAAAGACTGAAATTGCGTCATAATCCATGGGGTAGGGTTTGCCGGCCCAGATGATCTGGACGGGATGGTTTAGATCCGTCAGCAAACTGTGGAACCGGTTCATATCTTCCAGCAGCAGATCGGCTCGTTTGTAAGAAGCAAACCGGCGGGCCCATACAATGGTGAACACGTTTTCATCATACAAGTCGCCGGTCTGGTCGGCAACTTCCTCAAACAGCCGCCGCTTCAATTTCTTTTTACGGGCTACCAGCTTCTCGTCTCTCCCGTTCTGCAGGTAATTGTACAGGTACTGATCTGCCCAATAAGCATAGTTCTGGGCGTTAGTAATATACAGCAGCGGACTAATATCGGAATAGGTGCTCCACTTTTGCACAATGGTGCTGCCATGCAGCCGCGAAACGCCGTTAGAGCGCCGGGCCAGCCGCAGGGCCGCCAACGTATGGTTAAAGGTATCGCCTTCTGTTTTGGTAATGGTTTTTACCTGCTCCACCGGCACGTTCGAAAAGAAGCTCATGTCGCTCAGCAGCCGGATGTCGGATTTTTCATTGCCGGCCTCTTCAGGCGTGTGCGTTGTAAAAACAAAGCGTCTTTTTACTTCTTCCACGTTGCCATACTTCTCATACAAGGCAAATACCAGCGGCAGGGCATGGGCTTCATTCAGGTGGTAGGTTTCGGGGGCGTAGCCTAATAGTTCGAGCAGTTTAAAGCCGCCTATGCCCAGCAAAATGTTGCTTGCCACTTTCGTGGATTTATCGGCATTGTAAAGTTTGTGCGTGATGGACTGTGCAATATAACTGTTCTCGGGCAGGTCGGTGGAGAGCAGGAACAGCGGGGCCGTGCCGAACAGCTGGGGTGGCAGGTAATAGACGGCCACCTGCACCGGGGCACGGTTTACGGTGATCTCGAACCGGATATCGGTTTTCTCCACAAAGCTGTAGATCTTCTCCTGGAACAGCACACCCATGGTCTGGTCCGGCTGGCGCACCTGGTCGTAGTAGCCATACTTCCACAGAATGCCGATACCGATCAGGTTCTGTTTTAAAGCATACGCACTGCGCATATGAGAGCCCGCCAGAAAACCCAGGCCCCCGGCATAGATCTTCAGCGCCTGGGCGATGGCATACTCCATACAAAAATATGCCACCCGCTTCTGGTAGGCAGGCGCATAGGCATAAGGGTGCAGGTACTTCGCTACATTATCCATGGGCAGAACTAGTTTCGTTCAACAGAATTTGCAACTAACCAGAGGGGGTATGTTGCTAGTACGTAGCAGGTTAAATAAGTCTTAGTAAAATTTAATTGCGGGAAGCTGAAAAATTTGCTGGCAGCCATTACAAGTATAGCTTGCCTGTAATAATCAGGCGCAGGTATAAGCAAGCTCAGGCACTTTTCCGGATCGATGTGCCTGGAAAAAGGAATAGAATGCATGGTCATGGCAACGTGTTTAGGCAGTTTCCCAGGCAAAGAATTACATACATGGTTATCAGCCTGTACGTACTTAAGAGAAAGAGCTCAGCTGTTGCCGGCTGCCTTTCAAATTTATCTCATACTCGAAAAGCTGTGGTAGTATGAATGCAGAACTCCGAAGCGAGCGTCGTACTGAAGCGGATAGCATAAGGTTTGTGAAACCCTCCACAAGCCTTTTTACCCTCGTGCTGAGTCTGGTAAAGCCCTACCGGATGTGGCTGATTATTGTATTTATTGCGATGCTGGCCGAGACAGGTATGAGCCTGGCTACGCCCTGGCCGCTTAAGGTGATCATTGACAATGTGATTGCCAATGAGCCACTGCCGCATTGGCTGGCATGGATCGAAAAGCTGCCACTGGGCACGCATAACATGGAACTAGCCGTAGTAGCCGCTTTTGCAATGATCTTGTTGACGATCCTGGGCGGGCTGGCCAGCTATATCAATAATTATTTTACCGAAAGTGTAGCCCAGTATGTCGCCAACGACCTCCGCCGGCGCATATACCACCACCTGCTGCGCCTTTCGCTTTCATATTACGACAACCACCAGGTAGGTAAACTGCTCAGTACCATTACTTCGGATGTGTCTACCATCCAGGATTTCGCTTCCGAAACACTGCTTAATATCCTGATCGATGCCCTAACCATTATCGGTATACTTGGTTTAATGTTTTACCTGAACTGGGACTTTACTCTGATGGCTGTGGCAGTGGCTCCGTTTCTGCTGCTGTTTGTGATGCGCTTTAAAAAAGCCGTGAAAATGGCTACGCATGAAGTGCGGAAAGACCAGGCGCAAATGGTAGCTGTGCTACAGCAGGGCCTGGAATCGATACGCGCAATCAATGCCTACGGCCGCCAGGACCTGGAAGAGGACCGGCTGAAGCGTGTCAGCTATGAAACAGTGGAAGCAGCGTTGAAGGCCCGCAAGATCAAATCGATGGTTTCGCCGGTAGTGACCATAATCGTGTCGCTCTGCACTGCCTTTGTACTGTGGCGCGGAGCCCACCTGGTGCTGGCTGGCGCCATGACGATAGGAGCCCTGACTGTTTTTCTGTCGTACCTGAACAAATTCTTCAGCCCGGTGAAGGACCTGGCTAAAATGACCACCAACATTGCCCAGGCCATGGTGGCTTTAGAGCGTATCCAGCAGATCCTTGACACCGACACCATCATCCGGCAAAAGCCGGATGCACGCAACCCGGGCAAGCTGAAAGGGGATATTGCCTTTGAGAGCGTTACGTTTGCTTATGTAGAGAACCTGCCTGTGCTGCACAACATCAGCCTCTCCATTCAGGCAGGGCAACATGTTGGGGTTTGTGGGCCCACAGGCAGTGGCAAGTCTACAATCGCCAGCCTCATTCCCCGCTTCTATGACCCGAATGCCGGCCGCATATTGATCGACGGCACCAATATCCGTGACTTTACGTTGGAAGGGCTGCGCATGCAGATTGGGTTTGTGCTGCAGGAAACGGTGCTGATCTACGGTACCATTCAGGAAAACATTGCTTACGGAAGACCAGAAGCCACGCCGGAGGAAATTGTGAAAGCCGCCAAACAAGCTTATGCACATGAGTTCATTATCCGGTTGCCAAAGGGGTACGATACTTTGGTGGGGGAACGCGGCATGACCCTTTCAGGAGGCGAACGCCAGCGCATTGGTATTGCCCGGGCCATCGTACGTAATTCGCCTATCCTTATACTGGATGAACCTACCGCTTCGCTCGATACAGAATCGGAGAGAAGCGTGCTCGATGCGCTGGAAAATCTGATGGCAGGGCGCACGGTTATTACCATCACCCACCGGCTGCGCACCATCTGCAAGGCAGATAAAATCATCGTCATCAAAGCCGGTACGGTAGCAGAAGAAGGCAGGCATGCGGAACTGCTAAAGCAAGGAGGGCTGTATGCTGAACTCTATCATTTGCAGGATCAGGAAACCTATGCGAACAGCTTGTCGCCGGAAAAACAGTAACACATCTCATCTTAATAACTATTTACTCCTTTTCGAGGATCTATCTTACCGGCATAAGGATAGTTCCTGTATTTTGCTTCACTATCCATTACGCAAGGAGGTACCATACAAATAAGTATAACTTTCCTGGCCTCACAGTAACCAACGGGTACATGCGTACCTTAAACAGGACCTTTGAACATACGCAGCAGTCATGAAGAAACTGCTCTGAACGAGCGGAAGAACCAAAGCTTCAGCAGCTCGGCTGTAACAGCATAGGCTAATAGAATGCATCCGATGGCCAGCGCCTGTGGCTGATGTAGACTTGTTAGGCTGAGCGCACCGGCAAGCGGGGAGAATGGCAACCAGACGGTAACGAGTAGTGCCAGCAGCGCAATGAGCAACAGCAGCCTGCCGGGATTGCTCCGGAAAAGGGGCTTATGTGTCCGGATAATGAATACAATGAGCAGCTCGGTGATAATGGACTCCAGAAACCAGCCTGTCTGGAAGGGAGTCTCGCGGAGGCCAAAATAAGTATGTAACGTATAAAAGGTGGCAAAGTCAAATACAGAACTATGCAGGCCAAAGACCAGCATAAACCTTCGGATGAGCCGGATGTCCCACCGGAGGGGAAGGCGTAGCTGTTCTTCATCTACACGGTCGGAAGCTACGGCCAGGTATGGGAAATCGGTGAGCAGGTTAGTGAGCAGGATTTGTTTGGGCAGCATGGGCAGAAACGGGAGCAGCAGCGAAGCGCCGGCCACGCTGAACATATTGCCGAAGGTAGCGCCGGTGGTGGCAAAAATATACTTCATGGAGTTGGCAAACGACTTGCGCCCTTCCAATACGCCGGCTGCGAGCACTACCAGGTTTTTTTCCAGCAGCACAAAATCAGCGGCTTCTTTGGCTACGTCCACAGCGTTGTTGGTCGAAATACCCGTATCGGCGGCATGGATGGCGGCCACATCGTTGATGCCATCGCCCAGGTAAGCCACCCGGAACTTCGATTTCTGCAGCGCCCGCACGATCTGTTCTTTCTGATGAGGTTCTATTTCAGAGAACACATCCGTTTTGGCCGCATTCACGATAA
This sequence comes from Pontibacter liquoris, assembly GCF_022758235.1. NCBI lineage: Bacteria > Pseudomonadati > Bacteroidota > Cytophagia > Cytophagales > Hymenobacteraceae > Pontibacter > Pontibacter liquoris. Next base: position 1,452,433 of record NZ_JALEBG010000001.1, read on the forward strand.
GTGCTTCCGGCGACATTTTGCTTAACTCTTCTCCACTGAGGATGTTGGAGGAGGCCATGCCCAGGGCCTTGGCGGCGTGCATGGCTGCATAACGGTTGTCGCCCGTAATTATCTTTACCGCAATACCCATCTTCTCCAGCCTTGCTATCGAATCTACCGCGTCAGCTTTTAGCTTATCTTCCAGCAGTATAAAACCCAGAAAGACCATTTCCTGCTCATCTTCATACACAATGTCGGTTTTGGAAGTTTGTTTATAGGCAATGCCGAGTACGCGGTAGCCTTCCTTGCTGTAGTGCTCCAACTGGGTCTTTACCTGCTGGCGCTGCTGCTCCTCAAGGGCTGGTTCCGTGCCGGCCTCATCGGCATAAAAGGTGCATACGTCCAGCACATTTAGCAGCGCCCCCTTGGTAATGATGATGTTACCTGAGGCGCTCTTTACGCCAATGCTCAGCCGCTTACGGATAAAATCATACGGTATCTCGTCGTACTTTTCATAACCGGCCGGCTTCAAAGGCAGTGATCCGATCTCCTGGTCAATGGGGTTGGTAAAGCCGTTCTGGAAGGTAGCATTGAGAAAAGCAAAGAGCTGCGCTTTGGGATCGGGCTTCCCGGCAATATTCACAATACCGTGCACGGTTACGGAGCCTTCGGTAATAGTGCCGGTTTTGTCGGTGCACAGCACGTTTACCTCTCCAAAATTAAAGATGGAGGAGAGGCGCTTCACAATAACTTTCCGGTCCATCATGCGGCGGGCACCGGCCGACATGGCAAAGGTCATGATGGCGGGCAGCAGCTCGGGCGCCATACCTATTGCCAGCGCCAGGGAAAACAGCAGGGAGTTAAAGAAAGGCTTGTGGAAGTATAAGTTGGTGACAAGTATGAAAACCGACAGCAGCACCGTGATCCGGAGCAGGAAATAGCCAAATCCCTTCAGCCCCTCTTCAAAAGCAGTAGGGGATACCTGGGTGAGGCTGTGCGCCATTTGGCCGAAAACGGTTTCCGGGCCGGTGTATACCACCAGCGCCTTTGCCGTACCACTCACCACGCTGGTGCCCTGCCACAGGCAATTGCTTTTTTGGTTCAGCGGCGTATCTTCCGGCAGTATCCCCGGCGCTTTGGCAACCGGAAAGCTTTCCCCGGTCAGGGAACTCTCGTTCACGTGCAGTTCGTTGCTCTCCACAATGCGGCAATCCGCCGGTATCAGGTCGCCGGCATTCAGCAGCAGCACGTCGCCGGGCACCACCTCCTTCGTACGCACGTCTACTTTTTTGCCCTGCCGGACAACCTGGTGCTTTACCGCGATTATCTGCAGGAGCTTTTCTACCGCTCTGCCCGCGTGCAGCTCCTGGAAAAAGCTTAATAAACCCGAAACCAGCAGGATAAACAGCACGATAATCGTATCTGAGGTTTCTCCCAGGATGGCAGACAAAATCACGACAATGATGAGCAGCAGCATTAGCGGGCTGCTGAACTGGCGGAGCAGGAGCTTTAACTCGCGTTGCGACCTGCTCTTTACCCGGGCTTTTCTTTTTTGAGCTACTATCCGGCGCCTTGCAATAGGGGCAGAGAGGCCGTCTGCACCGGAGTGTAGTTGCTTGTAGAGTTGCTCGGTAGTAGCTGCGGCAAGGGTCACCTATACATATGTTTTTGAGGACTGCCAGTCTGGCGAAGCAAATGGTTACAGAACACCGGCAACTGGAGTTTCTCTGGCGGGTGTAAGCCGTTTGCCAAGTATAGCCTCAAGGTCTTCTTTAAACACCACTTCTTTCTGTAACAGCAACTCGGCCAGCTTTATGAGCTGCTCCTGGTGGCGCGACAGCAGCTCTTTGGCTTTCAGGTAAGCCTCGTTGAGCAGCTTGATGACTTCGGCATCTATCATTTTACCGGTTTCCTCGCTATAGGGCTTCGAGAGTCGGGTGTCTTGCTGCCCGGTAGAGTCGTAAAAGCTGATGTTACCGATCTTCTTGTCGAAGCCATAGTAGGCCACCATCATATAAGCTTCTTTGGTGGCTTTCTCCAGGTCGTCCAGCGCGCCGGAGGTTATTTCGCCAAAGGTGATTTCTTCTGCGGCTCTGCCCGCCAGCATGGCGCTCAGGTGTTCTGTAAAGGCGGTGGCCGATTTCAGCTGCCGTTCTTCGGGCAGGTACCAGGCAGCGCCCAGGGCCTTGCCTCTCGGGATGATGGATACTTTGATCAGGGGATCTACATGCTTCAGCAGCCAACTCACCAGCGCATGGCCCGCTTCGTGGTAGGCAATGATCTTTTTCTCTTCCGGCGCAATGATGCGGCTCTTCCGTTCCAGTCCGGCCACAATCCTGTCCAGGGCGTCCATAAAATCCTGCCGGTTTATACTTTCCCGCTTTCTGCGGGCGGCAATCAGGGCCGCTTCGTTGCAGACGTTGGCAATGTCGGCGCCGGAGAAGCCGGGTGTCTGAGCTGCCAGGAAAGCCACATCCAGTGTGTCATCGGTTTTAAGCGGGCGCAGGTGCACCTTAAAGATCTCTTCCCGCTCGCGGATGTTGGGGAGCTCCAGGTAAATGTGCCTGTCAAAGCGGCCGGGGCGGAGCAGCGCCGGGTCCAGCAGGTCGGCCCGGTTGGTAGCGGCCAGCACAATCACGCCGCTGTTCGTTTCAAAGCCATCCATTTCGGTCAGCAACTGGTTCAATGTGCTTTCCCGTTCGTCATTCGAGCCCGAGTAAATCGTGTTCATGCCCCTGGACTGGCCAATGCTGTCTATTTCATCTATAAAAATGATGCAGGGCGCTTTATCCTTGGCTTGCTTGAACAGGTCGCGCACCCGCGACGCGCCTACTCCCACAAACATCTCCACAAACTCCGATCCGGACATGGAAAAGAAAGGCACCTGGGCTTCGCCGGCCATGGCTTTGGCGAGCAAGGTTTTGCCTGTGCCCGGAGGACCCACCAGGATAACGCCCTTCGGGATCTTGGCGCCCAGTTTGGTGAAGGCCTCCGGGCTTCGGAGGAAATCCACCACCTCCTTTACCTCCATGGAAGCCTCTTCCAACCCCGCCACATCGGCAAAGGTAATCTTGCTTTTCCGGCCTTTATCAAAGAGCATGGCCTTTGACTTTCCGAAACTGAAAATGGAAGTACCCCCGGCGCCTCCTGCACCAGCGCGCAGCAGGTAACGCCAGAAAAGCAGGAAAAGCAACAGCGGAAACAACCATACTAAAATTTTACTCAGCCAGTTCTCCCGCTTCACATACACCACGTCTATCTGCTGATCCAGCGGCGTGCCTTTCTGCGCTTCTTCCAGCTTCCGCTCAAAGGTTTCCACAGAGCCAATAGTTAACGTATACTGCGGCCCGGGCATGACTGCTTTGCTCTTACCAGGCTTCATTTCCTCGTTGAAAGGCGGAGTATCGGCAAAGGCTTCCTTGATGTAAATATCGGCTTCTTCGTTGTTGATGACCTCAATTTTAGCAATAGCCTTTTTGGGGAGCATGTCTTTTTCCACTTCCAGCCACGAGGTCGTTTTACGGGGAGCAATGTCTGCTTTATAGATCGTGAACAGCACAATAACCCCTATCAGCAGCAGGTAAGTCAGCAGTGTAGGTCCTGTTGCAGGGGGCGTACTGTTGGGCGTTTCTTTCTGAGAAGGAGTTGCAGCCACGAGAAGTTGTATAAACTTCCTCTTTTTTACTTAGAATAGTGCTGTTTGGATTTGTATTTACCTGTTTAAATAAAATTTATACTTGTGTGGCAGCGCCGGTCTCAACTGTGTGGCTTTGGGGCAGGGCGTAGAGTTTCCGCATCTGTTCGTCCTGATTGGGTATGAAGGGCGCAAGTGGCTTTTATAAAAGTCACTCATACTGCTGCATATTATCTCATTCCTGATATATTTACCGGGGCAACAAGGCACCTACATGAAACGACCTTTTATACTGCTGCTTATGGTGGGGATTACCTCGCTGGCTATGGGCCAGGAGCGCATGCGGGCCAGAGACTATGGCCTGAAAGTGGGCGTGCTGCCCACAGGCAAGTATAATGCCATTACGGATGTGGCCGGCGTTGCCGTGGGCCATACGACCTTGGTCAAAGGCAAGGATGTACGCACCGGCGTAACGGCGATTCTACCGCATGGCGGCAACATTTTCCAGGACAAAGTGCCCGCTGCCGTTTATGTCGGGAATGGGTTTGGGAAGCTGGCCGGCAGCACGCAGGTGCAGGAACTGGGCAACCTGGAAACGCCCATCGTGCTGACCAACACACTCAGTGTGGGCACTGCCCTGGAGGCGGTGGTTACGTATGTGCTGGACCAGGAAGGCAACGAGAAGGTACAGTCGGTGAATGCGGTAGTGGGAGAAACTAACGACAGCTATTTGAATGATATCCGGAGCAGGCCGGTCACGCAAAAGCATGTGCTGGCCGCCATCCGGCAGGCAAAAGGCGGCGTTGTGCCCGAAGGCAATGTGGGCGCCGGCACTGGGACGGTGTGTTTTGGTTTTAAGGGCGGCATTGGCACTTCGTCGCGTTTGCTGCCAGCCGAAGCGGGCGGCTATACGGTGGGCGTGCTGGTGCAGACAAATTTTGGCGGCGTGCTGCAAATAGCCGGCGTGCCGGTGGGGCGGGAACTGGGCCAGTTTTACATGAGCGAGTATGCGCAAGATAAAGCTGACGGCTCCTGCATGATCGTGGTGGCCACAGATGCCCCGGTAGATGCCCGCAATCTGGAACGCATGGCCAAACGCGCCATGATGGGGCTTGCCCGAACCGGCGGCATCGCCTCGAACGGCAGTGGGGATTACGTGATCGCATTCTCCTCAAATGCAGGGCTGCGCATTCCTTACTATTCCGAAGAAAAAACACAAACCGTGCGGCTGCTGCGCAACGAGGAAATGTCGCCGCTGTTTATGGCCACTATCGAGGCTACCGAAGAAGCGATCCTGAACGCGCTGTTTAAGGCTGAAACAATGGAAGGAAAAGAGCAGCATAAAGCGTTAGCGCTGCCCCTGGATAAAGTATTGAACCTATTGGAAAAACATCATGCAATCAACCCCTGATCTTTATGCCTATGTGTGTGGCGAGGTGCTGCCGCTGAAGAATGCCTTTCTGCATGTGAGCGACCTTGCCATACAGCGGGGCTACGGTATATTCGATTATTTTAAAGTGCAGCACGGGCAACCGGTGTTCCTGTCCGATTACCTGAGCCGCTTTCGTAAATCGGCCGAACTCATGGCCTTGCCTGTTCCATTGTCAGACCTCGAACTGCAGGCAGTTATCCGGGAGCTCATCCAGCGAAACGGTCTGGAACTTTCGGGCATGAAGATGATCCTCACCGGCGGCTATTCCGCCAACGGCTATGATATTGCCACTCCCAACCTGCTCCTTCTCCAGCAGCCACTTGCTTTGCCCAGCGTGGACGCGCAGGAACAAGGTATCCGGGTGATCACCCACGAATTTATGCGGGAAATTCCACAGGCCAAAACCATCAACTATACCATGGGCATCCGGCTGAACAGGCAGCTGCAGGAGCAGGGCGCAGCCGACGTGCTTTACCACCAGCAGGGTGTGGTTTCGGAGTTTCCACGGTCCAACCTGCTTATCGTAAAGCAGGACGGCACGGTTTGCACGCCTGCTGATAATGTGTTGCTGGGCATTACACGCAAAAACGTGCTGGCGCTGGCCCGCAAAAAGTATCCTGTAGCAGAGGGTGTGGTTACCCTGGAGGATGTTTACCAGGCAAAGGAAGTGTTCATGACCAGCACCACCAAAAGGGTGCTCCCCATTGTGCAGGTAGACGATCAAGTGATCGGAACGGGCAGGCCCGGCGACGTAGCCCGCGGGTTGCTAAACGAACTGATCGCCCTGGAAGCGAAAGAAGCCGCCGCTGTTTAAGCAGGGTTTTCCCAGCAGGTGCCTTTTAAGGCCGGTTGCAAAGTATAAGTATAAGTATAAGTATAAGTATAAGTATAAGTATAAGTATAAGTATAAGTATAAGTATAAGTATAAGTATAAGTATAAGTATAAGTGGCTGGCTTATGTATAGCGCTTATTCTTCTATCCACTCCACGGCCTCGCGGTAGGTCTTAAACTGCTGCACTTCTATGGCAGTATTGAGCAACACCGCCGACTTATCCGCCAGGGCCATAAAAGTGGCGATGTTTTCTTCGTCGGTGGTGATGCGGGCCAGCTTTTTGAGGGGAGAGGCAGCGGCAATTGGTACCAGTTCCTGCAGTAAATGCAGCAGGTCCTCCTCCGATACTTTCGCCAGGTGATTGGTGTCCTGAATCCAATACCTAATGGTTTTCTCCCGCAGATAGTAGGCAAAGATGCGGGCAGCCTCCCGGTATTCTTTACTACTGGGCTTGCGCAACCATTCGGAGTACATTAGCCCCATGGCCTCATCAATGATCAGGTGCAGGTAGTCGTTTTGGAACTCCGGCATACTTTCCAATAGTGAATTCTGTCTTTGCATGGGAGAGCGTTTTCGGATCATCAACAAACCAGGCCGGATAATGTTAAGGCCAGGTACGGCATCTAATACCTGATTTACAATCCTCTCAAGCAAGCATTACTATCTGGCTGCACTTAATAACAGTTGGGCACCTTGTATACGTTTTCGCGCGCCAGTAGCGACAGTTTTGGGCACATTATTTCTACAGCCGGAACCAGGCTGGAAGCGGCTGCAGCGCCTGTTTGTTCCCGGAAGGCGCTTAAGTAGCAAAGCAAGTGGGAACAAACAGGTTATTTGCTACACGCTGACGGCAGCCTGGCGGAGGCAGCTTACTCTGGCTGCATCGGCAGCCAGCAGTTCATATTCGCTCAGCTCCTGTGTGCCGGACATGGAAACATCCGCTCTGCGGAAAATCATGGCGCTTTCGGACCTGCTTCGGGCAGATGTATGAATTTCTGTTACCCCTGTGTTGCTAACGATCTCCCGGATATTCTGCTCGTTTACGCCTCCGCCTGGCATGATCACCAGCTGGTCGCCGGCTCTGCGGACGAGCTCCGCAATCAGAGGAGTTCCTTCAAAGGCCGTTGCTTTTTGTCCTGAGGTTAGTAAACGGGGTATTTTCAGAGCCAGCAGGTCATCCAGGGCTTTGTAAGGATCAGCAGCCAGGTCGAAGGCCCGGTGAAAGGTTACGCTCATCGGCGCGGCAAGCGCCACCAGTTCCTGCATGCGCGGCATGTCGATGTGGCCGTCTGCCTGCAAAATGCCGGTCACCACGCCGTCTGCTCCCAGTTGCCTGGCTACCCGGATGTCCTGTTTCATGATCTCAAACTCAAGATCCGTATACAGAAAGTCTCCTCTTCGGGGGCGGATGAGCACGTGTAGCCCGATCGTTATACTTTGGCGGGTAAGCGCAATCAGGCCGGCAGAGGGTGTCGTGCCGCCCTCCACCAGGCCGGCACAAAGCTCCACGCGCCTAGCACCTCCCTGCTGGGCAGCTACTGCCGCCTGGGCAGCATCAACACAGATTTCGATTAATACTTGCTCCGGCATACGTTACATGCTGCTTTTGGCGTCGATAAGTTTGTTCACCCGCTTGTCGCGCACCGCATAGTTAAAGCCTTTCTGGATACAGTAACCGCCATACTCGCCTTGTTTGTTCAGGGCAATAAAGCCGACCTGCAGGTCCTTGACATTCTTTTGCTTCGAAACGATGCGTTCAACTGCCAGCCGGCAGGCTTTCTCGGGGGCGTGGCCCTGTCGCATGAGCTCTACAACCAGGTGGCTGCCCACCATGCGCACCACAGCTTCACCAAGCCCGGTGGCCGTTGCGCCACCCACTTCGTTGTCGACAAACAAACCGGCCCCGATGATGGGTGAGTCGCCCACGCGGCCGTGCATTTTGTAAGCAGCGCCGCTGGTGGTGCAGGCGCCGGCCAGGTTGCCATGGGCATCCAGCGCCAGCATCCCGATGGTGTCATGGTTTTCGATGTTGATGACCGGCTTATACTTTGATTCCTTCAGCCAGTTCTGCCAGTCTTTTTCAGATTCCGGGGTAAGCAGGTTCTCTTTCTCAAACCCCTGAGCAAGGGCAAACTGCAGCGCGCCTTCGCCTACGAGCATCACGTGAGGCGTCTCTTCCATTACCTTGCGGGCCACCGAAATAGGGTGCTTGATGTGTTCCAGAAAAGCGACCGAGCCGCAGTTCCCTTCTTTGTCCATTATGCAGGCATCCAGCGTAACGTGTCCCTCGCGGTCAGGATAGCCGCCGTAGCCTACGGTGCGTACCTTGGGGTCTGCCTCCGGAATCCGGACACCGGCCTCCACTGCATCCAAGGCGTGGCCCTGTGCTGCCAGCACCTGCCAGGCGGCATCGTTGGCGGGCATGCCATGGTCCCAGGTAGAGATCACGATGGGCTGGTTGGATTTGCCTTTGAAGCTGCTGGCAAATGCCTGGCCGATCGGATAAAGACCACTTAAGGCGGTGGTGCCCAGGGCGGATAATTTAAGGAACCTGCGTCTGCTATTCATGAATTTATACTTAGTTTATACTTTGTTGATGCTTGGTTTATACTTGTCTGAAAAAATAAGAAGCTGGACCGGCCGCACTTCCTGCCGCCATCACAGGAGTTTATACCTGCAGCGGAGCAGTATGCGGCCCTACATCGCTCACAGGTCCGCGACGGATGCTGTTCCCCATAAGTTGGCTGGGTATACCCCCGCCTGGATCAGGTTTGCCAGGTTCCGGATAACTTCGGTTTTGTCTTCCGGATAGGTAACCCCGAACCATTTTTCAGGTGTGGGCAGCACTTTTACGCGCGCATCGCCTGCCTGTATCAGCGCATTCACCACTTTCGGCAGGTAAAGCTCTGCTTTGGGGTTGTCGCTGTTCTCTTGCAGAAATGTTTCGAGATGCTGGGTTAAATAAGGGAACAGCGTGGGTTTAAAGGCCATCAGGTTCATCGATACAATCTCATCGCCCTGCAGGCGAATTGGCGTGCTGCCGGGGTCCTGCACCATAATACCAGTAGGTGTCCGGGCAATATGGGTATACTCGGATAAAGCCGTCAGGTAACCAGCCTCGTCCAGGGCGCAGATGCCCCTGGAAACCGGGCCGTTCTCCGACAGGGTATTCGCCAGTTGGTAACCGGCCAGAGCATATTCATGCTCATTTTTATTTTTCAGCAGGAAATCAGCGGCTAGCTGGAAAGATTCATAGCCGTAAAAATCATCGCCATTTAGCACGGCAAAAGGCTCCTGCACTTTCGGGGCCGCTACCCACACGGCATGGCCCGTTCCCCAGGGCTTCAGCCGGTTTGGGGGTACAGAATAGCCCGGCGGCAGTACGTCCAGCTCCTGAAAAACATAGGTAACAGGCAGATTGGCGGGGAGCCGGTGAAGCAGTCCTTTTTTAAATTCCGCTTCCATCGCTTCCCTGATCACGAGAATAACCTTGCCGAACCCAGCTCTTAACGCGTCATAAACCGAGTAGTCGATAATGGTCTCTCCGTTCGGGCCAAAGGGCTCCAGTTGCTTTAAGCCGCCATAGCGGGTGGCCATTCCGGCAGCCAGAATAAGTAAGCTGGGTTTTTGCATATACCGATGTTTCTTGGGTTCAGGTATTGTTATTGGCGCTTAAGGTAGCAAAGATAATCTGCCAGGGCAATTTATTACATGCCGTTGCGGGAGATTTGTACCTTATCAGCCAAATGGAAAGGAGAAGTTCGGGATGGTAGATGGCTACTTTTCAAGCCAGAAGATACGATTTTATACTTGCCCGATGGGGTATGCTTCGCAAGGGGAAGTATACCCGTTATTTGCCCGGCTCATGCACGTCCGCTTCCTCCACGTCATGTTCGTCCATCTTCTGCTCGGCCCATTCCAGGTCTTCCTCATCGGCTTCCAGTCCTTCCTGGTCCGCGCCATGGGGCACATCGTACACGAGCTCTACCAGCATCGGAAAATGATCGGAACCGAAATAAGGCAGCCGCTGGATGGAGGCCAGGGTAAAATGTTCGCTATGGAAAAGATGGTCCAGGGGCCAGCGGGCAAACCAGTAACGGGCATGAAAGGTATTGAACATGCCCCGGCCAATGCGGGGATCCAGTAGGCCGCTTATTTTCCGGAAAAGCCGCGTGGTGGAAGACCACGCCACGTCGTTCAGATCGCCGGTAATGATGATGGGCACCACTTCGTCGGACACGCTTTTTGCAACCACCAGGAGCTCTGCGTCGCGCTCCGAGGAAGCTAAATTCTCGGTTGGGCTTGGCGGCGCCGGATGCAAAAAGTGCATCCGCACCCGCACGCCGGAGCGCAGCACCACCAGCGCATGCATAGAGGGCACATCGTGCTCTACCAGAAACTGCACTGCTGTATCTTCCAGGGGCAGTCTGGAATAAACATGCATGCCATACAGGTTTTCCAGGGGGCACTTGATCGTATAGCGGTAATCTGATTCCAGCACTTGCAGTTTTTCCTGCCACCAGCTATTCGTTTCGAGGGTGACCAGCACATCGGGCTGGTGTTGGGATACTAGTTGCAGCAGTCCTTCGTAATTCCGGTTGGGCATGAGCACATTCGCCGTCATAATGCGGATTTGATCCCGCTTTTTGTGGCGCCGTGCTGTTTTTACCTCCTTCCGGAAAAGCTTGGTATAAGGAAGGATCCAACCCGAATGGAAACAGAAGCAACCTAAGGCCAGGCTTTCGACAAACCAGGTATTATACTGCGAGAAGTCCAGGGTTACGGCATCGGCCAGCATAATAAAAAGGGCCACAACCATAAACTGCAATCGTGGAAAATCGAGCCCCCGTACCCACCAGGCCTCGTAGCGCCAAAGGGGCAGCAACGTTACAACGACAAGGAAATAGGTAAGTAGAATCTGTATATCTTGGATCATCTGCCAGGGCTTGCGCTAACGTTTTGCTTCAGTAAAAGATAATACGTTACAATGGCCGCAGGGGAGATTTTACCTGGAAAGATTTCTGCTACCGCATGGCCGAAAGCCGGAAGTATAGCGCCATAGTCAGCAGCTTTTCATACTGCTTTAACTTTTGGAGTAGTTTCCATTTCTTCCAGTTTTTAGCAGGTATAATGCGCCGCGCTATGCTTATAGGTGTGTAATAGTGCTCAGCATTTTAGCTGCGAATTCGGTCTCACAGGTAGTGCCGGTGTGGGCGAGCGCTTTGAGCGTGAGGGCGGCACAGGCATGGGAATCGGATGCGGCACGGTGGTGGTGGAACTGTATCCGGTGCATGTTGCAGAGCGATTTCAGGTCATAAGCAGACAGGCCTTTCCAGATTTTGCGGGAGAATTTAAGGCTGCAGGCAAAGCGGGCTTTGGGCAGTGGCAACTGGTAGGTGGCCAGGGTTTTGCGCAGCACGCTGAAGTCGAAGCTGGCATTGTGGGCAATGAGCAGGTGGCCATCCAGGTAGGGTTTTATCGCCGGCCATAATTCCTCAAACGTGGGCTGCTGCGCTACATCGGCGGGTCTGATGCCATGCACAGCCACATTAAAGGGATTGAAGTGCGGGTAGTATAAAGGTTTGATGAGCCAGGATTTTGTTTCCACAATCTGGCGGTCGCGCACAATGGTCACCCCAAGTTCGCAGGGGCTGTCGCGCTGGGGCGTCGCCGTTTCAAAATCAAGCGTAATAAAATCCATGTAAAAGGCAGCAGTATGAATGGCTACAAAGATAAGCGCAAAGTATGGCTTTGGAAGCAAAATATTCCCGGGCTGTCCTTAGCCCGGGTTAAATGCAGCCTTACCGCACATCGGCCATCCATCTGCGGATAAGCGGCACCAGCAAAATAAGCACCACGCCAATGCCGATCGAATACAGCCCGATCTTACTGATGATGTCGGCATAATAAGGTAGGGAGAGCACCGGGTTTGCCACTACGTTTTGCGGTACGCTCATCAGGGCGCCGATCTTACCGGCCAGGAACTCGCCAATAGCGCTGGCAAAAAACCAGATGCCCATCATCATAGCCACAATGTTGGCAGGCGAGAGCTTGGTGATCATCGACAAACCGATGGGAGAGAGGCATAGCTCGCCGCAAATGATAAAGAAGTAACCAAGTATAAAGGCAGACAGGGCGATCAGGCCATTATCAGCCTGGAGGCAGGCGGCATAAAAAACGCAGAAACCTAACCCCAGGAAAATAAAGGAGAGCCCGAATTTCAGGGGCGTAGAAGGCTCCCAGCCTTTGCGGCTGAGGGCGGGCCACAGCCAGGCAAAAAAGAAACTGAGCACAATAACCCAGGCAGGCGGCAGAAAGTTGTTTACCGACAAGGCGGGCAGGTGTATGCCAGCTACCTGCATGTCCACATTGCGCATGGCAAACAGGTTGAGCGAGCCGGCGTTCTGTTCGTAAAAGGCCCAGAACAGCGTGGAGAAAACAATGAGCACCAGGGCGGCAAAGAGCTTATACCGCGCCACGCGCTCCAACTGAAAGGCAATATAGAGGATGTAGGCAAACGAAAGTGCCCCAAGCCCGAACATGATGTAATCCATCACTTCATACCTGTGAAACAAGGCCACCACCATAGGGATCACCAGCAAGGTGCCGCCATAGATCACGATCTCGGTTGGGATGCCAGAAAACAGCGGCTTTCTGAGGGCAGCAGGGTTGGGTGGCAACCCTTTTTCCTGCAGTGAATCTTTGCCGATGTAAAAAACTACCAGGCCCAGCAGCATAAAGATGCCCGCCAGCCCGAAGCCGTAATGCCAGTTGATTTTCTGCCCCACATACCCGCAAAGCAAGCCGCCTAATGCCGCCCCAATGTTGATGCCCATGTAAAAGATAGAAAAGGCACTGTCTTTTCGCGGATCGTTATCGGCGTATAAGGTGCCCACCAGGCTCGAAACATTGGGCTTGAAAAAGCCATTGCCACAAATGATAAAGGCCATGCCATAAAAAAAGCTCCAGCCCGCCGGAATAGCTAGCACCATGTGCCCGATGGTCATCAGAATGCCCCCAAAAAGCACAGCCCGGCGGTAGCCCAGGAAGCGGTCGGCAATAACGCCGCCAAACATGGGCATGGTATACACCAGCGCGGCATAGGAGCCAAGTATGGCATAGCCTTTCGGCTCGTCAAACTTCAGCTGGGTCACCATATAGGCCAGCAGGAGGGCTTTCATGCCATAAAAAGAGAAACGCTCCCACATCTCGGCAAAAAACAGCATGTAAAGCTGCTTCGGGTGGCCGGTTGCAGCAGGGGCTTCGGGGATCTTCGGTTCTATTAAATCCATAGGTTCTTCTGATGAGGCAATTGTTTCTATTGGTATGGTAATGGGGACCAAAAAGCAGCAAACGCGCAGGACAGCACGCTTTACATCATTGCAAACACGGTAAAATAAAACTAAAATAAAAGAGGCGAGGCAAGGAAAACCTTTTCCCGGCTACACATCAGGTGTTGCGCCTTGTAAATTGCTATCCTTTTCCCCTTTCAGCCTGCTGGAGCGGGTATTTTCAAACGAATATTGCGGCAGCCACGGCACTTTTATACTATCATTTTTACAGCGCAGCCCTGCTGATATATTTATTTCCTATTATATTTCTTATTTTACCTGCCTTATTAAGGCAGCTTCTTGCCCGGAAAACCCCGGATCCGGGAAGTGACCCGCTGTTTTGACCTGAATCAGCGCCTGCGCTTAAAACAATAATCTATGAAACGCATGATACCCTGTTTTGCACTCACCCCAAAAGCCAACAGTTTTTGGCTGGCCTTGTTTCTTTTGCTGGCCGCCCCAGCCTTTGCGCAAAAGAAAGTAACCATCCCGATCACTACTGAAAAAAATGTTCTGGTGCTGCAGGTTGGGGAAGACAAACGCGTGGGCATTATCTACTTTGGTCCGAAACTGAAAAACGCTTCCGAATACGAGCAGATCCCAGGCATGTACCGCAAGGGCGATGATTACTCGGGCGTGCTGAATGCGGCCTACACAACCGCCGGTTCCCGTAACCTGGTGGAGCCCGCCATTCAGGTGACCCATGCCGATGGCAACACCTCGCTTGCCCTGGAATATGTAAGCCACCAGGAAAAGAAGGAAAACGACAACGTAACCCTTACCAGCATCCTGCTCAAAGACCCCGCATACGATTTAAATGTGACGCTATACTATAAAGTATACCACCAGGAAAATGTGGTGGAGCAATGGTCGGCTATCCGCAACAACGAGAAAGGGGCTGTTACGCTGCACAAGTATGCCTCTGCCAATTTATACCTGTCGGCACCGGAATACTGGCTCAACCACTACCACGGCGACTGGGCCCGCGAAATGCAGCCCGACGAAGAACAACTGACCGCCGGCATTAAAGTGCTGGACTCCAAACTTGGCACGCGGGCTAACCTTTACCAGCCGCCTACCTTTATGGTGTCGCTGGGCAAGCCGGCTACCGAAGAAGAAGGCAACGTATTATATGGCTCGCTGGAGTGGACCGGCAACTTTAAGTTCGACCTGGAACTGGATCCGCTCCATAACCTGCGCATCATAGCCGGTATAAACCCCTACGCGTCGGAGTATGCCCTGGCGCCGGCCAAAGAATTCAGCACGCCCCCTTTTGTGTATACTTTTTCGGATAAGGGCAAGGGCGAAGCCAGCCGGAACATGCACCGCTGGGCCCGCAAGTATAAACTGCTCAATGGCACCGGTAAGCGCCTGACGCTGCTCAACAACTGGGAGGCAACCTATTTCGACTTTAACGAAACCAAACTCACCGCCCTGATCAAGGATACCAAAAAGCTGGGCGTGGATATGTTTCTGCTCGACGATGGCTGGTTTGCAAACAAATACCCCCGCAACAGCGACAAAGCCGGCCTGGGCGATTGGCAGGAAAATGTGAAGAAGTTGCCGCACGGCATTGGCTACCTGGTAAAGCAGGCGCAGAAAAATGACGTGAAGTTTGGCATCTGGGTAGAACCGGAAATGGTGAACCCCAAAAGCGCGCTCTATGAACAACACCCCGAATGGGTGATCCGGCAGCCCACCCGCCCGGAGCACCTCTACCGTAACCAGCTGGTGCTGGACTTGAGCAACCCACAGGTGCAGGATTTTGTATTTGGCGTGCTCGACAAGATCATGACCGAAAACCCGCGAGTAGCTTTCTTTAAATGGGATTGCAACGCGGTGATCTACAATGCCCATTCCGCTTATCTTTCCAAGCAGTCGCACCTGTACGTGGATTATGTAAAAGGCTTTTATAACGTGTTGGAGCGGTTTCGGGCTAAATACCCCAAACTGCCCATGATGCTCTGCTCGGGCGGAGGTGGCCGCGTAGATTACGGCGCCCTGCAGTATTTTACCGAATTCTGGCTCAGCGACAACACCGATCCGCTGGAGCGTATCTTTATCCAGTGGGAGTACTCCTACTTTTTTCCGGCCATTGCCCACGACAATCACGTAACGGACTGGGGCAAACAGCCACTCAAATTCCGAACCGATGTGGCCATGATGGGCAAACTGGGCTTTGATATCGTGGTGAGCAAGCTGGGCAAGGAAGACCTGCAATTTGCCCAGGATGCCGTGAAAACGTATGACTCTTTCAGCGATGTAGTATGGCACGGCGATCTTTACCGGTTGGTAAACCCCCGCCAAAATGATTTTGCCGCGCTCATGTATGTCGATGCCGCGCAAAGCAAAGCTATTATGTTCAATTACCTGGTCAGCAACCGCTACAATGCCGGCAGCCCCTCGCCTGTAAAGCTGAGCGGCCTGGACCCAAATAAAAAGTATAAGGTAAAAGAGCTTAACCTGTATCCGGGCACCCGGTCTGCTTTGCCTGCAGATGCGGTTTACTCCGGAAATTACCTGATGAACATCGGTGTGAATCCCCTGGTAAATGCCCAACGCACCAGCGTCATTCTGGAGCTGACCGAGACAAAGTAATAAGCCTGGTATAAACCAGGTACATGCCAGGTATAAGCCTTTTGCTTCGTTGCGGGCAAAGGGTTTATACCTGGCTTTTGTTTTTAGTTTCGGCCGGGAAGGCAAGGCCGGCTAGTCATCCACCTGATAGCCGGACTAAAAAAGCCCTGAAGCTGGTTTCATGGGGAACAGTCGGTTCGAGAGGCTGCTGGAGGCTTGATTTTTCTTCACATGTAAAAGGGTAGGGAACAGGTGCGAATTTTTTCGGATAAATATATCCCGCCCTGTTTGCAAAAAACAAGTCCGTGCAGCAGGCTGCCTCCGGGTTCATATTCAGATGCTTAGAAGCTGCTGAAAGGTACAGTTACCTATCCATAAAGTAGGGTGTAGCAACCCAGTAAAGGCTGGCTACCAGTGTTTGCATCAATCAAAAGTTAATATTCTTTCCGATATTTAGGCTATGCCAGGTGCTTCTTGGTGAGCTGAGCAGTTCCGGGCCATTCCGTTTAAAGCGCAAAAATAGCTTGTTCAACACGTCGGGTACGTGCGTTATACTTGTTTGAACAAGGCCAAATTTTAATACTACATGACTCATTTACCGCATTTAATAACTGATCTGGGATTGATACTGGGGGCAGCCGGTGTCACCACCCTGCTCTTTAAAAAGCTGAAGCAGCCGCTGGTACTGGGCTATATCATTGCCGGGCTGTTGGTCGGCCCGAATGTGGCGCTCTTCCCCACGATCTTCGAGATCGAAAGCATTACCATCTGGGCCGAAATTGGCGTAATTTTCCTGCTCTTCAGCCTGGGGCTGGAGTTCAGCTTTAAGAAGCTGGTAAAAGTAGGAGGTGCCTCCTCGGTGATGGCCTTTACCGAAGTGGTGGTGATGTTGCTGCTGGGCTATTTGACAGGCAAGCTACTGGGTTGGTCCACCATGGATAGTGTGTTCCTGGGCGGTATACTGTCCATTTCGTCTACCACCATCATTATCCGGGCATTTGAGGAATTGGGTGTCAAGTCGCAGCGGTTTGCAGGGCTCGTGTTTGGCGTTTTAATCGTGGAGGACTTGGTCGCCATCCTGCTGCTGGTGTTGCTCTCCACGCTGGCTGTGAGCCAGCAGTTTGCAGGCTCCGAAATGCTGACCGAAGTCTTAAAACTGGCTTTCTTCCTGATGGTCTGGTTTCTGGCAGGTATTTTCCTGATCCCTACTTTTCTGCGGAAAGCGGGCAAGCTGATGAACGATGAAACCCTGCTGATCGTGTCGCTGGCCCTGTGCCTGCTGATGGTAATGCTGGCGGCACGGGTAGGCTTTTCGCCGGCACTGGGCGCCTTTATTATGGGTTCCATTCTGGCAGAAACAACCAAGGCCGAGAAGATCGAGCACCTGATCTCCTCCGTAAAAGATCTGTTTGGTGCCATCTTTTTTGTGTCAGTGGGCATGCTCATCAACCCGGCTATGATCCTGACCTATGCCGGCCCCATTGCCGTGATCACGCTGGTAACGCTGGTGGGGAAGTTCGTCAGCATTTCCGGCGGCGGCCTGATCTCGGGGCAGGGGCTTAAAACTTCCATTCAGTCGGGTATGAGCGTTTCTCAGATCGGGGAGTTTTCCTTCATCATTGCCACGCTGGGGCTTACCCTGAAAGTGACAAGCGATTTCCTTTACCCGGTGGCGGTGGCGGTTTCTGCCATTACCACATTTACCACCCCCTACATGATCCGGTACTCAGAGCCCTTCTACAGAAAGGTAGAAGGACTGCTGCCTGCCCGGTGGAAAGCCGGACTGGATGAGTATAGCTCGGGCACGCAAACGGTAAGCGTCACCAGCGATTGGCAGCAGGTACTAAAGTCATATGCCATGGACCTGGCCATGTTCACCGCTATCAGTGCGGCCATTATCGTGCTGGCCGCCAAATACCTGCACCCCGTTATTGCTGCCAATGTGGTAGAGGGTACCGCCGGCGACATTATCACCACGGTCCTGACGATGGTTGTTCTGGCCCCGTTCCTGTGGGCGCTGGCCGTACGCCATGCCAAGGGAGAGGCCCCTGCCCGCCTGTGGGCAAACCACAATTACCGCAGCCTGATCATTGTCATGAAATTTGCCCGCATCGGGGTGGCCATCCTGCTGATCGGCTTGCTGCTGATCCAGTTCTTTAGCGTGCAGGTCACGATCCTGGTTTCGCTGGCTATCCTCGCGCTGCTGTTCATCTTCACTAAAAGAATACAGCAATTTTATACCCGTATCGAGAACCGGTTTATGAACAACCTGAATGCCCGCGAGATCAGCGAGGCAGCCCGGATGCACCATAGCCTGGTGCCCTGGAACGTGCACCTGACCAGCTTAGACGTGTTGCCGGAAGCAGCCGTGGTTGGCAAAAGCTTACTTGAACTGCAGGTTCGGGAGAAGTATGGCGTCAATATCGCCCTGATAGAACGGGGAGAGCGGACCATTATGCCACCTACCAGCCATGAGCGGATCTTTCCGGGCGACAAGCTCTACGTGTTTGGCGCTGACGAACAGATCCAGACCTTCCGGGATTTTATAGAGGCGACCATGCTACCTGAAACCGATGGGGAAGGTGGCAAAGAAGAGGTAAGTCTACAAAAGCTCCTGGTGAAAAATGACTCCGTGCTGCTGCACAACTCCATCCGGGAGTCCGGTGTGCGGGAGAAGACCAAGGGCCTGATCGTGGGCATAGAACGGAACGGGGAAAGGCTCCTTAACCCTGATTCGCACTTTGTTTTTGAAGAAGGGGATATTGTCTGGATCGTGGGAAGCCCGTGGCGCATCAAAGGCCTGGAAGTTGCCCGGCAGGAAAGCAGCAGCGTTAGCTGAAACTGCAGCCCGGTTAATTTCGCTATTTAACTCGCAGTCTTTAGAGTTAAAGGCAAGTATACGTAAGCCTGCATAAGCTTTCTGGTAGCAGTGCACGTGCGGCCCAACAATTCATGGGAACAAACTACACGCCACAACTGCCCGCCCCAAGTATAACAAGAAAGGATGTGCCAATGCCTGCTAACCCAGTGTTTAGACGATGGAAATATTCATTTTGCTGCTTCTGACGATGTTGAACGGGTTCTTTGCCCTTTCCGAACTCTCCATCATATCTGTTAACAAGAACCGGATGGCGCAGCGGGCCAAACAGGGAAGCCGGAAGGCACAGACCGTCCTATACCTGCTCGAATCACCGGAGGATTTCCTTTCCGCCATACAGGTCGGTATCACCCTTATCGGAATCATTTCAGGAGCTTATGGCGGGGCAGCCCTGTCGGATGATGTGAGCGGCCTGTTGGCAAATACCCCCTTTCTGGCACCTTATGCCGACACGCTTTCCATTATTTTGGTCATCGGTTTGATCACGTATTTCTCTATTGTGATCGGGGAACTGATTCCCAAAACCATTGCCTTGGGTAATGCAGACAACATCGCCCTGGCCGTGGCGCCCGTCATCAAAGGATTTACCCTCCTGACCATGCCTTTGGTCAAGTTACTGGCTGGCTCTACCAATCTGGTTATCAAAGTGCTGGGTGTGCGTGAAGCAACGGAGGAGAAACTATCGGAAGAGGAGCTGCGGCAGATTATCAAGACGGCGGGCAAGCAAGGTGTTTTGGCGAAAGAGGAAATCCAACTGCACCAGAACATCTTCACCTACGCAGAGCAAAAGGCAAAGAACCTGCGCACCCACCGCAAAGAAGTGGAATTTATCGACATCAACCAACCTATCGAAGCCATCAAAGCAGCAATACAGCGCAGCGAACATTCCAAATTTCCTGCTTCGGATGGTCCTTTGGATAATCTTGTTGGAATACTTACGGCCAAGGATTTTTATGAATACCTGCTCGATAGCAAAGGGGCGCCGCTTACAGGTATACTGCAAAAACCTACCTACATTCCGGAGACCATGCTGGCAAGCGCCGTGCTGAACATCTTTAAAAAGGAAAAACAATATATCGGCATTGTCATTGATGAGTATGGCACTATCGAAGGGATTATTACCCTGCACGATATTCTGGAAGCCATTGTGGGCGAGCTGCCCGCCCTTAATGAAGAAGGGGAGCCAGCGTTTATCCGGCGCGGCAATGACTCGTATCTGGTAAGCGGCGCTATGGAAGTGGGGCAGCTGAACCGGGAACTGAAAGAGGAGTTCATCCGGCGTGATCCGGACAATTTCTCCACGCTGGCTGGCTTCATAGCCCTTGCGCTGGGCAGGTTTCCTGCCACCGGCGATAAGTTTGAGCACAACGGGTTTGAAGTGGAAATTGTGGACATGGACGGATTCAAAGTTGACAAGGTGCTCCTGGAACGCATTAACAAAGCGGAGAAATCCTGAGGGAAACCTATCATCTTCATCACCTTCGTGGCAAGGCGCAAAAGGGAGGCCCATCACCAGTGTCACTGAAATTATAATGCTTCTGCCGTTTTGCTGCGGGCACGCAGCACGATTTTGATCACTTCGTTTAACAGCAGGGGCACAATCCCTAAGAAAATCACCATCGCCCAACCTTCCAGGTCCAGCATCCGCAACTTAAAAGCGTGCTGCATAAATGGCACCACCACCAGTAACAGTTGCAGCAACAGCCCCAGGGCAAGGGCCCCAAGCAAGTATAAATTAGAGAAAAGCCCCAGCTGGAAGATGGATTTTGTCGGGTGCCGCATGGCCAGCGAGAAGTATAACTGGCAGGCTACAAGCGTCATGAAGGCCATGGTGCGGGCGTTTTCTACGATGTTAGTGGGCACCGCTTTGTCGAAGGGGCTGAAGCCATACTCAAAATAGCCGTACCAGAAAGCCACGATTGTCAGCGCCCCGATCAGGATGCCGCCGCTGATGGCGCGCCAGCCTGCCCCGCCGGCAAAAAAGCTTTCTTTCTGATTCCGGGGCTTCTCCTTCATCACATCGGGGTCGCCGGGGTCCATACCCAGCGCTACGGCCGGCAAGGTGTCGGTGAGCAGGTTGATCCACAATAACTGCGTGGCGATCAGCGGTGCTTCCCAGCCGGCGAGCAGCGTCACAAACATGGCAATTACCTCGCCCAGGTTACAGGTAAGCAGGAAAAGCACCGCTTTTTTGATGTTGTTGTAAATATTGCGGCCCTGCTCAATTGCCGAAACGATGGTGGCAAAGTTGTCATCGGTCAAAATCATGTCGGCTGCCCCTTTGGCTACGTCTGTGCCTGTAATGCCCATGGCTACACCGATGTCGGCCGCATGCAGCGAAGGCGCGTCGTTCACTCCGTCGCCCGTCATCGATACCACGTTGCCGTTCGCTTTCAGCCCCCGCACGATCTGTACTTTATGTTCCGGCGAAACCCGGGCAAACACCCGGTAGCCCGAAATACGGGTGTTAAATTCATCCTCCGTGAGCTCGTCCAGCTCCTGGCCCGTAATTGCCTGTTCCATACCTTGGGCTATACTTAGCTCGTGGGCAATGGCAAAGGCCGTGTTCTTGTGGTCGCCAGTGATCATGATGGTGGTGATGCCGGCTTGTTTTGCTTTTTCTACCGAAGGCTTCACTTCCGTTCTGGGCGGATCGATCATGCCGACCAGGCCTAAAAGGATGAGGTCCTTTTCCATTTCGGAAGTGGCAATAATGCTGTCTACGGGCCGGTAGGCGGCTCCCAGCGTGCGGAGCGCCTGGCGCGACATGCGTTCGGTGGCGTCAGAGAATTGCTGCCGGTGGGCGTCGGTGAGCGGCACTACCTGCCCATTTTCCAGTACATGGGTGGCGCGCATCACCAGGTTATCAATGGCCCCTTTGGTATAGACCGTATACGTGCCTTGCCCGACCACCAGCGTGGACATGAGCTTGCGGTCCGAATCGAAGGAGAATTCTCCGACCCGTTTGTTCTCCGCATGCAGCGCTTTGCGGTCCAGGCCCAACGCATCGCCCAAAAGCAGCAAGGCAATTTCGGTCGGGTCCCCGGTGGCTTTCTCGTTTTCGTAAGTGGCATCAGAGCACAGGATCATGGCTTGGGCCAGTAGCCGGGCAGCTTCAGTGGTGTTCTGGTGCCGGTGCTGCGCCACGGCGGCTTCCCCATCCAGGGTAAAGTAGCGGACAACGGCCATCTTGTTTTGCGTCAGGGTGCCGGTTTTATCAGAGCAGATGATCGTAACAGAGCCAAGGGTTTCCACGGCCGGTAATTGCCGGATAATGGCATTGCGGCGCGACATTTTGGTAACACCGATCGAGAGCACAATGGCTACAATGGCCGCAAGCCCTTCGGGGATGGAGGCGACCGCCAGGGAAACAGCCAGCAGGAACATGTCGGCCATGTTGCGGCCCTGCAGGTAGGCCACAAAAAAGATCAGCACACAAATGCCGATGGCCACAAGCCCCAGTATTTTTCCTAACTCATTCAGCCGGATCTCCAGGGGCGTTTTAGTTGTTTTTTCGGAGTCGATGATGTTAGCAATTTTTCCTACTTCCGTCTGCATGCCGGTGCCCACCACTACGCCCACGCCCCGGCCATAAGTCACCAACGTAGACAGAAAGGCCGAATTTTCGCGGTCGCCAAGCGGGGTCAGCGGATTGGCATGCACCGCCGCAGCATCTTTCACGGAAGGAACAGACTCGCCGGTGAGCGCCGATTCCTCGATCTGCAAGTTGGCCGATTCGATCAGGCGAAGGTCTGCGGCTACAAAGCGTCCGGCATCCAAAATCAGCAGGTCGCCGGGCACCAGCTCTTCCGAATTCACTTCTTTTACCATGCCCTCACGGCGCACGAGCGCCTTGGGAGTCGCAATTTTCTGGAGTGCATCAATGGCATTGCCGGCCTTCACTTCCTGCACCACGCCCAGCAGCGCATTCAGAAAGATAACGATCAGAATGATGAGGGCATCCACATACTCTCCCATGAACAGGGTGATCACCACGGCCACAAAAAGCACGTAGATCAGCCAGTCGCGGAGCTGTTCCACGAAGAGGCGGAAGATGCTCTTGCGCTTTTTGCCTGCCAGTTTGTTCGGGCCATAGGTGGTCAACCTTTCGGCTGCTTCCGCTTCCGAAAGCCCTAGGGCCGGGTCCACCTTATACTCGTGCAGGACCTCATCGATCGACTTTGAAAACCACATGCGGTAAAGTAGGAAATCTAAATGAAAATTGCGTTCCTTTCAGGCGCCCGTTCGAAAAGGAAGCCGCTGATTACTATGGCTGTATACTTATACTTGCATATGCTATGCAGCAGCCAACCAGATATGCAGAAAGTATAAACGGATCTGACATTATCCGTGGAATAGCCTTGGTTTCGACATCATTACGCTAAAGCAGGGCTGGACATTTCTTGATCTATATCAATGGAGCAAAGCCCCTTACCGGCGTACCTTTGTATCATAAGAATTTTCCGGCTTTGCTGCAATCAGCAGGTCGGCACAGGCTTAAAACCATAGATGCCTGAATTATGAACCGAAAGAATTTTATCAAGACGTTAGCAATAGGAGCAGCAGGTATGACCACCTTATCAGCATTCAATAAATTTACCACCGACCTGACAGAAGACGGGCACTTGATGCCGGTTCTGTTTATGGGACACGGCTCACCGATGAACGGCATCGAAGACAATGCCTTCAGCCAGAAATGGAGCACACTGGCCAAAGAGATCCCGACGCCCAAAGCCGTTTTGGTGGTGTCGGCCCACTGGCTAAGCAAAGGCACCCGGATCACGGCAATGGATTTCCCGAAAACGATCCATGATTTTGGCGGCTTTCCGAAAGAGCTGTTTGCAGTGCAGTATCCTGCACCTGGCAGCCCCGACCTGGCCAAAGAAACGGCCGCCCTGCTTAAATCTACGGCCGTAGAACTGGACCACGACTGGGGCCTGGACCACGGTGCCTGGACGGTGATCCGGCACATGTACCCGGAAGCCAACGTGCCGGTACTGCAGCTGAGCATCGATTATACCAAAGGGCCGCAGTACCATTACGATCTGGCTAAAGAGCTTTACAATTTGCGCAAAAAAGGCGTGCTTATCATCGGAAGTGGCAACATGGTGCACAACCTGCGCATGGTAGCCTGGGAGAAAATAAACGAGCCGGAATATGGCTACGACTGGGCCCATCAGATGAACACCACCTTTAAAGACCTGATCCGCAACGGGCACCACGATAAGCTCATCAAGTATGAGTCGCTGGGTAAAGATGCTTTGCTTTCCATCCCGACACCGGAGCACTACTGGCCTTTGCTTTATACCCTGGGCCTGAAAGGCAGCAAGGATGAGATCGCCTTTCTCAACGACAAAGTAGTTGGCGGCTCGCTTACCATGACTTCCGTTAAAATCGGGTAACGGCTTAAACGGGCTTGCTGCGGAAGTATCCCGCTCTAAAGTATGGGATTGCCCGGTAAGAGGTAATTGGCTATAAATCAAGTATAAATATAAGTTCCCTTGCCCGTTCCGATCTGCAAAAAAGCAGGACTTGTAAAAAGTGCCGGACGGGTAAAAAGGGAATTGGTAAAGTTTGCCTTACCTTTGCAGCCAGAAACCAGGAGCACAGCTGCCGATTTTAGTGATGAGGGATTCCTCCCGGTTCAACAGCAAATGGAAGACATACTAGCAGGATTAAACAATATCATCTGGAGCAATGCACTTATCCTGCTTTGCCTGGGTGCAGGCATTTACTTTTCAGTTGTTACCCGCTTTCTGCAGGTGCGCTATGTGCGGGAAATGCTTCGCTTGCTTTTTAAAGGCCATTCTTCCGAAAGAGGCGTGAGCTCCTTCCAGGCCTTTACTATTGCCATTGCCGGCCGGGTTGGGACCGGCAACATTGCCGGGGTGGCTACGGCCATTGCCATTGGTGGGCCGGGTGCCGTGTTCTGGATGTGGGTAATGGCGCTGCTGGGAAGTGCCACAGCGTTTATTGAAGCGACCCTGGGCCAGATCTACAAAGAAGTGCAGGACGGGCAGTACCGCGGCGGGCCGGCCTATTATATCGGGAAGGGGCTGGGGATGAAAACGTATGCAGCCATCTTTGCCGGAGTCACGGCGTTCAGTTCCGCTTTGTTTTTCCCGGGAGTGCAAAGCAACAGCATTGCCACCAGTATGGAGAATGCCTTTGCCGTGCCGCCTGTAATCTCCGGCATCGTCATTACGGTGCTGCTAGCCTTTATTATTTTTGGCGGGGTTAAACGCATTGGCAAAGCAGCCGAGATCATTGTGCCATTCATGGCTGGGGCATACATTCTGATGGCGATGATTATCATGGTCCTGAATTTTACCGAAATTCCAGCTATACTGGGCCTGATTGTCCGGTCGGCCTTTCACCTGGAGCCTGCCTTTGCCGGCATCTTTGGCCTGGCTGTTTCCTGGGGCGTGAAACGGGGGATCTATTCGAACGAAGCCGGTATGGGGTCGGCCCCGCACGCGGCGGCGGCGGCCGAAACAAGCCACCCGGTAAAACAGGGCCTGGTGCAGGCTTTTTCGGTATACGTAGATACCCTTTTCGTTTGCACGGCCACGGCTTTTATGATCCTGTTCACCGGGCAATACAACATCGAAAATCCGGCGGGCGGTTTCCTGGTAGAAAATCTGCCGGGGGCAGCCATCGGGCCTACCTATACGCAGGCAGCCGTGGATGTGCATTTTCCTGCTTTTGGGGCTGGATTTGTGGCCATTTCGCTTTTCTTTTTTGCCTTTACCACCATCATGGCCTATTACTACATCGGCGAAACGAACCTGAGCTATTTAACCACCCGGACAAATAAATGGCTCCTGGCCCTGCAGCGTATCCTGACCCTGGCAGCTACTTTTTATGGCGCCATCCGGGCAGCAGAAATCGTGTGGGGATTGGCTGATATTGGCGTGGGCATTATGGCCTGGCTAAACGTTATTGCCGTGTTCATTTTGCAGAAACCTGCTCTGAAAGCGCTTAAAGATTACCAGGCGCAACGCAAAGCCGGGCTGGACCCTGTTTTTGATCCCGAGAAACTGGGAATCAAAAATGCCGATGTATGGGAGAAGATCCCGCTGGTGGCCGAAGCCCCCGCAGACGAACTCCAGGCCAGGTAAGTATAAATATTGATATCTCTTAGGGGCAGCATTGTTCCTGTGGTTTAAGCCCCGGGAGCCTTACTAAGTATAAACATACATTAAAAGAGGCAGGCCTGCTTCGCTCATGTGCGAAGCAGGCCTGCCTCTTTTTGAAGCTGCTTAGCTGGTTATTTTCCGCCGGTGCGGTTTAGCTCTTCCAGGTTGGTGTTACGCTTGCGGGCTTCGAAGGCAGCGCCCCTGCTGAAGCGGTAGCGCAGGTTAAGGCGCACGCTTTGCTGGCCCTGGTACTGGTCAATGGCATTCACGTTGCCATTCAGTTCTGTCTGCACTTTCAGCACCTGGGTTTTAAAGATATCGTTCACGTTGAGCGACAAACTTAGCTTATCATTCAGGAAACTGCGCTTCAGGCCGGCATCCACCCACCACTGGTCCTGCACCTGGTAAATGCCGTACACCAACGGTCCCTGGTAATTAGCGTTCACTTCCAGGCGCATGCCATGCGGCAGCAGCACCGTGTGGCCGGTAGCGGCAATAACCGAGAACTGATCCAGCACCACGACGCTTCCCTGGGTCAGGGTGGTATACTGCTGGTACAAGCCGGTTACGTTGTTGCTGATCTCCCATTTATCAGAGACGTGGATGGGAGCTACCAGCGTGGCCGTGGCGGTTTGCAGGTTTTTCACATTTTGCTTTTGATACACGGTGGTATTGGTTTCAGCGTTTTGCGCCGGTACCTCGGCAATATAGTTTTTGGTATAAGCATAGCCCAGCACCAGGTTATACTTCTGTTTCAGGGTATGTGTCATCTCCACCGAGTTGATGTATTGTGGTTTCAGCAGCGGGTTACCCTGGGCAGAGGTATAGGGATCGAGGAAGAACAGAAACGGATTCAGGTGCCCATAATAGGGCCGGTTAATGCGGCGGCTATACTTGTAGCTGAGCTGGTAATCGTCGTTCACTTTCTGTTGCACAAACAGGGTCGGAAACAGGTCGAGGTAGCTGCGGTCGGTCTTTTCGTTTTTGGTCAGTGATTTGCCGCTCGATTCCGTCTGTTCGGCACGCAGGCCCGCCTGCAGGCTCCATTTAGCGCTGAGCGTGGCCGAGAGGCTGGCATAAGCTGCCACGATATTCTCGGTGTAAACAAAGTGGTTGCTGCGCCGGGCGTCCGGCACACTTACAGCGTCCTGCACTTCAAAAAAGCGCAGCTCGTTGTCTGAGCGTACATGACTTGCTTTGGCGCCCAGTTCCAGTTTTGTTTTGCTGCCCAGCTGTCTGGTAAAATCCAATTTGCCCGAGTAGATGTCGTAGTTGGTCGGGTTTTTGTTTCGCAGCTGTTCCACAGAGTCCGGCCTGCTGGTGTTCAGGTAAATGTAGCGGTTCCTGAACGAAGCCTCGTCGGTGTTGCTGATGTGCACGAAGTCCAGGTCCGCAGACAGCGTGGTGCCGGTCGTATCGAGTTTGCCCAGGTAATGGACGTTAAACGTGCCGTTGCCATACTTGCTGTCGCTTTGGTTCCGGGCGTCGATGAACAGGTTGTTTTCGTTCCGCAGAAAGGATTCGGTGTTAAAGGACATGCGTTCACGGTTGGCTGTTACGTTGGCCATCATGCCCACGCTGTGGCGCTTGTTCAGGTCGTAATCCGTGCCCAGGCGCAGCGATGGCTCCAGCAGGTCGCCTTCCTCGTAGCCATCCTGGTTAAAGAGCGTGGTGCCGCTTTCGTTCATAAATACGCGGTCCATTTTCATGTTGCGGTAATTCATGCGGCGGTTCAGGTTTATACTTCCGAAGGAATTCCAGTTACCGGCTTTATGGCTGATCTCAGCCCCGGAGGTAAACGTGCTCAGCCTGTTATACTGGTAGCCGCCGTAAACGCTGCCGTTCAGGCCGGAGGTCTGTGCTTTCTTCAGGTTGATGTTGATGATGCCCGAAGCGCCTTCTGCATCAAAACGGGCAGATGGGTTAGTGATGATCTCGAGGTCTTTCAGGTTCTCGGCCGACATGCTTTGCAGCAGATTCTGCAGTTCCTTACCCGAGAGGTAGGAGCGGCGGCCGTTCAGCATCACCTGTACGCCCCCTTTGCCGTTGAGCTGGATGTTGCCATCCTTATCTACCCACACGCCCGGCGATTTGGTGAGCACGTCGTAGGCTGTGCTGCCTTCGGCCATGGCCGTATTTTCCACGCTGACCACCATCTTATCAGGGGCAGTGGTAACCGTAGGGCGAAGCGTCTGTATCTGCACTTCTCTGAGCGTTTTCACATCGGCTTTCAGCTGCAGCGGGCCAAAGTCTTTGCTGAAGGCAACGCCTGTTACTTCAAAAACGGGTGTCAGCGTTTCGAGGTAGCCCAGGCCGTTAAGCTTTAGTTTATACTTGCCTACTGCCGGCGTTTTGATCTGAAACCGGCCTTCCAGGTCGGCAATGGCGCCGGTTACTACGTTGCCGGTAGCTGCATCCAGCACGGCCACATTGGCAAAGCCCACCGGCTCGCCACTTTCCGCTATGGCCTTTCCGCGCAGCATAACGTCGGATTGGGCCTGAACCAGTGTACTGCAGCAGACCAGCAGAAGTGCAAAGAGGAAGTACATTTTTTTCATAGAGGTATTTTGTATGGTGTTAGAAGTATAAATGATGCGTGCAAATATATTATAAGGTACTATGTATAGCAAGGTACTATTTAAATTTTCTTTCATCTTTTCGACGAACTCCCCTAAAACATCTTTGAACCGGTGCCGGCGGGCTGTTGCCAGCGAAAGCGACGTGCTGTTAGGAGAGGAGATGTCACCTGGAAGGATCAGGTTGCCTGGCAGCTGAAAAAATTTTTTACAGCAGTATAAAAGGGGAGGAGCAAGTATGGGTGATCGTATGCCCTGAATGCTACAACACCTGCCAGCCCCGAATGGGATTGGCAGGTGTTGCACTTGATTAATCAGGACTGTGGTTCAGCTTTATACTTCTGCAGTTACATACGCTGCAAAGGCTGGCCGGCGCATGCGCAGCTGCGTAAACAGGGCCGCACCAATGGTTAGCAGCCCGGCACATAGCACAACGGTATCCATCCCGAACAAGTCGCTGAAAAGCCCGGCTGCCACGGCACCGGCCACATAACCGAAATCGCGCCAGAACCTGAAAATGCCCATACTTTGTGAGCGCTGGCTGGGATGGGTGTTGTCGGCCACCAGGGTAAGAAAAGTAGGGTATACCATGGCGGTACCGATCCCCACCGCAGCCAGGGCCAGCAGCAGGGGCGTGTAGGAGGCGGCAAAGTAGAGCGCCACAATAGCGACGCCCTGCACCAGCATGCCCAGGCACAGCAACAGCTTGCGGGAAAAGGTATCGCCCAGCTTTCCTGTAAAAAGCTGCCCGATGCCCCACACTGCCGGGTAAACGCCCGCCAGGAAGCCGGTTTCCACCAAGGAGTAGCCTTTGGCAGCCAGCACCAGGGGCAATAAACCCCAGAGCACGCCATCATTGATCTTGGATACAAAGCCGTTTAACGTTACCGGCCCCAGGTTGCTATGCCGCCACGAAGTATAATGCCAGACGCTTGAGAGCAGAGGCACCCTACTCGTAGCTGCTTCTGCCTGCACGTGGGCCTGCGTGTCGCGCACTACCAGGAGCGTGAGCAGCACACCGGCCACCGAGAAGGCAATGCCCGGCAAAAAGGCATAAAGTACCTGGCCGGTTGAGGAGGCAATATAGCCCGCCAGAAAAGAAGCCAGCCCTACGGCCACGTAGCCCGAAAATTCGTTGATGCCCATGGCCAATCCGCGATTCTTTTCGCCCACAAGGTCCAGCGTCATCACAATGCTGGTACTCCAGCACAAGCCCTGGTTTATACCCAGCAGCAGGTTAGCTGCAATCACCAACCACCAACTGGAAGCATAGAACAGGAGCCAGGGAACAGGCAGTGCAAAAAGCCAGCCGGCCAGCAGCAACTGCCTGCGCGTGAAATGCACCGAAAGTTGCCCCATCACCAGGTTGGCCACCGATTTTGCCAGCCCAAAGGCAACGATAAAAGAAAGGATGGCTGTGTGGCCGTTCATACCGAAAACAGTTTCGGCGAAGGTGGGGATCACCGCCCGTTCCAGCCCAACCATTGCCCCTACAAACGCGGTCATCACCATCAACAGCCAGAACTGCCCGGCATTCTCCTTCAACCCCGCCTGCGTGTGTAATTTTGTCATCTTGTACTCTTTGATTTTACTTGTTTATACTTGCTTGCTTATACTTGCGCAAAGATACGGCAAGGGGATAGAAGTACGGGGAATTAAAGTATAAACCTGCTGCCTGTTGTACCTGATCAGTTGCAGAATTTTAAGCGGGAAGGTGTAAGCGAAGAAACCGGGAGAAGCGAAACGTTAAAGGTATATTTTGCAACGGCAAGTACCTGTGTGGGGGTGATTTCTGAAGTCTTGCGCTGCTGATCCTGAATTTTAGGCAAAGAAGCATCTTACAGGTGTAGCTGCCGTTTAAAGTTTAATTTTGATATTGTGCAAGCGCAACATAAAATGCTGTAGCTGGTGCCGGCAGCACGGGCTGTCTTGCCAGCTAACTGCTCAATTCAAAACATTTATGTTCACGATCTGATCCGTTTACCTGACCGCCTATGCAACGCACGTTTACAACTGTTTTATACTTGCTCATTTCGCTGCTGCTGTTCAACAGCTGCAAACAAAAAGCTTCCTCCACGGCCTCAGGTAGCGGGGCGTTAAAGCTGGAAGAAGCCACCATCGCCGATGTGCAGCAGGCATTAAAGAACGGCACCTGTAGCTGCGAACAGCTGGTAACTGCTTACCTGCAACGCATCCAAAAGTATGATCAGCCTACCCGGCTCAATGCCATTGTGGTGACCAACCCCGAAGCGATCAGCACGGCCCGCGCCCTCGACCAGGAGTATAAGCAAACCGGAAAGCTCCGCAGGCTGCATTGTGTGCCCCTGATCGTGAAGGATAACTATAACACAGCCGGCCTGCAAACCACGGCTGGCTCGCTGGCCCTGAAAGGTTTTGCCCCCAAAGAAGATGCTTACCAGGTAGAAGTGTTGAAAAAAGCCGGCGCAGTCGTGCTGGCCAAATCAAATATGGCCGAGTGGGCCTTCAGCCCGATGGTCAGCATCAGCTCCATTGCCGGTGAAACGCTGAATCCCTACAACCTGGCCCATGTACCGGCCGGCTCCAGCGGTGGCACCGCCGCTGCCGTGGCAGCCAACATGGGGCTTGTGGGACTTGGCTCCGATACGGGCAACTCCATTCGCGGCCCTTCTTCGCATAATGCGCTGGTCGGTTTCCGAACCACCATGGGCCTGACCAGCCGCCACGGGATTGTGCCGCTCTACCTGCGCAACGATGTGGGCGGCCCAATGGCGCGTACCGTTACAGATGCCACCAAAATACTGGAAGTAACCGCCGGCTACGACCCGGCGGACCCCCTGACAAAGTATGGGCAAGGCAAAGTGCTCCAAAACTACAGCCAGTACCTGGACAAGAACGGACTGAAAGGCGCCCGCATCGGGGTGCTCCGAACGCTGAGCAACAAAGACCCTGATCCGCAGGTAAAGGCCTTGTTCGAACAGGCCCTGGCGGACCTGAAGAAGTTAGGGGCTGTGATCGTGGACTCTGTGGTGATAGCCGATTTTGATACGTTACGCAAAGACCAGTGGTGCGATGTTTTCCAGGAGGATATCAACGCCTACCTGGCCGCTATGGGACCTAATGTGCCGGTAAAGAATCTGCAGGAAATTGTGGCCTCTGGCAAGTATGCACCCTACATTGAAGAGAACCTGAAGTACTTCCTGACCCATCAGGATAATCAGCATAACCCTGCCCATACTTGCTCCGACGCATTTACCGACCCCCGGCGCATTGCCTTCCGCAAGGCCGTGGAGCAGGCCATGGACCGCCGGCAGCTGGGCGCCATCATCTACCCGACCTGGAACAACCCGCCCGCCCGGGTAGGCGACTTTGAAGGCTACAAAGGCGATAACAGCCAGATCATTGCCCCGCATACCGGCCAGCCAGCTTTTACCGTACCTATGGGCTATACCTACGATAACCTGCCTGCCGGCCTTCAGTTCCTGGGCCGCATGTTCGATGAGCCAACGCTGATCAGGTATACGTATGCCTATGAGCAGGGCACCAAGCACCGAAAGCCCCCGGTAAAATTTACAGACGGCGAAACAGTAGGCGGGAAGCGTAAATAAAGCAATCATGCAAAAGCATCGGAATCACCTTCAAGTATAGGGCCGGATTTCTGGTTTGCTTTTGGACTATAATTAAAGGAGCGCTCTTGTTGGATAACTAAGAAAAGAGAAGGGACTCAGCCAATCGCTCGAGTCCCTTCTCTTTTTAGGTAGTATAGCCCATCCGTGCTTCTATAAGTATAAAAGCTGATCGGTTTTTTACTTCTTGAGGTAAATCGCGATGCCCTGCTGTCTGGCGCTTGTTTTCCAGCCGCGGTGCATGCGCTCGCTGTTAAAAACCAGGGCGATATTCCCCTGCGGGTCCACGCCGATCACACCTACATCGCCCTCTTCGGCTTTTACACGTTCCAGCACAACGGTTTCACAGGCTTGCTGCAGCGTCATTCCTTTGTATTCCATCAGCGCTGATATGTCGTAGGCAATGATATTTTTCATCAACAGCTCCCCGTCACCAGTACCTGAAATAGCGCAGGTTTTGTTATTGGCATAGCAGCCAACCCCCACAATGCAGCTGTCGCCAATGCGGCCTATTTTCTTGTTTTCGATGCCACCTGTCGAGGTCGCGGCCGCTACCATCCCTTCCCGGTCAAGGGCCACAGCCCCAACGGTGCCATGCATGCGGGCATTGAGCTCATCTAAACCAATCCGGTCGCTGCTGGTAAATTCCTCTTCCCGTTTTTTAGAGAACAGGTCAAACTGGTGTTCGGTGATAAAATAGGAGGCAGGCTCCATGCGGATATCGATCTTTTTGGCGTATTCCAACGCGCCCATATCGCCCAGAAAACGGTACTTGGTATTCAGCATCACGGCTTTTGCCAGCGAGATCGGGTTTCGGATATTGCGGACCAGCGCCACAGCCCCCGACGACTGATCGCTGCCGCGCATAATGGCTGCATCCATTTCCACTTCGCCATTCGCGTTCAGCGCGGAGCCCCGGCCGGCATTAAATAGCGGGTTGTCTTCCAGTTTTTTCACCGCGGCATCTACCGCATCTACTGCTGTTCCGCCTTCTTCCAGTACCAGGTAGCCGGCATCCACGGCATCCTGTAAGCCTTTTTCATATGCTTTTTTATTTTCATGGATATGATCCGAGTCAGGACCTGCACCACCGTGTACCACAATGGCAATCGAGTTTTTCTTCGCCATAAAGTTTCTTTTCAGTATTCTGAGGTTGATTAAAAGTGGGAGCTCCCCAGTAGTACGTTAATCCCTTTTATGTGTTAAACCATCACTTTTAACAGAACAGCGAACAGACTGGCACCCGGACGGGCAAACAGCAACGGCCTCTCGACATTATTTAGTAACTTGTGGTTTGATCAGGACAAATGATCAATTCCGACTATTTCAATTACAAAGAAAATCAGATGAAAAATAACATATTAGCGACGGGCAGGAAATCAGGGTTATTTGTTTTTCTGGCGCTGGCAAGCTGCACAACCACGCATACCACCGAGCAATCGCAACAAACACAAGCCGCCATGGAGCAGAAAAAAGAGGAAACCAATCCGCTGTTAGTTAAATGGAGCGGTCCTTACGGTGGTGTGCCGGCTTTTGACAAGATGAACCTGGCGGACCTAAAGCCTGCCGTGGAAAGGGGTATGGCCCTGCAGCTGGCCGAGATTGAGGCGATTGCAGCAAACCCAGCGCCGGCTACCTTCGAGAACACCATCGAGGCGATGGAAAAAGCCGGCAAGGAACTGAACAGCGCCCTGACATACTATGGCATCTGGAGCTCGAACATGTCTACGCCAGAGTTCCGGGCTGTGCAGGCAGCGCTCGCTCCTGAGCTGTCGGATTTCAGATCGAAGATCTCGCAAAATGCAAAGCTATTCCAGCGTATCAAGACCGTGTATGAGAACGCTCAGAAAACCCCGTTGCCGGCCGACCAGCAGCGCGTGGTGCAACTGGTGTATGAAGATTTTGCCATGGAAGGCGCCAACCTGGATGCCGCAGCCAAAGCACGCTATGCTGCCATCAACAAAGAGCTCTCGTCATTGTATACCACCTTCTCTAATAACATACTGGCCGACGAAGAGAAGTATATAACCTACCTGACCAAAGACCAGCTGAGCGGTTTGCCTGAGTCGTTTATCAAAGCAGCTGCCAAAGCTGCTACTGACAATGGCCAGTCCGGCAAGTATGCCGTAACTAATACACGCTCGTCCATGGACCAGTTCCTGACCTACTCCGATGAGCGGGCGCTGCGGGAGAAAGTATGGAACACGTACTATTCCCGCGCCGACAATGGCGATGAGTATGACAATAACGCTAATATTGCCAAGATCCTGCAGCTGCGCGATGAGCGCGTGGCCCTGTTAGGGTATGATAACTATGCCGAGTGGCGCCTGCAAAACCGCATGGCCAAAACACCCGAACGCGCCATGGATCTGATGAATGCCGTATGGCCAGCCGCCCTGGCCCGGGTGAAAGAGGAAGTAGCCGACATGCAGAAAGTAGCCAACGCTACGAGCAAAACCAAAATCACCATTGCCCCTTGGGATTACCGCTATTATGCCGAAAAGGTGCGCAAGCAGAAGTATGACCTCAACTCGGATGAGGTGAAGCAATACTTGCAGCTCGACAATCTGACGCAGGCGTTGTTCTTTACAGCCGGTGAGCTGTTCAACTATAAGTTTACGCCCGTGCCGGAAGGATCGGTGCCTGTATTCCAGGAGGATGTGAAAGTATGGGAAGTAACGGATAAAACCACCGGCGAGCACATTGGCCTGTGGTACCTGGACCCTTACGCGCGGCAGGGCAAACGCTCCGGTGCCTGGGCAACCACCTACCGCAGCCATACGACCTTTAATGGCAAAGAAACTGTGCTGGCCTCCAACAACTCTAACTTTGTGAAGCCTGCGCCCGGCGAGCCCCTGCTGGTTTCGTGGGACGATGCTACTACGTTTTTCCATGAGTTCGGCCACGCGCTGCATTTCTTCTCCTCAAACGTAAAATATCCGACGCTCAACAGCGGCGTGCGCGATTATACCGAGTTTCATTCGCAGTTGCTGGAGCGCTGGCTGTCTACCGACAAGGTAATCAACCAGTTCCTGAAGCACAATAAAACAGGTGCGGTGATGCCGGCCTCGCTGGTAGCCAAGATCAAGAAGGCCGCTACTTTTAACCAGGGGTTTGAAACCACCGAGTTCCTGGCCTCTGCGCTGATGGATATGAAGTATCATACCGTAGACCCGACAGGCATTGACCCGGACAAGTTTGAACGCGAGACGCTGGCTGCCTTGAACATGCCGAAAGAAATTGTGATGCGCCACCGTTCACCGCATTTCGGGCATGTGTTCTCCGGCGAGGGCTATGCTACAGGGTATTATGGCTATTTGTGGGCCGATGTATTAACGTCTGACGCAGCGGAAGCGTTTGAAGAGGCGCCAGGCGGGTTTTACGACAAAGACGTAGCTGCTAAACTGGTGAAGTACTTGTTTGCTCCACGTAACTCCATGGATCCTGCGGAAGCATACCGTTTGTTCCGTGGCCGCGATGCGAAAATAGATGCCCTGATGCGCGACCGTGGTTTCCCGGTGCCGGCGCAGAAAGCAAAGTAGTGGACGCTTTTAGCGTGTACACAAAAAGGGCTGCCAACGGGCAGCTCTTTTTGTTTTATACCTTTTCGTCTGCCACTTCAATCCAGACCGGAGCATGGTCACTTGACTTGTCCCACCCCCGGACATCGC
Organism: Pontibacter liquoris; assembly: GCF_022758235.1. Classification (NCBI taxonomy): domain Bacteria; kingdom Pseudomonadati; phylum Bacteroidota; class Cytophagia; order Cytophagales; family Hymenobacteraceae; genus Pontibacter; species Pontibacter liquoris. The sequence continues at coordinate 1,488,088 of NZ_JALEBG010000001.1, forward strand.
GGTTTACACCAGCGGCAACCAGGCGGCTTTCCAGGTGCGGGCTGAGCAGGAAATGATCGATGCGTAAGCCGGCGTTGCGTCCGTAGGAGTTGCGGAAATAATCCCAGAAAGTATAGATGTGCTCATCCGGGTGAAGTTTGCGGAGGGCATCCGTCCAGCCTTGTGCCAGCAGGTTTTGGAAAGCCGCCCGTGACTCGGGCCGGAACAGGGCATCGTCGAGCCAGCGCTCCGGCTTGTAGGCATCGGCTTCGGTCGGGATCACGTTGTAGTCCCCGGTCAAAACCACCGGCGCATCCGAGGCGAGCAGGCCGGCCGCATGCGCTATCAGCCGATCAAACCAGCGGAGCTTGTAATCAAACTTCGGGCCGGGAGCGGGGTTGCCGTTGGGCAGGTATATACAGCCGATGTGAATGCCGTTGACCCTCGCCTCAAGGTAGCGGCTCTGCTCATCTTCCGGATCACCTGGTAAACCTTGCCGTACCAATTCTGGTTGCGTATTACGAGCAAGTATGGCTACGCCGTTCCAGCTTTTCTGGCCTTGCCACACCGCCTGATAACCGGCATCCTTCAGGGCTTCTTCTGGAAAGTTTTCCTGGGGAGCCTTTAACTCCTGCAGGCAAACCACATCCGGGGTTGTTTCCTGAAGCCAGCGGAGGAGCACTGGCAGGCGTGCTTTGATCCCATTCACGTTATAGGTCGCTATTTTCATGTCATCCTGTTTATACTTGCTGCAGCTGTGGGCATCCGTTTCGCAGTAGCCCCACACCAACACGCAAAACGATCATTTTGCCAGTCAGGATACACGGAAAGGAAATCTTTACTTGTTAGAGCTTGTACTTTCTTTCTAAGATTATGCCTGAAGCTTTAAAAGAGTAAAATGTAACAAAAGTAAGTAGTTGATTATTATATGTCGCTCCTAGCAGTATGGGCAAGTTGGTTTGAGTGATGATCTATGTAGAACCGTGTTTTGCCGCTTTATGGCATAAATAGCAGGAGTTGTTTTAGACAAATAAGTTGCCTTTAACCAAGTTGCATCATTTATCTGAAGTTAAAAAACGACGATAACTTATTGATTATATGAATATAAATAAATATGTTTACTTATCCTGAAAAGGAATATACTATTGAAGTTATAGAAGCGAATAGGGCCGGATGCGGTGAGTAATAGGGCATTTATAGCTTTGTGTTAGCGGCAGGAAAAGAATTAAGAGTTTTGTTATTGGAATAATTGCTTAATAAAGTGGATCAATCACAGCCATTAATCTACTTTATGCGTACTCAGAAAAATACGTAGCTATATTTTGATATGTAATTAATCGCTCATCAGGGTTCTCTTTTTATTGTTCAACCAATAAACAATGGTATATGACAAATTCTTTACGCAAGCTATCACTACTTACGCCGGTATTGCTATGCGCAGGCCTGCAGGTGCCCCTTCGGGCGGCGGCCAGTGCTCCTCCTTCCTTCAGCAGTTCGCTCAGCGTTTCGAATAGCCCAGAAATTTTTGCTATTGAGTTGACAGGAAAAGTGACGGACGAAAAGGGGCAAGGGTTGCCGGGCGTTACAGTGCTCCTGAAAGGCACAACCATCGGTACTGCTACGGATATGAACGGCAGCTATGCGCTCAGCATACCCGACGGGCAACAAAACCCTACCCTTGTCATATCCTTTATTGGCTACCAAACCCAGGAAATCCCGGTTGGCAGCCAAACCGTGGTAAATGTGCAAATGCAGCCGGACATTAAGGCGTTACAGGAGGTGGTCGTGACGGGATACGGCACACAACGGAAAGCAGACGTAACCGGCGCGACAGCTACCGTAACTTCGAAAGATCTGAATGCCGGCGTGATCAACAACCCGATGCAGGCGGTGCAGGGTAAGGTAGCCGGCCTGAACGTAGTGTCGGGTGGCGGGGACCCCACCAGCAACCGACCAGTTATCCGCTTACGGGGCACGTCTTCGCTGAGTGCCAACAGCGAGCCGCTGATCGTGATTGACGGAGTAGCAGGCGCTGACCTGAACACGGTGGCACCTGAGGATATCGCCTCGATGGATATCCTGAAAGATGCTTCTGCTTCTGCCATTTACGGCTCCCGTGGTTCGAACGGGGTTATCATCATTACCACTAAAAAAGGCCAGGCTGGTAAAACTACCGTTGAACTGAGCAGCTATGTAGGGTTGGAAGAGGTATCGAATACCATTCCGTTCTTATCACCTGATGAGTACATCTCAAAATTAGACGAGGAAGGGTTGGACCGCGCTGCAAATGATTATGGCGCCCGCACAGATTGGTTCGACGAGATCACGCGCAAGGCATACAGCCAAAACTATAATGTGGCCATATCCGGCGGAACTGACAAGTTCAACTACCGTGGCTCTGTCGTATACTTAGATCAACCAGGTATAGCTATTAACTCCGGATTCGACCGCCTGAACGCCCGTTTGAACCTCTCGCAAAAAGCCCTGGATGATAAACTTGAAGTGCAGTTGCTGTTGTCGCAGCAGGTGAGCAACAAGGATTACATAGACTATTTCTCCTTCCTGTCGGCCGGCCAGCTAAACCCCACGTTTCCCGTCTATAATGATGAAGGTACGTATTTGCAGCCGGGCGTTCCGGGCTTTGATATGTTTAACGGGAAGTCAATTCCTGGCGGCTTCCGCGTAGAGAACCCAGTGGCCCGGATGAAGCAGATCACAAACGAGGCGCGTGAAAAACAGACACTGGCAAACCTGAAGGTCTTTTTAGAACCGGTACAAGGGCTTAGATTCGGTGTGAACACGTCTATTAATAACTTTAACAGGCTGTACGGTTTCTTTCAGCCAAGCACTTTTAAGGCCGGCGGTAACAACACCGCCTCTGCCCGAAGGGAGCAGCGGGAGGTAATTGACCGACTCACAGAACTCACCGCACAATATACAGGCGACTTTGACGACCACCAGTTTACTGTGCTGGGAGGTTATACTTATCAGAAGCTCTCGAACGAAGGCTTTAACGCGGGCAACAGTAGGTTTCCGGACGTATTTGGATACAATAACTTGGGAGCGGGTAATGCAAACATCGATGACACCAACTCAACAAACCGGGAAGTTGGATCTTATAAATCAGAAGCGATCCTGATCGGTTTTCTCGGTCGCATTAACTACTCTTACAAAGATAGGTATCTGCTGACGTCCAACATCCGCCGCGACGGTTCTTCCCGCTTTGGACAGAACAACCGCTGGGGCTGGTTCCCGTCAATATCCGTGGGATGGCGAATCTCGCAGGAAGCATTTATGGAAGACGCCACATTCGTAGATGACCTCAAGCTTCGGGTCGGCTACGGCGTCACTGGTAACCAGGAAGGTATTGCGGATTATGCTTCCCGCCTGTTGTATGGCCAGAGCGGCTCATATTTCACCAACGGTGGTTTCCAGACAGCATACAACTTCAGCCAGAATGCCAATCCTGACCTGAAGTGGGAAACTTCGGCCATGACCAACGTGGGTATTGACTTTGCCTTTCTAGATGGCCGCTTAAGTGGTTCGTTAGAGGTATACAACAAAGACACCAAGGACCTGCTGTTCGACTACCCCATCGCTATCGGTACAAAATATGGCAGCGACCAGTTAACAGCGGTAACAAACTCGATCCTGGCAAACGTGGGTGAGATCAACAACAAAGGAATTGAGCTGGCCCTTGATTACCTGGTGATCGACCACACAGATTTCCAGTGGAGAACCAATGTGAACCTGGCGCACAACAAAAACAAGATCGTCTCGCTCAGCTCAGGCATCTTTACCTACAACACCGGATCACCCCGTGTTTACGGCGATTTTGGTAGCCCACAGGGTGGTTTAGCGCAGCCGGTTGTTTTGCAGGAAGGCAAGCCGATCGGGCAGTTTTACGGGCCTGTGTTCGAGGGTTTCAGCGCCGATAACAAATACATTTTTAAAGATATAAACGGTGACGGCACGATTGATCCGTTTGGTGCGGACCGTACCTACCTGGGCGATGCGAACCCGGATCTAACCTTTGGATGGGGAAATAGCTTAAGCTATAAAAATTTCGATCTTAATTTCCTGTTCAGAGGCGCTATCGGGCATCAAATTGCCAACGGCCCTTATATCGCTTTCGCAAATCCAAATCTTTTCCCAAGTAGCAATGTGATTGACTATGCCTTTAAAACAGGCATTCCGGACGACTTGTCGCCTGCTTTCTCCAGCCTTTGGGTAGAAGATGCAGACTTCGTGCGCCTCGACAACTGGCGCTTGTCTTACAGGCTGCCAACTTTCTGGAAGTATATGAGCAATGCCTCGGTATTTGTAGCCGGCAACAACACCTTTGTAATTACGGGGTACCGTGGCATAGATCCTGAGCCACGGTTGGGAGCCTCGCGTGATATCTATGGTGGTTCTGACATTGCCGTAAACCTTTCTCCGGGTGTTGAGCCAATTCTTTTCTATCCAAGAACACGTTCCTTCTCTTTAGGATTCTCCCTCACCTTGTAATGGGTAAGAAGTTAGCATGCATTGGAAACTAAAAAGCGAAACGTATGAAAAATAACCGATACAAATATATAGTAACTGCTGCCTTTCTTGCCAGCATAGTAGCTGGAGGACAAGCTTGTACCGACCTGGATGCAGAGGTGTTTGACAAGGCCGAAGCCAGTAAATTCCCGACAAATGAAAACGAGCTTTTATCAACGGTAGGATCTACTTACGGGCAGCTTCGTGGATTTTTAGATCCTGTTTTCAACCTTTTGGAGGCTACCACTGACGAGCTGGTTGTTCCAACCCGCGGGCCTGACTGGTACGACAATGGCTCCTGGCAGCAATTGGCGCAGCATGAGTGGTCGCCGGTTTCCCCTGGCCAGATCAACGGGTCCTGGGAATGGGGATACCGGGTGGTTGCCGGTGCCAACACAAACTTACAAGGATTAAAAAACAGCTCCCTGGAGGTGCAGGGGAAAGAGGCAGTAGTGAGTGAGGTGCGGTTGCTTCGTGCTTTTGCCTATTTCTGGCTGATGGATATGTTCGGGGGGGTACCTATTATCACCGAGGATACGCCGGCCGGTAATCCGCCGCAGAACAGCCGCGAGGAAGTTTTCAATTTTGTGGAAAGCGAAATATTAGCCGCACTGCCTGACCTGCGCGAAGAAGCGACCATCGAAACCTATGGCCGTTTTACAAAAGGCGCTGCTAACGCACTGCTGGCTAAGCTATACCTGAATGCGGAAGTATTTACAGGTACACCACAGTGGCAGAAAGCCCTGGACGCTACAACAGCAATCATCAACTCACCGGCAGGCTACAGCCTTAACCCCAACTTTCTGCAGAACTTTGCCATCAACAATGTTGGGGATGAACAGACCTACAAAGAGAACATCTTCGTGATTCCGTATGATAAGGTGCTGGCAGGAGGTATGAACTTTCAGATGCGTACCCTGAATTATGCGCAGGCAGCGGAGTATGGCTTGACGAACAACCCGTGGAATGGTTTTGCCACCAGAGCCGAGTTTTACAATACCTTCTCGGAAAATGATGCTCGCAAGGCCATGTGGATGGTAGGGCCGCAGACCAACAACGGTGAGATCATCACTTTTGTAGATCCGGTAGATAATAAGAAGAAAGAGCTTGTATTTACGCCGGAGATCACATCGTTGGAGCGGGCTTTTGGAAACGAGGGTATTCGTAGTCAGAAGTATGAAATCCAGACGAACAATACCCGTACCGATCAGGATAATGACTTTGCTGTTTTCAGATTTGCCGATGTGCTGCTGATGCATGCTGAAGCGCTCGTTCGCTTAGGTAGAGCCGGGGAGGCCGTTGAATTCGTGAATCAGGTGCGTGCCCGAGCCGGAGTTGACCCTGTATCCTCTGTTACATTGGCCTCGATCCTGGAAGAGCGTGGCCGCGAACTTGCCTGGGAAGGCTGGCGCCGGAACGACCTGATCCGCTTCGGAAAGTATAGCGGAAGCACCTGGCAATTCAAAAGTAACACAGACCCAACGCGCAATTTGTTTCCGATACCATCGCAACAGCTTTCTAACAACCCCAATCTGAAACAGAACCCGGGTTATTAGCACCTGCCACTCCTGTTTTGCCTTATTCAGGGGAGTTGACTGCCACGCCAACTCTCCTGAATTTAGCATTTAGAAGCGCCACACCCTTGCTTTACGCCTATGCAGCAACAGCACCCAATTTCAACTCTTATCAGCGTGGTCGTGCTGGCCACCTGTTTTGCCTGCAGTAAGGTATCGCCACAGAAAGAGGATACCTTGTTTGTGGTACTGCCCGCCACCCACACCCATGTAGATTTTGTGAACAAGGTGGAGAGCACGCCGGAGATGAACATCTTTAACTACCGCAACTTCTATAATGGCGGCGGTGTGGCCATTGGCGACATAAATGGTGACAATCTCCCTGACCTTTACCTGACCGCTAATACCGGCCGGAATCACCTTTACCTGAACAAAGGTAATTTCGTGTTTGAAGATGTAACTGCCAAAGCGGGAGTGGGAGGCAGCCAGGCCTGGAGCACCGGCGTGACCATGGCCGATGTGAACAGCGACGGACGGCTTGATATCTACGTTTGCAACGCCGGCGATGTGAACGGCGACAATCGCCGCAACGAGCTGTTTATTAACAAGGGCCTTTCAGGGGACAGTATTCCTGTTTTTCAGGAGCAGGCCACGAACTTTGGGCTCGACGACCAGGGCTATTCCACCCATGCTACTTTTTTCGACTACGACCGCGATGGTGACCTGGATGTATACCTGCTCAACAACAGCTCTTACCCGGTAAGCAGCCTGGGCTTTACCAATTTGCGTGAGAAGCGTGATGAACTTGGGGGCGACAAACTGCTTCGCAACGATGGCAGTCGTTTTACCGATGTTAGCGAGCAAGCCGGCATCTATGGCAGCCTCATCGGCTTTGGGCTGGGCATTACCATTGGGGATGTGGACAACGACAATTGGCCCGATATTTTTATCTCTAATGATTTTTACGAGCGCGATTACCTCTACTTGAATAACCATAATGGCACTTTTACCGAGACCAGCAAAGCCTGGATGCAGCATGAGAGCCTTTCCTCGATGGGCGCTGACATTGCTGACATCGATAACGATGGCAACCAGGATATTTTTGTGACCGATATGTTGCCTGCCGACGACAGCCGCCTGAAGCGCACTACCATTTTTGAGAACTACGACCTGCAGCAGTTCAAGCTGGCCCGCGATTTTCACCAGCAGTACATGCAGAATATGCTGCACCTCAACAATGGTGACAATACCTTCAGTGAAGTAGCCCGGCTGGCAGGTGTTGCCGCCACCGACTGGAGCTGGGGCGCGTTGCTCTTTGACATGGACAACGATGGACTAAAGGATATTTTCGTAGCCAACGGCATTTACCAGGACCTGACGGACCAGGATTTTGTGAACTTCCTGGGAGCGGAGGAAACCATGCGCAAGGCCGTAGAAAGGGGCGGCGGCTACAACTATAACAAGGAGCTCATCTCAAAAATGACCTCCACGCCCATCCCGAATTATGCTTTTCAGAACACCGGGAACCTGCAGTTTGTAAACAAAGCCAAAGACTGGGGGCTGGGTAAACCCGGTTTCTCCAACGGCGCCGCTTATGGTGACATGGATAACGATGGTGACCTCGACCTGGTGGTGAACAACGAAAACATGCCCGTATCCATCTATAAAAACAGAACCTCTGAAAAAGAGCAAAATCATTTTCTGCGGGTGCAGCTGCAGGGAGCCGGGAAAAATAGAAATGGAATCGGAGCCAAAGTTTATGTGCACCAGCCGGCTAAAACCATCTACCTGCAGCAGATGCCCAACCGGGGCTTTCAGTCTTCAGTCGATCTTACGCTGGTGTTCGGGCTGGGCAAGGAGAAGGTGATCGATTCTGTAACGGTAGTATGGCCGGATGATAAAATGCAAACGCTGCAGCAGGTAAAGCCCGACCAGCAACTGACGCTGAAATATTCGCAGGCAAACAAGGTATACAGCGCGCCCAAGCACAAAGCACCCGGTTTGTTTTTTGATGCCACGCAGCAGGTAAAACTCAACTACACCCACCAGGAGAGCGATTTTGTAGACTATAACCGCGATGTGTTGCTCAAGCAGATGTTCTCTACCCAGGGGCCGGCGCTGGCGGTGGGCGACGTGAATGGGGACGGGCTAGAGGATGTATATGCGGGCGGGGTTGCCGGAAGCGTGCGCAAGCTTTTTTTGCAGCAGAAGGACGGCACCTTTGCTGAAACCTCCCCGCAGGCGTTTGCGCAAGACCAGGACTCCGAAGAAGTGGCCGCCATACTTGTGGACCTTGATAAGGACAAGGATCTGGATTTGTTTGTAGTGACCGGCAGCAACGAGTTTGAAAGCAATGCCCCGCAGCTGCTCGACCGGCTATACCTGAACGACGGCAAAGGCCATTTTACAAAAGACAACCGCCTACCAAACCTGGCCACGGACGGCTCCTGTGTGGCAGCAGCTGATTTTGACCTGGACGGCGATGTGGATCTATTTGTCGGCAGCCGCATGGTGCCGGGCAGCTACGGCTACGATCCGCCAAGTTACCTGTTTCAAAACGACGGTACCGGCAACTTTAAGAACTATACCAAGCGCTTCCTGCCCCGAAACGAGCTGGGCATGGTCACTGATGCTGCCTGGGTAGATCTGAATGGCGACCGCTACCCCGAACTGGTGCTGGTGGGCGATTGGATGCCGGTCACGATCTATACGAATAACAAAGGCCGCGATCTGCAGCAAAAGACGGAGATTGCCCATTCAGCTGGCTGGTGGAACAGCGTGAAAGCCGCTGACCTGGACAGTGACGGCGATCCGGACCTTATACTTGGCAACCTGGGCCGCAATACCCGGCTCACCGCCAGTGTGCAGAAGCCGGTAGAATTGTATGTGCATGATTTTGAAGGAAACGGCACCGTAGAACAGATCATCAACTGCTACGCCGAAGACGGCAAGGCGTATCCGATGGTATTGAAACAGGACCTGCAGAAACGGGTGCCCAGCATCAAGAAAAAATTTGTGAAGTATGCCAGTTATGCCGGCAAGCAAATGCAGGACATTTTTCCGGCGCAGGAGCTGAAAGAGGCCGTGGTGAAGCGGGTCGAGAACGCAAACTCCTCCTTGCTGCTAAACAAAGGCAACCTGCAGTTTGCTTTGCAGCCCATGCCGCTGGAGGCGCAGTTCTCACCCATCTATGGCATCGAAACTCTGGACTATAACCACGACGGCAACTTGGATATTCTGCTGGCCGGAAACTTCTTTGATGTGCTGCCCGAGCTGGGGCAATACGATGCCAGCTACGGGCTGGTGCTGCAGGGCACAGGCAAGGGGCAGTTCAGGGCACGCAAGCCTAAAGATACCGGCTTTTTTACGCAGGGGCAGGTGCGCCGCATGCAGCAGCTCAAAGGCGCGGATGGTATGCCCTACTTCCTGCTGGCTAAAAACAACGCGACGCTGCAGGTTTTCGGCTGCCGCGAGTAAAAGTATACCTGGCTGTAAACTGGCGCTACGTTAACCCTTACGATTTACGATTAGCTATGACCCGACCTACCGACCTTTCTTTTTCCCTAAAAGCCGGCCTATACCCCTGCCTGCTGCTGGCGCTGCTTTCGCTTACCTGCTGGGGCTGCCGCTCCGGGGCCAAGGGTGCCGAGCAGCCACTTTTCGAAGCGATGGATTCCACGGCTACCGGTGTGCAGTTTGTGAATGAACTGGATGATAAAGGGGAGCTGAACATCCTCACTTACCTGTATTTCTACAATGGGGCGGGTGTAGCGGCCGGCGACCTGAACAAAGACGGCCTACCCGATCTATACTTTGTATCGAACCAGGGCAAAAATAAATTATACCTTAACAAAGGCAACTTTACCTTTAAAGAGGTGGCAGCACAGGCGGGTGTGGAAGGCTACTCCGATTGGCAAACCGGTGTAACCATGGCCGATGTGAACGGCGACGGCTGGCTGGATATTTTCGTGTGTGCCGTAGGCAACTACAAAGGGCTGGAGGGAGCCAACGAGCTTTACATCAGCAACGGGGTAGGGGCTGACGGGCAGCTGACCTTTACCGAAAAAGCCGCCGACTACGGGCTGGATTTCACGGGCTTCTCTACGCAGGCTGCCTTCTTTGATTACGACCGCGATGGCGACCTGGATCTATACTTGCTCAATCATGCCGTGCATACCTCACGCAGCTACGACCGCGTAACAGCCCGCAACCTTCGCAACAACGAAGCAGGCGATGTACTCTACGAAAATCAGCTGGTTTCTGCCTCCGGTAATGCGTCTGCTGGCCAGCCGGTCAGGTTCAAAAATGTAAGCGAAAAGGCCGGTATTTATGGGGCAGCCATGGGGTATGGCCTTGGGGTGGTAGTCACGGATTTTAACAACGATGGCTGGGATGATATTTACGTTTCCAACGACTTCCATGAGGACGATTATTATTACCTCAACAATGGGAATGGCACGTTTACCGAAGCCGTGAAGAACCATTTTCGCCACCTCAGCCGCTTTTCCATGGGCTGCGATGCAGCGGATGTAAACAACGACGGCTACCCTGATATCATGACGCTGGACATGTACCCGGAGGAAGAAACGATTGAAAAGTCGTCGATGGGAGAGGACCCGCTGGATATTTTCCTCTACAAGCTGCAATTCGGTTACTACAACCAGTATAGCCGCAATTGCCTGCAGCTGAACTACTCGGGGCAGCAGTTTGCCGACGTGGCGCTGATGTCGGGTGTGGCAGCTACCGACTGGAGTTGGAGCCCCCTGCTAGCCGATTATGATAACGACGGTATCAAGGACATTTTCATCACCAATGGCATCGTGCGCCGGCCCAACAACATGGACTACATCAAATTCGCATCTTCTGACTCGATGATGTGGGCGCCCGAAACTTCTAAAAACCTGAACCAACGGGCCATCCGGATGATGCCAGAAGGAAAGGTGCACAACTACCTCTACAAAGGTACGAAAGGTATGCAGTACGAGGATAAGTCGGTTGCCTGGGGCTTTTCGCAACCCACCATTTCGAACGGGGCTGCTTATGCCGACCTCGACAACGACGGCGACCTGGATTTGATCACCAACAATATCAACGAAAAAGCAGGCCTATACCGGAACAGCAGCAGCAAAGCGCTCCAGCATACCTATCTGAAAGTACAGCTCAAAGGAAACGATGCGAACACCTATGGCTACGGCGCAAAGGTGCTGTTAAAGGGCCGCAACGGTATCCAGGTGCAGCAGCTTATGCCTACGCGCGGCTTCATGTCGTCGGTGGAGCCGGTGCTGCATTTCGGCTTGGGGGGCCAGCAACGTATAGATACTCTGGTGGTGCTCTGGGGAGATCAGCGGGCGGAGATCTTAACGAATGTGAAAGGCAACCTGACGTTGGTGCTGGATCAGTCGAATGCCAAAAAAGAGGCAGCAAGCTACTACGCCGGTTTCTTTAAAAAGCCTGCGCCTTTCTTTGAAGAAGTGACCGGCACGGCTGCAGTGGCTTATAAGCACGAGGAAAACGACTATCTTGATTTCTACCGGGAAAGTCTGATGCCTTTTCAGGTATCGACGGAAGGGCCGAAGCTGGCGGTGGGTGATGTGAACGGTGACGGGTTGGATGACTTTTTTGTGGGAGGAGCCAAATGGCAGCCCGGCGCGCTAATGGTGCAGCAGGCCAACGGTACGTTTAAGCGTACCAATCAACCACTGTTTCTGGCCGATTCGGTGTACGAGGATGTGGATGCCGTGTTCTTTGATGCCAACAACGACCATTTCCCGGACCTGTATGTGGTGAGCGGAGGCAACGAATTCTATGGCGATATGAAAGAGCAGTTCGACCGGTTGTACCTCAACGATGGCAAAGGCAACTTTACTCGCAGCAACGGCCTGCCGCCCATGTATGCCAACAAAAGCTGCGCCCGCCCCTTTGATTATGACCACGACGGTGATCTGGACCTGTTTGTGGGGGGCCGGGTGCTGGGCTATAAGTATGGGCAGGTGCCGGACTCCTACCTGCTCATCAACAACGGGCAGGGACAGTTTACTGACCAAACAGCACAACTGGCGCCTGCTTTACGCAAAGTCGGCATGGTAACGGATGCCGTCTGGACAGATTACAACAATGATAACCAAACGGATCTGGTGGTGGTAGGCGACTGGATGCCTGTAAAGGTATTTGAAAATCACCAGGGCAAGTTGGTGGAAGCAACAGGCAATAACGGGCTGAATCAGGCAAAAGGATTCTGGCAGACCATCAAAGCGGCCGATTTTGACCAGGACGGCGACATGGACCTGATTGCCGGCAACCTGGGTACCAACACCAAGCTGCGGAAAAGCGAAGGCGGGGGGCTGAAAATGTTTGTAAAAGACATAGATGGCAACGGTAGCCTGGAGCACCTGCTGGCTTACCAGCGCGGCGACAAGTGGTACCCGGTTGCTACGAAAGAAGAACTCGGCAAGCAGCTTCCGCTCATCAACAAAAAGTTTACGGATTACCAAAGCTACGCCGGCAAATCCATCGACGCGTTGTTTAATCACGATGAGCTGAAAGACGCTGCCGTGCCGGAAGTCAATACGTTTTCCTCCGCATACTTTGAGAATCAGGGCAAAGGAACATTCCGGATGCAGCCCCTGCCACAGGAGGCGCAGGTGTCCAAGATCTTTGCGTTCCAGGTGCAGGATGTAAATAAGGATGGTTTCCTGGATGTGGTGCTGGGAGGCAATTTCTACGGCGTAAGTACTTACCAGGGGCGCTACGATGCCAGTTACGGACTGCTGCTGCAAGGCAACGGCAAGGGAAAGTTTAAGCCTATACTTCCCACCGAAACCGGGATGCTGCTGCAGGGCCAGGTGCGCGACATTAAAACCCTGCAAACAGCTGCCGGCCAGCAACTATGGCTTGTTGCCCGAAACAATCTGCCGCTGCAGCTCTTCCGGGTAAGAAACGCTTCGGTAGCAAGTATAGCCAGCGGCAGCGCTGCTAAAACGCCAAAACCAGTAGCGGCGCTAAAACGGAACTGACACCAAGTATAAAGTAATTATAAACTATTAGGTAGCAGTTGCTACAATCACGAACTGGTTTTAACCCAAAGGTCATGAAGCAATTCATCTCTTACACTTTCCTTTTGCTGTGGCTGGCTACTTTTTTGGGCTGCGAACAAAAAAAGGTGGATTACAAGGCTGCGGCCGCCAACCCGGCGTTGCTGCATCAGGCTGTATCTAATCTTACCGACGTTATCACCCATGATATTTTCTCTCCGCCTGTAGCCAGCCGCATTTATGCCTATGCCAACCTGGCGGCCTATGAGGCGCTGGTGCATGACTATCCGGATTATCAGTCGTTGCAGGGGCAGTTGCAGGGTTTTAAGGGCGTGCCGCAGCCGGCAAAAGATTCGGTGTACTGCTTTCCGGTGGCTAGCCTGAGCGCCTTTACCACCATTGCCCGCAACATGACCTTTTCGGCCGACATGATGGACAGTTATGAAGAAAGCCTGCTGCGCAAGTATAAGCAGTTGGGTGTACCCGAAGAAGTATACCAGCGGTCGGTCGGGTATGGCAAACGGGTGGCACAAGCGGTGATGATCTATGCAAATGAAGACGGCTACCGGCAGACGCGCGGCTTCCGGCATACGGTTTCCAAAACGGAGGGCCGTTGGGAGCCCACGCCGCCGGCTTACATGGATGCCGTGGAACCTTACTGGTTTAAGCTGCGGCCCTTCGTGCTGGACTCCTGCAGCCAGTTTACACCACCTCAGCCTGTCGGGTTCGATGCCCGGCCGGGGAGTGGATTTTATACCGAGATGATGGAGGTGTATGAGGCGGTAAATAACCTGACAGACGAGCAGCGGCAGATCGCCAGCTTCTGGGACTGCAACCCGTTTGTGATGCACACGACCGGCCATGTTATGTATGCTACCAAAAAGATTACCCCAGGCGGCCATTGGATGGCTATTGCCGGGCAGGCCAGCCGCCAGGCAGGTGCCGACCTGATGGGGACGCTGGAGGCCTATACCCGGGTAGCCTTCAGTTTAGCCGACGGCTTTATCAGTTGCTGGGACGAAAAATACCGCAGCGACCGCATCCGGCCGGAAACGGCCATCAACAGGCTGGTCGATAACAACTGGGTGCCCCTGCTGCAAACCCCGCCTTTCCCGGAATATCCCAGTGGGCACAGCGTGGTTTCCAATGCCGCTGCCGTTGTACTGACAGACCTTTACGGTCCGTCCTTCCAGTTTGCCGATTCATCGGAAGTGAAGTATAACCTGCCGGTGCGGCGGTTCGATTCCTTTCAGGCGGCAGCCGATGAAGCGGCCATCAGCCGGCTTTACGGCGGTATTCATTTTATGTCGGCTGTAAAGAACGGCGCCGAAGAAGGGAAGCAGGTAGGAATGCTGGTGGTATCCAGGCTAAAGCTTCGTAAAGGCAAGCCGGATACAGCAGCAGTTGCCGTGCTCAAATAGCTTTATTGGTTTAGATAAAATCCCCCGGAAGTTTATACCTGGCATAAACTTCCGCGCGGTTTTAAGGTGCTCTTTCTTAACTTTTTGTATATTGAAGTATGGACAAGTCGAAATCAATTATAACCGCAGTTGCCTGCTTTCTGCTGCTGGCGCTGCTTGGCTGCAAATTCGTAGAAAACGGTGCGGAAAGGCAGCAGCTCTTTAATGGCAAAGACCTGACCGGATGGGAACATGTCGGCGACGGTTCTGTGGTGGTCGAAGATGGGATGCTCAAAACGCAGGGCGGGATGGGCTTGCTGTGGTATACGCCTCAAATGTTGGGCAATGTGAAGATCAGGGTGGTGTATAAAGGTGCGGCAAAGAATAATGCCGGCGTGTTCATTCGCATCCCTGAAAAGCCCACCGAAGCCTGGATGCCGGTAAACAAAGGCTATGAAGTACAGATAGACGACCGGGGGAAGACGATTACCACAAAACAGGCGTGCTTTACTCGCTGACAAAAGCAAAAGCTACGCCGGGCAAAGCCGATGACTGGAATACGATGGATATTACGCTGGACGGAAAACGGACGCTGGTGGAGGTAAACGGGGTGCTGGTAACCGACTATACTGAAGGGAGCCCTGTGCCGGAAAAGAAGCATGATTATGAACCCGATCGGGGGCCCCGGCCCGACAAAGGCTATTTCGGGCTGCAGAACCATGGTGGCGACGATGTGATCTATTTCAAAGAAGTAAGTATAACACCCCTTCGGAAATAACGCCCTGCCCGTGCTGACAGCTGCCGGGCTTGACGCCGGATGTAAAAGTATAAGCCTTATGGAAAATGAATTTGATGCCATTGTTGTGGGTTCCGGCATTTCGGGGGGGTGGGCGGCCAAAGAGCTTTGCGAGCAGGGACTAAAAACCCTGGTCCTGGAGCGCGGCCGGAACGTTGAACACCTGAAAGATTACCCTACCGCCACGATGGACCCCTGGGAATTTAAGCACCGGGGAAGTATGACCCGGGAGTTTTACGAGAAGAACCCGCTGATCTCCAAAGCAGCAGGTTTCGGTGAGGATACGGCGCATTTTTTTATCCGCGATGCCGACCACCCCTATGTTCAGAGACGGCCCTTCGACTGGATCCGGGGCTATCAGGTGGGCGGTAAGTCGCTGATCTGGGGGCGCGCCTGCCAGCGCTGGAGTGATTATGAGTTTAAAGCGCCTGCTAAGTATGGCTATGGCATCGCATGGCCAATTGATTACAAGGAGATCGCCCCCTGGTATGCGCATGTAGAGAAGTTTATCGGGGTGTGCGGCAACAAAGATGGCATCGAAGCCATGCCCGATGGCGAGTTCCTGCCGCCCTTTGAGCTGAGTTGTGTGGAGCAGCACATGCAGCAAACGCTGAACAAGCACTTTCCGGACAGGTACCTGGTGCAGGGCAGGTGGGCACACCTAAGTGAACCCAACCAGATCCATTTAGACCAGGACCGGGGCAAGTGCCAGTGCCGCAACCTGTGCATGCGCGGATGTCCTTACGGCGGCTATTTCAGTTCGGTTTCTTCCACCTTGCCTTGGGCAAAAAAAACCGGTAACCTGACAATAAGACCCTTTTCGGTGGTGCATTCGGTTATCTACGATGAAGCCACCGGAAAAGCCTCGGGTGTGAAGGTGATCGATGCCAACACCAAGGAAGAAATCATTTACAAAGCCCGCGTTATTTTTTTAAACGCTTCGGCTCTAAACAGCACGCTCGTGCTCCTCAACTCGAAATCGCAGCGCTTCCCGAATGGTCTGGGGAATGATCATGATGTGCTGGGCCGCTATATCGGTTTTCATCTTTACCGCGGATGGGCCAACGGAAAGGTTACCGGTTTTGAAGATAAGTATGTGTATGGCAAAAATCCCACCGAATGCATCATTGCCAATTACCGCAACCTGAAAGAGCGGGATACGGACTTTGTGGGCGGCTATACTATTTTTACCGGTGGCTACAGGAGCAGAACAAACGAAGTGCCTGATAACGAGCCGCAGCTCGGAGCAGACTTCAAGGAAAAACTGACCCAGCCCGGCAGCTGGTACGCCTACATGTACATGCAGGGCGAAACCATCCCCAAAGCTACGAACCGGGTAACGCTTAGCCCCGATAAGAAAGATCAGTGGGGCATTCCGCTGCTGGTAACCGATGTGGGCTACGATGAAAACGATGAGAAAATGGTGCAGGACTTTCTGACGGAAAGCAGGCGGATGCTGGAGAAAATAGGCTGCACCGAAATTCAGGCCCACGATAATAAACAAGCCCCCGGCCTGGATATACACGAAATGGGCGGTGCACGCATGGGCCTCGATCCGAAAACCTCCATGCTTAATGCCCATAACCAATTGCACGCCTGCAAAAATGTGTTTGTAACCGATGGCGCCTGCATGGCCAGCACCGGTAACCAGAGTCCTTCTATTTTATACATGGCGCTAACGGCCCGGGCAGCCACCTACGCGGCAGAACAGTTTAAAACAGGAGCCCTTTAAAAACAGATCTTTATGGAAAAGAAAGTCGGTGTCGGCCTGATAGGGTCGCAGTTTATCTCTACGATCCATGCCGAAGCCTTAAAACGTGTGGCCGATGCGCAGGTTTTGGCTGTGATGTCTCCCACGGAAGGGCATGCCCGCAGTTTTGCCGAAAAATTCAATATTCCCCATTATTTTACCAGCCTGGATGAAATGCTGGCCATGGACGAGCTGGACATGATCGTGATTGGCGCGCCCAATTACTTGCACTGCGAGATCACTGTAAAAATTGCCGAAGCCGGAAAGCATGTGGTGGTGGAAAAACCGCTTTGCATGAACCTGGAAGAAGCCGACCGGATGATAGCTGCTTGCCAGAAAGCTAATGTGAAGCTGATGTATGCCGAAGAGCTTTGCTTCACACCAAAGTATGTGCGCCTGAAGGCGCTGCTTGATGAAGGCGCACTGGGCCTGCCTGTCTTATTTAAACAGGCCGAAAAACACGATGGTCCCCATGCCGACCATTTCTGGGATGTGGAGCGGTCGGGTGGCGGCGTGACAATGGACATGGGGTGCCACGGCATCCAGTTTTTCCGCTGGCTGCATCCGGGCGTGCCCATCACCTCGGTGTATGCGCAGATGAGCACCACGGTGCACCAGGCCAAAACCAAAGGCGACGATAACGCCATTGTCATTCTGGAGTTTGCAGATGGGGTAGTGGCCATGATGGAGGAAAGCTGGACAAAGTTGGGCGGCATGGACGACAGGGCCGAGATACACGGCTCGGAAGGCGTGGCCTACGCCGATGTGCTGCAGGGAAATTCCATCCTGACCTACAGCACCAAAGGTGTCGGGTATGCCGTTGAAAAAGCAGGGAATACCGTGGGGTGGAGCTTTACGATGTATGAGGAAATGTGGAACTATGGCTTCCCCCAGGAGTTTGAGCATTTTGTGGACTGCGTGAAAAACAACAGGCAGCCATTGGTAACCGGCGAGGACGGAAAAGCGGTGCTGGAAATCATCTTTGCTGCCTACGAATCGGCGGGTACCGGCCGGAAAGTGGCCTTGCCTTTTAAAACCGAGGCGGAAAAACCCATCAGGCTCTGGAAAAAATAAAACGCACTACTGTCCGTATACCCGCTGAAACTGCCCGATGAATATTCAGTATTTTGATACCTACGATGCCATGAGCCTGGCCGCGGCGCAAATGGTTTATACTTCGGTGCAGGCCAGGCCCGATCTGTTGCTTTGCGCGGCAACCGGCAACTCGCCCACGGGTTTATACTTGCAGCTGCAAACCCTGAAGGCAGAAGAGAAAGGGGACTTCAGCAAACTACGCGTGGTGAAACTCGATGAATGGGGCGGCCTCAGTTCCGAACACCCGGCTACCTGCGAATATTATTTGCAGCACTACCTGATCAAGCCGCTGGGTATAGCCAAGGCCCGCTATTTCGGGTTTAATGCCGACACGCAAGCCCCCGAGCAGGAATGTACCCGCATGCAGGCGCAGCTGGCGGCGATTGGCCCGATCGATTGCTGCATTCTGGGGATGGGCGTGAATGGGCATATCGGGCTGAACGAACCGGCTGAAAAGTTGGTGGATCACTGCCATATGGCGCAGCTGGCTGCCTCCACCCTCAATCATACGATGGTAAATGGCCTGGAATCGAAACCGCGCTATGGCATGACGTTGGGGATGCAGGATATTCTGGCAGCACGGCATCTCATCCTTATAGTAGTAGGCGCCGGCAAGGAAAAGGCCACCCGGCAGCTGACCGCCGGAAAGATCACAAACCAATACCCGGCTACGCACCTCTGGGCACACCCCAGGGTAGATTGTCTGATAGTAGGTTAGTTTACATCATGTTGCCGGTTTATACTTCAGGTGAAAGTATAAAAGCCGGTTTGCATGTAAGCCCGGATAACAGGGTTTAGGAGGACCGGCGCTAGAGGCTTAGCTGATCAGGTATCCTGCTGCCAGTTGCCTGAATTCCACGATCTCCCGTTGCGCCCAGGCCTCATCTTTCCCCAACGCTGCCCGCATGATCCCGGCTACGGAAGGGGCCATTTCCTGCGCAGCCCGCGCGTCCAGGAATAAGATGCGCATTCTCCGGGCCAGTACATCTTCCACCTTCATCGCCATTTCTTCTTGCACCATCCATACTACTTCTGCCCGGGTATGTGGGTAGCGTGGGTGTAGCAGTTGTGCCAGGGCGGGTTGCTGCGCAATGAGTTGCTTGATGCCGGCAGCGTCGCTACCGTATACTGCCAGGTGCCCTTCTTCGCTGCTTTCTGCCGGGTAGCCATGCAGCCGGATGGATGAGGAGCGGCTGGGCGGTAAGCGCAGGTGCTGCAGCTTGATCAGTGCATCTACCGTGTCCTGGCCCATCTGCCGGAAGGTGGTCCATTTGCCGCCGATGATCGAAATAAGGTGACTTTGGCTTACAAGTACCTGGTGACTGCGGGATATTTCTTTTGTTTTGCGGCCATTTGCATAAACAGCTGCCAGCGGGCGAAGGCCGGCAAATGCCGCCAGCACATCGCTGCGGGAAGGAGGCTTTATGAGGTAGGCAGCGCAATTAGCAAGTATAAAATCGATCTCCAGCGCCAGCGGTCTGGGCTCTAGCTGCGGTTGTTTGAGCGGGATGTCGGTAGTGCCCAGCAACAGCTTGCCCTCCCAGGGTATGCCAAAGAGCACGCGGCCATCGGTGGTTTCCGGAATCAGAAGCGCCTCCTCTGACCCGAGAAAGGAAAGGTCCACCACCAGGTGCGTGCCCTGGCTGGGCGTAATGGAGGGGGTGGCAGCGGGGTTATCCATTTGCAGGATACTGTCAGCAAACACGCCTGTCGCATTTACTACGGCCTTCGCTTTGATGGTATACTGCTCTTGGCTGAGCTGGTCCCGGGCGGTAACGCCGTTCACAAGGCCGCTTTCTTCATGGGTCAGGGCCGTTACTTTCATGTAATTCAGCAGGCATCCGCCCAGCTCATCGCAGGTACGGGCTACGCTCAGGGCCAGGCGTGCATCATCGAACTGGCCGTCGTAGTAGCGCACGCCTCCTTTCAGCCCCTGCTGCCGGATAGTAGGAAGCGTTTGGATGACCTTTTCTTTCAAAAGCCATACCGACCTACCGATACCCAAGCTGCCGGCCATCAGATCATACAGCTTTAGACCCAGCGTATACATCAGCTTCTCCCGGAAGGTATAAATGGGGATGATGAAGGCCTGTTTGTGGCACACGTGCGGGGCATTCCGCAAAAGAAGGCCGCGTTCGCGCAGCGCTTCCCGCACCAACCGTACGCGGCCCTGCGCCAGGTAGCGCACGCCGCCGTGTAAAAGCTTGGTGCTCCGGCTGGAGGTGCCTTTAGCAAAGTCCGCTTCCTCCAGCAGCACCACCGACAATCCCCTGGAAAGTGCATCCAGGGCCACGCCTAAGCCGGAAGCACCACCCCCGATCACTGCCACGTCCCAGACCCGATGGTTACGTAACGCAAGCAAGCCCTTGTTCCTGTTCACAGTGGTAATGGGTGCGTATTAAGTAGCTTTCAGAGATTTGTATTTTAAAGCTTAAAATCAAGAATTTGCATACAAAGTCCTGATTTACTATGGGTAGTGTAGGTTATGACAGCACCTTGTCTTCAGCGGGTATCTGCGGCTGAGGATGCTTCTTTTTAAACCACCAGTACATTGGCACGCCGGTTAACATCAGCACCATACCGATGCCTGCCTCCCGTGGTCGGACAAAGATCGTATTAAAGAAAAGGGCAGCGCAGAAAAGCACCATGATAGCAGGCACGACCGGGTAGCCCCATACTTTGTAGGGCCGGTGCGCGTCAGGCATTTTCCTGCGAAGGATGAATACACCCAGCGTGGTGGCGCCATAAAAAATAAACACGGCAAAGATGATCATATCGGTCAGCTGGTCGAACGTACCGGATAGCACGAGCAGGCAGGCCCAGATGCCCTGGTAGCGGAGGGAGGTAGCCGGCGCCTTCGCCTGGTTTAAGTCAGCTGCTTTGGAAAAGAACAAGCCTTCGCGCGCCATGGCAAAGTAGGTGCGGCAACTTGCCAGGATCGTGGCGTTGGTACAGCCCAACGTGGTGACAAGAATGAGCAAAGAAATAAAAACCGCACCTCCCTGTCCCCAGAAACTTTTAACGGCTTCTACTGCTGCGATCTGGTTTCCTGCTTTATGCACCTGCTCCAGCACCGAGGTGGGCAGCAACGACAGGTAAGTTAAATTCACCAGCAGGTAGATGGCCACAACCGTCAGCACCCCAATGGTGATGCCCTTTGGAATGGTATGGTTGGCATCTTTGATCTCGCCGCCCATATACCCGATGGCCGCCCAGCCCTGGTAAGCCCAGAAGGCCGACAGCATGGCCGTGAAAATAGCGCTGAACGTGATGGGAGCAGCAGCGGCAGGCGCAAGCTCGAAGGCTGTAGCTACATCGGCCTGCGGGCTGCCAAGCCCAAAAAAGATGATGATACCGATGCCGGCGAACACCAGCAACAGAATAGCGGTGCTGAGCCAGGCACTGGTTTTAACACCTTTGGCATTGATCCACGTCAGCAGCACGATCAGGAGGATGGCGACCAGCTTGACAGGAAGATCGGCAAAAGGATAGAAGATGCCCCCGATAGAGACATCAGCCAGCGACCCTAAAACGGTAGGCAGCGGCACAATGCTATTCAGGGACTGGGCAAAAATATAGGCCAATGACGAAATGGCGGCCGTTTGTATAACCGTGAACAAAGACCAACCAAAAAGGAAGGCAAAAAACCGGTTATAGATGCGTTTGTAATAGGTATACTCGCCGCCCGTATCGGCCAGCAGCCCGGCCACTTCGGCATTGCTTAATGCTCCGAACAGGGAGATGATGCCCGCCAGCAGCCAGCAGATCAGCACCCAACCAGGCGAATGAAGTTCCGCGGCCATTGGGGCCACTTTCTTATACACCCCCGAGCCGATAATATTACCTATCACCACCACTATCACCAGGCGCAAGCCCAGGGACCGGCTAAGTTGACTGTTCTTGCTCATATGCTATTCTCTTTGGGGTATACTTGTTAAAAGCCCAATAAGATAGAACAGAAATAAACGAAATCATACCGGCAGCCCTGGAAATTATATTTACAAGCACATAAAAATTAGCAGCAAACGGGGAGAAGCGTAGTGGAGCAAGTATACGCTGCTAGTGGAAATGGTAAAAAGGAGATGGAAGCGTTCTGAAATGCGGCCGTTTTTAAACTTGCCCGGAACGGGCAGGCAAGTATAAAAGCTGCCGCTACTGTTCTTTTATAGTGCCTGCAGCTGGTTAATGGCCCTGATCTCGTTCTCATTTAACGGGCGCCATTCCCCGGCCTTAAGGTCACCTAGTTCGAGGCTTGCCATGCGCAGGCGCACGAGCCGCTCTACCTGGTAGCCCAGCTTGTAGCACATTCTCCTGATCTGGCGGTTAAGGCCTTGGGTAAGGATGATTTTAAAGCTGGTGGCGTCTACCTGCGCTACAACGGCGGGGCGTGTTCTTTGGCCCATGATCACGATGCCGGCAGCCAGCCGGGCAATTGCTTCCTCGGTTAAAGGTTTATCTACCGTCACGAGGTATTCTTTTTCCTGGTGCCTTTCCGGGTGGCTGATCAAATCAAAGATCTTCCCGTTGTTGGTCAGCAGCATCAATCCTTCCGATTCTTTGTCGAGCCTGCCCACGGGGTAAACGCGCTCCGCCAGATTTAAAGCATGCAGCAGGTTATCCGCGATCTGCGGGTTGAGGGTTGACTCGATGCCACGGGGTTTGTAATAGGCCAGGTAAATAAAGGCTGTAGGCTCCTTGATGATTTTATCCGCTACACTTACCCTGTCTTCGGGCTGCAGTACCTGGTGCAGCCTGCCTATTTCACCGTTTACCAGCACCTTTCCTGCCAGTATAGCCTGGATCGCTTCTTTGTTCGAAACCCGCATCTGCTGCACAACAAAATATTTAAGCGAAGAGGTAAGGACTGTCATGGGAAGCGGGAGAGGAGATTAAAAGCGGCCGTTTTTCTGCAAAAGCAAATTTAAGGGAAGTAAAGGAGAATACAGCTGCTGTCGTGGTTTATACGATCTTCTAAGAAGTAATCCAGGACTTTAGGATGCATGCTTACTAAAAAGAGCTTTTGAAGTATAACTAAACCCACCGGTTGAGAAACTGGTTAAAAGCTTCCTTGTACTGGTCGCTAACGGCAATGTTGGTATCGCCCAGCTGTACTTTGTTGCGCGAAACAGCGGTGATCTTATCCAGCGCCACAATGAATGAGCGGTGAATACGCATGAACCTGCGGGCCGGTAGCTTCTCCTCGAGTGCTTTCAGGCTGGTGAGCGACAAAACGGCTTTGGGACTGCTTTCCAGGTGCACTTTCACATAATCCTTCAATCCTTCGATGTATAGAATATCGTTAAAAGCAATGCGCACTAGCTGGTACTCCACTTTCAGGAAAAGGTATTCTTCTTCCGGGGCTGCTGCCGGCGCGGCCAGGGCCGGCGCCGGTTTTCGGGTGAGTTCGGCATAGGCCTGTGCCTTGGTGGCCGCTTTCAGAAAGTCCGCATAGTTGAAAGGTTTTACCAGGTAATCCAGGGCGGCCACCTTATATCCTTCCAGGGCATACTGGCTGAAGGCGGTGGTGAAGATGATGCGGGGGCCGCTGCCATAGGCGCCTTTGTCCAGTACCCGCGAGAGTTCGATCCCGCTCAGGTCCGGCATCTGAATATCCAGAAAGACCACATCCACCGGCTGCTCATACATCCCTCGTAAGGCTTCTACCGCACTGGCAAAACGCCCCACCAGCCGCAGGAAAGGCGTCTGCTGGATAAAGGTAGCGATCAGGCCCAGGGCCAGCGGTTCATCATCTACGGCAATGCAGTTCAGTATCATGCCAGGTGCAGCGTTAAGTTTACCAGGTATTCCTTTTCGGGTGTTCTTTCGGTTATAGCCAAGGTATAACGGCCCGGGTAAAGCAGGGCCAGGCGCCTGTTGGTGTTGGCAAGCCCGATGCCGCTGCTCTCTTCCAGCACTACGCGCTTATCGGGCAAAAGCGTGTTCCGAACCTCCAGGGCCACCACCTGCTCCTGCTGCGTAATTACAATGTGAATGTTGCTGGGCAGCAGTGCGCTTACCCCGTGTTTGAACGCATTCTCGACAAACGGCAGAAACAGCATGGGCGCTACGGGTACGTCATGCAGGGGGCAGGGCTGCTGAAAGGTGACCGTCACTTTATCGGTCAGGCGCAGTTTCATCAGGTGCACATAGTCCTGCAGGAACTCTATTTCTTTGCTCAGCAGCGCGGTGCCCGCCTGTGTTTCATAAAGTACATAGCGCATCATCCGCGACAAAGTATGCAGCGCTTCGCGCGACGATTCGATGTTGATCATCGTGAGCGCATAAATGCTGTGGAGGGTATTAAAAAAGAAGTGCGGGTTTATCTGCGCCTTCAAAAAGGAGAGTTCGGTGTTGATCCGTTGCTGCTCGAGTTCCTGCCTGGCTTCGGTGTCTTTCTGCCATTTCTGTACGGTTTTGATGCTGGTACTGATCCCCAGCACCAGCAAGGTGGCCAGCAACATGACCGGGTTCACAAACGAGCCACCCGGATGAGAGCCCTTGAGCTTACCCGGGTTAAAGGCCTGGAACATCAGTTCGGGGAGGTTCAGCCACTCGTCGATGAGCGTACTTGCCAGCATAACGGTCGCAAAAGCGCCTAGCATAGCGGCCGTAAACCATCCTACATGGTTCTGAAACAACAGGCGGGGCACCAGCACCAGCGTGTTGAGGTAAAAAAGGCCCGCCCAGAGCATAAACACCAGGCTTTGCTTAACCCAGAACTGCGGCGGGAGCCGGATATCCCAGGCAAGCGGCTGGCACAGAAGCAGCAACAGCCCCAGAAGGACCAGTAGCTGAATCAGAAGGTACCCGTTGCGATATAAGAAAGAGTTTGCCATTAGCGCCATTAATATAGCATAATAAGGTCATAAAGCTACGGGTATACTTTTACTAATTCCTTTCTGATCTACAGGTTACGTGGTTTTGCCGATCGCTGCCCGCTGTTTTACCGATGACTTAGATAGCCTGCCAGTTGGAAAGCTGCCGGCGCCGGGTCATCGGCTAATATTTGCCGCCGGTCGGTGTTTGGCAGTAGCCAGTCTATTCTGTTTTTTTGTCTGAAAGGAAAGAAGTTGTTTTGTTCAGTTTTGCAGATTAAATGTAACTGACATGAAGAACTTTCTTTCCTTACTCATACTTGCCGGCTTCTGCCAGGTAGCCCAGGCCCAGTCTCCCATAGGAGGGGCACTCGTGGTTACTGCTGGCTCAGCCAGCCCTGCCGCAGCAGCGCAGCGGGTAGCCAGTGGCCGTATTGTGGGCACCGTGGTGGATGCTGCCACGCAACAGCCCGTTCCCTATGCCACCATCGCCCTGGTAAACCCCACGACTAGCAAGCCCGTGGATGGTACCATGGCCGATGAAAAGGGGAATTTTACACTGGAGAAAGTGGCCGAGGGTACTTACCGCCTGGCTATTTCCTTTATCGGCTACGAGGCAAAAACGATCGACATTGCAGTATCCGCCAGTAAGTCTTCTGTGGACCTGGGTAAAATAGCCATCAGCGGCACGGCGCAGGCCCTTAAAGAAGTTAAAATTGAAGGGCAGCGCGCCATGATCGAGGAGAAAGTGGACCGCACGGTGTATAATGCAGAAAACGACGAATCGAACAAAGGCGGGGATGCGGCAGACGTGTTGCGCAAAGTGCCCATGCTCTCCGTGGACCTGGACGGCAACGTGTCGATGCGCGGCAGCCAGAATATCAAGGTGCTGATCAACAACCGGCCCTCTACCATCACTGCCGGCAGCGTGGCCGATGCCCTGAAGCAGATCCCGGCCGACATGATCAAATCGGTGGAGGTGATCACCTCGCCTTCCTCCAAGTATGATGCGGAAGGTTCTGCCGGTATCATCAACATCGTGACCAAAAAGAATACCTTGCAGGGAGGCACGCTCAATATTGATACCGGCATTGGCCTGCGCGGCACCAACCTGGGCCTGAACGGCAGCTACCGCGTGGGTAAAATGGGCTTCTCGCTAGGCGGTTTTGGCCGCGCAGGCTATAATACGCCCGGTAGTTTTGAGAACGTGCAGCGTACCCAGTCCGGTAACACGCAGAATGAGATCCGCCAGTCGGCCGATACGCGCAATAACATGATGTTTGGCCGCTACTCGTTTGGCTGGGACTACGACATCAATGAAAAGAACTACCTGAACGCTTCGGTGCAGTATGGCGTGCGCAACTGGCAAAGCGACCAGGACCCGCTGCTCACGCAAACCTACCAGAACAATGCCCTGGTGAGCAGTACGCTCCGCGATGTGGCATCGACGGACAATTCCGGTACGGTGGACGTGAACCTCAACTATACCCATACGTTCAAGCCACAGCAGGAATTCAGCATCCTGACGCAGTATAGCCGCAATAACCGCACAAACGATTTCCTAAACGAGATCTTCAACAACGAAGGCACCGGTATCGACAGCAAGCTGAAAAACATCAACCAGAGCTTTAATCAGGAGTCCACCATTCAGCTGGACTATTCCGACCCAATCGGGAAAAACCAGTTGCTTGAGTTTGGCGGAAAGCAGATCATGCGCCAGGTAACCAGCGATTATGAGACCCTCACGGCCGACGGCACCGGGCCTTTCACCAAATCGGAAAGTACCAACCTGAGCAATGTCTTCAACTATGACCAGAATGTATCGGCCGGTTATGTGTCGTATACGCTGAGCACGGCCAGTAACTACAGCCTGAAGGTTGGGACGCGCTACGAATATACCACCATCAACGCCGACTTTAAGAACAGCGAAGAAGCGGTGCATATACCGTCCTACGGGGTGCTGGTGCCAAGTATAAACCTGTCTAAAAAGCTAAAGGATGGCAATACGGTGAAGCTGGCCTACAACCGCCGCATTCAGCGCCCCTCGCTGGAGTTCCTGAACCCAAATGTGCAGAAAGCGAACCAGGCTTTGCCAACGGTCGGTAACCCGGAACTGGACCCGGAATATACCAACAACTATGAGCTGTCATACAACACCTACTTCAATACCACGTCCCTGAACTTCTCAACTTTCGTGCGGACAACCAACAACTCGATTCAGGCGGTCCGGGAACCGGCGGAAGATGGGGTGCTGGTGACAACCTACTCAAATATCGGGCAGGAAGAGGCATACGGCGGCAGCGTGTTCGGAAGCATCAACCTGAGCAACAAACTGACCCTGAACGGGGGCACTGATGTATACTATGCCGTACTGAACAATAACGTGGCGGACCCTACCCAATCGGCAAGCAATACGGGCTTTGTGTACAATATCCGCGGCATGGGCAACTATAACCTGGGCCAGGGCTGGGGCATACAGGGCTTTGGTTTTTACCGTGGCCGCCAGGTGCAGCTGCAGGGGTACCGCGGCGGTTTTGGCATCTACAGCCTGAACTTGAAGAAAGACTTTAACGAGAAGCGGGGCAGCATCGGGTTCGGTGCCGAGAACTTCCTCTCGCCGACCACCAAAACGCGTAGCGAACTGAATGCAACGTCCTTTAGCCAGGCAAGCACCAACGTGATGCACAATTTGAATTTCAAAGTGAATTTCAGTTACCGCATTGGTAAGATGAACGCGGCTGCGCCGGCCCGTAAAAAGAAAGCCGTAAACAACGATGACCTGAAAGGTGGTGGCGAAAGTGGCGGACAGGACGCTGGCACCCCGCAGTCAGGAGCAGGGCAGGGCGGCGCTCCACAACAGGGCGGAAGGCCTGGTGGAGCTCCCATGCAGGGCGCAAGACCTGGCGCAGCGCCAGTGCAGGGGCAGCAACAGCAGCCGGCACAGCAGCCAACAGGAGCAACGACAACAGATCAGCCAGCCGATACAACGCAGCAACATACGCTGACAGGCCGTTGGCAGGGCAAACTAGGAGAGCGGGAGCTTACACTGGACCTGGTAGCCAATGGGACCGCCTTAACGGGTTTTGTGGTGACGCCAATGGGGCAGGTGCCTGTTTCTGATGGCGTGATCACGGGAGACGCATTTACCTTTACACTTTCATTTGGCGGAAAGAAGGTGATCTATAACGGGAAATTAGCCGGCGATAAAATCACCCTGACAACGGATTCCGAGGGTCAGCTACAGGAGGCTACGTTGCTCCGGGTGCAGTAAGTTTCCGGGCTTGGACAATCAACTATTTTTATTATCTTCACCTGATAGCGAGACTGTTGAGGGGCGTCAGGATAAGTATACGCAGAGAAAAAATCTAAACCCATAAATCCACCGATCATGAAAAACTATCCTGTACTTGTAAGCGCCCTGGCGCTGGCCACTTTACTTTGCAGCGCATATGTGCCTGCAACAGACACGCCTGCCAAAAAAGCGGTTGCTACGGCCGTGGCCGTAACGAGTTTGCCCGTAAACACGGCCGGCAGCACCATAACCTGGAATGCCAAGAAATTTGGCGGCGAGCACACAGGCACCGTGCAACTGGCTAAGGGCAACCTGGAGGTGAACGGACGCAAGCTTCAGGGTGGCAGTTTTGAGATCGATATGACCTCGATCACGGATACGGATATTACCAACCCGGATTTCAATGCTAAACTGACCAATCACCTGAAGTCGGAAGACTTTTTCTCGGTAGAAAAGTATCCTGTTTCCACCTTCAAGATCACAAAAGTAAGCCCGGTAGCAAAGGCTGCGGCAGGTGCCCCCAACTATACCATTACAGGCGACCTGACGATCAAGGGAATCACCAATGCGATTACATTTCCAGCTACGGTCAAAATTGACGGCAACATGGCCGATGCCACCGCGAAAATAGCGCTTGACCGTATTAAGTGGGACATTAAATATCGTTCCGGCTTACTGGGTACGGCAGCAGACAAAGTAATCGAGGATACCTTTACCATCGACCTCCACCTGAAAGCAGGTGCCGCTCAGCCATCACTCGGCTCCAATTAGTATGATAAGGTTTTAGCTGAAACACAATTAAACAGCTGCATTCCCCTGAATTCCGGATCAAACAGATCCCGGCGTTCAGGGGAATTGTTATTATAGGACTCTCCATAACCAGAAAGCACCCGCTGCACTGCTTTTCCGGTGAAAATTTCTGAAAACAGCCAGGACATTTTCCGCCGTAAATTCCTGGCTAGATCAGCTCATGAGGCCATACTTAGAAAAAACAGGACCAGTAACGCAAACAGGGGGCAATAGATTGGGTACCTTTGGGGCTAGAATCACGAAGTATATTTTTGGTAACCGGCTGACGGGAAGAGCGCGATTTGACAATGGTCGAAACTGCCGCCAAAGGATTAAAAGCAAAGCATTACGTTTGAAAAAGAAATTGTTGCCGCTGGCATTAGGCGGATTAGGAATAGGAACAACGGAGTTTGTGATGATGGGCTTGCTGCCCGACATTGCCGCTGATTTTAATATCAGCATTCCGGAAGCGGGGCATATGATCTCGGCCTACGCGCTGGGTGTGGTTATCGGAGCGCCTTTGCTGGTGGTAGCCAGCCGTAATTTTGCACCGAAGAAGATATTGTGGACCCTGATGGTGGTGTTTACGGTCTTCAATGCATGCTCGGCCTTTGCGCCCACCAGTATGACGCTGCTTTTCTCGCGCCTGCTGGCAGGGCTACCGCACGGAGCGTTTTTTGGGGTGGGCTCTGTTGTGGCGAGCCGACTGGCTGAGAAAGGCAAAGAAGCGCAGGCCATTTCGCTGATGTTTGCCGGCCTTACCATTGCCAACCTGCTCACCGTGCCGCTGGGCACCTACATCGGGCATCATTATTCCTGGCGTTATACCTTTGGCCTTATCACCGCAATCGGGTTGGTTACGCTGCTGCTAATCCAGCTTTGGTTGCCGACACTGCCGGTGAGCAAGACCGGTAACCTGCGCACTGAACTGGGCTTTTTTAAGAACAGGGAAGCCTGGATCATCCTTTTGATTACGGCTATCGGCACAGGCGGGCTGTTTGCCTGGATCAGTTACATTGCTCCTTTGATGACGGAAGTTTCCGGGTTCTCTGCGGACCAGGTGCCGTATATCCTCATCCTGGCTGGCTTCGGCATGGTGGTCGGCAATTTTGTGGGCGGCAGGCTGGCCGATAAAATAAGCCCTGTAAAAGCGTGCCTGCTGTTGCTGCTATGCATGGCCGTGTCGCTGCTCGTTATTTACGTGGGCTCCGGAAGTAAAGCAGTGTCGCTGACGATGACGTTTGTGGCAGGCGGCCTTTCGCTGGCCATTGCAGCGCCTATTCAGATCTTGATGATCAAGACGGCCAGCGAAGCAGAAATGCTGGGCGCCGCTACCACCCAGGCTGCTTTTAACATTGGCAATGCCTTGGGCGCATTTTTTGGTGGCCTTCCGATTGCCATGGGGTATGGGTATACTTCTCCGGAACTGGTGGGAGCAAGTATGGCCATCACCGGGGCGCTTTTAGCCGGGTTGCTGATAAAAAGGCGGCGCGCATACAGCGCCGAAACGGTGCCGGGCAGTCAACAGGAAGCACTTGTAGAATTTTGAGTTAATAGCCTTTAAGTCGTTCTGAAAAGCGGAACACGGAAAAGAAATACAGTTTTCCGGTCTGTTCGTACCTCTAAATCGGCAAAAAGTAAGTATGCAGATGCTGTATCACGGCCTGGCAGCTTGCGGCAGCGGCGTGAGTTGGCGCAAAGCTTATACCTGTAGCCTGTTGTCCGGTATGGTGCCTTCTTAAGCTACTACGCTGCCGGGAGGTTTTCACAAGAAAAGAAATTTATGGAGACAACGAGCATCATTGAATGGGGAGGTTTTCTGATCATCATCCTGCTGGTTTTTGCTGAAACCGGACTGTTGATAGGGCTGGTGGTACCCGGTGGCGAAACGCTTGTCTTTACAGCCGGGCTGCTGGTAAGTACCAGCACTTTAAATGTCTCCTTACCCTGGCTCCTTGTTTCGCTGGTGCTGGCAAGTATAGCCGGCGATACGTCCGGGTATCTGATAGGAAAAAAATTCGGGGGCAGGCTATACCACAAAGAAGATACCTGGTATTTCAAACAAAAATACCTGCACATGGTGTCCGATTTCTTTAAGAAGCACAGCAAAGCCGCGTTGATTTTCGGGAAGTTCCTGCCAGTTTTCCGACCATTCTGCCCGCTCTTTTCGGGTATATCCAATCTGAAGTTTCCGCACTTTCTGGCCTTGACCGTAGTGGCCAGCACGATCTATATGAGCGCGTATGTGCTGGCGGGGTATTATCTGGCCAGGCAGTTCCCTGTTATCAAAGACTATCTTGGCTGGATCTTGCCTATCAGTATCGCGGTCGCGCTAATCCCTGTCATTCTCCAGGTGCGCAAACAAAAAAAGAAGGTGTCTTAAAATGCGCAGGGTAACCCTGGTGGTCTATCGCTAATACGCACCCTGTAGGGCATTCCTGCTGCCTAAAATTATAATGAAGTATAACCGGCTGGCTTTAAGCGGTAGAACAGCCCCTGCTATGCGAAGCGCAACGAAATAATCACGCAAAGGCCGCCTGAATAAAAGGGAGGTATATGTGAAGTAAATAACGGCCCCCTTAGCTTTTCAGGTTTCGGGCTGATGGTTCGCTATGTTGGCTAGCGCTGTTTACAATTCTTCGACCCATAATTTGCGGGCAATCCCGATCCCGACCATATTCCCGTGGCCGCCGCTTCGTAACAGAACGGCAACATTCTGCCCCTGGCTTAATTCGCTCAGGCTGATAGTTTGCCCATCGGAGTTGATGATCTGGGTAGTAGGCAACACAAGCACATACGCCCGGTTATAGCGCGAATCTGGTGAAGGGAAGCCTTCAATTTCCAGCATCACCTGCCCCTGGTCGTAGTGTCTGGTGATAATAGCACCTCTGATGTCCACTCTGTTGGGAGCCAGGCTTTTATGTGCCGCGTTTGCCGTTGTGGCCGTACTAGCAGGTGCGTTGCCGGTTTGGCAACCCGACAGACCTACCGCACCTAGTATGCAAAAGCTTATAGCCAGTTGTTGTATTGTCCTCATACTTCGTTATCTAACTAAAATCATGCCTTTTTATAATGAAGCATAATAGAAAGCGGCTGTACCTGCTGGCCAGCCTTTTTGCAAGTGCTGAGGCATGGGCTGGTTTTTCTAAATCAGTAAGTGGATGCCGGTAAAGTTGTATGAAACGGGATTTCTGATAGCTGGGAATAACGTTTAGCTGACCAGCGGAGATCGTTCATAATGGTTGTTTTCCTGTAGCAGTTGTTGGGCCAGCTCTTTTGCCTGTTGCCGTATTTCCTGCAGGGCAGTCGATTCGTAAAGCATTGCTTTACGGGGAGGCCCTAAGGTATAAAGGCCTTCTATGGCCAATCTTTCTTTGCTTACTAAAGTGCCGTCCGGGGCGGTTACCAGTCCCATCTTTAGTTCATCGGGTAAAAGCAGGCCTGACGCTAACAGGTGTTCCACCAAGGGCAACTTTACTTTAGTGAAATCGCCCTGCGGCCCTGTACAATTGATCACCCGGCTTACGGTTAAGGTTTGCATACCAGCCTGCTTTCTTCTTTTAATAGTGACACAAGCCATTTCCTCTTCCACTTTCATGTTCTCTATACTTGCCGCGATTACTTCCAGCTGCCCTTGTTGCTGTAGCGCTTTGAGCATTTCCGCTGAACCGGCAGGCATCCGGTGCCGGTGAATTTCCCAGTAAGGGCGGACGTGCCGCAGAAAGCGTTTCTTTTCCGGCAAAGACAACGCGTGCCAGATAGCTGGTATCGCTTCGCGCAGGGCATCTAGCACGCTTCGCCAGGTATAGCCCTGTGCGGTGGCTGCCTTAACCTCTTTCCTGATAAAACGGAGCAATGCTAGGGCTGACGATGAAGCGGGGAGAGGAAGGCTAAGCTTGGAGTATGGTTCTGTGGCAAGATCAACAGGTTGGGGCAGCAGCCCATGGCGGGATACCACGTAGATTTTTCCTTTATGGCCGCAGGCCTGCAGGCTACCCACCAGGTCCACCATCGTAAGGCTGGATCCGATCAGCAACAGCGATGCCTCAGGGGGTAAATCCGCAAGCCCTTTTGCTGCCCAGGGAGAAGCAACATAGGCAGGGTTTTGGTAAAACGCCGCATTGGGAATAGGTAAGTTGCCGGGCGGCAAATTGCCCAGCGCCAACACTACTTTATGTGCTGTTATAGGCTGGTGATCACGAAAAGCAACCTGGAAAGTTGCCTCTTGTCGATCGACCGCCACAGCCTCGTCATATACCTTTATAAAGGAGATGTTTTTAGGTGCAAGGATTTCTGCTTCCTGTAAACGGGCTTTCAGATAATCTCCGAAGATGAACCGGGGGATAAAGTCGTTTTTGCTGACAGGCTGCTGTAAATGCTGTTGATACCGGTGTTGCTGCGCTGTAAGCCACTGAAAAAAGTCATGTGGCTCCTCCGGAAAAAGGCTCATGGCCGATGCCGGCACGTTTAAGGGTTGAAATGGCAACTGACTGGAGTAGGCAACCCCGCGGTTCATTCTGTACCTGTCCTGCTCTATGAGGTAGATGGTAGTAGGGCTTGCGGCGTTGCGCAGCAGCTGAATAGCCGTTAAAGTGCCGCTTAGGCCTCCTCCTATAATAGCAATAGTCATAGATGCGTATACTTAGGTAAACTGAGGTATCACAATCAGCCAGCTAGGTCAGCCTTTTGCGGGGGCTTTCGCACAGGAACATCGCGCGGCCGGGCCAGCCCACAAGCTCTGATGTTTGATGTAAAAGTACCTGATAGTACGCTAGGTTGGGGGTAGGGTTGGGCCTGTAACCGCTCATCTGATCAGCCTAGATACCAGACTCACTTTGTATTGTTAAAACAACGTAGGCGGTCTCGCTTCCGGCAGTGCTTAATCGGTTGCTTTGCGAATTATTTTTGGTATGGTATTAGCACAAAGGCTTTCCTTTAGCAGATAGGGATTAAGTTAGATGCTGCAAGTTGGGCAGGCGGTCCTTAAAATTACTTCCTGTGCAGAAATATTTCAGGTAGAATAACTAGAATTTCTAATAAAGATACGAACTTGCACATTCAAGTGCGGGAAGGTTGTTAAAATGTATTTGAGAACTTAAAAGTATAAAGATACAGTGATGTGCTCAGATGTAATAGTAAGCAACTTCTGCAGGATATGCTAACAAATTATGCAAATAATTTCTTCCGAATAGCATTATATAAGATGATATCAGGATTTAAACTGGGCAAGCCATTTAAGCGCGCTGCTTTTATCGGTGAACATGCGCGTCGGGTTTGTGGGCTTGTTTACGCTGATGTAAAAATTCGCCATCATTTTAGTAACCGTAGAGCCCGATAAAATGGCATTCGCAATGATCCCTTCATTCCCTTCTTTTGCAAAATAATCGCGCGCCTCTTTGGAAAAATTCTTCAGCTCAATGACATCTACTAGGCAGGGATAGGCCTTATGTTCTGTAAACTCCAACCGGTCTCTCACGCAGGCTTCCGCTATGGTAAGATCCATTGTTTCGATCTTCTTGTAATAAAAATGCAATATTCCGTTTTGCAGGAACATTTCAACATAAGGTGTTTCCTTCACCTTTTGTATACTTTCTTCACCCGACTTCATCAAAATAACCTTTTATAACACGTTTTTATACAGCATCGTTTTACAATAATAGCAAAAATAAGTGGCAAAAATCAGACATAATAATATCCTGGATACAGTAGATTCAGTATTAGCCGTATCAAAGAAAAAGGGAATTATTCATTTACATGCAGAGGATCAATCACTAAATGGCCGCTCGCTTACGCTTAACGGAAACAAGGTGCTGCATTTTGGTACGTGTGGTTATCTGGGCCTGGAGCACCACCCGGAGGTAAAACGGGGCGCGATCGAGGCAATTGAGCGCTTCGGTACCCAGTTTCCGATGTCGCGTACCTACATCTCCAACCCCCTGTACAGCGAATTGGAGGGCCTGATCCGAGAGATGTACCAGGCACCAGTGGTGATTTCAAAAAATTGCACCCTGGCGCATTTGACCACAATCCCCAGCATTATCCGGCAAACAGACCTTGTTATCCTCGATCATCAGGCGCATGCCAGTATTCAGGAAGCCGTTAAAAAAATGCTAAGTCAGGGGGTAGCCGTTGAAATGATTCGCCACAACAACCTGGAGATGCTGGAAGACCGCATCAAAAAACAGCGCAACAAGTACGAGCGCATCTGGTACATGGCCGACGGGGTTTACTCGATGTATGGAGATTATGCGCCGATAAAAGAAATGATCGCGCTTGCCGAGAAGTATGAACAGCTATACCTGTATGTGGATGATGCCCATGGCATGAGCTGGGCCGGCAAGCACGGCACCGGGTATGTGATGAGCCAAATGGAGGGCGGCTTATACCGCAAAATGGTGCTTACCGCCAACCTGGGCAAAGGCTTTGGCGCCTGTGGGGGCCTGTCGCTGTTCCCTAATGAGGAATGGTACCATAAAGTAAACAACTTTGGCGGGCCGCTTACCTTTTCGGTGCAGATAGAGCCTGGCACGCTTGGTGCAGCCCTGGCGTCGGCCAGAATTCACCTGAGCAACGAGATTTATACTTACCAGGAAGAACTGCAGCAAAAGATAGCGTACTGCAACAAGCTGCTGAATGCTACCGGCCTGCCGCTGGTGCATGAAAATAACAGTCCGATCTTCTTTATCGGGACCGGTACCATGGAGATGGGCAATTACCTGGTACAGGAGCTGATCCGGGCCGGCATATACGTGAACCTGGCCACTTTCCCGGCGGTGCCTGCCAAGAACATTGGCATCCGGATCACGATCTCGCTCAAAAATGCTTTTGAAGACATCGCCTTGATGGTGAACATACTTCAGGCAAAATTTAACGAAGCACTGGCGGCAACAAACCAAACGGACGCTAACATACGGAAAGCCTTCAAAATGGCGGTTGCCCCTGCGGAGCCATTGGCTGTTGCGGCCCCTGCAACAAGCAACCTAACACTTCAAAGCTATACTTCCATCGAAAGTATAAACGAAGTGGTGTGGAACAACTACCTGGGCAACAGGGCCATGTTCGACTGGCAGGGTATGAAGTTTCTGGAAGCGTCGTTTAGGGAAAACGAGCAGCAGGAGAATAACTGGGACTTCCGGTATTACGTGGTAACGGATGCTGCCGGTAAAATTCTCCTGATGACCTATACGGCCATCGCGCTACACAAAGAGGACATGTTCTCGCAGGCTTCTATCTCGCAGGCGATCGAAAAAGAAAGACTAATCAATCCGTATTATCTTACGTCGAAAGGCATCATCATGGGCGGCCTGTTTACGGAAGGCAGCCATTTATACCTTGACAGGGAAAGCCCTTACTGGAAGGAAGCCCTGCAGGCTTTGCTCAAAGAGCTGCAGGCTGATCAGGAAAAGGAGCAGGTCAGCAACATCTTACTTCGTGACTTTGATGCCGATGACCAGGAAATGCACGAGTTTATGATCGATGAGGGTTTTATAAAAATAGAACTGCCCGAATCCTGCGTGATCGAACACCTGAACGGCCAGAGCGAAGAGGAGTATGTGAGCGCGCTCTCGCAGAAAAACAGGAGACATTTTGTACAAAAGATAAAACGCAACCAGCACTATTTTGATGTACAGATCAAAAGCAGCTTACCGGAGGACGAACTGGCCTATGCCATCCGTTTATTCCGTAATGTGAAGAACAATAATTTCGCCATCAACTCTTTCCATTTTCCTGAAAAGCTTTTCCGTTTAATAAATGAAAGCAAGGACTGGGAATTTGTCGTGCTGACGATCAAAGAAGAATATGCGTCGATCAGAACGCCGGTTGCTATTTGTTTCTGCCATATAAATGCAGACCAGGTATACAGCCCGATGCTGATCGGCATGGATTATGATTACTTGATGGAATTCGGTATTTACAGGCAAACGCTGTTTGAGGTGATTAAAAGAGCCAATGCGCGCGGATGCCGGCAGGTGAATTTTGGCATATCGGCTTCTATCGAGAAAAAGCGGATTGGGGCCGTTTTATACCCGAAAGTGGGCTACTACCAGGCCAAAGACAATTTTGCAATGGAAATGATAGGGGCTACTTATACCATCGAAAGAGAGTAGCATGTGCGCACCTGTACGAGTAAAAAGAAGATTACGTGAAAGTACTTAAAGATAGAATTGAAGAAATTATTACGCTGATCGCGGAAGTGGCCAACGGTAATTTCGATTATCAACTAGAGATTTCAGAAACAGGCGATGAATTAGATGCTGTAATTGCGGGGGTAAGTATGCTGGGGCAGGAATTGAAGAATTCGACCGTGTCCCGCGATTTTATGCAAAGCATTTACCAGGGGGTAGTGGATATGTTGCTGGTCCTGAATACGGATCTGACCATACGGCATGCAAATGCAGCCTTTGAGGAAATATCCGGCTACAGGGAAGCGGCTATTGTGGGGCGCTCGCTTTCAGAATTTTTCCAATCCGATGCCAATCCCGAATTAGGAGCAGTGCTGGACCGGTTTGCTGCAAAAGGAAAATGCCTGAATGTGGAGTTGCTGCTGCAGGATGTCGCATGCCGTGAGGTTTCCACTTCCTGTTCTTTTTCATACCTGCTCAATAATCAGCACGAAAAGGAGGGAATTCTCATCATTGCCAAAGATATTACGGAGCTCAAGCAAAAAGAGCAGGAGCTGAAAGAAGCCAAGAACAAAGCCGAAGCCGCTAACGAAGCAAAGAGCGAGTTTCTCTCCAGCATGAGCCACGAAATCCGGACACCGCTTAATGGCATCCTGGGCTTCACTAACTTATTGATGGGTACGCCGATGAACAGTGTCCAGGCCGAATATGTCGATCTGATCAAAACATCGGGCTCAAACCTGACCATTCTGCTCAATGATATACTTGACCTGCACCGGATAGAGCAGGACAGAATTACCATTGAAGCCGTTCCTTTTGATATCCGGGATATTATTTCGTCGCACCTGCAGCCTTACGGCCACCTGGCGGAAAGTAAGGGGCTGGCGTTTTCCTGTACATTCGGGGAGAACGTACCCCAGTTCGTGATCGGCGATCCAACCCGCATCAATCAGGTGCTGATCAATCTGGTCAGCAATGCAGTCAAATTTACGGAAACAGGCAGTATAGCAGTGCACTGCACACTTGCTGCTTTAAAGGAGAACGATGTTGCAGCAAAATTAAAGTTTACCGTAACAGACACCGGCATCGGCATTCCGGCAGAAAAGCAGGGGCTTATCTTCGAATCCTTTACACAATCAGACCAATCCATGTCGCGGAAGTATGGCGGTTCCGGGTTGGGGCTCACTATCTCTAAAAAGCTGGCGAATCTGATGGCGGGCAATATTGGCTTAACTAGCCCTCCGGCAAGTATAGCGCAGGGTACGTGTTTCTGGTTTGATATCGAAGTGAAATTGGTTGCAGCTAAAACCATCCTGCCGGAGGAAGACAAAGACGACTTGTCTTTTGCTTTAGCGCCAGGCGTACAGATTCTGATCGTGGATGATAATCCAATCAATGTGTTGCTGATGCAGGAGGTGCTCAGAATTTTAGGTGCCGTGGTAACGACGGCACATAGCGGCGAAGAAGCGGTGGAGAAAGTTTTATCCGGTTCTTTTGCGCTTATTTTTATGGATATCCAGATGCCTGGTATGGATGGGCTGGAGGCGGCCCGCCGAATAAGAGCAGAAAGTATAGCCACCCCTATTGTTGCTTTCTCGGCGAACGCCTACCAGGAGGACATTGAAAAAAGTATAGAGGCCGGTATGAACGATCATTTATGCAAACCCTTTACAAACCAGGATGTAATAGAAACGCTGAAAAAATGGGTGTAGAAATCCTTGTAAACGAGTATGGGAAGTATAAACCAGCATCTAAGGGGACAGGGGAGGCACGTAGGAGTGGGGCTTACTTGCTGTTTATACCTGCGATTACGAATCCACTTACGCGGAAAAACTTTCTAACGGAAGCGCATACTATACCTGCCCCGGATAAGCCTGCCTTACTTTATAAGGCTTCTAATCGGAACACGTTGCTTTTCCAGGGAGCCATCGCAACGTATAAGCCGGGTTCAACCATCTGGCTCCCGTTCCGGAAGTAGGCTTCTGCTGATAACAGATCCTGCAGGTGCCATTCCTTTTCGCGCAGGTCGGGTAAGGGTACCTGTACAAGCGCCTGGGCCGGTTCCGGGCTGTAGTTGATGACAACGAGGTAGCGCGCTTCTTCTTTCACCCAGCACCAGGCCAGCACCTGGGTATAAGTAGTATTATCAGGCCAACCGCTCCTTTCGCAAACAACCCACTGCCCGGTACGAAAGACATCCTGCCCAACTGCTTGTAGCAGGCGCTTATAAAAGGCATGTAGGTCCGAATCGGTAAGCTCCTCCGGACGGCGGCCCAGGAACACGGGCAAGCGCACATTGCGCCCCTCCAACTGCCCCTCGTGCAGTAGTTTTGCTCCTGGCAGGGTAAGCATCAGGGTAGCAGCCGCA
The DNA here is from genome assembly GCF_022758235.1 of Pontibacter liquoris. Taxonomy (NCBI): domain Bacteria; kingdom Pseudomonadati; phylum Bacteroidota; class Cytophagia; order Cytophagales; family Hymenobacteraceae; genus Pontibacter; species Pontibacter liquoris. The sequence continues at coordinate 1,527,567 of NZ_JALEBG010000001.1, forward strand.
TAGCCTTTGCCATCTGCAAAAGTGCTGGCAGCCCGCGGTTCATCATGGTTTTCGATAAAGCGCACACTTTTATCCTGAAAGAAACGATTTCCCAGCAGGTGCTGGCGCACGCTATCGGCGTTCTGATGTGCCATCCGGTCATACAGCCTTTTATCATAGCAAAAGTCGAAACCCAATTGGAGCAGCTCCCGCTCCAGGTCCCAGTACGCTTCAGCTATAAATATAAAATCCGGCTGTAAGGCCTTCACGGCCCTGATGACCGCCCAGAATTCCTCCGGCGGCTCCGGGCCGGCACGGTCTGGCCAGGTACGCATGAAAATGTGGTTGAGAACAAGCATCGCCATATCGCAGCGGACGCCGTCACATTGCGACGTAATAGTTAGGAGCGTTTCGAACGCTGCCTGCCGCAGGCCGGTATGGAAGGCGTTAAGCTGGACCACATCCGGCCATGCCGGGAAGTAGGGATCACGCCCACGGGCAAATACCTTTCCATTCTTCGCTATGTAGGAAGCAGGATCGTTTCTGGCATCGTCCGGGGTGCCCTGCACAAAGTAGGCCGGGTGTTCGGTTAACCAGGGATGGTCCGGCGCCACATGGTTGGGCACAAAATCAAGTATCAGCCGGATGCCCCGGTCCCGAAGCATCCGGCGGGCTGTAGCAAGGCCGGCCGAGCCACCGAGTTTTGCATCTACCTCGTAGCGGCGCACGCAGTAAGGCGACCCGGCAATATCTTTCAGGTCAAAGCCGGGCAACGCGCGTTTAAAATCGGCTAGTAGCTGCGTATTGTGTCTGGCAATTTCAATGCCGGCGGGGCTCCTTTCCCAAACGCCCATCAGCCACACGGCATCAAACTTTAATGCAGCGATCTCGTCCCATACTTCCGAAGGAATGGTGGCCAGTTGGATGGTTCGATTATACTTGCTGCTGAGTTCCGTTAGCCATACCAAGGTATTGATCTCATAGATAACAGGATGCGCAGGCCAGGGGGACATTGCTTCTTCGTGCTGTTTTGCCATAGTTGCCGGATTACCGTTTACTGATCTGTACTGTTGCTTTGTTATACTTCCCTGGTTGCTTTCACTCTGCTTGCAGTTTTTAGAAGAAAACGAAGGGCGCTCCTCACAAGGTTATAGGAAAGGGCTAACAAGTTGACATACGGTTTCCGGAACCAAGGTTTTATACCTACTTTTCAGGCCTTTGATTAAAACTGCCGGGCACTTAGGTTGTGATCCGGCTGCTTTCACGTAACTTTAAGCTGGTAAAAACGATAAAAGCTGCTCCTGTAGCTTTTAATCAAGCATAGTAGTGCCTGCAGTAAAGTACTGCAGAATTCATTGCCCAAAGGGGCGCTATGAATTTGTGAAGCACGATGGAATGAAAATGAAATGAATCTCAACCCTAAAAAATAACGAATGGCGTCAGGACTTCTCGCTCTTTTAGATGATGTGGCAGCTTTAGTAAAAGTAAGTGCGGCAAGCCTTGATGATGTGCCCACGCAGGTGGCCAAAACAACAACCAAAGTGTCCGGTGTTGTGATCGATGATACAGCCGTAACGCCCAAGTATGTTGTCGGCCTCGACCCCTCCCGCGAGCTTTCCATTATTTACCAGATCGCTAAGAAATCACTCATAAACAAGGTCGTTTTTTTAGGACCAGCAATACTAGTTTTGGGTTTTTTTATCCCTTGGATCATCGATCCGCTTTTAATGCTGGGTGGTGCTTTTTTATGTTTTGAGGGTTATGAGAAAGTACACTCCATGTTTAGCAAGCACGATGAAGCGCACAGCAAACCAGAAGCAGAAATGGCGCAGATTACACCAGAGGAACTGGAGAAAGAGCGTGTAACAAGTGCAGTTCGCACCGACTTTATACTTTCTGCTGAAATAATCACGATAACCTACTATACAGTAGCTGACAAACCTTTGCTGAACCAGATCGTCGTGATGCTCGCTGTAGCTGTTTTCATAACGATAGCAGTTTATGGATTTGTTGGGTTAATTGTTAAAGCCGATGATATAGGGCTACATATGGCGCAGGAAAAATTCCGCCCAGCCATCCGTAAATTTGGCAGGAGCCTTGTAAAGTTTATGCCTGCTTTTTTATCTATACTAGGCTATGTTGGTACTGTCGCCATGTTATGGGTGGGTGCCGAAATTATTGCACATCGAATTCCTTTTTTAGGCCACAGACTGGAGGCGTTGGAACACGCCCTGGCCGATGTGCCCGTGCTTGCCTGGTTTGCCAAAGTAATTGTTAGTGCTGTGGGAGGTGTGATATTGGGCTTCTTTATTGAGAAAGTGGTGACACTGGTGCGCAGCTTGTTTAAAGGTTCTGCTAAAGAGAGTCATTAACTTATCAACCTGTTTTAACAACGCTTCCGTGATACTGTAAACCTGGAGCGTGTAGCGGCTGTTGGAGCCTGATGCGCCTGGCCACTTTGGAACAGAATCACGAGAGGTACACTGTAGCCGCCGCTTACCTGTTCAGGAAGCGGTAGAAGATCATTCCGCCAGCGGCGTAGAGCGCTGCGTCTACCCAGTCGCCGGTATATCGGGGCAGGAACCTGGGGAAGAAAACTTCGAAGGCCAGCGAAAAATAGAGCACTGTAAAAGCCACGTGGTACCAGCAGAGCCGCAGCTGAGCGCCGTAAAAGTAGCGCAGCACAAATAAGGTAATAGTGAGAACGAGCGGCAGACATAGCAGATCATCCAGGTAATGCTGCATCCACTCAGGCCTGGGCAAGGCCAGCCAGCGCCAGCTCCGATGCCCCAGGTAAATGGCTGCCAGCGCCCAAAACAGAGGACTAAGGGTGCGCCAACTTAGCCGGCCAGCAAGGCGATGAGCCATAGTATAAGCGAGATAATAGACGCAAAGGCAATCTGGAATCCCAGCCCGATTCGTTTGTAGAACCTGGTAAACCAGGGCTCATCCGGGTTAATTTGGATGAATTCAATGGAGAAGCGCTTTTCCTCTTCTTCCTTGCGTTCCTGCCGCGCTTGCAGCCGGGCAACGGCAACGGGGTCAAGTATACTTTGGCAATGTTCGCAGCGGTCAGCGGGGTTCTGGGTCCAGCGCGACCACTGTCCGCAGTGAGGGCATTTTTTGCTGGCGTTCATAGGAATGAAAATTAGCTTTCCACAATGGCAAACTGCTGCCATGCATAATAGTATAACAGCTTACATAAAACTTCACGGACTGAAATAAAGTAGCCCGCTCCGTTAAGCTCCTGCAAAGATAACGATCATCGGCCGGGCAAGACAGGTTTTTAACAGAAAAGACATACGCCGGGTTTTCCTATGGAATAATGTCCGGGAGTTAGCCGGCAAGCTACGCGGATCAGCTGTCGTTATGCACAGCCAGGGAAAACAAACAGGTCCGATATCTATTATTTTCACCAGGGATAACTCAAAATATACGCTCTGTAAACCACCACTCCCTACTGGCTTGCCGTAACAAGTAGAATCATGTTTGGCATAGACGACATCCCGAAGTTCATCCTGGCCTTTTTTCTTGTGCTTCCAGTCATATCTTTTCTGCACGAAGCAGGGCATGTGTTTTTTGCCTGGCTGATGGGCGGCAAGAACATCAAAGTAACCGTTGGCACCGGCGATGTGCTTTTCCGCCTGGGCATGCTGGAAGTACGGAAATACTATTTCTGGTACGGCCTCTGCTCATTCGATAACCTGAAGCATAACCAGCGTTTCCCCCACATTTTTATTTTCTCAGGAGGAGTGCTGTTCAACGCGATATCAGCCCTTGCTGTGATGTACCTGGTGGAAGCAGGAACAGTGGAGGCAAGTATGCTTACCTACCAGTTCACATACTTCTCGATGTATTACATCTTCTTTGCGCTGCTACCCATGCCTTATCCGGACGGCAGCTACAGCGACGGAAAAGTTATACTTGACCTGATTCGTCACAAGCCCCACCTTGCTGAACGTATTTACCGCATACAATGGAACAAAATAAAAGAGGAGTGGCAAGTGCTGGATAACAAAACGATCGTGGAGACCTTTAAAGAGGAGGATAAAGCCCTTGCCCGGGCGCACCAATTAGCAAAAGACAACCGCCCGAGCCGCTTGCTTCATACCCTGCATGGCAAAGAGATGGAGGTTTCTAATTATCCCAAGGTGCCTTTATAAAACAAGCTGTTCATGCTTCATTCACTACCTGCTACTTCCTGATTTCCCCGTCGGCGTATACCAGCCACAGCGGTACGTCAATGTCTGAGTTGTATACTTCGGTAGGCACGCTGCCCAGGCTTAGTGCCGGCAGGGCGTTGTTCCCTCTCAAGCCAAGTACCAACAGGTCGTGGTGCCCCTTTTCCAGGTGCAGGGCAATGCGTTCGGCAATGCTTTTGTTGGCCGCGCGCACCAGCGTATAAGGCACACCGGCAATCTCCGGATGGCGCTTCTGCAGGTCGGCGAATTTTCCTCTTACCACTTCCACTGCTTTCCGAACCGCTTCTTCTTCCGATATGAGCGGAAAAAACTGTGTTGGCAACCGGTATACGTGCAGGATCTCCAGCGCTAGCCCCAGCTGGTCCGAGAGCGTTTTGCTGAGCCGGAGCGCATGTAGCGAAGTATCTGAAAAGTCGATCGGCACAAGTACTTTCCGGATGTTGAAACTGGCTGTTTCGGGGCAGACCAACACGCTGCAGGGAAGTATACGCAGTAATTTTGTGCCTTGCGCGCCGGTTCTATTTCCGCTCATGGTCTTACCCAATAGTGTCAGCTTTATGCGATAGCGCCGCACCAGGTCGGCCAGTATTACCTCAGTGTTGGGCTCCTGGCTAATCAGTATTTCGTAATCGGTGATGTTATCGAATTGCTCTGCTACTATATCGTCGATATTCCCTTCTACCTCTTTACTCAGATCCAGATCTCCCAGCATTTCCCGAAAATCATCAGCCAGTTCGTAGAGTTTGATGTTGTGTACGAAGTATACTTTCTGAACCTGCAGGCGTTCGCAGACGGAGCGGGAGAAGGCAACGAGTTTTTCGTCCAGGTCGGTCAGATCGAGACAGACCATCATGGCATCTATTGGGATCATAGCTCATCTGGGTTTGGTGATTTGGGTAAAATTGGAGTGTCTTTTATACTTTCAGCTGTTCTGGCGTCCTGTTTCCGGGCCCGTTTGGCCAGCATTTCGGCTAAAAGTTGCTGGTACGCCTTGCGCTGTTGAGCCTTTCCGAGCCTTTCTTCCTCATCGGCCTCTTCGCTCAGGCCACGGTACAGGCTGATGCACATCAGCAAAAGTATAATGGCAAAGGGCAGGCCCGTGATGATGACAGCAGTTTGAAGCGCCTGCAGGCCGCCGCCGATCAGTAGCACTGCCGCGATAGCGCCGCCTGCCAACGCCCAGAAAATACGTATGCCGACCGGTGGATTGAGCTTGCCGCCGGAGGTCAGGCTCACCACTACCAGCGAACCGGAGTCGGAAGAAGTGACAAAGAAGCCTGCTACAAGTATAACGCCGATCACGGAAAGCGTGGTGGAGAAAGGCAGCTGCTCAAAGAACACGAACAAGGCGGTGGACATATCGGCTGCGACGGCATTTGCAATGGTGGGATCGCCGGCCAGGGTGTATCGCAGGGCAGTGCTGCCAAAGGCCGTCATCCACAGGAAGCAGAGCAGGGAGGGGGCGATGAGCACGCCAAGTATAAATTCCTTGATGGTTCGCCCTTTGGAAACCCGGGCAATAAAAATGCCCACAAACGGCGCCCAGGAAATCCACCAGGCCCAGTAAAACACCGTCCAGGAACCTTGCCAGTTTCGGGTGGAGTAGGCCTCGTTCCAGAACGAGAGCTGCATGAAGTTGCCGATGTAGGAACCGGTGTTCTGCACGTAGGAGCCAAGTATAAAAACAGTCGGACCCAGCACCATCACGGCCACCAGTATAAACAGCGCCACCCGGATGTTCCATTCGCTCAGGATTCGCACCCCTTTGTCTACCCCTGTTACGACCGATATTGTTGCAATGCCGGTAATCACAATTATAAGAATGATTTGGGTGGTGATATCGTTCACAATGGCGGGAAATACGTGGTGTAACCCAGCGCCTACCTGTTGCACACCCAGCCCCAGCGAAGTGGCTAGTCCGAAAAGCGTCGCGATCACAGCCAGAATATCGATCACATGCCCCACCACGCCATGGATGCGCTCTCCCAGAAAAGGGTAGAAGGCTGAACGCACGGTAAGTGGCAGCTGCCGGTTATAGGTAAAGAAGGCCAGTGCCAATGCTACCAGCGCATAAATAGCCCAGGCATGCAGCCCCCAATGCAGGAACGTGAAGTTCATGGCCTGCCGGGCGGCGGCAGGTGTGCCGGGCTCCCCCAGCGGAGGCGTCTGGAAGTGGTTGATCGGCTCAGCAATGCTCCAGAACAGCAGGCCTATGCCCATACCGGCGCTAAAGAGCATGGCAAACCAGGCCGAGGTGGTGAACTCCGGTTTGGCATCTTTGCCACCCAATCTTATTTTGCCAAACCGGCTGAAAGCCATGTACAGGCAGTACGCTACAAAGATGTTAACGCTGAGGATGAACAGCCAGCCCATGCTGGATGTAATGGCTGCCTGGGTGGCGCTGAAAAACTCCTCCGCATCCTTCCTGAAAATAAGTACAAGGGCAATGCTTACTACCAGGAACACGATGGATGACCAGAACACAGGGCCGTTTACATCCAGACCAAACGATTTCTTTGTATCACTTTTTATTTTACTCATGCATCGGGTTTTTATGGTTAGAAATAGTACCCCATGTTAATGTTGAAGCGCATGTGCCATCTGGTGTCGCCGGGTGTGCCTGCAGCCAGGGCATTCGTCCATTCGGGGCCCAGCCAGGGGTGATTGTATCCGAAAGCAGCGTCGGTGTAGATATACATGGGGCCGGCGGTAAAGAGCGCACCAAGTACATTCATATGGGCATTTTCGTAACTGTTGATACGCTTGTTGTAAAAGCCGTAGTTGTTGTAAACATCTATACTTTGTACGAGGCGGGTTTGCAAAGGAATATGGTAGGCGATACTTGCCGTATAAATTTCTCCTTTGTTGGCTACGTTGTAGTTGGCCCCGTAAGCGCCCATTTCCAGAAAGTTTAGGTTAGCTTCGGCAGGATACTTAGGTTGAAAACGGTAGAGCATGGCTTGCAGCTTGATGTTCCAGGGGCTGTGGTCGGTTTTGTACTCATAGTGCAGGGCCCCGGCGTAGCGGGTGCCGTTTTGCCCTGTGTCGAGGTTGTAGAGCAGCCCGCCCTGCAGCGAAACCCCCAGTTCATGGGCCAGGCTATCTCCCAGGCGCCCTATTACTTTAAAGTCGAGCTGGTTGTTTTCCTTGTTTCGCCCGGTTACATCGTAAGAATAGCGGTTGGGGCTGGGGTCAGTCAACGCAAAGACAAATTCCTCCGCGCTTTTATAGTAGGCCGCCTGCCACTGCCAGCGGCCGGTGTCGTGAATATACTTTACCCCCATGTCATGGTCGTCCTCAAAGCCAACATAATAGGTAATGTTAAAGAACCAGTTGTTGGAGTTGTATTGCTGAATACCAAAGGGCACCTGATTCAGCCCGACCTGTAGCTGCGATTTCTCTGAAAAATCATACTGGAACCACGCTTGTTTTAGGAATGAGCCGCCGAAAGCCTGGGAGTAGTGGCGGAACTCTGCGTTGAGCTTGATGCCTTTGTAGGCGGATTCTACATTGATGCGGAACATGTCAAAGCCAAAATCACCGCCACGGTCCAATTGGTCCTGCTTCCAGGTAGAGAGATTATAGTTAAAGCGCACGGCACCACCCAGCTTCAGGTAGGGCTTCTCCTCCGGCTTCGCTTCGGGGGCTTGTGCCTGGCATATACTACTGATCAGGAGAAGAATCGCGGAGATATATAATCTTACCATAAAAAGCAGCACAAAAATTAAAGTAATCCCTTATTAGGTTGGACGGTTCTATAGCAGAAACGTTGCTCAAAAGGGATGAGTGTGATCATTGGTACATAGGCCCGAAAGGTGCTAAAGACTTGATAAAGAAAGATAAAGGGTTAACGGGCTAAACTTCTGTAATTGGCAGGTTACATCCTGGTAAAGGAGGTCTTGCTACAGGAAGCGGCCTATTTTTATACTTGTAACCGTGCCTTGGTTTGCCGTCTGAACACCTAAAAGGAAATCTACCTGGTAAGAGTAGGGGATACGATATTGCCAGAAAGCAATGGTCGTTAAAAGGATTAGTGAGCAGCGGGTTCTTCTTCGTCTTCCAGCAGCCAGGCTTCTGCATCCACCACCGCATTATGCGTGGAGAGCCCAAGCTCAGGCGACACCTTAAAGGCTTTTACCGGCCCGTTGATGCGCAATTTGTAGGAGTGCTTCACCTCTCTGTATACTTCATCACTAACTCCTGTCAGGTAGAGTTTGCCCTTCACATCCTGCAACATGGCAGCATAGCTGGCTAGCACCGAAATCAGGGTAGCGCCCAGATGCGTGCGGCCTCGCAGGCGCAGTATCACCACGGGGTTCTGGACATTTCCTGGTTTGGGTAACAGATGCTCTAATGTGCGGGCCCCGGCATAGAATAAATTGCCATACACATTGAGTACGGTTACCTGGTTCCCTTTCAGGGTTTTGGGTGGCTTGTGCTCTTCTATTTTACCATCTTCCCGCTTGCGGAGCTCCACCAGCGATATTTCGGTGGAGGTACGTGTAATAAATAGAAAGGCAGAAAGAAGTACGCCGATGCCTACCGCAGTAGGTATAGGTAAGACCAGGGTCGCTCCGAAAGTAACCCCTCCAGCCAGCAACGAAGGCCATGATTTCCAGCCCGAATTCCAGGTAGAAGCAATATCAGAAAGCTTGATGCTCCGGGTGCCGGCCAGGATGAGCATGGCGCCCAGCGAAGGCATGGCCGTATGCGCCACAATACCCGAAAACACAACAACGATCAGGGCCATTGCCAGCCCCGAAAGAATGACGGACCACCTGGTTTGTGCCCTGGCCAGCACATTAACAGCCGTGGTGCCTAGAGATCCCCCTACCGGAAGGCCCTGAAAGAAACCGCAGGCAATATTAGCAGCTCCCTGCGCTACAAAATCCCGGGAGGTGCTGGTAGCCGTCCCATTTTTGTTAGGCACATTCTGGCTTACCCCCGCCCCTTGTATGAGAATGACGATGGCTACCGCCAACGCCCCGGTTATGATCTCGATGCTGATAGCGGAAAACGGCGGCACAAGCAGGCTAGGAAAACCGCCGGTAATGTCGCCGACATCCTGCACGACTTTTACTTCTTCCAGCCCAGCAAAAAAAACGATAATTGACGGAATGGCGATGGCAATTAAAGCAAAGAACTTTTTAAGCGGGGTTTTCTGCAGGAAGATTGCCAGCAGAATGGTTAAGGCAGCCATACTTACCGAAGCTAAATGCACCTGGTTGATATGCCTGAACAGGTTAAAGGTCCGGATGATGCTGTTACTCCCTTCCGGGGAATAGCCGGTAGCCGTAGGGAGCTGGCTCATCACTAATAAGACTGAAATGCCGGTCAGAAAACCTGTCATCACCGAAAAGGAAACAAACCGGGTCAAGCGCCCCATCTTCAAGAGCCCCATGATAACCTGGAAAACACCAATGAGCACCACCAGCAGAAAAAATACCTTCCCGCGCTCTTCCGCCGGCAAGCTACCGATGGTCTGGCCCGCCATGATGGCCGAAGCACTCGTGGCGGTGATCATCATCAAATGGGTACTGGAAAAAAGTCCGCCAACCAACGGGCCCGATATACAGGCATATAGGCCGTAGATAGGGCTAACGCCTGCCAACAGGCCGTTCGCCATACCATCCGGCAGACTGCTGACAGCAGTTGTCAGCGCGGCAATGCCATCCTGCTGTAGCTTGTTGCGCGGCGGTACTTTCCGGGCTGCATTTTGTACCGCATCACGCAGCACCGAAAGCCCGGGCAGGTGAAACTCCTCGTCTGGCGTCGTTGCTTTTTCCTCAGTAGTAACTTCTGGCATTGTTTATACTTTTAGGGGGACCTGCTATTTCTTACTTGTGTTCCCGACTGAGAATCGTAGGAGGGAGGCAGCGTATAGACCTTGCCCCGATACCGGCATTAAGTTCTGTCATTGGTTTCTGCACAGGTTCAACTGATATTTTTGCCAGTAGTTTGTTTACTTTCCATAGCTGATGTTTTATTTGGTGATTTCTTGCAGGGTATAGGCCAGGCCCGCAGAAAGCATGCTGAGCACCAAGAATACCGGTACAACGATGTTGAGAAACTTTGGCAGCATACTCTCCATTCCGTTCAGAACCATGATTTTAAAGCTTCTCAGACGATAATCCAGGCGATCTGCGCGAGCATCTGCCCTTGCTATACTTCCGATAGGTTATTGAAATAAACCACTTTAAGATTAACGTATAGGTATGCTGCGAGTTGATGCAAAGCTATGTTGATGTGCCTTAGCAAATGCTTCCTGGCATTAACATAACAAAGGAGGAGACTGAAAGTAGCAAAAGCACTGAAGCGAACTCTTGGATCAACAGCTAGCCAGGAGGTGAGTTGTAGTGGACTGCCAGCTATCAAACCAAAAGCCTCTTAGCATTAACTAAGAGGCTTTTGGTTTATATATAAATGCTTTTAAAGTGATTTCAGATATTCTTCCAGATTGCTCTTTTCTGCTGCAGTCAGGTGCAATAACATATGCTCATCGTAATGATCGATCACGTCAGCAAGCGTCGCATACCTGCCATCGTGATAAAAGCCTCCTTTCGCTCTTGTAAATAGCCCGCCTAAAGGCGTAGTCCGGTATTTGCCAGTGGGAGATCGCATCGCGGCAAAATCATCTATACCTAGTTCTTCAGCCGTATGAAGCACATTATCAGCCAGCAAGGGAGGGATGTGGCACGAGGCGCATTTTGCTTTCGTTAAAAATAAGGCTTTTCCCTTACCTGCTTTCTGGTGATCGTAACTACCGGTCGGAGGTTTAGGCGCAGGGAGTGAATGCTGATAAGCACGCAAAGCCGCTAATTTGGGCGTGATCAGATCCGGACTATGCATCACATTGTAAAACTGATTTTCAACAGCAATCTGGTACTTTTCGGGGTCATTTAAACGGGGATCTGAAAAATTACCCTTGCCATGCATCTCCAGATTGGCAACAAACGAATTCCAGTACGTGATGTCTCCCCACCCGGTGTATGTTGTCAGCTCGATTCCTTTTAATCCGAAGGCAGCAGGAAGTAAATTGGCGGCTACTTTTCCATCCGGGCGCAGGGCTTTACCATCCACAAACAGAACAGCATCATATTTGCCGGGTCCCCACTTGCTCAGCACTGATCTGAGCGTTCCTTCGTCTACATGCAGCATATCGGCTATGGGCTTCGCATTATCGGTAAGCGAAATAATGGCTCCTACATTCAGGTCCCGGTTAGGCCAGCCGTCAAGCCGCTTTCCAATGCCAGGAGCAAAAGAGTTATCGACGGTCGAATGGCAGGAGGCACATGTAATACCTATCGCTTTGATATTCCCACTTTCATCCAGGATTCCCTTAACACCAACTACCGCATTGAGTTTAACAAGTGCAAGTGTGGTAGCCGGATCATTGAGATCGATGGTGCCGGATTTTATGCCTGCAACTACTTCCGCCGGCAGGGCGTCCGCATCTACTTTTAACCCCACCGCCAAGGCCGTTGCAGGACTAACGCCTGCTCCAAACCCCCCGTTTTTTTCACCGGCTATGGCTTTATCCAGGTGCAGCAGGCCACTCCAGAAATCCTCGTCCCCAAAGGTATCATACCGAAAGATTTCTTTCCCCTGGACTTCTTCTCCTATAGGAACCGGAGTATCCGAATCTTTAGAGCACTGTACAAAAGCGATGGAACCGGTAAATAAAATGGACGCCAAAACAAGCCCAGTCATTTTGTTTTTCATAAGCGTATTTTTTAATGGTTTATAATCCTGTTCCGGGATAAATCCGGTTTAGCTGCTTGTTTTATCATGAAATCCGATCTTGTACTCCTCCCATATTTCCCGTTCCACTATCCTGTGGGAAGGACGTTTGGAGCGCTGATTACCCGGGTGATCGATCAGGTAGTGGTCAAGCTGTTTGAATGCTGTGCAGCCATACCCTTCCCTGATGCTAGGTATCTGCTTTTGTATTAGATGTTTAGGACAGGGAATGGTTACAAATGATCGTTGCAAATTTTCCCTTTTTTTGTGACAGGAAATTTATTGCAATAGTATAGCGCTAGCTTAGTGCAAGAGGCTTAACAAGAGCCACTTGCAGCAGGAGAAGAGGAGGGGCAGCCAAACAGCCTGAACATCATTATCTATTGCCTTACAAAGTCGGAGTGGTTATACTTAACAGCGGGAGGACAAGTATGGCAGCGGCACGTAAAACGGAATAAGGCTATTGGTAGCGGCCGGGCAGCACAACAGTAGTGGGAGAGGGCTTTGAAAAATTAATTCCTTTAGTAAAGAGGAGTGTAAATGAGAAGGAGTTTACCTATTTTAGGAAAATAGAAACAATTTCAAAAATAAGTTTGTTGTTTAACTATTATACCTTTAACTTTGCAGCCCAATAAAAGATGACGCCTAACCAAAACGCAAATTTCGCAAACTTCCTGCACGAGTTATCCAAAGTAACATCGGCTATGAAGGGGTTTATGCGTCAAAAATTTAAGGCGTATGACGTTAATATTACCTTTGAAATGCTGGAGGTGCTCCGGTTTTTGTGGAAGAAGGACGGCATCAACCAACAGGAAATAGCCGATGCGATCCTCAAAGACAAAGCCAGCCTGACTTACCTGCTCGATAACCTGGTACGCCGCAAACTGGTGCAGCGCACAGAAGACAGCCGGGACCGCCGTAACAAGATCATCACCTTAACCAAAGAAGGCCAGCAAATGAAGGACCTGATCCTGCCCTGGATCACGGAGATGTATGAGATTGCCGGCCGGGAAATACCCAACGAACTGATTGGCAGCGGGCTGCTCTTGTTCGAATCGATCTACCGGAATTTCGAGCAGCAGCATAAATAAAAATTTTTTATATTATTAGTTAAATATTTAACTGTTTAGAACTTTATGAATTATAAGCCTTTAGCGCTGTACTTTATACTTATAAGCTTTGCTTCCGGCGCTTTTGCCCGGCAGCAGGAACCGAAGGTGGTCACCATACAGGAGCTCTTTACCATGGCAGAGGAGAACAGCCAGCAGTTGCAGGTGTCGCGGACGGGGATCGAAATAGCCAACCAGCGCCGCGAAGTAGCCAAAACACAGAAAAGACCCAATCTCACAGCAAGCCTTACCGGAAATTACATTGGCAACGCCCGCATACTGGATACCAACCTGGAGGAAGTAGCCAGTGTGGAGATGCCGCACTTTGGCAATTCTTTTGCCGTGCAGGCCAGCCAGGTTATTTTTAAAGGAGGCGCCATCAACAAGGCCGTAGAAGCCGCAGAACTAAGCCAGCAGGTAGCCCAGCTCACCTTTGAGAAGAACAGAGCCGATATAAAACTGCTGCTCGTGGGCCGCTACGCCGATATGTACCGCCTGCTCAACCAGCGCCAAGTATACCAACGCAACATCGATCTGGCCCGGCTGCGGCTGCAGAACATCCAAAACCTGTATAAGGAAGGCATGTTGACGCGCAACGACGTGATCCGAAGCGAGCTGCAGATCACCAACCTGAAGATGGCCCTGCAGGAAGTAAACAACAACCTGGCCATTGCCAACCAGCAGCTGCGCCAGATCGTGGGCCTGCCGGAAAACACGTTCCTTGTTCCCGACTCTTCCTTTATCCAACACTTGCCGCAGGTGCAGCCTTATAATGCTTATCTGGACCAGGCGCTCCACAACTTCCCCGATATAAAGGCCGGGGAGGTAAACACCGAAATTGCCCGAAAGAACCTGCAGATAGCCAAAGCCGACAAACTGCCAACCATCAGCCTGCAGGCAGGCAACTCTGTTATCAGGCCCATCACCAGTTCCAGTCCCGTGCTGGATATGTATGCGCAGGGCTGGAATGCCGGCGTGGGGATTAATTTCAACATCGCCTCGCTCTATAATGCCAGATATAGCATCGGGGTGGCCCGTGCCCAGGAGCAGCAGCAGCAGGAACTCTTAACGCTGCAACGCCAGAACATCGAAAATGAAGTGCAAAGTGCCTTTATCAAGCACAACGAGGCCCGGGAACGGAGCGTGAGTTTTGAGCAGGGCGTGCGCCTGGCCAACGAGAACTACCGCATCGTGGAAAAGAAATACCTGGCCAACCTGGCCCTGCTGGCAGACATGCTCGACGCCACCAACGCCAAGCTGGATGCCGAGCTGCAGAAGGCCAACGCCGATGCAACCATTATCTATACTTATTACCAATTAGAACGCTTAGCCGGAAACCTTTAATAGAAATCACTAAACCACTATGTCACAGGACACTACCGCTCACAAAACACATTCAAAACCTAAAAAGAGAAAAACCGGCCAGCTTATACTTAACGCTCTGTTGCTGGTAGCCATTGCCGGCGCTTTGCTTTGGGTCGCCGGTTTATACTTCGATTTCAGCAAAAACGAGATCACAAACGATGCTCAGGTAGAGCAGTTCATCAACCCGCTTAATGCCCGGGTAGGTGGCTACATCGACGAGATCCGCTTTACCGAGCACCAGCCGGTGAAAAAGGGCGATACGCTGGTAATCATCAACGACAACGAAATACGCATCCAACTGGCACAGGCCGAAGCCGCCTACCTCGATGCGCAGGCCACCAAAACCGTCACCAGCTCGAGCGTGAACACCGTGAGCAACAGTATTGCGGTTTCGGAAGCCAACATTGCCGAAGCCCGGGCCCGGCTCTGGAGCGTGGAGCAGAACTACAAGCGCTACGAAACTCTGCTGAAAGACGAGGCCGTGACGCGCCAGCAATACGAGCAGATGAAAACGGAGTACGATGCGGCCAGGGCCCGCCTGGCTGCGCTGGAGCGCCAGAAGCAGACTTCGCAGCTTTCTACCAAAGAAGTAAAATCCAGGCTGGCCGTGAACGATGCCAACATCAAACGGGCTGAGGCTGCCCTGGACATGGCTAAACTGAACCTGAAGTATACCGTCATCACGGCGCCTTATGATGGGGTTATGGGGCGCCGCACCATCCAGGAAGGCCAGCTGATACAGCCGGGCCAGGCGCTTGCCAGCATCGTGCGTAGCAACCAGGTATGGGTGGTGGCCAACTACAAGGAAACCCAAACCGGCAACCTGTATGTAGGTCAGCCCATCGAGATCACGGTGGATGCCATCGAAGGGAAAGTTTTTAAAGG
This sequence comes from Pontibacter liquoris, assembly GCF_022758235.1. NCBI lineage: Bacteria > Pseudomonadati > Bacteroidota > Cytophagia > Cytophagales > Hymenobacteraceae > Pontibacter > Pontibacter liquoris. The sequence continues at coordinate 1,542,847 of NZ_JALEBG010000001.1, forward strand.
CACGATCAGCGCCATTTCGGAAGCCACGGGTGCCAGGTACTCGGCTGTTCCGGTAGATAACGCCACCGGTAATTTTGTGAAGGTGCAGCAGCGCATTCCGGTGCGCATTGAGTTTGCCGGAACAGACAAAAAAGACATGGAAATGCTGCGGGCAGGGATGAACGTAGAGGTAAAGGCCATTTTATAAGATGTCAGAACTAAGAAAAGGGCTTTTTAACGACTGGGTGACCAAGCCACTGGGACTGCTGGTGATCCTGATCATTACGATAACAGCGCTTACCACCAACGGCCTTTACACGGCCAACATCAACGACATGGTCAGCGGCATGGGCACCATGACCGAATACATGATGATGGCCAACTATGCCACTACTATCGGGATGATGGTAGTGTTTCCGCTCCTGATTCAAATAAAAGGTGCTTTTACCAGCCGCAACATTCTCTTTGTCACGCTGGGTGGTACCCTGCTGCTGTCGCTGTGGTGCGCCGTTACCACCTCGCCGCAGGTACTTATAGGTTGCAACCTGGTAATGGGCGGTTTTAAGATGTTCACCATGATGGAAGTGATCGTGCCGATCATGATGATGATCAGCCCGGATGGGAACCGGGGCCGTTTTTATGCCGTGTTTTACCCCGTCAGTATCGCGTTAGGGCAATTGGGGGCGTACTTCTCTGCCGAGCTTTCCTATGCCTTTGGCTGGCAGTATGTGTATTACTTTATGATGCCGGGCTTATTGCTAAGCTTGCTGCTGGTAACCGTGTTTTACCACAACGGGCGCACGTCACCGTATGCACCATTTAAAAGCATAGACTGGCAAAGCTTTCTGCTGCTCACTACCTCGCTGATGCTGCTGAACTATGTGCTGGTCTTTGCGAAGGTAGAAGATTACTTTAGCTATGTTCACATCCAGGGCGCCGCCCTTGGTTTTGTCATTACCTTGTTGCTCTTCATCAAGCGGCAACTTACTTCCGCGCAACCTTTTCTGAACCTGCGCATACTTCAAATCAGAAATGTATGGGCCAGCCAGGCGATGGTCTTTCTGACAGGGCTGTTTCTGGCGGCTGGTTCTATTCAAAGCGTGCTCACATCCGGAATTCTCAAGTATAGCGCGCAAACCAATGCCGAACTTAACCTGTGGATGATACCCGGGGTGATCGTAGGCGGGCTGCTACTGTTTTTCTGGAACAAGTACGAGCACAACCACAAAGGCATTATTCTGATCGGGTTCGGTGCCTTTGTACTTGGCTATCTGCTGCTCTACACCAACGTAAACCCGGGCGCAGGCATGCAGGATTTTTACCTGGCAGCGGCACTCCGGGGCTTTGGCATGGTGGTGTTATTTGCGGGGCTGGGCGTGTACAATGCAGTAGGCCTGCAGATGATGGACATGCTTTCTTCCGGAGCGGTGCTGGTGGTGTTCCGCTCCTTCCTGGGTCCAGCCTTCTTCTCGGCGCTCATCTCCTTTGGCATGTACCAGGGGCAGGTAGAACACCTCCACCAATTGGCCCAGCACATGGACGTGACCAATACGGCCGTGATGGCGCGGGCTGCTACTTCGGGCGGAACTCTGGGACTCTATGGCGCAGCAATGCCACAGGCCGTACTGGTGGCAGCCCGGGAGATGCTCGGTTATGTGGTGATGGCCGGCCTTTGGATCATGCTCATCGTGTGGTTATTCAGGTTTGGCAAAATGAACCGCCGCCGCCTGGTCAACTGGCGCAAGAAGTGGCGCAGTATTGTGGGCGCACCTGCTGTTGCAGGGTAGGGTATAGATTTTAGGCCCTTGATCAAAGGAAATAACCTAATCATACAAGCGTGATTGCCTTTAATTATAAACCTTGGTTAGTCAAATAATATAAGTATGAGGCTATTATTCAACATATAGTTAGGCTCAGGTAACTTTACTTCTGCAATGAATTTCAGGCACCTGTTAAAAAGTAGAACAACCGATAGGCATCCTTTCTGAAATAAAAAGCCGCACCATTTTACATTGGTGCGGCTTTTTGATTTTGTGGAACTGATGTATAAATGATGTTAATTTCCCCTGTAGGTGGCGTAACCGTAGGGCGACAACGTGATGGGAACGTGATAATGATCGTTGTCATTTATCTGGAAAACGACTTCGATAAAAGGATAGAAGCTTTCAGTTTTTTTGCTTTTGAAATAGTCGGCTACTAAAAAGCGAAGCCTGTAAACGCCTTCGTTTTCATTTTTAGTTGGCAGAAAATCTTTGATGCGCCCGTTCTCATCGGTTACCTTCTTGTCCACCTGCTTCCATACCTGGGTTTTCTTGTCCAGTTTCTCCAGTTCAACCGGAACACCTTTAGCTGGCATGCCTGTAGCAATATCCAGAATATGACTCGATAATTGGTAGGGGGTGGTCTGTGCATACGCAACAGTTGTTGCCAGCACAAGCAATACTGCAAAAGCTATTTTTCTCATAATCAAAGTATAAAGTTAGTGTATAAGTATGGCCGCGTCTTCTATAGCCGCAGCTAGTGCGATTTTATGATCATTCTCCGGTCCGCCGCCGCCGGCTATGCCAATGCCGCCGATCACATGCCCTTTGTACCAGATGGGGCAGCCACCTCCCAGCAGCAACAGCTCCGGGAGGTTAGCCAGGTTATAGGTATCGGCATTTTCCCGGGCACTGCGGGCCAGCAGCAGGGTGGATGTTTTAGTGGAAAGCGAAGTATACGCTTTTCTTCTGGCGGCTTCGGTGTTGTGCGGCCCTACGCCATTGCCCCGCGAAAGCATAATGACCTGGCCGGAGGCATCTACAATGGCAATGCTCACGTCTTTGTTCAGGGTCTTGGCAGCTGCCCGGGCGCGGTTTGTCAGTAACATAGCTGCTTCCAGTGTGAGCTGGTGCGCTTCGGCTACATAGCTGGCCTGCACCGGATCAGCATTGCCTTTTTGTTTTGTGTTCTCCTGCTTACTGGCCTGCGCCAGCGAAAGCATCGGCATGAACAGGAGTATAAACAGCGTCAGTTTGTAGCTCATTATTCTTTTTTACAAAGCTACCGGTGCTATTGGTGAAAAGTATTGCCCTAAGTCAACGTTTTCAGAGCCTGGCTTTTATTCTGCTTAGGGTAGAGGGAGAGAGGCCCAGGTAGGAGGCGGCCATTTTATTGGAAACACGCAACAAAAAATCAGGCTGGTGCTGAATAACCCATTTTACTTTTTCCAGCGCATCAAACCCCTGAAAACCGTAAATCCGCTTTTGAGCGGTAATAAAACCCAGTTCCAGAATCTGCCTGTAGATAAAGGCAAATGGCGGCACGGTATCCACCAGGTAGTAAAAGTTATCCCTGGAAATTTTGAGGAGCTCGGATCTTTCGATGGTTTGCATGCATTCGCCGGCGGGCGTTTGGTCGATGAGGCTGGGCAGAGCGGTACCGAAACCGCCTTCGAAGGCAAAGAACCGTGTCGCCTCAGTCCCTTCTTTATTGATTGTATAAAGCCGGATGCAGCCTTTATTTACAAAATAATAATGCTGGCAAACGTCGTTGTAATTCAGCAAGAGCTCGTTCCGTTTTGTTTTCAAGGGCTCGAAACGAGAGCAAATCAATTCCAGCGAGGCATTGTCTATCCTTGTTCTGCTTTTAATAAAGTTTTCTAAAAGGCTGTACATGGTATTGGTTAGCTCTCTACTTCTGAAAGCGATAGCTACTTTCTGTATTTGCTGGTAAACCGTATGCCGGCTTTAATGTTTAAGGATTTGTATAACATGGTGTGATAGCTACCAGATTTCCTTCCGGTAGCACCCGGATAGCAGCAACGTTACATATTAAAAGCCTTGCTACCTATAAAACGTATATTTAGCCACTAACAGAGCAGCTTTGTTAGCTGCGTGAACCATTACCTAACCCACGTTAATGAAAGATGGTGCTAGACGGGTACTTGCATCGTATAGACTTGTTTCTCCGAGTTAAGCATTTTGTTAAGTAGATATAGTATACCTTAAATCTATGAAGCAAAAAGATAATTTTCCGGTGCTCGGCATAGAGGAGTTTCAGCCTGGCCTGCAGCAAAATAATGCACTGCAGTTTCATCTGATACAAGGAAAGCAGCACATTGGAAAGCCGCACAAGCATGACTTTTTCATGCTGCTTCTGTTTGAGAAAGGGAGCGGAACGCATACCATAGATTTTAAGCAGTATCAGGTAGGGAATCATCAATTGCACCTGCTATTTCCGGGCCAGGTGCACAGCTGGACTTTAGGAGAAAACACGTTGGCCTATCAGCTCATGATCGACCGTCCCGTTTTCGATTTGTTCTCGTCTTCACTGGAGCTTACGTTTGTGCTGTACCAGTGGCAACCGGTCCTTGACCTTTCTCCCGAAACTTTCTCCAAGCTACAGTATGAGTTTCAGGCGATACAGGCAGAACTGAGTATAACGCCCATACACTGGGACATTGTCAGCCTGAGAAACCGATTGATCGCCCAACTGGTGAGCCGGGAGGCCGGAAACAGGCACGATTACCTGAAAGTATTCCGCGCTGTGCCGGCGCTTATGCGCTATCATCAGCTGGTAGATGAATATTTTAAAGTGCAGAAAACCGTAGCCTTCTATGCCGACCAGCTGCACATCTCGGCTAACTACCTGAATATACTTTGCAAAAGGCATCTCCAGGTGCCTGCCCTATTTCTGATACATAACCGCATCATTCTGGAAGCCAAACGATTGCTCCATGCATCAGAGATGCCCGTCAAAGAAATTGCTTTTGATCTTGGCTTCAGCGACCTGGCCCATTTTTCCAACTTTTTCAAGAGCAAAACAGGAGTTTCACCGCGGTCCTTCCGGGAACAGTTATAAAATTTGCAAGTTTTGGCAGGAACTGCACATCTGTTTTAAGGATAGGAGGGGCTACCTTTATACTTTAAAAAACTGTACTATGGCGCTACACCCGATAACGCGTAAAGATTTTATCAAAAATTCTGCTATGCTGCTTGCCGGCAGCAGCCTGGCCTCCTGCACCGGTATGCTGTCAATAGCACAATCGGAGCCTACTAAGCAAGATCAATATATGACTGCCGACAAGATACTTACATTTAAAAATGTACGACTTGAAACCGGGTTTGAGTATGAGGAAGGTGAAGTTGTTGCTACCAAAACAGGATTGTTCACCCTGGTGATCAGCGATGGTAAGATAAAAGCTGTTTTGCCCAATAACCCAACTGCTGACGCCCTGGATGCCCAGGGGCTTCTGCTGCTGCCTTCCTTCAAAGACATGCACATTCACCTGGACAAGACCTTTTACGGCGGCCCGTGGCAGGCGCGGCGTAAGAAGAACAGAACGGTGCAGGATATGATCGCCTATGAGCAAGAGGTGCTACCGAAAATGCTGCAAACATCAACTGAGCGGGCAGAAAAACTGATCGAGCTGTTGCAATCGCATGGGGCAAACTTTGCCAGAAGCCACGTCAACATCGAACCTACTTCCAGACTCGACTCCCTTAAAAACCTACAGCAGGCCCTTGATACTAAAAAGGATAGCTTTGAAGCTGAGTTGGTCACCTTTCCGCAGCATGGCATCCTGCGTTCAAAATCTGAGCAACTGATGAAAGAAGCCGCTGCCATGGGCATTGATTATATAGGTGGCCTGGACCCGGGCGCAATCGACGGCGATATGAAGAAAAGTATGGATTTTGTGGTGCAGCTGGCATTGGATCACAAAAAAGGCATCGACATACACCTGCACGAAGGCGGAGACTCCGGTCTGAAAACGGTGGAATACCTCATTGATCGTGTAAATGAGAACCCTGTATTGAAAGGTAAAACCTTCATTAGCCACAGTTTTGTACTTGCCAGGCTTGAAAAGCAAAAGCTGGAAGAAGTGGCTGATAATCTAGCCGGCGCCAGAATAGGTATCATTTCCACCATCCCTTTCGGAAATCTGATCATGCCTATCCCGACGCTTTACAAGTATGGCGTAGACGTGCGCACCGGCAACGACTCTATCATTGACCACTGGAACACTTTTGGTACGGGCAGCATTCTGCAAAAAGCAACTCTGATGGCGCAGCTATATGGTTACTCTACCGAATTTGAGCTTTCCAGATGCCTGAAACTGGCTACCCACAATATCCTGCCACTCGATGACAAAGGAAACAGGCAATGGCCGCAGGCAGGGGACAAAGCCGACCTGATACTGGTAGACGCCAGTTGCTCGGCAGAAGCCGTTTCGCGTGTATCTCCCGTGAGAGCATTGATTCATAAAGGAAATATCGTGTACCAAACGACTACCGTATGAACACCTTGCTTCTAATACTTTCATTTTTACTGCTCAATTCCTGCCAAACAGAAACTGCTATGCATACTCCTGCCACACACAACTCCCTGGTGGAGGCCGTTAATAATAACAGGATAGATGCGGTAGCAGCTGCCCTGAAAAATGGAGCAGACGTGAACGCAACCGATTCACAGAAAAGGTCGCTACTCCTCCTGGCCACGCACCACAACAACCTGGAAATGGCACAGCTGCTTGTTAAGCACAGCGCTGATGTAAACCAACAGGACGAGATTAAAGATAGCCCTTTTTTATATGCCGGCGCAGCAGGCTATACGGATCTTGTGAAACTATACCTGGAGAACGGTGCCCGGTTTGATGTCTTTAACCGCTATAACGGCAGCGCCCTGATTCCGGCATGCGAGAGAGGGCATCTGGAGGTAGTAAAACTACTGGCTAACACCAAAGGCTTTCCTATTGACCACGTAAACCGCTTGGGTTGGACTGCGCTGATGGAGGCCGTTGTATTGGGAAATGGTACCAAAACCTATGTAGAGGTAGTACAAACGCTGGTGGATGCCGGCTGCGACATCAACATTCCGGATAAGGATGGGGTAACAGCATTGCAGCATGCCCGCAAAATGGGATTCACTGCTATTGCCAGGGTGCTGGAAGAAGCACGTTAAGACTGCTGATTATCCGGTTCAGAACGAACCTTTATTAGGTGCTGAAATTAAGAAAGGCCGCTATACCTCTTCAAGTATAGCGGCCTTTTATGCTAACTCAAACTGATGGCACAATACCCTTTCAGTGCTTTCTGTTCTTGCTGAAGAAACGCCACATGATTTCATTGATGTCAATATCCCTTGTGGTATTCCCCAAAGGGTAGCCAATGTTATAGGAAACACCTCCCGGCCAGGTATGGCCACCGTTTTCGACGGTAACAAGCGAAACCGTCACGCTTTTATCCGTTACTTCCTGCATCGTCACCGAGGTGTCATCCTTTTTATCAGCATTCAAAACCTTCTTGTTTTCTTTCTGGCCGGCTAATCCGTTACGTGTTACCCAGTAGTCATACGTAGTAGGAGCAGACGCATAAGCTTCAGTTTTCCCGTCATACTTTACAACCTCGTCGGCTGTGCCGTGCACCTGCATCACGCTCACTTTTTTATCCGATTGATGAAAGTATTTTACTGAATCGGGCAGTGGACCACCAATGGAAGCAATGGCGGCAAAAGCATCCGGCATTTCAGCTGCCAAGCGATGGCAGAAGAACCCGCCCCGTGATAGTCCTGTCGCAAAAACAGCCTTTTCATCTATGCGGTAGTCTTTTTTCAGGCTGTCAAGTATGGCTTTAACAAAGCCAATATCGTTGGTGCCCTTTTGATAGGCCATCTCAAAGCCAACGTTCCAATCCTGCTTTATGCCGGAGGGGTATACCACAATAAAATTGTGTTTATCGGCGGCCTCATTCATTCGGGTATAGAGCATTTGTTCTGCCACGGTCATGCCCCCGCCATGAAAGTTAAATACCAGGGGGTAGGATTGCTTTGTGTTGGAATGATAAGAAGCAGGAAGGTATAACAAGTACTTTCTCTTCACTCCCTCAAACTGGAACGATGTTATCTGGGCAGAGACGGTGATGGCGATAGTGAGTAATACGGCTGTAATGAAAAGTTTTAGCATAATCTTTTGGTTTAGTTTTGACACAAAGGAAGCGTTAGCTGGTGTCGGATTCCTCCAAAATGATCATTTGCCTATAGTAAATAACGAATTAATAGCCTGTTTTGCCAGAATTCGGAGCAGACTAGTGTTGCGCCAGTTTAAGAGTTAGAAATGATGCTCCCGTGAACATTTTCATTTGATGACCAGAAATCTGTCTCTAAAATCAAAAAGAAGAAGCGCTAGTATGGTGTGCAATTGGCAGGTGAACGAACAGAATTTCTATGCTGGTGTAATTTCCTTACGATAGGCCGAGGGAGTTTTCTGCAGTTGTTTTTTGAAAGCAGTATTAAAGCTGGTCAGGCTGTTAAACCCGACCTCGTACGCAATAGCCGCAATCGTCAGTTCGCTGGATGCAGGATCTTCCAATAAGGCCTGCGCATGCCTGATGCGGTATTGATTCACAAAACCATTGAAATTCGATTCTGACCGGCTATTGATTGCCATGGAGATTTTCTGAGGACTTACTTTTAACGCTTTGCTGAAGGTACTTAGCGTCAGATCCGGATTTTTGTGCAGCTGCTCCTCTGTTAAGAGTTTTTTCACCTCCTCGTAAATCTGGTTTATTTCAGTTTCGGAAAGTGGAGTGGTTTTATACTTTGCAGCATCGAGTGCATTGATATATCCTCTTTTAATGGCAAGCAGGCTGACCCCATAAGCAATTACAGAATAGAGTATAGGACCCAGAATGTAGGGAATATTATCCTCCAGCAAGTTGAGCACATACACAATCCAGAGGGCTGCCAACGCACACCAGAGAAGCCGCAACCACTGAACGGCAACATCAGCTCCTCCCAATTGGGTTTTATACTTATGTATCTGCCGGTAGCTTAAGTATAAATAAACCAGGTAGTGGCCGTAGTAGAGGCAGAAAAGTATAACAAACACTGGTATCGGCGTAGTTTTAACATTCGCTCTGTCAATCCAAAAACTGAAGGCTATACCAAAAAGAAAAGGAATAAAATGCAGGAGTATGGTCGTGGTGAATCGGATCGATTTTTCCAGAACCGATCTGGTGTAGAAGTAGAATAAGGGACCGATTAACAAGAGCGAGGCAAGCCCGGCAAATATCAACTGCAAGTATAAACCCTCCACAAATTCAAGGAAAACAGATTTCCCGATACGGAAGGAGAGTATAAGCAAGAGGATGCTCAGGATCTTATTCGAAGTGCTCAGCCCTTTTGCGTGATACCAAAGAAAAGCAGCTAAGAAGAGCCCGTGTAAGACACCTAATCCACTGAGAAGTATAAGCAGTACCTGGCTTGTTGACATGAGGGCAAATAAATAAATTATTTACATTCTAAAGCATTCCAGTTATTTTAAATCTTAAAAGGATAGCATAACAGGTTATCATATATCTGAATTGAAGTATAAGAAGCTGTCGTTTCTGTAATTGACTGCTGGCACTATTTTGTTAATTGAGGAAGATCATCAAAAGGCACTCTATACGAACTAGCACACCTTTTTAGTAGACGAAACGTGTGGGACGTCGAACTTTTTAGATTAAAGTTTATACCTTATATGCGTATAAATATGATTACAACGAGAAGCAAGGCTTAGCAAGGTTCAGAAATTTGTTATACCTAATTTAATTCAGAAAATGAGTACCAGAGCAAACGATCAACAAAAGAAGCAGCGCCAAAAAGAATTCAAGGAAAGGAAAGAACATCAGGAGGCACTTAAAGTTGCGGCAAGAAAAGCTAAACGCAATGCATCCGGTAAAGATGAAATAGAGAGAATGCCCAAGAGCGAAGACTAAGTTTACCGCTTCCTTTTTCAAAACATTATTAGTCGACTTTAAATAAAGTCAGCTTCCGGAAAATAGTATGCTTTTCTAAATTGATCCTCTCAGTTTCTTATAGAAACTATCGGTGTACGAATCACTGATTGGGATGACATGATTGGCTATTTGAATCCTGTTCTTTTCGATATGCTCTATCTTATCGATAGCAACCAGAAAGGACCGGTGAACGCGGGCAAAATCTCCGGCCGGCAGCAGTTCTTCCAGCTTAGCAAAACTCAGCAGGGTCATTATCTTTTCTTTGGCCGTGTGGATTCTCAGGTAGTCTTTCATGCCTTCTACAAAAAGTATATCGCGGGTGGTAATCTTTTGAATACGATGGCCCACTTTTAAAAAAATATAGTCCGGCTCCTGCTTCAGCCCGGCAACATGATCTTTCTTTTCCGGTTGCTGCCGGTTACCTTGTTCCTGGTAGAGGCGCAGCACGCCTTTATAGAAACGCTCGAAAGAAAAAGGCTTTACCAGGTAATCTTTCACTTCCAGATCAAAGGCTTTCAGCGCATATTGATCATAAGCTGTTGTGAGTATAACCATTGGCTTCGGGTTCAGCATCGGTATAAAGCTGAGTCCGTCCAGGTCCGGCATGTTGATATCCAGAAAAAGTAGGTCGGGTTTATCTTCCTCTAATTGCGCAGCTGCCTCCAGGGGGCTTATAAAAGTACCTTTCAGTTCCAGAAAAGGTACTTTCGATACATACTCTTCCAGAATCTCCTGAGCCAGGTGCTCGTCATCAATTATATAGCAGGTCAGCTTCTCTTTCATGGGCTTGTAGCTGTAGATTCTGTATTTCTAACGTTACTGTAAATAGCTCGTCTGTACTGCTTATCTCCAGGGTATGCTGGTTTGGGTAAAGTAAAGCCAGGCGTTTCTGCACATTAGGTAAGCCAATGCCGCCGGGTTCTTCTAACGCATTGCCCGGTCTGCTGCCAATAGGATTCTGAATACATAAGGTGAGGGTGTTTTCTTTTAAGGCAAGGTGCACTTTTATAGCGCCAGGTTCTAATCGGGCCGGACTGTGTTTGTAAGCATTTTCCAGGAAGTGAATAAACAAGAGCGGTGCAATGTGGCCGGATGCGATGTTACCTTCTACTATAAGCGCTACAACCGGGCTCTTCTTATACCGGAGTTGCTGCAAACTTACATAATCCTGCAGGTAATTGATCTCCCTGGAAAGGGGTACCGTTACGACGTTGGATTCATAGATCATGTAACGCATTAAGGAAGCCAATCGCATGACGGCTTCGGGCGCAGTTGGAGCTTGTTTGTAAACTAAGGTATGGATGTTATTTAGTGTATTGAATAAAAAATGCGGGTTTATCTGTGACTTCAGATAATGCAGTTCTGTCTCCACGGCTTGCTTTTCTAATTGCTCTTTTTTGATGGTATTCATCACTAGGTTCTCCGTGACCCTAGCCAGCCAGCTGAGAAAAATAAAGATGGGTACTATCGTGACAAGGGTCATGGCATAGTACTCAAAGAAAAAGTGCGGGGTAGTCAGTTTTTTGTAATGAAAAAACAAAAAAGGGAAAGGCCCGGTCAGCATGATCCCTACCAGCCTGAGAACATAAGCCCCCTTCTGATTTTTACCTAAGTACCGGGAAAGGAGATAGAAGTGGCTGTAGAATACATACAAACATGTTAAAATGAACCCTGTGGTTAAGGTAAGCCAGTAGGCATTATCCTGACTTAGTTGAAAGGCTATCAAGAGGCTGAACAGGCTCCAGACCAGGAGGTGAATCAGCCGGAAGATTCTTTTAATTCGGTTCATAGAACAAAGTTATTTTTTCCTGCCACACCCTGATAGCCTACTCGGCCAGTGCCTTATATCAATCTACGAACCAGCCAATAGCGCCTGCAACTACTTTGAGGGAAGCTATGCTGCCACTGGTCGATTATTTGGCAGCAGTAGCATATTGCTTTTTGCTTTTTGATGCGGTACCGGTTCTTTTATTCTGAAAATGAACAGGATTAGTTTAATGCTTTTCCTTTCATTAATAACATGGCCTAACGAAATGAAACTATGGAAAATCACCAGGAAAGCCTTTCCATCCGCAATGTGTCCAAAACATACACCAATGGGGTGCAGGCATTGCATAGTATTTCGCTGGACATCCCCGCGGGTATGTACGGATTGCTGGGGCCTAACGGCGCTGGCAAGTCTACTCTGATGCGAATACTGGCTACGCTGCAGGAGCCGGATGAAGGTCAGATATTTTTGGGTAAGTTAAATGTGCTGCACCAGAAGGATGAAGTACGCCAGACACTAGGCTACCTTCCGCAGGAGTTCGGGGTCTACCCAAAGTCGAGTGCAGAAGAGTTGCTGGACTACTTTGCCGTACTCAAAGGCATTACCAACCGGGCTGTTCGCAAAGAAACCACAGAAACCCTGCTCCGGCAAACGAACCTATGGGACAAACGCAAACAGAAGCTGGGCGGCTTTTCGGGTGGCATGAAGCAGCGGTTCGGGGTAGCAGTGGCCTTGCTGGGCAACCCGAAGCTGCTGATCGTGGATGAACCAACGGCTGGGCTGGATCCGGCCGAGCGTGTCCGTTTTCTGAATCTTTTAAGCGAATTAGGGGAAAACAGCGTCGTGATTTTATCCACGCACATTGTAGAAGATGTTTCAGAATTGTGTACCAACATGGCCATCATCAACAAAGGGCAGATACTTTTGGAAGCGCAGCCGCTGGAGGCCGTAAACGCCCTCAAAGGCCGTGTCTGGCGCAAATTGGTCCCCAAAGATGCACTGCTAGCCATGGAACAGGAGCACCAGGTCATTTCTGCCAAGCTCCTGAGCGGACGCTTGATGGTGCGTGTTTATACCCAGGATAGCCCAGGCAGTAGTTTTGACCAGGTGGAGCCGGACCTGGAGGATGTCTATTTCAGTACGATGGCGGGCTACTGTGGCAAAATAAAACAACAGCAACGTGTGGAGGAGGTACAGCCATGAAGTTTCGGAAAATTTTCCAGCTAGAATTTACCTACCAGGTTCGCCGGGCCACTACCTGGCTTTACTTTGCTGTAATGTTAGTATTCGCTTATATGTGGGTAATAGGCAATTACATCCATGATGCGCGCGACGGTTATTTCTTACTCAATGCGCCTATCGTTATAGCGGCCGTTACCGTGCTTTGCAGTCTCTTCTGGCTTCCGGTAGGCGCATCGGTGGCGGGCGATGCGGCGGCACGAGATGTGCAGACCCGTATGCATTCCCTTACCTACACTGCCCCCGCCGGTAAAGCTAACTACCTGGGAGGTCGGTTCCTGGCCGCCTTCGCTCTCAATACCTGCATCATGTTAGGCGTACCGGTGGGTATCCTGCTCGGGATGCACTTTTCCGGGGTAGAAGCTGAGATCCTGGGCCCCTTCCGAACGGCTGCTTACCTGACTGTTTTTTTCTATATCTTAATCCCTAACGCATTTTATGCGACGGCCATCCAGTTCTCGCTGGCAGCCCTATCCCGTCGGGCGATGGTTAGTTACCTGGGGGGAGCCCTCCTGTTTGCGGCCGCCTTTCTCTTTGGTCAGTTCCTGCAGAATGCGGGGGAATGGGGAAATCTGATAGATCCTGTCAATTTTACCCCGGTTATGAGCCTTCTGTCAAATGAATGGACCCCACTGGAGAAAAGTACGCGCTTGTTCCAACCAGAGGGCTCCCTGCTTTGGAACCGCTTCCTATGGTTTGGGATCTCACTGGGTATGCTGGCGCTTACCTACTTCCGTTTTCAATTCCATACTCCTGAAACAGGCAAAAAGCGCAAGAAAACTGATCAACCAAAAACTGAGGTGTCGGCTCTATCGTGGCTGCGGCGGGAATCGAATGAAGTGCTGCCGCAGGTGCGGGGAACGTATAACATGCCTACTCATTTGCGGCAATTGCGTGTTATCACCAGTAAATTATTCTTACAGCTCGCAAAGAGCCCTGCCGGTCTTCTCTTATTAGCTGCCATTGCGCTGTTGGTGAGTTTGTCCATGCCCGGCAATATAAAGGCCAAAGGCGTACCACTGTGGCCCAGAACTGATTATGTGGTTAACTATATAACGGCACCACTGGGCGATCTCCACACCTTCTGGATCCTGATCACGCTGCTTACTATTTTTTATGCCGGAGAACTGGTCTGGAAAGAGAGAGAAACAGGTATAAACGAGATTGCGAATGCGGCCCCAGTGCCGGAGTGGGTGCTGTTCCTGAGCAGGTTGCTGGCGTTAAGTTTGATGCTCATTGTGTGGTTGGCATTGCTGTTGATGGCAGGAATTTTTGCACAGGATGGTATAGGTGGCGCGCCAATCGAGCTCGGGCTATATGTAAAAGCACTTTTTGGGCTTCAGTTAGTAGAATGTCTGCTCTGGGTCCTACTTGCACTTTTTGTCCATGTACTGGTCAATCATAAATACCTGGGCCATTTTTTTGCCCTGCTTGCCTTTGGGTTTATCGCGTTTGCTCCTGGTCTCGGCATCAGCCACAAGTTGCTCATCTTTGGGTCCAGCCCAGGTTGGTCGTATACCAGTATGACCGGTTTTAACTTGTCGCTGGAACCGTGGCTATGGTTTAAATTCTACTGGTTATCGTGGTCGCTGCTGCTGGCTGTAGCGGCAAAACTTTGCTGGGTGCGGGGCCGGGAAGTGGGGTTAAAGTCGCGCTTCCGCTTAGGTCGCCGTCGCATCACCCGGTCCACCATCATAGTAGCCACGGTGGCGGTAGCGGGTATACTTCTGTTTGGAGGCTTCATCTTCTATAACACCAATGTCCACAACAATTACCTGACTTCATCTGAAATGGCGGAGCTGCGTGCCAGGTATGAGCAGCGGTATAAAAAGTACGCCCGTATTCCGCAGCCCCAACAGGCAAGTACGTCTTTGCATATAGAGATCTATCCCGAGAAGCGGGAGGCAATTGTTCGAGGTACTTACTTGCTCGTGAACCATCATCAGGACTCGATCGATTCTGTACATGTGAGTATAGCGCCGGGAGTTGAAACAAAAGCCATTACCTTTAATCAGCCTACTACCCGGGTACTGGAAGATAATGTACTGGGGTACCAGGTTTATACTCTGGCAAAGCCGCTCCAGCCCGGTGACTCCTTGCAACTCGGCTTTGAAGTGCAGGTGGGGCAACGCGGTTTTTCTAACAACGGGGCAGATGCCTCGATAACCCCAAACAGCACCAATTTTCGAAATTATGAATGGCTACCTGCTATTGGCTATCAGTCTTACCGCGAATTAGATAACGCAGAAGCCAGAGCTAAATATGGATTAGTGCCCCGCCCCGCTACTGCTTCCCTTTATGATGTAGCGGCCCGTCTAAACGCTCCGTTTGCCGAAAGAATCACATTTGACGCGGTAGTGGGTACGGACAAAGGTCAAATAGTCGTCGCACCGGGTACCTTGCGCCAGACATGGACAAAAGGAGCCCGCCGCTACTTCCATTATGCTACGGATGCGCCTATCCGGAACGAATACAGTTTTTTCTCGGCCAACTACGCCGTGTATGAAGGCCGGTGGAAAGATGTCGCTATCCAGATCTACCATGACCCGGAGCAATCCCATAATCTGGCGCGCATAGTGCGGAGCGTGCAAGCTTCTTTAGCTTATTACAGCAGGCAATTCGGCCCGTATCCACACCATACCATCCGGTTTGTATCTGACCCGGGGTACGAGTTTGGAAACCATGCCGCCCCGATCAATATCACGACTAAGGAAGGGTTCTTTCTCATGAACCCGGATGCTGATCCACGAAAATTTGATCTGGTGTCGGCGGTGGTGGCACATGAAGTGGCGCACCAGTGGTGGGGCAATCAGCTTGATCCGGCACTGGTAGAAGGAGCAGGGTTGCTTTCCGAGAGCCTGGCGTGGTACTCGGCCATGGGAGTGCTGGAAGATAAGTATGGCGCGGAGCAACTGCAGCGGCTGTTAAGTTTCCTGCGGGAAGAGTATGATAACCCACATACCCAGGCTGCTGTACCATTGCTCCAGGCCAATGACTGGTATCAAAACTATCGCAAAGGCCCCTTTGCTTTGTATGCTTTAAGCCAGTATATCGGCAGAGAAAAGGTAAACAAAGCCATTCGGCATTTACTCGAAAAGAACAAATCAGGAAAACCTCCGCTGCCGACTTCACTTGATCTTTACCGGGAGCTGCAGGCAGCAACTCCTGACTCGCTTCAATATTTGCTGCACGATCTTTTCAAAGAAAATACATTCTGGGAGCTTAAGACAAGGCAAACTAGGGCAAAGCAGATCAAGCCCGATATCTGGCAGGTAACATTAGAAGTACAAGCACGCAAGTTTAAGGTAGACAGTATAGGAGTAGAGACGATGTTACCGCTGAACGATTGGATAGAAGTTGGGGTATTTGGAACTGCCAAAGCAGGAAAAGAGCAGGGCGAAATGCTTTCCCTGAAGAAGTATCTGTTCCATTCAGCTAAGCAGAAAATCACGTTACTGGTGCCAGGCAGGCCCAGTCAGGCAGGAATAGACCCTCGCTACCTGCTAATCGACTGGGACATCAAGGATAATATAGCGGATGTGAAAATGTTAAGATGACGGCTAAGCAGGATGCACAATTACAAAAATTTGTCAGTGCATCCTGCTGTTCCTGCCAGAGTTTAAGTAATATGCTTTCGCCATTGATGACGCGTTTAGCATGACAAAACTTAATGCTATTTTGCTGAAGCTAATTTCGTAGAAATTGGATGATTCCGATATTCATTGGGTGACGTACCCACTCGTTTCTTGAATAAGCGGGTAAAATGCTGGGGATACTTAAACCCTAGTTCATGGGCAATTTGACTGACTGACTTGCTATGGTCGAAAATCCTTTCTTTTGCCATATCCAATACCTTCGACTGTATGTATTCCTGGGCTGTGTGTCCTGTTTCCTTTTTTACCAGGTCGCCAAAGTAGTTTGCTGATAAATTCAGTTCGCCTGCACACCAGGCTACAGAAGGCAACCCAATCGTTTGTGGTTTGTCTGACTGGTAATACGTGTTCAGCAAATCCTCAAACCTTTCCAATACGCCTTTGTGTATATTATCACGGGTAATGAACTGGCGATCGTAAAACCGTTCGCAATAATTCAGAAACAACTCGATGTTGGAAACAATCAGTTTTTTACTGTGCTTATCAATGGCATGCTCCAACTCGTATTCAATCTTGGAAAGACAATCCAATATAATTTTCCTTTCCCGCTCAGATAAGTGAAGGGCTTCATTGGACTGGTAGCCAAAGAAAGTATAGTCCTGCATATGCCGTCCAAGCGTCGTGCCGTGGATTAAGTCTGGATGAAAGATAAGCGCTGTCCCTTTTGGTTGATACGTCTCTCCGCTATTTTCCACACCCACTACCTGCCCCGGGGCAATGAACACCAGCGTGCCTTCCTGGTAATCATAGGTATGGCGGCCATAGCGAAGATCACCGCAGTTGACTTCTTTTAAAAAGACAGTATAAAATCCAAAATACATACTGGCGGCTTGCCTGGGGCTTGCCTTGGATACATCCACAACGCTCACCAGCGGATGTAAGGTCTCATTGTTGTTAAAGGTGTTGTAATCGCTGATGGTCTCGAATCGCCGCAGATTATCCATGTCGCTTTCGTTTTACTGTTATTCAAAATTACCACCTTTTTCATGCTTTCCCCAGGATGCCTTCCCGGATCAGTAATAATGGTATATAAACCTGTAATCTGTATAACACGCTGGTATATACTACGCTTTACCTTTGCCATAGAAATTTTATCGTAACAGAAAGATAAAAGATTATGCAGAAAGTTAAATTAAATAACGGGGTAGAAATGCCCCTCCTGGGGTTTGGAGTTTTCCAGATTCCTGATGCAGAAGAATGTGAAAAAAGTGTATATGAAGCCATACAAGCCGGTTACCGGCTTATTGATACGGCGGCGGTATACCAGAATGAGGAAGCAGTAGGGAAAGCCATTAAGAGAAGCGGCATTCCGAGAGAAGAATTGTTTATTACAACCAAGCTTTGGATACAGGCGGAAGGGTATGCGGGAACAAAAAAGGCGTTTGAGAATTCCCTGAAACGCCTTCAGTTAGAGTATCTGGATTTATACCTCATACACCAGCCCTATGGCGATGTATACGGTGAATGGAGGGCCATGCAGGACCTGTACAGAGAAGGGAAAGCAAGAGCTATCGGCGTAAGCAATTTCCAGCCAGACCGGGTAATGGACCTGCTTGTGCATCACGAAGTAGTGCCGGCCGTGAACCAGATCGAAACACACCCTTTCCACCAGCAGCTAGAAACACAGCAGTTCCTGCAGGAAAACGACATTCAGATTGAGTCCTGGGGCCCTTTTGCAGAGGGCAAGAATGATCTTTTCAAGAATGAGCTGCTGCGCATGATAGGTGAGAAGTATAACAAGTCTATTGCACAGGTGGTGTTGCGCTGGCTTATACAAAGAGGTGTGGTGGCTATTCCTAAATCTGTGCATAAAGATCGCATAAAAGAGAACTTTAACATTTTTGACTTTGAGTTAAGCCAGCAGGACATGGAAGCCATTGTTTCCTTAGACCAAAAGGCTAGCCTCTTCTTCGACCATCGCGATCCGGCCATGGTGAAATGGCTGGGAGAAAGAAAGCTGGAAGATTGATAGATTTTAAAACTTACGATGATGCAAAAAAGAACATTAGGAAAAAGCGGCCTGGAAGTATCAGCACTTGGCCTGGGTTGTATGGGGTTAAGCTATGGCTATGGTCCTGCAACAGACAAACAGGATGCTGTTAAATTGATTCGGGCCGCCTACGAAAAAGGCATAACTTTTTTTGATACTGCTGAAGCATACGGCCCCTATACCAACGAAGAATTGCTTGGTGAAGCATTGGAGCCCTTCCGTAACAAGGTGGTAATTGCCACTAAATTCGGTTTCAAAGAAGGCAAAACAGCCCTGGGGCTGGACAGTCGCCCGGAAAACATCAGAGCAGTAGCTGAGGCTTCCCTCAAACGGTTGAAAACGGAAGTGATTGATTTGTTCTATCAGCACCGCGTTGACCCCAACGTTCCGATAGAAGAGGTAGCGGGAACAGTGAAGGAACTCATTCAGGAGGGAAAGGTGAAGCACTTCGGGCTTTCTGAAGCAGGAGTAGCCACTATCCGCAAGGCCCATACTGTTCATCCGGTAGCTGCCCTGCAAAGCGAATACTCCCTATGGTGGCGGGAGCCTGAAGCGGATATATTGCCCACACTCGAGGAGCTCGGCATTGGCTTTGTGCCCTTCAGCCCTTTAGGGAAAGGATTTCTGACAGGCAGAATTGATGCGAATACCACCTTTGGGAAGGAGGATTTTCGTAATACCGTTCCACGTTTTTCGGAAGAAAACCGGCAGGCAAACCAGGCGTTAGTCAATTTGCTTGGCAAGACGGCAAACGAGCAAAATGCCACTCCTGCCCAGGTAGCCCTGGCCTGGCTCCTGGCACAAAAGCCCTGGATCGTGCCTATACCGGGCACCACAAAACTACACAGATTAGAAGAAAACATCGGTTCAGCAGCCATTGCGTTACGTGTTGAGGACCTCAGGGAAATTACGGCCGCCGTTTCAAAGATTCAGGTGCAGGGCGGGCGATACTCGGAGCAAGCGCAAAAGATGATCAACCGATAGCGAACGGTTAAATTTTGTTCTCAATGCACACAGCTGCAACGCAAAGGATAAATTATAAATACGCTCTGAGGCGCGTAAAACGAAAAACGGCAATAACCTGATGAAAAAATTCTTGTATGTCATGCTTCTTTATACTGTCGTCTATTCTTGCAGGGCCATTGCGCAAGATGTTTCTGTTTTCCGAGAGGGGAATTAGGAAAGAACACAGATAATTACACGGGAGCTATCTGGCTTAATGAATTAAATAAACCTGATAACAATTTCAATTTCAGCATAGCGACTGCTACCTATGCGCCCGCTTCCAAACTGGATTGGCATATGCATCCTGGCGGCCAGATCCTGCTGATTACCGAAGGTGCCGGCTACTATCAGGAAAAAGGCAAACCGATTCAAATTATAAATAAAGGCGACGTCATCAAATGCCTTCCGGGCGTAGAGCAATGGCATGCAGCAGCACCAAATACCTCAACCGATGCGCAGCATTAATTTGCCCATACTCCGTTGATCGACTTCCCCTATGATACACATGCTCCTGACGTCTCTCCTTTTGACCTCAGCATGTTTTCTCTCAAAAGGAGAATAAACATACGAATGCGGCATCTACGGAACCTAACTGCTTCAATAGGCTTAGTAATAGTATAACGCAACTCTAATGTTTCTATTAAGCCTTCATTTTTCATAGCCAAGCTTTTGTGGTAGCTGTTCCAGAGCAGCTGCATGACCATGGGCATTTCGTTGCTATCAAGTATGGCTGATATCCCATTTATAAGGTCTACCGCTATCTTAAAAGAATACACGGCGAATGAGCAGCAAGTGGATAGGGAAGTGAACCTATTTACTGACTGGTTCGAAGTCGAGCTTTTTGACCATGTAGACACTATGCGGGTGGTATCGTGCTTCTCCCGCTACGGCAAGCTATAAACGCTTAAAAGCACTTGCTTGCGAGCTGGCATTCTTGGCTTGTACCCTGTAGGTGAAGTTCAATACTACCGGTGCTATACTTGTCCTGCTTCTGATGCGCCACGTAAAACAGAATTATAACTCTTATCTTTCGTAGCAACTGGTTACAAAATGTTACTTCTTGTAACCACCTGTTACTACTTATACAAAGACCTATGTGCGGCAGATACTCGATCATCTCCAAAAACAAAGAAAGCAAGGGCTCCGTGCGGGCTGCCCGCCTGCTGAAGCAGGCCGAAGTAGACAACCGCTTTAATGTGGCTCCTTCGCAGCTGCTACCCGTGATCACCAACGAAGAACCCGATAAGCTGCAGTTCTTTTCCTGGGGCCTGTTGCCGCACTGGGCCAAAGACAAAGGCTACAAGCTCAAGACCATCAATGCCCGGGCCGAGACGCTCACCGAAAAGCCCCTGTTCCGCGAACTCATTAACCGCAAGCGCTGCCTGGCACCCGCCGACAGCTTCTATGAGTGGCGCACCTCTTCGGCCGGCAAAGCCCCGTACCGCTTCCTTTTGAAAGATGAAGGGCTGTTCTGCTTTGCCGGCCTCTGGGACGAATGGACCGATAAGGAAACAGGGGAGGTGATCAACAGTTATACCCTGATCACCACAGCGGCAAATGAGTTGATGCTCCCCATCCATGACCGCATGCCTGTGCTGCTGCACCCGGAAGAAGAATCCCTGTGGCTCTCCGGTGAGCTGGCAGATGAGCACCTCCTGTCCCTGTTGCACCCTTATCCCAGCGAGGAGATGAAAGCATACCCGGTGTCGCATCTGGTGAATTCCCCGGCTAATGACAGCCCTCAGGTACTGGAACCGGCTCCGGAGCAGGGAAGCCTTTTTGGGTAGAATAATAAGCTTTGAAACTAAAAATAATAGTTTTGCTAAAAAATTTAGCTAAATATATAGCCGTTTCTTAATTTGCTGCCGTAAAAGAAGGCACTATGAAAGAAGCGAGCATTATTCCCCTGCACCCTATGCCTTGGCCCGAGGTGTTTCACCTGGAGGTGGAGAGCAGCCTGTTTATTCCCCTGGTGGGCGCCACCGTACGGGCCGGTTTCCCCAGTCCGGCCGATGATTACATCTCCGGGCGCATTGACCTGAACAGCTACGTGTCCTCTAACCCTACCTCCACGTTTCTGGTGAAAGTAGTAGGCGATAGTATGATTGGCGCCCATATTGCCCCGGGAGACCTAGCCGTGGTCAACAAGGACCGCAAAGCCCGGAGCGGCGATATTGTGCTGGCTTATGTGGAAGGGGAGTTTACCATCAAGCGCTATGAGTTGCGCAAGGACGGGGCTTACCTGATAGCCGAAAACCCCAACTACCCACCTATCTGTATTCAGGATGCCGAGGCTGGTAGGATCTGGGGTATAGTAGTGGGCACGGTAAGAAGTTTTGGGGCATGACTTCGCTCTTTGCCCTGGTGGATTGCAACAACTTCTACGCCTCCTGTGAGCGGGTCTTCAATCCGGGGCTGGAAGGAAAGCCCGTGGTGATCCTCTCCAACAACGACGGCTGCGTGATCGCCCGCTCCAACGAAGCCAAGGCGCTGGGCCTGAAGATGGGGCAGCCTGTCTTTCAGGTACAGGAGCTCATCGAAAAGCACCAGGTGCAGGTCTTCTCCTCTAACTATGAGCTTTACGGGGATATGTCGGCCAGGGTGGTGGAGACGCTCTCGCAGTTTAGCCCACACCTGGAAGTATATTCGATTGATGAGAGCTTTCTGGATTTGGGGAATTTTTACCAGACCGATCTGACGGCTTACGCGAAGAATATTAAAGAGACGGTGGGGCAGTGGACGGGCATCCCGGTAGCGGTGGGCGTGGCCCCCACCAAGACGCTGGCCAAGCTGGCCAACCGGCTCTCCAAGAAGTCAGCTAAGGCAGGCGGGGTGTTGGTGCTCACCGAGGAAAAGCACATCGAAGCAGCGTTGAAACGAACTCAGGTGGGGGACGTGTGGGGTATCGGGCGTCGCTATGCCCTAAAGCTCTCCGGCTTAGGCGTGCATACCGCCTGGGACCTGCGCAATGTTACGGATGCCTTTGCTAAAAAGCACCTAACGGTAGTGGGCCTGCGCACAGTGAAAGAGCTGCGGGGTGAGCCCTGCCAGGACCTGGAGCTCTTGCCACCCGCCAAGCAGAACATCTGCACCTCCCGCTCCTTTGGTACGGCTATTACGCAGGTAACAGAAATAGAAGAGGCGCTCGCCACGCACGTGGTCAGGTGTGCGACGAAGCTGCGCAGACAGAAGAGCAGGGCAGGAGCCATGACTGTGTTTGCCATGACCAGCCGCTTTGCTGGGGAGGGGGAGCTGTATTCCAACTGCCGCACTGTTACTTTTGATACGCCCACCGACTCGGAACCCGAGCTCATCCGCTATGCCCTCAAAGCCCTGCGGGAGATCTACCGCCCTGGCTTCCGCTACCGCAAAACAGGACTTTTGTTACTGGACCTGGTGCCGGCCGAGTGTGTGCAGCTGAGCCTGCTGGACACTGTGGACCGGGAAAAGCACGCGCAGCTCATGCAGACGCTGGACGCGTTGCGGGAGCGCTTCGGCCATAGCGCTGTGAAGTATGGCGCGCAGGGCACGGAGCAGCGGTGGGGGCTTCGGCAGGAAAAGCTCTCACCTTGCTATTCTACGCGACTTGAGGATTTGCTTAAAGCCAGGTAGCCTCTTCTTTATCTCGACCGGTTTTCCTTGTGTATAAAGGAAAATCCTTCATCACTAATTTGAGCCCCGTAGTTTTTGGCGCAGGGTAAATATTCGGTTCTGTAGTCCTTTTTAATTCAAGAACTGAAATTTGATCGGAATAAGCTTGAGCCGTGTGAAATATAGAGACTTTTCCACGCGGGATATCGCTATATAGACTACATGTTTGTTTCCTTATTATGCTGCTTTTCTGTTTCGTCTTCAGGACGTTTGTGGGTTTTGAGTTTGAGGAACTCACACTTATGTTCCCGTCAATATAATAGTCCAAGTAATAACTGTACTTGCTGCTAGCCAATGATTTCTTTCTTAATGTTACACTCATCTTTTGTCTTTGTTTTTGCTTTAAAGTTTCCTGAAGTGGAAGCAAAAAAACGAGTAACAAGAGAGTAACAGAAATAATGCAAACAAGGGCAAAGAAGAGAAAAAAGTCGGAAATGGGTTAAAACAAGAAAGGAAGGCTAAAACAGCCTTCCTTTCTTGTTTGCAGGTTTAGTAGTCCGTAGGGGAATCGAACCCCTGTTGCCAGAATGAAAATCTGAAGTCCTAACCCCTAGACGAACGGACCGTGCTACTGTATTGCGGGTGCAAATATAGCGGGTGCTTTCTTTTTTCCAAAATCTTCCCTTATTTAATTTCAGAATTCTATATTATCTAAAGTTGGGTGATGAAAATTTATGGCGGGTGATTTTGCTGTTTATTTAACCAATATAGCCTACTTTCGTTAATATAGCCACATGTTACACTAAAACCAAGAAAGCCAACTATGGCCAAAAGCGTACAATATACCAACATCAACCCGGAGGCTTTTAATGCCCTGAAGGAGAAGTTAAAGCAAATGGGACTAACCCTGCAAGGTAATAATGGTAGCTTCAGCGAAAAAGGAGTTTCGGGCAAGTATACCTATAACCCCGAAGCACAAATACTGGCCATTGATGACCTGCAGGTAGGATTTCCGGCAAGTATGATGCTGTCGTCGGACAGCCTCGAGCAGCGCATGACCGAAATGGTTAGGCAGCATGGGGGGCAACCAACAGCATAAGAGCCAGCCTTTCTGGGCATCGCTCCGTATAAAGTAAAAGTTAACTTTAATATTGATCAGAAAATATACTATGGAAAACAATACGTCACAAAATAAGGGAAACAGCAACGCGAAGGACACGCAAAACAAAGGACAAGGTAATGCAGAAGGTGTGCTCTCGTTATTGCAACCACATGATATGTCCAGAACAGTAGAGTCGGCCTTGCACGTGTTTCAGGGGCGCCACGAAAAACTGCCTGAACTCATGCAGGATGTGGGTAACATTATTTTAAAGGCAACAAAACGCTTCACCACGACACAGCTTATACTTACTGCCGGGGCTTTAACAATCGGTGCGGTCTTGCTGGCCCGTTACAGTGCCCACGATGATGATTTTGAGTATGCCGAAGCTTCTTAAGCTTTTCAATACATGTAAAGAACCCTTAATCTAAAAAGTTAAGGGTTTTTTTATGCCTTTCCGGTTAAGATTTGTTTATTGGTATAAGATTTGATTAGTCATAGCCTATATAGAAGTAAACTATACTTCAATCATTTTACCTTTAACTTTAGCCAACATTAAAACCCGAAACTATGAAAAGTATGAAATGGATTACCCTTTTAGTTGTCGTATTATTTACAACGCTGCAGGTACAGGCGCAGCAACAGGTAATGCCTCCGCTGGTGCATGTAACCGGGGTAGGAGAGATAAAAGTGCAGCCCGACCAGGTACTGCTCAATTTCGGCGTAGAAGTACGCGACAAGAACCTGGACCAGGCACGCAAACAAACCGATGCCAAAGCGGCCGCCGTTATCAGCTACCTTAAAAAACAGGGCATTGATGCCAAAAATATCCAGACTTCTTACGTAAATGTGCAGCCGGTTTATAATGGCGATGCGTATGGCAGAACCTCGCCTGATTTTTATATGGCGCAGAAAAGTATGACCGTGCTGATAAAGAAACTGGACAAGTTCGACCAGGTAGTGGCAGGTTTGTATGAAGTTGGCGTGAACCGGGTGGATGGCATCTCGTTCCAGGTGTCGGACCTGGATAAGTATACGGCCGAAGCACGAAAAAAAGCGGTAAACAATGCCAGGCAGAAAGCTGCTGCCCTTACCGCAGAATTGGGAGCTAAACTTGGCCGCGTATACGCCATTAATGAAAATGCACCCAACGGTGGAATGCCAAGACCTATGTATGCGAAGATGGAATCAGCTGCATATGACCAGAGTGGCCCCTCTATTGCTGGCGGCGAGGTGGTGGTAACGTCAACGGTGGATGTTAGCTTTTTGATTGAATAAGAAAAGCTCTTTTCAAGGATAAAAAGCAGGAAGCTGGTAATTTTTACCAGCTTCCTGCTTTTTATCCGTTATACTTCCAAAGTATTGTGCTGCATCATACGCAGCCCGATTTAATTCAAATCGCCAAAGTGTTTCTGATGCCGCGTTCTTTTATAGTATAAAGCTCTTTTTATCAAAGTGCCGGATGGCTCTAAGGTTGGCTTGTTCGTCAAGCAGGAAACTCAGGGGCTGCTGCGGATCTTTAAGGATATCCTGCGCGCGTATACTCCAGGGCTTCAGCATTTCCTCCAACATGTGGGCATAGGCCGGCATTTCCCAGGGGTTGAACACCTCGCTTGTCACGTCGTCAATCAGGGTGTCGAGCAGGAGGGTCGTATCCTGGGGTTTCACAGTGCGGATAAAATACTCCGGCACCACATTAAATATGTAGGCAGCATAAAATACGCGGGCCTTAAATTCGGCCAGTTGTACCGGATGCAACGCATGCCCTTCTGTTAACTTATAAAGCTTGCCCAAAGCTCTTCGGATAATCCCGTTATCGAGAAGCTTGCACACAATGGCAACCTCTCCCAGCTTAATGCTAAACACCATCGTACGCAGCTCGTCCTGGTATTCGAATGGCACCTCGTCCTCTTCCGGACTCACTTCCAGCAGAAACAAGGAACAAGGCAGGAAATCAGAGAAGATCATCGACACCCGCAATGATTGCAATACTTTAAAGAACTCGCGGAACTTGCCCAGCATTTTAGGCTCCTCGCTAATTGGGTATTGCGGCGTAATGACCGGATCCATTTCCCGGATAAGTTCAGTTATTAGCATGCCATAATACATTTTACCGATCCATTGAAAAAGCCTTTGTGGCGGCAATGCTTCCAAGCCCTTTTTCCCTTGCGCTGCTGCCTGGGCTACTTGCTGTTCCAGCGGAATTATGTGCTCCAAATGGCAACGGTCACAGCAGGGTATGGTGAGTGCCTTATAGGTAGTAATGCTCTTATCAAGTTGCAGCAACTCTTTATCCTGTAGGTTATATTGTTGCTGCAGCCATTCCCCGAAAACAGGCGTTCGGTGCGCAGGCGTAATGCTGGTGCCGCATAAGAAACAATGCTGGTCGCTAAACTGCATTTGCTCAAATGGGTCGTATAGGTGTAGGTCCGTCATCTTCTCGTTTAATTGCGGGGCAAAGATAACAAAACACCTGCAGTATGGCTTTAAGCAGCGGAGGCTTTATACAGGCAGCTAAATTTGCGATGCCTGCAACAAGGAGAGAAGTGGATAAAAGATAAAAGCATTTGGCCTGAATGCGACAAGCCGCTTAACTATTTGGAAATCCATAAGTTATGTGGAGTCTTATTGTAAGTGCGAAATAAAAAGCCTTTATACCTGGCAGCCAGGTATAAAGGCTTTTTATAGAATAGGGCAAGCCGCTATTTTGCTTCTGTATCCGGGCTGAAATCTTTAAACGTTTTGGCTACGTTTTCATCTGTGGGCTTGGCTTTGTTTTTCCAGCCCGCATCCAGCTCCAGTGCCACTAAGCCTTTCAGGTTCATCAGGGCCACAAAATCATCCACGTCCTTAATAAATTCCGGTTTACGACGCGAAGACTTCAGCGCATACTTACGGGCAAAAACGTCGCCTTTTGTCTGCAGCTCATTGCGTTTTTCAATGATGTAGTTGAGGCGTTCTACTAGATCTTTTGTAGACCGGCCAATCACTTCGGTAGCTTCCAGGGTGCCGATCGTCATGACCATGGTACCGCCAATAGTGGTGATCTTTTTGGAAGTGGCCGGCTCTTCTACCACCACCGGCGAAATACCCGTTACAGCACCCAGGGAGGCGTTGGTAAGAGAGCGGCCTTTTTTGCCTCTTTTTGCCCGGTTATACTTCTTCTTCAGATCTTCTTCCGACTGTTTCAACTGCTCCATCAGGTCCCAGGCTCTAACCAGGGACGAACGGTATTCGCTATATAGTTTACGATCTATTTCAGCTTCGTTTATCGCATTCAGGATGGAAATAGAAATAGTTCGCTCTTCCCGCTTATTCGATTTGTCCATCACAAAAAAAGTAATGTCAAACGAAACGGAATCCTGCGTGTCTTTCACAAAATCATAGCCCGGCTTCCAGATAAATTCGTATTGTGAGGCCGTATTCTTAACTAACGTGCTGGCAGGAACATCGGTATTTTCGGAAAGAAAACTGAACAGGGCAATGTCATTATCGCCATTAGGGTCATACAGCTGAAACTTCAGATTGATGGTAGTGCCCTCTTTATACTTAAATTTTTTGATGGAGGGAATCATCTGAATGCTGGGGGGCAGGTCCTGCTGGGTAGCTTCTATTTTGAAATAGCCTTTGGTGCGCCCCTTGGCGGGCTGGTCTTCTACATAGAACTCTAGCATGACAGGGCGGCTGCGCAGGGAATTGAACTGGGAAAGGGATGGTTTCCAGGTAAATTCTCCCTGCGGTGATAGCTTGGCCCCCTCGGGCATTGTATCCCCGATAGGTACGATTACAATCGGGTCGTTGTCTTCATCCTTGATTACGGATGACTCAATTGTATAGGTGTTGACTGTATTGTAACGCACATACAAGGGCTTCAATTCCCCTACAACCGGGGGGCGGTTGACATGCTCAATTTTAAAATCAATGATTTGGTTTACGCTTTCCTGTTTGCGGTTTTTTGCTTCGAACAAAAGCTGAATGGTGCGGCCATTGCTCAGGCGATCCACAAAATCATAACTGGGAGTCCAGGAAAAATGACCAAGCGAATCAAACTGCATTCCTTCCACTTTTCCCTGTGTGAGTGAATAAGTAAACACACTGTCTTTCCCTCCTGCGGCTTTTACATCAAACTCCAGTCTCTGGCCTTCCCGCAGCACTTTCCAGCCTGGTTGCGCCGGAAATATGAGTTTTAAGGGGGCAGAGGCGCCGGAAGCGGATGGGCTTATTGCAACTGCCGGAGCATTCTGGGCAAAGGCCCGGGTAAAAAGTAAGATAGCAACAGAGAAAAGAAGGGTACTCTTTTTCATATTAAAAGGAACGTGGCGTATAATTCAGTTTCATAAAGACCCTGAAATTAAGAAAGACTTTGAAGTTAACAAAAGGGAAGTGCACAGCGATGCGCATTTTTGTATTCCTGAGAGCGAATCAAAGTCATTTAATACAGGCAATAATTTGAACTACGCCACGCTTCAAAAGGAAAGTTGCCACGGAAGAAAGGTTCTGTAATCAGCTAGGAGGGGAATTTTATACGAGAGAAGGGAAGGAGAAGGGATTCAGGAAAACTACTTTATACTTTACAAACAGGGTAGATTTCAGCCATACTTCTGTAACTAGGCTTCTTACTTTATTTGAAAGTGAAGGCTGCAAGATTGCCGATAGATGAGTAGAAGAAAGGAAGCGAAAAAGAAAAACAGCAAGCCTGTAAGCCGGGTTCTGTCACAAGCCCTTTAAAGGAGCCTGTGTCTTATCATTTATCTAGGCCTGCACTCACGGACAGGCTCCATCGACCTACCCACTGGCATCGGACGAGCCGCCCTTAGCCCTGCTTGTGGCAGGACGCTGCCAGCCTATTTGGTCTTTCAACTCCTAAGGTTTACCCAGCCGGACTGGTCACCCAGCCGCTGGTGCGCTCTTACCGCACCTTTTCACCCTTACCCTACGCCAGAAGCGTATGGCGGTACTTTTCTGTGGCACTGGCTGTATTCCGGTCTCCCGGAACCCTTCCCGTTAGGAAGTAGGATGCTCTGTGTTGCCCGGACTTTCCTCTCCTCGTTTAAGAGCAGCGATAAGACGGCTTGCTGTTTTAGACTTTTCCTGCTGCAAAGCTAACAATTATTCCGGACTACAGGTTCGGTTTATACTACCCTGTTCGGCCTAGCGCAGCAGTCAGCTTAAAAAACAGTACTCCGCGAACATATGGTTTAAAGGGCAGCAGGATGCAGCCGGAGGAGTTAAGTAGTCTTTTAAGCTCAGATAAGCAGCCTCAGGACGCTTAACCTTGCTTAATAGGCATTCTCATTGCGTTTGAATACCTGCCAAAGGGTAAGAATAACAATCTTTAGATCGAGAAACAGCGTCCAGTTTTCCAGGTACCACAAATCGGCCTGCACACGGTTCAGCATCGCGATGGTTTCTTTCGTTTCGCCTCTGAAGCCATTTACCTGTGCCCAACCTGTAATACCAGGCGTGAGGAAATGCCGCACCATGTAATTGTTGATGACCTGGGAGTAATCCTGGGTATGTTTTAACATGTGCGGTCGCGGGCCCACAACAGACATATCGCCTACAAATACATTAAAGAATTGGGGCAATTCGTCGATGCTGGTTTTCCGGATAAACCGCCCGACCCGTGTTACCCGCATATCACCTTTACAGGCCTGTAAAGCATCCGCATCGGTGTTGAGCGCCATACTTCTGAATTTGAGGCAATGGAACGGTTGGTTGTCTTTGCCGGAGCGGAGTTGCCGGAAGAATACGGGTCCCTTTGAATCCAGTTTGATAATGATGGCTAACAGGGGTACGAACCAGCTTAAGAGAAAGACAATGACCAAAGACGAAAAGAGGATGTCGAATAACCTTTTCGTCATCTCATTTGCTTTGTTTTCCAGTGGTTCCAGGCGCGGTTTAAGCACAGGCATATACCCGAACAACTCGACCAAATATTTATGATGAAAAGCCCCATTCATATCGGGTACAAGCCGGAAGCGGATCATTTGTTTGTCGGCTTCCTGTAAGAGCATCTCGATTTTGTTGCTCTCGCTCGCGGGAAGAGCACAATATATTTCGTGGACCTTGTGGCGAATGGCATAGCTTATACATTCATCCACCTTGCCCAGGCAGGAAATAGAAGCAGGTAGCAGGGAGCTGTTATCGTCAAAAATACCTACGATATCATAGTCGAGCTGCGGGTTTGAAAGGATATAATGATACAGATCAAGGCCCGTAGTGCCTGAACCTACAATTACGATCTTATTATCGAGCCAAAACTGCTTTCGGTATTTTCGAAGAAGCAGAAAGAGGAATCGCCAGCTTAAGGTTATAATGGGAAATAAGACACAGAAAACCAGTAAGGATGTTTTTGAAATAGAGATTTGTGGCAGGGCCACTTTAAGGACTACGGAAATACTCACCAATAAACCCAAGGAAGCAATGTTTGCTGTCAGGGTAGGCAAGGCATCCCGTTTTAAGATATAATTATATATTTCGAAAATGCTGGAACAATAGAACCAAGAAAGATTTAACAGCAATATAATTAGCCGGTAATCATATATGTCCATTAATTGTGCGTCCGGGTCTTTGATGAGGAAGGCTATGTAGAGGGTCAGATTTAACAGGAAATAGTCAACTATGACATTCATCCACTTAAATAGGGTTGTATATTTGTGTGTCATATTGAAATATTACTTTTAGCATAGTTTTTAATAGTAGCAGATAAGCGGGACTGACCAATTAACAGGGTTAGTATAAAATATCTTTAAAAAGCAATATAAACACTTGGTAAATACTTAAAAGGTATAATTAAAGATATTCTTAATGTGATTAAGTGTATTTTAGTCTTATTATTTTAATACTTCTTCAGTTAAAAAAAGATTGTCATTTTTAATAATCTTTAGGTAGTGGATGTAAATAGGATGTGAATGTTATTATATCCTTAAATAATTTTAAGTTATGGTGAAGCGTTAAGTTTAAAACTATTGATTTTAAATATGGGACCTGATTAATTAGTGTGAGGGATAATGAAGAAAAGTAAACTAAGATTAGGTGTTATTTTAACAAGTAATACCGTTCTGAAGTGGCAATACGATATGCTGGAGGCTATTAACAGTTCTCATTACGCAGCAATTGAGCACATCTTTATACTTCATTCCTCAGCATATAGCTTGCCTTTCAATAGCAATCTTCAGGGGTTTCTAAAAAACCCGGTTCTCGAGGGTCATCTGTTATTAGATAAAATTCTTTTTGGAGTTAAAACAGGAATTGATCAAGTTGTGGAAATAAATACTCTTATATCTCCACATCATAACACAAGTAGCATACTTTATCAGGAAGGCAATTTTGTAGGCCTTGATCCTGTTGTGCTTTCACAAGTTGCAACGCATACTATAGATGTCATACTCAACTTTTCCGACAAGCATTTAAGGATTGAACTTCTTGCTCTTCCAAAATATGGCAGTTGGAATTATGCTATAACGACTAAAGGTGCCACCCTCGGCAATCCGCTGGTATATTATGCTGTTTTCGAACAAGAGGAGATGGTAGTTTCTGAAATAAAAGCACAAACCCCAGCACACCCTCTCGGACAAGTCATTTATCGTTTTTCACTACTCCCGGATTACCTGTCCTATACTAAAACTTTGCAGGCAATTTATGGGCGCTTGTCAGTGGCAATTCCCCGGATGCTGGAAGGAATCTATACCCATGGAGCGCCTTACTTGCAGGATTTAATTAGCAGGCACAAACCAAACGGGCCGGAAGGAGATAGCCAAGCAGTGTCTTTCCCTAATGCGCGACAAGCTTCTAAATATGCCTATAAGCATTTTGTATATGGGGTTTCGCGCCTGATAAGGAAAGCACGTAAAGTTGATCACTGGTCGATTTTAATTAAAAAAGCTAAACCGGATCCGCTTGGTACTACCCTCGAAGAATTTATGTTTTTAGAGCAGCCGCCCGACAGGTTCTGGGCAGATCCCTTTGTTACAACGCATGCTGGCAAGCATTATATCTTTGTAGAAGAGGTATTGTATGGTTCTCGTAAAGGGCACATTGCCGTAATAGACATTAATAATGAAGGTGAAGTACTAAGTATGGAAAAAGTCCTTGAGAAGGAATATCATTTGTCGTATCCTTTTCTGATAAACTATAACAACACCTATTACATGATTCCAGAAACAGCTGGAAACAGAACGATTGAGCTTTACAAAAGTACCGGATTTCCCTATAAATGGGAATTTGTAATGAACCTGATGGAAGATGTATGCACAGCCGATGTTACAATCTTCTTTTACAGGGAAAAATGGTGGCTCTTCTGTTGCTTAGACCAAACCAATGGTCACGCCGGAATGCTGGATGAGCTACATTTGTTTTACTCAGACAAGTTATTTACAACAGAATGGGTGCGCCATCCCTGCAATCCCATTGTAACGGACGTAAGCAGCGCCAGGCCGGCAGGCACTATTTTCACATGGGGCAATAAAATTTACCGCCCTTCCCAGGATTGCTCCGGTATGTATGGTAAAGCCATTAACATCAACCAGATTACAGCGCTTACTGAAACCACCTATGAAGAAGTAGTAGTTCATAAAATTCTACCCGACGAAAACAAAGAGATCATAGGTACGCATACCTTTAACTTTACCGGTACCTTTACCGTGGTGGATGGTTTTAACTACAAGAGCCGGTAACCTTTTTTATGCCGCACGAAAAGCTACCACTATACTTTCTAACTAAAATTCCGCTATCTATTTAACAACAGCTTTGCAGCTTTTGAACCCTTCGCAGTCTGCAGCCTGACGATGTATAAGCCTCTGGGCAACGCTGTACCATCAACTATTACCTTATTTTGTACTCCTGCTATCGCTCTTCCTCGTTTCAGCTCAGCTACCTGTACTCCTTTGCTATCATATAGCGCCACGGTATAATTTATATCCGATGTGAGTGTAAAGTTGATAGTAGCTTGTGATTGAAAAGGATTTGGATAAACCAGCAGATCATTCTTTCCGGCTTCTTCCGGTGTCAGGGCATGTGCAGCAGCAGATGACACCGTAGTTATAGCAGGCGCAGTTATAGTTGCCAGATCCTTAATCTGCGTAGCACTTAGCGCTGTATTGTAAACACGAACCTCATCAATGGCTCCCTGAAATTTGCTTGCGCCATCACTTTGCGCCCCAATGGCCAGTGCCAGATTATTGGCGTTGATGGATGGGGGAGCCGTAAGTGTTTTAGAGCTGTTCTCCACACCGTTGATGTAGATCTTGATCACAGATCCGTTGTATGTGGCTGCAATGTGCATCCAGGTATTTCCGTCAACTGGATAAGAAGCTAATGAATTCTGCCGGTAAGTATCGCTGCCGGTAGCCTGGTTAAACCTGAAAAATACGCGGCCAGTGTTGGCAAGCGAAAGTTCATACCCATCCACCGTAGCTTGGGTCGCTTTTTTCAGGATGTACTGCGTCGCAATTTTTTCCGGCTTGATCCATGCTGCCAGGGTAATGGAGTTTGTAATGTCCAGCGAAGTATTATCTGGCACAGTTGCATACTGTGCCGTTCCGTCCAGCTTAACTGCCTGCCCCGAAACCCCCGTTACCCAGGTCGGATTACCAACCGTTGTGGCTTTGTTCTTATATTCTGAATCATCCAGAAGCGTAGTGCCGCTGCCTTCTTCCATTTTCCAATTGCCAACAAGGGGGCCTGTAGGTGCAGAAATCGTTTGGAAGCTCCAGGTTGCAGACCAGTTACTGCTTCCTTCGGCATTGCTCGCCTTCACATGCCAGAAGTAATTGGTATTATATGCTAATCCGGAAATAGAAGAAGATGTAGTAATTACAGCTTTATCTATAACAGTTGTCGCAAAGTCTGCTGTGGGTGATACCTGCATCTGGTATGAAGTGGCGCCCGATGAGCCATTCCAACTTAATGTTGGGGCCAGTTCGATACCTGTTGCTGCATTTGCAGGTGAAACCAGAACAGGAGCAGCCAAAGCAATCGGCGTAGTAGTTGCGGATGCTAACTCCTTGATCTGATCAGCACTTAGCGCTGTATTGTAAATACGAACCTCATCAATAGCTCCCTGGAATTTGCTTGCGCCATCACTTTGCGCCCCAATCGCCAGTGCCAGATTATTGGCGTTGATGGATGGGGGAGCCGTAAGTGTTTTAGAACTGTTCTCCACACCGTTGATGTAGATCTTAATCACAGATCCGTTGTATGTGGCTGCAATGTGCATCCAGGTATTCCCGTCAACTGGATAAGAAGCTAATGAATTCTGCCGGTAAGTATCGCTGCCGGTGGCCTGGTTAAACCTAAAGAATACACGACCGGTACTGGCAAGGGAGAGTTCATACCCATCTGTGGATCCCTGTATGCCTTTTTTGAGTATATATTGCGTGGCTGTTTTTTCCGGCTTTATCCAGGCCGCCAACGTGATAGAACCAGTTATACTTAGGGAGGCGCTGTTTGAAACTGTTGCGTATTGAGTTGCTCCGTCCAGCTTAACTGCCTGCCCCAAAACACCTGTTACCCAGGTCGGATTACCTGTTGTGGTGGCTTTGTTATTATATTCGGATGCATCTGCTAACGTAGTGCCACTACCTTCATCCATTTTCCAATTTCCTACCAGCGGATTTGCTGATGCAGCCTTCGTCGTAAAACTCCAGATCGGAGACCAACTACTACCTGCTGCATTGACTGCCTTGACGCGCCAGAAATAATTAGTATTAAAAGCTAATCCTGAAACAGGCGCAGATGTACTGGTAGTGCCTTCATCATAAACCGTAGAAGCAAAGTCCGCTGCTGTTGAAACCTGTACCTGGTATGATTGGGCGCCCGATACACTGTTCCATTTTAAAGTGGGTGCTACTTCCACACCCGTTGCTGTATTTACAGGTGAAGCCAGAACAGGTGCTGAAGGCTCCATGTTAGTGGATGGGCCATCAGAGGCTAGCACACCTACTGCTTCCGTGGTGCTTGATGCAAGGATAACGACTTCCGAGTTGAAATTAGCTTTTGTACTGGTAGAGTTATCATAGGTTCCACCTTTTATGAGCGTAAGCTGTGGACTTAGTTGTATGCTGGCAGTGGCCGACTCTCTGTAAAGTATGTCACCGCCAAACTCCTGCGAAGAATAAACCACTCGGAATTTGGTGTTAGCTTCGTTCAAAACTACAATAGGCCTTGTGCCTGCCTGCGATATTTCGTAGAGGTTATCCCAACTACCGGAAGCCCTGCGAACCATCAATATAAGTTTTGGGTATCCTTTGGTATCATAACTGGTCTTTACCGCACAGTATAGAGTGCCGTCGTTTGCCAGAGCCATATTCATATGATCGTCAGCCATACCATTCCCTACATCCAGTGCGGCATTTGAAAGAGGTGCTTCATCAGCAGACCAGTCTGATGGAGAAGCACCATCGGTATGGGTTTTAAAGCCAAATCTTTTTGTGATCTGATTCGACCACAGCACCGCTATTTTATTGGCTTTCGGCATGGCGATCACGGCGCAAATATCATCATCCTTAACCCCTGTGGCAATGGTAACCGGTGAACTCCAGTTTGTGTAGGGTAAATCGCTCCATCGCACATTTATATCGCTTACACCCGCAGAAGCTAGCCACATTCGGCCATTGCTGTCTATATCAATAGTGGCTGTTTCAACGCCGTCATCAAGCGTAAGACCCACAGTAGAAGTGCGTTTTGACCAGAGCTTATACGTGCCTAACGAGGCAACATACTCCACCGAGGCCATTTGGGAAGAGGGGCCCTGGTAAAGTAAAATGTGAGCTACGTTATCTACCAGCTTACAATCGGCTTTAGTGGTTGTTTTAGCGGATAACTTTAAAACATTGGTCCAGGTTTTACCATCCAGCCGCCAGAGATAGGTGCCGGTCGCATTTGGCAGTACAGCCCAGTGCTTGCCATCATACGTCCATACTTTTGACTGTGGTTTTTCGCCTGTATTGGTCGATATAGGTAAAGGGTCGAGGTTGGTTACGGAAGCAAAACCAGCTGTTGTTGTTGGTGGCTGCTGTATCGTATAAGTTTGGCCGCTATTGTAGCCACCTGTTATAGCATTGCCAGTGGCATCCGTAATGCCGGTGCCGGTGCTATTCAGGTCCAGCCGCAGGGTACCATTGCCGCTCACAGCGCTTGCAGTAACATCAAAGGTGGTGCCGTTGGTGCCTACTGCAGCCACAGCATCCGGACCTAGTGTACCGTTTGCTGTGCCTGAAACGGAAGTAAGTGCAAAGTCAATTTTGTCAACACCTGTAACCGGCTCCGTAAAGGTGATACGAAAACTGAGGATCGTAGCATCGGTCGTTTCGGTTGTTGGGTTCTGGCGTGCAATACCCACCACAGAAGGCGCCGTCTGGTCAAATGTATAGCTCTGCCCACCTGTATACCCCCCGCTAATGGCGTTACCGGCAGTATCCGTAATGCCGGTAACGGTGGCATTTAGGTCCAGGCGCAGCGTTCCATCGCCGGCAATGGCGCTAATGGTAACATCATACGTCGCACCATCGGTGCCTGCTGCGGCAACAGCCGTCACGGAACCAGATAGCTGGCCTGCTAAAACTGAAGTTGTAAAATCGCTTGCGTCTACACCTGTTACCGGTTCAGAAAAAATGGCACGGTAGGTCACGGAGGTGACATTTGTAGACGCTAGTGCAGGCGTTTGCCGATCAATGCTGGTAACTGTAGGCGGTGTCTGATCAATAACAGGCGCGGTAGTTACACTATAGGTTGTGGGAGCAGAGGTTGTCGTTGCCCCAGCATTATCTGTAGCCAGTGCAGTAAGAGTATAGCTTCCTGTAATTGCGGGAATCCAGGTATAGCTATAAGGGCTGGATGTAGCTTCGCCTATCTTATTGCCATTAGCAAAGTACTCTACTTTTACTAGTGAGCCATCCGGGTCGGAAGCTGTTACGGTTATCGGTACGGCGTCTCCAAAGTACGATTTCGAATTGTTGGTAGGGCTGTTGATGGCTACAACCGGTGGTTGGTTGGTGGGAGAGGGTATAGGAGTAATTGGAACAGCTGTCAGCTCCAGATCGAACGCCAGATCCGGACTGTTAGCTTTTGATTGATGCACTTCCACGGCTACCGTATTGGTGCCGCTGATGAAAGCAGCGGCGCTAACTGTAACACTCTGCGCAACTGCACCGTTATCTTTGGCATCGGTTGCCAGCGTAGCGTAGGTAATAGAGCCCGAAGGCAGGTTATTACGGTATACTTCCACGCCGTTAACATACACCACTACACCATCGTCCCGTTTAACATTGAGGAGGTACGATGTATAAAGCGAAGCATCCGGAATAGAAAAAGTTTTTCTAAAGTAAGTGGTGATGTTCTTATTGCTGGGATTCGTACCATAGCTAACTATCGTAGTAGCATCACTGATCCCATAACCAAATTTGGCTGTACCGCTCTTCCAGGCTGCATCATTAAACGCTGGGCCTTGCCAGGTTGTACCCTGGTCTGTGCTCGTATCCAGATACTTCCAGGTTGATTTATATGGGATCAAGCTGGTCTGTGCTGCCAGGTTTAGTGAAATCAGCAAGGCATATACCAGCAAAAAAGTAGATTTCTTCATAGAATCGCAATAAAAGTGACAAACTACGATTGCAGTATTCATGATCAATCAGATGCTTTGAAGTCTAAAACTAAAAAGGTCTGTACGCGAGGGTGTGGTAAAATGCAGGTATGCTTAACTACAAAAGTTTATAGGTTATATTCCTAAAAGAACAATAAGTTATACTATTTTACTGGTTTTCTGGTGGAGATAATTATATAATGGGCGCAGGTACCCATTTGGCAAGTAGGCAAAGAATATTTTTAATTAAAATATCAATATTTATACTTTTGTTTTTGATTTTGATAAAATGAGTTTAAAAACAGTGCAAAATCGCGTGATAAGATTTATTTGCGGTCAATAGGAACACTGTTTAGCTTTATTATTTCCTGTTGTCAGGTAGTATAACTTATGAAACAGGAACCTCTACCTGTTGGAGTTGATCATACTTGTTGATAAAGGATACGGTCTCTTCGATATTCACTTTGCTTGATGCCCCGAACAGGATGGACTCGACGTTTTTTAGGTTAGCAACGTATTCAATCGCTTCTTTGGGTGGAATAGCTCCGGCCGCAAGCACTTGCATCGCTATCACTCGGGCAGTGGTGTTTTCGAGGGTAGCTTCATACAATTCTCTTCCTCCGGACATTCTGAAACCGAGCTTATTTATGGAGGTGCAGATAATTGGTTCGTGTATACCCACCTGCTGAAGGGTATGTATGAGCTTCGGCATATTCATGGTTATAAAGCCAGCTTCTGCATGATATTTTTTCTGCACATACTCCTGAAAGGCCTTAAGCACATCTTTCATACCCAGCCCTAGCAGCATATCGGTAATAACATTTTGCAGGAAGATAACCGGTGTTTCTATGCCTTTAAACATTTTCATTTCCGCATCAACCAACAACTCCATAATAGCTAAATAATCTTTTGAGAAGTAGGCCATGCCTCCTTTCAGAAAGGAGCCGAACATATTACCAGGCACATACTCTTTGAGCGTGCCTACTATCCCTAATTCTGTTACAGCGTTAGCATATTTATGGGCATAGGGCATGCAGGGATAAATTTTAAAGCCGCCATACTTTGCCGGGTTAGCTCGTATATAATCGCAGATGCTGGCAATCCTGTCATGCGTGGTGCACATAAAGGTGTTAATGCCGGCCTCTATGGCATAATCCAATGTCCGGATGATGGCATGGTCGTTCTTAAACTTTATAGACTGGCTCCTGGATTTTTCATCCGAAATGTGATTGACAGCAAAAAACTGATTGTCTCCAAAAAGTATACGTTCCATAACTACTGGTTTATGCTTTCTTTGATCATTGAAATTACTTTATCTGTGTACCAGGCACTCTTAAAGTTATTGATGGAATTAGGTACTCTTCCCTGCACTGCTCTAATAAAATAATCCACCTGTGCCGAGTATTCTTCCCCGCGTAAATAGAAGTCTACCGGATCGGTCAGGTCGGTAACATACTTCACGTTCCATCCCTTGGTATAATCCGCAGGGCAGGCCGATGTCTTAAAATAAACTTTCAACTCATTCGCATCGGAGATGATTTTGCCTTTGCTGCCGATAATGGTTAAGGAAGTTGCCATTTTGCGGTAAGTCTCGTCGCTCCAGTTCACCGACAATACGCCTGTCACATCGGTGCTCAACTCCAATAATGAGGTGACCGAGTCCTCTACATGCCTGGAGTAAAGAGATTTAATAATAGATCCTCTTACTTTGGATACAGGGCCTACGATATGGTTGATGAGGTCTATCACATGTGAGGCATAATCTAACAGGCAACCTCCTCCTTCCGACGGATCTGATCGCCAGTTATCCTGCTTTTCCCGAATAACAACCGGTCCATAGGATTCTCCGGTAAAATGCTGTATCTGTCCTAAATAGCCTCCCGCGATAATCTTTTTTACCTCCTGAAAGGTGCCGATAAACTTGTTGTGATAGCCCACCTGGTTCACTACCGCCTGCTCACTGGCAAGTTCAACAAGTTCTTTCCCTTCCTGATTTGTCAAGCAAAGCGGTTTTTCAGAGAAGACGTGTTTTTTGGCCTGCAGTACTCTTTTTACAATTTTAGAGTGGAACCGGGTAGGAACGGCAACAAACACGGCATCCGGGTTCGCCTTTCTGAGCATTTCTTCAAAATCGGTGTAACAGGGGTATGACGAGAATTTCTTTAGAACATCCAATACCAGATGCGAGGTGTCGCTAACGCCTACAATCTCTACATCGGGATGCCCGCCTAGAATAGCTAAATGCGAAATCCCCATTTTACCGGCACCTATTAATGCTACCTTAACCATAGTTTATAAGATTTTTATTTTTGATACTGTTCGTCAGAGGAGGTATGGTACCACCAACTTATTTGCTGCGGCTTGTTAATATGCTTTTGTATTTAGTCGCTATCAACTCCCATTTATACCTGGCTTCGGCTATTTGCTTTAGCTCATTCCCAACAAAAGAAAGGTCAAGAGAATGATAGTTTTCCAGCAAGCTGGTCAGTTCCTGGGCGTTGCTGAAATAAAACGCCTTGTTTTCAGAAGTATGTTCGTTGTAGCCCGAGGCAAAAGCAAACACCGGGAGGCCCAGATACATTGCCTCTACCAGCGAAGGGTTTGTGCCGCCGGCGGAGTGCCCGTGAATATAAACAGCGCAGTTACTCCTCAGCACGTCAAGTTCGGGGCGGTAGTAAATAGCCTCCAGTAAGTGCAGGTTCTCTCTATTCTGATAACTGGCTTTGAGGCTTTTGCCATACTTTGAGTTTTGCCAGTTACCCACCAAAACCAGGGGAATAGCACCCTGGTTGCTGAACGCTTCCAGGAGCATGTCGATGTTATTATCGGATTGGATGCGTGCGACTGAGAAGGCATAGTCTGAGGCTAGGAAGGGATATTTTTTCAAATAAGCCTCCGATACCTCCTGCTTTACTGCCTGGTCTCCTCCGTACGTGATCAGTTCACTTTCGCGATTGTATTCCTGGGTGATATACTGCTGAATACCAGTATTGTCGGATACAATCTGTCCGCTATACTTTAAAAGAAGCTTTTCTGCTGTTTTGATAACTTTCTGCGCAGGCACCGACCATTTATCGCGTTTCCAGTCCAAGCCGCCGATATTTACAACAAGCCGGGATTTATACTTTTGTAGAAAGGGCATTGCAAAACCACCGCCAAAGCCGAGTAGCAATACTTTGTCATACTTTGGCAGAGCATCGAACAGGGCCAAAGAATCATACAGTATTCCAATTGCGCCATGAGAAGTAAGCGGAATATACTTGAGCCTGGCCCCGTGATATGTTTTATCCTTACAGGCCTGGTCTACAGAAGAGCAATAAACAGTTATGTCAATGTCTTTTGTAAGATGCGTTACCAGGTACTCGGCAAGGGTTTCAAAGCCGCCATACGTATTTGGAATGCCCCGAGTGCCAACTATAGCGATGCGCATAAGAGTAGTAATGAGTAGTTGATAGATCAGCAGGAGTACTCAGAGTAGGAGAGAAGCACTACAAAGGCGGGCAAAGGCAACTAGCGTCCGCTTACCAGTAACATCAGAATGCATTCATGGCTAATTTCAATATGTTTCTACAGCACAGCTTTATAAGCCTCTAACGTTTGCCTAGCAGCTTGTTCCCAGGTATAACTTTGCTGTATATGATTTTGTAACAGGCTGCTCCTGGGTGCCTCATACGCTTTCAGAACAGCATGGCGTATTGACTGCACATCATCTGGCTCGCAGTAGTAAGCCAGATCACGAAAGTATTCTTCCGTATCGCCCTTTTTTGTAATGACAATATTACAACCCATGGCTGCTGCCTCCAGCGAACTCAGGCCTGTGGTTTCGAACCAACTGGGCAGCACATGCACCTTGGCAGCTTTATAAATTCGGACGAGCTCCTTATGATCAACATGATCGATAAAGCGGATATGCGGAACGGTTGCAGCAAGTTTACGGCACTCCGCATAGTATGCTCTTTGGTTTAAAGCAGGTTTCCCGATGATAGTCAAAGGTATGGCTGTATCGATCATGGCTTTCACCAGGTTCAGCTGATTTTTTAACCCCTCGATTCTGCCAACGCACAGCACGTGATTCTTAAAACCCGGGTTTTCGTCTACTGCTGCGTTAAAGACCTGCGGATCGATCGCATTCACGACTTTTTGGTAGGGATGTTCCATGCCTGAGAAATTACACAAGCGCCTGTACTCGCTATGAGAATTTGGCAGCAACACGCTACATCGCGCAAGTATAAATTTTATAGCCTTGTCCTGGCCGTGAAGTAAAAAATAGGATGATTTAATTTTATCTCCTTTTACAAGGTAGCGGGCTATTACCTTCAGGTATTCGATCTGGCCCCTTGTTAAGAGCCGGAAAAGTAAGCCAGATAGGCCATTCCGTGCATTCTTATCAAATTCAGAGAAATCAGCAAAGATGGTAGAGACTACAAATGGTACTTCACTTTTAATATGCGGCAAGATATCATCGGGCCTGATGAGGTTAAAAAAGTGAATCAGATCATACCTTGTATAGTCTACCTGCTCATGAGCCAACGCAATTTCTACTGTTACACCTAATAGCCGTAGGTACTTTGCCGTCATTTCAAGCTGTGTGGTATCTCCCCCGGGAGAAGTATAAAGCGTACTTCTGGCGATCATTAAAATATTCATGGCGGCATACTTTCTGAAGCTTCAAATGAGTTGCGGAATAGCGAAGCAGGCTTAAATGTAGCAATCGGCTTTAATTGTTTTGCTTTTGACTAAGTGCCTTTTTAAGGCCTTCGAGTGGCTTATCTGATGAATTCTTGGAAGGCGTCAGCCAAGCGCCTTCGCCATATTCGTTCCAGGCATAAAGCAGTGCAACCTGCTCTTTGGTGGTTTGGGTTTGATGTAGCCGCATCCATCTGACAAGCGATTGTATGGAACGGAATACCGAGCCCGATGAAAAGCCCACATAGTATGGCTTAGTGTTATAGTTATTCGAGGAATCAGCCCAGGGGCGTGGATCCCAGTTTAAGGTCGCTACTGGTATATAGGGCAGTTTACTTACCGCAGAAATCCTGTCCCAGATCATTCTTTCAGAATTGATCAGGCTATCTATCGGGATCTGGCGGCTTACCCGATTTTTATAACCAGCTTTATGAAGATTATACGCTGTCGTTATATCAAAACCACACGCTTTTGCTTTTAAAGCTACATCGGGGTAGGAGCCAACGCATGCCGCGATTGTCACGCCATTTAGGCCCTCTTTACGAGCACTATCTCTCAAATAGTTGAGCGCTTCCTTTACTTTTGCGGTGGTACCAAACTGCTTAATTAATGAGTTTACTTCAAAAATGATCAGCAGCGGCTTACCATCTACGGTGAGGTACGAACTTGTTTTAAATTGTTTTATCCATTCGGCTGAAACTTTATGCCAGTCAGCAGGACCGATTTCATTTCCTTCGTGGTTGGCAATCAGCAAACAATGTTTTAAGCGGTTACGGTTTGGCGAATTATGGTATAGATTCAGGATCGTATTAGATTCAGTAAGTGGTTTGTTTTTCTTGAAATACCAGCAAAAGCTAAAGAAAGATAAACCGGCATCGGCAGCTTCATTAATTTGGGCATCCATTACAGCCTGGGTACTTGTAACCCATCCCCATTTGGGTTCTCTTTCAGGAAAAGAGTCACGAAGCGCTTCGGTTACGTGCTTGCTATCCGCTTTCCAGCCATTAAAATAATACGCTCCTAAAGTAATAGGTTTGCCAGCATCAGGAGTCTTGTCTTGAGAACGGAAGGCATGTGCGGTTAAGAATACCAGCAGGATCAAGGCTATTTTATACATAAGCTTTAACGTATAGAACTAAACCAGATAGAGACAATAGGATAATCCACTTCAATAGGCCTTTATAATCCGATAGGTGATGTCATCCACATCGCAAAAGCAATGATGTAGCGGAAGTTGTTCCCGGGCACGTGTTAATGAAATGCTTTAGCATGCGCTTTACTTTCATGCTTATGGGAAAGAGTTATTTCTTTCCGTTGGATACATCCCCAAATTAATCCGATGATAATAGGCACGGAGGCATTACCTTGACCGAAAAGGCCGGTCATGGTAAAAGTATTTAACAACACCATTATACTTAAGCCG
The DNA here is from genome assembly GCF_022758235.1 of Pontibacter liquoris. Taxonomy (NCBI): domain Bacteria; kingdom Pseudomonadati; phylum Bacteroidota; class Cytophagia; order Cytophagales; family Hymenobacteraceae; genus Pontibacter; species Pontibacter liquoris. The sequence goes on from NZ_JALEBG010000001.1 coordinate 1,586,620, forward strand.
GATAAAAACTGGTAAAGAAGGTAAAGCTCCTCATCCTGGTTGGCAGAATGACCTACTTTTGCAAACCCGATATTATATAGAAAGATAAGGTATAGCAGTAACCCCGCAACCCCGCATTTTACCAGCAGCAGTACATATCCATTATGTAGGATAGGTACCTTTTCGTAATCCTTATCAGCTAATTTCATGATCAGCTCCAGATCAACAACAGATCCGAAACCAAAGCCTGCAAACTTCTGTAGCGTGGTGCCCCGGTTAAATTTCTTCACGCCCTGAGATGCTTCATAGCCTCGCCAGTTGTCATTAATATCTGCCAGGGCCGCAGCATAGCTGTCTTTTGAATTCCAGAATACCTCGTCAGGAATGCGCTCGAATTTGTCTACCAGGGTGGTGACGTAGGCATTTGGCGGCAGAAAGGATATCAGCAGCCCGGATAAGAAAACCATTGCTATAACCAGGAAGGTAGCAAAAGGCAAATGCCTGTTTCTATTTGAAAAAAAATAACGGATGGTGATGTATTCACTTAAGAAAAATACTAGTACGCCCAGTGTTATAATCATGGTGCGTGAAAAGTATAATGTAAAAGAAATCAGAATAATTAGAATAAAGAAGTTTGTTAATAAAGGGATGGAGGGGATCAACTTCCTTAAATTTTTATTAAAGATGCGGGCAAAGAAGAGACCCAGTAGAATGGCTTCGTTCAGGTTTGTTGTACCGGTTGCCCTTCTGTATTGCAGCAGCGAATCGTAGTGGCCGAAGGTTGTAACTACCAACCAGATGTGCATAACAGACGATAAGGCCACAATCAAAGTAAAAGCGAGAAAAAAGGTATTTAAATCTTTTACATATTTACTTAGTAAAGCTCCCCCAAAAAAGTAAGGTATCACTCCGAAGAACAGAAAAATATCCCTGTAAAAGTCACGGTTTATACTTCGCAGACTAAGAAAGCCAACTGATAAACCGATAAAGGATAATAGTAAAACAGGCGCAAGTACAGAGAAGGAAGATCTGTAGATAGTTGGTTTATCCAGAGGAAGCAGGATGAATAAAGCGGTACAGAGCAAGATAAAATCAAGCTCCTTGCTTATAAATTGATTCATTCCTGCCACCAGCAGCGCCAGCAAAAGAATACTATGCTTCATAGGGAATCAATTGAATGAAAAACTCAGATAAGCTGAACGGAAAATATCATTTGACAACTTCACCTACCTTTAACCTTTGTCTAGTGCCGGCCTTCAGGTAGTAGAAGCTTATAATAGCTACACTGGCCGTCATCAGGCCAAGAGCAAAATTTGCAGCTAGCCGAAGGAGTAAATTATCAAAGCCAATATGAAGCCGGCTAACGGAGTAGAAGGCTAGAAAAGTGAGCATGATTAAAAATAGGTTGTCCCACTCGTAAGGAAAAATCTTATAAAAAAACCTGACTTCGATAACCTTCACAAGGTTAATGAGCATTACGCCGATGCTTGTAGCAGCAGCAATGCCCAGCACTCCAAAATACTTATAGCCGAAAAAGATCATTGCTCCTGTTAGCAGCACAATCACAATTGAATTTATGAAATCAATTTTGGAGTGCCTGCCATTAACCAGAATGTTGCCGTTCGGACCCGTTAAGAAGTTAGTTAGTTGCCCCCAGATTAGTATCCGTAAAATAGGCGTACCTGCCGTAAAACGTTCCCCAAAGAAAAGCAAAACATCATCTGTGAAAATAATCAGAAACATGATGAAAGGTAAGGCGATCAGCAAAGAGTTTTTAGATACTGTTTTAAAATCCTGCTCAAGTTCAGCAATTTTATCTGTGATGATATAGCTGGAGATTTTAGGTAAAAACCGCTGGTAAACGATAGTAGAAAAGGAAACGATGCTGATCAGTGTAACCACTAAGCCATAGACACCCAGCATTTCCAACGATTCATATTTGCCAATAACAAGCTTGTCTACCTGCGCGATGATGTAATAGTTTAAGGACGTAAAAAAGAACACGTAATTTTCCTTTCCTATCACAATGTCTTCTTTTTTAAGCGCAATAAACTGCTGTATCTTTTCGCGGTCTACAAATATCAACAGTATAAGCAAGGTAAGTACTTGCGCGACAATAACGCCTACGATAATAATGTTAATCCCAATACTTTGCCGAAGGAAGAAGAACAAGCCCAGTACAACGATAAACCAGATGCACTTATACATGATCTCCGACCTCATGTAGCTTAGTCCTACTTTCTGAACAGCCGAAAGCACTTTACCGAGCAGATCAAATAGCGTAAATACAACAGTACCTCCCGCAATAATAAGCCAGGAACTCCTTAATAGTTCTTTCGGTAAAAAGCTGTTAACAAGCACGTGCTGGGGAATCAGAAACGCTACCAGCAGGAAGAGGGCGCTATTGATGGTAACATAGAATAAGAGCTTGTTTAGGGTTGTTTTAAACTTTCCGCTTTGTTTTTGAATGTAGTAAAAGCTGAGTTGCTTTATAATGAATTTATCATAACCCATAATCAAAATAAGAGACAGAAAGCTGGTCCAGGAGGCAAATAAAACATAAAGCCCATACTCTTTCATACCAATCACCTTCGTAAAGATCAGCTGCAAGCCAAAACCAAGTATAAGCCCAATTACTTTGATAGAAGAAAGTCTTAGATCTTTCTTCATACTCATACTTACAGCAGAAGTGATTTTACTCTTCAATTGAATAAGGGTTAATTTATTGAAATATAGAGCAGCCACTAAGCAGCCCTATTAGTTTTAACCGTTTAAGTAACGGTTCAGCTGATGGCTGGCCCAATAAAATTCGAATGCGTATATAGTATCCTTTCCAGCGCTACTTTCTCTATCTTATCTGCTGGTACATTCATATTTATTTTCTTCATATGATAAGTACCGTTATCAGTACTATAGTCGAATAAAAGAGTAACGGAATGTTTCGTCTTGGAGCATGGAGCCAATCAGTTATTCTGGCAACTAGCTTTCTCCCATATATGGTTTCTCAGATAAATCTGTGATTGATTCTCACAGCTGCTCTTTTTTGATCTTTGTCTCATCTGTTAGCTTTCTGTTTTTCCAGAACAGAATTTCAGTGTGCTGGCATGGCGTAAAGGGGGCGGGCATATCAGACAGGGTATGATGGCCTTTTTGTTTTTCTATTGGCGGCAATTGCATATAGTTGCCATATTGCCTTTTCAGGCAATTATCCCATCCAATGGGTATAGCAGCTTGCATGTCTTCAAACATTGTCCTGTCAAGCGTTGCGAGTTCTTCCGCTTTAATAAAATTTGAGCCAAAGTTCCACATGCCAAGGCTTTGTAGGTAGCTGCTGGCATATACAAGAGAGAGGGGAGTGTGCTGCGCAATATTTTTTAAAACGTTAGCTCTTTTCTGATGATTACCTAAAATGCCCAGCATGAAATTCTGTAATATGATCAGGTAATTATGAGGAAGGAAAGCCCGGTCATAAACAAAAATATCAACCTGTAAGCCTTCATGAATTCTGTTATGCTTCCGGGTATAGCAACTGTACTTATCCCGCAACCTGGCTTCCACCATATCCTTATACCTATAACCAGGATCAGTTTCGTCGCTCTGGAAGAAAATATCCTCCGGCAGTTCCGGCACCGCATACTTCAAAAACTTCTCATAGTTCTCCCGTGTCATGCCCACGTCCAGGTCATCGTCCCAGGGGATAAAACCCTGATGGCGAATTGCCCCCAACAAAGAACCACCTACCAGGAAATACGCAATCTGATGCCTGCTACACAGGTAATCGAGGATTTTAAGCATGCGTAACATCACCAACTGACACTGTTTAATGAGCGTGTCACCTTCTTCTCTGTTGTCAGGGAATATTGAGTCAAATTCCATAAGTAGTTATAACGTGATGGCTAGCAGCTGTTTAAAAGGATTGGTGCTGAATTGAATCAATAAACCAACCATTTATTCAGAGTTTGCTTAGGCCAAATCTTTTGCTTTTTTTCTATTCTCCCACAAGAGTGTTTGCGGGTGGTTGCAGGGAGTGAACGGGTCTGGTATAGCGATGCTGTGGTGGCCCTTTTGTTTACTTAGCGGTGGCGGCTGCATGTAGTTGCCGTAGCGCCTTTTTAGGAAGCTGTGCCAGCCTTTGGGGATGGGCACTTCCAGCCCCTCGAATGTTGCTGTTTCCAATCCGGAGAGCTCCTGCTGGGTTAAATAATATTCGCCTTGCTTAACCATTTTGCGGCCATTAATAAAACTACTGGCGTAGACAAGTGGCAGAGGAACATTGCGGGCAATCCATTTCTGCACCCGGGCCCGGGAAAGGTTGCCCTTTTGTTGCAGGAAAAAAATGAGCAGCCGGTTCTGAAGGTAAATGAATAGGTTGTGCGGCAGGTATGCCCGGTCAAAAACAGCTATATCGACTTGCAGCCCGTCTTGCCATTTCAGCCAGGTGGCTTTATCTTCTTCCCTCCGAATATAGTGGCTATACTTGTCCCGTAATTTTGCTTCGATAATATGACCGGATGGAAAGTATGGATCGGTTGCATCACTTTGGAAGAAAATATCCTCCGGCAGTTCCGGTACCGCATACTGCACGAACTTCTCGTAGTTTTCCCGTGTCATGCCCACGTCCAGGTCGTCGTCCCAGGGTATCATGCCTTTATGCCGAATAGCACCCAGTAAAGTACCCCCATTCAGAAAATATCTGATCTGGTGCTTGCGGCACAGGTAGTCAAAGATCTTGAACATTCGCAGCATCACCAGCTGGCATTGCCGGAAACGATCTCCTTCTTTTTCTCTTTCGTCTGGAAATAGTTGCTCGAAATTCATGCTCAGGGATTGGGAGAGAATACAATGCTGCTTTACTTCCAGCTGATCGCCAGTACTTAACTTATGAGAGCTGGTAGGAGGTATCGTATACCTTGAATCTTTCTAAAAAAGTCAGAAAATCGCTGTATAAATCTTCGAACTTCATGCCTTTACAGGTATCAAGTATGGTAAAGCGGCCTGGTCGCATTTTAAAAGACGTGTCGTAAATCAAGGAGAGCTTGTCGGTTAGTTTATCGTCCAGGAGATGAAAAGCCAGTGGGATGTTAAGCTCCTGCGCATAATTGATACATTTTGCATCCAGCTTCTTTTGCAGGTACAGGCAGAAAATACTGATAGAGCCTACCTGTAAACCGTGTAATGTGTTTTCAGAGAAATTGTAGTAGTCAATGGCATGGCTTATCAGGTGTTCGCTTCCGCTGCAGGGGCGGCTTGTTCCGGCCAGGGCCATAGATAAACCCGAATTGATCTGGCAGTATACTACCTGCTTGAGGAAATTCCTGTTCTTTATATCTTTTGATTCATGGTGTAACAGCCCGAAAGCAGCGCTTCTGGACAGCATATACGCCAGATCATTTATCGTTTCGCCATTTGTCTGGGCAGCTAAAACCCAGTCGTTTGTTGCAGAAATATTAGAAAGTATGTCGCCTGCTGCAGCCTGCAGGAATCTGACTGGTGAGTTCCTGATAATATTAATGTCGACCACAACCCCGTAAGGGGTTTTGCCAGGTAAACTCAACGTCTGGTCATTTTGATCTTTAATCACAGCGATAGGTGAGACCAGCCCATCATTAGATATAATGGTGGGGACAAGCAGATTTTCTATATCGGCCAGTAAACTTACCCGTTTTACAACATCCAGTATCGACCCGCCTCCAACGCCGATAAGGAGATCGATCTTATTCGAAAGGCAGTATTCTTTTATAGCCTCTACTGTATTCTCATCATTTTTGTAAGCGATATAGCTGGCAGCAGGCAGCGAGGCAAGTATTATTTCTGCGTATTTTAAAGAGCTGGTGCTACCCGAAACAACCAGTATCTTTTTAAAAGGCACATTATTTATCTTTAAGAAGACCGGGAGTTTATCAATGATATTCTCATTTACCTGGAAAATGGTAGGCAGCTGAATAGATTTATTCTGGCAGGGCTTATTCCCTTTTATTTGCTCTATTACAGAAGTGGTACTGATGCCCGAAGTATAAGGTACCAGTACCATGTCGATCTGGTGCGACTTCAGGTAGGCTTCTGTTACGCGTATCTGCTGTAAATAACTTTTGCGTTCCCAATCATCTCCATGAACTATGGCATCAATCTTATACTTCTCCAGGTATGCTTTATTGTCGTATCCCCGTATTATGAAGGCTTCATCCACATATTTACAGGCTTTTATCATCTCCAGCCTGTCCTGCTCATCATGGAAAGGCTTTCGTTTATACTCCGCCACCATTTCGTCACCATTTACAGCCACTATGAGTCGTTTGCCAAGTGACTTGGCTTTACTTAAAAGCGCTATATGGCCTTTATGAAATAGATCAAAGACTCCAATTACGTAAACATTATTATACATACCGGCTGTTATTTTTTTTAGCTAGATCATTGCTTTTGCTTTCTTTCTATCCTTCCAGTGGAGGATCTCGGTGTGGTTGCAAGGCGTAAAAGGGTCGGGTATACCAATGCTATGATGGCCCATTTGTTTTTGCGCAGGAGGCGGTTGCATGTAATTGCCGTAACGCCTTTGGAGGTAAGGGTGCCAGCCTTTTGGTATAGGAACTTCCATGCCTTCGAACGCTGCTTTTGCGACTTCTTCTATCTCAGAGGCTTTAAAGTAGTTTGTACCCAGCCGCACCATTTTGCGCCCATTTATAAAACTACTGGCGTAGACAAGCGGCAGAGGAACATTGCGGGCGATCCATTTCTGCACCCGGGCCCGGGAAAGGTTGCCCTTTTGTTGCAGGAAAAAAATGAGCAGCCGGTTCTGAAGGTAAATGAACAAGTTGTTCGGCAGGTATGCCCGGTCAAAAACAAGGATATCGAGCATTAAGCCGCTGTGCCACTTAAGCTGCTGCATACTTTCCGGCAAACTGTAGCTGCTATACTTGTCTCTTAGTTTTGCTTCTACCCGGTGGCAGGCAGGAAAGTATGTATCTGTTTCCGGCGTCTGAAAGAAAATATCGTCCGGCAATTCAGGCACCGCCAAGAGGGTAAACTTTTCAAAATTTTCCCGTGTCATGCCCACATCCAGGTCATCATCCCAGGGTTTAAAACCTTTGTAAATAGCCGCAGCTTTTAAAGTACCGCTACATAAAAAATACTGGATCTGATGTTTTCTGCACAGATGATCAAAAATTTTAAACATCCGCAGCAGCACCATGTGGCACTGTGCGATGCGTGTTTCACCTTCTTCTCGCTTATCCGGAAATAATGCCTCAAAATCCATACATCAGGTAAGTTCTATTTTCCTTTTGCGCAAGTAATCCATAATGAATAATGTAGCCTGCTCTACCGTATTTTCAATTTCCTGCTCATTGTTGATGACAATACTGTTGGGCAGAAAGCTGCGCAGTTGTAAATATTTGGTACGGAGCTTTTCAGCCATCTCATAGTTGAGTTCCTGTTTGCGTTTCAGCAGAACCTCGGTTGGCAGGTCAAGTATGATCCAGAGATCAGGTTTGGGCAAAATAAAGTGGATGAACTTAATATATAATTCGTTGCCCTTAATCCGGTACCGCAGAGGGTCGGCCAGCACATCTACAAAATAGCGGTCATAAAATATCAGTTGCGCCTGCAGCTTTAGAGGAAAAACCTTTAGCCAGTATCCGAACAGAAAGTCTAGCAGCAGAAGATTAAGTTTAAGGAAAGATGCAAAGCGGCCTCTCTCCTTATACATATGCGGTTTTGAAAAATGATACCCTTCATTTTTATTAAAGATGGCTCCCTTATAAAAAATAGCCGGCATTTTTTTAAAAGTGGCTGTTTTACGAAAATGGCGCCCTAACTGACCCGCAACTATTTCATTGATAAAGGTGGATTTGCCGCATCCATCCCGCCCCAGTATACCTACTACCAACCCGGTAGACCTGCTCCTTGAACTTAAGAGCCCAGGTTTGGTCTGCAGGACATTGGTACCTGTATGAGTATTTGAAGGGGAAAGTAACATAGCTGTCTTTGCTGTAGCAGGGTTAAACTTCAAAAATGGGCACAAGGGGGAAGCTGAGCGTTGAGTGTGTAATAAGCAATATAGAGGCAGCAAAAGCCCCTGGTATATGTAATTTATCGCTTCAGAATTCTTATTTTATTTTATACTTAAGCATGAATGTTTTTAACTATATTTTTTACAGCTCGCAGGAACAAGTGCTTTTGGTTTTAGCTATACTTGCAATCAAACCTTCTCTACATTCCATCAGCGCGGATACAGCATTTGTTATGAATGCATGAGATTACTTGTTTCTACCTGACTATTTATCCCAATTCACAGCTGCTGTTTATTCTGTACCTCTTCCCCTCATTGAAGCTTGTCAAGTCTTTCATTTATTTGGTCGGCGACGGCTACATTTCACTTTTTATTACTGCAGAATCAGTCGGTTGCTTTTACGATGCTGGCGCTTTCAACTTCAGCATACATTATATAGCCAAGAGAGGGGAGCGCAATTTTTACGCGGTTGTTTTTTACAGCCACTACAGTACCTTCCCGTTCCCGGAGTGAGCCGCTGTTGATCTTTACCTTATCATTAAAATGAAGCTGATCTTTCTCCAACTTTACATGCTGGTGTTCGCTCAAAAATTGTCTGATCAATTCAATTTCGTTATCTCTTATTATAGCAGGTTTCCCTAACCAGTGTAGTATGTGTAAAACACCATTCACTTTTTTTACCTCACTTAGTTGCTTTTCCTCAACATGAACAAATACATAAGAGGTGAAGAGGGGTTCCAGTACTGTTTTTCTTCTGTCACTCCATTGTTTTAGTACCTTGTTAAGCGGGCAGTAGTTCGAAACGTTATGAAGCGTTAAATTATCTGCTACCTTTTTCTCCCAACGGGGTTTGGTGTAGATGGCATACCAATTTTGATTCATAACAGTTTGCATTTGATTTGTTCATTCCCGTAAGAAATACGGCTTCGCCCTCCTCAGTCACATAGCGTAACCGGGTTAAAGATAATTTAAGGTATAGCAACTTAGCAGGATGATGTAAGATTGCTACAGGGCAGTATTAAGGGAGCTAATTGAGGCAATTACGGCTTGTAAACTAACTATGCGCCGGTCTTGATGCTTCTGTTTCTGTAAGTTTTATCACCATACTTAAAGTCATGGCCATAACCGTATCCATAACCATACTGGCCTTTGACAAAACCTCTTGGTTTTACCCCGTTAAATACGATGGCAACATTATACAATGACCGTAGCTTATGATCTTGCCCCAGGCGCTGCACCAGATTTTTGGGAGTATAGGCATGACGCATTACAAGCAAGGTCATATCACAAAACTCAGATAATAAATAGGCATCTGACACGAGTTCCAAAGGTGGCGTGTCTATGATAATATAATCAAAGGCATCTTCCAGGTATGTGAATAGTACTTCCAGTCGTCCGTTAAGCAGGAGTTCAGTGTTATCGCCGATATTTATACCTGCCGCTACAACACTAAGATTACTGAAAGGGGTATCATAAATTATGTTCTGAGGCTGTATATCTTCTTCTAAATATTCTGTAAGGCCCGTCTGCTGGTAAAGGTCAAACAACTGCGATGTTCTGGGGTTTCGCAGATCACAGTCTACAAGCACCACTTTTTTGCCCGATGAGGCCAAGCTATACGCCAGGTTAGTGCTTACAAAGCTTTTTCCTTCGCCCGGTATACTCGACGTAATCATTATTTTCTTTTTTGTAAAGGTGCGGCCGTAAAGTCCCAGCGTTGCTCTTAGCTGACGGAATTGCTCAATAACTGTTACTTCGGTAGGCTTCAGAAACAAACTCGCTTTCGGTTGTTTCACCAATGATAGTTCTGCTACAATGGGCGCATGTGTATGCTCTTCGATTTCGGACCGGAATAACAGCTTGCCATTCATTAATTCTTTACCCATCACCATGGCAATACCGGAAAAGAAGGCCAATACCACCGCAATAAGGTAAACATGTAATGGTCTGGGACTAACCGGCAGTAAAGATGATTCAGCCATATCCACAATCCGGGTATCGCCGGCGGTAGGGGCATAAGACAAAACTGTTTCTTCTCTTTTCTGTAGCAGAAAGCTATAGGCATCATTTTTAATAGCCTGTTGCCGGCTAATTTCAAGCAGTTCCCTTTCTTTTTGCGGAATTGTCTGCAGAACGGTCTGGTATTGGTTGTTCGTAGCTGTCAGGTTTGCGCGGCTTGCCAGTAAAGCACTCCGCTGGTTACCGATATTTTCGAGAATACTGGGGCGAATCTTTTCTATTTCATCAGTAATAGACACCAGTATAGGGTTATTCTCAGCCGTTGTCTTTTTTAATTTTTGATATTCGATTTCTGAGTTGTATAGCTTTTCTAACAGCTGCGACAATACTGGGTCATTGATACCCAAAGTGGACGGCACGATGCCCGCCGAATTGTTTTTAGAAATAACATACCTTTCCACCTTATCCAGCACTGCCAGTTGCAGGTTCAGTTCGCTGATCTTTCGGTCGGTATCGCCTACATTGTTCAGAAACAGCTTCCCTTGTTCGCTTAGGTTTACAACACCTTTCCTGGATTTATATTTGACAACTTCATTTTCTAACACATCCAGTTCCTTTTCAACCAGCTTGATGCGGTCCTCAACAAAGGAGAGGGTATTGGCGGCCAGCTTGTTCCTTTCGTTTACAGCAACCTCGTTGTAAGTATGGATCAGCGTGTTCAGAATCTCTTCGCCGCGTTCGGGTACCGGATCATACAACTTCAGATTCACTACAGTCGACAATTTATTTTCAGCCTCGATGCTTAAGTTCTCCAGTAAGTCCTCTGTTACCTTCTTAGGTTTGATCAGGGAAAAGAAAAGCGGGTCTGTATTCAGGGCTGTACGTTTAGGGTTCGAGGTAAATTTCATAATACCATATGGCGTTTGAACCCATTCTCTTAATGGGTATTCTTTATCTCCGATTTTTATTTTATTCCGGTTCTTATCTATCGTAAAATAAACCTTTGCTACTTCTTTTAGCTTATCCGGGGATTTTACCTTTATTTGAACAGGGGAAGTTGTATAGGCAGACATGGTCTTAAATTTACCCTCCTCATAAACAGGAGCATAAAGCCTGAGGTATTTAACAACCTGCTTCATCAGGGCACGGGAGTATAAAACCTTGATCTCGTTCTCTACAATTTTATTAGAGGTAAAGGCATCGATGGACTCGGTCATCCTGGAATCATTTACGCCTTTTTTCTCATCCTTTATGATCAGAGTAGCCGATGATTCATAAACAGGAATAGAATAATAGTTCATATAACCCCACGCACACGCAGAGAAGAATGTCAGCAAAAGCGCAAACAAGGGCCAGAAGGGCAGGTACTTATATACCAGAGTCGAAAGTAGATTATTTTCTGAACTTGCCATACCTTTATAAATAAAGCTTCCTAAAATTTAATTCGTCAAACGATCAAGTGCAATCACCACCACTGACAAGCCACTAAACACGACCGGAAGCCAAAGTTTTGCATTACCCGAACTCTGAACTTTGGCTTTATTTGGCTCTACATAAATAATGTCATTTGATTTCAGGTTGTAGTATGGCGACGTAAACAGTTCATCTGTTGTTAAGTTGATCCGGATTAGTTTTTTCTTGCCTTCCTCTTCTCTAATAAGTAACACATTATCGCGGTTTGCATAGATGGTTAAATCACCGGCCAGGCCTAGGGCTTCTAAAAGCGTTATTTTTTCATTGGGAACCGTTAATACAGACGGATGCGCAACTTCCCCTAAAACAGAGACCTTATAGTTCAGAAAGCGGATATCTACTACAGGTTCAATCAGCAGTTTACGATTTATCAGCTCATCCCTGATTTTGTCATTGAGCGCTTTTTTGGTTAAGCCTGATGCTTTTAATTTCCCTAGAAAAGGTAACTGGACATTCCCCTCCTGATCTACCAGGTAGCCTACAGCTTGCGTAATGGAATTGGTAGCGGTAATAGAGCGGGTATCGCTGATATTAAACGTATTGAAGTACTCCGAAGCGGCCGGATTCGAACTGCTGATCACGATACTCAATAAATCATTGTTTTGAATGACAGGCTCCAGGTTCTGCAAATTCCCATTATATTCAGAGGTTTGTACATTCTCAAAGTATAAAGCCCCCTTTCTGCTGGCGCAGTTTGTAAAAAGTAATACGATCAAAAGTATGTAGAGAGGGTAAAGGGTGTTGCAGGGTTTCATGTATAGGCAGTTATATAATTATATGCTGATATAGAATGCGCGGAAAAGAAATGCTGCTACATGCATGTTGTTAGCAACATTTAAATTAATGTGCATAAAATACAATACGGAAGAATAGGGGCGATGTTATGGTTAAGTTAAATTATAATTAAACATGTTAAAGGGATATAATATATGCTATAAATTGATTTTGGGTGAGCCCAAATAATTAAGGTGAAATGTGCTAGAAAGTAGGAGATATGGCAGGTGTAATTATACGCTCGAAGTATCGTGTATAGAACGAGGAAAGATGGCGACCTGGACTTCTTAAAAGTAGTGGGAGACAGTGGGAGACAGAATCTTATAGCTCCTAGGTTACATACTCCTGATAGCTTTTATACTATCAGGAGTATGTAACCTAGGAGCTGCAGTTATTTAGTAAGGGCTATAAGTATCTTAAAGCCAGTTTTTTGGAGAGATTATATTTGTGAACTATCTACTTGCTTTTATGCTGTTAAGTTCGTGTAGTGCTTAACTGGTAGCACAAAACCACTGCCGCCTACCTTAACCGTACCAGCGTAGCGCCGTAGCCAAACTTCTCTTTGCGGGCATCTTCAAAGAAACGGATACCGGGCGTATGGCTCAGGATCTTTTGGATCTCCTTGCGTAAAACTCCGTTTCCGGTGCCATGAATAAAAATGATCTCGTGCATATTGGCAGCCATAGCTCGCTCCAAAGCATCCTGGAAACGCTCCAGTTGTAGTTTCAGCATGGCGCTGTTGCTCATACCACTGTGGTCTTCTACCAGCTTGTCGATGTGCAGGTCTACTTCGTGCTCGGGTGCCTGCAGCTTAAAGCCCTCTGCCTGGGTGGGGGTATCACTTAGCTGCTCCCTTATCTTATTCGTGTCAATAGCTACCGGTTTCTGATCTAACTGAAATAGGTAGGCTTCTTTGTTAAGAACGGGCGCCATTTTTTTGCTCTTATAAAAGGAGTTGGCCCGGAATTGCACGCGTTTGGTTACGGGCTCGAAAAGGGAAGTGCCGCCGTTACGGTGCTGGATGAACTGGATCAGCAGGCTGGGCCACTTCTCGAAGTCTTTCAGATGGTAATGTGCTATTACTCGCGTATTCTTTGGGTTCAGCTTATCGTTTTGAAGACCGCGGTACCCTTTTTCACGCTCCTCGCCGCTGGTAAACAGCACATCGAAGTCGGTATTGTTGATAATAGTAGCTGCCAGCAACTCTTCTGATTGGTGTACCAGGGCCAGGTAAATGCCCTGCGTAGCCAGCACCGGTGCAGCGGCCTCTTTCCTTGGCGTGAAGGCAGCTTCATCATCCTGCCGCATAAATTTTTGTTCTTCGGCAGCAATTACCACTACTTCGCGGCGTGATACAGGGATAGTAAAATCGTTATCGATGGCTACTTCTACAATGCCGTTATCTAAAATGCGGGTGATGATGCCTTCTTCCCGGCCTGACATCAGTCGCACGCGGTCTCCTACGTTCATAGTTTTGTCTTCTTGATGGTTTGCTTTATACTTCCATTCTTACATCCGCTCCATTTCGCATCAGCAAGTATAGCTACACAAAGGTACGTTCTTTTGCAGAAAGAGGCGCAGCTTAAAAATACAGCGGGTGCAGCTTAAAACCCCTTTTGCTGTTGTATTCCAGGGTGGGTGCCGGCACTTTTACCATGCTGAGCAGATATAGAGCGGAATTCAGGAATTTACTGTTGCCTCTAAAGTATAGCAGGTTCAGGTCGGGGCTGAGGTAAAACTGGCGGTGTGCCTGCAGGCCCAGTGCCTTGTTGGCAGGGACGTGGTTGTATACCATCTCTTCGGCGCCATAGCCTATGGCCAGGTTCAGCCACCGAGGGTAACGCGTTTCGGTTTTCAGAAAAGCACCTACATCCACCGAGAGCCAGTATGTTTGCCCGTTATAATCCTTCAGGGCCTGTTCGCTACTGCTGCTGCCCAGCACAGCGGGTCGCATGCCGGCAAAGCGGGTCGTATGAAACGAGTACTTGGGCATGATGCGGATCTCCTGCCAGGCAAGTTCCTGCGAGATGACCGCCGCAGAGCCCAGGGCGTTGGCCAGCATATCGCCAGCTGAGGCCCCGTAGGCTGCCTGATAGCCGTCAAAAAGCTCTACAGGTGTTTGGAGGGCAATCCCCAGCAGCCCGCCATATATGATCGCTTTCTTGTCCGGAACACCCGACCAGCGCAAAAGATCTGCCCCAGCACGACTTTGCTGAAACGCCCCCCAGAAGTGACCGGTCTTGTCCATTTGCTTCCACTCGGCATTGTCGTTGAAAAAATGAAAGCGGGTACGTTCCTGCTCCTTATACCATGCCTTGTTCAAGGAAACCACCATACCGGTATATCCAACTCCCAAGGTTACCCCTAGTAAGAGCAGCCGCTTCTGGTTTACACGGGCAGAGTCTGGCAGTGGTGCCTGCGCCGCTGAAGCCACGGGCCGGCAAACCAGCAGGCCTGCAAATAGAAGTATAAAGTATAGCTGCCGCTGGAACATAGCCTCTAAGATACTCAATTTAGCAAAGCGGAAATGCCGCTACGCAAAGGATTTATAAATGCGTGGCCCACCGGTAAGGCAGAATCCCCTTGAACGCATGTAGCACCGGAAGTATAACACGAATAGGAGCGGGGCATCTATGCGCTAGCATGCTGCAGGTGCAAAGCAGCAGGTTCTGACCAGATTCTGATCAGGTAAGGGGCACACTTATACTTATGAGGTTAACAGTAGAGCTCTTTTCTACCAGGCAGAAATAGCCCGGGCACCCACAGAATCCCTGGTTACTTATTCCTGGCTCAGGCTTACAGCAGTTTGCGGAATTATAAGTTATTTAGACCAGGCGCAACAAAATACGGGTCTTGGAGTTTTATACTATAGTATACTTGCAATTATGCTGCATGCATACTATTTTTGAAAAGCTGAGCTGCGGGGAAGTATACGCTTTAATCGTCTTCGTAATCGAGGCCCATCATTTTGTTGTAAGCCTGCTGTAGTTCTGAAAAAGCATGCATGTTGCCTTCCTGGCGGCTTATCTGCAGCCCTTTTTTGTAGATGCGCGCTGCTACATCCTGCTGCCCAAGCTCTTCGTATAGTTTGGCGGCATGGTAGTAAGTGCCTACGTAATTTTCGTGCTCGGCCAGCAGTTGCTCATAGTATGAGCGGGCTTTTTCCACATCGGAAGCGCGGTATTCTGTGGCAAGGGCATACAAGGTAAAAGGGTCGTTTGGGTCGTCTGCCAGAAACTTGAGGAGTTGCTCTAATCTGTTCTGATTCATTTCAAATTGCCTATATTTTAACTAACTTCGCACAAATTTAAATTTAAAAGCTAACATTTCTAACCATGAAAATATTAGTTTGCATCAGTAACGTACCGGATACTACATCCAAGATAAATTTTACGGCTGATAACAAATCCTTTGACAAAAATGGCGTCCAGTTCGTGATCAACCCCTGGGACGAATACGCGTTAACCAGGGCCATTGAGCTGAAAGAAGCCAAAGGCGGTTCGGTAACCGTATTGAACGTAGGGGAGGCCGATGCCGAGCCAAATATCCGGAAAGCACTTGCCATTGGCGCCGATGATGCCATCCGTGTGAACGCGCACCCGACCGATGCCTTTTTTGTGGCGCAGCAGATTGCCGCTATCGCCCAAGAAGAGAAGTATGATATCATTTTGATGGGCAAAGAGTCCATCGATTTTAACGGTTTTCAGGTACACAACATGGTAGGCGAACTGCTGGGCATCCCTTCGGTAACGCCTGCTTTTAAGCTGGACCTGGTAGATGATACGACAGCCCGCCTGGAGCGTGAAATTGAAGGGGGCAAAGAGGTGGTGGAAGTAAAACTGCCTTTTGTGGCCAGCGCGCAGCAGCCTATGTCTGAGCCCCGCATTCCCAATATGCGCGGTATTATGACGGCCCGCACCAAGCCCCTGAAAGTGGTGGAGCCCGTATCAACTGCGGCAAAAACGGAATACGTCAACTTTAGCAAGCCCGAGAAAAAAGGCGGCGTAAAGATGATCGATCCGGAAAATGCCGGAGAATTAATTTCATTATTACGAAACGAAGCTAAAGTACTATAACGCCATGTCTGTACTAGTATTTGTAGAAGGTCTTAACGGAGAGATCAAGAAATCGTCTTTAGAGGCGGCATTTTATGGAAGCCAGGTAGCCCAAACCCTGGGAACTACAGCCACCGCCGTGGCCATTGGCGATGTGCACCAGGATGCGCTTGCCAGATTAGGCGAGCAGGGTATAAGCAAAGTGCTGTATGACAGTGACGAGCGGCTGAAGCAGTTCGTAGCCGATGCTTATGTAAAAGTAATTGCCGCTGCTGCGCAGAAAGAAAACGCCAAAGTGCTGGTGTTCTCTAATTCAAACATTGGCGCGGCGGTAGGTTCTAAGCTGGCCGTACGCCTGCAGGGCTCGCTGGCTACCAACGTAACTACCCTGCCAAAAACAGAAAATGGCGCTTTTACCGTTACTCGCAGCGTTTTTTCAGGCAAAGCTTTTGCTGATGTAGCCCTTACGTCTGAAGTGAAGATCATTGCCGTGAAGAAAAATGCCCTGGAGATCGGTGCTGCTGCTGGCAATGCCGCTGCTGTGGAGAGCTTTTCAGCGGCCCTTTCAGATGCTGATTTTGCCGCTGCTCCAAAAGAGACCGTAATGCAGGATTCGGAAGGTGGCGTGTTGCTGCCTGAGGCCGAGATTGTGGTATCCGGCGGTCGTGGCCTGAAAGGGCCTGAAAACTGGCACCTGGTAGAGGATCTGGCAAAAGCCCTTGGCGCGGCCACCGCTTGTTCCAAACCGGTTTCGGACCTGGACTGGCGCCCGCACCATGAGCACGTAGGCCAGACGGGGATCACCATCAGCCCGAACTTATATATTGCCATTGGTATATCCGGTGCTATCCAGCACCTGGCAGGGGTTAACTCTTCTAAAGTGATTGTCGTTATTAATAAGGATCCGGAAGCGCCCTTCTTTAAAGCCGCTGATTATGGCATAGTAGGCGACGCTTTCGAGGTGGTTCCTAAATTAATAGAAGCTGCCAAAGCGTTAGACAAATAGACTTAGAAGATACTGTGAAGAAAATTCAGCTAGAGATACTCGGGCTCTCCTCCAGCCAGTCCCAGACGGGATCGTTTGCGCTTGTACTGGGCGAGAGAGATGGAAACAGAAGGTTGCCCATTATTATCGGCATGTTTGAAGCCCAATCTATTGCCATCCAGATAGAGAAGATCAACCCTAACCGGCCTCTTACCCACGACCTGTTCAAAACTTTTGCCGAACAGGTAAATGTAAGTATAACCGAAATTCTGATTTCGGACCTGAAGGAAGGGGTGTTCTACTCCCGGATCATGTGCACGGACGGCACCAAAGATTTCGAACTCGATGCCCGTCCTTCGGATGCGATCGCCATCGGGCTGCGCTTCGGCGTGCCTATTTATACGGTGGAGAGCGTTTTATCGGAAGCAGGTATTATTCTGAGCGATCTGGAAGACGAAGAAGAGAACGAGGAGATGGCCGTGAAAAGCAGCACCTCCAGCACTTCTTCTTCCAGCAGTTCGGGAGCCAAAGAATCCCTCAGCCAGACTTCTGTGGATGAATTGAATAAAATGCTCAACGATGCCCTGGAGAAGGAAGACTACGAACGGGCTGCCAAAATACGGGATGAGTTAAATAAGCGTAACTAAGCCTAACATAAAGTATACCTGAAAAGTCCTGCGCCGAACGCGCAGGACTTTTTGTTTTATGATTTTAATACCCTTACTTTTGGCCCAAATTTCATCCCTAACATGTTAGATATTCTTAGAGGGCTCATTGGCTTAGTGGTCTTGTTGTCCATTGGCTTCTTATTTTCAAAAAACAGAAGAGCAATAAACTGGAAGCTTGTAGGATTCGGTGTTTTCCTGCAAATTCTATTTGGCGTACTGGTTACGCAGGTACCCTTAATTGCAGATGGTTTTGCGGCCGTAAGCCGGGGTTTTGTTACGTTTCTTGATTTCTCTCAGGCCGGCGCCCAGTTTCTTTTCGGCAACCTGGCCGATCCGGGTAAGAACAACGGGCTGGGGTTTATCTTTGCTTTTTCAGTACTGCCTACTATCATTTTCTTTTCTACTGTTTCCTCGGGCTTATACTACCTGGGCGTGCTGCAGAAGATCGTGTATGGTATTGCCTGGGTAATGTCTAAAGGCATGCGCCTGTCGGGTGCCGAGAGCCTTTCTGCTGCCGGCAACATCTTCCTGGGGCAAACAGAAGCCCCTTTGCTGGTGCGGCCTTTTATTTCCCGCATGACGAAGTCAGAACTGATGTGCCTCATGACGGGAGGTATGGCAACCCTGGCTGGTGGTGTGCTGGCTGCTTATGTATCTTTTCTGGGGGGCAATGACCCGGCCCTGAAAGCGGTATTTGCTGCCCACCTGCTCACAGCCTCTATCATGAACGCACCGGCAGGTATCGTGCTAGCTAAAATGCTGGTGCCCGAAACTGAGCCGGAAAAGATCAATACCGAGCTGGAAGTAAGTGACGAGCAGCTGGGCGTGAACCTGGTCGATGCCCTTTCGCGGGGTGCGGCGGATGGTCTGCGGCTTGCAGCCAACGTAGGTGGCATGCTGATGGCCTTCATTGCCGTAATTGCATTGGTTAACTACCTGCTGACCGATATGATCGGTGTCTGGACGGGCCTGAATGGGTGGGTTGTAGCCAGCATTGCCGGTCGTTTTGATGGTTTTTCGCTGCAGTATATTTTGGGTCAGATCTTCCGGGTATTTGCCTTTATTATGGGCGTTCCGTGGGTAGACACCTTGCAGGTAGGCAGTTTGCTGGGGCAAAAAACGGCTATCAACGAGTTTGTGGCTTACCTGGATCTGGCAGAAATGAAAAATGCCGGTTCTATTTCACCAAAGTCTATTGTAATGGCTACTTACGCACTTTGCGGTTTCTCTAACTTCAGTTCCATCGCAATACAGATCGGTGGCATTGGTGGTATGGCGCCAAATCAGCAGGGCAACCTATCCAAGCTAGGGTTTATGGCGTTGCTGGGAGCCTCGCTGGCCTGTATGATGACGGCTACAGTGGCAGGAATGCTGTATGGCCTGTAAAATGGCTTAAACTATAAAAGGCCTGCTGTTGCAAAACAGCAGGCCTTTTATAGTTTACAGGCAAAGCACTTAAAGCCCTTGCTGTTCTTCCTGTTCCTCCATCTTTTTGGCATAGCGCATCAAGCGGTTGGCAAAAATAAAGTCTTTCAGCTCCCGCACCTGGTTTTCCATAATATCGGCGCTGGTGCCTTCCCATAGCTTTTTACCCTCGTAGAGGAACATGATCTTGTCGCCGATCTCAATCACGGAGTTCATGTCGTGGGTTACCACAATAGTTGTAATATTATACTCCTCAGTGATCTCATGGATGAGCTCATCTATTTTAATCGAGGTTTGCGGGTCGAGGCCGGAGTTCGGTTCGTCACAAAACAGGTACGTACAATTGGGCGCAATGGCGCGGGCAATGCCCACACGCTTTTTCATGCCGCCGCTGAGCTCCGAGGGCATTTTCTTATTCGCATTCTCCAGGCCTACGCGCTGCAGACAAAAATTGACGCGGTCCAGGCGCTCGCTCCGGCTCATTTCGGTCAGCATTTTCAACGGGAATTCTATGTTCTCTTCCACAGTCATCGAATCGAAGAGGGCAGAACCCTGGAAAAGCATGCCGATCTTACGCCGGATCTCCTGCCGGATATCGAGTTTGTTGTTGGTAAAGTATGTTCCGTCGAAGGTTACACTGCCCAGGTCGGGTTTTACCAGGCCTACAATGCACTTGAGCAGCACGCTTTTACCCGTACCGCTTGAGCCTAACAGCAGGTTTGTTTTGCCGGTTTCAAAGACGCCACTAATGCCATCCAGCACCTTTCTGCCGTTAAATGATTTATGTATGTTGTGTATCTCTATCATAAAAAAGAATTAACCTTATAGCAGGAGCTGTGCACACACAAAGTCTGCTATTAATACGGCAATAACGCTGTTGGTAACGGCTGCGGTACTGGCGGCGCCCACTTCCAGGGCCCCACCTGCTGTGAAGTAACCTCTGAAAGAAGAGATTGTTGAGATCAGAAAAGCAAATACAACAGACTTGATCAGAGCAAAGGTGATGTTATACCCGATAAAGTCTTCGCGGATGCCTGTAATATATTCCTGTGCGGTAAGTTCGCCGGAAAGCGTGCCCGCTATATAGCCGCCTGCAATGGACAGGAACATAGACAAAATGACCAGCATGGGGAACACCAGCAGCGCGGCAATGATTTTAGGCAGCACCAGGTAAGAAGCCGAGTTAATGCCCATCACTTCCAGGGCATCTACCTGTTCGGTGATCTGCATGGTGCCCAGGCCACCGGCTATACTAGAGCCTACCTTGCCGGCCAGCACAATGGAAGTGATAGTAGGAGCCAGTTCCAGGATCGTCATCTCGCGCACCATAAAGCCGATGGTAGACCGGGGTATGAAGGCATTGTTGAGGTTATAGGATACCTGCACACAGGTCACAGCGCCGATAAAAGTGGAGACGATGGCCACAATGGCAATGGAGTTGATCCCGATCAGAATGGCCTCATCGATCGTCCTGTTAAAAAGGATGCGGGCCGACTCGCCGCGTGAAAACAGGCTGGTGATAAAAAGTAAATACTTTCCGAAATACTGCAGCATAGGTAAGGGCGCGTGGAGGTTAAATCATGCGAATACAAGGTGATGCTAAACAAAAATACTGTTTAATACCTATATTACGTTTAAAATTGTAAAACATATAAACTCAGACATATTTATGCAACGATACATTTTGGTGACCGGAGGTACCAAAGGAATCGGTAAGGCCGTGATAGAGCAGTTTGCCGGCGAAGGCTTTCATATTATCACTTGTTCCCGAAACGAAAAGGACTTGCAAAAGTTGAAGCTTGAAATTGAACAGCGGTTTACTTTTAGCAAAGTATTTTACCGGGCTGCCGATTTAAGCGATAGATTGGCCTTAAATGCGTTTGCCAGCTATGTAAAAGGGCTGAACGTGAAAGTGGATGTGCTGGTAAATAACAGCGGCCTGTTTATCCCGGGCAAAATAACGGAGGAAAACGACGAGGCCCTGCCTTTCATGATCAATACCAACCTGTAT
Organism: Pontibacter liquoris; assembly: GCF_022758235.1. Lineage (NCBI taxonomy): Bacteria > Pseudomonadati > Bacteroidota > Cytophagia > Cytophagales > Hymenobacteraceae > Pontibacter > Pontibacter liquoris. The sequence goes on from NZ_JALEBG010000001.1 coordinate 1,607,954, forward strand.
AGCGCTTATTATTTAACCCGCGCCTTTGTGCCGGACATGATCCAGCGTCGCTCGGGCCATATATTTAACCTTTGCTCTACGGCCAGCATCACGCCTTATATTAATGGGGGCTCTTACTGCATCTCCAAATTTGCCGTGTATGGGATGACGAAGGTCTTGCGCGAGGAGCTGAAGGAGCATAATGTTCGCGTGACAGCCATACTTCCGGGAGCTACGCTTACGGCAAGCTGGGAAGGAGTAGACCTGCCACCGGAGCGTTTTATTAAGCCTGAGGATGTCGCTGTCTCGATTTACAATGCCTATACATTATCAGAAAGCAGCGTAGTAGAGGAGCTTTTGATCAGGCCGCAACTCGGCGATATTTAACACAAGTATAAACAGAATATAGCGTTTAGCAGAAATGATCAGACACGGGCACAAGCCGCATGTGAAAATCTGTTGCATCAGCAGCATACAGGAAGCGCATACCGCCATACAGCAAGGTGCTTCGGCGTTAGGGCTGGTGGGAGAAATGCCCAGTGGCCCGGGGGTGATCAGTGATACGCTTATCCGGGAGATTGCCCGGCTGATTCCGCCGCCCATTGCGTCTTTTCTACTAACCAGTCATACTACTCCGGCGCGTATCCTTCAGCATCATGACCGGGTGCATACCAACACCATCCAGCTGGTGGATGCGCTGGCACCGGAAGGCTATCAACAGCTCCGCGAGGCCTTGCCGGGCATAAAACTGGTGCAGGTGGTGCATGTGCTGGGCGAAGAGAGCGTGGAAGAAGCGCAACAGGCTGCCGAACATGCCGATGCCATCCTATTGGATTCGGGTAACCCGAAACTGCCGGTGAAAGAACTGGGCGGCACCGGCCGCATACACGACTGGGTCATTAGCCGGAAAATACGCGAAAGCATCAGCAAGCCCCTTTTCTTGGCAGGCGGCTTAAACGCAGACAATGTGCGGGAGGCCATTGAAGTGGTGCAGCCCTTTGGCGTTGACCTCTGCAGCGGAGTGCGCACCAACGGCCTGCTGGACCCGTATAAACTGGAGAAATTCTTTGAAGCAATAGAGAAAGTATAAAGCCCGCCAAAGCAGGGGGATTTTATACTTTCAGGCACTATAAACGATGAAAAAATGGAATTAGAAGGTAAGATAGCTGTGGTTACGGGCGTAAGTAAGGGCATTGGCCTTGCCACCGTGCAGGCACTGCTCGCCAAAGGAATGAAAGTAGCCGGCTGGGGCCGCACCGCGCCCGATTTGCAGCATGAAAATTTCAGCTTCTTCGAATGCGATGTGCGTTATCCTGAGTCAGTGCAGCGGGCCTTTGATCAGACCATCACACAGCTGGGTATTCATGTGTCGGTGCTGGTGAACAACGCCGGCCTGGGTATAGCCGGAAAGCTGGATGAAATATCGGTAGACGACTGGCAGCTGATGTTTGATACCAACGTAAATGGTGTTTTTTACGCATCAAGGCTGGTTTTGCCGGAAATGAAAGAACAGGAAGAAGGGCACATCGTGAACATTTCGTCCATTGCCGGTACCACCGGTGTGGAGCTGATGTCAGGTTACTGCGGCTCCAAGCATGCCGTGCGCGGTATATCGCATGCCTTGTATAAAGAGGTGCGCGACTATGGCGTAAAAGTAACCTGCATCTACCCGGGCTCCGTGCAAACCAATTTCTTCGATAACATAGAAGGCGTTACGGTAAGCAGCAACATGATGCGCCCGGAAGACATTGCCTATACGATATTGCATGTGCTGGAATCACATCCCAACTATCATCATGTCGATATCGAAGTGCGCCCGCTGATGCCCAAAGGAAAACGGCAGAAATAAACAGGAACCTGCAAGTATGGCGCAGCTTTCGTAAATTGCACACCATACTTGCCCGTGCTCGCCCTGCAGGAGCCCTGAAGCAATACACCGTCAGGGTATCTTTACAGCAGGGGCAAAGCTAAAGAATGATCTTACTAACTAGCACCCGATAAATTTGTCTGTTGAAGTAAAGCATCTTACCAAAGTCTTCGGCGCGCAACGTGCGGTGGATGACATTTCCTTTACCGTGGAGCAGGGGCAGATCCTAGGTTTCCTGGGGCCGAACGGAGCCGGAAAATCCACAACCATGAAAATTGCGACCTGCTACCTGCCCCCCACAGCCGGCACGATACTGGTGAATGGCCACGATGTGGTGCAGGACCCGATTGCCGTGCGCCGCCTGGTGGGCTACCTGCCGGAGCACAATCCCCTTTACCTGGACATGTATGTGCACGAGTACTTGCTTTTTACAGCCTCGGTATATGGCCTAAAGGGCCGGCAGGCGCAAAGCCGTGTGCAGGAAATGGTGGAGTTGTGTGGCCTCACGCTGGAACAGGGCAAGAAGATCGGGGCACTTTCCAAGGGCTATCGCCAGCGGGTGGGCCTGGCGCAGGCGCTGGTGCACGACCCGCCGGTGCTTATACTTGATGAGCCAACCACAGGACTGGATCCGAACCAGATCGTGGAGATCCGTTCCCTCATCAGGCGGGTGGGGGAGAATAAGACTGTGCTTTTCTCCACGCACATCATGCAGGAAGTGGCGGCTATCTGCGACCGGGTGGTGATCATTAACCACGGCAAACTGGTGGCTGACAGTGATGTGAAAAGCCTGCAGGCCGGCAACCGCAACGAAAAAGTAACTTTGGTGGAGTTTGAGCAACCGATTGCTGCGGAGGCGCTGCAACAGATCCCGGGTGTGCTGGAGGTAAGTATAGCGCAAGGAAATACGTACCGCGTTACCTCGCACCGCGATGCTGATATCCGCTCCAGCGTGTTCCGTATTGCCGCCGAACAGCACTTGCCCTTGGTCGGATTGCGGCAGGAAGAGAACTCCCTTGAAAAGGTCTTCCAAGAACTCACCAAAGAAAGTTAACAGAAAACATCGAAACATGCTCAATGCCTGCTACAGGCAAAAGAATAACTGGCTTATATTTAAAGTGATATGAAAAAGAACGACCTATACTTGAAAGTGGTATTGTCGATGGGCGCTGTGGCGTTGGCAGGGATATTTATACAAAACCAGCTGCTGCTCAGTAAGATGCAAAAGAAACGAAAGTATTTCAGGGAAAAATACTTTGACCAAAAATAAGGTGCGGCCGGGCAAGTATAACAATGCTCCGCAGTAAAAAGCTTTCCGCCCATATAATTTCTAACTCATACTTTATACCGAAGCAAAAGTGCTCGCCATCCTTAAAAAAGAATTTAATGGTTTCCTCAACTCGCTCATCGCCTACCTGGTGATAGCAGTGTTCCTGGTGGCCATTGGCATGTTTATGTGGGTGTTTCCGGAGAGCAGCGTGCTCGAGTACGGCTTTGCCGATCTGCAGACGCTCTTTAACATGGCCCCCTGGCTGTTTTTGTTTTTGATCCCCGCCATTACCATGCGCACCTTTGCCGAAGAGAAGCGGGAGGGAACCATGGAACTGCTGCTGACCAAACCCATTACTGACCTGCAACTGATCCTGGGCAAATATTTTGCGGCGCTGCTGCTGGCCTTGCTAGCTCTGCTGCCTACGCTGCTATACTATTATTCGGTGTATGTGCTGGGTAACCCGCCCGGAAACATCGATTCGGCGGCTGTAGCCGGTTCTTACATCGGGCTGCTGTTTCTGGCGGGCGTTTTTACAGCCATTGGCGTGTTTGCCTCCTCCATATCCGATAACCAGATCATCTCTTTTGTGATCGCCGTGTTCTTGTGCTATATCAGCTATACCGGCTTCCAATCCATCGCCTCTATTCCGGTGTGGGGTAGTTATAGTTATTACATCAGCCAATTAGGCATCGCCTATCATTATTCGGCCATCAGCAAAGGGTTGATCGATTCCCGGGACGTGCTATACTTCCTGAGTGTTATTGCCGTGATGATCCTGGCTACAAAACTTGTGTTGAGGAGCAGAAAATGGTAGCACAGAACAAAAGCAGGCGCAACCAGGATATGCTGCGCTTTGCAGGTTGGCTGGCAGCCATCATCCTGCTAAACATACTGGCGGCTAACTTCTTTTTCCGCCTCGACCTGACCGAAGACAAACGGTATACGATTGCCCCGGTTACAAAAAAGATGCTGCAGAAGCTGCCTGATGAGGTAGTGGTGAATGTCTACCTGGAGGGCGACTTCCCGGCAGGCTTTAAGCGGCTGCAGCAGGCGGTGCGGGAAACCCTGGACGAGTTCAGGATCTATGCAGACGGAAATATCCGCTATAATTTTATTGATCCGACAGCCATTTTGGATGAAAAGCAACGAACGGCCTTTTACCAGACTTTAGCCAAGAAAGGAATCATCCCCACCAACCTGCACGCCACAGAAGAAGGCAAGCAGGTGGAGCGGCTGGTTTTTCCGGGGGCGACGGTGACCTATAAAGGCAAGGAAACGGCTGTGAACCTGCTGAAAGGAAACCTGGCTGCCTCGCCAGACGAGCGCCTGAACCAGTCGGTAGAAGGCGTGGAGTATGAACTGGCTTCTGCTATCCGGAAAATGGCCTTCCAGGGCACCAAGACTATCGGTTACATTACCGGGCAGGGCGAGCTGGAATTGCCGCAGGTAGAGGATCTGCTTGGCTCCCTGCAGGAATATTACCGTGTGGCGCGGGGCGATCTGGCCCAGATTCCCTCGCTGAAAGGCCTCGACCTGATTCTGATTGCCAAACCCACCAAATCTTTTTCCGAAGCAGACAAGTATAAGATCGATCAGTTTATCATGAACGGCGGTAAGGCAATCTTTTTTGTGGATGCCCTGAATGCCAACATGGACAGCGTAGGAGCAGGCGGCATGTTTGCCCTGCCGTATAACCTGAACTTGGATGATCTGTTCTTCCGCTACGGCCTGCGGCTGAACCCAACGATGATCATGGACATGAACTCGGGCTTTATTCCAATGGTAACGGGGTATATGGGCGATAAGCCGCAGACCGAAATGATCAACTGGCGCTTTTATCCGCTGATCAACAGTTTTAGTAAGCACCCGATCACGCGTAACCTGGATGCCGTTTACACCAAGTTTGTAGGCACTATCGATACCGTAAAGGCCGAGGGCATCCGGAAAACACCGCTGCTCTTTACCTCCCGGTACTCGCGCGTGTTGCAGGTGCCCGTGCCGGTTACACTGGAGGAGGCGCGCATGGAAGTGAAACCGGAGCTGTTCCAGGCCGGGCCGCAGCCGGTGGGCTATTTGCTGGAAGGGAAATTTACTTCTTTGTTCCGGCACCGCCGCGCGCCCCAGGGAGCAGCCGACCAGCAGGTGCGGGAGCAGGGGGTAGCCTCTAAGATCGCCGTGTTTTCGGATGGCGACCTGGTGCGCAACGAGATCGATCCCCGGACAAACAGGCCCTATGAATTGGGCTTTGACCGCTACAGCAACGTGACCTTTGCCAACAAGGAACTGGCTATGAATACGGTGCATTACCTGCTCGACGCCGAAGGCCTGATCAACGTAAGAAGCAAAGAAATCGAACTGCGCCCGCTCGATAAGGTGCGCGTGAAAGAAGAGAAAACCTACTGGCAACTGCTGAACCTGGTTGCGCCGCTTGTGCTGTTGCTGCTCTTTGGCTTGGCGCGCTTTTACCTGCGCAAGCGTAAGTATGCGCGTTTTTAAAAAAAGTGGCCTTAAAGAGATAAAAACCCAAAAAGGAGCGGCTCAGCAGCTAGTATAAATGCGAAATATTTATAACTTTGTCCAAATAACATTATAGCAAGCATAATGAAATTTATCGTCTCTTCTTCTGCTCTTTTGAAGCAGCTATCCAGCATAAACGGCGTAGTAACCAACAATCCGGTGGTTCCTATTCTCGAAAATTTTCTCTTTGAGATAAACAACAGCACGCTCACCATTACCGCAAGTGACCTGGAAACCTCCATGATCACCGAGCTGGCTGTGGAAGCACGCGAGAACGGGCGCATAGCGGCGCCTGCCAAGATCCTGCTGGAGACACTGAAAAACCTGCCGGACCAGCCGGTAACGTTTACCATAGACGAAGAGACCTATACCATCGAGATCAGTTCATCAAACGGCCGATACAAACTGTCTGGCGAGAACGCGACGGATTTTCCGCGTGTGCCGGTGGTACAGGGCGCAAACGCCATTGAGATCCCTTCGAACGTATTGGCGAGAGCTATTAACAAAACCATCTTTGCCGTGAGCAGCGACGAGCTTCGCCCGGCTATGACTGGTATCTTTGTGCAGCTGCGCAACGACAATGTAACGTTTGTAGCCACTGATGGCCACCGCCTCCTGCGTTATCGCCGTGTAGACATCTCGACCAAACAGGAAGCATCGCTGATCATTCCGCGCAAAGCCTTCACCTTGCTTAAGTCTACACTGCCTACCGAGCCAACAGCCGTGCGGGTAGAGTTTAACCAATCTAACGCTTTCTTCAGTTTCGATAACATCCGCATGATCTGCCGCCTGATCGACGAGCGTTACCCGGATTATGAGAATGTGATTCCGGTACAGAACCCGAACAAGCTCGTGATCGACCGTCTGGATCTGTTAAGCTCTGTACGTCGTATTTCCATTTACTCGAATAAAACCACGCACCAAATCCGCTTGAAATTAACAGGTTCTGAGCTGCAGGTATCCGCTGAGGACCTGGACTTCTCGAACGAGGCAAACGAGCGCCTTTCCTGCCAGTATGAAGGTGAGGACATGGAGATTGGTTTCAATGCCAAGTTCCTTACCGAAATGCTCAACAACCTGGATTCGGATGAGATCACCTTCGAGCTTTCGACGCCAAACCGTGCCGGTTTGCTTATGCCGCTTGCCAACGAAGAAAATGAAAATGTGCTGATGCTGGTAATGCCGGTAATGCTAAACAACTACGTATAAGCATTCACTTTCTATTTATAGAAGCAGGAAAGGCGAACTTGATAGTTCGCCTTTCCTGCTTATAGGCCTGTTCATACTTTGTGCTACAGCCTTGGAAGTATAAAATGGCTCTCTTATTTCGACTCCCGCACCTGAATATAAATCGGGAAGTGGTCGGAGTAGCCGCCAAAGTAGGTCGTGCCGGAGAAAGTGCCCCGCGGCGTGTTTTTATACTTGCCGTAAAGGAATTTTATTTTTTCCGGATTATAAATATGTTCCGACCCGCGAATATACTCCAGCCCACGGCCATCTATAAGTGATTTGGAGATCATGATCTGGTCCAACATCATAAAGTCACCCCTGCTGTAGAAGCTACCCTGGCCATTTACAAAGGCCATGTAAAAGGTATTGAACAGCTCTTTGTTGTAATAAGGGTTTGGCCGGCCAGTGGCTTTCAGCACGTCCTTGATGACGGGTGCCGCCGGTTCTGCATCAAAATCACCCATCACAATGATGCGGGCATCTTTGTTGGCTACCTGCAGGGCCGTGATCTCTTTCCGGAGAGCAAGAGCGGCAGCACGCAGGTTACTGTCTTCCTGGGTGTTTCGGCGCATGCGTGCGGGCCAATGATTGATGAACAGCGTGACAGGCTCGCCCTGCAATTCTCCGTTTACCTGCAAAATGCCGCCGGACGAAGGTTGCGAACGGCCATTGTCTATTTTAATGATCTGCTGCGAAGTTGGTTTAAAAGCCCTCGGCTTATAGAGCAGCGCTATATCCAGCCCCTGTTCACCTGGCAGGTTAACGTGAATGATGCTATACTTGCTTTTGCGTAATTCATTGCTGTTTACAAGGTCCTGCACGACCTGCACATTCTCTACCTCCGCCAGGCCGATCACTTCCGGCCCGTTTCCGCCGCCTATTTCCCGGATTACTCCGGCGATATTGGCAATCTTACGGGCATACTTTTCCTGCGTCCAGTTCAGCTCGCCCTCCGGCAAAAAAGGGTCATCGTCAGTGTTCGGATCGTTTATGGTGTCATATAGCTTCTCGGTATTATAAAAAGCAATAGTCTGTGGTTTACCTTTTTTTGAAAGGTTAAAAGTGCTCAGCGGTACCTTAGCGCAGCCGGCCAGTAAGATGATCGTAAAAAAGAGAAAGAGGGTTTTAATTCCGTAGTGCATCGTGTAACTTTGTACCTATATATTTCCTAAACCATATTACGAGATATCTATACTACAAAGTTTAAATTTTGAGAAAATGAAGAAATCTGAAATATACTTTAGCATCGCATTGGATGATAAAAGCATTCCGGAAGCCATTAGCTGGCGTGCGACCGATGCCGGTGAGAAGATCCATTTTGCCAAAGCCATCAATATTTCCCTCTGGGACCGTGATGAGGCCGGCACTATGAAGATCGATCTCTGGACAAAAGATATGCCGGTAGATGAAATGAAATACTTCTACATTGATACCATCGGAGCCATGGCGCAGAGCATTGCCACCGCTACCAGCGACGATGTGATGGCCCAGAAAATGCGTGCCCTTTGCCAGGAACTGACCAAGCACGTAGAACAGGAGCAGAAAGACAACAAAGGCAATGCCTAAAATAAAAAGGGCCACTCCGGAGAGTGGCCCTTTTTGTTGTATAGGAAGGAAGCATTACGCTTCCAATTTTTACTTTATACTTGCAGTCGCAGTTCCGGCAGTTACTGTAGTGGCGTCGGCAAGCTCTTTAGCGCTTTCCGGGGCCGTTAAGCTGGCCATAAACTCTTTTTCTGTCTGGTCATAAGCCTTACGATCACCAAAGTAATCGTTGTACTGCTCGGTGCTCAGCACGTTTTCCAGCGCCAGGTCACGGGTAGCGCACACCTCTTTGCACTTCTGGTCGATCAGCGCCTGGTTACCGGCAAACTGCTGCTCAATGGCCATTTTCTTGGCTACTACGTCTTTGTTCAGCTCCCTTACTTTGCGGGACTGGTAATTGTTAAGACCTAATTCACGCACCATTTTATCAGAAAGTGTTGCCGCTCTCTTTTCTACAACCACACCTGCTTTGTTTTCAACTGTAGATGCTGTTTTATTTTCTGAGGTTCTTGTTTTTGTATTGCCACTGGCGTGGACAGCACAAGCACCTCCAAACATCATACAAGCGATCATCATTAGCTTTTTCATGGTCTTTTCCTTTCGTATTTAGTTTGTTTTATTTCTCGTTAATAACATACAGCCGTGTAAATTAATTCCGGTAGTATGATTAATAAGTATACGAGTTATAGTGCACATATGATGCCAAAAAACCGCCAAAGCGTGTGCCAGGGCGGTTTTTATACTCTATTTTTCAGGTTATTTTACCATTCATTGCGCCACATCATCGACTCTACAGGCGTAATGGAACGGTGATTATACTTGGCGTTCTGTTTAGTATTGTAGTAGTTTTCGATGCCACCTTTTACTTCAAAGTAAATCAGCTGGCCGATGGGCATACTATAGTAAACACGCACGGGCTGGGACACAGAAATCTCCAGTGTCCAGGTATTGCAGAAGCCTACATCGCCTTTACCGGCTGTAGCATGAATATCAATGCCCAGGCGGCCTACGCTGGATTTCCCTTCCAGAAAAGGCACATGGGCGTGTGTTTCGGTATACTCCAGGGTTACGCCCAGGTACAGGGTGCCGGGTTGTAAAACAAAGCCTTCTTCCGGAATCTCAAAGATGTCGATCTCGTTGTGCTTGCGGGCATCCAGCACCTCGTCTTTGTAAGTGGCCAGGTAGCGGCCCAGGTGCACGTCGTAGGAGTTGGTGCCCAGGCAGGCGCGGTCAAAGGGTTCTACCAGGATGGTGCCTTTTTCAACTTCCTCTAAAATCTGCTTATCGGTTAATATCATGTGTGTGGGATAACTTCTGTAAAAGTAATCAATAAAGGGAATATGCCGCAAAAGTAGCGCGGAGTTTTCCCGTGCCGCTGGCATAAGCACGTTCCTATGCTTTGGAGAAAACAAGAACGGCAGCTCCTTTTCAAGGGCTGCCGTTCTGCTGGACTTTTTAGCTGCTAAAGGTTATGCGCTTCCTGCAGGGCTTCCAGGTTTGCCTGAAGATACTTTTCTACCAGCTCGTCGGAGATAACAGTAGAGACAAAGAGTGTTTCGTACTGCGAAGGAGCCAGGTAGATGCCGCGCTGCAGCATGCCGTTGAAATAACGCCCGAAGAGTGCGGTGTCGGATGTTTTAGCTGTATCAAAATCGCAAACGGGCTGCTCGGTAAAGAAAATACTGAACATGGAGCCTACGCAGTTAATGGTATAGCGAAAGCCCAGCTGCTGCATGTTTTGCTGCATGCCTGCTACCATTTTGAGTGTGGTATTCTCCAGCTGGGTGTATACTTCCGGGTGGTCGTGGAGGTAGGTCAGCATGGCCATTCCCGCCGACATGGCGATCGGGTTGCCCGATAAGGTGCCCGCCTGGTAAACCGGACCGGCCGGTGCCACATAATCCATCAGTTCCTTTTTACCGCCATAAGCGCCCACCGGCATACCGCCGCCGATTATTTTACCCAGTGTGCTCATGTCCGGTGTTACGCCGTACAACTGCTGCGCACCGCCCGGGGCAAGCCGGAAACCGGTCATCACCTCGTCAAAGATCAACACAATACCTTCTTTGTCGCAGAGGTCACGCAGGCCCTGCAAAAAGCCTGCTTCCGGGGTAACGAGGCCCATGTTACCGGCTACAGGCTCCAGTATAATGGCGGCCACCTGTCCTTTATTGGCGGCTACCAGCGTCTCCACCGTCTGCAAGTTGTTGTAAGGGACTGTCAGGGTGTCATTGGCGGTGCCTTTGGTCACGCCCGGGCTGTCGGGTACGCCCAGGGTAATAGCGCCGCTCCCGGCCGAGATCAGGAAAGAATCGCCATGACCATGGTAGCAGCCTTCAAACTTGATGATCTTGTCGCGGCCGGTGTAGCCACGCGCCACCCGTATGGCCGACATGGTCGCTTCGGTACCGGAGTTTACCATGCGCACCTTCTCGATGCTGGGCACCATACTTACAATCAGCTCAGCGATCTCGATTTCCTTGCGGGTAGGAGCGCCAAAAGACAGCGAGTGAGGGATGGCTTCCAACACGGCTTTCTCTACCAGGGCAGGGGCATGGCCCAGGATCATGGGGCCCCATGAATTGATCAGGTCGATGTAGCGGTTGCCATCTTCATCTTCCATGTAAGGGCCTTTGGCCGATACCATGAAACGGGGATTTCCGCCTACGGCCCGGAACGCCCTTACCGGCGAATTTACGCCACCAGGAATACTGTTTTGGGCGCGCAGGAAAAGTTCGTTGCTAATGGGTGCTTGTATCATAAGATTGTCGGTTCTAAGTATACTTTGTCTGATTAAAAAACAGGATTCACTACGGTAAGTTGCAGGTTATCGAGTTTCGTGATGGGTACATACTGGTTATCGGGTTGCAGCTCGCCAGGCTTTTGTGTGGTGCTATACCCATGCCCCGGGTAAAATACGCCCTGCTGAATGCCTTGCGCCGCCAGCTGCTGGTTGAACTGCGGCCCGAACTGCTGGAGCCTGGTACCAAAGTAATACAGCATTTCAAAACCGGCATACGCATACATAGATGGGGGCAGGTTATACTTGCTGATGTATTTGCTGCGAAACCAATCGTTGACTGGGTTATACTTGTTCACATACTTGGGGCTGATGAAGTAAGCTTCCAGGTTGTCCAGTTGCTGTAAAGAGATCTGGTTGATATCAAGCCAGTTCTCGTAGGTGATCAGCGGCAACCGGGGAGCTTTGCCCTGCAACAGGCTAATGGTGTTTACGGCTGCTGTCATTTTCTCTGAAAAAACAGCCAGGTGCCCGGCATCTTCCAGCGCCAGGCCGTTAAAAATGGCTGCCGTGGCCCCGGCCTGGCTGGAGCTGATCTTTTTATACACTTTCACTTTGCCGCCTAGCCGCAGGAACTGCCGCCGGTAATGACCGGCAAAGGTGGTGTCGTCCTTCGTATTTTCGAACAGGATAACCGCTGTTTTCGGATTGAAGTGCTGGTACGCGAATGTGGCAGCCTGCTTTGCCTGTGTGGCAACAGACGCCTCGAAGAGAAACACATGCTCATTGCCTTTTGCAATATCGGTATCCTGCGAGAGCGGGTTGATGACGTTGATGTTGTTTTGGGCTGCAAAGCGCGCCGCAACTTTTGCCGTGGATTTGTATACCGGCCCGATCACCAGGTCCATTTGCTGCAGCTCCGGCAGCCTGAGCAGGTTACTGGTAGCAGTTGTGTCGGCACTCGCATCGTAGGCCAGCAGGTTAATGCGGATACCTTGCGCTGCTAATGAGTCTTGGGCCAGTTTCATACCGGCATACAGATCCGTTACAAACTGGTTTTTGCGGGCTGTCTGCGAAAGCGGCTGGTTCAGCTGAAAGGGTAGGAGCACCGCCACATCAAAGCCTTGCCCGCTCAGGGCATCCTTGCTCAGGTAGCGGTTGCGGTCTAAGTTAAAGCGCTGCACAATGCGTTCCAGGGTTTGCCGATCTTCCGGGCGGTACCAGCCACCTATCAGCTTATCAGCATACACCTGCGCTACGGTTTTATCTGATCCAAAGCGTTTGAGCAATTGCTCGTATGCCGGTCGGCTGTTGAGCCTGGTCAGGTAATAGCGCTTGAGGCCTTCGGCATCCGCTTCCAGGGCAGACCCATCCAGTTCCTGCAGCTTGCTCAGGGCGCGTTCATAATCTCCCTGCTCAAACAAAACATTGGCCAGCAGGTAATCCGCATCCTTCATACCTGCCCAGTCGGGATGTTGGTTCTGCAACTGTAACAGCATCTGATATGCCTCTTTGGTCTTGTTGCCTTTCAGGGCAGCGAGCGCGTAAAAATAGGAAGCTTCCGGTGCATACGGGTTTTCTGAGCTCGTCAGGGGCTTTAACTCGGCCATTGCCTGGTCGTAGCGCTGCTGCTGTAGCAGCACTTTGCCGTTACTGTAAGCCGTGGCAGCATCCTGCACCTGCGCCTGCACGGGCAGCGCCAGCAAACCCGCCAGCAGCAAGCCGGCTATGTTTTTCCAGAAGTTTTTCTTCATATTAAAATGCTTTTAAGGCATAAGACACAAGGCGCAGCATGATCCGGTTTAAGGGAGCACCCTGCGTCTTGTGTCTTTTATCCTGTCTCTCTGTTTTACTCCCACTCAATGGTAGCCGGCGGTTTCGAGCTGATGTCGTACACCACGCGGTTTACCCCTTTTACTTTGTTGATGATCTCGTTGGACACATCGGCCAGGAACTCGTACGGTAATCGGCACCAGTCCGCTGTCATCCCATCCACGCTGCTTACGGCGCGCAGGGCTACCACGTTCTCGTAGGTGCGCTCATCGCCCATCACGCCCACCGATTGCACGGGGGTAAGGATGGCGCCGGCTTGCCACACATCGTTATATAGCCCCGATTTTTTCAGGTTGCTGATAAAGATATGGTCTACCTGCTGCAGCACGTGTACTTTCTCGGGGGTAATGTCGCTCAGGATGCGGATAGCCAGGCCAGGGCCCGGGAACGGATGGCGGCCAAGTATGGCATCGTCGATGTGGAGTGTTTTGCCAACCAACCGTACTTCGTCTTTGAAAAGCGTTTTCAGGGGCTCCACCACCTGAAGTTTCATAAAGTCAGGCAGGCCGCCCACGTTGTGGTGCGATTTGATGGTAGCCGAAGGTCCTTTCACGCTCATCGACTCGATCACATCGGGGTAAATAGTGCCCTGTGCCAGCCACTTCACGTCTTCTATCTGGTGCGCTTCGTCATCAAAAACCTCTATAAACACGCGGCCAATGGCTTTACGCTTCTGCTCCGGATCAGTTAAGCCAGCCAGCGCCGTGTAGAACTTCTGCTTGGCATCCACGCCTTTCACGTTCAAGCCCATGTGCTTGTAGGAATCCAGTACGGTTTCGAACTCATCTTTGCGCAGTAGCCCGTTATCTACAAAAATGCAATACAGGTTTTTACCGATGGCATGGTGAATGAGCATAGCTGCCACACTCGAATCGACGCCGCCGGAGAGACCCAGCACCACTTTGTCGTTGCCCAATTGTTCTTTCAGGCTTGCCACGGTTGCCTCTACAAACTGTTCGGAGGTCCAATCTTGCTGGCAACCGCAGATATGCACCACAAAGTTACGCAGCAGGGTTTTTCCTTCGTCGGAGTGGGTCACTTCGGGGTGAAACTGGATGCCATACGTTTCCTGGCCTTTCAGTTTGTATGCTGCCACGCGCACGCTTTCGGTGCTGGCAATTACTTCTATGTTACTAGGGATTTCCTTGATCGTATCGCCATGCGACATCCAAACCACCGAGCCCAGGGTGAGTTCTTTCAGCAGGCGGTCGGCGCTGTGCAATTCACTCAGGCGGGCACGACCATACTCGCGAATGGTTGAGGGTGTTACCTCCCCGCCAAGTTCTTGGGCGATATACTGCGCACCATAACAAACTCCTAATACCGGAAGCTTGCCCAGAAACTGAGACAGGTCGATGGTGGGATGCTCTTCGTCGCGGACGGAGCAGGGGCTGCCTGAAAGGATAACACCTTTCACATCGTCGGTTAGAGCAGGGATGTTGTTAAAAGGGTATATTTCGCAATATACATTGAGCTCCCGTACCCTTCTTGCGATAAGCTGGGTGTACTGCGAGCCGAAATCGAGGATAAGAATTTTTTCTGGCATGCGCAAAGGTAAGGTGCTTTTACAGTTTTTGCCAATTTAATTCCATGAAAGGCGTTGCGCTTCGTGTAATTAAAGGATGGCAAGTAGCGTGTTTGTGTGGAAATATATCCTTGGGTGTTGCCGTGAGGGGTGGTAGGCTGTGGTATTTTGATTGCTCTTGCGCTGTACTTGGTAGTGGTAGTTTGATGCTACTCCATTCTTTGACTATATCTAGTAGTTGGCTGTATTGCTCAGTTTTATACTTACGGCTATACTCTTTAGCTAACTTTCTTCCGCAGTCTTATACTTGCCTTGTTTTATCTTATACTTTAGAGCGCTCCAAGCCCGCGGGTGCTCGTCCTCGGGCATCGCGCTGCTTTCATTTCCTGCCTTCGTACCTCAGGCTGCCTCACTAGCGTTCGTCACCGGAAATTCTCGAGGCGCTCAACCCAAGGACTGGGATCTGTTCGATAGCAGTTGTTTATACTTTACTGAAGTATAAGTATAAACCTTCTCTCCTTGCCTCTTTCTTTTTGTCATCCTGAAAGGATCCTGGTGGAAGGGAGGTTAAGCTCTTACTACACTGCTTATACCTCACCAGCAGCATTAGCCAGCTCCCCTCCTTAATCAAGGAGGGGCAGGGGTGATTTGACCCGGTATTACACCGCTTATACTTCAAAAAAGAACCAACACCCGAACGCCATCTACCTTGATTATAAATAGGAGCCCTTAAGAAAAAGGTAGAAGCCTAATACAGGACAAAGGAGCTGCAAAATGCTAAACAGTAGCTACATCCCGGCTAAACAGCCAGGCCTCCTCTATATTTTAGCAATTTTATTACCACTCATATTTGCAGGTAAACAAATTCTTACTACCTTTGCAACGGCAAATCGGCACGGCCAGCTCCCGCCGAACTCCCCCAGGCACGGAAGTGAGCAAGGGTAGGCGGTTGAGCGGCGCGATGTTGGTTTGCCACTTTTTTTTTGCTCCTACCTTAAGGATTTCTCCTTTCACTTCCTCCATACTTCCTGATTACGTTGGCATTCCTGCCCTAACCGGGAGCCATACTTTGTTACCGCTTCACGCTTACTTATCCGCTAACTGCAACCCGTTATTCCGGTAGTTTTCTATCTTTTCCCTAATGTCTTTTGTGTTAGTATAGATTGCGTTAGATTTGTGGGTAAATCTACATCTCAGCATTATGAAATTCTTTATAGATACTGCGAACCTACAGGAGATCCGGGAGGCACACGACCTGGGTGTGTTGGACGGCGTTACCACCAATCCGTCGCTGATGGCCAAAGAAGGTATTTTCGGCCACGACAATGTCATTGCCCATTATAAGAAGATCTGCGACATCGTGGACGGTGATATCAGCGCCGAGGTAATTGCCACCGATTTTGAAGGAATGGTGCGCGAAGGCGAATTTCTGGCTGAGTTGCATCCCAATATTGTAGTGAAAGTGCCCATGATCAAGGACGGTATCAAAGCGATCCGCTACTTTAGTGATAAAGGCATTAAAACGAATTGCACGCTGGTGTTCTCTGCCGGACAGGCCTTATTAGCCGCCAAAGCAGGAGCTACCTACGTATCCCCTTTTGTAGGCCGTTTGGATGATGTTTCAACAGATGGCATGCAGCTCATCGAACAGATCGTTCATATCTATGCCAACTATGGTTACCAGACGCAGGTACTGGCCGCTTCGGTGCGCCACGTGATGCACCTGGTGCAGTGTGCCGAGATCGGCGCCGATGTGGTTACCTGCCCGCTTTCTGTTATCACAGGCCTGCTGAACCATCCGCTTACGGATATCGGCCTTCAGAAATTTCTGGCTGACCACGCGAAAGGAAACAAATAAGTTAATTACGAGTTACGAATTACGAATGCTCAAGGAAAAGCTTCTCTGTCGCCCTCCTGATTCGTAATTCGTAATTCTTAATTCATAATTCCTGAAATGTATATCATCAAAGTAAAAGGCAAGGCTAAAATTCCGGATTATATCCAGCTGCGCGACAGTAATTTTGTGCTGATTGCTTATTTTAGAGCCGACCGGCCGCTCAAGAACCTCGACCGTTATGGGTTGGAGGGCAAAGAAGACGCCCTGGCAAGTGTCATAGAATCACTTGAGTTTGGCAAACTACAGAAATTAGAGCTTTAACCTGTTATGAATTTCTCATCTTCTCCCGTTGTTTCGCTGCGCGATGTAGCCATTTACCAGGATGTGAATACTATTCTGAGCAATGTCAGTTTTGATATTGAGAAAGGAGAATTTGTGTACCTGGTGGGCCGCACCGGAAGCGGGAAAAGCTCGCTGCTCAAAACGCTCTATGCCGACCTGCCGCTGCTTGCCGGCCACGCAGCTGTTGCCGACTTTAAGCTTACCAAATTACCCCGCAAGCAGGTACCTTACCTGCGGCGCAAGATCGGCATCATCTTCCAGGACTTTCAGTTACTCTTCGACCGCACGGTGGCCGAAAACCTGAGCTTTGTGTTGCGCGCGACCGGCTGGAAGGACTCCTCTAAAATAAAGCAGCGCATTTCAGAAGTACTGATGCGTGTGGGCCTTGATGCTGCCGCAAGCAAAATGCCCCACCAGCTTTCGGGTGGCGAGCAGCAACGCATTGTTATTGCACGCGCGCTTTTAAATGAGCCGGTAATCCTTTTTGCTGATGAACCGACCGGAAACCTGGATCCCATGGTAGCTGATGGCATCATGCAGCTTTTCCTGGAGATCAACAACAGTGGCACAGCTGTGCTGATGGCTACGCACAATTACGAGATCATCAACCATTACCCCAAGCGGGTGCTCAAGTGCGAAAGCGGCAAAGTGCTGGACTCGCAGGTAGAGCAATTCACGCTAACCAACGGCTACTAAAGGATCCTTCTTTTTCTGAGGCTGATCTGTCCTACTGTAGCTCCTGCATGTGAGCGCCTGCAGAGCTCCGGTGCTTTGATGGATAGTGTCGTGTGCGCCATACTACTTGTTACATTGCACCCACCAGTACCACATCACACCTAGCTTTTCGGGTATAAACCACCTGTCCGCTTACCTTTCAGTTTGGCAATACGACCTGCCGCAATTTCCCTTTTGAGGAGGAGGGAAGCGATGAATCCTGCTACCGGAACCTTATCTTTGCCTACACCCAGGTTATACTTAGCAAACGCGCATGGAAGATATTAAAATGACAGACCAGAAGGCGCTGTATGCCCGGCTCAAACCCGAGCTGGATGCTGCCTTTACGGCGGTAATGGAAAGTATGTCGTTCACGGAAGGGCCGCAGGTGCAGCAGCTTGCCGATCGGATACAAGCCTACTTGCCTGTGGCGGTGGCATTTCCCTGCGCTGCTGACGGATCGACGTTGCGCGTTGCCTTGCAGGCACTGGCGCTTCCTGCCGGCGCAGCCGTAATACTTCCGGCTTTCGGAGATGCTGCCCTGGCCGAAACCGTGCTGCGGTTGGGGCTCACTCCTGTATTTGCTGATGTGCAGGCTGATACTTTTACGCTGGACCCGGAAGCCGTGGCGCAGGCGATCACGCCTACGACCAGAGCGATACTACCAGTGCACCTATTTGGGCAATGTGCCGCCATGGAACCCTTGCTGGCTCTTACCCGCAAGTATGATCTGAAGGTGGTGGAGGATAATTCGCAGGCCTTTGGCGCCGTTTATAGCTGGCCCGGTGGGCAGCGTCAGAAAGCGGGTACCATGGGCCACTGCAGTATCTCCTCTTTTTTTCCGGCAAAGCCGCTGGCCGGGCAGGGCGAAGGGGCGGCCATTTGCACCAATGAAGCGAATGTAGCAGCTAAGGTGCGCCATTTCTTTGAAGCGGGTGAGGGAACTGCGCCGTTAGATGCCCTGCAAGCCGCCATGCTTACAGTAAAGCTAAAGTATACGGACGCCTACCACGCTGGTAAAATTCCGGTTGCACAGTACTATGACACAGCTTTTGCGCAGGTGCCAGGCGTGCAGCCTCCAGTTTGTGCAGCGTATAGTTCACACGTTTACCAGCAGTATGTTATATCGGTTGCACCCAAACTGCGGGACGGGTTACAAGCGCACCTGCGGGATAACTATATTCCAAGTATGGTTTATTATCCGCAGCCTTTGCACCTGCAGGAGGCTTTTGGGCACCTGGGCTACAAGCAGGGCGATTTTCCGGTAGCTGAAAAACTCAGTCAGTCACTCCTGTCGCTGCCCATGCACTCGGAGTTAAAGCAGGACCAGCTGGCCTATATCTGCGGGCAGGTGCAGGATTTTATGCAAAAGCAAGTATAGCTGCCAGGTAAAACAAAGGCTTTACAGCGAAACGCCCGTGATGCTGTATACGATCTTCTTCAGCCACTCGTTCAGAGCAGGGAATACGTTCAGGCCCAGTGTGAGGCTGCTATAAATCAGTGTGATCAGCAAGGAGCGAACGGCAATATCCAGGTACGAATTACCCAGGTATGGCAGCAGGTAAGAAGTCCCCAACGCTACCGCTGCAATAACTGTAATGGTAACCGAGCTCCAGGCAAAAGGCTGTATCCGGTAAACCCACTGCACAAAGAACAGCCGCAGCAGGTTAATGAGCACATAGGAAAGCATGGAGGCGAAGGCGGCTCCGTTAATGCCATAAAGCGGAATAAAGTAGTAATTGGTCCAGACGGTAACGCCTGCCAGCACCACGTTAAAGAGCAGGTCCCAGCGGTACTTGGCCGAAGTAGCCAGGATGATGCCGTTGATGCCGGTAGCCAGGTCGATGAGACGCGCCATCGACAGAAACAGCACCACATACTTGCCCGCCCGATACGTATCGGGCATAAAAGAAAATAGGTTATCGATGTTGGCCCAGATGCCGATAAACAGCAGCAGCCCTATAACCAGGTTAATGAGCGTGATCTGCTTGTAGAGCTGCTCCATTTTTATCATATCCTGGTCTTTCCAGTACTCGGCCACCTGCGGAAAAGCAATCTTAAAGATAGAACGGGCCGGGATCATGATGGCACTCGTCATAAAAAAGGCGGTGGTATACACCCCGTTATCGCTCAGGCTGTAGGCACTGATCATGACCTGGTCTACCGTAGTGATGATGGTGACCGAGATATTGCCAAGGAAAGTAAAAAAGCCATAGAAGAGCATTTCCCGCAACGGAATCAGCTTCATACCTGCCCAAGAAGGCCGCAGGAAAAGCTGCCGCAGCCACAGGGTATAAACGATCAGCACCAAGGCTATGGCCGAGTTGATCCCGATGTAGAGCAGCACAAACTGCTGAAAGTCCATCCATCCAACCGCATAAGCTAAAATCAGCAGCGTGGTGAGCAACCGCAGCAGGAAGTCCTGCACAAAAGATGATACAATGGTTTTAAAGAGCGAGCGCAGGTAGGCGGTAAACAGGTTAAAGAGCAGCGTAAACAGCGCCAGCGGGATGATATAGAAATAATAATCGACAAACAGGGGCGAGTTCGCCTGATAGTAATCGACTATAACGGGCTTAAAGAGCAGAAAAATTCCTGTAATAAGCGCAAACCCCACCATGGGCACCGACAGCAGCAGAAACAAAAAGCCATGGTGGCGCTCCTCCTTGTTGCGGAAATAGGGGAAATAGCGCACACTCATGTTCACAAAACCCAAGGCCCCGAATTGCGCAAACATCATCGAAACAGAAGTCAGCAGCCGGGTGAGGCCTACCTGGTCCGGCTCCAGGTAATTGGGAAAGAGCAGGATGGTATTCACATACCCGATCACAATGCCGGCGTAGGAGATAATGGTATTCCAGATACCTTCGCGCTGAAGTTTTTTACTCATGGGTTATAGCAGAGGGGCAAAGGTAGCTTTAAAAAGCACATACATGCCATCATTCAGGCTATGGAAAGTTTTGCCGGCAGCCAGCTACGTGGCATAAAGCAGCTTGCGTTGCTACAGTTATTTGGCTACCTCCAACCAGCCTTTGTATACTTTGCCGGTGCTGCGGCTGGTGAACTGGTAGTAATACATGCCGGTGGGTACTCCTGCCGCCGACCAGTCGTTGCCATAGCTTTCGCTTTGAAAAACGGATTTGCCCCAGCGGTTAAAGATCTCCAGGCGTGTGGTATGCTGCTCTATCCCTTTCAACACAAAGGCATCATTTTTACCATCACCGTTCGGTGTAATGATGTTGGGAATCTCGGGGCACTCTTCTGCCACAACTGTAATGGTAAAGTTGTAGGTGCAGCCATACACCGTATAAAATACCTGGTAGGCACCGGGCGTGCTCACGTTAATGGTTTGGGTGGTCTGCCCGGTGCTCCAGCGGTACGTTGCGCCGGCTACTTCCGCGCCGATGGTTATCTTCTCTCCATAGCAGGTCGTAACTTCCTCCGGAAAAACATAGGCAGGCACGGAATGCTTTGTTACGACCAACTCGTCGGTGGTTGAGCATCCGGCAGTATTCGTGGCCGTTAACGTATAGGTGCCCGGCTGGGTAATGGCAATGCTTGCCGTAGTAGCACCCGTGCTCCATAGGTAGCTGTAGTATTCAGGATTGCCTTTCGGTGCTGAGAGGACGAATGTTTCGTTGGGACATACAATTCTATCGGGTCCCAGATCCAAAATGGGCGGCGCAACTTCCTTTACAACCAGCGTGCCCCTGCTAATACAGCCGTTTTCTTCTACTATAGCCTCGTACTGCCCTCCCTTGGTGATCTGAATGCTGTTGCCCGTAGCACCTGTGCTCCAGGTTACCTTGCCACTCGCCGTAACGGAGAGAACGGCTGTAGAACCGCTACAAATAGTGGCAGGTCCGTTAATGTTGATAGCGCCGGCAAACGAGTTGTTCACAACATACTCGCCATAGGCAGCTGATTCTGTTTTTAGCAGGACAGAAGAAAGGGTGGTATCTGCAGCCACCGACCAGGTAGCGTCGGTGTTATCCTGCCTGTTGAATAAGGTCGATTTGCAGGAGATCGCACTCTGCTCCAGGCATAGTTTATACTTACCGGTAGCGCCTCCCACTTTATACACACCGTAATATTCCTTTACTTCCGCTGGATTCGAAATACCGCTCACAGAATTCGGGGCAGACGCCACCTGGTAGAGGTGCATGCCTTTAATAGCTTTGTCTGCCTGCACTACTGAAAACGTTGCAAGCCCAGTTGGTAACCGGAGTGGGGTAGCCCAGTTACTAGGGTATAGGTAAACGCTTTTATCCCCGACAGGCGCACCAGAGAGTGTCCAGGCCGTAGCCGGGTTCATGTTGCGGAAGGTGCCGTTGATGTGCAAAGGGCTATGATCCGTTACAGAGTAGCCGGATGTATTGTCGAAGTTGAAATAAGCCACCAGCCCTGGCTCACTTGCAGTAAGTTTATGACACATGCGCTGCCGGATTTCCTCCTGCGTGAGGGCCCGATTCCAGACTCTTACTTCATCCTCCGTGCCACTGAAATTCTCATTATCTGAGATAAAGTCTTTTCCTAAAGCCATTGGGGCTGTATTTGTTAGATCTGTATCTTGGTAGCCTGTAACTTCCTGGCTCTGTAGTATCCCATTGACATAGATCTGCCAGGTTCCTTTCGTACATACCCCCACTAAATGATGCCAGTTGTTATCATTCACATTGTCATTGGAGTACCCAGAGTTCCTGTATAGCCCAGAGCCGTCTCTACCTGCAAAAGCGGCCTTGCCATACTTGATGATAAGGTGGTAGCCTCGGTCGGAGTACCGGTCATACTTCCCTAAAATCCAGTGATACTTGGCAGAGTTCGTTTTTACCCAAGCCTCAACCGTTACCGAGTTTGTTATACCCCGGTTTTGATTACTGCAATCAACATAGTCATCATAGCCGTTGAACTGGAGAGAGTTACCAGGTCCTTGGGCGTAAGTACTTCGGAAGGTAAAGCAAAAGAGAAGACCGAGTAAGATGCGAAGGAATGTTTTCAAAGTGATAGGGGAAAAGGAGATTGAACTATAAATATATAGCTTCGCCTTAATTTACCCCAATAAATTCTTTGATAAATCGGAGAGCCAGTTCACCGCTTCGCCCGTCGTAGGCAGTACCGACGGTGGCATTATAGTACTGCGCCCGCAAATAAACTTCAGGCTTTTGGCTCAGGTGCTGTTCCAGCAGCAGCGCCAGCGAATCCGGGTCCTGCACAGTATCTATCAGGCCGTGCTGCACAAAGCCATAATAGTCGTGCAATTTTTCGTGCGGATTGAAATTATAAAAGATCGACCATACATTCAGCAGCACTGCCTCCAGATGGATGCCGGAGTTGCCGCTGATCTGCACATCTAGCTTCCGCAAATAATCGAACGTATGCTCTTGGGCCGCAGAAGAAAGGCTGATATTCGGAAACAAGGTCAATAGAAAGGTAAAGTCCCGCTTGTCGCGCGGATGGGGCCGCAGAATGAGGCTTACCTGCGGAAAGCCCTCAGCCAGTGTACGGACCAGTTGCTCTGTTTCGGGCATCAGGTCCATTAAATTACCACCAATGCCAATTGTCCGGATAGTGCGATGCTGGTTTCGGTAGGGAACAAAAGCATCTGCCTTCGGCATGCCGATGAATTCAACCAGACCAGCTACCGGGCCACAAGCCTTATACTTGTCGAGCGAATCCTGCCCCTCCAGCAGGCTTAAATCAAACAGCAGCGGTGGGAAAATGGTACTCACGCTGGCATGCTGCACATAAATTGTTTTTATGCCTAACGCCTTTGCGGCCAGCAGCATGGCGCGCGCATCGGGGTTATGGTCGTTGGCAAACACAATAGCCTGCGGTTTATACTTGCGGAGCTTGCGCAGGTATACTTCATAAAAGCCCACGGCATCAAAAAGAATATCAGGGAAGCGTTTGGTAATATGGGGCTTATACTTCAGGAACTGGAAGTATAAAGGGATGAACCGGTAGTAGTATAGCAGCTTCCTGCGAAGTGAAAGGCGCTCCACAACCGGGTTATACTTACCAATCTCTTTGTTTTGGCCGGCCACAAAAACTGCTTCCGGTAAGCCCTGCTGCACAAAAGTTAGGCTGTCATAGTTGTTCTGGCTCACCACATACAGCCATACTTCCCCTTTTAGTTTGTCGGGGTGCTCTACCTGCTGAAACAGATTGCCCAGGAGCCGCACTACGGTGTAGCCCGCCATTTTGAGCACGCGTTTAAAAGGACTGGTAGGCGAAACGGCATTTTTAGCACTTTCCGGAAGCTGGTAAAAGCCCTCGGAGAAGTGCAGGTGCAGGATGTTGCGGTAGCGGTTATACCACGCGTTCATGAGCTACAGCAGATCCCAGGAAAGAGGCGTGCCGGCTTTTATACTTTTGGTGGCAGCTTTGCCGAGCAACTCTTCATAATGTTTCGGCGCCAGTCCGAGTCCCGGGCGAATAATCCGGATGTTTTCTTTTGTAAATGCTTCGCCTGCGGTAATGTCTTTGGCGGCATACACGGAGCGCTTGAAAAGACGGCTTTTCTCCTCGGCACGCTGCACGCCATATTGTACATAGCCCAGCGCCTGCCATGCCCTTTCCGATTCGATCACTAACGAAGACAGTTCCGCCGGTTCCAGTGAGAAAGCGGCATCCACGCCGCCGTCCGCACGACGCAGGGTGAAGTGTTTTTCAATGACAGTAGCTCCAAAAGCAACGGCAGCCACAGCAACGCCCACGCCCATGGTATGATCGGAGAGGCCTACTTGCACGCCAAATAGCTCGCGCATGTGCGGAATAGTAAGCAGGTTAGTGTTTTGGGGCGTAGCCGGGTAAGTGCTGGTGCATTTAAGCAGTATCAGCTGCTGGCAACCGGCCTGCCGTAAAACGTTTACCGCATCATCCAACTCTGAGATCGTCGCTGCCCCCGTGCTCATGATTACGGGTTTGCCGGTAGCGGCTACCTTGCGCAGCAACGGATGATCGGTATTTTCAAAAGAGGCAATTTTATACACCGGCGCTCCAAGTTCTTCCAGGAAATCCACAGCCGTTTCATCAAAAGGAGAGGAGAAAGCAATGAGGCCACGCTCTCTGGCCCGATCAAAAATAGGTTTGTGCCACTCCCAGGGCGTATATGCTTCTTTGTAAAGATCATAAAGCTCCCGGCCTTTCCACAGCGAGTTTTCATCGGCAATGGTGAAAGCGCCCGGCAGCGTCATGGTATCGGCGGTGTATGTTTGCAGTTTGATGGCATCGGCGCCGGCATCGGCAGCAGCATCGACAATAGCCAGGGCCCGCTTCAGCGAATGGTTATGGTTGCCCGACATTTCGGCAATGATGAAAGGCCTGTTTCCTGGTCCTACCTGGCGGCCGGCAATGGCAATTTCGTGTGTCATAGTTATACTTCTTGTGGCGGCACCAGCCCGAGCACAAAACGGTGTGCTTCCGGATGCTGCTCCGAGGCAGGGCCATTGGTAAAGCCTGCTTTCTCAAACGCGCGGACCGAGGCGGTATTATCCAGCTGCACCAAGCCTTCTATCTCTTGAATGTCGGCCCGTTCCTTTCTAAGCTGTTCTACTCCTTTCAGCAGCACCGTATGGCCTAAACCCTGGCCCCGGTATGCTTTGCTGATCAGGTAGCTGATCGTAGCTGTGTCTCCTTTTATATCAAACCGGATCTGGGCGACAGGGTCACCGTTTACCACTGCAAGGTAGATGATACAATTCGGATCGGCAAGTTTGACGTGAAACCACTGGCGATGGTTTTCCAGCGGAATAGGCGCGGGGTTAAAAGAGCGACGGCGCACCTCGGGGTCGTTGTTCCACTCGTAAAGCAGGTGCATGTCTTCTTCCGAAACCTTGCGCAAAGTGGTTAGGGTACGTAGCCGGAAAGAATGGAATACCTGCTGTAGCCTAACATCGCTTTGCCCGTCATAATACTGCCGCTGCACCTGTAACTGCGCTCCAAAGGCCGGTCTCAGGTCTTCTGTTTTTAAACTAGCAAAAGATTCATAGGGATGAGCAATGCCGCTGGCGGTCAGAAAGGTATAAAAAGCCTGCTGGTTTTCGGCTGTCTGCAATATAAAGAGCGCGCCGCCAACGGCAGCATACTCCTGGGCAACCCCACTGGCCGATGTAACTGCTACAGGGCATTGTTGCATGAGCCGGCACATGGCGTCGGCAGCCAGGTTCTGGTGCAGGGCAAAAGCCGGATGCTTTTTAAGCCAGCGCTGCAGCTCCACAACATGCTTGTAGGCGCCGCCAACTACTATTTCTACCTGGGTTATACTTTTTAACCGGACCAGTTCTTTTGCCACCTGCAAGGTATGATTCTCCGGGTCGGCCCCGCCCATATTCAGCAACACGCGCACCTTATCAGCCGGAAAGTTTCTTGCCTGGCTGGCAGCCTGTAAGAACGGCTGGCGCAACAGCGCATACTTCGGGCCGAGCAGTAGCTGGGTATATGGAGCAGTCCTGTAAGCGTCTTTCGTTACGCCTCCCGCCTGGTTCAGCACAGCGTCGGCTACAAAGGGGTACGCGTGGATGTCATCGAGGCAGATCAGGGGGCAGCCTTTGCTTTTTATACTTTGCTGGTAAGCCGTGTCAAAGGAATAGCCATCGAGCACCACCACCACATCAGGGGCAATGTAAGCGGCCAGTTCATGTATAAAGCGGTCTTCGGTAGGTGGGCTTGCGGGCAGCATGATCACCCCATGGCAAGTCTGCTGCAGCAGTTCCCGCAGCTCAGCGGAAGGGGCCTGTATGGCAAACACGCACTCAAATTCGTCACGCAGCATAGCCGCCAGGGCCATCGAGCGTACCACATGGCCCAACCCGATCTTGTTGTTGCCGTCTGCCCTGAAAATGATGCGGGTTTTGTTTGCCATGCGTTTACTTTTCTAGCTTTTGCAAAGTTTTGTCAAATCCTCCCAGCTTTAAGATACGCTTTGCCTCTTCCAGTTCCTCCTGCTCGTTTGCGAATGCCTTGCGCTGCGTGTTTCCCTCGTTTATGGCTGCTAGCCAGGGATACTGCTGCAGCAGCTGAGCTATCTCCGGAAATCCAAATAAATGGCCCGGCTTATACAAGTTGCTATAAAGCAGCGAGGCGAGCGCATAATCTGTCGGGTAATCTACGGTAAGGCGAAGCTTTTTGATATCGGAGGCGATTGGCACCTCCTGCGTTTTGAACATACTTTCGCGCCTGATGTAAGGGGTTACGTGTTCCCGGTCAGAGTGAGCAGTGGCTGCTGTCCGGGCCTTTTGCAACGCGGCAAAAGAGATCACTTCAATATTGGTACCGAGCGGCAAGCCTTCGGTTATGGTGTAATCCACTCCTGCCTGCAGGTGCTGCTGTACGGCCGCATCAATTGTTTCCGGCATAATAAAAGGGTTGTCCCCGGTGAGCCGTACGGCAATATTCAGCTTATAAATTGCTGCGGCAGCTGCAAACCGGTTCAGCACATCCTCGGCATCGCCCCGAAAGCAGGCTATTCCATTGTCAGAACAAAACTGCGCAATAACATCATCTGATGCCTGAGTGGTAGTGGCAATGATAACCTGTTCGATGGCGCTTGCCTGTTGCGCGCGATCTACCACATGGGCCAGCAGTGCGGGGCCGCTGCCAAACGGGAGCAGAAGCAGGGCCTTGCCTGGCAGCCGCTCCGAGCCGGAGCGCACCTGTATAATGGCGCCTGTTCTTACCATGCTGTCCAGCCTCCATCCAGCACTAAGTTCTGGCCCGTCATGTAAGCGGATGCATCAGAGGCCAGGTATACAAAAGCTCCTCTCAGATCATCAGGTGTACCGATCCTACCTAAGGGATTTTTCTTTTTTAGCCGGTCAACAAAGCCTTCATCCTGCTGCACGTTCGGGCTGGGGAAAGGGCCAGGCGTAACGGCATTTACGGTGACGCCATACTTGCCCAGATAACAGGCAAAGTAGCGCGTGAGCTGTAGCACGCCGGCTTTTGCTGCACCGTAATGCGGCGGATTGAGCGATGCCAGGCTTTCCTCATAAATACTAAAATCAGGCGATACTAGGCCATACATGGAGGATACATTGATGATCCGGCCGCCTCGTTCCTTTAAATAAGGAATAACTTCCCGGATACAGCGGTACACACTATTCAGGTTGCCGTCGATACCGTAAGCCCATTCCTCATCGGTCAGCTGTTCGGGGTTTTGCCCTTTGGAGTAAAAAGCATTGTTTACCAGCACATCCAGGCTGCCCTCTTTGGCGGCAACGGTGCGGAAGGCCTGTTGCACACTCTCCATACTGGCAATATCGCATTGCTCAAAATGGATGTTCGGGAGCTTTGCCTCTTCAAAGGCTGCGGTATACTTCTCTTCGCTTCGGCCCAGCACATATACTCGCGCACCGGCTTCGGCCAGGCCCAGGGTAATAGCCGTCCCAAGGTAGCCATAGCCCCCGGTTACCAGCGTTACTTTATTTTGCAGTGAGAAGAGGGAATTGAGAGGTGTACTCATGTTTTAGGCCAGTTGTAAGGCAAAAGGATCGCCTCGTTTTCTTCCTTAAAGCTATTTAATTGTGGCAGTAAGGCATCGTTTAATTGGATGGTGCTGTAGCGGATATTCTGTTGCAGGGTCTCCAGACTTTCTACGCCCATCACTACATGGGTAATATGCGGATTGCCGAGCACAAAACCAAGTAGCATGGCGCCCAGAGGCACCCCGCATTGGTGGGCGAGTTGGTGCAGGCCAGCAATTTTGCCGGCAATGGGAGCGAAGAAGGGCGGCAAACTTTCCTGGGAAAGGAAGTATAAACCCTGCAGGAACACCGATCGGACATGCGTTTGGATACACTGCTGTTGAAAGCGGGGGAGCACAGCCTCAAAGCGGCGGTCAAAAATGCTGTAAGGAAACTGCACAATATCAATCGAAGCCTGCTGCGCTAAAAGTTCTTCAGCCTCCCAGGGATGATAAAGCGAAACGCCGATCTTCTCTACCAGGCCAGCAGCCTTCAGTTCTTGGAGCTCTGCTAAAACGCCCGGGTTTTGCTCATACGTGCTGTAGCTGTGCAGCAGATACCCGTATAATTTTGTAACACCAAGCCGCTCCAGCGATTCGGCTAGGGCTTGCCTGATACTTTTCTCCGGCTGGTTGGGCGGGTACTTGGAAATAATCCGAAAGGAGAGTGGAGTGCCCTGCAAAGCAGACTGGATCGTGCTTTCGCTTTCGCCGTAAGCGGCGGCGGTATCCAGCGTGTTGATGCCGGCTGCCAATGCCTGGGTAAATATAGCCTTTACCTGCGGAGACTGCAGCTGCCCTTGCTTGTTGCTGATCCCGTAATCTAACCCGAACTGGGCGGTGCCTATGATCAGCTTCGAAATAATATCTTCTTTAGAGAGAACCAAGGAGGTATGTCTTAGCCATTAATGAAAAATTATACTGCTGATTTTGTAGCAATCAACCACCTGTAAAAGCATTTTATAGCGTGTTGGTACGCAGGCAAAATCCCTTTAACTACCCCTCTGGAATTATGGCTATGCGCTTCATCCGATAAATTCCTTCACCTTCTGGATCACAAATTCCTGTTCTTCCGGTGTCAGGCTTGGGTACATGGGCAGGCTAAGGCACTGGCTGTAGTAATTTTCAGCCTCCGGAAAATCTCCTTTTTTAAAACCAAGATTCCGGTAATAGGGCATGGTATGCGCCGGAATATAATGCACCTGCGCAAAAATGTTGTGCTGGCGCAGGAAATCGTATAGCCCTTTGCGGTCCTGCACGCGGATGACGTACAGGTGATAGGCATGGCCTGTTTCCCCGTTCCTGCCCAGCGCGGCAGGGTTAGTTTGCAGCACGTCTATGTCGTTTATACCTGCAAAAGCCTCGTCGTATACTTTGGCAATGCCTTTGCGGCGCGCCAGGTTGGCGTCGGCGCGTTGTAATTGCGTGAGGCCGAGGGCACAAAGCATATCCGGAATCCGATAGTTAAAGCCCAGGTCCTGCATTTCCATGTACCAGCCGCCGTGGTTTTCTTCCAGCAGCGCAGGGTCGCGCGTAATGCCGTGGGTGCGCAGCTTGAGCAGTTTCTGGTAGAGTTCCGAGTTATTAGTGGTCACCATGCCGCCCTCGCCGGTGGCAATGTGCTTTACAGGGTGAAACGAGAAGATCGCCAGGTCGGCATACCTGCCGTTGCCGCACAGCTGTTTGTTGCCCTGGCTGTCGTAAAAAAAGCCGCCCGGTGAGTGAGCCGCATCCTCTATGATCCACAGTCCGAACTCATCGGCGAGCTTACGGTATTCTTCCAGGTTCACGGGGTTGCCCGCAAAATCGACGGGAATGATCCCCTCAAAATATCCTTTGGGCTTGCTCTCGAGCAAGGCTCGTACTTTGGCTATATCCAGCAACGCTGTTTGAGCGTTGATATCGGCAAAAGCCACTGTGCCGCCGCAGTAGCGCACGCAGTTAGCTGAGGCGGCAAACGTAATGGGTGTCGTGATCACCCGTGATTCCTCGTTTACGCCCAGCGCCAGGGTGCACAGGTGCAGCGCAGCCGTACCATTGCTGACAGCCACCGCATACTTAGCGCCGATGTAATGGGCAAAAGCTTGCTCAAACGCTTCTACCTTTGGTCCCTGCGTCAGGTAATCCGACTGCAATGTTTCTACCACCGCATCAATATCATCCTGGGTGATATGCTGGCGGCCGTAAGGAATAGGCTGCTTAGGAGTTCCGAATTCTGAGTTCTGAGTCACGCGTTCTATTTAATTAGAAATGAGAAATTAAAAATTAGAAATTGAGTAAGCTTAGTAAGATGTCTGTACTCTTAATGATTTATAATTTCTAATTCATAATTTTTAATTGTTTTACGCAGTAAAACCGGGGTCCACGTGCTGGCGGATCTGGTCGCGGAGCTGCGCTACATTCAGCCAGTCGGTGTTGGTGCCGGAGTTATACTTAAAGCCCATTTCCACCATTCTGCCTTTGTGCGTTTTCAGGAATTCTTCGGTGGTCCAGGTAGGGGTGGAGGGCAGGATGATGTAGTACTTATCGAGCTCCACGGTGTTGAGTGAGTCGGTTTCGGTGATCATTTCCTCGTGCAGCTTTTCGCCCGGCCGGATGCCCACAATCTCCTGCCGGCAATCCGGACCGATCGCCTCGGCCATGTCCGTGATCACGTAAGATGGAATTTTCGGCACAAAGATCTCTCCGCCCCAGTGGTTTTCCAGCGCATGGAACACGAGTTCCACGCCTTCCTCCAGTGAGATATTGAAGCGCGTCATCTCCGGGTGTGTAATGGGCAGCACGCCTTCCGAGCGCTTCTTTAAAAAGAAAGGTACCACCGACCCGCGGGAGCCGATCACGTTGCCGTAGCGCACCACCGAGAAACGGATGTCACGCTTGCCTTTCATGTTGTTGGCGGCCACAAAAAGCTTGTCGGAGCAAAGCTTGGTAGCACCATACAGGTTAATAGGAGCGGCCGCCTTGTCGGTCGAGAGCGCCACCACGTCTTTAACGCCACTGTCCAGGGCAGCATTGATGATGTTCTCGGCTCCCAGTACGTTGGTCTTGATGCATTCCATCGGATTATACTCGGCGGCGGGCACCTGTTTCATCGCGGCCGCATGCACAATAATGTCGATGCCCTCGCAGGCACGCTTAAAGCGCTCGCCATCGCGCACGTCGCCAATAAAATACCGGATGGATTTATACTTGCTGTGCGGAAAAACCTGCGACATCTCGAATTGCTTCAGCTCATCGCGGGAGTAGATCACCAGGCGTTTTACATCCGGGAAGCGGGCGTATACCATCTCCACGAATTTTTTGCCAAACGAGCCTGTGCCGCCTGTTACCAGAATAGACTTATGATTGAGGTCTAATGCCATGTTTTGTTTTGTATCTGATGCGCCAACCTTGAATCCGGCTGGTTTGGCTGCAAGTTAATTATTTAATTGCGGATAGTTGGAGGGTTCAATTGCTAAATTGTTAGGTGGTTTCTTTCCTGCATCACGCATTACTTTCAACTCTTAACTCTTAACTATAAATCGTACCTTTCGGTTTATACTTGCTCCTGTATGTTAAAGAAGGTATTCTTCCGGCTGCTGCACCTGGCCGGTTATTATTTCCGGTATAGTTCGGTGCTGCATCATCCTTCCAAAAAGGAAATGGCCCCGGGGAGTGTGGTAAAATTTGACACCGCGGAAACAGCTTTCCTGGAGAGATCGGCAGCTAGCTTTAACTATAGCATCGATTATAGCCTGGGCTACCGACAGAAAGCGCCCTATCTGGTGCGGCTTTCAAACGTGTATTTTCTGGGCCATACCGGTGCACTGGTGATGGAGGGGAAGCTGGTAGTGGAGTCGGTGTTTGATACGAGCAGGTTAGCCAAGTCACCGGCCTTTAAAACGCCCGCGCTGCTCACTCCTAAGTATAAAAGCGGGCTTTATACTTCGGTGCTGCACCTGCCCTGGGCGGAGAAGAATAACTATCACTGGTTTTTCGATTGCCTGCCACGGCTATACTTTCTGCTACTACAGGTATCCGAACCACTTCACATCATCATGCGCCGTGACTTGCCGGACTACCAGCTGCAAACGCTTCAGTTCATACTTAGAGATCACCCGAATGCGCAGGTGGTGTTTATCGGGAAGCACGAAAAATGGGAGCTTGCCGAGTTTATACTTCCCTCGTTTGTGGCAAATTCGCAAAGCGGGTTTTTGCCTGCGCCTATTGCTGCCTGGTTGCGGGACAAAGTATGGCAGGGGTATCACGTACAGCCCGGAAGCCGGAAAAGACGCCTATACATCAGCCGGGCCGCTGCCAAAACGCGCCGCCTGCTCAACGAGCTGGAGCTGCTGGCACTGCTTGCCCGGTATGGTTTTGATGTGGTGCGGGCCGAAGAGCTAAGCTATCAGCAGCAGGTGCAGCTGTTCTTCGAAGCCGAGGTGGTGATAGGCCCGCATGGCGCCGGCATGACCAATGTACTTTTTGCGGCACAGTGTCAGGTGCTGGAGTTTCATCCGGCCAACCTCATCAAAACGCATTACTTCCTGCTCTGCAAAGGCCTTGACTTTCCCTATTCCGCTATAATAGGTTCTGCCGGCGATGTGCAGGAGAATTATACTGTGGATGTGCGGGAGGTGGAACTATGGCTGGAGAAGCGGTTTGGGGAGTAATAGTATAGATAGGAATTTAGCTGTTGTATATTATATATGCTATATTAACACTTGCTAAGAAAACAAACCAGCTGTTACTGATGAAAAAAACGCTCTTACTGCTTGCCTTAACTTTTTGCAGCATCTCGTGCATGGGACAAATTAAAATTATCCCTAAAATAGGTGTAGTTGTGTCTTCTCAATCTTTAGAATTTGGCAAATTTGAGAGTAGAAACTATAGGCAGTTACAGAACAAAGTAGGTTTAACAGCTGGGGTTGGAATAGCCAGTGAATTATCACAGAGTATCAGTATAATAACTGATATTGAATATGTTGAACTCGGGTTTATAGATAATTTAAAAACGCCCTGGACAATTACGAAAGATATTTATAAGTTAAAGTATCTTATAGCACCTATCGGACTTAAATACTATATTTCAAGTAATCAGACGTTTAATTTCTTCTTATCTCCTGGGGTTTATGGCGGTTTATTTCTGGAAGGAAAACATATTTACAGCGAAGACAGAAAAGAACATTATTATCATTATAACCCTTCTTTCTGGAATGGCGAAAGATATATAAAAGTAAATGACAGAAGGTACAATTATGACCAGTTTGACTGGGGTATTAAATTGGGTGTTGGAACTGATATTAATATAGGAAAAAATCAGTTTGTGATAGATGCCCAATATTCTTTAGGGATGTCAAATGTACATGAAAGAATAGTAGATGATTTGTATGAAAGCGGCGCCGATGGTAAAAATAGGTTCTTCAGCTTAAGTGTTGGCTATCTTCTGCCTGTCTGGCGAAAAGGTTACTAGCATCTTATTCAATTAAATCGGTAATTTTCTTTTAATTTCTTCCCAGATGATCAATGATGTAAAGATATTAGACACGCAGGTGCTGTCCGACAACTGGTATGTGCTCCGGAAGATCACGTACGAATACCGCAAGAAAGACGGCAGTCGGCAACAACAAAGCCGAGAGGCATATGACAGGGGCAATGGCGCCACCATTCTACTTTATAACAAAGCACAAAAAACGGTTATTCTGACACGCCAGTTCCGCCTGCCCTCGTTTATAAACGGAAACGAATCGGGCATGCTGATCGAGGCCTGTGCGGGATTGCTGGACCAGGATAACCCGGAAGATTGCATCAGGCGCGAAACTGAAGAAGAAACCGGGTATAAAGTGACCGACGTGCGCAAGATTTTCGAAGCCTATATGTCGCCGGGTTCTGTGACCGAGATCCTGCACTTCTTTATTGCTGAATATTCTAAGGCTATGAAAGTGCATGAGGGCGGCGGCGTAGCGCATGAAGAAGAGAACATCGAGGTGCTGGAAATGCCGCTGCAGCAGGCGCTGGAATTGATCGGAAACGGTCAGATAAAGGATGGCAAAACCATCATGCTGCTACAGTACATCAAGCTGCATAACATACTTTAAAGCGGCCATACCACAGCTTATACTTGCTGTCTGCCTCAATTTAAGGTTCTTCTGACCACCTACGGCTCATAATAATCTGCTAAATTGCCATCGCATTGGCTTGTAGCGGCAAGTGAAAGGCTGTATACTTTTACCGGCGCTTACCCGTTCATAGCTCAAAAACTAATCTGATGGAGTCCCTGCTGCACGAGAACAAGACCTTTGAAAAAGTAATTTATGCTGGCAAGCAGGTGCTGAACAGGGAGTTTGAGAACTGCACGTTTAAAGCCTGCGACTTTTCCGGGAGTGATTTTTCGCATAGCCGCTTTTCCGACTGCCTGTTTATAGGCTGTAATTTAGCTAATCTGAAGCTCAAGCGAAGTTCGCTCAACGGTGCCACCTTTAGAGAATGTAAGCTGGTTGGCATCAATTTCAGCGAGTGCGAGGAGTTCCTCTTCCAGGTAGCGTTCGAGAACTGCCTGTTGGATTACGCCTCGTTCATGAACAGGAAAATGCCCAAGACTCACTTCCGCCATACCTCCCTGAAAGGCGCTGTGTTCGTGAACGCTACTTTAACGAAAGCAGTGTTTGACCATACCGATCTGGCCGGCGCCGAGTTTAAGAACACGCAGCTCCAGGAAGCTAATTTTACCACAGCTTATAACTTCGACATCGATCCGGAGCACAACAACATCCGGCGGGCCCGCTTTTCGCCTGATGGCTTAACCGGGCTGCTTACGCGACATCAGATCATTTTAGGCTGACAGAACTTAAGGCAGCTCCCAGGGCTGGTCCGCCACTACATCCTTAATAATGGTAGCCAGTTGCTCGGTCAGGGCCTTGCGCGAATACCGCTCATAGTTAATGTAGGGCAGGTCCATGTTAGGGTTTACTTTCCAGGCACGGCTCATTTGCGTCATGTGGTCGAGCATCAGCTCGTACGCGGCATAGTGGAAAAGGCGGCCCGCGCCGCACTCATCTATAATATGGTCGGTATCGGAATGCACAGGACCCAGGCAAATGATCTGCTTGTTGGAGGCCAGGTATTCGAACAGCTTACCGGGCACGTTGGCATACACGCTCGGCACATCAGCAATAGCCAGCAGCAGGGCGGTACTTTCCATCAGGTACTTAATGGCCTTGTCGTGGGGCACGTAAGGTATAAACTCGGTAATGCCCAGCACGCCCGCCTTCTCAATGCGCTGCTTTACACCATCCGAAACCTTGCCCACAAAGCGCAGTTTATAGTTGATCTCGCTGTGTACCGACATTAAATGGGCCATTACTTTAAGAAACACATCTATGTTGTAGTTCTCGGTAATGGTACCGGCGTAGGTGATCAGAAAAGTGTCCTTTGGAGGGGTGGACGGGTATTTAAAATCGTCTTCGTCGTAGCCATTCGGGATAACATGGATTTTTTCGGCCGCGAGTTTGTAGGGCTTGCTTTGAAACAGGCGCTTGGTGTCTTCGCTCGTTACAATTACGGCGTCGGCCTGCTCCAGCACCTGCCGCTCATACTTCTCGTCCAGGCGCCGGGCCAGCGGCGTGTGGTATAGCTCGTCGTAGTAATGGATGTTGGTCCAGGGGTCACGCAGGTCGGCAATCCACTTGATGTTGTGCTTCTGGCGCAGTTGCAGACCGATCAGCTGTGTGGAGTGGGGCGGACTGGTGGTCAGCACGGCCTTATACTTATCTGTTTCCAGCAGTTCTTCCGCTTTTTTGAGGGCATGTTTGTTCCAGCCCACGCGGGCATCCGGAATAAACAGGTTGCCACGTACAAACTTAAATACTTTGTCGAGCAGGGTGTCTTTGGCCTTTTGGTTGGCAAAGCCGCTGTAGGGGATCTCCTTTTTGCCCGAAAGCTTTTTGTAATACTCAAACGGCTCGGAAGTAGGTGTTTTGTAAACGGCCAGGTCTTCAGGAACTTCATGCAGGAAAGTATTGTCCACAAGAGGGTAGGAGGCCTGCTTTTCGTCTACAGTAAGTATGGTTGGCGTAATGCCAAAAGCCGGAAAGTATTTTACAAACTTGAGGCCGCGCTGCACGCCCGGTCCGCCTGAGGGTGGCCAGTAATAGGATATATAAAGGAGATCTAACGCGTCTGTTTTTTCCAAAGCTGCAAGTAGGTTATCTGAACTATCAAATATAAAAATATTCTGCTTGTTAAACTTTACGGGTAGCTAATTTTGCTGTTGTGTGCTTTTTTGAATCTGAGAGCATCCTCTAAAGTATAAACAGGTAGGGCGGCCGCCAGGATGCTGGTATACAGTAGCCTTGTAATTCGCGCAGCATAATTCGTAAATAACTTAGATATTCCTTATTTTTGTAGGTAAACCAGAAGAAAGAGATGTTTGATAATTTAAGTAACAAGTTAGACCGCGCCTTTAAAACGCTGAAAGGCCAGGGCAGCATCACCGAAATAAACGTAGCAGCCACCATAAAAGAGGTGCGCCGCGCGCTGGTAGATGCCGACGTTAACTATAAAGTTGCCAAAACGGTTACCGATAAGATCAAAGACGAGGCCATGGGCCGCGATGTGCTGATCTCCGTATCGCCGGGCCAGCTGATGGTCAAGATCGTGTACGAGGAGCTTACCCAGCTGATGGGCGGTGAAAAGCAGGACATCACCATCAAGGGCGATCCGGCTGTGATCCTGATAGCCGGTCTGCAGGGTTCCGGTAAAACCACGTTTACAGGTAAACTGGCTAACTATCTTAAAAAGCAGAACCGCAATGTGCTGGTGGCTGCCTGCGACGTGTACCGTCCGGCGGCCATTAACCAGCTGCAGGTGCTGGCCGAGCAGGTGGGCGTGGAAGCTTATACTGAACTGGACAACAAGAACCCGGTTCAGATCGCCCTCAATGCCATTGAGCATGCCCGCAAAACAAACAAGAAAGTAGTGATCATCGATACTGCCGGCCGACTGGCTGTGGACGAGGCGATGATGAAAGAAATAGCCGAGATAAAGGCAGCC
The DNA here is from genome assembly GCF_022758235.1 of Pontibacter liquoris. Lineage (NCBI taxonomy): Bacteria > Pseudomonadati > Bacteroidota > Cytophagia > Cytophagales > Hymenobacteraceae > Pontibacter > Pontibacter liquoris. Next base: position 1,644,848 of record NZ_JALEBG010000001.1, read on the forward strand.
GTGAAGCCAACCGAAACCCTGTTCGTGGTAGACTCCATGACGGGCCAGGATGCGGTGAACACAGCCAAGACCTTTAACGAACGCATCAACTTCGACGGCGTGGTACTGACCAAGCTGGATGGTGACTCGCGCGGTGGCGCAGCCCTTTCGATCCGGGCGGTTGTAGAAAAGCCGATCAAGTTTATCTCGACAGGCGAGAAAATGGAAGCACTCGACCTGTTCTACCCCGATCGTATGGCCCAACGGATCCTGGGCATGGGTGATGTGATCTCGCTGGTTGAGCGTGCGCAGCAGGCCTTTGATGAGGACGAAGCCAAGCGCATCAACAAAAAGATTCGCAAGAACCAGTTCAACTTCGATGACTTCCTCACGCAGCTGGAGCAGATCAAGAAGATGGGCGATATCAAAGACCTGGTGGGTATGATACCGGGTGTGGGCAAAGCCCTGAAAGATGTGGAGATCGACGAGAACGCCTTTAAGCCGATCGAAGCGATCATTAAATCCATGACGCCGCAGGAACGTGAAAACCCGGACCTGATCAGTGGCAGCCGCCGTGCCCGTATAGCCAAAGGCAGCGGCACCGACATCACGCAGGTAAACAACCTGATGAAGCAGTTCAACGACATGCGTAAAATGATGCGCTCGATGAACAAAATGTCGGGCAAGCGCGGTGGGCTGGGCAACCTGGCCAACATGATGAAGCGCTAAGCAGCCAACAACCTTTGGTACAAAAAAGCCGGCCATACTTCACTAAGTATGGCCGGCTTTTTATTTCTCCTTATTTTCTTCCTGCTGCTCCCATTCAGTAAATGCCTGCAGGGCTTCCTTGTGTAAAAGCTGCTGCATGGGGATGGCCCGGTCGGGCAGCTCCTTTTCTAGTTCCTGGTATATAAAGGCATCATCGAAACCGATACGGGCAGCATCCTGCCGGGTGTTGCCATAGTATACCTTGCGGAAACGCGCCCAGTAAATGGCGCCCAGGCACATGGGGCAGGGCTCGCAGCTGGTATATAGGTCGCAGTCCGAGAGCTCGGGTGTGCCCAGGTGCTGGCTTGCCTTCCGGATCGCTTCTACTTCGGCATGAGCGGTCGGGTCGTTGGAGCGGAGCACATTGTTAAAGCCCTGCGCAATGATTTCGCCGTTGCGTACCACCACCGCTCCAAAAGGGCCGCCAAAGCCTTCTCTCATCTTCTCCAGTGATAAGCGGATGGCTGCCCGCATAAAGTCTTCCTGCTCCTTGTTCATCGAATTCTCGGGTTTGATTGGCGTTTATACGAGTACTGCCCTGCTGTAGCATTGCCAGACTACAAGTATGATTTACGGTACGTCTACAGGTTCTTAACCGATTACGTACGGATCGGGTTACATGCCATACCAGGTAGGTGGGTAATTGGCTATTGAGCTGCGCATAGTACCTGGCCGGTAGCGGAGCCTCCGGAAGTATAAGCACCTTTTCATCAGCAGAAACAGGAAGCCTGATAATCGGCCTGGAAGTATAAAAGGCGGAAAGGGCAAATCAGAAAGTTTCCGGCAAAAAATAGCTTACACCTCACTTGTGCCTTTTCCTGCATACTCGTGGTGTAAGCTATTACGAACGTTGCTTTAACTACCCGCGCACAAACCAGATGGCCCGGCGTAGTTAGCTAAAATGTATTTCGAATGGACTGCAGCAGATGCCTGCCGCTTCTTTAATGTACGCGCCCGCGAAGGTACGGTTCCTGTTTACCCCTGAAATAAAAGCAGAACTTTTGCAGATGGGTAAATATTCTGTTTTCCAGTCATTTAAGTTATCCTATCTAACTATATACCTTAATATATCAAATATGGCTTGGCTTCCGTATCAAAGGCAGGACGTTCATTATAAACTAAAATAAAACATGAAAAAGCAATTAAACCTATGCCTGTGTATGCTGCTAACCTTGGCTATGCTGGCCGGATGTTCCACCACGAAAGAAGCCGAGAACGATGTACAGGATGAACTGGGAGACTTCCGGAACTGGGTCAATACCACTACCGGTTCTGTAGCCGACAAAACCGAGGAAGACTGGCAGCAGGCCAAAGAAGATTTTAAAATGCGTACCCAGGAACTGGACCAGAAGCAGGAACACTTTTCGGGTGAAGTGAAGCAGGATTACCAGCACCTGAAGCAGCAGTTTACCGAAGCCGATGAAATGTACCAGAGCAGCCACATGGAAGCCCAGAAAGTAGAATGGCAGCGCAACCTGCTCGGTACCTATGCCGATCTTTCCACCATCAACGAAACCAATGTGCGCGAAGCCTATATCACCTTTATGGATAACGTGCGCGAGCAGCGCAAAAACTGGACGGACAAAGAATGGGAAATGGCTAAAGTCGTGCTCAACTCGCTCGACGAACGCAGAAAAGCCATCACTGCTGACATTCCGACCGATAGCCAAATAAAGATCAAGGCACTGCAGATGGAATTCCATACCCTGGAAACCGGCGCTGATGCAAGCGATAACGATTAAACGATGATGCGCCCTTCGGTAGCCTCGCCGTACAGGACCGCCTGCCTTTGCAGGTGGCGGTAGCCGCTGTACCAGGCCAGCAGGCTGTCGAACTGGTGCCAGTTGCGAACAGGCTCCTTTAAAGGAAAAGGCAACAGCTGCTGCAGTGCTTCGGAAAAGGCTGGAAGTGCTGCAGCAGTTGTTTTATACCCTTGCAGGTCGGGGAAAAGCAGCCGCACCAACTGGCGCGGGTAGGTTTCGAGCACCGCAATTCCGTGAGGTGCCAGTTCAGCCCGGAGCTTCATGGCACGGGCCGTTAACCCGCCAAGAAACATCGGCGACATGCCCTGCACTTCCTTGTCGGCAGCACGGTAAAAGAAATCAGCTGCCGACGCGCCTGTACCCTGTACATAAACGGCTGGTAAGGTGAGCGGGGCATCTATAAAGAGCACCCTGGCGCTCAGGCGGCGCACCAGTTCCAGTATAAACGCATCGGCATCCTGCCCGCTTTCACTTTGCCACACCTGCACCTGCTGCCCGTTAACGGCAGCCAGGGCTGTCGTGCCGGCCAGCCTGGCACCAAAATCAATCCCAACGTGGAATGGTAGTTCTGTCATAAAACGGTTCAGTCATGGGGTATTCCTGGTGATTTCTATTTACTCGCTGCTGTCGGGTTGCTGCTCCTGGCTTGTTACATATTTGATTTTATTGTGGCAGACAAACGGCTTGCCTCAGGGGCTTAGCTGGTTATACTTTGTTTTTGGGCCCTGGTTCTGCTACTTTTATACTTCCTTTCAAAACAAAAGGAAAGGGTGAATCATGCAACATACTACACCAGAAGCCAGACCGGAATTATACTTGGTCCGGGCGTTTACCCAGACAGCAGCAGGCGGCAATGCCGCCGGGGTCGTGCTCCATGCCGATACTTTGGAGCAGGCACAAAAGCAGCAGATAGCTGCCAACCTGGGCTTGTCCGAAACTGCCTTTGCTTCAAAATCAATGGTAGGCGATGTGAAAGTGGAGTTCTTTACGCCGAACCGCCAGATACCGCATTGTGGCCATGCCACAGTGGCTACCTTTGGCTTGCTGTTGCAAAAAGGGCTGGTGCAGGAACCCGGCGCTATAAAAGAATCGATTGAAGGAATAAGAGAGATAAGTCTGATACATAACAAAGTATACCAGCAGCAGATGGCTCCTAAGTATACGTTCCTGTCAGCGCTGGAGGTTAGCACGCAGGAGGTAGCTGCTTCCCTGAATCTGCCTGCTGGCTATACTTTTTTATCGGAGCCCGTGGTGGCAAATACCGGTGTGAACTTTCTGTTGCTGCAACTTCCGGGCACAGCCGAACTGCAGGCGCTGCAACCCGACCAGGAACGTATAGCAGCTATTTCGCGGGAGCTGGACCTGGTTGGCTATTATGTGTTCACCACCGGGGCGGATGGGGCCGATGCCACTACGCGCATGTTTGCTCCCAGCTACGGCATCCCTGAAGAATCTGCTACCGGCATGGCTGCCGGACCGCTGGCCTGCCATCTGCATGATCATCTGGGGTATAACAAGGAAAGCTTTAACATACTACAGGGCTACCTGATGCAGCCTCCGTCGCCGAGCCAGCTGGAAGTGCAGCTGCAAACCAACGGCGAAGGCCACATAACAGGATTAAAGGCAGGAGGCGCGGCAATTATCGTACAGCAATTGCCGCTGCAGGTGCCGACGTCTCAGGCTTAAAGCTGCCCACCATACTTTTGTGCAGGGTGCCGGCGCTCCAGTAGCCGCTGGCTATAATGCGGCGGATGGTATAGAGGGGTTCCTGTTCATCGCGGTGTGTGGCCAGCTGAAAGGCTGCTGTCATACCACGTTGCTTCAGTTCCGGAATGGCCTGTTCGTTCCATAATCCGAAGGGATACGCAAAGTATTTGATGGGCTTTCCGGTGATCTCCTCCAATTGCCTGGTGGGTTTCTCTATTTGCGTGAGCCAATCCGTGCCTTCATACTTCTTCACGTTGTGGTGATCCCAGGTATGGGAACCGATTTCATGGCCTTTGTCCGAGAGTTCTTTTACCTGCGCCCGCGTCATATAGCGCGGCCTTCCCAGCGAAACCGTCATCACAAAAAAGACCCCTTTGTAGCCATACTTCTCCAGCACTGGCAGGGCCGTGGTATACTGGTCCAGCACAGTATCGTCGAAGGTGAGCATCACGGGCTTGGGAGGCAGCGGCCGGCCATTGTTCAGGTAGTCCAGCAGCTGGTCTGGTAGGATGGTCTGGTAGCCGCTGTCGGCCAGCATTTTGATCTGCTCTTCAAACCGCGCCACCGGCACAATGTAATCTTTGGCTTGCTTGGAGTCTGAGGAGCGCCAGTCCCGGATCTGGTGGTAGCACAAAATGGGCACCTGCTGCCGGGCAAGTATGGTAGCGGCATCGGCCGGCATTCCGGTTTCGGCCGTTAAGGTCGCCTGGGTCGGAGATGCGGTTTCTGTTTGGGCCTGGGGCGCAGTGGCATTGTGGCGAACTACAACATCGGCTGGTAAGGCAATCGTTTTCGTGTTTTCACAGGCAAAAAGCGCAACGGCACATAGGCCGAGCGCAGGAATCGTTAAGCGTAAGCGGGGAAGCATAAGGGTTCGGTTTATTTGCCCTCAAAGTACAAATTATCCGGTTGATTGTATGCCCCAGACAAGGCTTTTGCTTTTTTTATTTTCTGAAGGAAAATGCGCTCTGAATGATTTTGTGACACATTTTGAAAATAAAAAGACACTTATACCTGTGGGAAATCATCAGACCTGCCAGTTCTTCAGATATAGTTATAATTTAAGTTTTATACTACAATATGCTGATAAAAAGAAGTCTGGCAGCACGGCAGGCATCAGGATTGATACCTGCCGGTGATGTTCTCGAGGTACTTCTGGCCCGAGCCTGTGTTGAGCAGCAGAATACGGTCGGAGGAGTGCAGGTAACCAGTATCTTTCAGGTGGCAGGCAGCCATCCAGAGCGCGGCGCCTTCCGGGGCAACAAACAAGCCTTCGTGGCGGCTTAGCTCCCGGAGGCCGGTCAACATTTGCTCGTCGCTTATACTTAACGCCGTTCCACCGGATTCGCGCAACACCTGCAGCATCATTGGCTCACCTATCGGGCGCGGCACCGCCAGGCCGTTGGCAATGGTCGGCTTGCCGACATACTGCTGCGCGTTAGGTTGTAGCCCCAGGAAAGTATCTACTAGGGGCTGGCAGTTGGCCGCCTGCACCGCAATCATGCGGGGCAGTTCTGTGTCGGCCGGGAGCCAGCCAAGCGCCAGCATCTCCTGAAAAGCTTTCCAGATACCGATCAAGCCTGTGCCGCCGCCAGCGGGGTAAAGGATGATCTCGGGCAAGGTCCAGTTGAGCTGTTCGGCAATCTCAAAGCCCATCGTTTTCTTTCCTTCCAGCCGGTAGGGTTCCTTTAAGGTAGATGCATCAAGTAGCTGATTGTCAGCGTTGATTTCCTTTGCTTTGGCAGAGCAATCTGTGATCAGGCCATCTACCAGTACCACGTCAGCGCCGTACCAGTAGCATTCCTCCTGAAAGGCCTTTGGGGTATGGCGCGGCATCACGACCACCGCCCGCATGTCGGCTTTGGCACAGTAAGCGGCCATGGCTACACCGGCATTTCCGGCGGTTGGAATAATGCAGCCTTCTACTCCTAATTCTTTTGCCTTGGAAATAGCCATGCTCAGGCCACGCGCTTTAAACGAGCCGGTGGGATTCTGGCCTTCGTCTTTCAGCTGCAGGTGATCAAAGCCATACTTACTGCCTAGGTTGGCAAGCTTAAGGATGGGTGTAAAGCCTTCACCAAGGCTCACGATGTTTTCATCTGCCAGCACCGGTAGCAGCTCGCGGTAGCGCCACATGGTAGCCTCCCGGGTTTGTAACTTATCGCGGAAAAGCGGGCGTTTCAGGTCATAGCGGCTTACTAGCGGCAGGTGGCAGCAGGTTGATACCGTTTGAAGTATAAAAGGGGTATGTGGGGTGCCGCAGGCAGAACAGATGAGCTTGCTGAGGCGGCTTTTTGTGGTTGTTATTGTTTCCATGGTATTCCTAATTCTACGTGAAATAGGGCATAGGCTATGAGGAAACAAAATGGATATTCGGAATAGGCTATGAGGATATGGAATAATGCATAGTTTATATACTACTTCTGATTTACCGGATTTGGCTTAGTTTCCATACTTTCATTTGTTATAAAAGAGGAGAAGGTCAGAGGCTAAAATGAATTCGCTGAATCTAATCCACCTGTACCAGGAAAATGGTCTAAAGCTTGAGCAGTTATGCGACAACTTAAATGAGTTAGGATATAGATATAAGACGCCTCGCGAAGACTTACCGAACAGGCAGTATAGCGATGTTGCTGAAAGGAGTTGAAAAAAGAAAGGAGACCGTTTAGGTCTCCTTTCTTCATTTAGCGCTTTAACGTTCTACCCGTCACTCTGACTGGTTGCTTCGGCTTTGTTATCAGTTTCTTAAGGGCTTCAATTTCTTCTGTGTATGTAGACGAAGGTTCTAATTCCAAGCTCAGTATTTTCGCTAAGTCCTCTATCAACCTCTGTATTTGTGCCGCATTAGTGGCACTCAGTGCATTAATTCCTGTTAGTGGAGGATTCAATAACGATGTGCCAGCAGGATCACAAATTATTGGTAACATTGGTAGCTTTGAACCCCATCTCGCCCCCAATTCAAAAGTTACATAATTAGAATCTACACTATTGCTGGTTATTACCGCAATAAAAGCTTTTGATTTAAAGATTTCCTCCCGTAGTGATTCGTCAGTATCTACTCCGGCAGATAACCTGTATTCATTAAGGCTTGTACACCTTATACTTTTAGACCTTATATGGAGTGCCTTCCTAATAACATTTACAAGTGCTTTAGTGACTTCTGCGTCTTTGCTACTATGGCTAATGAAAATATCCATTGTAAAATGTTGTTCTGAGTTTGGGGTAGTTGTGGGTATAACCATCATTCGGTCTTTATTTAGATGTCCATAATCTCCTTCTATATAATTTCGGGTAACATCTTCCCCACCTACTTCTAGAACTCTTGGCTCAAGATACATTTTACCATAGAAGTCTACGGTATACTTCATTTTATCATAAGAAAATTCAATAAACTTTTTTGAGGTTTTTAAATCTTTAAACTTAAAAATCTTTATTTTCAAAAGGTTTTTTAACAAAAATCTTTCTCCATTGATAAATAAGTCAGCTTTACCATAGTTATAAGCATCTATAATCAAGTCTAATTCACCTTGATCAATGTGTAAAATGTTATAGCATCTACTGTCATTTTCAATATATAAATTAAATATATTCATCTGATGATCTTTGCTATTTCCTGAATTAAGGATTTGCTGTTCAGCCTGAAACCCTCCACGACCTATAAGTAGCTTAGCTTTGCCTTTACTAGTAAGTATAAGGGTTGTACCTTCTCTAGAAGTGGAGTCTTCTAAATTCATTATTAGTTCTCTATTTTCTAAAGCTTCAGCTATTTCCTCAGCAAGCCCATCATTGCCATCACAGATTGTTATAGCTTCTGCCAATTGGAGTTGGCCATTAGCAGATTTGTAGATGTGAGAGAGTACTCTGTCATAATACTTTACGTCTTCGGCTTTTATCATAACGTTCAAATTGCAAACACAGGAGTTCTTGGGGACCTAGGCATCGAGTACATTATAATTTTATTACAATATACTCATATTATGAATGTCCTCTAATCAAGGGTCGCTATTCTTTTTACCTTTTTTATTTTCAGCATAGTAATTCTTTAGGGGCTTTAACTGATACTGCTTCAGTATCTTATATTTAAGTAGTCCTTTATTTTCTTACAGGAACTTGCTGAATAAATACTCTATAAATTTTAATCTTTTAGGGAATAACGGCGCTTGGTAAACTGTATAAAATCTTTGTAGGGATAATTGTTCTCGGTGCCTTTGCGCTGGATGAAGTTGAAGGTCCGTTTCACAGTCAGGTCCTGAATCTTTACTTCGACCAACTCGCCGGATAAAAGCTCTTTGCTCACCGCCTGCCGGGGCAGAAAAGAAAGGCAGGTATCGACCCGCACAAAATTTTTAAGCGCCTCAGTGCCCCCCAACCGGATTTTAATCGGAAAGTCATGGAGCCGGTGGCCCCGCTTTGCCAAGGCCTCCTCCAGCACTGCCAGGGTGCCAGAGCCGGACTCGCGGAGCGCCAATGGGATTTCGAGAAGGTCTTTCACTTCCAGTTGTTGCTTTTTCAGCGGGTTTTTGGAGGAGCATACCGCAATCACTTCGTCTGTGAGAAAGGGCGTATAGGTCACGTTGCTCACTTTGTTGATGCCTTCCACAATTCCCATGTCAATTTCATGGTCCAGCAGGGCTTTGAGGATGTTCTCGCTGTTGCGGTTCTTGAGTGTGAGCTGTACGTTAGGGTGCAGCTGCAGGTAAGCCGACATGACAGGTGGCAGCACATAAAGCGAGATGGTGGTGCTGGCCCCTAAGACCATACTTACCTTTGGCGTGAATTGCTCGTTTATGTCGCGCAGGTTGTGGTATAGCTCGTTTTGCAGCTGTTTTACTTCCAGAATTTTATCATAGAGCAGTTTGCCGGCGGGCGTCAGCGAAATAGAATTGCCCAGCCGTTCAAACAAGCCCGTCTGGTACTGCTCTTCCAGGGCCTTTACCTGCTTGCTGATGGCTGACTGGCTGATAAAAAGCGTCTGGCTGGCCTTGGTGAAACTCAGAAGCCGGGCTACTTCCAGAAATACTTCGTGCTTGTGCGAGAGCATGGGCTAAGGTTTTAAGCTTTAATGCGCCTGATAAGCGGCAACCGGGAGTGAAGTTACAGCAAAGGGGGCAGTTGCCAAAGGTACATGCTTTCAGAACAGTTATTTTCCTGGGGAGGTTCTTATACCAGGCTGTTAAAGGCCGTTGCCACCAGGAAAGCCGCCGCGGCAGCAGCTACCCCGATCAGGGTTACTTTTAAAGCGCCAGCCACAGGTGGCTGCCCTGTCATTTTGCTCTTGAAATAGCCAAACATCATCAGGCAAAGGATGGTGAGCCCCGCAGAAATAACAAGGCCCTGGCGGGGCGTATCGGAGACGACGTATCCCAGCAGTGGGATCAACCCACCGATGGCGTAAGAGGTGCCGATGGTGGCCGCACTGTTGCGGGCCCGTTTCGGGTGAGGCTCCTCCAGGCCCAGTTCATACTTCATCATAAACTGTACCCAGCGGTCTTTGTCTTTGGCGAGTGCCTCGCTTATAGTATGCTGGGCTTCAGGGCTTAATCCGTATTCAGCAAAAATTAACTTTACTTCTGCTTTCTCTCTTTCCGGTACCTTTTCTACTTCTTCATACTCCCGTTGCAACTCCGCCTGGTAATGCTCCTGTTCTGTTTTTCCGGCCAGGTAACCTCCCAATCCCATCGCAATGCTGCCCGCCACAATCTCGGCTATACCTGCCGTAATAATCACGACATTGCTGTCTACGGAGCCGCTTAAACCTGCTGCCAAAGCAAACGGAACAGTCAGCCCGTCCGACATGCCGATCACTGCATCCGTGATGAAATCAGAACTGCGGAGGTGTTCTTCCTGGTGTAAGTGCATCGTGGGGATGGTTTTATAGGCCCATAGGGTAAACGATAGCGGCGCTCAATATCAAGATACAAACAGGTACAAAACGAACGGAAGCAGGTTTATGCCAGCAGTGCTCGTTTGATGGTGTGTATCTGGCGGAGGTGGTGGTCGAAATGATCCTGCAAAAAGGAGAGGGTTTGCCGGATTGTGAGCGGCCCGACATACGGATGCCGGAAAAGACATTTGTCCATCAGGTTAACGGGTAGCGCGGTGAGCACATCTTCCAGCGAAAAACGCACTTCATCCCAGTCGGCACGTAAATAGGCAAGCGAGCAAGTAGCAGGCACCGTTGCAACAGAGGCCGGTGCTTTAAATTTTTTTCCGGATAACAGCGCCAACTTTAGCAGCAGCGATTGCATTTCCCGGGCAATGCTGTTGGATATTAAATCATCGGGCTGGCTTACCTTGTGCTGCACAGCATACACCGTCTGCTTTTCGGTAAGCAGCAGGTGCGCGATGATCTGGTTCACCGACCATTTGCCCTCTGCAGGAGCACTATTTAGCAAGCCTTCCTCCAGTCCTTCCAGCTCATCCAGCAGGCGGTTGCGGGTTTGCTCTAAGTGCAGGTAGCGGGCTTCCAAAGCAGGGTTCATTGGCGGATTGTGCGTATAAACGGCAAAACTCATGATTGTATGAAGTATAATGGTGTTAAATCTAACAAAAATTTAATTAAATGCAACATGCCGGGGTATGTAAGTATAAGCAAGTAGTTGAGTGTTAGTTTAATCAACAAAAGGTTTTATGCCAACCAATAGGATTAAATAGGAGTCATGGCATGCTATTGTTTTTGTTGCGTACTTTGCCCTGCAAACGCACGGATATGAACGAGAAGAATGACCCGATGGGAGCCGCCTTGCTGGACTTCCTGCGAAGTGGCCGCGAGGCTGAGATTGTAGTTGAGAGCAACCTGGCAGAGGAAGATGTGATTCCGGTGCCTTACCTGTTCCGCGCATGGGATGAAATGCCCGAGATTGAGCAAATGGCCCTGGAAGCCTGCCAGGGAACAGTGCTGGACATAGGAGCAGGCTCCGGCTGCCATGCGCTGGCCTTGCAGGAGCGGGGACTAGACGTAACAGCTTTGGACGTATCGGCAGGTGCCGTGGAAGCCATGCAACAGCAAGGGGTAAAGCAGGTGCTGCGCCAGGATTTCTTTGAACTGAAGGGGCAGACGTATGACACGTTGCTGCTGCTGATGAACGGCGTAGGCATTGCCGGCCACCTGGCGGGGTTGGAGCGGCTGCTCGAACATGCCCGCACGCTGCTGCGCCCGGGCGGGCAGCTGTTGCTCGAGTCCACAGACATTCTCTACATGTATGAAGACGAGGACGGCTCTGTGCTCCTGGACCTGAACGCAGGCTATTACGGCGAGGTGAAGTATAACATGCGCTACAATGACCAGGAAAGCGGCTGGTTTAACTGGCTTTTTGTGGATGCCGCCATCCTGCAGGATTATGCCCAAAAGCACGGCTTTGAAACGGAAGTGCTTTATGAAGGCGAAGCCGGTAATTACCTGGCCAGGCTGACGCTGCAGGGGTAGACGGTAAGTATAAACTATTTACCGCTTCAAAATAAAATCACCTACCTGTAAACAAAGGCGGATTTCAAATCCGCTGATTATTGTGCTTTCGGATTAAATTCCGAAAGAGCTGAAGTACGATATTTTCAGATTACAAAGTCGGAAGAGCATAAACTGAGTTAGAAGGAGCCGAGCTCGGATCTTAAGCGGCCAAGTATAATCAGCAATATTCGTGGTACAACTGGGCAGTAGGAGGATAGTTGCTTTCATACCGGGAGCATCAACCGGCAGCAATTTGCCGTACGTATACTTGTTTTGCCTGGCTACCTGTTGGATAGCCCGCTTAAGTATACGTAGCAGCACATGGACAAACGAGTCGCCTCTACCTGGAACATCACCAAGCAAACCTTTAAGGAGTTTGTAGATGATAACCCCTTGGATTATGCCGCCATCATCGGGTTTTATACGATCTTCTCATTACCGGCGGTGCTCATCATCACCATTCGTATTGCGGGAGCAGCCTTTGGTCAGGAAGCCGTAAAAGGGCAGGTGGTGAGTCAGCTTGGCGGTATTGTAGGCCGCAGCAGCGCCAGCCAGTTTCAGAGCATTATCGAGAATGCAAATGTTTCCGAAGCCAGCACCATCGGCACCATCGTAGGTGTAGCCACCATGATCTTTTCAGCCACTACCGTTTTTGTGGCACTCCAGGATTCGCTTAATGCGATGTGGGAAGTAAAGGCAAAACCGGGAAAGGGCTGGTTGAAGCTGATTATCAACCGCGTATTGTCCTTAGCACTAGTGGTAAGTATGGGCTTCCTGCTGCTGGTGTCGCTTTCTGTGGATGTGGTGATGGGCATTATCTATGATTTCCTGCAGCAGCAGTTCTCAGGGCTGGCCGTATACTTTATTACAGCTGCCAATCTGCTGCTTTCCCTCGTGATCAGTACCATTATTTTTGCAGGCATTTACCGGTTTCTTCCCGATGCTAAGATCCGGTGGAAAAATGTGTGGGTGGGTGCTGCGGTGACGGCTGTTCTTTTTGTACTTGGTAAATTTGTACTCAACATCTACTTTCAGCACGACCCACTGGCCGATACCTATGGTGCTGCCGGCTCGCTCGTTCTCATCCTGGTGTGGGTCTATTATTCGGCGGTAATTCTGCTATTCGGCGCGGAGTTTACGCAGGTATACTCCAAAGCGCACGAGAAATACATTGAGCCCGATGATACGGCAGTGAAAGTAAAAAAGAAGGAAGTTGAAATTGACACCGATACGGGCCAGGTAGAAGTGAAAGAAAAAGAAAAAGGCGACTCGTTATGAGTCGCCTTTTTTATGAAAGAAGTAAGCTTTAATTAAGCTTTCTTATACATTACTTGTTTTACGGCTTCGATGGTGCGTGCTACGTTAGGCAGTGAAGCCTCGATAAGCGTAGGCGCATAAGGAAGCGGCACATCGCGGCAGGTAACGCGTTTTACCGGTGCATCCATATAATCAAAAGCATTGCTCTGGATGTGGTAAGCCAGCTCGGCAGAGATAGAGGCCAGCGGCCATGCTTCTTCTACTACTACCATGCGGTTGGTCTTCTTTACCGATTCTACCAGGGTTTTGTAATCGATCGGGCGCACGGTGCGCAGGTCAATCACTTCCGCTTCGATGCCGTCTTTTGCCAGCTCGTCGGCAGCCGCCAGGGCCACTTTCATCATTTTGCCAAACGACACCAGCGTAACATCAGTACCGGCACGCTTGATATCTGCTACGCCAATCGGGATCAGGTATTCTTCTTCCGGCACCTCACCTTTGTCGCCATACATCTGCTCCGACTCCATAAAGATTACCGGATCATTGTCGCGGATAGCGGACTTCAGCAATCCTTTGGCGTCATATGGATTACAGGGCACGATTACTTTCAGGCCGGGGGTGTTGGCATACCAGTTCTCGAAGTTCTGCGAGTGCTGCGACGACAACATGCCCGCGCTACCAGTAGGACCGCGGAAAACCATTGGCGCACCATACTGGCCACCAGACATAGACATTAATTTTGCTGCAGCGTTGATCACCTGGTCAATGGCTACCAACGAGAAGTTGAAGGTCATGAACTCAATGATCGGGCGCAGGCCGTTCATGGCAGCGCCAACACCGATTCCGGCAAAACCAAGTTCTGCAATCGGGGTGTCAATTACGCGCTCCGGACCAAATTCATCCAGCATGCCCTGGCTCACTTTGTAGGCACCGTTGTATTCCGCCACTTCCTCGCCCATCAGAAACACACGCTCATCGCGGCGCATTTCCTCCGTCATGGCTTCTCGCAGGGCTTCTCTAAACTGTATACTTCGCATATAAATGTTTAATTCTCGGTTCAGTGGGTAAAATTAAGAGAAGTCTGTGAATTTACAATGTGTTGGCCACAATTCTGCCGGATAAGTACGTTTACCAGGTCGGAGCGCCAGGCCATGCATCATCTGTTTTGGCTTGATAAGGATGCTGCTTTTACTTTCCATCTTCTGATTTCAGCACCAAACCCGCAGGGCCGGAAGCTTTTACAGCTGCTAACCCGCTTTGTTACTGCCTTGTTTGCAGAAGCCTATCCTAAGCGAATTTGTAAAATGCGTTGCTTTGGGGCAGCGGTTGTAAATCCTCTTCTTTGCATTCGCCGTAAATAAAAGGCACCAAAAACAAATCATCAACGTTACCGGTTGTACCAGTTCTGAACCAAAAATTTGGACAGAAGTATAAAAGGCAATAATTTTATAGGATAATATTGTAAATAAATGAAAAGGCTGCAGTACTTTATCGAATCGCGGGCATTTGGTGTTTGTACGATGCTGGGTGACAAACTCGGTTTTGCAACGAGCAGCATACGCCTCTCTTTTATCTATCTTTCTTTTCTGACCATGGGCTCTCCGGTGATCATATACCTGGCACTGGCCTTCTGGATGAATGTGCAAAAGCACCTCCGCCGCGAGCGTAGCACTGTCTGGGATTTATAGATTTTAATAAAAGGCATTTAACAAAGGATAAAAGTGCTTACAACGAAGTATAACCTGTCCTTTAACATCGGAAAGTCTGCTAAATTAACTTAGTTACTTTTGGCGTTTTTTATCGCATCAACCATTTCTGGCGCAAGCGGATGCTTGTGCCCAGTCATCTATAAGGCACATGTTGACGCTTGCGCCAGGAGAATACATCAGTAAGCAGCTGTACTTATTTATACTTTACCAATCGTATCTCCTCTGCTAACTTCTTTTATCAAGAGCTCCTTTGTTCTAATTTGATAGTTCCTGCACGGTTTTGTGCTGCCTGAAAAAGTACTCCCACACGATGCTACCTTTATACACGCCTGCCATCTGCGGAAATCGGCCTTTGTGCAATTGGGCACGCCGGCGCTCGCGCCAGTAGCTGCGCTTTCCTAATAAGTCGGCATGTGCCTGCAGTACAGCTTTGGCATCTTTCGTTTGCCCGGCCAGCAGCATTCTTAAGGCGGCCATCCAATCAAGCAACACGCGTAAGCCCATGGTGGGGAGCAATTCCTGCTCCGGCAAGTTTTTATAGAGCAGGGCCAGGCCGTTACGGAAGTTGAGGTAAGTTTTATGCGGATTTGATTTGTGCAAGGTGCCACCACCCACATGGTATACCTGGCTCCGGCCATTATACATGACTTTATACCCGGCATTCTGCGCGCGCCAGCAGAAATCGATCTCTTCCATGTGCGCAAAAAAAGCAGGCTCCAGACCGCCCAGTTCCCGGAAAACGACGCTTCTGACAAACATGCAGGCACCCGTAGCCCAGAAGATCTGCTGCACATCGTTATACTGGCCCTTGTCTTCCTCCAACGTATCGAATAGGCGGCCCCGGCAAAACGGGTAGCCAATAGCATCGAGCATACCACCGCCGGCGCCGGCATACTCCAGAAAAGCAGGATGTTGTTGCGAAAGGATCTTTGGCTGGCAAACGGCAATTTGTTTGTCTGCTTCCATCAGGCTGATGATGGAGGCTACCCAGCCTGGCGGCACGGCCACATCTGAATTAAGCAGCACATAGTAGGTTGCCTCTACCTGTTGCAACGCCTTGTTATACCCTTCGCAAAAGCCATAATTCTGGGGCAGCAGTATGAGCCGCACCTGCGGAAAATTAGCCTGCAGAAAAGCAACAGAGCCATCGGTAGAGGCATTGTCGGCTACGATCACCTCGCAGCCACTGCTGTTTGCCACTACCGATGGCAGAAATTGTTCTAAATACCTAAGGCCATTCCAGTTAAGAATGACGATGGCAGTGTGGGGGTAACTATAGGCCAAAGCTGCCGAGATCTAAGCCGGGAATATTGGGCAGCAATCCTTCGGTATTCTTTTTCATTTCTTCCTGCGCACGCTCACTGGCTGTCAGCATGGCATTGTTCACAGCGGCTACTACCAGGTCGTTTACCATGTCCTGGTCCGTGGCGTTCAGGATAGATTCATCGATCTCAATTTTGAGGAGCTTACGCTGCCCGTTGACAGTAGCCTTTACCAGGCCTGCGCCAGATTCGGCTGTTACGGTAATATGCTGTAAGTTTTCCTGTGCTTCTTTCAATTTGGCCTGGACTTCTTTCATTTTGCCCATCATGCCGAACATATCAAACATAGTTTTTGAGTTAAGGGTACGTGTACAAGGCCGCATGGCTTGTGGCTGATGCAAATATACGTATCAAATTCATACTTTGTAAGGAGTAGGGACCTGCACTAGTATAGCTATAATTTCGCACCGGGGTTTAGGTTAGGCAAGCTGCTTTAAAAAGTATCTATGATAGAGATGGCTCAGGTTAGCGCAACAAGGTAATAGTGCCGGTGCGGCGCTCGGGCGTACCGGTGGCCGTGGTGACGGTGATCTCATACGTATACACGCCTGCGGGGGCGGGCTGCCCTTTAAACGTGCCATCCCAGCCTGTTTGCGCATCCGCCGATTCATAAAGCATATTGCCCAGCCGGTTATAAATTCGCATCCGGAAGTTGCTGAAATAGCGACCCTTTATTTCCAGCACATCATTCAGTCCATCACTATTGGGTGTAAAAGCGCTTGGTACAAACAGCAGCAAGGGTTGTTCCAGTGTCTGGATGTTGGAATAAGAAACAGCAGTTCCGTTTTTAGCCGTTGCCTTGATGCGGTAGAGCAAAAGGGATTCCGAGCCTGGTGCTTTATCAGTATAGGTGGTGCCGCTGGCAGGATAGGTGGCCAGCAGCTGTTTGTCGGAGCTAAGCAGTTCCACCGTATACGTGCCCACGCCACCGGCAAAGCCCTCATATCTGGTCCAGCTTAAGTTAATGCTTCCGTCGGGCTCAGCAACGGCTTTGAGCAGCATCGGGCAGGCATTGTTGCTGTACCCAGCGTTGTTGCCGCAGCTATTGGTATAACTGGCCCGGTAACAAGCTCCTTGACTCAGATCCGGAGTAGAAAGGGTAAAGGAAGGCTGCACGGCTGTGGCCAGAGCTTTGTAAGGGCCGCCGGCTATACTTTGTTCCAGCTGCATTTGCTGCAACGCCTGTCCAGGTGGCACCTCCAGGGTAAGTTGCAGCTGATTATCCAGATCAAAGGTGGCGAGTAATTGGCCTTTCGGGGGCACAGCTGTGGAGACAACAGCAGCCTGTTGCGGCGCTGAAAGCGACTCTACGCCATTCGGGTAGGTGTATGCCAGCTGATAAGTATAGGTGTTGCCACAACGCACATCGGTGTCGGTATAGGTTGTAGCTGTGTAATCGGTTGAAGTATAAATACTGCCGTTTCGGTAAATCTCTGCTCGTTGCACGCTGGCCGGGGCCTTGCTCCAGGTTAGGGTTACTTTTGCCTCCGCAGGGGAAGCCGTTAAGGCTATACTTTGCACGGCATTGGAGACTTCCTGCAGCTGTGAGCGGCAGGCATCAGTTGGCCGGACACGATAGCCGGCACTTTCAGCTGTATTGACATTTGCCAGGGTATAGCTTAGCGCAGCCTGCGTCACCTGCTGTATGGTGTCGATGGTTTGATAGGGACTGCCCGGGTTTTGCTGCCTTTCTATAGTATAGCGAAGGCCCGGCTGCAGGTTTTGCAAGGATACCTGTAACTGGCCTGTTAGGGCCTGCTGCAAAACCTCCAGTTTAACAAGATTAGGAACAGGCACGCTGCCCTGAACAGAAACAGCTTGCGTATAAATGCCCTGGCACGGAGCACCACTGTAAATACCGGTAAGGGTAAGGGTAAAATTGCCGGCTGCAGCATAGGTATGGCTGTATTGATCGCCGGATTTTGCCGCTTGCTGCTGGCCATCACCGAAATCCAGCACATAGCTGTCGTAGTTCCGGTTAGTTACCTGTACACTTACGCGTCGGTTGGCGCACAAGGTATAGGCGAAGGTGGGGGCGAGCGCTTCCTTCACCTCAAACACCAGCGAGACCGTATCGGTGAGCGTAGCGCCGCCGTAATTGGCGATCTGCAGTACGCGGTAGCGGCCAGGAGCGTTATAGGTGTGTTTTTTATCGGGTGTAGCGGGCGTCGGAATCGGGCTATCGCTTTGATAATCGAACACGTAATACTCGTTCTCATCGGGCACTTTGTTGCCACAATCCTGGAAGGTTACTTCCTGCCCAACGCACAGCGTTTCTATTTTCTTTCCTTTCGTATCAAAAGCTTCAAAACAGCCTGGTATACCAGATTGAGCTAGTACGCCACCCGCCTGCGCAAGTATAATCCATATAATAAGCATGTATCTCACGTGCGGTGCTTTTGCTTCTTTACGAATATAAGTAAGTAATGCGTGGCAGGAAACCCTCTGCTATAAAAACTCAAAGAGCTTGCACAGTGGCGCAAGCTCTTTGGGAAAAGGATCAGCCCTATACCAACAGTTAGGTAACAACTGACACTAGTATAACCACAAGTAAAAAGTGCGACCGTTTTACAACCTGCAGGTTCTCAGAAAGGCGATGCTTTGCATGATATCATAGTGCAATACCCGATCGGTAGATACAAACGATATTTTTTCGCGGTAGGAGGCGATAAGCTGCTCCAGCACCGGCGATGTTTGCAAGGGTCTTCGGAACTCGAGTGCCTGCGCTGCATTCAGCAGCTCAATGGCCAGCACACGCTCTGTATTATGCACCACCTGGTAGAGTTTGGTTGCTGCATTGGCGCCCATACTGACATGATCTTCCTGGTTGTTAGACGATGGAATGGAATCGATGGAGGCAGGGGTGCAGAGTTGTTTACTCTGGCTTACGATGGAAGCGGCTGTATATTGCGTGATCATAAAGCCCGAGTTCAGCCCCGGCTCTGCCACCAGGAAATCTGGCAGGCCGCGCAGCCCGGAGATTAGCTGGTAGGTGCGCCGCTCCGAAATGCTGCCCAGTTCGGCAACGGCAATGGCCATGAAATCTAGCGCTAATGCCAGGGGTTGCCCATGAAAATTTCCGCCGGAAACGATTTCATCTTCTTCCGGAAAAATATTCGGGTTATCTGTTACCGAATTGATCTCTGTGAGAAATACCTGCTCGGCATAGCGCAGCGCATCTTTAGAAGCGCCATGCACCTGCGGAATGCACCGGAACGAATACGGATCCTGCACATGCTGCTTTTCCTTTTGAGCCAGTTGGCTGCCTGCTAGCAGCTCCCGTATCGCCTGAGCGGTTTCAAGTTGCCCCGGATGCGGACGGAGCTGGTGAATAAGCGCATTAAACGGTTCCAGGCGACCGTCAAAAGCATCCAACGATAGCGCGCTAACCACATCGGCCTGCCGCAAAAGGCGCCGCGCCATCAGCAACGTATAAACGCCATACGCACTCATAAACTGGGTACCGTTTAGCAGAGCCAATCCTTCTTTCGCCTTCAGCGCCACCGGTTCCCAGCTGAACATCTCCAGCACATGCTCGCTAGCCAGTTTATAACCCTGGTAGTTAACTTCTCCAAGCCCCAGCAAGGGCAGGCACAAATGCGCCAGCGGAGCCAGGTCGCCACTGGCGCCCAGCGAACCTTGCTGGTATACTACCGGGTAAATGTCGCGGTTATAAAAGTCGATCAGGCGCTTTACGGTTTTAAGCTGCACCCCGCTATGGCCATAAGCCAGCGACTGAATTTTTAGCAACAGCATCAGCTTCACGATCTCCTGCGGCACCTCGGCACCCGTGCCACAGGCATGCGACATCATCAGGTTACGTTGCAGCTGCTCCAGATCCTGCGGCGAAATCTTCTTGTTACAAAGGGAGCCAAACCCAGTGTTGATGCCATAGATACTTCTGTCGGAGCTGCTGATTTTCTGATGCAGGTATTCGTAACAGCGCACAATCCGTTGTTCTGCTTCCTCCGATAAAGCCAGCGTATACTTGTTAGCCACGATTGCCTTGATGGCCTCAAGGGTAAGATAATTGCTGGAAATGTAGTGTATCGTGTCCATGTGCCGGCTTTTAGTGGGTGAGCTGCGCGATGATTTCCCCAATTGTGAGATCCTGCTGTTCACCAAGCTGCATGTTGCGCAGTTTTAGTTTGCCGCTGGCCATTTCCTCCGAGCCGATCAACAGTACATAAGGGATACTTTTCTGATCGGCATACCCCATTTGCTTTTTGAGCTTGGCCGCTTCAGGGTATAACTCCGAAGCAATACCGGCATCCCGCAGTTGCTGCAACAAAGGCAGCGCATACAGTTCAGATGCTTTATCGAATTGCACCAGTAATACCTTGGTGCCTACCTGGCTGCTGTCCGGGAACAGCTGCAGCTCCTCCAGTACATCATAGATTCTATCTACGCCAAACGAGAAGCCCACACCCGACACGCCCGGCAGGCCAAACATGCCGGTCAGGTTATCATAACGGCCACCGCCGCTGATGCTGCCCATACTTACATTGTTCACTTTCACCTCAAATATGCAGCCCGTATAATAGGAGAGGCCCCGCGCCAGGGTAACATCCAGCAGTAGCCTTGGATGGCCCGAGGCATTCTGGGCCGTTAATGCCTGGCTGTTGAGCCCCTGAAGGTACGTCCATACTTCCTGCAGATCCTGCAAACCGCGCTTCCCTTCGGCGGTAGCACCAAGTATAGCCTGCAGCTGCGCCATAATTTCTTCGTTGCTGCCACTTAAAGTATAAAGCGGCTCTAGTTTGGTAACGGCCTCTTCCGAAATACCGCGTTCCAGCAGTTCTTTACGCACGCCTTCCTGTCCGATCTTATCCAGCTTATCAATGGCCACACAAATATCGCCTTCACGCCCTTTCTCGCCAATGGCCTCGGCTATGCCGGCCAGAATACCCCGGTGGTTGATTTTGATCGTGAAATCGGTGAGTCCGAGTGCAGTCAGCACTTCGTTGATCATCTGTACGATCTCAGCTTCGCATAGCAGCGAAGAAGTGCCCACCACATCGGCATCGCACTGGTAAAACTCGCGGTAGCGCCCTTTCTGCGGACGATCGGCGCGCCACACTGGCTGAATCTGGTACCGCTTGAACGGGAAAGTGATCTCGTTGCGGTTCATCACCACATAGCGGGCAAAAGGTACCGTTAAATCATAACGTAAGGCCTTCTCCGATATTTTTCGCGTAAGCGCTTTGGAGCCTTCAGCAATGTCTACGGAGGTAGTTTTTGACAGGAAGTCGCCCGAGTTGAGGATCTTGAATATCAGCTGATCTCCTTCTTCGCCATACTTGCCTGTCAGCACTGAGAGTTGCTCCATGGCCGGTGTTTCCAGGGGCAGGTAGCCGTATTTTTCAAAGGTGCGGCGGATCACGCCAAAAATATAGTTACGTTTGACCACCACAGCGGGGCCAAAATCGCGGGTTCCTTTCGGTATCGTTGGTTTTTCTTTGCTCATGCTTTCGCCAGTTTGCCGGCGAAGTTACTAAAAGTGTCGGAAAGGTGAGGGGTGTTATAAAAATACGATATTTAAGGAGGTAAAGTGATTTAATTATATTCACAGCAATGTACCTACATCTTATGCCTATTGAATTCTGAATCTAACAAGTATGGCTGTGTTTAGAAGTAGGATTGATTTTAGTGCTTGTTTTAATTGCATGCTAATAGTAATATTGCCAGAATATTAACTTATACCTTAATACGTGTTTTCAGTACCTCGTTCAGTAGACCTTTGCATTCTGATCCCATGTTTTAATAACCTGCCTGGTATGATCAGATCTGTGCAGAGCATCCGGTATACGGAAGGAAAGTATGCTGTTATACTCGTAGATGACGGAAGTACCCCCCCTTTGATGTTGCCTGAGTTAAAACTGGCTTTAAGCCCAGCAGTGCCGCTGCATCTTATATCCCTTGGGGAAAATTCGGGAATAACGGGTGCCCTGAATGCTGGTTTAAGATGGATATTGCACAACCTTCAAACACGCTATATTGCCCGCTTGGATTGTGGCGATGTATGCCATGCAGATCGTTTTTTTAGACAAGTAGCCTACCTGGATGCACATCAAGATGTTGGCCTATTGGGTAGCTGGTGTACATTTAAACAGACTTATTCATCATTTCAGTACAATTATACTACGCCAACAGAGCATAATCTGATCCAACGTGAGATGTACTTCCGGAACGTTTTTATTCATCCTACTGTCATTTTCAGATCAACGCTATTGAACAAGGTAGGTTTATACCCGGAGGCATTTCAGTATGTGGAGGACTATGCATTGTTCTGGAAAATTTTGCAGGAGTCAAAAGGCAAGATACTGGATGAACTGCTAGTAACCTGCGAAATAAATAAAGCAGGCATCTCCATTAAAAATCGCAAGGCCCAGTTGCAGGGTAGAAAACACGTAATAAAAGCTTTTGGTGAATCTTTTTTTTTAAAATTTTTGGGAGAGGTGAAATTGATTATCTTGGGAATGATACCATATCATATGGTTATGCATTTGAAAGAAAAATTTACTAGGACAGGAATTGCATTTATTTGAAATAGCTGCTTTAAACACAATATTATAAATAGGATGCAAAATATTTATCAGTAAAATATTTCAGAGTGCTATTTTATTTGAAAAAATAATATAATTTCGTGCAAATAAGTACCTGTCAGGAAAGGCTTATTTCCTTAAAAAATCACGAAAGTACAGTATCCTAGTTACCGCTTACATGATTATAGTACACGTTGTCGAACCCTTTGCAGCTGGCGTAGCTTTATTCGTGAAGTCCCTTACGGAAGCAATGCCAAATGAGTTACATATTGTGATTCATGGTGAAAGAAAATTAGTGATGTCGGCAAAAGAAGTAAAGAAGACGTTCCCAAAAGGAAATGTTAGGTTTATCCGTTGGAAGTCGGCACAACGCGCGCTCAATCCCTTCAAAGATTTTCTGGCCTTTACGGAATTGTACAAAGTCTTAAGGCGGCTTAAACACAGGAATTTGGTGGATGCCGTGCATCTTCATTCTTCCAAAAGTGGGCTTCTTGGCCGCATCGCCTGCCGCCTGGCAGGAATCGACAAATATGTGTATACTCCTAATGGTGCTCCGTTTCTATCAGGTGCGAATGCCGTTCTAAACTATTTCTACCAACAACTTGAAAAGTTAGGTAATATGGTCGGAGGTGAAGTAGTATGTTGTTCTGCTTCTGAACAAGATGAATATATAAAATTAGGGATCAATGCTACCCATGTTAACAATGGCATTGCCTTACCTGATATTCAGAAGGGTGATCGTAAGTATAACAAAGAAAAGTTTATAGTTATAACCACAGGCCGCATAGAGGAACAAAAGAATCCTTTGTTATTCAACGAAATAGCGGCGTACTTCAAAGAGTTAGCTGAGTTTGAATTTATCTGGGCTGGCGACGGTCAGGAAAAAGGCTGCCTGACAGCAACAAACATTACTGTTACCGGTTGGGTAGCGGCTGAGGAGATTAATCGCCTTGTTGCTCAGGCAGATATGTATATTTCTACTTCTGTTTTCGAAGGTCTTTCTTTTGGTGTACTGGAAGCTTTGGCTTTACGGAAGCCGGTACTCCTAAGTGATTGTGTGGGAAATAAGGATGTGGTGAAAAAAGGTGTAAACGGGGATATCTTCTCAAGTAAAAGAGAAGCTATCGTGAAGATTCTGAGCTTTGCCAATAACCGGGATATGATGGAGATAATGGGGCAACACTCACAAGCTATATGCAGCTCCAAATTTGATATGCACCGAAACTTCCAGGGGTATAAGCAAATTTACCAGACCAGGCCAATGCTAGCTCCCCAAACTGATTTAAGAACAGCAGTTTAATTT
This sequence comes from Pontibacter liquoris, assembly GCF_022758235.1. Lineage (NCBI taxonomy): Bacteria > Pseudomonadati > Bacteroidota > Cytophagia > Cytophagales > Hymenobacteraceae > Pontibacter > Pontibacter liquoris. The sequence continues at coordinate 1,668,648 of NZ_JALEBG010000001.1, forward strand.
TTAGTACTACTTACTTCATGTTGCTTATGGGCGAAGCTTTACTACTACCTCAGGATGACAATCATCCTCACTTGTTAGAAAGTATTTATAAATCAATAGAAGTTATTCATCACCAGCTCTTGCATGATCTTAAAATCAAGCAGGAAGCGATGCAGCTCCTGATTGAGAAAACAACTATGCTTGAAAATGTGATTGAAAGAAAGGATCAGCGGATTAGCGAACTGAATGCGGATTTGGAGGTGAATAGGCGCATATCGGATGGTAAGCGGCAGTTAGTTAATAAATTACTCAATGATATTGATCGCTTACAGCAGGATGTGGAGTGGTATAAGCGGACGTATGAGAGCAGGAGTTTGATAGGGACTTTGAAACAAAAGATCATAAAGTTTGGCTAAACGGAAGATAGATGAAACCCAAACTATGCTAATGAAATCCTATAAAAGTTTATGCTTCATAAAATTTGTGTAAGATTATCTTTAACCTTACAAATTCTAGTTTATGCCCATTCAAACTTATTTTCTTATTTAAACGATTAATTAATTTTAATATTTTAGTTTTGGAGTTTACTGGAGAACGCTTCCTTCCAATAGAAGGATTAATAGAGGATGAGATTGGAATTGAGCACTTACACCGCTATTACTCGTCACTAGATTTAGTTAATAACAAAGTAGTATTAGATTTGGCTTGTGGCGAAGGATATGGCTCGGCTTTATTAGCGACTGTAGCTAAGGAAGTGTGTGGTGTAGATATAGATCAATCTTGTATTGATCATGCCAAGCAAAAGTACGGTTCTAAAAATAGCAATTTAACATTTCTTCAAGGAAATGTTACGCAAGTACCATTAACAACTAATTCAGTCGATGTAGTAGTTTCATTTGAAACTATTGAACATCTTGATGGGCCAACACAGCATGCCTTTTTAAAAGAGATAAGAAGAGTATTAAAGCATGACGGAAAGTTATTAATCTCAACACCAGATAAGAACAACTACTCGCTTAGGTATTCTTATGTTAATGAATTTCATATTAAGGAGTTTACTAAGAAAGAGTTCTTTAGCTTCTTAAACCACTACTTCGATTACTCGACAGAATACTTGCAAGGATTTGAGATAGTTAGTGCTATTACAGAAACAAATACTCCAAAAACGGGAAAGTTAAAGGTTTGTAATTTGTTTCAATCTTCAAAAACCTTTTCCCGGAAGTACCTAATTGCTATTTGTAGTAATCAGCCTTTTGATCTTGAAAATAATTTTTCCTCCGTGGTCTTCGGGGTCAAGAAAGATTATCAGGAATTGAAAGATAGGATGGTGGAAATGAATGCACATATCGAAGAATTAGGTGCTTGGGGTAAGAGCTTAGATGAGGTAATTCTGCAAAAAGACGCAACAGTTACAGATTTGCAAAATAAGTTAATAAGCCAGTCACATACCATGCAAGAACTTTTAGCTCAAACTAGTGCATATAATGAACAATTGCAGAAGCAAACGGATGAATTACTTCATCATACTACAACTATTCAAAATAAAGATATTCAGGTGCAGGAGTTAAGTGAGCGCCTAACCAACAAGAATATTCAGGTGCAGGAGTTAAATGAGCGCCTAACCAACAAGAATATTCAGGTGCAGGAGTTAAATGAGCGCCTAACCAACAAGAATATTCAGGTGCAGGAGTTAAATGAGCGCCTAACCAACAAGAATATTCAGGTGCAGGAGTTAAATGAGCGCCTAACCAACAAGAATATTCAGGTGCAGGAGTTAAATGAGCGCCTAACCAACAAGAATATTCAGGTGCAGGAGTTAAGTGAGCGCCTAACCAACAAGAATATTCAGGTGCAGGAATTAAATGAGCGCCTGGTATACAAGGATGAGGCTATATCTAATCATGAGAATAGTTGCCAAGCTGCTTCACAATTGATTAAGCAGTTGGAGCAACAGCTATACAATAAAGACAGCCAATATAATGTGGCTGAAAGTGAAAATAAGTTGCTTCGAAGTACTATTGAAACCTTGACAGAGAATATTAATAATTTAAGTTCAGATAAGGATTCCTTAGAAAAATACATTAGTGATCTTAAAGAGAGTATAAATCACTCTTTCTCTACCACTTCTAAGTTAGAACAAGATCTAAGTGATTGTAATAACATTATTCTGGATCAGAAGCAAAGAATACATGTTCTTTACCAACAGAATGATAATTTAAACGGAAGGTTAGATGAGATCTTTACCTCAGAAGGATGGAAACTTCTAAATATTTATTATAATATAAAAGGAAAGTGGTTACCAGAGGATACAAGTAGATACAAGTATCTGAAAAAGGCTGTTAATAAAGTCAGAGGAAAAAAGGAAAACTATTACACATTACAAACCTATAATCTACCTGCTGTTCAAGAAGATGTATCTCATCCTTCAGCTTCGGATTTGGAAACTTTGTTAAATACTGCTGTCGAATATGAAATTATAAAGCTGCCATTTTTCGATCTGCCAATTGCATCTATAGTGATTCCTGCTTACAATGCCTGGGAGATGAATTATAAATGTATCAAATCAATAAATGAAAATACACATGGAGTAAGCTATGAGGTGATTATTGGTGATGATGCTTCTTCAGACGATACTCAAAACATAGGAATGTATGTTGAAAATATTGTTAGTATCCGAAATAGTAGTAATGTAGGGTTTTTGCATAACTGTAATAATGCAGCGAAGCATGCGAAAGGAAAGTATATTCTTTTTCTGAATAATGATACTGAAGTTAAACCAGGTTGGCTAAGTTCATTGGTTGAATTGTTGGAGAAAGACGCTAGCATTGGCATGGCTGGGTCTAAATTAATTTACCCTGATGGAAGATTACAGGAGGCTGGAGGCATAATCTGGAAAGATGCTTCTGGATGGAATTTTGGCCATAGGCAATCTCCAGAAGCCCCTGAGTTTAATTATGTTAAAGAAGTAGATTATATTTCTGGGGCAAGCATATTAATAAGAACAAGCCTCTGGAAAGAAATAGGAGGGTTTGACAGTTTATATACCCCTGCCTATTACGAAGACACTGACTTAGCTTTTGAAGTAAGAAAACGTGGGTATAAAGTTGTATATCAACCCTTATCTGAGGTTATTCATTACGAGGGCTATTCACATGGTACTGAGCAAAGAGAAGGAATCACAGGCAAAGAAATAAAAGCATACCAGCAGGTGAACTTTGGAAAGTTTTATGAAAAATGGAAAGATGTTCTGGATAAGGATCATTTTCCTAACGCTGAAAATGTGTTCTGGGCTAAAGATAGAAGTAAAGGCAAAAAAACGATCTTGTTTGTTGATCATTATGTGCCTTTCTATGATAAAGATGCTGGCTCAAGAAACACGTTCATGTTACTGCAATTACTAGCAGAGACTGGTTACAACGTGAAGTTTATAGGGGATAATTTCTATAAGCATGAGCCATATACAACTACTCTTCAGCAAATGGGAATTGAGGTTTTATATGGAGCTTGGTACAGAGATAATTGGGAAAGCTGGGCGTTAGAAAATAAAAGTAAAATTGACTTTGTTTATTTAAGTAGGCCACATATTTCCATTAAATACATTGATTTTATTTGCAATAACTTAAATGCAAAGGTGATTTATTTTGGACATGATCTCCATTATTTAAGAGAGTTAAAACAGTATCAGGTTGAAGGAAGAAAAGAGCTCTTAGAATCTTCAGCAAAATGGAAAAAGTTAGAGTTAGAATTGTTCAGCAAATCGGATTTAGTCCTTACCGTAAGTGAAGATGAAAAAACGATCATAAATAATGATCTGAATATCCAGCATGTAATTAAGCTACCCTTATTTTATTATGATAATTTCAAACCAGTAATTACTGATTTTGCTGATAGGAAAGATATTTTATTCGTCGGTGGTTTCGGACATTCACCAAATGTAGACGGTATTATTTGGTTCTGTAAACAGGTGTGGCCACAAATTTCAGCAAGCATTCCGGACGTTAATTTTATTATTGCTGGTTCAAATCCTCCACAAGAAATCTATGAATTGTCATCACCTCGCATTCATGTTAAAGGATATGTGACAGATTTCGAACTCCAAGCTTTATATAACTCTGTGAGATTAGTGGTAATACCATTACGTTATGGAGCTGGGGTTAAAGGTAAAACAGTAGAAGCCATGTACAACGGCCTTCCTATTGTTACAACAAGTTTTGGAGTAGAGGGCCTATCAGGTATAGAAAACGTGATTCAGACATGTCAAAGTGAAGAAGAGTTTTCTTCTCAAGTAATTGATTATTATTCTTCAATCCAAAATTTAGAGATTAAAAGTGCAATAGAACTTGATTATGTTCAGGCGCATTTCTCTAGAGACGCAATGCTTACCGTAGTTAATGAGATCTTTAGCTAAGGTTTTCCCATATCATATTCCTGTATTAATTAACTCGTAATCATTGAATGATAAGCACTAATAAGTTGAAAGGGCCGGATCCGACTGTTTCCGTCTTCTTTCATAATTATTATGGGAACGATAGTAAGTGGATTAATTTCTTTTCAAGCAACTTAACGAAACCATTTACTTTATTTTACAATTGTGTAAACAATTCTTATCACAGAGTTGCTGGCACCGGTAATGCGGTTGTAAAGCCATCGATTATTTCCGGCGATATCTCACAGAAGATTTACATCAAAGAGTCTTCTAATAAAGGAAAAGATATAGGAGGGAAATTAGTATTGATGGATGCATACCTAAAATCTAACTTTAAAAGTGATTATATTCTTGTTATGCACGATAAGAACAGTCCTTATCATACAAATAGCATTCAGTGGAATAATGATCTACTCCGAATTGCAGAAAATAAATTGCAGGATACTATAAAAACTTTGTTTTCTAATGATTCTCAAATTGGCATTATTGCCTCTAAAAATGCGATTAGAAATGAGTTACATAATAACCAAAAGAGTTCAAACTATACGAACTCTCCGTTAATAGAAGATTTATTAAACAGGTATAAGATAAATCCTAAGTCTTTAGAATATGTTGCCGGTACAATGTATTGGGTTAGAGCCAGCATATATGAGACTTTTTTTAGAGAGTTCAATCCTTTACAAATTCGTGCAAGTTTAGAAAGTGGTAATATAATGGATGAAGATAAGCCTTCTCATACACATGCCTGGGAAAGACTATTTAGTTGGATGGTAACTTCTGAAGGATACAAAATTGAAGGGATATAATGTTCTGCAAACCATACTATTTACTTCATCATGATCAAGTTTCCGCGATAAAATCTCCTGTCGGAGATAATACTGTAATTGGGATTAAACTCAATACTAATTTAAGTGAAATACTGCACGTATTTCATATTGTGAGTAACATCAACTATACAGATCGATTTTGTCTTTGTGTCAATTTAGCCCTGATAACTGATCAAGCGGCTATAGAAGCTATCTTATCTTTTTTCTTTTTTCAAAATTATGATAAGCCTCTGGGCATACCTCAATTATTGGTACAGTATGAAGAGAATGCTATTTATAATGATTTCATAGAATTGTTCTCAAAGTCTGCAGCACTACAAGGCTTTAACCAAATCAATGTAGTATGTGTCAATCCGGATAAAAGCGTCTGTGCACTTCTTTCAGCTGATAAGCTGCTAGATATCAGAACTGTATATCAAAGGTGTTTAGATCAACTTCCACTTAAAGTAGATATTAACCTATATATATCTGTCTTTGGACTCAAGGACATAATAGAATTAAATATAGCATTAGAAGAAGAAGAAAGTTTATATAAACAACAAAACTTGAATGGTTATAGATTGGCTGAAGAATATAAGAAACTTGTTGATTGCGTTAATCAGTTGGAATTAATAAACAAAGCAGCAAAGCAAGAAATTGATAACCAATATACATTTAATCAGATTTTAAAATCAGGTTCTCACGCTGTTTACCTGCAAAATTACTATGATAACGAATATGAAATTTTGCCATTATGGTATAAACAACTGGGACATATTATAAAAGTGCTAACGGGGAAAAGATCCTTACGATCTTTATTCGATAACAATATTACAAAGTACGAAAATTGAAATATTGGCTCCTTACAACTGAGTACCCTCCCTTTTACGGAGGCGGTATAAGTACTTACTGTTTAAATACAGCAAAGATGATGTCCCGTGAAGGGCATGACGTTTCAATCTTTATCAACGACAGTTCTGTTAGCGATATTGTGACTGAAATAACGGATGACGGCAGAGTCATTCGTTTTAATCCAAACCGGTGCAAATCGGCAGCATTTCTCGGCCATGTTACAAACATCAGCTATGAGTTTGCCTTTGTTCTGAAGCAGTTTGTGGAGGATGAAGGTAAGCCTGATATGATTGAAGCGCAAGAATATCAAGGCATAGCGTATTACATTTTGCAATTCAAACATTTACAATATGACTGGTGTAAGAACATCCCAGTAATCATTACCATGCATTCTCCAGCGTTCCTATACCTGGAATATAATCATGTACCACTTTTCAAATACCCAAACTATTGGATTGGCGAAATGGAACGGTTTTGTATACAGGCCGCAGATGTTGTTGTTTCTCCAAGCCAATTTTTAATCAGTGAAGTAGAGAAAAGATTTAAATACAACCATTCCGATTTTTTTGTTGTTCCAAATCCATTCGAGTTTAAAGACATTAATCAAAAGAAAAGCATAACACCCAAGCAGGAAGATATAGCCTTTTTTGGTAAACTTTCTGCGCAGAAAGGAACTTTTCTGCTTCTTCATTATTTTGCCAGGCTATGGGAAAAAGGCTTTTGTGAGCCTTTGTGTTTGATTGGTGGCCAGGATATAGTCTATCATCCGGAGGGCAGAACCATGGGGGATGTTGTCAGAAGAAAGTATAAAGTATACATTGATAGAGGATTACTTCGACTGGAAAACCAGGTTTCTCCTGCAGAGATAGAGGATCGGCTGAGCAGGGCTAAAGTAGTTATTGTCCCTAGCGCAGTGGATAATCTTCCATATGTAGTGTTAGAGATGATGAGTCTTGGTTTAGTGGTATTAGTTTCGAAACAGGGTGGTCAGGCTGAAATAGTTGCAAATGGTATAAATGGCTTCATTTTTGATCACGATGAAGCGGATAGCTTTGAGGTGCAATTAAAGAAAATTTTAGATTTAACAGCCGAACAAAGGGCTGATATCAGTGCCAATGCTGTATTAAGGATTGCAAGTACTTATAATTTTAAAACAATTTATAATCAGAAGATAAAGGCAATACAGACAGCTATTGAGAGAGCCCATATTTTAAAACCATTCCCGTTCATCAGACAGCAAGAGCCGACGGTAGTTGTTACTCCAATATCTTCGAATGATATCCTTTCTGTAGTGGTGCCATACTTTAACATGGGCAAATACATTGATGATACTATTGACTCCATAAAAAATTCTAGTGTAGTAAGAAAACAAATAATTATAGTAAATGACGGTAGTACTGACGAAGCAAGCCTTGCTAAGCTATTACCTTACAGGAGTGATCCTTCCATTAACGTTATAGATGTACCTAATGGAGGATTAGGAAGCGCAAGAAACATTGGGGCAGAAAGGGCGGAAGGGGAGTACCTTGCCTTCCTGGATGCTGATGATAAAGTAGACCCCAAGTATTTTGAGAAAAGTATCAAGGTGTTACGCCAGCACCGTAACGTACACTTTATAGGTGCCTGGACACAGTACTTTGAAGGCTCCAATAAGATATGGCCTACCTTTTCACCGGAACCCCCTCTAATTCTATACCATAACCTGATAAATTCAAGTGCTTTGGTTTATAGACGAAGCTCTTTTTTAGCTGCTGGAGCCAATGATCAGCTTATGCCTTTTCAGGGACTAGAGGATTATGACAGTGTGATTTCTTTAATAGGTAAGGGGTTCAAAGGAGTTGTTTTACCTGAGATTCTTTTCAATTATCGGGTGCGAAAGGACTCCATGATACGAGGCATATCAAATGAGAAAAAATTAATTTTACTAGAATATACATGCAAAAAACATAAAGAGTTTTACAGTACATTTGCGATCGAACTTTTTAATTTGGTTAATGCAAATGGTTCAGGCACCGTGTTGGATAACCCAACCCGTGATTATCAGCTAAGCGCTAAGTTCCCTTTTAACAGTTACTTATCGAGAGAGGTTATCTCATTTATTAAAAGAAACAAACACCTAAAAAGAATTGCTTATCGTGCGTATAGCGCGCTTAATAAATAGTTTTATGATATTACAAGTACTCAACAACTGGTTTCTGAGATCAAACAAATCTGAAAGGCTTTGGCTTCTTGCCAAGATCGAATTCAAGCTACGCTATTATGAAAATAAACTTGGTCTCTTTTGGGCTCTTCTAAAGCCTATTATGGACATTGGTATTTATTACATCGTGTTTCAGATAATAATGAAACAGGATGTTCCAGCTTTTGCTTCCTATCTTTTCATTGGTCTAATCTTGTACAACTTCTTTATTGAAAGTACAAGTGGAACGATACATATTCTTAATACCAAAAAGTACTTGTATGAGTATAGTAACATGAATAAATTAGAGATTTACATCTCTACCTTGATGAGCAACATGATAGGCTTCATTTTTAATCTTATTATGTTTCTTGTTTTCTATAGCTTTATTGAACCTCAATCTATTGGAGCAAGTTTGTATAATCTCTGGATAATACCAATTTTCTTTAGTTTGTTTATCATGTCTTTGGGGATATCGCTCATTCTATCGAACCTCTATATTGTAGCAAAAGACATAAATCAAATTTGGCAGGTTTTTGCAACACTGTTAATGTTTATTTCTCCAATCTTTTATAAGATGTCAAGCTTTACGGAAGCACTTCCTTCATTTGACTATGCAAATCCATTGGCCGGTATTATCATTAATGCTCGAAGAGTAATGATGCAGGGTTTAGAGCCAGATTTCGAACTGATGATGTTGGGATATGGTTATGCTATCTTATTCCTATTTATCGGACTTATACTTTTAAACAAACTTGGCTCCAAAGCAGCAGAGAAGCTGTAAACAATTATGGTAAACAAAATAGCAATAAAGGCCCGCAACATTAGCAAAACCTTTCAGATTTCTGAGGATAGTCATAATACCGTAAAGTACCGGCTATTTAATTTATTTAATCCTCCAAAAACGAAACATATTCCAGCTTTAAAGAGCATGTCGCTTGAGATCATGAAAGGGGAATGCATTGGCTTATTAGGGCGGAATGGCTGCGGTAAGTCTACACTTGTTAAATTGCTAGCGGGTGTATATCCTTCGGATAGTGGTTACATCGATATTAAAGGCTCCACTATGCTGATGAATCTGGGTGTGGGTATGAGCCATGAATTAACAGCACGCGAAAATATATATGTTTCCGGGTCCGTTCTTGGCCTTAAGATTAAAGAGATCGATGCTATTTTTGATGAAATTGTTTCTTTTGCTGAACTGGAAGGTTTTATAGATACCAAGATCAAATTCTTCTCTTCCGGTATGGTGGCTAGGCTTGGCTTTTCCATTGCCGTAAATGCCGGAGCGGATATTATGTTCCTGGATGAGATTTTTGCTGTTGGTGATGCTAAATTTCAGGAGAAAGCAATTAAAGTGTTTGAAAGCTCCTGGATTAAAGGAAAAACCGTAATTCTGGTGAGCCATTCCATGGAGGTGATCAGGCAATACTGTAGCAGGGCTGCTTTTCTGAAAAATGGGGAATTAAAATATTTTGGAGACACAGAAGAAGCAATTAAGCTGTACCTAAAAGATAACGAAATCAGTACACCGAATGTAGAAAGTGATACAGCGAATTCTCCTACTGAGAGTGCCGAAAAGGTAGCATAAGAACTATCATCAAGATTTTATGAAAAGGGTTACTGCTATAGTAACCCTTTTTTATTATCTGTCAGAAGAAAAGGGATAAAGAACCCTACCAGCATTCCGCCATAAGTTCTATCGAGGTAATTCTCAGAAATCCATGCTACAAAGAATGTACAAAAAATGACTGCAACGAGCAGGTTCTTATCAGATAAGGCGCTATAAAGGGGAAGTATAACCCATGCTATCAGAAATAGCAGGAAGCCCAATAGCCCCAGGCTATATAATATATCGATGTAGTTGCTGTGTACGTTTTTGCCTGTTTCTATTGCAAAATAAAAGTTCTTCTCACGATATTTTCTTTCTAAAGCATCATACTTATCACCTAATCCCACCCCTTGTATTGGGTTGGCTTTAAATAGCTCCAGGCCACAGTTCCAGGCAGCTAATCTGAAGTTGGCACCATTCCACTGGTCAGCTGTTACCTTCATTGCATAATGGCTCTCCGCGCCTTTACTTTCATAATTAAATTGGCGGTGGGTTAGCTCTCTAAATCTATTCAGTGTCTGTGGAAGCATCTTTGTTACTAAAAAACCACACATTACAAGGCTGAGCAGCAATGTGAAGCCCTCCAGGTATTTCTTTTTACTTAGGATGTAATAAAAGCCGAAAGCTGTTGTCGTTGCCAGTAAAATCAGAAGATGCACTCTGCTGGCTAACAAAAAGCTAAAGGCAAAAAGGAATAATAAACCTGCTAACATCAAGGCCTTGTAAGACACTTTTCTGAAGAAAATAAAGTAGGCAAGTATAAATAGGGAGAAGTTAGTGGTAAGCGCAACATAAACAGATTGCTGCCTAACTGCCTGCGTAAGGTAATCATTGAAGAAAACATCTGTCCGATTCAGGTGAAAGTACTGGTATATACTATAGATGAGGCATCCTATGCAAAAAATAACTATTACGGCAGCAAAGCTTAACAAAACTTTCTCTTTAAATGCCTTAGTTAGCTGTAGGAAACCAATACTTAAAGGAAATACCAGCAAAGGCGACCTGAGGATGAGGTAACGCAGCCCCTCTTCCTTATTAGCTGACATAAAATAGCTCGTCAACAGGTAGACAAAAAAGAGTAACATAAATGGGACATACCTGCGTGTCCGTAACATGAGCCACTTTTCTTTGAACGTTGTAAGCGAAAAGCTATAAATAATTAAGGCGCCAGCAACGACTATGTTTGCCGACCGGAACCATGACTGGCACAGCGTTATAAAGAAAAGTAAAAGTAGCGTGTATAGAATTTTCTCAGACTTTGTCATATGTAAGTTGCAATTCAGGCAAAGGTAAACTACTAAAGAATGTAAACCTTATTTACATGTAGCATATTTTAAATTTTATATATTGGTTTTGTCCTTTATCGCGCATGTAAATAGATTATTCAAGCGATACTTAGCGCCTTACATAGTTTTATATATAGAAAAACAAAAGATCCAATTACAAACATATAATTTTTGCAATGTATTTTTGGTAAGTAATCTGTTATAAACTCATATAAGTAAGTATAATACCTACTCACAACTTTTTGATGCCGTTGAAGTATGAGGCTATTAAAATATACTAATAGCTAATTATATGAGAAAGATTATACTTTTGATTAACTGCTTACTTTTTTTCGTGTCGGTACTCCACAAAGTATCAGCCTAACAGATTATGCGGTTAATCGGTATCAGATACAATTTATAAAAACAAAGAAAGCCTCTAAGTTCTGGTCAGAACAACCACCTTGCGTAATAAAAGACAAAGAATTTAATTATTTCTTCAGTACTCATTTCACTTCGGTCTGGGCTTCTTCAATTTCTTTGGCGGAACCAGAAGATGAAATCATCAGGGTTGGTAACAAAGCAGGGAAGGGGCCATTCCGAATTTTATCTTCTGCTCATTGGTGGGGACACTTCTTTGATCCTGTTTTCTTAGAAAGTAAAAGCTATGAATACCATAAGGAATGGCAAAATTATAGTTGGCGTAGAAACTATAACGGAATATTTTCAGCGCAAATTCTATCTGATTCTATAAAATCGTCTAAAATGCTGTTTGCTGTGAGCCATGGTGAAAACAAGAACGAGAAAATTGGCGAGTATTACTACCAAAATACCGTAAGGACCGACTTCAAGATTCATAAAGATGAGCCTGCTACCTATTCTGGGGGTACCCCTTACAAGGACTGTTGGGAAGCTTACTTTGGATTTGTGAATGGAAACTGGTTTCCCTATAAAGCGGGTATGACCTGGCAAGATGTTTACCTAAGTGATTTGGGACCGATTGCCTGGCCTTCTGCAGGTTATCTTAATCAGGATGGCTCTTTAGCTTCTAATGGTGTTCGGCATCCCTCGGCTATTGTAGCCGATCATTTCTTATACATCTATTTTGTCGACTCATCGAAAGAGGGAGCTTCCGGAGTTAAACTTGTGCGCGCCAGTCTTGCGGATGTGCTGAAGCCCCAGGCTTACGAGACTTTAACTGCTAGCGGTTGGAAGCCTGCTTTGCCGGAAGGATTTACGAAGGAGAAGATAACATCCTTTTTTAACGTAAAGGGACCAGCAAGTATACCGGTTTTAAGGCCGGACCAGAATACTGTGCGGTTTTCTGTGGCGCGTTTTATAGATGGAGTGCATGAATTTATCGGTGTAGAAGAATATATTAATCCCACCGACTCCATTAAGGTTGCCTTGCGATTTTCCAGCGACTTAATTCATTGGTCTGACAGAACGGTGCTTTATACAGCTAAAAACTGGGAGGAGAGTAAACTCAGATATCCTATTTTCCTTAGTCAGGACGGCGGATCAAATACAGAAATTGGAAAAGAGGGGTTCTTTATACTTGGTACGGATGGGAAAGGAACAGTTACAAAGTTATATGTCCATTCAAAAGCCATTCAGCCCGCTTCATTTCAAACTTTTTTAAAATATGACCTTCAGGATCCGGCCTTGGCCGTGCCCAATCCAGCGTATGACAATTTTTCGGTTAACCTGCAGTTGAATGCCCGTTCCAGAGTGGTAGCAATACTTTACTCTATGGCTGGTCAAAAAATTGCCAGGCTAATAGATGAAAGTTCAGATGCAGGGAGTTACTCCAGGATGTGCAACATAGGGGACTTGGTGCCGGGTATTTATGTGTTGGAAGTATGGGTGAACAAGCAACGGTATAGGCAAAAGATCAAAAAACTTTAATTATGTGCATGCAAATTTAAAAAGCCGCTTTGTCTCCCCGGAACATATTATAGACAGTATAGAAAATGATCTTCAGATCCAGCAGAAAGGACCAGTTTTCAAGATAGAAGATATCAAGTTTTACGCGTCCCCTGATCTGGTATAGTTGGGTAGTATCGCCGCGGTAACCTCGTACTTGGGATAAACCTGTAATGCCGGGCTTGATAAAGTGGCGCACCATATATTTCTCTGCCACCTGCGCGTATTCCTCGCCCAGCTTTAGCATGTGCGGGCGCGGACCCACAATAGACATATGGCCAAGTAAAACATTGAAAAACTGTGGTAGCTCGTCAAGGCTGGTTTTTCGGATAAAGGCACCCACCGGCGTAATGCGGGAATCTCCTCGACGAGCTAAAAGCCTGTTCGCATCCGTATTCATATACATGCTCCGGAGTTTATAGCACTGGAAGTTCTTGTTGTCTATACCTGATCGGACTTGTTTAAAGAAAACCGGCCCCTTTGAATCTAGTTTAATGATGATGGCAAGTATAGGCAGGAGCCAGGACAGAATAAAAACAATCACTATGAGGGAGAACAGAATGTCAAATGTTCTTTTAAGTGTTTTGTTCAGCACATCATCCAGCGGAATAGATCTTAGAATCAGGACCGGAAGCATGTCATAAAAATCAATCTTTAGCTTTTTATAGTGGTGCTCACCGAGATCAGAAATTAGCTTTATTCGGACCAGGTTGTTATCTACAAAGTTAATAAGCTGTTTTAGCTGGTCGGTTTTGATGGCAGAAGGAGAGCAGTAAATCTCATTTATACCCTGCTCTATAACAAATTGCTCTAATTCAGCTATTCTGCCCCGCACATCCGGATGTGCTGTCTGATTATCATCAAATATGCCTTTAAAATGATAGCCATATTCCGGATGCTGCTGGAAAATATTTTTAAGCAACATTCCTGTTTCACTTACCCCTACAATAATCACCCTGCGGTTATTATAGCCCCGCTTTCTGTAATAGCGTAGTATCTTAACCAGGAAAACGCGCCAGGTAAAAATGCATATTATGAGAAGCACATAATGTATGAGGAGAAACTCTCTGGCATATAGCGCAATCTTGAAAATACTAAGTATCGCCTCAACGAGTAAAACATAAAGCAGCAATACCTTTAATGTATTTGTCAGGACATTGGCAACGCTGGTTACTCTGTTGAATTTATATGCCCCTGAAAGCGTATTACAAATGAACCAGGCTGCTATACCTAAACCTAGAAAACCAGCCTTCTCTGTAAAAGTGGTATTAGCCGACCCCTGATCAGCAACTAAACTTTCGGCGATTATGGTTGATAGGGCTATAAATGCGATATCGCCTAATGAATCGATCAGTCTAAAATATCTGGAGTACAGGCCCGCCATAATATTGAAACAAAGGGGTTAATGCTGGGTATTTAAATCGGGAATTATTTTCTACTTTATTTAAGCAACTTCTTATGCCTGTAGTTCTTTTATACTTTCTAAAAAAGCTATCACGTCGTTTTTGAAATTTTCTTTGCTGAATCTTTCTGCATTCTCCCTGATCTCATCCTTATTAAAAGCTGCTGCCTGCAATTCAAATTTTGCAATGGCATCGGTAAGGGATACTATATCCTGCGTGGGATAGAGGATACCTGTTTTCCCATTGAGCACTGTTTCGCAGGCTCCTCCTTTTCCAAACGCGATCACCGGGGTGCCACAGGCCTGAGCTTCTACGGGCAGAATGCCGAAATCTTCTTCAGCAGCAAATATAAACGCCCTCGCTCGTTGCAGGTAGTCTTTAAGTATTTCGAAAGACTGATAGCCCATAAGGCGAACATTGGATGTTGCCTTTGCCTGTATCTTTTTAAAATCAGGTCCGTCGCCGATCACAATTAGTTGCTTATCGGGTAAGTGGGCAAACGTTTCTACGATCAGATCTATTTTTTTGTAAGGCACAAGCCTGGACGCCGTTAAATAAAATGCTTCCTTTTCAGCTATAGTCGTAAAGCTTTCTACATCCACAGGAGGGTAAATCACTGCAGCTTCGCGGCTATATACTTTCCTGACTCTGCGGCCGATATAGGCCGAGTTGGCAATGAAGTAATCCACGCGGTGAGCTGTTGTATAATCCCACATGCGTATATAATGCAAAATAGATTTCGCAAAGAACCCTCTGACGCCCTTATTTAAGCCAGTCTCTTTTAGATACTGGTGGTACAGGTCCCATGCATAACGAATAGGAGAATGGCAGTAGCATACATGCACCTGGCCGGCATGGGTAAGCACACCTTTGGCTACTGCATGACTGCTCGATATTACCAGGTCAAAGGCTGAAACGTCGAGTTGCTCAATGGCCAGAGGCATTAAGGCCAGGTATTTTCTATAGTGTTTTCTTGCAAAAGGAAGCTTCTGGATGAAAGTTGTCGTAGTTTTTTTGTGAAGCAGATGGTGTCGGAGGTTCTCAGGAAGAAAATCGATGACAGCAAACAAACTGGCATTAGGGAAAATATGTAGCAATTGCTCTACCACGCGTTCTGAGCCGGAATAATCTACAAACCACTCATGTACAATGGCTACTTTTATGTTTTTCATAGTATGTGTAAGGCCGGATTCAGCCGGAAGCTACCTGGAAGAGTAACTAACCCAATGAATTTATAATTATGCGTTGCAAAGCTGGTTTGTAGCTATAAAAGCGTTAGCTACGCCATAAACGTTCGCTATACCAGAAAAGCTGCTTTTGCGCCTTCAAAATTAAGTATAAATAGCTTAAGACAAACTTTTGAATTAAAAACACGAAAGCATAGGCTGTCTTTTGAGTATACTAGCATGAAATACATCTGAATAGCTTTACGTTAGAGCCTTTGGCTGCTTTGATGCAGGTAAGATGACGGAAATGCCTTCGTATCGGGTATAAAAGCAGGCAACCGTCTAAAGACAGCAGGAATAGTCCTCTACTCATATTAGCTTAGTATGGGAATCCGTATAGGCTTCCTGAAGAATTGCTGGCTCCAACGGCAGAATTACTAACTTTGCTTTCTAATAGCGAAGGAAAGTTTGTGGCAAAGCCATACTTAGTGAAGGAAACTTAAAGCGCAATGTAAAAGCGGATGTTTATTGAAATAATATTAACGGGAAACATAAGTTTTGAGAACAGGCTTGATTAATAAGTATTTATCAGGGGAGAAGAAAACGGTTCTTCAAAGCTTTATGTCGTTGGGAGCTATCCAGGCAACTAACTATTTACTCCCGCTTATTACCTTGCCTTATATAATCCGGGTTATCGGAACCGATAAATTTGGTACTGTTGCCTTTGCACAAGCTGTTTTGGGCTATTTTGCAGTGGTGGTAGAGTATGGCTTTGGCCTTTCGGCTACCCGCGATATTTCCATTAACCGGGAAAATACCGATAGGCTAAGTAAAACATTCAGTGAAGTCATCATGGTAAAGCTACTGTTGGCTGTTAGTTGCTTTTTGATACTCCTGCTAACCTTGTTATTTATACCTAAATTCAGCGCGGAAGCCCCGTTGTTTATCATGGGTTTCAGTCTCGTAATGGGTCAGTCTATTGTACCGGTCTGGTTCTTCCAGGGGATGGAGCAAATGAAGTATCTGACCTATCTCAACTTAGGTGCAAAATCTGTTTTTGCCATACTTACATTCGTGGTCATACGGGAGCAAAGTGACTATATATACCTGATCTTGCTCTCTTCGCTGGGTAACATCTTATCAGGTATTGTAGGTATGTGGATCGCATTCACTAAGTTTCGTATCCGGTTCAGAATGCCAGCCTTCAGCCACATCATAGCACAGCTTAAGGAGGGGTGGCCTATCTTTCTGTCAAACTTCTCTATTACCTCCTATAACAACGTCAACATTATTGTGCTTGGCTTCTTTACCAGTGCCACTATTGTGGGCTATTACAGCATCGTCGAGAAAGTAATCTGGGTAATCCGCCAACTGCTGGGAGCCTTTTCAGGAGCTATATTTCCGCATGTCTGTAAACTCACCACCAACTCACATGCCGAGATTAAAGCTTTTTTTAAAACAGTGTTTGTGCCTTTCTTCATCCTTATTTTTGTGGGATCAGGCATCTTGTTTGTTTTCTCAGATCTCATTGTCCTGCTCATCAGCGGGGAATCAATTCCACAGGCATCCTTTTTGCTCAAAATCTTAAGCGTTGTGCCGGTTATTGTGGTGCTCAATAACCCGCCTTATCAAATACTGGTAGCTTACAACATGAAGAAGAGTTATAGTACCATTCTGGTATGTGGCGCATTGTTAAACGGACTTCTTAATTTAACCCTTGTTCCTGCCTTTTCGGCCATTGGTACAACGGCCGCGATCATCTTCACAGAAGTATTTATTACGCTGGGGCTTTACCTGGTTCTGGAGCTAAAGCACAAACAATACTCACTTTTTTATGCCTCTTAAATCATGTTTCACTTCATACTTGGAAGCTACACATAAACATAATTTAAAAGGCAGTTAAACCTGAAAGCGTATATTTCAACATACTATCCGTTTTGAATCAAAGATCAGATACTTATTTCAGCATGAAAATAGATTTATATAAAAACTATACTTCCACCTCGGTGCTGCACGATGTAGATGAAGCAGAATTTACAAAAAACAGCGCGCTATACTTTAGAAAGAATCTGTTGCCGCACTTTAACCCTGACAAAAGCATTGCGATCTTAGAAATAGGCTGCGGCTATGGCAGGTATACCAAAGCTATTCTGGAAGTAGGGTATACAAACATTACAGGCATTGATATAAGTAAGGAGCAGATTGCCTATGCCCGAGAAAACCTTGGCTTACATCAGGTGCAGGAAGCGGATGCGTTGGAATTTCTGCAGGCTGGTAACAAGTATGATCTTATCATTCTGATGGATGTATTGGAACATCTTGAAATAGACTATGCTGTTTCGTTATTGCGGAAAGTTTTCGAAAGCTTACAGGATAATGGCCGGTTCATACTTCATGTGCCCAATAGCCTGGCGCCTTTACGGCCTTCTTATTATGGCGATGTTACCCACATACGCCCCTTTTCGGTTGATAGCATGTCGCAGATTCTGCGTATGGGAGGTTTTCGGAAATTCAGCCATTACGCTTTGCCCCCTATGGTAGTAGGTGTAAAAAGTATGGTTCGCCGGCTGCTCTGGGATTTTGTGCTGAACCCGGGTATAAAGCTATTTCTGAAGATCGCGAATGGAAGCACCAGCGGTGGTATTTTTACCAGCAATTTGCTAACGGTAGCTGTTAAATAAGATCTGAACGGCATGAAAATAGCCATTGATTGCAGAGGCCTGCGCACCACACCTTCCGGTATTCCCAATTTTTTAGTAGCTGCTATCAATGGCCTCTCGCAGCAGTGCCCCGAATGGCAGTTTTACCTGCTGACTAATGCTGAATTCCATCCGGAGTTGGCCAATAAGCTGGTGAAGGCAGCCAACGTTCATGTCGTGGTGCGGCCGTTGCGGCTAATGCCTAACTTGGGCATCTTGTGGTATGTGCTGAAAGTGCGCAATATTATTTCCGAAATTGGGGCGGACCTTTTCTGGGCGCCGGCGTTTCTGCTGCCGCCTTTGCTGCCTAACAGGGTCAAAACCCTTGTTACGGTCCACGACACTGTGTATAAAGAACATAAAAGCACCATGTCGGGTATGAACCGCCTTATCTTCGAACTGTTTCATGACCGTTCTGTGAACAATGCCGATATGCTTTGGGCAAATTCAGGCTATACCCGGGCAGGTATCATGCGCTTTTTCCCTGTACGAAAGTGTAAAGATATTTTTACAGGTTTTTTCATCAATACAGCTATTTTTAAACCCATCCAGCTTACGCCTGAAGAGGAGCAAACATTGCTGCAGGAAGTGGGTATAGCCGACAAAAAGTTTATACTGTTTGTCGGCACGTTAGAACCCCGCAAAAACCTCAGCTTTTTGCTTTCGCTTGCTCCCAAGCTAGTAGCTCAGGGGTATAGCCTGCTGGTAGTGGGCGCCCGCGGATGGGGAGCTACCCGCATTAAAGAAATTATAAACCAGGAGAATTTTCCGAGAGAGAAGGTCCGATTTGCTGGTTTTATTACCACCGAGCAGTTAGTAAAACTCTATAGTATGGCGGCTGTTTATGTGTCCACTTCCCTGAACGAAGGCTTTGGGATGCCCCAACTGGAGGCGATGGCATGTGGCTGCCCGGTAGTGTCGCCTCATAACTCTGCTATGATCGAGGTAGTAGAAGGGGCTGGTGAAACCGTAAAGACGTGGCAGGAGCAAGATTGGCTGAACAGCATCTTAAAGGTTGCGGCAAACCGGGATCACTATATTGCGCAAGGCTTTCAGAAAGTGGAAAGTTACAGCCGCGAGTTTGTTATTCAGAACCTGGTAAACTATATCAAAAGCCATCAGAAATAAGAAAGAGTGGCCAATCAATAGGTTTATCCAGTAAGTTATGCAAGAAAGTAAACAGAAGACGATTATCGTAAATGCGCGATTTTTAACGCAACCTGTTACAGGGGTGCAGCGCTTTGCCATAGAGATCAGCCTCTGTTTAAAAAGGCTATATCCGCATGCTGTGTTTGTTGCGCCTCGTAAGTTGGTTCACAAAGAAATTGCCCAGCAACTGGAGGTGGTTACATTTGGCCATTTAGCAGGCCATGCTTGGGAGCAACTGGAACTACCCTTATACCTGAAAAAGCATAATCAACCTTTGCTGCTAAACCTTTGTAATACGGCGCCATTGTTTTACAGAAAGCAGGTAGTTTGCATTCATGATCTAGCTGTTTTCATTAACCCCGCCTGGTTCTCGGCTTCTTTCGCCGCTGTATATAAGTTCCTGTTGCCGCGCATTGCCCGGCGTTCCGTTAAAGTGCTCACAGTAAGTAACTATTCCAGACAAACTATTCAGTCGTTGCTCGGGATACAGGAAGCAAAGATAGCGGTCATATATAACGCTGTATCTGATTATTTGTGCACGACAGGCAAGGAAGCAACGCCATCTAAGTATGGGGCCTACATACTTGCTGTTGGCTCCCTGGACCCCCGAAAGAACCTGCTTAACCTGGTAAAGGCTTTTAACCAATGCCAGTTGCCGGGCATTAAACTGGTAATAGTGGGGGCCACCTCCAGTATATTTAAGGACCCCGCTCTGCAACAACTACTTCTGGGCAATGATCAGATCATTCTTACAGGCTACCTGCCAGATCAAGCTTTGCCTGGCTTGTACCGGAATGCGCTTTTCTTTGTCTATCCTTCTTTTTTCGAGGGGTTTGGCATTCCTCCATTAGAAGCCATGCAATGCGGATGCGCCACCATCGTTTCCAATACCTCCAGCTTGCCGGAAGTATGTGCAGACGCTAGTTTATACGTTAATCCAACCGATATAGCGGATATAGCCCGTGCCATTGGGCTGCTGGCTTCGGACGCGGAACTGCGAAACAACCTGATCCACAAAGGACTGGAACGGAGCCGGCACTTCAGCTGGGAAAAATCTGCCATAAAACTGATGAAGGTTATAGAGAGGGTATGAGGCTATCACTGAAAAAGATATTGCTCTTTGCTACCATTATTGGGTTATTCGGAACAATGACCAATTTTGTGTACATCAGTCCGCTACCCACTTTAGTGGCTGCCATGCTGTTGCCCTTTGTCCTGATCCGGAAACGGTTTGTTCCTGAAATGGTGTTCTGGTTAGGGCTTTTTACAATCTTCACAATCCTGAGTACCTTATTGTATTACCCGAAATCGTTTCTCCATTTTCAGTTTTACAGGTATGATGGTAACTTCTTTATATCATATCTGCCGCTGCTGGTACTACCATTTCTGAGCTATCAATTTGATATCGAAAAACTTTTTAAACGGTTTCTGCTAATCTCCACAGGTATAAACCTGTTGGTTTACCTTTATTTTCTACGACTGGCGGAGCCTGCATTTACCGGGCTTTTCCTGTCTACCAATGGCGCCGGAGGTTTTTTTAGTATTGTAACTAGCCTTGCTTTTCTGTTTTTCCTGGAGAAAAGAACCGCTGTCAACTTATCGCTCTTGTTGCTGAACTCCTTTTTTCTTTTTTCTACATATTCACGCGGTTCTATTCTGGGGCTTATACTTGGGCTTGGCTGCCTGTTGGTAATTTATGGGCGCCGGAAACATCTTATTACCCTGTTGTTTGTAGTGCTTGCTGCTATACAGGTAATTATACTTTGCTATACTTATCCTGATTATAAGCAATTTATAATGAATGGCCCCCGGGCTGATATTAACCAGAATTATAACACTTTTGCTCAAAGGAAATTTGGCTCTGTTTCAACTAAACTGAACAATGTATACATACGCATCTATGATACCTGGCCCAGAGCTGTGGATTGTTTTTTACACTCGCCTGTAGTTGGTACCGGGTTTGGCTCCATCAACGACGTTCCCTTTCGGTTTAATGAAGTTGTTCCGCACCTGATCGCCACCAATGCACAGCCCAACAAGGTGTTCAATGACTCGCATGCCCATCATTCTTTTCTGCATATTCTCGGGGAGCAGGGCATTGTGGGCTTAGGGCTGTTTGTGTTGTTCTGGGTTTCGGTTTACAACTTTCTTATTCGCAACAAACAACAGCTGCTCATCCGAAATTTTCTGCTCGTATCATACTTTAACCTTACCATTATGAGCTTTACAGAGCACCGCATCACAACTCCATCTAATGCCTTGCCTTTTGTAATTATGCTGGGGCTATATTACCTGTATGTAAATTATTATAAAGGGCACCAGCCGGCAGAAGCAACAGTAAAGCAACACAACATAGCGATCAGTTAAGCTCAATGGTAACAGGTATAAAGCACTTTATCATATCCGCAAGCTATCCCCTTGGGTATAAGCTACAGCTCGCTAGCCTTATACTTGTTGCGGCAACGCTGCCTTTTTCTGTTAACCTAAACAACACAGCCATTGCGCTCTTCATTATTTCCTGGGTCTTTTCAGGCTCTGTTTTAAAGCGCCTGCAAGCGGCTGCTACAAACAAGCTGGTGTGGTTATTTATTTCTGTCTTTGCTATGCAGGTGATCGGCTTGCTCTATACTGAAAACATGAGTTCGGGGCTGGGTAAGATAGAAAGAAAGGCCGCCCTGCTGCTCTTTCCAATACTACTTGCCGGATCGCCTATACTTGCCCGCAAGCACCTTTATGCCATTGTGATCGCTTTTATTGTAGCGTGCCTTCTTTTTTGCTGTTATACACTCTATATTCTCCTCTATAAGTATGGCACCATTTATGGCATACCTAACCTGACAGAGACAATTGATGGTATCCTGCACATGCATCATGCCTATAGCGGTATGTACCTGGTTTTTGCAACAGCCGCATCGCTCTACTTCAGCGTTTTGCCAAAATATTTCAACAGCAGTGTACGGGTTGTTTTTGGCCTGCTTGCGCTGTTCTTATTTGCGTTTCTGATTTTACTGGCAGCCCGCACCGCGGTTTTGACATCGCTTATATTGCTGATACTTGCCTTATTTTATACGCTTGTCATTCATCAAAAAAAGAAGGTGCTTCTTCCGGCTTTTTTAGCCCTGTTCGTTATGGGGTTAATAATTCTGAGCCTTCCGAATACCAGGCATAAAGCCGAAGAATTTTATACCTTACAGGATGATATCCATAGCCCCATAGCGCCCCGCCTTATCCAGTGGACGTGTTGTTTTACAGCATTGGATGAGCAAAAGGCCTGGTTGTTAGGGCTGGGTACGGGCGATGTACAGCTTGCGCTGCAACGATGTTATACTAACGTCAGATTTTGGGGTGATAAGGAAAACTTAAATGCGCACAATGAATTTTTGGAAGAACTGGTGCGGCATGGCCTGATCGGATTACTTCTTTTTGTCGCTTCGCTGCTTTTTCCGTTGCTGCTGAGCCTGCGTAACCGCAAACCGCTATACCTGCTATTTCTGGTAACCTTTATCATGGGCAGCCTAACAGAGACTACCTTAAGCAGGCAAAAAGGCGTTGTTTTTTATTCTCTGTTTAATTCCATTTTTGCTTTCGGACTTCTCCGGCAACTAGAAGAGGAGGAGCAAGCTGTTGCCGCAGAATAAAGTCCTTAACGATGAAAGTTGCCATACATGCCTTTGGCAATTATTTCAAAGAAAGTTAATGCGGTTCTGGTTTCAGGCAAAAGCAGCTTTTGGTAAACTTCCTTATGCGTATACTTGCAGCAGTTACCAGATGATTGCTAAAGATCATATAGATCATCGGTAAAAAATAATGGCTGTTCAGGCAAAGGGTCATTACCAGCTATTTGTAGAACAGCTGAAATTATTCAATGAGGTTGTATCTTGCATCATCGTTTTAAAGAGTAGCATGAATGATTCTGTAGTAAATACATAATAACTAGCTTCCCGCTAATTAAACCTTGCAAATGAACGAAGAGAATAAAGAAGTGCCGGTAACGAATTCGGAGCGACGGGCCACAGCTGATGAAATTGATATAGCGGCGGTATTCAATGCCTTTTTCGGTATTTTCCGGGCAATTGGAAGAGGGTTTGCTAATTTCTTCCGTCTATTATTTCTCAGAAAAGAATTGCTCATAAATTTTATGGTGCTGGGCGTGGCGCTTAGCTTCGGAGCATATTACCTGGCCAAGCCTTATTATTCATCGTCTATGACGCTGGTTTTAGCAGATATCCGAAACCAGTTTGTTGAGGATCAGTTAGACAAACTGGCCGATATGGTGCAGGATGGCAACATAGTAGCCATTTCTGAGCGCTTAAACATACCCGCAGCTTCGGCAAAGCAGATCAAAAGTCTGGAATTTTCGAACCTGGATGAAGTGGCAGAAGACAGCATTCTGGTAGGCTCTCCCTTTAAGATCGAACTGGCATTATATGATAAAAGTATGTTCCCTGTCATGGAACCAGCCTTGACATCCTACCTGGAAAATAATCAATACTTTAAAAGACAGAAGGAGATCAGGCAGCGCAGAATGCAAAGTATGATCAACAAGCTAAAAGAAGAAATTGCGTCTCTGGATAGTATCAAAGAAACGGCAGCTACACCACGTGGGCCGGTTAATGGGTTTGTTTATGGCGAGCCACTGGACCCTTCCAATTTATATAAGGAAACCTTAAGCATGTACCAGCGACAGGTGCAGCTGGAGGCTGACCTGGACCAGATGGATAACATACAGGTTGTGATAGACTTTTCACCTCAAACGCATCCTACTGGCCCAAATTTAATTTTATATCTGGCGATCGGCGCGACGGTAGCTCTTATAGCAGGTATCATCGTAGCCATTTCGTTAGGGGAGAAGAAGACCTCTGCTTAAGTATAACTTACCACCCTATACTTAAAAAGGCCCTTGCTATACTTTAGCAAGGGCCTTTTTAAATTTTAGGAACTCTTTTACTCTTCCTTCCGCATTACCCAGCTCAGGTTGTAGAGGTCTTTGCGGCGGTCTTTCAAGTTACGTACGCTGCCGCCGGTGTTCAGGTCTTTGAGCAAATCCAAGTCCAGGTCTGCAATCAGGGTCATCTCGGTGTTTGGCGTGGCTTCGGCAATGACCGCGTCGTGCGGGAAAGCAAAGTCTGAAGGGGAGAAGACAGCTGATTGAGAGTACTGGATGTCCATGTTCTCCACTTTCGGCAAGTTGCCTACGCTGCCTGTAATGGCCACATAACACTCGTTTTCGATTGCACGCGCCTGCGAGCAAAGGCGTACCCGCAGGTAGGCGTTTTTCGTGTCTGTCCAGAAGGGCACAAAAAGGATCTTCATGTCCATATCCGACAGCATGCGCGCCAGTTCCGGGAATTCTACGTCGTAGCAGATCAGGATGCCGATTCGACCAATGTCTGTGTCGAATATTTTCAGTTTATGGCCGCCCCGCATACCCCAGTAGTGCGACTCATCGGGGGTAACATGAAGCTTGTACTGCGCATCGTATGTGCCGTCGCGGCGGCACAGGTAGCTTACGTTGTAGAGCTTATTGTCGTAATATTCCGG
This sequence comes from Pontibacter liquoris, assembly GCF_022758235.1. Classification (NCBI taxonomy): domain Bacteria; kingdom Pseudomonadati; phylum Bacteroidota; class Cytophagia; order Cytophagales; family Hymenobacteraceae; genus Pontibacter; species Pontibacter liquoris. The sequence continues at coordinate 1,693,651 of NZ_JALEBG010000001.1, forward strand.
CATGCTGCCCGCAATGATGTTGATGTTGTACGACAGGGCCAGGTGAATCATACGTTCCCGGATCTCCTCGGTATACTCAGCCATACTTCGGATCGCTTCGGAAGGCGATTCTTCGTTGGTAAGAGCCATCAGCGGCGCATTAAAGAATTCGGGGAACACCACAATGTCTGATTTGTAGGAGCTTACCGTATCCACAAAGAATTCGACCTGCTGCATAAAATCGTCGAGGTCTTTTACGGCCCGCATCTGCCACTGCACGATGCCAATACGCACTACGGTCTTACGGCCGCCCAATACCTCTTCCTTCTCTTCGTAATACACGTTGATCCACTCCAGCAGCGTGGCGTACGAGCGCGATTCCTTGTCGTCGGGCAGGTAGTTTTTCAGAATTTTGCGGACGTGGAAATCGTTGCTCAACTGGAATGAGAGCACTGGGTCCGATAATTCCTTGTTGCGCACCATTTCGATGTACTTGGCAGGCGTTAATTTATCCGCGTAGTCTTTATAGCCCGGTATACGTCCGCCGGCAATAATGCCGCGTAGGTTCAGGTTCTCGCAAATCTCTTTGCGGGCATCATAAAGGCGGCGGCCCAGGCGCATGTTGCGGTATTCAGGATGCACGAACACATCGATGCCATAGAGCGTTTCGCCCTCGGGGTCATGCGACTTAAAGGTGCCGTTGTCGATGATCTGCTCATACGTATGCTTATCGCCATACTTGTCGTAGCTGATAATGAGGCTCAGAGCCGCTGCTATTACTTTGCCATTATCTTCGATGCAGATCTGGCCTTCGGGAAATTTCTTTAACAGATTAGAAAGCTCTTTTCGGGTCCAGGCGCCCATACTGGAGTATACAATGTCCATGATCTCTTTCACTTCTTTGTAATCCTTCAGTTCGAGCTGGCGCAGTATTAATCTATGTTCGGTACTGGTATCTGTTTTATCACTCATAAACAATATAAAAAGTAACTACTGCTCTGTATACGGGCAGTAAGGGGTGTTTTGGTATAATAAATATGCAGGTATAACGCCTAGCCGCAGGCTACCTATACAAAAATAACAAAAAAAGCGCAGTGTTGGAGCTGCGCTTTCGAGGCCAATTTGGCAGCATTATCAAACCTGGATCTCCGGAATATCGCCTTCTACCAATAGCTTGCCTGCAGTAGCGGCTTTTATTTCTTCAACGCTTACGCCCGGTGCCCGTTCCAGCAGTTTAAACCCTCCCGCTCCCATTACTTCGAGTACGGCCAAGTCGGTTACAATCTTTTTAACGCAATGCAGGCCGGTAAGCGGGAGCGTGCATTCAGGCAATAATTTGGAGGAGCCATCGCGGGCGGTGTGCTGCATGGCTACAATAATGTTTTTAGCAGATGCGACCAGGTCCATGGCGCCGCCCATACCTTTTACCATTTTGCCCGGTATCTTCCAGTTAGCAATATCGCCGTTCTCCGAAACTTCCATGGCCCCAAGTATGGTCAGGTTCACGTGCTCTCCCCGGATCATTCCGAAGCTTTCGGCCGAGCTGAAAAGGGCGGAGCCGGGTAGGGTGGTCACGGTTTGTTTGCCGGCATTAATCATATCGGCATCCACTTCATTTTCGGTAGGGAAGGGGCCCATGCCAAGCAAACCGTTCTCTGACTGCAACACCACTTCGATGCCTTCCGGAATGTAGTTGGCCACCAGGGTCGGAATGCCAATGCCCAAGTTAACATACATGCCGTTCTTTACTTCTTTTGCGATGCGTTTTGCGATACCGTGTTTATCTAAAGCCATAGAAATGTGCTGATAAGATCTGTTACAAATTAAATCCGGATGCCTAAAACTGGCGTACTGTCCGTTGCTCAATGCGCTTCTCGTACTTTTCGCCCTGGAAAATGCGCTGCACGTAGATGCCGGGGGTATGAATCATGTTCGGATCTAGTTCGCCGGCGGGTACCAGTTCTTCCACTTCGGCTACAGTTATACTTCCGGCAGCCGCCATCATGGGGTTAAAGTTGCGGGCTGTGCCTTTGTAGATCAGGTTACCGGCGGTATCGCCTTTCCAGGCTTTTACCAGAGAAAAATCTGCTTTCAGCCAGGTTTCCATCAAATACAACTTGCCGTTAAACTCCCGACTCTCTTTGCCTTCGCCCACTTCGGTTCCAAAGCCGGCTGGTGTGTAGAAAGCAGGTATGCCGGCGCCCCCCGCCCGGATGCGTTCGGCTAGCGTGCCTTGCGGGTTCAGTTCTACCTCCAACTCGCCGGAAAGCAACTGCCGCTCAAATTCCGCATTTTCGCCTACATAGCTGGAGATCATCTTTTTTACCTGTCGCTTTTGCAGCAACAAGCCTATTCCAAAGTCATCTACGCCGGCATTGTTAGAGATGCACGTCAGGTCCTTTATACCCAAACGAAGCAGTTCCTGGATGGCGTTTTCCGGAATGCCACAAAGCCCAAAGCCACCCAGCATCAGCGTCATGCCATCCCGAATGCCTTGCAGTGCCTCTTGCGCATTGTTTACAGTTTTATTTATCATAGTAGGTGTTTAGTGCGCGATAGATTATGTCCTAATAACGTCTTATACTTTAACTTACGTCTTCCGGTAAACAGCCAAAGAAGATCTGAAGAAAAGGCCGGGTACCTGGAAACGAACACAACTGCAAAAGCGGCCGGCTTTTAAGCACCGGAAAATTAAGAAGCCAATGCTTGTAAGCAAAAACCCACAAGGTATAGCAAGGGGCGCAGGGCGGCCCCAGAAGTATAAACTGCTCTTATTTGAGGACCTTCCGGGTTGCTTCTTTGTCTTTGGCCAGTTGTGCTTTCAGTTCTTCCAGCCCGTCAAACTTCTGCTCTTTGCGCAGTTGTTTAACAAACGCTACGGTAAGTTGCCGGTCGTAAATGTCTCTGTCAAAGTCCAGGATATGAACTTCCAGTGTCAATTGTTTGCCGTTTACGGTAGGGCGCATGCCAATGTTCATCATACCTACAAAGCAGTCGTCGGCCAGCATCACCCAAACAGCATATACGCCCTGTGCAGGTATCAGTTTATGAGCTTCGGGCACCTGCAGGTTGGCTGTTGGATAGCCGATGGTGCGGCCAAGCTGGTTTCCTTTAACCACCGTAGCAGTTAAAGTATAAGGACGGCCCAGGTAACGGGTTGCCGTTTCCATGTCACCGCTTTCGATGGCTTTCCGGATTTTAGTTGAGCTGACAGCCACATCGTCTATGTCCTGGCGGGGAATTTCCTCTACCTCGAACCCATACTGTTGCGACTTGGCTTTCAGGTTCTCAAAACTGCCTTCCCGGTTTTTACCAAAACGATGGTCGTAACCAATGATGAGCACTTTAGTATTGATGGCTTTAACCAGTATGTCGGTGATAAAGCTGCGGGAGCTGGTGCGGGAAAATTCTTTGGTGAAGGGGATGATGAGCAGATAATCGATGCCAAATTCCCGCAATTGCGCGATACGCTCCTCGATGGTGGAGAGTAATTTCAGGTCGTTGTCATCGGGGAAGAGCACCAGGCGCGGGTGCGGCCAGAACGTGATCACCACGCTTTGTCCATTCGTTTGCCGGGCACGCTCTATTACACGGCGCAGTATTTTTCGGTGGCCAATGTGCAGCCCATCAAAAGTGCCGCTGGTCACCACAGCATGCGCCAGGCGCGGGAAGTCGGCTAGATCACGGATTACTTCCATTTACCTCTTCTAACTGCTTTTTACGTATTTCCTGAATGTCTTCAATGGTCAAAGCATCTTCCAAACGGAAATCGCCGATGCGAGTGCGCTCCAGGGAGCCCAGAAAAGCACCACATCCCAATTTCTCTCCTAAATCATTGGCCAGGCTGCGGATGTAAGTGCCCTTGGTGCAGACTACCCGGAAGCTAACCACCTCGCCTGTGATGGCTGTAATATCAAAGGCGCTGATGGTAATGGTGCGGGGCTTCAGCTCAGCTGATTTGCCTTTTCGCGCCAGGTCATAGGCGCGCTTGCCATCTACCATAACGGCAGAATAAAGAGGGGGCACCTGCTCGATAGTGCCAACAAAGTTATTGGCGGCAGCTTCGATGTCGGCAGGCGAGAGATGGGTGATGTCCCTGGTTTCGGTCACCGCCGTTTCACGGTCGTAAGAGGGCGTGATCTGGCCCAGTACAATGGTGCCGGTATATTCCTTTTCCTGTCCCTGTATCTCATCAATGCGCTTGGTATACTTGCCGGTGCAAAGTATAAGCAGGCCCGAGGCCAATGGGTCTAGCGTGCCGGCATGGCCCACTTTCTTTACCCGGATAATGTTGCGCACCTTCTTTACCACGTCGAACGAGGTCCAGTTCAGGGGCTTGTTGATCAGCAGTATTTCGCCTGTTTCGAAATTATAAGCCATTTTATACTTTTAAGTCAATGCCCATTGCCAGCAGGGCCAGTAGGGCTACACCCAGCGCAATCCGGTAATACCCAAACAGCTTAAAGCCATACTTGGTCAGTACGCTGATAAAGAAACGGATGGCCAGCATGGCCACGATAAAGGCGACAAAGTTGCCGATGAGCAGCAGCTTCAAATCGTTTGGATGGATCACTTCAAAGCTGTTCTGAATTTTTACCAGGTCAAACTTTAGCAGGTCCGATACTTCCAGTTTCAGCAGGTCGGTAACCAGCTTGTAGCTCGCCGCAGCCAGCATGGTAGGCACAGCCAGGAAAAAGGAAAATTCAGCCGCCGCTTTCCGGTTAATGCCCAGCGACATTCCTCCAATAATGGAGGCAGCAGACCGGGACACGCCCGGAATCATGGCCACACATTGTGCTAGACCGATGAGGAAGGCAGTTCTATAGCTGATATGGTCTTCGGTCGCGTTGCGGAACCATTTGTCTACATAAAGTAGCACCACGCCGCCAACTACCAGCATCATGGCCACCACCACCACACTTTCGAGCATGGCATCGATCACATCGCTCAGGGCAAAGCCAATAACGGCCGCCGGAATAAAGGCCAGCAGCAGTTTTTTATAAAAGGTGAAGCCCTGCAAAAAGCGGCGCCAGTAAAGCACCACAACCGACAGGATAGCGCCAAACTGGATGTTTACTTCAAATATCTTTGTGATCGGGAGCTCGTTGATGCCCATCAGGCTCGAGAAGATAATCATATGTCCTGTAGAAGATACAGGTAAGAATTCCGTCAACCCCTCTACTATGGCTAAAACAATAGCCTGCCAAACCTCCATCTATTCGTTTGTTTTATCTTTCACTAAAATGGCAAAGAACTCAATGATAAAGCCAGCCAGCACCACAATCGGACCCAGCGTAATGCCCAGGAAACCCAGGCCATACTGCTCTTTATCCAGCGTCATGATAATAAAGCCGATCGCCAGCACAACAATGCCGGCCAGCATCAGGACATAATTCTTTCGGCCAAAGGCTAGTTTCTTTCTTTCTTCCATGGTTAGTATAATTCGTCAAGTGACATACGCAGGTATTTGCGTACGGAACGGTAAGAGCTCAGGAACCCGATAATGCTGCCGATCAGGATCAGTGCCGCCATCAAAATATAGGTCTGCTCGTCGTTGCGCAACATTTGCAGTTCTGTTACCTCGTGGTAAGCATACTGCATCAGGGCAAATAGCATTACAGAGGCAATAATACCGCTCATCACTCCCTGCCAGGCGGCCCGGTTCAGAAAAGGGCGCTGGATAAAATAGGAGGTGGCACCCACCAGCTGCATGCTCCGGATCAGGAAGCGCTGCGAATAAAGGGCTAGTTTTACGGTATTGTTGATGAGGATGATGACCACCAGGACAAGTATAATGGCAAAGCCAAGTAGGATGATGCTTACTTTCTGCAGGTTGCTGTTGATGGACTGGATGAGGCTTTCGACATACTGCACTTCATATACCCCATTTACATCCTGCAAATCCAGCTTAATGCTTTTGAGCTCCGGGGTGCCGGCATGATCTGCATCAATACGCAGTACATAGGCATCCCGCAGCGGGTTATCGCCTAACAGCGTCAGAAAATCCTCATTGGTTTCGCTCAGCAGGGCCTTGGCCGCATCGCCTTTGGAGATAAAGCGGACCTGGGCCGTATCGTTATTATAGGCCACATATTCCTTAGAAGCAAAGGTTTTCTGCAGGCGCACCAGCTGCACCTCCGTCAGGTTGCGGTCCAGGTATACCTGCATTTCGATGCTTTCCTTTACCTTATCAGATAGCTTGTTAGCATGGATCAGCAGCAGCCCGAAAACGCCGATAACAAAAAGCGCTACCGTGATGCTAAACACCACCATCGTATGCGGATAACTGCCGAGCTTTTTCTTCCTGATCGATTTACGTTGGTTTGCCATAATAAATGCTTGCTCACAAAAATAGAAATATTATTTAATAATGTGGCCCCACTGAAGCAGGAAAGAAAAAAGCCCTGCCTTAAAGGGCGGGGCTTTCTAGAGCTCGAGGCGCGGGTCTGAGTCCAATATGATCTGCTCAGGCTGTTCGGTTCTGCGGGGCCTGGTGCGGGTAAAGATCTCCCGGAAACTATCGAAGCGCTTGGTATGCAGCACACTTATACTTTGGCTGGTGGTGGAGCTGGTCGTGCCCAGGCGTTCCGGAAAAGTGTTGTATTCCATCCGCAGGCGCAGCTCACCGCTTTTGGCTAGGTAATATTCCACCGACCAGTCGCCCTGGTAGCCGCTGCGGCGTGTACCGCTATAATCGGTATTGGATCCCAGGCCGGCTTCGCTGGTTACCCGCAGCCTGCCCTGCAGGAAAGTATAGCTGAGCCTGACCTGCAAAGCCGAAAGCGCGTTCTGATCCAGTGCTCCCAGGCCAATGTCTATTTCCAGGTTGTTGTCGATGCTGTTGAGGAAGTTGCCCAGCTGGCTGGAAAGCAAACTACCCAAACTGCCCCCCACAGCACCTGCACCGGCGCCATCGGCAGCAAAGGTGCCCTGTGGCGAGAGCCGTTGCAGCACCAGTAAGCTGAAAACCTGCCGGTTCAGTTCGCTCTCATCATTTTTAATTGAATTGATAAGTCCTGAAAGCGTGGTCTGCACATTTTGTGGCATCTGATCGAAGTTCATGCCCAGCGTAATTTGTGGGGTAAGCAGCTGCCCGTTGAGGTCGATTACAGCCGTGATGGGGTAGCGCCCCTGCAAATCATTCGATTCATCATTTGGCAAAAGCCCGCTCAGCGACGCCATTTGCGTATAAGTGGCGGTAATATCCATCACACCGTTGAGCGGATCTCCGTTCCAGGTGATGGTGCCGCCCGGGCTCACTTTAAATTCCCGTGTTAAAAGCCCTTCCAGCAGGTTCAGGTTGTAAGCGCCTTGTGTAATTTCGAAGGTGCCATACATATTAAAGTCTCCACGTGTATCGATCGTCATGCGGATATCGCCGTTGCCCGACCCGCGGATCACATCCCCGGTTGTGCGGTCGATGATGATCTCAAAGTAGGCGTCGTCGGTCACATCCAGGTTAAAGTTCAGGTTGATCCCAGACAGGTCTACCTTGTCCTGCACCAAGGCCGTAGCGGCGCCGGTGCTGTCGGTTTCATTGTGGCTCACAAATTTGATAAAGTCTTTGCGCGCTACTTCCGTCTGGTTATCCAGGGGCAGCACAATGCGGGTGTTTTCGTTGCTGCGGGCATCCACATCCACACGCAGGTTCTCTACGGGACCAAGCACGCTAGCAGTGCCGGTGGCAAAGGCGGTGCCGTAGAAAAGCTCATTCTGCTCGCTGGTTGTGTTCAGCACCATAAAATTACGGTAGCGGGCTTCCAGATCGATCACCATGTTCTTGAAACCATCGTGGGCAATACCGCCTGACACAGTGGCTTTGTTGCCATACAGATCCTGCAGCTGAGCATTCCGGAAGCTGATGCTGTTAGGCCCAAAGTAGATGCGGTCAGTAAATTTATAGGTGGTGTTCAGGTAATCAAACGTAAAGCGGCCATCAGTCACATTCACCGAGCCCTTCAGCACAGGGTAATCCAGGCGGCCCAATATCCGGATCCGCCCTTCCATACTTCCGTCCAGGTTCGACATGATGGGTTTAAGCACCGGCTCCACCAATTTCAGGTTGGCATTGTCCATCACGGCCAGCAGGTCTAACTGGTCTTCCTGTGCTTTGGGGTTGTAGTTACCCGAAACCGAGAGCACCTTTTTACCATTCCGCACAATACCCACATCCACCACGGCCTGGTTCTGGGTGTTGCTCCAGTTGGTATTGCCATTGATGTCGCCAATGTAAATATCATCCATCCGGAATGAGTCGACGCGCATGGCGCCATCCAGCAGGCCGCGTTTGTAAATATCCTGTGCCACCACTTCAGCTGTCATCCGGCCGGCAACTTTCATCGAGATAAGCGGGTTAAGGTTGCGCAGGTCAAAGTTGCCCACTTTCACCGTCAGTTTGCTGTCCGGCGAATCGGAGATGGTGCCATTGGCGCTGATGGTTTGGTTCTGGTTGGAGAGCAAAAAGTTTTCGAAGACCAGCCTGCGCCCGTAATCACTTATATAAAGTGTGTTGCCGGGGTTAAACACCCACGGGTTTTCCCGCAAGGTGATGTTAGACTTATCGAACACTACCTGTACCTGGTTTGCCAAAAAGTTGAGCGCACCCGTAATGGTCGCGCGGTTGCTCTGGTTCGCTTGCTTCAGGCTGGTGGCAAAGTTGATGGTGCGCTCGCTCCAGATACCTTCCATGTAAAAGTCCTGCGTTTCGCCTGCGGCCGGTATTGTTTGCTTGGTGGAAGTAAAAAGGGCTGAAGCCAGCACATCGGGCTCGTTCTGCAGTTTGGACGTGTTAAGCTCCAGTTTGCTGCCGTATAAGGTATAATCCTGGTACTGGATGGTGTCCAATGTGGCATACGCATCCAAAATAACCGTATTGTCGTGTCGGAAGGAGCCTTCTACCTTCGAGAAATCAGATATGGCCAGGCCTGGCATAAACAGCTGCAGCACCGGATTGACATGTTTGAGGTAAACAGCATACGTTAAGGCATAGTCCTTATGCGCATCCGACTTGCGGGCATAATAGGCTTTGGTAGCCGCATCGTTGCTTTCAAAATTCAGCTGGTATTCTTTCACCAGGTTCTGCAGGTCCTGGATCAGCGTGGAGTAATTAAAGTTGCCGGCCACTTTCATGGCCAGCAAATCGGAGCTAAGTTGCAGGCTGCGCTGTCCGCCGCTGATCTCCGAATCGATCACCACCGAATCAATCGCCAGGGGGGTCTTATCATATAAAACGGAAGCACTGTCGAAGCGGGCGGTGCCTACAAACTTATCCAGCTGTAGCCCTTCAAAGTTCAGATCGGCTTTTGCCTGTATAACCAGGGGCTTGGTGCTGAGGTGCAGCGCCTGCAGGTCAATGCGGTTCATGTCGGCTACCATGTTAAAGGCTTGTTTGCCATTCGCCAGCCTCACCGTGCCATCGGCCGTGAACATCAGGTTAGGGTCCCGGACCGACACCTTGCCTGTAAACTCCTGGTTTTGGAAACGGCCGTTTGCCACGATATTCCTGTAATTATAGTCCAGCAGTTGCACCTGGTTGATGGTTGCATTTACAGTCAGGTTGGCATCAGGCAGGGTAAAGCCGGAGCCGGCCACGCGCCCGCTCATCGTGATGGTCCTGATCTGATCGGTGTTCAGCAGCTTGCCCAGGTTAAAGTTGGTTGTTTTCAGGTAACCGTTGTAGGACGACCGGCGGGTATTATCGTCTATTTTCAGGTTAATGTCCGATTGTAGTTCCCCCAGCGCTGTGGCAAAACTGCCGTTGGCTACAAAGTCGTTGTAGAAACCCAGAAAACGCCCTTCCAGTTTTACGGTGCCCAGCCTTGCCGCCATCTGGTAAGCCTCTTTCGGCAAAAACTGTTTGATGTCGGTTGCATTGATGGTAGAGGATTTGAGCCGCAGGTTGGCAAAGGTCTCTTTAAAGTTTGGCAGACCATCGGCGTTGATGTTGCCCACAATATGGGTGTGCTGCCCGTATTCCACATCCACGTTCCGGGCCGTAAAATCTTTTACCTTGCCCTTGAACTCACCGGAATTTACAAGCAGATTTTCATCATACCCCTTTAATTGGGGAGCAAAAGTGGCGATGTCTTTGGAGTATACTTTGGAGTCGTGCAGGTTTGCCGTCAGGGTCACACTGTCCATAAACGCAGTAAAGTTACCGAACCGGTTATAGTCGAAACGGACAAAATGCTGCAGATTGCTTTTGTTCAGTTGCAGGTCCAGGGCATCCCATTCCCAAAAAGTGGACGCGTACGTCATTCGGGTATCCAGTTTATGCAGGCGCGTGTTAGAGCGGGTCTCCACGGTGCGCAGGTCGGTTACCGTTACTTTGAGCGTATCTTCCAGCACAAACTCATTAAACCGTCCAGAGATATGGTCGAAGTTCATGTGGAAGTAGTCCATGCCATACGCAGCACGGGGCTTATTGAAATCGTCAAAAGCAAAATGCCCGTCCTGCAGGATCACCTGGCCAATCGTGAATTGGAAAGGCTGCGAGGCCTTGGTGGTATCCTTTACCATCAGTTTACTCAGGGCGCGCAGGAAGGTGTTCAGGTTTAGCGAATCGGTGCCGGCATACTTTACTAGGTTGGCGCGGGGCTGTTGCAGCTCCAGCGTGGCTATACTTAGTTTGTTGGGGTGCAGGATGGTAAAGGCGCTGATATCGGCTTCGGCCCGGCCTACGTAGAAGAGTTCCTTGCTGCGGCGGTCCAGCACTTTTACTTTTTCCAACACCACCTTGCTGAAGAATTCAACGTCCACCCGCCCAATGGTTACCTGGTGCTGCAGCTTTTTGGAAAGGTAGGCTGCCGCCTCCTGCGAGACTTTGGTCTGCACCGCGGGGAGCCGAATTGCCACAAAAACGGTGGCAAACAGCAGTAAAAGCAATAGGAAGAGCCCCAAAACTATTTTTAGTAGCGCTTTTCCTATAACTTTGAAATAATTTACTGACTGTTCTTGTTCCAAAAGATGACCGAACCTATAATTTTAGCGATAGAATCTTCCTGCGACGAGACCTCTGCTGCCGTGATCCGCGGCGGAAAGGTATTGTCGAATATCATAGCCACCCAGGCCGTGCATGAACAGTATGGCGGCGTGGTACCAGAGCTGGCCTCCCGGGCGCATCAGCAAAATATCATACCGGTGGTTTCGGAGGCGTTGCGTAAGGCAAATGTAGCAAAAAAAGAGCTAAATGCCGTGGCTTTTACGCGCGGTCCTGGCCTGCTGGGTGCCCTGCTGGTAGGCTGCTCGTTTGCTAAGTCTTTTGCCCTGGGGCTTGACATTCCGCTTATCGAGGTAAACCACATGCAGGCGCATATTCTGGCCCATTTTATCGAGGAACCCAGGCCTGCTTTCCCGTTCCTTTGCTTGACCGTTAGCGGTGGCCATACCCAGATTGTGCTGGTAAAAGACCACCTCGCCATGGAGGTCATTGGCCAGACGACAGACGATGCTGTAGGAGAGGCCTTTGATAAAACAGCTAAAATGCTCGGACTCCCATACCCGGGCGGACCGATGCTGGATAAGATGGCCGCGCAGGGCAACCCCGATGCCTTCGAATTTCCAGTGGGCAATATGCCCGACTACAATTTCTCTTTCAGCGGTATCAAAACAGCCGTTTTATACTTCCTGCAAAGACAAACGAAAGAAAACCCGGCCTTTGTGCAGGAGAACCTCGCCGATATTTGCGCTAGTGTGCAGCAGACGCTTATCAAAACCCTGCTGAAGAAACTGGTGCAGGCCTCCCTGGATCTGAATGTCCGGGATGTGGCCATTGCAGGAGGAGTGTCGGCCAATTCAGGATTGCGAAAGGCGCTGCAGGCATATGCACCCAAGTATAACTGGCAGGTGTATATCCCGGCTTTTGAGTATTGCACTGACAATGCCGCTATGATTGCAATGGCCGCGCACTACCAGTATTTGAAAGGAGACTTTGCCTCGCAATATGTGAGCCCCGAACCGCGAATGAAAATTTGAGGGAGTTGGAAAGTTAGAGAGTTAGAGAGTTAGAAAGTATAGCTTGTAAGTATAAGGGGTTATTTTAACAAGCTTTTCTCTTCCGGATTTATGATCTGGCTTGCAGCGCAACATGCAAGCAAAGAACAACGATAAACGCACAATGCCAATAAAACCCGGCGACACCCGTACGTATGTTAAGCACGTAACTGCTGCAGACTTTGCCCGGTTCGAAGATGGCCTGGTGCATGCTGTTTGTTCTACCTTTTCACTGGCGCAGGCAGCGGAGTATGCCGGTCGTTTGTTCGTGCTGGATATGAAAGCAAAAGATGAAGAAGGGGTAGGTACCAGATTGTCTGTCAGGCATAAGGCGCCGGCCTTTGAAGGCGAAAGTATAACCATTGTAGCCACTCTGCAGAAGTATAACGGGCATGAGGTGCTCTGCAGCTTTACCGCCACTGTAGGCGACCGTCTGGTGGCTGAAGGGGAAACGGGGCAGAAGATTTTGAAAAAAGAAAAACTAGCCAAAGTGTTGGCTCCAAAGCAAGTATAAATGGCGAAAGCGAAAGACCGAATACAGAAGTTTGTAAACATCGTAAACCGCAAGGCTTCCTTCGAATACCAGTTCCTGGACAAGTATACAGCTGGTGTCCTGTTAAAAGGCACGGAAATAAAGTCCATCCGGGAGGGAAAGGTGAACATGCAGGACGGCTATTGTTTGTTTCAGAATGGCGAGCTGTGGCTGCACAACCTGCATATTGCCACTTACACCGAAGGAACGCACTACAACCACGAGCCCCTGCGCACCCGCAAGCTGCTGCTCAACAAGAATGAACTCCGCAAACTGGAGAATAAATCCGAAGAGCAGGGGGTAACCATCATCCCAACCCGCGTTTTTATAAACGACCGGGGTTTTGCCAAAATAGAGATCGCCCTTGCCCGCGGCAAAAAGCTCTACGACAAACGCCAGGACATCAAGGAAAAGGACGTGAAACGCGAGATGGACCGAAGCGGGTATTAAGTATAATATTGAATGAGTGATGGAGTGAATGAGTTAATAATTTTAAAAATTAATCCCTTGTTTACTTACCTTTTTAGCCAACATCAGATATTCACTCATTCAAAAATTAATCATTCAAAATTCTAAATAGTGGAATACGGAATATCGTTACTGAGCCTGGTGCCCATGCGCGCCGAAACTTCAGATCGGGCTGAGATTGTGACCCAGATGCTTTTCGGGGAGTGCTACCAGGTGGTAAGCCGTCAGGATAATTGGGTTTGCATTGAACTGGCCTCTGATGGCTACCGCGGCTGGATAGACTGGAAACAGCACAACCCCGTAAGCGAGGCCTATTACCAGGCGTGGAAAGCGGCCGCGCATCCCCGTGTTGCCGATCTTATGCAATTCGTACATAAGGGTGAAGTACGCATTCCGGTTGCGCTTGGAGCCTACCTGCCGTTCTTCGATGGGACACAAGGCCGGGTAGGTGAGGAGGTGTTTTCCTACCAGGGATTGGCATTTAATCCGGCTTCTGGAATAGTTGCAGAAAAGGTTGTAGAAGTAGCGCATAATTTCCTGAAAGCGCCATACTTATGGGGCGGCAAGTCGGTGTTTGGAATTGACTGTTCGGGCTTAGTGCAGCAGGTATATGGCCTGTTTGGTTACCAGTTGCCACGCGATGCCTGGCAGCAGGTAGAACACGGGCAAGAGGTGCATTTTGTAACCCAGACGCAACCCGGCGATTTGGCTTATTTTGCCAACACGGAAGGCCGTATCACACATGTGGGGCTGATGCTGGAAGGGCAGCAGATCATGCATGCGCATGGTGAGGTGCGCATCGACACACTCGACCACCAGGGCATCTATAACAACGACTTTCAGCGCTACACTCATAACCTTCGCCTAATCAAGCGTATTTTTTAGCGCTACGGCTGTTTTTTCTCCCAACTTACGCAGTAACAGTTTGTTGTATACCGTACAACTAATGCGTAAAATGCGCGAGCAGCCCCATGAAAGATAAAGTTCTCATCCTCAACCAGGACTTCAGTGCCATAGCGGTATGCACCGTGCAGAAGGCCTTTCTGCTGGTATACCTTGACAAAGCAGAGATGGTAACGAAAGCCAACGGCTCCTTTTTACACTCGGTGAGCTGTGTTTTTCCCGTGCCGTCGGTTATCCGCCTGCAACGCTATGTGCGGGTGCCCTACTATGGCATTGCCCTGAGCCGGCATAACGTCATGCGCCGCGACAACTATAGTTGTCAGTACTGCGGCGCAAACCGTAATCTCACCCTCGACCATATGATGCCCCGCTCCCGCGGCGGAGCGACCAACTGGCAGAACCTGGTGACGGCCTGCTCCCGCTGCAATGCCCGCAAAGGCGATCGCACCCCGGAAGAAGCCGGCCTCAAACTTCTCCATAAACCCGGCCGTCCTTCGCTGCAATCCTTCCTCCAACTGCACCTCACATCCCAGAATAACGACTGGCGAATCTACCTCGGATTAGATAAATAGTTGCATTTTGTGGTTGCTAAAAAAGTTAGTTACATACTCGTAAGGTGTTTGTAATCAACTATAAGTAATGATATAGATATACTTAAGGTATAAGTATAAAGATGTTGTTTTGGGCTAAGGGCAATCCGAAGGTTTTACCAGGCATTTATACTTGTATATTTCACTTTTGGTCTGTAGCGACTCCTCTTGTTACGCACCTTAGGATTGTTAGGTCTGAAAAGATAAGCTCGTAAAACACTGTCATTCTATTAAATATCCTGATAGAAAAAGAGGCCCCTCTCCCCAAAGATTAAGCCTTTGCGGCTTGCCCAAAATATCCTTTCAGGATGACAAAAAGTAGAGCTGAACTACCCTGCTGTAGCGCGACGGTCTGGCTATAAACTAGGCAAGTTGAAAGCAGCAACTAGCTACTCAAAAGCAAGTCTAGGGCTGGCGGAAAGTATACGCAGGCAGCACGGGTATAGGGCAGCGCACAGCCAACCCTTCCTGCGGCCGGTTAGCTGCTTTTCCACTATCTGCTGGTGCTTAGGTTAGCAGCAGGCGCTTTGCGGCTAACTATCAGCTACATATGCTTCGCTGCGCGTGGCGAATCCCTCTCTTAAAAGATTGAATTTTATTGGTTTTTTTATCCTGGATTAGTTACTTTTGCCCTTCATTCGAGTGAATGGCCCTGCTTTGCGGCAGGAATTGTAAAACCAAACCAAATCAGCCGATTGCTCTGGGCTGGTGGCTATGCAAGAGCAGTATAATTTTATGAGTAATTCTCCAGAAAATTTCGATTGGGACAGATTTGAGTCTCAAGGTTTTGGCGGCGGCTATAGCAAAGCTGAGAAAGCCGAAATGGAAAAAATGTATGACGACACCCTGACTACCGTACAGGAGCAGGAGGTTGTGAAAGGAACTGTGGTTGGCATCACTGATCGTGACGTGATCCTGAACATCGGTTTCAAATCTGATGGCCTGGTACCTGTTTCAGAATTCAGAGATCTTCCTGAGCTGAAAGTAGGCGACGAGGTAGAAGTGTTTATTGAAGACCAGGAAGACCCGAACGGCCAGCTGATCTTGTCCCGCAAGAAAGCCAAAATCGTTAGCGCCTGGGCTAAAATTTACGACGCACTTGAGAACGACAACGTTCTGGAGGGTGTAGTGAAGAGAAGAACCAAAGGTGGTCTGATCATGGACCTCTACGGTGTTGAAGCGTTCTTGCCAGGTTCGCAGATCGACGTGAAGCCGATCCGTGACTTCGATGTGTTCGTAGGCAAGAAAATGGAAGTGAAAGTTGTGAAAATCAACGCCGCTTTCGACAACGTGGTTGTTTCTCACAAAGTACTGATCGAGAAAGACCTGGAGCAGCAGCGTGCCGCTATCCTGAACAACCTTGAAAAAGGTCAGGTTCTGGAAGGCGTTATCAAGAACATGACAAACTTCGGTGTGTTCATCGACCTTGGTGGCGTAGACGGTCTGCTTCACATCACAGATATTTCATGGGGCCGTATCAACCACCCGGAAGAAGTATTGCAGCTCGACCAGAAGGTGAACGTAGTAGTGCTTGACTTCGATGATGACAAGAAGCGTATTTCTCTTGGCATGAAGCAGCTTACTCCTCATCCATGGGATGCACTGCCTGCTGAGATCGAGGTTGGCTCACGTGTGAAAGGTAAAATTGTAAACGTAGCAGACTATGGTGCGTTCCTGGAACTGATGCCAGGCGTAGAAGGTCTGATCCACGTTTCTGAAATGAGCTGGTCACAGCATCTGCGTAATCCGCAGGACTTCATTAAGCAAGGCGACGAGGTAGAAGCAGTAGTGCTGACACTGGACCGCGAAGAGCGCAAAATGTCTCTGGGCATTAAGCAGCTGACCGAAGATCCGTGGACAAAAGAAGATGTGCTGACCAAGTATGGCGTAGGCACCAAGCACACAGGCATCGTGCGTAACCTCACCAACTTCGGCCTGTTCCTGGAACTGGAAGAAGGTGTAGACGGACTGGTACACGTATCGGACCTGAGCTGGACCAAGAAGATCAAGCACCCATCTGAGTTTGTGAAAGTTGGTGATAACCTGGACGTAGTAGTGCTGGAACTGGATGTTCCGAACCGCAGACTTGCCCTGGGCCACAAGCAACTGGAAGAAAACCCTTGGGATACGTTTGAATCCGTATTCAACATCGGTTCTGTTCACAAAGCTACTGTACTGGAGAAATCTGACAGAGGCGCTGTGTTAGAATTGCCTTACGGCATCGAAGGTTTCGCTTTCCCGAAAAGCTTAGCCAAAGAAGACGGTTCTCAGGTAGAAGTTGGCGAAAGCTTAGACTTCAAAGTAACTGAATTCTCTAAAGAAGACCGTAAGATCATTCTTTCGCACACAGCTACTTATTCTGATGTAGACACTGCCAGAACGGCCCGTGCTACGAAGAAAGCTGCTGCCCCTGCAGCAGGTGGTACTGCCAGCGCAGAGAAGAAAGACGCAAGAGCACCAAAAGTTCAGAAAGAAGCAGACCGCTCCACACTTGGAGACCTGGATGCCCTTTCTGCCCTGAAGGAGCAAATGCTTTCTAACGAGAAAGAGGCTGGTGTGAAGAAGTTGGAGGCTGCTGCGGCTAAAAAGACGCAGGACACGGACAACGAGGACGAATCTGCTGAAGAAGAGAACAACGCTTAGTATAAGCTTGTTACATAGTAAAAAGCCCCGGAGCAATCCGAGGCTTTTTTGTTTTTATACCTTAGCAGTTAACCTATAAAAATAGTATATTAGTTAATAGATATTCTAACTACATCCAACGTGTCTTCAAACGTTAGGGAGATGTTTACCCAATAGAAATTCAACTATGGAAATATACATAGCGCTTTTGCGCGGAATCAATGTGAGTGGGCAGAAGCAGATCAAAATGACTGACCTGAAAATTTGTTTGGAAGAGGCTGGCTTTCAGAAGGTGAAAACCTACATCCAGAGTGGCAATGTAGTATTTGAACACGAGAGCACAAACCCGCAGTTGGTAGCTGGTCTGGTTGAGCAAACTATACTTGAGCGTTTCGGGTTTGATATACACGTCAGGATAACCACTGCCTCAGAGTTGAAAGTTATTTTAGAAACGAACCCTTACCTGAATGGGAGGGAAGAGGATATAAAGCTGCTGTATGTTTCTTTTCTGTCTGAAGAACCCGCGCCGATAAGTATAGAGAACCTGCAGAAAGTGAATTGCCCGGAGGAATTCCGTATTGCTGGCAAGCATTTATACCTGTTCGCAACCAATGGCTATGGCAATGCAAAACTGAACAACAACCTGATTGAAAATAAGCTAAAGCTAAAAGCAACTACCCGTAACTGGAATACTATAACGAAGCTGGCTGAGATGGCGCAAGCCTGATCTGCACATTTTTTTTGCTATCCCTTTAGACAAGGGCAGGAGTATAAAGCTCCTGACACCGTTATAGATAGCTGAATTTTATAGTTGTTTCCGATAAATCCGTAACATACTTTATTTGGTTGATTTGAAAAAACATGGGTTTATAGTTTGACAAACATACTTCTGTATGTATATTTGCACTCCCAATCACGGTAACGTGGCCGAGTGGCTAGGCTCAGCTCTGCAAAAGCTGCTACAGCGGTTCGAATCCGCTCGTTACCTCCACATCCCTGCAAGTATACTTGCAGGGATTTTTTTTGTCCTTCCGGTTCTTGCCGTACGGCTTGATTTCTCACGCGTTTAATTCTCCAAAACCTTTCCGGTATACTTGCCTGGGCAGCCTGGCTATTTGCCGCAGCAGGCAATCTTTTAGGTGCCTTTTCCGTACTGTACCATTAGTCAGGTAGAAGCCGCACCTGGATAAAATGGTGCAATTTTGCAACAGCTATATCCCAATGCACGTACTGCGCTTTGATCTATGGAATATGTATGATCAACTGGCTGCTTTAGCGGAGTATAAACCCAGCGCCGGCTATACGCAACCGAAAGAACCTGAGATAATCAACGAATAGCTTACCCAGCGTAACCAAAAAATGAATATCCTAGATTTGCGCGTCATGCGCGGACCAAACTATTGGTCAGTAAAGCACCCTAAGCTCATCGTGATCAAGCTCGGACTGGAAGAGCTTACTGATACGCTCACCGATCAGGTACCAAATTTTTCCAGCAGACTGCGCCAGCTATTTCCCGGGTTGCAGCACCATCGTTCGGCAGCCGGCGTAGAAGGCGGCTTTTTTAAGACCGTGGAGGAAGGCACTACCTTTGGCCATGTGGTGCAGCATGTGGCCCTGGAACTGCAAACCATGGCAGGTATGGAGTGCGGCTATGGGCGTTGCCATCCGGCCCGGGAGCAGGGCACCATGTTCGTCGTATTCTCTTACCAGGAGGAACGGGCCGGCGATTATGCCGCCTACGCCGCCGTGCGCATCACAAAGGCACTCATTAAAGGAGAGAAGTATAAGCTGAGCGATGATATTTCGCGCCTGCATGAAATCCGCGAGGATGAGTATTTCGGCCCCAGCACGTATGCTATCGTTTCCGAAGCCATTAGCAGAGGCATACCATATATTCGTCTGAACCGCCATTCGCTTATCCAGCTAGGGTATGGCGTGCACCAGAAGCGCATTCAGGCGACCATGACCTGTAAAACAGCCTGTTTTGCTGTAGAGATTGCCGGTGATAAAAAAGCTACGAAAGACATACTGGAAGAAGCCGGCATTCCGGTGCCCAAAGGAACCACCGTCTACTCGCAGGAGGAACTGAAGCAGGCAGTCAGCTGGCTGGGCTTCCCGCTTGTGGTAAAACCGCTGGAT
The DNA here is from genome assembly GCF_022758235.1 of Pontibacter liquoris. Classification (NCBI taxonomy): domain Bacteria; kingdom Pseudomonadati; phylum Bacteroidota; class Cytophagia; order Cytophagales; family Hymenobacteraceae; genus Pontibacter; species Pontibacter liquoris. The sequence continues at coordinate 1,712,875 of NZ_JALEBG010000001.1, forward strand.
GGCAACCATGGCAAGGGTGCTACGATCAACATCACCAACCTAAAAGAGGCGCAGCGTGGTTTTACAGAAGCCCGTAAGTTTTCAGCAGGCGTCATGGTAGAGCAGTTTATAGAAGGCTACGACTTTCGGTTACTGGTTATCCAGGGCAAATTTGTAGCTGCTGCCAAGCGCACACCGGCCATGGTAACAGGCGACGGCTTTTCTACCATCAAACAGCTCATCGACCGTGAAAACAAGGATCCCCGCCGCGGCATCGGCCACGAGAAGGTACTTACAAAAATCACCCTGGATAAGCATACCCAAAACATTCTAAAAAGCCAGAATCTGACTTCAAAATCAGTGCTGCCGGCAGGCCATATACTCTACCTGAAAAGCACCGCCAACATCAGCACGGGTGGTACCGCCACCGACGTAACGGACCTGGTGGACCCCTATAATATCCTGATGGCCGAGCGCATTGCTGGCCTTATCGGGCTCGACATTTGCGGCATTGACGTGATGACAACTGATATTGCCATTCCACTGAACGAAACACGCGGAGCCGTGCTGGAGGTAAATGCTGCGCCTGGCTTCCGGATGCATATTTCGCCCACCTATGGCCTTGCCCGTAACGTGGCCGAGCCTGTCGTGGACATGATGTTCCCGCAGGGCGTACCTGCACGCATTCCCATAATTGCGGTAACAGGCACCAATGGCAAAACCACCACCACGCGCCTGATCGCCCATATGGTAAAGCATAAAGGCTATCAGGTAGGCTACACTACTACCGATGGCATCTACATCCAGGACAAGCTCCTGGTGAAAGGTGATACGACAGGTTCTTATAGTGCCGAGTTTGTGTTAAAAGATCCGACAGTGAACTTTGCGGTGCTGGAATGTGCTCGTGGTGGGCTGTTGCGCTCCGGACTCGGTTTTCAGCACTGCGATATCGGTATCGTGACCAACGTAAGCTCCGACCACCTGGGGCTGCGCGATATTCATACCCTGGAGGAACTGGCGCAGGTGAAAGCGGTGATCCCGAAAAGCGTGAGCGCGGATGGCTATGCTATACTTAACGCCGACGATGACTTGGTCTATGCCATGGCAGACGAGGTGAGCTGCAAAGTGGCCTACTTTAGTATGGACGAAAACAACCCGCGCATATTAAAGCACATTGCCAAAGGAGGGCTGGCTGCCGTGTGCGAGAATGGTTATATCTCCGTCTTCAAGAACAGCTACAAAATCCGCATCGACCGGGTGGGGGATGTGCCGCTAACGTTTGGCGGCAAAGCGAAATTCAATATTGAGAACTGCCTGGCTGCTGTGCTGGCCGGATACATCTCTCATTTTGATATCGAGGATATCAAAACAGCGCTGCGCACTTTCCTGCCATCTCCTAGCAAAACGCCGGGCCGCATGAACCTGTTCAAGTTCCCCGACTTTGATGTGCTGCTGGACTATGCTCATAATGTAGGTGGCCTGCGTGCCATCGGAGATTTCCTCACCGCCCAGGAAGCTACTAAAAAAGTAGGTATTGTGGCAGGGGTAGGAGACCGCAGACGTGAAGATATTATTGAGCTGGGCCAGCTGGCCGGCGAGTTGTTTGATGAAGTGATTGTGCGGGTAGATGCCGATCTGCGCGGCAGGTCAGCCGAAGAGGTGGTGGAACTACTTACCCTAGGCATTCAGGTCAGTGCGCCGGGCAAGCCAGTGCGCCTCATACCCGAGGAGATGCGGGCCATTGCCTATGCCCTAGAGCATGCCATACCTGGTTCTTTTATCGCCATTTTTACCGAAGACATCAGCGAAGCAGTGAAGATGATCGAAAGCTTTAAAGTGATTCAGGACAGAAAAGTACTTGTTGACTAAATTCGGCGCTAGGCCAAAACTATTAAAACTATTACATGTGAACGATGGACTAAAGCCCCTTCCGCAGGATAGGGGCTTTTTTTATGGTTTTCATGCAAGTATAAACTAGAGCCGCTGCTTCTGAATTCCGCGGTAAGCAAGCAGGCAAGGCGTTTTGCTTTGGGCAATTTTGGAGGATAATAAAATAACAATCGGTAAAGCTCCTTTTTGGAGATAGGACTTTGAATCCGCTTATATGTCATCCTGTAAGGATTTTGATGGAAGGGAGGTTAAGCCTTAACTAAGCACGCATTCTGCTGCTTTTCCATCAGCCCAAAGTTCACCTTAGAAGGAAGGGTAGTTAAGCTCTAATAAGATAAGCACATAAAACACTGTCATTCTGTTAAGAATATTGGTAGAAGGTAGATTAAGCTTTTGCGGACTGCTCACAAGATCCTTTCAGGATGACAATGAGGTAGAATGTAACGACCCTATGCTTTCGAAAGGAGTGAAGGAGGTGTTTATACTTGGGCGATGAAACACCTATAGGAAGTATAAGCCTCATCTAAATTTGAAGTCATAAGAAACTACTCCGGCTGCTTCAACGCAGCACCTATAAAACCAAAAAAGCCCCTGCTTGGAGGCAGGGGCTTTAAAGTATAATCGTTCAGCTTAGAGGCTATTTAAGTATAAAGCTGGTTTTTCCGATCAAGAAGCCATCGGCATACAATTCTACTGTGTGCTGCCCTTTCTTGTATTCGGCATTTTTTGCGTACACAAAGCTTAACTGCTGTTGGGTATTGTCATAAACAAAATCACGCTTGGCCGTGTAGTACATGTTTTCGCCATCCATCTGGAAAGAGCCGGAGCCCGTTGAAAGGTTGTAGAGGGCCGCACCGTCAGGCTCGATCAGGCGCATGTAAACGGTTTTGGGTTCTTTGGCAGCCACATCATTTTTGGCCAGTTTAAAAGCCACACGGATCTTTTCAACGCGCTTTGCTTTAAACTCATTGTCGTTGTCGTCCTTTTCCTTACCGCGCTTGTTGATGATATTGACGCTCAGGTTCTGAGCTTCGAGTCGGGAGGCAACTTTCACTTTTTCGGATAATTCCTTATTCGATGTCTTAAACGTGGTCAGGCTGTCGGCCAGTTGAGTTTTAGTGTTTTGCAGGGTAGTGTTTTCCGTAGCGAGCACCTCGTTGTCTTCTTTAAGCTTGGCGATCTGCTCGTCTTTCTGCTTAAGCTGCTGTTCAAACGCTTTGGCCTTGTCGCGGAAGCGGCGCTGGTCTGTCAAGCTGTAGCTTTTGGTTCTGAAACCGCGCAGTTCGCTCAGGTCCGCTGTAATAGCAGAGATCTTGCTTTCAAGCGAGTCGTTTTCCAGGCCCATGGCCTGCAGTTCCTGGCTCTGGCGCTCAAAATCAGCTTTCAGGGCTTCATATACTTTGATCTGGTTTTCCAGTTCGCTGTTCTTTACCCGAATCACTTCGGCCTGCTCCTCGGTTTTCTCCTTTTTCTGGTAATTCATGTAAATCAGGATCCCGTTGATGCTGATCAGGACAACCAATAGGCCTCCGATCAACAGTTTGCGGTTGCTACGATTCTCAGGAGTATTCGCTGGCATAGGGTTTTTGTTTAGGTGATTTTAAGGTGAAAATGGTTAATAAGTATAAATTGCAGTATAAGTAATGAGGTGCAGAATCAAATATAAGACATTTGATTTATAATCATAAACCGATGAACCAAGATTTTAACGCCGCTTATTGGCAGGAACGCTACCTGGCAGAACAGACGGGCTGGGATGCCGGAACTATAACGCCGCCGCTCAAAAATTATTTTGACCAGTTGCCTGATAAGGACCTGCGCATCCTTATTCCGGGGTGTGGCCGTGCGTACGAAGCGGAGTACCTGCATGCAAAGGGTTTTAAAAATGTATTTCTGGCCGATGTTGCGGAAGCGCCGCTACAGCACTTTGCGTCCCGCGTTCCGGACTTCCCCAAAGCGCACCTGCTGCTGCAGGACTTCTTCAGTTTGTCCGGCCCGTATGATCTGATCGTGGAGCAAACCTTCTTCTGCGCCCTCCCGCCTGAACTACGAGCGAATTACGCAAAAAAGTGCGCGGGGTTGCTGGCACCCGCCGGCAAACTCATGGGGCTGCTGTTTGATACTGTTTTTGAGAAGGATGGCCCCCCATTCGGCGGCAACAGAAACGAGTACCGCACCTACTTTGCACCTTACTTCGACTTCCTGCATTTCGAGACTGCTTATAATTCCATAGCACCGCGGCAGGGCAAGGAGCTCTTCATCCTGCTGCAGGTAAAAACGGCTATTGCCGACAAGATCCCGCATGCTTAATCCGAAATTCATAATTCGTAATTCCCATTAGATACCTACCTTTGCAAGGCCGGAAGGCAATACTTAAAGTATAAATAGATATGTTTGAGATACCAAAGCTGGCTTATACCAATTCGGGCAATTTCTTTCTGATGGCCGGGCCCTGTGCTATTGAAGGCGAAGACATGGCCATGGAGATTGCCGGACGTCTGAAAGAAATAACCGACAAGCTTCAGATTCCATGGATATTTAAAGGCTCGTACCGGAAAGCGAACCGCTCGCGCCTAGATTCCTTTACCGGCATCGGCGATGAAAAAGCGCTGCGTATTTTGCAGAAAGTGAGCCGCGAATTTGATGTGCCCACCGTAACCGATATTCACGAAACATCCGAAGCAGCCATGGCCGCCGAATACGTGGATGTGCTCCAGATCCCGGCTTTCCTATGTCGCCAAACCGACCTGCTGATTGCCGCCGCGGAGACAGGCAAAGTGGTGAACATCAAAAAAGGCCAGTTCCTGTCGGGACAGGCTATGCGCTTTGCCGTGGACAAGGTGATGGAGTCCGGCAACAATAAGGTTATTCTGACCGACCGGGGCAACAGCTTCGGATATTCCGACCTGGTGGTGGATTTCCGGAACCTGCCCGAGATGCAGTCGCATAACGTGCCGGTGGTGATGGACGTGACGCACTCGTTGCAGCAACCCAACCAAAGTTCCGGCGTAACCGGGGGCAAACCCGCTCTGATTGAAACCATTGCCAAAGCCGCAATAGCCGTAGGAGCCGATGGCTTGTTCATCGAAACCCACCCGCAACCAAGTATAGCCAAGTCGGATGGGGCCAACATGCTGCCGCTGGACCAACTGGAAGCCTTGCTGCAAAAGCTGATCCGCATCCGTCAGGCTGTCAGCTAAGTATAAATTTATAAAATAAAGTGCACCGCATGCCTTTTGCTGCGGTGCACTTTTTGTTTTCATGCGTAAGCAGTAATATGAGCGCCAACGATTATAGCCCTGCCTGGGAAGTATACTTTTGCCATATAGAAGAGCAGCCCGCCTTTGTGAGTACAGACCTGGGCCTTGCCGAGATGGCGCCCATTGCCTCGAAGCCGAACTTGATGGAAGTAGCCGTAGCCCTGCGCACGGCCGATGAGAGCGGGTTCCCTGAGGCAGCTGAATGGGGCATGCTCGAAAAGATTGAGGATGCCGTGGTGCAGCTGCTGGAGGAGCAGCTCGAAGCACTGTTTGTAGGAAAGACGCTGCACAGCGGCAAGCGTGGCTTATACTTCTACGGCGAGCAGACGCTGGCCCTGGATAACTGCGTAGAGGAGATCAAGAAGAAATTCCCGGATTACCTCATCGTGTCGCAGGCCACCGAAGATGCCGATTGGGAAGTATACTTCAATTACCTCTACCCCGATGAGGAAAGTATGCAGCGCATCCAGAATACACGCGTGCTGCAAGAACTGGAGGAGCAGGGCGATCAAGCGTATGTGCCGCGCCCCATCACGCATTATTTATACTTTCAGACAACCGCTGAACGGCAAACCGCAGGAAAGTCGTTGGAAGAACAGGGGTATACGTTGGATGCCGTGGTAGAGGAGCCGGAAGAGGAGGTTTATACCTACAAACTGGTGGTTACCCGGCCTGATAAAGCCGACGAAGAGACGATCAACGAAGTAACCAGTGCGCTGCTGCGCCTGGCCCGCCACCACAATGGCGAATACGATGGTTGGGAAGCACCTGTGATTACAGACAACGCCTGATCAGAAGGCCAGTGTAAAATGCTCTTTGGGTTGCGTGCTGCGGAAAAAGACCAGCCCGACAGCAAACAGGTCTACGGTCTGGCATACCTGTGGATGGGCTTTTATCTCCTGCCAGGCCCGCTTCATTTCCGCCGACCAGTAAATATCATCTACCACAAAAACGCTGTTTTCGTGGCGCTTGCCCAGGCAGGCGTTAAAATAGCGCATGGTCGGCTCGTAACGGTGGTTGCCATCAAAGAACACAAAATCCAGCTGGCTTAATTGCTGCAGTTGTTGTGGCAGCGTATCGTTCAGGTTGCCTTCTATCAGGCGTATATGCTGCAATCCAAGGTTCCGGAAGTTCTCCGTTGCCACGCCACCAATTGCGGGGCACCCTTCAAACGTATATACCTGTGCCTGCTTTCGGGCTTCGGCCAGGTAGGCAGTCGTAATGCCCAGGGAAGTGCCCAGGTCAAAAATAATGTGCGGCTGGAAATGGTTTACCAGGCGGAACAGCAACTGGCCATACTTGGCGGGCTTGGCAGAGGTGCGGGCGATGTGGCTTACCTTACGTAGGTGCTTTTGCCCCCGCTTCGGACCGGCTCCGAAATCAGTTACCTGTAGGTTGCGGGTGTCGTGCAGCAACTCCTGGCGAAGCTTTTCTACGCGGTCATAAGCCCCGAAATGCCCATCATGGCGAAGTACATGATTATAAAGCCCGAAAATAAAAGGGGAGTGGACGCCATGCAGCTTAAAAGCCCGCAGGCGATAACGCACGTAATCAGCAGCTATGGTCAGGAAATACACTGGCTAGTAGGAGGGATGTATGACAAAAATGATAGATACCGCGAAGTATGGCTGGATCGTTTGTTGCTGTTACCGTAGTTGCTTAGCTTTTCAGACAAAATTCAATCGGCTCAATTGGCCCTTTCTGGCGCAAACGTCCGCTTGTGCCTATACCTACAGTTGAATTCTACCTGAAAACAAATATCGTAAACAGCCTGGGTCAAGCAGACGCTTGCACCATTGAATGCCTTCAAATCCTGTTAATTATACTTATAAACCCCAAGTAGCTTTACTGCTGCATTTAAAGTATAAAACTGCAAATCTTTAGTTGAGCTTGTACGGCACAACCAGGGTAAACTCCGGAATGGTGGCATTGAACTGTTTGCCGTCTACCAGGCGTTCCATCAGGTACGTGCCGCGCATTTTACCCATTCCGGTCTTCAGGTTGCATCCCGAGACGTATTCATGCGACTCCCCGGGCTCCAATGTAGGCTGCTGCCCCACAACGCCTTCGCCTTCCACTTCGCGCACCACGCCGGTCGAATCGTGGATATACCAGTGCCGGCGCAGGAGCTTCACGGTAAATTCGCTGTTATTCTCTATCTTTATCTTATAGGCAAAAACAAAGTGCTGCTGCACCGGACTGGAATAATCCGGCAGGTAGTTGGTGGTAACCGTCACTTTTACACCTTCTGTTGTTTTTGTATCCATGTTTCAGAGTTTTATGTATACTGAGGAAACCGTACGCAGCATAACCTGGCAACGGGAGCTGGGGCTTCCTGTATTTGCAACCCAATTTCCCATACTAACTCATGAATGTAAAGATAGAAGAAAGCTGGCAAAAAGTGCTACAAGATGAATTTGAAAAGCCGTATTTCCATCAGCTTGTGTCCTTTGTTAAAGACGAATACACTTCTCAAAAAGTTTATCCGGCAGGCAATCATGTTTTCAATGCTTTTCTGCTGTGTCCGTTCGATAAGGTGAAGGTTGTGATCCTGGGGCAGGACCCTTACCATGGCCCTAAACAAGCGAACGGCCTTGCTTTTTCCGTGAGTGACGATGTACGCATTCCGCCCTCATTGCTCAATATCTTTAAGGAGATAAAAAATGACTTGGGCAAGGACATGCCGGCAACCGGCAACCTGGAGCGTTGGGCCGAGCAGGGCGTGCTGTTGCTGAACGCTACCCTGACCGTGCGGGCAGGCGATGCAGGCTCGCACCAGAAAAAAGGGTGGGAGGAGTTTACTGACGCCGTTGTGAAAAAGGTAAACGACTTGAAAGAACACGTCGTGTTTATGTTGTGGGGCGCTTATGCCCAGAAAAAAGGGGCTTTTATAGATGAAAGCAGGCACCTGGTACTGCGGGCTGCCCATCCCTCGCCGTTTGCCGCCGACCGGGGTTTTTTCGGAACGCACCACTTCAGCAAAGCCAACAAGTACTTAGAGGCGCACGGCGAAAAACCCATCAACTGGTAAAAGAGTAAGGCTATTAACCAGTGTGGAAGTATAGCCGGTCTTTTATTTTCCTTCCGTAAAAAGCCTAGAAGATAGTTAACTGAGAATTCTAGATAGCAAAAAGAGCACTCCTGTGGTTCAATTAAAACCGCAAGAGTGCTCTTTTTGTAAAACTGTTAAGCCGAGGGTTCCCGTTTGTTCAGGCCATAAATATTAGAAAGCTATGCCTCAACTCACTAACAACCATACGGGCAGGGGATTATTCTTTTAAAGCTTTAAATTGTCTGAAAGCATTGGAGACGGCCTGGTGCATGATGGTAGCATGATCTTCCTGCGGCAAGTAGTCAAATAGCACCCGCACGGTTTTACTCTTTGTAGCCTGAATTTTGTCTGCCAATACGTTTGCATCTACTTCCATCACCCTTGGGATAGCCGTTGTTGTAAGCCCTTCCTTGCCGACACTGATGTAAATATCCGTTAATTGCTTAAAGGATGCATTCAGTATCTCGGGGTTCTTGTTTAATAGCGAGCCATTATCCCACCATAAACTCGGGCTTACGATAATATACTTATTGAAAAGAGTAGGATTTTGAAACAGGATCTCCGTGGCCAACAGCCCGCCCAGCGACTGCCCGATCAGGGTTTTAGAAGATGTCGTTTTAAACTTTTTCTCTATAAAGGGCTGTAGCTCTGTTCCTATAAAGGAAATAAAAGCATCCGAATGCCCGGTGGTCGGATACTGTTTCCGGTCTGCTTCGATCGTAGTTGGATAAGTAAAGTCTCTTCTTCTATCCACTGTGGCAATGCCAACTACAATAGATTTAGGTACGATGTTGATCCATTCAAAACTGTTGTATTGCACCAGCCCGACTATGTGAATAAAATCTTCGTTAGCTGAGCCGTCCAATAAATAGATCACCGGGTATTTTACGCTGTCTGCCGGGTTATACCCTTCTGGCAGGTAGATGTTTAAGATCCGCTTCTCGCCTAATACTTTTGAATGAAGCTCGTGAATTTCGCCAAGTATAAAAGGCTTGCTTTTTTCTGCTTTCTTAGCTTTTTGCCCAAAAGCGGCTATCGTGAAAAAGCTAAGACATAATAAGACCAGTATTTTTTTCATTTGGATTGTGAATGTAGGTGTTTTAAAATGAGGTTTAACGTATTCGTGCTATAATGTGGGTGAGGCGTAGCCGAATCCTAAATTATGCACCTTGTTAGACTATTTCTTTTCTGTTCGTTCAGGGAGACTGTTCAGGAGTTCAGCACACAACTTATTAGCTATAAGTCCAAGTTCAAGGCTCAAAATTGACAACGGTCTTTGGGTTAGTTTTTGCCGATCAAAGTAAGGTTTCTCATTTAAGAATTTATTCCTGACTATATATTCCGTAACTCGCATTAGGTCCTTATCAGAAGAACCTGCCTTTGCCTTAGCTTTATTGAGCAAATCGGTTAATCTGGCTTCTGTTTTCAACTCTTTATAAATTAGTATCCCTTTCTCACCACTTTCTCCTGGGTTCATAAAAGTGCCATTTTCAGCTATCCCTCCGGTTTGTTCTATATACTTCATTGCTAGTGTATCTAGCACCATAGCGATTTCAAGTATATCCTGGTGAAGTTCTGGATTATGGCTCTGTGGAATTCTGGCCTCAATTAAAGGATAGTAATCAAAGCTGTTTGATAGATTCATACCGACAGCATAATATGATAAGTCTTTTAACTCTTCTTGTGTCAGGGAAGCTTGTCTGTCAGTACAACTTATTACAAGAAAAGAAAATGATAATAGAACGATAAAATACGTCTTAAAAGGGTAAAGTTTCAGCATCACTATTGTTTATGGTTAAGATTTAGTCTAACTATAGTATATCCGTCACGATGACGTTTATCAGCTTTATGTGCTGAGTGCAGCAGTTTGATTCTTTCTACAACTATTAAATATATACAGATTTAATTCATTCACCTATAACAACAAAAAAGCCAGGCTTCTCCGCCTGGCTTTTTGTTGTTATACTTGTGTGCTTAGTCGATGATATGGAACAGCCTGTTCCAGCGGATCTTGTGCAGGAAGTCACCTTCCGGGTTCACCGACATCCAGATCATCACGGCTTTACCAACCACATGGTCTTCGGGCACATAGCCCCAGAAGCGCGAGTCCTCGGAGTTGTGGCGATTGTCGCCCATCATAAAGTAGTAGTTCTGCTTAAACGTATACTTATTAGTTTCCTTGCCGTCGATGTACAGCTTGCCATTTTCCACTTTCGCATTGTCGTTGTGCTCGTAGTCTAGTATCACCTTCTGGTAAAAAGGCAGCGAAGCTGGTGTGATAGCAACCGTAACGCCTTCCTTTGGTATATAAATGGGGCCATAGTTGTCGGCATTCCACTCATACTTGCTAGGCATTTGCGGGAAAACCGCCGGATCAGCTTTGCCTGGCAATTGCTTGAGTAAGATCACCTCTTTAATGATGTCGAGCTGGCTCATCTGGCTGGCAAGCTCCGGCGTGGCATCTACCACATAGCCGCCTTCATAAGGTTGAATATCGTTCAGGTTGATGTTGCGGTCCTGGAAGAACTTTTGCCCCAGCTGGGTGGTCGGTATCAGCAGATACTTATACTGCATCTTGGCTGGGTTTTCGATCGCTTTGCCGTTGATGTATACCTGCATGTCCTTAATCTGCAGCGAATCGCCTGGCAGGCCGATGGCGCGTTTGATATAGTTGGTGCGCAGGTCGGCAGGGTGCTGTTCTTCTGGCGGGTAGTTAAATACTACTACATCGAAGCGTTTTACCTCCGAAAAGCCTGGTAAGCGGTGCGGCTTCAGCTGGATGGCATCGGAGTAAGCCGGAATGTTGGTACCCCAGATGGTTTGGTGCGTGAGCGGGATCTGCAGCGGCGTGATAGGGGTGCGGGGGCCATAATGCAGCTTGCTCACAAACAGAAAGTCGCCTACCAGCAGCGATTTTTCCATGGAAGGAGTAGGGATCGTATAGGCCTCGAACGTAGCCCAGCGGATCAGGCTGGCCGCGATAACGGCAAAAAGAATGGCATCGCCCCATTCGCGGGCAAAGCTTTTCTTCTTTTTCGGCGTTTTTGTTTCAGGCTTGTTACCCAGAAATTTAACTTTCATCTGCTTATACTAGGATTATAGATTCAGCATGTCCTTCATGCCGTAAACGCCCTGGCGCCCCTGCAGCCACTCGGCAGCCATCAGCGCGCCCTCGGCAAAGCCGGCTCGGCTGTGGGCTACATGGCTCAGTTCAATGGTATCTACCTCCGAGCTGTAGGTAACCACATGGGTGCCCACTACATCCGGCGCACGCTCCGAAGTGATGTTTAATTTACCTTTTTCTGTTGGATTATCACCTACCCAGCCGCTTAAATTCTTGTAGCTGGCCAATATGCCTTCGGCCGCCGTAATGCCTGTGCCGCTGGGTTTATCTACCTTCTGCAAATGGTGTATCTCTTTTACAGCCACATGATAGGCCGGATACGCCTGCATTTTGCTGGCAATGTATTCGTTGAAATGAAAAAACAGATTAACGCCTACGCTGTAATTGGAGGCATAAAAGAAAGCGCCTTTTTGTTTTTCGCAAAGCGCTACGGCTTCGTCATACTTGTTCAGCCATCCCGTAGAGCCGACTACAACCGGTATTTGGTGGGTAATGCAATAGGAGATATTGGCAAAGGCTGCGTCGGGATGCGTAAATTCTATGGCGACATCCACATTATCCGCCGTATAGCGCTGCAGCTCGTTGGTGGTAGTATGATCTATGGTGCCGGCAATCTGGTGGCCTTTTGCTAGGGCCATTTGCTCGATGGTTTTGCCCATCTTGCCATAACCAATCAGTAAAATTCTCATTTTGTGTTGGTAGTAGTATACAGGGTAAGGGTAACGCCCGGGGTAAAGCTGTTGGTGTGCGGCACCCGCATCAAATCGGGTTGCAAGCGCAGGCTCAGGTTATCGCCAACATCAAACTGCTTCATGTGGGCATGCACGTAGGCTTCGGCGATCTGCAGGCCGTAAGCGCCAATGGATAAAAGGATCGTTAGGTCGCGGTTGCGGCGGTAGAAGTCGCGGCTATAGCGCAGGTTCTGTGTGCCCCTGGTGTTACTTACGCCATAGATGGGACTATCCACATACTTGTCGGTTTTAGTAGCTCGCTGAACAACGGCCTCTCTGAAGTCCTGGTACTTGTTGTTATTATCGATCCAGTAATAACCCAGCACAGCGGCAGTGCCATACACAATGGGCAGCTTCCAGTAGCTTTTGTTGTAGATCTGGCCGCCTCCAGGTATAACCGCAGAGAAAAAGGCAGCTTTGGCCGGCTTATCCCAGCGGCTCAGGAAAAAGCCTTTTTTAGCATTCAGGGTATCCGCTACAGGAACAACTACTGAGTCGGGGCCAGCCGTAATGCGTTGCCCGTGCGCAGCAGGAGCGCTAAGGTATAACGTTATACTTAACAGAAAAGCCGCAGCACCGATGTTGAGCCTCATGTAGCGTTAGTAGTTTAGGATCTCCAGTATCCGGTTCAGCTCCTCCACCGACACAAACGGGATCTTGATCTCGCCTTTGCCGTCGTTGTTGGCTTTCACCAGTATTTTGGTGCCGAATTGCGAAGAAAGCTTTGTTTCCACGCCTTTTAACTCCTCGTCATACTTGTTAAACGAAAGCTTCTGCTGCATGTCCGGCTTTTTATTGGCATTCTGCAGGTTACGCACCAGCTCTTCCACCTTTCTAACCGACAGCTCGCGGGCCACTACTTCCTTAAATACGTCCAGTTGCTTTTCAACCGTGTCGATGTTGATCAGCGCACGCGCATGTCCCATCGTGATGACGTTGTCTCTCAAAGCGATCTGGATATCAGGCGGCAGCTTGAGCAGACGCAAGTAGTTGGTCACCGTTGTCCGTTTTTTGCCGACGCGGTCGCCCAGCTCTTCCTGTTTCAGGCTGCACTCGGTAAGCAGGCGCTGATAGGAGAGGGCTATTTCGATAGCGTTCAGGTTTTCGCGCTGGATGTTCTCGATCAGCGCCATTTCCAGCATCTGCTGGTCGTCAGCTTTCCGGATATAGGCCGGAATAACTGTGAGGCCGGCAATTTTGGATGCCTGGTAGCGGCGCTCCCCGGAGATCAGCTGGTAGCTGTTCTCATCGAGCCTGCGCACCGTAATGGGCTGTATGATGCCCTGGATTTTGATAGACTCCGCCAGTTCTTCCAGCGCGGCCTGATCGAAATGCGTGCGCGGCTGGTAAGGGTTGGTCTGGATCTGCTCAATAGCTATATCAGCGATGGTATTGACAGTGTTTAAGGTTTCAGAATCAATTTTGCCAGTATACTTGTTTCCCTCCAGAAGAGAGTTAAGGCCACGGCCGAGGCCGCCTTTGCGTTTAGCAGCAGAATTTTTGTTATCCGACATGTACTCTTTAAAATTATTTCGCCAGCTCTACGCTGTTTTTCTCTGCAATTTCGCGGGCCAGGTTTAGGTAGCTTAAAGCGCCTTTGCTTTCTGCATCATGCAGCAGGGCAGGGATCCCAAAACTAGGCGATTCGCTCAGCTTCACATTCCGCGGAATGATCGTATCGAACACCATCTGCTGAAAATGCGTTTTCACTTCTTCCACCACCTGGTTACTCAGACGCAGGCGCACATCATACATCGTGAGCAGGATGCCCTCAATGGCCAGCTCCGGGTTTAGGCGCGACTGGATGATCTTGATGGTGTTGAGCAGCTTACCCAGGCCTTCCAGGGCAAAATACTCGCACTGCACCGGGATCACCACCGAATCGGCTGCGGTCAACGAGTTTACCGTGATCAGACCCAGGGAAGGGGAGCAGTCGATGATGATGTAATCATACTGCTGTTTCATGGGCGCAAGTGCCACCCGCATTTTTTCTTCGCGGTTGGGCATGTTGATCATCTCTACTTCGGCACCTACCAAGTCGATGTGTGACGGAATAAGGTCGAGGTATTCGATGGAAGGCGATTTAAGGATGATGTCTGCCGCCTTAACATCCTCTACCATGCACTCGTAAATGCTGCTGGTAATGGTGGCCGGGTCAAAACCCAGGCCGGAGGTGGCATTTGCCTGCGGGTCAGCGTCAACCAGGAGCGTTTTAAACTCTAAAGCCGCCAAACTAGCCGCCAGGTTTATGGCAGTGGTGGTTTTTCCTACGCCGCCTTTTTGGTTGGCTACCGCTATTATTTTTCCCATGTTATTCTAATAGGTTATAAGCCGAAAATATGGCAATCAAATGTTCTTAATCAAACATTTGATTATGAACATAAAGTGCATTAGCAAAATTCTCCCCATTTTTAATGAACTGATTTGAGACATCATACATGGAATGAAAATTGAAATTATAAGTTACCAGGTATTCATTTAACTCAGTAAACTGGGTATTTCTTCTATTCTTAACATTAAAACCAACTTCAGCTAAAATCATCTTAATTTTACCTGACTCTAGAAAGTACTGAGCCCCTTTTAAAACTTGTAATTCGTACCCTTCGGTATCAATTTTTAAAAGGTCTATGCTATCTATTTTATTAAGAGAGCAGTAAGTATCAAGCTTTAAAACCTTAATTGTTTCTTTGCTGGCATCGCTGTTTCTATTCATCGAATTTTGATTAAGCGAATTCAGAACAGAGAGTTCTCCTTCAAATAAACTTATTTCTTCGGTTGAGTCGGAATCACCCAGAGCTATGTTTTCTAAAACAATATTTTTTTTACCGTCTAAATTACAAACTAGCTGTTTATAAGTTGAGCTTACCGGTTCAAAGGAATAAATTTTAACATCCTTAAAAATGTTGTCAAAGTGTATGACGGTCTGGCCTACATTTGCACCTACATCAAAAATTGTTCTAGGTGAAAATTTTAATCTAGTATAAATATCAACAGATAAGTCAGCTCCGATTGGCAAATACCTCTTCTTATAAATCCAATACCCTGTAATTTCTGTTAACAGGTTCTTTAGTTTATGTGAGAGATAAGCCATGGTATACTTACAGGTTTATAGTTTGATCTATCTCCATCAAAATAAGTTCCTTGGCTGCCATCTGCGCCACTTCCTTCACCTCGTCTTTGTCTATTTTGATGTAAGGGAACGTGTCGTAGTGCATGCCGATCACCCGGTCTACCTGCACAAAATCGGCAGCGATCATGGCATCGTTAATGTCCATAGTAAAGTTATCGCCGATCGGCAACAGTGCAAAATCCAGATCGAACTGCTCAGGTATGAGCTTCATGTCATAGGTTAGCGCCGTATCGCCGGCAAAGTAGAAGGTCTGGGTTTCCGTTTCGACCACGTAACCGGTGGCTACACCGCCGTAGGAGCCATCCGGCATAGAGCTGGAATGTATGGCTGTCACCATTTTAACGGTGCCGAACGGGAGCGTTACTTTACCTCCGGGGTTAAGCGGATGCGTTTTTTCCACGCCTTTGTTTTCAAACCAGCTGGCTACTTCAAAGTTGGCGATTAGGGTGGCATTGTTGTTTTTAGCGATGCGCTCGGCATCAGCCACATGGTCGCCGTGCCCGTGCGAAAGCAGGATGTAGTCGGCTTTGATGCTATCCACGTCTATTTCCGAAGCAAGTTCGTTCGGCGAAATAAAGGGATCAAATAGAACACGATGCTCCCCAATTTGAAATAAGAAGCAGGACTGTCCGTAGTATGTTATCTCTATCATGTTGCTCGTTTTACGCTGGGATCAGCTATACATATAGCTTACATCCTGCACAAAGATACATTTTTTTACCCAATTTAGGAGGACCAAACCGGTACAGAGAGGGTATATTTATCCACACTTTTTGTGCACATTTTCCTGTTTATTGCAAGGTTAACAAGGAACGACTAAAAAGAATTTAAAGTGTAAAATACCCGGCCTCCTGCTATTTCTTTGCGGGTTTATAACCCAAAGGCTGTAGGCCTGTAGGCAAGCTACTGGATTTTAAATATAGATCATACTATATATTTCGATGTGCTGTACTGATCAGAAAGGGGAAGATGAAACTTCCTGGATGTGATGAACATACTTAAACATATAAATTATTTAACGGCTTGTAAAATGCTAAATAGTAGGCAGGTATAAAGTATGCCTTGTGTACTTCCAGCGGAATGGAATTCATACATTAGTACAGCTAAATGGAGTATAGTGGTAAGCTGCATTGGTTTAAGTAATTCCTTTCCAGCATGTTTTATTCAGATAGATTGTATGCAGCTAGCCTTCAAGCTTATTCTATCCGCATACTTGCTAAATAAGTAGCGATCTCTTTGTGAACTACGATCAAGGTAAGCAAGTATAGGACAAGTATGAAGCGAATGCTTCAGTAACAAAAAAGGACAGCTACACAGGCAGCTGTCCTTTTTTATACCTCAAACAAATAGGTTAAACGTTCTCCGGGCCTCTGCGGGGATCGTTTAAGCGGTCTCTGTCGTGGAGCTTATCAATTTCGACGTCCTGTTTACGTTCGGTTCCCCGAACGGTCTCCTGGCGTTCTTCTGTCGTTTTGTTCAGTCTCACTTCTTCCACTACCCGGGCTTCTTTGTTCACTACCGGCACTTCGGCATGCTCGGTCATGGTAATTTCGCCTTCCTTAAAGTTTTCGAGGTCTCGCTCGTTAGCCGGGCGATTTACGGGTCTGCGTTCTACATCGATGTGCTCTTGGCGCAGGCGCAGGCGCTCTTCTACCGGGCGTTCCACAATGCGGCTCCTGATATGCACGCCGCCTGTTTCTACTTCGCGCTTGCCCACCTTCATTTTTTCTTCTACTATCGGAATAGCGTTATTGGAGTTTATCCAGTTACCTCTTTTTTCCTGGGGCATGCTGCGGTATTTCTCGGCTCTGTCGTTTACATCAATGGCGCCGCACTTGTCTAGCAGTTCGGCAGCCTTTTTTGCCTGCTCCCTGCTTTCGGCATGTACTGTCAGTATGGATCCATGCTCCGCTACTTCTGCATACTTTTGGGATTCATCACGGTCATCGAACAGTGAACCAAAGAAATTTTCTGTTCCGCGGGCGTTCTCTACAGGCCTGTCAGGTGCTGCAGCGGGCGGGGCCATCCTGTTCTCATTTCTGTCGCGTAAGCCGTTCACGGTCAAGTCAATGTGGTCGCTTGGGATACCGTGTTGCATAAGTTCCTGCGCAGCCACCTGGGCGTCTACGCCATAATCAAAAATTCCTATTACAGTTTGTTTTTCCATCGTAGTTGGGTTTTATGTTACACAATCTCAGGCCAGCTCAGCTGGCCTGCTTCGGGAACGAAGCGTGGCTTATTCCCTGTAAAAAATATTATCTTGGTCTGTCAGCACTGTTTCTGTCTTCGCGGTTTACCTGAATTTCTTCTTTGCGGAGCGTTACTTCCTCCGGTTCATGGGTGCGTACCACGCGTTTGGTTACATGCAGTTCTTCCACCAAAACCAGGCGCTTTACCACCACAGCCTCCTCGCGCATCACCGGAATAATGGTTGTGTCACCTTCATACCGGATTTCAGGAGGGGCCTCCACATACTTGTTCACCGCAATCCGTTGCACGTCTATTTCCTCATGTGTGGTAGGGACGTCAACCGTCACCCGCTCTTCATGCACATTTTTAGAGATGTGCACCCGGCCAGTTTCCACCACCCGCTTGTCGATGCGGACATTCTCCTCAATAACAGGGATGATGTCGGATTCTTCGGTTCTGCTGCGGGGTTGTCTGTTCGTGTCATATTCCGCCGGCCTCGGAGCAATATCATCTCTGGCAGCAACATCATCCGTTTGCGGCGGGATGGGTGCATTGGCAGAGGTGGCCATGCTCTCGCGGAGCTTTTCTTCAAATTCGGATTGTATTTTTTTAGATGACTTGCTCATTTTCGTTCTTTATTAGCCGTTTTAAATATAGCTATTCAGGGTGGATTGCATTTAATTGCCCCTGTAGTTTTGTACGATGGCAACCGGTTTGCGTTCAGAAAAGATAAATTTTACCAGGCGTAAGCAGGGTGCAGTATGTAGAAAAGCGCCAAACCCATACCACTGATGAAATGAGAATCGGAAGGATAGCTGGTAAAAGATTCTACGCTCCCGGATTGACAGGTTGGTTTTGAAAAATGTGGGTTTGAGGGCCGGTTTCGGGACGCCGGTTAGAAATTCAGCAGGGGCAAGAAGAAGTATAAACCTGATCTGCAGCAGCCAGTTTGCGGATGGGAAGTATGGCTTGGCGCCAGCTTTAAACAGGGAGAACACAAGTATGGCCGGTGCCGGAAAACAGAAATCTGCTTACCGGCACCGGCCATACTTTTGCATTTTAAAAGAAGCGTTACTACAGGCGTTTATACTCGGTAGCAGATTGCATTGATGTTCATGCCGGCGCCAACAGAGGCAAAGAGTACAAGATCACCGGGCTGCAACTCATGCTCATCGTCTTTCCCTTTCCGAACCAGGTCATACAAAGTGGGCACGGTGGCCACAGAGCTGTTGCCCAGGTAATGGATGCTCATGGGCATAATAGCTTCCGGCAGTTCCCGTATGCCGTATAGTTTGTACAAGGCCTGAATGATGCCCTCGTCCATTTTCTCATTGGCCTGGTGGAGGAATACTTTTTTCACGTCCCCGATGGATACGCCGCATTTATCCAGGCAGTTCTTCATTGCCTCGGGCACCAGTTTTATCGCATATTCATACACTTTGCGGCCCTTCATTTTGATGTAGCGCACACCAGGCGTACATTCAGGTGCATACGAGGTAGCCATGTTGATGTAGTAAGCCTCATCCAGACTATGGCTAAGCGCGCTGCTACCCAGGATGCCGCTGCCGGTTTCAGGCACTTCCCGGTATTCCAGCACCGATGCGCCGGCCCCGTCACTGAAGATCATACTATCGCGGTCGTGCCGGTCGATTACGCGGGAGAGCGTTTCGGCTCCAATCACCAGCGCTTTTTTGGCGATGCCGGCTTTGAAAAAGGCATCTACCTGAATCACCCCCTGCACCCAGCCCGGACAGCCAAAAAGAATATCATAGGCCACGCAACCGGCATTCCGGATGCGGAGATTATGCTTCACGCGGCTTGCCAGCGAAGGCACGGCATCCGACTGCACAGTGCCCGCCACTACATTGCCAAAGTTATGGGCCACGATAATAAGATCGAGGGTTTCCGGATCGATGCCGCTGTCTTTCAGGGCTTCTTCGGCAGCAAGGGTGGCAATATCAGAGGTGGTCAGGTGCTCCGCCACATAACGCCGTTCGGCTATGCCAGTAATTTTCTGAAACTTCTCCACGATCACCTCCGGCGCAGTGCCGATGGGCGCATTGTTTTCGGTGAAAAAATCGTTAGCTGTAAATTCCTGATTCGTTTTTACCTCGGTGGGTATATAACTTCCTGTGCCTGTTATGACAGATCGCCACATAGTAGTATGCATAAATAAAAAAATAATGAAACCCGTTGTTGTTTCGCTTGGTCGGGGCAATGCGCAAGGCTGTTTTCAGGAAACAAGCTCCTGGCAAGCGCCCGGGAAACAACAGAATGGGAAACCCCGCCAAAGACCATTTAGCTCAAGGGTTTAATATTATACTGACAATATATATTTTAACCAACTCTTACGCAAGCAATGTAAGTTGTTTTTTGCTGTAAAGCAGGCGGTTTGCACGATTTGTTTTGCGCATCATTAGAGAGCCGGTAGCTGGTGTTATACTTGCTGGCGCAATTCCCGCAGCTGCTACTTTTCTTTCTTTGCAATCAGTTCGGTCAAAAGGGTTTCCAGCATTTTTTGAAACTGCAGCAGCTCGGGCGGGCCGCCCTGCTGGTGCTTGATGCGTTTGGCTACTTTGCCATCGAGGTAAAACGTAAAGTTAGTGACGGGTCTGTCTGTTGCCCGCGAGAGGTAAGTAGGCTGCAGGGACGTATAATGAAGCGAATCAATTTCCTGCCGGAGTTGCTGCAGGGCCGGCTCGGCCAAGTGCAAGTATAACGTATCGGCTGCGGGAGCATACTGGTACCCGATGTAGGTGATGCTACCGTTTTCGTAAAAGGTGGCTTCATAAGCCGGGCAGGTACCATAGCAGGGCGGTTTCTGAAAGAAAAGCAACGGCTGCGCCGGTGCTTTTCCGGCTGCTTGATCAGGAGCTGCCGCCCGGCACCCGGCCAGCAGCCCGGCACAGAGGCCTGTCAGGAGAAAGCGCAGCAGGATGGGGCGGAGCAACGGGCCGGAACGGATCATACCTGGGTTAATGTGCTGGTTCAACTTTTTTGAGCTTCCCATCCACAAACTCATACGCTTGTGGCGAGCAATCATGGCACTGGCTGTAATCTATAGTCGAATCGGGCGGATTTACGATTAGCAGGCGGCTGTTGGCGTTAAAGCGGGCGCCCATGCTGCTTTGTACTTTGTCCAGCACCATGCCGGTTTCACGGTCTATGACATAATGCGTCTGACAACTAGTGCCGCAGCCTACCGAAACCACCGTATACTTGCCCGCAAAATTAACACCTTCTTTCAATCCTTCGCGCAGAGCCGAGCGGTAGGTCCGGGCATCAGCGCTACCTGCTTCGTTCAGCTCCGATAGCCGGCCATGGTAGAGTTCTTGTACGCCATAGCTGCCGCTGTTTTCATATTCCTGCAGCGTAATGCGGTACTGGTCGTACAAACCGGGGTTTTCATCTGAAGAGATGGGCGTTTCCACCGAATCGCGTGCCAGTTGTTTCTCCAGTTTGGGGTGTGTGCTGGCAATCGATTTATCTTCGTCTGTGCCCTGCTGGCAGGCAACCGTGGCAAGGGCAAGCAGCAGGAAAGCAGGTTTAAGCAAATTCTTTTTCATGGTTTCAGGTTTGTAGCTTTTCATACGTGGCCGCAGCAAGTATAGCCAATAAAAAAGCCTTTCCGCAACCGGAAAGGCTTTTTATACTTAGATCAAGGCACCTGTTTATACTTGCGTAGCAGCAGGTGTCCTTTCCTTATTTCTTGGCTTTTTTCTTCTGCTGCTCTTTTTCCTGCGCTGCGCGCATGGCTTCCTGCATACGTTCTGTAAAAGAAGGGCCGCTGGTTTTTTTCTTATCCTTGCGTTTTTCCTTGTTCTCTTCCAGTTTGGCGCGCACCTTGCCTTCATCCACAAATCTGCGGATAATGGCCTGCTGGCTGAAGGTCACCATGTTCGACATGAAGTAGTATAAGCTCAGGCCGGCAGGGTAGGAGTTCAGCACGAACATGAAGATAACCGGCATCATGTAGCTGTAATACTTCATTGGCCCCTGCATGGTGTTCACCTGGTTGTTCGACCAGGTATACAGAATGGTCGAAGCCGTCATCAGCAAGGTGAACATACTCACGTGGTCGCCATAGAACGGGATGGTGAACGGCAGCCTCATAAACACATCATAGGTCGAAAGGTCTGTCGCCCATAGGAACGACTCCTGGCGCAGCTCAATGGAGTTAGGGAAGAAGTTGAACATGGCAAACAAGATCGGGATCTGCAGCACCATCGGGATACATCCGCTCATCGGGTTCACCCCCATTTCGGAGTACAGCTTCATGGTTTCTACCTGCGTTTTCTGCATGTCGCCATCGTTGCGCTCCTTAATGGCATCGATCTCAGGCTTGAGCACCTTCATCTTGGCCATCGACAAGTAGGACTTATAAGTAAGCGGGAACAGGATGGTTTTGATGTAGAGTACCAGCAGGATGATGATGATACCGTAGTTGGCGATGTAGTTCTCCAGGAAGTCGAACGCCGGAATGATCAGCCATTTGTTTACGTAGGAGAAAATGCCCCAGCCCAGGTCCAGGTTGTGGTCAAACTCATAACCTACGCTTTTGAGGATCTTGTAATCTTTCGGACCGAAGAAGTACATGAACTCTCCTTTGCCGTTCAGCACGTCCTGCGTCGGGATGAGAATCTGGGAAGCCACAGTTTTCACCACCGACGAATCGGCCAGGTCAACAGAAGTATGCAGGGATGCGCCGGCAAAATTGTTGCTGGCAATGATGCCCGCTACAAAGAAGTTCTGCGTATTAGCCACCCATTTTACCGGCTCGTTTACCGTTACATTTTCTTCTTTATCGGAAGGAGAGATCTTTTCAAAGCCATCAGCTACGGTAGCATAGTTGATGCTTGACTTGTGGCGGTTCTGCGTTAGGTCGCGCTCCAACTGCTTCAGGTTGTCGTTCCAGGTAAAGGTCATGTTGGTGCCGCTCACCTGGCCATTCAGACCCTGGAATTTAAGCTTATAGCCCAGCATAAAGCTGTTGTCATACAGCGTGTATACCTGCTCAATGTACTGGCCATCACCCAGCGTAGCGCGGTAAGCGATGGTTTGCGCAGGGCCTGTTTCGCTCTGAACCGTCTTCACGCCGGAGGGGGTAAAGTATAAATCAGACAGTTTTACCTTGCGGCCATCGTTGGTGGTAAAGGCCACGTCGGT
This sequence comes from Pontibacter liquoris, assembly GCF_022758235.1. NCBI lineage: Bacteria > Pseudomonadati > Bacteroidota > Cytophagia > Cytophagales > Hymenobacteraceae > Pontibacter > Pontibacter liquoris. The sequence goes on from NZ_JALEBG010000001.1 coordinate 1,735,397, forward strand.
TTCGCTGCTTTTGCTGTCGAATAGGTGGAGCGGCTTGCCTTCGTATGTTTTATAGTTCTTCAGCAACACGTCTTCTACCTGGCCGCCTTTGCTGGTAAACGTGATCTGCACATCCTGGTTCTGGATGGCAGTCGTACTGGCCTCGCCGGTGGCAGCAGCGCCAAAAGCGCCCAGAGCGGTAGCTCTGCGTGCCTGCGCCAGCGAGTCGTCTGCAGCAGTTGCGGTAATGTTGTGCGCTTGCACTCCCTTGGCTGTCTGTTCAATAGCCGCCTTCTGCGTCACATCCTTTTCCTTCCCTGCAAAAAAGAAAGAGTAGGCCAGTAGCAGTACGGCGATCAATCCAAAGCCAATCGCTTGATTTCTATCCATTTAATACTTCTTGAATTGTGTTTATTTGCTTATTTAGATTTTGCGTTATTAACAGCCGCTTTCATGATTGCCGCTTTCACGAACTTTACAAAAAGCGGGTGCGGATTCAATACAGTGCTTTTCAGCTCGGGGTGGTACTGTGCCGCCACAAACCACGGATGGTTCTGCAGTTCGATAATTTCCACCAGCCCTGTGTCTGGGTTTATACCGGTAGCCATCATACCCGCCTCCTCAAAAGCAGCTAAGTATTTGTTATTGAACTCATAACGATGGCGGTGGCGTTCCGAAATACGGGGCTTCCCGTAAATAGAATAAGCCTTCGATCCTTTTTTTAGTTCACAAGTATAGGCACCTAATCGCATAGTGCCGCCTTTTTGGGTAATTTCTTTCTGATCGGCCATCATATCGATCACCGGGTGCGGCGTTGCAGGGTCCATCTCAGTAGAGGCAGCGCCTTCGAGCCCCAGCACGTTGCGGGCAAACTCCACAGCCGCGCATTGCATACCCAGGCAGATGCCAAAGAAAGGGATGTTATTTTCGCGTACATAGCGGATGGCCTCCAGCTTGCCTCTGAAGCCGCGCTCCCCGAACCCGGGGGCTACCAGCACGCCATCCATGGTGCGCAACAGGGCACCCACGTTCTCATCGGTTATATTTTCTGACTGGAACCACTTGATATTTACTTTGCACTCGTTGGCGGCACCCGCATGTATAAACGATTCTACAATCGATTTATAAGCATCCGGCAATTCCACATACTTGCCTACCAGCGCAATATTTACTTCAGCTGTCGGGTTTTTAAGGCGGCCCAGAAACTCTTTCCAGCTATCCAGGTTGGGTTCTGCTTTGTGGGTGAGCTTCAGCTTGCTCATCACGCGCTCATCCAGCTTTTCTTTGCGCATGAGCAGGGGCACGTCGTATATCGTTTCGGCATCCAACGACTCGATCACCGAATTGATGGTCACGTTACAGAAAAGAGCGATCTTTTTGCGCAGGTCTGTCGGAATCGGATACTCCGAGCGGCAAACGAGGATATCAGGCTGCACGCCAGCTTCGGAAAGATCGCGTACTGAGTGTTGGGTTGGTTTTGTTTTCAGCTCGCCGGCCGCTTTCAGGTAAGGCACCAGCGTCAGGTGGATCACACAGGATTCGTGCACGCCCAGGTCCCAGCGCAGCTGGCGCACTGCCTCAATGAAGGGCAGCGACTCAATATCGCCTACACAACCGCCAATCTCCGTGATCACAATATCAAACTCGCCTGTCTGGCCCAAAAGCAGCATGCGGCGCTTGATCTCGTCAGTGATATGGGGTACCACCTGCACGGTTTTGCCCAGGTAGGCGCCTTCGCGCTCCTGCATGATCACATTATAATAGATACGGCCGGTGGTGACGTTGTTTGCCTGCGAAGTAGCCGTGTTGAGGAAACGCTCGTAATGCCCCAGGTCCAGGTCAGTTTCTGCGCCGTCCTCGGTTACAAAGCACTCGCCATGTTCGTAGGGGTTCAGCGTTCCCGGATCGATGTTGATGTAGGGGTCAAATTTCTGAATAGTTACAGAGTAGCCTCTCGCCTGCAGCAACTTAGCAAGAGAAGCGGAGATGATGCCTTTACCGAGTGAGGAGGTAACGCCCCCTGTAACAAAAATATATTTAGCAGCCATAAGTTAGGTTAAGTCTTATGGACTGCAAAGTTAGGCTATTTATTTGATTATACCGCCATCGGGTGCATTGTTGTAACATTTGTATAGGATATCTTTCTTAATTATCAAGCAAAGCGCTTTTATTTTGGGGATTGGGTTCATGCCATACTTGTTCTGTTGCTCCTGATCGTAAAGGTGCCTAGTCCTATAATCGGAGGAGTGCCCTAAAACAAAAATCCCCGGCTCGTGGGCCGGGGATTTTTTATTGGAAGTATAAGCAAGGGTTATGATTTTGGATTCAGGATATTGTCGATGCGGACAAGGGCATCCTGCAGGTGGTACTTCGTCATGGCATCTTTTGTTTGCGGCAACGATGATTTGATCTGGTTACGCAGCAGGCTCAGCTCGCCACGCACCAGCGGGCGGATATCTGACTGCGCCACATTCACGGTCGAAGCGCTGGCACGGCTCATACCCGGTCTCGAATTCTCCTGGTCTTTCATCAGGAAAGCCATGCGCTCCAGGTAGCCGCGCTGCAGGTTGCGACGATACATATCGATGGTTTTTCCCGAGCCGATCTCAGCCCAGACGCCGTTGCGAACGTCTGCCATCATTTCCGGCAGGGTATAAGCGCTGTTGCCCAACATGGCCTGCGTTTCCAGCAGACGTGCCATGCGGCCCGGCTCCAGTACGTTGTTCAGGATGTTTACCTGTGCATTGCGCACACGCTCCACAGCCCCGTTGCTTTCGATCTTGCGCAGGATGTTGTCGTCCAGCATCCAGGTAGGGGTGGCAAAGCCTTCCGTGTTCAGGAATTTAACGGCACGCTTCTGCTTTTCTTTCGGCACAGCTGCGTACACATCGCCTTTCTGGTCGTAGGTTTTGTAATTTTCATACACCCCGCCGATGTTAGCCGTTACGTGGCCCATGTAGCGGTTCCACTGGCCCAGTACCTGACCGTACATTTCCTCCAGATCGTCGTAGTTCTTGTTGCTCTCGCCGGTCCATTCGATGAGCTTGGGCATGATGCGCTTCAGGTTTTTGATGCCGTAAGTGCTGGCCAGCATCGCATCATCACCCAAATCTTCTGTCTGCGACGAAGGGTCAATGGTGTTGAACTGCTGACGACCGAAACGGTACATCGGGTCGTTTTCTTTTTCACGCACCCACTTGACTAATTTTTCGGTGTTGTCGCGGCCATTGGTTTCCGGGAAGTAGGAATAGCCCCATTTCACAGAGTACTTGTCGTATGGTCCGATGCCCGGCATCAGCGCCACGCCCTTGTCTTCCGGCTGTGCCACGTAGTTAAAGCGGGCATAGTCCATGATAGACGGCGCCGTACCCATTTCCTTGGTGAACTTGGCATCGCGCAGCTTCTCTACCGGGTAGGCCGCGCTGGAGCCCATGTTGTGCGGCAAGCCCAAGGTATGGCCCACCTCGTGAGAGGACACAAATCGGATCAGTTCGCCCATCACTTCGTCTTTGAACTTCACGCTGCGGGCATCCGGGTTAATGGCCGCTGTCTGTACAAAGTACCAGTTGCGCAGCAGGTTCATCACGTTGTGGTACCAGCCGATGTGGCTTTCCAGGATCTCACCAGAGCGCGGGTCGTGCACGTTCGGGCCGTAAGCATTCTGCGTTTCAGAAGAGAAGTAGCGGATAACCGAGTAGCGCGCGTCTTCGGTGCTGAACTCCGGATCTTCTTCGAAGCTCGGCGGATCTTTGGCAATGATGGCATTTTTGAAGCCGGCAGCCTCAAAGGCCTTGTTCCAGTCCTCTACGCCTTGCTTCAGGTAAGGGCGCCATTTCATTGGCGTAGCCGGGTCGATATAGTAAACAATAGGCTTTACCGGCTCTACCAGTTCGCCACGGGCATAGGCTTCCTTGTCTTTTGGCTCCAGCTTCCAACGTACGATGTAGCGGCGCTTGGCGGCCCGCTGTTCGTCGGTGCCGTAATCGGTTTGCGAAAGGGTGAAAAAGCCAACACGCTGGTCGAACGCACGGGCAGCCATCGGCACTTTCGGCAGCAGCAGCATGGAGTGATTGATCTCCAGGGAGATTGTACCGGCGCTGGAGTTTGCCGGCGGCTCGGAGGCCTCGTACGTCATTAGCGACCGCGCCTCGATGTTCATCGGGAAGCTTTTCACGCCTTCAATAAAGGAGCGTTTGTCGTCCAGGCGCTTTACTTTATACTTGTCGCGGTTCTCTTTGTCGAGGCCTAGGGCGGGCACGTCTTTGGAGAAAAAGTCAGTTACTTCTACTACCGAGGTGCCCTTGTTAAAGGCTTTGATGTCGAAGGCCTGGATAACAGGAGCCAGGTTGGAATTTTGTACCGAGTGAAATATTTCCAGCGTGTCGCTGGCTACGTTCTGGTAGGAGATGAGGCGCAGCAAAATGCGGTTTCCTTTTTTCTCCCAGCGCAGCATCTGGCTGTTGAGCTCCTCGCCGCCATAGCCAATGTTAGTAGCTGTTTTGGCAATGCGGCTCACCATCAGCATATCGCGGTTTAGCAGCGTATCGGGGATCTCATAAAAGTACTTCTCGTCGATGCGGTGCACTTTAAACAGGCCGTCGTCGGTTACGGCTTTGGCCGTGATAACATCGCTGTAAGGGTGTGGGCCGCTTTCTTCTTTTTTAGATGGGGCTGCGGGTGCAACCGTTTCCTGCTTGTGCTTTTTTTTCTTTTTGCTTTGCTGCGCATGCGCAGAAGGCGCCAGCAGGGTGCCGGCCAGAAGTAAAGCAGCCAGCGGAAGGTGGCGTACAATTTTACTCATGAGGGTGAATTAAGAAATAGGATTAGTTTAGAGGCTTAAATATAGGTGATAAGATGCCAATAAAAAGAAATATCGATCAACAACCCTTTCTTCTCGATTAACGGGCAGGAGGGAAGCAGTCCTTTTTTCTTATGAAGCCTACAGATTAGCACTAAAATTTGGCTGGCCAGGTATAACGCTATACTTGCTGCCGGCCAGGGCTGGTATGAAAAGGAGCGGGAGCGTAGCGCTTAAAAGTCCAGCGTGAGCTGGTAGCCTTCCTGCTTATCGTGCTGGTAGAGGAGGCTGGAAACGGAAATGCCCAACAGCCGCACCGGGAACTGCGGGAGATGGGGCGTGTTCAGCAAGTCGCGGGCTATGGTATAAATGGCATCTTCGCTGCTGAACTCGCCCAGGAAGGTTCTGCTGCGCGTTTGCTGCGTAAAATCAAAATACTTGACCTTAAGCGTGACCGTTTTGGCTGTTGCCTGCAGGCGCAGCATGTCCTGGGACACTTCGCGGGCAAGAAACTGCAGGCGTTCCAGCATATCGGGCTCTTCGGTCAGGTCCACATCAAAGGTGCGCTCGGCGCCAATGGATTTGCGGATGCGGTGGGGCTGCACCTCGCGGGTATCGCGGGCGCGGGCCACCTGGTAGTAATAGCGGCCAGTTTTGCCAAAGTGGCGCACCAGCTCTTCCTCCGAACGGGCCCGCAGATCAGCACCTGTCAGGATCCCCATCCGCTGCATTTTAGCGGCTGTTACCTTGCCAATGCCATGAAACTTTTCAATGGCCAGACCGGCCACCAGTTCCTCGGCTCGCTCCGGCGTAACGAGGGTAAAGCCATTGGGCTTATTCATATCCGAGGCGATCTTAGCCAGAAACTTATTGAACGACACACCCGCCGAAGCTGTCAGGCCTGTTTCTTCGACTATTCGTTTTTTTATTTCTTTGGCAATGATGCTGGCCGAAGGCATTCCGATCTTGTTTTCGGTTACGTCCAGGTAAGCTTCATCCAGTGAGAGCGGCTCTACCAGATCGGTATAGGAATGAAATATCTCGCGGATCTGGCGCGACACGGCGCTGTAAACTTCAAAGCGGGGCTTTACAAAGATGAGGTGCGGACAGCGCTGGGCCGCAATACGGGAGGCAAGTGCCGAATGGACGCCATACTTGCGGGCTTCGTAACTGGCTGCCGCCACCACGCCCCGCGCTTTGGAGCCACCAACGGCCACAGGTTTTCCCCGCAGTTCCGGGTTGTCGCGCTGCTCCACCGACGCAAAAAAGGCGTCCATGTCCACATGTATGATCTTTCGGATGGGCTGGCTCAAAATAACAGGTATAACGCAAAGATAAAGCAACACGAAGAGAAAAACGCGGGCATATGAAATTATTCCATACTGCTTGTTCTCTCACTTTCAGTTTGTTTCAACCAAATAGTTAGCGCTACTCACAATATAGGTTCAGTTCCTAAAAATATTAATTTGGAATTTTAGGAAGTCTGCTCGGTCAGGCTTAAGCTGTTCACGAATAATGTTCGCTTTTCCCAATGCCGGCCGGTTCCGCTTCGATCAGGTCCAGGTTATTGGCTGGATTAATAGCGGCCTGGTAAGCTACTTCACTGAACTCATTTTCGCTTTTGGCAATAACCACCGTCGCAATGCCGTTGCCGATCATGTTGGTAATGGCGCGCGCCTCCGACATAAACCGGTCTACGCCCAGTAAGATGGCAATGCTCTCGACGGGGATCACCTGGAGGGCCGAAAGGGTAGAAGCCAGCACGATAAAGCCACTCCCGGTTACGCCTGCTGCCCCTTTCGAGGTGATCATCAGCACCCCAATAATGGTCAGCTGCTGCCCCAGCGAGAGCGGGATGTGGTAGACCTGCGCCAAAAACAGCGTAGCCATAGACAGGTAAATGGAGGTGCCATCGAGGTTAAAAGAGTATCCGGTCGGGATCACCAGCCCAACCACCGATTTGGAGCAGCCAAAGCGCTCCATTTTTGTCATCATACTGGGCAGCACCGACTCCGAAGAAGAAGTGCCCAGCACGATCAGGATCTCTTCGCGGATAAACTTGAGGTATTGCCAGATGCTGAACTTATAAATATAGCATAGCAGGTTGAGCACCCCGAATATGAACAGCGCCATGGTCAGGTATACTGCCAGCATGAGCTTGCCCATGGGCAGCAGCGTCTCCAGGCCGTAGGTACCCACCGTAAACGCCATACCGCCAAAAGCACCGACCGGTGCCAGCAACATCACCAGCTTCATGATGTGAAAGAACACTTTGGAAATTTTGTCGAAGGTGACCAGCAGCGAGGCGCCTGCTTCGCCCATGCGGTTCAGTCCAAATCCGAAGAGGATGGCAAAGAACAGGATCTGCAGGATGTCGCCTTCGGCAAAAGAGGCAAAGAGGTTATGCGGTACGATGTGCGCAATAAATTCGCCCCAGTTGATGCCGCCGGCGCTAGTGGTGTATTTCTCCACCTGTGCAGTATCGGTAACTGTAACAGCAACCCCGCTGCCCGGCTGCAGCACGTTGGCCACTACTACCCCGATGGCAATGGCAAACGTGGTGATCAGCTCGAAGTATAACAGCGCCTTGCCGCCCACCCGGCCTACTTTGCGCATATCGCCCATATGCGCAATGCCCAGCACAATGGTGAAAAAGATGATCGGCGGGATCAGCATGTTGATCATGTTGATGAAGGTCTGGCTGATGAGCTTGGCCGTAGGCGCAAACCCCGGAAAGAAGATGCCAGTCAGCACGCCGAGCAAGATGGCTAACAGTACCTGGAAAGACAGGTGAGAGACGATTCGCTTCATATTGCAGGAGTTAGGAGAGCCTTATACTTGGTTTCGGAGGCGTAAACTAAAAAATAGGCCGCACAGTTTCGCTTAATTTTTTCTATTAAGGCTAAACGCGCTGCCCTGCTTTTTTACATAGCCTAGACTATACTTTAGCAGGCTGTGGGGCAGGATACGCCGGAATGATAGGTAAAAGGATAGCAGCTGTTTAAAAGGGCCAGGCGCTGCAACAGGTTTTAATAATGCTGGCTGAACCAGATGCTCGATCAGGATTTCAAAGAATAGCTTCCTGATCGTGCAAGAGGTTATCCCGTATGCAGTACTAGTATACACATGTTACCTAAAACGATAAGCTATGAATGTATTGATAGTGCTGACCTCGCACGATAAACTTGGCGATACCGGCCATAAAACAGGTTTCTGGATTGAGGAATTTGCCGCGCCTTATTATACGCTGGCTGATGCCGGCGTGAACATCACTCTAGCTTCGCCGAAAGGAGGGCAGCCCCCCATCGATCCGAAGAGCGATGCGCCTGATGCGCAGACCGACGCCACCCGCAGGTTTAAAGCAGACAAAGAACTGCAGCAGAAATTAGCGCACACCAAAAAGCTGAGCGAGGTGAATGCCGCTGACTTCGATGGGGTATTTTATCCCGGTGGGCATGGCCCTTTGTGGGACCTCTCCAATGACAAACAATCCATCCACCTGCTCGAAACATTTGTGCAACAAGGCAAGCCTGTAGCGCTGGTATGCCATGCCCCGGCTGCCCTGGCGCAGGTAAAAGGCCCGGACGGCGAGCCGCTGGTGAAAGGCAAAAAAGTAACCGGCTTCACCAACTCCGAAGAGGAAGCAGTGCAGCTCACCGACGTGGTGCCTTTCCTGCTCGAAGACAAGCTGAAAGAGCTGGGCGGCAACTATAGCAAAGGCGCTGACTGGCAAAGCTATGTACTCAAAGATGGTTTGCTCATCACCGGGCAGAACCCGGCCTCTTCAGAAGATGCTGCAGAAGAGTTGCTTAGCATGCTTCAAAAGTAAAATTGCCCTATCTAACGATATTGCCCTATCTAACGATCATGCCGGGCACCTGCTGGCGCCTGGTGGGATTATTATGTTTAGCAGTCGTGGGCCGGTCCGAATTGCCGGGTCATCTTTTTCAGCTCAGGAGGCGGCTGTGTTAACAATCCCCGACCTTCATTAGTTATGGCAGCAAAAGGATCATCAAACTAGACAACATGGCTACCTTATTCGATTGTATTGGCAACACGCCACTAGTGGAATTGACACATATTAACCCTAAGCCGGGTATTAAACTGCTGGCTAAACTGGAGGGCAATAACCCCGGCGGAAGCGTAAAAGACCGCGCAGCTTATAGTATGATCAAAGGGGCGCTGGACAGAGGGGAGCTGACACCAGGCATGAAACTGATCGAGGCGACCAGTGGCAACACAGGCATTGCCCTGGCTATGATCGCGCGGCTCTTTAATGCTGAAATCGAGCTTGTAATGCCGGCAAATGCCACCAAAGAGCGCGTGCTGACTATGGAAGCCTACGGGGCCAAAGTGACCCTGACGCCAGCTGAAGCATCGATGGAGGGCGCCATTGATTACGTGAACGACAAAGTGGCCGGTGGCGGCTACCTGGTCTTGAACCAGTTTGGCAATCCCGATAACTACAGAGCCCACGTGCTGACCACGGGCCCGGAGATCTGGCGCGATACGCAGGGGCAGGTTACGCATTTTGTTTCATCAATGGGCACCACGGGCACGATCATGGGTGTTTCGAGGTATTTAAAAGAACAGAACCCTGCCGTGCAGATCGTAGGTGCGCAGCCCGTGGAAGGCTCCCAGATCCCGGGCATCCGGCGCTGGCCAAAAGAGTACCTGCCTAAAATATTTGAGCCCGAGCGCGTGGACAGGACCGTGGATGTGTCGCAGGCGGAGGCGACGGCCATGACCCGAAGGCTGGCGCGCGAAGAAGGCATTTTTGCAGGGATGAGCAGCGGCGGAGCCGTGCACGTCGCCACCAAACTGATGGATGAACTGGACGAAGCGGTGATTGTATGCATTATCTGCGACCGCGGCGACCGGTACCTGTCTTCAGACCTGTTCGGTTAAGATTGCCTTAGGCACAAGTATAACAGTCCATCCCCTCAACAGTATGAAAAATCGGTCGCGATTGCAGTATTGAATTTAAGTCGGTGGTCATGAAAGTAAGTAGGACAGCGGAGTGGCAAGGGAAGGTATAAAGCAAAAACAGGGATTTGAACTCAAGGGGAACAAATCGTATATTTACATGTAGGTACATTTAAAGTATACAGAGAACGAAGCACACACATATGCGGAAAATTAAAAAGTTACATAAGGCAGTCTATGCGCCAGTGGATGACCTGTTGACCTACCGGGCTTTGCCAACACGCGAAGTAGAATACATTGATCCCTTTCTATTTCTGAATCACCACGGGCCACAGCAGTATGGGCCAATCAACCGCGGGCTGCCTTTCGGGCCGCACCCGCACCGGGGTTTCGAAACGCTCACGTTTATACTGGAAGGCGACATCATGCACCAAGATACAGGCGGCGGCCAGAGCGTAATAGAAGCCGGTGGCGTGCAGTGGATGACAGCGGGCTCAGGCCTGATCCATGCCGAAATATCCTCAGACGAGTTTAAGAAGAACGGCGGGGCACTGGAGATACTGCAGCTGTGGTTTAATTTGCCAGCCAGGTATAAAATGGTAAAACCCCATTACGTCGGGCTGCAGAAGGAAGAGATCCCGGTGGCGGTGGAAGATAACGGCAAGGTAAAAGTGCAGGTAGTTTCCGGTAATTGGGATGGGGTGAAAGGCCCGATCGATTCCATCAGCGACATAAGTATGGCGAGCATTGACCTGGAAAAAGGAGGCCGTTTTACGACCACTATCCCCGCTGAACGAAACATCTTTTTTTATGTGGTACGGGGTGCAGTGCAGGTAAACGGCGAAAGAGCGGAGAAACTCACACTAGTGGAATTCAGTAACGAAGGGGAAGAGTTAGCGGTAGAAGCCCTGGAAGAAAGCGTGATCCTGCTGGGCCATGCCAAACCCTTCAATGAACCCGTCGTATCGCATGGCCCTTTTGTGATGAACACCGAAGACGAGATAAGAGAAGCGTTCCGGGATTACCAACTCGGCAAGATGGGCCGCTGGGAATAAAGGCAAGAGGTATACTTGGATTACCGTATACTTGCAGTCTAAGTATAAATTCAAGTATAACAAACAAGGATTGTACCTAACAGCTTGCGTTATACTAGTCCAGGCAAGTACAAGTTTTTAGGAAGGCCTGAACAGTTTCAATGGAAAAACAAACCGCCCCTGTTGCAATCGTGCAGCAGGGGCGGTTTGTTTGAAATCATACTTCTTAAATTAACGCGGTCGTCTGGAGGAACCTTTTCCGGTGGCACTGGTTCTGCCCTCGTTTTTAGGCGCACTGCTTCTGGGTGCAGCTCCGCGGTCTTTTGGTGCTGCTGCTCCGCCTCTGGGCGCTCCTCCCTTGCCAGTGCTTCGGGTGTTTTTAGCGCCTGGAGCTTCTGGACGGGATGTATTTTTTTTTCCTAGCGTGTTGCCCGTACTGCTCTTGCCTCCTGGTTTGGACTTGCCTATCCGCGGGCCGCTTTCCGGTTTCGCATACGACCTGCTCCTGGCGGGCCTGTCCTCTTCGTAACGCTCATTTCGGCTACTGCGGCCCATTTCAGCGCTTTTAGCTATTCTGGTAGCTGCGGTTTGCCGAAGGCTTTCAATTTCTGCCTCTGTTAAGGTGCGCCAGTGGCCGGTGGCCAGCTTGGCCAGCGTAATCTGCTGCACGCGTAGCCGCTGCAAATGCACCACTTTATAACCCAGTGTTTCGCACATGCGCTTCAGGTTATGGTTGGTGTTAGGGGGCAACACAATTCGGAAACGTGTCGGCCCTTCTTTGGCTATAAAGTTTTTCTTCTTGTTCTCGCCGGCCTCCGCTGCGCCGCCGGTGCTCAGGTTGTTGATCAGATCCTGCGAGATCAGCTTGTCTACTGTTACGATGTATTCCTTCTCGAACAAATTATCCGACTTGGTCATCCTGCGCACCAGATCATTGTCGTTGCACAGAAACAGCACGCCTTCCGCTTCGCGTTCCAGGTGGCCGATGGGCTGGATGGAAGCCGGGTAATTGATGGCCCGCACCACATTGTCGCGCACTGACGGATCTGCATTGGCTGACATGTTGGAGGGTTTGTTAAACACCAGGAAAACAGGCTTTTCTTCCCGTACCGTCAATAATTGGTCATCGATGCGTACTTTGTCTTTGGCGGTTACTTTGGTACCGGCCTCGGGTCTTTTACCGTTTACCGTTACACGCTCTTCTTCAATAAGCCTGTCGGCTTCGCGGCGGGAGCAGAAGCCCGCGTCACTGATAAATTTATTTAATCGCTTTGGTTCCATGGTCTGTGGGGCTGCACGTGGTATAGTATAAGCGGCTATACCTTGTTACGCCGGTTTTTAAGAGAAAGACAAAATTACAGCAAAAGGATTGCTTTACCTATTGCCTCACGCCTGAGATGCACGGGGCATTTAACTGCCCCAAATTTTTGATGATCCTTTTCTCCTCCATGCGACGATAAAGCTGCCGACGTAACAACAGATTCCCCACCTTAGAAAAGGAGGGGAAGAGGAAGTTAGATTTTCAATTAGCGTTTTCTGCCACTTTTTGGAGCGCCGCTGCGGCCGGGGCCACTTCTGTTTCTGCCGCCGGTTGCGGTGGCGCCTTTCGATGCCCCTCTGGAGCCTCTGGCACTATTGGTGCTGCTCTTCGGTTTTTCGCGTTTACCGGCCGGGGTGCTTTTAGAACTTCCTTTGGAGCCATTGCCCGGCCGCGCCGTACTCCCGCCGGAGGTACTACGCGGCTTTGGTTTGTCTTTTCTGGCCGGCCCCTCGCTCGCGCGTTTCTTGCCGGTAGAGCCTTCTTCCGTTTTAACAGAAGTGGCTACCAGCTGCTGCAGTTCTGCTATTTCGGGGTCTGTCAGGTTGCGCCACTGGCCCAGGGGCAGCTTGGCCAGCGTCAGGTTCATGATGCGGGTGCGCTGCAGGGTTTGTACTTCGTAGCCTAGCGCCTCGCACATGCGGCGGATCTGGCGGTTCATGCCTTGGGTAAGGATGATGCGGAACCTGTTGGCGCCTTCCTGCTGCACCACGCATTTTTTCGTGTTCACCCCAAGTATAGACACGCCGTTGCTCATTCGGTCCACAAAATCCTGGTTAATGGGCTTGTCCACCGTCACAACATACTCCTTCTCGTGTTTGTTGCCGGCCCGCAGGATCTTGTTTACAATGTCGCCATCGTTTGTGAGGATAATAAGCCCTTCGGAATCTTTGTCGAGGCGGCCCACCGGGAAAATGCGTTCCGGGTAATTCACAAATCGGATGATGTTGTCTTTCTGCGAGGTATCGGTGGTGGTCTCGATGCCGGGCGGCTTGTTAAGAAGCAGGTAGACCGGCTCTGCTTCATTTACTTCCAGCGCGCGCCCGTCGATGCGGATCTTATCTTTTCCCGTTACTTTGGTGCCTGCCTCCGGCAACTTGCCATTTACCATCACCCGTCCCTGTGCAATAAGCTTGTCGGCTTCGCGGCGGGAACAGGTGCCTGTATCGCTTATAAATTTATTTAATCTTATGGGTTCCATAGGTTGCGGAATATACAAAGGCGGCGTTTGGTCCATGCTGGTCTTTCTGCCAGCTGTGCCCGGGCCTTTTGTACGAGCTATACTTGTTCTCTCAAAAGTACGGGAAAGCGCGTGATTAACCTATACTACGCACAGCAGAGCCGCAGGGCAGGCGTTTAATAAAGTATACGGAAGCCCTATTTGGCTGCCTCACTTTGCCATACTTGCCGCTGCTATAACTACCCCTAATAAGAGCAGGACTTTGCCAGGCTAACTTTCGTTAGAAGCTGTGCTAGGCGTTAAACTTCTGTCGTCATTATCGCCGGTCGCTTCTTTTTCTTCCTGCATTTCTTTGGTGAGGAAATAGTTAAGCATGGTCCGAATCACGGCAATAGCGCCCAGCTTGCCGATCTGTTCCCAGGAAGGAGCAATGGCCGTGGAGAGAATGTCAGCTCCCAACTGAAACTCCAGCGCCAACGCCAGGTATCGGGCCAGCACCAGCCGGATCTTGTTATAACTTTGTATCTGTGGCGGAACAAGAGCTTTTATAAAATAAAAAGCGGCAATGATTACGCCTAGGCCGATAATGAGAGCCCCAATGGTTTCCACACCCAGCTTGAGCCACTGCACAGCCGTAATGATGGTTTCTTCCATTTTCTGTGGGCCTGTTGCCTCGGAGGGGGCGGAAATTGCTTCCTGGAGCAAGTATAGATATTGCATAGACAGGGGTTAAGTAGGTTGCTAATTCGCCGGTTCCAGGTATACCATGGCCCGGTTCCTGACTCTTTACGCCATCGGGTTTTAAAGGTATACCTTTTACGGCCGTTCAGCCGCCCAGGGCATCAGCTAAAGTAGCTCCTTGCAAGAACAAAATACGCTTGCCAAACCAACCTGCAGTGCCGGCATGTGCGGCCTGTAAAGTTACTTTCCTTCATTGTGTTACCACATTTTTTATATATTGCCGTTCCATCATTTCTATCCCATGAAAAAAATTTACGCTCTTTTGCTGCTGGTCGTCTTCTGCAACGGCCCGCTGGCAGCACAAAACAAGTATGCGGAGGAACACTACACCAAGGAGGATGTATACATCCCCATGCGCGACGGTACCAAGCTGTTTACCTCTATATATACCCCGAAAGATGCTTCGCGCAAGCAGAAATACCCGATGGTAATGCAGCGCACCTGTTACAGCATTGCGCCTTACGGAGCCGGTAAATTTCCGGCCCGCCTGGGCCCATCGGAGACTATGATGAAGGAAGGCTACATATTTGTATACCAGGATGTGCGTGGCCGCTACAAAAGCGAAGGCACCTGGACCAACATGACCCCAATCATCGACAAGAAGAAAGGTAAAAAGCAGGTAGACGAGGCCTCCGATACCTATGACACCATCGACTGGCTGCTAAAGCACGCCGCCAATAACAACGGCAAAGTGGGGCAGTGGGGCATTTCGTATCCTGGCTTTTATACTGCTGCGGGCATTTTATCAAACCACCCGGCGCTGAAAGCTTCTTCGCCACAGGCGCCTATTTCAGATTTCTTCTTTGATGATTTCCACCACAACGGTGCGCTGCTCGAGAGCTACTTTTTTACCTACCCGGTTTTTGGGGTGCAAAAGACAGATACCACCAGCAAAGCCTGGTATTCGGACCAGATGATCAAGCCGGAAACAAAGGATGGCTACCAGTTTTTGCTGGACATGGGCCCGCTGACCAATGCCGATAAGTATTACAAGAACAACTTTTTCTGGCAGGAAACCATTAATCACCCCAACTACGACGAGTTCTGGCAGAAGCGCAGCTTGCCGCGGCATTTCGGTAAAGTAAAACCGGCGGTGATGTTTGTAGGCGGCTGGTTTGATGCCGAAGACCTGACCGGCCCATTGGCCTTGTTCAAAACGGTAAAGAAATCGGATCCGACGGCGTATAACACCATTGTAATGGGACCCTTCGGGCACGGCCGCTGGTCGCGCGAAACCGGCCATACTATGCACAGCAACATTTACTTTGGCGATAGCATTGCCACGTTCTACCAAAAGAATATCGAAGCTAAATTCTTCCAGCATTTCCTTAAAGGCAAAGGGGATAAAGCATCCGGACTGCCAACTGCCTATATGTTCGACACGGGTAAAAAAGAATGGAAAACGTTTAACCAGTGGCCGGTACCTACGGCAACGCGTCAGAAATTATACCTGGGGGCCGACGGCAAAATAAGTATGACGGCACCTGCCGCAGCCGGTTCGGTTTCGTACATCAGTGACCCGGCTAAACCGGTACCCTACACCGAAGACAATACCACCACAATGGGCTTTACGCCGCACAACTACATGAGCGAAGACCAGCGTTTTGCCGGCCGCCGTCCGGATGTACTGGTATACCAGACCGATGTTCTCGAGGAGGATGTGACGCTTGGCGGGGAGATCATGTCGCACTTAAAAATTGCCTCTACTGGTACAGATGCGGATTTTATTGTGAAGTTGATCGACGTTTACCCCGGCGATACGGAGAACAATGACTACATGCCCAACAAGAACATCCTGCTGAGCAACTACTGGCAGTTGGTACGGCTGGAAATTATGCCGGCCCGTTTCCGCAACAGCTTCGAAAAGCCCGAGCCGCTGGTGGCCAACCAGAAGACGGACGTGAAAGTGCCCCTGCAGGACGTGCTGCATACCTTCAAAAAAGGCCACCGCATCATGATCCAGGTGCAAAGCACCGCTTTCCCGCTGTTTGCCCGTAACCCGCAGAAGTTTGTAGAAAATCCCTACAAAGCCATTGCCAGCGACTACATTAAAGCCACCGAAACAGTGTATAACGACAGCTATGTAGAGGTGGAAGTGCTGAAATAAGCGTTTTATACTTTATACTAGCGCAGCGCCGCTGTTGGTGAAAAATCACCGGCAGCGGCGCTGTTGTTTTGTAGCAGAATTTAGCACAAGTACAAAGGCGCAAGTATAAAACAGGTGCTGATGCAAGTATAAGTTTAAGCTGACTTAAACTGCTTTCAAATTGCTAAAACTGGCGCAAGTGTTAAGTGAAGCGTCACTTGTGACCTGCAGTAGGGCGAGTCTCCAGACTTGCGTAGCAAAGTATAAAACACTTCTGATGCTTGATCACCAGGTATAAATTAAGCGACAACTTTGCTGTTTTGGATTTCTTAATCCGGAAATAACACTTAAGCGGATTTCCTAATCCGCGTTAGCAGCAATAGGGGGATCAGGAAATCCCCGGCAGGAGGCTTTTGAACTGAGAAGTTCGCAAGAGCACTAAGCGGTTCTTGATTTTGTAGCGTATCTTCTTTTTGTTTTTATAGGGTAGTCTTGCTTCAAAGGAAAGCTTATGTAACATGCATGACAGAAAAAGAGTATTAGCCCGAAATATCATAAATACCCTATTTAGCTTGTAATTACCTTATGCGGCCGACACTTTCGGGTATAAGGAATCTCCTATAATAAATTTAAATGCATGAAAAAAGCTTTACTTTCTCTTCTACTATTGGTGTTTATATTGCAGGTTGTACATGCGCAGGATCGCATCACAAAGCGTTCGGGGGAGAGCATTCAGGCGAAAGTGCTGGAGGTGGCACAAACCGAAATACGCTACAAGCGTTTCGAGAGCCCGGAAGGACCTACCTATGTGATAGCTAAAAATGAAGTGTTGCTGATTGAGTATGCAGACGGCACAAATGGTGCGTTTAAGCTGGAAGAGCCGGAAGCAGCGGCCCCTCCGCGACCAACTAAGCCGCAACCTGCAAAAGTTGATCAGGACCCGTCCGACACCTCGACACCAGTCATGCAACTATATCAACAGGGAGCAGCGGATGCTTACCTGTATTATGACGATTATAAGAGTGCTGGGACAGGCGTCCTGGTTGTCAGTCTGGTTTCGCCTTTACTTGGCCTTGTACCGGCTATCGGTGCTTCCGGCACGCCGCCGCAGCTCAAAAACATGGATACGCCCAATCAGCAGATGCTGAAAGAGCCGGACTATGTGAAGGGCTATCAGAAGACAGCCAGGAAGATCAAGTCCGGTAAAGTATGGAAGAACTGGGGAATTGCCTTTGGTGTGAATTTGCTCGCCGTCATAATTTTGGTTCAGCAGTAGCACCCGATTCAGGCCTTTAACTGTTAAGCTGAAAATTATAAAATTAATGAGGATCCAACTGGATAGAAGTATAAACCTGTAGTTGGAAGTTAACGCAAGTCTGGAGATTAGCTCCATCGAAGATACAAGTCACCCTTCGCTTATACTTGCGTCAGCTCTAGGCATAGTATAGTTTAAATTTAAACTCTGACAAAAGTCGTTAAATAAGAAAGCCCGCTCACGCCAAAACGTATTCGGCAGGAGCGGGCTTTTTATACTTATACATTCTACTCACATCCTAGAAACGCACCACTACCGATCGGGGCGCCGGGTGGCAAATCCAGCTGGCGGCTGGGCTTTAGCTCTTCCGGTTTTTCGATACGGGCCAAAGCAAACAGAACATGGGCCCGGTAACCAGCATCCCGTGAACGTTTGGCCTGGCTGGTTGCAAACTTTTTAAGGTCCGCTATCGCTGCTGTGGCGATCGCCCGGGCCTGGGTTGATGCATTTTCGTCCTGGGCCAATGCCAGCAAATGCGTTAGCACCAGTTGCTCTGTTTGCAGCTGTACCTGTCCCGGCAGTCCTTCCTGGCGGCGGCTTTTCCAGGTGTCGTTTACCAGTTGCGTTACTACTTCCTGCAAACTCAGGCTGTTACCGCGAGCGCCCAGCTCAACCAAACGCGAGGCGCGCTCGGGATGCAGCAGGAAGGAGAGCGTGAATTCAGCAGAAGCTTCGGCGGCAGCCAGCGGGTCGAAGGTCAATCCGGTGTGTTTGGCAAATAACTCGCGGCTGTTGCGCACGCCCGGGGCACGGGGCGGAATGAGTTTGATGATATCCTCGGGCAACGTGAGCACTTCCGGTGAAATAGTTTCCAGCAGCGCATCAAGTGCCTTTTGCTGCGCACGTTTGCTCACCACCTCAGTTACCAGCTGCTTATCGCCCCGCGTGGCATAGGTATAATTCACGCCACCAATGAGCTTGGCAACAGCTTCGGTCTGGTAGCGGTGGTAATTGTAAATCGGCACCAACACATCTTCCAGCGTGCTCATGGCCGCACCGGGCTTTATGTTGTTCTCAGAGAAATTCTGCAGCGCCTTTTCACGGATTTCCAGGACCTGCTGCAACTCGTCGGTCGCGTTGGCACCATTGTCCCAAAGGTGGGCGAGGGGGTGTGCGCCGCCTGGCGCACGGGCATCACGGTCCGAGATGAAAAGCTGCCCGCTAGCGGTGCCGTCTGCCAACAATTTGTTCAGGGCCTGCTGCTCGTTGGTGTTCGCAGGAAAATCCTGGTAGCCGTACGTAATGGCCAGCTTGTCCCAGCTGCCGATGCCGGTCTCATATGCCTCCCGCAAATCAATTTTACCATCGCGGGTAAGCTGTACCTGCGGATGCGGGTAATCCATGACCGAGGCATTGTTGTTGGCGCTGGCAGCATAGTTGTGCATCAGCCCCAGGGTATGGCCCAGTTCGTGCGCCGACAGCTGCCGGATGCGGGCCAGAGCCATGTCCATCATCGCTTTGTTTTCCGGCTTGGCGGCTTCATAGGGCGCCAGCAAACCTTCCGCGATCATGTAATCCTGGCGCACGCGCAGAGAACCCAGGCTCACATGCCCTTTGATGATCTCGCCCGTGCGCGGGTCCGTTACCGTAGCGCCATACGACCAGCCACGTGTGCTGCGGTGCACCCACTGGATCATGTTGTAGCGCACATCCATCGGATCGGCCGAGTCGGGCAGCACTTCTACCCGGAAAGCGTTTTTGTACCCGGCGGCCTCAAACGCCTGGTTCCACCAGCGGGCGCCTTCCAGCAAGGCCATCCGGATCGGCTCGGGCGCACCATTATCGACATAGTATACCAGCGGCTTTACGGCTTCGGAAGTGGCTGCGCCGGGGTTCTTTTTCTGCAAACGGTGGCGGGCGATGAAGCGCGTTTCAATGTCGCTGTTGATAGGAGAGGCATAGTCGTAATAGGAAACGCCGAAGTAGCCGGCCCGCGGGTCCATCAGGCGCGGTTTATACTTGTTGTCCGGTAATTCGATAAAGGAGTGGTGCTCCCGCAGGGTAAGCGCCTGCGCATCGGGCGCTACTTCGCGCACAAATCGGCCGGCATCTTCCCCTCCGGTAAAGGTAAGTGTGGCTTCAAACTCCGAGTTCTTCGGGAAGTTCTTCGTGCGGGGCAGGTAGAGCGCCGAGCGGCTGGGATCGAGCCGGTAGCTGCCTTGTTTGGTGCGTTTTATACTTCCGGTCACATCGTGGGCATCGCGCAGCAAAAACTCGGTAGCATCTACGAGCACTTTGTCGTCGTCGGCTGCTTCGGCCTTAAATCCCCACAGGATCGATTGGGCAAAGGACTCTTCCACCGCGCGTTTTTCATTTTTATTTTCGGTAATGGCGCGGTAAGCGAGGTTGGGCTGTACCAGCAATACTTTTGGCCCTATGCGATTAAAG
The DNA here is from genome assembly GCF_022758235.1 of Pontibacter liquoris. Lineage (NCBI taxonomy): Bacteria > Pseudomonadati > Bacteroidota > Cytophagia > Cytophagales > Hymenobacteraceae > Pontibacter > Pontibacter liquoris. The sequence continues at coordinate 1,755,162 of NZ_JALEBG010000001.1, forward strand.
TATACCACCCGCTCGCCGCCCAGCTGCCCGCGATCCAGGCCAATGTCGTTCGAGCCGAGGCCGGCTGGCAGGGAGTTCACATATAGGAATTCCTGATTGAGCTTGTCTATTTCGAGCCATATTTTGCCGCCCGCTTCATCATAATAGAAAGTGAAGTAGCCGGGATATTTTTTCATGCCGGCCGTTTTCGAGCTGATACCCGGAAGCTTCTGGGCAAAGGTGCTGCTGGTTAGTGCCAGGAAGAGCAGCAAAAGCCAGCGTTTTTTTGAAAGGGGTGATGTCATGGTGTCGTTTAGATTAAGGAGAACCTATATTAGGTATTTTTCACCGGATCTGAAAACAACGGGCCAAACAGGTGCTTTGCCGTTTGGGCTAAAGCCCTGTTGGCCAGACCGGCTGACAGCTTTTTGCCGGGCGGAATACCGCCGCCTATTAGCACCTTATGTAGCAGGGCCGCGTACAAATAAGAAAGTTAACGGGGATGTAAGAATAAATTTCTGCAACTTAACAGCGTGTAAAAAGTACACCAACGAGCAGTTGTCCTATAAACTGACCATCAAACAAACTATTAAAAGTAATACAATGAAAAAAACAATGCTGATTCTGGGGTGTTGTACCCTGCTTTATGCGTGCGGCGGCAACAGTGAAAATGCCGAGTACGAATCATACTATGACCAGGACAAAAAGGATGATACTACAGCCATAGCAGACGACTATGTAGCGCCCGCACCACCGCAGGAAGGCGGCGCAACCTCCGACTCATCAGCCATTGACGCGAAAGAGAAAACGACGAAAATGCCTGCTGATGCTACCACTGCGCAAACAACCGGAACCGCTGCCGCCACAGCTAGTGCCGATGTAGAAAAAGGAAAGAAGCTGATCGCCCAGTCCGATTGCCTGAGCTGCCATAAGGATAAAGAAAAATTGGTTGGTCCGGCGTATTCCGCAGTAGCTGACAAGTATGAAGCGAACGATAAAAATATCAGCTACCTGGTGCAGAAGATTCAGAAGGGCGGCAGTGGCGTTTGGGGGCAAATTCCCATGACGCCGCATCCTAACCTGAGCAACGACGATACCAAAGCCATGGTGCATTATATATTGTCCCTGAAAAGCAAATCCTAAGAAGCTCTTGCTTTCATACACCTGGCAGGCAAGCATAAGATCATAGAAACGCCTGCGTAATATTCAGTGCAGCATACTTAAAAAGGGAGGCCTTCCTGTTCATGGAAAGGCCTCCCTTTTTTGCTTTGGAAAAGAGCACAGCCGAACGGTTCCGGAGCTTAAAATTACGCTTAGGCCAGTTTTTGAAAGTCCTGCCGTATTGCTGCTGCGCGGCCACCCGCGTCTTCACTGAAATTCAAACCTTTACAGCGGGTCATTTCGGCGGGCTATACTTTCTGCTTCGAGCTAAAACCGGGTTTAAATGCTTTAGCGGCCCATTTATTTGTTTAAACTTTTGTTATTGTAAAATGAATATTTTACATTGATTATTAATTGAGTGTGTGCTCACCTGAATATGTAACAAATACCGGGTTTTTCAGGTATGAAGTTTCTTAGTTTGCACACTATATAGTATACTTCAGATTCAGTTGGCAAGGGTGGTTTGCAGTGACCGGTACTACGTAGTTTTTTTAGAGTACCATACCTCTTGTACCGACACTTTTTACAGTACCTCTTTTTACTCCGGCCGTTCACCCGCCGGGAGCAGGAGCAGGGCATACTGCTGCTGGCTTTTTAGCGCAAATATTAAAGATGACTGATTATAAACGATTTTCCTGTTTTTTAACACCTGCTATAACTTCTGAATATGGCCAATAATGTATATGATGCCATTGTAATTGGTTCCGGTATTTCCGGTGGCTGGGCAGCCAAGGAATTAACCGAAAAAGGATTAAAAACCATCATGCTGGAGCGTGGGCGTAACATCGAACATGTGAAGGATTATGTAAATGCCAACAAAAACCCCTGGGATTTTCCGCACCGGGGTGGCCGCACCCAAAAAATGATCGAAGAACATCCCGTACTCAAACGGGATTATGTGCTTAATGAGCAGAACGAAGATTATTGGGTGAAAGAAAAGGAAAGCCCTTATGTGGAAACAAAGCCATTTGACTGGTTCCGGGGCTACCATGTAGGCGGCCGCTCCCTGATGTGGGGGCGCCAGAGCTACCGCCTCAGCGACCTGGACTTTGAAGCCAACCTGAAAGACGGCGTTGCTGTGGATTGGCCTATCCGGTACAAAGACATGGCCCCGTGGTACAGTTATGTAGAGAAATTTGCCGGAATTAGCGGTTCCCGCGAGGGCATTCCGCACCTGCCGGACGGTGAGTTTCAGCCGCCCATGGATATGAACTGCGTGGAGAAAGACGTAGCTGCCCGCATCAAATCGCATTACAAAGGTGACCGCCACATGATCATCGGGCGAGTAGCTAACATCACGCAGCCACTGCAAAGCCGCACCAATTGCCAGTATCGCAACAAATGCTGGCTGGGCTGTCCTTTTGGCGCCTACTTCAGTACCCAGTCTTCAACGCTGCCGGCAGCCATGGCGACCGGCAACCTGACGCTCCGTCCTTTTTCTATTGTCACCAAGATCCTGTATGACAAAGACACCAAGAAGGCAAAAGGAGTGGAGGTGCTCGACGCGGAAACGAACCAGACCTATGAATACTTTGCTAAAATCGTATTCCTGAATGCTTCGGCCCTGAACAGTACCTGGGTGCTGATGAACTCGGCCACTGATGTATGGCCCGAAGGGCTCGGGAGCAGCAGCGGTGAACTGGGGCATAACCTCATCGACCACCATTTCCGGGCAGGTGCATCGGGTAGCTTTGATGGTTATGAAGATAAATACTACTACGGCCGCCGTGCCAATGGTATATATATTCCGCGCTTCCGCAACCTAAACGGCGAAAAACGCGACTACATCCGAGGCTTCGGCTACCAGGGCAGCGCCGGCCGCGAAGGCTGGAGCCGCGAAATTGCCGAGATGAATATTGGGGGTGCCTTTAAAGATGCCTTAACGGAGCCAGGCCAGTGGACCATGGGCTTGACAGGCTTTGGTGAAACATTGCCGTACCATGAAAACAAGGTATCGCTCGATAAAAAGAAAAAAGACAAGTGGGGACTTCCGGTCCTGGCTATCGACTGCGAGATAAAGGACAACGAGAAAAAAATGCGCCTCGACATGATGGCCGATGCCAAAGAGATGCTCGAGATTGCTGGGGCTAAAAATGTGAAAGCTTACGATGCCGGTTATACTATGGGCATGGGCATTCACGAAATGGGTACTGCACGTATGGGCCGCGATCCGAAAACATCGGTGCTTAACGAGTGGAACCAGGTATGGGACGCCAAAAACGTATTCGTAACAGATGGTGCCGCCATGACTTCGGCCGGTTGCCAGAACCCATCACTGACGTACATGGCGCTTACGGCTCGCGCAGTAGACCATGCGGTGAAGGAACTCAAAAAACAAAATATTTAACAAGTGCACCGGCAGCAAGTAGCGAGCCGGTGCCTTTTTGTTTAAAGTATCATGTTCAATTAAAGTAGCGAAAACCATGTCCGAAGAAAAATCAGCCGAATCAACAGCGGGTAGCACCCGGCGAGACTTTATAAAAGCAGGAGCGCTGGCTGCTGCAGGATTTATGATAGTGCCACGCCATGTGCTGGGCAAGGGTTTTCTGGCACCCAGCGACAGGCTGGTGGTTGCGGGCGTAGGAGTAGGGGGCAAAGGCGAAAGCGACATTGCCAGTTTTTACAAGAGCGGGAAAGCGGATATTGCCTACCTGTGCGACGTAGATGACCGCAGAGCAGCCACTTCGCGAAAGAATTTTCCGAAAGCCAAATATTATAAAGACTGGCGCGAGCTTTTCGATAAGGAAGGAAAGAAGTTTGATGCAGTATCAGTATCCACCCCGGACCATAACCATGCTATCATTACGTTGGCTGCCATGCAGCTGGGCAAGCACGTGTATGTGCAGAAACCCCTCACGCACGATATTTATGAAGCCCGGGCGCTGACAGATGCCGCTAAGCGCTACAAGGTCGTAACTCAAATGGGAAACCAGGGCGCCTCCGGTGATGGCGTTCGGCAGCTGCGCGAGTGGTACGATGCCGGTGTGATCGGTGATGTACACACGGTTTACTGCTGGACTGACCGCCCCGTGTGGCCGCAGGGTATTCCGTGGCCAACTGCCAAAACCGCGGTTCCCAAAGAACTGGACTGGGATCTGTGGCTGGGAACAGCCCCTTACAAAGAGTACGTAGATAAACTGGTGCCCTTTAACTGGCGTGGCTGGTGGGACTATGGTACCGGCGCGCTTGGCGACATGGGATGCCACCTGGTAGAAGCGCCCTTCAGCGTGTTAAACCTGCGCTATGCGCAGGACGTGCAGGCAAGCGTAGGTAGCGTGTATGTAGATGAGTTTAAGCGCGGCTACTTTCCGGAAAGCTGCCCGCCTTCGAGCCACATTACCTTAACGTTCCCGAAAACAGACAAGACGCAAGGTCCCGTTAAGGTGCATTGGATGGATGGCGGCATTCAGCCGGAGCGTCCGGAAGAGCTGGGTCCGAATGAACTGTTCGGCGATGGCGGCAACGGAACGCTGTTTGTGGGCACCAAGGGCAAAATGATGGCCAGCACCTATGGCGCAGATCCGCGCCTGCTGCCGCTCTCCAAAAATCAGGAGGTAAAAGTTAAGCAAACGCTGGCCCGCGTGCCGGGTGGCGCCGATGGCCACTATGCCCAGTGGGTAGAGGCTGCCATTGCCGGTCACGGTAAAAAGCAGGTAAGTTCGCCTTTTGAGATTGCCGGCCCGTTAACGGAGGCGCTGCTGATGGCCAACCTTGCTATCCGCGGGTTCGACATCCAAAAGCCAAAGGCTGATGGAAACGGCTTTGATTATCCGGGTCGTTACGTAGAGCTTTTGTGGGATAACAAGAACATGCGGGTTACTAATTTCGACGATGTGAACCAGTTTGTAAAGCGGGAATACCGCAAGGGCTGGAAACTCGGCGCATAAAGCATTACTTTATACTTCACTGGCTGTTGAGTAATGTAAGTATAGCTAAACCGATTTTGTCGATCGGGCTATACTACAAACGCGGCAGCTTAGCTAGAGCTATCAAAAAGCAATGTGGTAGCTTGCGTTTGAATATTGATTCTCATTAACCTATATCTTTAAAACTGTCATTTACAGCGTATGAACAGAAGAGAAGCTATTTCGGCAGTTGCCTTGCTGCTGGGCGGAACAGTAGTAGGCGCCGATTTGCTGGTGTCCTGTACACCGCAATCAAAAAAGGTCGATAATCTTTTTGACAAGAATGTGGTGGCGGAGCTCAACGAAGTGGCCGACACCATACTTCCTGCCACCAGCACGCCGGGTGCCAAAGCAGCCAATGTAGGCGAGTTTATGTCCCGGATGGTGACGGATTGTTATACAAAAGATGACCAGGAGGTATTTAAGAAAGGGATATCGCAGCTTAACGAGGCAAGCGATAAAAAGTACAGTAAACCTTTTATGGAGTTAAATGCCAAGCAGCGCACCGAGTTACTGACCGGCCTTGATGCCGAGCAGAAGAAGTATATGGCCTCCAAAAAAGAGGATGCGCCCAGCCATTATTTCCGGATGATGAAGGAGCTGACCCTGCTGGGGTATTTCACTTCCGAAATAGGAGCCACGCAGGCTTTACGCTATGTGCCGGTGCCGGGTCGCTACGATGGGTGCATCGACTACAAAAAAGGCGACCGCGCCTGGGCAACCTAAAGGGTACGTTTCCGCAGAAAAAGAAACAGGATACAGTAGCAGGCGCTGGCCAATAGCAGGTATACTTACTGGGCAGCGCAGGATTTTTCATATCTTTTAATAACAGATGCATAAAAAAATACGCTTAGGAATGATAGGCGGTGGAAAAGGAGCCTTTATCGGCGCTGTCCACCGGGTAGCCGCGCAAATGGACGGCATGTATGAGCTTGTCTGCGGTGCTTTTAGCAGCAATCCCGAAAAATCAAAAGAAAGCGGCGCGCTTCTGGGCCTTTCCCCGGAGCGTGTCTATACTTCTTACCAGGAGCTCTTTGAGAAAGAGCAGGCTTTGCCCGAAAACGAACGGGTACAGGTTATTTCGATCGTAACCCCAAATCATGTGCATTTCGAACCGGCTAAGCTGGCGTTGCAAAGTGGCTTTGATGTGGTGCTCGACAAACCCATGACCTTCTCGCTGAAAGAAGCCCTTGCCCTGCAGGATGTGCAGGCGCAAAGCGGCCGCCTTTTCTGCCTCACCCATACGTATACCGGCTACCCGATGGTGAAAGAAGCCCGCCAGGTTATCGCCTCCGGTAAGCTGGGCAAGATCCGCAAAGTATACGTGGAGTACCCCCAGGGCTGGCTGAGCACATTTGAAGAAGGCAGCGACAACAAGCAGGCCTCCTGGCGTACCGACCCCAGCCAGAGTGGTATAGCCGGCGCCATGGGTGATATCGGTACGCATGCCTTTAACCTGGCCGAGTATGTCAGCGGTCTGGAAGTAACAAAGATCTGTGCCGATATAAACGTGGTAGTAGAAGGCCGCCAACTAGACGACGATGGCGCCGTGCTGCTTAAGTTTAACAATGGTGCCAGTGGCGTGCTGTTTGCCACCCAGGTAGCAGCCGGAGAAGAAAACAACGTGAAGATCCGGGTGTATGGCGAAAAAGGCGGCCTGGAGTGGCAGCAGGATATTGCCAACACCCTGCAACTCAAATGGCTCGACCGCCCAACCGAGATCTACCGCACCGGTGGCGGCTACACCAGTTCGTTTGCGCAGCACAATACGCGTACGCCGGCGGGCCACCCGGAAGGGTATCTGGAGGCCTTTGCTAACCTGTATCGCAACTTTGCCCTGTGTGTGCAAGCCCGCAATGCCGGCGAGCAGGCCAAACCCGAATGGCAGGATTACCCGGGCATAAAAGAGGGCGTGCGAGGCATGGCCTTTATCGAGCGCGTCATTGCTTCGGGCAAGTCGGATCAGAAATGGATGGAGTTTACAACTGAAATAAGATGAGGACAATAAAAGGACCCGCCATTTTTCTGGCGCAGTTTATCAATGATGCGGCGCCGTTCAATAGCCTGGAAGCTATCTGCCAATGGGCCAAAGGACTGGGATTTGAAGGCGTGCAGCTGCCCACCACCGACAGCCGTTTTATAGACCTGCAGAAAGCTGCTGAAAGCAAGACCTACGCCGATGAGGTGAAAGGCATTGTAAATGCGGCAGGCCTGCAGATCACTGAGCTTTCCACGCACCTGCAGGGGCAGTTGGTAGCCGTACATCCGGCCTACGATCTGCTTTTCGATGGATTTGCCCCGGAGCAATACCGCAACAATCCCAAAGCCCGGACTGAGTGGGCGGTGCAGCAGCTGAAGTATGCAGCCAAAGCCTCGCAGAACCTGGGTCTGAACGCCAGCGTTACCTTCAGCGGTTCGCTGCTTTGGCCTATGGTATACCCATGGCCGCAGCGCCCGGCCGGGCTGGTAGATACCGGCTTTAAAGAACTAGGCAACCGCTGGCGCCCGATCCTGGATGCTTACGACGAAGCGGGCGTGGACCTTTGCTACGAGATCCATCCCGGCGAGGATCTGCACGACGGCATCACCTACGAAATGTTCCTGGATGAAGTAAACAACCATGCACGGGCCTGCCTCTTGTATGATCCCTCGCATTTTGTGCTGCAGTGCCTCGATTACCTGGCCTTTATCGACCACTACCATGAGCGCATCAAGATGTTCCATGTAAAGGATGCCGAGTTTAACCCAACCGGGAAGCAGGGCGTGTATGGCGGCTACCAGAGCTGGGTAGACCGCGCCGGTCGTTTCCGTTCGCTGGGCGACGGGCAGGTTGACTTCAAAGCCATCTTCAGCAAACTTACTGCTTATGATTTCGAAGGCTGGGCCGTGCTGGAGTGGGAATGCGCCCTGAAGCATCCGGAAGAAGGTGCCCGCGAGGGAGCCGAGTTTATCAAGAAGCACATCATCCCGGTAACCGACAAAGCGTTTGATGACTTTGCCGCCTCGGGCACTGATGAGGCCCTGAATCGTACATTATTAGGTTTGTAATCAATTAAATAACAGTATACTATGAAGAAGTTAATTGCCATGCTTAGCTGCTGTGCCGTGCTGGCAGCCTGCAGTAACAACAATGAAAATGCTGCCGGTGATGAGAAAGCGGCTGACCAGGCGTATAACGATGCCACCTCTGATGCTGAAACCAGCGCTGCGGCCAAGCAATCGGAAGTGGATACAAGTATAAATGATATTGGCACCAGCAATACAGGTACTGCCGAAACAGCTGCCGCCGGAACGGGCGACACCTATGAAAAAGGTAAAAAGCTGATTGCCCAGTCTGATTGCCTCAGCTGCCACCAGACGCAAACGAAGCTGGTGGGCCCGGCTTACGAGGAGGTAGCAAAGAAGTATGAAATGAATGACAAGAACGTAGACTACCTGGCGCAGAAAATAATTGCGGGGGGCGCCGGCGTTTGGGGCCAGATTCCGATGACGCCGCATCCGGACCTGAGCAAGGAGGATGCGGCCGAAATGGCCAAGTATGTATTGTCACTAAAAAAATAAACCACTATGCTACGGAAAATCCTTACGCTTTTACCGCTGACTGCGCTGCTGGCCTGCCAGACGCAGCAAAACGAAACCGACATGACGACAGCTGCCGATACGGAAACTGCCGCTCCGGATGCTACCCAAACAGCCGAGGATTGGATTCCTTTGTTTGACGGGAAAACCACCAACGGCTGGCATTCTTACGGGCAAAGTACTGCCGGTAATGCCTGGAAGGTAGAAGATGGCACCCTGCACCTGGATGCAGCCAGCAAAAAAGCTGCCACGCCAGCCCAGGGCGGCGATCTGGTAACCGACCAGGAGTTTAAGGATTTTGACCTGCAGTTGGAGTGGAAAATTGCCAAAAACGGGAACAGCGGCATCATCTTTTATGTGCAGGAAGATACCGCCAAGTATGATTATGTGTGGAACACAGGGCCAGAAATGCAGGTGCTCGATAACAATGGCCACCCCGATGCCAAGATCCACAAGCACCGCGCCGGCGATTTGTATGACCTGATCGCCAGCAGCGAAGAGCCGGTGAAGCCGGCAGGGGAGTGGAATAAGGCCGAGATCATCAGCAAAGACGGCAAGCTGGAGCTGTTTCTTAACGACAAAAAAGTGGTAACCACTACCATGTGGGATGACAACTGGAAAAAGCTCATTGCCGGAAGCAAGTTTGCCGATATGCCTGATTTCGGCACATTCAAATCCGGCAAAATTGCCTTGCAGGACCACGGCGATGATGTCTGGTTCCGCAACATCAGGATCAAAAAGCTTTAACCAACAGGTTGACAAAGCATACGAGCGTAGCACAAACAAAAACTAAACCCTTAACTTTTAACTGACTTTTTATGCAAACGATCCAAAGAGAAAAGCTCTTCTGGGCAAGCTGTTTCGCACTGCTGGTGACCTCTCTGTCATTCGGTATCCGTGCCGGAATTCTGAACCAGCTGGGCGTGGACTTTAACCTGAATGCCTCGGAGCTTGGCACCATCACGGCCACTGCCTTCTGGGGATTTCCGCTGGCCATTGTAGTGGGTGGTTTCGTCGTGGATATTATCGGCATGAAGCGCCTGCTGGTACTGGCCTTCTTCTTCCACCTGGCGGGCATTCTGCTCACGGTGTTTGCGCAGGGCTACTGGACGCTGTTCCTGTCCACGCTGCTCATCGGCATTGCCAACGGTACGGTAGAAGCAGCCTGTAACCCGCTGGTAGCTACGCTGTACACGGAAGAGAAAACAACCCGCCTGAACTACTTCCACCTGTGGTTCCCGGGTGGTATCGTGATCGGTACGCTGCTGGTGTTCCTGTTCAACATGCTTGGGCTGGGCTGGCAGATCCAGGTGGCTGTGATGATCATCCCGACACTTGTTTATGGCTACCTTTTCCTTAAGCTTGATTTCCCGGTTACCGAGCGTGTGGCATCCGGTTATACTACCTCCGACATGTATAAAGCTATTTTCTCGCCTTTATACCTGTTTGTTTTCATTTGCATGTTCGGTACGGCCATCACCGAGTTATTTACCGGCCAGTGGATCGATGTACTCCTCAAGAACGTAACCGACAACGCCCTGCTGATCCTTACGCTCACTACAGGGGTGCAGGTACTGGGCCGCGCCATGGCAAGACCGGTGTTAAGCCGTTTCAGCCCGACAGGCGTGTTGTTCCTTTCTGCTGTTTTGTCGGCAGTAGGCATTTACCTGCTCAGCACCTTAACCGGTAATACCATTTTCCTGGGCGCCATTATTTTCGGACTGGGCGTAACCTATTTCTGGCCAACCATGATCGGTTTTGTGGCCGAGAATATACCAAAGTCCGGTGCATTAGGCCTGAACCTTTTGGGCGGAGCCGGTATGTTTGCCGTATCGATCTATACCATTTTTATGGGTGGCTACTACGACAGGATCGTGACCAGCCATTTGCCTGGTGGTGCTAACCTGGAAGAATATGTGGGTGCTACGCCCGGAACCGGGATGGCCGCAGCCCTGGATAATGCCAAGAACCTGGCAGGTCCGGAAGTGCTGCAGGCAACCCTGCTGATCCCTATCTTCCTGATCTTTGCGTTCGGTGGTCTGTTCCTGTACATGCGTGGCAGAAAGAAGCCGCACAGCGAAGGCAGCTACGCCACAGCGCATCATTAATCGCCTTGTACTTTTAAACCTGGTAAAGCGCGTACGCCTGGTACTTTACCTCAGGAGTATGCGCTTTATTTGTTTACCTAACTCAAACTAAACTAAGACTAAAACGAAATGAACAAAAGACGATCTTTCCTTCAGCAATTAGGTATGCTTTCTGCCGGTGTTTTCCTGACGCCCGCGCTGGTTTCCTGCGGTACTGACAACAAGACCACCGCAGATACAGCTGCCACCGATACGGACACTACAGGCAGTGCCGCAAGCGATTCGACAAATGTCGCCACCAAAGGCGCTCTTACGGCGGTAGGCCTGCAGCTCTATACCCTGCGCGACCAGATTTCAAAAGATGTAAAAGGCGTGCTGGCAAAAGTTGCTGAAGCAGGATACCAGACGGTAGAAACGTATGGCTATTCTAAAAAAGATGGCTTCTGGGGGATGGATGCCAAAGCGTTCGGGGAGCTGTTGAAAGCTAACAACCTGACTTCGCCAAGTGGCCACTATGGTTTCGACCAGATCCTGGCTGATAACAACCAGGAGGTGCTGAATTCCTATATCGAGGCAGCCAAAGCTACCGGCCAATCCTTCATCACCATTCCATACTTAGGCGATAACCTGCGCAAATCTGCCGACGGGTATAAAAAGCTTGCCGCGCAAATAAACAAGGCTGCTGAAACCGTAAATAAATCAGATCTGAAGCTGGCGTATCACAACCACAACTTCGAGTTCCAGCCGCAGGGCGATACTACCGGCTACGAAATCCTGCTGAAAGAAACAGATCCGAACCTGGTAAAAATGGAGCTAGACCTTTACTGGGCAGTTAACGCCGGCAAAGATCCCGTGCAGATGTTCCAGCAGAACCCCGGCCGTTTTGCCATGTGGCATGTAAAGGATATGGACAAGAACAACCGTGACCTGAACACCGAGATCGGCAGCGGCAGCATCGATTACAAAAACATCTTCGCCAAAGGCGCATCAGAGGTGCAGTATATTTTTGTAGAGCAGGAAAACTTTGCCCAGGGCATGGATCCTTACAAGAGCATTGCCCAGAGTGCCGCTTACGTAAAGAACACCTTGTTATAAAAAGGTAATTAGTACATAAGTGCAGATTGGCGCGGGCCATAGCAGCGAAAATATAGCTGGTATGGCCCGCGCTATTTTATTGGGATTCTGTTTTTCGGACTAAGTATAACAGCTGCGGAGTTAACAATTGGGGTGTATCTTTGTTGCATTATCTTTTACTAACAACTACTGAACTATGACAGCAATTAATGCTTATGCTGCCTTCGATGCCAAAGCGCCACTGGGGCCATTTACCCTGGAGCGACGGGAGGTAGGCGAAAATGATGTGCAGATCGAGATCTTATACTGCGGCGTGTGCCACTCTGACCTGCACCAGGTGCGCAACGAGTGGGGAGGGGCCATGTACCCGCTGGTGCCCGGCCACGAAATAGTGGGCCGCGTAACAAAAGTAGGAAACCAGGTATCAAAGTTTAAGGAGGGCGACCTGGCTGGCGTGGGCTGCTTTGTTGATTCCTGCCGCCATTGCCCCAGCTGCCAGGAAGGCCTGGAGCAGTATTGCGAGGAAGGCATGGTGGGCACCTACAACAGCAAGCAACGCAACGGCCGTCCGGAACCGACTTATGGCGGCTACTCCAGCCAGATTGTGGTGGATGCGGCCTATACCTTGAAAGTACCGGAAAATCTGGAGCTCTCGCGGGTAGCGCCGCTGCTGTGCGCCGGCATTACTACCTACTCGCCGTTGCGCCAGTGGAAGGTAGGCGCCGGGCACCGAGTTGGCATTGTGGGCCTAGGAGGTCTGGGTCATATGGCAGTGAAACTGGCAGCTTCGATGGGGGCTGATGTAACCGTGCTGAGCACTTCGCCCGAAAAAGAAAAAGATGCGCGCGAACTGGGTGCCCATCATTTTGCGATCACCAAAGACAAAGATGTGCTGAAAGGCCTTTCCCGTACGTTTGATTTCATCATTGATACGGTTTCGGCGCCGCACGACCTGAATGCTTACCTGGGCATGTTAAAGCGCGATGGCACCATGATCTTACTCGGTGCGCCGCCGGAGCCTTCGCCCGTAGCAGGTTTCAGTCTGATCAATGGTCGCCGCCGATTGGCCGGTTCCCTGATCGGCGGCATTGCCGAAACGCAGGATATGCTGGACTACTGTGCCGAACACAACATCATGTCAGATGTGGAAGTAATTCCTGTTGACTATATCAACGAGGCCTACGAACGCATGCTGAAAGGCGATGTGAAGTACCGCTTTGTGATCGATATGGCCAGCCTGAAGTAGATTTCGAAAGGAGCGTTTGTAAAAGCCCCTGCAGATTATGTTTCTGCAGGGGCTTTTTATATCCGTAACATCCTTACAGCAATGCTGTATTTTGCAGCTTCATCCTTTTAATATAAGCCTCGAATTTTTGGCTTTTCAGGGTACCCTCAATCACTTTCAAAAGGGACTTTAGACTGATGTGTAGCAACAGCATACTTGCATGGTAAAAGCTTCATCTCCCTTCCACCAAGATCCTTTCAGGATGACAAAGAAGAGGAGAATAAAGGAAATCAGAATATAGAGAATTTATACTTAATCAGAAGTATAAACCTAAGCTATCGAGTTGATACCAGTCCTTGGGTTGAGCGCCTTGGTGTGTTGCGGTGCCGCGCATGCGGCAGCCCGCAGCGAAGCGAGGAGCAGCTTCACGCCACAGCGCGAAACGCAAGGACGAGGCCCCGCGGACATGGAGCGCTCCAAAGACAAAGGTGAAACAAGGCCAGTATAAGACTTAGGAAGACAGCTTGCTACCAAGTATAGCCAAAGGATAAAGGAGCATCAATGGCAGCTAACAATAGTATCCTCTAAATCTTCTACAAAGTATAGCCATAGTAGAAAACCAGCAACAAACTACTACTTCCAAGTATTACCTGAATCCACTCCTATAAGATCAGCACCTGCTACAAGCAAAATACCAAACCAGACATCAACCCACCACCGGGCGGGCATACGCCTTGGCGTCTTCCAGCGAGATCTCGGGCCCGCTCATGATCACCAGGCGTTCTACCACGTTGCGTAACTCGCGCACATTGCCGCGCCAGTCCAGTTGCTGCAAATATGAGAGCGCCTCCTGCGTCATTACTTTGGGCTTGTTGCCGTAATCATTGGCAATATCATTTAGAAACTTATTTACCAAGTCCGGAATATCCTCGCGACGCTCGTTGAGGGGCGGCACATGGATCAGGATAACACCAAGGCGGTGGTAAAGATCTTCCCGGAAGTTACGGGCTTCAATTTCCTCGAGCAGGTTCTTGTTGGTTGCCGCTACCACGCGCACATCCACCTGAATGTCTTTATCGCCGCCTACGCGCGTAATTTTATGCTCCTGCAGGGCGCGCAGTACTTTGGCCTGGGCCGATAAGCTCATGTCGCCTACCTCATCCAAAAACAACGTGCCGCCGTTGGCTTGCTCAAATTTGCCAATGCGCTGCTTTACGGCCGAGGTGAAGGAGCCTTTCTCGTGGCCAAACAGCTCGCTTTCTATCAACTCGCTGGGTATGGCAGCGCAGTTTACCTCTACCAGCGGACCTGCACTGCGGTTGCTCTGCTCGTGCAGCGCGCGGGCTACAAGCTCCTTGCCCGAGCCATTGGGCCCGGTAATCAGCACGCGGGCATCGGTGGGGGCCACTTTCTCGATGGCCTGTTTTACCCGCAGCAGGGCAGGCGAGGCGCCCACCATTTCGTAAGTTTTAGAGATCTTTTTCTTGAGGATCTTGGTCTCTGTTACAAGCGTCGATTTATCCAGCGCATTGCGGACCGACACCAGCAGCCGGTTCAGATCGGGTGGCTTCTGCAGAAAATCGTAGGCTCCTTTTTTGGTCGCTTCCACGGCCGTGTCGATCGTTCCATGGGCAGAGATCATGATGAAAGGCGTGTCAGGCACCAGCGCCATGGCTTTTTCCAGCACCTCGATGCCATCCATGCCGGGCATCTTTATATCGCAAAGCACTACATCATACTTTGCTTTTCCCATCAGCTGCAGCGCCTTTTCGCCGTCCTCAGCTTCGTCTACATTATAATCTTCAAATTCAAGTATTTCTTTCAGCGTGCTGCGGATGGCACGTTCATCATCTACAATAAGTACTTTAGGCATAAATGCGCTTTCGGTTTGTATGGCGAAGTATAAGCAATTAGCAGCCGCTTGTCAAGGGGCTGCTGCTGTGTACGGGTAAAAACGATAGAATGGTTAACCAGATTGCTTGCCGGTTGGCTGAATGGCAACAAGCGTTGGCAGAAGTTCGCAAATAAGCAGGGATGCAAAGTACAGTAATTGCGCCTGCTTATACTATAACATGGGCTTGAGCAGGAAGAGGACAAGTTTGCCTCTTAGAAATCAATTTACCGTTTGGCCAAACTTGCATCCGGCCTTCAAACATTACTTGTCGAAGGTAATCACACTGTAGAGTTGCGGCTCCAGGAAAGGGCCTCCGGGGTAGCTGGCGGTATAATCTAAATTGATCCAGAGCTCGCCGTTTGTCTCATGGAAATGAATCTTGCCGCCGTTCACTTCGTCGGGGAACAATGTCCGCACGGCATAGCTCACCTCATCCAGGTCATCCACATCGCCTACTTTCACTTCGGTATACATGTGGTTTTCGGTAATCACGATGCGGGCTTCACCACCAATCGCCATCACGGAGGAGGCCATCAAGATAGCATAATCGTCGCAGTCGCCGGCCAGCAGCCCCATACTTTCGGTAGGATGTGCGTAGTAATCCATGCCGAGCGGGTCGTTCACATATTTCCAGTTCAGGCGGATATGCTTGAAGAGGGAATAGTAGCGGGTTACCTTGCCAAATTTGCGGTAATACTCATCATTAAAATAACGGGTGGAGTTTTCGACGGCAAAAGTGCGCACTTTGGGGTGCGTCGGCTGCATGGCCCGCTTCACGCGCTGGTCCTGAAAGTAGGTGCCCCGCACCGGTTTCAGGTACGAAACGTTATGCGGGTTGCTAGTCATGTTCACCAGCATGGCATTGTAATCGCCGTAAATGCCTTCGAGCGAGGTATCGGAGAACGTGCTGTTGACGAAGAGAATGCCCAGTAGCCCAAAAAACATGAACACGATCAGGCGTGGACTATAGCGGGTAATCAGCACAGAGGCACAGGCGGAGAAGATGAGGCAGATCATAAAATGAAGCTCATACTCCATGGAGCCATAAGGCTTAATATAAAAGCTAAGCAGCACGGCCATCGGGAAAACGATCATGATCTGGATGAACCGCAGGGCAAACTTAGTAATAGACGAAGATCGGAAATGTCGCGTCATAATTTCCCATTCTCTTTTTATGGTGTCTGGCGCAGCTAGTAAAGAAACCCCTCACTTATTTGCAAAGCAATAATGCTCTTACCTGAGTAACACAAAAGCCGGGCCCTTTTACTCCGTAGAAATATAATTTTTTCAAAAATTTACTGTTTGCAAACTTCCGAAATTATACTTACCTTTTTAGATTTAATGCGCCGCTGTGTTGCGAATCTCCTATTCCAGCCTTTAAACTTGTTATCAGCCAGGCAGCTGATTTTAAAATAAGCTGCTAAGCACGACTTTAAAGTATACCGCAGGGCTAACAGCAGCAAAAACGCCGGATCCGGCAAAGCAATCTAAAAGTATAACTGAATGCTGAATGGCTGTCCAAGTGCCGGAGGGTCGTTTATACTTTAACGGAGCTACCTCCGGCCATAGTACTGCTGCCAGCCTGTATGTTCCGGCTATTATGCAGCATTCAGTTATACTTACTTCAGTTACTGATATTGGATGTAAAGCGGCTTTGGAGTGAGTGCCAGGATCTCTTCCGGCGTCATCAGGCGCGAGCTTTTCTTCAGGTCGTTTTTGTAGAACAGCTTAAAGCCCGTAAACTGCACCGGCTCTTTCTGAATGTAACGGCGGTAAGTGTCTCTTTTTAAAGTATGATGTCCCCAGCCGTCCATGTGCATCACAATGCCTACTTCGGGTCGCAGTTTGATATTTTCAGAATTCGTGATCATGTGCTGCGTAAAACGGTGCACGATCAGGAGTTTGGGCGGCAGGTTGTTTTGCTTTACCAGGTCGGCCAGGAACTGCGATGCGTAGTTTATATCGGCTGCATCGTAGGTGCCAATCTTGCGGCCGGGCACGCCACCTTCCTTCATCGAGAATTCCGGATCGATGCCCAGGTGCACCTGCGGCAACTTAAGGAATTTTTCCAGCTGTGGCAATTCTTCCTGCAGTGTGCTTCTACCTACCTGCACATCCAGGAACACAATCGCGTCGCGCTTTTGAGCCATCGCCAGCACATCTTCTATCATTTTGTCGCTCATGCGCAGGCGGTATTTTTCGCCACGACCGGGCTGGCCCTGTGCTGTAACCACAATGGCATGCAGGGCGGGCTGCACAGGCGTCAGCGAGTCTGCTTTGGTCCAGACAGCTACTTCTTCATCCAGTTTAGCCAGCATCTGCTCCGGAGGCAATTCTCCCAGAATGCCCATTCGCTTGGATAGGGGATTGCCATAAAAAGCAATGATGCGCTTGTGAGGCAGAATGGCACCCGGCATGGGTTTCGGACCCGGGTAATCCCAACTGCTGTCTACGGCAACTGCTGTCTTTACAGGAGTTGCGACCATACTGGTATCCGCTACAGCCGATACGGTAGTATCCCGGCTGGTCGTTTGCTTTTCAGCCACCTGTATTCCTGATGTTGCTTCCTGTTCCTGGGTGCAGGCGCTGGTCAGCAGCAGACCGCAAAGTATAGCCGCAGCCTTAGAAGTATAATGTTTCGGAGTGGTCCGGTTTGCCGGAATGGTGTTTTTCTTTAATTCATTTGGGTGAAAAAGGGTGTTTTCACGAAGCAATCTGCGCAGTATCATTCTTGTAAGATAAAAGTATTTGATCTGCTGAATTTAGACCTTTTCCCCGACAATAACGGAACGGCACCCGCATAATTTAGTAAAAACTTTAGCGATGGGTATAATGGCGCTTGAGCCACTGGCTTAGCCCCTGCAGCCCCGGAAAAAGAACGCGCTCTGTGATGTTTGCCTGGTCCAGCTTGTCGCGCACTTCCCATTTGAGCGCAGCCGGTATGATTACCCGGAAGTACAACTCGGGATGCTGCTGCAGCCACTGGCTAAGTTCAGCCTTTACATCCGACATCATCGAGAAGAGGGCATACTGGTGAATGATGCGCGCATCCAGCGAAGGAGGCTCCAGAAACAGCACATAATCCTGCTCCTGAAAACTCCGCAGTGCTTTTAAAGAAGGAGCTACCGGCTCGAGTACTTCCGGGGTAAATACGTTGGAGCCCTCCTCGTCCAGCGCTTTTTTAAGAGGAGCCGGCAGGTACTCGCGTGTTTTTACATAGTTGATGCACCACACAGCCCCGTCTTCGTCGTACTTGGAAAGGTCTTCGGTGGCAAAGTGCAGCGCTACAAGCGGCGAGTAAGTCCAGTCGAGCAGGCGGGTGGGCAAGCCGTGGTGCTGCGCCACTGCAAGCCAGTTCCAGAACGAGTCGCCGGGCGAGGCGTTGCTGTGCGCATACTTGCGGAAATTGCGCAGCAGGTGTGGCTCCAGTTGTTCAAATTTGCTGCCGATGCGCATGATACTTGTTCCCAGGTCATAGGATTTGCTCCAGCTGCCCCGGTACACATAGTCGGAGCGGAAACGTTCTATTTTCTCGTCCCAGCTATGGTCAAAAAGAGCGGCCTGCAGCTCTACCCAAGTGCGCACGGTAAGGTCTTGTCCGGGTTCCATAAAGGTGATTTTAAGAAGGCATTACAGCCATCATACTACAACCAGAACGGGAGGTTGCGCCTGTTAGGATGTTTCCTGTAAGTATAAAGTATACCCAGAGACCTGCTTTATACTTGTCCTTCTTTAAAATAGCCCCAGTTGCTTTCCGGCGCGGGTGCAGAAATGGGTGTAATTAAAAGGCCTGCTGCTGCGCCCAGCCAGGTATTTTTGTTTGCTCAGTTTAAACAGGTTGCCAATGGTTTCGGCAAATTTGCCCTCGCCACGCATGCGCGTACCAAAGCGGCTGTCGTTTAGTTGGCCACCATGGCAATCAGCGATTTGGTGAAGCACTTTCTCAGCACGTTCTGGAAAGGCCTGCCGGATCCAGTCTTCAAAAATAGGTCCGACACTTCCGTTGAGGCGCACTATATTATAAGCAGCATTGCAGGCACCGGCCTCCGCAGCCTGTTTTATGATCTGCGGAATCTCAGAGTCGTTTAGCCCCGGGATAACGGGCGCCACCATGATGTTTACATCCAGTCCGGCGGCCGCCAGCTGCCGCACCACCTCCAGGCGTTTGGCCCCGGAGGCCGTGCGGGGTTCCAGTTTTTGTCGCAGTTTTTCGTCTAGGGTGGTAATGCTGATATTGACGTGCACCAGGTCCAGCTTGTTGAGCTCCTGCAGGATGTCCAGGTCGCGGAGGATGAGCGCATTTTTGGTGATGATACTGACCGGGTGACGGTATTGCAGGAGCACTTCCAGGATGCGGCGCGTGAGTTTCTTTTTCGCTTCGATGGGCTGGTAGCAATCGGTGTTACCCGCCAGCATCAGCGGCATCACCTGCCAGTTTTTACTTTCCAGTTGCCGGGCGAGCACTTCGGAAGCATTCTCTTTGACGATGATCTTACGCTCAAAATCCAACCCGGCGCCATAGCCCCAATACTGGTGTGAGTTGCGGGCATAGCAGTATATGCAACCATGTTCGCAGCCCTGGTAAGGGTTCAGGGAATAAGAAAGCCCAATATCCGGGCTCTCCACTCTGTTCACGATCCTTTTGGGATGCTCTGTAAAGAACTCTGTTTTGGAGTTGGAGAGCATGGGCTCGTCCAAGCCTTCCAGGTGCTCGGCCACATAGGTTTGTTTCAGGTAGGGGTTAACAGGGTTATACTGCGCGCCGCGTCCTTTCAGGTATTCTTCCGGTTTCATCGTTTTATTGGGTATGAATTATGCTCTTGCTTGTTGCTGTATGTTGTTGTTTTAAAGAGGCATGAATTGTATGATGCTATTATTGAAAAGAAGTGCTTGTGATACTATGTAGTTGTAGTTCTTCCTCAGCTCTATTATACTTTGCAGTGGCTTTCTTATGCTTTGATTTATACCTTGCTATACTTGCTAGCTACTAGTATTCCGCGGTTTTATACTTGTCCTGTTTCACCTTAGGCTTTGGAGCACTCCAAGCCCGCGGGGGCTCGTCCTTGGGCATCGCGCTGTGGCATGAAGCTGCTCCTCGCTCGCGCTGCGGGCTGCCACTATCGTGGCACCGCAACACACCAAGGCGCTCAACCCAAGGACTGGGATCACTTCGATAGCTATGGCTTAACGACCGTTACTTGTAGGGACAGGTCGCGACCTGTCCGCACGATGGCAGCTGCCATAAAACTTTAGCCTAAGTATAGCAGAAGCAGAAAGTTCCCCTTTGAAGGGGGTGGGGGGATGTACTTCTTTCATTATATCACTTTGCTTGTATCTAATTAAACAGCCCTCTTTCGATTTTGTCATTCTGAAAGGATCTTTTGCTCAAGCTACTGAAGCCAAAATAACACCGTTTATACCTTACCAGCAGCAATTACAGCCTCCCATCAGCAACTCACCGATATGCGTGGTGTAGCGGGGCAACATCTTGATACATTGCATCTCTTAATGACTTGGTTTGTCTGGCGCGTACAGCATCTCCAGCTAGGCTGGCAGTTGCTCGGTTAAGGGGATATTGTTTCTTTCATAATTTCTTTTACTTGTCTGTCGGAAGCCAAATATATAGCTATTACTAATATATTTAGTTGTGAACACTAATAAATTTAGTATTTAGTTTTGACAAAAGCAAAAAGAAAACAAAAACTACGTATGCTGTAGCAGGAATAAGCCTGTTGGGTACTAAGCAGCAGACATCTTCAGAGGCTGCAATTCAGTAATTTAAAGCATGGAGATTCGGCAGACAACCTATACCCTGAATGATATTACCCTGCATGTTGCAGAAGCAGGAGGGAAAGCAGATCAGGTAGTGCTTTTCCTGCATGGCTTCCCGGAGGGAGGATATGCGTGGCGCAGGCAGTTGCTATACTTTGCAGCAAAGGGCTACCGGGCCGTAGCCCCCGACCAGCGGGGATATAACCTTAGCAGTAAACCGCAGGGGGTGAAAGCCTATACAATGGAGCACTTAGCGGCCGATGTTGCCGCCCTGATCCGGCAGCTCACGCAGGACAAAGTATACCTGGTAGGCCATGACTGGGGTGGCGTCGTAGCCTGGGCGGTAGCGCAGCAGTACCCCGACCTGCTGGAAAAACTCGTTATCCTGAACATTCCGCACCCGCAGGTAATAAGTGCCCAGTTGCACAGCAATCCCCGGCAGATGCTGCGCAGCTGGTATGCCGGGTTCTTTCAGCTGCCCTGGCTGCCCGAGCGTGTCTGCCGCGCTTTCAACTATAAGCTAATGGAAAGAAGTATGGTAATATCTGCCCGCAAAAATACGTTTTCACCCAACGACATGGCCTGTTACAAAAAGGTCTGGCAGCAACCTCATGCGCTCACAAGTATGATCAACTGGTACCGCGCCTACAAGTATAGCAAGCTGCGGGTAACAGGAGAGATCCGGGTGCCGACACTGCTGCTCTGGGGAGAGCAGGATACTTTTCTGGGCAGCGAGATGGCCCAACCAAGTATAGCCCGTTGCCGGCACGGGCAGCTGCGCTTTCTGCCCGGCGCCACGCATTGGCTGCACCACGAAGTACCTGACGAAGTAAACCGGCTATTGGAAGCGTTCATCAGCCCGGGTGGTAATGATACAGGAGTACAAGGATAAACGGCATAAAAAAGCCCTGCCGGGTTATTTCCGGCAGGGCTTCTGACTATTTGGTTATGGCACGTATGGCTTAGTTGCCGAACCAGGCTTGCCACGGAATGCGTGCCAGGATCAGGATCAGGCCCAGGCCATAGAAAATGTAAATGTTACGGAAGCCCTTTGGCGAACCTACCGCACGCTTGGCGCGGGCGTAACCGATCGTGATCAGCACCACGGCAATGATCATCGTGAGTGGGTGCTCCAGAATGTATAGGCGCGACACGGAATCCTTCATGGCAGCGCCGGAGAAATTAGACGCACCCAGCGGCGAAACAAAGTATAAGATCAAACCCACTACCCATTGCAAGTGAGTCGGGATCAGGCCCAGCAGGGCCATTTTGCGGTTGCTATCAGTAAAAGGCCTGTTGCCCGAGCTGCTGCTTAGTGCGCTGATAATGGCTATTACAAGCCCTGCCAGCACCAGGTAAGCCAGGTAAGAATGGATGTTCTGCAATACCGTGTACATGTTGTCGTATCGATTTAAGATAAATGAACAGATAGGTTTAAGACAAAAGTACACGTCTTTTCTTTATTTCCGCTTAAATGTCAGTTTCATTTTGATTCCAGAATGGGAAGCGGCGCGCTGGAAACAGGGGCATGCCAGACACCGGCACGGCCGCAATGCGTAAGTATAAGCGGCCATCCTGTTATACTTATGCAAGCCGTTATTTTTTGTGGCATCCAGGCCAGCGGGAAATCCAGCTTCTACAAAGCGCTCTTTTTTGATACGCACGTGCGCATCAGCCTGGATCTGCTGGGTACCCGCCACCGCGAGCAGCTTTTTCTGCAGGCCTGCCTTAAAACAGGGCAACGATTTGTGGTGGATAAAACCAATGTGACGATCGAAAGAAGGCATTCCTATATTCAGCTGGCAAAAGCGGCAAAGTATGAGGTGGTGGGCTATTACTTTGAAACCGATCTTGCCAGTGCGCTTCAACGCAACACCGGGCGTTCGGGTAAAGCCGTGATACCGGAACGGGGTATCCGCGGCACCTTCCGGTTACTGCAGCCCCCAAGCCTAGGCGAAGGCTTCGACCGGCTGTATACCGTGCATTTACTGGCGGGCGGGCAGTTCGAAGTGCTGCCGCATCCGCCTGCCACCATCCCTTCCAGCTAGCAACTGAGCTTTAGCGGTTATCCTATAAAAAAGGCGGCTCTTAACAGGGCCGCCTTTTTATAGGATAACCGGGTGCCGCTATTCGGTTTTGAGCGAAGTAACCGGGTTGGCCACTGCAGCCTGTATCGCTTTGGTGCTCATGGTAAGCAGGGCGATAAACAGGGTGGCCAGGCCGGCAAGTATAAACGGCCAGTAACCGATGCTGATACGGTATGTAAAGTCTTCGAGCCACTTGCCCATGACATAATAAGCAACAGGCGCTGCCAGGATAAACGCAATGAGGACCAGCTTCACAAATTCTTTGGAGAACAGCACCGTAATGTTGAAGATCGAGGCGCCAAGCACTTTTCTTATGCCGACTTCCTTGGTGCGCTGCGCCGCCATAAACGCTACCAGCCCATAAAGTCCCAGGCACCCGATAAAAATGGCGATAAAAGAGAATACCTTAAAGAGTTGGTCCTGGCGGGCTTCGTCCTGGTAAAATTGGGCGATGGTTTCATCCAGGAACTCATAGTTAAACACATCATCCGGGTACGCCTGGTTCCATACTTTCTCGAGTTGCTGCAGCGCCTGCTGTTTCCGGCTCATATCGATTTTGGCCGATAGAAAGCCATAGGTTTGCGGATTAGGGAGCATAATGCTGGGGTCGATGGGCATGTGCAGCGGGTTCTGGTGAAAATCTTCTACCACGCCGATGATGGTCGCTTTGAGGTGGCCGCCATTGAGCGAGATTGTTTTGCCAATCGCGTCGGCGGCTGTTTTTACCCCCAGCTTGCGGCGCATGGTTTCGTTGATCAGCACGGCAGCTGAGTCGGTGTTGTGGTAGGGGCGGCCTGCTGCCAGTTTAATATCGTAGAGTTTGATGTAATGCTCGTCGGCATACTTCATGTTGGCACTAAAAGGAGCATCCTCGCTGGCATGATCGAAGGCGAAGTTGGAGCCCCAGGTCATGTTAGCCGACGGCGGGGAGGCGGCAAAGCTCACGTTGCGGATGGCGGGGCTCTTCAGCATTTCCTGACGCAGCGGGATGATTTTCTGACCCGCCTGGTTTGGCAGCCTCACCGTAACCACGGCTTCCTTGTTAAAGCCCAACGATTTGGACCTGAAATAATCCATCTGGTTATTGACCAGGATGGTGCAGATAATGAGCACCTGGCAGATGGTGAATTGCAGCACCACCAGCGCCTGGCGGATGGGCAGGCCCGCAACCTGCTGGGTATTCATGCGGCTTTTGAGAGCGGCAATAGGCTGGAACCGCGACAGGATGAGGGCAGGGTATAGGCCGGCAAAAAGCGTTACAAGCAGCACCTCCGCACTCAGGAAAAACAGCAGCACGGGGTCCTGCAAAATGCGGAAGGTGATCTTGAGTTCCAGCAGTTCATTGAGGTAGGGCAAGGCCAGCTCGGTAAGTATAACCGACAGAAAGGTAGCCAGCAGGGTGATCAGCAGCGTTTCGCCCAGGAACTGCAGCATCAGTTGGGTTTTGCTGCTGCCTAGTACCTTGCGCACGCCTACTTCTTTTGCCCGCTTCACAGCCTGGGCGGTTGCCAGGTTCACAAAGTTGATGCAGGCCACCAGCACCAGAAAGATCCCGATCAGCGCCATCGACCAGATCATCTCCCGGGAAATGGTGCGCTCCCCGAAATTGCCGTAATCGGCATTAAAGTGGATGTCGTTGAGCGGCTGCAGGCTGAGGGTTTCAACGGAGCTCTTATCCTGCTTCCGGTTCTTGTTCACAAACGTGCTTATTTCGGCTGCTTTGGCCTCTGGCGATACCCCCGCTGGCAATTCTACATAAAGCTGCTGGTTGCTGTAGAGGGTATTGAAATTGCTCAGGTCCAGGTTAGTGTAGTTCTTGTACGAAGCATAAGAAATGAGCATCACAAACGGAAAGTCGCTGTTGGAGGGGAAATCCGGAATCACGGCAGCTACTTTCAGGGTCAGGATGTTGTTATACTTGATCGTTTTGCCCAGCGCCTGGCCATCCGGAAAATACTTATCGGCAATACTTTGGGTCAGCACCACGTTTCCGGGCTCGGCCAGGGCAGGCCGCGGATCGGTTGTGCCTTTGTCAAAATCGAACAGGTCAAAGAAGCTGGGCTCGGCAAAAGCAATGGCACCTTCTTCGCGAAAGCGTTTGGGAGCTGTGTTGTAGTCGGCCGGGATGTTGATCTGCGCTCCTTCTTCGCCGTTGAGCTGCGTGATAGTTTTCAGGCCCAGGTTGCCATTGGCGCGCAGCAGTGCAGGTATGGGGAAGCGGGTACCTGTGTTTCGGAAGATGCCATCGGGGTAGCTGGTATCAGAGTTGAGCCGGTAAATATGGGCGGCCTTGCTGTGGAAGGCATCATAGCTCAGCTCATACTTGATGACCAGAAAAAGCAGGATGCTGCACGTAATGCCCAGCGCCAGGCCGGCAATGTTCAACAGGCTGTAGCTCTTATTTCGGAGCAGCGAGCGGAACGCAGTCAGGAAGTATATCTTTACCATCGCTTTATTTGTTTAAATAGGTTTTCGCTTGTCCGGATCAGGATTTACAAGAGGGGAGATTACTGGGATAAAACTGTAGAGAATAACATGTAGATAAAAGCAGCTTCATGTCTGCCTTCCACTTTTAAACTTCCTGCATCCTGTAAATTCCTGAATCCTGAAAATCCTGATTTCAGACAAACATACCTTGCCAACTCTTGTGCCAGAACCGGAAAACCGCCCTGCTCCGCTGCTACAGCACTTCCGGGGTTTTTCGGGTGTCCACGGCCGGACAAAAGAGTGTCCACCAATGGACACCGGACAGTGCTATTTATCCTCGGAAAACTGTATCTTAGTTGAGGCAAGTATAAAGTATAAAACTTAAATAAGCCTGAATAAACTAGCCTGAGCCTGTTTCTGACCTGACGGGGAGCTTAATAGCACTTGTCTTTGTCACCTCAGCCGCGACAAGGTACCGATCTGGCACAATGTTTTATACTAGCGAGACAAGTATAACAAGTATAAACCCGCAGCTTTACATTAACTTATTCATTAATTCGCTCATTCACGCATTCAAACATCAGCTCATTCAAAATAAAACCATGGAAGAACAGAATTTAGGGCGCATCCTGGTCATCGATGACAACGAGGACGTGCTGTTTTCGGCAAAGATGCTGCTGCGCAAACACGCCCGGGAAGTGGTGATGGAAAAGAACCCGAAAAAGATCCCGTTCCTGCTTTCCAACGAAGACTTTGACCTGATTCTGCTCGACATGAATTTTACCGAAGATACTTCAAGCGGGCAGGAAGGCTTTTACTGGCTCAAGGAGATCCTCAAGTATGATCCTTCGGCGGTGGTGGTGATGATCACGGCTTTCGGGGATGTGGAGATGGCGGTGCGGGCCCTGAAGGAAGGCGCCACCGATTTTGTGCTCAAGCCCTGGCAAAACGAAAAACTGCTGGCTACGCTTTCCTCGGCTGCCAAACTGCGCAAATCCTACAAGGAAGTAGATCAGCTGAAGGAAGTGAACCGCTCGCTCACTGCCGAGCTCAACTCGCCGCAAACGGTTCTTACCGGACAGAGTATGGCCATGCACCAGCTTTTTTCCATGATTGATAAAGTGGCCCGGACCGATGCCGATATTTTGCTGCTGGGCGAGAACGGAACCGGCAAGGAAGTAATTGCCCGCACCATCCACCAGCGTTCTTCCCGCGCCGATAAAGTTTTTGTGACTGTGGACATGGGCGCTGTGACCGAATCGTTGTTTGAGAGTGAGCTGTTCGGACACAAAAAAGGCGCGTTTACCGATGCTAAAGAAGACCGCATCGGCCGCATAGAAGCGGCCAATGGCGGCACGCTGTTCCTGGATGAGATCGGCAACCTGTCGCTGGCTATGCAGGCCAAATTGCTGACTGTATTGCAGCGGCGCGAAGTGATCCGGGTAGGCACCAACAAACCCATTCCGGTTAATGTTCGCCTGATCAGCGCCACCAACATGCCCCTGAAAGAGATGGTGCAGCGCAACGACTTTCGCCAGGATCTGCTTTACCGCATTAACACCGTAGAGCTGCATTTACCGCCCCTGCGCCAGCGGCTGGAGGATATTCCGGTTTTTGCGGAGCATTTTCTGGCAACCTACGCCCAGAAGTATAAACAGCCGGTAAAACACCTGGGCGCTTCGGGGCTGGAGAGATTGCGTCGCTACAACTGGCCGGGCAATGTGCGCGAGCTGCAGCATGTGCTCGAGCGCGCCTCGATCATGAGCGACAACCGCACACTCGAAGCGGACGATTTCTTTTTCCTGGCCGAACACGAACCACCTGCTTTAACAGCGGAACCTAACAATGCGCAGAGCCTGGACCTGGATGAGCTGGAACGGGAAACGGTGCTGCGCGCGCTGCAAAAACACGAAGGCAATATTTCCAAAGCAGCCAAAGAGCTGGGCTTATCGCGTGGCGCCCTCTACCGACGACTGGAGAAGTATGAGCTTTAGAAACTACCGCCTGCAGCTGCTGTTGCGCGTGGCCTTGCTGGCCCTTTCTATTTATTTTTTTGCAGCGCTGGATTTTAAACCTCAATACCACAGCACGCTGCTAGGCCTGGGCGCTTTTATCCTGCTGCAGGTATGGCTGCTGGCTCGTTTGCAGGAGCGTACCAACAAGCTCTTCCTGCGCTTTCTAAATTACATTAAGTATGATGATTTTACGGAGCTCTTTCATACAAAAGGAGAGGGCAGAAGGCAGCACGAACTAGCCTCGCGGCTGAACGAGGTGATGCTGAAGTTCCGGGAAGTACGCGCCGAAAAGGAAGCGAACATGCTGTACTTTGAAGCAATTGTGCAGCATATCGGCATTGGTATTATCACCTATAAACCCGATGGAAGTATCCTTTTGCTTAACAACGCAGCCCGGAAACTGCTCCGCATCAGCCAGGCGCAGCAATTAAGGGAACTGGCCCTGGTAAGCCCGGAACTGGCGCAAAGCCTGCACCAGCTCAAGCACGGAGAGAAAGTGCTTGTGCCGGTGCGGCAGGAGGGAGAGCAGGCCAACTTATCGGTGCATGTCATGGAGCTCTCGCTGTTGGGCGACCGCATTCGGCTGGCCTCTCTCCAGAACATACAGCGCGAGCTGGAAGAAAAGGAGATGGAAGCCTGGCACAACCTGATCAAAGTACTGACCCACGAGATCATGAATTCCGTAACGCCCATCGCCTCGCTCTCGGCCAGTGCCTCCGAAGAGATCAGCAGCTTTACCGAAACGCAAACAGAAGAAGTAACGCTGCTGCGCGAAGAGCTCGCCGACATCGGGCAATGCCTGCAAACCATCAGCCGTCGCTCCGATGGCCTCATCCGGTTTGTAAGTGATTTCCGCAACCTGACCACCCTCTCCGAACCGCAGATTACCCGGTTTAATGCAAGTAAATTGCTACATGAAATCAAACTGCTGATGCGCGAGCAACTGGCCGCCAGACAGGTGAAACTGCAGGTAGAAGTACCCTCGGAAAGCCTGCTGCTGGCCGCCGACAGAACCATGATTGAACAGGTGCTGATCAACTTGGTAAAAAATGCCATGGAAGCCGTGCAGGAGCAAGCAAATGCCCAAATTATGCTGCACGCCTACCTCGACGAGCGTAGCCGGGTAAGCATAGAAGTGGCCGATAATGGCTCCGGCATGACCCCAGAAGCGATGAGCAAGATCTTTATTCCTTTTTTCAGCACAAAGAATACCGGTTCCGGCATCGGGCTAAGCTTGTCCCGGCAAATTATGCGGCTGCATAAAGGCACTATCTCGGTACAGTCGGAGCTGGGACAGGGCACGCGCTTCGTACTGCGTTTCTGACCCCCATCCCAGCTCTCTCCTTTATCGAGGACCATTTCACAATACAGGTAAAAGTGAGCTACACCTGGCGCGGGTATTAACCCGTGCTTTTTTGTGTAAGTTAAGTCTTTGACATTACGCGGCTGCAAGGCGCAAGGCTACGCAGCCAAATCATCTGGCTAAACTAGGATCGCACCTATACTTCCGCTATCCATTTCCGCGAGTCTCCAGACTCGCTTCCATTATTCGTAACGGGTTAATACCCGCGCCAGTAAGTACTTATAAGTCGGTGCATTAAAGCGAGAAAGTATAAGCTCTGGTGCAAGCGTCTGCTTGCGCTATAAAAGTAAGTCCTTCAAAGGCCTCGCAGTGTCTTTCAGACCTGCGAGTGTCTGGGGCAAGAAGCAACAGCGTAACCAGCAGCTGCACTTGCAAAAAGCACCCTAAATACTACAAGGTCATATCCAAAAGAAAAAGGAGCCGAAGGAAACGATATATCATCCTCCGGCTCCTTTCTTATTCTTGTAATTCTTTACTACTCCACGGAGGCTACAGCCGCTGCTTCCAGTAGCTTGGCATAAGGCAAAAGGCCGGTGTGCATAGCAAAAACATTTTTAACCTGCAGGTTTTCGCGCCGGATAGCCGCTACGACTTCGGCAATGTAAGCGGGCTGAAAGAAGCTGCCGTCGCGGTTTTGCTGCGCCAGGTCGCTGGCGTAGAGTAGCTGGTGTTCGGGGAAGTATACCATGACCATGCGCTCGCCACTTTCACCCCGTATTGGGTAGAGCTCCAGGCGGTTGCTGCCTTTGCCCAGCACGGTTTTACCGGCCACCGTTTTGAAGTTCGGTTTATATTTGCGTGATGACGGCAGGGCAGCAGCAGACGGGAACGAGGCAGCTATAAGTCGCTCCAGCAAAGGCTTGTTCAGGTTCAACGTATAGACTGGCAGTTTCTGCGCCACAGCCTCGCGCACGCCGGCTACATGCGGCCAGGCATCCGACGTGCTGATGACCGCTTTCACCTTCAGATCCGGGTACAGCTCCCGGGCTTTCGCAAGCGCCTGGGCCGTATAGCCACCCGAGATAGGCGCTTCCAGCAGAATTACCCCGTCTTCCTGTTTAATGAGCGCTACATTCCAGTAACCGGGAATCTGCAGTACGCCCGGTGCGAGTTCCTGCGGCTGTTTATCCGGGCGGCCCAGCGGTAGTTTGTTGTAATCTGGCACAGGCTGTGCGGCAAACTGCTGCTGCACCTGCTCCGGTATGGCAAACGTGTCAGCCGGAAGGGCAGGGTTCAGCGCCAGGGTCAGAATGGTAAATTCCTTGTATGGCTGGTTGTTACGGTACAGGTTATACTGCAGCGGATACTGTATGCCTTCCGGCGTGAGCGACCAGAGGGAATAGAACTGGTCGCTGCGCACGTTACCCCATACCGCCCAGAAAAGATCCTGCGGATACGCCCGCGTGGTTTGCAGCAGCGTAGGCAGGTGCGAGTATGTGTTCAGGTATAAGCGGACTTGCGTGTTGCCCTGGCTGTAGGCCACGCCATGGTGCAGCACACCCTGCAGCACGGTATCTTTCAGGGCCCGCAGATCAGACGCTTTCAGGGCCAGCAGCAGCACTTGTTCGGGCGCCTGTTGCAGTGTTTCTTCCGCCTCATCGGCCATCGTGCTGCGGCCCGGCGACAGCTGGCCGTTTGGGGCAAGTATGGCCACGGTGCCGGCGGCATATACGGTTGTTTGTGGCGCCCATTCAGGCTGCTGCGTATTGCGGCTTTCCGTGAGCGTGCGCAGGCGTTGGTGTTCGTAATCCCGTAGCTGCTGCACCTGGGTATAATTCACAATCCAGGGGCCTTCCGGCCGTTCCGATTGCTCTAACAGATACGTATGGCCGATGCCTGTGAGGCGCAGCGTATGCAGCTGCGCCAGCTTTTGCTGCCCGCCCATGGCAGCTATACTTTGGGCGATGAGTTGCTGAGGATTTGCCGGCGCGGGAGAACTGCCGGCATAGGAAAGATGCGTGCTGCCAACAAGCAGCAGCAGCGGAATCATTTTTTTCATGGTTTTAGGTATGGTTTGGAACGAGGCTGCAAAATGAAGCAAATTTTACACTTTATACCAGGTTTTAGACGAAGCCTTGCCTGCAACCTATTAATCAGCTGAAAAAGCAGACCGGCACCAGTGGTAGGCTCCGGCGGAAACCTTTTGCCGCCGATTTGCTTATACTAAGGCCAGGTGTAGCGTGAGTTTTAAACCAAAAAAGATGATGCGTTTTATAGAGAAAGAAGGCTTTGTAACGGTAAGTGCCGACAGCACAGCGCCGCTTGTAGCCAACGTAAAAGCCGGTACCGAAAAAGCTGTGATCGACGAATCCGGGTTGGCCACAGGTACCAAGTCAGGCCCGGATCCCTATGATTATATCCTGAGTGCGCTGGGTGCCTGTACGGTCATTACGCTGCAGATGTATGCTACGCGAAAAGGGTGGCCCCTGGAGCGCGCCGAGGTGAGGCTGTGGCACGAACGCATACACCCCAATGACTGTGAAAAGAGTGACGACAAAGATGCCCGCCTCAGCCACGTCACCAAGAAATTAAAGCTTTACGGCAACCTGACAGACGAGCAGCGCGCGCGCCTCAAGGTGATCTCCGCCAAATGCCCGGTGCAGAAAACGCTGGAAGGTGGCATTGCCATCACCACAAAACTCGAAGTATAAAGCAGCGTTTCTTTTGATTACAAGTATGATCAAGAGGTATAATAGCCATTAAAGAGCGCTCCATGTCTCATGCGCGAACTGCGCGTGGCAAATGCCTGCTTTTTTCCTATCTTCGTTCTCAAGCCACTGCTTAAGTTTGGCAAACAACCTACCCGAATGTTGAAAAGAACAACCTATACTTATCTGATCGCTGCGGCACTGGCCTTTGGCGCAGTAGCCTGCGTCCCCGTCGAGCAGCAGGGGCAATCGTCGGGCAGCAGTGCCGCAGGCGTGCAGAACGAACTGCGGTACGAGGATTATATCTATGCCGATAACATCAAATCGGTGCAGGCTTACCGCGCTTCCGGCACGCCGCAGGAAGTGCTGCAGCCGCCGGTTATTGCGATAGACCAATCGCAGCCGATTCTGCTTGAGTTTGACCGATTAAACACAGGCCCGCAGCGGCTTATCGCCAAACTGGTGCACTGCAATGCCGACTGGACACCTTCCGGCCTGAACGAAACGCAATACCTTTCTACATTTAACGAGTTCTTTATTACTGATGTGCAGAACTCAGTGAACACGCGCATCCCTTACGTGCATTACCGCTTCCGGGTGCCCCGTGTAAAACTGAGTGGCAATTACCTGCTGGTGGTGTCGGAAGAAGGCGGGAACCTGCTGCTCACGCGCCGCCTGCTGGTATACCAGAACGGCGTAGTGGTTGCAGCAAAACTGGGCCCACCCGTAGGGCCGGGTGGCCGGGAAACAAGGCAGCCGGTGGAGTTCAACGTTTTTTATCCTGATTTCCCCATCGTAAACCCTACTGTGGATGTAAAAGCTGTGATGCGCCAGAACTACCGCTGGGATAATGCCAAATCCTATCGCCCAACCTACGTGCGCGACGATCAGCGCCGGTTGGAGTACGTGTTCTTCGACCCCAAAGATCAGTTTAAAGGCCTGAGCGAGTTCCGCGTTTTTGATACACGTAGCCTCAACTTCAATGATGTGGGGGTGCAGGGCATCAACCTGCAGGCAAACCCGATAGAGGTGAACCTGGAGCCGGACAAAAGCCGCCAGAATGCCGTGTATAGCCAGGACCCGGACATAAATGGCCAGCGTATTTTTGGCAACAAGCAGTATGGCAATGGCGAAGTGAATGGCGATTATACCTGGGTGGATTTTGAGCTGAACGCTCCTGAAGCGGTACCGGGCCCGGTGTATGTATTGGGTGCCTTGACTGACTGGCGCCTGCAGAACGATGCCAAGCTCACCTATGATGCGGCTCGTGGCGTGTATGCGGGTCGGTTGTTGCTCAAGCAGGGCTACTATAACTACTACTACACGCTAAAACCTGCCAATGCCGTAGCAACCGACGAAAGTTACTTTGAAGGCAGCCACTTCGAGACGGACAACAACTACGATATTCTGATCTACTATCGTCCGCCCGGCACGCGTGCTGATTTGCTTGTAGGCTACCAGGAGCTTTTCTTTAACCGCAAGTAACGCGTCGCTTCTATATCGGCCTGCTGCCGATAATTATACTTGCCTGGGAGGAATACGCCGGGCACCTGGTTCATTTTTAACTTTAATGATGCGTTTATGCAGCTTGCCTTTAATGCCAAGTATAGCATCCTGCTGGGAATAAGTCTTTTGGGGATTGCCGCCTTTTCGTGCAAAACTACCGGCAACACGCAACCCATATCCGAAGTAACTACCCGCCGGGGCAGTATTGGGCAGACAGATGACGCCAGCCAGGCAGCCAGGCAACTTATTGCACCGGGTGCAACGCCGCAACTAGTTTCCCGGCAGTTCGGCTTTACCGAAGGCCCCACTGCCGATAAACAAGGCAACGTGTTTTTCACGGATCAGCCAAACAATAAAATCTGGAAGTATGGCACTGATGGCAAACTGTCTGTTTTCCTGGACAAGGCAGGCCGGGCTAATGGCTTATACTTCGACAACAAAGGTAACCTGCTAGCCTGTGCTGATGAACAGAATCAACTGTGGGCTATCTCGCCGGAAGGCAAGGTTACGGTGCTGGTAACTGATTACCTGGGCCAGCACCTGAACGGGCCCAACGATGTATGGGCAGCTCCCGGCGGTGGCATTTATTTTACCGACCCCTATTACCAGCGGGACTACTGGAAGCGGCAGGCTCCCGAAATAGAAGGAGAGAAGGTGTACTTTCTGGCAAGCCCGCAGAGTAAGCCCGTGGTGGCAGCCGCCGACCTAGTAAAGCCCAACGGGCTGGTAGGCACGCCTGACGGTCGTTACCTGTATATCGCTGATATCGGAGACAATAAAACCTACAGGTATACGATTGCGGCAGACGGTACATTAACCGGGCGGCAGCTGTTTGTGGCGCAGGGCTCTGATGGCATGACGATCGATAGTCAGGGAAATATTTACCTGGCCGGAAACGGCATCACCGTGTATGATCCGGCTGGCACGCAGCTCACGCATATTCCTATCCAAGCCAACTGGACAGCAAACCTTTGCTTTGGCGGCCAAGATCGGAAAACACTGTTCATCACCGCTTCAGAAGCTATTTATACTTTGCAGATGAACGTGCAGGGGGTGCAGTAAAGGTATCCGGAGAAGCGTATAAAACAGGAAAGGCAGGTATATGTACCTGCCTTTCCTGTTTTATACTTTAACTGGCGCTGCCTTACACGTTGAAACGGAAGTGCATGATGTCGCCGTCTTTTACCACGTAGTCTTTGCCTTCTACGGCCATTTTACCGGCTTCTTTTATCTTGGCTTCGGTGCCATATTGCTGGTAATCTTCCAGCTTAATTACCTCGGCGCGGATAAAGCCTTTCTCGAAATCAGAGTGGATCACACCGGCGGCGGCAGGCGCTTTCCAACCTTTTTCAATCGTCCAGGCGCGTACTTCTTTCACGCCGGCGGTAAAGTAGGTGATCAGGTTGAGGAGCTCGTAAGAGGCGCGGATCAGCTTATTCAGTCCGGATTCTTTCAGGCCATATTCTGCCAAAAACATCTCCTTTTCCTCCGGATCGGTAAGCTCCGCGATCTGTGCTTCGATCGAGGCCGAGATCAGCACCACCTGCGCATTTTCGTTCTTTACATGGTCTGCCAGCGTTTTGGAGAACTGGTTACCTTCTATCATGGAGTTTTCGTCCACGTTAGCTGCGTAAATCACCGGTTTGGCTGTCAGCAATTTCAGGTCTTCCACTGCTTCCAGGTCGTCCTCGTTCACGTCCAGGCTGCGGGCATTCAGACCGGCTTCCAGGTGCGCTTTATACTTCTCCAGGCTCGCCTGTTCTTTCTTTGCTTTTGCATCGCCGGCTTTTGCGGAGCGCAGCACTTTCTGCAATTTCTTATCGATCGACTCCAGGTCTTTCAGCTGCAGCTCGGTATCGATGATCTCTTTATCAGCAATGGGGTTTACTTTGCCATCTACGTGCACAATGTTCTCATCTTCAAAGCAGCGCACCACGTGAATGATGGCATCCACCTCGCGGATGTTCGCCAGGAACTTATTGCCCAGGCCCTCGCCTTTGCTGGCGCCTTTTACCAGGCCGGCAATATCTACGAACTCGATCACAGTGGGCAGCACACGCTCCGGGTGCACCAGTTCTTCTAGTATCGTCAGGCGCTCGTCGGGTACGGTAATTACCCCCACGTTGGGCTCGATGGTACAGAAAGGGTAGTTGGCAGACTCTGCCTTGGCGTTAGAAATAGCGTTAAATAAAGTAGACTTACCTACGTTTGGCAGTCCTACGATGCCGCATCTTAATCCCATGTATACTTCTTATTAATTTCAGGGGGCAAAGATACGGTTTTTTGTGGATAGGTTTATAGTTGGTTTTGAAAGTGTTGTTTTGAAGATGGGGGAAGTTCTGGAGTTCACTAGCTGTCATTTCGAGCCCAGGCGAGAAATCTGTCTGCTTTTTAGTGGTGTTGCTATTTTATCAACTAAGCTATACTTGGTAGCTATCATTCTACTGGTAAGATATTTCGGCTATACTTGCTAGCTGGCTTTCTTCCTCAGTCTTATACTTGTCCTGTTTCATTTTATACTTTGGAGCGCTCTAAGTCCGCGAGGGCTCGTCCTCGGGCATCGCGCTGCTTTCGTTTCCTGCCCTCGTACCTCGGGCTGCCTCACTGAAGCTCGTCACCGGAAACTCTCGAGGCGCTCAACCCAAGGACTGGGATCAATTCAATAGCTTAGGCTTATACTTCAGCTAAAATAATAGGAAAGAAATCGGCTGTATTTTACAATGCAACTTGAACCAAGTCCCCCTTTGAAGGGGGTAGGAAGATGATAGGTAACTACAAAGCTATACCTGATCTATGGTAATAGCAGGACTTAACCACTTTTTCAGAAGACACTACTACGTGGCAGCTTTACCTAATACGATTGTAAAAACAAACAGCGCCTGCAGTTAATGCTGCAGGCGCTGTTTTATAAGTATAAAGGAGGGGAGAAGGTTACTCCCACTTCAGTTCTTCATCAAAGGAGGCTTCTGTTTCGGCGGTGGCTTCTACTTCTACTTCCACTTCTGCTTCAGCTATCGGGGCTTCCAGTGCAGCCAAGGCTTCTTCTGTCAAAAGCTCGGATTTAACGTGGTCGATGGTTCCCTGCAACGCATCCATAAACTTGGCAAAATCTTCTTTGTAAAGAAAGATCTTGTGCTTCTCATATGAGAACGTCTCGTCGTTGAACTTGCGCTTGCTCTCCGTAATGGTCACATAGAAGTCGTTAGAACGAGTTGACTTCACATCAAAGAAATACGTTCTCTTCCCGGCTCTTACCCTTTGGGAATAAATTTCTGCTTTTTCGTTGTTCTCTTCCACCGTTATTAGACGTTAAATTCAACTTTGTGAACCTAAAAGTAACATATACCTATGATATATAAAAATTTTTGAATTTAAAATTTAAGTAAATATTTTCCGATATATTTGCAACGGACCAAAATAGTAAATCATGAATTTATGTTCACTTTTACTAGTACTCGTTCTCTCGTTCTTGTCGGGTAACACCACTACAAATTACACGGCCAAAGGCAAAGCCTCCTATTATGCCGACCGCATGCATGGCCAGCGCACAGCTAGCGGCGCCCGCTACGACAAAACAAAATTAACAGCCGCGCATGCCTCGCTTCCTTATAACACAAAGGTGCTGGTAACCAACCTGGCCAATGGCAAAACCGTGGTGGTAACCATTAACGACCGCATGGCGCGCAATCGCCACAACATCATCGACCTGTCGAAGGCAGCAGCCAAAGAGCTCGACATTATCCGCGCAGGGTATGGATCAGTAAGTATAACCCTGGTGGATAATGCCACCCCGGAGCAACAAGACACGCCTGCAGCCGTTTCAGAGTAGCAGTACCTGCCAAACGAACTTCCTGCCATGAAAACGCCGCTGACACTTGCCGACATACAGAAATTCGGGAACATGGAGTTTCTGGCGCGGCAGCTCGTAGAAGGCTTTATCACCGGGCTTCACCAATCACCCTACCATGGTTTTTCGGTGGAGTTTTCGGAACACCGCCTGTACAACAGTGGAGAGAGCACCCGCCATATCGATTGGAAAGTATACGCCCGCACCGACAAGCTTTTTGTGAAGCGCTTCGAGGAAGAGACCAACCTGCGTTGCCACCTGCTGCTCGATGTGTCGCCCTCGATGTATTATCCCACCGAAACGAACGGCAAAATTACCTTCAGTGCTTTGTGTGCTGCCGCACTGGCAACTCTGCTGCGCAAGCAACGCGATGCAGTTGGGCTGGTCACGTTCTCGGATAAAGTAGAGTTGCAGACGCCCGTTCGCTCCACAGCCTCGCATTTGCATACCTTGTTGCTCTTGCTGCAAAAGCAACTGGACCAGAAGCCCACCGCCCAAGGCACCAACGTGGCTGATGTGGTACACCTAATCGCCCAACAAATTCCAAAGCGCTCGCTGGTCGTGATTTTCAGCGACATGCTTAGCCGCTACGACGACAGCGATGCCGTATTTACAGCCCTCCAACACCTCCGGCATCAGAACCATGAGGTGCTCATTTTTCATGTGATGGACCGCCGGACAGAGGAGGAATTTGATTTTGCCGAGCGCCCGTACGTGTTTGTGGATGTGGAGACAGGGCAGGAGCTAAAGCTGCAACCCTCGCAGGTACGCGATCACTACAAAGCGGCCGTAGAAAGCTACAAGCGTGAGCTGGCCCTAAAGTGCGGCCAGTATAAAATAGATTTTGTGCCTGTAGATATCAGCGAGCCATTCGACAAGGTGCTGTACAGTTACCTGGTAAAGCGGGCGAAAGTACGGTAAGTATAAGTTGCTTTCTAGTTTAATAATCTCTTCGTCCTGCTTCTTTTGTTTAAGCGGAAGCCTATCTGTTACTGAAGGCTGTAGCAAACAATAGCTTTTTACCGGAACGTATAACTTACCAATTCCTGCCTCTTCATTATTTTATCTGAATCAGTATAGTATGTATCTGATCGGATGAGTCCCATCCCTGGTGCCACATAATCATCCTGTTTCATGCTAAACACCGAAATGTTTGTGTGATACGTGCGCTGATTATCTATTTTGAAAAGGTAACTATCGAACGTTCCGGCAGCAGTGGCTACTGTGTTCAGCTTGTTCGTTCTTGTGGTAAGTACCCACAGGTCGTATTGGGGATATTTATACATGTAGCCAATACCACCGTAATCGGGGCCCTGGTAAATCAGGACGGGCTGTTTACCGGCTGTGTTGTAATATACATAACCCTCCGCGCTGTTCTGAACAATGCTACCGTTATTCAGAATGTACCACGTACTCTTCTGTATAATGGTATCTTTCAGAACAGATCTTATAAACGAGCTAGTAGACAAAGGACTGCCGCTGGTATCATACGCCGTTACCTGGTACACCCATTTGTTTCCGACTTGTAGCGGGACAACTTCCTCAATTGGTACAGGCATCGTTTCAGTATCATTATCGCAGGAGGTGAATAAAAACTGAACTAACAAAATAGCTAAGACTGCATTAAATCTTATGTTCATGCGCGCTCTTTTAAGATTCTGTATAGGAGAGTAGTTTAGAAGTGAAAGCGTTGCAAGTGCCTCTTAATTTCTGATAATTATCCTCAGGCTGTACCTGTTTTCTCCCTTACTTATCTGCAAGCCCTTTGACTAAGTGCTGTGTTGCAGGTAAGCAAGCCTAGCTATAATCCTGCAGCCGGATTATCTTCCCATCTCTGAACGTAAAAACAGACCTTCCTTCCAGCTCCAGTTTATCGCCTGCTTTAATTCCGTTTGGCAGATCGTGGGCAAGTATAGCAGTATAAGCGATCAATGCTTCGGCACTGTCATCTTTTATCGTTAGCTGCGTGATCTTTTGCTCGCGTGTGGTAAAATACCGCGTGGCTTCTTCGGCCTGCTGTTTAAAGTTGGCTATGCCTTTTATACTTAGCGTTACTTCTCCGTTCGAGATGTTCTCAAATGCAATTTCCGGGTGCAGCAGCGCCATCATGCCTGCCACATCAAAGCTGTTGTAAGCGTTAATGTAGTTCTCTATACTTGTTTGAATCGCAGTTTTGTGCATGAGCTACAGTTGTATACTTAGTGAGGCAATGGGGTTCTATTTTTATCTAATGAAGACAAAACAGGGAAGCCGTTTTATTATCAGTCTAAGCTTTTGATTCTGTTAACAGCCTGGGCACTTAACCTTTAATGTAGCTATGCAGGGTTGAAACCTTTTAGGGAATAAGCTACCCCATAATGCCAGGCGTTAAGGGTTTTATAGTATTGTAGTTTCCCTGTTCTTCCACAAAAACAGATCAGCAAGATAAGCTATCGTTATGCCGAGCAAGTAGCGAAGCAGATCGACCCATAAGAAACCTTTTCCCAAAACCAGTGCACCCAGGGTAGTATGTCTAATTTCATTGATCCAATCAACCTGGTAAAGCTGACTAAATTCTATCACGTAACTGAAGAGCAAACTAGCGCCAAAAGCCCAGGGCAAACTTTTGGTTGTAAATATGCAGCGGAAACCAAAGTATACCATGGCAGCCCAGAGCATGTCACCACTATTGTCTGCCACAAAAAATGGTAACTGATCAGAGAACTTTCTGGAGCAAAGGCCCAGGATGATGATGACAACTACCGTAATCGCATACTTGATTTTGGACCAGGTCACCATAGGTATGAAGAAGCACAGGTAAATGTTTTGCCCATCAGCAAGCGGCTTTGTATCAGTTTACCAATGTACTGAAGTTCACCCAAAACAAAGCGGTGAAGCTTTATGTCAAGCCGCGTTATTATTCGGCAGTTGGGCGTTTTAAAGTATGGCCAGTGGCTGATTAGTTTGCAAGCCATTCCGCTTTTTCAATCTGGTAGATATAATTTAACTTCGGGGATTCGCCAAAATAAGCCACTTCCTGTTCGCCAACTTTCCGGGCACCTAACCGTCCGATAGCTATTTGAGAGCGCACGTTGGTTGCTCCGATATGAAAGCTCACCTGGGAAACGAACTGGAAAAGGTAATCCAACAGCAGTACTTTAACAGCATGGTTGACGCCTTTGCCCCAATACTCGGTACCATAAAAAGTATACCCGATCAGTATACTATTGTCCTGGGCATTGTAATCATACATGCGGGTACTCCCCGCAACTTTACCAGTGGCCTTCTCAATAACTTTATAAGCCCCTTTGCTCTGCATGGCGCCGTCGAAAAAGGTTTGAAAAACATCTTTCTTCCAACGATCTTTGTTTGGATGCTGCTCCCAGATCTTCGGGTTTGCTGCCACCGCGTACAGTTCTTCAAAATCACTTTCCTGTAAGGGAAGTAGTATTACCTGGTCATTCTCTAATAGCGGTTGCATATCAAATTTCATAGTAGGGTTCTTTGAGTTTTAAGCTAGGGAAAAGTTGCGCAAGTTTGACTTGATACTAGAATTTTAGAATTAAGGTATAGGCATTAAGTATGGTTACACTTAGATATTAAACTTTGCAGTAATACAGCTACTTTAAAGGCGTCAGCCAAGCTTAAGCCTGTGCTTTGTTACCTGCACGTATTTCTTTTGTTACTCCTAAAACCATACTACTCTGGGATGTAAAGTGAAGGCTTACTCTATCCCCAATTTCAAATTTGTTATACTCTTCTTCTTCTACATGTATCCTTTGACTGTCTATAATTAAAAAGTATTCGACAAGTTTGGGTTGTGAGTTAGAGTCAGCGGCTGGATTACCATGCCACCCCCAGTTAGTATTTGTATGTTTATCGGTTATTTGTCCTGAGTGTATTTTTTTTGTATCACTTTTTAAGTCCTTCAGATAGTCCCTAACAGCAAGGTATAAAAATGCTGCATAAACAGATACTACAAATAAGAGCAAAAGAGTTATTGCTGCACCTTTTTCTATAGGCAGAGTGTCATTCTTTTGTATGAAGATGGTGAAGGCTGCGGCCACTATTGCCAAAATGATTCCGATAGCTATATAGCTTACTACAACTTGTTTTATTTCGAGCTTTACTTTGCTCTTATCACCGCTATTTAACTGTTCTACATTCCTCATTTTTATGGCAGGTAACCACCTGACTAGCATAAACATCCGCTTACCAGCCGTACACTTCATCCTCAATATAGAAAGAAATCCCTACTTTGGCATGTTGTCCAGCGACTGCCAGAGGTATTTGCTGGCGATGGTGCGGTACGGACGCCAATTCTCGGCCAGTTGCTGCATCTTCTGGCGCAGGGCTTTGCCGGTTTCTTCAAGGTCATAGTGCTTTTTCATCGCATTCTGAATGCCCAGGTCATCTACCGGAAAAACATCAGGCCGTTCAAGGGCAAACATCAGCAGCATTTCTACCGTCCAGCGGCCCACGCCTTTTATCTGTGTCAGGTGGTTAATGAGGGCTTCGTCTTCCAGGGCATCGATGGTGGCGTGCTCCAGGTTGCCGGCTGCGGCAAAAGCGGCCACATTGCGCACGTAGCCAATTTTCTGCCCCGACAGTCCGGCGCTGCGCAATATCTCATCCGGGGTTTGCTGCACCAAATGCGGGTGCGGGTAGTTGTCTGGAAACAGCGCTGTGAACCTTTTGAAAATGGTAGCCGCTGCCTTCGTGCTCAGTTGCTGCGACACAATAGAACCCAGCAGTTTAAAGTATAGATCCTCCGACCGGGATGATTTGAGTGGACGGCCGCCGGCAATAATTCCCGCTATAACAGGATCTTTGGCCAGGACGGCCATTACGTCAGATGAAGGATAATCAGGAAAATAATTCATAGTTACGGGGTTTGTAAAAGCGCTCTGTAATAAAGCAGGAAACTGCTGCCTGTACGGATTCGGTATAAGCAGCAGTTTACGCTTTAGTATGCAAGTTAAAAAGCAACAGGAACTTACGCCGGCACCTGCGCCTCGTTCAGGGCGTTGAGAACCTGG
This sequence comes from Pontibacter liquoris, assembly GCF_022758235.1. Taxonomy (NCBI): domain Bacteria; kingdom Pseudomonadati; phylum Bacteroidota; class Cytophagia; order Cytophagales; family Hymenobacteraceae; genus Pontibacter; species Pontibacter liquoris. The sequence continues at coordinate 1,796,749 of NZ_JALEBG010000001.1, forward strand.
AGCAGGTGTTCCTGCATTTCGTCGGTTACGTCCAGGTGGGTTACAAAGCGTACCATTTGCGGGCCGAAGCTGGCGGCAAGTATGTTTTGGGCAGCCAGTGCTTTGATAAAGGCAGCGTCCGTATACTTGTCGTTTAGCTTGAAGATAACGATATTGGTTTCTACGGGTAGCACCTGCGCCACATAGTTGGCCTGCAGCAGCACGGCTTCCAGCGCCTTGGCTTTGCGGTGGTCTTCCTGCAGGCGCGCAATGTTGTGGTCGAGGGCGTACAGGCCAGCAGCGGCAAGTATACCGGCCTGGCGCATGCCCCCACCCAAAACCTTGCGGATCCGGCGGCTCTTTTTGATGAACTCCTTGCTGCCCAGCAGCACTGAACCTACCGGCGCACCCAATCCTTTGGATAAACACACCGAGATGCTGTCGAAGTACTTGCCGTAGTCCTGTGCCTCGTCGCCGGAGGCCACCAGCGCGTTGAATACGCGGGCGCCATCCAGGTGCAGGGCCAGTTCGTGGCGCTTGCATACTTCCGAAATGGCACCGATCTCATCCAAAGTATAAAAGGCGCCGCCACCTTTGTTGCAGGTGTTCTCCAGCGAAACCAATTTCGTTTCAGGGAAATGGATGTTGTCCAGCGGGCGAATATGCGCTTCTACCTGCTCAGGCGTCATTTTGCCACGCTCGCCGTGCACCAGCGCCACCGAAGCCAGCGAGTTAAAAGCAATGCCGCCGCCTTCGTACTGGTAAATATGGGAGGTAACGTCGCATATCACCTCGGTTAGCGGGGCTGTATGGGCTTTAATGGCGATCTGGTTGGTCATGGTGCCGGAAGGGCAGAAGAGGCCGGCCTCGAGGCCAAACATCGCGGCTGCCTTCACTTCCAGGGCATTTATGGTTGGGTCTTCCCCATATACATCGTCCCCTACAGGCGCGGCTACCATGGCCTGCAGCATGGCCTGCGACGGTTTTGTAACGGTGTCGGAACGGAGATCAGTTAGTTGAGTCATGAATTTGCTTTTAGAAATACTTTACTTTGTAAAAATAATAACTTACTTTTGCCCTTCAAATTTAATCTTTGCAACGATGGGAGTTACTAGACTTAAAAGAAAAGACCGTAAGAATAAGGCAAGAGCAAACAACAGAGTAGCTAGAATTAAGCAGTTGTTGTTAACACCAGTTATCAAGAATGTGGACATGGACGAGTTAAGAGCTCAGTTCGGTGAAGCTCCAAAAAACAAAGTAGCAGCTACTGAAGCTCCGGCCGAGCAAAAAGAAGAAGCTTCTGCTGAGTAATCCTTATTCGGGTATGTAAGCCCATCTGCCTGCCGCTGTTGTTTCAGCACACGGCGGCGGCTTACCAGATAAGACTTCAGGGTGTGTTTGCCACGGCAGGCACACTTTTTTTATGCCCGTTTGCCCAGCTCTATTACCTGCAGGTCGCGCACCTGCCCGCTTTCGATCGAGAACCGCACCATGGTCCGGATCTTGTGAAAGCCATGTTTGCCGGACGCACCGGGGTTTATGTGTAGCAGGCCAGGCAGCTTTTTATCGGGCATGATCTTGAGTATATGCGAGTGTCCGGTGATATATAATTGCGGCGGATTCGCCTGGATCATCTCGCGTACATCGGGGTGATACTTGCCCGGGTACCCGCCAATATGCGTCATCAGTACATCAAGGTCATTGGCTTCAAACCGCAGCACTTTCGGGTACACCTGCCGGATGTCCTTGCCGTCGATGTTGCCATACACACCGCGCAAAGGGGCTACTTGCTTTAACTGCTCTGCTACGTCCATACTTCCGAAATCGCCAGCATGCCAGATCTCGTCGCGGTCGGCCAGGAGCCGTAGGATCTGATCGTCTACGTAGGAGTGGGTATCGGAGAGAAGGCCTATTTTCATTTGATCGGTTTTATACTTGGATTTACTGGTGATGGTGAAGGGAGGTTTTCCTTCCGAGTTAAAGGGTAAGCTTACTTTTTAGTTTAGAAGTTTTTTATACTTTATTCTCTGTCATCCCCTAGCTATTTTTCAGCTTAAATTATCTAGCGGTATTTAGTTGTTACAGTTTGATCTTGAGTAAGATATTCCGGCTATACTATGCAGCTTTAGTTTGATGCTCAGTTTAAACTTTGGCTATACTTGGTAGCAGCATTCTCTTCCGCTTTATACTTCTGGCTATACTCACTAGCTTAAGTTTAATGCTCAGTTTTATACTTACCTTGTTTCATCTCATACTTTGGAGCGCTCCAAGCCCGCGGGGGCTCGTCCTTGGGCATCGCGCTGTGGCGTGAAGCTGCTCCTCGCTTCGCTGCGGGCTGCCCTTCGGGCACCGCAACACACCAAGGCGCTCAACCCAAGGACTGGGATCTATTCGATAGCGACTGCTTTTGCTTATGGGTACTCCAGTAGGGACAGGTCGCGACCTGTCCGCGCGATGGCATCTGCTATGTAAGCAGAGTATAAGTATGAATCTCCTCTCTTTGCTTCCTTCATTTTGTCATCCTGAAAGGATCTTGGTGGAAGGGAGATGAAGGTTTCGCTAAGCAGGTGTTCTGCTGCTCCTACATCAGCCCAAAGTCCCCCTTTGAAGAGGGTAGGGGGATGGTTTCTTTATCCAAAGCTGCTTTTACTTCAGCTTAGGTATACTTCTGTTGTTGTATTCTCCCCAGCAAAAACCATAAGCAAACTGTCATTTCGAACAACGTGAGAAATCTGCTACAGACACATGAAGTGTTTTAAACAGATCTCTCCTTGCGCCGAGATGACAGCAGAGCGTGTGTGACGCTTTTTGCAACTGCTCAGAACATACATCGCTTATACTTCACCAAGCAGCAACAACAAACTCCCCTCCTTAAACAAAGAGGGGCCAGGGGCAGTTGGAACCGGAACTGTAAACTTATACTTAAGAAATAACCTCCTGCTAAACTCCCCAGGTTTCCGGGGATTGCCGCCACTGCGCCAGCGTTTCCATAGCCGACTCCGGGATGTAACCGTTGGCTAAGGCCGCTTCGGTCAGCGCATTGTAATCGCTCAGGCAGTGCAGCGCAATACCGGCTTTTCTGAAATTTTCTTCGGCCAGGGCAAATCCATAGGTAAAGATCGCAGCCATTCCGACCACTTCGGCACCAGCTGCCTTTACGGCTTCGGCGGCTTTCAGCGAGCTTCCGCCTGTAGAGATCAGATCTTCTACCAGCACCACTTTCTGGCCTGCCAGCAGCTTGCCTTCTATCTGGTTGCCCATGCCGTGCTTCTTGGGCTCGGGGCGTACGTACAGGAAGGGCATCTCGAGCAGATCGGCTACCAGAGCGCCCTGGGCAATACCGGCCGTGGCTACGCCGGCAATGGCTTCGGCCGACGGGAAATGCAGTTTTATCAATTCAGCCAACTCCTGTTTGATGTAGCTACGTATGTAGGGGAATGAAAGCGTGACGCGGTTGTCACAGTAGATCGGTGAATTCCAGCCACTGCTCCATTTAAAGGGCTGTGCCGGGCGTAATTTTACTGCCTCCGTTTCCAGCAGGAACGAGGCGACCTGATGTGCTGTGTTGGTTGAGTCCATGGCCGAAATTACATAAATATTCGTCCTTTTTCAGCCACCAAGTTTTCATTGCGCCGTTTTATTTATTGATTTGCATTAATTTGGCTACCAACTGAAGCACCGAATACTATGAACGTTTTTATAAACGACATTCCCCTGATCCTGAAAAGAGCCACGGAAAAGGTATATAAGCACGAATACGACCTGATCCTGAAAGCATCGGACCATTTTACATCCAAAACGCTAATAGGGGATGTGCTGATAAAAGAAGCTGATCCGCTGCTCGTTGATAGGCTGGTCCGGCTGATGGAGGTGAAAAAGCTTAAAAAACTGCGCTCGCTGACGCTGGTGACCGATAAAAAGAAGAAACTCATCGCCCACCTCAAAGACCAGTTCAAGATCGTGAAAGCGGCAGGCGGACTGGTGCTTAAAGATGGAAAGATCCTGATGATCTACCGCCTGGGTGTATGGGACTTGCCCAAGGGCAAGCTAAACCGCAAGGAAGCTGTGCAGGCGGGCGCGTTGCGCGAAGTAGAGGAGGAGTGCAACATACAGGTAGAAGTAGTAGGGAAGTTGCCTAAAACCTGGCATTCGTATGCCTACAAGGGCAAAAAAATATTAAAGAAGACCAGCTGGTATGTGATGGCCTGCACCGACGATAGCCTGATGAAGCCCCAGGCCGAGGAATTTATCGAAGAAGTACGCTGGATGACGCCTGAAGAAGCTACCAAGGTGCTACCTAAGGCTTATACTTCTATCGCTTTTATTGTGTCGCACTATCTGCAATCTCTGAAAACCGGAAAGGTATAAAATCATCCACGTTGCCGCCGTATTTATGAATTTCGCGGATAATGGACGAACTGATGGCGGCAAGCGGGGGAGAGGTGATCAGGAACACTGTTTCCAGGTCGTGGTTTACGTGCCGGTTGGCCTGGGCAATTGTATTTTCATATTCAAAATCGGTGGTGTTGCGCAGGCCGCGCAGCAGAAACCTGGCGCCCGCCTCGCGGGCAAACTCAGCGGTTAAGCCTTTAAAAGTCTGCACTTTGATGTTAGACTGATCTTTAAAGATACGTTCAATCACCTCCAGCATCCTGGCTACGGGTATGTAGCGCTGTTTGCTGCTGTTATTGCCAATGGCAATGATCACCTCGTCGAAAAGTTTTGCTCCCCGCATAGCAATGTCGTAGTGGCCGTTTGTAAACGGATCGAAAGAACCAGGAAACAGGGCGATACTTTTCATAGTTTAATTGTTAAATGGCTCGATTGTTAAATTGTTATTATGTACGGGATTGTTCTTACATTCTTGTTTGCCGCTTATACGTGCGTGTATGATGGAAGGCATGCATCATACTTAAAAGTATATTAGCCATTAAACAAGTTAACCACACAGCTACTACCAATTAACAGCTAGCAATAAACTAGTCGCAGAGGTTCAGGCTGTAAAGCTCGAAGTAGCGGTGTTCAAACAGATCGTGGAATTTGTAGCTATACTCTACGTCGGCGGGCTTTTTGCCTAATTTAATGTGCTGGATGTATTTTTTGAGAATGTGAAACAGTGCCGAGTCGTGCGTAATATCGCCCCAGATGGTGATCGTTTCCTGCTCGGGGCTCAGCTTTTGCTCCTGCATCACAAAAATGATGTAGTAAATAAAATCCTCCGGGCTTAGGTAATGGAAGATATTGCAGAATTCCAGCCCGGCCGGTCCAACCATCAGGATCGTTACAAAATCCCGCTCCACAAACGCATACATGCTGCGCTGCGCCGGGCGCTCGGCATAGTGCAGTACACTCCTGATCAGCACACTGGTCTGGTGCACAAAATGCACCGGCTGCTCCGGAAAGATATCCTGCAGGGCTTGGTACGTTGCCGCATCCACCGAAAAGATATTGATAGCTTCCAGCCCCGGGTGCCGGTAGGTGCAAACAACTTCCTGTTGCAAATTCAGGTTACTGTGCAGGCGCAGGTAATCGGCCTGGTGGGCAGGGTCGTAGAGGGTTTCGGGCACCAGCGTAAAGTGCTGGTTGCTGACCGATACGCGTAGTTCCTGCCAGTTTTTGGTTTGCATCAAGGGGTTTTCGGCCGCAATAAGCCGCAGCTGTTCAGCTACCTGCATGGGCACCAGGTTACTCAGGAGCTCGTAATCTTCCAGCAGCACAAATTTATTCCGGGCGGTATCTACTACAGCAAAACGGATGGATTTCCTGCTCAGCGACAAGTATAACTTGCAGGTGGGTGCCTGCTGGAAGTTAAACGCCTCGTCCTGAATTTTATGCGAAAGCCTGAAATAAGTGCTGGTCGTGTTCAACGTAGTACCGGGTTAAGCGCAGCACCTAACGAAGCGCTGCTTTACTGCAAGTATAAAAAAATTATGGCAAATGGCCGCATAGCGCTGCTTATCTCATAAAGTGGTGGGGCAGTCCCATAAGATCATCGAGGGAGAACAGGTGCTGCAGCGCCCGGTGCTTATCGGCGGTGGGGATGGCCTGCAGTTCTTTGATGGTGAGCCATTGTACCTGTTTGATCAGCTGCTGGTTGGGAGCTGCTTCCGGGTCGGTGCCGGTAGTTGCCTGGCCGTTGCTGCAGCTTACTTCAAAAAAGAACTCGACCGCATGCAGCGGCGGCTGCACAAACTCATTTACAAACAGGAAGCGGCCCACCTTTACCTCCAAGCCGGTTTCTTCCTGCATTTCGCGGGCCAGCGCCTGTTGCATGGTTTCGCCAAAGGCTACACCGCCGCCGGGGGGGGCCCAGAAAGCATTGTTGTTCAGGGTATGGTCGTGCTGCACCAGCAGAAGTTTATTTTCCTGCAGGCAAACACCGCATACGCGCACGCGCACTTTGCCGGCGTAGGCGGCTGCATTGGGGTTCAGGTCGGTCATTTCTTTTGCGGATAAACGGAAGCGTCGTAGTTTTACAGTATGATAAAAACGTACAATCCCGAATTTGAACAGGATATACGCGAAAAGCTCCAGCGGCAGGGATTTATGAAGCTCCTGGGCTTTCACGTTACAAAGATAGCAGCTGGAAGCATAGAAGGCGAATTAACCTTGGAGCCGCACCACCGGCAGCACAAAGGCTTTGCGCATGGCGGCCTGATCGCAACGCTGGCCGATATTGTGGCCGGCTTTGCCGCGGTAAGCCTGGTGCCCAAAGACCATCACGTGGTAACGGCAGAGATAAAAGTGTCCTATTTTCATCCGGGCGTGGGCGACAAATTACTGGTAAAAGGCTATGTGATTAAACAGGGGCGCAAGCTTAATTTCTGCGAAGCCGAAGTATACGATGTGCGGGGCGCAGCGGAGCCTTTGCTCATTGCCAAAGCATCGGCCACCATGGCCACCATAACCCCGGAAGAGATCGCGCGTAGAGTATAACATGTTGCCCAAGTGGTTGTAAAAAAGCAGGTTCCGGTATTTTTATACTTGCCTGCCGGCGCATGAATGTGCGCCAAGGCTAACCGGCAGCATACACACCGATCAATTATTTCTGGCAAATTAAAATCACAAAATGAACAAGGGAGTTGTAAAGTTTTTTAATGAAACCAAAGGATTCGGCTTTATTAAAGATGACGAAACAGGTAAAGAGTATTTCGTACACGTGACCGGCCTGGTGGATGAAATCCGGGAAAACGACGAAGTGACGTACGAACTGAAAGAAGGGAAAAAAGGGTTGAATGCGGTGAACGTACAACGCGTTCAGTAGCCGTTTGCTACAGGTTTTTCAGCTGTAAAGCCTTACCTCCGGGTAAGGCTTTTTTCTTAAATAAGGCCTGTTTTTAAGTATAAAAGGACGTAAATTTGTATTAGCCGTAGCAAGGCGGTAACATTTGTTTAGCTGCCTTGCCGCCTTACCTGATGCGTATTTTGCGCCACGGTTTATTTTATTATTTCAGCATAACGAATGCGCCCATTAGAAGCCCTCCGCGAGAATTTCCCGTTTGAACCCACCGGAGACCAGGCCATGCTCTTTACCAAACTCGATGCCTTTATACAGGCCAGGCAGGACGAACGGCAGGTGTTCCTGCTCAAAGGCTATGCCGGTACAGGTAAAACCACGGTGGTAACGGCGCTGGTCAAGATCCTCAACTCCTTCGGTTATAAATATGTACTGCTGGCACCCACTGGTCGTGCCGCCAAGGTAATGTCCAGCTACAGCGGCAGCCCGGCCTTCACGATCCATAAAAAAATTTATCGCCAGACAGCAAACCCATACTCCGAAGGCCTGTCGTTTACGCGCCAGCCCAACAAAGCAGATAATACCTTTTACATTGTGGATGAGGCATCCATGATCTCGGACGACAGTGGCTTCGGACAGAACGGCCTGCTGCAGGACCTGCTCAGCTACGTGTTCGATAAAAAGAACAACAAACTGTTGCTGATAGGTGATACAGCGCAGCTGCCGCCGGTAGGTCAGGCCTTAAGCCCCTCGCTGGAGGCCGAATACCTGCGGCATAACTTCCGATGCCAGGTGCACGAAATTGAGCTCAGGCAGGTAATGCGCCAGGCCGAAAGCTCCGGCATCCTGATGAACGCCACCAACTTGCGCAACCAGCTGGGGCAGGAGCCGCTCGATATCAAACTGGCCACTAAAGGCTGGCGCGATATTTACCAGATGACGGGCGAGAAGCTGGAAGACGGCCTGCGCTATGCCTATGATAAGTTCGGCATTGAAAGCACGACCGTTATCTGCCGCTCCAACAAGTCGGCTAACATGTATAATCAGCACATCCGACGCCGCATCTTCTTTGCTGAAGATGAGCTGGGCGTGAGCGATTACCTGATGATTGTGCGCAACAATTATTTCTGGCTGCCCAAAGATTCGGATATCGGTTTTATGGCTAACGGCGACTTTGTGGAGGTAACCAAGATCATCCGTCACGAGGACATGTATGGCTTCCGGTTTGCCGATGTGCGCATCCGGTTTGTCGATTACCCTAATGCGCCGGAAGAGGAAGTGAAGATCATGCTCGACACGCTTTACTCCGATGCCCCGGCGCTGCCCGCCGACCAGAATAAGAAACTGTATGAAGCCGTACTGCAAGATTACCAGGACATCACAACAAAGCGTGAACGGAGCAAGGAACTGAAAAAGAACCCTTACCTGAATGCGCTGCAAGTAAAATTTGCCTACGCCCTGACCTGCCACAAAGCGCAGGGTGGGCAGTGGAAGGCAGTATTCGTGGATCAGGGATTTCTGAAGGACGACATGCTGAACGAGGAATTCGCCCGCTGGCTGTATACGGCCTTAACACGTTCATCAGAAGAGCTTTACTTGCTGAACTTTAATCAACAATTATTGGTTAGCTGACAAATGAATGACTACCTTGTATCGTTTTTAACGTAATTGAAGTATAATAGCGACAGCAATCATTTTAACCCTTTCAATCAGATGAAAAAAGTAATCCTTTCCATGGTTTTCGCCGCGCTGGTTGCCGGCGGTGCCAGTGCCCAGACGCAGCCTAAAACGCAGGCTACTGCCCCACAGGAGCAGGCGAAAAACGGCCCGGCTATTACGTTTGAAGAAACAGAGCACAACTTCGGCAACATCACCCAAGGCGATGTGGTGGAGTACACGTTCAAGTTTAAGAACACAGGCACCCAGCCACTGGTAATTGACCGTGTGGACGTAACCTGCGGCTGCACCACGCCAAACTGGACGAAAGAGCCGGTAGCACCAGGTAAAACCGGTATTGTGAACGCTAAGTTTAACAGCGCCGGTAAACTGGGCCAGCAGAAGAAAGCGATTACCATACACTCTAACGCCGCCGCCGGCGACGCTTACGTGTACATCGTAACAGACGTAAAAGAGAAAACTGCTGCCAGCGCCCAAAAGCAATAACAGCAAGTTTAAAGTATAGGAAAGGCCCTTCTGAACGGAGGGCCTTTTTTTGTGCGCTCGGCTTATCATTATAAATAGCGTCAGCCCAATTTTTTTTATTACGGATTTACTATATTCGTTCAGTAAAGCCCAGTTAAATAGAAGCTTACATACAGCGCTATGAACAAACGAATCGTATTGATTGCCTGCACCTGCCTGTTAAGCTGCCAGGTGCTGCGAGCGCAGGATGCAGAGCAACCGTTGCCCAAGCAAAAGGTAAAACAGGAACTGCTGCCCGCGCAAAGTCAGCCGCACGAGGTTTACCTGGGATATGGTATCTTTTCGCTGCCCGTTATGATCCATGGCTTAGGCGACCTTATCCTTGGAGGAAGCATTCGCGACATTGATGTCGTAGGACCAGTCATGGCAGGCTATACTTATTTCCCTTCCCGTAGGATTGGTGTTGGGCTGGAGGCAGGCTACACAACGTACACCACAAGTTTCAGAAGTGATGGAGAGAAGGAGCGGAACAGCTATCTGGTGGTGATGCCGCACGGGGAACTCTACTGGGCTAGGTTACGGGGTGTGGAGTTCTTTTCGGGAGTGAAGCTAGGTGCCTGCTTCATTCAGCGCCCAGCTGATTACGGCTCTGGCAGTCAACACAGTATTATACCGGCCTTTCACTTCACCACCATCGGCACCAGGGTCGGCAACATACTGGGCTTTTATATGGATTCCGGCATTGGCTTCGATGGCCTGACAAATGCCGGGCTTAGCCTACGCTTTTAATAAGCAGCGCCACTCTTTAAAGGAGTGGCGCTGCTTATTAAAAGGCTTTGGATACGGCATAGAACAAAGCGCCCCAGCCCACGATCAGCAGCAGGCCACCGATAGGAGTGATGGCGCCAAGCCACGTAACGCCTGTCAGACACAACGTATAGAGCGAGCCGGAGAAAACCACGATGCCAAGTAAAAAGCACCAGGCCGCTACCTGCAGTGCCGGCTGCTCAACCCGGAAGAGTAATAGCCCCACGGCCAGCAGAGCCAAGGTATGATACATCTGGTATTTCACGGCAGTTTCGTACGTATCGAGGCGGCCGCTGGCCTGCAGCATGGGCCCCAGGGCATGTGCCCCGAAAGCGCCGAATACAACACTTAGTGCGCCCAGCAAACTCGCTGTCAGAAGGATGATCTTTTGTGTCACAGTATCTTTGGTAAAACGGAATTACATTTCGGTTTCTTCGTCGCCGCCTTCCAACGCCTCGATCACCTGCTCTTCAAAGTCTTCCTGGTTGTCGTACTGCGTAAAGGTTAGCGTTTTGTTCTGCGCTCTTACTTCTTTGGTTACATCCAGCGCTACCTCCAGCGGTTCTGCTTCTTTGCCGGTCAGGTCGGTATCCCAGTTAGCACCCATCAGCAGCGCATCGCCATACATGCCTACGCACCAGTTTTCCAAAAACTCTACCAACGTAATCGATTCCGGTACATAATCAGCCCAGTCGTCTTCGGCACAGGCCTTTGCGCCGGCCTCATCCGACCAGAAAAGGATCACTTCGGTGTCCTCGTATTCGGCCGAGCTGGAAGTAGCCCATGTTTCATCTTTCGTTAGTCCCCAAACGGCGTTTGTGTCCACAACCTGTCTGATGAAATCCTGATAACGCTTTTCAATGGTTGCCGCATCTTGTGTCATAGCTTGTGTATTGGTTTAAGAGTTTAGAATGGCCTGCAATAAGCAGATTTTTGTCAAAGATAGTATTAACTACGATAAACCTACCAAAGGTGCTGCATCCTTTACCGGAACAGATCGGGATAATCCGTAATTATACCATCCACCCCTTTTTGGCGGAGTTGCCGGATTGTTTCCACGTCATTTACTGTCCACGGGATAACTTTTATGCCGCGGGCATGACAGTTTTGAACCAGTTTGCTGGTTACCAAAGTATAAGAGAGGCTGTAGATGGTAGGCGTAAAACCCAGCATGGACAGGTTCTTCTCCAAACCCGAAAGATTCTCGACCAACAGCGATGTTTTTACTTCAGGATAGTTCCGGTGCAACACCTGCAGCGTGCGCACATCAAACGATTGGATGATGACCCAGGGAAGAATCTCTTTTTCGCAGAGCACTGTGAGCAGCCGTTCTACAAATTCCTCCGGAGCCGGGTGGTTTTTGCCATCTGTTTTTGAGGTAGATTTTGTTTCGATGTTATAGTATACCTGCGGCAGGTTATGCTGCTGCAGGTAGGTTTGCACCGAATCGATCACTTCAGAGAGCAGTGGTTTATAGGTTTTGAATTTCTGCTGCTTCGGAAAGCGGGGGTAATATTTCGTGCCGACATCGGCTTTCCGGATCGTAGCATAATCCATCTGGTAGAGCACATACTTGCCTTTGTCTTCTGCCGGAATTTCACTTCCGTACGGCGACAGTTCGTGCTCGGGGTTCAGGTAAGGGTCATGCGAGAGGATCACCTGGCCATCGCGCGTTATGTGAGCATCCATTTCCAGGGTTGTCACGCCCAGCTCCAGTGCCTTGAGCATGGCTGGCACGGTATTTTCCGGCATCAGTCCCCGCGTTCCCCGGTGCCCTTCTATGTCAAAAGCAGGGAAGGCAGTTGGGACCTTTTTTGAAGTAGTGTCAATAGCCATTTTAGAAGGATTGCAGCCTGTGATACAAAGTATAGCAACAAGTAAAAGGGTAGGAGCGCGCATGGCTGCCATTTTTAAGTTATTGTAAAACTGCGATCGGCTCCTAACAAACACCCTCGATTCTTCAAGTCAATCTTTTTCCATCTGCCCTAAAAAGCGCAAAAGCCGCTGCTATGAAAAACCTGATTACTTGCTATAGTCCCGGGCGCCGAACACGCCGCTGCCTACGCGAAGTAGTGTGCTGCCTTCTTCCAGCGCAATTTTCCAGTCGGAGGTCATCCCCATGGAGAGCTCGCAAAAATCAAGATTGGCATGAAAAAAAGTATCGCGGAGCTGCTCGAAACAGTAGCGGAGGTAACGGAACTCCTGGCGCAGCTTGGCCTCGTCGTCGGTATTGGTGGCAATGCCCATTACGCCCACAATGCGGATATACTTCATGGCACGGTATTCTTCCGACTGCAGCAGGGCGACGGCATCCTCATACGTCATGCCATACTTGGTTTCTTCGTCGGCAATGGCAATCTGCAGCAGGCAATTGATTGGAAGTGTGCGGCCAAACATTTCGGCACGGCGGTTTATCTCTTCCAGCAGCCTAAGGCTGTCTACCGACTCAATGGTATTGATGAAGCCGGCAATCTGCTTTACTTTGTTGGTTTGCAGGTGCCCGATCAGGTGCCAGGAAATATCATGTGGCAGCTGCTCATATTTCTCTACCAGTTCCTGCACTTTGTTTTCGCCGAAGAGGCGGTGGCCGGCATCATAGGCCTCTTGAATAGCGGCTACCGGATGGGTTTTAGAAACGGCAACCAGGCGGCAGGGAGTATTTCGCAGTTGCTCGTCGAAGTATAAAATGTTATCGGCTATGGCCATCGTATCTATTTTTCATTTAGCATTGTTTGTGGCGTATCACGACACATGTATCTCGTATCACGACAAAGTTGCATGTTTTGTTCCAGGGTATAAAGCAAGTATGTGTTGCCTTCTAAGCTTTCTATCTTTCGAACTCAACCTCAGTCTTCCAGCACGCTGGTAATGAAAGTGTTTTTGAGCAGCATCCAGCCCAGCAGCAGCAGCAGCGCCCACTTGAGGTATACCTGGTAATAATCACGGGTATCGCGGAAGCGACTTTCTCGGATTTCCGTTTTTTCCAGCCGGTTGATGTTGGCGAACACCTCCTGCAGGCCCGACTTGTTATCGGCTCTGAAATAGTGGCCCTGGCCGATGTCAGCAATCTGGCGCAGGCTCGATTCGTCCAGCTTGGTATCCACGTAGAGTGTTTTACCAGCTTCGTCCACATCGTAGGCTACCTGCCCATCTTTACCAATTCCGATGGTATAAAGTTTTATGTTGTAGCCAAAGGCCAGTCTCGAGGCCATGGCAGGATCCAGGCTGCCGGCCGTGTTTTCGCCGTCGCTGATGAGGATAATAACCTTGCTTTTGGCGTTAGAGTCGCGTAAGCGGTTGATGGCTACCGCCAGGGCGCTACCGATCGCCGTACCGTCGTTGGGAATCATCTTCAGGGAAATGTTGCCGATACTTTCCCGCAGCAGTTCATAGTCGGTGGTAAGCGGAGAGAGCGAATAGGCATCGCCGGCAAAAACCACCACGCCTATACGGTCCTGCACCCGCCCGTTTATAAAGTTGGTGGCTACTTCCTTGGCTGCCTCGAGGCGGTTAGGTTTAAAATCCTGCAGTTCCATCGAACCCGATACATCCAGCACCAGCACAATGTCAATGCCTTCGGCCGAGAGCTCCACCTGCTCGTTTACACGCTGTGGGCGGGCCAGTGCCACCAGCACCAGCATCGTAAAAAGGATAAAAACCAAAGTAGGAAGGAAGCGCAGCAGGCTGCTCCACTGCCAGCGATTTCTGCCTTCAAAAAGGGCCATGTCCAGTTTGTTGCGCGTGTTGCGGCGCACGGTATTCTTGAGCAAGAACAGCAGCGGCACCACCGGCAATGCATACAGCACCAGCGGGTAAACCCAGTCGAAGGAGTGAAGGGTGCTGTAGCGGAACCAGTCCAAGCTCAGCCAATCCCAGAGATCATCGGTTATACCTTGCATCTTTAATTAGTTCTCGTCTGATCTTATAGCGGCTTTTGGCAAAGCGCCGCAGCATGCCCAGCGCCAGGTTAGCTTCGCCTTCCGACTCCGACTGCAGGTTGCCGTAAATGGCCTTGTCCAGAATGCGCAGGGCGGTGTTTACCTCTTCGTCGTCCAGATAAAATTCTACAATTTCTTTGGTGGTAAACGAGTTGATGGCGCTGCGCTCCAGCTTGGTCAGGTAATTCTTCCACAGCGAAACGGCTTTTTCTATACTTCCGGAGGCGGCTGTTTTAATAAAACGGTCAGCATGCGAGCTGTAGCGGGAGGCAAAGTATACATGGTCTTTACGAAGGCGGTAGAGCTTATACTTGGTGCGGATGGCCTGCCCGAATATAAACCAGATCAGGCTCAGAAATACCGTTCCGGCCACCAGCCATAAAAGCAGTACCGGCCAGTTAAAGCGTTCCTCTACGGGAGCAAGCGTGGTTTCGGCCTGCAGCTGCAGCGGCTCCGTTACCTGCTGCACCAGTTGCCGGAGCACCACGGCATCAGGCTGCGCATATACCGCCACGGTGTCTTTGCCCTGCAGCACAAATACCGGTAAGGCCAGCTGCTGCACTGCCGGTGTTTCAAAGGTCCGCAACGTATAAATCACGCTGTCGGTGCTGATGCCGCCCCGGGTAATGGTGGGATAGAAATCCTTGCGCACAAACTCAAAAGGAGCAAAGGTATAGCCCGAGTCGGGCAGGATCACTTCCTGCGCAGCCGGGTGGCGGTGCACCAGGGTATAGGTGAGCGGCTCACCCAGGCGCACGGTGTCTACGCCGAAGCGGCCGCTGGGCTTTAACAGTTGCTGGGCATGCACCGGCATAGTGGGCAGCAGGGCAAGTAAGAATAAGAGCAGCCTAAGCACTTTTTTTGGTTGACTTGTTACGGAGCCTGAACAGGTTGACCAGCTGCGGCACATAATCTTCGTTTGTCTGGATGGCCAGGTAATTGGCCTGGTATTTCTGGCAGATCCGCTGCACGCGCGCCTGGTTCTGCGCATATTGCTGCAGGTAATGGCGTTGAAAGGATGCCCCGGACGTATTGAGCCATTGAATTTTGCCGGTTTCCTTGTCCAGTACCGGCACAATGCCCATGGGTGGCAGCTTTTGCTCGCGCAGGTCCTGCAGTTGCAGCACGATCAGGTCGTGGCGTTTGGCCAGCATCGCCAGCTCTTTTTCGTAGTGCACATCAATAAAATCAGAGATGAGCAGGATAATGCTCCGCCGCTTAATGATCTCGAGAGTAAGTTTTATACCTGCGGCCAGGTTGGTTTTGCCAGACCGGGGTTGCAGCTCATGCAGCTCCTTGATAATAGTATAGGCCTGCTGCACTCCTTTACCGGGTTTCAGGTATTTCTCTTTTTGGTCAGAAAAGCAGATAATGCCGATCTGGCTTTGCTGCCGGGCTGCCGATAAGGCCAGCACGCCGCAGATCTCTTTGCCTACCGAAATTTTTTGCTGCTTGCCGGTGCCAATCGTTTGTGAAGCACTGACATCGAGCATTAAAAAAACAGATTGTTCTTTCTCCTCGCGGTATGTTTTTACAAACACGCCATGGCCTTTGGCCGATACGTTCCAGTCGATGGCCCGCACATCGTCGCCATACTGGTAGGCGCGCACGTCGTCAAACTCCAGCCCCGTGCCTTTAAACACCGAGTGGAAATCGCCCTGCATCTGCGTGGTAATTGCCTTTCTGATTCGTATCTCGTACTTTCGTAGCTTTTGTACAAGCTCCTTCATAGCTTTGTGCCGTAGCGTCAGATTTTAAAATTAGCACATGTTCTCTTATTATACATCCGTGAAAAGATATTTCTGCATACTTTTTTGTCTGAGTCTGCTTGGTTGTCAGTCTGAGAACGATGATAAACCGGCAAATATGATTCCGCAGACGACCATGGTGCAAATTTTAGCGGATGTGCATACAGCTGAGGCGCAGATAGAAGGGCAGGAGATCTACCCGGATACGGCCCTGATGATTTATAACTATGAGCAGGAGCAGCTCCTCAGACAGCATGGTGTTACGCAGAAGCAGTTCCGGGATACTTACCGCTACTACCTGACGCACGTGAAGGAGATGGACAAGCTCTACGAGATCATTATTGATACGCTAAGCGTGCGCGAGAGCAAAGCCAAAGCAGCCGATACAGCTGCCGGAAATCCGACACCCCAGATTAGCCCGGCCCAGATCCCGTAATTATTCTCTGCTGGTAAACGGCTTAGATGAGCTTGCTGCCATTGGGCACCTTTGCGGCGGGCTGCGCCAGCACAATATCGCCGTTCTCATCGGCAAAACCCGTTACCAATACCTCCGACATATACTTGCCGATCTGCTTTTTGCCCAGGTTTACCACGCACAGCACCTGCCTGCCGGCAAGCTCCTCTTTCGTATAATGCCGGGTGATCTGCGCACTGGAGCGTTTGATGCCCAAAGGACCCAGGTCTACGGTGAGCTTGTAAGCCGGGCGGCGTGCTTCCGGAAAATCGGATGCTTCCAGTATTGTTCCTACCCGGATGTCTGTTTGTTCAAACTGCTGCCAGGTAATAGTTTCCATCGGTTCCGCGGGAGCGTGCATAGCAATATTTAAGTATGATATCAAGGTATGAAGCTGAGCTTAGCACCTTTTTAAAAGAGGCTACTGCATGGGTTCGAATGTGCTGCTGAATTAAAAGGCAGCCATACAAGCTAACTGCAAGTATAACACTTCCGGCATTGTTCAAGCAAGTATAAAAGCTCGGCTGCGGAAAAACACCTGCTATACTACTTTAAAGTAGAACTGTTAAGGCAACTTCCTCCACCCGATATGCAGCAAAATCCAACGCTGAGGCGAATAAATTATACTTGCTAAAACAGCTGCTAACCCGGGCCATTTACGTATACTATAGCAGGATCTAAATTAATGTTGCTGCGTAGCCTAGTTAATAAAAAATTAGTATATTTGCCTAAGCACGAAAACGCCAGGAGTAGCCTGCGGCAATGCTATAAGACTTAAATACCACCTTATGGTATACAACGGGGGCACACCTATCCGTACAGGTTAGTTGCGCGGCCCATTATAGAAGAGTTAAAATAAATTACATATTTGGCAAAAAGAACGGTTATGCGCGCCATAGCCGTTCTTTTTGTTTTTGTGTTTTAAACGTGAAAACCGACTATGAGCAACATTTCGTATTACACAGCAGAGGGTTTACAGAAACTCAAGGATGAATTAGCTGAGCTCAAAACAAAAGGCCGTGCGGAAGTGGCACGCCAGTTAGCAGAGGCCCGCGATAAAGGCGACCTAAGCGAAAACGCCGAGTATGATGCCGCCAAAGACGCGCAGGGGCACCTGGAGCTGAAGATCTCTAAGATGGAAGAGATTGTGGGCAACGCCCGCCTTATTGATGAGTCGAACCTGGATGCGAGCAAGGCGCTCATCCTGTCGAAGGTGAAGATCAAGAACCTGAAAAATAACATGGTGCTCGATTATACCCTGGTAGCTGAAGAAGAGGCTAACCTGGCGGCGGGCAAGATCTCTGTGAAATCGCCTATCGGTAAAGGCCTGTTAGGCAAATCAGTGGGTGATGTAGCCGATATAACGGTACCGGCCGGCAAACTGCAGTTCGAGATCCTGGACATTAGCCGCTAAGCCCATGGAAGCTTCGCTATTTTCAAAGATCGTAACCGGCGACATTCCCGCGTACAAAGTGGCGGAGAGCGATGACTTTCTGGCTTTCCTGGACGTATTCCCGACGGCTAAAGGCCATACGCTGGTAATACCCAAGCAGCAGGTCGATTATATTTTTGACCTGGATGATGCCCTGTACCTGGGCCTGATGGCTTTCGCCAAAAAAGTAGCGCATGCTGTAGAAGCAGCGGTAGATTGCAAGCGCATCGGAGTGGCGGTGGTTGGCCTGGAAGTGCCCCATGCGCATGTGCACTTGATTCCCATCAACAGCATGCAGGATATGAACTTCAGCAACAAAAAGCAGTTCAGCAAAGAGGAGTTCGAAAAAGTAGCCGCCAGCATTCGCGCTGCTTACCAGGACTAGCGCATGCTCCCGCAGTAAGCCATACTTGTAGTGAGAATTACCAAAGTATAAAGTAATAAAATTAAAAGGTCGGGGCCGCTGAAATCATCTTCAGTGGCCCCGACCTTTTTTCAGGTATGTATACCTGCCCTTATTTTATACTATCTGGTAGGGCTTCTTCTTTTTTCTTGTTCTCCTTTTTAAAGAATCCGCGCAGCAGGAAGTTGTGCTGAAGTGCTTCCATGTTGCGGTCAAACTTCTCGGTGCTGGTTTCCAGGTTTTTCATGGTGCTTTGCAGCTGGTTTGCAAAGTTAGGATCGTTGAGCAGTACGCCCACGGCACTGGACTGTCCTTTTAACTGGCCGGAGGCCTGCTGTAGGTTGTTTGCCATCTGGGTGGCTGATGCGGTAGCCTGTTGCAACTGGGCCACAGAAGCCTGCAGCTTATTAAATACGGTGGTATCGGTAAGCAGCTCGCTGGCCAGACCGTTCTCGGTATTCAGTTTGGCAGTGAAGCGGGTGAGGGCCGATGAGGCGCGTACCGTGTTGGCCGAGGTTTGCTGCAAGCTAGCCACCATAGACGAGAAGTTTTTCGCCAGCGTAGTGTCCGAGATCAAAGCGCCCATCGTGCCTTTGCCCTGCACCAGTTGCGAAGTAATTTCTTTTAAGTCGCCGGTGATGCTCACGAAGTTTTTGTTGTTCTCCTGCAGTGTCTTCATAATATCGTCGGTGTTCAGGTTGGGTACCGACTTCAGCATGTCGCCATTTTCTACAGCAGGCGACTGCTGGGTGCCATGCAGGATCTCGATTATCTGGTTTCCAATCAGGCTTTCGGAGCTGATCCGGGCAATGGCATCTTTGCGGATATACTTCTTGGAGCTTTCTTCAATATTCATGATCACCTGCACCTGTGAGGTTCCATAGAATTTAATCTCCTTTACATTTCCGATTTTTACTCCCGAGAACCACACATTATTACCTGGTTTAAGGCCTTCCACATCATCAAAAACGGTGCTGATACTGATACTTTGAATAAATCTTTTTTGCTGACCTCCGAGCGTCAGCACGGCGGCAACAAATATGATAAGGGCGAGGACTACGAAAATCCCCACTATAACGGAACGTCTGTTTTCTGCAGTACCCATCTAGTCTATAAAGTTGTAGTTGTAAAACGATTTTACGCGTTCATCATCCGTGTTAAACACTTCTTCAAACGTGCCCTGGCGCTGAAACTGGCCGTCCAGCAGCATCGCAATCCTGTCGCCCGTTTGCCGGGCGCAGGTCAGGTCGTGGGTGATGATGATGGAAGAAGTGTTAAACCTGCGTTGCACGTCGTTTATAAGCTTGTTTATTTCAATACTTGTAATCGGGTCCAGACCGGCCGTTGGCTCATCGTAGAGCATAATTTCGGGCCGCAGGATCAGGGTGCGGGCAATGCCGATGCGCTTGCGCTGGCCGCCGGATAATTCGGAAGGCATCTGGTTAATGGTTTGCGAAAGGCCCACAGCATCCAATACAACCTCCACAATCCGGTTGATGTCGCTGCGGCTCATGTCGCGCGAGTTGCGTACCAGCGGAAACTCCAGGTTTTCGCGAATGGTCATACTATCGTAGAGTGCGCTGTTCTGAAACGAAAAACCAATTTTAAGGCGCAGCGCCTGCAGTTCTTTAGGCGAGAGTAATTCCACCTCTTTGCCCAGCACATTCACGCGTCCTTCGTCTGGTTTCAGCAAACCCGAAATAATTTTGATCAGCACGGATTTACCGGTTCCGGAACGGCCCAGTACCACCAGGTTTTCCCCTTGATAGAGGTCCAGGTCCACGCCCCGCAGAATGTCAAGCTCGTCAAAAGACTTTTCCAGCCCCCTGATTTCGATGACTTTGTTGCTATAATCAATTTTCGGTTTTTCTTTTTTCATAGTTTAAATGGCGCGAATTGCATTGATGATCTGCATGGTTAGCAGCTCCTCAATAAAAATAAGGAACATCGCCGTTACCACAGCCGAGTTAGCCGCTTTTCCCACGCCTTCAGTGCCTTTAGAAGAGTGATATCCTTTGTAGCACCCCACCATGCCAACGGTGAAACCGAAGAGGAATGATTTGATGACCGACGCAAAAATATCCAGAAACGAAATAGCACTGAATACCTGCACAAAATAAGTAGTCATGCTGGTCAGCTCGTTCTGGTGCACGCTCAGGTAGGCGCCCATCAGGGCTACAAACATGGTATACATCGTCAGGGCAGGCACCATCAGCGTGGTGGCCAGCACCCGGCTCACTACCAAGAATTTAAAGGGGTTTGTGGCCGATACCTCCATGGCATCGATCTGTTCAGTCACTTTCATAGAGCCCAGTTCGGCACCGATACTGGAAGCTACCCGGCCAGCCGCAATAATAGCCGTAACCAGTGGGGCAAGCGCGCGCACAATAGCAATAGAGATAAGGGAAGGCAGCCAGGAGGTGGCCCCGAACTCAGCAAGGGAAGGGCGCGACTGATTGGTAAAAACAATGCCGATGATAAAGCCTGTCAGTGAGATAAGCGGCAGCGAGCGTACGCCCACTTCGTAGCACTGGGTGATGATCTCTTTTACCTCATAAGGCGGGAAAAAAACCTCTTTAAAAAATCGAATTACAAAAGTATAGATTCTGTATATTTCAAGAAAAACACGATCCAGCCTTCTTGTAGTTACATAGTTACGCATCTGGTATGGTCAGTTTTATAAGGGCACCTTATTTATGCACGCAAATGCCCTTTGAACCTGTAAAGTTATAGGTAAAGTTGGCATTTGAGATACTTTTTAATCAAATAGATGCTAACATTTGCATACGGCAGCAGCCTGCCACTAGATGCTGGCACCTGCTTTTTTAGCTTATCAGGATAAGGGACCCGCCTACCGGAAGGTAATAAAGGGGATTTGTTCGGGATTGATTCTGAGGAAGTAAGCAGCAACCTGCGCTACAGGGCCAGCCGGTTATTTACAGTGCATTTTTCTTGAAAATCCTGCTGATAAAGCACTTTTTAGTGGCGCTACATGGCTGTAACTTATTGCGCCAGTCGGTCCGGGTTATCGGTCAGGAAGCTCTTCCAGGACTTGCCGCCTTGCTTGGCATTGTTGCCTTTCTGATAGTGGTGGCACAGGGCTACCCCCAGGGCGTCGGTAGCATCGAGCAGTTTGGGCGCTTCTTTGATCTTGAGCTGCTGCATGAGCATGCTGGCTACCTGCTCTTTGGAGGCATTACCGTTGCCAGTAATGGATTGCTTGATCTTTTTAGGCGCATATTCCACATACGGAATATCGCGGGAGAGGGCAGCGGCAATGGCCACGCCCTGCGCCCGGCCGAGCTTTAGCATACTTTGCACGTTGGTGCCGTAAAAAGGCGACTCAATTGCCAGTTCATCGGGCAGGTATTCGTCGATGAGCTGGATCATGCGGTCAAAGATTTTCTTTAACTTAATGGCGTGGTTGCTGTAGCTTTTGAGGTGAATGACGCCATACTGTACTACCTGCACCTTGGAGCCGGTCACCTCGATTAGGCCATAGCCCATGATCTGGGTGCCGGGATCGATGCCAAGTATAAGTTTATGCGGGGGAAGGGCAGATGTAAAAACCATAAGCGGCAAATTTACATTTTTCGGGCTGCCTTAAAAAGTATATTTGTGCCGTGCTTCGAATTTTAAATTGCAAATGGCTATAAATGCCCTTGCTTTATACTTTATACTCGTCTCATACTTGGGATAGCAACATGAACCAAATTCCCGCTAAAACCCTGCAGCAGCTCAGCGCCCATCCTAATTTATGTCTGCTAAATGTGGCGCTACCCTGCCGAAGGTTTGTGCTGCGCCTGTGTGTTGCCCCAACCCGAACAGGCGTATGATGTGGCTCTTGCTTTTTTCCGTTGGCGCCTATAGCTGGTTGATTTTGCGGCGCTGGCATGCCTGGCAACGGATGGACAGCAGCTATGCACCGGAAAGTTTCCAGCCTGCTACTGCCATTACCGTGATCATACCGGTGCGCAACGAAGCCCAGCACATAGGCGCTTTGTTGCAGGACCTGGAGGCGCAGCAATATCCCCAGCACTTACTCGAAGTGCTGCTGGTAGATGATCATTCCGAGGATGCTACAACGGCAGTGGCAGCAGAATTTATACTTGCCACTACTATAGATGTTAAAATTATCCGGTTGGATAGTTATGTTAACCTGGTGGGCAAGAAAGCTGCTGTAAGGAAAGGGGTGGAGTTGGCAACGGGCGAGCTGCTGGTCTTTACCGATGGCGACTGCCGGATAGGGCCGGAATGGCTACGCCAGTTTGCTTTTCTCTACCAAACCCGGCAGCCATACTTTATCAGCGGTCCGGTCTGCTTTCAGCATACCAACACCTTGTTTGAGCGCATGCAGCTGGTAGAGTTTGCCAGCCTGATAGGGGTAGGAGGCGCTTCGCTGCAACTTCAAAAACCCAATATGTGTAATGGCGCCAACCTGGCTTATACCAAAACTATTTTTGAGGAAGTAGGCGGCTTTGCCGGAAATGAAGCCATTGCCAGCGGCGACGATGAGTTCCTGCTCCATAAGATAAGCAAGTGCTACCCTGATAAAGTTGCATTCCTGAAAAGCCAGAAAGCCATTGTTTATACTATGGCTCCTAAAAGCTTACCAGCCTTTATTTTGCAGCGCGTCCGGTGGGCCAGTAAATGGAAGTCTTATCAGAACAGGCAAGTGCAGGCTGTGGCCGTAGTGGTGTTTGCCGCAAACCTGTTCCTGTTTCTGGCCATTCCTGCAGCAGGGCTCGGGTTGCTGCACTGGCAAGCGTTTCTGCCGGCCTATGCTGTTAAATGTGCGATCGATTTCTTATTTTTAAACCGTATACTTTCCTTTTTGCGGAAGCAGCGCTACCTGGTATACATGCTGCCGTTGCAGTTCGTATATATTCCGTATGTAGTATGTATAGCGCTGGCAGGACTTTTTGGCCGCTATCACTGGAAAGGAAGAATGATCCGAAATTTATGAGCGAAAACGAATTTGATATCCTCGACGAACTATACTTTGTAACGTCGTATGCGGACCTGAAGAGGACGCTTTCTTTGTCCGACACTGAAATATGCGCCGCTCTGCACTCTCTCATCAGGCAAGGGTATGTCAAAATTCTGTACCCAGATCAGGACACAGAGCATCCTTTCGAAGAAGCGACCTTTGGCAAGCACTGCCAGGATTTCTTTTTCCTTGCTACCAAAGCTGGCCTGGTCGTGCATAATTCCATTTAGCATCCTCCAGTTGACATTTCGTTTTACAGAAGAGCCGCTTACAAGCTAGGTGGTATTTTTATTTTGATGTTAGCTTGAATTCAAAGCATTAATGTTCCTGTAAATCAACGTGGTAATATTAGTACAATAGTGCTGAGTGATTCAGGCGGAGCAGGGCATTTAAACAATATATAGCATATCTTGTTTATCGTATCATTCAGACGGAGGGTAGCTCTTTGAACAGATGCGGAACGGCGGTGAAACCTAGCTATGTACCGTATCAGAAACCTTTAATTTCCCACCAATCGGGCAAAGGTTTTTCATGTATTTCGTACCTGCACTGGCTTTTTTTAGTACTTTTACCCCGTATTTGATTGCGAAAGCAGGAGCGGAAACCTTTCGTCTGAAGACCGACAAATGCCTGCGACTCTAAAACCGATTTAGAATGCCCGACACTATTTTAACGAATATACAACAGGAGCTAAACCTCAAAAAGCTAGAGTTATCGGCGTTGCTTGAAATAACACGCGCCATTAACGATAACTTACCGGAGAGCGCCCTGTATAAAATTTACCGGTTCACACTTCTGGCTCAGCTGCAGATCAGCCGCCTGACGCTTTTTGTGCACGACGAGGAGTGGGAGTGCAAGGTATGTTATGGTACGGAGCAGGATTTTACCAAACAGGTAATTCCGGAGCAGATTCAGGCGCTGACTGAAATTACGCGCACCTCTAAAATGCTGGTCGATAAAAAGTGGCGTGCCTTCGAGATCATTATTCCCATCCTGCACAATGGCAAAGTGCTGGCTTTTGTAATGATCGGCAAGATTCAGCCCAACTACCACAACATGGATGCGCTCAACTTTGTGCAGACGGTGAGTAATATCATGCTGGTAGCCATTGAGAACCATAAGATGGCGCGCCAACGATTGGCCCAGGAATCGATTAGGCGCGAAATTGAAATTGCCCGCGAGGTGCAGTCGATGCTGTTCCCCAAGAGCCTGCCCAATAATAAAGACGTCTCCATTCATGCCAGTTATATCCCGCATTCCTCAATCGGCGGCGATTACTACGATTTTATTGAAATAGACCAGGACCAGTTCCTGTTCTGCGTGGCCGACGTGTCGGGCAAAGGGGTGCCGGCTTCCCTGCTGATGTCGAACTTCCAGGCGGGACTGCGGACTATTTTGCGGCAGACATCTGATCTGAACACGGTTGTTTCGGAGCTTAACCACCTGATCTACCGCAATGCGATCGCTGAAAAGTTTATCACTACTTTTCTGGCCCTCTACAACCGCCAGACGCGCGAACTCACCTATGTGAACGCGGGCCACAATGCCCCAATTCTGCTGCACGAGAGCGGTGCACATGAGCTGCTCAATGATGGCTGCACCATGCTGGGCGTGTTTGATGTGCTGCCCTTTATGCAGGTAACCAAACTGACCATTCCGCATAAATCTGTGCTGCTGTGCTACACCGATGGTCTGACCGAGGTGTTTGATGAAGATGAAGCCGAGTTTGGTGTTGAAAACACGATCAAGTTTCTGCAACGCAGTCGTTACCTGAGCTCGCGGATGCTGCACCTGCAGTTGCTCCGCGAAATAAACCTCTACAACGAAGAAGCCACGCTAAACGACGATATCACCCTGCTATCCTGCCGGTTTAAGTAAGTATAAATTTGAAGATGTGGGGTAGTCAAAATCAGGTACTTTGATACTTCTGCATAATCATCAGCACATTTTCAAATTGTCACATCTGCACATCTCCCAATTCTTTTGATCCGCCTTTACAAAACGCCCGCGCTGCTGAAAAAGCTGTTGCCTGCCTATACCTGGCAGCGGGAGGCACAGGCAAAAACCATCTACCTGACCTTTGATGACGGCCCTATTCCGGAAGTGACGCCATGGGTGGTGGAGCAGCTCGCAGGCTATGGGGCAAAAGCAACCTTCTTTTGCGTGGGAGATAACCTCCGGAAGCACCCGGAAGTGGCCCGACTTACCCTGGCGGAGGGTCATTTGCTAGCTAATCATACTTATCATCACCTCAAAGGCTGGCAAACGCCTTTACCGGAATACCTACAGAATGTAGCCCGCTGTCAAGCTACCCTGGATGCGTTACAGCCCGGGCAAAAGCCCGCGCTTTTCCGGCCGCCTTATGGGCGCATCACACCCCGCCAGGGAGCGGCGCTGGGGCAACAGTATGAGCTCATTATGTGGGACATCCTCACCAATGATTATGACCGCACGTTGGTCCCGGAAAAATGCCTTCAGAAAGCGCTGCAGCATACCCAAAGCGGCAGCATTGTCGTATTTCATGACAGCCTGAAGGCCCAACAGAATATGATGTATGCGCTTCCGCGTTTTCTGGATCATTTTTCAGGGCTCGGCTACTCTTTCAAAACCCTATGATCATTTCGGTAGCCTATTTTATACTTTACTTTCTGCTATTTTTGGCCTTGCTGGCACTGCTGCTTTTTAACCGGAAGCGCTATACTCTCTCCCTGGAAAATACCCCTTACATCAGCATTCTCATTGCTGCCCGGAACGAAGAACATACGATCATAAGATGCTTGCAGGCAATAGAACAGCTGCGATACCCGAAAGAAAAAATTGAAGTACTGATCGGCGACGATGCCTCTACCGACGCCACCCGAGCTGTAGTGGAAGCCTTTATCCGGGACAAACCCAACTATAGCTGCCTGCCCATTACACAAACCGTGGGTATTACACGTGGCAAAGCCAATGTGCTGGCGCAACTTGCCCGGAAAGCCACCTCGGAATTCTTTTTTTACACCGATGCCGACATTGCAGTGCCGGCTTATTGGGTACAGGCTATGCTGGAGCAACTGCAGGAGGGGGTATGCGTGGTAACAGGCATTACCACCACCACTACCGAACGGCTTTTTGACCGGATTCAGATGCTGGACTGGCTATATTCGTTGGGGCTGATGCAGGTCGTTTCGGATGTTGGTTATCCGGTATCCACGATGGGCAATAACATGCTGCTGCGAAGGGAAGCCTATGAGCAGGCGGGAGGATACGAAAACATCGCATTTCCCATTACCGAAGATGTCGCCATTTTTAATAAAGTGATGGAGCATGGCTGGAAGGCCCGCAACATTTACGACCGATCGGTGCTGGCCATCTCAACGCCTGCCGGCTCCTTTGCCCAATTCCTTAGCCAGCGCCGCCGCTGGATGCGCGCTTCCATGCACCTCCCGTTCTACATGGTCATCATTTTTTTACTTCATGGTGCGTATTACCCGGTGCTGCTGCCTTTCTTTATCTATACGTCGGTTAAAGTGGCGCTTGCAATATTTGCCAGCAAGTTGCTTTTGCAGAGTGTATTTGCCGCTATTTGTCTGCGCCGCCTTGGCCTGCGTGTGCCATGGTGGCTTTACATTTTGTTCGAGCTGTACCTGATCCTGTCCACTCTGATCCTGATCGTGCTTTTCTTCCTGCCTCTCAAAATATCCTGGAAAGGGCGGCAATATTAAAGTAGTTCTGAGTTCTGAATCCTGATTTATTGGTAGGGTTGTTATACTTGCTGCGTATTTTACAGGCCCGGTTTGCTGAAGTATAAATCAGGGGGGCGTCCTGTTCTTACCAAGGATGATAGTATCGACATTCAACTATACGCCGTTATATCCCAGCCAAGTATATCCATTTTGGTGAGCAAAGTATAAAGGCAGCTGTAGCAAAGAGGTGGACTTTGCGTGTTCAAGCTTTCTGGCTTTCGGGAAATAACTATTAATTTGCAGCCTGCTGCAGAGCAATCTTATTTAGTAGTATAAATTAAACTGGCTTATGGAGTTCATTGATTCGCATGCGCATATTTATTCCGAACAATTTAATGACGACAGGGAACAGGCCGTAGCACAAGCTTCTGCCGAAGGAGTAGGCAAAATTTACATGCCCAATATCGATCATACTTCTATTGATGCCATGCTGGCGGCGGAGGAGAAATTTCCCGGCCAGTGTATTCCGATGATGGGGTTGCACCCGACTTCTGTTAACCGGGATTTTGAGCGTGAGTTATACCTGGTGGAAGAGTGGCTAAATAAAAGGGAATTTGCCGCTATCGGCGAGTGTGGCATTGACCTGTACTGGGATAAAACATTGCTGCAGGAGCAGCAGGAAGCGCTGAAAGTGCAGGTTGCATTGGCCAAAAAGCACCAACTGCCCCTGGTGCTGCACACGCGCGATTCGTTTGAAGAAACATATGCAATCTTGGCCGAAGCACAGGACGGCAGTCTGCAGGGTATCTTCCATTGTTTTTCCGGCACCGTGGAGCAGGCTGAAAAAGTGAAGGAACTGGGTTTCCTAATGGGAATTGGGGGAGTGGCTACCTTCAAGAACGGAGGCCTTGATAAAATACTGCCGCATGTGCAGCTTTCGGACCTGGTGCTGGAGACCGACTGCCCTTACTTGGCGCCGGTGCCGCACCGGGGCAAACGCAACCAACCGGCTTACCTGCCGCTGGTAGGCAGGCGAGTGGCTGAACTGATGAACAAACCAGTGGGGGAAGTAGCCGCAGTGACCTCCCAAAACGCCCTCCGACTATTTAAGCTATAGGTATGCAGGTAGTTAAAGTAGACATCGACACGGCCACGCCGTTGCACCCCGAGGCCGCCATACTGATCATTTACACGGGCGGCACTGTCGGGATGGTATTTGACGAAGCTGAGCAGCATTTGGTGCCCTTCAACTTTACCCAGATCCTGGACCATGTACCCGAACTGCGGCAATTTCATTACCTGCTCACGGTACTCAGCATCGAACCCGCCATCGATTCCTCTAACATGGGGGTAGCAGACTGGCTGCTGCTGTCTCGGCTGATAGGAGAGAACTATGAAAGTTATGATGGCTTTGTGGTGCTGCATGGCACCGATACCATGGCCTACAGCGCTTCGGCTATGAGCTACCTGCTGGAGAACCTGCAGAAGCCTGTAATTTTTACCGGGGCGCAGGTGCCCATCGGCCGCATCCGGACCGATGCCCGTGAGAACCTGATCACCGCGGTGCAGATAGCCGCAACCAGGCAGGAGGGCACGAGCAGGGTGCCGGAAGTATGCATCTATTTCCGTAATCTGCTGCTGCGCGGCAACCGCTCCAAAAAAGTGGAGAGTAGCCATTTCGATGCCTTTAAATCCGATAATTACCCGCCCCTTGCTGAAACGGGGATAGAGATCGACTACAATGCCGAGCATGTCCTGCCATATCCTACCCGCCCTTTTCGGGCACACGGCCAGCTGGACGACCGGGTAGTGGTGCTGAAGTTATTTCCGGGCATCACGGCTGCGGTAGTGCAAAGTATCCTGCAAACACCTGAGCTGCGAGGTGTGGTACTGGAAACCTTCGGCTCAGGCAATGCGCCCACTGCTTCGTGGTTTCTGGCTTTGCTGCGGGAGGCGTTGGCTAAAGGTATTGTGATCCTGAATGTTTCTCAGTGCGATGAGGGACACGTGGACCAGGGGCGCTACGAAACGAGCAAGCATTTGCTGGACATGGGCGTAGTGGGTGGAGCTGATATCACCACGGAAGCGGCCGTTAGCAAATTAATGTATGTGCTGGGCCTGGAGCTAAGCCTGGTACAAACAACTGAGCTGCTGCGCCAAAACTTACGCGGCGAAATAACCATCTAGAAGTATTTAAAGTAAGAGGAAAGGTTTGCTTGCAAGTATGCGAGTTTATCACTTATCTTTGCACCACAAACAGAGAGTTGTCCGAGTGGTTGAAGGAGCACGCCTGGAAAGTGTGTATACCTCAAAAGGGTATCGAGGGTTCGAATCCCTCACTCTCTGCCGGTAGTAATACTAGATTGTTAAAAGCCTGCAAATCATATCTTTGCAGGCTTTTTGTTTTCATATCCTGTCAGGCTTTATCACCATCTCTTTCCTTGTAGTACTTGTATATCCGGCAAAAACCACTCGGAATTTTGCGGGCAGCTCTGAAATTCTCAGGTGGAAAGCAAAGGCTACGATGCACATGCTTTGCCCCACACCTGCTGGGTCATTCACGATCTGCCAGATCCAGTCGGTGCCGGGCCATAGGAGCAGCACGACCACCAAAAGCTTTTCCCACATCAATAGCCAGGCTTTGAACGTATCGTGAGTTTGCTTGATGCTTTATAAGAATTTCATATATTAGCTTAAGAATATGCTATGTAAGCTGGTGCGACGGGAAGCTGGAAGAATTATGCCGAACGGAATCGTATTGCAACTTCAAAACGGCAAAACTCAAAAGCTTAAAACAATCGTTTTCAGAAGAAAAAGCTTTATCAGTTACAGTTAAGCCAAACAGCACAATAAGTTGAGTTTAAGCAAAACGTTTGATTCCATCACAGCACAAGCAGTATGTTCGGCTAAGCCTCACTTATTGCCTGTACAAACCGTTTACATTCATAGTAAACCCAATGCAATACAAAGAAACAAAACCTTGTAATGCGTTAGAACCCTTTATTCATTCCTATTGGGAATTGAAAGGGGACGAACATGACAGACAATGGGAGCGAAATTTCCCTGATGGATGTGCAGGCTTGGTGATGAATTTGGCAGATACCTGTCTGACGGATAATGGCAGGGTTTCTATGGCATTTGGAAAAACGTATGTAGTGGGGGCAACGACTTCTTTTAAAGATAGTTTTATCGATAGCAATACACATTTAGTAGGCGTTTGCCTTAAACCAGCAGCTTTTGCAAATTTCTATACCTATGCAGCACAAAATGAGCTGACCGAGCTCACGGTTGAGTTTGAGAAGGCCAACTCATTTAAGATTGACAATATTATGAAAGACTCTGCTGCTTATTTAAATCAATTTTTTACAGACAGAATCAAAACTACAATCAACCCGCTACAATCCATCATCAAGGATATACATGCTTCTCATGGACAATTGCGTATTAAAGAACTTTCAAAACAGTATAACACCACAGTAAGGCAATTAGAACGAAGTTTTAAAAAGCATGTAGGAATTTCACCCAAAGAATATGCAAACATTATTCGCTTTCAACATACTTTAGGTATTATAAAGAACTCAGGTGAAAACCGGAGCTTGTTAGATATTGCTTATGAGTGTGGCTATTACGACCATGCGCATCTTACCAACGAAATTAAACGGAATACGGGACTTTCCCCTTCGCAACTTTAATTTGTCGTTTTTTTCCAAAGTAGCCATGCCGGCTCTACCTTAACATTGCAGAAACTGTAAACGAAAGACAAATGCGAAAATTATCACTTTTCATTGCGACAAGTTTGGACGGCTACATTGCAAAGCCAAATGATGATCTCAGTTTCTTAGAAGTAGTTGAAAAAGAAGGTGAAGATTATGGCTATGAAATATTTAACGAAACTATTGACACCATCATCATTGGTAGGAAAACTTTTGATTGGGTTGAAAGAGAAATCGGTTCTTCTCATTATGATAATGGGGAAAGAGACGTGTATGTGATCACAAGAACCGAAAGACCAGATGCTGGTAAAATAAAATTCTACACTGGAAGTTTACCTGAATTAGTGCATCGATTAAAAAGTGAGAAAGGGAAAAATATTTATTGTGATGGAGGGGCAGAAATAATAAACGAGCTATTAAAATATGACTTGATTGATGAACTCATTATCTCAATCATTCCGATTTTGGTAGGTAATGGAACAAGGCTATTTAAAGACGGGAGGCCTGAACAAATGCTTGATTTCGTGACGGCAAAAACATTTGATACCGGCTTAACGCAATTACATTACAAACGAAAAAGATAAACAGCGAAGCACCAACAAAGAGCATAAAATAGAGAGTGTGCAGTGGTTTTCACTATTTTGCTGGTCTTATAGCATTAATCATGTTAAACACGTAAACAGCGCCGATATGCTCTCTGTTTTATTCCCTAATTTAGCCTATCTTTTATAGCGACACTTTCACACAGGTATTTAAGATAATAAACAACTTTCATAACCACGCAATATGGCACTTATCAACCCGCACATTAACTTCAACGGAAATGCCGAAGAAGCTTTCAATTTTTACAGATCAGTATTTGGCGGAGAGTTCGCCATGATCTTACGCTTCAAAGATATGGCTAGCTCCGAATTTTCGGCAGCAGAAAAGGATGCAGATAAGATCATGCACATTGCTTTACCAATTGGTAAAAACATTTTAATGGCTAATGACATTCCGGAAAGAATGGGCCGGGTAAATGAAAACGAAAACAGGTCTAAGATAGCCATTAGTGCGGAAAGTCGGGAGGAGGCTGACAAACTATTCAACGGACTTTCAGCTGGCGGAAGTATAGAAATGCCTATTGGTGATAGTCCCTGGGGCTCCTATTTTGGCATGTTTCGGGATAAATTCGGTATTGAATGGATGGTGGATTATGACCCAAAGTATAACGGACAAGTATAAGCAAATTCCTACTAGCGCCTGCTCCCCGTTTTGCAACAGGCGGGTTGCTGTGACTGGTATGTGCTATAATGCTGCAGTTGCGACCTTTCGCCAAGCCGCTTGCCTTTAGCGATAAACCGAAAATACGAAATAGTTTCCCCTTAAATGATCGCAGGAACCTGCCTACTTCATACCTAAAAACTTGCGCTGCATCACTTCCTGCACCGGCATGTTATCGATTTTGCTTTCCAGCCACGAGATAATATCCAGGTACAGGAAAGGGCGGCGCTCGTAGGGATTGGCGGCAATTTCCATGAGCTTGTCTTTCAGGTTCCGGAAAGCATCTTTCAGGTCTGGCGGAGTAATGCCACCAAGGTTGCGCAAGAACCTGAAGATAGCCACCTGCATTTGCTGCTGATCATTCATCTTGCCTAAAAACCGGTACACCGATCGGATCTGGTGCTCCAGCTCATAGTCATCGCCCGCCTCGTAATAGGCAATAAGCCGCAGAATACGCGCAAAGCACTGGATATCTTCCCGCAGGTTAGGGGCGGCCGTGTTAATGATCTTGTTCAGGTATTTTATGGCCGTCTGGTTATCCCCGCTTCCGAAGTATAAACTGGCTATTTTAAAGTAAAAGACCAGCATCCGGTGCGGGTCCAGGTGTGGCTGGAAGTAGTCAAGTTTTTCCAGCAGTTCAGGCACTTCTTCGACTCCTTCCGAAAAAGCTCCCCGCATAAAATAAGCATTTAACCGGTTGGTATAGATGTATAGAAAAAGCAACACCTCTATATTCAGGCTGCTGCGCCGGTCCGGGTCAGCGGCAAAGGCCTCCAGGGTACGCAGCACCTCTTCGAACCGGGAATAATACTGCAGGTTAAAAAGGCTTAACAATAGGTTGTGCAAGCCCTTGATGTAGAGCGTTATCTGGCTGTTTTTCATCGCCGGATTCGCCTCAAACAAATTTACCCATTTACGGGCATAACGGTAGCAGGCCTTAAAATCCTGGATCAGGTAATTATACCACACCTGCGCTTGGTAGTAGTATAGCTTTTCCATAAATCCTGCCGTCGAAAGGTCCAGCAGTGGGAGGTTTTCCTTGAAAAAAGTGCGGGCAAGTTCGTACTCTTCCTGGTTGCGGGCATGCCCTATTTTAATGTATAAACCATACATGCGCAGGGCCACATTCGAGAGCGCATGCATTTGCGACACATGGAAAGTCAGGCCCAGTGCTTCTTCCGAAAGGGCTTCGGCCCGGCCGGTGATGCTCCGGGTGATATACTGCGATTCGATTTGTTTCTCAAAGTCTATTGCCGAAAGTGCGATGTGGTGCAGTTCCCCTTGTTTGGCAACAGTTTTGATTTTATCCAGCATTTTCAAACACTGCTGATACAAGCCTTTGTTGTAAAGCACTCGGGCATGGCCCAGTTGTTCCTGTAGCTGGATGTCGAGGTTCTGGCTGGCCTGGTAAAGGCGCAAACTGGAGAGAAGCTGCTTGTATAAATTTGCTTTCAGGTTGGCAAGTTGTACGCGTTTTATACTTGGTACCTGTTCCAGAATTTTCTCATCATCATACTGCGCCTGGTTATCAAGGGCATCAAAGAGCTGCAGAAACTTTAAGCCATCGCGCGAACCCTGGCGGTTGGTATATAACCGGAAGTGCCGCTTCTCGGAAGCTGTCAGCAATTTAATCAACTGGAAAACCGGATCTGAGGACACGTTAGGCATTGTAAAAGCAAATTAGTTAAAACGTTGAAAAAGAGCAATGTAAGCTAAAGGTGCAGGCTTTTGGAAATAGTAGCCCTGCCGGATATTTGTTTCAACAGCAACGATCTGTTCCTGATATTGGAAACAGTTTCAACGAATGTTTCTGCTATAAAGACCAAAGTAAGGATGTCAACTCAGAAAATACAAATATTTGATACGACGTTGCGGGACGGGGAACAGGTACCGGGCTGTAAACTGAACATGCAGGAGAAGTTGGTCATTGCCCGGCAACTGGAGCAACTGGGCGTGGACGTGATCGAGGCCGGTTTCCCGGTATCGAGTCCGGGTGATTTTGAAGCTGTAAAAGCCATTGCAGCCCAGACGAAAGAAGCCACTGTGTGCGGGCTTTCCCGGGCTGTTGCCAACGATATTCTGACAGCCGCAGAAGCACTGAAAGGAGCCAAACGGCCCCGTATTCATACAGGAATCGGCACCTCCGACCTGCATGTAACCTACAAGCTGCGCATTACGCGTGACGAGGTGATCGCCCGTGCTGTGGAGGCTGTGAAGCTCGCCAAACGCTACGTGGAGGATGTGGAGTTTTATGCCGAAGATGCTGGTCGTACCGATAACGTATTTCTGGCGCGCGTCTGCGAAGCGGCCGTTGCAGCAGGAGCGACCGTGCTCAACATCCCAGATACCACAGGCTATTGCCTGCCCGAGGAATACGGCGCCAAGATCAAATACCTCTATGAGAATGTGAAAGGCATTGATAAAGTATGCCTCTCCACGCATTGCCATAACGACCTGGGCTTGGCAACAGCCAACTCAGTGGCCGGTGTGATAAATGGTGCCCGCCAGATCGAGTGTACCATTAACGGGGTAGGGGAACGTGCCGGCAACACCGCTTTGGAAGAAGTTGTGATGATCTTACGCCAGCATCCCTACCTGAACCTGACGACCGGCATTAATAGCCGCATGCTGACCGAAACCTCGGCTTTGGTATCGCACATGATGCGCATGCCGGTGCAACCGAATAAAGCCATTGTTGGCGCCAATGCGTTCTCGCATTCCAGCGGTATTCACCAGGATGGCATGATCAAGCACCGCGAAACCTACGAGATCATTGATCCACGCGAGGTGGGCGTCGACCAGTCTTCTATCGTGCTCACCGCCCGTTCCGGCCGCGCAGCCCTGGCTTACCGCCTGCAGAAACTCGGGTATAAGTTCGATAAACCCACGATAGACAAAGCCTATACTTCTTTTCTGCATGTAGCGGACGTGAAGAAGGAAGTTGTGGATGAAGATCTGCATGTATTGGTGGAACAACAAAATTTAGTTGCAGCAAACTAGTATGGGAAAAACCTTATTCGACAAAGTATGGGATGCCCATGTGGTGCGCTCCATTGCCGGAGGGCAGGATGTCTTTTACATCGACAAACACCTGATTCATGAAGTGACCAGCCCCCAGGCATTTGAAGAACTCGAAACCCGCGGGCTGCCTTTGTTCCGGCGTGAACAGATCGTAGCGACTGCCGACCACAACGTGCCTACCAAAAACCAGCACCTGCCTATCCAAGATCCGCTATCGCGCTTCCAGGTTGACAAGCTGACGGAAAATAGTGCGAAACATGCCATTGAACTCTACGGCCTGGGGCACGAACACCAAGGCATTGTACACGTGATCGGGCCGGAACTGGGCATTACGCAGCCGGGCATGACGATCGTGTGCGGCGACAGCCATACGTCTACGCACGGTGCTTTTGGGGCAATCGCATTTGGCATTGGCACCAGCCAGGTAGCCCAGGTAATGGCCACGCAATGCCTGTTGCTCAGCCGCCCCAAACGCATGCGCCTGACCA
This sequence comes from Pontibacter liquoris, assembly GCF_022758235.1. Classification (NCBI taxonomy): domain Bacteria; kingdom Pseudomonadati; phylum Bacteroidota; class Cytophagia; order Cytophagales; family Hymenobacteraceae; genus Pontibacter; species Pontibacter liquoris. The sequence continues at coordinate 1,832,029 of NZ_JALEBG010000001.1, forward strand.
TTGAGGGCGAGCTGCAACCGGGTGTAACGGCCAAGGACCTGATCCTGTATGTGATCGCTGCCCTGGGTACCGGTGGTGCCACCGGGTATTTTGTGGAATATGCCGGCAGTGCCATCCGATCTTTAAGTATGGAAGGACGCATGACGGTTTGCAACATGAGCATCGAAATGGGCGCCCGCGGTGGTATGATAGCGCCGGACGAGGTGACTTTTGAATATTTGAAAGGCCGCCCGTTTGCCCCGCAGAATGACCGTTGGGAGCAGGCGCTTGCCTACTGGCAAACTTTGTACTCCGATCAGGATGCCACTTTCGACAAAGAGTACCGCTTTAAAGCCAATGCGGTTCCGCCTATGATCACGTATGGCACCAACCCGGGCATGGGCATCGCCCTGAATGCCACCATTCCGCTACAGGCAGGAGAGGGGGAAGGCACAAGCTTTGCCAAATCGTTGCACTACATGGGATTCGAGGCCGGCGAGTCGTTGCTCGGCAAACAGATCGATTATGTATTTATTGGCAGCTGCACCAATTCGCGCATTGAGGATTTGCGCCAGGTGGCCGATGTGGTAAAGGGTAGGAAAAAAGCGCCTCATCTGGAAGCCATTATTGTGCCCGGTTCCAAACAGGTAGAAAAGCAGGCAAAGGCCGAAGGACTCGACAAGATACTGGCGGATGCGGGTTTTGAGCTGCGGGAGCCTGGTTGCAGTGCCTGTCTGGCCATGAACGAAGATAAAATACCGGTAGGCGCATACTGCGTTTCTACCTCCAACCGCAACTTTGAAGGCCGCCAGGGACCGGGCTCCCGAACATTGCTGGCCAGCCCGCTGGTTGCTGCTATTACAGCCGTAGAAGGAAAGATTGTAGATGTAAGCCACTATCTCACGCATGGAAAAATTTGAAGTAATCCGATCGACAGCTGTGCCGCTGCCGATTGAAAATGTCGATACAGATCAGATCATACCTGCCCGTTTCCTGAAAGCTACCTCGCGGGAGGGTTTCGGGGAAAATCTGTTCCGCGACTGGCGCTACGACGGCCAAGGCAACCTGAAAGCCGAGTTTGTGCTGAATCAGGCGCAACAACAGGGCAGCATTTTAGTGGCCGGCAAAAACTTTGGCTGCGGCTCCAGCAGAGAGCATGCCGCCTGGGCGCTTTATGATGCCGGGTTCAGGGTGGTAGTATCCAGCTACTTTGCGGATATCTTTTGCGGCAACGCCTTAAACAACGGCCTGCTTCCGCTACAGGTTACCGACGAGGTATTGGGTCGGTTGTTCCGGCTGTTGGAGAAAGATCCGCAGGCTACCTTTATAGTAGACCTGCCGGAGCAGGTGTTACGGGTACCGGCCTGGGAGGAAAACATTCCCTTCAGCATTGATGCCTATAAAAAAGAATGCCTTTTGAACGGGTATGATGATATTGATTTTTTAGTTAGTCAGAAAGCGGCCATTGAGGCCTATGAAAATAACAGGATATGGGTGTATTAACGAAAAAGATTGCCGTGCTCCCCGGAGATGGCATTGGACCGGAAGTGTGCCAGGAAGCCATTCGTGTGCTGGAGGCTGTTTGTGAAAAATTTGGGCACCAGTTTACGTTCGATACGCAGCTGATGGGCGCCTGTGCTATAGATGCCACCGGCGAGCCGCTGCCCGCACAAAGTTTACAGGCCTGCCTCGAAGCAGATGCCATCTTGTTAGGTGCCATCGGAGACCCTAAGTATGATCACGATCCTACGGCTACAGTGCGGCCCGAGCAGGGTTTGCTGAAGCTCCGGAAATCGCTTGGATTGTTTGCCAACATCAGGCCGGTTACGGCATACGACGTGTTGCTTCCATATTCGCCTTTAAAAGAAGCGCGTATTGCCGGGGCCGACATGTTGTTCTTCCGGGAACTTACAGGAGGCATTTATTTTGGCGAAAAAGGCCGGCAAGGCAATACCGCCTACGACCACTGTACCTATAGCCGGATTGAAATTTTACGGATTGCCCGATTGGCCTTTGAGGCAGCCGAAAGCAGGCGCAAAAAACTAACGCTGGTTGACAAAGCCAATGTGCTGGAAACCTCGCGTTTATGGCGCGAAGTGGTACAGGAAATAGCAGGGGATTATCCTGGCGTAGCCGTGGACTACCTGTATGTCGATAATGCCGCCATGCAACTGATCCTCAATCCAAAGCAGTTCGATGTGATCCTGACTGAGAACATGTTCGGGGATATTCTCTCGGATGAAGCTTCCGTGATCGCCGGTTCGCTGGGGCTGTTGCCCTCTGCGTCTGTCGGGGAGAAGGCCGCGCTTTTTGAACCCATCCATGGCTCATACCCACAGGCCAAAGGGCGCAATATTGCAAACCCCATCGCCACTATTTTATCTGCCGCCATGATGCTGGAGCATTTTGGCTTGCAAACCGAAGCCGACCTGGTGAAGAAAGCCGTGCAACAGGCGCTGGATAAAAAGATACTCACACCTGACCTGACTTCGCCCGCCGAAGCTTACACAACGGAGCAGGTAGGGACCTTTATCGCTTATTTTGTACAGGAAGGAGCGGATGATCTGCCACACAAAGAGAACATAGAGGTAGGAATGAGCACAATTATTTAATCGGGCAGAAATTTCCGCTATAAAACAGGCAAGGGCCGGAAAGGAATATACTTCTTTCCCGGCCCTTGCCTGTTTTATAAACTTCACTTTAAGTATAAGGAATGCATTTCGTCTTTTTCTATTTTCCTTTTCTGCCCCTTAAAGCAGAGCATACTTTCGGCAGATCAGCAGGCGTTTTTCACACTCTCCAACTCCCTTGTTTCAGGTCACCCCGAATTAAAATACTACCTTGCAGACGAACAGTTGCCAGTTCCTCTAGAACGATAGTCAAATACAGTCATTTTAAAGTATAGCTGAAGAAAGCAGTCGTAGAATTGATTTGGTGATCAGCGCAAAGTCCGCCTTGCGCATTAAAAGAAGAAAAGCAACGCCTTATCCATTGAACAAGAACATGAATCCCATACCTGTTAAAACCACTTTTATACTTTCGCTGCTGCTGCTTGGCGCCTGCCAGACACCTAAACCGGCTGCCGGTACTGTAGCTATGGCCGAGCACAGCACCACCGCCCCGGCTAAAGCCTTGTGGCAATCTCCTGCTTATGCCATATACCCGGATAGCGTGGTTCAGGGCAACTTCGTCGCCCGAGTGCTGTCTCCTACCGAGATGACCTCTAATTACAAGAGTCCGGCCAATGCGTTCCTCAGCCCCAAAGTCACCTTCAAATTCAGTATCAATGGCAAAGACAATGAAATGCTCTCGGGCAAGGATCACCAGTTCGTTTGCCTGGCTGGCGGCGGCTCCTGCCAGACGCCGCTCCTCACGTTTGGCCAGCAGTACGTGGATACCACTGCGGTTCCGGCCAACACCTACTTGGCCCCCAACACCGAATTGAAGATCCGGCTGGACATGCGTCCGGTGCTGGCGGCATTTAAAAAGCAGGGCTATTATACTACCTTTAATGGCGATAAGCTCTACAAAGAGGATTTCAAGGGTGTGTTTGTGGCCGGTAGTACCAGTCCGTTGATCTGGGATTTCGATAACCTAGCTAACCATCAGGAACTGGCTCTTAAGGACCCGGACGCTGACGGCATCTATGAAACCACACTCAAAATGAACGCGCCGCAGGATGATAAGACCACAGCCTCGCACTGGCAGCTTTCAAAAGACATTGCTGCTTTCCCGCAGTATACTTCGCCGTACCCGGTGGCTGACGCGATTTACAACCTTTCGCTGGAGGAAATGATCCGGGCTGTGGAGCCCGACAGCACCTTCCGCACAGGAAAAGAGTGGGCGGGTGTATGGACGCGCGACATCAGCTACAGCATTATCCTTTCCATGGCTGCGCTGCAGCCCCGCGTGGCCCGCTATAGCCTAATGTGCAAGGTCAAAGACGGGCACATTATTCAGGATACTGGCACCGGCGGCGCATATCCGGTTTCCACCGATCGTATTATCTGGGCCACCGCTGCCTGGGAGCTCTACAAGGTAACGGGCGATGCGGACTGGCTGAAGGAAGCTTACCAGATCATCCGGAACTCGATGGAAGCCGATGTAAAGAATGCTTACGATGCGACTACCGGCCTGGTCCGCGGCGAATCCTCTTTCCTGGACTGGCGCGAGCAAACGTACCCGGAATGGATGCAGCCCGTGGATATCTACGAGTCAGAGAACCTGGGCACCAACGCCGTGCATTACCAGGCCAACGTAATCCTGGCGCAGATGGCAAAGCTGTTAAATGATAAGGAGGCCGCTGCCAAGTATAACCAGGTAGCCGAAAAGATCAAAACAAGTATGAACGAGCACCTGTGGCTCGCCGACAAAGGGTACTATAGCCAATATCGTTACGGGCGTAATTTTAAAACAATCTCGCCTAAAGCTGAAGCACTGGGCGAGGCACTGACTATCCTGTTTGGCATAGCGGACGCTGAGAAACAGGCTCAGCTTGTCGCCAGCACGCCCATTACAGCTTTTGGCATTCCGTGCATCTCTCCGCAAATACCGGGTATTCCGCCGTACCACAACAATGCCGTGTGGCCCTTTGTGCAAGCCTACTGGACAATGGCCTCGGCCAAAGCCGGCAACGAAGCAGCGGTGGTGGAAAGTATAGGCGCCATTTACCGCCCTACGGCCCTGTGGCTCACCAACAAGGAAAACTTTGTAGCCGCCAACGGCGATTATGCCGGTACGCAGATCAACTCGAGCAACATGCTCTGGAGCTTGTCAGGAAACCTTGGCCTAGTGTATAAGGTGCTTTTCGGGATGGAGTTTCAGGCCAGCAGCCTCGTGTTTAAACCTTTTGTGCCAGAAATTTATGGCGGCGCACGTAAGCTGACCAACTTCAAGTATAGGGGCGCGGTGCTGAACGTAGAGATGAATGGCTATGGAAATGAGATCCGCTCTATTACGATGGATGGTAAGCCGTTGGCTGACGCAGAAGTGCCAGCCTCGCTTACGGGAAGCCATACGATCAAAATAGAGCTGGCAAATAACACCATCGGCGGAGAAGTGAACAAACAGGAAGTGCAGTTTGCCCCCCTGACGCCTGCGGTAACTTATACTTCCGATTCCCTGCAATGGAAGCCGGTTGATGGCGCAGTGAAGTATAGCTTGCTGCAAAATGGCCAGCAGTTGCTCACCACCGCTGCCTCTGAAGCTAAGCTGCCTATCTCCGCTACTTATGCTGCCTTCCAGGTTATTGCCATGGATGAGAAAGGGCTGGAGTCCTTTGCAAGCGAGCCGGTGGTGGTACTGGGCAAGGTGCGCCAGGTATACGAGCTGGAAAAGATGACCAAAAAAGCCAGCCAGCAGTATAAAGGCTATTCGGGTAGCGGCTTTGTGGAGATCAGCAAAACGCGCAACAAGAAGCTAACAATGAAAGTATCCGTGCCCGAAGCCGGGGTGTATGCCCTGGATTTCCGATATGCAAATGGCAACGGACCGATCAACACCAGCAACAAATGCGCTATCCGTACACTCCGAAACGGCAATACCTTCGTGGGTACGGTGGTGATGCCGCAACGCGGCGAAGGCGAGTGGTCGGACTGGGGCTTTACGAATGCCGTGCAGGTGCCGCTGGAAAAAGGAACCCATACTTTGACGCTATCCCTGGAGGCAGCCAACGAGAACATGAACGGCGAAGTAAATCAGGCTATGCTCGACTATCTTCGGGTCTATAAAATAAACTAACCCAAACTTGCTGGGCAAGATGTCAGTTGTCTTCTCAATTGATTAGGAGTCCAAGAGATCATCAGAAAAGCCAGTGGGCAGCACCAAACGGTGCTGCCCACTGGCTTTCTGGTTTATACTTGATGTAAATTATGTTAGCGGGAATTCCGCTCTCGGGTGCTACTTTTTAGCAGCAAAGCTTAACTCTACCAGTACCGGGAAATGGTCGGATGGAAATTTGCCAAAGTAGGTATCTGTCAGTAAGCCCCACTTGTTTACGCCGAAGCCTTGCGTAACAAACACATGATCGATGATGCCTTTTTCATGAAAGGCCGGATCAAACCCGTTAAATGAGCCATTCAGGGCATAAGGCTTTGCCGTTAGTTTGTAGGTGTCCTGTAAAAGGCCAGAGTTAGCCAGGGCCTGGTACCAATTGCTTTCATGATCGCCATTCAGGTCTCCGGTAAGAATAACCGGCTCTTTTCCGGCTATTTCTTTTATCCTGTGCAGGATGAGTTTGCTGCTCTCATTTCGAGCCTGCACGCCCTGGTGATCGAAGTGGGTGTTGAAGAAATAGAACTTCTTTTTTGTATTCAGGTCCTGCAAGTATACCCAGGAGGTGATGCGGTTACAGCAAGTCGCATCCCAACCGAGCGAGGGTTTATCCGGTGTTTCAGAGAGCCAGAAGTCCCCTTTATTCAACAGCTTGAAGCGGTCCTTTTTAAAGAAAATAGCCGCATGCTCTCCTTTCTCTTTTCCATCGTCCCGGCCTTTTCCATAGCGCTCATACCCGGGCAAAGTCTTGCTTAGATCATCCAGCTGGTTCTTCAAGCCTTCCTGTGTTCCGAAAACATCAAAGTCATGATAGCGGATTAATGCTGTGATAGCTGGCGCCCTGTTTACCCATAGGTTACCAGTATCTGACTGGTTGTCGAACCGAATGTTGTAGGAGCCAACGGTTAGCTTTTGTGCATTGCTTATACCAGCGCAATAGCAAAATAATATTAGGGAAAGAAGAAAGCATCTGACGATCATAGGTTTTATCGAATAGGGTTTAAAAAAACAATTGACCTTGCTATACTGAAAGATAAGATCAAATTAAGTGTTTACCCCGGTATTCCAAAGCAGGTGGCGGTAGAAAGTCAAGTTATTTGCCCTCCGCCTAGGCGCAAAAAAAATTGATGGCTAAACTTCTGCCATGCGTTATACCTTAGTTGTGGAGCACAGTTACAGGTATTACTTGATGATCAGGAGTGCCATAAAAGTTAAGTATAAGCTATGCAGTGGAAACGATAAGTGGAAGTAGATTAGCAACATCGAATAGCCAATAGCCTGAGGAGGGTATTAATAGTAAAAAAAATCCGCTGCTCCGGCCATCAGGCATTAGCAGCGGAAATGAATTTAAGCGTACTCCCCGGTTGCTTCAGCAGCTCTGCCGATTAAGGCTTTGTTTAGGAGGGTGTATGCCTCGTCGAGGGTGGGGGCGAAGTACAGGATGTGATCTAAGCGGAGTAATTTGGTGAGCCGTAATACCTGCGGATTATTGCCAAACAAGATGATACTGGTCTTCTTTGCGTGCAGGTGCAGCAGGTTGTTTATATACCCGCTGAAGCCGTAATTATTCTTTATCAGGTGCCTGATGCTGGCACAATCCACTAAAACATACTTGTCTTCAGTAAAGGGGAGTTTTTCAATTTCATCGGCGAGAAGTTGGAAATCAGCTTCCAGAATGGTACCCTCTGCTAGCAGCAGATTAGCACCTTGTTGGTGTGTTATGGTCAGGTTCATGGGGAGAAATATAGCGTTGAAAAAAGGCTGCAGCACATTAAACTGCTTCCTTTATTTTGTACTATAATGTTGCCCGAAAGTTGGCTAAGTACCCCGGTGGTATTGATGTTTGGTAGTATATTCCATGCGTGATGTGGTAACTACGCAGCAGCTGTATTTGTACGTAACCCGGGTTGTTTTATGGCGTCAATCATACGGCAGGCACGATAATTTACTTTCCTTACGTTGCCTCCAGCCGATGTTCCTCCGGTTGCCTTCAATAGTGTTGACAGCAACTATATGGTTGCTGTCATATCATAAAATCCGTTTGCTTACTTCCTGAAAGAGGGTGTGGAATCTATTGGCTGGATGGAACTGAAGCGCAACCATAGCCTGTTGTAAATACGTAGTTTAGGCGCGTAAAACCTGTATTTATTAGCTTAAAGACTGATTATACTTCAGGCAGTTTGACCTGCTGCCTGCAGGGGTGTATCTTTAACATAATAATAGATTATTTTTTAAGAAACAGTCCTATTTCCGGCGCTGTCCTGATCTATAAAATTTGCGTGCAGCCATCCCTTTGCTGTGTGTTGGCTGGCTTTACATTGCTGCTGTATTATTACCTGCTAGTAATATTAAACCTGTTTTTATGCATCAAAGAACAAGTTACGTATACCAACAGGATTGCTTTTAGTAGGTATAAGTAGGTAAGTATAAACCTGCTGCAATCCAAACGAAGCGTTGTAACATGTGCTGTTTCCGGGCGCATGTATAGGTTATGTTAGCTAAACATGCCCTTGCTGTTGTTTATAGTTGACCAATAGCCGGAATTGCCCGTTATAGGTTGTGCTGGAGTGTTAACCTTTCGTCTTAAGGTTGGTTGCTTATCCAGCAGCAGAATGGCTGCCCTTTCCTGTCATCTTTGTAGTAAAGGGAAGAAAGTGGAGCGGCAGCAACACGGCCTGCACCAGCCGTAAAAAAACAGGTGCAATGCGAACTAAGTGCGAGATGGTACTTTATTTATGAAAAAACCCGAAGTGATCAAAGTTATACTTGCCGAAGACCATATGATTCTACGACAGGGCCTGCGGCTGCTGTTGGAACAAGACCCCGAAATTGAAGTAATAGGAGAAGCCGGAAATGGCGAAGAATTGCTGGACCTGCTTGCACAAACGCCGGCTGACGTGGTGCTGATGGATATCCATATGCCTGTGATGGATGGCTTTGAAGCAACCGAGCAGGTATGCGAGCGCTATCCGCAAACCAAGGTCATTGCCCTTTCGATGCTGGATAATGTGCCTTATGTGCAGAAAATGCTGGCTTGTGGCGCAACAGGTTACCTGCTCAAGACTACGGGGCGCGAAGAACTGAGCGCGGCCATTAAGCTGGTGGCCAGCGGAAACAGCTATATCTGCAGTGAGCTTTCCATTAAAGTGCTCACCAAAGAAGCCAATCTGAAAGAAGTTAGGCCGCAGGAGAGCGGCGAGAAAGCCGGCCTTTCCAGGCGCGAGATAGAAGTGCTCACGCTGATTGCCGAAGGTTTTACAAACGCTGAGATTGCCGATAAGCTGTTTACCAGTAAACGCACCATCGAAACGCACCGCCAGAACATTTTGGAGAAAACGCAGGCAAAAAATTCGGCTAACCTCATCAAGTATGCGATCGAGCATAAGATCATCGCCATGGATGACCCGGGCTAAGTATAATGGCTAGTTAGGAAGTAAAGGGGCCGGTTTGCTGCTTTTAACAAAAGGGAGGAGAAAATTATCAACTATAAGGTAGTGCACCAATCTGTAGCATTTTACTGCTCGTTATGATTTTTGCCTGCTTGCAGGGCCATTCTTTCAAGGCTGGCATGGGCATTCATCAGGCTTCTGAAGGTGCTGTAATCCGTTGAGCCGTAGGTGACAGAGTTGTTGTCATAAAAAAAGATCAGCAAGGTATCCTGGAGTTTTTGCAGCAAATGAATTTCGTGCCCTTTTTCCGAACCGGCAGGTATCACCTCTATACTATGTGCCCGGAAGCAAACAGTAAAAGTTGTTATTTTCCTATCAGAAACCCTCTGTTCATAGTCCTGGAGCACGTTAATAATTTCGTTTATCATACAGGTTTTTTAAAGGGCACCTAATTTATGCCTAGCCCAATAATGCGGCTACCACACGGTAATTACAGGAAAGTACGCTGCATTTGCCTCAGTAGCTTTACCTAATTTCCGGTACGTATATTTTACGTTTTACTCTTTAAAACGTCTGTTGCACCCCTATAAAACGATAGCAGAACCGAATTAGGTATAAATGCTATTTCTCTTCTCTTTTATTCAGGCCCATTTATTCCTGCTGCGCTACCTAAGCCAACCAAATCAAAGGAAGTAATTATGCCTAGGTTCAGGCTTCCGGAAATACCGCCTTCCACCTAACAAACTAATAGTAGGGAAGCATGGCTGCATAATAAGTAGCAGTTTGAAAAGTTTGTCGGTCTGGTAAGCGCCAGCCAGCATAGGTACTGTTTTTGAATTAGGAGAATAATGCCGGTTCTTCTTATATCCATTAAGTTGACTTGAGGCTATGTCGATGGCGAGGAGATGCTGATCATGAGCTGCCATATACTTGTTTGGAAATGACTGAGTGTAGGCTTGAAGTATTTTGATATTAATATATATAGTTATATTTCAATGCAAGTCATAATCATACCTTTTTCGCAGTATTGTTACAGGTTTCAGGTATTAGATTAATGCCTTTTACTACCTTTTTTATAAAGTATAAAATTCTTAATCAATTGTTAGTCAATAGATACCATCATTTGCAAGGATTAAAAAGGATGCTTCACATAACTTTACTTATTCATTGTAGGAAACAGGAAAACATTTTCTTAATTCTTCGTATAAGTCAAAGGTTTCTGAGTAGTGTTTATGGTAAATGTGGATACGCCCCAGTATGCAATCAGGTATAGTGAGGCTTTAAGCTTGGTAGAAGTAAATTGGTATTGCCATGTAACAACTGAGCAGTTGCAAGGTATTTTCTATCAGGTACTTGATGTGCTGCGGGAGTATAAACCCAGCTATTTCCTAGCCGACACCTGCCATCTGGGTGGATTCCTGCTATCTGACCAGCTCTGGCTTAAGATCAAGATCTTTCCGGAATTAGAAAAGACTAATGTACAGGGGTTCGCCCGCATCACAGCGCCCGATATCCTGGCCGAAGCCATTAATAATACGTTCGAGGATCCTACCCAGACAGATAAGCAATTTAAATTCAACATGCAGTGCTTCCATCACCGAAATGAAGCACTGGAATGGTTGTTTCAGCAGGCGCAGGCCTGAAAAGCAAAAGCCCTGTAGTGGGGGGCTACAGGACTTCTGAATACTAAACACAAACAACCAACAATCTAACTTAATTAATCTTGTATAATCTATCGCGGGGTATAAACTTGACGCTGCGCCTCTTTAATACCGGATATAGGCGGGCGTATTAATCATATGAAAATGCTCTGCCACCCCTACAAAATAATCGCCAATAAAAATGCCTGCTCCGCTGCTTACCGCCTTTGTACCCGCATTATAGGTTATTACGCCACCATCAATCGTTGAAAAATCCGTCATCTCTTCCTCCTGATAATAAAACTTTCTGGCACTTTGAGGTGCGCTGGTGCCTTTGTAGGTACTCTCTGTTACCTTCTGGTGCTTTTTAAGTAAGGCTACATTCATGTGGCGATGGGTTTTAGGTTCTAACACATGACAAGTTTAATCATTGCTTAGTCCGCGAAGTAGGAATATTTATTTGCATAAGTAACATGAGCGGCGCAGCTGAAATATTTAAAATTCGCTATGATTACCCCAGGAATATAGCTCAATTTAGATATTTAGTTCCTGTTTAACGCCTTATATGTCATAATAACGTACCTATGCTGGCTTTTAGCTTTTAAATCGTGCGTCAAAAAGACTAAAAAGTAACATGTTTATAGCTTCTTTTTGCGGAGAATACTTTGAAGCGAGTAGCTGAAAATTTGCAGGGCAAGCACTGTTAGCGCTAAAAAGCCACCGGGAAAGGCTACTAACCACCAGGCTGCCGTATTGGAGCGTATGCCTGTAATTGTGCGGCCCCAACTCACTACAGTAGGCGGTAAACCTATACTTAAGAACGATAAGGTAGATTCAAGGGTCAGCAGGCCCGCTATTCCGTAACTGACCGCGATTAAAACAGGCCCCAGCAGGTTAGGTAAGGCTTCTTTTAGTAACAACCGGGCCTTGGTGAAGCCCATACTATAGCCTGCTTCCATGTAAGGCATTGCTTTGATCCGTAGCATTTCTGCGCGCGCTAGCCGTGCCGTTGTGGTCCAATAGGTGAGTATTAAAATAGTTGAAAGTAACATAACGGAAGAGGGCATAAAGGAAGCCAGCACTAATACCAGGATCAGCCACGGAACACTCGAAACAATCTCGATCAGCCGCATGACCACCATATCGAGGGGAAACGTTTTTTTGTGACTGAACCAGGAAACCTTCTGTAACAGGGGTCGCAGCCCTAGCAGCATAACGGACGTTATGACAAGTAGCATAGCCCAGCATAGCACGATATCATTTCTATCCAGTTCATACTTGCGGATTTGTAAGGGCAGATAAATACCGAGATAAAATAACAGGCTCAGCAAAAGAGGCAATAGCAACAAGGTCGCTCTGCTTGTTTTCAGCCGGGTATCGCCGTAAAAACCTGCGGCTGCGCCCAGCACCAGGCCAATAGCAGTTGCCAGTACAACAACCGGTATACTTATAAAAAGGCCAGTGCGTGCCCCGTACAGCATTTCGGTTAGTACATCCCGCCCTAGCACATCGGTTCCAAGCCAATGGGTTGCTTCTGAGGTATTTGCACCGGGAAAAGGGGGCGAAAAAAGGTGGTCCAGATCAAGGTGATTTGGAGCGAAAGGTAGGGGTAACCAAGGAAGTATAAGCACCAGCAGCAGCAGTAATAGCAGGAAGGAAGCTGCCATTTTAAAAGATAGCTTCGTTTGCCAGAGGTGATGCATATCATGGAGCATCTGCTTCATGAGGTTTGGGAGCGAATGCGCGGATCTGAAAGCGCGTAAAAAAGATCGGCCAGTAAATGAGAGAGCACCTTAGCAAGTGCTACGATCAGCACAATGGCCACGATTACAGGATAATCCCTAGCCTGCACAGCGCTTACCAGCAACCTGCCCATGCCGGGTATGGCAAAGATGGCTTCAATCACCACAGTGCCTGCAATTAAAGCAGGTAAAAAATCTGAGAGCAACGTAATTATGGGAAGCAGGGCATTCCGAAGCACATGCCGCCATATGATCTTTTCTTCACTTAGTCCTTTGGCTTTTGCAGTGCGGGTAAAGTCCATCGCCTTTGCTTCGGTTAAAGCCCTAAGAAATTGGCTGACCAGGTAGGGGAGGTGCGCCAAAGAAAGGCAAAGTATAGGTAATAGCAGGTAAGGCAATACCTGCTGTAGTTGCTCTAGCCACGATTGTCCCACCCGGCCATAGCCTAATCCATAAACCGGGAACAACTGCAAAAATTCGGGACTGGCAAACAAGACCAGCAAACATAAGGCAAGCACAAACAACGGAATGCTATCGGTCAGAAAAAGCAAGGACATCAGAATCCTGCGCCATGTGTTATACTTTGACTGTAGAAGCTTTATACTTAGCAATAAAGCAGCCAGCGTGGTCAGCAGCATACTTATTAACGTAATCCAAAGCGTATTAAAACAAGCCTCCAGCAGTACTTCTGTTACCGGACGGCTGTCGCGGTAGGAATTGCCAAAATCGCCAGTAAAGAGCTTTGTGATCCAGTGGTGATACTGATTGTCTTTTCCGTGCCAATGAAAGGAGGGAAGCAGATACGAATAGGTGAATTGTTGCTTCTGAAGACCTTTGAAGGCCTGCTGCAGACAGTTGATTTCTGGCTTCGTAGGGAATTGCTGCGCTAATGCCTGGAGAGCGACATGTTTTTGTGAAATAGCGCCGCCAGATAGCAGCACCTGCACCGATGGCCCTGTTTTTTTTAACTGCGCAGGTGTTAGGGTGTGTTGAAGCTGGTTGATGCTTTGCCAGAACCTATAAGCGCTTTGCCAGTTGCCAGTGCGCCAGGCTAGTTGCTGCACGTCCCGCTGCTCTGCTTCCGGAATGCGTTGCAAAACCGAATCAGGCATAGCTGCGCGCGAGGTAATGCTGAAATAAAACAGGGGCAGGTGCTGGCCTGTTCGTTGCAGGTATGCCTGGTAGGCCTGCTGCCTGTCAGATGCGGCACTTTTTGCGTAATAGCCGTTGCCTTCCTGCAAAATGCTCTCCGAGCCATAAGCACCCGGTAATAACCTGCTTAGTAAAAAAATGCCCGTTGCCAGCAACCATAAAACAGGCAGTGCCAGCAAAAGGCGCTTAAGCAGATAAGTGGCCATCAGGTGCTTTACTGTTTTAGCGTAAAAGCACTCACATCATAGTTGGGCGACAGGCCGGATATCTTCAGGTTGCTGAAGCGCCGGTGCACAGCCAGCCGGTCTTTCTGGTAGTATAAGGCGATGAATGCTGCTTCGCTATGTAGGATTTCCTGCAGCCTTTTGAGTAGACGCGCTTTTTCTGCTTCACTACCGGCATGGGTATAGTCATCCAGGATCTTATCACTTTCAGGGGTTCCGAAGCCTGTGTAGTTAGGACCCTCAGTGGCAAAGGAGGAGTGGAATAGCGGCTTGAAGTTGAATACAAAAGGATTGCCTGACAATGATCTGAAAAACATACTGAACTCCCGGGCCTTAGCATTTTGGCTAAACAAGCTTCCCTCCTGAGCCTGCACAGTCACCGGAATACCCGCCTTGGCGGCTCCCTGCTGAAAAATAAGCGCTGCGTTTTCGAAGGCCGTATTACCGGCTTTGTAACTCAGTTCCAGGGTTAACTGCTGCTGCTCTCCATTAATTAACTTGAACCAGCCATTAGCCTTCCGATCCCAACCCGCTGCTTTTAACAGTTCTGTTGCTTTCTGCAGGTTATAAGTATAAGGCTTGAGGCTGCCGTTATAGTACGGCTTGATAGCAGGAGGAACCGGACCCACCGTAGGGGTGGCATACGATTGCTGCGATACTTTTATAAAGCTGTTGATGTCCAGTAAGTATGCGATCGCCTGCCTCGTACGCTTATCGGATAGTTTCGGATGCCGACTGTTTAGCCCGATATAAGCAAACTCATAGGAGTCGGGCGTATACAGGGCATAATCTTTTGTAAAAGCGCTATCTGTTTTCAGCTTGTTAAATTCTGCTGCGGGAATGTTCTCCAACACATCCAGTTGGCGGTTCTTTAACGCAAGCAGAGCCGTTGTATTATCGGGGATAACCTGAAAGCTAATTTGCAGCGGGTTAGCAGTTAGGGAATGTGTGTCAGAACCTAAATTGTTGCCCCACCAGTTTTCTTTGCGCATTAGCGTCAGGTATCGCCCGGATTCCCAAGTTTGCAGCACATAACCGCCACTACCCTGCAGCACCTCTTTATTGCGGGCATAGGCAGCGCTGTTGAAGCGTGCAGCAAAACGTGTTAGATTTTCATTGCTTTCATAGGGGGTAAGGTCACCTGAAAAATCAGAAACCTTAAAGGATTGTAGGGAGTGTTCCGGGTCAAATAGATAAGCCGGCAGAATAAAGAAGTCTCCTGTAAGCAACTCCATTTCCGGCGAAAAGCCATCACATACCAAGGTAAATTTTTTATTATCCGTTTTATCCAGCACAATATCGCGAATGAATTCCACCTGGGGTTTCATACGTTCGTTGTTAAGCAATGGCGCTTTTAAAACTTTTAAGGTAAAAGCAACATCCTCTGCCGTTACCGGGCTACCGTTGGTCCATTGTGCTTCTTTCCTTAGCGAGTAAGTAAAGTATGTCAGCGAATCGTGGCGTTCTACTACTGGCATAGACTCTACCAAAGCAGGTTTTAGCTTGTCATCTGCCAGATCTACTGTTAGGAGACTTTGAAAAAGCAGGTTAATAACCTGCAACGAACCTGCAGAAGTATAGCTTACAGGATTTAATGTTTCCGGGTCTTCCGTTAGCCGCACGCGCACCTCCTCGGGCAGGCGTTTTGGCTGGCTGCAAAACGTTAAAGAAAACAGTAAACTATAAACCAGTACATGTAATTTCCTCATCAGATGATCCCTTTTGGCAAATGGCTTTTAAGGGGCAAGATAGGAAAAATAAATACTTGTACTTCCAATCCAAAACAGATTATTCGTGCTCGTTCCAGGTTGTAGTGCCTCCGAATGTAGTTATCGTTTCGGAAGATTCAGTAGATTTTTTCTTGCTATCCTGTTGCTGTGTTGCAGGGGTGAACCCGGAAGCAATACTTAAAATGAGGGCTATAATTGCTGTTATCATTTTCCTTGTGTTTAAATTATAAGACAAATATGAACGCTTGCGCAGCAAATTAAAAGGAAGGTTCTAAATGAAAAGTAACTATAATTTATATAATTAAAATCATATTGTTTCTAAGGGTATAATTGTAAATCTTATACCAGAAGGCTTATTATATTTTAATATTAGAAATTTAAAGCCAAAGGTAACTTCATCCTTCCATTGTGATGTAACTAAAGTATTTGTTTAAATTGTTAAGTGAAAAGAAGATATTTTCCAAAAAGTAACATGGGTTTTTAAATAAAACAATTTCATTTAAATTGGGTCATACATTGCTGGAAGTATAATTTACCATATATAAAATGGAAGAACTCAAAGCTCTTGCCGGTTTAGTAACATATCGGCTTAGTAATAAAACAACTTTAATCTCTGAGATTGAACAACAAACCAGAGAAAGCGATTTTATAAAAAAAATCTCTACAGGTTTATTTACTAATGATGCTGAGGCTTCATACGGGTTATATAATTCAAACCCAAATGATGCGAGATATAAGATGCTTAAGTATAGGTTAAAGCATAAGCTTTATAATAATTTGTTTTTCTTAGATTATGAAAAGCTTAAACTTAAGTTGATTTATCAGAAAGAGCTGGAGTGTTTGCAATTACTTCACCATGCTAATCTCTTATTTAGAAAGAATGAATACACTATTGCTATCTCCTTAGCAAATAAAATTCTAAAGATCTCCGAGCGCTATGACCTGCTTAATGTAACAATTTCAGCTTTAGAAATTCTACTGAAATGTTACTTCGACGAAGGCAACATCAAATTATATCAGAATATCGATAAGAAACTGATTCAACTGATTCAAATTAAAAATTATGAAGCACAGGCACTTTCCTTATTTGGCTTAATCCGGCTTCAACTTAAAAAGACTATCAAGATCAGAAAGGAATTAATCGAAAAATTACCTCCTTCACTTCAAAGGCTTGATCAACTTTGGAGTTTGGCAAAGACCTTCGAAGCTTTTAATTCCTATTACAAAGCACACATGATTTATTTCGAGATGGTTGGTGATTTTAATGGCATTGTAGATCTTACTATTTTATCAGAGCAGTGGCTTCAGCAAAAGAAGATTAATGCCTTACGATTTGATGCCAATTACAATAAGTTTATTTTAGTATATGCACATTTAAGAGCAAAGCGATATAATGATGGGCTGGCTTATGCGCAGCAATTCTTACCGGTTTTCCAGGCGAATTCTACTAACTGGTTTGCCTTTCACGAGAATTATTTCCTATTAGCTGTGCATTCAAAGAATATAGAACTGGCAGAAGCTATTATCCTCAAGATAGCAAATAACACGGCTTTTGAAAAGATCAGCAGTACTTCTAAAGAACGTTGGAAATTATATAAGACATATTTCTATACCCTTTTCCCGAGTACTTATTATGAAAGTAGTGGTATAGGAAACAATAATCCTTATTTACTTTCTCTACCTGAGTACAGCAAAGACAAGCAAGGTTTCAATGTTGCCATCCTTATACTTCAATTCATTTATTTTTTAAAGAAAAACGATTCAGAAGCGCTGCTTTATAGAATTGAAAGTCTCAAAAAATATATTCTTACACATTTAAAAGATACTTTTAGCCAGCGAAGTAAAATATTTTTAAAGCTTCTAATCCTAACTGTTGTTGAAGATTTTGATGCGGAGGCTTGTAGTAAAAAAGGGCAAAAGTTGTATCAAAAGCTTATTGAAACGCCAACTCCAGGCGATGCCTATGCTGAAATCGAAATTGTGCCCTATGAACATCTTTGGGAACTAATTCTATCGATTTTAATAAATAAAAATTAGTAAGATGGTAATTCAACTAGTGTTACCCAGACTATAATATGCCTTTCAGCCTTTAAGAAGTAATAATGAATGAATTGAAGCGCCTGGTAAAACTTGTGGCAGAAAAAACTGGCCGAGGATTACCTGTTATTAATCAACAGGATGAAACAAGCCTGGAAGGGAAGTTTTATCATGCAATTAAAAATGGTGCAGTTACAACTGATGAGGAAGCCGCAGCTTACTTGTATAGTGATGGTAAAATAAGTACGACCTATCGGATGTTGAAGCATCGATTACGGAAAAAGGTCTTAAATAGTGTCCTTTTTCTGGAGCACAGCGAATCGCATAAAAATAGATTATGTTTTCAGGAAACAAACGATTGTCAGTTTTTACTTCATCAGGCACGAAAGCTTTACTATTTCGGTGAGTATCAGACCGCCGCAAAGTTAACGGAACAAGCCCTTATTATTGCTCATTCTGCTGAACTGACAGAGTTTATAGTTAAAGGTCTTGAGCTACAGCGAGAAGCTAGTTTACTGGTATACAATAAAAAAGCTTTTACTTTAGCTGACCAGAAGCTTCAAACCTACTATAAACTAGCAGTAGCGGAGCAGAAAGCAGAAACAATTTATTTAAATGCCCGCTGTCAGGTTATGGGAGGCTCTACTGCAGATAGAAACCGTTTCCTGCCGCAGTTACCTTCCATTATTGAGGAACTAAAGGATACATGGACAAGGTATCCTATACCAAGGATCTATAGTTTTTACCATCTGTTATCTATTACCTGGTTAGAGTTATCAGGGGATTTCCTGGGCATCTTTAATGTCATTCAGCAAGGAGAAGAACTAGTTGCAAAAGGTATACTTAATGCAAAGTGGTTTAATACCCGATTTAATAATTATATTAAAATATATTCTCTGATCAGGATCAATGAATATGAACGTGGATTAGAGCTTGCTAAAAAGCATATTAGTGATTATGATACTAATAATGTAAACTGGTTTGCCTTTATAGAAAATTATATTGTTTTATCCATCTACAGCAGAAAATATTCATTGGCAATTGAACTGCTAGGGCAGGTTTTTGATAATGAATATTTCCCTAATTTATATAGAAATAAAAAAGAGCTTTGGGAATTATACCGGCGGTTTATCTTGCTTGTCTGCGATCCGAAATTAACCAGGACGACGAGTTTTATCCAGAGGCCGGTTTGTGAATTAAAGGTGCTCAGCACCGATAAAGAAGGGTATAACCTTCCCATCCTTATACTTCATTTTGTGGAGTCGCTTGCTGATATGTCGGAAGAGACCCTGGAAACCTATATAGATCGTATTTCAAAGTATATTTCCAAGTACCTGAAAGGTGATAAAGTGGAGCGCGTTCGAACCTTTATGCGCCTGCTGCTGCTGGTGGCCAAAGAAGGGGGCAATAGAGAAAGGGTGCAGGCAAAAAGTAAGTTGTTATTAAAGAAGCTTTCGGCATCGAAAAATGGTAAAGATACACTGGCCGAGCTGGAGTTTGTCCCATATGAACACCTTTGGGAAGTAGTACTTGGCATGCTGCAGCGACGAAAAACCTCATTTAATTATTATCGCTAGGGAGGGCAGCAGGTAGGTGCAAAGGTAGTTTTTGCTAAATTACCGGATGCAAAAAAACAACCCTACCACTACCCGGGCCTGGTGCTTTTATGATTGGGCGAATTCCGTGTATTCGCTGGTCATAACCTCCACGATCTTTCCGATCTATTATAGTGCCGTGGCGCATAATACTGATGGCACGACGCTGGTCAATTTCATGGCTTTCCGGCTGGAAAGTGCCGTGCTGTTTTCCTATGCTGTTTCTGCCTCTTTCCTGATCATTGCTTCTTTAAGCCCTTTTTTAACGGCCATGGCAGATTTCAGCGGGCGTAAGAAACTGTTTATGCAGTTGTTTTGCTACCTGGGTTCACTGTCCTGCGTGTTGTTATACTTCTTTACCAAAGAAACCTTTACTTTCTCGGTTATACTTTTTGTGCTGGCCTCTATCGGGTATAGCGGCAGTATTGTGTTCTATAATGCCTACCTGCCCGAGATCGCTACTGAAGATCAGTTTGACAGGCTGAGTGCGCGGGGCTTTGCTATGGGTTATATAGGGAGCGTGCTGCTGCTGATCTTTAACCTGGCCATGATCTTAAAGCCGATTTGGTTCGGTATTGCGGCCACCAATACAAGCCTGCCGCCCCGCATTGCATTTCTGACGACGGGCCTGTGGTGGTTTGGCTTTGCGCAGTATACGTTCTATCATCTGCCCGGCAATGTTTATCATCGCAAGCCGGAAGGCAGCTGGGTACTGAATGGTTTCCGGGAACTGAAGAAAGTGCTTCAGCAGGTACAGCAACTGCCCCTATTAAAGCGTTTTCTACTGGCCTATTTCTTTTATAACATGGGCGTGCAAACCGTGATGTATGTGGCTACGATTTTTGGTATTGAAGAATTAAAGCTGCCCGATGAAGCCCTGATCCTAACCATCCTCATCATTCAATTGGTGGCCATTGGCGGCGCGTATGGTTTTGCCGCTCTTTCAAATAAAATTGGCAATGTACGCGCGCTCATCGTGGCCGTCATTATCTGGATTGGGGTGTGTATCGGCGCCTATTTCATCCGCGGACAATTTGATTTTTATGTGCTGGCTGCTGTCGTGGGCTCTGTGATGGGAGGGGTGCAGTCGCTCTCGCGCTCTACTTATTCCAAGCTGATCCCTGCTACCACAATTGATCACGCCTCCTTTTTTAGCTTTTATGATGTTACGGAGAAGATTTCAATTGTACTAGGTACGCTGGCGTATGGCGCCATTGCACAGGCTACAGGATCGATGCGCAATAGTATCCTGGCTTTGATGCTGTTTTTTATGATTGGACTAATATTTTTGACGATGGTGCGCTGGAATAAGAACATGCGCCCAAATGGTTTAGAAAAGGCTGCAACAACCCATTGATTTAAAAAATAGCTATAGCGCTTATGCATATAAGTGCGCAACTTTACCTGCAAATAGTTGCTGCTATAAATCAAAAAGGGAGCCACTGTACCGTACAGTGACTCCCTTTTTCTTTAAATGCTTGAAGAAAACCTTACTTTTTATAGACCAGCTTGCCGTTTACATAGGTGCGCAGCACCTGCGTTTCGCGCATTTGTTCAGGCGCAACCTCCATCAGGTCACTGTCAACAAGTATAAAGTCGGCAACTTTCCCTTTTTCTATACTTCCCTTTTCCTTTTCCTCAAAGTTAGATTTGGCTGCCCAGATCGTCATGCCTCGTAAGGTCTGCTCGCGTGTGAGGGCATTTTCCATCTGAAAACCACCGGAAGGGTAATTTTTGGCATCCTGCCGGGCTACAGCTGAATGGAAAGTATAAAAAGGATTTATACTTTCTACCGGAAAGTCGGTGCCCAGAGCTAGGTAGCCATTTTGCTTTAGCAACTCCTCATACGGATAGGCATGCTTGAGGCGTTCGCTTCCCAATCTTTCGCCGGCCCAGTACATGTCGGAGGTGGCATGTGTGGGCTGTACCGATGGCACGATGTTATACTTACCGAATTTAGCCATATCCGCAGGGTCTACGATCTGGGCATGTTCAATGCGCCAGCGCCTGTCGTTCTTGCCTCCTAATACTTCCCCATAAATGTCGAGCAGCAGACGGTTAGCCGAGTCGCCAATAGCATGCGTATTCATCTGAAATCCGTGCGCATACATTTGTTTGGCTACTTCCCGGAATTCCTTTTCTGAAGAAAGCAGAAACCCATAATGGCCTGCACGATCCGCGTAGGGCTTCAGCAGGTTTGCTCCTCTGGAGCCGAGTGCGCCATCGGCATAGATCTTGAACGAGGTTACATGCAGCCTGTCGGTTTTCAGCGGGCCTTTCGCAAAGAAGTGGTCTTTATTTTCCTGAGTTGGGTTTAACATGGCGTATACGCGCATTTGCAGCTCTCCCTTTTGCTGCATGGCGTCCAGCAGCTCCACGGTGGCTTTGTCCAGCCCGGCATCATCCACCGTGGTAAGGCCGACGGCAAAGCAGTTTTTCTCCGCTGTCAGAAGTGCTGCGCGTTGTTCAGCTTCCGTGGGCTCCGGTACCTTAGCCCATACCAGGTCTACGGCATTGTCTACTAAAATGCCGGTCATGCGGCCATCTTTCACTTCCACAATGCCTCCAACCATCTTGGTTTGGGGCGTAATACCGGCAAGATCAAGCGCTTTCTGGTTTACCAGGGCAGCATGACCATCCACACGGGTAAGTATAACCGGTGTGTCGGGGAAGAGCAGGTCGAGGGTATCTTTAGAAGGAAATTCCTGTACGGCCCAATCGTTCTGGTCCCAGCCGCGGCCGGTGAGCCAAGGGGTGGTAGGATATTTCTTTCGCTGAGCCACAACCTGCTGCACTACTTCTTTAAAGGAGCCTGTGCCATCCAGGTCTGCCGATTGCAGCCCCAGCCCATACCTGTAGAAGTGCGTGTGCGCATCAATCAGGCCCGGGTATATGGTTTTGCCACCTGCATCCAGCTCTTCCGCTGGTTTATACTTCTTACGCAATTCGGCCGTGGTGCCTACCTCTAGTATTTTGCCATCTTTTACGGCAAAAGCTTCAGCCTTATCGAATGCCTCATTTACCGTATACACCTTGCCGTTGTATACCAGCAGGTCAGCAGGTTGGGTGCTGGTGCAGCCGCTAACAAAGCTGCCGCTCAAGAGGAGGGCGGCAGCATAGCGTTTAAATGTTTTTTTCATGTATAGCTATTATTCAAAGCGCATGTGTTTCACGGATTCCCCGGAGTTGATCAGTTCCAGCAACGAGTCGATGCCGATGCTGAGGTGTTTCTCCACGTAGGTGGATGTCACTAATTTATCGCTTTCCGAGGTTTTCACACCTTCCGGAATCATCGGGTTGTCTGATACGAGCAGGAGCGCGCCATGCGGTATTTCGTTGATGAAGCCTACCGTAAAGATCGTAGCAGTTTCCATGTCCACGCCCATGGCCCGGATCTGGCGCAGATACTCTTTAAATTCTTCGTCATGCTCCCACACCCGGCGGTTGGTAGTATAAACAGTGCCGGTCCAGTAATCCATTTCGTGCTTTTTGATCATGGATGAAACGGCGCGCTGCAGGCGGAAGGACGGAAGCGCCGGAATTTCAGCCGGCATGTAATCGTCCGATGTGCCTTCTCCGCGGATGGCGGCAATCGGCAGGATCAGATCCCCGATCTGCGTTTTCTTTTTAAGGCCTCCACACTTGCCCAGGAACAGCGCGGCTTTGGGCTTAATGGCTGAGAGCAAATCCATTACGGTAGCAGCCATGGCGCTGCCCATTCCAAAGTTAATGATGGTGATGTTATTGGCCGTGGCTGTTTGCATGGGTTTATCCAGTCCTCTTATTTCTACGCCGAAGCGGTCGGCAAACATGCGTACGTAGGTGATAAAATTGGTCAGCAGAATATACTCTCCAAACTCATTCAGCGGAACGCCTGTGTAGCGGGGCAGCCAGTCGTTTACTATTTCTTCTTTCGTCTTCATGGGGATAATGATTCGTAATCAGGTATAAAAAAGCCGCCGTGGCAGCAGGTACTACTAGGGCGGAGCAGCGGAAAAGGTTAATTTAGCGGTATGGATAGGTTGAATCTGCCACCTTTTGCTTACAAAGTTAAAAAATCTGAAGCCAATTCATTGATTTTTGATGCGCTTCGGAAAAAATATGTCGTTTTAACGCCCGAGGAATGGGTGCGGCAACATGTGGTGCATTACCTGCTCCAGGAACTCCGCTACCCCAAAAGCCTGATCAGCATTGAGCGTGGCACCAGCTATAACAAGCTGCAGAAACGCACGGACCTGTGCGTGTATAATTCTGATGGCAAACCCCACCTGCTCATCGAGTGCAAGGCAGCCCATATACCCATTACGCAGGAAGTCGTGAAGCAGGTTTCGGTGTATAACCAGGCCTTACAGGCCCGCTATGTCGTGATCACCAATGGTTTGCAGCATTACTGCTGGCAAGTGGACTTTGACACGAAGCGCTACCAACCGCTGCAGGAAATTCCTCCTTTTAAGGCTGAAGAACAAGTATAAATTGATACGGCTTTCCTTTTCTTTCAGCGTTACTTCTGCAGGTATAGCTTGTTGTTAATTAAGCCATTTCGGTAATACTGTACATACCCTTTCAACCGTTCTTCCTGGTCTTTTGCTGCGGGAGCAGGCGCTAAATCCGGGAAAGTATAAAAGTGCAGTTCATCCGTCGCGGTCAGTTCAGTAACGCCCTGCTGTTCTACCATAAAATAGGAGTTGCCATTGTAAAAGAGTGCGCGCCCTGTGCTGCTCGTATCCAGTACCGACTGGCCGAAGGGCAGCACCTTATCTGTCGCAATATTCAAATAATCGAGTACTGTCGGGTAGATATCGGCTTGTTGCACCACACGATCCGGATCAATCCCTGTAAAAGGCTGATCAGGCTGAAACAGCAACAACGGCACCCGGTATGCACCTAATTCGTTCTGGTAAGCGGGCGCTATACTTTTCTGTGTATGGTCAGCAGTAAGGATAAACAGCGTTTGGTTATACCAAGGCTGTTTGGAAGCTGTTTTGAAAAACTCTCGCAAGGCAAAATCAGCATAGCCAATCGACTCCTGTATTTCCAGTTCTCCTTTCGGGAAGCGCCCTTTATACTTCTCCGGCACCGTATAGGGCTGGTGTGAGCTCAGCGTGAAGATGGTTGCCATAAACGGTTGCTGAAAGCTGCTGAGCTGCCGGGCAACATACTGCAGGTAAGGCTCATCGAAAATGCCCCACTGGCCGTCATAGTCTGATTTCCGTAAAGCGGGCGGATATTCATCCAGCCCATAATACTCCTGTATGCCTGCCAGTCTGGCAAAGTTGTTAAAGCCCATGGTACCATTAGCTGCCCCATGAAAAAAGGCCGTATGGTAGCCGGCTTTCTGTAGGATCGAGCCCAGGCCATAGAGGGTGTTGGACTGGTATGCAGAGGTAATATAGGGCTGCTGCATGAGCGAAGGCAACCCGGCCAGTACCGAAGGTACTGCCTCGATGGATTTGCGTCCGTTGGCAAAAGCGTTGCGAAACAGCAGCCCATTACTAGCCAGCGAATCCAGGAATGGCGTGTAGCCTCTCCCGTTGTTCAGCTCACCCACGTACTCGGCTGCAAAACTTTCCAGAATGATGATCACCACATTCTGATGCCGAGGTGGCCCGTCCGGCTGCAGATAGGTTTGCAGGTTAAAAGGCAGGGCTTTCCTTACTTCGGCATCTGTAGCAAAGTAATGCTTTGGCTCCAGTTTCGGCTGCCCGATACTTTTGATAAAGGTAAACGGGCTGTTGAGTGTAAGGTGGCCAAGCGCAGCCGGCTGCAGTGTAAAAGCATGGCTGACACGGAGGGGTTTGAGTTGCAGACCGCCACGGATGGCCAGCACAGCCAGAGCGGCTACTACCACCAGCCGGAGCGAGCGCCAGAGAAGCTTATTTTTAACTAGCGCTGCTACCGGCGCCGAAGGGTATACTTTGGCCAGTAACCAAAGCAGAAGTATAAAGCCCACGACCATGTACCAGTAGTAGCCCAGGAGCTGCCCCGCCTGTTCGGCAATATCACCACCGATGGTAAAAATCTCGTTTGTAGAACGCTTCCCAATGAATTTAAAGAACTCCACATCTACCAGGTTCAGGGCAATAAAGGGCGCATTCGTAACGAGGTACAGAATGCGAAGCAGCCGCTGGTAGGTGCTGTGCAGGGTATTGCCAATGGGCCACAATGAGAATAGCACGAAGGGAATGTTGATGATCGTCAAGGCCGACAGATCGAAGCGGAGGCCATGCAGAAAAGCGAGCACCGTCTGGTCTGGCGCTGCGCCGGCAAAGGTGCTGTAATTAAAAGCATAGAATACCAGCCGCAGCAGCGTATACAGCACCAGCAGCAGGCCCATTCTTTTCAACAACAGTTTCAGGGTGATATCAATCATGAAAGGACAGGCAGTTAAAGCAGTGACAGGTAGTATAATCTGTCTTGCGCTTGGATGTAAAGATACGGCTAAATACGCATAAACAGAAAAGCGCCTTTCCGACAGTACGTCAGAAAGGCGCTTTATATAAATCAGCTCAACTTCTTACAGCACGTTTTCTACAGGCGTGTAAGGCAGGTTAAATGCTTCGGCTACCCCTTTATACACTACTTTTCCGTTCACCACGTTCAGCCCTTTTCTGAGCTCCTCGTTTTCAGCACAGGCTTTCTTCCAGCCTTTGTTGGCCAGTTGGATGGCGTACGGCATGGTGGCATTGTTCAGGGCCAGCGTAGAAGTATAAGGAACCGCTCCGGGCATGTTGGCTACGCAGTAATGCACCACATCATCAATAATAAAGGTTGGGTTCTCATGGGTAGTAGGCTTGCATGTTTCAATACAACCGCCCTGGTCTACGGCCACGTCCACAAGCACGGTGCCCGGACGCATTTCCTTCAGCATATCGCGTGTGATCAGGTGTGGGGCTTTTGCACCCGGGATCAGCACCGCTCCAATAATAAGATCATGAGTTGGCAGCAACTCACGGATGTTATATTCATTCGACATAAACGTGTTAACGTTGGCCGGCATAATATCATCCAGATAGCGCAGACGCGCCAGGTTTGTGTCCATAATGGTTACATCCGCACCCATACCTGCAGCAATTTTAGCAGCATTGGTACCTACCACACCACCACCAAGTATAAGTACTTTAGCAGGACGAACGCCGGGAACCCCACCTAAAAGTATACCACGGCCTTTCAGTGGTTTCTCCAGGTATTTAGCACCTTCCTGTATCGACATACGGCCGGCAACTTCCGACATCGGAACCAGCAGGGGCAGGCTTCTATCCGCTTTTTCAACTGTTTCGTAAGCCAGACAAACAGCGTTCCGCTCGATCATAGCGTTGGTGAGCGGCTCATAAGAAGCAAAGTGGAAGTAGGTGAACAACAGTTGGTTGTCCTTGATCAGATTATACTCAGACGCGATCGGCTCTTTAACCTTGATGATCATATCGGCGATGGCGTATACTTCTTCGATGCTTGGAAGAATCGTAGCTCCCGCCTTTACATAATCTTCGTCGGCAAAGCCGCTGCCTTCACCGGCAGACGTCTGTACATACACGGTATGTCCGTTACGAACCA
This sequence comes from Pontibacter liquoris, assembly GCF_022758235.1. Lineage (NCBI taxonomy): Bacteria > Pseudomonadati > Bacteroidota > Cytophagia > Cytophagales > Hymenobacteraceae > Pontibacter > Pontibacter liquoris. Next base: position 1,858,840 of record NZ_JALEBG010000001.1, read on the forward strand.
ACTCAATTACCCCGGAAGGCGTTGTGCCTACGCGGTTTTCGTTATTTTTGATCTCCTTTGGAACACCAATTATCATAATGTTGTGTGTTTTGATTTGAAAAGCTGCGCAAAGATAGTGCTTCTTAGATGAAATAAAAGCCCAAAAACTGAAGCCTTTCGAAGGATTCCGAAAGCAGGAAAGGGATGCCTGCAAAATGATGCAAAACGTACTGGAAACCTGCCTGTTAGAGTAGGGCCTGAAATGAAAAAAGGCAGTGATAAAATCACTGCCATTAGTACAAAATAAAACTATGAAAAAAACTATCTGAAAGGAATGGGCTGTTTACCCTCCTTTACCATATTTTCAGAAACCAGGCTCTCTACTACCGTTGCTTTAAGCGTTAGTCTGAGTGCTGGCATCACGATATCATTCGAAATTATCGTTACAACTTCGTTCTGTTCTGATAACATTGCGGGCACATACGTAAGTTCCAAAGTAGCTGTCTGTCCGGGTTTTATCGCCGGGTCCGACACTTTGTAGCTCACGCAATTGCAAGCCGAACGTACGCCCTGTATCTGCAGGTCCTGCCGACCCGTGTTCTTTATCTGGAATTTAGCCACAGCTTTTTGTCCTTTTTCAAGTTTCCCAAAGCTGTAAGTGGTTCTTCCAACTGCCAAACGCGGTGACAATGTTTTTTGTTCCTGCGTGTGAATAGTTTTCAGATCAGCCGGTCCAACTTCGCCTTTTATGTACAAAACATGCGTTGGCGATACACCGTTAGAAGTAACAGTAATGGATTTATTGAACGGGCCCGGCCGGCCTGTGCTATTATAAATGGCTCTGATGAAACCGATTTTACCAGGCAGAATAGGTGTTTTTGTCCATTCCGGCGTGGTGCACCCACAGGAGGGCTGAACATTTGTGATCACAACGGGTTGATTCCCTTTGTTGCGTACCCTGAAATTAAAAACAGCCTTTGTGCCCTCGGCAATTGTACCAAAGTCATGCGTGTCAAATTCATACTCCAGCTCGCCTTGTGCCTGCGCATTAAACCAAAATAGCATGCAACTAAGCAGCGTCAAGAAGTAAAGCTTTTGTTTCATAAACAAGAAAAAGCAAAAAAATATGTTTTTGGATTATCAGTCAAGCGCAGACCGCCTCAAAGATAAAGATTCTTTTTACAAAATGATACACGCCAACCACTGGCGAAGGGGAGCACGGCAGGCTGCCGGATTTGAATTTCAGGGATAGTTCTGTACTTTTGATCGTAAAATACACTTATTGATTATACTGAGAAGACATGCAAACTGCTGAAGCATCTATCACTCATAAACTAACAACCGAGGAGATCCTGAACGATTACCGCATTGGGTGGGAGAGCCGTCATGCCAGCCTGGCAGGCCGTAAGGAGGTCTTTATGGGCAAAGCAAAATTCGGCATCTTCGGCGATGGCAAGGAAGTAGCGCAGCTGGCAATGGCCCGTTTCTTTCTTCCCGGCGATTTTCGGTCCGGCTATTACCGCGACCAGACCTTCATGTTTGCCATCGGTGAGCTTACCTTGCAGCAATATTTTGCACAATTATATGCCCATACAAATGTAGAAGCAGATCCTTCTACTGCAGGCCGGGCCATGAACGGCCATTTTGGAACCCGTTTGCTCGACGACGAAGGCAACTGGAAAGATCTGACCAAGCAGCGTAATTCCAGTGCGGACGTATCGCCTACGGCAGCCCAGATGCCGCGTTTGGTTGGCTTGGCATATGCTTCCAAACTTTACCGCCAGAACCCCGCTCTGCAGCAGCTGCATACATTTTCGGTTAACGGAAATGAGGTGGCTTTTGGCACGATTGGCAATGCTTCTACTTCGGAGGGGATGTTTTTTGAAGCCATAAATGCTGCTGGAGTGCTGCAGATACCCATGCTGGTTTCTGTCTGGGATGATAACTATGGTATTTCGGTTCCGGCCGAGTACCAGACCACCAAAGGTAGCATTTCCGAGATTCTGGCCGGTTTCCAGCGTAACGCTGAAGGGGAGCAGGGCTATGAGATATTTAAAGTGAAGGGCTGGGATTATGCTGCCCTCTGCGAAACCTACGAAGCTGCCGTGCGCGTGTGCCGCGAGCAACATGTGCCGGTGCTGGTACATGTAGAGGAAATGACGCAGCCACAGGGCCATTCTACTTCCGGCTCGCATGAGCGCTATAAATCAAAAGAGCGACTGGAGTGGGAAGCAGACTTTGATTGCCTGAAAAAAATGCGGGAGTGGCTGCTCGATAATGAACTGGCTACCGCCGGGCAACTGGACCAGATAGAGGCGGAAGCGAAAGAAACGGTCCGTCTTGCGCGAGGCGCTGCCTGGAGTGAATTCTCCAGTGGCATCAAAGCGGACCACGAGGAAGCCCTGCGCCTGTTAGACAACCTGGCTGAAGCAAGTGAGCACATCACCAAACTGGCTTCGATTTCAGATGAGCTGCGCAAAACAGCCAGCCCCATCCGTAGCGACGCTGTTCGGGCCGTGCGCAAAGCCCTGCGTTATGTTCGCGATGAACGGAATACGGCCAAACGTGAGCTGATTGGCTGGCTGGAACAAACGTTTGGTGAAAATGCCGATCGGTTTAATTCCTACCTGTATAGCCAGTCCGAGCAATCTGCCTTGCTGGTGGAAGAAGTGAAACCCGAATTTGATGAAAACTCTCCGGTGGTGGATGGCCGCGAAGTACTACAGGCTTGTTTTGATGCCATGCTGGCGCGCGACCCCCGCGTGTTTGCCATTGGCGAGGATGTCGGAAAAATAGGGGATGTGAACCAGGCCTTTGCTGGCCTGCAAGATAAGTATGGTGAACTGCGGGTAACGGATACCGGCATCCGCGAGTGCACTATTATCGGACAGGGCATCGGAGCTGCTTTGCGTGGCCTGCGCCCCATCACCGAGATCCAGTACCTCGACTACCTATTATATGCCATCCAGATACTTTCCGATGACCTGGCTAGTTTGCAATATCGCACTAAGGGCGGCCAGAAAGCCCCGCTGATTGTACGCACCCGCGGTCATCGCCTGGAAGGTATCTGGCATTCTGGTTCGCCCATTGGCATGATCCTGAATGCAATAAGAGGCATGCACGTGCTCGTGCCGCGTGATATGACACAGGCCGCAGGATTCTATAATACGTTGCTGAAAGCAGACGAGCCTGCGTTGATGATCGAATGCCTGAATGGGTATCGTTTAAAGGAGCGGATTCCGAATAATATCGGGGAGTTTACCTTACCCCTTGGCCAGCCCGAAGTATTGAAGCAGGGCACCGATATCACTATTGTAACCTATGGCTCTATGTGCCGCATCGTGCTGGAAGCTGCCCGCCAGTTAGAGGAGTTCGGAATTTCGGCCGAGGTGATCGACGTGCAAACGCTGCTGCCTTTTGACCTGGACCATGTCATTACGGATTCCATCCGGAAGACTAGCCGTGTGCTGTTTACGGATGAAGACGTTCCCGGGGGCGCTACAGCCTTTATGATGCAACAGGTCGTGGACGGGCAGGGCGCTTACCGCTGGCTCGATGCCAAGCCGCAATGTCTGTCTGCGCAGCCGCACCGCCCGCCTTACGGCTCAGATGGTGATTACTTCTCTAAACCGAATGTGGAGGATGTTTTTGAAGCAGTTTATGAGATCCTCAACGAAGCTGATCCCAAAGCTTTTCCGACGATCTACTAAGGGGATTTTACATACAAAAAGTCCCCGGGAGCACAGGCTGCCGGGGACTTTTTATTGTTATACCTGAAGGATACGATTTAATGAGTTAGGCCTTGTAAGTAAGTATAAACATCTGATTATAAGCTGTTCGGCTGCAAGTATAGAAAGGTGTTATTTAGGTCTTCCGGTGAAGAGCACCAGGTCATCCGTTACCACTACATTGCTTTTATGCAGGGCCCGGTCATAGATATAGATCTCGAAGCGGATGGTATCGGTTGGGCTGAAGAGCGTAGGATCAAAGAAGTCAAAAATTGCTCTATCAAAGTTTACAAGCGAGTACTTGATTTCCCCTTCTAAAGCTTCGGCCCGGCTGTCGGAGGTAAGCCGCTGGAAACGGCCATTCAGGTTAAGCAGGTTATTGGAAAGCGCCAGGGGTACATACTGGTCTCCCTTTTTGATCTGAAGGGAGGCAAAGAAATTATACTCGTAGGGAGAGCCCGAATTATAAGGCGGATTACTGTCCGGATCATCTTTCTGCAGCCTGTTCAACCCAAGGTCCCCATCGCCATCTTTGTAGCCCAGTACAATGACCAATGAGTCGTGCAATACGTTATTGGTAGGGTACGTATACTGGTCCACCCGCCGGAACTCGATCTCTGGCGTATCGGGGTAATTAGGCTCTTTGCGGCAGGCGCTGAAAAGCAAAACAAGCAGCAGTGGCGCAAAGCTATACTTTAGCATATATTTCATGGGGGATCTCCGAAAATGAAGCTAAATTTACAAAAAATATAACGCATAGAATATAGGATTTGTTGTAACTTTCTATAAATGGATTATAAAGCCGACTTTATCAGGCAACTTCATCAGGAACCCCACTTTGATTTTGCTGCAAAAGCACTTGAATTGTTTCGCTACCAGGCAGCACACAACCTGCTCTACCAGTCCTACTTATCTTTCCGGAAAATAAAACCGGAGCAGGTCCTGACGCTGGAGCAGATCCCCTTTCTACCGATCGAATTTTTCAAAACCCACCCGGTAATGACGGATTCTTTTCAACCGGAAGTAACCTTCTATAGCAGCGGCACAACCCGCCAAAGCCGCAGCCGGCACTTTGTTTCGCATCTGGCCTGGTATACTACTACTACCGAGCTCATTTTTGAACAGCTCTATGGCCCGCTGCAGGACTATATCGTGCTGGCCTTGCTGCCCTCATACCTGGAGCAGGGAGGCTCCAGCCTGGTGGCCATGGTGGAGTACTTCCGGCAGCAAACGGGACAGCAGGAGCAGGGCTTTTACCTGCACGAACATGATCTGCTGCTGCAGGCAGTCCGGCAAGCCAAGCAACGTGGTAAAAAAGTATTGCTCATCGGGGTTTCCTATGCGTTGCTCGACTGGGCTACGGCTTTGCAAGGGCGGGAGGATTTTTCCGGCGTTATCATCATGGAAACGGGTGGCATGAAAGGCCGCCGCCGCGAGATGATCCGGGAGGAGTTGCACCAGCACCTCTGCCAGGGCTTTGGGGTGGCCACCATTCACTCTGAATATGGTATGACGGAGCTCTTGTCGCAGGGCTATTCCAAAGGCAACGGCATTTTCTTGCCGGGCTATAGTATGCGCGTGCTGCTTCGCGATTTAAATGACCCTTATGATGTGGGCCGGCACCACCGTTCCGGCGGCATCAATGTCATCGACCTGGCCAACGTAGACTCCTGTGCCTTCATCGAAACAAAGGATATTGGCCGGCTGCATCCCAATGGGAGCTTCGAAGTGCTGGGGCGTTTCGACAATTCCGACATCCGGGGCTGTAATTTACTTATTGCGTAAGCATCTTTCCTGATTGTTGACCGTTTAAGCAGCCCATGGGATATGTCTTTTTTGTGGCGCTGGTTTTAGGGCTGAGTTTTATTTTTTACCGATGGGCCACACGCCGGGAGCGTCGCCGCCGGGCAGTGAGCAAACAGGAATTTCCGGTAGAGTGGCGCAAGATCCTCACCGACCGTGTAGGCTTTTATCATACCCTGGATGAGGAAGGCAAAACCCGCTTTGAGAAAAAGCTGCAACTCTTTTTAGCAGAAAAACGCATCACAGGCATTCAGACGGAAGTAGATGATTTGACAAAGGTGTTGGTAGGTGCCAGCGCCATCATTCCGATATTTGGCTTCAGCGAATGGGAGTATTACAACCTGGGCGAAGTACTAGTGTTTCCGGGAAGTATAAAGCGCTATGAGAACGATAAAAAGGAAGTTGTCTCGGAAGTGCTGGGCCGCGTAAATCCCTTTCAGAATGATCATTATGTAACGCTTTCTAAACCGGCACTGGAACGAGGCTTTAACGATATGCAGGACCGGCAGAACGTGGGCATCCATGAATTTGCGCATCTGCTGGACCAGGCTGATGGGGAGGTTGACGGCATCCCAAAAGCGCATTTACCAGAAGAGCTGGTCAGGCCATGGCAGGAGCTCATGTTGCGTAAGATCAAAAGTATAAACACCGGCGAATCGGATATCAACAGCTATGGCGGCACATCAGAGGCAGAATTCTTTGCCGTTGTAACTGAATATTTCTTTGAGAAACCGGGTCAATTAGCCGAAAATCATCCGAAGCTTTATGATCTACTGACCAAAATCTTTCATCAAAGTCCCCGCAAACGCTTTCGCCTTAATTTCAGAGAACTGCTCAATCCATATGGCAAGAGGTTGGGCCGTAACGAGCCATGCCCCTGTGGCAGCGGCGAGAAGTATAAGAACTGCTGCTGGCAAAAGCGGGGAGCAGCCGCCTGAAAATTATTGGATGTAAGTATAGAAAGTGCCTTGCTACAGAAAGCTCCTTATAGTAATGATAGGGTCTTAGGTTCAGCTGGTTTCAATACGATGTTTTACCGCCTTATACCTATGATTACTTATCACATAAGTAATTGATTAAAAATATGTATTGTAATTAAGTATAAAGCTATACTTGCTTTTGAAGTACCCAGGTGGTCATACTTCGTTCCTTTTCCACCAGTACGGTTTTAAGCGGCTCCAGCCGTTGGGCGCAAAGCTGCTCTTCCAGCAACTCCAGCATTTCTTCATCTGCCAGGAACCAGACATCTCCGTGCGGCATCTGGTAACGCCGCTCCTGCACTTGCCGAAATTTTCCTTCCATGCCGATGGTGGTGCTCAAACGACTAAAGAACATGCCACCCGTTTTGAGTACGCGCCACATTTCCTGCACCATACTTCGGAAATGTTTTTCGTTCTGCGCAAAATGCAGCACCGCGCTGCAAAGCACAACATCAAAATAGTTGTCAGGATAGGGTAGCAAAGCAGTGTCAGATATGACAAAGTTTTGCGCAGGTAGCTGCGGCGCCACCTGGCTGGCCAGCTGTTGTACCTGGCCAATAGCCTCTGCCGATGTGTCAGCCCCGTATACTTCCACGCCGGAAGCCATCAGGTACCGGATGTTACGGCCATTGCCACAGCCGGCATCCAGCAGTTTCATACTTTCCTTAACCCGTCCTTTCAGCAGCTGATCGAACAGGTAAATATCGATGTTCCCCAAAAGAGCAGGAAGGTCTGATAAAGCAGGAAGCGCCATACTTATACTTGAGAAATGGTTTAAATCCCCAATTTATACTCCTTTTGCTATACTTTTTGAATTAATTTTCGGATACTTGAATGGAACATTTCTGATACCAAATAACTATGAATACACTACCTGATACCACCGCAGTTACCCGCGCTGGACTTACAACCGAAGAATTTATTCGTAAATACGCCACGCATCCTACCTATACACCGCCCCGCGGTACTGCGCTTCATGCAAAAAACTGGCAGAGCGAAGCAGCATTGCGCATGTTTCTAAATAACCTGACCGATGAAGTAGCCGAAGCGCCCGCCGACCTGGTTGTTTACGGAGGCACGGGCCAGGCAGCCCGCACCCCGGAAGATGCCCGCAAGATCATTGAAGTGCTGCTGGAACTGGAAGAAGATGAGAGTTTGCTGGTACAGTCGGGTAAACCGGTGGGCAAGGTGCGCACGCACACGGAGGCGCCGCGCGTGCTGATCGCCAACAGCAACCTGGTGCCGCATTGGGCTACCTGGGAGTATTTCAACGATCTGCGCAAGCGTGGCCTGATCATGTATGGGCAAATGACAGCCGGCAGCTGGATCTACATTGGCTCGCAGGGGATTCTGCAGGGCACCTATGAGACCTTTGCCGCCTGCGGCGATAAGTACTTCAGTGGCGATCTGCGCCACAAGCTGCTGGTAACCGGCGGCCTTGGAGGGATGGGCGGCGCACAGCCGCTGGCTGCTACCATGGCGGGTGCTACTTTTCTTGGCGTGGATGTTGATCCGGAGCGTATTCAAAAGCGGCTTGATACCCGCTACATCGACCGGATGACTTATGACTATGAGGAAGCCAAACGGTGGGTACTGGAAGCCCGGGATCGCGGAGAAGCCCTTTCAGTGGGGTTGGTAGGCGATATCGGGGATGTACTGGCGCGCCTGCTGCAGGATAATATCACCCCTGACATTCTTACTGATCAGACTTCTGCCCACGATCCGCTGAACGGCTATGTGCCCAATGGCTTAAGCCTGAAAGAAGCAAAAGAGCTGCGCGTTTCTGATCCGGTGAAGTATAAAGCCTTGTCGCTTAAAAGTATGGCGCGCCACGTGGGTTTTATGCTGGAGTTGCAGCAGCGGGGAAGCAAAACCTTTGACTACGGCAACAACCTGCGCGAATTTGCGCAGCAAGGTGGTGAAAAAGATGCCTTCCGGATTCCGGGTTTTGTGCCGGAGTATATCCGGCCGCTGTTCTGCGAAGGAAAAGGTCCTTTCCGCTGGGCTGCCTTGTCGGGCGATCCTGAGGATATCCGCGTGACCGACGAGGCGTTGAAACAGCTTTTCCCGGAGAATACGCACATGATCAAATGGCTGGAGGAAGCGGGCGAGAAAGTGGCTTTCCAGGGTTTGCCCTGCCGCATCTGCTGGCTGGGCATGGGTGAGCGCGAAAAAGCCGGTTTGCTCTTTAATCAGCTGGTGCGCGAGGGGAAAGTAAAAGCCCCCATCGTCATCGGGCGCGATCACCTGGACTGCGGCTCGGTGGCTTCGCCTTACCGCGAAACGGAAGGAATGAAGGATGGCTCCGACGCTATTTCCGACTGGCCGCTGCTTAACCTGATGGCCAACACGGCAGGCGGAGCAACCTGGGTTTCCTTTCATCATGGCGGCGGCGTAGGCATCGGGTATTCGCAACATGCGGGCATGGTGATTCTGGCGGATGGTACGGAAAGGGCCGAACGCTGCCTGCGCCGCGTGCTCTACAACGATCCGGCCATGGGTATTTTCCGTCATGCCGATGCCGGCTATGAAACAGCCCAGGAAAATGCCGAGAAGTTTAACCTGACGCTGTAGCCTACACGTGAATACAAAACAACACATGACAGCTACTATCACCCTTGTAGGGCCCTTTGTGCAGGTGCTGCCTATGGCAGGCCTGCCGGCAGCAGGGCCAATTGCAGATATTCAATTACAGGTGATTGAACAGGCCGGCGTGCTGGTGCAGGATGGCCGCATCGTAAAGGTGGATGCCTACAAGGAACTTGCGCAGGAAGCAAAGGAAAAGAACTACCAACTCGAACCGGTTGTCAGCCCGATGGTGCTGCTGCCTGGACTGATCGATGCCCACACCCACATCTGCTTTGCCGGCTCGCGTGCCAACGATTACGCACAAAGGGTAGCCGGAAAATCATACTTAGAAATTGCCCGCAGTGGCGGCGGAATTCTGGATAGCGTGCGCAAAACGCGTGAGGCTTCGTTACCGGAACTGGTCCTGCTCCTGAAACAGCGTTGCGACCGCCATCTTTCCGAAGGCGTGACAACCTGTGAGGTGAAGAGCGGCTATGGCTTAACCGTGGAGGACGAGCTGAAAATGCTGGAGGCCATCCAACTGGTGAACGCGCAACATGCCCTGGACCTGGTGCCAACCTGCCTGGCCGCCCACACACTGCCACCAGAATTCTCAGACCCAAGAGCGTACCTGCAGCACATACAGGAGGAGTTACTGCCACAAGTCATAAAACAGCAACTGGCAAAGCGCATCGATATTTTTATTGAAGACACCGCTTTTACCGAAGAAGTTGCGCTAGATTACCTGCTGGCTGCCAAAGCATTGGGAATGGAGGTAACCGTGCATGCGGATCAGTTTAGCACCGGCGGCAGCCGGATTGCCGCCGCAGTGGGCGCCGTCAGTGCCGATCACCTGGAAGCAAGCGGGGAGGCGGAAATGGCCTTGCTGCAGCAGGCAGGCACAGTCGCTACGGTCTTGCCCGGCGCCTCACTGGGCCTGGGCATGGGGTATGCGCCAGCCCGAAAAATGCTTGATAGTGGCCTGTGTCTCGCTATTGCTACCGACTGGAACCCCGGCTCTGCACCTATGGGTGATCTGCTGCTACAGGCAGCCTTGCTAGGCGCAGCCGAAAAACTGACCACAGCCGAAACCCTGACCGCTATGACCTGCCAGGCTGCCCGGGCCCTTAATTTAACGGATCGGGGCACGCTCTCCGCAGGACAACTTGCTGATATGATTGCTTTTCCAACTGCTGATTACAAGGATATCTTATACTTTCAGGGCAAGCTGAAACCAGCGATGATCTGGAAAAACGGGATTCGGATTTAACACAAGTCACCTCTTCACTTAAACATGCGGTATTATAAAAATAACGATCAACAAATAACAATCTGCCATTACGATGTATAAACCAACCACAAAAGAAGCCTGGAAAGGGCGGGTGGATGCGCATGATGGCGAACTAGGCTTACGCTGGCACCAGGTCATGCAGTTGCTCACTTTATCTGAGGAGCTGCCGGCCCTGCCACCGGATGAGATCGCTTTTGCATTTATAGGCTTTTGCTGTGATGAGGGCGTACGTCGCAACCAGGGCAGGATCGGGGCAGTGGCAGGGCCTGCCGCTTTGCGCAATGCCATGGCCTCTTTTGCCCTTCACCTGCCGGCGCAGGTAAAGCTGTATGATGCCGGCGATGTGCTTTGTACCAATCAGAACCTGGAAGAGGCACAGGAGCAACTGGGCAAAAAAGTAGCTCTGCTGCTGCAGAAAGGTTACCGGCCGCTGGTACTCGGAGGCGGTCACGAGGTGGCTTATGGTCATTATCTGGGGGTGGAGCACGTTGCAGCACAGCAGCAGGTGGGTATTCTGAATTTTGATGCGCATTTCGATCTGCGCAGCTATGAAAAGCAAGCTACTTCCGGTACGCCCTTCCGGCAAATTGCTGACAGGTTGCAAGGTATGAACCAGCCCTTCAAGTATAACTGCATCGGTATTCAGGCTGCCGGCAACACTCGTGTACTTTTTGAGGCAGCAGAGCAGCTGCAGGTGCGGTACACCGTAGCTGAGCAGGTGCAGCTCTACCAATTACCTACGCTACAGCAACAATTAGCCGATTTCCTGGCTCAGGTAGATAAAGTATACCTGACCATAGACCTGGATGTGTTTGCTGCCGGCTATGCGCCCGGCGTGAGTGCCGTAAATGCGCTGGGGCTGCAGCCGGAAGTGGTGCTGGCGCTGCTCCGGCAGGTGGTGCATAGCGGGAAACTGCTGAGCCTGGACGTAGCCGAACTTAACCCCTCTTTCGATTTGGATAACCGCACAGCAAAACTCGGTGCGGGCTTGTTATACCATGTGCTGCAGGAGTGGCACCAGGTATAACAGGTGGATCATGTATACTTCCAACAAAAGGCCCTCTTCCTTAGTATAGAAAGAGGGCCTTTTGTCAGGATCACTTTACATGCTGCCGGGCTACTTTACTTTGAATTTGGTCCAGTAGGTAGTGTTGCTTGTTTTCACTTCTACCAGGTAGGTATCAGGCCGTAGCTTGCCCACATTGTATCGCCAGGCGTTTTTCCGATCTGCAATTGCAATCGGTTTTTCATACACCTTTTTGCCAGCCGTGTTGGTGATCATCAGCAAGGCATCTTCTTTTAGTTGTTTCTCAAAATCAAGCTGGTAAGTGCCTTTCTTAGCGCGGTGCAGGTTAATGCCGGACAAGGTTTCGGGATTAGCAAGATTAGGGTCGGACGCTTCCTTTACCAGAATATATTTCTGCTCCTGTACAGGCATTTTCGTGGCCTGCGCTGCGGCAGTGTAGGTAAGCCCAGGCAGATAAGCAAGTATAGCCAGTAGCGCCAAAGTATACTTTTTCTTCATCGTCATTGTTCCCACAGGTTAAAGTATAGGTATAGCAGCCACACTGCATATTTGAGGCCAAACTTTCGAAATCATCACTGGAAACACCTAGCTGCAACTGTAAAATTATTAAAGCCGCTTCCCTCTGGTTCTGAAAATTGAATGAACAGAAAAGGGCGGCTGTTATGGCCGCCCTTTTCTGTTCATTCGCCCTACTTATTCTGATAAAGTATAGGCAAAAACGCGGTTGTCTTTAAACGTAGGCACCAGCAGCACATTCAGCCTTTCGGAGTAACTGATATCGGCGGCATTGATGTTCTTTCCTTTGGTGTCGAGCAATTTGTAGTTTTTGCCTTCGGGCAGCACCAGGTATACTTCGCCGTCCCACCCGGATACCAGGTAATTGCCATCGGACATTTTAGCAATTCCATCTGCATTTTTAATGCCTTCTGTCCAGTCCGTCAGTTTCTTTGTTTCCGGATCCAGAAAACGCACTTCGCCGCTGCTCATTAAGGCTAGCAGCAAACGGTCGCCATCAAAGTAAATACCGTTTGGTTTTTCGCGGGCGGTATTGTCCATCCATCGGGTCAGCCGCCCGTTGCTAAACTGGTAAACGCGCTTTGCCCCCGAATCCGTCACGTACACATTCCCTGAATTATCTACCGTCACATCGTTCAGCATCTCGGCCTTATCTGCTTTGTAGCGGCCCAGAATAGCACCTGTCTGCGTCGAAACAGCCACCAGTTCATCTATATCGGCTATGTATAGCACATTATTGTAAAGCGCAATACCTTTAGGATCATTCAGGCCGGTTACCCAGTAGAGCTCGTCTACTTTGCCGTCTGTCGTGAGCGTCGAAATGAAGCCATCGCCATCCTTGCGGTTCTCCTCCGACATTTTATTGATATTGGATACATAGATCACATCGCGTTGCGGATCGTGCAGGGCCGATTCCGGGGTGCGTAACACATCGTCGGTTTTCCAGGCTTCCTCCAGTTTAAGAGGTGCTTTGGAGCCAAACAAACCGCTCGTGCAACTATTAGCAGATAAAAGCAGCAACAGGCAGCAGGATGTTGTAAGTATAGTTCTCATATATAGTTCTGTTGATTGATACTTAGTACGGCTGACGCGGCCTGCCGTTTAATACATCTGTTTTTAATCGGTGTAGAGGCCCAGTTTTTGTAAGGTGCGCTGCCGCGAAAGCTTGCCGGTGGCCGTTTCGGTAAAGGCGGGCGCATAGAATAACTCCTTGGGCATTTCGAACTTGCGCAGGTAAGGGCGCAGGTTGGTCAGCAGCTCTTCTTCTTTATGAGCAACCAGGGGCTGGCTTTCCAGCAGCAGCACGATCTTTTCACCTAACAGTTCGTCTGGCTGCGGAGCGATAAAAAAGCGTGGTGCCGGCTCCCAGTCTATCAGGGCTTCGGCTACGGCGAGCTCTACTTTTTCTATCTGCACTTTCACGCCGCCTGTATTGATCGTGTTATCAGCCCGGCCAATCCATCGAAAACGGGTGGGCGTGAGCAGCTCTACAATGTCATTTGTTACCAGCAGCTCATTGTTGGTGATATCGCCTTTGATGGTGAGGCAGCCGCGTTTATCAAGGCCTACTTTGATGTTTTCCAGCACCTGGTAATAATCGGCAGCTTCGGGCCCGTTCAGGCGGCGCAGGGCAATGTGTGAAGCTGTTTCCGTCATGCCATACGTATGATAGACCGGTGCCTGTACCTGTTGCAGCTCGCGCTGCAAAGCGGGGCTCACCGGCGCGCCGCCCACCAGAATGCCTCTCATCTGGTTTAACTGCGCTATTGCTTCGGGCGTCTCATGCAGGATGCTGTGGAGCTGCATGGGCACATAAGAACTAAAATCTATTTTCAGGTTGTCTTCTACTAAGGTCATCGGGTTGCCGACCGGCTCCACAATGATCATTTCCATATCGGCAATAAAACCGCGGGTCAGCATCATCATGCCGGCAATGTACTCGGTGTTGAGGCACACCAGCATCGTATCGCCTTTTTGCAGGTGAAGCAGCTTGATGGTGCGGCGGGCATTGGCTTCTAATTGCTGCCGCAGCAGGACGATGGGTTTGGGAACGCCGGTAGAGCCGGAGGTCTGGATCGGGAATTCCTGTATCCCGTTGAGCCAGCTGCGGCAAAACTCCAGCGTTTTGCTCTCATAGCCATTTAACGGAATGCTGTTGCGGAACGAATAATCGGCAATCTCATCGTAATAAAATTTCTTGCCGTTCAGGAGAAGGGATTTTTCTGTCATAATACGGTTCATTAACCTCTTAGCCTTTTGCGGCTTTTTGTCCATACATAAAGCACCCGCTCAGGCACTGCAAAATTGGCAGCGGGGCAGCTATAAAACAAGCAGCGCAGCTAAAGGATTTTATACTTTGCACTGCGCTGCTCTTAAATAGTACACTTTCTAGTTACATGACCTAGGTTATTTCTTGGGGTGAATTGGCTTTTGAAGTATGGATAGTTGCTAAAAACAGCACATGCAGCAAGTTTTTCTGTAGAGCCGGCAAGAGCAGGATTTAGGAGCAGGAGGTGGCTTCCAATCAAACCAAAGGAGGAGCAAAAAGATTACTCCGTAAGCAGCAAGTATGAGGAGCGGGTCGGGGTGCTTGGAAATTGGACAAGAACAGGCTGCGCAGCAGCGCGGGAATGCTGCTACAAGGAAGCTACGAACAGGGTACGTGTACTTAGTAAGTCCCTTCTTTGTGTACTTTCATGTAGTGATCCAGGGAGAAGCGGCCGGAACCGAATATCAGGAAAAAGATCAACAGGCCGAGCACCAGCAGCGACAACCACAGTTCGGTATTCTCTACATAAAAGCCCCGCTGGGAGTTAACAAAAATAACCGCGCCAAGCAGGATGGGGATCTGAAACAAAATGGCTACCCGGGTTAACAGGCCGAGTGTAATCAGCAGGCCCCCGAACAAATGCGAAAAGGCCACATAATGTGCCAGCCCCAGAGAAACCCACTCAAATCTACTGGTCCGCAAAATATGCAGCAGGGCATCGGTATTCTGGATAAACATAATGCCTTTGGCCAGGATGAACAAGCCTAATCCAATGCGTACAAAGTCCAGCCAAAGCGGGTGATGGGAATCGGTCCAGCGTTCAACGCGGTTCATGTCTTGTGATACGTTCATGGCTTTAAGTTTAAGTTTAAACAATTGGCATATAATGGTTTAAACGGTTTGTGGCCTGAACCGGACATGTTTTGCGCGAGGTCTTTTAACCCGGCCTCCTCCTGTAGCCGGAATGCAGTGCAAGGGCAAGCCGCGAACGGGAAAAGCAGGGGCAAGGATTTACTTTTTCGGACGAAAGACCTTGTTATCGATGGAATAACGGCCGGGCCCCACAATCATGAAAAAAATCAGCAGCAGCAGCACGACGAGGGATATCCAAAGCTCAGTATTGCCCAGTGCCACACCCTGGCGTGGGTTTACGAACATCACTGCCCCCAGCACGATCGGGATCTGGCACAGCAACGCAAGCCGTGTTAAAGCCCCGAATGCGATCATCAGGCCGCCGATGATATGAACGGAACTGGTCAGCAGGTCTGCTTTTTCGGCACTCAGCATATCCTGCTGCCGGCTGAAAATGTAAAAGACATCACTTGTATGCTCTAAAAACATAATGCCTTTGATGAAGAGAAAAAGCCCTAAGGCAATTCGTAAGCCGTCCATCCAGATAGGGTTGCTGGCGCTGTTTACGCGCCGGGTAGGGTGATCTTCCTGTGTCAGATCCATGGCTGTGAGATTAAGTTGAACAAACTATATATTTATAAACGGGTATTTTCGCTACTCGGATAATAAATCGACTTTTTCCTGGCGAGCATCTTCCTCTTAGCCGCTCCTATTTTCCGAGCAAAAAAGCGGCTATACCTGTCTGCACAAGTATAGCCGCTGTGTTTCTGGGAACAAGAGATTGAAGTTAAAAAGCAGTTTGCTGCAAAGCCTGTTTGTAGCTGGCGAAGGCTTCGGCATTGGCTTTCGAATCGGTGAAGATCTCGAGTATACTTGGGCCCGCATCGGTTGAGAAGAAAGCAGGCAGCGCCTGCGTCAGTTCCTCCATCGTATGCACGGCTGTGTAGGCCATCCCGAAATCGTGGGCCGTATTTTCGGCATTCAAGGCCTGGTGCGTTTCAAAGTAGGGCTCCAGTTCGGGTTGCTGCCGGGGCCCGTCAATCAATCGGAAGATGCCGCCGGCATGGTTGTTCAGTATCACGATGCGGAGGTTCTGAGGCAGGTAATTATGCCAGAGCCCGTTCCGGTCGTAAAAGAAGGCCATGTCCCCGGTGAGCAGGGTGGTGATGCCGGTACTGGTCAGGGCGCAGCCCACGGCCGTGCTGGTGCAGCCATCGATGCCGCTGGTGCCGCGGTTTGCAAAAACGGTTACCTGCTGCTCTGCCCGCAGGTTAACTATGTTGGCATAACGCACTGTCATGCTGTTAGCCAGGTGCAGGTTGCTTTGCTGCGGCAACTGGCGAAGCACCCGGGCCACTACGGTAAGTTCGCTGTAGGCTCCTTCTGCAGCATACTTCTCCAGGAAGGTGCCGGCTTTGGCGTCCAGCTGCTGCCAGGCGGCTGCAAAATCTGCAGCTGTTCGGGTGCTGCCCGCCATACTTGTAAAAAAGCTGGCCGGCTCGCAATGGATTATTTTGGTGAGTGCCTGAAAGGTATCCGCCACAGCACCCGCCTGTTGAATGTGCCACTGCGCCTGCGGTTTATACTTGCGGAGGTAGAGCTTCAGGCTTTTAGAGATCACCGATTTGCCAAACGTGAGGAGCAGATCGGGCTGTAATTGGGCTAGGGCTTCCTTGTCGGGGCAGGAGAGGAGCGCATCCTGGTAGCGGATCGCTTTAGGTAATCGCTGTGCGTTGCTGATAATGTCGCTCACCACCACGGCGTTGGTTGATTCTGAAAACTGGTGCAGGGCCTGCAGCAGCTTGGCGTCATGCTTCTCCTGGCCTGCTACCACCACAATGCGCCTGAAACGTAAGATCTCCTGCTCCAGCTTGATGGCTTTTGCCGTACTCAGCGCAAAATCCTGTCCTTCTTCGGTTATGATCTTGACTTGCTTGCCAAAATGGATTTCTTCACCAGCTTCCGGGTAGAAAGGCTCTCTTAAAGGCACATTCACGTGTACCGGCCCGGCCGGAAAAGCGGTGCAGAGGTTCAGCGCTTCCGACATTATCCGTTCGCTGTACCAAGTGGTATCCGGATGCGCAAAATCTACCGGAAAGGTATAGCTCTGCTTGATGTGCTGGCCATAGACCTGCTGCTGCCGGATGGTCTGACCATCGAGTTGATCGAGCCATTCAGGAGGGCGGTCGGCGGTTAATACCAGCAACGGTACCTGTTGGTAAAATGCTTCGGCCACAGCCGGGGCATAGTTCAGCGCCGCTGTGCCCGATGTACAAACCAGCACGGTGGGCTTGCCTGTTGTCTGGGCCATGCCCAATGCTATAAAGGCTGCTGCCCGCTCATCACTCACTGTACGGACCGTAAGTTGCGGGTGGCGCGCAAATGCGATAGTCAGCGGAGCACACCGTGAGCCGGGAGAAAGCACGACATGCTGCACTCCTTTACGGGCACATATTTCAGCAATATTAACAACAGGCTGTATGATCATACTTTCTAATTTTGAATGAGTGAATGAGTGTATGAGCGAATAAATGAATGCTTCAATTAAAAGCTTAATTCAATATTCTGTTATGCCGTCATTCTCCGTTTCCAGCACCCATCCGATGGTCTGCATCTTGTGCTGCGTTTCCTGCCATTCCTTTTCCGGCGACGAATCGGCTGTGATGCCTGCGCCTGCATACAGGATGGCCTCTTGGGCTACGAGTTGCATGCAGCGCAAATTAACATACAGGTGCGTGCCGGCAGCGCTGTTCACCGGGCCCAGGTACCCGCTATAGTAGCTGCGGTCATAGCCTTCGTGCTGCAGTATAAATTGCAGGGCGGGGGCTTTAGGCAGTCCGCAAACGGCTGAGGTCGGATGCAGCAATTCAAGCATATCGGTACCCAGCTTTGGGAAGCCAACTTCTTTCTTCAGGTCTACTGTAAAATCGGTGCGCAGGTGCATCAGGTTTCCGGCCGTTACTGTCCGGGGGCCTACTTCGTTGTAGTCCCGCAGCCGCAGCCGCTTAAAGCAGCTCAGGATATAGCGCTCTACCATGGCCTGTTCTTCGATCTCTTTCTGCCGCCAGATGGCGTTGGCAGCATTGTCAAGTCCGGCAGGTTGTGTGCCGGCCAGGGCTACGGTCCGAAAGATATTTTGCTCATCGATGCTGACCAGGATCTCAGGCGAGGTGCCCAGCCAGGTACCCACATGAGGAATGGAAACCAGCGAAACAAACGCCCGAGGATAGGCTGCCCGCAGCTCTTCGAAAGCAGCGACCGCACTGAAATTACCGGGCAGGGGCACCACCTTGTTCCGGGATAAGACTACTTTTTCCATTTCGCCGGCCTGCAGGGCTGTTACAGCATCTGTTACCGCCTGGGTATAGCTGGCATCCGTTTGCTGCAGGGCCTGCAGATTAACGGCAGGTGCATGCCACGAGGCGGTGACCGGTTGCGCCAGGAGCTCATAAAACTGCTTCAGCGGCTCAACAGGCACATCCGGGGCAGGGGTGAGCTGGCCCGAAATGGCATCGAACGTAACATCTGCTTTTATAAATATATTCTGATGCAGGGTTGTCTGGAAAGGGCAGAAAAGAAAGCCCGGCGGGCTGTTCTCCAGTATTGGCTGGCCGGTTTGCAGCTGCGCCTGCAACGACAGGCAAAGTTGCACTTCTGCAGCCTCGGGCAGGCGCCAGATAGCCACCGCCCGTTCTGCAGCCACGGCGGCGCTAAATATATCGTCTAACGTATAAATGCGGGTTTCGTCACCCATTGTCGTTCTCCTGCGTTGTTTGCTTTAAATCTTCCTGCCTCACTTTTTGTCGATCACGGCAACCGTCATCCGGCTGATGCATACCAGCTCGTCCTCCTCCGAATAGATCCGCGTTTCCCAGAGCTGGGTGCTGCGGCCAATATGAAGGGCCTGCGCTTTGGCATGCACCCAACCAGAGCGTACACTGCGCACGTGGTTGGCATTAATCTCTAAACCCACACACGCTTTTTTAGTTAGATCTACCTGCATAGCGGCACCTATACTTGCCAGCGTTTCGGCCAGCGCCACGGAGGCGCCGCCGTGCAGCAGGCCCATGGGTTGGTGCGTGCGGTGGTCTACCGGCATTTTACCGCATAAATAATCATCGCCAATTTCTGTAAACTCGATGCCGAGATGCGCTACCATGGTGTGCTTACTCCACTCATTGAGCTTTTCGAACGTAAAAGAATTTTTATGCATAAGCAGCGATTTCTAATTTCGCAGTATTATTTGAATCAGGAAGGCAAAACTAGTAGAATTTTGAGTCTAAAGAAAGTATACCTCATCCGCCACGGGCAAACCGATTTTAACCTGCAGGGCATCGTGCAGGGCAGCGGCGTTAATTCAGACCTGAATGCCGAAGGCAGGCAGCAGGCTGCCCTCTTTTTTGAGATGTATAAAGCGGTTCCGTTTGATAAAGTTTATACTTCCACGCTCAAACGCAGTATACAATCCGTGCAGGGCTTCTTGGATATGGGCCTGCCGCATGAGCAGCATGCCGGCCTGAACGAGATCAGTTGGGGCACCCGCGAAGGCACCCGCATTACGCCCGAAGAGGATGCTTATTATTATAATATGCTGCAACGCTGGCGCGATGGCGAAACAAATGTCTGCATTGAAGGAGGAGAAAGCCCCGCCCTGGTAGCTGCCCGGCAGCAGCCCTTTATCGACCTGATGCTGAGCCGCACGGAAGAGGAAACGATATTAATTTGCATGCATGGCCGCGCCATGCGTATATTGCTGAGTGTGCTGCTGCGTTATCCTTTAAAGTGCATGGATACGTTCGAGCACCAGAACCTGTGCCTTTACCAGCTCGATTATACCGGCAGCATGTTTGCCGTAAAGCAGTACTGCCAGGTAGCCCACCTGCAGGAAACCCGGCTTTAAAAAGCGGCAAAATAACTTGTGGTAACAAATAAGACGGCTATAGTTTGAATAAACTATTTTTAAATCTAATTTTGGGCTTAATAATTAAGGACCTTTTGGGCGATATAAACAACACGATATTTTATGGCTGAAGTGATACGAATGCCCAAGATGAGCGACACAATGACGGAAGGGGTGATAGCATCTTGGCTCAAAAACGTTGGTGATAAGGTTAATGCTGGTGATGTACTGGCTGAAGTAGAGACCGATAAAGCCACCATGGAACTGGAGTCTTACAACGATGGTACCCTTTTACACATTGGTCCCAAGAAGGGCGATAGTGTACCAGTCGACGCTGTGATTGCCATCATTGGCAAAGAAGGAGAGGACATCTCCGCACTGCTGAGTGGGGGATCGGATGCCGCAGCTCCCGCTGCCAAGGCCGAGGAGAAGGTTCCGGAACCGAAGAAAGAAGAAGCTGCGCCTGCTCCGGCAAAAGAAGCAGCACCGGCAGTAGCAGCCGTTGATACCAGCAACATCAAAGCCTCTGTGATCCGCATGCCGAAGATGAGCGATACCATGACGGAAGGCGTACTGGTGTCGTGGCTGAAGAAAGTAGGCGACAAAGTAACGTCAGGGGATGTGCTGGCAGAAGTGGAAACCGACAAGGCGACCATGGAACTGGAAGCCTACGAAGACGGCACTCTGCTCTATACAGGTGTGAAAGAAGGTGACTCAGTAGCCGTGGATGCCGTTATTGCCGTTATCGGCGAGAAGGGCGCAGATTACCAGGCTTTGCTGGGTGCTGGCTCCGCTAACAAAGAATCCCGCCAGGATGAAGCCAAAACAGAAGCTGGCATTGCAGCCGGCGTAGATGCTGTGACTTCAGAAAAAGTGGAGACAGAGCAGGTTCCAGGCCCTGAAGCACAGGAGCAGACCTCCCAGGGCGCAGGGGCAGAAAACGGCCGTATCAAAGCCTCGCCACTGGCCAAAAAAGTAGCAAAAGAAAAGGGCCTTGCCCTTACCCAGATAAAAGGATCCGGCGAAGGTGGCCGCATTGTGCTGCGCGACGTGGAGAACTTTACGCCAGCAGCTGCACCACAGCAGGCCGCAAAAGCAGCTGCACCGCAGGCCGCTCCGGCAGTAGCCACCGGCATTCCGGCCGACTCTTACGAGGAAGTTGCTGTTTCGCAGATGCGCAAGGTAATTGCCCGCCGTCTGGCCGAAAGCAAATTCTCTGCTCCGCACTTCTACCTGACCATGGAAATTGACATGGACAAGGCCATGGAGGCGCGTGTAAGTATAAATGAAGTATCGCCGGTGAAAGTATCGTTCAATGACCTGGTGATCAAAGCGGCGGCAGCTGCCCTGCGCCAGCACCCGGCGGTGAACTCCTCGTGGCTGGGCGATAAGATCCGTTATAACAAGCAGATAAATATTGGCGTGGCCGTAGCGGTAGAAGAAGGTTTGCTGGTACCGGTGGTACGCAATGCCGACTACAAGTCGCTTTCTGCCATTGCAGCCGAGGTGAAAGACCTGGGTGGCAAAGCCAAGAGCAAGAAACTACAGCCCTCTGACTGGGAAGGAAACACCTTTACCATCTCGAATCTGGGCATGTTCGGCATCGAAGAGTTTACCGCCATCATCAACCCGCCGGATGCCTGCATCATGGCAGTGGGAGGCATCAAGCAAACGCCGGTTGTGCGTAACGGGGAGATCCGCATAGGCAACGTTATGAAAGTGACCTTGTCCTGCGACCACCGCGTGGTAGACGGCGCTGTCGGCTCTGCCTTCCTGCAAACGTTTAAGAACCTGCTGGAAAACCCGGTGCGCATCCTGGTGTAATCCTGCTGGCAAAGTATAAGTAAACAAAAAGCCCTTCCGGAAATGGAAGGGCTTTTTGTTTAAACCAGGGTGCATTCCATTACTTACCGGAAGTATACTTGCGGATGAGCGCCCGACTTTTGATTCCGGCTTCTTTCATGTCTTTTTCTTTCCAGCGGCCTGTATCGCGGGCCGTGGGCAACAGTACCGAACAGGTTTCATCTTTATCTGACACCGACCAGGTGATCCAGCTGATCTTGTTCTTTTCGGCCCAGTCTAGCCATTTTGTCCATTCCTCCATATTGATGGGCCCATCGCCGGAGGCTTCCATACCGGCTGATTCCGAAATAAAGATCGGAATGCCTTTGCCTAGCGCGTAATTGCACCGGTCGCGGAGCGCTTGTTTGTGGGTGGCGGCATAAAAATGCACGGTATACATCAGGTTATCAAAGCCAGTAAGCGGCGCATCAGCCACCAGGTGAATGTCCTGATCCCAGTGCGGGGAGCCCACCAGGATCACATTGTCGGGGTCTATGGCTCTGATGACGGCAATTATTTGTTCGGAATAAGCCTTCACTTCGTCCCAGCTTTCCTGGTCCGGCTCGTTGAAGATCTCGTAAATGACGTTCGGTTTATCGCCATACGTTTGGGCCATCTCTGTAAAAAAAGTCTTGGCTTCTTTCAGGTTGATGTTGTGGCTGTGCCAGTCGATGATCACATATACATCGTTTTGAATGGCGCCTTCTACAACCGCTTTGATTTTCTCTTTCGACCAGTCGGGTTTTTCCAGGTAGCCGTTTTTGGGTTCTATGCCCATGGCCGCCCGTACCACCGACACATTCCAGTCGTTGCGCAGCCATTTCACCGATGCGGAGTTATAAAAACGTGGCCAGAAATTATGCCAGCCATAGCTCATGCCCCGCAACACCACAGCATTCCCTTTTTCATCCGTCAGTTGCGTACCCGTAACCGACAGCTTGCCGTGATTCTTCACGGAATGTGCCGTCGCTGCCGTGGTGCTCCACAAAAGGAGCAAAGCGGCTACCAGTAGTTTTCCTTTCATATGTTTCTTCTTCAGTACCAAAGCATTAATTTATATATTCTAACTAGCATATTTATATTTGGCATGAATAAAATTGTAGTACCATGAAGTATAGCACGAAAGCGAGCTTCTGAAGCGTTGCTGGTTATACTTGCCCGTGCTTTTATAAAACAAATACTAGCATCCTTAGGCAGATTGCTGGCAGCAGGGCAAAGGCCGGCGTATGGACAATTTGGCACATCAGGCGGCTTTGGCTTTTTGTTTGAGATAGCTTGACTTACAAGACAGCAAGTATAACGTATAGCTGTATTCACCTGAGTAAAAAGACACACATGACCAAAATAAGATCAACCACCGTTTGCGGCATTTACCACAACGGTGAAGTAGCGCTTGGTGCTGATGGGCAGGCCACCATGGACAAGCACATTGCCAAGAGCAACGTTAAAAAGATCCGGAAGCTGCTGGATGGCAAAATAGTGACAGGTTTTGCCGGCTCCACTGCCGACGCGTTTACATTGCTGGAGCGTTTCGAAGAAAAGCTGAATGCCTACCAGAGCAACATGAAGCGCGCCGCCATTGAGCTGGCCAAGGATTGGCGCAAAGACCAGTACCTGCGCAAGCTGGAAGCCATGATGGTGGTTGCCAATAAAGAGGAACTGCTCATTATCTCTGGCACAGGCGATGTGCTGGAGCCCGATAACCAGATCGCGGCCATTGGTTCAGGAAGTATGTATGCCCATGCCGCCGCACTGGCACTCAAGAAACACGCGCCGCATTTATCGGCCGAGGAAATGGTGCGCGAAGCCCTCAACATTGCCGCCGACATCTGCATCTATACCAACCATAACCTCATCATTGAGAAGCCAGCCAAATAAGCAAAAAAGTTAATGAGTTAAAAGGTTAGAATGGGTAGGGGCCCGGGATCGGGTTCGTCTTCATGCTCAACCTTATAGCGGCAATTAACGAATAACGAACATTGAATAAGAAAATATATCTTACCTTTGCGGACCCATGTAACCCTGTAGCGGTTGCTTTAAGCTAATGAATATGGAAGTAACAAATTTTTTAAAGAAACACTACAAGCACTTTAACGCAGCCGCTTTGATAGATGCTGCCGAAGGATACAAAACGCACCTGAACGAAGGTGGTAAAATGATGATCACACTGGCCGGCGCTATGTCTACGGCAGAGCTGGGCATTATACTTGCCGAGATGATCCGCCAGGACAAAGTGCAGGCCATTACCTGTACCGGTGCTAACCTGGAAGAGGATATCTTTAACCTGGTGGCCCACGATTTTTATGAGCGCATTCCGCACTACCGCGACCTGACTCCGCAGGACGAGGAAGATTTGCTGAACCGCCACATGAACCGTGTAACTGATACCTGTATTCCGGAAGAAGAGGCCATGCGTCGCATTGAGCACACCGTGCTAAAATTCTGGGAAAAGGCCGATGCAGAGGGAAAAGCTTACTTCCCGCACGAGTTCTTCTACCAGATCCTGCTGAGCGGCGAACTGGAGCAGTACTACCAGATCGACCCGAAGAACAGCTGGATGCTGGAAGCGGCTAAAAAGAACTTGCCGATCTTTGTACCGGGTTGGGAAGATTCTACGCTGGGTAACATCTACTCCGGCCACGTGATCAGCGGCGATATCAAGAATGTGCATACCATGAAAACCGGTATCCAGTACATGATCGAGCTGGCCGATTTTTATACCAACAACGCGACGGACGAATCAAAGATCGGTTTCTTCCAGATCGGTGGCGGTATTGCCGGCGACTTCCCGATCTGCGTGGTGCCAATGCTGCACCAGGATCTGCAACGCACCAGCGTGCCGCTTTGGGGTTATTTCTGCCAGATATCTGATTCAACGACCAGCTATGGTTCTTACTCCGGCGCTGTGCCAAACGAAAAGATCACCTGGGGTAAGCTGGGCAAGGATACGCCTAAGTTCGTAATCGAGTCGGATGCTACTATTGTGGCGCCGCTTATTTTCGCTATCATCCTGGATATGTAATCCGGAATAGTTTATACTATAAAAGCCTGGGAAGTATACTTTCCAGGCTTTTGTGTTTTTAGTACGAGCTTGTGCTAATTTGTTTTAAAACTGTTAGCCACAACAGTTAGCACATCAGGCAGTCATATACTTGTAGTGCGCTCCTTTAGGCGATAAATTCGCGCCGGCCAAACCGAAATTCTTCTTCCTTCAAAAAATATTCGCCGCATTTCTGCAGGATGGTGAGGTTCTCAATCTTGATCTCCCAGTTAAAGTTAAACTGGCACAGGAACGACAGAACAGGGCCGAGCATTTCAGGGGTAGTATCGCCAAGGGCTAGTGAAATGTGAGGAAGCCAGAGATTAGGATTGTAGTATAAACCCATCTCGCTGCTCATTTCTGATATTTCACGGTGCAAGCGGGCATGCAGCTGGTTAATAGGAGGGGTGCGCAGCACAGGAATATAAACCACCGGACTCTGCCCCGGAAATACGCCAAGGCCGGTGGTCCGAACAGTAATAGAAGGTGTTTCCAGGCTTACCTGGTCCAGGTAATGCTTCAGCTCCTCCATATCGGGGACCTCGGCCGTGAGAAGCGTCAGGTGGGCATACGGCGTCATCTTCACGCCTGTTAAGCCAAATTTCTTTTCCAGGTGTCCGGTTAATTCCAATACCCGTTCGGAATGATCCTCATCTAAAAGCGAAGTGATCGCAATCATAAAAAATGTAGTGAGAGTGATTTAATAGCGGATGCCTGAAGTAGTATACGTTTGCTATGAAACGAGTTTAGCAGGCATTGGTTCACTTGCTTTACCTTTGCTATACTTGTTTGAGCCGGGTATACCAGCTCCTATACTGGCTCCAACAGGCTCCATCGGTTTAGCCCACAAGCTATTGTCCTAGAACGCATGGCCGCATACTTTAAAACAAACCAACTTCGGATTTCCGGATTTAAATTGAATTGCCTGCGACTTGGGTGTGTTAGTGTTGCGCGTATACTTTATAGCTGCCATAAAATTAAGTACCTTTACCCCTCGAATTAAGAACAGTATTACATGATTTCCATAAACAACCTCAGTTTCCATTTCGGTAGTCGCCCCATGTACGAGGATGCCAACCTCCACATCAAGCCTAAAGACAAGATCGGTTTGATCGGCCTGAACGGAACGGGCAAATCTACGCTGCTGCGCATTATTGTGGGCGAGTACAAACCGGATGGAGGCAGTATCCAGATGAGCAAAGAAACTACCATCGGTTTTCTGAACCAGGATCTGCTCAGTTATGAAACCCATGAAAGTATACTGTCGGTAGCCATGCAGGCCTTTGACGAGGCGCTGCAGCTGCAGCACCAGATTGATAAGGTGCTAGTAGAATTCGAAAATAATTTCCATGATGACCTGGTAGACCGGCTGGCTAACCTGCAGGAACGCTTCGAGGCGCTGGGTGGCTATACCATGCAAGCCAATGCCGAAGCCATACTGGAAGGCCTTGGCTTCAGCACCGAGGAGCTGCAGCAACCCCTGGCTTCTTTCTCGGGTGGCTGGCGCATGCGCGTAATGCTGGCCAAGATCCTCTTGCAGCAACCTTCGCTGCTGTTGCTCGATGAGCCAACCAACCACCTGGACCTGCCTTCTATTAAGTGGCTTGAATCATACCTGGAGCGTTTTGAAGGGGCTGTGGTGATCGTATCGCATGACAGGGAGTTTCTGGACCGCACCACTAATATGATTGTGGAGGTAGCCAACAGCAAGTTGAATGTGTATGCCGGCAATTATAGCTTTTATATAGAAGAAAAGGCGCTGCGCAACGAGATACAAAAAGGCGCTTATGAAAACCAGCAATCGCAGATACGGCAAGCAGAGCGTTTCATTGAGCGCTTCAAGGCTAAAGCCTCCAAAGCCAAGCAGGCGCAAAGCCGCCAAAAATTACTAGATAAGCTGGACCGCGTGGAGGAAGTAGCGCCTGAGTCGGCTAAGGTAAACTTCAGCTTTAAGTTCAGCATACAGCCCGGCCGCCACATTTTCCGCCTCGAGCACATGAGCAAGAGCTACGGCGATAAAATGATCTTCCGCGACACGAACGTGCACATCGAACGGGGTGATAAAATTGCGCTGGTAGGGGCAAACGGCAAAGGTAAATCCACGTTGCTGCGCATTATAGCGGGCTCCGAACTGATAAAAGGCAACCGCGAACTAGGCCACAACGTCATCATGTCGTTTTACGCCCAGCACCAGCTCGAATCACTCAACATAGAAAACGAGATACTGCAGGAGCTGCAGCAGGCCGGTTCCGGCAAAACAGAAATGGAACTGCGCACCATACTTGGCTCTTTCCTTTTTACAGGCGATGAAGCTTTTAAGAAGATCAAAGTGCTTTCAGGAGGGGAGAAGAGCCGGGTAGCCTTGGCGAAAACGCTTATCTCGCAGGCAAATTTTCTGATGCTTGATGAGCCGACCAACCACCTCGACATGCAATCGGTCAATATCCTGATCCAGGCACTGGAGCAGTATGAAGGCACCTTTGTGGTGATCTCGCACGACCGCTTCTTTGTAGAGAATGTGGCTACCAAGATCTGGTACATCGAGGATTTCCAATTGAAAGAGTACCCGGGCACCTACCACGAGTATGAGATGTTTCAGGAGCTGCGCGCCAAAGATGCCAAAAAAGTAACCCAGGCCGCTCCGGTAGTGCAAAAGCAGGTAGAAAAGCAGAAGCAGCCCCGCGAAAAGAGCGATCACGTGCAGCTAAACAACCAGCTAAAACAGGTGAACAGGCAGGTAAGCGATATAGAAAAGATCATCTCTAAACTGGAACAGGAACTTGCCCAGTATGAAGCCAAACTTGCCGACCCGAAAGTATACGGCAACGTCAGCCTATTAGAAGAAACTTCGCTTCAGTTCGAGGCTGTTCAGAAAGAACTGGCCACCCAACAGCAAAAATGGGAGGAGCTGATGATGGAAGTAGAAGAACTCGAATCAAAGCTGCAGGATTAATGCTCCTTTGCAGGCACTTCAGGTATATTCTAATGGTTATTACCCTGTGAGCTGAAAAGGATTGCCTTAGAAGGTATGCATGACAAAAAAGCCCCTAGCACTAAATGGCAGGGGCTTTTTTTATGTTTCTGCCACAGGCTAATCCCAACGTTCCATTGTGTGATAGATGTAAATGGAAAAAGAAAGGAGGCAGCTATAATTTAGAGTCAGGGCGATACGAAGTGTTTATACTTTAGTTCAGCTAAAGAACTGCCACGCAATTTTATTGAGAGTTTTTTGAATCCTATAGAATACAAGAAAAATGCTTTAAATAGCTTTAAAGGTCGTTTTTGCAATAGGCTAAGTATAAATATATCATATTTTCTATATAAGTTTGTTTATATATAAAAGTTGAGATACATTTGCACAATGTTAACAACAGGGGAGTAGCAATAAAACAAATCAAGGTTTTACTGGCACTTGCAAAAGAGGAGAGTAGCAGTTGAAGATTCCAGCGTGTTGAAAGGGAAATGGGTTAACGATCAGCAAAGTCACCTACAAACAACCATAACGAAGTATAGTATGAAATCTCTTTTAGCGAAGCTTTTCCTTTTTCTTTTTGTAGTTGTTTTAACCGCTTCCTGCCAGCAGCAGGGTACTTGCCCGGCTTATGCGCAGTATGCATTGAAAACAATGAAAAAGCCGCATTCCAAAGCGAATATGGCTCGCCGCTAACTTTTTACTGTCATTCTGCTAAAAAGCAAAGCCCTGACAATTTGGGGAAGTTCGTCAGGGCTTTATACTTTAACAGCAGGCATTACTTTAGGCGTTCTTTTTCTTTTTAGTGGCATAAGCGCCTAAAATGATCCCTCCGAGCGCCAGTGCACCGGCATAAATTTTATTCCGGTTCATGCTCAGCCAGAGTTCGGGGCTGAAATCCGCAGCTTCTGCTCCAAAGGTACCATGCGCGCCATGGTCGCCCGGGATGGGTTCCCACAGGTTATTAGGCCTGTTCGGATCTTCTGGTATATCGGTCTGCTGACCGTCAAAACCGGTTTTCGCCAGTACATAATCCGCGTACCACGGGGCGATTTTATTTCCGACAATCGCCTCAACGGTAGGGCAGCCAACAAATATCTCGCGCCGCCCGTCTTTTGCTGCAAATAAAATAGCTTCGGCTGCAACTTCCGGCTGATAAATCTTACCCATGGGTTTAGGCTTGTTGGGAAGGCGTGTTTTCACAAAGCTGAACTGGGTCGTGTTCATGGCCGGCAGCTGCACCATACTTAACTTTACTTTGCTTTTGTCGTGCAGCAGCTCTGTTTTGAGCGAATCAAAAAAGCCTTCTACGGCGTGTTTGGAACCACAGTAAGCCGATTGCAGCGGAATTCCCCTGTAAGCAAGCGCCGATCCGACGAGCACAATGGAACCACGGTCGCGGGGCAGCATACGCTTTAATGCTGCCAACGTGCCGTATACCTGGCCCAGGTACGTAACTTCGGTTACCCGTTTATATTCATCGGGCAGCATTTCCTTTACCGGGCTAAAGACACTGTTCATCGCATTATTCACCCAGATGTCAATCTCACCTAATTCTTCTTCAGTGCGGGCTGCCGCATTTTCCACTGCTTCCGCGTCGGCAACATCTACTAAAAAGTAAATGGCTTTGCGGCCTACAGCTTCTACTTCCTTCTTTGCTGCTTCCAAGCCTTCTTTACCGCGGGCCAGCATAGCCACGTCGTAGCCGTGTTTTGCAAAAAGGCGCACCGTAGCCCTTCCAAGTCCGGCAGAAGCACCTGTTACAACGACTACCCCCCGGCGTTGTGTTCTTTCTTGTGTATCCATGTCAGTGTTTGTTTTTCATAGTTTGCGTTGCAAATAAATTACTTGTTATGCGTACGCCTGCTTTTTGGTGTTAGTTGTAAACCCATTGAAAGCCCTGCAAAGCTGACTTTAGTTTATACCTAAAAAGCATGTTCTAAAACAATGGCTGGTAGAGCAAAAAGAGCTGCGCTATACTTTAGCGCAGCTCTTATTTTACTTTCGTAATTTCTATGTAAGCGTTACAGGGATGTACGCGCTCCCTCGTGCTGGTGTACCAGGTAGCGGGTCAGAATATCCCAATGGATCTGCTGCATTTGTGCCCAGCCGCCTTCGGCTACCAGTGTGTTAAGGATGGCGCGGTCGCCGGCTTCTTCGCCTTGGTTGTTGATCCCTTCGTTGCGGCCCAGCTCCGAAGCGATAAGAGTAGTGCCTTGTAGCTCCACCCGGAACGTGCTGCTGGCTTCTTTACTGAAAAAATGCTTCACTTCCTGTTGGTTTTCTGCGAGCTTTGCCGGCATTTTGCTGGGGTGCACGACAAAATCGGCCATGTTCTCTTCCTCATGTACATCGGTGACCTGTACCCAGTTATCAATGCTGGTGGCCGGTAATACGATCTCAATGTAATCGCCGATCTGTGGCTTGGTGCGACTTACTTTATTTCCCTCCGGGTCGTAGAGGGTAAAGGTTGATTCAAAACCGCTTATATTGGACCAGTCATTCACGGCAAACAACTTCTGCTTCGCGAGTTCAAACTGCTTGCGTGCCGTTGTAGCATCCGGATATTTGGTTTCGTTGGTATAGGTTTTATCTTTGGTTTCTTCGCCCTTCAGTACCTTTACCTCTTTTTTTATCTCATCTACTATTTTCTTCAGTCCCATACGTATCTCCTTTTTAGTTACCTGCTTACGTTTGGGGAGCGGCCGGCGTTGGTTTTTTCGCGCTGAAAAGCCTGCACAAGTATAAAGTTTAGTAAACTACCCGAAAAAGTTCTGAAAGGAAAGTCGGGCCCTTGGTGCAGAGTCAGGATAAGCGCTGAGCAGGGGTAAGCAGCGTTAATAGGCTTTGCGGAGCATATCGGCATATTTGTCGGGCAGCGGGCTAGCTTCTATTGCGCATAGCGATAGATGTATTTTCCTTCTTTCTCTTCGGGCAAGCTACGATGAAATGGCTTGTGCGTGTGTCCGAAGCACAAAATATCCGCATCAGCCTCTTTTAAAATCCGAAGCAAGCTTTTTTCATCGCGGTCTTCAAATAGGTACTCGTTTATCCGGCGGGGGCTGCCGTGTACCAGCATCAGGTTTAGCGGCCGGCCTGCTATATGAAAGCTTACCCGGATGTGGGCTGGTAGGGTTTGAAGGTAGCTGCGTTCCTGTGGCTGCACCTGTGCATTAGTATAAGCAATGGAAATACTTCCCATGGCCTTGTCTTCATCGGTTTTATAGGCACAGCCACAGGCATCGCTTGTGTTGCCTATCCCTTCATCGTAGTTACCGGCAATAGTGGGTATGCCCCTGCGGCGCATCTCGTTTATTACTTCGTTTGGCCAGCTATTATACCCCACCAAATCGCCGAGGCAGTAAATAGCATCCGGACGGTGTAATTCCATATCGGCAAACATGGCTTGCAATGCCGGAAGATTCGCGTGTACGTCAGAGAAGAGCGCGATGGTCATATGGGTATTTGGGTAAAAGGTTAAACAGGGTGGATTAAGGAAGTGGCGTGTTTTTTTTGGCAGTGGCAGGAAAAGGATAATATTTGCGGCGGAACCAGAAGGCCACATTCACCAGGGCGATCAGAGCAGGAACTTCAACCAGCGGACCTACCACACCGGCAAAAGCCTGCCCTGAGTTTAAGCCAAACACCGCAATGGCTACTGCAATGGCTAGCTCGAAATTATTACCCGCCGCTGTAAATGCTACTGAGGTGGTTTCGGCATAACTGGCGCCCGCTGCCTTGCCGGCGATAAAGCTTAGCAAAAACATCAGGGCAAAGTATAAAGCCAGGGGCAAGGCGATGCGCAAAACATCCAATGGAATTTGCACGATCAATCCGCCTTTTAAACTGAACATGATCACAATGGTAAATAGCAGCGAAATAAGCGTGATAGGGGAGATAGCCGGAATGAACTTGTTCTGGTACCATGCTTCTCCTTTTAGGGGCACCAGTATAAGCCGGCTAAGTATACCAGCCGCAAATGGGATTCCTAAATAGAACGCTACACTCTCAGCGATCACGCCTATCCTGATATCTACCATCGCGCCTTCGAACCCGAACAGGGGTGGAAGTATTGTGATGAACAACCAGGCATAGAAACTGTAAATGAATACTTGAAACACACTATTCAGCGCCACAAGTCCAGCGGCATATTCCCGGCTGCCCTCTGCCAGATCATTCCATACCAGTACCATTGCAATGCATCTGGCCAGGCCAATAAGGATGAGGCCCGTCATGTATGCGGGGTAATCGTGCAGAAAGGTAATGGCAAGTATAAACATCAGCAGCGGCCCCACCACCCAGTTGAGCACCAGCGACAGCGTGATTACTTTTACATTGCGGAACACGCGGGGAAGTAACCTATAGTTGACTTTGGCCAATGGCGGATACAACATCAGGATTAGCCCGATCGCAATGGGAATATTGGTCGTGCCACTGGAAAGCGAATGGATGTAGCCGGAACTACCGGGTATAAAATAACCAAGGCCTACGCCCAGCAGCATCGCCAGTAAGATCCAGAGTGTCAGGTAGCGGTCTAGGAAACTAAGTTCTTTGCGGTTATGCGCAGGGGTACAATGGTCCATAAATGGTGTCTGTTTATATCCGGTCATGGAATCTTACCTGGCGCAGGAATCCATGACCGTGCCGAACACAGCGTTAGAAAAGGTTATAAACCGGAGCGTATACTACAAGGCCTCTGGTTACAAACCCGTTTCTTACATTTTATACTTTATAGCTTAAGAGTTAGCAACAGCCGGGGGCGCAGCAGGCGCCTTCCAGGGGTTTGTCGCCATACACCGTGATACTGAAGATGCCTGTCTCGCTTTGGCGAAACTGTTGGATACCGGCTTCATCGAGGTAGTCTTTCAGGATTTCATCCGGCACGTGAATGGCTTTTTCTTTCTGCACAGTGATGTTTTCAAACCCTGCTTCTTGGATGATGCGCAGGTAAGCTTCTTTCTGAATCGCGCCAGATACACAGCCTGCATACATTTCGCTGGCCTGCACAATGCCCTGCGGCAGCTCACCCACCAGCACAACATCCGAAATACTGAAATGGCCGCCCGGCTTCAGCACCCGGAATGTTTCCGCAAAAGCTTTTTGTTTGTCGGGAACCAGGTTCAGAACACAGTTACTGATCACCACATCTACCCGGTTAGCTGCAAGCGGCAGGTGCTCGATCTCGCCCTGGCGGAATTCCACATTGTTAAATTGGAGCTTGTCGGCATTCTCGCGGGCTTTTGCAATCATGGCTTCCGTCATATCCACGCCAATGACCTTGCCGCTTTCGCCCACCAAGGCACGGGCCATAAAGCAGTCGTTGCCGGCGCCCGATCCCAGGTCAAGTACGGTGTCGCCTATCTTGATTTGGGCAAACTCGGTTGGTACGCCACAGCCAAGGCCAAGGTCCGCATCCGAGTTATAGCCTTCCAACTGGGTATAATTATCAGCAAAGATGGCATAATCTACGGTGCAGCAGCCGGTGGCGCCGCAGCAGGAAGCTTCGTTCTGCGCTTTGCTCTGCAGGGCAATTTCGCTGTACTTGTCCTTTACTAATTTCTTGAGTTCTTCTGCGTTATTCATAAAATTTACCTTTTTAAGATTATCGGTATATTACGATCAATTAAAACAAATTTTTTAGCAGCAGGAGGCGGTGCAGGAAGTATAGCTGCTGAACATGACCTGCAGCAGGTGCTGGGCATGGCGCCAGGCCTTTTCGTCGATACAATAGCAAATCTTTTTACCATCAATATCCCCTTTGATCAAGCCCGCTTCCTTTAATTCTTTCAGATGCTGCGATACCGTGGATTGCGAAAGGGGGAGCTCATCTACCAGATCGCCGCATATGCAGCTGTTACGCTCCAGCAAAACATGAAGTATGGCGATGCGCGCCGGGTGGCCCAGCGCTTTGGCATACCTTGCCAGGGTGAGGTCGGCGGGTGTAAATACGGCTTCTTTTGTAGCGCCCATGAAGGTTAGTTCTTTATCATCGTAATTATACGATGATAAAAATAAAAAGTCAAGTATACATAAGTTTTTTAGCACAGTTTATACTTAACTGGGACTATCCCTGTGCGGTCAGGTAACGGTTGCTCTTGCCGGATCCGAGAGGTTGTCGTTGAGCTGGAGCGCTGCGCTGATCAGGGCAAGGTGCGTAAAAGCCTGCGGAAAATTACCTAGCAGCTCGCCCTGTAGCCCGATCTGCTCCGAATAAAGGCCTAAGTGATTGGCATAGCCCAGCATTTTTTCGAATTGCAGCCGTGCCTCCACATCGAACCCTGCTTTGGCAAGATTTTCAATATACCAGAACGAGCAGATGCTGAACGTGCCTTCTAAACCGTCGAGCCCATCGGTAGCGCCCGAGCCGAGATTGTACCGGTATACCAGCGTGTCCGTGACGAGATACTTTTCGATGGCTTTAAGGGTTGCTTGCCAGCGGGGCTCGGCCGGGCTGAACATCCGCACCAGTGGCATCATGAGTACCGAGGCATCCAGCACATCGGCCCCTTTCGATTGCACAAACGATTGCAGTTCCTCGTTCCAGTAGTTGTTATAGATCTCCTTGTAAATCTCGTTGCGGGTCTGCAGCCATTTTTCCAGGGGAGCAGGGAAAGAGCGGCTCTCGGCAATTTTTATACCTCTGTCCAGTGCAACCCACGCCATCACTTTCGAATAAAGAAAATCTTTTTTCTCGTCGCGCACCTCCCAGATGCCGTGGTCATTATCCTGCCAGTGGTCTACCACATAATCCACGAAAAGGCTAACATATTTCCAGAACTCATAGGTTATAGGGCCACCATGCTTGTTGAAGAGGAACAGTGTATCGATCAGCTCACCGTAAATATCGAGCTGAAACTGTTTGTACGCGTCGTTGCCGATACGTACAGGGGCCGAGTTCATATAGCCGGAGAGGCTCTCCAGGTCATACTCTGCCAGTTGCTTCTGGCCATCTACCGCATACATGAGTTGTAATTCTTCCGCCTCCTTCAGATCAAGGCAGCGCTGCATAAGCCATTCCAGAAATTGGGTTGCTTCTCCCATAAACCCAAGCTTGAGAAAAGCATACATGGTAAAGGCGGTATCCCGTATCCAGGTATAACGGTAATCCCAGTTACGCACACCCCCAATTAACTCGGGCAAGCCAAAGGTAGCGGCTGCAATAGTGGAGCCATACTCCCGTGAGGTAAGCAGTTTGAGTGTGATGGCGGAGCGCAGCACCATATCGCGCCAGCGCCCATTATATGTGCACTGCCCGATCCACTCGCGCCAGAAAGCAACCGTATGTTTAAAGGATTTGT
This sequence comes from Pontibacter liquoris, assembly GCF_022758235.1. NCBI lineage: Bacteria > Pseudomonadati > Bacteroidota > Cytophagia > Cytophagales > Hymenobacteraceae > Pontibacter > Pontibacter liquoris. The sequence continues at coordinate 1,893,904 of NZ_JALEBG010000001.1, forward strand.
CGATATAATGGACCAGGTCAGAGCGATCAAAACTGGTTTCTTCCTGTGGGACAGCCTCGATCACAAAGTGCGCTTTATTGCCCTGCTCCAGGTCCCACTCTCCGTAGAGGTCTCCGTTCTGCTCCTGTGTTTTCTGATCTGTAATAAACCGGAACTGCACGCCATCTGTGCCTTTGCTCCGGAAAAAGGAGGTGCCATCTTCCCGCACCAGCTCATGCGGTGCGCGGGCATAGTCGAAGCGGGGTTTGCAAGCCATTTTAAACCGGATCTTTCCTTTGATCACCTTAATCGAACGCACCACCGCACAATTTCCCCCTTTCTGCTTCATGGGCATAAAGTCGGTGAGTTCGGCAATGCCATCCGGCGTAAAGAAACGGGTAAGCAGAATGCCTGTGTCAGGCAGGTAGAGCTGCTTGAATTTCGTGTTGGGGTTGGTTGGCTGCAGTTGCCAGTATCCGCCTTTGTCTTTGTCCAGCAAGGCGGCAAAAATAGTAGGGGAGTCGAAGCGGGTAAAAGGCAGGTAATCAATAGAGCCCGCCAGCGATACCAGGGCGGTGGTATGCATGTTGCCGATCAGGCCATAATCAGCAATGGGAAGGTATTCTTTCATAGGATACGAGGTTGTTATACCTGCTAACGAAGCTGTTGAAAGTCTGTTTAGGAGAAAGGCCGCCCGGCGATTATTTCTGATCAGAAGTACAGCCCTGCTTATTAATCCCAATATGGATTTCCGGTAAGTGTATTCATGCTCCCTGCCAGCTCCCGTTTGATTAACCCAAGTTACCAATGCTGCCTCCATTTCAGCAGCCCTCAGACCGCTATACAAAAAAGAGATCGACTGGCAAATGGTACTGTGAGGCATCACATGCACCTTTTTCAGAAAAGTGGTCCTTATAAGTTGTTCTAAATCCTGCAATTGCGGTTTTTTCATGCAGTTAAGGGTTATCAAATGCATACCTGGCGCGTATATAAAACTGGCTTATAGCTGCCGCAACTAATTATTGCCTGTTTCCAGGTTCATGTCTTATCACCAGCAGGAGAAGGGAACAAGGCGAGCAAACCCCAAGAATAGATTTTGAATGCTTTTGATCACAGTCCGCTATACTTTAACCTTAACGAATTTATATGAAGAAGTACATTTTACTTTTATTTCTTTCCTTGCTCTATGTTCCCTTTTTATATGCGCAGAATACCATTACCGTGCAGGGTAATGTTACGGACGCAACTACGGGGCAGCCGCTTATTGGAGCAGGCGTGTCGGTGAAGGGCACCAGCACAGGAACGCAAACCGACGCTACAGGCGCATTTACCCTTTCGGCCCCGGCCGATGGAACCCTTGTAGTGGATTACTTAGGCTATAACCGGCAGGAAGTACCGATCAATAACCAGACGACCCTGAACGTGAAGCTAGGGGTAAATGCCGAACAGCTGAAGGAAGTGGTTGTGGTAGGATATGGTACCCAGGAGAAACGCGACGTAACTGGTTCGATCTCTTCAGTGAAAGGCGAAACCATCGCCAGGCAGGCTACTCAGAACCCGGTTAGTGCACTACAGGGAAAAGTAGCCGGCGTACAGATCACCAATTCGGGAGCGCCTGGTTCCTCTCCGCAGATCCGTATCCGTGGGGTAGGTTCTGCTCAGGGCGGTACACAACCGCTTTATGTGGTAGATGGTACCTTTGTAAGCGACCTGAGCTTTCTGAACCCGGCGGATATCGAGTCGATGGAGATTTTGAAAGATGCTTCGAGTGCGGCTATTTACGGGGTGCGGGCAGCAAATGGCGTGGTACTGGTCACCACCAAGCGTGGCGCAGCCGGCCAAATGCGGGTGAGCTATAACGGGTATGTGGGCACGCAGCGCGTTACCAATAAGCTGGAACTGGCCAATGCGCAGGAATATGCAACCCTGATCAACGAGAAACAAGGCACCAACCAGGTGGGTGCAAACAACCCCTCCACCGACTGGTATGATCAGATACTGCGGAATGCCCTGGTGCACAACCACCAGGTAATGGCCGCAGGTGGCTCGGATAAAGTGACCTACACGCTTAGCGCAGGCTATTTAAACCAAGAAGGCATTGTGAAAGGCAATGATTATGAAAAGATTACCGCCCGCCTGCAAACCGATATTAACTTCACAAAGAACATCAAGGTTGGGTATAGCGCCATCTTCTACGACTATAAATCCAATGATATTCCGAGCACTATCTTTTACCAGGCTTTTGTCGCGCCTCCGGTACTTCCGATTTTTAAAGCTAATGGCAACTACGGCGATCCTGCTGATATCGGATTGGGCGACTTTGCCAACCCGCAGGCATCTCTCGACTGGTATAACCAGAAATCGCAGGGGCAGCGCCTGAATGGTAATGCGTTTGCCGAAATCTCGTTCCTGGATGCGCTCACATTCCGCACCAGCTTAGGTATCGATTATGGTATTGATCAATACCGCAATTACATAGCGGCCGATTCGCTGACCACAGTGCAGAAAGCCCAGCGCAGCACCTTAACCAAATCGCGCAGCAAAACCACAAGCTGGCTGTGGGAAAACACGCTTACCTACAATAAGACTATTGGTGACAATGATATAACCGCGCTGGTGGGTATTTCCTCTCAGGAAAACCGCTCGGAGCTGTTCGCGGGGTCTGCCAACGATGTGCCATTTGAATCGGAAGCCAACCTTTACCTAAGCCTGGGTGACCCGGAAACGTTTGACATAACAAATACCGGCGACCGCTATACTTTTGCTTCCTACTTTGGCCGCGTGAACTATAGCTTCCAGGACAAGTACCTGCTTACAGCTACGCTGCGTTACGATGGTTCCTCCAAGTTTCCGAAAAGCGACCGCTGGGACTATTTTCCCTCTATCGGTTTGGGCTGGCGTGTAACAGAAGAATCCTTTATGAAGAACCAGACTATATTCGATAACCTGAAATTGCGGGCTAGCTGGGGAAAACTCGGTAACAACCAGATCCCGTCCAATATTTTTACGCTGTTAGTATCAGACCCAGGCAGCTATACTGCCGTTTTTGGAGGAGTGCCCTCTATCGGCAGAAGTATAGCTAGTATTGTACCACCTACGCTGTTGTGGGAGAATGTGAAGGAAACAGACCTGGGTGCGGAGATGGGCTTTTTAAATAATCGCCTGACACTGGAGGCCGACTGGTATAATAAGAAAACCGAGAATGCCATTTTTACAGTTCCGATTTTAGGTTCTGCAGGCCTCTTAAGCAACGAAATAACCGGCAACTTTGCCACATTCCGTAACCGTGGTTTTGAGGTAGTGGCAGGCTGGAGCGACAATGTGGGTGATGATTTCAGCTACAACTTAGGTGTGAATATCTCTACCAATAAGAATGAGGTTACAGAGCTCACCACCGGCAACAATGCGCTGTTCAATGGCAATTTACCTGTAGGGGGTTACCAGGTGACCATCTCGCGTGTGGGCGACCCGATCGGCTCCTACTATGGCTACATTGTAGACGGTATTTTCCAGAATGAACAGGAGATTGCCGAATCTGCACAGGCAAACAGTGGTTCCATAGCGCCGGGTGATTTTCGCTACAGAGATCTGAACGGCGATGGCGTAATTGATAGCAGAGACAAAACAATCATTGGCAATCCGAATGCCGGGCTGGTCTATGGTTTCAACTCCGGCTTTACTTACAAGAGTTTCGACCTGCAGGTGGATGTTCAGGGAGTGGCTGACGTGGATGTATATAACGGAAATCGCAATACGCGCTACGGCAACGAAAATTACTCCAAGGACTTTTATGACAACCGCTGGCACGGCGCCGGAACTTCCAATTCATATCCTTCTGCCGACCTGACCGGCGGCAACCTGGACCCGAATGATTTCTATGTGGAAAGTGGCGCTTACGTTCGATTGAGAAATATACAACTGGGCTACAACCTGCCCACAGGCGTGATTGAGAAGTGGAAAATGCAAGCTTTCCGGGTGTATGTGAACGCGCAGAATGCCATAACGCTGTTCGATTATAATGGCTTTTCGCCTGAGATCGGTGGATCGCCCATCAGCCAGGGCGTGGACCTGAATGTTTACCCGCTTTCGGCTACTTACAATTTAGGCGTTAACGTTACTTTCTAATAAGCACTAAGTTAATCATATGAAAAATATAGTTTTTAAAACGAAGCGCAATACGCTACTTCTGGCCGGGGTGCTAGCCCTGGGTGGCCTCTATTCCTGCGGTGATTCCTTTTTGGATGTGGAGCCAGAAGGAAGCACAGTCAGCGAGAATTTTTTTGTAACATCCGACCAGGCAATCCAATCCGTGAGCGCTATTTATGGTAACCTGAAGGACTTTAACGTGTTTGTTTTCCCTTGGCTGGCTGTTACTACCATATCCTCCGATAATGCCGAGAAAGGCAGCGTTCCCGGCGATGCCGGTTTTCTGGATACCTTCGATGACTTTACGCTTACCTCTACCGAAGGGCAGCTGAATGGCTTCTGGACAGGCCAATACCAAGGCATTAACCTGGCCAACCAGTCCATTACAAATATCCCAGCCATTTCAATGGACGAGAACCTGAAAGCCCGCCTCATTGCCGAAGCCAAATTTCTGCGGGCCTTCCACTACTTCAACCTGGTCAGAACCTTCGGTGGAGTGCCCTTGCGAACCAGTGTACCTGTAGGAAAAGAACAGGAAACGCCCGAGCAACTAAACCCAGCCCGTGCATCGCGTGAGGAAGTCTATGCGCAGATTATAGCGGATCTGACAGAAGCGGTACAGGTGCTGCCACCCAGCTATGATGCCGCCAACGTAGGCCGCGCAACGAAAGGGGCAGCCCTGGCGCTGCTGGCTAAAGTGCAGATGTACCAAAGCAACTGGAATGAAGTTATGAGCCTGACCCAGCAGGTAATTGGCTTAGGGTATTCGTTGACTCCTAAGTATGCTGATATCTTTAAACTTTCCGGCGAGAATAACCAGGAGTCGATCTTTGAGGTGCAGGCGCAGACGATTCCGGGTAACTGCGATGCCTCCAATAGCCAGTGGTCAGAAGTACAGGGCGTGCGCAACCAGTTTGGATGGGGCTTTGTAGAGCCAACCCAGGACCTGGTTGATGCCTTTGAGAAAGGGGACGAACGCATGGAGGTCACCATCCTGTTCAGAGGAGAAAAGACGCCAGAAGGGGATGTGATCACTACTACTGCACCAAACCCACGTTATAACCAGAAAGCATACGTGCCCAGCTTCGTAACCCAGGAGTGTGGCTATGGCAAAGATCAGAACATCCGGGTGATCCGCTATGCCGAGGTGCTGCTGATGCATGCCGAAGCTGCCAACGAACTGGGCAATACGCAGGAGGCGCTGGATGCCCTGAACCAGGTACGTGAAAGAGCGGGTCTGACCCCGGCAACAACTACTTCGCAGGAAGAGCTTCGCATGATCATCTGGCACGAGCGCCGCGTGGAGCTGGCCCTGGAAAATGGCGACCGTTTCTTCGATCTGGTGCGCCAGGGCAGAGCAGCAGAAGTATTGCAGGCGCAAGGCAAGCATTTTGTAGCAGGCAAAAACGAAGTGTTTCCCATCCCGCAGCGGCAAATCGATCTGAGCGGAGGAGTTTTAACCCAGAACCCCGGTTATTAATAGCAACAGGTTTCAAAACGTGCGGCGCCCTAAAAAGCGTCGTACGTTTTGAACTTAATAGCCGTTTATACTTCTAAATGAGACTAAGAAAATGCGGGTTGCTGCTTGTTTTTTGCTGCTGGATGGCATCTTGTAAGGAGGAGGAAAATAGGCCTGCGAAAGTTCCGGCAACGCCCGAAGTACCAGCATCCCCAACGGTGGATGAGGATAAAGCGCTACTGGATGAGGTGCAGCAGGCCACCCTGGGTTATTTCTGGGAATATGCTCATCCCACGTCTGGTATGGCGCGGGAGCGTACAGGTTCCGGCGATGTGGTAACGACTGGGGGCACCGGTTTCGGCGTGCAGGCGATCATTGTGGGCGTAAACCGCGGCTGGATAAGCAGAACCGAAGCAGTAGCGCGATTAACCAAACTGACAACTTTTCTGGCTAGTGCCGATCGGTTTCATGGCGCCTGGCCGCACTGGATTAATGGCAATTCGGGCCGTGTCATTCCTTTCGGTACGAAAGACAATGGAGGCGACCTGGTGGAAACAGCCTACCTGATAAACGGCCTGCTTACGGCGCGCGCATATTTTAACGGGGCAGGAGCAGAGGCCGAACTGCGTGATAAAATAGCCCAACTTTGGGAATCGGTGGAGTGGGACTGGTACGCTTCCCGCGGGGATGGCTTACTATACTGGCATTGGAGCCCCACCTATACCTGGAAGATGAACATGCCCATCCGGGGGTGGAACGAGGCCCTGAATACCTATATCCTGGCCCTTTCTTCTCCCACGCATCCGATTACGGCAGCTACCTATCAGAATACATGGATAGGGCAGAACTTTGGTGCAGCGCAGCAGTATGGCGGCTATACTTTAAAGATGGGGCCCAATTTTGGAGGACCATTATTCTTTGCCCATTATTCCTTCCTGAGCCTCGATCCGAAACAACTGGAAGACAGCTATACTTCTTATTGGCTGCAGAATATAAACCATACCATGGCCAACCGCTCGTATTGCCTTTATTTCGCCCCAAAAGCATACGGCTACTCCGATAATTACTGGGGCCTGACGGCTTCTGATGACCCTGATGGCTACAGGGCCCATGCTCCCGGAAACGATAACGGCACGATATCCCCGACGGCTGCCCTTTCGTCTTTCCCCTACACACCCTACTACAGCATGCAGGCGTTGCGCTATTTTTATGGTAGCCTCAAAAATCAACTGGCCGGAACCTATGGTTTAAAAAATGCCCACAATAAAGCCCGGAATTGGGTCGCAACAGATCACCTGGCCATCGACCAGGGGCCGATCGTGGTGATGATCGAAAACTACAGAAGCGGCTTGCTCTGGGGCCTTTTTACGGAGCTGCCCGAGATATATGCTGGTTTAGTTAAGGCAGGTATGCATCAGCCAACTTATGCGACGGGTTTTCCGCTGGCTGTGCCCGATATGCAGAAAGGCTGGACAGACCTGCTACGTCATCCTGACCGGGATGCCTACCAGGTAGCTGTGGCCACGAGCGAGGGGGGAAGTTATACCCTGGAACTCATAAAAGTGGATGGTGCCCTGGCAGAAATCATCTGGGACAAGCAGGTGCAGCCAAATGGCTTGCAGCAGGTGGAGTTTGGCAAAGAAGTAATACCGGGCAAGTATAAACTGGTGCTAAGCACGGCTGCTGTTGCAAAAGAACTTGTGGTTTACCTGCACTAGTATGGCTGTAAATACGTAATTTTTAAATTGATCCTGTAACTTCATTTTAATCTGGTAACTAGTGATTTACAAGCCTGTACGCTGGCTATACTTTAAAGAAGCTCGAACTATGAGAAAACCGTTATACTTACTCCTCTCACTGCCTCTGTGGCTGTATAGCTGTCATAACAAGAGTGCTGATACTTCAGCCACAGCAACCACTGATATAGTTGCAAGCGATACAACCACATCAGCACCTGACACCGCCAGGCTCAGCGACGAAGAACTCCTCACCAAAGTGCAGCAAAACACTTTTCAGTACTTCTGGGATGGTGCCGAGCCAAACTCCGGCGCTGCCCCTGAGCGCATTCACCTCGACAATGAGTACCCGCAGAACGATCAACGTGTGGTGGCTATCGGGGCAACAGGCTTTGGCATGATGGGCATTCTGGTAGGTATAGAGCGCGGCTTCATTACCCGTGAGCAGGGTTTCCGGCGCCTGCAGCAGATCACGAATTTCCTGGAGAAAGCTGACCGCTTTCATGGTGCCTGGCCGCATTGGTTGGAAGGAGAAACGGGCAAAGTAAAGCCTTTCAGTAAGAACGATGACGGTGGCGATCTGGTGGAAACAGCTTTTCTAGTCCAGGGCATGTTGTGTGTGCGGCAGTATTTTGCCCAGGGCAATGCCGAAGAGAAAGCGCTGGCAGCGCAGCTCGATAAGCTCTGGCGCGGGGTGGAATGGGACTGGTACCGTAATGGTCAAAATGTGCTCTACTGGCATTGGTCTCCGGATAAGGCCTGGGTGATGAATTTCCCCGTGAAGGGGTATAACGAGTGCCTTGTGATGTATGTGCTGGCAGCGGCCTCGCCTACGCACACCGTGCCTGCCGAAGTATACCACGAAGGCTGGGCCCGCAACGGCGCCATCCGCGCCAATGCTACCCCTTACGGCTATAAGATCGCGCTGGCACATAATGATCATCCCGGCAGTGTCGGGCCACTGTTCTGGGCGCATTATTCTTATCTTGGCCTCGATCCGCTAGGTCTCAAAGACCGCTATGCCGATTACTGGGAGCATAATAAGAATCATACCTTGGTGAATGTGGCTTATGCAAAAGACAACCCGAAACATTTTAAAGGGTATGGCGAAAATTGCTGGGGCCTCACCTCCAGCTACTCCGTAGATGGGTACGCCGGCCACAGTCCCACCAATGATCTGGGTGTGATTTCTCCGACGGCTGCCATTTCCTCTTATCCTTACACGCCCGGGGAGTCCATGAAAGTGATCCGGCATCTGTATGAAGACCTGGGAAAAAAAGTATGGGGCAAGTATGGCTTTTATGATGCCTTCAGCGAGGAAAAGAATTGGTTTCCGCAGCGCTACCTCGGCATCGACCAGGGACCGGAAGTGGTAATGCTGGAAAATGCCCGCAGCGGCCTGCTCTGGGATTTGTTTATGAGCTGCCCTGAAGTACAAACTGGCCTCCGGAAGCTGGATTTTGAAAGCCCAAAATTAAAGTGATAAATTAATTCCTATGAAGAAACAGCTTTACCTTTTATACTTTGTTTTTGCTTTTTGGCCTGTTGTAAGCGCCTTCGGGCAGGCACCGCCACAGCAGATGCGTACGTATTGCAATCCGCTGAACATAGATTATACATACGCTATTTATAATTCGAATCAGGATATCTCATACCGTTCGGGTGCTGATCCTGCCGTGGTGAAATTCCGGGACGAATATTACATGTTTGTTACCCGTTCCATGGGCTACTGGCATTCCACGGACCTGCTGCACTGGAACTTTATCACGCCCGAAAAATGGTATTTCCAGGGCTCCAACGCCCCAGCCGCGCATAACTACAAAGATTCCGTGCTGTATGTGGCCGGTGACCCATCAGGTTCCATGAGCATTCTGTATACGGATAATCCGAAAAAAGGCGACTGGAAAGGCGTGCCTTCCATCCTGAACGATCTGCAGGACCCTGACCTGTTTATAGATGATGACGGGCAGGCGTATATGTACTGGGGATCATCCAATGTTTTCCCGATCCGGGCTAAGACGCTGGAGCGAAACCACCGTTTCCGGCCTTCTGAGAAAACTTATGAACTGTTTAAGCTTGATCCCGCCAAACATGGTTGGGATCGGTTCGGCGAAAACCACGCCGATACGGCCCGCGGCTACATCGAAGGCCCCTGGATGACAAAGCACAATGGCAAATACTACCTGCAGTATGCAGCGCCGGGCACGGAATTTAACGTGTATGGCGATGGCGTATACATCAGCGAGCATCCGCTGGGGCCTTTTACCTACGCACCCAACAACCCGATATCCTATAAGCCGGGCGGCTTTGCCAACGGGGCAGGCCACGGCAGCACGGTGGTAGGTCCGAACGGCCATTATTGGCATTTCGCTTCTGCCTCCATCTCGGTTAATGTGAACTGGGAGCGGCGCATCAACATGTTCCCGGCGTATTTCGATAAAGACGATCTGATGTACGTCAACACCTATTTTGGCGACTACCCGCATTTTGCGCCGGATGCATCGGAAAAGCCGGGGCAGTTTGCGGGCTGGATGGTGCTCTCTTATAACAAACCGGTTAAAGTGTCGTCTACCCTTGAAAAATTCGGAGCCGAAAACCTGGTGGACGAGAACATCCGAACTTTCTGGGTAGCCGAAAAGAACGATGACCAGCAGTGGATAGAGATCGATCTGCAGAAACCTGCTAAAGTATACGCCGTGCAGGTAAACTACCATGACTATAAATCGGATATCTATGGTAAAGTGCCCGGGCTGTATCACCAGTATGTAATCGAAGGGTCCAAAGACGGCAAAAGCTGGATAACGTTGGTGGACCGGAAAGAAAACAAAAAAGATGTACCCAATGATTATGTGGAGCTGCCAACCCCAGCCACAGTAAGGTATGTACGCTACCGAAATCGCAATGTTCCTACTCCTAATCTGGCTATTTCGGGCCTACGCGTGTTTGGTATCGGGCAAGGCAAAGTGCCTTCGCAGGTAAAAAAGTTCGCCGTTAAGCGGGAACAGGACCGCCGTAATGCGCGCATCTCCTGGGAAAAACAACCCGGCAGCCAAGGCTATAACGTGCTCTGGGGCATTGCGCCGGACAAACTCTATAGCTCCTGGATGGTGTATGGCGACAATTCACTCTACCTGCGAAGCCTGAACGTAGAGCAGCAGTATTATTTTGCTGTGGAGTCATTTAATGAGAATGGCGTGTCCAAAAGAACGAAAGTGATGAAGGTAGAATAGGTTCGTTCTCCTGGTGTATAGGAAGCGTTTCCCTTAGAAGTGGTTGCCTACAGATAAAGACGGAAGTGTTTTGAGGGCGTGCAATCTCGTAAGCGGTTATACTTCGGGCGGTTACCCCAATCGAATTATACATCCGACTGGATACGTAAGACACGGGTTACAAACCCGCGTCAGCAAATCAGGAGCTATTTAAAAGGGCAGGAGTGAAGCTGTTGGAAAGCAGTTACGCTACTGGCTTAGGCAAAATAAACTTTAGCACGCATTACAGCTATATGGCTTCACAACGTATGAAGTATACCGCATTTGTAATTTTGGCCCTCTGTTTGCGGCTGCCGGCACTGGCGCAGGAAACGCCTTATACCCGGGTTTTTTTTGATAACAGCCTGATGCCGGAGAATTACTTTTACTCCTCAGCCAGCTATACTTCGCCCAGTTGGGTGAAGAACAGCACCGGCAAACTGCCCGTTTCAGAAGACCTGTTTTTTACCCCTGGCAATGCCCTGGAACTGCAGTACACCTCGGCAAAAGGCGGCAAATGGCAGGCGCAGGTGCTCTACCATCCGCTGCGTGGCGTGGACTTTTTCAGGCCGCAGGAAAAGCTCGTGTTTTACCTTTTGGTGAAGTCGCAAACGGTTGTGTCGGAATTGCCTGCTATTGCTATAGGTATGCGGGAAGCTAAAAAGCTGTCGGAAGCCGTGTCGTTGCAACCCTACATCAGCAAGTATAAAACAGGGGAGTGGCTGCGGGTAGAGGTGCCACTCAGCGCGTTTAAAGGGCTCTCGTTCGGGAAGCCGGACGAGGTGGATGTGGTAGCTTATCAGCAACAATCCGATGATGGCAAACACCATGAATTATACCTGGATCAGCTGGAATTGCAGCCGCAGCATCCGGAAACAAGTATTAAAGCAATTCCAAAATTACTGCAGGCAAAAGGGTATGAAAAGCACGTGGATCTGGCTTGGGAAAAGATCTCCGATCCGGCCGTGCGCTACGTGCAGGTATACTGCTCTTCGGATAACAAAACATTTAAGCCTGTAGCCATGCAGCTGCCCCTGTACCAGCGCTATGCCGATTATGTGGACACCGTGGGGCAAACGTTTTACTACCGGATCAGCTTATTAGATGATACTTTTGCGGCCACCAAGCCCTCCGAAAGTATAAAAGCTTCCACCCGGCCCATGACCAACGAGGAACTGCTGGCAATGGTGCAGGAAGCAAATTTTCGTTATTATTGGGAAGGCGCAGAACCCAACAGCGGACTGGCGCTCGAGAACATTCCGGGCCGGCGCACCATGATCGCTTCCGGCGCTTCAGGGTTTGGTTTGATGGCCATCCTGGTTGGCATGGAGCGGGGCTGGATCACGCGGGAGCAAGGCGTGGCCAGGTTTAGCCAGATTGTGCAGTTCCTGGACAAAGCAGAAAAATTCCACGGTGCCTTTTCGCACTTTATCAGCGGTGAGACAGGCAAAGTGGTGCCTTTCTTCGGACCAAAAGACAATGGCGCCGACCTGGTGGAAACCGCTTTCCTGATGCAGGGGTTGCTGGCCGCAAAAGCCTACTTTTCTCATAATGATCCGCAGGAGAAAGCGATCCGCGATACGATAACTAAACTATGGCGTGGCGTGGAATGGGACTGGTTCCGGAAAAAGCCTGAAACTGATTACCTGACCTGGCATTGGTCGCCGGACCAGGCCTGGGTGCTGAGCCACCAGCTGATCGGCTGGAACGAAACGATGATCGTGTACCTGCTTGCCATCGCTTCGCCCACGCACAGCGTCCCGGCCAGTATGTACTACAGCGGATGGGCCAGCCAGAGCCCAAAAGCGCAGCAGTACCGCACCGACTGGGGCCAGACGAAGGAAGGAGCCATGTATACGAACGGCAATACGTATTTTGGTGTGAAATTACCGGTAGGTGTATCCAACGGCGGCCCGCTCTTTTTTGTGCACTACTCGTTTATGGGCGCAGACCCGCACCAGCTTACCGACAAGTATACCAACTACTTTGAGAACAACCGCGCCATTGCCCGCATAAATTATAGATACTGTATTGAGAACCCGGCACATCACCAGGGCTACGGCGAAAACAGCTGGGGCTTAACGGCCAGTGATGGTCCCTGGGGTTATGCTGCCAACGAGCCCGTGCCACATGCCGATTCGGGCAAAATGACGCCCACTGGCGCCCTGGCTTCCTTTCCGTATACTCCAGAAGAGTCGAGGCAGGCACTTGCGCATTATTACCGTAATTATGGTAAATTTCTGTGGGGCAGCTATGGCTTTCGCGACGCTTTTAATTTGGACGAGAACTGGGTGTCGCCCTTGTTCATGGGCCTGAACCAGGCGCCTGTAACGGTCATGATCGAAAATTACCGCAGCGGGCTGATTTGGAAGCTTTTTATGAGTAATCCCGAAATAACAAAAGCAGTAAATAAAATAAAAAAAGGAAAATAGATGACACGAAAATTACTTTTACACCTGGTGTGGCTCTTGGTAGCCGGCTTTATACTTCCTCAGGCAAATGCGCAGGAGCAAAAACCGGCCTATTGGGACGAGATACAGGCTTTTAAGCAGCAGGACAGCCTGCAGATGCCCCCGCAGCAAGCCATACTTTTTACAGGCAGCTCCTCCATCCGGATGTGGCAGGACATGCAGCAGATGCTGCCGGACTATACGGTGATTAACCGGGGTTTTGGCGGCTCCACCCTGGCCGACCTGCAGCGCTACCTGCCCGATATCGTGTTCCCCTATAAGCCAAAACAGATCGTGATGTACTCCGGCGAGAACGACATTGCAACCGACGCTATTAAAGCCCCGGAGGTGCTGGCGCGTTTTAAACAGGTGTTTACCGGCATACGCAAGCAACTGCCGCAAGTGCCCATTGTGTATATTTCGATCAAGCCAAGCCCCTCGCGCATGGCGTTTAAACCGGAGGTGCTAGAAGCGAACAAGCTGATCCGGCAGTACCTGGCCCGGCAAACCAACGCCCGGTTTGTGGATGTCTACACGCCTATGCTGAACAAGAACGGAAAGCCCAAACCCGAGATCTTCCTGGAAGACAGTCTGCACATGAACAACAAAGGCTACCAAATCTGGAAAAAAGCTTTGACGCCATACTTACTTAAATAATTGCCATACCTATGAAGCGAACCATACTTACAGCTTTCGTTTTGGCCTACTGCCTGGCAAGTTGCCAGACGCAGAAAGAAGCCCCGGAGCAGACACAAGCACAAACGCAAAACCAGACGCCGCAGCAAGCCCAGCAACAGCCTACGTCCGCTGATCCTGAAATGACACGGTTTATAGATGAGCTGATGTCCAAAATGACGCTGGACGAGAAGATCGGGCAGCTGAACCTGCTGGCAGTTGGCTTTGATGTAACAGGACCGGTTGTAAGCCAAAACGTGGATGAGAACATCCGCAAGGGCAACGTGGGCGGGGTATTTAATACCTATACGCCAGTGGCTGCCCGTAAACTGCAGGAGTTTGCAGTAAACAACACGCGCCTTAAAATTCCGCTTATTTTCGGCTACGACGTCATTCACGGGCACCGCACCATATTCCCGATCCCTTTGGGGCTATCCACCAGCTGGGATATGGCCGCGGTGGAGAGCAGTGCCCGCATTGCCGCCGAAGAAGCGAGCGCCGATGGTCTGAACTGGGTCTACTCGCCTATGGTGGATATAGCCCGGGATCCGCGTTGGGGCCGCATTGCCGAAGGCGCCGGGGAAGATCCTTACCTGGGTTCGGAAGTGGCCAAAGCGATGGTGCATGGCTACCAGGGCCAGGACCTGGCTGCCAGCAATACAGTGATGGCCTGCGTGAAACACTTTGCCCTGTATGGTGCGGGCGAAGCCGGTCGTGATTACAACAGCGTGGACATGAGCCTTAACCGCATGTTCAACGAGTACCTGCCTCCTTACAAAGCGGCCATCGATGCCGGCGTGGGCAGTGTGATGTCTTCGTTTAACGACATAAACGGCGTACCGGCTACGGCAAACAAATGGCTGATGACGGACCTGCTGCGCGGCAAGTGGGGCTTCGATGGGTTTGTGGTAACAGATTATACGGCGATAAATGAGCTGATGGCCCACGGCCTGGGAGATGAAGCGACCGTAGGCGCGCTTGCCCTGAAAGCCGGCATCGACATGGACATGGTAGGCGAGGTGTTCCTCAAGCATTTGCCGCAGCTCATTCAAGAAGGCAAGGTTACGGAGGAGGATGTAAACAAAGCCTGCCGCCGCATTCTGGAGGCCAAGTATAAACTGGGCTTGTTTGAAGATCCGTACCGGTATACGGATGAGAACCGCGCCAAAGCAACCCTGATGAAGCCCGAGTACCGGCAGGCAGCCCGCCAGATCGCTGCTAAAGGTATGGTCCTGCTCAAAAACGAAAAGCAGACACTGCCGCTCAAAAAGTCCGGAACCATTGCCCTGATTGGCCCGCTGGCAAAAAACCAGCGCGATATGATCGGTAACTGGAGTGGCGCCGGCGACTGGAAACAGGCCGTGTCGCTGGAGCAGGGTATCCGGAATGTGGCAGGCAATAATGTCAAGATTGTGTATGCCAAAGGCGCTAATTTTACAGATGATCAGCAAATGATCGCGCGCCTGAATGCCCATGGCGGTGAACTCGACATCGACAAGCGATCTGCCACAGCCATGATCGATGAAGCTGTGAAAGCCGCTCAAAAAGCCGATGTGATCGTAGCAGCAGTAGGAGAGTCGCAGGGCATGACGGGAGAAGCAGCCAGCCGCTCTGATATTGGTCTGCCGGGCCAGCAACTGGCCCTGCTCAAAGCGCTGAAGAAAACAGGGAAGCCGCTTGTGATCGTGCTCATGAACGGCCGCCCGCTCACACTTACCTGGGAAGATCAGAATGCCAGCGCCATGCTGGAAACCTGGTTTGCCGGTACCGAAGCAGGCAATGCCATTGCCGACGTGCTGTTTGGCAACTACAATCCTTCGGGCAAGCTTACTACAACATTCCCGCAGGTGGTGGGGCAGATACCACTCTTTTACAACCACAAAAGCACAGGCCGCCCCTTTGCCGGCGACCCGCTCGACAAGTATAAATCCCGCTACATGGATGTGTCCAATGATCCGCTATATCCCTTTGGCTATGGGCTGAGCTATACTTCCTTCAGTTATGCTGCGCCCCAACTCAGCAAAACTGCCATTAACCCTTCCGAAACGCTGCAGGTGAGTGTGGTCGTGAGGAACACCGGTAACTACGATGGCGAAGAAGTGGTGCAGCTGTATGTGCAGGATGTGGTAGGCTCCATCACACGCCCGGTTAAAGAACTGAAAGGCTTTCAGAAGATCGCACTAAAGAAAGGGGAAACCAAAACCATTACGTTCAATATCTCGCCGGATGATCTGAAGTTCTATAACAATGACTTAGAGTATGTGCTGGAGCCCGGCGATTTTAAAGTGTTTGTAGGCACCAACTCCCGCGATGTAAAGGAAGCCGCCTTTAAAGTAGTGGAGTAAGAATAACAGCTAAAAACAATTCTGGCAAGTATAAAACACGGTTTGACCATTGCAAGTTGTTGTGCGGTTTCAAAAAAGCGAAGACAAGTATAGCCTACCTGTCTTCGCTTTTTTATGTTAAATAAACAATATCTACTGCTTTGAATAAATTGCACCATATTTCACCTTACGCATGGATTTGGCACTATAGTTGAACTTAATGCTACCACCGATGTTTATGCAAAAGATACTACCGGCATAACGGCTAACCAGTATGAAAAACAACCGAAACATGAAAAAACGATCCACTTTTCTTTCCCTGCTGATGGGAGTATTGCTGTTAACTTTTAGCAACACCTACGCTGCCGGCACCGGCGACGAGGCACCTGCCACCTGGACGCATACGTATGCCGAGGCATCTAAACTGTCTAAAGAAACGCACAAGCCAATTATGATGGTGTTTGCTGGTTCAGACTGGTGCAAGCCCTGCATTATGCTCCGGAAAGAAGTATGGGATACGGAAGCCTTTAAGGCCTATGCCAAAGATAACCTGGTGTTGCTGGAGCTCGATTTTCCGCGATTCAAGAAAAACCAATTGCCGGCAGAGCAGATGAAGCAGAACGAAGAACTGGCGGCCAAATACGATAAGGAAGGTATTTTTCCGCTGGTGGTATTAACCGATGCTGATGGTAAGGTACTGGCTAAAACCGGCTACCAGCCAGGCGGCGCTGAAAAGTATGTTACGCACCTGCAGTCGCTTTTGAAGTAAGTAGTTTATAGCATATTTTAAAACGGAAGCCCATGTTGCAACTATTGCAGCATGGGCTTCGTGTTTATACTATATTTACGCTCAAATGCTCAAAAGATATTTCCTCTTTCTCCTTTGCCTTTTTCTCCTGACCAATTTTGCGCAGGCACAGCGTCTGCCCACCAAAACGCCACAGCAATATAAAAAGGTTTTATTGCTGATGGGGACCCGTTTTGAACTTGCTGCGGTTACCACCGACGAGCAGCTGGCTTGGGAAGCCATCGCTGCCGGCGTGAAAGAGATACAGCGCATCGAAGCGCTTATTTCCGAATGGCAACCCACTTCCCAGACCAGCGAAATCAACCGCAACGCCGGCATTAAACCGGTAGTGGTCGACGAGGAACTCTACGAGCTAATCAGTCGCAGCAATCGCATCTCCCGCATCACGGGCGGCGCATTCGATATTTCGTTTGCAGCCATCGACAAAGTATGGCACTTTGACGGAAGTATGACAAAGCTTCCGAGCTCGGAAGAAGTGGCCGCCTCCGTTAAAAAGATCGGTTATCAAAACATCATCCTCAACCCTGCGGACCACAGCGTATTTCTCAAAAATAAAGGCATGAAGATCGGATTTGGTGCCATCGGCAAAGGCTATGCGGCCAACCGCGCCCGCGATGTGATGCGCGAAATGGGCATACCCGGCGGCGTGGTAAATGCGGCCGGCGATCTGACCACCTGGGGCCGGCAGGCTACCGGCGAATCGTGGTATGTGGGCATTGCCGACCCGGCCGAAAAAGACAAGGTCTTCTCATGGCTGACAGCTGATGACATTGCCGTGGTGACCTCGGGCAATTATGAAAAGTATGTGGAGCTGGCTGGTAAAAGATATTCCCACATCATCGACCCGCGCACAGGCTATCCCGTATCAGGACTCAAGAGTGTGACCGTGGTTTGCGCCAATGCCGAGCTGGCCGACGCGCTTGCCACTGCTGTATCGGTGCTGGGCGCCGATGAAGGGTTGCGGCTGGTAAACCAACTCAAGGGAGTGGAGTGCCTGTTGATCACAGAAAATAACGAACTGCTGACCTCTGAGAACCTGCAGCTCCATTACTATAAAAACAAACCGTTAACGAGCGGAGCAGTCCGTGAAGAAAACACCCAAAACAGATGAAGCGATCTTATCCACCTTTAAAATGTCTACTCGGCAGCCTCTGCCTGCTAGGGCTGATGAGCAGTTGCGAAGCGGTCAAACCTTTCCAGAAAGCCTACCTCAACGAAGAGGAAATGCAACTGAGCATGCACAAGTCCGAATCTTTTGAAGTGAATTTTGAATCATACCGCGAGGGAGGCTCCGGCGCCAATGGCGGCAAAGTAGGAGGAGGGTGCGGATGCAACTAAAGTATGCAGTGCTGCTGCTGGCCTGTGGCATAGCAACAGCAGCAAGAGCGCAAAGCGCAAAAGACCAACGCGTGCAGCAGTTGCCACCGGCCGACGTGAACATTTTAGCCAGTTATTACACCCAGGACGGCAACCACTCGCCGGTGACGGGCGGTGTGGGTACCGAAGAGCTGACCGACGTTACGCCTACCATCATCGTCAATGTGCCACTGGATACGGTCACGAATCTGAACGTAAATTTCGGGATGGACTTTTACTCATCCGCCTCCACCGATAAAATAGATCCTTACACGGTTTCGTCGGCTTCCAGTTCCGATACCCGCACGCACATAAATATCGGCTTTAGCCGGAACAACAGCCTGCACCGGGTGATCAAAAGTATTCATGTGGGCGCATCAAAAGAGTATGATTATACTTCTTTCTCGCTGGGTGCGGGTTGGTCGAAAGGCTCATTGGATGGCAACCGGGAACTGAGTTTAGGAGCTGAGGTTTTCTTTGATACCTGGAAAATTATTTACCCCATTGAGCTACGCGGCCAGGGCGACCTGGTGCCGACTAAAAACCGGCAATCCTATAATTTCTCGGGGACGCTCTCGCAGGTCATTAACCGCCGCTTGCAGGCCTCCGTTTCCACGGACCTGGTATACCAGGCTGGTTTGCTTTCAACGCCGTTTCACCGGGTATACTTCCGCGATGATGCTGCCCATACGGTGGAGCAGCTGCCAGATAGCCGCTTTAAGTTTCCGGTGGGCATCCGCCTGAACTACTTTGCCAGCGATTATGTGACCACCCGCCTGTTTTACCGGTTTTATAATGATGATTGGGGCATTGTATCGCATACCTTGGAAGTGGAAGCACCAGTTAAAATCGGGCCGTTCTTTTCTTTTTACCCCTTCTATCGCTTTTACACGCAAACCGCCGCCGATTATTTTGCTCCCTATGCCGAACACAGTATAGCTGACGCCTTTTATACATCGGACTATGACCTGTCTGACTTTCAAAGTAACAAGTTAGGGATGGGGGTGCGGTATTCGCCGCTTTTTGGAATATCAAAATTCAACCTGCCATTCTCGGGCAACAACTCCCTGTTTAAAAGCATCGAGTTGCGCGCTGCCCAGTACTGGCGCAGCGATGGCCTGCACGCCTTTATCATCAGCACCGATTTGGGCTTTACCATCCCGGCCGCACAGTAAAACAACAAAGCCGCTCCAATTATAGAGCGGCTTTGTTGTTTTAATAAGTATGGCAAGTGATTTATAAGTATAACACTTGAAGTATATTATGCCTCTTTTGCCGGAATATGCTTGAGGGTTTCGAGCAGGAAACCCCAGTATTTCTGCACAGAGCTGATCTGCACTTTCTCATCAGGCGAGTGCGCTCCGCGAATATTAGGGCCGAAAGAGATCATTTCCATGTCGGGGTAGTTGGCGCCAAGTATGCCGCATTCCAGGCCGGCATGGCAGGCGTTCACGTCGGGCTCGCTTTGGAACATGTCGCGGTATAGCTTGGTCATGATCTGCACAATAGCTGCCTCCGGCCGAGGCGTCCAGCCCGGGTATGAACCCGTCAGCTTTACCTCAGCACCGGCCAATTCCAGCGCACTCCGGATCGCAGTAGCCAGGTCCAGCTTCTCTGAATTTACAGCACTTCGTGTCAGGCACATGATGGTATAGCCGCCTTCCTGCACCAGCACCCGTGCCAGATTATTGCTGGTCTGTACCAGGTTCTCGATGTCGGGGCTGAGGCGGTAAATACCATTTGGGCAGGTATACAGCACGCGCAGCAACTTGTGCTGAAAGTCGGCCGGTAATACCATTGCGGGAACGGTTGTTGGTTCCAGCACCACTTCCAGTGCAGGGTCTGTGGTGGCGTATTCGGCCTTCAGCACCTGGGTTTGCTGCACTATCAAATTTTTAAATGCTTCTTCCTGGCCGGCAGCAACCGCTAGTATGGCAAAAGACTCCCGCGGAATAGCGTTGCGTAAGCCACCGCCATCCAGGGCGCTCACCTTTACAGCTGTTTCTTCGGTAGCCTGAAATAGCAACCGGTTCATGAGCTTGTTAGCATTGCCACGTCCCAGGTGAATGTCCATGCCGGAGTGGCCACCGGTTAAGCCTCTAACTGTTAGTTTGTAGCCTTTGCTGCCCGCCGGAGCCTGCTCGGGCGTATAGTGGCCGGTTGCGGTTACATCTATACCGCCGGCACACCCAATGGTCAACTCCCGGTCGTCTTCAGTGTCCAGGTTCAGCATAATGGGAGCGTCCAGCAAGCCGCCCTTCAGGTTCATGGCCCCGGTCATACCTGTTTCCTCATCTATGGTAAACAAGGCCTCCAGCGCAGGATGTGGGATATCGGTAGAAGAGAGCAAAGCCATAATGCTGGCCACCCCAATGCCATTATCGGCACCCAGGGTGGTGCCATCTGCTTTTACCCAATCACCGTCCACATACATGCGGATGCCTTCGGTATTGAAATCAAAGGTGGTGCTTGCATTTTTCTGGTGCACCATATCCAGGTGGCTTTGCAGCGCTACCGTCTGGCGGTCTTCCATACCGGGTGTTGCCGGTTTTTTGATGATCACATTCCCCGTTTCATCAACCAATGTGGGCAGGCCCAACTGCTCGCCAAAGTTTCTGATGAACTGGATCACACGCTCTTCTTTCTTTGATGGCCTGGGAACGGCATTCAGGTCAGCAAAATGATTCCACATAGCCTTTGGTTCCAGGCTTCGTATGTCAGTGCTCATAGTTTGATGTTATGTTAGCAAGTATAAATTAGAGTATCTATGGCCGAGAAGAGACAAAACAGGCACTTTCTCCGCCTAAATACAGGGCTTAAAGTTACGGATTTATATGGCTTTTAGCGCACTGCAGATTCTTATTCCAGGTTAATAGGGATTCCATTTGCGAGCTGGCTGGCCGGTAAACTCGGGTGTAACAGTCAAAATCTGCCTGAGTGGCTATCTTTCGGATGCGGGCTTTCGTAAGTACGTTGAAAAACTTTATGCAGCAGATTTATAGCTGGCTCGAAGAAACAACAGGGATCAGCATCGCTTTTCAGGAACAGGTACTGCTCACGGCCCTCGTCCTGCTGGCGCTTTGGCTGCTGAGCAGGGCGCTGCTGCGCTTCATCTACAAGCGCCAGCCCGATCTCCGAAAACAATACCAATGGCGCAAAACCACAAATTACATTACTACGGCAGTAGGCATTATGCTGCTGGCTAATATCTGGTTTAACGGGTTCCGCTCTATTGCTACTTTCCTGGGTTTGCTTTCCGCCGGCCTGGTAGTAGCCCTGCGCGAGCCCTTACTTAGTATGGCGGGCTGGTTATACCTGATCTGGAAACGCCCGTTTCACATCGGGGACCGCATCCAAATAGGAGACCATGTGGGGGATGTGATCGATATCCGGTTGTTCCAGTTTACGCTGAACGAAGTACGGGAATGGGTACAGGGAGATCAGCCGACCGGCCGGGTGGTTCATATACCTAACGGGCGCCTTTTTCTGGTAGCGCAGTCCAACTACAACTATGGCTTCCCTTATATCTGGCATGAAGTGCCCGTGCATCTGACCTTTGAAAGTAACTGGCAGAAGGCAAAAGGCATTTTGCTTGAATCCGCTGCCCGCAACTGTGAGAAGCTCTCGGAACAAACGATGTTGCAGGTGAAGAGGCGCTCTCAGCGGCACCTGAT
The DNA here is from genome assembly GCF_022758235.1 of Pontibacter liquoris. NCBI lineage: Bacteria > Pseudomonadati > Bacteroidota > Cytophagia > Cytophagales > Hymenobacteraceae > Pontibacter > Pontibacter liquoris. The sequence goes on from NZ_JALEBG010000001.1 coordinate 1,915,759, forward strand.
CTTTTTTGATGACCTGGACCCGAAGATCTATACTAAGGTAATAGATAACGGCATTCAGCTTACGGTGCGCTACCTGAGCAGAATTGCCGGCAGAAGGAAAAGCGAGCACCAGATCTGGGAAGAAGTGCTGCCGCAGTTTTTAGCAGCACCGGATATACAGTTTGCCTATCCTACCACCCGTTTTTACCAGACGCCGCCCGGCACCCAATCGCCCATGTACCCGCAGGTTGGGGATTGAAGTCCGGCAAACGAATGCCATCTCTTAACTCCTGCCCCGGTTATCACTTGTCATGAAACAGGTATTATACCTGGTCTTGATAGCGGGTAAAGTTGGAATTACATTCAGCAAGTATGGCCCTTAAAAGGGGTAACCAATGGCAATATTCAGCGTCATGCCGGTTTCCCCCTTAAACGAAGGAGTGAAGTCGCTGAGCACGTTGCGTTCTCCTTTGGGTAAGTAGGGGACCTGCACCGGTATGCCCAGGTCAAATCGGATCACAAAGAATTCGATGTCCACGCGTACGCCAAAACCGGTTCCGATCGCCAGCTGATCCATTAAATTGCTGGCCTTGAAAGCAGCGCCAGGCTTCTCGGCTGTCTCACGGAGCAGCCAGATATTACCGGCATCCACAAACAGGGCTCCTTTAAAAAAGCCCGTGATAGGGAAGCGGTATTCCACGTTTGCTTCGAGCCGGATATCACCGGTTTGGTCAAAATAGGATGTCTGGATGCTATCCGGAACATTGTATGATCCAGGCCCGATACTGCGGGGCTGAAAGGCCCGGATGCTGTTGGGGCCGCCAATGGTAAACTGCTTGACATAGGGCATGGTGTTCGAATTGCCATACGCGAAACCCACTCCAGCTAAAAGGCGTGTAACAAGTTGGCTTTCTTTTCCGAAGTTGAAGTAGTACCTGAAATCGTTTTCAACCCGCGTGTACTGCGAATAAGCCTTGCCAAAGAGCGTGCGACCTACCGAATCGGTTGGGCTGGACTGCCCGGTCAGGCTTTGCAAAGCATTGATGGCATTTCCTGATAGATCGATATTGACATTGTTAAAGAACTGATGCGTGCGCTGCTCATAGATCTGCGTATTCCAGGTTAGGTTATACATGGTTCCGATGATGAATTGCTCCTCGAAGCTGCGCTGTAAAAACTCACTTGAATCGAGCAGCGCTTTAAATTTGTCGGACGTATTAGCCAGCTGCACAAACTGCAGGTTAATCGGCGTTACTTCGTGCGTGATTGTTGGCCTTGGACGCCAGTTGTAGCCATAGGTGGCATGAAAGGAATTTAACTGAAAAAAGTTAACCCTGTTCTGGTAATCGAACCCCAGGGTCATGGTGGTATGCGGTGCAAACTGCGAGCGAAGGTTATGAATCTTGAAGGGCGCCACAAACCGCGGAAAGGTCAGGGCGGCTTCGGCACCAAGCTCCACTGAGTTCAGGCTGGTACCCGAATTTCCGCCAGACAAAAAGCTGCCCGTCAGGCTGAGGGTTAGCAATTCTGAACCTTTCAGGGCATTCCGGTTCCGGAACGAGGCCGTGATACCCGGGCCGGCAAAGCCGTTTGTCTTGGATACGCCCTGTGCTTCGGCCTGCAGCGATTTCTTAAACGATTGTGTCAGGTATATATGGGCATCAAGCTTATCGGGGTTGAGCGTATCCACATCGTAATCAATGTTGGCATACTTGAAAGCACTCAGGCCCATCAGGCGCTGCAGCGAAAGCAACTGCTCCTGCCGCGAATAGAGGCTGTCTTTTTCAAGAAAGATATTCGGCATCAGCCGCTTGGCCTTGATGTAATTCTCATTCGGGATATAATCGTAGCCTTTAAAATGGATGGTGTCGTTTGCATACAGGCTGTCGGCCAGCGAATAACCCGTAAACACATAAATATCATCCATGGTATAAGGATGTAAAGCCGCGGCGGGAGCGGTCTTTTTCAGGCGCAGCAGCACGTCCAGCTGATGGTTACCCACCGTAGAATCTACCTGGAAGATCATCAGGTCGGGGCTGAAGTTAAAATAACCTTTGTTTTTGAGGAGGTCATCAATGCGCTCGCGCTCAGCCGTTAAGGTCTGCAGGTTATAAATATCGCCAACTTTCAGCAGGGAGCCGTCTTGTGTTTTCCGGATCGCTGTCGCTGCCTGCACAGAGTCTGTGGCAGGAAACTCGATGCGCCGGATGCGGTAAGGCTCTCCGACATTGACATGCCAGTTCACGGCCATTTTCTTCGTCGCCACGGTATCGAAGGTACTCGCTACCGCTTTGTTAAAGTATCCATTATTGTCCAGTCTCCCCCGCATGATGCTGTTGACGGTACCGGTATCGAGTTGCGAGAGCAGCACCGGCGGCTCGCCCATTTTGGTCTGTACCCAATGCTTGATCCCTTTTTCTTTTTCTGTATAAAAGGCGTTATATATCCATAATTTAAACGGAATACCCAGCAGCTTCGCATTCGGTTTTGGCCGCACCACCCCGTCAAGGTCGGTGCTTAATTTGCTAATTTCATCTTTCGACGTATTGCCGTCCACCTTCACCTCATACTTCCAGAATAGGGCCTCGCCTTCGGGTACATGTTTGGTACTGCTGCAGGCGCTGAGCAGCCCCAGCAGGCAAAGCAAGAAGAGCGCGTGGCGTAACGGGAAGTGGCGCACGTGTATGAATTTCATAGTTCTAGATTAGTTGGTGCCTGCGGGGCTGTTCTTTTTCTGCTTTTCCTCCGCCTTGGCCAGGTTCTTTTCTGCGCTGCTAAACAGCTCGGAGAAATTATTGTAATCGCGCACAAAGATCAGGGCGACACCAGTGGTGAGCACGTCGCCGCCATCCAGTATGCCGCCATACTCATTCTGGCGGAAAGCTTTTACGCGCAGTTTGCCGGATGGCGTAATACTATACTCCACGGATATATCGTTGCCAAAACCGCCTAAAGAACTTTGCTGGCTGTTATTCCCTTCCAGGCCTATATCCCCTCCAACCCGGATCGTCAGGCGGTCGTTAAGGAACTGGTGACGCAAGGCCACGTTCAGGTCTGTTTGCCCCTGGGCCGTGCCTGAAGAGTAATCTTCGTAGGAATTAACGCCCAGTTCCAGGCCTATGCCGCCCAGGTATTTGCCCGTGAGATTATTCAGCTGATCCGACATCACCTGGCTGAGGCTGTTTCGGGCAGTAGCCTGTAAACCGCCACCAGAGCTTTGCAGCGGGTCTGGCGCCATAAACCGGCCTAATACCAGCAAGGCAAACACCTGCTTGTTCATGTCCGATTCGTTTTGCCGCAGGTTATCCAGCTGGGGTTCTATCTGGCTGCGCAAGGCACCGCCAGCGTCTTCATCCAACCGGATATCAAAGCTGATAGTGGGCTTCATGAGTTGGCCGCTCAGGTTCACCAGCACCTCGAATGGCTGTTGGTTTCGGAATACATCCGGAATGGGGCCGGCAGTTTCGTTTGCGATTAGCTCACGTGGGGCCGTTTTAATGTTGTAAACGGCTGTTATCTGCATGTCGGCCTGGAAAGGATCGCCCGACCAGGCAATGTAGCTGCCCTTGGTTAACTGCAGTTCGCGTTGTGCCAGGTCATAGAACGACATATCGTATTTACCCTCTGTCACTTCGTAGCGGCCCGACAGGTTGATCTCGCCGGTAGGCGTGATGCCGGTAACAATGGTGCCGTTTCCTTTCACATTCAGATGGTCGCCGGTGAGCGGGTCGATCACGATCGTCACAGGGGTCGCATCCGTCACCGTGATCGTTGCCTCCACATCCATACCGGTCAGCGAGTTCGTGTCAGCTGAATCTAGCCGGGCCATGGCGGTAGTATCGCTCAGGTCCACAAATTCGACTATGCCTTCGCGGCTGGTGGCAGTCGCCTGATCGGCCGGAATCACCGAGGTGATATCAGAGCCATCCAGTACCGTTACATTAGCGCGCACCACCGGCAAGTCTATATTGCCTTTGATGGTGGCATCGGAATCTATCCAAAGCGTGCCATAGTATAGCGCATTGTCGTTGGCATCCGAGTTCATGGCCAGGAAGCGGTCAGTATTAGCTTTCAGGTCAAACTGGTAATCTACGTAATCTTTCGTCAGCACATTGCCATTGATCACCAGGTCATTGCCGGTTGAGTCGGTGAGGGTGAAGTCAGGGAAGTTGATACCTTGCTCGTTAAAAACCAGTCGTTCGTTTTCCAGTGTAAACAAGGAGTTAAGCATACTGACATTAAACTGAGCACGATCAAAGTTTAACTCGCCCAGTATAGTAGGATCATCGAGCGTACCGGTTATATGCAACCTGCCCTTGGCACTACCCGCCATGTCTTCTACCATACCCTGCGTAAAGCCCTGCAGCGAAGCCATGTTCAGGTTCGGTATGGTCGCATCGAAATTGAGGAGGCTGGCGTTGGGCTGCGCCTCATAAAAGCCATTCACCAGGACCTGGTTGCCGTTGCCCGTCAGGGAAGCATCCACGTTGTAGCGGTTGGTACCCTGGCTCTGGGCTTTCAGGGCAATATCACCTACTGGCACTCCCTGGAAAGCAAATTTGCTCACGCTAATATCAGATACAAAGCTCATGGTGCCTGCCATCAGGTTGTTGATGGTAGCGGAGCCGTTAATAGTGCCCGCCACCAGGCTATCATTCCGCTGGAAAGACTCCATCAGGTAGCCGATCTCGAAGTTATTGAATTTAACATTCAGCGGGGCATTAGGCGCTACAGGTCCTGTGCTGTTGAGGGCTATGTAACTGTTGCCCATCTGCAGCTGAATATTATGCGCATACAAGAAATCAGTATTAAACTGCAGGTAGTTGTCCGGCGAGACAGTCCACTTGTCATAATTGACCACCAACTGCTCCGGGTTAAAGGAGAAGCGGTAGCCACGGCCTAAACTATTGAGCAAGCCACCCACCACAAAGCGTTCTTTCCCGTCTTTCTCGGCTATGGCCAGTTTAGTGGTCAGGTCATTGTCGCGGGCTGCGCCAGTCAAGAATACATTATTCACGTTCAGGGAAGACGATAAAAGCTGCGCCAGCGTGATGTTATAATTCAGCGCATTGCGGTCGCCGCGTACCTGCAGGCCCAGGTCCTTTAAAGTATAACCGGTATAAGCAATAGTATTCACTGTGCCATCCAGCTGCAGCGTCTGGTTATCGCCGTTATAGCTCGCCGTGATCGGGTTTGCAGCCGACAGTTTTTCCAGGCCCGGCACAAAGGCCAGCAGCAGATCGGTTTTTTTGAGTTGCAGCTGCACTTTAAAATCATCCAGGCTCAGGTCGGCCGGATAGGGGGGATCAGGTTGCAGGTCCAGGTAATTTGAAAAATGCTTTTGCAGGGCAGTCGGGAGGGTTGCCAGCGTATTGGCAAACTGCATATCGGCATCCATCAAATCCGATTGCAGTTTGATCGTGGCTTCCCTGCCATTCTGCTGCAAGGTCATATCCAGCGAATCCAGCGGGTATACTTTCTTATTATGCGTTACCACCAGTTGCTGCGCCAGCAGCCTGCCGCTGATGGTACTGGCCTCGGCTCCGGTAAAGCGCCCCTGCATTTGGCCCTGTATACTGAGCGGCTCTGTGTAGAGGTTCAGCGCCATCAAGTTGGCTTTGTCCAGGTCCAGGTCAAAGTTATAGGCGGGCTGCTTGCTGTTGCGCATGTTAAAGTCGCCTTTCAGGTCAAGTGCCAGGTTCTGGTCTTTGGCAGTGGCTGCTACGGTATACAGGTTGCGGTTGATGGTGGCATTTACAGCCAGGTTGTTGTAAGTATACTTGTTATACTCCAATTTATTAACAGCGGCGTTTACCTGTGCCTGCATGGATTCCGGAGTCAGGCCGGTACCTTTGGCCGTGGCATCCAGGGCAATCACCCCAACGCCTAGGCTGTCAGTCAAGAGCTGGCTCATGTTAAAGCCATCGGTGCTGAGATGGGCTGTAAACGGCTCGGCACCTGCCGGGCCTGTTGCCATATCAATCACGGCCTTTGCATTGCCAAATGAGCTTTTCAGGTTGGCATTGGCGTCAAAGTTGGTGAGGCTGCCTTTGTAAGTGCCGGTCATACTTACCTGGTTTGGTATCCGGATATTGGACGGGATTGTGCCTGCCGGCGCTAGGGCTTTGATATCGGTGCGCGTCGTAGCAAAGCGGTTAATGCGCAAATTCATGTACAAGTGATCCGGGTCCATCACGTTCTGCAGGTTGCCAGTTACATCTACCCGGGTGCCGTTCAGGCCTGAAAGCTGAAACTTACTTACCTGCAGGTCATTCAGGCTGCCATCCACTTTGCCATCCAGCTGCAGCGTAGCCCCGGCTATACTTTTAAAGGATGGGTTCTGCGCCAGGTCCGGTGCCAGATACTGCACATCTTTCATGCCGATGCGGCTGTTCTGGATATCCAAATCTACCTTTATCAATTCAGGATTGTCCGTCAGGGCATCAAGCGAGGGGTAGCGCATGGCCAGATGGCGCTGCAGGTGGCTGTTGCCGGTTTGCAGGTCCAGGTTGGCTAGTTCGGTATGGGTAGTGTCGAAGGTGATCTCTGATTTGAAATTCTTTACCTCGAACCCACTTTTTTCCTGCAGTGCCAGCTGGTTCAGGTTCAGGGTTGTGCGGCCCAGGCTATAGTAGAGGTCCTCGGCATCGAGCACAACGTTTTTAAACAGCAGGTGATCGTAGTCCATGCCACGTGAAAGGGCAGGAGCATTAAAGTTATCGAATTTAACATCCAGGCCCGTCACATCCACGCCATTGAGCGTGAGCACCCAATTCATGGGCTGGCTACTCGTTTTCTGGACAGCCGAATCGATTTCCTGTACAGTTTTTACAGGATTTACGGCAAGCGAATCGGTATCTTTATACTTGTCCTGCACATATACCACATCGGCGTTGTGCAGCTCGAACTTATCGAGGTCGATGCGGGCGTTCTTCAGATCTATTTTTTTAGCCAGCAACTCCGACTTGCCCACGGCCAGTTTGATGCTCTGTTCTGCCGGGCGGCTGTTATAGTTGAGTTTTACATTTTCCAGGGCAACCCGGTTCAGGCCGAAGTCCATTTCCAGCGGCTCCGTTCCGGCTGTATCAGGAGGGGGAAGCTTGGTCTGGATGTAGGTGAAGGCCGTGTTCTTCAGTTCCACTTCATCTACCAGGTACTTCTGCGCATCCAGGTCCAGCTCTTCCATGGTTGTAAGCAGGTGCCCTACGCGCCCTTTGATCCAGTTGCCGCCCGCTTCGTCACGGAAATTGACATACACATCATCCAGGTTGATTCTGTCCAGGTTGAAGCTCATAGACGAAGCCGTATCCGCTGGCTGCGCTTCCGTGGTATCGGTGGCGAACGCCTCCATGATAAAATCATAATTCGTCGAGCTGTCAGGTTTAATGTGCAGGTTCAGGGTGGCATGCTCAAGCGATACCTTGGCAATATCTACGTTTCCTTTGATGAGGCCCAGGATCTTCATGTCCACGCCCAGGCGCTGGCTGTACCAGAGGGTGTCCTGCTGCTGATCTTCGACATACACGTTTTTAAGCACAAGCGCATTGCGCCAGTCCGTGGTAAAGCCGCCGATCTCGACTTTGGTTTTCAGGGTGTCCGAGAGGTAGGAAGCTCCTTTTTGTGCAACAAAATTTTGCACCGGCTGGAACTGCAGGGCTACTACTACCAGTACCACCAGGCATACCAGAAACAGTATGATCCCGAGCAGGATTTTAAGTAAAATCTTTCCTATATGTTTAGCTGAAGCGATAATTCTTAGATTTAAGTGCTGTATTGCCTTACGTATTTATAAATAGAAGGATTGAGCAGCAAGGCCAAATAGTAGCTACTTTTTACAAAATTTCTCTGCTTCAGCGCCTTAAAGAGAAAGAGAGACCCTGCTTCTACTTTAAATTGTGCTATTTTATTGGCGTATTTCGCTTCCTTTATAAGTATAAACCATTAAGTATAAACTTCACTGTGGGCCGATATCTGAAGACTTTGATACATAAGCTTCAGGTAAGCAGCTATAACGTGACAACCTATTTTGCTGCAGAAAAGCTAGTATGTTCCCAATGGAGCGCTCCTTTTATATAAGTTATACTTACAGCATCAGGTTTTTAATATCTGCTTGGCAATACCTTAAGCAAATGGGCTTGTAAGTATGTGAATGTAGTAACCTGGCCCATCAGACTGCTGATACTGCTGTGCTTAAGATGCGCTGTTTTGTAACCGGATAATGTAGCCTTCGTCTCCACCCATACTTACGGTATTGCTCACAACGGTGCCCTCCAGCTCCGGAGAGGTAGCCAGCTCGATCTTGCCGCTAAAGGAATAGTGCGCAGGCCGGAAGTAGCAGGGCCGGTGCGTGAGGTTGAGCAGAATAAGAAAGCAGGTATCGCCATGATTGCGGGTATAAGCAAGCATCTGCTGATCGGAATATACCGGTGCATAGGTACCTACATTCAAAGCGGGTTCCTGCTGGCGCAAGGCTATCAGCCTGCGGTAGAGCGAGAGCATCGAATAGGGCTTCTGCCGTTGTGCTTCCACGTTTACCCGCCTATACGCGGCGGGTAGCCGGAGCCAGGGTTTTCCGGTTGTAAATCCCGCGCCCGCGGCGCTGCTCCATTGCATGGGCGTTCGTTCCGGGTCGCGGCTCAGGTTCAGGTCAGGCATATTGAGGCCCTGCGGGTCCTGTACTTCATCCGGCGGAATGGGCACATCGCGCATCCCGATTTCATCGCCATAGTATACAGTTGGTGTGCCCCGTAGTGTCAGCAGCAGCAGGGCGGCCACCCGCGCCTGCGATTTGCCAACGCGGCTGGTGATGCGAGGTTGGTCGTGGTTACCCAGCACCCAGTTCGGCCAGCCATCGGGCGGCAGTGCACCTTCATACTGGTCGATGGCCGCTGCGATCTCCCGCGCATCCCAGCGGCTCTGGAGCAGCAGAAAGTTGAACGGGAGGTGGGCGCCTTTCCCATCGGTGCCATAATAGGTCATCAGCTTCTGGATGGGCAGGTAAATTTCCCCGATCATCATCCGTTCCTCATAGCTATCCATGACTTTGCGCATCATCTGCACAATAGTATGTACCTCCGGCTGGTCGGTAGAGAAAGCAGGAATAAGCTTTTCGTAGGTGGCCATGTGGGGTTGGTAGTTGGGGTTTTCCGGGTTGTTGCGCAGCTGCTTGTCCTTGATCATGTGCCACATCACATCGATCCGGAAGCCATCTACGCCTTTTTCGAGCCAGAAACGCATCACCTGTAGCATGGCTTCCTGCACTTCGGGGTTGCGCCAGTTCAGGTCGGGTTGCTCTTTAAGGAAGGCGTGGTAATAATACTGCTGTGTTTTCTCATCCCACTCCCAGCCGCTGCCTCCGAACATGCTCAGCCAGTTGTTAGGCTCTTTGCCGTTTGATCCCGGGTTTTCCCAGATATACCAGTCGCGTTTGGGGTTGTCGCGGGAGGAGCGGGACGCCAGAAACCAGGGGTGCTGGTCGGAAGTATGGTTTGGTACCAGATCAAGTATAAGTTTCATGTCGCGTTGGTGCACTTCCTGCAGCAGCAGGTCGAAGTCGGCCATGGAGCCGAAAAGCGAATGGATGCCGCAATAATCAGAAATGTCGTATCCAAAATCCGCCATGGGAGAAGGAAAGATAGGAGAGACCCAGATAGCATTGATGCCCAGCCATTGCAGGTAATCGAGGCGTTGGCGAATACCGGTTAAGTCGCCAATGCCATCACCGGTGCTGTCCTGAAACGAGCGAGGGTATATTTGATAGATAATGCCTTTCTGCCACCACAGGTACTTCTGATTCTCCTTGCTCATAACAATGCGCTTTATACTTGGTAAAATGTTTCTTTGTACGGGATGAAGCAAGGGAGGATATTTCAGGGGATCATTTCACAAGGAGTGCTTTCGTGTAATGCAGCAAAAGTATGGAAAGGGAGGCAGGATGGGCAAGTGCTGCCGCCGGATGATATTTTCTGATAAAGTTGCGTTAAAGGAAGGCAGAACCAGTTATTTTAACAAAAATTTATACCTGAAAACCAGGAAGGTAGCAAAGGAGTATGATTTATTTAGGTGCGTGGGTTTGCAGAAATAAAAACAGCCACTATATTTGCATCACCAAACAGTAGCACGGTCCGTTCGTCTAGGGGTTAGGACTCCAGATTTTCATTCTGGCAACAGGGGTTCGATTCCCCTACGGACTACTAAAAAGCCCTTCAGTTAATTCTGAAGGGCTTTTTTATTGTTAGTGTATACTACAGATTTACCTCCCATCATTCGCTTCCGACATTTTGATCATTAGCCTAGCAATCGCTTTTATACTTCAGTTTCGAATCTTTACAACTAAACAACAGCAATGCTCAAATTATCTTCAAAAGTTTTTTTCTTGAATTAAGGCAGCTAGGAGAGGGAAGTGCTACTACCAGAGCAATCCAGTACGCAACTGTCAGATGCACCAAGTTAGAATCTACGTTGCCTTATTACCGGACTAGGTTGATCTCAATCAAATTCCGACTTCAAAAAGTCATGCCTCGTTTTCCCTAACAACTTTAAACATTCTTGCCTGAAAGATGTAGTACTACCATCATTCTGACCAATTTTGTTCATGAGATTTCTACTTCTTATTGCTTTTCTGCTCCCCGTAGTCTCGTTTGCGCAGACGGGAATCATTACAGGAACTGTGCGCGACCGCAATACGCAGGAGCCGTTAATAGGCGTGTCGGTGCAGGTAACAGGTAGCCAGTTGGGTACTATAACCAATGAACAAGGCTCCTTTAAGCTCGAGAATATACCGGTGGGCAGCTATACGGTTCAAAGTGCTTATATAGGGTATCAGCCGCAAACCCGGTTTAATGTGAATGTAACAGCCGGAAATATACAGATACTGAACTTTGAGCTGGCACCCACCTCCAATGAGTTGCAACAGGTAGAAGTGGTGGCAAACCGTAGGCAAAGTGCCGCTGTGGCCGACCTGGTTACACCGCTATCAGTGCAGAGTTTATCGGCAGAGGAGATGCGAAGCAATCCCGGCGGAAATTTTGACATTTCGAAAGTGGTGCAGGTACTCCCGGGTGTTGCCTCTAACGGCACGGGCGGCGGCAGTCGAAACGACCTGATCATACGCGGTGGCGCTCCCAATGAGAATGTCTATTACCTCGATGGTATCGAGATACCGCTTATCAACCACTTCACGACGCAAGGCAGCGCCGGCGGAGCTACCGGCATCCTGAACGTTTCGTTTATAGAAGATCTGAAAGTAAGCTCTTCGGCTTTCGATGCACGCTACAACAATGCGCTGTCGGCTGTGTTTGAATTCAAAGAGCGGTACGGCAATCCTGAACGGTTTTCCGGGAATGTACGGTTAAGCGGCTCTGAATTTGCGACAACCTTAGAAGGACCCGTAGGTGCCAAAACCACCTACCTGGTTTCAGCAAGAAGGTCTTACCTGCAGTTTCTTTTCAAGCTACTCGACCTGCCTATCCGCCCAAACTACTGGGACTTCCAGTACAAAATAGACCACAAGTTAAACGAGAAGACTTCGATCTCCTATATAGGCGTAGGGGCTATAGATGACTTCTCCTTTGGGGTGCCCCGCGAAAGCACACCGGAAAATGAATACATTCTGCGTTCTACGCCCTACATCAACCAGTGGAACTACACCACCGGAATTGCGGTGAAAAGACTGGTGCAGGATGGGTACGTGAACCTGGCCCTGAGCCGTAATGCCTTCGACAATAGCCTGTACAAGTATGAAGCTGCGGAAGAAGGCGAGAACCGTTCCTTTACCCTGAACACCAATTCCAGCGAAACAGAAAATAAACTGCGCCTGGATATAAATAAGTATAAAAATGGCTGGCGCTATGCCTATGGGGTGTCAGGGCAGTATGTGCAGTTTAAAAACGAAATCTTCAGCGTGATCAGGAAAGAGCTGCGCGATGAGCAGAATAACGTGGTGCAGCCCGGCGTAACGCTGAATTATATTACTGATCTGGACTTTCTGCGTTATGGCGCTTTCGGGCAGGTGTCTAAAACAGTGCTGAATGAAAAGCTGGGTTTATCACTCGGTATCCGTACCGATATGAATTCCTTTACCGAAGAGGGCAATAACCCACTTAAAACCCTCTCACCACGCCTGGCTGTTACTTACCTGTTAAACAAAAAATGGACGCTCAATGCGTCATCCGGTATTTACTACAAACTGCCAGTTTATACGGTGCTGGGATATAAACAAGACGGTCTATTTCTCAACAAACAGGCAGACTATACCCGGTCAGTGCATTACGTAATCGGCACCGAGTTTCTGCCGCGCCTGGATCTGCGCTTTACCCTGGAAGGCTTTTACAAGAAATACAGCAACTACCCGGTATCTGTAAGAGATGGTATTTCGCTGGCAAACCAAGGCGGCGAATTTGGGGCTATCGGCAACGAAGCCATCGGGACAAATGGCAAAGGCAGAGCCTACGGCGCAGAGTTTTACCTGCAGAAAAAACTGACAAATACCGTATTCGGGGTGCTGTCTTATACCTATGTGGTGAGCAAGTTTGCCGGGTTAGATGAGAAGTATATTTCCAGCGCCTGGGATAACCGCCACCTGGTATCAGGCTTGCTCGGCAAAAAGTTGCCGCGCAACTGGGAGCTTGGAATCAAGTACCGGTATGCTGGTGGTGCGCCTTCTACGCCGTTTGACCTGGAAGCTTCCCGCCGAAACTATGCTTCGCTGGGAGTGGGCATTCTGGATTACACTAGGTTAAACTCCGAGCGCCTGGATCCGTTCAGCCAGCTCGACGTGCGAATAGATAAGAAGTGGAATTTCAACCAGGTTACGCTGGATCTGTTCCTGGATGTGGCCAATGTGCTTGCCAGCAACACCCCGGGCTTCGCGCGCTACACGTTTCAGCGTAACGAAGACAACACCGGATTTGCCACTTCGGACGGCAGCCCGCTGCAACCGGATGGCAGCAACGCCCTACCTGTGATCCTGGAAAACAATGACGGGAATTTGGTGCCTACGATCGGGTTCATTGTAGAATTCTAGCCTTTTGCCTAACGAGCACTTTTCCTGAAAACCCCTGTCCGATGAAAAATGTGAAGACGCTGTCCATACTCAATGCCATTTGTTTCCTGTTGCACCTGGTGCCCTCACAGCTCACGCAACTCAAGCTGATCAATAACCAAACGATAGGCGAGGTATCAGATAAGTACCCGGCGCTTTTCACTCCTGCCGGTATTACTTTCGCGATTTGGGGAGTGATTTATCTCGCCCTAACTGCTTTCTGCCTCTATCACCTGGTAAAAGCCTACAAAGCGTCGGCAGTGCATGAAGCCAATGTCGATCTGCAGCGGCTGGGCTATCTGTTCATGGCAAACAACATCGCCACCGGCCTCTGGACCATCGCCTGGGTAAGCGAATGGCTGATCGTTTCGGTAGTGCTCATATTAGTACAACTTGTAACGCTGCTGGCTATTCATCTTCGTTTGGGTATTTTTGATACAACCCGCTCCGCAGCCTCCAAATGGTTTACGCAGGTGCCCCTCAGCTTATACTTTGGCTGGATCATCATCGCCACAGTGGCCAACATCAGCGCTGCCCTGGTGGGCTTAGGCTGGAATGGTTTCGGACTAAATGAAGGCGTCTGGACCATCACCATGATCATCGCAGCCTCGCTCATTGTATTGTTCATCGTCTATAGCAGGTCAAATCCTTTTGTGGGCCTGGTAGGCGTGTGGGCATTCTATGGTATCATACTAAAGCACCGGGACATCAACGTGGAATCAAGCCCGCAGATCATCTTAGCCGCCTGGATTAGTCTGGCAGCAGTAGCGTTATTAACGATAGCCATATTTTATAGAATAGCAGCAAGAGGGCAGCAAGCGAAACAAGTATAATATCACACTGTTTTCTATTATACATTCCAACGCTATTCAGACGCTCCTGTTACTTTCCAGCAAGTATAAAACAAGTATAGGTGCCATTTGAAGCGAAACGGCACCTATGTTGCATTCAGCACTAGGACTTACTTATATATCCTCCTGCTGGTATATCCACCTGCTGGGCTTTATAAGCTCTTCGAATGCTGCAGCTTCCACATGGCGCCGTTCTTTGTCGAGATTTTTTCCAGCTTCCCTTTATCAGAAAGCTCATTTAGCAATTGCTCGCTTTCTACTCTATGTAGTCCTGCCAGTTCGGAAAACTCTTTAGCCGTAAGCGACCGATACTTTGAAAACAGCGTTTCCCAGTTTTTGCTGTAGTGACTCTTTGTGGCCGAAGGATTTAATTTTAAAACAGCTGTTTCATAGAAAGGATAGGCTTTTGTACCGTACACCACTTCTCTGTTCCCTTGTTTGTCCAGAAAGAACAAAATAGGAAACCCTCTTACACCAAACTCTCGGGCAAGCTTTAAATCTTCCTCAAACAAGTGCTTTGCCTTGGTTTCATAATCGGTTTTTAGTTGCGCAACATATAAGCCAGCCTGTTCAGCTGCTGCTGCTAAATGCTCCCACCTGGTGATATTTTTCTTATCTAAGAAAAGCAGTTCCCGCATCTCTCTGAGAAACAAAACGGCTTTTTCTTTATCCTGCATTTGTGCAGCCTTGAAGGCAATGGATGGGGGATAGGAGGAATGCAGCGGATCCTCCAGCCAAACGTCTCCGTCGATGGGCATATCATAATACTGGCTTACTTCATCCCAATGGTGGCCTACGTCAGCCGGCTTGCTGATGCCGCCACTGTTGTAACTCCAGTCAGGCAATAAGCCGCCCATGCGGTAATCGATTTCGATGCTGTGGCCATACTCTAATTTCAGTTTTCTGAGCTGTGGTTCAATTCCCCAGCAGGAAGAACAAATAGGGTCTGTGAAATAAACGATTTTGAGTGGCTTTGTTCCTGCCGAAGCAATCTCTACGGGAGCGGAAGCTGTTGAACCTGGCATTTCACATATGCCGGTTTCGATATCACATAAAAGCGGATTCTGGTTTTTATTTTCCATTGTGTTGGAGTTAACTGTAGCCTTGCACCGACTTGCTTATAAAGTAAGCAGGAGTAAAGCTTTTTATTTTTTTTCTATAGCAAATTTATAGTTAAGCTGGTTTATAATTGCTATCCGTTTCCTTTTAGAAACTAGTTTCCTTTAGGAAACTAATCACCTGGTTTTTACCTTTAGTTATTAGTACCTATAAAAGTAGAAGATGAAGAAAGCACGGGTAGTGAATAACAATATGATCTGCAAAGTCAGGATGCTTGCCATTAAAGATGCGATGGAGTTACTTTCCGGAAAATGGAAGTTTCATATACTAGGCACCCTGCTGCAAGGGGAAAAGCTACGGTTTATGGATTTGCTGAGAGAGGTGGAGGGTATTGGCGCTAAAATGCTATCTAAGGAACTGCAGGACATGGAAAGCAATCACCTGATCACCAGAACAGTGCAGGATACGAAGCCTGTGACGGTAGAATACGCTGTGACTGAATTCGGCAGAACGCTTGAACCGATCATAGATGAGATTGCCAAGTGGGGAACGGCGTACCGTAGTGCGCTTTATGCCAAATCGTAGTGAGTTTCATCTTAGTTAGCAGAAATAACCTGCCTGGATTTTGGTTAATAAAAGCCATTTAACCAATTCTCTCCGCCTTCAACTCAAATAATAGTATGGTTAATCCTTTAAAAGAGGGTATATACTTACGTCCACCAGTACTTGCACGGTACCCATACGTATAATGCCCTAGTAAAAGTAGTTTAATGGAGGGAACTAAAGCTAACGTTCTTGCGCAGCATGTACCGTCTGCGGAAGTGTTAAAGCGAAATAAACCACGTATAAAGGTGTAAACGACACATAAAACGAATTGAACCTCGTGCTGCTGCCTGACATCGGATTGCAAAAGATGGGTGGTACTTGTCAGGTAAAATGGATTACCTGTTGACCGGAAAGAAGTAGAGGAATATAGCCGGATACGTCGGGTTTTATAGCCTCTTCCGATTTGGTGAACCGGTTTATTTTACTTCTGAACCAGCGTTTGTAGCCCTGCATGTAAAATTTATTTAAGGAGAAACCATGAAACAGACCAGAGATAAAGTATTGTATTCTGATAAAGCCAATGATCCCAAAGCAGAAAGCCAGGTGCACAAAGATCGCTTTCTGGGCGCCTTGAAGCAGAATAGTGAGGGTCTCAATAAAGATGAGCTGGGCCAGAAGATCGGTTTCAGTAAAAGTTATACCGGTAAGATCATCCAGGAGTTAGTATCGGAAGGGAAGATCACCCCTGATGATGCCAGCCCCTGCGGGTATAAGCCAAAAGAAGAGACTAAGTAAAAACCTGGGGTAAGTAGGATGCAACGCAGCTTATTTACAGGATAAGGAATTTAAGTAAAAACAAAAGACAGAGGTCCGCTTTATGCTGGCCTCTGTCTTTTGTTTAAGCACCTTCCACTACTTCGGCAATGCGCTCACATACTCCCGTTCCTTTACCTGCCCCTGTTATAACTCTCCCAGGTCACCATTCTGTTTACTGCTGTTGTGCGCCATACCTTGTGGCTGTGGCGGGTATAAGAGACGGCGTACTTCTTCCAGATGCTTCAGACTGCCATTGGGCCAGTTACTCAGCACAATTAAAGCACTATGGTCTTTGGGGTTGCGCAACAGGTAGGTTGTATAGCCGTGCCATAAGCCGCCATGGTATACCACGGTATCGCCGTTCTCTACGGGCTTAATCCGCCAGCCAAAGCCATAATCTTCGTCTTTCTTTGCTTTCTGATGCGTGCCGGTAAAGGCTTCTTCCAGAGTCTGGTGGGTTACAAGTTTTTGGGTGTACAGCGCCTGATCCCATTTATAAAGATCCTCCACAGTAGAGAAGATCCCTTTGTCGCCAAGCACGGTGTCTAAATAATCAGAGGTTCTTTTTTGCCTGCCGCCCGTGTGCCCGGTTGCTACTTTGCCTGTCATCGTGATCAGGTCTTCGCTATACATAAAGGTATGCGTCATCTGTAGCGGTCCGAATATGCGCTTATGCATAAAGGTGGCAAAGGGCATGTCCGATGCCTTGGCTACAATGGCAGCAAGCAAACTATACCCGGTATTGCTGTAGTCGAAGTGCGTGTTGGGCTTGTAATAAACGGGGGGCTTGTAAGCATTCATCAAATTCACCACGTCCTCGTTATTCATCGGTTTTCTGCGGTCGGGCCATAGTTTATCGCTGAAATAAGTATAGTTCGGTAAGCCGGACCGGTGCGTGAGCAGTTGCCTAATGGTAATACCCTTGTAAGGGAAGGCCGGAAAATACTGTTGTACGCTATCTTCGTAGCGCAGCTTGCCCTGCTCTTTCAGCATCATAATAGCCATGGCCGTAAACTGTTTGGACACCGAGCCCAGCTGAAAAGCAGTTTGTGTAGTCAGGGAATCTTTCCGGTAAAAATCGGCATACCCAAAGGCCTTTTCAAACACCACCTTGTCATACTTGGTTACTAGTACGGTGCCGTTAAACCCTCTTCGTTTATGTAAATAACTGAATAGAGAATCGAGCTCATAGCCCATTTTTTTTGCGCTGGCTTCAGTAAACGATGCCGGAACCGTCACCAGCTGCCTGTCTTCTTCTTCCGGGGAAAAACCAGAAACGTTGTTTTCATTGTGAGGTCCCGGACATGCCGTCAGGGACACACAGAAAAGGGATGCTGTTACACAGCGAAGCAATTGAACTCGTACTTTACGAAAAACCATACCTGAAGCTACCAACACGATAATATGCCATAAATATAAAGCAAGTTTCTGAGTTAAGCAGGCTAAGTTCCGAAAGTATTTTTTTACTGCCATGAGCAATAAATTAGTAGCCCGCCAGGGTGGCACTACAAACAAAAGAGGCTTATACTTTACATATAAGCTTCTTTTATAAAGTTCCTCTTAGCCTAACTGATTTTCTGGGCTTTTACCATAGCTAAGGGCAAGCTGGTTCTGAGTGAATAAAAAGGCAGGTATAAATATATTAGTAATATTATATATTTAAATCCGATGGCGTAAGTATAGCAAGGTATAAAATGTATCGGCAGGCGCCGCACTGCAGTAACGGCATTAGCCGCAGGTATCGGCAGAAGGATGGAAGCCCGTTTTAATTAGTCCAGGAACGATTCGTTGGCCTCTTTCAGGTAACAGGTAAAGGTTGTGCCGGCGCCTGGTGTACTTTTAACCTCTATTTTGCCGCCATTGCGTTCCAGTATGCTTTTAACAATATTTAAGCCCATCCCTTTACCATCCTGTTCGCCATCGATCTGGTAAAAGGGCTTAAAAACCTGCTCTTCATGTTTCTCCAGGTTAAAGCCCTGCCCGTTATCCTGAAAAGTAAGCACCACATATTCCTCCTGCGGCTTGGCGGTAATTTGCAGCTGCGGCTTACGATCCGTAGCACGGTATTTAATGGCATTGCTGATCATGTTCCGGAATAAACTTTCCAGGTAAGGCTTGCTATAGTATAGCGTGGGGCATTTACCAAAATCTGCGGCTATACTTGTGTCGGTTTGCTGCAACTGGTATTCAAATTCGGCCAGTACATCCTGCAAAACAGTAGCCAAGGTTATTTTTTCTACCTGTTCCTGTTTGCTTTTCAATTCTAATATTTCAGTCAACTCAGAAAGCACATCACTCAGCCGCCGGGTTGATTTTTCCAGCCGCTGAGTTAAAACAGGCAGGGGCATTTGCACACCCTCCTTCATGAGTTCGATCAGGCTCTGGATGTTGCTCAAAGGGCCGCGCAGGTCATGCGAAACCGTAAAGAAGAATGTATCCAAGTCTGCGTTCAGATGAATCAGTTCCAGGTTCTGCTTCCGCAGGTTTTTTTCGGCATTTTGTAAGTCGATTTCATTTTGCTTCAAATGGGTGATGTCGCGCGAAAAGGCCCAAACCGACTTCACGCAGTTTTCCTGTCCTGGCTGGTTGCTAAACTCCGGGATCAGCTTTGTGAAATAAAAGCGAGTTTGGTCCGCGAAGGCATGCTGGGTATAGTTTACCACCGGCTTGCCAGTTTCGAAAACCGATCTGATCTTTTCTTCCAGCGCATCCAGCAAGGCAGGATTCCCGGGGATATTCAGCTCCCGGTTTGTTTTCCCGATTATGTCTGAAACAGGCACACCAATTTCATTTTCAATGGCCTGGTTTGCATACAGATGCTTGAGATTTTGATCATAACAAGCAACTGAATCTGGGAACCTGTTAATGAAGTTCTTCCAGTCTAGGTGAGATAGTGGCATTGGCAATAATCAATTTTTTCTGAAGAATGTTGCTTTATAAGTATGGTGAAATGGTATGTTAGCCCGTCAGGGCCCAAGTATATTTAATTTTGCTTTCCGTGTTTGCCCGTTTTCTATTTTAAAATCTGATTTAAGATATCCTGTGTTAGGGGCTTGGTAATGAATCCGGCGATCGGATAAAGCCCGGCTGTTTCCTTATCTTTCGCATTAACAGAACTACTGCAGATATAAATCTGGGTATGGCTTAGATCCAACTCAGCAGCGTTAACCAACTCGTCTAAAAACTCAAAGCCATTCATAACTGGCATCTTTATGTCCAGGAAGATGAGTTCGGGTAGCTGCTGGCCATCGGCAACCCTTTGCCGCAACACCGCCAGCGCTTTGAGACCATTATTGGCTGTAATGATCTGCTTTCCGATACCGGCTTTCTGCAGGATAATCTTAGAAATAAAGCACCAGTTATCATCATCATCTACCAGGAAAACAGTGTTTATCTGCTGCCGCCTGTCTGTATTGGTATTGACTGTGTTTAGTTCCGCCACTTTTTAGACCTGTTATAATTGTATAGTCAAAATTAAATCAAAAGTAAAAGACAGCCTACTATCACATAACGGCTTTCAAATATATTTTAAAGGTGGTGCCTTTCCCATCTTCGCTCTCCACTTTGATCTTACCGCCGGCGTTATCAATGATCCGCTTCACCATATAAAGCCCAATGCCGGTGCCCTCCACATGGTCGTGGAAGCGCTTGAACATGGTAAACAGCTGCTCGCGTTGCCGCTCGGTTATGCCTAATCCATTATCATTTACACATAACAATACATAAGGTTCCTGCAGGCGGGTTTGTATTTTTAAAATGCAGTCCCGTTCAGGCGACTGGTACTTAATCGCATTGCTAATGAGGTTGTATAAAATACTTCTGAAGTTTTTACGGGAAAACTGCAGCTGATGCACCTGAAAGTCTGTCTGAATAAAGCAGATCTTATGGCGGGTGGGGTAGTCCATGTCGGCTAAGATCTCGTCATATACTTCGCTGATGTTGATGATTTCTTCAGTCCGGCTCTCATCAAGATCATTCTGCAGGCGGCTGATTTCGGTCAGATCATCAATGGTTTGTTTAAAACGGCTTATAGATGACAATATCCGTTGAAAAATTTCATCTGTATGGGTGTTCAGGCAAGCAGACTCCTGGAGTTCCTCTGTCAGCAAACTGATCAGCGCTTCGATATTGGTGATAGGCGAGCGCAGGTCATGCGATGCAGTATAAATAAAGTTATCCAGGTCCAGGTTTATCTTTTGCAGCTCGTTGTTTTTATGTTCCAGGGCATGCTGCTGGCGTTCGGCTAGTTTATCCTGCAGCTCCTTCTGTTTGGTTATGTCGCCGGTAATTTTGGTATAACCTATATGTTCGCCATTCTCACCGAATATAGCCGTCAGAGTGATAGAAGCCCAGAAAAGGGAACCATCCTTTTTTTTACGCCAGTCTTCGGTTTCGTAAACACCATTTTCCAATGCCAGGGCCAATTCTCTTTCCGGTAAGCCGGCCTGCTGGTACTCGTCAGGTGATAAAACGCCGTAGAACTGCCCCACGATCTCTTCTGCTTTGTAGCCTTTCAGCCGCTCTGCGCCAATGTTCCAGGCTACAATATAGCCCCTGGTATCCGTTGGAAAGATGGCATAATCCTTAATCTGATTAATAAAATAACTGTTAAGGCTTTCTGCCGATCGAAGTGGATCCATGTGGTAACATTATCAATTTGTATCTTTTACTAATAAAGTGAATCGAGGGTTTAGCTTTGTTTTTACCAGTTCCTGCCATACTACGCTGTAAACAGCCTTTTGAGATGCTTTTTAGAAGTAAAGTATTGCATTATCGTTTAACTAAATGTAGAATAAACCGGGCCAAAACAATGCAGAACGCCAACATGCCAACCGTGCCCAGCAGCCCGGCAAAAGGCTTATTTCAAAAGGTTGATAATCAACTTTAAACATAGAAATAGAATCATACTAAATGCCGGCACCTGTCTGACCGAGGGGAGCCTACCGGAAGACGATTCTGCATGGGGGGTTAATTATTCCATGTAAAATTGGTTTTCAGTTGAAACTCTCCTGCGTTATTCCGTATACGGAGCATGCATAAAATTACCAGCACGTTGCTTATAGATGATGATTCTACCACAAACTTTGTTAATCGCATCTTATTAGAGAAGTTAGAGGTAACCGATGCCGTATTTGTAGCGCGTAACGGCCAGGAAGCACTCCAACTCATTCAGACCCTTTGTGAGGAAGGAAACTGCCCGCAATTGATCCTGCTCGACATCAACATGCCTGTTATGAATGGGTTTGATTTTTTAGAAGCCTTTAACCAGCTCGAATTTGAGCAAAAAGAGTCGATTGTAATCGTTATGCTGACCACGTCGCTTCACCCGCGTGATGTGGAACCGCTTCAGGAAATGCCCATCCATAGTTATCTGAACAAGCCGCTTACCAAAGAAAAAGTGCATGGCCTGCTTCGTACGCATTTTAACTTTGAGTTTCCTGTGCTGGAGTAATTCCTGGGCATTTATACTTGTAGTTTCATGTTTATCGCTTTTTATAGAAGTATAACTTTACCTCACTGGCTCCTGCCTTCTCGCTTAAAGTAAAGTAGCCCTCGTTATGTAAGGCAATCGTGACAGCCTCGCCCTGGGGTTCTACGATGTAGGGAAGGGTAGTATAGCTTTTCTGCAATACCTGCGCAATAGATTCCTTTACGGCACGAGTGTAGTAAAAGAGGTTGAGGTATGTTTTAATGATAATGCCCATGCCATCGACTGAGATCGCTGCACTTACTACCGGGCCGTAGGGTAAAACCCCAGCCAATTCAGCAATATTGTTATTTTGATGGTATGGGTAAGCCAATTTATAGATTTTGGCCGGAACATCGCTTTTGGTAAAGATATAAATATCCCTGCTTTCCGGATCAATCAGAAAGGCTTCTGCATTATGCACGCCATCGGCATACCTGAAGTGAATTTCTTCTATGTTACGAACTGTATCTTGAGAAGCCGGTGGCTCCGGAAATTTATAAAATGTATAGCTTGTAAAAGCTTTATTATTATCCCCGATATCAGCCAGGTAGAGGTCATTACCCGAAAGCGCGATATCTTCCCAATCCTGGTTTGTAATTCCCTTCAACGAAATGGTCCGGACTGTTTTCCCATCATGAGCCAGTAAGTATAACTGCGTCGGGTTATTCTGATCTTCCTGTACCCAGAGAAATCCGGGGTTAATTTTACTTTCTGCTATACCCGAAGCTTCTATTATGGCTGCAGGAACAGGTGTAATAAGGGGGCTTTCGTGAAAGGTTTGCAAAGGAGCCTCCGAATCCTTTTTGCTGCAGGAAAGTAAAAACAAGCACATACAGCCAACCACAAACTTTCCAAGCTTCTTCATTGATATAGTACGATTGAATAGTAAACTATATTTACGGCAGGCAAATAAACAGCATGGGGTTTATTAATTAATTTAGTTAAATAGTTATAAAAGCGTGTGTGATGATTTAGAAGAGAGGTAGGATTCTACAGAAATCAAGTGGCGCATACCTGACCAGCAAGTATGGACGATTCTTAATTGAGCAAAAAAAATATCAATTGGTTGCGCCTTTGTTGTTCCCTCCTTAGGTCTGTGACCTTGCTGGCTGCGAGATGATGGCATTTGCCTGCCTGCTATGTAGCCTTTTGCGCCATTTCACCGCTTCATACCAGATCACTGACAGAAAACCGATCAGCAAACTGGTACTTAGTTGCGACAAGGGTAATGCCACAAATCCGAAGAAATTCGCAAGTGGTCTTACATATACCAGTAAGCCTGTAATAGCGATGGTTAAGCTGATAATAAGCGGTACGAGGTTATTTTTATATTTCAGTGAGGTGAGTACAGAGTAGTAAAAGGAGCGGTTCACGAGCGTAAGAAAAATGTTCGCTGTGATCAGCGCTGTGAATACCATGGTGCGGGTCAGCGACTCGCCAAAGCCTTGCTGTACGGCATATTGGTAAATTGTGAGCGTTCCGGCCGTGATCATCAACCCCTGCACTATACTTGTTGTCAGCTCCTTCCAGTTAAAAAAGGTGGTGGTAAATGGCCGCGGTTTCTGAAGCATGATGTTCTTCTCCATCGGTTCGTTTTCATAGATGATGGAGCAAGTCGGGCCCATGATCAGCTCCAGAAAAATAATATGAATAGGCGAGAAGAGGTTAGGATACACCCAGCCCAGAGCCAGCGGCAGAAAGACCGTCAGGATAATGGGAATATGGATGGAGATAATATATTGAATGGCTTTTTTTAGATTGGTGTAGATGCGCCTGCCCATAGCCACGGCTTCCACCATTTTGGACAGGTCGTCTTCCATCAATACTAGCGAAGCGGCTTGTTTGGCCAGCTCTGTTCCTTTCTTGCCCATGGCTATACCGATATGGGCCGCTTTCAGTGCCGGTCCATCGTTTACGCCGTCTCCCGTCATAGCCACGATCTGTTGATCGGCTTTCAGGGCATTAATGATCTTTAGTTTGGCATCCGGAAACATGCGGGTAAACACATTTACCTCCATCACCCTTTGCTGTAATTCCGGTTCGGGTAAGCGCATCAGCTCCTCTCCCGTAATGCTTTTCTCATATCCCCGGAAACCGATCTGGCGGGCAATGGCCATCGTCGTTGCTGCATTATCGCCGGTTACTATTTTTACGATGATTCCTGCTGTATAAAAATTTTCTAACACCGCATGGATGTTCTTTTTTGGCGGATCATAAAAAGCCACTAGCCCTTTAAATGAAAACGGCAGTTGCTGCTGCTGTTCCGGAAAGTCGTTGCTAGTAAAAGCTGCTTCTCCCACACCTAAAACTCGGAAGCCTTCCGTAGCCAGCGCCAGCAGGGCCGCCTCTGTCTGTTGTTTTTCGGCAGGCGTAAGTTCACAGATCTGCAGTAAAGTCTCAGGTGCGCCTTTAGCCGCTATAATGCGGTGGCTTGCTTCATCTTCGAACACATGTGTCATCATGGGAGGCTTACCTCCCAGCGGGTATTCGTGTACCATTTTATAGTATGGCCTTTCATCCGCGCTTTGCAGGTTGGCATAAGCCTGGTGCAGGGCCACTTCCATGGGGTCGAAAGGCACGGGCTCGCTGGCCCACATAGCCAACCGGACCAATTCATGTTCCGCTTCATTCCATGCTTCTTCCGGCGATGTGATCCTTTGAGAGGCGAGTGCAAAAAGCCGGGCCAGGCTCATTTTGTTTTCCGTGATGGTACCGGTCTTATCGGTGCAGATCACCGTAGCGCTGCCCAGGGTCTCTACCGTTTTCATCTGTTTTACAATGATGCCCATTTTCATCAGGCGCCACGCTCCAAGCGCCATAAAGGTGGTAAACGCCACTGGAATTTCTTCCGGAAGGATGCTCATCGCCAGGGTCAGGGCCTTAAGTAAACTATCCAGCAAGTGGTAGGACATTACATAATTGATGCCCCATACGATAAAGAAGATGACTGCGCCTGCCACCACCATTTTCTTCACAAAGTTGGTGATCTGCTGCTCCAGCGGTGTTTTTTCTTCCGTTATACTTTCCAGGCTTTTGCCGATCTTCCCTAATCTGGTTTCATTTCCTACAGCCAAAACCGTGGCAAGGGCCAGTCCGCTGGCTACGGTGGTGCCCTGGTAAATATAATGATCTTCTGTTGTCGCATCTTTGGAAACGGCCAGGGATTCCCCTGTGAGGATAGCCTCGTTCACGGAAAAGTCATTGGAGTGCACAATTGTACCGTCGGCGGCAATCAAGGTGCCTTCCTCCACCATCAAACTATCACCAACAACCAACTCCGCGCTTTTGATCTCAGTTACCTGGCCATCCCGAATCACATGACAGGTAGGTTGGGTAAAAGCTTTCAGCTTTTCTAATGCGTGCCGGCTTTTCGTATCCTGGTACAGCGAAATAGCGGCTACCAGCACTATAGCTGCCGCCAGAAAAAGGGCATCGCCGGGTTTGCCGCTGAGGTAATAAATAAAAGCCGCTACAAATAATAGGAGCACCATCGGCTCCTTGATCAGGCTTTTGAGAGCATCCAGAAAGCCACTTTCTTTTTTATAAGTTAATGTATTGGGGCCATACTTTTCCCTTGCTGCCGCCACCTGCGCCTGACTTAAACCCCGTATATTAAAATTGTTTGCAGACATAGTTGGTAACGTTTGAAAAAGGGAATTCCTAAACAGCCAGGTTCTTAACAGGTATCCTGATTTTTTCTGTTACATATGCGCCCTGGCTTCAGGCAGGCTCACCAGACGCTTTAACTTACTTTAAGCTGCAGGTTTTTAAGCGGATATACCTTGTTTATACTTAAAAGTTTATAACTTAATGCTATGTGTGCAGGCCTAAACTGTGTAGATGGTCAGCTTATCCGGCTTTAACTTGAAGTCATAGTATGAAGAATGAAACAGACACGCTGGAAGTAGTTAAGTCTTCGGGCGAGAAAGCGGTTTTTTCTGTCAGGAAGCTTACAAACTCCTTGCGCCGCTCCGGTGCCGATCCTGCTTTGATAGACACTGTATTGCAGCAACTTGAACCCACATTATATGAGGGTATCACCACCAAAGAGATTTACAGGAAGGCATTCAGCATACTTAAAAAACTATCCAGAGCCACTGCCGCCCGGTATAGCCTGAAAGAAGGTATCATGCAGCTGGGCCCCACCGGATTCCCGTTCGAAAAATTTGTAGCGGAGATCCTCAAAACCCAGGGGTACCACACCCGCATCGGTGTGTTTATAGACGGGCATTGCGTGCGGCACGAGATAGACATCATTGCCCAAAAAGAAGGCATCACGCACATGATCGAGTGCAAGTTTCATAACCAGAGCGGCACTAAAAGCGATGTCAAGATCCCGATGTATATTCATTCCAGGTTTAAAGATGTGGAGAACGAGCAAGTAGCTGAAAATACCTTTGAAGTACGCTTCCATCAAGGGTGGGTGGTAACCAATACCCGTTTTACCGATGATGCCGTAAAGTATGGCACCTGCATGAACATGCACCTGATGGGATGGGATTTTCCGGCAAAGGGCAGCCTGAAAGATTATGTGAATTCCTTCGAATTATACCCGCTCACCTGCCTTACCTCGCTTACGCATGCTGAAAAACAACTGCTGCTGGCTCATAAACTAGTGCTTTGCAAAGAACTGCTGCACAACAGGCAGGTACTGCTCCAAGCTGGCCTAAAACCACACCTGCTGGAGAACGTCCTGAAAGAGGTGAAAAGCCTCTGTGGCCACCTTCCTGCTTAGCTTAAATGTCTTTTTGGTTTCAAACTGATCAGAAAACTAACTAACATTTAAACATTTAGCGTACATGCTCTTAAACATCCCGGTATGGCAGAGCAGCACAGCAACATCCTTCTTCTCCGCAAATTAGGTATTGATACGCACACGGAAAACATGATCTTTGTGCGGGCCGATTCGCAGGTGTGCCGTTCGGAGGGCTTTACCGCCAGCACCCGCGTGACGATTCATTTCGGGACACGGAGCATTGTCGCTACCCTGATCGTGATCACCTCCAGACTGCTTTCAGAAGGCGAAGCTTCTCTCTCGGAGAATGCATTTGAAAGCCTGCAAGTGCAGGAGGGGGATCGGGTAACAGTGGAGCACCTGCGGCCAATCGTATCCTTCCGCGACGTACGTGCCAAAATGTTCGATAAAAAATTTAACGCGCAGGCGCTGCAAGGCATCATCGCTGATATCACCAACGGGTATTATTCCCATATTGAGATTGCAGCGTTTGTTACGGCCTGCTCCGGCGACAACCTGGCCCTGGATGAGGTGATCTACCTTACCAAAGCCATGATCGACTCCGGATCACGCCTGAGTTGGCACAAACCCATGATCATAGACAAACACTGTGTGGGCGGTTTGCCAGGTAACCGTACCACGCCCATTATTGTCCCGATTATAGCCGCTGCCGGGCTCACCATCCCCAAGACCTCCTCCAGGGCCATTACTTCGCCCGCAGGGACAGCCGATGTGGTTGAAACGATGACGCCCGTTAACCTGACGCTGGCACAGATCAGGCACGTGATCCGAAAAGAAGGCGGGTGCATGGTTTGGGGAGGCGCCGTAAAGTTAAGCCCGGCCGATGATCTTATTATTTATGTAGAGAAAGCGCTGGATGTGGACAGTGCCGGCCAGATGATCGCCTCGGTATTATCGAAAAAAGCGGCAGCAGGTTCTACACATACCATCATTGACATTCCGGTAGGAGACACCGCAAAAGTGCGCTCCAAAGAAGAAGCTTTTCTGTTGGAGTATTACTTCCGGGCCGTGGGTCTTTCCATTGGCCTGGAGGTGGAGGTGCTGATTACGGATGGTTCTCAACCAGTAGGGCGGGGCATAGGCCCGGTGTTGGAAGCCAAAGATGTGCTGTCTGTCCTGCGCAACGAACCTGAAGCGCCCGCCGACCTAAAAGAACGATCTTTGAAACTGGCCGGTTTGATGCTGGAAACAGCTGGCGTAACGGATAAAGGCAAGGGATTAGCCCATGCCCGGCAACTGCTGGTGAGCGGGGCCGCTTTAGACAAGTTTTATAAGATATGCGAGGCGCAGGGCGGATTTCACGAACCGGTTACTGCTGCTCTTAGCCATGATGTGCTGGCCGGCGAGCAGGGCACTATAACACGGATCGATAACCGAAAGTTGGCGAAGGTTGCCAAACTAGCCGGTGCCCCTAAATCACCGGGAGCAGGGCTTCACTTTAAAGCGCCTTTAGGTACCCGGGTGCAGAAGGGGCAGCCGCTTTTTACTATCTATTCCGAATCGGAGGGCGAGCTTGCCTATGCGCTGAATTACCTGCATAATACCAACCACGTGCTGAAAATTGATCCTAAAAGATGAAACCCGTTCTTTTCGCTTTGCCCGGCAACGAAGCTTTAACGCAGTCGCTGGCTGTTATACTTGGCGCAGAAGTAGGCGAAGTTATGATCAGGCATTTTCCGGATGGTGAAACCTACGTGCGCGTACTCTCCCCTGTAAAAGCAAAAAAGGTAGTGCTGGTCTGCACCCTGCACCCGCCCGATGATAAACTCTTGCCCTTATACTTTCTGTCGGCGCTGTTGCGTGAGCTTGGAGCTGCCAGCATTTGCTTGGTGGCGCCTTACCTGGCGTATATGCGGCAGGACAAGCAATTTCAACCGGGCGAGGCCTTAACTTCCCGCTACTTTGCCGGCCTGCTGGCAAGTATAACCAACAGCCTCATCACCATCGATCCGCACCTGCACCGTTTCCATAACATGGAGGCGCTTTATACCATACCTGCGCTGGCCCTTCATGCAGCCCCGGCATTAGCCCGGTGGGTAAAACATGAAGTTGCACACCCTATACTTATCGGGCCGGATGAAGAAAGTATGCAATGGGTGAAAGAAGTTGCTTCGTTAGCCGGCGCACCTTACCTGGTGCTGCAGAAAACCCGTTTAAGCGACGAGAAAGTAGCGGTAACACAGCCGCAGCTGGCCGCATATCCACAGCATACTCCGGTACTGGTAGATGATATTATCTCGACGGGCCATACGATGATGGAGACGGTGCAGCACCTCAAACCTTTATCGGCGCAAAAGCCTATTTGCGTGGGCGTGCATGCTGTTTTTGCCGCAGGCGCTTACGAGGCGCTGCTGCAGGCGGGCGCTGCAAGGGTGGTTACCAGCAACACCATCCCGCATATTTCCAATGCCATCCCGATCGACAGCTTACTGGCGGAAGCCATTGCGAAATGGGCTATTTAAAGATACACGTTAATGCCCCGGTAGAAGCGAAACCAAGTTCGGGTAAAGTAGCCTGTTATCCGGCTAACAGTTGAACATGCGGCAAACGATATCGCAAAAATAAGGCGCAACAATCCTGTGCGCCTTGTAAGATGCCTTGCTTTGGGGGTGTGTACAAGGTTAAGCGAGATGGCAAACCACCATTACATCCAGTAATGATCGAAATGTTTACGACTTGGCTTCTGTTTGCCATACATATAGTAAAGCAGGTAGCCTAGGGCGTAAAATGCCAGAACCAGGGTTATGATTATAATTTCCATAGCTCCTTATACGGAAGAAGCAAAGAAAATATAGCTTTACACAGGAAAGAGGCGCCATTTTCTTTTCCTTTTAGTGCTCCGACTTATACTTAACAAAAATTTTAAGGGTACTTTTATGAAGTTTGGTTTTCTGCTGATACCCTGATAGTTGCGATATCCGGCGGTATACGTTCCAAAAAGCAAGCTCCCGTGCTACTTTAATTTACCTTCAGAATTATACTTCGAATGAGACAAGAAGAAAACCAACGCCTATCCATATTACGGGCACGGTTGAAACTTTAAACCAACTTCCTTGCGCTGGTGGCTGGTAAAAATTACTGTCAGGCCGCAACAGGTATACGCTTGTTTTGCCAGCATTCGCCCTGTCAGTCTTCAAGGCCTTCATAAGTTTATTACCCGGTTCTTTCCGCATACTTCCTGTAGTCATGTTAAAAACTGATCTTTATCATCGCTATAATGCTTTAAAAATAAGATTTTTACCACCTGGTAATACATCTTTCCTCGTCTTGCAAAGCATCCGGTAAATGCGCAAGAATATATGAAGTAGCGCTGAAATTACTTTAAATGACATGAAGGAAGCGCTCACATAACCTGGCAAAGGATTATCTTTGGCTCAAGAGTTCTATTACCTCCTTGTATAGGGGAGGCTATAGCGGATACAGCGGACATCTTTTTCGTTCGGTAGCGAGCGGCATATATAAAGAAAAGCATTATGCTGAATAGGATCATTTCCTTCTCCATACAGAATAAGCTCATCATCGGGCTTTTTGTATTTGCCTTGATCATAGTTGGTGTGTACAACGTTTACCGGCTGCCCATCGATGCCGTACCTGATATAACTAATAACCAGGTACAGGTGATCACCGTGGCGCCTTCGCTGGGCGCCCCCGATATTGAGCGGCTGGTAACATTTCCGGTTGAGCAGGCCAACAGCAATATTCCGGGACTTAAAGAAATACGCAGCTTTTCCCGTTTCGGGCTTTCCCTGGTTACCATTGTTTTTGAGGATGGGGTGGAAGTATACTGGGCCCGACAACAAGTGGCTGAGCGCCTCCAAACCGTAGCTAACCAGATACCGCAGGGCGTGGGTACGCCAGAGCTCGGGCCTGTTACATCGGGCCTTGGCGAGATCTACCAATATGTGGTGCGCCCCAAAAAAGGCTACGAAGGCAAGTATGACGCCATGGAACTGCGCACGATTCAGGACTGGATTGTGCGGCGGCAATTGCTGGGCGTGCCGGGTGTAGCTGATGTGAGTAGTTTTGGCGGTTATCTGAAACAATACGAGATCGCTGTTGATCCTGCCCGCCTGAAGTCCTATGGCCTCTCGATCGCGGATGTATTCACCGCACTTGAAAAAAACAACCAGAACACAGGCGGCTCCTACATCGACAAAGGCGATGCCGTGCTTTTCATCCGCAGTGAAGGCTTGCTGGGCTCCCTGGAAGACATCCGAAGTATAGCGGTCCGGACTACAGAAAACGGCACGCCGCTGTATCTGCGCGATGTGGCGGAAGTAGGCTTTGGCCATGCGACCCGTTTCGGAACTATGACCTACAACGATCAGGGCGAAGTGTCCGGTGCTGTGGTTATGATGCTGAAAGGGGCTAACAGCAACCAGGTGATCAAAGACGTTAAAATGCGTATTGCCCAGATTCAGGAAACCCTGCCGGAGGGCGTGGTGATCGAAGCGTTCCTGGATCGCACAAAAATGGTGAACAATGCTATCAGTACGGTAGAGAAAAACCTACTGGAAGGGGCGCTAATCGTGGTATTTGTGCTGGTACTGTTCCTGGGCAACCTACGCGCCGGCCTGATCGTCGCCTCTGTCATTCCGCTGGCCATGTTATTTGCTATAACCATGATGAACACCTTTGGTGTGAGCGGAAACCTGATGAGCCTGGGCGCTCTGGACTTTGGCCTGATCGTGGACGGAGCCGTGATCATAGTGGAGGCGGTGCTGCACACGTTCCACTTTAACAAGCGCTTTGCCACCACCAACCGCATCGACCAGGCACAAATGGACGAGACGGTGCAGCAATCGGCCAGCCGCATGATGAACAGCGCCATCTTCGGGCAGATCATCATCTTGATCGTATACCTTCCCATACTTTCGTTGCAGGGAATAGAAGGCAAAATGTTCCGACCGATGGCGCAAACCGTAACCTTTGCCCTGGTTGGCGCTGCCATACTTTCGCTTACGTATGTGCCGATGATGAGCGCGCTGTTCCTGAGCAAAAAGATCAGCCATAAAGCCACTTTCTCGGACCGGATGATGGCTCGGATGGAGAAATTTTACCAGAAATACCTGCGCCGCGTGATCGCCTTTCCCAGAACCGTTCTTGCCACTGCGCTGGCGTTGTTTGCGGGAGCAGTTATGGTGTTGATGACTTTAGGAGGTGAGTTCATACCCAGCCTGGAGGAAGGCGACTTTGCGGTGGATACCCGCGTGCTGACGGGCAGCAACCTGAATACCACCATTAAGGCTACCCAACAGGCCGCTGGCATCCTGCTCGAGCGCTTCCCTGAGGTGGAGAAAGTAGTGACCAAGATCGGCTCCGGCGAGATCCCCACCGATCCAATGCCCATTGAGGCCAGCGATATGATGGTGATCCTGAAGCCGAAGAAAAGCTGGACTTCCGCAACCTCCTTTGATGAGCTAGCCACAAAAATGGGGATCGCGATACAGGAGGTGCCCGGCATTACGGCCGGATTTCAGTACCCGGTGCAGATGCGCTTTAATGAGCTGATGACGGGTGCCCGCCAGGATGTGGTTTGCAAGATTTTCGGCGAAGACCTGGATACGCTGGCCACTTACGCCAAGCAACTGGGGGCGCTGGCAGGGACGGTAGAAGGAGCAACCGACCTCTATATCGAAACGGTTACAGGCATGCCGCAAATCGTGATCAGGTATAATCATGGCGCCATTGCCCAGTACGGCTCCAATATTGCTGAAATCAACCGCACGGTAAATGCTGCCTTTGCAGGTGTTAGCAGTGGCCTTGTATTTGAAGGCGAACGGCGCTTTGATCTTGTTGTGCGCTTGCAGGGCGAACTCCGTAAGAACCTGACCGATGTGCAGAACCTGCTCATTCCTACCCAGGGAGGGCAGCAGGTGCCGCTTTACCTGCTGGCGGATGTGCAGCTGCAGGAAGGCCCTTACCAGATACAACGCGAAGATGCCAAACGGCGCATCATGGTGGGCTTTAACGTTCGCGGCCGCGATGTACAAAGTATAGTAAGCGAACTGCAGCAAAAGGTACAACAAAAACTAAAGCTACCCTCGGGCTATTACGTGGTGTATGGCGGCGCTTTTGAAAACCTGGAGGCTGCCCGCAAGCGCCTTAGCGTGGCAGTACCGGTTGCGCTGGGGCTTATATTCCTGCTCTTATACTTCGCTTTCCGGTCGGTACGCTACGGCCTGCTGATCTATTCTGCCATTCCTTTGTCGGCTATTGGTGGTATTTTTGCCCTGTGGCTGCGCCAGATGCCCTTCAGTATTTCGGCCGGGGTCGGATTTATTGCCCTGTTCGGCGTGGCCGTACTCAATGGCATCGTAATGATTGCCGAATTTAACCGGCTGCGGCTGGCGGGTGGTATGAGCCTGCAGGAGATTGTGCTGGAAGGCACCAGGTCCAGGTTGCGCCCGGTGCTGATGACGGCCAGCGTAGCCAGCCTGGGATTTCTACCCATGGCGCTTAGCTCCGGCGCAGGTGCCGAAGTACAACGCCCCCTGGCAACCGTTGTGATCGGAGGACTGATAGTTGCCACCCTGCTAACCTTATTCGTATTGCCTTCATTGTATATCCTCTTCGAAAAAGCAGCGCATCATGACAAAAAAAGTCAAAAGCCGGTGGCTGCTCTGGGGGTGATCCTGCTTCTGATGCTACTACCCAACGGGGTTTCGGCACAAGAAACGATTACCTTGGACAAAGCCATTGCCCGGGCACTTGCTCAAAACATGTCTTTAGCAAACGCGCGGCTGCAGGCAGCTTCGCAGCAAAAGCTGCAGGGCACCGCCTGGGATATTCCGCAAACTGTGGTTGCAGGCGAATACGGGCAGATTAACAGCGCTTATAACGACACCCGCTTCAGCATTTCGCAGAGCATCAAATTTCCGACTGCATATTCCAAACAGAAACAGTTGCTCCAGCACGAGTGGCAGCAGGCTTTGCGCCATTCGGAGCTCAGCGCCTTTGAGCTGCAATGGCAGGTTACCCAGCTATACTATGAGCTGCTGTATACCCATGAAAAACAAAAACTGCTCCTTCGCACGGATAGCCTGTATGCCAGCTTTCTGACGAATGCTGAGCTGCGCTTTGCCAAAGGGGCCAGCAACATCCTGGAGAAGAACACCGCCCAGGCCCAACGGGGACAAGTAAGCCTGCAGCTAAACCAGCTGCAGCAGGAAATTGCCGGGCTGCAGCAGCAGTTTCAGTTGCTGCTGAGCACGGATACGGCCTATGTGCCCGCTGCCCAATCGCTTAAAATGCCCTTGCCAACGCCTGCTGATACTACAGCCCTGGCGGCACATCCCTACTTAAAGCTCTTGCAGCAACAGCAGGAGGTAAGCCGTTCGAAGACACGGGCGGAACAGGCCGGTTTCCTGCCCGAGCTCCACCTGGCCTACAACAACCAAAGTATAAAAGGACGGCAGAACATCGATGGCGTGGAACGAAATTATACCACCTCAGACCGGTTTTCGGCGGTCCAGCTGGGTGTAGGAGTGCCCTTGTTCTTTGGTGCCCAGCGAGCCCGGGTGCAGGCAGCCAGGGTGCAGGAGCAGGTTGCCCGTAACAATTACCAGGGCGGGAAGCTTTCGCTTGAAACGCAGCTTTCCAAAGCGCTGGAGCAATTCCGGCTGGCTACCCAAACCCTTTCCTATTTTGAGCAAACGGCCTTGCCTGGTGCGGCTTCCATCATTAAAACAGCCGATGAACAGTTCCGCAGCGGCGAGATCGATTACCTGGAGTGGGTACTGCTCACCAATCAGGCCATCACCTTGCAGACCAACTACCTGGATGCTGTACGAAGCTACAACCTAAGCTTGCTGGAGATCAGCGCCTTAACAGGAAAAAAATAACGTCATGAAAACCGCTATTTATACCCGCTTTATACTTATTGCCGCCCTCACAGGCCACCTGGCTGCCTGCAGCACCGAGCAACCCGCTGAAACAGCCGTGGCCGAAAAACCGCAGGAAACGAATCTGGTACAGCTTACACCCGCGCAACTGAAAAATGCTGGCCTGCAAACCGGCAAACCACAGCAGAAAACAATTGCCACTGCCCTGCAAGTGAACGGGATAATGGAAGCACCGCCACAAAGCATGATCTCGGTGAGCGTGCCGTTAGGGGGTTACCTGAAAAAAACTAATCTGCTGGCGGGTATGCACCTCAAAAAAGGGCAGTTGATGGCTGAACTGGAAGACCAAGGCTACATCCAGTTACAACAGGATTACCTGACCGCCAAAGCGCGGCTTGCTTACCTGGAGCAGGAGTATAACCGGCAGCGGGAACTGAACCAGAGCAAAGCCAGCAGCGACAAAGTGTATCAGCAAACGCAGGCTGATTTTAAAAGCCAGCGCGTCTTGCTGCAGGCCTTGGGCGAAAAACTGCGAATGGTAGGAACTAACCCCAATAAGCTGACGGAAAATAACCTGACCCGTACCATGCGCCTGTATTCTCCAATTGATGGCTACGTGACGAAGGTAAACGTGAACATAGGGAAGTATGTGGTACCGACAGATGTATTATTTGAGTTGGTAGATCCACGCGACCTGCACCTGATGCTCACCGTTTTCGAAAAAGACCTGGATAAGCTGGCCATTGGGCAGGAGGTTGTGGCCTACCGGGCTAATCAGCCGGAAAAGCAGTACCCGGGCAAGATCGTGTATATTGGCAAAGAAGTAGCCGGCGACAGGGGCGTGGAAGTGCATTGCCACCTGGAAAAGGAAGATCCGGCGCTGGTGCCCGGCATGTTCATGAATGCGGAGGTTGAATTACAGAGCCAGCAGGCGTACACCCTGCCCGAAGAAGCCATCGTTCGTTTTGGAAACAAACAGTATGTTTTTGCCGCGCGCGACAGCGGCATATTTGAAATGCTGGAAGCACAGACCGGCAACTCAGAGCACGGCTTTACCGCTCTGCTCCCTAGCCCATTAGTTCATCCTGAGAACCAGATTTTCGTAACAAAAGGCGCTTATTCGCTTCTGATGAAACTTAAAAACAAGGAAGAGGAATAAATCTCAGGTTAAACGGGTCTAAGAACGGATGCAGGCTTTAGATTTCCAGCTTCCAGTTATTTACCTGGTCAGCAGCAGCTTTTTGCGTGTCGTACCAGTCGTGGAAACTGCTTCCAGCAAGTATAAACCGTTAGCCATACTCTCCGGTAGGATCATCATGGACTCTGAGGTCCCCATTAGATTAGTTTGAAGGTGAAGTCTCCGGATTACGCGGCCAGTCACATCCTGAAGGAACAGGTCTACTGGCTGGCCGGCTTTATAGCCCTGTAGCTTTACAGCTACCCGCCCCGTTATACTTGGGTTCGGCCACACCTGCAGGGTGCAACAGGTGTTAGAGCCTGCCAGCGGTGGAGGTGTCCCCAGGGCCGTAGCGGAGTCCGGACCCGCTACTTCAATAGCAGAAATAAGTGCATTGCCCGAAAGGGAGGTAAACCGGATCGAGAGCACGCTATCATTCACCGCAATATCCTTGAAAGACTCCACCACGGCACGGTGATAACCCGCTTGGGCATAAATATCATAGTTGCTGAGCACCTGCTGTCCTTCCATCGCCACAGCAAACCTGCGGGCCCCAGCTTCTTTAAAAGTGGGCTCCACAAAGTATAACTTTACTGCATACTTGCCGGCACCCGGTACCGGTATGTTATAGTCAAAGGCGCTGTCAGTTGGCGCATAACGGTACTGCTGGTAAAGGGAGTCGTCCGGGGTGCCGGCCACTTCAAAGAAATCTGCAGCCGGTTTGCCACCTTCAAAATAGGTATCTGCTCTCCAGAAATGGCCTGCACTATTTGTATAGCCTGCGCCACCTGCATTTATACGTATATTATTCTCCTTGCTTTCAGCGGCAGTAATGGTCAGGTTCACACAGAAGCTTGCTTCTTCAAAGTCCGGCCCATCACCCTGGCCTTGTGCAGTTACAGTGGCTGCATAGGTGCCGGGCGCCAGACCAGCGGCATCAATCGTAGCTTCGATGTCTACGGCTGTCGGCAGCGCCTTACCGTTGGGTTTTTTTGTTATTCGGAGCCAGTCAGCGTCCGAGGTGAGGGTGTAAGCTTTTTCGCCTTCTAGGGTATAAAGCAGGTTTTTGAGAACCGCGTGCGTACCGGATTTCATATTTTTTGTAAAGCAGCCTGCCCCAAAACCAAGTTTATAAGGAATATGGCGATCAATAGGTGCCGTATACGTCTCTTTCCGGGGATCTACATCACCGATCTTGCCGCCGGATAACACAAACGTGCTGCCCACTACCTTGGCAGAAACGCCGATATAAGGATTAGGTAAATCATACTTGTCAGCATTGGCCCAGGAGCCAAGCCCCTTGTTTGCCCCCGGTGTAAGAATGGTTACTTTGGAGGTGGCCCCATCGCCCCCGGCAAAATAGATGCTACCATCCAGCGGAAAAATGGACGCCTCGCAATGCGAGCGCACCGTAGGAAGATCCGTTAGCCGGGTCCAGGTATCGGTGAGCGGGTCGTAACGATGGGAGTATATCTGGTCTTCTCCGCCGCCACAGTCGTGCCCGAACTGGCCGCCGATTACATAGAGTTTACCCGCCAGCACGGTCGTGCTGATATGGTTGCGCTTGATGGGCATAGGTTTGCGCGTATTCTGCCACGTAGTATGTGCCGGGTCGACCAGCCAATCATCTACATTTAAGGTCAGGTGGTATTTGTCCTGGTCATTATCGCAGGCTGTCGCAACAAAACCTCCAACCACATGGATGGTGCGGCCCAGCAGCCCGGCGCCCCCGCCGCCCCAAAGGAGGCGTTTGCCCGTGGCCGGGTCTTTTAACGCAGGTCCCCGCGACCAGGAATCCTGGCTGATGTTGTAGATCCATACTTCATTCGTTAACGGTCCATGGCTATCGGTCAGTCTGCCGCCGATCAGCCAGACGGTATTATCTACCAGTACAAACCCTTCGTGCGTTACGGCTTTGCCCTCGGGCATGGGCGCGATATAGGTCCAGGTATCGGTTTGTGGGTCATATACTTCATTCGTGGGCTCTACATTCGGCCAGGTGCTGAACCCGCCAAAAGAGTAGATCTTCTCCTGGTACACCACTGTTGCCATCTCGCCCCGGTCGTTGTGGGCATTGCGCACGCGCTTCCACTGCGCAGCAGCCTCCTGCGCCTGTAGTAAAAGCAGCAGGAC
Organism: Pontibacter liquoris; assembly: GCF_022758235.1. Taxonomy (NCBI): domain Bacteria; kingdom Pseudomonadati; phylum Bacteroidota; class Cytophagia; order Cytophagales; family Hymenobacteraceae; genus Pontibacter; species Pontibacter liquoris. The sequence continues at coordinate 1,953,432 of NZ_JALEBG010000001.1, forward strand.
TAAGATCAGCAGGAACCTGCTCCTTACGAGCCTTGGTTCCTTGCGCAGGAGGTACAATTGCTTCCAGCTTGCAGCCATCGTATATGCTTGTTTGCCAGTAGATGATATTCTTTTATACTTTAAACCTACCTATATGAGAAGTTAAGAGTTGAAGGATAAAGACCTATGTTCAGCGACATGAATTAAATCGGTATAAGCGTATTAAAAAGCAACATCGCTATGCCGCTGCTGCCTTTGTAGGCTCGCCTTTGGCATCATACTTTGGGAACCAAATATCAAGGTAAAAGGGTGAAAGTGCAGGCTTAACCCCCACGAAGACTACTGATTCAGCAGCTTTTGGTTGATCGTATAAATGCGCAAAAAATGAATGTAATTCCTATCTGTATACTTCCTGCTTTTAAGTTTGTTGTTCCTGGCAGTTTAAGTTGATGTTCTTGCTCTAAACCTTACATGTTGTTCCGCAGGGTTTTATTAATATAAGAAGCAGGAGTAAGGCTGCGTTTATACCTTAAACAGCAATGTTGCCAATCTGTTTTTAATACTGTTCATGTTACATCTATCATAATGCTGGAAAGGAATTACGATACGCTGCTTCGTTTGAATCAAAACATGATCTCTGTTTTCTAAAAACAAAAATTCGTACTTACATTGGGCGCTGAAAAATTGTATGGGTGGAAGCGGAAAATCGCATCTTTACCTGTACCGTTAAAGTGCCTGTTTAGGATGGGCTGATGAAAAATATAACCTGTAGTATACTTACGCTCATGACGCTTCTGGCAACCCAGTGCCAACGGAAACCGACCACCTATGTGGCAACCCAGGCCTTTGAAATGCACGAATCCTATAAAGAACCGGCTTTCCAATCCCGCCGCTTTAAGCACCAGGACATGGTGCCGCTGCTGGAGGAGCTAAAGGAGAACCCGTTGTTTGAAGTACAAAAGGTGGGGGAGTCGGTAGAAAAACGAGCTATTTACCTGGTTAAAGCTGGCACCGGAAAAACAAACGTGTTGCTCTGGTCGCAGATGCATGGCGATGAGTCAACGGCTACCATGGCCTTGTTTGATTTGTTCAACTTCCTGCAGCAGTCCGATGACCTGGACCCGGTGCGCAAACAGATACTGGAAAATATCACCTTGTATGTGGTGCCGATGCTGAACCCGGATGGCGCCGAGCAGTTCAAGCGGCGTAATGCCTTGGAGATTGATCTCAACCGCGATGCCCTGCAACTCCAGAGCCCTGAAGCCCGCCTGCTAAAAAGCCTGCGCGACAGCCTGAACCCTGTTTTTGGTTTTAACCTGCACGACCAGAGCCGCTATTATGCTGTGAGCACCACTTCGAAACCGGCTACCATTTCCTTTCTGGCCCCAGCTTATGATACTGCCCAGACAGTGAATAAGGTACGGGGCCGCGCCATGCGTACTATTGTTGGGATGAATGAGGCCCTGCAGCACCTGATTCCGGGGCAGGTAGCCAAGTATGCAGATGAACACGAGCCGCGTGCTTTTGGCGATAACATACAAAAGTGGGGCACTAGCGTAATCCTGATTGAATCGGGCGGGTATAACGGCGATCCGGAAAAACAGATGATCCGGCGCCTGAATTTTGCTTCTATGATTTCTGCACTGCAGCTCATTGCGGCCGAAGGGTACCAGAATTATACCTTGGAAGATTATTATGAGATACCGGAAAACGCGCGCACCCTCTTTGATGTGGTGATCCGGAACGTGCGTTACCAGGAGAACGGCCGCGACACGCTGCTGGACGTAGGCGTGATGCGCGACGAGGTGGAAGTGGCAACCGCCCGCGGATTTTACACCCAAAGCAGCGTACAGGAGATAGGAGACATGCGCGTTTTTTATGGCTACGAAGAGGTGGATGGTACAGGCCTGATCCTGGTGCCTGGCAAAGTATACGGCACTGCTTTCGAAGACCTCGCAGCACTAACGCCTCAGCGCAGCCTGCAGCTTTTACGGGAGGGGTATACCACCGTCCGGCTGCACACCCTACCGGATACTGCTGCAGATCCGCTCCAGCTACCCCTTAATATTACCAGCGCCTCGGGTAAAGTAAGCCATACGTTAAGTATAAACGGCGGCGCAGATTTTGTATTGAAACAGGCCGACGGGCAGGTAAGATACGTGATCGTGAACGGCTTTGTCTATGATCTGCAAGGCGAAAAGCCCGCTCTTTTTCATGGCCTTATACTCTAAAGCAGGTTGTAGCCTTGCCGGCAGGAGTCTCTATCCGGAAAAATAGCTCTTAAAATATAGCGTCTAATCCGCCGGCCGTGCTCAGCAGACCGGCGGTTTTTTAAAACGGTTTTGTATCTTTCGGGCTCATTCCTCACCAACCTAGCCTTTTTACATGGTTTTAAATTATCTGTGGGCCTTCTTTTTTCTGATCGCTTTCGCTATAGCCCTTTTTAAGCTCCTTGTCTTTCAGGATACAACAATTTTCCAGACCCTGGTTTCCAGTACTTTCGATAATGCCAAGCTGGGTTTTGAGATATCGCTGGGCCTGACGGGCGTGATGACCCTGTGGCTGGGCTTGATGAAAGTAGGGGAGCGCGGGGGCATTATCAATATTTTTGCCCGCCTGGTAGGCCCTTTCTTTAGCCGGCTGTTCCCGCAGTTGCCCAAAAATCACCCTGTTTTCGGGTCCATTCTTATGAATTTCTCGGCCAACATGCTGGGTCTGGACAATGCCGCCACCCCACTGGGGCTCAAAGCCATGAAAGAGATGCAGGAGCTGAACCCCGACAAGGACACGGCCTCTAATGCGCAGATCATGTTCCTGGTTCTCAATACCTCGGGCCTGACCATCATCCCGATCAGTATCATGGTTTTCCGGGCGCAGCTCGGAGCAGCCGACCCATCCGATATTTTCATTCCCATTCTGCTGGCAACATTTTTTTCTACCATAGTAGGGCTCATCAGCGTGGCGCTTTACCAGCGCATCAACCTGTTCGACAAAGTGATTCTGGCTTACCTGGGTACGCTGGTGCTGCTGATCAGCGCCCTTATCTATTATTTCAGCACCATTCCACAGGAGCAGATCAGCACTATTTCCACTGTGGCTAGTAACGTGATACTGTTTTCCATTATCATTTCTTTTATCGGCCTGGCGCTTGTCAGAGGCGTGAATGTGTATGAAGCTTTTATTGAAGGCGCAAAGGAAGGTTTCTCAGTGGCCATCACCATCATCCCGTACCTGGTGGCTATACTGGTCGCCATCGGCGTTTTCCGGGCTTCCGGAGCACTCGATTTGCTGGTAGCTGGTTTAGGTAATGTCTTTGGATTGCTGGGGATGAATACAGACTTTGTGCCGGCGCTTCCGGTAGCCTTTATGAAACCCTTGAGTGGTAGCGGAGCACGTGGCATGATGGTGGAAGCCATGACAACGTACGGCGTGGACTCGTTTGTTGGCAGAGTAGCCTCTACGATACAGGGGTCTACCGAAACTACCTTCTATATCCTGGCTGTTTATTTTGGCTCTGTAGGTATCCGGAATACGCGTTATGCCTTGGTGTGCGGGTTACTGGCCGATCTGGCCGGCGTGATCGCCGCTATACTCATCGCCTATCTTTTCTTCCATTAAGGCAGGGTTATTACCTCCTCCAAGTATGTGCAAGCGGCCTTCTAAGCTATAGAAGGCCGCTTGCATTATATCCCTACTTGGCAGAGTTTATTTTATCTCAGATTTATATATCAACAAGGCGTTTTATACTTTGGGATGATTCCCTCAGGTCTTTCTTTTCCTTTCTGCAGGGAAGCAAGTATCATCTCATAGGTACTTTCCCATACTACCACTCATAAGAAATCACCATTAAACTAGTATAACTACGTATAGTATCAACTGCACCTTTTATACCTGTTTCCCTATGATTGAAGACCTTTGGTACAAGAATGCGATCATCTACAGCCTGGACCTGGAGACGTTTATGGATGTCAACAAAGATGGCGTGGGTGATTTTGAAGGACTCAAACGTCGCCTTGATTATTTGCAGGCGATGGGAGTAGATACGATCTGGCTGGCTCCCTTCCAACCTACACCCAACAAGGACAATGGCTACGATATCGAGGATTATTATGGCGTGGACCGGCGGCATGGCTCCAGCGGCGACTTTGTAGAATTCATGCACCAGGCTAACAGGCGGGGCCTGAAAGTGATCATCGACCTGGTGGTAAATCATACTTCCGACCAGCACCCCTGGTTTCAGCAAGCCCGCAGCGACAGGAATTCCAAATACCGCAGCTGGTATGTATGGTCAGAAGAGAAACCTTCGGACTGGAACCAGGGCATGGTTTTTCCTGGGGTGCAGGAAGCCACCTGGACCTACGACAAGAAAGCCGGGGCATATTATTTTCACCGCTTCTACGATTTCCAGCCGGACCTGAACATGGAAAATCCGGAGGTGCGGGCAGAGATCAACCGGATCATGGGGTATTGGCTGGAGCTTGGCGTAGCCGGTTTCCGCGTAGATGCGGTGCCCTTTTTAATCGAAACGGCGGCACCAGGCAAATCCAAACCCGTTCTCCGGTTCGAGTACCTGAAAGAAATGCGCCGTTTTCTGCAGTGGCGCCGCGGGAATGCTGTTTTGCTTGGCGAGGCAAATGTATTGCCGGAGGAAAACCAGAAGTACTTTGGCGAAGAAGGGGATGGCATCCACCTGATGTTTAATTTTTACGTGAACCAGCATGTGTTTTATACCCTGGCAACAGCCGATGTAGAACCGCTTTGCAAGGCACTGGAAGCCACACGCGACCTTTTTCCTACTGCGCAATGGGCCCAGTTTCTACGCAATCACGATGAACTGGACCTGGGCCGCTTGACCGAGGCACAACGGCAACAGGTCTTTGCCCGCTTTGGCCCGGATGAAAGTATGCAGCTCTACCAGCGGGGCATTCGGCGGCGGCTTTCCCCGATGCTGGGCAACCGGGCCCAAACCGAGCTGGCGTATAGCCTAATATTCTCGCTGCCAGGCACGCCGGTGCTCCGCTATGGCGACGAGATTGGGATGGGCGACGATCTGGGTTTGAAGGAGCGCGACGCTGTGCGAACGCCCATGCAATGGTCGCCTGACCCGCAGGCTGGCTTTTCGGAAGCAAAGAAACTGGTGCACCCGGTTATCAGCGAGGGGCCTTATGCTTACGAACATGTTAACGTCGAAACCCAGCGCCGCGAACCGCATTCCCTACTCAACTGGATTACCGCAATGATCCGCCTGCGCAAAGAATGCCCCGAGATTGGATGGGGGCAATGGCAGTTACTCCGGACAGACGCCAAGCATGTGCTTGGTATGTGTTATTCCTGGCAGGGAAACTCCCTGATAACCCTGCATAACTTTGAAGAAAAGCCGTGCGTGGTAACTCTGGAACTGGGACAGCAGGAGGGAGAGAAGTTAATAAACTTAATGGCTAACCAGGAGAGTGAGGCAGATAAAAAAGGGATCCATCAGATAACGATGGAGGCTTATGGCTATTGCTGGTACCGGGCCGGAGACCTGAGCCAGGTACTGCATCGGAAGATGCGTTAACAGGAAACCAGCTCAAGGAGAAGTATAAACCAGCAGGCGCTTTACCCATGTGCTGGTTTATACTTCTCTTTTTAGGCTGCGCTGCTTTTCAGTTTATGCTTGAAGACCTTTCGGAACTTGTCCAATTTCGGGCGAATCAGAAAGCTGCAGTAGGGCTGCTCCCCGTTGTTGCGGTAGTAATTCTGATGATAATCCTCGGCAGGGTAAAAGGGGCCAAGCGCTTCTATGGTTGTAACAATAGGTTGGTCAAATGCTCCGGATGCATCCAGCTTTTGTTTGTACTGTTCGGCCAGCTGCTTTTGCTCCTCGTTATGGTAGAAAATAGATGAGCGGTATTGCGTGCCGACATCATTACCCTGCCTGTTGAGCGTGGTGGGGTCGTGGGTCGCCCAGAACACCTCCAGCAGCTCTTCGTAACTGATCACCGCAGGATCATAGGTGATCTGGAGTACTTCAGCATGGCCGGTCGTGCCGGTGCATACCTGCTTATAAGTGGGGTTTTCTACCTGACCGCCGGTATAGCCGGAAACAACCTTTTCAACGCCGTTTAGTTCCTGAAAAACTGCTTCTGTGCACCAGAAGCAGCCATTCCCAAATGTTGCTATTTCCATAATATTTAAGCTTTGTGAACGCCGCCTTCCGTGTTCCATGCTCCGAATAACAGGTTACGCATCGTATGATAGCCTATACTGGCAGACACATTCAGCGCCTATTTTAATAAGGCTTTCAATAAAGGATCGTATACTTCGTCAGCGGCTTTATAAGTATACAAAGCAAAGGGCTGTAATGTTTAGCACATGACGAGTTGCTTGCCCTTGTACCTGCTAGATTGCTGTTTGCTAGTGTTTAAAATACACCCGAAAGGTAGCGCCTTTACTCACTTTGCTTTCAACCTCAATCCTGCCGCCGGCATTTTCCACAATCCTTTTTACAATGTATAAGCCAATTCCGGAGCCTTCCACATGGTCGTGCAGGCGCTTAAACATCGAAAATATCTTGCTTTCCCCCGCCTGATCGATTCCAAGCCCGTTATCGGCCACAGTCAGAACAAGGTTTTCCGGGGTCACTGCTGTAGAGATTTTGATCTGCGGTGTGCGGTCCGGCGCATAATACTTCAACGCATTGCTCAGCAGATTATACACGATGCTGCGCAGGTTCTTTGCCGAAAACTGCACAAGGGAGTCAGGGCTTATGTCCGTTTCTACCTGCGCCCCGATTGCGGCGATGGTCGGTGCAAAATCCAGGCATACTTCGCTTATAACGTCGGCCACATCCACAAGGGCGATATCTTCCCCGGCTTCCCTCTGAATCTTAGTTACCTGGGTCAGGTCCGTTACCACGCGTTTAAACCGTTCGATCGAGTTTTCAATGTGCATTAAAAAGAGCTGCACATCATTGGATGTAGAGGTATCGTCCGGAAGAAAATCCTGCAGGGCATGCACCAATCCTTCGATGTTGGAAATTGGCGCTTTCAGATCATGCGAGGCGGAGTATACAAAGTTGTCGAGGTCGGCATTAGTAGCCAGCAGCTCCCTGTTGATGACTTCTATTTTCTGGCGTGCCGCTACCTGCTCACTTATATCAATGGCCACGGCGATGATCCCGGTGATAAACCCCTGTGCATCGCGTAAAGGATGGTAAACAAAGTTAAGATACACCGTTTCCAGTACGCCGTTCCGTTCAAGCACCAGGGGCAGCTCATTGGCAACAAAGGGCACGCCTGTGCTCATCACGCCATCCAGCAAAGCGATGAAGCCCTGATCGGCCGCCTCGGGTATAAAATCCAGAATAGGCTTACCCAGCACATCCTGTTGGTTAACGCGCCAGATCTCGCAAACGCTTTGGTTGGCAATTTCTACTACGTATTCCCGGCCCCGGAGCATCGTAATACCCACAGGCGCCTGCTGGAAGATCTCGTTCAGGTATTGCTTTTGCCGGATAATATTTTGCCTGTTCTGCACACTGGCAATAGAGGTAGCAATCTGGCCGGCAACCAGGTTATGATAGCCTTCATACGCCTCGTTGTACTCCTGCCGGGCACTGATACCAGAAATAAAGAAACCGATCACATGGCCTTGATCGGGTCTTTTAACCGGAAGTATAACCGCTTGCCGGGGTATAACAGGCACACCATCATCGCAATCAAAATGACCCGCCAGATCCGAAAGATCGATCACCAGTCGTTTCTTTTCCTCCTGCACCTGCGCCAGCGGCCATGGGGCATCCTGTTCACGCAAGTTTACCACATCCGGTATGTAGGCGCCTTTGATGTTTCCAGAACGACCTACCAGGTGTGCTTCGGTACCAGTCTCATTGTTTAAGTATAACAGGCTAAAGGGCAGGTCATTTAAGTTCTCATGGAGGATATCGCAGCTTTTTTGACCCACCTGCTCCAACGACTGGGCCTGGTTTAACTCTTCCGACAAGTCATTTAAACTTTTCAGCCTGCGCTGCCCCAGTACCAGCGCCGTCGTTTCGTGGCAAGCACAGAATATCCCCGCTACTGCATCGTCATCATCAAAAATGGGACTATAGGAAAAGGTCCAGTAGGTTTCTTCCAGATAGCCTTTCCTGTCCAGCAGAATCAGCAGGTTCTCGGCATAAAATTTATTGCCGTGCTGCAGAATATCGGCTACTATCCCTTCAATCTGGTCCCAAATTTCGGCCCACATTTCCGGGGCCACGCTCCCTAAAGCCTGCGGGTGTTTTTTACCTAGAGCCGGTATGTAGGCATCGTTGTTAAACATGTATAGCTCCTTCGTCCACCAGATGAACATCGGGAAGCCGGAGTTTAACATCAATCGGATATTTGCTTTTAAATTCTCGGGCCAGTAAACCGGGTTGCCCAGCGGGTGGGCATCCCAATCGTAAGCACTCATCAGGTCGCCCATCTCGCCACCGCGGCGGAATAGTTGCAATGTGTCGGTAAGCGGAGGGGTGGTATCAGGGGGAATTAATAATGGCATTGGTATGAAGGGTATGAAAGCAGAACCGGATGTACGCCTGCCATTAATTCAAAATTAAGAAATAAAAACCATATTCAGCTATCCTGCACAGGCTATATTTGCCTTAAATTTCATTGATTTGAATCCGTGCAGTTTAACTGAAAAGGCATTGTTTTTTCGGTAGTTATTTCGCCTACGATTTTCTGCTCCCTAATGTTCAGCCGGTTTTGACCATACCTTCGGGCAAGCACCTGTTATAAATAGCTATCATGCTGCTGGCGAACGGATTAATCTGCTAATCTTCCTTTCTTTATTTGCTCAAATTTTAAGTATGGAATTTTAGATGCCATAAAAAGCACTTTTTCTATACTTATACTTGTAAGTGGGTGCCGCCAGAACGCAAGTCGCCCCTGCAAAGGGATGCGGGTCACATCCGTTTGTAGGGGCGAATAGGTTTACTAGAAGAATGGCTACTTGACTACAAGCAGTTTTGCATGATCCTGGCCCGAAGCTCCCCGGGCGCTTACCAGGTAAACACCATGTTTTAGCGGCATTGTTATGGCCAGATAAGTAGAGAGGATGCCTGCACTCGTGGTTTGCAGCGTTTGTGAAAACACCTGCCTTCCGGTTATCACCTCAACAATCGCAACGCTGACCTTTTCCTTCGGCCCGAAATTCTGCAGCGATATTGCTATCCTGTTGCCGGTGTTAGGGTTCGGGTATACGCTAAGTCGGGGATCAGCTTTCTCCGGTGTCGCATTTAGCCTGGTAGCATTAGATACTGCCTGGATTGAATCGGAAGCGGCAAGAGAAAGGGCGATGGTCAGGTAGTTGTTCTGAGCCCCTTTTGCGGGGCTGGCAACATTGCCTCCCAAGGTTACCTTGCCGGCTGAAAAGATCCTGCTGTACAGGTTCAGGGCACTGATCTGGGAATCTTCCACGCCTAAAACTTCGGTTTCAATCTGCCAACCTGAGAGCCAGGAAGGAAGCGCTGTTGCGCGCGGATCATAGGCCACATATACTTTTGCCTGCTCCGACAAGTCGAAAGAAAGCAATTCTGCGCTGGTGTTCCACTTGTCGGCGTTGGGCGGCTGAATAAAAGTAGCGCTTTGCAGGATTGTTGGAACAGTGGTGATCTTATATGTACGGTCGGTATAAAGCAGCTCGCCTGCTGTTAACTCTTTTACCGCATAGGTGTTAGCTGTGCTTGCTGCAATATTGGATATCAACCCAGTTTCTGGTAGGGGCTGCACTGTTTCAGTAGCCAAAACAAAATAGTTGTTTTCCGCGCCTTTGGCCGGGCTGGCCAGATTGCCGCCTAACGTAACGGTACCTGCTGCGAAGCTTTTGCTAAACAGTTTCATGGTGCTGATCTTGGAATCTTCCACGCCTATACTTGCGCCGCTAGGGCTCCAGCCACTGAGCCAGGCAGGCAGCGCCGTGCCACGCGGGTCATACGCCACATAAAGAGTGGCAGGCCGGGTGAGCTCAAAAGTGAGCAAGGCCGACGACGTATTCCGTTTGTCATCATTGGCCGTCTGGATCAGCAGGGCACCCGCCAGTACTTCGGGCACCGAGGTGATTTTGTACGTTCGATCTGTATACATGGGGGTACCTTCCTGCAGATCTGTTAAAACATACTTTCTGCCTGAACTGGCAGCGATATTGGTGATAAGGGCTTGGGCGGCCGGCGCTTCTTTTGCCAGCACAAAGTAGTTGTTTTCTGCGCCTTTTGCCGGGCTGGCCATGTTGCCGCCCAACGTTACGCTGCCCGCTGCAAAGTTTTTGCGGTAAAGCGTCATGGTGCTGATCTTTGAATCATCAACGCCTACTGCGTCAGAAATTTTCTCCCATCCGGTTAGCCAGGCAGGCAGTGCCGTCGCGCGCGGATCGTAGGCCACATACACGATGGCAGGTTTTATTAATTCAAACGAGAGCAGGGCGGCACTTGTATTTCGCTTGTCGTCATTGGCCGTCTGCACTAGGGTTGCCCCTTCAAGTATGGTCGGTACGGAAGTAATCGTATATATGCGATCGGTATACATCTGCACGCCTGCCTGCAACGTCGTCAATGAATAGCGCTTACCGGAATTGGCCGACACATTGGTGATCAGTGTTTCGGTTTCATCCTTTGGCACTTCATTTATAACAGTGAAATTAACGGTCAGCGGGGTGCCTGCAGTTCCTGTTCCTTTAGAGGCAGTATAAGGTGTGGCTGTCAGGGTATAGCTGCCCAAAGCAGGTGCCCAGGCATAATAATCTCCTTTGCTATTGTCGCCATAAAGGGCATAGGGCTGGGCACTTTCCGTCGCGATCTTTGTTTGCGTCCCTGATAGCTGAAAGGCTACGCTGCCCACAGTAGTCGGATCGGTATTGGCGCGGATGTTGAAGTTGCCCGTTGGCAAAGTCGCCAGGTTCAGCGTTGCGCCCTCTGTAAGCGTTTGCAGATCCTGATCATTATCAGCATTTACAAGGGTCAGGCTGGCTACTTTTTGTATAGTATCTTCTGTTTTTGTAAAACGGAGCACGGTAATGGAGGCCGCCGGAGCTTCAAAATCATACTGCGCAGGCTGGCCTGTAAGCGGCTCTCCCGCCGTAAGGGTAGGGTCCGTATCATCAATGGAGGTGCCCTGATACGTATATACCTGCGCAGTGCCTGTGCTGGTGAAATTCTGCAACGCCAGCGTTACCGGATGTGGCTGGGTGTCTTTGTTGAGCAGGAAAACGGTGAGCTCCGTATCGCTTTTGGAAGCATAGGACAGGATATTTGTCGTGCTGTTGACAGCTACCAACTCCTGAAGCAGATTCTTGCCCCAGAGAGAGAGCATTTTGCCATTGGCCTGCAGGCTGCCTGTGCTGCTGAGCGCATCAAACACATTGTTGGGAATCTCCTTGTTATCTACGTAGCGCGTGTTCCAGAAAAAGGCCAAGTCCAGCTGCGGCATTTTCAGCAACTGGCCCAGCATATCAAAAGCCACCAGCGCATGGCCCACATCGTTGCGGTTTAGCCAGCCATTCTCTCCCCAGTCAATGGTGTTGTACTCGGTGGCAATCACTTTGATGCGCGCCCGATCCGTGGCATTGGCTACATACTTGGTGATGGCATTAGAGGCCGTGCTCACGGTTTTGGTAAATACAGGCGACGTGGTGCGGAAGTTTTCATAACCGGTCGACCAACTGTCGATCGGGTAGACGCTCACGCCCAGGTAATCAATGAGCGAGGCAGCCTCGGTATTGCTCAGAATGGTTTTCCACCAGCTGTCGGTAGAGCCGTTAACGATAAGCTTGATAGTAGGGTCTTCCTCTTTCATCGCTCTGGCGAAAAGCAGCAGGTCGGTCAGGTAATCCGGCGCGGTCACTGCCCCGTTGTAGGCAGCACTGTGAAAGGATTCATTCCCGATCATCCAGTATTTAATATTATAGTTGTGCGTCACGTTGGCATAGCGCACCCATTGGCGGGCAGCCATGATCAGCGAGTCGCGCGGGGGCACGCCGCCGCAGGAGCCACCAGTGTTGCGGTGCCCGTCGCCATTCACCACGATCAGCGGCTCTGTGCCGGTGGCCTGTACCATCAGCATAAATTCGTCGAAGTCCAGGGTCGTAGGGCGCAGGCTTTTATCATCATCAAACACAAAGCGGGGATCTTCGTTGGGCCAATGGCAGCTGTCGGAGAGCGCCAGGGTAGGGTTAGCCGAGGTATAGGGGTACTGGCTCCAGAGGTAATTGTCGGATTTCTCTCCGCCTGGAAAGCGCAAAAAACTTACGCCCAGTTGCTGCAGCGCTGTAGTGGTGGGAGTGGCCGGCTGCAGGTAAGAATCATCGTCCATGAGGTAGTCTACATTGATGCCTACCGGGTGCTGAGAGACATCTTTGATCACCGTGCCGGCTTCTACCGTGATGCGCTCCTGGCCAAAGGCCAGTTGCGAGAACAGGATAAGAAAACTTACTATGTAACGTTTTTGCATGAATGAGAATATAAATGATACAATTAATTTAGTGTACTCACAATATTTTAATTGAAAAACACCAAAACGAAATATTAAAATATAGGGTTACAATATTTATTGTTTAAATAATATTGACTTGGCTTATGCTTATTAAATAATATAACATTATTGATTGATATGCCCTAATTAAAACAGTTAGGTGCGTTAGATGTGTAAAATATTGTGCCTGTAGAAGAATCTAAAAAGTAAATATAATGGTATACAATCTTTTTGCGCTGCATAGTTCAAGTGCCAGTTGCTATTTTTATGTAAAAAGAAGTGCAAATTAATTGGTATAAGCAGTGCAATTTTTCAGCACCATGTGCTGGCTGGTTATTAAATCGAAATGTAACGAACCCTGCATAGCTGGAAAGACGGTGAGCAAAAAGGGCGATGCTGAAATAATATCATTTGGGGGATCATTTCCGTTAATGCTATCCGGTACATTTCTTTGCGCCGCTGGCAGTAGCTTTGGAAGAAAAAGGATCAGCTCAGAGGAATTAAAGTATGGTGTAAAGGATACTAGCACAGCCTTTTGCACCATGACGGTACATGAAGCAGCAAAAGTAAACGACAGGGCTCTGTGGGATAACCCGAAAGTTTAAGTATACTTATGGTTTCATGCGCCTGCAGGGTGCATACATATTAATTAAATGATATTGCCCTTTAGGACCTTAACAGAATTTATGCGAAAGGGCAGCGGAAATAAAAATCAGAAAACAAGAACCGGCCCGTTAGCAGCCGGTCCTAAACAGAAATAAGAAGAGAATATGACACAGTACGACAGGTGGTCACATCCCCACGACATTGATGAGCGGTACAGTAAACGCGTAGCATACTTCAGCATGGAGTTTGCCATTCACCAGGCTTTAAAAACGTATTCCGGGGGCCTTGGCTTCCTGGCCGGTTCCCATATGCGAAGCGCCTTTGACCTGCGCCAAAACATGATCGGCATCGGCATACTTTGGGAGTATGGTTACTATGACCAGGAGCGGAAAGAAGACCAAACCATGCGGGTGCAGTTCATCCAGAAACTTTATACGTACCTGGAAGACAGCGGCATTACGGTAACCGTGCAGGTAAATAACCACCCGGTGCTGGTAAAAGCGATGGTGCTGAAGCCTGAAACGTTTGGCACCGTGCCAATGTATTTCCTGACCACCGATGTGCCGGGTAATGATCACCTAGCCCGCACCATCACACACATGCTCTACGACCCGGAAGCCTCCACCCGTATCGCCCAGGGGATTGTGCTGGGGATAGGCGGCGCCAAAGTAGTAGAAGCTCTAGGCGGCGCCGAAATTTACCACATGAACGAGGGGCACGCGCTTCCGCTCACCTTTCATTTGTATGATAAATACCGTGACCTGGAAGAAGTGCGCAAGCATGTGGTCTTTACTACCCATACACCTGAGAAAGCAGGCAACGAGGAGCACGACATCCACTTTTTGGACCGTATGGGTTTCTTTAACAGTGTGCCCCTGGCCGAAGCCCGCAACATAACGGGTATGCACGGGCAGATGTTCAATCATACTTTGGCAGCGCTGCGCTTAAGTAAAGTAGCGAATGGCGTGTCGCAGTTACATGGCGAGGTGGCTCAGCAAATGTGGTATGAGAATGAGGGCGTGTGCGAGATCAAAGCCATCACGAATGCGCAGAATGTTCCTTTCTGGATGGATGCTACGCTGAAGCAGGCGCTCGACGACGATGATGACGCTGCGCTGGTGCGCCAAAAGGCAGCCATGAAACAGCAGTTGTTCGAAGTAGTAGCCAACCAGACCGGCAAGCTCTTCCAGCCTGATGTGCTCACCATTGTATGGGCGCGCCGCTTTGCCGCATATAAGCGGGCCGACCTGCTCCTGCGCGACCTGGAGCGCTTTTATGAACTCATTGAACGCGCCGAACAACCCGTACAGGTTATCTGGGCCGGCAAGCCATACCCGTTCGATGCAGGCGCCGTGAATACGTTTGACATGCTCGTAAAGCTATCGTACGGGCGTAAGAACTTTGCCGTGTTAACTGGGTATGAACTGGAACTCTCCCGCAAATTAAAGCAGGGAGCCGATATCTGGCTCAATACGCCCCGGCGCCCACGTGAGGCATCAGGTACCAGCGGTATGACGGCTTCCATGAACGGGGCTATTAACTTCTCGGTGCAGGATGGCTGGATACCCGAATATGCCCGCCATGGCGAGAACAGCTTTATCATTCCGGTGGCCGATACAAGCCTTCCGGTAGAAATGCAGGATGAGGCGGATTATACCAGTATGATGCAGATTCTCGAGTCTGAGATCATACCGGCTTATTACCTGGACAGGGAAAAATGGCTCAAGATCATGAAGCAAAGTATGCGCGATATCACTCCTACCTTTACGGCAGAGCGCATGGCCCGCGAATACTATGACATTATGTATAACTACTGATTGAGTTCCGAATTCTGAGTTCTGAGTCGCGAGTTATTTCATAATCTCCTTAAACAACAAGAGTCAGGCAATTAAATCTTGCCTGACTCTTGTTGTTTGATATCAAAGGATTTTATACTTGCTGGAGCGCTTATGCCGACGGAACATGAATAGCCTTAGGTATTAGGCCCATATTTCAGATCTGTTAACTTTTAACTCTTAACTCATAACTCCTAAGGCTGCTTATATACAATGCCGTCTTTCATGACCAGCTGTACCTGCCGCACCTGCGCAATGCTAGTGGCTGGGTTGCCGCTTACGGCCACCAGGTCGGCCAGCAGGCCAGGTTTAATGCTGCCTACTTTGTCGCTGATCCCAAATACCTTTGCGTTTACGGCTGTTGCCGCATGCAGCACTTCCAGGGGTTTCATCCCATAATCTACCATCAGCTCCATTTCGCGGGCATTATCTCCGTGAGTATACACGCCCACATCGCCGCCCATACAAATGGTTACGCCGGCTTTCAGGGCCTGGGCAAAGCTCTGCCGTTTTTCCTGCAGGCGATCAGGTTCTGGCTGCTTGCCTTTTTGCCAGCCGCCATACTGCGCAATAGCATCTCCGGCTGCCAGGGTGGGGCAGAAGGCCACGCCCTGCTTCTTCATCAGCCGGAAGATCTCGGGCGTTGCGGCATCACCATGCTCAATGGTGGCAACACCAGCCATGATTGCCCGCCGCATCCCCTCAGCCGTAGAGGCATGCGCTACTACTGGCCGGCCGCTGCTATTTGCTGTTTCAACCATTGTTTTAAGCTCCGCCTCGGTAAAGGTAGGCCGCGCCTCGCCGTTAGCTCCCCAACGGTAATCGGCGTATACTTTGATAATGTCTGCTCCCTTGCCGATCTGGGTACGCACTTCTTTTATCAGCGCATCCACGCCATCTGCCTCGGCAGCACCCAGTACGGGGCCTTCCAGGTCGGCACTAAGCACTTTCGGGCCGTAGCTGCCCGTCGCAACGATGGCTTTGGTAGCTACCAGCATACGGGGGCCCGGCACCACGCCTTTCGTAATTGCTTGTTTTAAACCCAGATCATCATAGTTAGCGCCTTCCGTGCCCAGGTCACGCACGGTGGTAAAGCCCGCCAGCAGCGTGTTGCGCGCATGTACGGTAGCCCGGGCCGTGCGTTCCGCCCTGGATTCTTTCAGCACCTGGTCATTCCAACTTGTTTCGTTGTAAGGATGCAGAAAAAGATGGCTGTGACCTTCAATGAGGCCCGGCAGCAGGGTTGTGCCTTTCAGGTCGATCAGCGTTGCACCGGCAGGCGCCTGCACCTGGGGGCCAACAGCTTCGATGCGGTTTCCGTGCACCAGCACCTGCCAGCCCTCGTGCAGTTGCTCGCCATCAAACACGCGGTCGGGTTTTAATAAATAATAAGATGGGGAGGCATTGGTCTGCGCCAGCACACCTTTAAAAGGCAGCAGAGCCAGCAGCAAAAGAAAAAGTAGTTTTCGTGCCATAAGCAAGCAGGGGTTTGATGTTGAAGTATAGGAGGTTGCCGTTTCCGCATATAGGGCAGCAACGGTAAATATACCAGCGCTTAGGTATAATGCGTTGCAAGTAAAGAAAAAAGCATTGATTGGAACGTATGTGCTACAGAAGCAACATTGGTCAGGTTGTTTAAAGGGATTGATTATACTTGCCTGAAATAATAAACTCTCTTTTACAAACAGGAATAGCTGTTACGAGCCTGGTCGGAAAAACTGCTTACATTATTTTATTTTTCGCTTTAACAGCATATGCTGTTAAAGCGTGCCCTAATGCCTAATGTATAGAATGCTGGCACCAAAGCATGTTACTTCGTACATTAAAAAAAGATGCTTACAGGTTAATGAGCATTTACATTTCCCAAATTATTAAAAACTGTTAAGTATGCTGTCAAAATTAAATGTTGCTTCCTTTAAAAATTTTTTAAAATCGGGCTCTGTTGGCGGCTTTATCTTAATAAGCTGTGTTGTAATTTCTTTGATACTGGCAAATTCTCCTCTTGGGCCGGCTTTTACGCAGGTGCTTGCTCATGAAATAGGGTATGAATCCGATTTGCTGCAATTACGCTACCCTGTTCTGTTGTGGATCAATGACGGGCTGATGGCTGTGTTTTTTCTGTTAGTAGGCCTGGAAATTAAACGAGAGCTTGTAGAAGGGGAGTTGTCTTCTTTTAAACAGGCTGCTTTGCCTGTGTTTGCTGCTATCGGCGGAATCATTGTTCCCGCTGCTATTTATGCTCTCATTAATAAAGACACAGCTACAGCAAGCGGCTGGGGCATACCTATGGCTACCGATATAGCCTTTGCCATAGCCATTATTTCGCTTTTGGGCAATCGGGTGCCACTCTCGTTGAAAGTCTTTTTAACTGCCCTGGCTATCGTAGATGATCTGGGCGCTATTCTGATCATTGCGCTCTTTTATTCAACTGAAATGCACCTGAATTACCTATTGTATGCAATTGGTATATTTGGCCTGCAGCTTGTCTTTAATCGCATTGGCATTAAAAATATCTGGTTCTACCTGCTGCCTGGCGTGGTGATGTGGTACTTCATTCATCATTCAGGCATACATGCCACCATTGCGGGCGTGCTTACCGCTCTGACTTTACCTACCACCCCCGACGAAACAGAGTCTCCTCTCGAGAAATTAGAGCATGCATTAACCAAGCCCGTAAATTTTCTCATCATGCCCATTTTTGCACTCGCCAACACCAATATACGATTTGAGGCAGCCATGCTCGATGGTCTGACCAGCAGCTTAGGCCTGGGAATAATTTTAGGCTTGTTGGTGGGCAAACCGGTCGGCATTTTCTGCTTTTCCTGGCTTTCGGTCAAGCTCGGCATCAGCTCCCTTCCTTCAGACGTCACATGGTTGCAGGTACTGGGATTAGGGTTAGTGGCTGGTATAGGCTTTACGATGTCTATTTTTATTGCCTTGCTTTCTTTTAATGATCCTGTCTTTCAAACCCAAGCCAAATTTGCCATTCTGATTGCCTCCCTTATCGCCGCAACGTTAGGGTTTCTGTTCTTAAAAAAGCTAAGTGCTATAAACAAACAACCAGAGATAAAGGGAACTGCATCGAAAATTGTTAGCTAATCATAGCTTTCATTTTTAAATATCAGTGCCAATGAGTCATAGGAGTATAGTATAGTAAGCGTAGCCATCATACATCAGCATGATTTATGTGCTGTCTGTAGAGCAAAGTGGCCGGCAATAGTCTCTCTGTATCGCTTAAGAAGTGGGTAGAAGTAAATTTGTGTTGGATGTGGAAGCGTACGAACCAGATAGGCATGTTTGTAACAATCCGAAAGAAGTAGGCCTAAAGCAGAAAACGCTTGCAAGTTTTCACTTACAAGCGTTTATCATACTTAATTGTAGCGGGGAGCAGAATCGAACTGCCGACCTCAGGGTTATGAATCCTGCGCTCTAACCATCTGAGCTACCCCGCCGAATCGGGTGCAAATATAGCGGAATGTTTTTTAAACAAGCAAGCTTCTGTCTAAAAAAAAATATTTTACTTTTGATATATTTATGGAATCGAAAATAAATACTATACTTACTCAGACTCTTACAATATCTATATGACGAAGGCTACCAGAATAAAGTTTGTGCGGGAGTATCCGATCAATGCATCCGCCAAGCTCCTTTACCCTTACCTGAGCACAGCGAGTGGCCTGGCGCAGTGGTTCAGCGATGAAGTAAAGATTGATCATGATAAAATTTTCAACTTTGTGTGGGACGGGCGCAATCACTACGCCGAGATGACGGGCTTGCGCACCAACCGCTCGGTACGCTTCAATTTTCTGAGTGAAGACAAAAAGCCGCTTGTCGATGCGCCATACATTGATTTCTCCATCGAATCGAGCGAGCTGACACAGGAACAGTTTCTTAAAGTAGTGGACTACTCAAACGAGGATGATATGGAAGAACTGGAAGAGTTATGGGATAATCTGATGCAAAACCTGCGCGAAACAGTAGGAGGGTAGCTTGCAATCTGCCCGGTCTGTTTATATTTGCACGATTTTTGGCTGCTGATTGTTCTGTTTACCAGGCTGCCAGAACCTATTTTGCCGCACAGGCCCTCATGAAGAAATTAGATAAGCTTATATTAAGGTCGTTTATCGGCCCTTTCATACTTACGTTTGCGGTGGTAGAGTTTATTCTACTCACGCAATACATGCTCAAATACCTCGACGAGCTGGTGGGGAAAGACCTGGGCGCGGAGGTTTTCGGAGAACTGCTCTTCTACTTCAGCCTTAACATGGCGCCTGTGGCAATGCCGCTGGCGGTCCTGCTTTCGTCACTGATGACCTTTGGTACCCTGGGTGAACACCATGAACTGACAGCCATCAAAACCTCGGGCATTGCCTTGCCGCGCATCCTGCGCCCGGTTTTCTTTTTGGTTGTTGGTCTTTCTGTCGGTGCCTTTTTCTTCAACAACACCATTGTACCTAAAGCTAACCTGAAAGCCTACAGCCTCCTCTGGGATATCCGGCAGAAAAAGCCTACCATGAACTTTAAGGAAGGCGCCTTTTATAACGGACTTCCCGGCTATAGCATCAAGATCAATAAAAAGCTGGCCGATGGCAAATCGCTGCAGGATGTGATGATCTACGATCACTCGCAGGGAGGGTCCAACACCAAGGTCATACTGGCTGACTCAGGCCGCATGTATACCAAGTATAACGACACCTACTTGATCCTGGAGTTGTTTGATGGCAACATGTATGTGGACCAGGGCAACGCCGGCAATATCCGCAACAACAACGGCGATCAGTTCACGCGCCAGAAGTTTGATGAGAGCAAGATCGTGCTGAGCCTGGCCTCCTTTAACCTCGATCGCACCCGTGAAGAGTTGTTCTCGGACAACAAGATGATGAAGGATATCAGCCAACTCACCCAGGTAACCGATTCGTTGCGGCGCTACAGCAACAAAGAGCAAAAGCTGTATGCCCCTAACGTAGATCCTTTTTACATGTACTTCAAAGCCGACACCGGGCAGGTAAAGAATGGGCTGCGGCTGACGGGCAAGAAGGTGGAAAAAAAACTAAGAGAGCCGAAAGCTGATGTAATAACCATTGCCATTAACAAGGCCCGGAATGTAAAGAGCTTTACGGCCAGCTACCTGGAGCGCATCAATACCACCATACGCGATGCCAACAACTATGAGATCGAGATCTGGCGCAAGTATACTCAGTCGGCTGCCATTCTGATCATGTTCCTGATCGGTGCGCCGCTCGGTGCGATCATTAAAAAAGGCGGGCTTGGTGTGCCGGTGCTCATCTCCATCATCTTTTTTATTCTGATGTACGTTATGGCTATACTTGGAGAAAAGTGGGCGCGCGAAGGGTTAGTTTCGGTAGGAGCCGGTATGTGGGGCGCCAACCTCATCCTGCTGCCAATCGGGTTATTCTTCCTCTACCAGGCCCGCAATGACTCCAGTTTGCTGGAAATAGATTTCTGGCGAAAACTCATGACGCGCCTGCGCCGCAATAAGATTTAATATGCAGGAAAAAAGATGTATGGGATTATTGTTTTAAAGTTTAATTAAATTCTATATCTTTGCGGCTTATACAGCATCTTTTGCCAAGAAAAACAGATTGATATTTTTTATACGCAATGAAATTAACTACTGAAGCGAAACAAGAAATTTTTGAAAAGCACGGTGTGGCTAAGACTAAAACAGATACTGGTTCTGCCGAGTCACAGATCGCCCTTTTCACTACGCGCATCTCTGACCTGACAGAGCACCTGAAGATCCACAAGAAAGACTTCAGCACTCGTTTAGGCCTTTTGAAGCTGGTTGGTAAAAGAAGAAGATTACTCAACTACCTGCAGAAAACAGAGATTGAACGATACAGAGCTATTATTGCCGAGCTTGGTATCAGAAAATAAGCTATTCTAGGGTCAAGGGAATTCTTACAAGGGATTCCCTTATCTTTTTTATGCCTTCCTTTCTTTTTGCAAGTACCCGACAGCAACTACAATGGGTAGTTCTGTTTTTGATGATAAACTAATTGACGATGTCCCAAAACGCGATAACAAAAACCATATTGCTTCCGGATGGCCGGGAGATCACCATTGAAACAGGCAAACTTGCCAAGCAGGCTGACGGCTCCGTAGTCGTGAAGATGGGTAACACCATGCTGCTGGCTGCTATCGTTTCAAACAAAGATGCCCGTGAAGGTGTAGATTTTCTGCCCCTTTCTGTAGACTACCAGGAGAAATTCGCTTCTTCCGGTAAGATACCTGGCGGATTCCTGCGAAGAGAAGCAAGACTTTCTGACTATGAAGTATTAGTATCCCGCCTGGTTGACCGTGTGCTGCGCCCGCTGTTCCCGGAAGATTACCATGCTGAAACACAAATGACCATCAACCTGATCTCGGCTGATACCGACATCATGCCGGATGCCCTGGCTGCGCTGGCTGCTTCTGCTGCCATTGCGGTTTCCGATATTCCTTTCAATGGCCCAATCTCTGAGGTGCGTGTAGCCCGCATAGATGGCCAGCTGATAATCAACCCAAGCGTTTCTGACCTGCAGCGTGCCGACATCGAACTGATGGTAGGTGCTTCTCTGGATAGCGTGGTAATGGTGGAAGGTGAGATGAACGAAGTTTCCGAAGCTGAAATGCTGGAAGCGATCGAGTATGCACACCAAGCTATTAAAGTGCAGTGCCAGGCGCAGCTTGAGCTGGCTGAAATGGTGGGTAAAGGACCGAAGCGCACGTACTCTCACGAAACACATGATGAGGAGCTTCGCCAGAAAATCTATGACGCAACCTATGCCAAAGCCTACGAAGTAGCTAAACGCGGTAGCGCTAATAAATCTGAGCGTAAAGAAGGCTTTGCTGCCGTGCTGAAGGAGTTTGTAGACGCCCTGCCGGAAGATCATACCTATGACGCTACACTCATCAAGACATACTACCACGACGTAGAGAAGGAGGCTGTACGCAACATGATCCTCAACGACCGCGTTCGTTTGGATGGCCGTCAACTTGATCAGATCCGTCCTATCTGGTCAGAAGTCAACTACCTTCCTGCTACACACGGTTCTGCCGTATTTACCCGTGGCGAAACGCAATCGCTGACTACCGTGACCCTGGGCACCAAGCTGGACGAGCAAATGATCGACAGCGCGATGGTATCCGGCACGAACAAATTCCTGCTGCACTATAACTTCCCGGCCTTTTCTACCGGTGAGGTGAAGCCGAACAGAGGCCCGGGCCGTCGTGAGATCGGTCATGGTAACCTCGCGCTGCGTGCCCTGAAGAAGGTGTTGCCTTCTGATGCCGAGAACCCCTACACGATCCGTATTGTTTCCGATATCCTAGAGTCGAACGGTTCTTCTTCCATGGCCACGGTTTGTGCCGGTAGCCTTGCCCTGATGGATGCCGGCGTGCCGGTGAAAAATGCCGTTTCCGGTATTGCCATGGGTCTGATCACCGATGAGAAAACAGGCAAATTTGCCGTACTTTCCGACATCCTCGGCGACGAAGACCATTTGGGTGACATGGACTTTAAAGTGACGGGTACCAAAAATGGTATCACTGCTTGCCAGATGGACATCAAGGTAAAAGGCTTGTCTTACGACGTGCTGAGCCAGGCTTTGGCCCAGGCCCGCGAAGGCCGCGCTCATATCCTTAACGAGATGAACAAAACCCTCTCGGCTCCTAACGCGGATTACAAACCACATACCCCACGTTCGTTCAACATCGTGATCGATAAAGAATTTATCGGTGCCGTAATCGGACCAGGTGGTAAGGTGATCCAGCAGATCCAGAAAGACACGGGCGCCACGATCATCATCGAAGAGAAGAACGAGAAAGGTCACGTGAACATTTTTGCCAGCAACCAGGATGCCATGAACAGCGCTGTTTCCAAGATCAGAGGCATTGTGGCCCAGCCGGAAATTGGCGAAGAGTACATCGGCAAGGTGAAGTCAATCCAGCCTTACGGTGCTTTTGTAGAGTTCATGCCTGGTAAAGACGGCTTGCTGCACATTTCAGAGATCCGCCATGAGCGCCTCGAAACAATGGACGGCGTTCTTGAGATCGGCGAAGATGTGAAAGTGAAACTGATCGACGTTGACAAGAAAACCGGTAAGTTCAAACTTTCCCGCAAAGTACTCCTGCCAAAGCCTGAGGCCAAGCAGTAATTCTAATGTATTATTTCCTGGCGCCATTTCTGCGGATGAAGTGGCGTCAGGAATTTTTTTCTTATAGCTGTGCCGTTCTTCCCCCATACTTTATTTGGAAGTTATAAGAACTTTGCACAGTTTTCTTATGTTACCACTCCGAGCCGCTATAAAAGATTTTTACTTTTTTGATTAACATTATACTCTGATGAGACAACTCAAGATAAGCAAACAGATTACCAACCGCGAAAGCCAATCGCTTGACAAATATTTACAGGAGATTGGCAAAGTCGATTTGCTTACACCCGATGAAGAGGTATCATTAGCTCAGAGGATAAGGGAAGGAGATCAGTTTGCACTTGAGAAGTTAACCAAAGCCAACCTGCGTTTCGTGGTGTCTGTGGCAAAACAGTACCAGAACCAGGGTTTGTCGTTAGGTGACCTGATAAATGAAGGAAACCTGGGTTTGATCAAAGCCGCTAAGCGTTTTGATGAAACTAGGGGCTTTAAATTTATCTCTTATGCTGTTTGGTGGATTCGTCAGTCTATTCTGCAGGCTTTGGCAGAGCAGTCGCGTATTGTGCGCCTGCCCCTTAATCGTGTGGGATCGCTGAACAAGATATCCAAATCCTTTTCTGAGCTGGAACAGAAATTCGAGCGTGAGCCTTCGCCCGAAGAAATTGCGGAAGTGCTGGAATTAACCACTGCTGAAGTGGTAGACACCCTGAAGATCTCAGGTCGCCATGTATCGGTGGATGCGCCTTTTGTGCAGGGCGAAGAAAACCGCCTGCTGGACGTGCTGGAAAACGAAGACGAAGAGTCGCCGGACACCGGCCTGATGAACGATTCACTCCGTAAGGAAGTGCAGCGTGCGCTCTCTACCTTAACCAAGCGCGAAGCAGACGTTATCACGTTATACTTCGGCCTGAACGGCGAACACTCTCTGACCCTGGAAGAGATCGGCGAAAAGTTTAACCTGACCCGCGAGCGTGTGCGTCAGATCAAAGAAAAAGCAATTCGCAGACTTCGTCATACTTCCCGTAGCAAGGCCCTGAAGCCTTACCTGGGATAATCTGTACGAAAATGAAAGTATAAAACCCTGGCTTTTGCAGCCGGGGTTTTTGTTTTTACGACATTAGCAAAAGGCAATATTCAGGCACAGATTCGGCTTAGGCCTAGAAATTTTGTATACTTGCATCCGAATTTCATGCATCCAACCTTTATGGAAATAGAAAAAGTAAAATGTCTTATCATCGGTTCCGGGCCAGCTGGCTATACGGCCGCTATATATGCTTCCAGAGCCGGTCTTAATCCTGTTCTGTACCAGGGTCTGCAACCCGGCGGGCAGCTGACCATTACCAACGACGTAGAAAATTATCCTGGTTATCCTCAGGGCATTAACGGCCCTCAGATGATGGAGGACTTTAAGCAGCAGGCAGAGCGCTTCGGCACCGATGTACGCTACGGCATTGCCACCGCTGTAGACTTTTCTTCTCAGCCCCACAAAGTTACCATCGATGATCAGAAGGTGATCGAGGCACATACGGTGATCATTTCGACCGGCGCATCGGCCAAGTGGCTGGGCCTGGAGTCGGAAGCGAGGCTGAATGGCAGCGGCGTTTCGGCCTGTGCCGTGTGCGACGGTTTCTTTTACCGTGGGCAGGATGTGGCCATAGTAGGAGCAGGCGATACGGCCGCAGAAGAAGCGACTTACCTGGCTAACCTGTGCCGCAAAGTATACATGATCGTGCGCCGCGAAGAAATGCGTGCCTCCATCATCATGCAGGAGCGTGTAAAGAAAACACCCAACATTGAAATACTCTGGAACTCGGTAACCGATGAGGTACTGGGCGAGCATGCCGTGGAAGCCGTACGCGTGAAGAATACGGTAACCAATGAGGTGCGCGAGATTCCGGTAAACGGTTTCTTTGTAGCGATCGGCCATAAGCCTAACTCCGACATTTTTGCCGACTACCTGAACCTGGACGAGAACGGTTATATCAAGACTATTCCGGGCACTTCGCAGACGAACATTGATGGCGTATTTGCCTGTGGCGACGTGCAGGATTTCACGTACCGCCAGGCCGTGACAGCAGCCGGCACCGGTTGTATGGCCGCCCTGGATGCAGAGCGTTATCTGGCAGCGCGGGAGTTGCATTAAATTATTCCATTAACCGTCACCACCTTGCCTTTTCTTTTAAAAAGCAGGGGGTGACGCCCAACAATAAAATGGCCGCTCTGAAGTTAAATAAAGCGTATTGCAGTTTTTTACGCCCGCTTTAGTAAGCCAAAATTGATGCTAATGTCACAAAAAAAATCCCCCTTTACTATTGCACTGCTTTTGCTGGGTTTGCTGCTCTTTTCGCCGGCGGCCTTTGCACAGACCAAGGTGAAGGATCTCTTCCGGGTAAAGTCGCCCAAAATTCAGTATGTGCGGCCGGATACGACCATTCTCATCAAGTATGAGGAGTTTCCGGACGAGAACTCTGATGCGGATCAGTCGATCTACTTCAATCCCAAAAAAGAACTCTCTATTGTCAGCGAGGATACTTCTGAACTCGATCTGGGCGAGCAGCATATTGTAGAAGTATCCGAAGAAGTGCTGGTGGATTCTTCCTGGGTGAAAATTGCCGGCTATTACTCGATCTGGGATACGCACAACATCAACCCCTACCGTATGGACGGGCGCGAAATCAAAGATACCGTGGATATCCGCTTGTATGATCCGCCGAAGAACCGCAACTATAAAATGCCTTTATTCGAAACGCCCATCACAAGTCATTTCGGCTACAGAGGTTATCGCTGGCACTATGGCACAGACCTGGACCTGGATACGGGCGATACGATCAGGGCAGCCTTTGACGGGGTGGTGCGCATCAGTAAATGGGACGGCGGCGGCTATGGGAATTATATTGTGGTGCGCCACTACAATGGCCTGGAAACGCTTTACGGGCACATGAGCAAACCGATTGCTAAGGTGGGTGAGTTCCTCAAAGCCGGGGACATTATTGGTTTGGGAGGCAGCACGGGTCGTAGCTCGGGACCGCACCTGCATTATGAAGTGCGCTACGAAGGCAACCCAATAGACCCGGAGAACATGTATGACTTCCCGGACTACCTGCTGAAAGGCAAAAACTTCCAGATTACGGCTGCGTTATTCAACTATTATAACAAAGCCAAGGCCAAAACCACCACAGCCCGCAGAAGTTCTTACCATACCGTGCGCCGCGGCGATACGCTTTCCGGCATTGCCAAAAAGTATGGCGTATCGGTGAGCCAACTGGCCAAGCTGAATAAAATGAGTACCCGCGCAAAATTAAGCGTAGGCAAAAAACTGCGCATCCGCTAACGATTAAATTATGAAACTAGACATACTTGCTTTTGCCTCGCATCCCGACGATATAGAACTTGGCTGCTCCGGCACGCTGATCGCGCATATTGCCGCTGGTAAAAGCGTGGGCATCATCGACCTGACACGCGGGGAACTTGGTACGCGCGGCACCGCCGAAACCCGAGCTTCCGAAGCCGAAGAAGCTGCCCGGATCATGGGCATTTCGGTGCGGGAGAATCTGAACTTTGCCGATGGCTTTTTTGAGAACAACCGGGAGCACCAGCTTCCGATCATAGAAAAACTGCGCCAGTACCAGCCTGATATCGTACTGATGAATGCCATACACGACCGGCACCCGGATCATGGGCGCGGGGCTGAAGTGGTGTCTGAGGCGTGCTTTAAGGCCGGGCTGAAGATGATCAAAACAACAGATGCGCAAGGGCAGCAGCAGGAGGCCTGGCGCCCGAAAGCTATGTACCACTATATCCAGGACCGCTTCATTACGCCCGATCTGATTGTGGATGTTTCACCTTATTGGGAAAAGAAGATGGAGACGGTTCGGGCTTTTAAATCCCAGTTTTATAACCCCGACGACACATCACCGAATACCTACATCTCTTCGCCTGAGTTTCTCAAGTTCATCGAGGCGCGCGCGCTGGAGCTGGGGCATGCCATCGGGGTAACCTATGGCGAAGGCTTTACCAAACAACGGTTCATTGGGGTGCGCAACCTGTTCGACCTGGTATAACAAAATACGACGGTATACTAAGAAGTTTTCAAAGTATAACCATACTATAATCATCCCCACTATCATTGTCCGTTATAGCGCAAGCGCCCGCTTGTGCTTTTCTTGCAAGTACGCTATACAGACATCACGTTGAAGTAAAACGATAGAAGCGAACTTTTGCGGCATTAGTGCCAGTAAGTATAAACTAGTATTCCTATAAAGTATAAAGGCGCTGCAGTTTGCAGCGCCTTTATACTTTATAGGGACCTTCTTCGATTTAATTCAGCCGGTTTCTGCGCCAGTTGGAGGTTGCGGCAGGTGCGGATGAGGCGGTCTCAACCACGGCAGGCTTGCGGTCGTTAAGCAACATAGCAGCCAGTACAGCGGCAATTTCCTGGCTGCCTTCCTCAAAGGGAGGTTGCAGCGCTTCCGGCGTAAAATAGCGCTCTATAAATTTCGTATCGAAATTACCTGAAACAAACGCTTCATGCTGCAGCACATAACTACCAAAAGATAAGGTTGTTTCGATGCCCGTTATCTGGTATTCTTCGATGGCGCGAAGCATTTTTGCGATCGCTTCCGCGCGGTCCTTGCCAAAGGTCACCAGCTTGGCAATCATGGGGTCGTAGTAGATCGGGATGTCCATACCCTGTTCAAAGCCGTCATCCACCCGTATGCCCGGGCCCTGTGGGCGCTTGTATGTTTCCAGACGGCCGATGTCGGGCAGAAAGTTGTTGGCCGGGTCTTCGGCATATACCCGCAGTTCCAGCGCATGGCCATTGATGTGGAGGTCTTCCTGCGCAAAGCCCAGGGGAAGTCCTTCGGCAATCAGGATCTGTTCTTTCACCAGGTCCAGTCCCGTGATCATCTCTGTAACCGGGTGCTCCACCTGCAGGCGCGTGTTCATCTCCAGGAAATAAAAGTTCAGGTTTTCATCTACCAGAAACTCCACGGTGCCGGCACCTACATAAGCGCAGGCTTTAGCCACGTTTACGGCACAGCGGCCCATTTCGGCACGCAGGGCAGGCGTAAGTATAGCCGATGGCGCTTCTTCGATCACTTTCTGGTGGCGCCGCTGAATAGAGCATTCCCGCTCGAACAGGTGCACAATATTTCCGTGCGTATCGCCCAGTACCTGTATTTCGATGTGGCGCGGCGAGCCGATATATTTCTCAATGAAAACGGAGCCGTCGCCAAAAGCCGAGGTAGCCTCGCTCACCGCAGTCTGCATCTGCTGTTCAAACGATTCTACGTTCTCGACTACGCGCATGCCTTTACCACCACCCCCAGCACTGGCCTTGATCAGGATAGGGAAACCGACTTCTTGAGCAATCTGCTTAGCCGCTTCCACGTCCGTTATCGCTTCTTCGGTGCCCGGCACCATCGGGATGTTATACCTGGCTACAGCAGCTTTGGCGGCCAGTTTACTGCCCATCAGCTCAATAGCAGCAGGAGAGGGGCCGATAAAAATAATGCCTGCCTCAGTGGCCATCCGGGCAAACGCAGCGTTTTCAGATAAAAAGCCATAACCCGGGTGAATAGCATCCACCCCCAGCTCTTTGCAAACGTCGATAATCACCTCGCCCCGCAGGTATGACTCACTGGACTTGGGACCTCCCACACACACAGCTTCATCGGCAAAGCGCACATGCAGGGCATTCCGGTCGGCTTCACTATAGATGGCCACGGTCCGGATGCCCATTTCCTTTGCTGTGCGCATAACGCGCAGCGCAATCTCGCCCCGGTTAGCGACTAAAAGCTTCTTTATTTTTCTCATACAGGTGCCAGGATAGATTTCTTCTCAAAGAAAAGGGTTTGGCATGAAAGTTAAAAATCAAGCCCGGTAAAAAGCCGTCGATAGCAGCGGCTATAGATTGTTTATGAATTATATAAAACATAAATTTGCAGCGCCACGCTTTCTAATTTCGTTCCATATTTAGAAAGCGAACGAATAAACAGAAATTATCCCGATAACTTAATCATTACACAAAGTGGATTTATTTGAAAAGTTGTTGACCAACAGAGGTCCTTTAGGCAGCCACTCACACTATGCGCATGGCTATTTCACATTTCCCAAACTGGAAGGGGAGATTGCCCCGCGAATGAAGTTCAGGGGGAAAGAAGTGCTGACGTGGAGCCTTAACAACTATCTGGGACTGGCCAACCACCCGGAGGTTCGCAAAGCGGATGCCGATGCGGCTGCCGCTTATGGCATGGGTACCCCGATGGGCGCACGTATCATGTCGGGTAATTCCACCCTGCACGAGCTACTCGAGTCTGAACTAGCCGATTTCGTACAGAAGCCGGATGCGCTGCTGCTTAACTTTGGATACCAGGGGGTAGTTTCGATCATTGATGCGCTCGTAGACCGCCACGATGTAATTGTATATGACGCCGAATCGCATGCCTGTATTATAGATGGCGTGCGCCTGCACCAGGGCAAACGTTTTGTGTACACCCACAACGACATGGAAAGCCTGGAGAAACAGCTGGAGCGTGCCACCCGCTGGACGGAGAACACTGGCGGCGCCATCCTGGTGATCACGGAAGGTGTTTTCGGCATGTCCGGTAACCTGGGCAGCCTGGACAAGGTTGTTGCTTTAAAAGAGAAATTCAACTTCCGTTTGTTTGTTGACGATGCCCACGGCTTCGGCACAATGGGCGCTACAGGAGCCGGTACCGGCGAATTCCTGAATGCGCAGGACGGCGTAGATATCTATTTCTCTACTTTTGCCAAATCCATGGCTAGCATTGGCGCCTTTGTTGCCTCTAACGAGCAGGTGGTAGAATACCTGCGCTACAACATGCGTTCTCAGATCTTTGCCAAATCGTTGCCGATGCCGCTGGTGATCGGCGCCTTAAAGCGCCTGGAGCTGCTGCGCTCTCAGCCCGAGCTGAAAGACAAGCTGTGGGAAGTAGTAAATGCCCTGCAAAGCGGTCTGCGCGAAAAAGGGTTTAACATTGGCACTACCCAGTCGCCGGTAACCCCCGTTTTCCTCAACGGCCAGATTCCGGATGCTACTCAGTTAACGCTGGACCTGCGCGAAAACTATAATATCTTCTGCTCTATCGTGGTATACCCGGTTGTGCCGAAAGATGTGATCATGCTGCGCCTGATCCCGACGGCTGCTCATACTTTGCAGGACGTGGAAGAGACGATCGCGGCATTCGAAAAAATATCACTAAAGCTAGACAAAGGTTTGTATTCGTCGCCAGCCGTAACGGCCTAGGTAGCCTGAGAGCCTTATATTAAATTTCCTTAATTTTTGCTTGTTATCATTTAATGTGTATATTAGAGCTATTAAACCAAATGTTTCACTATAATTAATAGCTCAAATGAACAACAACTTTAGCAAACTCAAGGATCTTGTAATGTCTTTAGAATCTGATTTCGAAAAGTTCTACGACAAGAACAATGCTGCTGCCGGAACGCGTGTGCGCAAAGGTATGCAAGACCTGAAGAACATGGCGCAGGACATCCGTAAGGAAGTTCAGGATGCTAAAAATAGCTCTACAGAGAAAAAAGCTACTAAGTAAGTATAACTTCACTTAGCAGATCATAAAAAAGGCGGCCTTTGCAGGTCGCCTTTTTTATTTAAACAACTTGTAATCAGCTAGTTAACGGTGATCAGGTAATAGTTCTTCTTTCCTTTCTGCACCACCAGGTATTTTTGGTGCAGCAACTCCTGCGTTACGGCTTCTTCGGTGCTTTGCACCTTCTGGCGGTTAATGCTCACGCCGCCGTTCTTGATCATGCGTTTAGCCTCGCCCTTGGATTCAAAGATCTGGCTGCCCGTTACCTCCGAGAGCAGGTCGCTTACCGTAGCTGTCTGGCGGTAGTCGGCAGCGGATACGGCTATCTGGGGCACTCCCTCAAAAACAGAGAGCAAAATATCCTCTTTCAGGCCTTTCAGCGTCTCCAGATCACCTTTTCCAAATAAAATTTCGGAGGCTTCCACAGCCGCAAAGTAGTCCTCTTCAGAGTGCACGCGAATTGTAACATCTTTAGCCAGGGCTTTCTGTAACACACGCAGGTGCGGAGCCTGTTTGTGCTCTGCTATAAGTTGTTCAATTTCTTCTTGCCCAAGCAATGTATATACCTTGATCAGCTTTTCAGTCTCCTCATCCGAGAGGTTTAACCAGAACTGGTAAAATTTGTAAGGCGAGGTCAGATTCGGATCAAGCCACACGTTGCCGCCTTCCGATTTGCCAAACTTGGTACCGTCTGCTTTAGTCACCAGCTTGCCTACCAACGCAAAGGCTTTGCCTCCGTCGATGCGCCGGATCAGTTCGGTGCCGGTGGTGATGTTGCCCCACTGGTCGGAAGCACCCATCTGCAGGCGCACGTTCTTGTTTTTATACAGGTGGTAAAAGTCGTAGCCCTGAATGAGCTGGTAAGAGAACTCCGTGAACGACAAGCCTTCGGCGCGGTCGCCTTCTTCGTCGGCGCTGATGCGCTTCTTTACCGAGTCTTTTGCCATCATGTAGTTTACCGTCAGGTGCTTGCCCACTTCGCGCAGAAAGCCCAGGAAGCTGAACTCCTTGAACCAGTCATAGTTGTTGACGATCTCGGCCGAGTTGGCACCACAGTTAAAGTCCAGGAACTTCTCCAGCTGGGCTTTTATACCTTCCTGGTTAGCCCGCAGGGTTTCTTCATCCAGCAGGTTCCGCTCCGCCGATTTACCTGACGGATCACCGATCATACCGGTGGCGCCACCTACCAGGGCAAAGGGCTTATGGCCGGCACGCTGCAAATGCACCAGCAGCATAATAGTGGCCAGGTTGCCAATGTGCAGCGATTTGGCAGTGGGGTCAAAGCCAATGTAGCCGCTCGTCATGCCAGCGGCCAGTTGCTCTTCCGTGCCCGGCATAAAATCATGGAGCATGCCCCTCCAACGCAGTTCTTGTATCAGATTCATGTATTCGTATGTCGTCTATTCCGGGCAAAGATAAAAAAGAGTTGGGAGTTTGGGGCGGCATCAGCAGAATTATAGCCCTACTTTATACTTATTATGCTATATTGAAGACGGATAGGCCTGTAATAACCAGGAATTTTACAGCCTTTGCCCCTTGTGGCCATAACGGTATGGTCATGTTTTAGAGAAGTCATAATTTAATATGCTTCTTGTTACTTGTCACAGAAATTGATTAAGGTGATTTGAAACTGAAGACATTCAACTGGCGGCGTACTGACTGGAAAGCCCTAACTTTCATTATTTCATTTGGACCAGAAGTCACTGGACAAATTACCTATACTAGCTCCTAAGTAATATCTTACAGATAATTGCCATTATCCGGTTAAAACAAGATATATTTGATTATCCGCTTTTAAACAGATATATTAGCAGCATCAATTTGATAAGCTATTTCATGACAAGCATCATTACCGGTGATATTATTAACTCCCGAAAAGCAGGCCAGCCCAGGGTATGGCTCGATGTACTGAAGGCTGAGCTAAACCAGGTAGGTCAGGAGCCCAAAGTTTGGGAAATTTACCGGGGCGATAGCTTCCAGGTAGAAGTGCAGGAGGTGGCCGATGCCTTGAAAATTGCCATAAAGCTTAAGGCTGCTATTAAAACTGTTAAAGGCTTGGATGTGCGGATGGCCATTGGCATCGGGGAGAAATCGTTTGAGGCGCCCAAGATTACGGAAGCGAACGGCGATGCGTTTGTGCGCTCAGGCAGGCTCTTTGAGCAGCTGAAAAAGGACACGTTAGCCATCAGCTCGCCCTGGCCGGATGTGGATGCGCAACTGAACCTAATGCTGGACCTGGCGTTGCTGACGATGGATAACTGGACGCAGAATTCCGCCGAAATCGTAAAGCTCTCCCTCGAACTGCCCGAAGCCACCCAAACCGAACTTGCCAACAAGCTCGGCATTACACAAGGCCGCATAAGCGACAGGCAGAAACGTGCAGGCTATGATGCCATCATGCGCCTGGAGAAACATTACTGCCACCTGATCCATGCCATACTTCCGCCAACCTCATGATCTTATTCTTTAAACTATTGCTGGCGCACTTTATTGGTGATTTCTGCGTGCAGCCGGATGCTTGGGTAAAAGACAAGGAAACCCGAAAGCTCAGATCGCCGAAGTTATACCTGCACATGGCTGTGCATGCGACGGCGCTGCTGCTGTTGCTGGGCTTTAATACCCGCTATTGGTTGGGTTTTGTCGTTATACTTGTGTCGCATTTCCTGATTGATGTGGCCAAATTATACTTGCAGAACGATCATAACAAGCGGTTGCTGTTCTTCCTGGATCAGCTGGCGCACTTGGTCGTACTGGCAGCAGTGGTTTATAGCTATACCCCTTATACTTTACATTTCAGCAGTTTATATACTCCGGAAAATCTGCTATTGGCTATCTTCCTGGTGTTTGTTACCTATGTCTCCGCTGTCTTGATAAAAGTGCTCATCTCCAGGTGGAGCCCAAATACCGAAAGCACGAATGGAGAATCACTGGGGCAGGCGGGGCGGTTTATCGGAATACTGGAGCGGGTCCTGGTGTTTGTATTCATCATCACCAACCATTGGGAAGCGGTGGGCTTTCTGCTGGCAGCAAAATCCGTTTTCCGGTTTGGCGACCTGAAAGAATCAAAAGACCGCAAGCTTACCGAATATGTATTGATTGGCACGCTGCTCAGCTTCGGCATTGCCATTGCAGCCGGCCTGGCTTTCCTGTACCTGGTTCAAAGTGTGTAAGCTTTGGGAGAAGTATGATTTGCAGCACGCAGCCTTCTTTCTGCGCATCTTCCGGTAAATTATAGGGAAACTTTAGCGGTTATACTTTAAATTTGTATGAGCAGCCGCAAATGGCTGCGTTCTACTTACACCACTACAACCGCTATGTCGCACACACCCGAGGGCATTCTGGAGCAGCTGAAAAACAGGCAATTTGCGCCGGTATACTTTCTGCAGGGCGAAGAATCCTACTACATCGACCTGATCTCCGATTATATTGAGGCACACGCGCTGCAGGAGCATGAAAAAGGCTTTAACCAGGTAGTGCTGTACGGAAAGGATGTGGATGTGCCGGCGGTGCTGCTGCAGGCGAAGCGTTTCCCGATGATGTCGGACCGTTCGGTGGTGATCGTGAAGGAAGCCCAGAGTATGGCCGACCTGGAAAAGGAAGAAGGCATGAAACAGCTGGAAGCCTACCTGCAAAAGCCGCTACCCTCGACCATACTGGTATTCTGTCATAAGCACAAGACGCTGGACGGCCGCAAGGCACTAGGCAAAGCCATCAGCAAGCACGCGGTGCTGCTCACCACCAAAAAGCTGTATGACAACCAGGTGCCCGCCTGGGTAAACGCTTACCTGAAGAGCAAGGGTATAAAAGCCACACAGCAAGCGGTTTTAATGCTCAGCGAATATATCGGCGCCGACCTCTCCAGGCTTGCCAACGAGATCGACAAGCTCCTGATCAACCTGCGGCCCGGCCAGGGCATTGATGAGCAGGTGGTGCAGGAGAACGTGGGCATCAGCAAGGAGTATAACATCTTTGAGCTGCAGGCCGCCCTCATCGCACGCGACGCGCTGAAAGCCAACCGCATCATCCATTATTTTGAAGCCAACCCAAAAAATAATCCGCTCATCCCCAACCTGTCGCTGTTGTTCTCTTTTTTCACCAAGCTCCTTAGCCTGCACCTGCAGGCCGATAAATCGGAGGGAGGCTTGAAGAAAAGCCTGGGCAACCAGGCCTGGAAAGTGAAAGATTACATGGCCGCCATGCGCGTGTTCCCCTTGCAGCGGTGCGTGGATATTATACATTACATCCGGGTGGCCGACCTGCAGGTTAAAGGCATTACGGGTGGCGATATGAGCGAAGCGGACATCCTGCGCGAGCTGATCTTTAAAGTGTTGCATCCGGTGCCGCGGGCACTGGCTTCCTGAGAAAAGCAAATTTTGCAGGAGGTACAATAAAGTAGCTGCTTTGCTCATTATATAGGTGTTGCGCCATATTTACAGGTGGCGCACGGGAAAGATTATCGCAGAAAATGCCGCGCCCGCTTTTTAAATTTTACTAACTTTGAAAACGACTAGCCTTTTCCGATGCTGAAAGGAAGGCAGTAGAAAAAGGCTTACGGCCTTAAAAAGATAAATTTAGCCTGTAAGGGCCATTGAAAAACATATGAAGATAGCTTACAAAGTAGCGCTGGCGTCGGTCTTGGCTGGCGGTTCGCACGTGGTGGTGGCCCAGCACACGCAGGTTTTTACCTCCAACGAGAAGTACTACCAGGAAGGCGTAGAACTGTTTGACCGGGCCAAGTATGGTTCGGCGCAGGAGGCATTCCGCAAGTATATCGAGCTGATCGGCGACGATGCCAAAACGGCGGATGCCCAGTACTATTATGCCCTCAGCGGCTTATACCTGTTGCACCCGGACGCCGAGCAGCTTATCCTCAACTTCGTGCACAAGTACCCCACGCACCCCAAAACAGCCTTGGCCAACTATGAGTTGGGCCTGTACTACTTTGAGCAGAAAGAATATAAAAAAGCAGTAGAGCTGCTGAAAGAGGCACCGCTGCACCTGCTCAGCATCAAGCAGACCAAAGAGCTGGAGTTTAAGCTGGGCTATTCTTACTTTGCCATTAAGGATTTTGACAACGCCAAGATCTGGTTCGATAAAAACAAAACAAACGGCTTCCGGCAGGACGAGCACCGTTTTGCCTACGCCTCTAACTACTATGCCGGCTACATTTCTTACCGCAAAGGCGACTATGCCGCCGCCAAAACGGACCTGAAAATAGCTGAGAAAAACGAAGCCTATGCCGGTATTGTGCCTTATATGATCACTGAGATCCTCTACAAGGAGAACGATGTATACGAGGTGATCCGCTACGGCGAGGCGGCGCTGGCCAAAACCCCGAAAGTGCAGCAGGCTGATGAAATTGCGCTGCTGGTAGGCGATGCCTATTACCAGCGGGCAGACTATAAAACAGCGGAAAAGTATTTCAGCCAATATGCCGAAGGAAAGCGCTCGCTCGAGCCGGTGGTGCAGTATAAGATCGCGCTGACCGACTACAAGAACAACAACTACAAAAACGCCATCGCCAACTTTAAAGAAGTGGCGCTGAAGAAAGATGCCCTGGGCCAGAATGCCGCCTACTACCTGGGTTTGAGCTACCTGAAGGAAAACAACAAGCAGTTTGCCCTTACTTCATTTGACCAGGCCCGCAAAAATGACAAGGACAAAGCCATCACAGAAGCGGCCACGCTGAAGTATGCGCAGGTAAGTTATGATATGGGCAACTTCCGCGAAGTGATCAATGCGCTTGCGAACTTCACCAAAGACTACCCGGATTCGGAACAGGGCGAGGAAGCAGATAAACTGCTGAGCGAAGCCTACTTTGGTTCCAACGACTACGCAGCTGCCATCCGCCACATCGAAAGCCTGCCCAAAAAGAGCTGGCGCATCCTGCAGACCTACCAGCGGGTATCCTATTACTATGCCGTAGACCTGTTTAATAATTCCAAATTCCCGCAGGCCGTGCAGATGCTCGACAAGTCGCTGCAGTATCCGTACGACAAAGGAGTAACCGCAGCCAGCCATTTCGTGAAAGGCGAGGCCTTTTCTATCGGCCAGCGTTATGACGATGCAATCAACAGCTATGCGGCCGTGTTCCGTACCACGCCAAGCACCAAAGAGGACTACGCCATCAAATCGCGTTACGGCATTGGCTACGCTTACTTCAATACCAAGCAGTACGACAAGGCCATGACCCACTTCAAGGCCTACCTGGATGCCATAAAGCCAAGCAACCCCAACTACAACGATGCCACGGTGCGCCTGGCAGATACCTACTATGTTAACAAGAACTACAACGAGGCCTTGAACCTGTACGAGCGCGTGATCGCTTCCAGCTCACCGGACCGCGATTATGCCCAGTTCCAGAAAGGCGTGGTGCTGAGCCTGGTAGGTAAAAACGATAAAGCCAAAGCGGCGCTGCAGGACATGCTTAGCAAGAATCCGAAGTCGCGTTACCTGGATGATGCCCAGTACCAGCTGGCCGTGATCGATTATGAAGCGGGAAATTACCAGGCAGCCGTGTCGGCCTTTTCCACGCTCATCAACAACATGCCGGACAGCAAACTGATACCGAATGCCCTGCAAAAACGCGGAACGGCTTATGCCAATCTGCACGAGTATGACAAGTCCATTGCCGATCAGAAGCGTGTACTCGACGAGTTCCCGGCGTCTAAAGTAGCCAGCGGCGCCCTATATAGCCTGCAGGAAGTGCTGGGCACGGAGAACCGCAGCAGTGAGTTCGATACTTACGTGGACAAGTATAAATCAGCCAACCCAAAAAGCGATGCTTTAGAAAGCATTGAATTTGAAGCTGCTAAAACCTTATACTTCAATGAGAAATACGCCCAGGCAGCTCCTAAATTCGAGACCTACATCAAAACGTACCCGAACAGCACGTTTGTGCCGGATGCACGTTACTTTCTGGCCGATTCATACCTGCGCCAGAACAACACGCAGGTGGGCAAAGAGCGACTGAAGGAAGTAATCGCGGAAAATAAGTCCGAATACGTGAACCGCGCTATCCAGCGCGTGGCCGACATTGAACTGGATGCCAAAAACTATCCGGAAGCCATCAAATACTACTCGCGCCTGCGCGATGTAGCGACCAACCGCAAAGAGCAGCAAACGGCGCTTACCGGCTTGATGCAAAGCTACTACCGCACCAACGATTATGCGGCAACCAAACGCGTAGCCAACGAGCTGATCAGCCAGGGCAATGCGGCGCTGAATGCCTACAACACCGCGCTCCTGTTCCGGGCCAAGGCGTCTTATGCCCAGGGCAACATGGACGAAGCCCTTATCCAACTGCAGGAAACAGCCAAATCGGCTGCTGACGTAAATGGCGCCGAGGCACAGTACCTGGTGGCCGAGCTATACTTCAAGCAGAAGAAGTATAAAGAGTCGCTGGACGCTGCTTATGCTTACAACAACAAGTTCTCCAACTACGACTACTGGCTAGGCAAATCCTTCCTGATCATTGCCGACAATTATGCCGCGCAGAATGAGCTGTTCCAGGCCCGGGCAACGCTTAACTCGATCATCGAGAACTCGCCTGACCAAACCATTGTTGCCGAAGCGAAACAGAAACTGGCTACTTTGGACGCCGGGAAAACAGCCCAGGGAGCGAAAAAGACTATCGGTGCCCAGCCGCAGCAACTGATGCCCGCACAGGACAGCGTACCGGTAAAACAGGATAGCCTGCCGCTAAAGCAGGACAGCGTGCCGAATAAGTTGGATACCACGCAGCAACAGGTGGTGCCGGCCAACGATTCCACACAGCAGAAGCACGAAAAGCAGCAGTAGTAACGTCAGATTTAGCAGAAGAGAATCATCACCATGAAAAATAAACTAAGAATAGCCTCGCTTGCCATTGTTCTGAGTGTGGGGTATAGCTACATGAACAGCGTGCAGGCGCAGAACAATGCAGGCTGGAACGAAGGGGCCAAGCTGGAAGATGCCGAGGTGGTAGTTGAAAAGAACCGGGTGATCGAGCTGCCCCAGGCGGCCCGTAACTTTGAGAAATTCCACATCAACCCGCCCGAAGCAGGTCCACGCAGCGTGACGTACCGCTATAACGATTACCGCCTGACGCAGCAGGAAATCGACCTGCAGATGAAGGTGCTCACCATCAAGCAGGATGAGCTGACCAAGCTCTATGGCAACTACTTGAAGGCTGGCCTTGGCA
Organism: Pontibacter liquoris; assembly: GCF_022758235.1. Classification (NCBI taxonomy): domain Bacteria; kingdom Pseudomonadati; phylum Bacteroidota; class Cytophagia; order Cytophagales; family Hymenobacteraceae; genus Pontibacter; species Pontibacter liquoris. The sequence continues at coordinate 1,992,252 of NZ_JALEBG010000001.1, forward strand.
ACTATGGCACGTTATACTTAAAGGGATACTTTCATAATAAACGCAGCAAAGTAGCTGATTTTGGCGCTGATGTAAGCCACATCGCCTCAGCCCGCGGCCCGGTAGATAAAAGCAATTCGGCGGTAGCCAACAGTGCCATTGGTCTGCATGGCGAGCGTTACCTGCAGGGACTTACGGTAGGCGGCAAGCTGAACTATGGCCGCGACAAGTATAACTTCTATGGCTATGACCAGGATGTAGAGCGCGAAGTAGATAAGGACACGATCAGGCAGGTATTTAACCGGTTTGCAGCTGAAGCCTTTCTGCATAACAAAACCTCTGGCGCGCCTTTCCTTTTCAAAGGCGATATCCGGTTCAACTATCTGAACGAACGCTACAACATGAGCGAAAGCAATGTAGCTGTTGGCGTACGCAGCGATTATACCATAGACGAATCTTCTGTTTTCAAGATCGATGCGGACTTGTCGATGGTGGCACATAAAGATTCTGCCACAGCGACGCGCACCTTCTTTAAGGTGAACCCCACGTATGAGCGGCAGCTGAATGCCATCCGCCTGTCGATCGGGGCAAACCTGGCCTACACCGGCGATGAAGTGAACGATGCCAAGAACCTGAACATCTACCCGATGGTGCGTATTTCGGCAGAGCCAATCAAAGGTAACCTGCTGGTTTATGGTGGATTAGGGGGTGATCTGCAAAGAGTTACTTTATACCAGCTGACACAGGAGAACCCGTGGCTGGCGCCAAACGTACAGGTAGCCGACATCAACAAAGGGCTGGAAGTATACGGCGGCTTTGATGCCAACATTTACAACTATGTACACCTGGTGGGGCGCGTAGCCTATCAAAACTATCGCAACTTATACTTCTACAACAACTCCCGGGCCGACTCCAGCAAGTTTGAGCTGGTGTATGACGATGGGGTAACCAATGTGCTGAACTTTTTTGCAGACGCTTCCTTCAATTATTCCGATGAGATCCGTTTAGGTTTAAAGGTTGATTATAATAAGTATAACACCGCCAGCTTAGAGAAAGCGTTTCACCGGCCGGAGATGGCAGCCAGCGTTTATGGTACCTACAACTTCTTTGATAAGATTCTCTTTAATTCAGAACTTTATTATATTGGGTCCTCTTTCGGGAAAATCTACCGCCCTGACGGAACATCGGTGCTGCGCGAAACAGACGCGATTGTGGATCTGAATCTGAAAGGCGATTACAAATTCACGAATAATTTCACCATTTTTGTGATGGCCAATAACTTGTTTGGAAACAAATACGAAAGGTTCGTAAATTATCCTGGCAAAAGTATAAACCTGATAGGAGGGATCACCTACTCATTCTAAAAGCCTATGGTTGAAAAGCATATCAAAGCGCTGCTCTATGACCATGATTGTGTCATCATCCCGGAATTTGGCGGTCTGATCACGCATTATGTTTCGGCCCGGATCAATCCGGTGAAGCATACGTTTTCGCCTCCTTCCAAAAAGATCGCTTTTAATGAGAAACTGACCCTCAACGATGGCCTGCTCATCAGCACCATTGCCTATCAGAAAGGGATCACGAAAGAGGAGGCACAGCGCCTGGTAGCTGATTTTGTGCATCAGGCCAAGTATAAGCTCAATGCCGAGCACCGGTTTGAGCTGCCGGAGATCGGTGTGTTCCGCTACAATGCCGAGCGCCGCCTGCAGTTTGAGTATACGGAAGGCGACAACCTGCTGGAAGCAAGCTTTGGGCTTCCGGAAGTAGTAGCCCGTCCGATCCGCGTGCAGGAGCCTGCCGTGCTGCGCACCTTGTTAAAAGAGCGCGAGCAGGTACAGGTAAGCGGCAAGCAGCCGTTCCGCAAAAAAGTAAAGCGTCTGTACAATGTAGCCGCCGGCATCGCTTTGGCTGGTTTAGCCACTACAGCCGTATACTTCCTGTCGCTGCAGACCGACTATAACATGGGCAGCCTGAACCCGATCGCTTCGTTTGTCGGGAACTACTCGCTCTACAACAACGTACCGGCCGTCCGCTACGCCACAGATTACGTGCCGTATACCGCTGACGAGCGTGAAGCAGCTTATGCGGTGATGCTGCCGACGGCAGCGCCAGTTGCCCAGGAAGAAGAAATAACAGCCACAGCGGATTCGGTAGATCAAAGTATAACTTCAGACATTGCTTTAATAGATTCTGTAAATCAGTCCGTTGCACCTCAAATGCAAGTTGCCGCAGAAGCTGAGCCTGTAAAAGAAGAAGCCCTCACAATTAATCATAAAACAGGCCGTTACTTTGTGATCACAGGAGGCTATTCGCGCCTGGAAAATGCCGAAATAGGTCGCCAGGCCATTGTGAAAGATGGCAGAACAGATGCGAAGGTCCTGCTACCGGGCCCCGGTAGCAAACTCTTCCGCGTATCGGTAGCAGATTATGCAGACCAGGTAGAAGCACAAGCGGCTTTAATGGCGTTAAGAAAAAAATACGGAGAAACACTTTGGGTACTTAAATATTAACATGACACCTTTCTTATTACAAATCACCACGGAGCTGACGCCCGATTCTACCACAGCTCTTGCAGAGGGCGCAAAGGCTACCTCTGAGAACACTGTTTCCCTGATTGACCTGGCTTTGGCCGGCGGCTGGGCCATGATCCCGCTGTTGCTGCTTTCTTTGGCTGCTGTTTACATTTTTGTGGAGCGCTACCTGACCCTGAAGAAAGCCTCTCAAAACCCCGCTGGCTTTAACGACCGGATCAAGAGCATGGTGCTTTCCGGCGATGTGAACGGAGCCAAGATGCTGTGCGCGCAAACCAACACGCCTATCTCCAGAATGATTGGCAAAGGCCTTACGCGCATTGGTCACCCACTGAAAAACATTGAGACTTCTATTGAGAACCAGGGCAAGATCGAGATCAGCCGCCTGGAGCGCTATCTTTCCGGCCTGGCTACTATTGCCGGTGCAGCCCCGATGCTGGGCTTCCTGGGTACGGTAACAGGTATGATCGAAGCCTTTATCGCTATTGCGCAAGCAGAGGGCACGGTAAGCCCGAAGTTGCTGTCGAGCGGTATTTACCAGGCCATGGTTACGACCGCTGCCGGTCTTATTATTGGTTTGCCGGCTTATGTGGCCTATAACTACCTGGTTTCTAAAATTGATAATATCGTGCACGCGATGGAGTATACCTCTATCGAGTTCCTTGATCTGTTACAAGAACCCCAACTGTAAGTATGAATTTTCGCTCTAAGAACAGGATCAACGCCGAGTTCAGCATGTCGTCTATGACGGACATCATTTTCCTGTTGCTCATTTTCTTCATGCTTACCTCTAACTTCGTTACGCCATCGGGCTTGCCGGTAAGCTTACCGAGCAGCAAAAGCTCCGATATCGTGATGCAGAAGATAAGCGTGACCATTACCTCGGACTTAAAGTATTTCTTGAACGATAAACCCATTGCATCAGAGGAAATAGAACCACAGTTGACTGCCCTCTTACAAAATGCTGAAGACGGCGCCGTGGTTCTGCACGTAGACAAGAGCGTGCCCGTGGAATACCTGGTGAAGGTAGCCGGTATTGCCAAGAACCTGAATGCAAGTGTTACCCTGGCCACCGTGCCAACAGAATAAGGATTACTATGGCAACAATTGCCCAAATGCAGCAGGAAGAGAAGCACAAGCGTATTGCCGCTGCCGTGAGCGTGGTGGTGCATATCCTTCTTGTGCTTTTCCTGATTTATATGCTGGCCTGGCGGGCACCTGATCCGCCGGCAGAGGTGGATGGTATTGAACTGAACTTTGGTTTGGATGCCGTTGGAAGTGGTGACGTGCAGACGATGGCCACACCCAATGTCTCTAAAAATGTAAAGGACAGCAAACCGGCCCCGACGCAACCCAAACCGGAGCCTGAACCGGATCCGCAGCCGGTAGCCAAAGCAACGCCGCCTCAGCCAGCCGATGCCCCTAAAGTGGTGACTACAACCGCCGATGCCCCGGTATCGGTGAAGGAAGAGGCAAAACCACAGCCCAAGCCACAACCGAAAGAAGCGGTGAAGACACCTGTGAAGGCACAGCCGGTAGAGGAAGTGGCTAAGAAAGAACCTGAAAAGCCCAAGTCGCTCTACCCTGGCAAGCCCACTACCAGCACCGGCAACGGGAAAGCCGGCAGCTCGGATGAAGCAACCGGGAATAACAACGGCGACGATACAGGTAAAGTAGGCGATAAAGGCAATCCCGAAGGGAAACTGGATGCCAAAGCCTTATACGGAAAACCAGGTGGCGGCGCAGGCGGCTCACTCGACATGCCCGGCTGGCGCTACGACATCGAACCAAAACGCGATCCTTACAACAACGAATCCGGCATCATTAAATTCCGGATCAAAATTGACGGGGAAGGAAATATCGTGAATGTGGAAGTGCTGGAAAATAACGTTTCGCCACAGGTACTGAAATGGTATAAGGACCAGCTTCAGAAAACATCCTTCAGCCGCACGGGCGGTGGTGGAAATTCCACGGGAGCCAGCGGCATTGTAACGATCCGCATTACATCCCGCTAATTTATACTTTGCAGATGACCTATCAGGAGTGTCTTGATTATTTATACCAGCAATTGCCGATGTTTCACCGCATCGGCAATGCTGCTTTTAAGAAGAGCCTCGACAATATTCTGGCCCTTTGCGGGGCCCTCGGCCAACCGCAGCAGCAGTTCAAAACCGTGCATGTGGCTGGCACCAATGGCAAAGGCAGCAGCTCGCATATGCTGGCTGCCGTGCTGCAGCAGGCAGGATATAAAACCGGCCTTTATACTTCCCCGCATCTTAAATCCTTTACTGAGCGCGTAAGGGTAAACGGGGTGGAAGTGCCGCAGGCCTACCTCATCGATTTCGTGGCGGAGCACAAGCCGCTTTTTGCCCGCATCCAGCCTTCCTTTTTCGAGATGACAGTTGCCCTGGCCTTCCGGTACTTTGCCGATCAGCAGGTAGATGTAGCGGTCATTGAAGTGGGATTGGGCGGCCGCCTGGACTCCACTAACATCATTACGCCCGAAGTTTCGCTGATCACCAATATAGGCCTTGATCACCAGGCCTTGCTCGGTGATACCCTGCCTGCCATTGCAGCCGAAAAAGCCGGCATCATCAAGCCCGGTATTCCGGCCGTGATCAGCACCAAGCATGCGGAGACAGAAGCAGTATTCCGCGCCAAAGCAGCCGAAGTTGCCGCTAGTTTATACTTTGCCACCGACCAGTTCCGGGTTGAACCATTGGAAGTAGATTTAAACCGCCAGCTTTTCCAGGTATACCGCAATGGAGCGTTATACCTGGCCGGGCTGGAACTGGACCTGACGGGCATATACCAGCAGTATAACCTGCCGGGTGTGCTGCAAACGCTGGCCATCCTGCAGGAACAACGTGAATTTAGTATTCCGGAGCAGGCTATCCGGCAAGGACTGGCGGCAACCAAAACTCTGACGGGCCTGAAAGGCCGCTGGCAGGTACTTCACCAAAAGCCTTTAACCATATGCGATACTGGCCACAACGAAGACGGCATCCGGCAGGTGCTCACCCAACTGGCTATGCTGCAGCCCCGGCAGGTGCACTTCGTATTTGGAGCTGTAAACGACAAAGACGTGACCACCATTCTGCAGTTGCTCCCTAAAAACTATATTTATTATTTCTGCCAGGCCCAGATACCCCGCGCCCTACCAATAGCTGAATTAATAGCAAAGGCTGCAGCGGCTGGCTTACAGGGCCAGAGATATGCCACTGTGGCCGAAGCGATTGCGGCAGCCAGGCGAAATGCAGCCCCGGATGAGGTTATATTTATCGGAGGTAGTACCTTTGTAGTCGCAGAAATAGAAGAATTATAACATGTCACGATCGAAGCTTGCCAAATTTGCTACCATTGCTACCCGCGAAAACGTTATTCAGGACGGGGATGAACTTTACAAAAACCTGGCAGGGAGCTGGCGCCAAACACAGTTTGAAAACAACAACCCGCTTGTACTGGAAATTGGCTGTGGCCGCGGAGAGTATACCATCGGCATGGCAAAGCTTTTCCCGGATAAGAATTTTATAGGCATCGATATCAAAGGCGAACGTATCTGGAAGGGAAGTACCCGTGCCCTGGAAGAGGAACTAACGAATGTGGCTTTCCTGCGCACGTTTATCGAACAGCTTGATGAGCAGTTTGCCGAAGGGGAAGTGGATGAGATCTGGGTTACGTTTCCGGACCCGCGCCCCCGTGACCGGGATATCAAACGCCGCCTCACGTCACCCCGCTTTTTAGCCATTTACCAGCAGATCCTGAAGCCCGGAGGCCTGGTGCACCTCAAAACCGACAACCTGGATCTGTATACCTATACTTTGGAAGTTTTGCAGGAACGCAAACCAAAACACTTGCTCTATACCGACGATCTCTACCATTCTGACTTGCAGGAACATACCATGGGCATTTATACTACCTATGAACGGCGCTATCTGGCCGAAGGTATTCCGATCAAATACCTGCAGTTTAAAGTATAAGCTGCCTTGTATAAGCAGCAGCGGATTTATTTTGCCACTTCCCGCGTTATCAGGAAAATAACACGTACATCTATACTTATTAATTTCAACCTGAAGCAATCCATATGAAAAAGCTAATGATTTCTTTTCTGTTCTGCCTGCTGGCTTTGGCAGCAGCACCACAAGTGCATGCCCAGGCACTTGGCGGCACTCCGCAATTAAGTAAGCAGGCATACCCCTGGACGAGCAAGGACATCATGGATCCGGCGAAGCTGGCACAGCTGTTACAGGATAAAAACCAGAAGAACGACCCGCTGATCCTTAATATCGGCTTTGTAAATAATATTAAAGGAGCTGTAGGAGTAGGAGCTTCAAGTAACGAAGAAGGCCTGGCCGCGTTGCAGAATTACCTGAAAAAGGTGCCTAAAGACAAAATGGTCGTGTTTTACTGTGGTTGCTGCCCTTACGACAAATGCCCCAATGTGCGGCCTGCTTTTGCGTTGCTCAAGCAGCAAGGGTATAAAAATGCCCGGTTACTAGACCTGCCGGTAAACCTGAAAACAAACTGGATCAGCAAAGGCTACCCGATGGCCGAGTAAAGCTTAGAAAAGAAATTTATACTTAACAGAACGGATGCCGCAGACAAAGTATGGTCAGCGGCATCCGTTCTGTTTTAAGAAGCGGTACTTTATTTCTTAGGCAGTAGCGCATTACTACGAAGCCAGTTAAGGCAGCGTTCAAACCATTCGTCCTGGGTAGTGGGGTTGTGCAAGCCGTACCCATGGCCGCCTTGTTGGTACACGTGCAGTTCTGCCGGAACATTGTTTTTTACAAGGGCCTGATAAAAGACCAGGCTGTTGGCTACCGGCACCACATCATCGTCTGTGGCATGTACCAGGAACGTAGGCGGCGTCTGCGCGGTCACTTGCCGTTCATTCGAGAAATCCTGCAGTTGCTCGGCGGTAGGCTTTTTGCCCAGTAGGTTCTGAAATGAGCCTTTGTGCCAGATGGCCGTGTCGCTGCTGATGACGGGGTAAAGCAGCAACATAAAATCGGGGCGGAGATTGCCTTTTTCTCCCGTAGGCTTCCCATAATTTTTGTTGAAATGAGTGCCGGCCGTGGCAGCCAGGTGCCCACCTGCCGAGAAGCCCAATATACCTACTTTCCGGGGATCTACGTGCCATTTGGCCGCATTTTGCCGGATAAGCAGGAGCGCCTGCTGCGCATCCTGCAGGGGAGCCAGCGAAGGCTGCGACGAAACTTTCGCGTCCGGCAGCCGGTATTTGAGCACAAAGGCCGCAATTCCCTGCTCGTTAAAACGCCTGGCTACTTCAATTCCCTCATGGCCAGCTGCCTCCATACCGTAACCGCCGCCCGGGCAGATCAATACCGCGGTGCCGTTCGCTTTAGCAGCAGGAGGCAGGAAAACAGTTAACTGCGGTTTACGCACTTTACTGAAACGCACATCCTCATACTTATAAGTACTATTCCACTCTTTCGTGACCTGCTCATCATCAGGGCCTGGCACCTCGTTGGGAATCTTGCCAGTATACAGGGGCAGCACCTGCCCGTTTTGTTGCGCCCGCAGGGGCAGCATACTTAGCACGAACAGGGGCATAGCCAGCAATAAACCTTTGGAAGCAGCAGGTGAGAGCATAAGGCGTCGGATATAGCGTTTTTATACTTTGCTAAGCATCACATACAGGGAAACAGGCTATTAGGTTACTGCGCTTAAAGCTCCTCAATCTCCTCAAAAATATCCTGCAGCTCGTCAAAGTCTTTCAGGCCGGGTTTTATCTCATGGCCGCCCTGCAAGCCAATGCCTGCCGGCTTTATTTTCTTTAACGCTGTGTTGATGTTGTCTTTATTCAGCCCGAAGCCCAGGTATATGGTGAACCGCGAAGCCAGCTCCCGCAGGAATTTGATATTCGTCTCGTCTATCGCTTCAAAGTCGTTGGAATAGATCAAAAAGGATTGCACGGAGGGGGCATAGAGCTCCATCATTTCCAGCAGCTCGCTCTCTACCGTATCTTTGTTCACGAATACCTTCAGGATCACGGGCCGGTTGATCTCTTCAATTTCATCGATCAGATAGGGCGTGTCGAGTTGGATCAGGTCCAATCCGAACTCATCTGCCAGTTCGTTAATCAGCTCGGGTCGCGCTCTTTCGAAGGTGCCGGCCAGCTGCACGCCGGCTATCCAGCCAATGATTTCCTTCAGCGGACCGGGTTCAATTCGCTCGGAGCTGTCGAGCTTCAGGTTAAAGCTGATGATGTCGACGCCCATGCCGGCGCAAAAACGGGCATCACTTAAGTTGTTTATATCATTTACTATTACGGAAGTACGTAGGGCCATAAAAAGCTTTGCTTTAATAGTATAAGTAGAGATAAATAATTTCTGTTGATCAAAGTAAAGGCCAAAAGGGGTAGTATGCCACTATTATTTGCATTTTTTTATCACCCCGGAGCAAGTATAACGGAAGAGCTGCCTGCAATATTTGGCCTGCTGAATCTTTATAACTGCGCGGTTGTTGCTATCTTTGTAGCATAATTTAATTGGTTTGTACTTTCATTATTGAAGATAGATGAGTAAGTTAGGAAGGGTTTTAGTAGCCATGAGTGGCGGCATAGACAGTTCTGTGGCTGCCGTGATGTTACACGAGCAAGGGTATGAAGTAGTAGGTATGACCATGAAAACATGGGATTATGCCTCCAGCGGAGCCTCTAAAAAAGAAACGGGCTGTTGCAGCCTCGACTCCATAAATGATGCCCGCAACATTGCCGTGCAACTCGGATTCCCGCATTATATCATTGATATCCGCGAGGAGTTCGGGGATTTTGTGATCAATCATTTTACAGATGAGTACCTGGCAGGCCGGACGCCTAACCCGTGTGTGCTTTGCAATACCCATATCAAATGGGATGCTTTGCTGCGCCGGGCTGACCAGCTGGGCTGCGAGTTTATAGCCACGGGGCATTATGCCAATATCCGCCAGGAAAATGGCCGCTATGTGATCTCCAAAGGGCTGGACGAGCACAAAGATCAGTCGTATGCGCTATGGGGAATTTCGCAGCAAAGCCTGGCCCGTACTATTTTCCCGCTGGGCAAGCTGCGCAAAACCGAGATCCGGCAAATGGCCATGGACCGCGGGTTTACCGAACTGGTAAATAAGCCGGAGTCTTATGAGATCTGCTTTATACCTGATAACGACTACCGTAGCTTCCTGAAGCGCCGGGTAGAAGGCTTGGAAGAGCAGGTAGCCGGTGGCGAGTTTGTGCTGGAAAATGGCACCGTGGTAGGCAAGCACGAAGGTTATCCGTTTTATACAATCGGGCAACGCAAAGGCTTAGGAGTGGCCCTCGGGTTCCCGGCTTATGTAACGCGCATCGAAAAGGAGCACAACCGCGTAGTATTGGGCAATTACGAAGACCTCTCAAAAAATGCCATGACGGTAGGCAAACTGAACATGGGCAAGTATGAGCACCTGCACGATACGCCTATCCCCACGATCACGAAAGTGCGCTATAACGATGCGGGGACCGATGCCATTGTAGAGCAGGTGGGAGATAAGATGAAGGTGCATTTTCTGCACGGCGTACATGCCATTGCCCCGGGCCAGGCAGCGGTATTTTATGAAGGCAACGATGTAGTAGGAGGTGGCTGGATCGAAACAAATTATAACGAGTTTTACCCGTTGGACATACTTCCTTCATGAGAAAAGCTGTGTTGCATTTGGTCCTGCTCGCCGGTTTATTGGCGGGTTGTGAGGAAAAAATTGCAGATCCCGATCCCCGGGCTGCCGGATACGATTATTATCCGGTAGCTATCGGGGATTTCCGCATTTACAACGTCACCGATATCCAGTACAGGTATAACGTGGGCGATACTGCCCGCTTTCAGTTGCAGGAGCGGGTGGATACATCCTTTTACGACCAGACCAACACGCTTAACTATAAAATAGTCCGTTCTATCCGTCCGGATGCCGGTAGCCCGTGGGTGGATGATTCCGTATTTGTAGTAGCCAAGACAAACACCATGGTGCTGCTCACCAAAGATAATACCCCACACGTTAAGCTGGTATTTCCGGTGAAAGCCGGGGAGTCGTGGCTGGGCGATGCGTATAACAACAACAAGGCGAATAGTTATACTCCTGTTGATGGCCGCCGATCGGAGTATTACCTGAGCAAGGAGTCGTATACGTATGATAAAGTAGGAGAGCCTTTTACGATCGGGGATAAGACCTATCCCAAAACGCTGACGGTGGTGCAGGGAACGCCCACGGAAAGCTGGATCGGCTTTGACGACCGCCAGGAGGTTTATGCCGAGGATATCGGCATGGTCTACATGCGGTATAACCGCATTGTATACTGCAATCAGATGGAATCCAGCAAGTGCGAGTATGCCATTGGCTACAAATTGAACGGCCATGAGCGCCACGAGATACTAACTTCCTACGGACATAAATAAACGATGTGCCACCTGCTCCTCTACCTGTTCCTTCTGCTTTCAGTGCCGGCCGTACTCGGCCAGGGAGCGCAGCAGGCCGAAGCAATAGAGCAAAAGCGGCTGGTATACTTCACCGATAAAGCAGGCACTCCTTTTTCCTTAGACAATCCCCAGGCTTTCCTGTCGCCCCGGTCCCTGGAGCGCCGGCAGCGGCAGCACATTTCCTTAACTTCGCGCGATCTGCCCGTTAACCCGGCCTATGTGAGTGAGCTCAAAAAACAGGGGGTACCGGTATGGTATACTTCCCGCTGGTTTAATGCTGCCGTTGTGCAATGCAGCGACGAACAACTGGCGCAGTTAGAAAAGCTGCCTTTTGTTAAAGGCTCCTACACCCTCAACAGAATAGCCCAGCCCCGGCAGGAAAGCCACCCTTTACAGCAAGATCAGAAATTATCCTTTTCAATAAAGGTTCCCGCGCCTGCAGGTGCCCAGGACTATGGGCCTGCTTTCCACCAGGCCAATATGCTGGGAGCCGTGGACCTGCACCAGGCCGGCTTTCGGGGCGAAGGAATGCTCATTGCCGTGCTCGATGCCGGGTTTCCGAACCTAAATGCAATTCCGGCGCTGACCCAACTTTTACAGAACAAGCAGCTGCAGGGCACTTTTGATTTTGTGCTGAACCAACAGGACGTGTTCGGCGGGGATGCGCACGGCACGTCGGTACTAAGCACCATGGCTGCTTATGCCCCGGGCACCTTTCTGGGCACGGCATACGGGGCCAGTTACCTGCTTTTGCGCACCGAAGATGCCGCAACTGAACATCCCCTGGAAGAGATCAACTGGCTGCTGGCTGCGGAGTATGCCGACAGCGCCGGGGCCGATGTGATCAATTCATCGCTTGGCTATACTACGTTTGATGCCCCCGCGCAAAGCTATACCTATGCCGACCTGGATGGCAACACGGCCCTGGTGAGCCGGGCTGCCGACATGGCTGCTGCCGCAGGTATACTGGTGGTGGCAAGCGCTGGAAACGACGGAAACAAAGCCTGGCACTTTATTTCCGCGCCAGCAGATGCCGATTCTGTATTAACAGTGGGGGCGGTAGACTCTTTGGGTATGAAAGCGGCTTTCAGCTCATTTGGCCCAGCATCCGATGGCCGCATCAAACCCGATGTGGTGGCGCTTGGCCAGCTAGCGTACGTGCTGAATGTAGCAGGCAATGTAGGCCAAAGCAACGGCACTTCCTTTTCAGGGCCCATTATGGCAGGATTTGCAACGTGTCTGTGGCAGGCATATCCTGGCAAAACCAACATAGAAATAATTCAGCTGCTACACCAGCTCGGGAGCAAAGCAAATTCCCCCGACAATGCGATCGGGTATGGTATTCCGAGTTATGCCCGTATCGTAACGGCGCTGCCCGAAGCATCGGCAGCAGCGTCAGCCTTTATCACCAACCCGGTTACAGGGGAGGAGATCATCCTTACGCTTGGGCCGGAATGGGGGGCGCAGCCCCTGGCGCTAAGTATAGTAGATGCCACAGGCAAAATGGTGTACCAGGAGACCTTGCCTGCCGGCCAGAGCCGCCAGGTACTGGGGCTGCGGGGGCACAGCTTAAAACAAGGCCTTTACATCTGCCGCCTGCGGGCTGGCAACCAAAGTGCTACCCTGCGGCTGATAAAACTATAATACCATTTCAGCGCAACATTCAGGGCTAGTGTTACAGAAAACTCATTAAAAAATTTACCTTTACAGCTATGAAACCACTGATCGCACCCTCTATACTTGCCGCTGATTTTGCTAACCTGCAATCGGAGGTGGAGATGCTGAACCGCAGCGAAGCTGATTGGCTCCATGTAGATGTGATGGATGGCCGCTTTGTGCCCAATATTTCGTTTGGATTCCCGGTGATGGAAGCCATCCAACGCTTTGCTAAAAAGCCGATGGATGTGCACCTGATGATCGTGGAGCCGGAGCAATACATCACGCGTTTCCGGGAGGCCGGCGCTGATGTGATCACGGTGCACCTGGAAGCCTGCCGCCACCTGCACCGCACTATCCAGCAGATTAAAGCATGCGGCGCCAAGGCGGGCGTTGCCCTGAATCCGCATTCGCCTGTATCCGGTCTGGAGGATATCATTGCTGACCTGGATCTGGTGCTGGTAATGTCGGTAAACCCCGGTTTTGGCGGGCAAAAGTTCATCCCGAATACGTACCGTAAGCTGGAAACTTTAAAAGAGCTGGTTCTTGCCCGAAATTCGTCCGCTTTGATCGAAGTAGATGGCGGGGTAAACGAAGAGAATGCGCCGCTTTTGCTGCAGAAAGGAGCCGATGTGCTGGTAGCCGGCAGCTTTGTCTTCTCGGCTGCTGATCCGGAGCAAACAATTGCCGACCTGAAAAGCGTCTCCCTGAAATAACGCTACGCTACGCCTGATGCTCAAATATCTGTCGGTATGGTTGCTTCTACTCTTGCCAATGGGTGTTTCGGCACAGCAGGCCCTACTGGTAGGCAAAGTACTCAACCAGGAAAAGCAACCGCTGGAACTAGCTACCGTGGGTATCAAGGGCACTACCATTGGTACGCACACCGCAGCCGATGGCACTTTCCGGCTGGCGATACCAGCCAATGAACAACTGGTATTGCAGGTGCGCTACATTGGCTTCGAGGCACAGGAAAAAACACTGACGGCCGCTGCCGGACAACAACTTAACTTGACCTTTACGCTGGTGCCTGACCTGCAGAAGCTACGTACGCTGGATGTGCGGGGCAAGCGCGAAACCGACACCCGCGAGCAGGTAAGTATGACCAACCTGAATCCGCGGCTCACCAAAAATCTTCCTTCCGCTTTCGGTGACTTTAACAAGATCCTTGTCACCTTGCCCGGCGTTTCGAGCAATAACGAGCTTTCTTCCACCTACTCGGTGCGGGGTGGCAATTACGACGAGAACCTGGTCTATGTGAACGGCATCGAGATATACCGGCCTTTTTTGATCACGGCCGCCCAGCAGGAGGGCCTTAGCTTTGTGAACCCGGACCTGGTGGGCAGCATTGCATTTTCATCCGGCGGCTGGCAACCCAAGTATGGCGACAAACTCTCGTCAGTGCTGGACATCAAGTATAAAGAACCCCAAAAGTTTGCAGCTTCCGTAACGGGTAGCCTCACAGGAGGCGCTTTGCACGTAGAGTCCGCCTCGCGGAACAAGCGCGTTTCGTACCTGTTTGGCACCCGCTACAAAAACAGCCAGTATATCTTGCAGGGGCTGCAGGAAAACGGCGAGTATCAACCTAACTTCTCCGATGCACAGGTTTATATCCATATCAACCTGACCAAAGACACCTTACAGCCTGGCCGCACTACGCTGGGAATACTAGGAAGCTATGCCCGGAATAATTACCTGGTCATACCCAAAAGCCGGGTCACCACTTTCGGCACCCGCTCCATGCCGCTGCGCCTGTATGTTGGTTTTGATGGCCGCGAACAGATGGAGTACCGTACCTCCCAGGTTGGCTTGAATCTGGCGCATCGTTTTAATCAGAACTATACAACCTCGCTTATACTTTCCGGCGTGCAGTCGCGGGAGCGGGAGTTTCGGGATGTGGAGGCATTTTACCTTCTGAGCGATGTAAGCCAGAACGCCAACAATTTTGGCGAGGACGAACGCACCCGGGGTGCCGGCAGCCAGTTCGACCATGCCCGCAATGCCTTAAAGGCAAGTATACTGACGGCTGAAAGCCGGAACGAGTGGCAGCTGAGCGGCCGGAGTAAAATACTGGCAGGCGCCAAGATCGGCCTCGAACACATGGACGACCGGCTGGAAGAGTATGGTTTCACCGATTCCGCTGACTTTGTTAAACCCGTTTATTTGCTGGATTCCCGCCAGGACCTGCAGAGCGTGCGCTATAATGGCTATGTGCAGCATACTTTTGAGCTTGATTCGCTGCGTACCATCACCTACGGGATGCGCGCCAGTTACTGGGACTTTAACCGCGAACTGACCCTCACGCCGCGCCTGCAGTATGCGTTTATCTCGCCCCGTAATCAGGATCTGTCTTTTAAAGCTGCGGTAGGGTTATACTACCAGCCGCCCTTTTACCGAGAGCTGCGCAATTTTGAAGGAGAACTCAACGCTAATCTGAAAGCGCAACGATCGCTGCATGCTATTGTCGGCACCGATTACCTGTTCCAGAAGTGGGGGCGGGATTTTAAACTCACAGCCGAAGCCTATTACAAGCACATGACCAATGTGGTACCCTATGACGTAGATAATGTGCGGCTGCGTTATTATGCGCGTAACAACGCGAAAGCCTATGCGGCCGGGTTTGATGTGCGGGTGAACGGCGAATTTATCCAGGGAGCCGAGTCGTGGCTTAGCCTGGGGCTGCTGACCACCCGCGAGAATGTGGACGGCGATTCGACGACCGTTTACGCGCAGGGAAGACCGGTTGGGCGGCAGGAGCAGGGTTACATCCGCAGGCCCACCGATCAGTTGGTGAATGTCGGCGTATTTTTCCAGGATCACTTGCCTGATAACCCTACTGTACGGGTATACCTGAACATGGTATATGGCAGTGGCCTTCCGTTTGGCCCACCCCGCCAGCCGGAATACCGCAATGCGTTTAATGGCAAGTCCTACAAACGGGTAGATGTGGGATTCTCGAAAGTGATCGTGCTGGAAAGTGACCTCGTAGAGCGAAAAAAAGTATCGCTCCAAAGTCTTTGGATAGGACTGGAAGTACTCAACCTGATCGATGCGCAGAACAGGGTGGCGTATACGTATGTAACCGATGTGAATGGCTTGACCTATGCTGTACCTAATTACCTGACCGGCCGCCGATTGAACCTCCGCTTCGTAGCACGATTTTAATTCAGAAGTATAACACCGGAAGTACAGGTTTAACGCTGATAAGAGCGTCTATACCTAATGAAGTAACAGTTTAAGCTATACTAAAAGCTGGCTGGTTAATTTCCCCATTGATTCATAAAAAAGGGAGCCACAAATTGTTCGGCTCCCTTTTCTTTTAGACAGTAAGTATAAACAACTATAATTTGCGCTTCTTCCAGTTGTTATAAGCCGTTTCGATCTCTTTCGCATAAGTTTTGTAACTATCCGGCTCGGTATTCCCGAGCTGCATTGCTTTAGCCGTGAGCGAAGCTGCGATCTGAAACTCATTGTTCTGAGCATAAAGTCGGGCTTTTATCCAGTTATTGAAGAAGGTGTCTTTAATAGCAATCGATTTGTTAATCCACTCCAGTGCTTTCTGATGCTGTTCTTTGTAAGGAAGCATATACTCGGCACACTGCGCCCATACATACCAGTCGTCTGCGACAGCTTTTGCCAGCGCGGCATTGATATTGGCCAGGGCTTTCCTTTCTACCTCAGTTTCTATCGGGATCGATACCTTCATGTTTTCCCAGGCCAGGTTCAGCATTCCTTTATTTGTGCCAAGGTCGGAGAAGGAGAACTGCATGGTTTCGGTAAAGCTGTTCTGCTTTGGTGTAACCGCATAATAGGCCACATCATCCAGTTCATTATACCCTTCCAGGCCCCACAGGGTCGTATCCTTGTTTAAAACAACGTTCCAGGATGTTTCATTTTCTGGGATAATAAAAAAAGAATAGGTGCCAGCCGGAACACGCTCATGGTTGAAGAATACATCGTCTTCAAAACTGATCAGGGTCGATTCGTTTGCGCCTGCCCGCCAGATCTTCCCATAAGGTACCAAAGCGCCAAAGATCTTTCTTCCTTTTACGCCCGGCGCATGGTAGCGCACCGTGATTGCTGTAAGGCCAATGGTTTGTTTTAGCACTGCTTCAGGGCTAGGCTGAGGTAGCTTCACCTGAGCAAATACGGTAGGGCTACTAAAGCAACATCCTACAAAGAGGCATAAACCTGCCAGAAAACGCTTCATAGTTAATATTTAATTTATACTTCTAAACTTTGGTGTCACAGAAAAAATTGTGCCATAGCAAAAGGCTTTTTTCGGGCAGCAAAGATACGCAAGAACATAAGGCTAAATAGTATAAGCACCTTATATAATCTTTAAAATTTAGCCAAGTCAATTGAAGCAAAAATATACTTACACGATAAAATGTAACATTCCTAATATAGCATTATACCATAAAATATTTTCAGATAATCAGGAACTTATACAACCAAAATTACGATTTCTTGTATAATATGATTAATTAATTGAAGATTAATACACCAATTCCACCTAAAGCTATGATTTACAGGCACTTTCCCTGCGGCTAGGGAGAGAAAATCCTGCTGTTTAGTTGCTCCTATCAAGCAGGAGAGTAACCTCTTTATGCGCTTTTTTTCAGCGCAGCATAAACTTTTTTAACCTTTTATCTACCTTTTAACAATTAATGTATGCAATCAAAACTTCTACTCAAGCTACAAGCTAAAGAGTACCATTACTTTCAGCGTTTCCTGCTGGTCACGGGTTTATTTCTGCTCAGCTCCTTCGGGCTGCAGGCCCAGACTGTTTCATCTGATAAGGACGACTATGCCCCCGGCGAGATCGCTTTTATTACCGGCTCCGGCTGGACGCTAGATCAAACAGTCCATGTAGAGTTTAAGGAAGAACCCGATTACCCTGATTATCATGTGTATGATGTGGCAGTAGATGCCGCTGGTAACTGGCAGATTGAATATCCTATCGAATCACGCCATATCGGTGTAAAGTTTACCGTAACAGCAACAGGTAAGCAATCTACTTATACTACTCAAACAGTGTTTACTGATGCCAATGTTGAATTTAAATCAACGGGACTGCCAAATGGTACCAATATTACTGTACGATATAGAATAGGCACTTCTAACTCAGGGCCTCAGAGTAGTTTAACGTTCTCTGCTCCTGGCCCTTCCAACAGTTTAGCTGTTACTGAGCTTCAGACCATTTATTATTCTTTTGATAATGTTACTTTAAATGGAGTAATTTATACAGCTTCAGGAGGTTCGCAAACTGGCACTAAGAATAACGGCAAGATTTCATTATCAGCTGATTTCATATCTTCCTGTACTGGACCGGCAATTACAACCCAGCCTGTAAACCAAACAGTAACCTATGGGGCGAATGCAGCCTTTACAGTTGCTGCATCCGGAACGGCTACTCTTGCCTATCAGTGGCAAGTAGATAGTGGTGCTGGGTTTGGAAACATTTCCGGTGCTACATCAGCTACTTTAAATCTGACACAGCCTGCTGTATCCTTGAATGGCAATCAATACCGATGTGTGGTTACCAATAGCTGCGGAACTGCTACCACCAATGCAGTAAGTATAACTGTAAATAAAGCAACAGCTACCGTTACATTAAGTAACCTGCAGCATATATATGATGGCAGTGCTAAATTTGCCTCTGCATCCACAGATGTAACGGGTACAAGTAGCTTCACTTATACATATGATGGTTCTTCTGCAGCTCCCGTTAATTATAAAGAAGGCGGATATATTGTAGTAGCTACATTAGTGAACGATAATTATTCTGGTAGCACTTCAGGAACGCTTATCATTAACAAAGCAGCTACTACTACACTAGTTACCCTTGCAACTGGACCTTTCACTTACACGGGCTCGCCTATTACGCCTGCTTCAGTTAGTGTAACAGGTCCTGGCCTAAGCCTGACGCCAGCTGCTACTTATGCCAGCAATACCAATGCCGGTACAGCTACAGCCAGCTACAGCTATGCAGGTAGCGACAACTACCTAGCTTCTTCAGACAGCAAAACCTTTTCTATCGGTAAGGCCGCTGCTACAATTGTAGTAACTGGTAAGACTGTTACTTACGACGGCAAAGCACATGGCGCCAGTGGTACAGCTAAAGGTGTAAACAACGAAGATCTGACTGGCTTAAACCTAGGTTCCAGCTTCACCAATGTACCTGGTGGCACAGCTTCATGGACGTTTACCAATGCTAACTATGTTGATCAAAGCGGCCAGGTAGATATCATAATCAACAAAGCTCCTGTTACGCTTACTCTCGGAAACCTGGAACATACTTATGATGGTACTTTGAAGTCAGCAACGGCTACGGCTACACCAGCAGTAAGTGGTATAAGCATCAGCAACAATGGTAAAACATATGCAGGAACTTATGAAGTGGAAGCTACGCTGGACAATGCCAATTACAGTGCGGCGGTTGTAACAGGTAATTTGGTGATTGCTCAGAAAGCACTTTCAGTTACTGCAAATGATAAGGAAAGAAAGTATAATCAGGCTAACCCGGTTTTTGATGGTGTTGTAGAAGGGGCTGTTGCTGCCGATAATATTAGCGCTGATTACAGCACTATTGCCACGCAAACCAGCAACGTAGGAGAATATGCTATTAATGTTACATTAGTTGACCCGAACAACAAGTTAGGTAACTACAGTGTGACGAAAACGCCTGGTATATTGAAAATTACTCCGGCTTCTGCTACGATCTCTTTAACTGACTTAGCTAAGACCTACAACGGTTCTGCCCAGGGTGCAACAGTTACTACTTCACCTGCTGGCTTGGCAGTAAATGTGACCTATGCTGGCTCTGCCACAATTCCAACAAATGCCGGCACTTATGCCGTGGTAGCATCCCTGAATAACAGCAACTACACTGCTTCCAATGGTACAGGTTCTCTGGTAATCGCTAAAGCTCCTACAACCACAGTTGTTACGCTTGCATCTGGTCCATTCACTTACACCGGTTCGGCAATAACGCCAGCCACTGTAAGAGTAACTGGTCCTGGCTTGAGCCTGACTCCAAAAGCTGAGTATGCAGACAACGTGAATGCAGGTACAGCCACTGCCGGTTTCGACTATGTTGGTGATGACAACTACCTTGCTTCTTCAGACAGCAAGACCTTCCAGATTGGTAAGGCGAATGCTACTATCGCTGTAAACGGCTACACCGGCACTTACGACGGCGTAGCCCATGGAGCGACAGGTTCTGCAACAGGAGTAAAAGGAGAAACACTGGCCGGACTTGCGCTTGGCAATACCTTTACCAATGCGCCTGGCGGTACAGCTTCCTGGATTTTTACGGATGCTACTGGCAATTACAATAACACCAGTGGTTCAACCGCTGTAGTAATAAACAAGAAAGAGCTTACTGTTACCGCAGAAAATCAGAGCAAATACTGTGGTCAAGCCAATCCATCTTTCACTGTTAGCTATTCTGGTTTCGTGCTGAATGAGAACGCTTCTGTGTTAACTACAGCTCCGGTTGCATCGGCTAATACTAGTCAGATGAGTGGTACCGGTACATATACTATCACTGCAGCAGGCGGGGTCGCAAACAACTACAGCTTCAAGTATGTTGATGGCACCCTTACGATCAACAGCGTAGCTATTGATGCAGCTGCAAGCGGTACACCGGTAGCTATAAATACTACGGCTACTCTTAGCGCAATAGTTTCTCCGGCGGTGCAAGGTGTAACTGTTCAGTTTACTTTAGACAACGGAACTTCAAAAACTGCTGTAACAGGTATAGATGGAATTGCTACAGTAACTGTTACAGGCTTAACAGTTGGGGTGTACCAGGTTAAAGCCTCAGTTGGTAGCGATTGTGCATCTTCTACAGCATACTTGCCTGTGTATGATCCAAATAGTGGTTTTGTAACAGGTGGTGGTTGGATTAATTCTCCGGCTGGCGCCTATGTAGCTGAACCATCCGCAACCGGTAAAGCTAACTTTGGATTCGTAGCGAAATACAAGAAAGGTTCTACTGCAGTTGAAGGAGAAACTGAATTCCAGTTCCAGGCAGGAAATCTTAATTTCAAGAGTACATCTTACGAAACAGCGACACTCGTAATCAGTGGTGCCAAGGCAAGCTATAGGGGAGTAGGCACGATCAATGGAACAGGTACCTATAAGTTTACCTTATCAGCCATTGATGGTCAACTAAACGGCGGCGGCGGAACTGATAAAATTCGCATGAAGATCGTCGATTCTAATGGTAACACGGTATATGATAACCAATCAGGTGCTGCTGATAACGCCGATGCTGTTACAGCTCTCGGCGGCGGCTCGATCGTAATCCATGAAGCGAATGTAAAAACCAGCACTGCCAGCAAACTGGTTGCCGAGGCACCGGTTAAAGCGGTACCAACCACTGAGTTCTACAACTATCCGAATGCATTCTCTGACAGAACCACCATTGCTTTCTCTGTCGAAAAAGAACAGAGCTATGCACTGGAGGTATTTGATGTGCGGGGTGTGCTGGTGAAGAAAGTGGCCGTAGGCGTAGCAGAAAAAGGCAAACTGTATGAGTATGAGGTGGATGCCCATAGCATGGCGGAAGGAATTTATTTTGCACGGCTCTCCACTACGGCGGGTGTACAGACCATTAAGATGCTGCTGAAGAAGTAGTAAGGAAGTATAACCCGGTTGTTTACCTACAAAGAGGTCCTCGCTGTAAGCGGGGGCCTCTTTATGCTTTAAAAGAGAATTTCTGGTTAAGGCATTCAGAAAGTTTCCTACTTTATTTTCAGAAGCGGAATTTTATTCTACATTTGCAGCACAAGATGAATAAAACCGCAGCTAATAGCATCCTTTCTTCTCTGGCAACGCCCGTTGCCATTGCTGCGCTTGTGCATTTCCACCACATCCATCATTCCTCGTAAGAGGAATTAGAGAATCATATCGCCCCCGAGGGTTTTAGCCCGTATTACTCTTTGCTGTGAGCAAAGCAGTAACTGTTTCTATCTTACCATTAAATCTCAAAACATGCTCCGTTTAGCAATACAGAAATCCGGCCGGCTTAGTGAAGATTCACTTAACCTTATCCGGGAGTGCGGCATTTCCTTTATTAGCAGTACCCTAAAACTTAAAACAGAATCTACTAATTTTCCGCTCGAGATCCTTTTCCTGCGCGATGACGATATTCCGGGCTATGTAGCCGATGGCGTAGCCGATATTGGCATTGTAGGCGAAAACGTACTGGTAGAGGAGGGCAAACAACAACTGGCCGTTGAGAAACTGGGCTTTTCCAAATGCCGCCTGTCACTGGCCGTACCCAAAGGCGCTTCCTACGATTCGGTGCAGGACCTGGACGGGAAGAACATTGCCACCTCGTATCCAAACCTGCTGCAGGCGTATTTGCAAGAAAATGGCGTAACCGCACAGATCCATACGATAAGTGGCTCAGTAGAGATCGCCCCAAGTATAGGCCTTGCCGATGCAATATGCGACATTGTGAGTTCGGGTAGTACACTGATTAGCAATGGCCTGCGCGAAGTGGAACGTGTTTTTAAATCCGAGGCTGTGCTGATCGCCAATGAAAACTTAAATGCTGAGAAGAAGCAGATTCTGGAAAAGTTATTGTTCCGGATCCATTCCGTGCAGCGGGCGCAAAAAGCCAAGTATATCCTGCTTAATGCCCCAAATGAAAGTATATCCGAGATCAGCGCGTTGTTGCCCGGGGTTAAATCGCCTACCATTCTGCCCCTGGCTGAAGAAGGCTGGAGCTCCCTGCATTCGGTAGTGAATGAAGATGATTTCTGGGAGATCATCGAGAAAATAAAAGACGCCGGCGCGCAGGGAATATTAGTGGTGCCTATCGAAAAAATGATCATTTAGTTATGCAGAAGATCTTAAACCCGGCCCCACTAACGTGGCCTGAACTGGTAAAGCGACCCACCAAGGATCTTGCAGAACTGGAAGCCGGTATTATGGAAACGTTCAGGCTAGTGCAGGAGCAGGGAGATGCGGCCCTGCAAGCGTTGGCCGCTAAATTTGATGGCGTAGAGCTAACCGAACTGCTTGCCACCGAAGAGGAAATAGCTGCTGCAGAAGCTAAATTACCCGTGGAACTTAAAGAAGCCATCCTGCAGGCTTATAGCAACATACAGGTTTTTCATACCCAACAGGCTGAACCTGTAAAACAGATGGAGACGATGGCGGGCGTCACCTGCTGGCGCAAAAGCGTCGCCATCGAAAAGGTAGGTTTATACATACCGGGAGGGACGGCACCGCTTTTTTCTACCTTGCTGATGCTGGGGGTTCCGGCCCGTATTGCGGGTTGCCGCGAACTGGTGCTTTGTACGCCCCCTTCCAAGGACGGGACCATCCATCCAGCCATCCTTTATACTGCATCTCTGCTGGGTGTTACGCGGGTGGTAAAAGCCGGCGGGGCGCAGGCGATTGCAGCCATGGCCTTTGGTACCGAAAGCGTGCCTGCTGTGTATAAAATTTTCGGACCGGGTAACCAGTACGTTACGGTTGCCAAGCAGCTGGTGAGCAAAGCAGGTGTGGCCATCGATTTGCCTGCTGGCCCTTCGGAAGTGCTGGTGATGGCTGACGAAACGGCTAATCCGGCATTTGTAGCGGCCGATCTGCTGTCGCAGGCGGAGCATGGCGCCGACTCGCAGGTGGTACTGCTGACAACTTCGGAAGCCTTTCTGGATAAAGTAGCTCAGGAACTCCAGTCCCAGCTTGCCCAATTACCGCGCGAGGTTTTTGCATCCAAAGCTTTAAGCAATAGCCTGGGTATTGTGTTGAATACGGTAGAGGAGATGCTCGCATTCTCTAATCTGTATGCCCCCGAACATCTTATCCTAGCGGTAGCTAATTTCGAGCAGCTGCTGGAGGAGATCATCAATGCAGGTTCCGTTTTTCTGGGCAACTATAGCCCGGAGTCAGCAGGCGATTACGCTTCAGGCACCAACCATACTTTGCCGACTAACGGGTATGCCCGGGCTTATAGCGGTGTTTCGCTCGATAGCTTTGTCAAGAAAATCACCTTTCAGCACATCTCACCGGAAGGTTTGCAGAACATTGGCAGCACCATCGAAACCATGGCCGAAGCAGAAGGATTACAGGCGCATAAAAATGCTGTAAGTATCAGACTTAAAGAACTTAACCGTGTTTAACTTAAATAATATAATCAGGCCTAATGTGCTGAAGATGAAAGCGTATTCTTCGGCCCGGGACGAGTATAAAGGCGACGCCAGTATTTTTCTGGATGCCAATGAGAACAGCCTCGGCAGCCTTGCCGGCGAAAATTATCACCGCTATCCGGACCCGCACCAGAAGCAGCTTAAAAGAAAAATAGCCGAAATAAAAGGTATAAACCCTGCGCAGATCTTTTTAGGAAATGGCAGCGATGAAGCTATTGACCTGCTGTTCCGGATGGTGTGCCGCCCAGGCCAGGATAAGATGCTGCACCTACCGCCCACCTATGGCATGTATGAAGTATCAGCTAACCTGAACGAGGTTACGATGGAAGCTGTGCAGCTTACGCCCAAATTCCAAATTCCTGTAGCGGAAGTGCTGGCTAGTATAACGCCGGAAACGAAGCTGATTTTTGTCTGCTCGCCAAACAATCCGACAGGGAGCCTGATCGAAATCGAAAGCATTGAGACACTGCTTCGCAGCTTTGAGGGGTTGGTGGTAGTGGATGAAGCCTATGCCGACTTTTCCGAAAGCCCCAGTTGGACTGCGCGCCTGGCGGAGTTTCCGAACCTGGTCGTGCTGCAGACTTTCTCCAAAGCCTGGGGTATGGCGGGTCTAAGGCTGGGCCTGGCTTTCGCTTCCGAAGAGATTATAAGCGTGCTGGATAAGATCAAGCCCCCCTATAACATCAACGAGGCCACACAGCAACTGGCCCTGCAGGCACTAGAGCACACCGAAGCTTTGCGCGACATGGTGGAGGAGATCAAACAGGAACGCGAACTGCTGCTACATGCGCTGCCCGCATTGGCGCAAGTAGAAAAGGTATACCCGTCGGATGCCAACTTTATACTTATTAAAGTGAAAGATGCAGATGGCCTGTATAACTACCTTTTAAGCAAAAGGATAGTAGTTCGTAACCGCTCCACTGTACCAGGTTGCGCCGGCTGCATCCGCATTACAGTAGGTACGCTGGAAGAGAACCAGCAACTGTTGCAGGCCATAAGTGAATACAAGACACAAGATTAAAGACACGGGACACACGACAATACAAATAGTAAAAATTCTAATGTCTAACGTCTTGTGTCTAACATCCAAACAACATGAAAAAAGCATTATTTATAGACCGGGACGGGACCATTCTGGTCGAGCCGAAAACGGATTTCCAGGTTGACTCCTTTGAAAAGTTTGCCTTTGTGCCTAAAGCCATTGCCAACCTGGTAAAAATAGCACGGGAAATGGAGTATGAGCTGGTGATGGTCACTAACCAGGATGGTTTGGGAACAGATTCATACCCGGAACATACGTTCTGGCCGTACCAGAACAAGATGCTGGAGGTGCTGGAAAGCGAAGGCGTAATCTTCAGCGATGTCCTCATCGACCGCAGTTTTGAGCACGAGGGACTGGAAACCCGCAAGCCCGGTACCGGCATGATGAAAAAATACCTGGCAGGTGCGTATGATCTGGCCAACAGCTTCGTGATCGGCGATAGACTGACGGATGTACAGCTGGCCCAAAACCTGGGCGCAAAAGCCATTTTTCTGGGAGAGACCAGCGCACCAGCCGCCGCCCTGAGCACTGCTGACTGGGACGCTATTTATACTTTCCTGAAGCAACAGCGTGTCACCCGTTCGGCCTCAATACGCCGCAGCACCTCCGAAACCAATATCGAAGTAGCGCTTAACCTGGATGGCACAGGCAAAATGAGCATTCACACTGGGCTTGGCTTTTTTGACCATATGCTTGAACAGGTAGCCAAGCATGCACGCATCGATCTGAGTATACAGGTAAAAGGGGATCTGCACATCGACGAGCACCATACCATCGAAGATACCGGCCTGGCGTTAGGCGAGGCTTTCCTGGAAGCCCTAGGAGATAAAAGGGGCATCAGCCGCTATGGCTTTTTCATATTGCCGATGGATGAAGTGCTGGCGCAGGTCGCCATTGATTTCAGTGGCAGGCCGTGGGCCGTATGGCAGGCCGAATTTAAGCGCGAAAAAGTAGGGGATATGCCTACGGAAATGTTCTTCCACTTTTTTAAATCCTTCTCCGATACGGCCAAAGCGAACCTAAACATGAAGGTGGAGGGCCTGAATGAGCACCACAAAATAGAAGCCTTGTTTAAAGCCTTTGCCCGTGCCATCCGTATGGCCGTGGCGCGTGACCTGCAGGACAATACGATCCCAAGTACAAAAGGCATTTTATAAGCCGGACAGGTATAACAAAAAAGGAGTGCCCTAACAGCGCTCCTTTTTTGTTAACGGCTGGTACGTAACCAGTCCGCAGCTAAATCATACTCATCAAAGAAGCGGATCAGCGTCTTGTTCGAGACAAACTTCAAGGCCTTGTCGGCTGAAAGCCGGCTTAAGACGCTTGGCGAATAGATCCAGGCAAAATGCTTAACCCCGGATTCCTGAATGGCAGGAAACCATTCAGTCCCCACCCATTTGGAAGCCCCGGACCAGGCACCTTCCACGTGGGTATTATCATTAAGGATAGCCGTTATCTGTCGTTCCTTTACAAAGCGGAGAATTTCGCCGCAACCCGCTACTACATCATGCTGGCTTACAATCCCCCGCCAGTTCACATACATCCAGTCGTCATCATTGTCATATTCGATGGCAATAAAGTTATTCCGGAATAAAAGCTCGGTCCTGGGTATTTTCATAGTACTGTATTTAGAAGCGGGGTGGCAAAGCTAAAGAGCATTTACAAAAAATAAAAGGATAAAACTAAATTTGAAAAGTAGAACAGCGCTCCTGCTAAGTTTCCATGCCCTTAATAATAATCCTCAGCGGCTTGCCAGAGGTAATGCATCAGTAGCGTTGCAGCCACCCGCTCGAATAGCGTTGCCGCCTGGTAAGTAGGCGAACAAGGAACGAGACACCCAATAGAAAAGTATAATCTGCGAATCGTTTTCTGTTCCAACGCATCCTTATACCAGATCAGGCTACAGAAGTTTAAACATTATTTTAGAATAAAAGGAAACGCCCCTGATGCGCATCTGTGCCAAAGAATGAAGGAGCTCATTAAAAAAGAGAAATTTAAAAAGAATGCAGAATTATTTTGGAGTTGTCGTTTTAGCGCCTACTTTTGTGAAGTAGCAGGTCGTGAATTTTTCCTGCACATCACAAAAAAGACAAATGACTCAAAATCTTCAAATGGCATGGTGGTGGCACGTTACGCAAAATATCGTGAACAGCACTGCTATGTTTAATTGAAGTATCGGATATAGCAAATAACCAAAGGCAAGAAAGCCCGCTGTTCTCATAGAGCAGCGGGCTTTTTGTTTTAACACTTATGCAACCCATGACCAAGTATCACATTCGGACCACCTACAAACGCCTACTGGCTGACATCCTGACACCGGTAAGTGTGTATCTGAAGCTCCGCGATCATTACCCTAACAGCATACTGTTAGAAAGCTCGGACTATCATGGCTCCGAAAACAGCTTCTCTTATATTTGCTGTGGCCCGATGGCCAGCATCAAAGCCGATAAGGAAGTGCTCACAGAAACGTTTCCGGACGGATCGGTACGCACCATACCGATCACACGCGATATCAGTGTGCCGGAGCAGCTTGGAGCCTTTGCGCAGCGTTTTGAGATTGAAGAGCAAAAGCAGTTCAGCTTCATTCACAACGGTCTTTTTGGTTATATGAGCTACGATGCCGTGCGCTATTACGAGGACCTGGACCTGACGCTCCGCAAAGATCGTCTGGAAATACCTGACTTATACTATGCCGTGTACCGCTACATTATCGCGATCAACCATTTCACAAACGAAGCGTTTATTTTCTCGCACAGCTATAATCCGGGAGAGGATGATGGTATTGCCCGGCTCGAGGCGCTGCTCAACAGCCGCAACATTCCGAGCTATACCTTTAAAACCGTTGGCACGGAAGAGCACAACATCAGTAGTGAAGGGTTTCTGAAGAATATTGGCAAAGCAAAGCAGCATTGTTTCCGGGGCGATGTGTTTCAGTTGGTGCTCTCCCGCCGGTTTGCCCAGGCTTTTCAGGGCGATGAATTCAATGTATACCGCGCACTGCGTTCCATCAACCCGTCGCCATACCTGTTTTATTTCGACTATGGCAGCTTCAAGATCTTTGGTTCTTCACCAGAGGCCCAATTAGTGATCAAAGACGACAAGGCCAGCATTTACCCGATTGCAGGCACCTTCCGAAGAACAGGCGACGATGCAGCCGATGCAGCACTGGCCGAAAAGCTACTGGCAGACCCCAAAGAAAATGCTGAACACGTAATGCTGGTGGACCTGGCCCGCAACGACCTGAGCCGTAATGGCTCGGAGGTGAAGGTAGAAACTTACCGCGAGATCCAGTACTATTCGCATGTCATCCACCTGGTCTCCAAAGTTACCGGCAAGCTGCACCCACATGCCAACCCGCTGCAGATGGTGGCCAGCACCTTTCCGGCAGGCACACTGTCGGGCGCGCCCAAGCACAAAGCCATGCAGCTCATCGATACTTACGAAACCACCAACCGGGCATTTTACGGCGGATGCATCGGTTTCCTTGACTTTAACGGCAACTTCAACAGTGCCATTATGATTCGCTCTTTCCTGAGCAAAGACTACAAACTATACTTCCAGGCCGGCGCCGGCATTGTGGCTGCCTCTAACCCAGAGAGCGAGTTGCAAGAAGTAGACAATAAACTGATGGCCCTGCGCAAAGCTTTACAATTAGCCCAAGAAATTAACTGATATGGACGTTCTGGTAATCGATAATTACGACTCTTTCACTTACAACCTGGTGCACCTGATGCTGGAACTGGGCACTACGGTAACCGTGCGCCGCAACGATAAAACCACCCTGGAGGAGGTAAGCGGCTACCAAAAGATCATGCTCTCGCCGGGGCCAGGCATACCGGACGAGGCAGGCATGCTGAAGGAAATTATCCGCACGTTTGGCCCAACCAAAAGCCTGCTGGGCGTGTGCCTGGGACATCAGGCAATAGGTGAAGTATACGGCGGCAAGCTATTTAACAGCAACGAAGTATGGCACGGTATTGCTACGCCGGTGCAGGTTATTTCTGAAGACGAAGTCCTCTTTAAAAATATGCCGCAGCAGTTCAGCACGGGCCGCTATCATTCCTGGCTCGTAGAAAAAGCACTGCCCGACTGCCTCACGGCTACCGCTGTAGATGAAGCGGGCAATATCATGGCGCTGCGCCACCGGGATTATGACGTGCGCGGCGTGCAGTTTCACCCCGAATCCGTGTTAACAGAACATGGCCGGAAAATCATCAAGAACTGGTTGGAAAGTTAGACTTAAGACTGTTTGACAAAGGACATAAGATTTAATTTGGCCTTTGTCTTTTGTCAAAAAATCATTTGTCAAAAGAATCATGAAAGAAATACTAAATCACTTATTTGAACATAAAACGCTAACGAAGGGGCAGGCGCGGGAGGTGCTGGCCAATATTACAGCGGGCAAGTATAACCAGAACCAGATCGCCAGCTTCCTGACCGTTTTTATGATGCGCAGCATTACGGTGGACGAGCTGGAAGGCTTCCGGGATGCCCTGTTGGACTTGTGCCACCGCGTGGACCTGGATGTCTATAACCCGATCGATCTGTGCGGCACCGGCGGCGATGGCAAGGACACGTTTAATATCTCCACGCTCTCGTCGTTTGTGGTGGCGGCAGCCGGCGTGCATGTGGCCAAGCATGGCAACTATGGCGTGTCGTCTTCCTGCGGTTCTTCGAACGTAATGGAGGCGCTGGGCCTTAAGTTTACAGCTGACACCGACGCGTTGGAGCGCAGTATCGATAAGTATAACATCTGCTTTTTACACGCGCCCCTGTTTCATCCGGCCATGAAAGGAGTGGGCCCAATCCGAAAGGAGCTGGGCGTAAAGACCTTTTTTAATATGCTGGGCCCTATGGTGAACCCGGCCTTCCCGAAACGGCAGATGGTGGGCGTTTTTAGCCTGGAGTTGGCCCGCATGTATGGCTACCTCTACCAACAAACCGACACCCATTACAGCATCATTCATACTTTGGACGGCTACGATGAAATTTCGCTTACTAGCCCCTTCAAAGTGATCGCCGATAACAAAGAAGCCTTGTATGATGCCGAAATGCTGGGCTTGCCGGTATTGCAGCACGAGCAGATACAAGGGGGCGGAAGTATAGAAAAAGCGGCCAGAATTTTTGTGGATGTGCTGAAAGGAGAGGGTACTCCCGCACAAAATGCTGTGGTTGCTGCCAATGCTGGCATGGCCCTGCAGTGCGCCCGCCCGGAGCTTAAACCGAAAGAAGCGGTTGCCCTGGCAAAAGAAACACTGGAATCCGGAAAGGCTTTTGCTTTGTTCAACAGGTTGATAAGTGATAAAAATTTAGTGGCGGTTTAGTCATCATCAAATCTCCAAATTTTCAAATCTTCAAATCGAAACCCATGACCATACTCGACGAAATCATTGCCCATAAGTATAAAGAAGTGGGCGGCCGCAAAGAACTGTACCCGGTAAAGCTACTGGAAAAAAGCCTCTTCTTCGAAACGCCCTGCATTTCGCTGGAACGTTACCTACTACGCCCGGATAAAACCGGTATCATTGCCGAGATTAAGCGTAAATCTCCTTCCCGCGGCGATATCAATCCTTACGTGTCGGTGGAGCGCACTTCAATCGGGTACATGCAGGCAGGCGCTTCAGCCTTGTCTATTCTGACCGATACCACCTACTTTGGCGGCAAAAATGAGGACCTAATGACGGCGCGCAAGTATAATTATTGCCCCATTCTGCGCAAGGACTTCATGGTGGATGAATATCAGATTGTGGAAGCCAAGTCGATCGGAGCCGATGCCATCTTATTAATTGCCGCTGCGCTGGAACCTGCCCGCTTAAAAGAACTGGCTTCGTTTGCCCGATCGCTTGGCCTCGAAGTGTTGCTCGAAGTACACAACAAAGCTGAATTGGATGCTACCCTGCACGAGCATGTGTCGGTGGTGGGCGTCAACAACCGCAACCTGAAAGATTTTAAGACGGAGATCGGCACTTCATTCGAGTTAGCGGACTATATGCCAAAAAACATTACCAAAGTATCGGAGAGCGGCATCACCAACCCGCGCGTAATGGTGGAGCTGCGGGAAGCAGGCTTTAACGGCTTTCTTATCGGGGAACGTTTTATGTATAACAACCGCCCGGAGCGTGAGGCCATGGAGTTTATCAAAGAATACAAAGCGCTGCTGGCGCAGGCGCAGCAAGTTACGGCATGAAAGTAAAAGTATGCGGCATGCGCAATCCGGAAAATATCCGGCAGGTAGCGGCACTGCAACCCGATTTTATGGGTTTTATCTTTTACGAAGCTTCCAAACGCTATGTAGAAGGGCACATAACGCCGGAGCTACTGGCATCGCTGCCGGCAAGTATAAAAAAAGTGGGCGTGTTCGTGAATGAAACGACCGCTGTTATACTTGACACAGCCCGCCAGTATAAACTGGAGGTGGTGCAGCTGCACGGCCGGGAAACACCACGGCAGTGTCTGGAAATCAAAAATGCTGGTCTGGAAGTGATCAAAGCTTTTTCAGTAGATGACAGTTTCGTGTTTGAGAGCACCCTGCTGTATGAACGGAGCTGTGATTATTTCCTGTTCGATACACGGGGCAACAATTACGGCGGCAACGGAACCGTCTTCGACTGGGAAATCCTGAAAGGTTACCTGTCTGATAAACCCTATTTCCTGAGCGGTGGCCTGAATCTGGATAACCTGAAAAGCAAAGAATTTGAAAGGATCTGGCCAAAGCCGTTTGCGCTTGACGTGAACAGCGGATTTGAGATGGAACCCGGGCTGAAAGATGTGGAGCAGGTGAGGCTCCTGATGGAGCAGGTAAGAAGTGTGTCATCTCCACGATAGGAGAGATCGGAATTGAAAATCAGCAGATTTCTCCTGCTGATCGAAATGACAAGATAAGTATAAATGACAACAGGCACGGCATCATCTAGTGACTAACGTCTAAAATCTAAAGTCTAATTATGAAATACTCAGTTGACGAAAACGGCTTCTACGGCAAATTCGGTGGAGCATACATCCCCGAGATGCTGTACCCCAATGTGGAGGAGCTGCGCGAAAATTACCTCAAAATAATGGGGGAACCCGCCTTTCAGGAAGAGCTGCAGTTGCTTTTAAAGGATTACGTGGGCCGACCGACGCCGCTCTACTTTGCCAAACGCCTTTCTGAAAAGTATAACACCAACATTTACCTCAAGCGCGAGGATCTGAACCATACCGGCGCCCACAAGATCAACAACACCGTGGGGCAGGTGCTGATGGCGCAACGCCTGGGCAAAAAGCGCATTATTGCCGAAACAGGAGCCGGGCAGCATGGCGTTGCGACCGCTACCGTTTGCGCGCTAATGGGCCTGGAGTGCATCGTATACATGGGAGAAGTGGATATTGAACGACAAGCACCCAATGTAGCCCGGATGAAGATGTTAGGCGCAACAGTAGTGCCGGCCACCAGCGGCAGCCGCACCCTGAAAGATGCCACCAACGAGGCCATCCGCGACTGGATCAACAATCCGGAAGATACTTACTACATCATTGGTTCAGTGGTGGGTCCGCATCCGTACCCTGATATGGTAGCCCGCTTCCAGGCAGTTATTTCAGAAGAGATGAAGAGCCAGTTACTGGAGAAGACCGGCAGCGAGAACCCTGACTATGTAGTAGCCTGTGTAGGAGGCGGCAGCAATGCGGCTGGTGCGTTTTATCATTACCTTGACCGTCCTGAAGTAAAACTGGTGGCTGTAGAGGCCGCAGGCCTTGGGATTGATTCCGGCGAGTCGGCGGCCACATCGGTGCTGGGCCGCGAAGGCATTATTCACGGCAGCCGTACTTTGTTGATGCAGACGGAGGACGGCCAGGTAACCGAACCTTATTCCATTTCTGCCGGTCTGG
Organism: Pontibacter liquoris; assembly: GCF_022758235.1. NCBI lineage: Bacteria > Pseudomonadati > Bacteroidota > Cytophagia > Cytophagales > Hymenobacteraceae > Pontibacter > Pontibacter liquoris. The sequence continues at coordinate 2,024,947 of NZ_JALEBG010000001.1, forward strand.
ATTACCCGGGCGTGGGACCGCTGCACGCGCACCTACACCAGTCGGGCCGCGCCCTTTTTGAAAGTATAACGGACGACGAAGCGCTGCAGGCTGTGCTGGAACTGACCCGGCTGGAAGGCATCATCCCGGCTTTGGAAAGCGCTCATGCCCTGGCCGCATTGGGTCGCATCGGCGCCAAACCCAACGAGGTGGTCGTGGTAAACCTCTCTGGCCGCGGCGACAAAGACCTGACTACTTACTTAAACAGATTCCACTTCGATGAAAAATAGAATCAGCACCTTATTTGCCGAAAAGCAGGAGGGGCTGCTATCGGTATACTTTACGGCAGGCTATCCCAACCTGAACGACACGGAAGAGATCATCCTGGAGCTGGAGAAAAACGGCGTGGACCTGATCGAAGTAGGTATGCCCTTTTCCGATCCGCTGGCCGATGGGCCGACCATCCAGCAAAGCAGCGAAATTGCCCTGCGTAATGGCATGACAATCCCAAAGTTATTTGAGCAGCTGCAGCATATCCGGCAGAAAACGCAAATTCCGCTAGTGCTCATGGGTTACCTGAACCCGGTAATGCAGTATGGCGTGGAGCGGTTTTGCCAGAAATGTGCTGAAGTAGGTATCGACGGGCTCATTCTGCCGGATCTGCCGCTGAAGGATTATGTGCGCGAGTATAAAACTGTATTTGAAGCACATAACCTGAGTAATATCTTCCTGGTTACACCGCAAACGCCCGAGGCCCGCATCCGCGAGATCGACAGCCACACTAACGGCTTTGTATACCTGGTTTCTTCGGCCTCTACCACCGGCAGTACTACAGGCAAAGCAGTCGCTAACACGTCTTATTTTGAGCGCGTTGCAGGTATGCAGCTGCGCAACCCTGGCGTGATTGGGTTTGGCATTCACAACAACGATACCTTTACACAGGCGTGTAACCATGCCCGCGGCGCCATTATCGGCAGTGCGTTTATCAAAGCGCTGGCACAGGAGGGCAGCCTGCAGCAAAACATCCAAACCTTTATCCAAAGCATCAGAAACTAACATGATCATACAACTCCAACAAGGCATTCCGGCAGAGCTGAAAGCCAACATTCTGCAGCAGGTGCACGAGATCGGCTACCAGGCCAACGAAGTACAGACGCAGCAGGGCCATTACCTGGTGGCCATCGGTAAAAAAGACTTTGATATCCGCACCATCGGCCAGTTGCCGGGCGTAGCCGATATTCACCGCGTTTCGGAAGAGTATAAGCTCATTTCGCGCAAATGGAAAGTAGAACCCACCCGTATTGATCTGAGGGATGGTGTAACGATAGGTGAGGGGAATTTCAGCATCATGGCGGGCCCTTGCTCAATTGAAAGCGAAAAACAAATCGAGCTGGTGGTGAACCACTTAAAGGAGAACAACGTGAAGATCATGCGGGGCGGGGTGTTCAAGCCGCGCAGCTCGCCTTACGCATTCCGGGGCATGGGCATCGAAGGCTTGCAGATGTTTCACCGCATCTGCCGCGAAAACGGCATCAAGATCATCACCGAAGTGATGCAGGTGTCGCAGATCGCCGAGATGATCGATTATGTAGACGTATTTCAGGTGGGGGCACGCAACAGCCAGAACTTCAATCTGCTCGATTCGTTGGGCGAAGCGCAGAAACCCGTCTTGCTCAAGCGTGGTATTTCCGGTACCATTGAGGAGTTGCTGCAGGCGGCCGAATATATCTTCTCCAACGGTAACGAGAACATCATGCTGTGCGAGCGCGGCATCCGGGGGTATGAGAAATCGTACCGCAACATTCTGGACCTGAACGCTGTGCCGGTGCTGAAAGAAAAAACGCATTTGCCTGTGATCGTAGACCCTTCGCACGGCATTGGCGTACGGGATTATGTTGCCGATATGGCGCTGGCTGCGGTAATGGCGGGCGCAGATGGCATCATCTACGAAACGCATCAGAAGCCGGAAGAAGCATACTCGGACGGACAGCAAACGCTTAACTTTAAAGAGTCGGAGCGCCTGATCCGGCGCATGCGCCAGGCCTATGATTTGCGCGAAACATTTTAGCGGGTACAATTGCAGATTAGCCGTTAAAGTTTGAAGTATAAAGTGTAATTTGCGTCATGAAAATAATAAAAGCAGCCTGGTACGTACCATCGAGTCGTAACGCCGGATAAGATTCGGGGCCAAGTGCTTTTGTGATTATACTTTACAATCAGAACAAAAGAGCCTGACTCCGATATGGGAGCAGGCTCTTTTGTTTGGCACTAATCATACCTTGTGCCCGTATGCGGAACAGGTACGGCCTACTTATAATAGCTGTTTATCTTAAGATTACGTCATGACCCCACTGATAGCAGATCTGAACTTTAATGACCTGAAAGCACAACACCCCAGCGATATTGCAGAGGTACTGGGAGATCTAAATGAAAAGGAGCGCCTGCTGGCCTTCCTGCTGTTGCCTGGGGAACTAAAGTCGGAGGTGTTTACCTATTTCAGTTACTCCACGCAGGAAGAAGTACTCAAAAAACTCGGCTCTACCGATACAGCCGAGATGCTGGAGAACATGGCCCCCGACGACCGCACTGAGATCTTCGAGAACTTCCCGGACCTGCTCATCAAGGAATCTATCAACCTGCTCTCGCCGGAAGAAAAGCGCATTGCCCTCAACCTGCTAGGTTATCCCGAAAAAAGTATTGCCCGCCTCATGACGCCCTATTACATACAGGCAAAAAAAGGGTGGACGGTGCAGCAAACCATGCGCAATATCCGGCGCTACGGAAAAAAAGCCGAAACCCTCAACCACGTCTACGTGGTGGACAAAGACAACAAACTGATAGACGATATCCGGATCGGTAAACTGCTGATGGCCGACGAGGAGCAAACGATCGAGTCGCTGATGGACTACCAGTTTGTAAGCCTGACCACCACCATGAACCGCGACGAGGCCATTGAACAGTTTAACAAGTATGACCGGGCCGTAATGCCGGTCGTGTCAGAAAAAGGCGTACTGGTGGGAATCGTAACCTTTGACGATATTTTCGACGAGATCGAGCGACGCGATACCGAAGACATTCAGAAGTTTGGTGGTCTGGAAGCCTTGGAACTCTCTTATACCGAAACGCCGCTGCTCACGCTGGTACGCAAGCGGGCCAGCGTTTTGCTAATCCTGTTTTTAGGTGAGATGCTCACTGCTTCGGCCATGGGCTTTTTTGAAGATGAACTGAACCGGGCAGTGGTGCTGGCCTTGTTCATCCCGCTCATTATTTCCAGCGGGGGTAATTCCGGTTCCCAGGCAGCTACCCTTATCGTACGTGCCATGGCCATTAGTGAACTCAATATCAAAGACTGGTGGTATGTGATGCGGAAAGAAGTGCTTTCGGGCTTGTTGCTTGGTTTGATTCTGGGATCCATAGGCTTGCTGCGCATCATTACCTGGCAGTATGTCGGGTTCTACAACTATGGCGAGCATTATGTGCTCATCGGACTGACCGTCGGGTTCTCCCTTATTGGCATTGTGCTGTGGGGAACCTTATCCGGCTCCATGATCCCGTTTCTGCTGCGTAAGCTCAACCTGGACCCGGCCACTTCGTCGGCGCCTTTTGTGGCTACCCTGGTAGATGTAACCGGGCTGGTGATCTATTTCTCGATAGCGGCCTCGCTGCTGAGCGGCACGCTTCTCTAAGTGGCCAAGGATTAGTGGGAGGAAATGGCACAGCCAGATTCGGAAAATAAAAAGCCCGGCACCTGAGGGGTGCCGGGCTTTTTATTATTATTTGTTGGCGGGCTTAAGTGTTTCATCAAGCCATTTAAAAAACTCATGTTGCCACACCAGCGCGTTTTGCGGCTGTAGCACCCAGTGGTTTTCGTCGGGTAAGTATAACAGGCGGCTGTTAATGCCTTTTAGCTGCGCGAACTGGAAAGCCTCCAAGCCCTGCTCTATCCCTACGCGAAAATCCTGACCACCCTGCACGATCATAATCGGTGTGTTCCATTTACTGGCATAGGTTATCGGGTTAAACCTGGTATAAGCCTCTGACACCTTATCGGCCCAGTAAGGACCTTTCAGTTCGTTATTTGCAAAGAAGAGCTCTTCGGTGGTGCCATACCAGCTGCGCATATCAAACAAGCCATCGTGTGCAATAAAGGTTTTGAAACGGTTGTTGTGTATGCCTGCAAGCATGTAAACGGAATACCCTCCGTAGCTTGCTCCCACAGCGCCCAGCCTGTCCTTGTCCACATATGGCTCTTTGGCAAGGTCATCGGTAGCTGAAAGATAATCCTGTATGGCCTGGCCACCCCAGTCACCACTAATCTGGCGGTTCCACTCATCGCCATAGCCCGGCATGCCGCGTCTGTTCGGCGCTAGAACTATATAGCCGTTGGCAGCCATCAGTTGCAGATTCCAACGGTAAGAATACGTTTGGGTTAAAGCCGATTGTGGCCCGCCTTGGCAGTATAGCAGGGTCGGGTACTTTTTGTTCGGATCAAAATCAGGCGGATAAACGACCCACGAGAACAGGTCTTTGCCATCGCTGGCTTTGGTAATGCGTGGTTCAACCTTGCTAAGTTTTATTTTATCGTAAAGGGCATTGTTCACGGAAGTAAGCTGGGACATTTTACCTGATTTCAGGTCCAGCCGGTAAAGCTCGGCGGCATGGTTCATGTCGGTCCGGGCAACCACCAAGCTATTGCCGGCCTGTCCTGCAATATCACTTACATCAAACTGGCCTTTTGTTACCTGCTTTATACTTTTAGCGGAGAACTTGTTGAGGTCTTTCGGCAGTGTGATCTCGAATAACTGCACCGTTCCTTTTGTTGGCGCTACAAACCAGATCTTACGGCCATCCTGGCTCCATTGGAACGAGTTGATGGTTTCGTCCCAGTCTTTTGTAAGATTATACTTCCTGCCGGATTTTGTATCAGAAATGATCAGCTCGTTTTGGTCTGATTCGTTTCCATCTTCATCCATTTGCAGCCAGGCCATTTTAGAAGCATCTTCCGAGAAAGCAGGAGCGGTATCGTAGCCCGGATTGCCATCGGTAAGATTGATTGTTTTGCCGGAAGCCAGCTCGTAACGGTAAATGTCGGTGTTGGTGCTGATGGCGTACTCTTTCCCAAATTTCTTCTTGCTTACATACAAGATGGCCTTGCTGTCGGGGCTCCAGATCATATCTTCCTGGCCGCCGAAGGGCATTTGCGGCGCATCGTAGGGTTCTCCCTGTATAATATCGGTGGCCGTGCCTATTTTGCCCTCGGCATACGGGGCAAAGAACACGTGCTGAAACTTGCCATCCTCCCAGGTGTCCCAGTGGCGGTAGTTCAAATTGTCGTAGACATAGGCGTTGGATTTTGGCAATTCCGGATAACGGTCGGTACTATGGATCTTTTTAATTTCCACCTCGCGTGAAAATAGGAGGTATTTCCCATCCGGAGAAAAGCGCACATTGCTCAGGCCGCCTTCTACATTGGTAAGTTGCTTCGGTTCGCCTTTGCCGGAGGGCAGTTGCCATAACTGGCCTTTGTGCAGGTAAATAATATTGCCTGTTGCCTTGTCGATATGCACGACGTTCTCGCCGCCTTTGGTTGCAGTAAGTTGTGTGGGCTGCCCGCCCGCTACCGGGATCCGGTAAAGATTACGCTCGCTGCTGTTCTCAGCCATCTGTACATAGCTAACCCCATAAATAAGGGATTTCCCATCAGGTGTGATGCCCTCTGCCGATACCCGGCCCAACTTCCAAAGCAGTTCCGGCGTCATGCGCTCTTGTGCCTGTGCCGTCCCAAGGGCTAGCACACTGGCAAATAGTAGTATCTTTTTCATCTATCAAAAGTAGCATTATTGTAGCGATTCTGGAATTCGGGGTAAAATAACAACATCATTAAAATGATTTTTATAGTTACTATTTGTAAGTTGTGCTATCTTTGCATACATGAAAGGCACACTGGCACCTATGCATCATCATCATGCACGAAGCAAACGTTTCGGAGCTGCCTGCCTATGGATTTACTAGAAGTATAAAGAACATATCCAAAAGCCTGACTCCGTCCCGAGTCAGGCTTTTTTGTTTTTGACTGAATCCTGATTTGTAGATTGGATGCTGGATATGGAAACGTGCTGACCAATGCTCAGTTGCTCTTTTGGATTTGCAATCCAAAAGTATAATAGCCGCAGATTTGTAATCCTCCAAGTTAATGGCTTATGCTATTGGCAAAGAAGCGGATTGTAAATCTGCAGCGTATACAGTTCCGGATCACAGATATGAAACAGCTGAGTACAAAGTATGAACGAAGTGCTCTTTCGGGCGATAAAGTGCAAAACAACAATGCTAAGCTGAAGTTATACTTCATTCTTAATTCATAATTCTTAATTCGTAATTAAAAGTATGAACCTCGTTATAGTTGATTACAAAGCGGGCAATGTGCAGTCGGTGTTGTTTGCCCTTGAACGGCTGGGCGTGCAGGCTACCTTGAGTGCAGATTTTGAAACGATCCAGGCAGCCGATAAGGTGATCTTCCCGGGCGTGGGCGAAGCCTCCTCGGCCATGGCGCAGCTACGGGCCAAAAACCTCGACAAGTTATTGCCTACCTTGCAGCAGCCTTTCTTTGGCGTATGCCTGGGCATGCAGTTGCTTTGCAGCCATTCCGAAGAAGGAAATACCGATCTGCTCAACATCATTCCGCTGGAAGTAAAGCATTTTGAAACCACGCTGAAAGTGCCGCACATGGGCTGGAACCAGTTGGAGCAGTTCTCTTCTCCTTTATTTGACGGGATAACGGAAGGCGATTATGCCTACTATGTGCACAGCTATTACGTGCCGCTCAGCAAGTATACCATTGCCCAGACAGCGTACCCGGAGCCTTTTTCCGCAGCTTTACAGTATAAGAACTTTTATGCCGCGCAGTTTCACCCAGAAAAAAGCGGACCTGCCGGCGCCCGCATCCTGAAGAATTTTTTAGCCTTATGATGGAGATAATCCCTGCTATTGACCTGATTGGCGGCCAGTGCGTGCGCCTGACCGAAGGTGATTTTGCCCGCCAAACAACCTACGACAGCAACCCCCTGGAAGTAGCCAGGCGTTTCGAAAGCCATGGCATCCGGCGCCTGCATTTGGTGGACCTGGATGGTGCCCGTGCCCGAAAGCCGGTAAACCTGAATGTGCTCGAAAGTATTGCTGCCAACACGAATCTGACTATTGATTTCGGAGGAGGGCTGCAATCGGAAGAAGCAGTAAAACAGGCCTTCGATGCGGGCGCTTCGCAGATCACTGCTGGAAGTATAGCGGTGCGCGAACCCGAAACGGTAAAGGATTGGCTTATCACCTATGGGGCTGAAAAGATCATTATCGGGGCCGATTTTAAAGGTACCAACATCGCGATCAGCGCCTGGACTGAAGAAAGCAAGTACCCGCTGCAGGACTTTATCTCCGGCTACGTAACTACTGGAGCCAGACTATTTATCTGCACCGATGTGAGCAAAGATGGTAAGCTGCAGGGCCCCTCCACAGATACTTACCGCCACCTGAAGTTGACCTTACCGGAAGCCGGCATTATTGCCAGTGGCGGCGTAACCACCGTAGCCGACCTGGAGCAACTGCAGGAGATCGGCGTAGCAGGCGCTATTATTGGAAAAGCCATCTACGAAGGCACCATTTCATTAAAAGATTTAGAACGATTTGTATGTTAACTAAACGCATTGTATCCTGCCTCGATATTAAGAATGGCCGCTGTGTAAAGGGTGTGCAGTTCGAGAACATCCGCGATGCCGGTGACCCGGTGGAACTGGCTAAATGGTACGCCCAGCAGGGCGCCGACGAGCTGGTGTTCCTGGATATCACGGCTACCAACGAAGAGCGAAAAACGTTTGCCGAACTCGTACGCGATATTGCCCGTCACATTGATATTCCGTTTACTGTGGGCGGAGGCATCAGTGCCGTCGCCGATGTAGAAGTGCTATTACAAAACGGTGCCGACAAGGTATCGGTAAATTCGGCAGCTATTCGTAACCCAGGCCTTGTGGAGGAACTGGCTAAACGCTTCGGCAGCCAGTGCGTAACGGTAGCCGTTGACACCAAGTATACCGAGGCAGCCGGCTGGAAAGTATACGCCCGGGCCGGCACCCAGGAAACCGAACATGCCACCGTGGCCTGGTGCCAACAGGTAACAGACCTGGGCGCCGGCGAGATTCTGCTTACCAGCATGAACAACGACGGCACCAAAGCCGGTTTTGCCCTGGATATTACAAAGGCAGTTTCAATGGCTGTAACGATACCGGTTGTAGCGTCGGGAGGTGCCGGTACCATGCAGCACTTCGCCGATGTATTTGAGCAGGCCCAGGCTGATGCGGCCCTGGCAGCCAGTCTCTTTCACTTCCGGGAATTGGATATTCCGGATTTAAAGCACTTCCTGAAAGCACAAGGGGTTGCGGTCAGGTTATAATTTTGAATGAATTGGTAAATGAGCGACTAAGTAAATGAGTGATTTTTATATCAACTCATACCTTTCTAACTTTTTACCTCTCTAACTTTTAAAATAACTATGTTGGATTTTGATAAAATGGGCGGCCTGGTGCCAGCCGTAATACAGGATAATATAACAGGCCAGGTGCTAATGCTGGGCTACATGGACCAGGAAGCGTTGCAGAAAACGCAGGAAGAGAAACTCGTGACCTTCTTTTCGCGGACCAAAAACCGCCTCTGGACCAAAGGGGAAACATCGGGGAATACGCTCGAAGTGATAAGCATTACCAGCGACTGCGACAACGACACCTTGCTCATCAAAGTAAAACCGAACGGACCAACCTGCCACACTGGCGCGACCAGCTGCTTTGGCGAGGAGGAAAGTGCGGACAGGGCTACTGGCATCCGCTTTCTGGCACAGCTCGAAAACGTGATTCAGCAGCGCAAAGGAAATCCGGTAGAAGGATCCTATACTAACTTCCTCTTTGACAAAGGCATCAACAAAATAGCCCAGAAAGTAGGAGAGGAAGCCGTTGAAACAGTTATTGATGCCGTAGCCGGTAAGCTGGAAACGATGAAAGGCGAGGCAGCCGATCTGCTCTATCACTTACTGGTGTTATTGGCCGCGTCAGGGCTGGAATTAAAAGATGTGGTGGCCGTACTGCAGGAACGGCACCAGAAATAAGAAGCCAAATTGATGAAGTACAAAAGCAAGGGGTAGCCTGTTTTCCGCTGCTATTTTACGCCATAAAAGCGCGAATGGCATCCGCTACTTCGCCGCCTTTTTCCTCTTGCAGAAAATGGCCTGCTTTATACCTTATTACCTTTGCCTCCGGGAAAGTCTGCTGCCAGGTATCCAGCAAATGCAGCGGGAGGAGCTTGTCTTTTTCACCCCAAAGGATGAGCTTGGGGATAGCGCGTAACTTTTCCCACTGCTTCCAGAGTTCGGCAAAGTATGGATTGGCTTCGTGCAGCGCCACGGCAAATCGCCAGGTGCCCAGCCTTTTGGAAGCCTTGGAAAGGGGTTTTTGATAATGACGTTTGATGTCGGAAGTCAGGTGCCGGCGCTCATGATAGCCCTGCGGCAGAAGCAGGCGCACCGAAAAGCCCAGCTGCAGGTATAAAAACTTACCGACACTGCTGCTCATAAAACGGCTTAGCTGGATCATCCTTTTTTCTCCTTCCAGGGGCCACATCCAGGTATTGAGAATGACCAGGCGCTTAACATTCTCAGGGTTTCGCAGGGCATAGCGCAGGCTGATCGGTCCGCCAAAATCGTGCAGGACCAACGTGATGTTCTTTAATTGCAGGTGCGTAATAAGCTGCTCCAGGTTTTGGGCATGCGCTTCCGGCGTATAGCTGAAGTCGGCTGGCTTGTCGGAGAGGCCAAAGCCCAGGTGATCGGGCGCCACGCAGCGGAACTGCCGGCTGAGCGATTTGATCTGCTGCCGCCACACAAACGACCAGGTAGGCGTACCATGCACAAACACGATTGGCTCGCCCTGGCCTTCATCCACATAGTGCAGCTTGCCATCCGGCAATTGCAAAGTATGATAGGCAAATGGATATAGAATAGGATCGAGCCAGTCCGGAGAGTTCATACAGCAAATTGAAAGTTTATACTTCTACGAAGAAAGCTGCCAGACAAGGGCATATCCCAACCATTGTTTTTCTGCGCATAACTGTTCTTCTGCCTTCTTATACTTGCCGGCTCACATTTCTCATAAAGGCTGCTCTATACGCTGGTGGTTTTAATCAGCAGCTTGCGGTATTTGGTAAAAATGCTTGATTTGGATACGAAGCCTAAGTAGCGGGTATCATCCAGCACAGGCAGGTTCCAAGCGCCGGTCTCATCGAACTTTTTCATCACGTTGGCCATGCTGTCGTCGTGCTGTACTACATCGGGTGGCTGCACCATCAGTTCCTTTGCTTTTACCGTGTCATACCTGTCTGTTTTGAACATGATCTCCCGGATGTCTTCCAGCAGGATAATGCCTTCTAAAGCTCCTTTTGCACTTACAACCGGAAAGATGTTCCGGCGGGAGTGGGCGATGACTTCCACCAATTCCCGCAAAGTGGCATCGGGCGCTACAGGCTGAAATTCCGTTTCAATCAGGGGATGGATCTTCATGATCTGCAGCACGGTACGGTCTTTATTTGCGGTAAGGAGCTGTCCCTTTTGTGCCAGTCTTTTAGCTTCCAGCGAGTAAGGCTCGAAGTATTTGACCACAGCATAGGAGGTAGCCGATACCACCATCAATGGGATCATCAAAGTATAACCACCCGTTATTTCGGCAATCAGGAAAATGCCCATTAGCGGTGCATGCATTACGCCGCTCAGAATGCCGGCCATGCCTACCATGGTAAAGCTGCTGACCGGAACCGCCCCGATCTCGGTCAGATTGATGAGTTTGGAAAAGAAAAAGCCTGTATAAGCGCCCACAAACATCGAAGGACCAAAGTTACCGCCTTTCCCACCCGATGCAATGGTGAGCGTGGAAGCAATGACCTTCATCAGGGCCAGCGCCCCCGTAAAACAAAGCACCACCCACTCGTTTGTGCCGAAAAAGGAGAGCCAGCTTTCTTTGAGCAGCAGCTCGGCCTGGTCATTCTCCAGCAGCTTCACCGATTCGTAGCCTTGTCCGAACAAGGGCGGGAACAACATGATCAGCAGCCCCAGGCAAAGGCCGCCTATCAGGGCCCGGGTGTATACCTTGTGTTCGAGTGGCTCAAACATTGCCTCGATGCGGTGCACCGTGCGCGTATAATACACCGATACCAGGCCGGTAAGCGCCCCAAGCAGCACATAAAAAGGAACATTGCCGGCCCGAAAGTCCTTCAGGTTGCCAACAAACAAAAGCAGGTCTTCGCCCAGGATCAGTTTGGAACAAAGCGTGCCCACCACAGCGGCCACCATCAGCGGAATAAAAGCTGCAATACTAATATCGGTCAGCAGCACCTCAATGGCAAACAGCACGCCCGCAATAGGGGCATTAAAGATGGAGGCAATACCGGCAGCCGCGCCACAGGCCAGCAGCAGGGTGCGCTCGCGGTAGTTGAGGTGGTAGGAGCGGCCATAATTAGAACCGATGGCAGAGCCTGTCACCACGATAGGAGATTCCAGTCCGGCGGAACCACCGAACCCAATTGTAATGCCGCTGGTAATAACGTAAGAGTACATCTTGCTCTGCCGGATGATGCTGGACTTTTGCGAGATGCTGTACAGTATGCCGGCCGTGCCGCCCTCTACTTTGCCCTTAAAGAAAACCTGCACCACCACCACCGTTATCAAAATGCCGATGACCGGAAGCACAATAAGCCAGATAGGTTTTTCGAGCAGGCCGCCGCTATACGTCAGGGCCACATAAATATAATAAACGATGGTTTTAAGTATGACAGCAGCCAAACCGGCGGTAAGACCTACCAAAGCACTGGAAATGAGCATAAATTCCCGGCTCGACGTATGGCGGCGCAGCCAGAGAAGGGGGACCTTGTATCTTTTGTAATAAGGCATTTAAGGGCTGATCTTACAATGAAGCAGAACGGATTAAGTGCAAATTTAATGATAAGGTATACCGGGTTCAATGTTTATTTGGTATACTTTTCGTGGTTTTATTTTAAAATAAGTGACTTAGGCTAACTATAGGGCGCTTTTATATGTTTATAGTAGGATTGCATGTTTAGTTAAAGGCTTAAGAAAGACTTATGGCAATTGTAGGGGAAAATAGCAGCAGCTTTTTAAATCTGCCGGAAGAACATGGCCCTTTTCATATTATAGGGGATGTGCATGGCTGCTTTAATGAACTGCAGGCCTTGATGCATCTGCTTGATTATACTATCCATTTTAACGAAGCACAACAGCGTTACCAGGTTTCTGCGCCCGGCGGGCATAAGCTGATCTTTGTTGGCGACCTGGTAGACCGGGGACCGGATTCACCCAATGTGCTACGCCTGGTCATGGATATGGTAGCCGCCGGGCAGGCGTTTTGTGTAACCGGAAACCACGATGATAAGTTGTACCGCATGCTGCTGGGCCACAAAGTGCAGGTACGCCACGGACTGGAGCTGACAGTAACGCAGCTTGCGGCCTATGACAAAGCGTTTCATACCCGCGTTAAGAATTTTATAAGTGGATTGCCGCATCACCTCATGCTGGACGAAGGGCGGTTAATTGTGGCGCATGCCGGCCTGGAAGAACGCTTGCATGGCATCAGTTCCAGAGGGGTGCGGGAGTTGTGCCTCTATGGCCCGGTAAGCGGCGAGAAAGATGAAAAAGGGCTTCCCATCCGGCTGGACTGGGCCGCGGAATATTGCGGGAAAGCCATCGTAGTGTACGGGCATACGCCTGTATTTGAGCCCAGCTGGCGCAACAATACCATTAACCTGGATACCGGTTGCGTTTTCGGAGGCCGCCTGACGGCCCTGACTTACCCCGAACAGCACCTAACGTATGTTGATGCCTATAAAACGTATGCTGATCCTGTGCGCCCTTTCCTGCAGCGTCCTGTTTCTTCCTTTTCGTAAGTAGCCACCTTAGCAAAAGCAGCGTTCTGTACTATGATTATGCGCTGAGAAATGCTCGTTATCTATCTGTCAGCTCCCTAGCTACCAACGGGCCAACTAAACAAGTATAGCGGTAAGTATCGTACCTAGTAACAGGAAGAGGTTTTGGCCGCGACGCAGCTTATACGCGCCACTGGCTGTGGCCCCTGAACAAACTAACGAACCAAAACGATGCGCACATTGCAAAAGCTGATGGTTGGGCTGGACTTCACGGCCATGGATGATACGCTGATCCGCTACACGGCATTTCTGAGCCAGGTCCTGAAAATTGAAAAGGTTTATTTCGTGCATGTGGTAAAGCCTTTTGAGCTGCCGGAATCTCTCCGCGAGGAACTGGGAAGCGAACCTCCCAGAGGCGAAAAGATAAGGCACCTGATGGCAGGGAAAGTATCCGAATACTTTGACGCAAACAACCGCGCAGACGTAGAGGTGCTGCTGAAGGAAGGAGATCCCTTAAAAGAGCTGCTGGAGGCCTCCGCAGCGCTTCACACCGACACGATGCTGGTAGGCCGCAAATTGAAGCTGCATGGCAGTGGTGTACTTACCCATAAGCTACTGCGCATCAGCAAGGTGGGAATTATCTTTGTTCCGGAAGCCTTCGAGCCGCAACTGCGCCGCGTCGTGGTCAGCATGGACTTTTCAGAGTATAGCATACTTGCTTTGCAGCATGTGCTGCAGGCTGCCGCATCGGGGCCCGATCTGGCCATCATCTGCCTGCATGTTTACGCCGTGCCTACCGGCTACCGCACCTTAGGGATGAGCTACGAAGAGTTTAACCAACGCATGCGGGGCTTCGCCATCGACAAGTATGAGCAATTGCTTGCCCGCTTCCCCGCGCTGCAGCAGAGCGGGAGGTTGTTGCTGGTGAAAGCAGAACGGGAACACCAGGAAGATACAGGCGAGCTAATCGTGCTGGAAGCCAAAAGAGCCCGGGCCGATATGCTGGTTGTAGGCGCAAGGGGCAAATCGGCCGCCGCGCAGTTTATACTTGGCAGCACCACCGAAAAGATCCTGCGCTTTGACCTGGACATTCCGCTGGCTGTGTATAAAAAGGAAGATGAGTCGCACAACCTCCTGGATTCCTTTTTATCATCTTACTATTAGCACCTGTTTTCTGCTTACCCAAACGCCGGCCATCGGTAGCATTTGGAAATAGACCATGATTTGGATTTAGAGCACAAGCTGTACCTTTGCAAAAAGAAGAGAGAAAAATGGAACAATACGACTTGCTGGATGTGCCGCACCTGATCTACGTGATGGACCCGATGTGCTCGTGGTGCTACGGGTTTGCTCCGCAGCTGGAGCGCCTCAAACAGGAGCAGGAGGGTAAGCTTAATTTTAAGCTGGTAGTAGGAGGGCTGCGACCGGGCACTACCGAGGTAATGAACGAGCAGATGCGCAAAACCCTGCAGCAACATTGGGAGGAAGTGCAGAAAGCAACCGAACAACCTTTCAATTTTGAACTGCTCGCACGTCCCGACTTTGTATACGATACCGAACCTGCCTGCCGCGCCGTAGTAACCATACGCTACCTGAACCCGAAAGCCGAACTGCAGGTAGCCCAGGAAATACAGCGTGCTTTTTATGCCCAGGGCAGCGATGTGACCAAACCAGACGTGCTTGCGGCCATTGCCACGGCATTTGAAGTGACGGAAGAAGAATTCCTGGAGAAATTCGACTCGCAGCTAATGCGTGAAAAAACGCAACAAGACTTCCTGATCACACGCCACCTGCGGGCAACGGCTTTCCCTAGTTTATACTTGCTCAACGGCCACGAAGTAAGCCTGCTGAGCCGTGGCTACCGCTTATATGACGCCCTGAACAGCAAATTACAGGAAGCTCTGCGGCATGTTAACCCCGGTTAAGGATAAATACCTGGTTGCGATAGGCGCCCGCTGGCGGCCATACGTACTACACGTGTGGCCGCTGTTTTTTGTGCTGCTAAGGGCTACATTTCAACTAAATAAGACGCTTGGTCTTTCTATGAGTCAGGTTATAACGGTACGTTAAGGTTAGGAAACATGAGCAAATCAAATCACCGTTTCGCCGTAAGTGCTCTTTCTAAAAAGCACCTGCCCCGTCACCTGCTAATCCCGGCTTCCAACATCCGCCCGGGTGTACTGGCGCTTATAAAGGCCGATCACCCCGACTTTGATGACAACAGCCTGCTGTCTTTTGACGAGCTGAACGTTTACCGCAAAAAATACCTGGAAAAGATCCTGGTGCATGAAGTAGGGGAGCTGTCACAACTGGAGCAGGACGTTATCGAGAGCATCAACAGCAACGAACTGCTTTCAACCAACATCGATTTTACCCAGGAAGAGAACCTCACGCTGGGCAACCGGGTAGCCGACAAGATCGCATCGTTTGGCGGCAGCTGGACCTTTATCCTTCTTTTCTTTTCCTTTCTGCTACTCTGGATGGCTGTAAACGTTTACCTACTCGCCTCCAAAGCTTTTGATCCGTTCCCATTCATCCTTCTAAATCTTATCCTTTCGTGCCTGGCAGCCATACAGGCGCCCATTATTATGATGAGCCAGAACCGGAAAGAAGCCAAAGACCGGCAGCGCTCGGAGTATGATTACAAAGTAAACCTTAAAGCAGAGCTCGAGATCCGGCTGCTGCATGAAAAGATCGATCACCTGATCGTGCACCAGAATCAGCGCCTGATCGAAATTCAGGAAATACAGGTAGACCTGCTGGAAGATATTATGATGCGGATGAAGCCAAAATTATAAGGGTGCCTGCCACAGCGCTTCCAGCGGGTCCGTTCCGTTCCAGGTACCGGCACTGGCTATGGGCCTGAAGCGGGCAAAAAGCTCTTCGCTGTACCAGTTTTCTGCCCGGGTGCGGCGCATCACCTCCTGGTGCAGCGCATTTTTATAGGCATATTCTTTCATCGCCTCACCTGATTCCCACACACTAAAAGTAGCCTGCCGGATGAACGGCAGTTCTCCTAGGCCAATGGAGCATACCAGCCCGGCAGCATTTTCCAGGGCTTTGCTGGCCTGCGGCACATAGCGCCAGAAGTTTGGCAGCGTACGCCAGTTTATACTAGCCCGCGTCAGAACGGCCAGGGGGCCTGTGCTATACTTCTCGGGCAGCGCCGGCGCAAAAGGCTCCTGCCCATCCCAGAACCCATGCGACTGATACGGGAGCAGCTTAATGGTCCAATGCTCATAGGAGTGCTGTGCGTATTCCTGCAGCAACGCTGAGGTACTGAAAAAAGCGTCGGCGGCAGCCTCGCTTTCCCAGGTGCACAGTAGCCCATAACGCCGGAAATTCGGTTTTATACTAAAGCCTAGCCCCTGGCCACTGCCCAGCAGTTTGAAGAAAAGAAGCCCCGGTATTCGTTGAAGTTTCGGCACCGACGTACCCATCTGCGCAAGGCCCCAGCGCAGCGCACCTTTGCGAATGCCAAATAATGTTAGGGTAGTGAGATGGGGAGAGGCGGAAGTGAGCAAGGGCAGCAAAATTTAGGATCAGGCAGGCAACAGCTTGTTGCAGCAATTTGTTCAGGTAAAGATACTAACTAAAACACCTGCCGGGCATGCGCAGCGCCGGCAGGTGTTCTTGTTAAGACATTTTATACTTGGTAAGAAGGTCAGTTTACAAATTGATCTTCTTGTTTTCACCGCCATCTGGCCGTTTACCGGTAAGAGCGGCTTTGGCCATACCATAGAGCTGCACCATCGTACTGCTTGGTGAGTCCCAGTATTCAGCTTTGTCGATGGTTACTTTGATCAGGCCAATATTGGGATCATCCTTGCCTTTGGGGAACCAGGCTTTTATTGCCGGTGACCACAGCTCATCTATTTTAGCCTGGTCTCTGGTCAGTGTTGCCTTGCCCGATACCGATACATAAACATTATCATCCGGATTAGCATAGCTTAGGTTTACATGGGCGTCGTGCTGCAGCTCGTGTGATTTTTCAGATTCGTACCCGGTAAAAAACCAGATCGCACCATCATCCTTTACTTGTTGCGTTTGCATGGGCCTGCTTCGGATACAGCCATCATCTTCGATGGTGCTCATCATGGCCACATCAATATCTTTGATCTTATCTATTAGTTTCTGAAGGTTTTCCTGTGTATTTTGATCGTTGTTCATAGCTTTTTTTATGTTGTTACTTTAAGCTTACGGGGTGCAAACGCTCAGGGTTTATCAGCTGCACAAGCACCATTGCCCCCTCAAAAACCGTTAAAACATTTGCATGCTTAGTATTGTTATCTCCTTTATACTTAATTAAAACGAATTGAATTTTCTGGCGCATGCTTTTTTATCCGGAGAAGAAGAGGAGCTGCTCTTCGGGAATTTTATTGCCGATGCCGTGAAAGGAAAGCAGCAGGAGTTGTATGTGCCCGGCATTGCACGGGGCATCCGGCTGCACCGCCTCATCGATACTTTTACCGATACGCATGAAGTGGTAAGCCAGACAAATGCGCGCCTCCGCGCCCGCTACCGCAAGTATGCGCCGGTTATTTCCGATATGTTCTTTGATCATTTCCTGGCCAGCCGATTCCAGCATTTCGCGCAACTGCCGCTGGAGGAGTATACCCAGCGGGTGTACGCGATCATAAACGAGCGGTTTGAGCTGCTGCCGCCCCGCATGCAGGCCTTTTTTCCGCATATGGCACAGCACAACTGGCTCCTTTCCTATGCCCAGATAAGTGGGGTGGAGCAGGCGTTGGCCGGTCTGAGCCGCCGTACCTCCTTTGTATCGGGCATGGAAACAGCAGGAGAGGAGCTGCGCGAAAACTATGCCCTGTATGCTGCCGATTTTGCCGCTTTCTTCCCTGATCTGCAAACCTATGTCGCGCAGGTAAAGCAGCAGATCTGACAAAGCAAAGTATACCTTACAGGTGCATTACGATCAGGCAGCTTCTTCCTTCAGTGCATCCGAGTCTGGGGTTCTTTTCACGCGGCTCAGCACTTCCTGGGCTACTTTTGCAAGTATAAAAGGCAGCAGAATACCGGCAAGGCCCACTGCCAGCACCCGGCGCATGCCCAGCCGCAAAATCAGGCTGCTGACCACACTGGCGCGCAGCTCCTGTAAAAGAAATTTACCGGCCTTGGTCATGGGTTTGCCTTTCAGCAGCTGCTCGATGGCCTGCCAGTTCCCATGTTCGGCCAGTCTTCTAACAAAGCCAAGTACAGTATCTTTGGTGATCGTTACAGCCTGGCTAAGCTGCTCCTGCCGGAGTTTGCTCCAGCGCTGCAGGTCCTGGAGTTTCAGGTGCGGATCTTTCGGTATGAAATGGTGCATTGGTATCATATCATTCAGGTTTTAATCGGATTGCTAAAATACGGCGGGCCGGTTCGTCAATCTAAATATTGGTGCTAACTTTACGGAGCCAGCTTTTGAACAAAGCCGCGGCCACTTTAGTTAAGAAAAAGAGCCCTTGGGCTTGCTTTAGCTCCTGCTTTATGAATAACCTATATTGCCCTAGCCTTACAGCTTACGTACGCAGAAAAACGCGTGTGGTAAACATTGGTGGCGTGCCGATGGGTGGCGATTACCCAATCAGGGTGCAGTCGATGACTACCGTTGACACCATGGACACCGACGGATCTGTGGCACAATGCATCCGCATGATCGAAGCTGGCTGCGAATATATCCGGATCACGGCGCCAAGTATAAAAGAGGCCGAGAATCTGCAGCTCATCAAAGCCGAGCTGCGCAGCCGCGGCTATAGTACGCCCCTTATTGCTGACATCCATTTTACCCCGAATGCCGCTGAAGTAGCCGCCCGCATTGTAGAAAAAGTGCGCGTAAACCCCGGCAATTACGCTGATAAAAAGAAATTTCAGGTCCTTACCTACGACGATACGACCTACCAGGCCGAACTGGACCGGATCAGGGAGCGTTTTCTGCCGCTGGTGCGCATCTGCAAAGAGTATGGCACGGCTATGCGCATCGGCACCAACCACGGCTCCTTATCTGATCGTATTCTGAGCCGCTACGGTGATACCCCGCTGGGAATGGTAGAGAGTGCGCTGGAGTTTTTGCGCATCTGTGAGGCCGAAGCCTACTATGATGTGGTGATCTCGATGAAAGCCTCAAATACGCAGGTAATGGTGCAGGCCTACCGTCTGCTAGTTCAGAAACTGGAAGAAGAGGGGCTGCAACCATACCCGCTGCATTTAGGTGTTACGGAAGCTGGTGAGGCCGAAGATGGCCGCATTAAATCGGCAGTGGGAATTGGCACCTTGCTGGAAGACGGCCTGGGGGATACCGTACGCGTGTCGCTGACGGAGGCGCCCGAAGCCGAGGCACCCGTAGCCAAAGCTTTGATCGACCGCTACACGCACCGGGCCGAAGATGCGCAGTTCATTCCGCCTGTCAGCCATATCCCTATCAACCCGTTTCAATATCACCGTCGCGAAACGCGGGAGGTGGCCAACATTGGTGCCCAGAATGTGCCCCGCGTCATAGCCGACCTGAGCCGCCTGGAAGCGATCCGGTATGCCGACCTGAAATGCGTAGGCCATTTATACTCCATGCTGCTCGATAAGTTTAACATGAACGACCAGGGAGCGGATTACATTTTTACCGGCGATACACCGATCGGCTTTATGCTACCCAACGGCTTAAAGGAGATCGTAAACTATGTCACCTGGCAAGAAGCCGAACAGCGCGAAGACCGGCACCCGCTCCTCACAGCTGAAGAGTATCTGACTGCGCCGGAGCGCCACCCTAACCTGAACTTTATACTTATCACGCTTTCTGACCTGGATGCAGCACTACTGAACCGCCTGAAGCAGGACGCCACAGCCGTACTGGTGTTGCACACGCAGAATGCCCACGCTATGCCGGAGCTGCGCCGTTGCTTCTTTGCCATAATGGAGGCAGGCGTGCAGAACCCCTGCATCATTCAGCGCGCATACGGTGCCCTCACCTCCGACGAAGTTCAGCTCTATGCCGCTACCGATATGGGTGGGCTGCTGATCGACGGGCTCGGAGATGGCGTGATGCTCGGAACGGAATACTTGCCGGAACAGGAGAAAGCTGCCTGGTTGCAAACAATCGGCGCCTTTAACAGCCTGAGCTTCGGCATTCTGCAGGCAGCCCGTACGCGCATGAGCAAGACCGAATATATCAGCTGCCCGAGCTGTGGCCGTACCTTATTCGATCTGCAGGAAACAACGGCCATGATCCGCAAGCGTACCGACCATCTGAAAGGCGTGAAGATCGGCATTATGGGGTGCATAGTGAATGGCCCCGGTGAAATGGCTGATGCAGACTATGGCTATGTGGGCGTCGGCGTAAATAAAATAGCCCTTTACCGCGGCCAAACTGTGATCAAAAAATCCGTACCGGCTGATCGCGCCGTAGACGAACTGATCGAACTGATCCGGGAAGATGCCCGCTGGATCGAACCCATGGAGGTAGAAGGATAAAAAGTAACGCAAGTATGAGGAAGCTTTTGAGAAGGAAATACCTGTTAAAAGCTTCTATCAGAACGTATACTTATTAAATCTTTTATTACCTTATACTGTTATCTATACAGGCAGTGCAGTTAATTTAAAAACACCCTTGCTCTGCTTGGAGCAAACTGATTTAAACGAACGTGATATGAAGGGATTATTTGATTTTTCAGAAGTAGCTACTTACTTCTTCCGTAAAAACGACCCGAACCGCCGAACGAATTTTAACTTGCGCACCATGCACAAGATCAACAAAATATCCATGTTGATGTTCCTGGCCGGCGTTATATACTTTATCATTAAACATATTTAAGAGATGCACATCGAGCATTTCCGTGAATATTGTATGGCCAAACCGGGTACTACCGAAGAGCTGCCCTTTGATGCCGACACGCTGGTGTTTAAAGTATGCGGTAAAATGTATGCGCTTTGCAGCCTCTCAGCCTATGCACAAGGCATTGCCCTGAAGTGCGATCCGGAGCGGGCCATAGAACTGCGTGAGCAATACCCGCAGGTGCAGCCTGGCTACCACATGAGCAAGGTGCACTGGAATACCGTGTTGCCCGAAGCGGGTTTGCCGGATACTTTGTTGCAGCAATGGATCGACGATTCATATGCTTTTGTCGTGGCCAAGCTCACGAAGGCACAGCAAGATACCCTGGCCTTGCCTTAACATGTGCGCCAGGCACAGGAAGAAAATCTTACCGCCGCTTCCGCTAACATTAGCAGGAGCGGCGGCCTTATTTCCGGGTGTTTTGGTTTGTTAAAAAATATTGCCCTGAAGCCTTAAAATTGCTGGTGTTACAACGATGACATATCAGAAATTATGCTTAACATTGGATAAACTCACCTTAAGCTATTATGACGCTAGAAAAAGAAATCGGTTTCAATTCATTCCGGAATGAATGGCAAAAAGCAGGTCTCGCTATTCTGTATACATACGGGTTGCTGAATAACGGACATGAAAATTTCTTTAAACAACATGGTCTCACCTCGCAGCAATACAACGCCCTGCGCATCCTGCACGATCAGTATCCCACGCCGGTTTCGACCTCTTATTTACGCGAGAAAATGCTGGACAAAATGTCGGATGCCTCGCGCCTGGTAAGCCGCCTAAGTGCGAAAGGGTTGGTTGATGTAAAGCAGAATGCCACAGACAAGCGCCTGGTCAATATCCTGATCTCGGAAGAAGGGCTGCGTAAATTTAACAGCATAGGGAAAGAGATCAGCAAGATGGACGCCCTGATGCAAGCCTTAACAGAAGAAGAGGCCCGGCAGCTTACTAGCTTACTCGATAAAGCCCGCCAGTCTATTCAATCAAATGGCGAACCTTCTACTTCTCTGGAGCAGGCGCAGTCCTAATTCTACCCCGTACCCTATACAACAAGGCAGGAAATTGTAGTTTCCTGCCTTGTTGCTTTTAAGCCCTTTTGCTTTGGTATATAAAGCTGAAAGCCGCCCGATACTAGGTTCAGGCGGCTTTCAGGTAAGAAGTTAGTTGGTAAATGGAACTACCTTATACTACTACATTGATAATTTTGTTGGGCACGATAATTATTTTCTTGGGTGATTTACCATCCAAGAACCTGGTTACCTGCTCATCGGTCAGCACCATTTTTTCCATTTCCTCACGAGGCGCATCTACAGCAAACGTTAATTTAGCCCGCACCTTGCCATTAACCGAAACCGGGTATTCAAACGTATTTTCCGTCAGGTATTCTTCTTTCCAGGCCGGGAATATAGCTTCGCTTATACTTTGAGCATGACCCAATTGCTGCCATACTTCCTCGGTAATATGCGGGGCATACGGCGACAGAATGATCGTTAACGGCTCCAGGATGGCGCGCTTGTTTGTTTTAAGTTGCGTGAGCTCGTTCACGCAGATCATGAACGAAGAAACCGACGTATTAAAAGAGAATCGCTCGATGTCTTCTTCCACCTTTTTGATGGTCTTGTGCAGCGACTTGAGTTCTGCCGCTGTCGGGGCTTCCTCCGAAACCGTAAAGTTTCCGTCGTTATCGTGGAAGAGGCGCCAGTACTTGCGCAGAAACTTGTGCACGCCGTCCATGCCGTTGGTATTCCAGGGCTTAAACTGCTCCAGCGGCCCCAAAAACATTTCATACATGCGTAGCGTGTCGGCGCCCATGCGCTCAACCAGGTCATCCGGGTTCACCACGTTATACTTCGACTTGGACATCTTCTCGATCTCCATGCCTACGTTATACTTGCCATCTTCCAGCACAAACTCCGCATCGGCATTTTCAGGGCGCCAGTTCTTAAAGGCATCAATGTCAAGCACATCATTCTCCACGATGTTCACGTCTACATGCAGGGCGGTGGTATCATACTTGTCTTTCAGCCCAAAAGACACATACGTGTTGCTATCTTTTACGCGGAACACAAAGTTAGATCGCCCCTGGATCATGCCTTGGTTGATGAGCTTTTTGAAAGGCTCCTGCTCCGGCACAAGGCCCAGATCATACATAAACTTGTTCCAGAAACGGGAGTAAAGCAGGTGGCCGGTCGCGTGCTCCGATCCGCCAATGTACAGATCCACGTTACGCCAGTAGTTCACCGCTTCCGGGTCTGCAAACGCCGCATCATTTCTGGGGTCCATATACCGGTACCAATACCAGCTGGAGCCTGCCCAACCCGGCATGGTGCTCAGTTCATACTCATATTGGTTGTCATACTTCCAATCCACGGCACGGCCCAGTGGCGGTTCGCCTGTTTCGGTGGGCAGGTATGCATCGATTTTAGGCAATTCCAGCGGCAACTCGCTCTCTTTGATCAAGTGCGGAATGCCGTCTTTGAAGTATACAGGCACCGGCTCGCCCCAATAGCGCTGGCGGCTGAACACGGCATCGCGCATGCGGTAGTTCACCTTTCCACGCCCGACACCTAGCTCTTCTGCTCTAGCGATGCCCGCCTTAATGGCAGTTTTCACTTCCAGACCATTCAGGAAACCGGAATTAATGATAATTCCTTCTTTGGCAGCATGGGCTTCTTCGGCTAGATTGCCGCCTTCCACTACCTGTGGTATAGGCAGATTAAAATATTTGGCAAAAGCATAATCGCGCGTATCGTGGCCTGGCACCGCCATTACGGCTCCTGTGCCATATCCTGCCAATACGTAATCGGCAATCCAGATCTGTACTTTATCGCCCGAGATCGGGTTAATGGCATACGCGCCGGTAAACACGCCACTCACAGTTTTCACGTCCGTCATGCGCTCGCGCTCCGAACGGTTTTTGGCAACAGTCACATACTCCTCCACCTGCTGGCGCTGTGCATCGGTAGTGATCTGCTTCACCAGCTCATGTTCCGGCGCCAGCACTACAAACGAAACCCCAAAAATGGTATCGATGCGGGTAGTGAATACCTCTATCTTCTGCTGAGAACCTTCCACGGCGAATTCCAGTTCGGCGCCCACCGATTTGCCGATCCAATTGCGTTGCATTTCTTTCACCGGCTCGGGCCAGTCGATGTCTTCTAGCCCCTGCAGCAGGCGCTCGGCATAAGCTGTGATGCGCATCATCCACTGGCGCATGCGCTTGCGTTCCACCGGGTAGCCTCCTCGCTCCGAAAGGCCGTCTTTCACCTCATCATTTGCCAGCACGGTGCCAAGAGCCGGGCACCAGTTCACCACCGCCTCCGCTACATAGGTGAGCCTATACTTGAGCAGCAGCTCCGATTTTTGAAGCTCGCTTTTGGCCTGCCATTCCGCAGCCGAGAACGCAGGCGTATCGTCGTCGCAGGCAGCCTTTACATTGCGGTTGCCGTTTTGTTCAAACTCCTTTATAAGCGCAGCAACAGGTTCAGCCTTATCGGAGGTATAGTTATAGTAGCAGTTGAACAGCTGCATAAAAATCCACTGCGTCCATTTGTAATAGCTTGGGTCGGAGGTGCGCACTTCGCGCTCCCAATCGTAAGAGAAGCCGATGTTTTTCAGCTGCTCCACATAGCGCTGGATGTTCTGTTCGGTGGTGATAGCCGGGTGCTGCCCGGTCTGTATGGCATATTGCTCGGCAGGCAGTCCAAAGGCATCAAAGCCCATTGGGTGGAGCACGTTATATCCTTTGGTGCGCTTGTAGCGGCTCACAATGTCAGAGGCAATATAGCCCAGCGGATGCCCTACGTGCAGGCCGGCGCCGGACGGGTAGGGGAACATATCCAGGGCATAGTATTTGGGCTTGTTGTCGTTGGCGCGGGCTTTAAATGTCTGGTTCTCTTCCCAGTAACGCTGCCACTTTTTCTCTATCTGATTAAAATTATACTCTGACATCGGTTATAGTTCTATTCGCTTGTTCGTAGTCAAGCTGCTAATATAACTAATGTAGGTCAAAATGTGGCGCAGCACCGTGTATAAATTGGTTTTGAGCGATAGCAAGAGGGTACCGGAAAGGTTTCTTGCCTGTGTGCATTGAAGGGTTTGGGGAGATTTACCCTAACCCTAACACGAGGGGAGGGCATAAGGCTGTTGGTTCAATGTGAAGTATAAGCGGTGTAGGACTGGAACCAATCACCCCTGGCCCCTCCTTGACTAAGGAGGGGAGTTTGCTATTACTTTAGCTTAGGTTTAAGTACTATAGTTTGGCTTCATTAGCTTGCCACCAAGATCCTTTCAGGATGACAAAAGGGAAAAGTTAAGGAGAGGAGGTTTATACTTATACTTGATCTAAAGTATAAGCAGCTTCTCAGGTCAAGCAAGTCATCCCCCTTCAAAGGGGGACTTGGTCTAAGTTGCATTGTAAAAGCTTTAATTCTTTCCCTTCCTATACTTAAGCCCAAGTATAAACCTAAGCTATTGAAACTGATCCCAGTCCTTGGGTTGAGCGCCTCGAGAGTTTCCGGTGACGAGCTTCAGCGAGGCAGCCCGAGGTACGAGGGCAGGAAACGAAAGGAGCGCGAAACGCAAGGACGAGCCCCTGCGGGCTTGGAGCGCTCCAAAGTAGGAAATCAAACAGGACAAGTATAAAACTGAGGAATTCAGCTTGCTACCAAGTATAACCTAACTATAAAACTGAGCAATACAGCAAGCTGCCAAGATAGTCTAAGTCTAAAATTGAGCAATACAGCCGCTGCCAAGTATAGCCGCAAGTATAAACCACCGCATCAAACTCACGCAAACAAGTATAACCGCTAGTATAAACTAAAGTGTCAATGATGGTAAATGTATAGCCGAATAGGTACCCTAAAAACTACTCCTTACGGAACAATCCCCAATTCCCGCCATTCTTCCAGCGGCAGCGGCAAATCTTTGATTCGGCCGGTTGTGATCTCCAGCACCCAGCCGTGCACCTGCGGAAAACTACCGCTTTGCATGGCCCGGTTTAAGGCAGAAGTTTTGCAGATATTGGCTACTTGCGCGATCACATTATATTCCGAAAGACGGTTAAGGCGTTCCTGCTCCGTTGGAATAGCGTCCAGTTCCTGCCGGTTTTTCAGGTATAATTCCCGTATGGGGTTTACCCAGTTGCCCACAGCTCCGGTGGCATTGCCTTTGTAGGCAGCCTCTACACCGCCGCAGCGGTGGTGGCCGCAAACCACAATGTGCTTTACCTGCAACACCTCTACGGCATACTCCAGCACGGCCAGCAGGTTCATATCGGTGAGCGAAACCTGGTTGGCAACGTTGCGGTGGATGAAAAGCTCGCCCGGACCTGTTTTGGTAAAGCCATTGAGCGGCATACGGCTATCAGAGCAGCCAATAAAAAGGAAAGGCGGTTTCTGTCCTTGTGATAGTTTATCGAAGTACGATTCGTCTTCCGCCAGCTTTTCCTTTACCCAAAGCAGGTTGTTAGAGATAAGATCCTGGTAGTCGTGGTAGTGCATGTTTCTGATGTATGTGGCGCCTGAACGGCTCAGGAACCGGCTACAAATATAGCAAATATCAGCCGGAATGGTAATAAGCACCTTCCATGGATGTCCATTCAGGTAACGACTTCCTTGCTTATATAGCGGGAATTCAGAATACTAAGCGCGCCCATATAGCGCAGATTAAAGTGCAGTACATCGCCCACCTTGTAGTTGTTAGCGTTAGCGCCGAGCTCCACCACCAGCATATCCGAGCTGGCCCCGATCACGCTCAGGTTTTCATCGCAGGGCAACAGGAATTTCGGATTGATATCGAGTAGGCCCACATCCAGTATCGCCCGATGAGAGGATTTGCCATAGAGACTGGCATCGATCTGAAAGCTTTCTCCGCTGGGGTTCTCGGCCAGCACACCGCTTGGCATCATCGGCTTTTCGGTGAGTTCGATGATCTCAGTTTCCAGTTCAAATACGTCATCATACATGCCTTCAAAGGTTTGTCCGGTAAACAGGTTCAGGCCGAAAAACAACGCTTCGCCAATCCGGAAATGGTTGATCCCTTTTGGTAACTGATGCGTGAACAGCAGGGGAAGCGTAACGGATGTGCCGCCGGATACCCATGGAATTTTTTTATCAAATTTGGCCTCGATGATCTGCGCATAAAGGCTTAGCTGGATGAGCTTGTCCTGGGTTGGCATCACGCCATGCAGGCAGTTAAAATTAGCGCCAAGGCCAATGACGGCGATATTGGGCAATTGAAATACCTGCTCATAAAAGCCAACCAGTTCATCGCCCATCACCCCTTCGCGCAGATCGCCCATTTCGATCATGATAATGATCTTGTGAAGCTTCTGCTGTCGCACGGCCTCTTCTGACATCAGGCGGATGCTGTCCAGTTCGGTTTGAAAACTTACATCGGCATACCGTACAATATCGGGTATACTTTGCTTTGGCGCCGGCTTGATATAAACAGTTTGCACGTCAGGGGCCATGCGTTTGATGGCTTTCAGGTTGGTTACCCGCGAGTCATGGATCTCTTTTACACCAAGGGCCAGCAGCTCTTTTAAGAACAGTTCGTTGCCGCACAGGAGTTTGGAAACCACGCCCCAACTGATATCATGCTTTTGAAAGGCATTGTCGATGAAGTGGTAATTGTGTTGTAGCTTTTGGTGGTACAGTTTCAAAACTGCCATACGTTATCGGGTAAGTCTGTATTCTAAATATTTGTTTGTAAAGCCAAGCTTTTCATACAGCTTGCGAGCCGGGTTTTGAGGTTCTACATGCAGGGCTATACTTCCGGAAGCTGTATCCATGGCCAGCTGCACCAGTCCTTTTCCTACACCCCTGCCGCGCTGGCTGTTATGCACAGCAACATAAACAAGTATATTTTCAGGAATGTAGCCGCTCATGCCGGTATTGTTGAGTATTAATGCGCCAACTACCTTCTCCTTCTCACGGGCTACCAGCACCGCACCGCCTTTCCCTTCGGCGTCAGACAAGGCATACTCCAGGCACTTGGCAATATCAGCACGCTGGTCTCCATACTCATCCAGGTGGTGAAACAGGAAATCAATTACTTCATCACGGTTAAGGTGCTGCTGATCGGTTGGCGTGTAGCTTTCGTAGCGTAGGGTGTTTGTGTCTGACATTTTATTAAAGTTTTCAGGTGGTCTTTTAATAAACGAGGCAAGAAAAGAAAGAGGGCAGTATACTTAGAATTTGCAGAGGAACATGCCCGAATAGTAGGGATTAGCTTATTATTGGAAGTATAAAGAACAAACTTTAGCAACCTTTAAAATATACTAATTATACATTTACACCCGTATTGATTCATCCTTAAAGATAGCTAAAAACATCTTATTTTAGCGCTTTTGATAAGTATTAAGGACATATAGTGTAATAACACGCAAAAAGCTCACTTGTTTAAGTTCTATATTCACGGAAAAGATGCATGATAAAGTACGTTCACCATCAGTTTCTTTTTAGTCCGGATTAGCGGTAAAATCATATCAATAGAAAAATGGAGTGACGGACCTGTTGCGGATGAAAAGGGTGCGGTAAATTGCTGAAAACTTTAACTGTCTTGTATGATAAACCCGTGGAAAAACTAACTTCGCTCCCCAAGTGCCGTGTTGCTACCTTCTTGTTGAATCACTTAAACTGCTACTAACCCGATGTCGCTGAAAAAAAGCCCCTATGAGCATTTCGCCATTCTCCGGCACCTTGTCCGTTGGACATTGCTCATACTGCCCGTAGCGGTGGCCATCGGAAGTATGGTCGCGCTTTTTCTGTGGCTGCTGCACAGCGCCATCCGTTTCCGCTTTACTCACCCCTGGTTGCTTTACTTGCTGCCACTGGCAGGTTTGCTGATCCATTTTATTTATCAGTGGGTGGGCAAGTCTTCTGAAAGAGGCAACAACCTGGTCATGGATGAGATCCATGAGCCAGGTGGCGGGGTACCAAAGCGGATGGCTCCCATCATCCTCATCACCACCGTTATTACCCATCTGTTAGGTGGCTCGGCGGGCCGAGAGGGAACGGCGGTGCAGATCGGGGGCAGCATGGCGGGCATGTTCGGGAAATGGTTTAAGCTTAATACCGTAGACATGCGTCTGGTGCTCACCGCCGGCATTGCCGCTGGTTTCGGAGCCGTATTCGGCACCCCTCTTACCGGAGCAATTTTTGCTATGGAAGTGCTCACCATTGGCCGCATCCAGTATGATGCGCTGTTGCCGGCGCTTATTGCCAGCATTGTTGGCGATGTGACGGTAGCGGCCTGGGGTGTGCATCATACCGGTTACCATATCGATGTGCTGCCGCAGTCTACCTATTTTCTTTCTGCTTACCTGCCCCTGGATGTACTGTTGCTTGTGAAAGTCATCGTAGCTTCCATAGCCTTTGGCTTGGCCAGCTACTTGTTTGCCACCCTGGTGCACGGGCTTAAAGCATTGCTGCTCAAAAATATAAAGTATAACTGGCTGATCCCGGTGCTGGGCGGCCTGACTCTTATAGTACTAACTTTTATACTTGGTAAACCCGATTACCTGAGCCTGGGCGTGGATCCGGAATATGCAGGAGCCATTACCATACCCTCTGCTTTTCGGGAAGGGGGAGCAGATGCCTGGAGCTGGCTCTGGAAAACGATCTATACAACGATAACGCTGGCCAGCGGCTTTAAAGGGGGCGAAGTTACGCCGCTGTTTTACATTGGCGCCACTCTGGGCAATACCCTTTCCGGGCTGCTGCATGCGCCCGTTAGTTTGTTTGCTGCCCTGGGGTTTATTGCCGTTTTTGCCGGGGCGACCAATACGCCGCTGGCCTGCACCGTAATGGGAGTGGAGCTGTTTGGCGGCGAGCATGCGCTGTTATTTGCGGTAGCTTGTTTCACCGCGTATTTTTTCAGTGGCCATACGGGCATTTACAGCGCCCAGCGTATTGCAGTGCCCAAGATCTTTGATGCCACTTTTGCCGATGAAACCTCCTTAACCTGCGCACCTAAAACGCGCAGTTACCTGCACCGAAAGCTTGTTAAGTATAAACTTCCCTTCAAAAGCCGAAGGCCGGAGCAGGACCAGGAGTAAAAGCGAGCAATCCGCCAGCTTTGTTCCGGCGCCGGAAACGCAGCTGGCGGCTGATGTATGGTGTATGATTTTCCTGCCTAATAACCCAGGTTTCTTCTATAGATAGCCAGTAGCATTCCCTTACGTTATGGCTATACTTATCCTACTGCACTGCTCACCGGCCAGCTGCTTCTAAAAGATTGAATTATAAACAGTTTAATCTTGTTTTTATCGTGCGTTATGCGTATAATTAGTTTAGGCTACTATCCCTTTCACTACATGCCATAAAACTATGTTGCGAGCCTGGTTTTTATCCTTGTGTTGCCTCTGGCTCTTTCTGGGGCCACAGGTTAAAGCGCAGGATGCTCCTGTGCTTCCGCACGATACAGTCTATTTCGCCTCCGGCAAAAAGAGCATCAATATCCCTTTTAAATTGGTGCACAACCTGATCATCATTCCCGTTAAGATCAACAATTCAAACGAGCTCAACTTTATACTTGACACCGGGGTACGCAGCATCCTCATCACCCGCCTTTTTTACACCGATTCACTGGATCTGAACCAGACCAACCGCACTAAAATACAGGGGCTGGGCACAGGGTATACGATTGATGCGCTCACCTCTTCGGGTAACAGCCTCAGCCTGCCGGGTATAAAAGGGGAGAACCAGGAGGTGTTTGTGCTCATGGAAGATATTTTTAACCTTTCTACCCGGATGGGGATGCCGGTGCACGGCATAATCGGATACGATATCTTCAAGAATTTTATTGTTAAAATAAACTACAGTTCCAAAGTGCTCACGCTCTACAGGCCCGATGTGGTGCTCAAGAAAAAGCGCAAAGCAGAGGAATATCCGTTATACATCGAAAACGATAAAGCATACATCTATGCCAATGTCCGGCAACACGAAGGCGATACGCTGAAAGTAAAACTGGTGGTCGATACCGGGGCTAGCCATACTCTGTCACTCTACCTGCCATCGGACGACAGGCTGGCCTTGCCGCCCGTAACAATGGAAGCCTACCTGGGCCGGGGCCTGAGCGGCGACATTAACGGGCGGATCGGGCGGCTGGATGCTTTCCGGATGGGCCGCTATGAGCTGCAGAACCTGCCGGCTTCATACCCCGATGCCGAATCGATCAAGCTGGCCCTGAATGTAGCCAACCGCAACGGCAACCTGGGCTCCGACATTCTAAAACGGTTTACTGTTATTTTTGATTACCCGCACAAACGCCTGCTGCTCATCCCCAACAGCACCTATAAAGAACCTTTCCATTTCAATATGTCGGGCTTTGAGGTGAGCACCCCTATGCCGGGTGTCAACTTTTACCTGGTCACCAATGTGGTGGCAAATTCTCCGGCCATGTCGGTGGGAGTGAAAGATGGGGATGAACTCGTATCCATTAACGGAAGAGCCTGCTCGGAGCTAAGCTTAAACGACGTGCTTGAGATATTGGAAAGTAAACCGGGGCGCAAACTCCGCCTGAAACTGCGCCGCGAGAGCACCATCATCTCCAAAGACCTGGTGCTGCAAAGCCGTATCTGATCTATTTACCTGCCGCGTCGCCGCTAAAATCCATGTATACCTGAAAGAAAAGCAGTACCACGGCAAGCACGATCAGAAACAGCGCGGCATACAGGCGGGCTTTCGGTACCGGCTTTACGTACACGTTCCCCTGCGCATCTTTTTCGGTAAAGCGTATATCCGATAGTATAAGCCCGTTACCAAAGCTCAGCCAGGTGGCGGCGATCAGCGCTTCCTGCGAAACAAATAGGGAAACAGTACCGATAGCAGAGAACAAGATGCCGATGAGGACCCGGATAGAGATGTTTTTCATGAAATGGAAGCTGTTGGTGCGGCAGCACCTTTAAAGCATGCAAGTTATAACATTCCGCCTAAACCCGGAAAGCATTTAACAAGAAGCAAGTCTTCAGGCGCTTTAAAGTGTAAATTCCCGTGCTGGCATTACATTTGTTAAAGAACTTTAGGCGCTTAGTTGTTATTGTGAAAATAAATCTGAAACATTTGCGCTGTTAAAGGGTAAACCTATTTTCCCAACCACGAATACAGAAATGCAAAAAAAACCATTTTTATCATCTGACATGATAAAACACTCTTCCTCTAAGGGTGCGAGTTTTTCTATCCTTTTAGGAAGGATAGTTTATAGGCAGGCCTTATCCTCGCTGCGCCTCAGGCCCTAGGCCAACGCGCTTTACGGCAACTTACGCAGTAGCCATCATTCCTCCTTTATTATTTCCTAGCACCTGGATGTAGCCCTGGCTGGCAACATCTGTTCCTGCTGTTTTGTATTTGTTGATAAAGTTGTGCCTGGCACAGCGCTGGATTTCTATTTCTATTATGAGCCATCAACCTGTATTTAACGTCATGGTTGCCAATGGGCAACATGTAATGTATGCGTTGCAGATTTGCAACGAGATGGAAGCTTCGGCTAAAGCCCGAGGCACCGGCATTGCCAAACGATCTCCGGATTATGTCGCCCAGAAAATGCTGGAAGGCAAAGCCGTGATCGCGCTGCATGCCAATGGTTCGTGGGCCGGCTTCTGCTACATCGAAACCTGGGGCCACGGCAAGTATGTGGCCAATTCCGGGTTGATCGTATCGCCGGAGCTGCGCAAAAGCGGTCTGGCCAAGCTTATCAAGCAGAAAGTGTTTGAACTATCGCGCAACAAGTACCCGGACGCAAAGATCTTTGGTTTAACCACTGCACTGGCCGTGATGAAGATCAATTCGGACCTGGGTTACCGGCCGGTCACTTATTCCGAGCTCACGGACGATGAGGCTTTCTGGGCTGGCTGCAAAAGCTGCGTAAATTATGACATCCTGATGGCAAAAGGCCGTAGCAACTGCCTTTGCACAGCCATGCTCTTTGATCCCGAGCGGGAAAAAAAGCAACTCATCACCACCATCGGGTATATGCCCTCGCAGGAGCAGCACGACCAGAACCCATCAACTAAGCAAGTATAATTTCTGAACCTATTACAGCATTGACGAATGAATAACAATAAAGTAGTTTTAGCCTTCAGTGGCGGTCTGGACACCTCTTATTGCGTGAAGTACCTGAAAGAAGAAAAAGGCCTGGAAGTATACTCCGTGCTGGTAAACACAGGCGGATTCTCAGAAGAAGAACTGCAGGAAATTGAGCAGCGTGCCTATAGCCTGGGCGTGAAGGAGCACCAGACCCTGGATGAGACAGAAGCCTATTACCAGAGCAGCCTCAAATACCTCATCTTCGGTAATGTGCTGAAGAATAACACCTACCCGCTGTCAGTTAGCGCCGAGCGCGTAACGCAGGCTATGGCCATAGCGCGGCATGCTAAAGCCGTAGGGGCTGCTTACGTGGCCCATGGCAGCACCGGTGCCGGCAACGACCAGGTACGCTTCGACATGATTTTCCATATCATGATTCCGGAAGTGCAAATTCTCACGCCCATTCGCGATAACAAGCTGTCGCGCGAGCAGGAGATCGCGTACCTGAAGCAACATGGCGTGGAGGTTGACTTTAAAAAGGCGCAATACTCCATCAACAAGGGTATCTGGGGCACATCGGTGGGCGGAAAAGAAACCCTCACCTCGCACCTGCCTTTGCCGGAAGAAGCTTACCCGACGGAGGTTACCAAGCAAACGCCGGAGCGCATCACGCTGGTGTTTGAGCAAGGCGAACTGGTAGGCCTCAACGATACGCCTTATGCAACACCGGTCGCGGCTATTCAGGCCTTGCAGGAAATCGTGGCACCATTCGGCATTGGCCGCGACATCCATGTGGGCGATACCATTATTGGCATCAAAGGCCGCGTGGGGTTTGAGGCAGCCGCTCCGATGGTCATTATCAAAGCACACCATACGTTAGAGAAGCATGTGCTTACCAAATGGCAGCTGTACTGGAAAGAGCAGCTGGCTACTTTTTATGGCAACTGGCTGCACGAAGGCCAGTTCATCGACCCCGTGATGCGCAACCTGGAAACATTCCTGGCCGACACGCAGCAGAATGTTACGGGCAAAGTGCACTTGTTGCTGGCGCCCTATCGCTTCCAGGTAGAGGGGATTGAATCGGAGCATGACCTGATGTCGTCTAAATTTGGCAGCTACGGCGAAATGAACAATGCCTGGAGCGGCGACGATGTAAAAGGCTTTGCCAAAATATTTGGAAACCAGGCCATGATGTACCACAAGATCAACGGCACAGAGTTTTAAGAATGAAAGCAACTATAAAAGCAGGCGTAATTGGAGCCGCGGGCTATGCCGGGGGAGAACTGCTGCGCCTGCTGCTGCAGCACCCGCAGGTGGCTGTGGCTTTTGCGCAGAGTGCCAGCCAGGCCGGTAAAGCAGTGGCCGCCACCCACACCGATCTGGTGGGCGAAACGGAACTGATCTTTTCAGCAAAGGCGGATGCAGCGGTAGATGTGCTGTTCTTGTGTGCCGGCCACGGCGAAGCAGCCAAGTATGTTGCATCGCATCAGATTGCGGATTCGGTTAAGATCATTGATCTGAGCCAGGACTTCCGCTGGAACGAAGCAACGACTGGAGCCACGGTGCCTTTTGAAGGACGAGAATTTGTTTACGGCTTACCGGAGCTGCAGCGGGAAGAGATCCGGCAGGCGCAGTATGTGGCCAACCCGGGTTGCTTTGCCACGGCCATGCAACTGGCGCTGCTACCGCTTACCCAACAGCAGTTGTTGCCGCAACAGGTACACATCAGCGGAATAACAGGCAGCACCGGCGCGGGCCAGAGCCTGAGCGCAACCTCACACTTTAGCTGGCGCACCGAAAACGTGTCGACCTACAAAGTGATGGAACACCAGCACCTGCGTGAAGTCGGCAGAACGCTGCAGCACTTGCAGCCCGGCACATCCCCTGAAATATACTTTATACCGTACCGTGGGCCTTTTGCCCGGGGCATCTTCATGATCACATACCTGGAAACAGACCTGAAGCTGGAGCAGGCCCAAACACTTTACCAGGATTATTATAGTAGCCATCCGTTTGTGGTGCTAAGCAAGTATAACCCGGATCTGAAGCAGGTGGTGAACACAAACAAATGCGTGCTGTACCTGGAAAAACACGGCCGGCAGCTAGTGATTACCAGCCTGATCGACAACCTGCTGAAGGGCGCTGCCGGGCAGGCGGTACAAAATATGAACCTGCTGTTTGGCCTCGACGAAGCGGACGGACTAAGGCTGAAAGCTACCGCATTTTGAGCCTGACCTCGCAGCATGCGCAGTTCCTGCGGGCCTCTGAGCAGTAGCAGGCTGCGCAGCTGATCAAAGTATAAGTAACTATTTAACCACTAACGATTAAGCATATGTACGTCAAGTACTTTATTTACTGTCTTACTTCTTACATCTATTATCCAAACTATGAACCTGTTTGATGTATACCCCCTCTTCGACATTACGCCTGTGCGCGCACAGGGCATGTATGTATGGGATGACAAAGGCGACCGCTACCTCGACCTTTACGGCGGCCACGCCGTTATATCCATCGGCCACAGCCACCCGCATTATGTAAAACGCCTGGCACGCCAGCTTTACGATATCGGCTTTTATTCTAACTCCGTGCAGGTTCCTTTGCAGCAGGAGCTGGCCCAAAAACTGGGCGAAGTCAGCGGTTATCCCGACTACAATCTCTTCCTGTGCAATACGGGGGCTGAAGCCAATGAGAATGCCCTTAAACTCGCCTCCTTCCATACGGGCCGCAAAAAAGTGATCGCTTTTAAAGGTGCATTTCACGGCCGCACTTCGGCTGCCGTGGCTGTTACAGACGATCCGAAGATATCGGCCCCTATCAACGAAAGCCAGGAGGTAATTTTTCTGCCCCTTAACGACCTGCAGGCATTTGCCGCTGCATTGCAGGAGCATGGCCCCGAGCTTGCCGCTGTGATTGTGGAAGGGATACAGGGCGTAGGCGGTGTACAGCTCCCAGAGCCTTTCTTTCTGAAAACGGTAGCAGCCGGCTGCGAGCGCGCAGGTGCTTTGCTCATCCTGGATGAGGTGCAGTCAGGGTATGGCCGCACAGGCAGGTTCTTTGCCCACCAGTATGCCGATGTAAAGCCGCATCTGATCACGGTAGCCAAAGGCATGGGTAATGGTTTCCCGGTAGCCGGCGTGCTGATCAACCCGGAAATAGAGGCGCGGCATGGCATGCTGGGTACTACGTTTGGCGGCAACTACCTGGCCTGCGTAGCAGCGCTGGCGGTGCTGGAAGTGATTGAACAGGAAGAGTTACTGCAAAATGCCCAGGCCATGGGCCGCTTGCTACAGGAGGAACTCGTTAAAATGCCGGGCGTGCGCGAAGTACGTGGCAAAGGACTGATGATAGGTGTGGAGCTCGACAAGCCCTGCGCGCCTATCCGGCAGCAACTACTTCATGAGTTCCGGATCTTTACCGGCTCCTCTTCCGACAAAAACACGCTGCGCCTGTTGCCGCCGCTGTGCATCGGAGAGCGCGAAATAGAAAAATTTATCACGGCTTTTAGCAGCCTCCTCTATAAAACACAACCACAGGAAGTATGATGCATTTCACCTCTGTGCACGACGTAACAAACCTGGACACTTTGGTGCAGGATGCGCTGCACCTGAAGCAACACCCTTATCAGTATAAACACCTGGGTGAGAACCGTACGCTGGGACTAATTTTCCTTAACCCCAGCCTGCGCACCCGCCTAAGCACGCAGAAAGCGGCCACCAACCTGGGCATGAACGTGATGGTCATGAACCTGGACAAAGAAGGCTGGGCGCTCGAAACGCAGGATGGCGCCATCATGAATGGCACCACGGTAGAACACATCAAAGAAGCCGCCGCCGTAATGGGCCAGTACTGCGATATACTGGGCATCCGCTCATTCCCGAAGCTGCAAAACCGGCAGGAAGATTACAGCGAAGACCTGCTGCAGAAGTTTATCAGCTACTGCAAAGTGCCGGTTATCAGCCTGGAATCTGCCACGCGCCACCCTTTGCAAAGCCTGGCCGACCTGCTCACCATTACCGAGAATACGCCGGCATGGAAACGCCCCAAGGTGGTACTAACCTGGGCACCGCACGTGAAAGCCATACCGCAATGTGTGGCCAACTCTTTTGCCGAGTGGATGAGCCAGGCAGCGGTGGACCTGGTGATCACGCACCCGGCTGGTTTTGAATTGGCAGAGGAATTTACGAAAGGCGCAACGATCACGCACAATCAGCAGGAAGCATTGAAAAATGCCGATTATGTCTACGTCAAGAACTGGTCGGCTTACCAGGACTATGGCAAGATGCTGCCGGATGCAGGGGAGTGGATGCTCACCAATGAGAAGCTGCAGGCAAGCAACAAGGCAAAAGTGATGCACTGCCTGCCTGTGCGCCGCAATGTGGAGTTAAGCGATGAGATCCTGGATGGTCCCGATTCACTGGTGCTCGAACAAGCCAACAATCGTACGTACGCCGCACAGGCCGTGCTGAAAAACATACTGGAGCAACTATAAAGCATAACTTGCTACTGAATTAGATTTTTCATTAAGGTTCAGGAATATATATAAATTAATGCAGGAGCTTATAATCGTAAAAGTAGGTGGAAACATTCTCGATGATGCAGCACGGCTGGAACGCTTCCTACATGATTTTGCCGGTTTGCCGGGAGCAAAGCTGCTGGTGCATGGCGGCGGTAAAATAGCTTCTTCGCTGGGGCAGCGCCTGGGCATCGTGCCGCAGCTAGTTGAGGGGCGCCGCATCACCGATGCCGCCACCCTCGAGCTGGTCACAATGGTGTACGGCGGGCTGATCAACAAGCAGGTAGTGGCGCAGCTGCAGGCGGCCGGTTGCAATGCGCTGGGTTTAACAGGAGCCGATGCGAACGTGATCCTAGCGCAGAAACGCCCCGTAGGACAGATCGACTATGGCTTTGCCGGCGATATTGCTGGCAGGGAAAGTATAAATACGTCAGTTTTGGAGGGCTTGCTGCAGCTGGGCCTGACGCCGGTATTTGCCCCACTCACGCACAATGGCCAGGGCAGCCTGCTCAATACAAATGCCGATACCATAGCTTCGGTGCTGGCAACCGCCCTGGCTACCTGCTATAATGTGCGCCTGGTGTATTGCTTTGAAAAACCCGGCGTGCTACAGGATGCGGCAGATGACACCTCAGTGCTGGCGCAGATCAGTAGCCGGGAATATGCGCAGCTAAAAGCCGATGGTATCGTGTCGGCGGGGATGATCCCCAAACTCGACAACGCCTTTGCAGCCCTGGCGCAGGGCGTAAGTGAAGTGCTGATCGGCCAGGCCGAAGCGCTCACAAGTATACATACAGGAAATTACACCGGCACCAGGCTACATTATGCAGCAGAATAAGGATACAACCACCCGTTACCAGGAGGCGCTGGCGCTGCTGCAACAGCTCATTGCCATTCCTTCCTTCAGCCGCGAAGAGCAGGGCACAGGAGATGCTTTAGTGGCCTTCTTGCAGCAGCAGGGCGTGCAAACGCACCGGAAAGAGAACAATGTCTGGGCATTTAACCAGTACTATGACCCGAAGCTGCCGACACTATTACTTAACTCGCACCACGATACAGTAAAGCCCAATACCGGCTATACCCGCAATCCATTTGAAGCAAGTATAGAAGACGGTAAAATTAACGGATTGGGTAGCAACGATGCCGGCGGCTGCCTGGTAGCGTTGGTGGCTGCTTTCTTATACTTCTATCCGAAACAGCACCTGACTTATAACCTGGTGCTGGCCGCCACAGCCGAGGAAGAGATTTCGGGGCGTAATGGCGTGGAGCTTATTTTACCGGAGCTTGGCCCTTTGGAAGCAGCTATTGTAGGCGAACCAACTGAAATGCACTTGGCGGTAGCAGAAAAAGGGCTGCTCGTGCTCGACTGTGAAGCCCACGGCAAAGCCGGCCATGCAGCCCGCGAGGAAGGTATAAACGCCCTCTATGAAGCGTTGGAAGATATTACCTGGTTTAAGAACTACCGTTTTCCTAAAGTATCAAACCATCTGGGGCCAATTAAAATGAGCGTGACGATGGTGCAGGCCGGCACGCAGCACAACGTCGTGCCCGATACCTGCCGCTTTACAGTGGACGTGCGGCTGACGGATGCTTATACAATGGAAGAAGTGCTGGACGTGATCGGGCAGCATGTGAAAGCGACCGTCACGCCGCGCTCGATGCGCCTGAAACCTTCAAGCATCCCTCGAGAGCACCCGCTGGTGCAGGCCGGGTTGAAGCTGGGCCGAAATACCTATGGCTCGCCCACTACTTCCGATAAGGCACTGCTGCCGGTTCCATCCATAAAGATGGGCCCGGGTTTTTCCGGCCGCTCACACATGGCCGATGAATTCCTGTACCTCCACGAGCTGCGGGAAGGCATCGAACTTTACATCAAACTACTGGAACAAGTGGTTGTTTGATGAATGCCAATAGCTTGTTTCGTGTATTTTTCTCGTTCAGAGATATAGAAGTATAGCGATACGAAGAACCCGAAGGATACTGTGTGGCACACGGAATTCAGGAGCCTTCCTTCATACTTCGTTACAAGTCATGCTGCGCTTAAGACTAGCGTAAGAAAACTAAAACTCATCAGCAGATTTATACATCAGCACATTTAACCCAATAGCACATTTACCATGAAACTTTGGCAGAAAAATACAGGCGTTGCAAAAGAAATAGAGCGGTTTACGATAGGCAAGGATCCTGAACTGGACACCGAACTGGCTGCCTTTGACGTGCTGGGCTCGCTGGCGCATACGCGCATGCTGCAAAGTATAAACCTGCTTTCGGCAGCGGAACTGGAGGTGTTACAGCACGAATTAAAAGCGATCTATAAAAGCATAGAAGCCGGAGACTTTGCCATCGAACCGGGCGTGGAAGACATTCACTCGCAGGTGGAGCTGGAGCTGACACGACGGGTAGGAGAGGCGGGCAAAAAGATCCACAGCGGTCGCTCGCGCAACGACCAGGTGCTGCTGGATTTAAAGTTATACTTCCGCTATCAGCTGCAACAAACTGTAGAGCAGGTAGCAGGATTCTTTGAAGTGCTCCAGCAACTAAGCGAGCAACACAAAGCGGTGCTACTGCCCGGCTACACACACCTGCAGGTGGCCATGCCATCTTCGTTCGGATTATGGTTTGGCGCTTACGCCGAGAGCCTGGTTGATGATGTGCAGCTGCTATTGGCTGCTTATAAGATCGTAGACAAAAACCCACTGGGCTCCGCGGCCGGCTATGGCTCGTCTTTCCCCCTGAACCGGCAAATGACCACCGATCTGCTGGGTTTTGAAAGTATGAACTATAACGTGGTGTATGCGCAAATGGGCCGCGGCAAATCAGAAAAAGTGGTGAGCATCGGGCTGGCTTCGGTGGCAGCCACCCTGGCCAAAATGGCCATGGACCTGTGCCTGTACATGAGCCAGAACTTTAGCTTTATCGCTTTGCCCGATACGCTGACAACCGGCTCCAGTATTATGCCGCACAAAAAGAACCCGGACGTATTCGAGCTGGTGCGCGGCAAGTGCAACAAACTGCAGGCCCTGCCCACCGAAATCAGTATGTTGCTCATCAACCTGCCATCCGGTTACCACCGGGAACTGCAGGTACTCAAAGAAGCGCTTTTCCCTGCTTTCAAAGAGCTCCGCGATTGTCTCGACATCATGGCCTACATGTTACCGCAGCTGCAGGTAAAAGAAAATATCCTGGCAGATGAGAAGTATAAGTATCTCTTTAGCGTGGACGCTGTAAACGCCAATGTGTTAGAAGGAATGCCGTTCCGGGATGCCTATAAGGCTGTAGGGGAGAGCATCGAAAAGGGGAGCTTTACTGCGCCGGCTGCTGTGACCCACACCCATGAAGGCAGCATCGGCAATTTATGCAATGCGCAGATAGCAGATCAGATGGCCGCTTTGCTGCAGCAATTCAACTTCGGGCGGGTGGCCGATGCTTATGCAAAACTGCTGGCTTAGAATTACAACTGCTTTCTTAGTTCCAGCGGTACTGCTGAGGTTTGCTTTGGCGGAGCTTACGGGAGGTCTGCAATAAAGTGCCCACCAGCAAAGCAAGTATAATAGCCAGGGCAATGACCAGGTAAGACAGAACTTTCAGGGCTTGCACCTGTTGCCCGGCGGACCGGTAGAGTTCCTGGCCAACTTCTTCCTGTAGCGATAGGAGAGCATGCAGAGGTGGCAGCATTCGCGTAAAA
Organism: Pontibacter liquoris; assembly: GCF_022758235.1. Lineage (NCBI taxonomy): Bacteria > Pseudomonadati > Bacteroidota > Cytophagia > Cytophagales > Hymenobacteraceae > Pontibacter > Pontibacter liquoris. The sequence goes on from NZ_JALEBG010000001.1 coordinate 2,065,935, forward strand.
GCTGTTTCCCCCTGGTGTTGGTAAAGGCTGGCTGCGGCTTGCAGCTGGTCTCTGTTACTATATACCAGCAGTTGCTGCTGTATGCCCAGCCACTGCTGGCGGGCCATTTTATACTTGCGCAGATTGGCGCTTTCCTTTTCTGTTAAATACGTGATTTCAAACCGGGCAAGCAGCGAATCCTGGGTTGTGGCCAGGCTGATTATACCTGCCTGCAACGCTTGCCTATCCTGTAACGACGGCGTTTGAAGCAGGCCCTCCAGCTGCTGCCGGTTTTCATAGTGCTTTTCGAGCAATGCCGAAATATCCAGCGCCGGCACCAGCCTGTCGTGGTAGACGGATGCAAACTGCCCACCGATCCGGGCCATACTGTACTGCACAAACCAGTTGGCAAGTATGATCAGGATAAATACAAAGCCAAGCCCCAGGCTTATTTTATTCCGCTGCGAAACGGTGTAATTCCAACTCATAGCTAGCTGATAGGTAGATAAATCAAGATAGCGAATTTAATGTTCAAAGTAAAACGGCTGCTTTCTGTCCCGAGTAAAAGCGGCCGCTTTTCGTGTCAGTTTGTTCTTTTAAAAATCATAATATTTCTTTTTCCTGCTTCGTATAACAGGCACAACCAGCCTATGCGGCTGGCTGATGCAAACCAAATTTGCCTGTGATTCCGATAAAGATCCACACTCAACCCGACGACTCCACCTGCGGCCCGACAAGCCTGCATGCTGTTTACCGCTATTTCAAAGATCCTATTTCTTTGGGGGAGGTCATCAAAGAAGTTCCTTACCTGGATGAAGGCGGAACGCTGGAGGTTTTACTTGCCTGCCACGCCCTGCAACGCGGCTACCAGGCTATTATTTATACTTATAACCTCCATATTTTCGACCCGACCTGGATCGGACTGGGAAACGAAGAGGTAATCCTGAAACTGGAGGAGCAGATGGAAATCAAGAAAGGCAAGAAATTTCAGCGGGCCACCCGCGCGTACATTGACTTTCTGCGACTTGGTGGACAAATCAAATGCCGGGACCTTACAAAAGCCCTGCTCCGCGAGTATTTTGAACAGGATATTCCACTCCTCACGGGCTTAAGCGCCACTTACCTGTACCAGAGTGCCCGCGAAACAGCTGATGCGGCGGGTAATTCTATTTACGATGATGTAGCGGGTTTTCCGATGGGGCATTTTGTGGTGCTGTGCGGCTTTGGCGAAGACCAGAAGAAAATTGTAGTGGCCGATCCTTACGGCGAAAACCCCTATTTCAACACCAATTATTATGAAGTGAGCGCCTCCCACCTGATCAATTCCATTATGTTGGGAATGGCCACTTTCGATGCAAACCTACTGGCAATTAAGCCCCTATCCAAAGAACCTGTGCAAAGCTAGAAAATGCGAAAAATCGTTGTAGTAGACCATCCCGGCGACTGGGAAATGGTCATAGAAGATGTGGAAGTTGTAGATGCACAGACATACCTGACCAGCACCGCTTACACCGATATTAGGAACGCCCGAATATTTAATCTCTGCCGCTCGTACCGATACCAGAGCGGCGGCTATTATGTGTCGCTGCTGGCTGAAGCGCGGGGCCACAAAGCCATCCCGAGCGTTACGACCATGCAGGATCTCAAAAGCCCGACCATTGTGCGGGCCATCACCGTCGAGATCGAGGACCTGATCAAGAAAAGCCTGGCAAGCCTGCGTTCTAAAACCTTTACCCTGAGCATTTACTTTGGGCAAAACGTGGCGCAGAAGTATGAGAAGCTTTGCAAGCAGCTGCACGACCTGTTTCAGGCACCGCTGCTGCGTGCCCAGTTTGTGTACCGCGATGAATGGGTACTGCAGAGTATTTCACCGATTCCGGTAAACGAAGTGCCCGAACACCACCACAAGTATATGAAGCGCTTTGCCAAGGCCTACTTTGCACGCCACCGCTTTGCCAGCGCCCGGCTTACGCGCAAGATCTATGACCTGGCCATACTGGTAGACCCAGCCGAAAAAGCGCCGCCTTCCAACGACAAAGCCATTCAGCATTTTATAGAGGCGGCCGAAAATATGGGCTTCTATACCGAGCTTATCACAAAAGACGATTACCGCCGCCTGCCAGAGTTCGATGCCTTATTTATCCGCGAAACTACCGCTGTAAACCATCATACTTACCGCTTTTCACGCAAGGCGTTTGCCGACGGGCTTGTGGTGATCGATGATCCGGTTTCTATTTTGCGCTGCACCAACAAAGTATACTTGGCCGAGCTGCTGGCAAAAGCCAAAGTGCCGATCCCTAAAACCATGATCATCCACAAAGATAACCGCGACCAGGTAGAGGCGGAGCTTGGCCTGCCCTGCGTTTTGAAGAAACCGGACAGCTCCTTCTCGCTGGGCGTGGTGAAGGCGAAGGATAAAGCAGGTCTCAAACGCGAGCTCGACCAGATGCTGGAAGATTCAGAGCTGATCATCGGCCAGGAGTATACCCCGACCGAGTATGACTGGCGCATCGGCATACTGGACAAGCAGCCGCTTTATGCCTGCAAGTATTTTATGGCCAAAGGCCATTGGCAGATCTATAACTGGAACGGCGAAAAGAAACAGGACGAGGAAGGGGATGATGAAGTAGTGCCTTTCGAAGAAGTACCCTTTCATGTGCTGCACACCGCCCTGAAAGCGGCCAACCTGATCGGCGATGGCTTGTATGGCGTAGACCTGAAAGATATTGACGGCAAGGCTTATGTGATCGAGATCAACGACAACCCTAGTATAGATGCCGGTTGCGAAGACAAGATCCTCAAGAAAGAGCTTTACAGTGCCATCATCAAGTCAATTAAACGCCGCATTGATAACCAGAAAATGAGCAGAACCAATGAGTAGCCAGACCAGCACCCTGCACTTGTTCGAAGGATTCGGGGTAGAGTTAGAATATATGATCGTGGATGCCCGCACGCTGCAGGTCTCCCCCATAACCGATAAACTGATCTACGATGAAGTAGGCGCCTATGTGTCGGATGTGGAGTTCGGGGAAATTGCCTGGAGCAACGAGCTGGTGCTGCACGTGGTGGAGCTCAAAACCCAGTTACCGGCTCCTTCACTGGCAGGCCTGCACCTTAAATTCCAGGAGCATGTGCGTAAAATTAACGGCAAGCTGCGCAAGTATAATGCCTGCCTGCTGCCCACCGGCGCCCACCCGCTCATGGACCCCTACACAGAAACGAAGCTCTGGCCCCACGAGCACAATGCTGTCTACGAGGCCTACAACCGTATCTTCGACTGCCGGGGCCATGGCTGGGCCAACCTGCAAAGCACGCACCTGAATCTGCCCTTCGGCAATGACGATGAATTTGGCAAGCTGCATGCAGCCATCCGCATGGTGCTGCCGCTGATTCCGGCGCTGAGCGCTTCGTCGCCCATACTGGATGGCAAAGTGAGCGGCTACCAGGACACACGCCTTGAAGTCTACCGCCACAACCAGGACAAAGTGCCCAGCGTGGCAGGCAAGGTCATTCCGGAAGCCGTTTTCAGCAAGCAGGACTACGAGCAGCACATCCTCCAGCGCATTTACCACGACATCGCAGCACACGATCCGGAAGGTATTTTGCAGGAGGAGTTCTTGAACTCTAGAGGCGCCATAGCGCGGTTTGTGCGTGACGCTATCGAGATCCGGCTGATCGATATCCAGGAATGTCCGCTGGCTGATCTGGCCATACTGCAGGCCGTGGTTGCTGTGATAAAAGCCCTTGTTGCCGAACACTGGGTGCCGCTGAGTGAGCTAAAGCAATGGAATGAGGATACCCTCTCGGCGTTGCTGCTGCAGGTGATCAAAAATGGCCAGCAGGCGGTGCTGACGGATCAGAACTTTACCAGGTGCTTTGGCTTTCAGGGAGGCGAAAATGCCACAGTAGGGGAGCTTTGGAAGCACCTGGTGGCGCAAACGTTGCCTTCGGATGCCCAGGAGGAGATTAGTGAGGCGCTGAACATCATCCTTACAAAGGGCAACCTGTCCAGCCGCCTTTTAGATGCCTTAGGCCAAAATCCTTCCGAAGCGTCCATCATCCAAGTATACCGGCAACTTAGCCAGTGCCTGGAAAGCGGTGACCTTTTCCTTCCTAAATAAGTATGCTGAAATTACTTTTAACCTGTGAGCACGGCGGCAACCGGATTCCGCCTGAATACATTTCTTTGTTTCAAGGTGCAGAAGAGGTGCTGGCCTCGCACCGCGGGTATGATATCGGGGCTTTATCGCTTTTTAAAGAATTGCAGCCACTGGCAAGCGCCAGTTACTTTTCCGAGAATTCGCGCCTTTTAGTGGAGCTCAACCGCTCACTGCACCACCCGCACCTGTTCTCAGCCTACACCAAACCGTTACCCGAACAGGAAAAGACCGCTATACTTAATGCCTTTTACTTTCCGTACCGCCGGCAGGTAGAGCAGGCCGTACAGGAAATGGTGCAGAATGGCGACCAGGTGCTGCATTTGTCAGTGCATACCTTTACGCCCGTGCTCAATGGCGTAGAACGCCAGACGGATATCGGGTTGTTGTATGATCCGGCCCGAAAAATGGAGCAGGCTATTTGCAAAGTCTTCAAGGAGCATTTCCCATTGGAGCCTGAAAAGCTGCAGATACGCTTTAATTATCCGTACCTTGGCAAGTCCGATGGCTTAACAACGTACCTGCGCGGCCGGTTCTCGGAAGTGCAGTATCGGGGCATCGAGCTGGAAGTAAATCAATGCTTTGCGCAGGGCTCCGCCAAAGTATGGGGGCATGTGCGCTGGCAGATAAAACAGACACTAAACCAGGTACTGCATACCAGCCGCGTGCCTGTGGCAGGTTAAGAATAGTATTTGTTCTATCATAACGCTTGTTTAGCAAAACAAAATCCGGAAATTACTAGTATGGAATCAAGAATGAGTTTGCCTTATTTTAATGGCAGGCATTTATACTTTAATCATACAATCACATTAATCCCTTAAAACTATGAAGTTTAGAAGTTTACTTAACCTGGCAATGGCATTGATCATCGGGCAGCTGCTTTTTGCATGTAGCTCGGCTAAATACTACGAATTTTCTGCGCAAAAGCCAGAAGCTTACAACAAGGTAAAAGATAAGCCGGCCCCCGGGCAAGCTGTCGCTCCGACCTTATCGGAAGTAGCCCTGGCAGCTGCCGAGGAGAAAGCTGCTACAAAAGCAGCGGCGCCTGTACTGGAAGCAAGTACCGTGAAAACACCTGCTGCAGCTCCCAAAAAAGTGGCTGCCTTGCCAGCGGCTCCTGCAAACGTAAACACAGCGGTAACGCCGGCAACGGAAACAAAAACCATCACCGAGGCTGAAGCCGTGAGTATGGCCAAAGCTCGCCTAGCTACTATGACAAAAGCTGAGAAGAAGGAATTTAAGAAAGATGTGAAAGAGGCCTACCGGGCCAGTAGCAATACTTCGATCGTGGAAATCATCCTGGCCGTTTTGTTACCGCCGCTGGCTGTGTTCCTGCACGATGGCATCGGAACTTCTTTCTGGATCAGCATTATCCTGACCCTGCTCTTCTATTTACCAGGTATTATTTATGCCTTGCTGGTTGTAACCGACACGATCTAAGTATAACTCTTTTTACTTAAAACAGAAAAAGCACCGTTACGCGGTGCTTTTTCTGTTTTAAAGGTAATATGCTAACCTCTGTAATTTTGAATGCGTTTAATAAAAATCAGCATACTAGTATATTGCGCAGGCAAACCTAATCCCTCATCTGCATGGACTACAAAGATTACTACAAAGTACTGGGCGTTGCGAAAACGGCATCGCAGGCCGAAATAAAAAAAGCTTACCGTGCTTTGGCCAAGAAATTCCACCCTGATAAAAATAAAGGCGACAAAGCGGCTGAAGAAAAATTTAAAGACATCAGCGAAGCCTACGAAGTACTTGGTGACGAAGAAAAGCGCAAGCAGTATGACCAGCTCGGAGCCAACTGGCGCCAGTACCAGAATGCCGGCGCTGGCGGCCAGTACGGGGGCAGACCAGGTGGCGGTTTCCAGGGGGGCGGCTACTACGAAGGCGACATCAACGATATGTTTGGCGGCGGAGGTGGCGGCTTTTCCGACTTCTTCCAGCAGTTTTTTGGCGGTGGCAGCTCAGCCGGCTTTGGCGGGCAGGCGCAGGGCAGAAGCCGGGCCCAAAAAGGGCAGGATTACCAGGCCGAAATGGATATTACCCTGCAGGAGGCGCACGACGGCACTTCGCGCCTGCTGACAGTAAACAACCAGCAGCTCCGCATCACCACCAAGCCAGGTGTAGCCGATGGGCAAACGTTGCGCATCAAGGGCAAAGGAGGCCCGGCAGCTGGCGGCGGCACAGCCGGCGACCTGTACATCAACATTCATATTCAGCCAGACCCGCGTTTTGTGCGGCAAGGAGATGACCTGCACACCAGCATGCCGGTAGATATGTACACGGCCATACTGGGAGGCAATGCGCAGGTAAATACCCTGGCAGGCCAACTGAAATTAAAGATCCCGGCCGGTACGCAAAACGGTAAGACATTGCGGCTTCGGGGCAAAGGCATGCCACATTATGGCAAAGCGGACCAATACGGCGATCTGTACGTAAAAATAGATGTGATGCTTCCCACCAACCTTTCGGATGAAGAAAAGGCACTGCTGGAGCAACTGCGTGATAAACAGGCAGCGCGAGCAGCTAATGTATAAGTAACCACAGACCTCACATTACTCAGGAGCTATGTTAATATCCATTCAACCGTCACCTTACCACAGCCGCATAGATGATTTCATCGACAGCATGGCTGACAGCAAGCTTACGTTTTATGCCAGCGACCTGCTGAGCCAGCATGGCTGCGAAAGTATGGCCGAATTAAGCCAGGCCATTAAGCGGGCCACCCAGGTTTGCTCCTCCATGCACCTGCCCCTGCGCGAAAACTTCAAAGTCGTGTTTCGTTCCAGAGGAGGAGAGGTACTGCAGGACTGGCGCTTATCGCCGATGGCGTATATGCTGATGGTGATCAATGCCGATGCCAGCAATGATCTTATTGCCCGGATGCAGGTGGAAATGGTAAAGCGGGCGCTGCACCTGGAGTAAAAGCTTCTGCCGCTTGTGCTGGTAAATAATGCTGCAACGCATCTTCCCACCCGAATTGCTGGCACAGGCGACGCATGTTTTCAGGCATCGATGCAGTTATACGTATTGTTGCACCGGTAAAAGGATGCTCGAAGGCAAGCGCGGCCGCATGGAGCAACAAACTGGTGCTCTGTAATTCTTCCTTAAACATGAGGTTGTGCCGCCAGTCGCCGTGGCGTTTATCTCCGATGATGTAATGGCGGATGTGCGCAAAATGCTTCCGGATCTGGTGCATCCGGCCCGTTTCGGGTTTTACCTGCACCAGGCTATAACGGGCGCTGTTGTAGCGGCCCACTGCTATCGGCAATTCTACAGTAGCGAGGCGGCGATAGGAAGTGAAGGCATCCTGCGGGGTTTTGTTTTTATGATCTTTGTCGGGTCGGATGGGGTTATCAATTACCTGCTCTTCGGGTGTATAGCCGCGCACAATGGCAAAATAGGTTTTGTCGGCTTCCCGCTCTCCAAACGCTTTGACCAGGGGCGCAGCCGCTTCGGCATTTTTTGCAAACAGCAGCACCCCGGATGTGCCCCGGTCCAGGCGGTGCAGGGGGGATACGCGGTAGCCCAACTGGTCGCGGAGAAGCTGCAGGGCAAATTCTTTTTTCTCTTCGGCAATGCGGGTGCGGTGCACCAGCAGGCCATTGGGTTTATTGATGGCGACGTACTGATCGTCTTCAAAAATTATGTCTAACACGTTTTGTTGAACTTTAAGCAATGCAAAGGTAGTATATTTCTGATGCATGCGCGGGCTCGGTCAGGAGCCGGGGAAAGCAACCTGTTCGTTATAATTTATAGAGTCCCTGCGGGATGACGTTTTTTAGAAACACCTGAATCATTACCTTGCATTAAATTTGAACATGAATGGCTATATCATTAGATAACCTGAGAAGAGGGAAGAAATACCGGCTACGGAACTATGGAGAGGAATTTGACTTCCAGGTAATGGATATGCCCGAAGAAAATGTTTACCGGGTAAAGGATTTAAATACGCTGGAGTATTACCTGCTGCATGACCTGGTAAAGTATGGCAAAGGCAAGGACTTTGACCTGGAAGAACTGGATGACCGGGCTTAGCTTCCCCGGCTTACCTTGCCTTTCAGCTCCCAATGGCTTTTAACGATCTCCTCGGAGCCAGTTTCCCGCACGATGCGACGCACGTACCGCTCGCCTGCTATACTACCATCATCGCGTCTTTTGCCAATAAACAGAGTAACGGGTTCTCCCAGTTCGTTAGTAACATAGGTCATATCTACGCCGGCAAATTTGCTATCAATGCGCTCTTGCGGTGCGTAGCGCTTGTTCAATATTTTTTCCAGTTTAGGATTTAAAGGCATCTTTATCCGTTAGTTATACTTCCCGTTTTATACGGGCTCCTTTCAAAACCGGTATTTGGATATCATTAGTACTTTTTTCCGTAATTCAATGCGCAGGAAAGCGGCAGGAGTTGGTTAAAAGGGCTCAACTGATAAGATATCAGTGCCGTTGAGGCTGCCTTTTATACTTCCTTTTAGAAGGATGTTTTATAGGTAAACGTAGATAGTATTACCGCGTATAAGCCACATACAAGGAGGTTAACTATGCAGCCACAACAAGCCCATTATTTTGTCTATATATTCGGAGGAAACCCACGTTCTGAACTCCGTATCGGTATAGCCGACGATCTGCAGCAGATGCAAAACGCGCCGCAGCAGCAGGCGCAAGCCAGCCCGGAAAACTGCAAACTCGTATACTATGAGCATTATGATGTGGAAGAGATCGCCTTAAACCGCGAACGCCAGATCAAAAATGGCGGCATCGACTCCACTTATATGCTCATTGAGTCTATGAATCCGAACTGGCTGGATCTGAGCGACATGCTCAACGGCTGATCCTGTCTTCTGCTTAAAGATCAAGAAAGTACCTGCCGCAGGCATGTATAAACACATGCCTGCGGCTTCCTGCATGTCCTTCCCGGCACATCCTGCCTTATAACTTTATACCTGCCATATCTATTAAAACGCCTTCCTGTGTCTTTCAGAGCACAAAGAATTTGACGATGGTTAGACATTAAGCTGCCATACCCGTAACTTTGTCTTCCGAAGCCGCATTGCCGCCTACGGGTATTTCCCATACAAACAATCCCTTTCCAGAGTACAGGCATGTTGATCCAGACCATCAAAAACAAAAGTGAAAGTGTACGGCTGCAAATAATCGTGGTGGTAGTGGGCGTTTTGCTGCTGGTTGCTAAATTCATCGCTTTCTTTCTCACCAACTCAAACGCCATTTTAACCGATGCGCTGGAGTCGATCGTAAACGTGGTAGCCGGCGCTTTTTCGCTATATAGCCTGATCCTGTCGGCCCGGCCCCGCGACGAAAACCATCCTTACGGCCATGGCAAGATCGAATTTATAGCGTCTACCCTCGAAGGTTCTATGATCATGGTGGCCGGCGGCGCCATTATTATCAAATCCATTCTGAACCTGTTACATCCGGTGCCGCTTCAGGAATTGGATCTGGGTATCTTGCTGATAGCTGCTTCGGGGCTAATAAACTTTGTAGTGGGCATGGTGACCGAGCGAAAAGGTCGCCAGAATAATTCGCTGGTATTGGTAGCAGGGGGCAAACACCTGAAATCGGACGCTTATTCAACAGCAGGCATCCTGGTAGGTCTTTTACTGATCTTCCTGACCGGTATGGTATGGTTAGACAGCGTAGTAGCAATTCTTTTCGGCTGTATCATTGGCTATACAGGTTATCGAATTCTGCGCAGCTCAGTGGCCGGCATTATGGATGAAGCCGATTATGAATTGTTGCAGAATATCGTGCAGGTGCTCAACGATAATCGCCGCGAAAACTGGATCGATATTCATAACCTGCGCGTTATCAAGTATGGTGCCACGCTGCACATCGATTGCCACCTCACTGTGCCCTGGTACCTGAACGTGCTGCAGGCCCACGACGAAGTGGAAGCCGTAGGAAAACTGGTGCGCGAAAAAATTGACCAGGACATCGAATTGTTCATCCATACCGATCCCTGTATCGAGGCGTCCTGCTCCATCTGTTTTAAAGAAGATTGTACCGTGCGTCGCCACCCTTTTAAAAAGCGCGTAGAGTGGGTGCTGGAAAAGGTTATTGCGGACCGCAAGCACAGCCTTTAACCTGCAAGGCTATTCAGAGGCTATTTTCCGGGCAATTATGCTGTTAAATGTTGGAAGGTAGTATCTTACAATACTAAATTGCTTTGTACTTTAATCTCCCTTGACAGGAGCGTAGCATGAGAAATTCGAGACCGGCAGCCTTAAGCTTTATTTTTATTACACTGCTGATTGATATTACGGGCCTGGGCATTATTGTGCCCATTATGCCGAAACTGATTAGTGGCCTGATCCATGGCGATCTTAGCCAGGCTTCCGAATATGGCGGATGGCTGACCTTTGCCTATGCGCTGATGCAATTCATTTTTGCACCTGTGCTCGGCAACCTTAGCGACCGGTTTGGCCGCCGGCCCATCATCCTGATTGCCTTGTTCGGGTTTGGCCTTAACTATATATTTATGGCCTTTGCACCCACCATTGCCTGGTTGTTTGTGGGCCGCATTTTGTCCGGAATAACGGGGGCAAGCTTTACGGCCGCCTCGGCCTATATTGCCGACATCAGCACACCGGAAAAAAGAGCACAGAATTTTGGCATCATTGGGGCAGCTTTCGGGGTTGGTTTTATCATCGGGCCCGTATTAGGCGGCTTGCTGGGACAATATGGCGTGCAGGTGCCTTTCCTGGCCTCAGCAGGACTTAGCCTGTTAAACTTCCTGTATGGCTACTTTGTATTACCCGAATCGCTCTCACCCGAGAACAGGAGGGCTTTCAGCTGGAAACGATCCAGCCCGCTTGGCGCCCTGACGCACCTGAAAAAATTCCCGGCTATTTCCGGATTAGTGCTCTCACTTATACTTGTTTACATAGGCGGCCATGCCGTGCAAAGCACCTGGACTTACTATACCATGCAAAAATTCAGCTGGAACGAAGCATGGGTGGGGTATTCGCTGGGAACACTTGGGATTCTCACAGCTATTGTACAGGGCGGGTTGATCCGGGTGATTATACCCAAAATAGGGCAGGAGCGGGGTGTTTTTATCGGGCTGTTGTTGTATGGCATTGGCTTTTTCCTGTTTGCAGTAGCCAATCAAAGCTGGATGATGTTTGTCTACATGATCCCATATGCGCTGGGCGGCATTTCCGGACCCGCGCTGCAGGGAATTATCTCTAATCAGGTACCTGATAACCAACAGGGCGAACTGCAGGGAGGATTAACCAGCCTGATTAGCGCCACATCCATTGTAGGGCCGCCGCTGATGGCCAGTTTGTTTGCTTATTTTACCAGTAGGCAGGCACCATTTCAGTTTCCGGGCGCGCCGTTTGTTTTAGGCGCTATCTTAATGGTAATCAGTTCCTTTATGGCTTACCGGAGCTTCAGAAGAGGCAGCAGCCTGTAACAAGTATAAAATGCCTTTGTAACAAAGCACCTGAACCAATCCACTTGCCCGATGTTTTCGTACAATAACTAAAGCTACGTACTATGTCTACCCAATTCCGTTTCCTTATTCTGCCTTTTCTGGTCCTGTTCAACGTTGCTTGCTCGCAGGCTGCTTCCGATAACAAACAAGCGGCAGGAGAGGGGCAAACCACCAAAAAACAGGAAGCCCCCTTAGATACGACCGGGCTGGAAAAAGCCACGTTTGCCGGAGGCTGTTTCTGGTGCACGGAAGGGTATTTTGAGCGCCTGAAGGGTATAAAACAGGTGGTTTCTGGATATGCCGGCGGCAAAAAACCGCATCCAACCTACGAAGAAGTAAGCAGTGGCACGACCGGCTATGCTGAAGCCGTACAGATTTATTTCGACCCGAAGGTGACAAGCTACCAGGACCTGCTGAAAGCATTTTTCATATCGCATGATCCGACGACGCTGAATCGCCAGGGACCTGATGAAGGAACACAATACCGTTCTGTGGTTTTCTACCATACACCGGAGCAGAAAAAGGAGGCCGAACAGTATATTACCCAACTGCAACTAAAAGGGACTTACCCGAATAAAATCGTTACGACGGTGGAGCCGTTCACTACGTTCTGGGAGGCAGAAGACTATCACCAGGATTTTTATGAGCGCAATCCGGATAACCCATACATACAGCAGGTAGCCAAGCCTAAAATGAAAAAGTTCGAGAAAGCCTTTCATGACAAGCTGAAAGATACCACCACAAACGAGTAGCGCTAACGCTCTTTTACAGCAGGCGAGTTACCTTTTTGGCTGATGCACGTACTACAAAGTCTATAAACAACTCTCTAAAACTATGGACTTTATAATTAATTTACTGGTTACAGCAGCAGTTATTCTGCTACTATCTTATGCCATGTCGAGCGTGCACGTAAAAAGCTTTGGGACAGCACTTTGGGTAGCTTTCCTTACAGCCATACTTACAGCAACAATAGGCTGGCTTTTAGGTGGCTTACTGAACCTGGTAACCTTCTTTTTACTTGAAGCCATTGTCGGGCTGGTCGTTACGGCGCTCATGCTGAAACTGGTCGATGCGCTGGTAAGCAACTTTAAACTCGACGGGTTTTTACCCGCTTTTATTATAGCCCTTGCTGTGGCCATTGCATTAGCGATTGTTGGCTGGCTACGCGGTAACGACAAAGACGAATATTCGCAGGTGCCGCAACAAACCCAGACCGAACTAGTGAACCGGCAAGTATAACACTACATTATAAAGTATACATGCAAGAAGCGCTTGAACGAAGTAAACGTTCAGGCGCTTTTATTATGGTGGATGCGAAAAAAAGTTTGGTGCTTGCTACCAAGAGAGAGCTGCAAGTGAAGTGCTGACGCAACTCTGATTATGATCGCTAAATGTTTTACAACTTGCTTGCGGCAACACCACAAAGAGCGAGTTTATATTTGCAGCAGGTTCTTCTACTAAGCATGCTACTTAACATAAAGTACATTATGAGTGACACTTTAATAGATATTTTAATATCGTACATTATAAGTCTTATAATTTATATTATGTTAAGTTAAGTTTCTCTATAGCCCGATTTAACCTTCCAAGCTCATCGCCTTGCGTCTTTCTTTTTATACTTTCACGATCTGCTAATTGCTTACTCCTCCAGTGACTCTATACTTCTCTTTGAATGAATTCTGTTGAATTCCTTTCTACCGCTTCATTCCCAAAACAGCATATCTAAAGCTAGCCCTTATCATCTATACTTAGATTTAAAGCTAATGGTAATTTGTTCTTGCTCTAACCTGTAAAGGTTAATATTGGAATGCTTCCATACTGATTAATTTGTTCTCCTATAGCTAATGTCCTGCTTGCCTTACTTATCTTAAAATTTATACATGTCTTTGACGCAGAACAGAACTCCTACTGCTTCGCTTCACTATAGTAGTCCCTCTCTAAGCCATTATTTATAAGGTACCTAAGTATAAATAAAGCGTTTAATGCCTTCTGCTTTATACTACGATAAGTATACATTCAAATAACCTACTTAACATAATAGAACTTTTGAAGCATAAAAAAAGGGAAGCGAAAGCCTCCCTTTTTTGCTAATACTAAATATTGTTACTGCTTATTTTTTGATCATCTTCGAGATACGATCCGCATCTGCTTTACGTCCCAGGCGCGTGTACACACGTACCAGGTTCTGCATCGTGCTCTGATCTTCTGGCTGAATTACCAAGGCTTTCTCAAAGTATGGCAGCGCTTCGGCAAACTGCTTCTTTGCTTGTGCTTCCAGTGCCTTTCCTTTTTTCTGGTAGGTGGCATAATCCATCTTAGCCGCTTTGTTGTTTATTTCGCTGGCTTTGTTATACTCCAGAACGCCTAAGTTATAGTAGGCATCAAAGTTATTCTGATCGATCTCGATGGCCTTCTTGTAATTTTCAGTGGCGGCATCCAGGTTGCCTTTGCGCTCCTGCAGGTTACCTAATACTGCATAAAGGCTGGCGTTCTTCGGATCTGCTTTTATCGCATTCTCCAGCTTTGCCATTGCTTCATCACCACGGTCGTTTTTCAGATAATACTTCAGCTCTTCCTGCATCAGGTATACGCTGGCCGGGTGCTCTTTCAGTCCTGCCGCCAGGGTGTTCATTATTTCCTGATCGGGTGCTTCTACCTGCTGCTGCAACTGCACTTTTGCCTTGTACACGTCCTCTGTCTTATGGCCCATATCAATCAACTGGTCATAATACTTCAGCGCACCGGTGTAATCCTGGTTGGCTGTGCTGGCATACGCTGCATACAATACAGAAGTGGTATCGGTTGGGTTGATCTTGGAAGCCAGGTTATACTTGCCAATGGCTTCTTTCCATTTTTGTCCGTTATGGAACTCTACCGCCTGGTTCAGCACCTGGCCATACAGCATTTCTTTGCGGGCCGGAACCTGCTTGCCAAATTCACCGTCTTTGCCGTCAAGCGCAATGGTTTTATCAAATGCTTCGAGCACCAGCAAAGGCGTGTCATCGTTGGTGAGTTTACCATAGATCGGATTTCCCAACATATCTTGGTAAATCACGCCCCGGTAGAACCATGTTTTCGCTTTATCTTTTGTCTTTGGATGTGCTATAGCCTTGTCAATGTCAGCCTGAGCTTTATCCAGCGTGCCATTCTTATGATTAAGTATGGCGCTGTTTACAGCAGAGTTCTGCGCGGTCGCAACCGAGATGCTCGCGGCTGCAAAGGCTGTCAAAAGAACTTTTCTCATATTGGTGTATTAATGGTTTGTGTTTGTTTAACGATAACGATTATAGATTAAAATAAAATTCCATTCTACTTATACTTCCGGATCGATCATGTCATCCGGTTGCAACGAATCCTCGGGCTTCAGTTCCGACATTTCCAATACAGCTTCTTCAGCGGCCATTTCCACTTCCGTTTCCATGTCTACCTGCGCCACAGACGAGATCTGGTCGCCATCATTCAGTTTGATCAGTCGCACGCCCTGTGTAGCCCTTCCGATAACACGGATATCAGCTACCCGCAAGCGGATCGTAATACCAGAGCGGTTGATGATCATCAGGTCGTCGGTATCCACCACACCTTTGATCGCCACCAGCTTACCTGTTTTTTCGGTTACGTTCAGGGTTTTCACGCCCTTACCGCCACGGTTCGTAATGCGGTACTCCTCGAGTAAAGAACGTTTGCCGAAACCATTCTCCGATACCACCAGCAGTTCGGTGTTTTCGTTCTGTACACAAACCATACCAACTACTTTATCGTCTGGTCCCGCAAGGGTTACGCCACGAACGCCTGCTGCGTTGCGTCCCATCAAGCGCACCTGCGTTTCATTGAAACGGATGGCTCTCCCCGACCCTAGCGCGATCACAATTTCGCTGTTGCCGTTGGTCAGCTGCACATCCAGCAAACGGTCACCATCGTTGATGGTGATAGCATTGATACCATTTGTTCTTGGACGGGAATAGGCTTCGAGCACTGTTTTCTTGATCGTGCCTTGCTCGGTGCAGAACACCAGGTTGTGGTTCAGAATATAATCCTGGTTTTTCAGGTCATGCACGTTCAGTACGGCGCGCACGCGGTCATCTTTTTCAATCTGGATGATGTTCTGGATCGCACGCCCTTTGGCTGTTTTACCTGCTTCCGGAATCTCGTATACTTTAAGCCAGTACACGCGGCCAAATTCGGTGAAGAACAACATGTAATTGTGCGTGCTCGCAATAAAGAGGTGCTCTGTAAAGTCGCTCTCTTTTGAGGCAGCAACGCCTCTGGAACCAACACCACCACGGCTCTGGCTGCGGTATTCGCTCAGGGAAGTACGCTTAATGTAGCCTTCGTTCGAGATGGTGATCACCATGTTCTCTTCCGGAATCATATCCTCATAAGAGATGTCGCCGGTAGATGCCTCGATGCTCGTACGGCGAGCGTCGCCGTAGCGGCCTTTAATTTCAAGCAGCTCGTCTTTGATGATCTGCATGCGCAGGCCTTCATCGTTGAGGATGGCGGTCAGGTGATCGATTAGTTTCATGATCTCCTGGTATTCCTGCTGAATCTTATCACGCTCCAGACCGGTAAGGCGCTGCAAACGCATGTCCAGAATGGCACGTGCCTGAATTTCAGACAATCCGAAGCGTTCCATCAAACCGCCGCGGGCAATCTCCGGGTCGCGCGAAGAACGGATCAGGTTAATGACCTCATCCAGGTTATCGAGGGCAATGAGCAGGCCTTCCAGAATGTGAGCGCGCTTCTGGGCTTCTTCCAACTCGAAGCGGGTACGGCGAACAACAACCTCGTGGCGGTGTTCCACAAAATAGTGGATCAGCTCCTTCAAGTTCAGCGTCATCGGGCGGCCCTTTACCAGCGCCACGTTGTTTACGCCAAACGAAGATTGGAGCGCCGTATACTTGTAAAGGTTATTCAGCACCACGTTCGGAATAGCATCGCGCTTCAGATCATACACAATGCGCAGTCCGTCCCTGTCCGATTCATCCCGAAGGTCAGAGATGCCTTCAATCTTCTTCTCGTTTACCAGCGCAGCTGTTTTCTCGATCAGCGAAGATTTGTTGACCATGTACGGGATCTCCGTCACGATGATCTGCTCCTTTCCTGTCGGAGTAGTTTCAAAGATTGCACGGGCACGCATCAGCACACGGCCACGGCCAGTTTCAAACGCCGCTTTTACGCCGTCATACCCGTAGATAATACCTCCTGTCGGAAAATCGGGCGCCGTCACGTACTGCATCAGCTCGGCAACAGTAATATCCGGATTATCGATGTAAGCGATCGTGCCGTTGACTACTTCTGTCAGGTTATGGGGCGCCATGTTGGTGGCCATACCTACGGCAATACCCGATGTGCCATTTACCAGCAGGTTCGGGAATTTGGCGGGCATCACGCTCGGCTCTTTCAGCGAGTCGTCGAAGTTGGGAACAAAGTCAACCGTATTTTTTTCCAGGTCGGCCAGCAGTTCGTCGGCGATCCGCTTGAGGCGGGCCTCGGTGTAACGCATAGCTGCCGGCGAGTCGCCGTCGATGGAGCCATAGTTACCCTGGCCATCTACCAACGGGTAGCGTAACGACCATTCCTGGGCCATACGCACCATGGTTTCATATACCGATGAGTCACCGTGCGGGTGATATTTACCCAACACCTCCCCTACGATACGGGCCGATTTTTTATAGGATTTGTTATAAGATACCCCCAGTTCGGACATACCATACAGTACCCGGCGGTGAACCGGCTTTAGTCCGTCCCGAACATCAGGTAAGGCTCTTGAAATGATAACAGACATCGAGTAGTCAATGTACGCACCGCGCATTTCATCCTCAATGTTGATCGGTATAATTCGTTCGCCTTCAGTCATGTCTAAGGTCTGTTGAAATTTTTAATGTGTGTTAGTAAGGCAATTTATACAAAAAACTAGTAAAGCTATATAGCTTAGTTCTTATTTCGGCTTTTGTCGTGCTTAGGACCCGAGCTTTCTTTCGAGGTTTTGGGCAGCTTCTCCCCCATTTTCGGGTTCTGCTTTTTCCAGATCGGCTGCCCGCGGAATTCCTGTTCGCCGTGGCGGTGCAGCATGCGCACCTGGCAGGAAGCAATCGGGCAGCGAGGTTTGCAGGAGACGGCCATGCCGCCCAGAAGCACAAAGCTCAGAAGTAAAAAAAGTCGGTTTTTAGCCATGGGGTGTAAAGAAATAAATGCACGGCAAGTAGTTGGAGCACTCACATCCATATCATACAAAAGTAAGCATTTTTTGCCAGAAAAGCACACTTTTACAGGCACTTTTCCTTGGGTTTCGGGCAATTAAACGCGATAAATTCTTCTTATCCGGGATGAAACCCGTTAATGGTGAAGCCACCATCTACGGCCAGTGTTTGCCCGGTGATATAAGCGGCGGCAGGCAGGCATAAAAACGCGACAGCGGCTGCCACTTCTTCGGGTTCTCCGACCCGCTTCATGGGTGTGCGGCTGATGACCGCATCATAAAAATCCTGGTTTGCCAGCACCGTTTGAGCAAGAGGTGTCTTGATGTACCACGGGGCAACGGCATTTACCCGAATGCCGGCACTAGCCCACTCTACAGCCAGGTTGCGGGTAAGCTGGGTAAGGGCCGCTTTCGTCATGCCATAGATGCTGCCGGTGCGCACATGCAGCAAACCGGCTACCGACGTAACATGCACCACATTACCTTGTCCTGAAGCTTTTAAAAGTGGATAAAGCGCCCGGTTCAATTCAAAGGCCGACCGCAGGTTAGTGTTCATGATAAAATCGAACTCCTCGTCGTTATACTCGGTGGTGAGCTTGCGAATATTGGTGCCTGCATTATTTACCAGAATATCCAGCTTGCCCCAAAGTGCCTGTACCAGCTCAGCCAGTTGCAGGCGGCCTGCCGCCTGGCTTACATCGGCTGCCAGCACCTGCAGCCCTTCCGGGAATGCTGCCTTAAGCGTATCCAGGTCGGCCTGTTTGCGTGCCACGGCCAGCACCTCGGCCCCCAATGCCAGAAATTCTCTTACTATGGCTTCGCCTATTCCTTTGGAGCCGCCTGTAACCACGGCCTTTTTACCCGTTAATAACCATCTGTTTTGCATCTTGCTTTACGTTTGTGTTCAAAGCAAATAACAAAACTTTCGGCTATGTGCAAAGACACGGTAGCTACGGTTATACCATCGGATGCTTATTTACATACTTACCAGAAATATAAGCAGTGTAAATGCGGAGGTAATTTATACTTGCAGGCAGATGAAAAAAGCCAAGGGGAAGATTTGGGGGATTGATTTAGAAAGATTGACCTGCTGCTGGTGGTAACCGCCGGCAGCAGCAACAGGTATAAAGCAAGAAAATATCTATGAACTACTTTTTGTTTATACCAGGGCTACTGATTTTGCTTTGGATGATGATCGATCTGACCTATTCTACCTTTGCACCACGGGGCTCCGGGTACATCAGCGGTTCAGTTACTAGAGGAACCTGGTACTTTTTTAAAACAGCTTCAAAGGTACTTCCCGGAAGCGGCATACTGAATGCTGCCGGGATTTCCATCGTGCTTGCCAATTTATTAGTATGGCTGCTGTTGCTTTGGATAGGAAGTATACTATTGTTTGTTTCTTCGCCTATGGCAGTAGTAAACAGCACCACGCATGTGCCGGCTACTACCCCGCAACGCATCTACTATACAGGCTACGTTCTTTCTACGCTGGGCAATGGGGATTTTAAAGGGGGCACGAACCTGTGGCTGATCGCCTCCGCCCTGTTGTCGTTTTCCGGGATATTGACCATCACAACGGCCATCACCTACATGGTGCCGGTTCTTACTGCTGTCACCTCCCGGCGGGCTTTAAGTATACGCCTCGCCGCTATCGGAAACAGCCCCCAGGACATGCTGCTGAAAAACTGGAATGGCAAAGACTTCAGCATGCTTAATAGCCAGCTGCAGGAACTGGCATTAAGCATCGCCATGCAGGGCCAGTTACACCTAGCCTACCCGGTCCTGCATTTCTTTTACCATTCTAATAAGGAAACGGATCTGCTGCCTAATCTTGTTGCTTTTGATGAAGCGATAAGTATACTGTTGGTATATGTGCCCGAAGAAAAACGCCCCGGAATTCAGTATTTGAAACCGGTCAGAAATGCAATCAGCACTTTTCTGGAATCCCTGTCCTCCACGATGCTGGAACCAACCCAGGGGGACATTCCTCCTTTCGAACTCTCAGAGCTAAAGAAGGCAAACATCCCCTTGTTAACTCCTCCGGAAAACCATGTCCGGCAGCTGGATTACCGCCGGCACTTGCTAGAATCGATGCTGCTAAACGATAACTGGACCTGGGAAGACTTAAGTAAACCAGCGTTGGATTCGCGTTTCGATCTGTCTGCTATAAGCTAACTGATGGGGGCCATGCGCTTGAACTCTTTGGTCCTGTCGAAAAGAAAACGATAGGTATGATACGTCTTGTAAATGCGGCCGCCAACCTGCATCGCAACATTCATCATTTTCGGGTTAAAATCCCCGATCCAGTTCATCTGGAAATCTTTGTAAGGTATAGCAGGGTTGTTCTGGATCACTTTCGAGCTGGACACCACCATGGCCGTTTCTACGCCTTTTCGCTGATGTTCGGGCGACACGCCAAACACAATGCCATACATGGTCTTGCAGTCCCCTTTCCAGCGGTGGTACACAAATTTAAGCTTCCCCCACAAATCCATTTTGCCATTTACATACTTAAACAACTGATTTAGCTCCGGCAGGCTGATAAAAAAGCTAACAGGCTCTCCTTTGTAGTATCCGAACCATACGATCCGCTCGTCCAGCACGGGCTTCAGCTGGTTCATCACGCTCATGGCCTGTGCCTCCGACATGCCTTTCACACCCTCGTGCTTGGTCCAGGCTTTGTTGTAAACCGTCCGGAAATCCTCGGCATACTTTTTCAGATCCTTTTTATCTAGGTGCTGGAAATGGTAATCGGGGTCATTGAGGATGGTGGTGGCTTTACTCAGGTATTTTGGCTCCAGGGGTTCCTCTACGGTACGGTAGTATACATACTGTTTAAAGTATACCTCAAAGCCATAGCTTTCGAACAACTGCTGGTAGTAGGGCGCATTATAGTTCATGCAATAGGTAGGCGGGTGAAAGCCTTCCGCCAGTAATCCCCACCAGCGGTCACGATCCCCGAAATTGATGGGGCCATCCATGGCTTCCATGCCACGCTCCTGCAGCCAGGTGCGGCAGGCATCCAGCAGCGTGTTAGCCGTGGCCTGGTCGTTGATGCAGTCAAAAAAGCCCAGCCCGCCAGTAGGCTGCTCATAGGTGCGGGCTGTTTTGTTATTGATAAAGGCCGCTACCCGGCCAATGGTCTTGCCTGCTTCGTTGCGGAGCACCCAGCGGATCACTTCGCCGTCGCGTAGCAGTTTGTTCTTTTTCTTGTCGAAGACCTGTTCCACATCTTTATCCAACGGACGGATGTAGTTCGGGTCTATTTTATAAAGTTGCACCGGCAGCAGCAGGAATTCCTGCACCAGCTCGGGCGTAGTTACCTCTATCAGTTGCATCTTTTTTCTCTAAGTCGAAGCTTCAAAGTAAAAATTTATCCGGCACAAAACATAACATGCTGCTGTAAAAAGGTGCAGGCGCTGCGGGTGGAAGGCTGCCGGAAAACAAAAAGCCTTCAGCGTGAACTGAAGGCTTTTGCCTAAGGAGCCCCCTGCCGGGATCGAACCAGCGACCTACTGATTACAAGTCAGTTGCTCTACCAGCTGAGCTAAGGAGGCTTGTACTATATGTTTGAAATAAAAAGCACATGCAGTACAAACATGTGCTTTTTTAGGAGATGAGCCCCCTGCCGGGATCGAACCAGCGACCTACTGATTACAAGTCAGTTGCTCTACCAGCTGAGCTAAGGAGGCTTACTCTTATTGTGTGCTCTAGCGTTCTAAAGCGTTGCAAAGGTATAGGTTTGTTCTTTATCTGCAAATACTCTCCAAAACTTTTTTCCTCTGCCGGGATAAGCTTTTGAAAGTCAGGCGCAAATTTTTTAGCCTCTGAACGCGGCCAGCTGATGCTGCAGCTTTTCGATGCGCCGCTGCGATTCGCTGATGCGCCCTTCATACTCTTCGCGCAGCTTATCGGCATTTTTAGAATGCGCAAAAAACTCGATGTTGGTGCGCAGCGTCTGGATATCGTTCTGCAGTTGCGTGATTTCGCGGCGGATGGTATGCTCTTTTTGCTGCAGCTTGTGGGCCGCATCCGGGCTATGCTTGATACGCTCTACCTGCAGTTTGACCATCATCTCAGAACGGTCTTCGTACGAAAGGCCAGGAACACGTTCCAGGTATTTCTCGATCAGCTCCAGAAACTTTTCTTCCACTTTGGGGCTGCTGCGCTTGCCGCTGCTGTTCATGGCGCGCCATTGCGTCACAAAAGAGTCAAACTCCGGTAGCGAGGCTGGCGCATTTGGCTGCGAGAGGGTCTCGGCGATACGGTCGCAAAGCTCCATCTTCTCGGCCGAAAGCCGTTCTATCTCTTCGCCGCGTTGCTGCTCCTGGGCCTGCTTGCGGTCAAAGAACTCGTTACAAGCAGCACGGAAACGCTGCCAGATCTTATCGGAATACTTATCGGGCACCCGGCCAATGGTTTTCCATTTCTTCTGCAGCTGGATGAGCTTTTCTTTGGTCGCATTCCAGTCGGTGCTTTCTTTCAGGCTTTCGGCTTCTTCGCAGAGCTCCGTTTTCAGGCGCAGGTTCTGCATTTTCTGTTCGTCGAGCCCCTTAAAGAACTGGTTTTTATGCTGAAAGAAGGCTTTATAGTTGCCCCAGAAGTTCTTGTTGATTTCCTCGGCATATTCCTTAGGCACCAGGCCGGCGGCATCCCATTCCACTTTCAGCTTCTGAATCTCGTCGGTCTTATCGCGCCACTCGTTGATGCGGTCTGTCTGGAAATTCTGATACTCCTGCAGGCGCTGCAGCAAAGCATTCTTTTTGGCCAGGTTTTCCATTTCAAGGGTATGGCGGCTCTCCTGGAAAGCACGGCGGCGCTCATGTACTTTTTCGGAGGCCTGGATAAAGCGTTCCCAGATAGGATCGCGCTGCTCGTTGGGTACCGGGCCGATATTCTTCCATTCCTCATGCAGGTGGCGTAGCTCCACCAGGGCCTTGTTGATGGACTCTTCGTTCTGCAGGGTTTCTGCCCGTTCCACCAGCACTAACTTAGCATCCAAGTTGCGCTTGCGGTCCAGCTCCTTTAGTTCGAAGAAGATACTGCGGTTGTTGTAAAAGATATCCAGCAGGGCATGATACGAATCCCAGAGTTTCTGAGCTTCACCGGCAGGCACAGGCCCCGTCGACTTCCATTCCGATTGCAGGCGTTTGAGTTCATCGTTGCTGCTTTTCGTTTCGGCAGACTCCACCAGCTGGCGCAACTGGTTCAGAATGGACTGCTTTTGCTCGAGGTTACGCTGGCGTTGCTCTTCGGCATTCTGCCGTTCGTGGTAGCGGGCGTCCCGGTATGTGGTCAGCAGCTTTTCCAGTTCCTGATGTTCGGAGGGAGCATGGTAGGCAAAATCTTCGTCGCTGCCCCCCTCCTGCTTAAACCGATCCAAGGCCTCCTGTCGCTCCAACTGAAACTTGGATTCGTAGTGGCGCTGAATTTCCTGGATAAGTTTGTGCTTCCGGCGGGCATCTCCGCTTTTCAGGACTGCTTGCAAGGCCTGGCGCAACTCTTCCAAAGGCAGGGCACTGTAATCCGTATGTACTTCTTCCTCTTCTTCCTCTTCTTCGTGCGCAGCTGAAATGGGCGCTGGCGCCTCCTTTTCAGCAACAGGCAATGTGGGTGCCGGCAATTCTTCTGCCTGGGCAGCCGGCGCTTCGGCTAAGGGAGCTTCTGCAGCTGGCTGTTCTTCTGCAGCGGGCTTATCGGCTACCTCGGTTGTGGCATCCGCCATGGTATCTGTTTTTTCGGCTACTGCAGCCGCTTCCTGCCCCGATTCTACATCAGGGTCAATGCCGGGCTGCACCTCTTCCGGAGAAGCTTCTGCAGAAGTTTCCTGCTGCGATTGCTGCCTGGCCTCTATCTCGGCCAGGCGTTGCGCTACAATATCCTGCGGAGAAGGCGTTTCCTGCTGAGGCTGCGTTTCTTCATGCTGGTTCTCAGGTCTGTTAGCCTCTGCTCCGGTAGTGTCCATAGTTTCTTTGTCCGTTATCATGTCGGGAGTTTTTTCGCGTATTATTTAGTTCAGGCGCGGGTCATCTGGGTAATTTGCCAGCACCTTATACTTGCCGCCCATATCGCGCAGCACATTGCGCCAGAGCTTATCTGCCTCTAAATTAAATAATTTATCTGCAGCATTGTTATTTACGATCCATACATTTTTATCTATCTCCTCCTGCAACTGGCCGGGCGTCCAGCCGGAATAGCCTAAAAAGAACCTGATATTGGCAGGGTCCAGGTCTCCGGTCCCGATCAGCGTGCGGAGCTTTTCGAAATCGCCTCCCCAATACAGCTCTTCACCCAACTGCACTGCCTGGGGCAGATCCGACAAGTTGTGTATGTAATGCAAGGTGTTGTGCTGCACCGGCCCCCCGATCCATAATTCAGCCTCGAAAGACTCGTTAAAGACATCGATCACATCGGAGAGCTTCAGGTTGGACATGCGGTTGAGCACGAGACCAAAGGTGCCTTCTTCCTCGCTGTGGTTGCATAGCAATACCACGCTTCGCTCAAAATTTGGATCACCCAGAAAAGGCTCCGAAATAAGTAAACTTCCGCTCTGCGGTTTTATCAAGCTTGTCTGCGGCATCTATCTTTCAGTCCGTTAATACAAATTTCCAGTGCCCCGTTCAGTTACCGGTGGCCATACTTATACTTCTTACGCAAAGGAAATGATATTGTAACACTAACGTTGCGCATCAAACTGCGTATTTGCGGCTGTCATCCTCCCTAATTGTTGCTACCGATACGATTGCTGCCAAATAAATTCAATGGCAGCAGATAATTTTTTAATTTTGAAAAAAACCAACAGGCCATGTCGCTGACGCACAATATAGCTGCTATACGTAAAAATTACTCAAAACAAGCGCTCACAGAAGACTCCGTGCGGCCGCAGCCACTGGAGCAATTTCAGGTATGGCTGCAGGAAGCCCTGCAGGCCGAAGCAGAAGAAGCCACAGCGATGGTACTTTCTACGGTAAGTGCGGCCGGGCGCCCTTCTGCCCGCGTGGTTTTGCTAAAGGATGTTTCCCCGGCGGGTTTGACATTCTTTACCAACTATAACAGCCGCAAAGGACAGGAACTGGCCGAAACACCTTTTGCCGCCCTCACCTTTTTCTGGCCTGCGCTGGAGCGGCAGGTACGCATAGAAGGGAAAGTGAGCAAGGCTGCGCCGCAGCACTCAGATACCTATTACCATAGCCGTCCGAAGGGAAGCCAAATCGGTGCCTGGGCATCACCGCAAAGCCAGCCTATTGCCAGCCGCGAGGAGCTGGAAGAAGCAGATCAAGCCTTTACCGAGCAGTTTGCAGCCGTAGCAGAAATCCCGCGGCCCCCTTTCTGGGGAGGTTACCTGCTGCAGCCCGACCGGCTGGAGTTCTGGCAGGGGCGCCCCAATCGCTTACACGACCGTATCGTGTACGAACTGCAGGGCAGCACCTGGCACATCGTGCGGCTGGCTCCTTAAGGGCCGAAAGCCGCGCCTGTCCCATTCTTCAAACCGTTTTATACTTGCACCCCACCGTTTATGGCAGAGATTCTTCCCCTGCGCCCCTGGCGCTACAGCGATGGCCTTAGCCAGCGTATAGACCAGCTTACCTCCCCGCTTTTTGATGTCGTTTCGGATAAGCAACGAGAAGCCTTGTACCGCAACCCTTTCAACAGCATCCACCTTTCGGTGCCCCGCGGGCCGCAACCGGCAGAAGAAGCAGCCCAACGGCTCCAGAACTGGAAAGACGAAGGCGTACTGGTGCAGGACCCTTTGCCCGGCATTTATGTTTACTATCAGTATTTCCGGCTACCGGGCAATGAAAAAGAATACTGCCGCAAAGGATTTATCTGCCACATCAAGGCGTATGACTGGAAGGAAAATGTTTTGCTGCGCCACGAGAATACCATCCCAAGCGCGGTAAACGACCGTATCGACCTGCTGGACAAGACCGAGATGAACTCCAGCGCCACGCACGGCCTTTATTCCGACCCCTCGTTTATGCTGGAAACCTACATGGATGAAAGTATAAAATCGCCGCTTTACGAAACGGAAGATTACCAGGGCGTGCGCGATGTGCTGGCCGTTATTCACGACCACGCCATCATCAAACTTTTTGTGGATACGCTCCGTGATAAGCAGATCCTGCTGGCTGACGGCCATCACCGCTACGAAGGCTCCTTGGAATACCGCAAGAAAATGACGGCCCTAAACCCCGATCATACCGGTTTTGAGCCTTATAATTACCACCTCATGTACCTGACCAACTCCGAGCACGATGACCTGCGCATTTTGCCAACCCACCGCCTGCTGGCACACATGGACATGACGGATGAGGCCTTTTTAGAGCGTCTGGAAACATATTTTGTGGTCACGCCGAAAGAAGACCCCTATGAGTTGAATGAAGTCATTGCCGGAAAACAGTGGGCATTTGGCTTATACCTGCGGGGCAACGCCTATAAATTGCGGCTCCGGCCCGAAATGCACCCGCTCATCGACTGGAATTTTCCACCGGAGGTAAAAGAACTGGACCTGACGGTGATGCATTATTTTATTTTTGAAAAGATACTGGGCATTTACCGCCAGCACCAACGCGATTTTAAAAAGCTCAGCTACGAACGGAATTTTACGGCCTGCATCAGCAAAGTGGATGCCGGCGAAGCTCGGCTGGCCCTCATCACCAACGATGTATCCATGGAGCAGGTGAAGAAAGTATGCCACAGCGGGGCCATTATGCCGCAAAAATCAACCTTCTTTTACCCGAAAGTAATTTGCGGGTTCTTATTTAGCTCAATCCGAAAAGATGAATTTGTCACAGCCGCTGCTGCTTGCCTCTAACTCGCCCCGCCGTAAAGAGCTGCTTGCCGGCTTGGGCCTTGCCTTCGAAGTGCGTGTAAAAGAAGTGTCCGAAGATTTTCCCGAGCATCTGAAAGGCGCCGAAGTAGCCGAATACCTGGCATCACACAAAGCCGCTGCTTATGCCGCCGAGATCACCAACCAGGTGCTGCTGACCGCCGATACTATCGTTTGCCTCGGAGATCGTATTCTGAATAAGCCACAGAATTATGAAGAGGCCTTCGTGATGCTGCGCTCCCTTTCTGGTACCAGCCACGAGGTGATCACGGGCGTATGCCTGCTGACGCAGCACCAGAAAGTTATTTTTAGCGATTCCACGCGCGTATACTTCAAGGCACTCTCGGACGAAGAGATCCATTACTACATCACCCACTACAAACCCTTCGATAAAGCTGGTGCCTATGGCATCCAGGAATGGATCGGTAAGATCGGTATTACGCGCCTGGAAGGCTCCTACTTTAACGTAGTGGGCCTGCCTGTTCAGAAACTTTATGAACAACTGGTAGCGCTCGGCTTGCTGCAGCTCTGATATGGGCTCCGCTGTACTGTTCGGCTAGCTTCCATATTCTATTCTTAAAAGGTTGTGGTTACTATTCCTTAACTTATAAAGCTGAATTAGCTACCTTTGCTGTTTTGTTGCACACCGGAAATTTGAACCCGGTGCGTGAGTAGCAAGCAGCATAGCAAACAAGACAATGGCAATTATCAAATTATACTTAGCGCCGGGCAAGGAACATTCGCTGAAGCGCCGGCACCCTTGGGTTTTTTCCGGGGCGATCAGGAGTGCGGATGGCGAAGCGGCCGAAGGCGATATTGTGGAAGTATACTCCAGCAAGCGCGAATTCCTGGCCATGGGCCATTATGCAACCGGCTCCATAGCAGTGCGCATTTTCTCGTTCGAGCAGGTAGAGCCGGATTATACTTTCTGGAAAAGCAAAGTGCAGCAGGCTTACGACTACCGCCAGCGCCTGGGACTTGTAAATGACCCACAGACCAATGTATACCGCCTTATTTATGCCGAAGGCGACGGCGTTCCCGGGCTGATCGTGGATGTTTATAACGATACGGCTGTGGTGCAGACCCATACGCTGGGTATGTATGGCGTGCGGGCGTATGTAGCCCAGGCCCTACAGGAGATTTATGGCGACCGCCTCAAGGCCGTGTATGATAAAAGTGCGGAGTCGCTGCCGCCCAAATCGCTTCCCGCTGCGGAGAACGGCTATTTAGCTGGTTCTTCTACGGGTGGAGTAGTAGTAACAGAATATGGGAACCGCTTTTTTATTGACTGGGAAGGAGGCCAGAAAACAGGCTTTTTTATCGACCAGCGCGAGAACCGGGACCTGCTGGCCCGCTACGTCAAAGACAAGTCGGTGCTGAACACCTTCTGCTATACCGGCGGCTTTTCGGTGTATGCTCTCAATGCCGGCGCCAAAGAAGTTCACTCGGTAGATGTTTCCAAAAAAGCGATCGAGCTGACCATCCGGAATGCCGAAATGAGCCAGGCACACGAGCGGCATGCCGCCTTTGCCATGGATACGTTCGAGTTTTTGAAAGGGAAGGAAGACCTATATGATGTGATCGTGCTGGACCCGCCCGCATTTGCCAAAAGTCAGAAGGTGCGCCACAATGCCCTGATGGGTTATAAGCGCCTGAACGCTGAGGCGATGAAAAAAATAAAGCCGGGTGGTATTCTGTTTACCTTTTCCTGCTCGCAGGTGGTGGACAAATACCTGTTCAACAGCACGGTGATGGCCGCTGCCATAGAAGCAGGTCGCAATATTAAGATCATGCACAACCTCTCCCAGCCGGCAGATCACCCCATCTCTATCTTCCACCCCGAAGGCGAATACCTGAAAGGGCTGGTGCTGTTTGTGGAATAGATAGAGTTAGAAATTTAAAGAGTTAAAAGTTCATGAAACGAGAACGGCCTGCTGAATTTTAGCAGGCCGTTCTCGTTTCATGAACTTGTGAAATGATTGGCGATAGAGAAAAGCTCTGCTGGGGTTAGTTGCTGCGGTAGTTCCATGCGGATGCGCCACTCCTTTGGGTAATAATTGTTGATGCGGTTGCCGATTAGCTTGGCCCAGCCCAGCGGCAGATTCTGGTACTGCATTAACAGCCAGGCATTGCCGCTTGTTGGCAGCTGGATATCTTCTTTGCGGAGGTAATGCAGTGCCTGTGCCAGGTCGAGGTCCGCTACCTGGAACGCCGCTTTGTTCAAGTGCTGCGACAAAGCCAGCGGCTGCAGGGGCTTCAGCTTTTTCCCGTTCACTTCGGCTACCTGCGTGCCGGCATAAATTACATATAAGCTCTGGTATACTTCATCGGCTGCCTCAAACAGGTTTGCCGGAATAGCCGAGATCACCTCGCTATGCTGCAGCCATTCATACTTATCCGGCTCAATTAACCAGTCCTGCACCAGCGCTCTTTCCTTTTTGCCGGACGGCGTCAGTTTATACTTTTTCTTTTTGCCGCTTCCATATTCATTGGCTGCTGTGCCCGTCTTTCGGACTACGGCCATAAAAAAGCCCTCGCCCTGAACCTGGTGCGGGTAAAACCGGTAGCCTTCTACCCCATTTACTTGCGAGGCCACCACGCCCCATGCCGGGGGCACCTGCAGGTTTATACTTTCGGCCTGCTCCTGTTCGGCAAGCCAGGCCATATTGGCTTCATTCTCGGCTTCATTCCAGGTGCAAGTACTGTAGATCAGGACGCCGCCGGGCTTCAGTGCTCCCCATACATCCAGCAGTATGCGTTGCTGGCGCTGGGCACAAAGCTTCACGTTCTCCTCCGACCATTCCTGAATTGCCTGAGCATCTTTCCGGAACATGCCCTCACCACTGCACGGGGCATCCACTACCAGCACATCAAAAAAGTTATCCAGCTTCCGGAAGTCTCGCGGATCGTTATTCGTTACCAACACATTGCCGCTTCCCCACTTTGCTATATTCTCGGCAAGTATAGCCGCTCTGCTCCGGATCACTTCATTTGAAACCAGCAAACTGTCTGGCGATAGTAAACTGGCCAGGTGCGTTGATTTGCCACCTGGCGCGCCGCACAGGTCCAGTACCTGCAGGGGCTGGCTCAGGTCGGTGGCTTGCCGAAGCGCCTGCTCCAAAAACATCGAACTCGCCTCCTGCACATAATAAGCGCCGGCATGCAGCAGCGGGTCCAGGGTAAAACGGGGCCGTTCCGGCAAATAATAGCCTTGCACCGCCCAGGGCACAGGTGGTAACGAGAACGCAGTAGACGGCAGTTTAGCCGCATTCAGCCGGATGCTGACCGGCGGCGCTTGCTCCAGGGCCTGTTCAAATCGGGCATACTCCCCGCCCAGCAGGCCCTGCATGCGCTCCTTAAAAGAAATTGGTAGTTCTATCACAGCCATAAAGGTACGTCAAAAACCTGCTAATTGTGTTAAAAGACCTTGCTCACCTGCTTGCTATACTTCGCAGGCGCAGATATTCTGCTACAATAGGCTTATCGGCCGGGCACCAGTCAAACTGCAGGAGCGCTTCTGCAGCTACCCATTTGTATGCCTGGTGCTCGAGCAAGTGAAGGGTGCCTCCTTTGTAGCGGCAGATATACGGGATCAACTCGATCTCGAAGGCTTTGTAGGTATAACGCACGGGTGTCAGCCGCTGAAGCGGTTCCACCTCCAGGGCCAGTTCTTCTTTTATTTCCCGGGCCAGGGCAGCCGCTTCCGATTCCCCGGCTTCCACTTTCCCGCCCGGAAACTCCCACAGCAGCGGCTGCGACATCGTGGCACTGCGTTGGGTGATCAGCACGTGTTGATCCTGCTCCAGAATTGCACAGGTTACTTTCATCATGAGAAGCTTACACTAATTCAACCTTCGTTTACGTATACTTTATAATTGCGAAAGGATGCTGTTTGAGCGCAATTAGAGCCTTCAGACATCCTGAATCTACGAAAGTTAGTAGACTATACTATATAACAGGTACAGCGCTATGAGAATGAGTTCTAACTATAAATTTATGTTACAGCTTGGCGGACTGGCAACCCTACTGAATATGTTGCTGCATTTGGCAGTAGCCTGGGTGCTGTGGCACGACAAAGAAAACGTGCCCCTCTGGGGAAAGGCCAGCATGGTTTCCTTCATGTTTATCGGGGGTGGACTAGCCGGATTTATTGTCGGGTATGTAGTGACCAAAGCTACCCGGTATGCGCTGCTGAAGCGCTGGGTTTTTCCGCTGCACTGGCACCTGAAAAGCCAGACGCTGATAGACCGTTTGCCGCGGCGCATCTTTTACCGCTCTTTTATGCTTGCTTTAAGTGGCGTGCTGTTCGCTTTTATTACGCTGCTGTGTTTTAAAGCCCTGAACCTCACAACCCTAGCTGCACCGGAATTTCTAATTTTTATTTCCCTGCTTGCCTTCCTGCTTGCCAGTACCGTTACGGTCATGGCTTTTTACCGCGCCCTGGGCGATGGCACATATTTGCGGTCTAAAATGCAGCTCATAAAATAAAATCCATACCTGGTGTGCAGGTATGGATTTTATTCAGAATGACCTATCAAGGGATTATCTGAGCTTTTCTTTCAGGATCTCGAACTCTACCGCCGGCGAGATGCGCTCGTACAGGATCAGGTAAACGGCATTCGTAATGGGCATCTCTACTTTGAGCTTTTTATTCAGTTCATAGATACTCTGCACGGCATAATACCCTTCCGCTACCATGTTCATTTCGATCTGGGCCGATTTAACAGTATAACCATGCCCGATCATGTTGCCGAACGTGCGGTTGCGGCTGAACTGCGAATAAGCTGTTACCAGCAAATCGCCCAGGTAGGCCGACCCGCTCAGCTCGCGGTGCAGCGGCATGATGGCATCCAGAAAACGCTCTATCTCGAACATAGCATTAGACACCAGCACGGCCTGAAAGTTATCGCCAAAGTTAAGACCACGGGCAATGCCGCAGGCCAGGGCAATGATGTTCTTCATCACGGCACAGTATTCAATGCCATCCAGGTCGTCGAGCGGGTTTGCCTTTACGTACCGATTGCGCAGTAACTGGCAGAAATGCTCTGCTTTATCCAGATCGTGGGAGCCGATGGTGAGGTAAGACTGTTTCTCCTGGGCCACTTCTTCGGCATGGCACGGGCCGGCAATAACCAACTGGTGCGAATCGGGCACACGGAACCGCTGCGCGATATAATCGGTGATAAGCACGTTTTGATCCGGGATCATACCCTTGATAGCCGAAATAACCACCTTTCCATCGAAAGCATTGGTCGGCAGCGCCTCAAGCGCCTGCTGCACAAAAGCGGCGGGCACGGCAAGTATAACCCAGTCGGCCGCCGCCACCACTTCGGCAATAGCCGTGTGCGGCTTTACGTAAGCCAGATCAAAAGACACCTGGCTCAGGTACCGGGGATTGTGACGGTATTCATTCAGGTGTTGCACATCCTCTTTATTGCGCATCCACCAATGTATTTCTGATTTATTTTCAGAGAGAATTTTTACGAGCGCTGTCGCCCAGCTACCTCCTCCTACTACAGCTACTTTTTCCAAATCGGGTATTACCTTATTTATCTTGCGTGTCGTCGGCTGCTATTGCCGATTTATCCAGTGATTTTGCATCTTTTACGGTTACCAGCGCACCATCGGCCAAAGTTTTAGATACCGCACGGAATGGTCCGGAAACTACTTTCTGGCCGGCTTTGATGCCGCTCAGTATTTCAATGTTCTCAAAATCGCTGATGCCTGTCTTTACTTTAACTGCCTTTACTTTGTTACTGCCGCTGTCATACACAAATACGACTTCTTCGGCAGGCGCCTGCGATGGCTGGTTTTCACTTTCGGATGTATTTCCTTCTTTCTCGTCCGCATCGGCTTCTTTGGCAGGAGCTTTGGCGTCGCCGCCAGGGTTATCGGCCGAGCGGGTGGTTACGGAAGAAAGGGGCACCGATAACACGTTATTCTTTTTCTCCGTGATGATGTCCACTGAAGCCGTCATACCCGGTCTGAAGGGGCGGCTTTTCGTCTCGGCCAGGTGGCTGTAGGATTCGTTCAGCAGGCGGATGCGCACTTCAAACTCAGTTACCGCTTCCAGGGTAGTGGCATCTTTGGCCGTATTAGCAATAGCCGTTACCACGCCTTTAAACTTTTCATCCTTGCTGGCATATGAGTCTACCTCTACAATAACAGAGTCGCCCAGCGCAACGCGGATAATGTCATTTTCATTCACGTTTACGCGCACCTCCATGTTGTTGAGGTTAGCAATACGCATAATTTCAGTACCTGCCATCTGCGAGGTACCCACTACGCGCTCGCCCTGCTCCACATTCAGCTTGGAGACAATGCCGCTTACCGGCGCATAGATCGTGGTTTTGTTCAGGTTCTCGCGGGCATCTTTTAAGGAGGCCTGGGCGTTCTGCACATTAAATCCCGACGCACGAATGCTTTGGCGCAGCGACTCCACTTCCTGCTTCCCTGACTCGTAGGTTGCTTTGGCCTGCTGGAAATCGGCCTGCGAAATAACTTTCTTGTCGAAAAGCAGCTTGTTGCGATTATAGTTCTGCTCGGCCTGGGCGAAATTAGCCTGTGCCTGCGCCAGGCGAGCTCTTGCCTGCGCCAGGTTAGCCCGGGCGGTATTCACACTGGCTTCCTGTGCATCTACAAACGATTGGTAGTTATCCGGACGGATGCGCAGCAGCAGTTGTCCCTTCACTACCGAATCGCCTTCCTCCACGTTCAGCTGGATGATCTCACCCGAAACATCGGGGCTGATCTTCACCTCGGTCTCAGGCTGCACTTTGCCGGAAGCACTTACTTTTTCAATGATTTCTGCATTCTTTGCCGTTGCCAGCACCACTTCCACGCCTTTTTCCTTCCCGATCCAGCCTGCTTTTTTAGCGATGATCAGGCCGGCAGCTACAAGCACCAATACAACAATCAGGATGGGAATGAGCTTTGATTTTTTCTTTGCCATAGTTTTATAAAGAGATGTCTTTGCCCTGGTAAAAATCCAGTACTTTTAGTTTAAAGGTGTATTCATACTTGGCCTGAAGCAAGCTGGACTGCGCACTCCGGAAGGTATTGGCAATGATATTAAAATCAACCGTATTGATAACGCCATTGTTGAGGCGCAGCTCCGCATTGCGATAGTTCTTCTCGGCAGCCGTTATCTGCTGTTTTGCGGCCACATACTTGCGTTGCGCCGACACAGCATCCACGTACGCCTGTTCAATGGTCTGGCGCAGGTTGTTTCGCGCAATATCGGCGTTTAACTTGGCATTTTGCTGCAGGATCTTGGCCCGCTGTACGCCGGTGCGTACCTGCAGCCCATTAAATACCGGAATGGTAAGACCCACCCCTATCTGCTTGTAGATGTTGTCTTTATACTGATCGATAAAGGCATAGTCGCTGTAAAGGGGATTTACCGCTACATCAGGCACATAGACAATAACAGGTTGCTTACCCGCCTCATCATAGAAGCCAAGTGATTGTGGTTTCAAGCCGTTATCGATCGTTTCCCGGCCCTGCAGTAGCTTGTTCGCGCTGGAATAACGGGTGCTGATCCCTGCATCAAGGCTTAACTGCGGGAAATAAGCTCCTTTGGCAATTTCGATGCCTTTATCGGCGCTCTGCACGCGCAGGTCCACCGCTTTGATAGCTGGTAAAGTCTGCAATGCTACTTCGTATACATCGTTTCCGTTCACCAGCACCGGCTGCTGGTCAGGCTCAGGTATGTCGGGCACTACAATCTTAAAATCGTCGGAGGCAGGCAGGTTGAGCAGCTGCATCAAGGAAAGACGGGCAATGTCGCGCTGGTTCTGCGCATTGATCAGGGCCAGCTCATCCGACGCCTGCTGTGATTCCAGTTCCAGCACGGCGTTTTCGGCCACACTACCTGCTTCGAACAGGATGCGGTTGCGCTTCACCTGCTGGGTGGTCAGGTCGCGCTGCAGCGTGGAAGTTTTAATTAATTCTTCGGCAAACAGGATGTTCAGATACGAGGTAACGATCTGCAGGGTGATGTCGTTCTGTGCGGAAAGCACATCCTGCTCATTGGCCTCCACGATAAGCCCGTTTTGCTTGATCTGGTTTGTTTGCTGAAAGCCCATGAAGAGCGGCACCGAGGCGCTTGCCCCAAAGTTACTCGACTGGGAACGGTCGGTGACAAGGTTAAATGAAACCGGATCCTGGTAAGAGCCGGAATTGATGTTGTAGCTGCCCCGGGCATTCACGGAAGGAAGCCGTTCGAACTTAGAGCGCTGCAGGTCGGTACGGCTCAGTTGCGTATTAATCTTGCTCTGCTGCACCTGCAGGTTGTTTTCCCGGGCATAGTTTACGGCTTCTTCCAGCGTCCAGGCACCGTCTTTGTTCGGGTCCTGCTGCGCCTGGGCCAGCGTACTGCCTCCTCCGAAAAGGGCGAGTGCCAGCAGAAAGTATTTGGGTAATTTTTTCATAGTATAGCGCTAAAGATCGATGTTCGGAATATAAACGACATTTTTTATCCAGCTCAGCTGTTTGAGGTATTCCAGGGTGATGGGCTTTATGCCCGAGTCCATTTCAATAAACTGACGGGCCATTTCGTTGCGGCCTTTACGCGACACGTTCATGGTGGCGATATTACACTCATCGTGAGCCAGCACGGAAGCAATAAAGGCAATGCTTCCGGTTTTATCGGTAGCATCGATAATGAGCGTATGCAGAGTAGCTGAAAAATTGGCTGAAAAGCCATCTACTTCCACTATTTTGATCACACCACCACCCCGGCTCTGCCCGACAACTTCTACTTCACGGTCGCCTGCTTTCAGATTTAGTTTAATCGTATTCGGATGCATGGTGGAGGCATTTCCAACCGAGCGAAAAGTATAGCGAAGGCCGCGTTCTTTGGCAAAATCAAAAGCTTCCTTAATGCGCTTGTCGTCTGTTTTAAAATCCAGCAGTCCTGCTACAATCGCCCGGTCGCTGCCGTGCCCTTCGTACGTGCGGGCAAAAGAATTATAAAAGGTTATAGTGGCTTCTTCCGGCGCTGTTCCCAGGATGCGGATTGCCGCACGCGCAATACGGACCACCCCCGCCGTATGCGAGCTCGAAGGCCCAATCATGACAGGCCCGATCATATCAAAAACGCTACTTTTCTCTGCCATAACACATTACCACCTGGTTAATATCGTGGAAACCAAATTTAGCAATTTAGTAGGAGTTTTATAGTATATAGCCCTTAAATTAGGCTTATTTCTACCAATGCATGGATTACCTCTACTAACCTGACACATTTGCCCATTAAGTATAAAGTGGCTGCAGGTTGCCCAGGCTGCTGTTTAGCACCTGCAGGTCAGATGCTAAACAGGCACGTTTAGTTGCCTGCCGCTGAGCAAGATGCGTAAAATAGTACGGTGAGGCAGGCCTTTGTCAGGAAAAGCGGTTAGATTCCATTGGCGCGAGGGTC
Source organism: Pontibacter liquoris (assembly GCF_022758235.1). Classification (NCBI taxonomy): domain Bacteria; kingdom Pseudomonadati; phylum Bacteroidota; class Cytophagia; order Cytophagales; family Hymenobacteraceae; genus Pontibacter; species Pontibacter liquoris. Next base: position 2,101,986 of record NZ_JALEBG010000001.1, read on the forward strand.
CGTTGCCCGTGAGGTGAGATAATTTAGCACGGCCTGCCCCGCGTAAAAGTATTTATTTAACTTGCGCCCGTTTTATACCTTTACTCATCTGAAAAAAGCTTGCCATGGAGCACGGTTTCAAACCTGAAGTACTGGATCAGCTAAAGCGGCTGGAAGAAAAATATGTGCCGCTCGGGCAGGATCTGGCGGCTTATCTCGAGGGCCTCTACCACACTGATTTCCTCAACTACTGGGATTACATTCACCTCGATACGCTGCTTAGCCTGCAGAATCCGCGCACCACCATCCCGGATGAGAAGATCTTTATCATGTACCACCAGATCACGGAGCTATACTTTAAGCTGTGCCTGGAAGAACTGAGACAAATAGCAGACAACAAGGATATTACAGCTACCTTTTTCATGCAACGCTTGAAGCGCATCAACCGCTATTTCGATAACCTGATCAACTCCTTTGATGTGATGGTGGACGGCATGGACCCCAAGCAGTTTCTGCAGTTCCGGATGGCTTTGATGCCGGCCAGCGGCTTTCAGTCGGTGCAATACCGGATGATCGAAATTGCCGCAACCGATCTGCGTAACCTGGTAGATAAAGCTCGTCGTGCTGCATTAGGTTTGCAGAGCACGCATGAAGAAATGATGGGCTGTATTTACTGGAAAGAAGGTGCTACCGAGGTAGCCACCGGCGCTAAGACCCTGACGCTGCTGCGCTTTGAAGAGAAGTATACGCGGTTCCTGATTGATTTTGCCAAAGAATACGAGCACAAGAACATGTGGGCAGTATACAAGCGCCTGCCCGAAGCCGATCAGCAAAACCCCAAACTGCTTACACTGCTGCGCGACCTGGACAGCAACGTGAATGTGAACTGGCCTCTGATGCACTACAAATCGGCAGTGCGCTACCTGCAGCGCGACCCGGACGTAATAGCCGCTACCGGCGGAACCAACTGGCAAAAGTACCTGCCGCCACGCTTTCAGAAACGCATCTTTTACCCCGAACTATGGTCACAGCAGGAAGTGGAAGAATGGGGCAAAGGTTGGGTAGAGCGGGTGCTGGAAGAACAGGCCTGATCAAAATAGAAATCCCTAAACGGCCTGTTCTTTTCCTTAAAAGGCATCAGAACGGTTAATCAATAGATAGCACAAGTATAAAGGGCTATACATTTTAAATCAGAAGGAATTTGTCACCACCGGATGCTGTTCATACACAGTATACTTGCCGGGATATTCCTTCAGCAATCTTGCCGGGTTACAAATCAATTATAAATAAAAAGTTTAAGGCTAACTACCTTACCTACAGTAAATGAGAAAGAAAGAATTAGACCTGGTGCTTGCACCGGAAGTGGCTTTTGATGCCGAACTGTTAGAAAAAGAACTCCTCCGAAGTGCCGGACTCCAGCCCGAAGACGTAAAGTTCATTCACCGGATGAAGCGTTCCGTGGATGCCCGCGGCCGCCAGGTAGTCACAAAAGTTCGGGCCGATGTGTACCTGGACACGCCACCAGCCGATGTCCTGAACCCCAACTATACTTATCCGGATGTAACAAACCAGCAGCAGGTGATTATTGTTGGAGCCGGGCCTGCCGGCCTGTTTGCTGCTTTGCGCTGCATTGAGCTGGGCTTAAAACCAGTCGTGCTCGAGCGCGGAAAAGACGTGCGTAGCCGCCGCCGCGACCTGGCAGCCATCAACAAGGAACATCTTGTAAACCCCGACTCCAACTACTGCTTCGGTGAAGGCGGCGCCGGTACGTATTCGGATGGCAAGCTGTATACCCGTTCTAAAAAACGCGGCGATCTGCAGCGCATCCTGCAGATCTTTGTGCAGCATGGCGCTACCCAGGATATTCTTTTTGATGCACACCCCCACATTGGCACCAACAAGCTGCCCAAGATCATTGAAGCCCTACGGGACACCATTTTGGCAGCCGGTGGCCAGGTATTGTTTGACAAACGGGTAACGCAGTTTATACTTACCGGTGATGCCATTCGCGGCGTGGTGACGCAGGACGGGCAGGAATATGTCGGCGAATCGGTTATACTTGCTACCGGCCACAGCGCCCGCGATATTTTCGAATTGCTACACAACCAGCAGATCACCATCGAAGCAAAACCATTTGCCATGGGTGTACGGGTGGAGCATCAGCAAAGCCTGATCGACAGCATCCAATACAAGCGCCCGGACCGGGGGCCCTACCTGCCGGCATCGTCTTATGCCCTGGTGCACCAGACACATTATCAAAACAAACAGCGGGGTATCTTTTCCTTTTGTATGTGCCCGGGTGGTTTTATCGTGCCATCCGCTACGGCGCCTGGTGAGGTGGTGGTGAATGGCATGTCGCCGAGCCGCCGCGATTCCCGCTTTTCAAACTCCGGCATTGTAGTGGCCCTCGAACTGGAAGATATGGCCCTGCAGCAGTATGGTGCCCTAGCGGGGCTGCGAATGCAGCAGGACCTCGAGCAAAAAGCGTGTGCCATGGCGGGCGGCACGCAGGTGGCACCAGCCCAGCTATTACAGGATTTTACACGGGGCAAAGTGGGCGGCAGCTTACTAGAAACCTCATACCAGCCCGGGCTGACTCCAGTGGACATGAACGATCTGTTTAGCGATGCGATGGCGTACCGGCTGCGCGAAGGCTTTAAAGCGTTTGGCGGTAAAATGCGCGGCTACCTGACCAATGAGGCGCAGATCGTAGGCGTAGAAAGCCGCACGTCGTCGCCTGTGCGCATTCCCCGCGACCGTGAGACCCTGGAGCATGTGCACGTTCGTAACCTTTACCCGTGTGGCGAAGGAGCGGGCTATGCGGGCGGCATTGTATCGGCGGCCATGGACGGAGAACGATGTGCCGAGAAAATTGCAGCTAAGATAAAGCGCGTGCTATAGCAGGTTTGCACCTATCTCAGAGCAGCTTGCCATAAAACCTGATGGCTGTTTTTAGAGTTTTATAGTATACAGAAGCAGTAATACGAAAGCAATACTTATGAAAAAGACAGTAGTATTAGGAGCTACCGACAATCCTTCCCGCTATGCTTACAGAGCTGTGCACAAGCTGCAGCAGCACGGGCACGAAGTGGTACCCGTAGGGATCCGCAAAGGAGAAGTTGGCGGAGAAAAGATCATCAATGATAAAAACGAAGAAATCACCGATGTGGACACGGTCACATTGTATGTAGGCCCGCAAAACCAACCGGATTGGTACGAGTACATTTTATCATTAAATCCGAAGCGGATCATTTTTAACCCAGGAACCGAAAACCCTGAACTGGAGCGCAAGGCGGCACAGAAAAATATCCAGACGCTTCATCATTGCACCCTGGTGATGCTGGCCACTGACAGTTACTGATTTTTTTGTAAAAGATATTTTTTAAGTAAAACTATAACTTACTGCTTAACCTGCCGTATAAAAGAATACATAAGCGGATGGCATTGTTGTCTACGCTTGTATAAAAGGGACCCGAATAAGGTCCCTTTTATATTTATAAGCTATCTTAAATAAAAAACGGCACCTGAATCAGACAGGTGCCGTTTTTTATAATGCATTTCCTTCTTATTCACCCGGTCTGTACTCTTCTTCTTCCTCCATCAGGTGGTGCATGTTTTCGGCTGTTACCATATCGGGCATCAGGTTGGTGCTGCCTACCTGTACCTTGTTCTTCAGGCCCGAAACTATCCGGGTTTTACCGCTCATCAATGCCTGGTAGCCGTCCAGGGCCACATCTTCGGGTTCTGACAGTGAGCCGTTCGCAGCGCGAGTATGCGCCGCACCGGCCCGTTTAAAGAACATCGTGTTGCTGGCACCTGGACAAAGCGCTGTCACGGTAATATTGGTATGTTTCAGTTCGTTGGTCAGGCCTTCTGAAAAAGAAAGCATAAAGGCTTTGGTAGCAGCATAGATCGTCATTAGGGGCGATGGCATAAAGGATACCACAGAACACAAGTTCAAAATCTTGCCTTCATCGCGGCGGATCATATCTTTTAAGAAGAGCTTGGTCAGGTGAACGGGCGTATTCATGTTCAGCTGCATGATACGTAGCTCATGTTCCAGATCGGTTTCTGAAAACTCCCCGTGTACCCCTGCCCCGGCATTGTTGACCAGCACATCTACCTGAATGCCGCTTCTCATCACTTCATCGTATACTTCCTGAGGCGCTTCGGGCCTGCTCAGGTCTGCCGTTATGATGCACACATGTTCCAGTCCATGCTCGTCCTGCAGCTGGTAGCCCAACTGGCGGAGCCTTTCGGTGCTGCGCGCCACCAGCACCAGATTATAGCCATCGCGGGCAAAGAGTTTGGCAAATTCCATCCCAAACCCGTTCGATGCGCCTGTAATAAGCGCTGTTTTTCCTCTTTGATTCTGTTCCATTGTTTTCATAGATTAAAGTTGCTACACCTGCTGGTCGCCACCGGCAGCTATACTAGTGTACCACCTTAATCTATGTGGGGTTACGACAGATAAGTTCCTGAACCACTGCTTGCAAGTATAAACAAGCTTTGCTTCTCGGCACTTTCCCCTTACGCTACTTCGCGTCGAAGCACTTCCAAGGGCGGCCGGTTCAGGATCCCCCGGCTGTTGAGCATACCAATTACCATGGTGAGCAGCGTGATACCCAGGAACACAGGCAACAAGGGCGAAAAGTCGGGCACAAAATTTACTTCGAAGCTAAATACCGCCAGGGCCCAGCTGGCTCCTACCGCCAGTACAATACCGGTGCCTGCCGCCAGAGCGCCCAGCAAGAAGTATTCAAATGCATTAATAGTCAGTATCTGCCTGCGGCTGGCGCCCAAGGTACGCAGCAACACACTCTCTTTTACGCGCTGGTATTTGCTGATATTCACTGAACCGACCAACACCAGCAAACCGGTGCTGATGCTGAAAAGGGCCATAAACCGGATCACAAAAGAGATCTTGCTTAAAATATCATCCAGCGTCTGCAGGATCAGGCCCAGGTCGATGGCAGATACATTCGGAAACCGCTGTACCAGGGCCCGTTGAAAACCGGCGGACTGCGCATCGGAGGTGGTATGCGTCATGAGCACATGAAACTGCGGCGCATCGTCGAGCACGCCCTTCGGGAAGAGCACCAGAAAATTACTCTGCACGCGGTTCCATTCTACTTCGCGCAAATGCTTGATTACAGTGGGCACAAGAGCGCCCTGCACATTAAAGACCAGCGTATCGCCCAGTTTTACCTTCAGCCGCTCGGCATACTTCTCTTCCAGCGAGATCGGGACAGGAGCATTGGAGCCGGGTTGTACGGTTCCGGTCCAGGTTCCTGCCGCTGTTTTCTCCGAATCGATAAGTGAATCCCGGTAGGTAACCCGGTACTCGCGGGTGTACGCCCAATCAGGTATGCCCAGCGTAGTATCTTTCCGCACATCAGCAGCGGTCAGGCCGTTCATCTCCTCCAGGCGCATGGTTACGACCGGCACCAGCTGCAATACTGGTAGCCCCTGCCCTTTTACCATCGAAACAACCTGTGCTTTCTGCGCGGTCTGGATATCGAAAAGCACCAGGTTGGGCTGGTTCTCACTGCCTGAAATAGCTACTTCGCTCAGCAACAGCCGCTGCATCAGAAACAGGGTAGCGATCAGGGCCGTGCCCAGTCCTACGGAGACCGTCAGCAGCAAGGTCTGGTTATTGGGCCTGTAAAGGTTAGCCAGACTCTGGCGCCATACATACCCCCAGTTAACCGGAAAAAAACGGCGCACCACCCACATCATGCCCCGGGCAAGCAGAGCCAGCACTACAAAGGCCACCACCACGCCAGCGGTAAACCAGAGCGCCTGCAGCCACGAACCCAGCTGGAAAAAGGCGAACACAAAGATAAAGGCAAGTATAAGCCCGTAAACGGCCCAGCGTAGCGGATCTTTCGGCGAAGACAGGTGCTCTATCCCTGCGCGCAGCGTAATCAGCGGCGACACATTGCGGATGGCGAGCAGCGGCAGGAGCGCAAATAAAACAGAGATGGTTAGGCCAATGGCAATGCCTTCCGTAACAGCAACCCACGACACTGCTACTGTAACATCAACCGGTAAAAAGGACTGGAACAACTGCGGCAGGTAAAGCTGGATCAGGCTGCCTAAAATAGCCCCTGCCACAGACCCGATAAGCCCCATAGCCATTACCTGGAAAAGGTAGATAAGAAAGGCCTGCCGGCCGCTTACACCCAGGCAGCGCAGCACCCCGATCGTAGCCAGCTTTTCGCGGATGTAGACATGCACGGCACTTGCCACACCAACACAACCCAATAAAAGGGCTACAAAGCCTACTAGCGCCAGGAAATGCGCCAGGTCTTCGTAGGCCTTGCCGGTGCTTTCCTTGCGGCTGTTTACGGTATCATACCCGAAGCCGGCTTCTTCCAGCCGTGGCTTCAGTTTTTTCACCAGTGCATCAGCATCGGTTTTGGGCGCCAGTTTATAGTAAAAATAATAGCTGATGCGGCTGCCCTTCTGCAACAGGTGCGTGGCATCCAGGTACTCACGCGGTATGTAAACAGCTGGAGCTACCGTAGCCGTAATGGCCGTTTGCCCCGGGATTTTTTGCAGGGCGCCGGCAATCTCGAATGTCAGCTCTCCTACTTTGATCGAATCGCCGGGTCTGGAGTTGAACTGTAACAGCAGCGTTTGATCGACCAGGGCTTTGCGGCCTCCCTGCCGGAAGCTGCGGCTTGCATTTGCCGGAAGGGCTTCTATCGCACCGAAATATGGAAAGCCGCCTTCCAGCGCCCGCACCTGCACCAGGCGGGTGCCTTTTGAAGCCGGAAAGTATACCATCGATACAAAGCGCACTTCATCCGAGCGGTCGCCGCCAACAGCAATCGAATCGATCAGCTGCTGCATGGCGGGTTCCAGTTCTTTGTTGCTCGCAATCACCAAGTCCGCGCCGATCAGCGATTTAGCCTGGTTGTCGATGTCTGTTTTTAGGTTTTCGCTGAACGAATTGATGGCGACCAGGGCGGCAATGCCCAGCACGATAGACGAGATGAAAAGCGCCAGTTTGCCCCGGTTGCGCCGGCTGTCGCGCCAGGCCATCTGCAGCAGCCAGCGTAAGTTCAGCTTATTTCTTTCGGAAGGAGGAAGGATGGTATCGGGCAAGGCCTTAAATTTTGAATTGAAGTATAACAGTCAAACTGTATTCGAAGCAAACAATTTATAGCTCCTCGTTGCGCGCCGGGACAGGAGCTGGTTCGCCGGTATCCGAGATCACCGCGCCGCCTTTCAGCCGGATGATGCGTTGTGTTTTCTCGGCCAGCTCCAGATCGTGTGTTACGAGCACGAGTGTGGTGCCGGCTTCGCGGTTCAGTTCGAACAGCAGTTTCTCTACGCGTTCTCCTGTTTCCTCGTCCAGGTTACCGGTGGGCTCATCAGCAAAAAGGATGGTGGGCCTATTAGAGAAGGCCCTGGCTAGGGAAACGCGCTGCTGTTCGCCGCCGGAAAGTTGCGTGGGATAATGATGGTGGCGTTCGCCCAGCCCCACGCGTTCCAGCAGCTCGCGGGCCTGCTGCTGCACATGGCGCTCCCCGCGGAGTTCCAGGGGCACCATCACGTTTTCCAGCGCTGTGAGCGTGGGTATGAGCTGGAAGTTCTGGAAGATAAAGCCGACATACTGGTTGCGTACCTGAGCCCGCTCATCTTCCGAGAGGTTATCCAGGCGCACGCCATTCAGTATGACAGAGCCGGCAGAGGCTCGGTCCAGGCCGGCACAAAGGCCGAGCAGTGTGGTTTTGCCACTCCCCGAAGGGCCAACAATAGCACAGGTATCGCCGGTCTGCAACGAAAAGTTTATACCTTGCAACACCGTCAGGTGGCGATCGCCACTGGTATAGGTTTTGCTCAGGTTCTGTATATCAAGTATAATCGACACTGGAATAAGAATTAAGTACGTTTTGAAACCGGTATGAAATGGGCCGGACTGTTCAGATCAAATAACTAAAACACCTCGTTATAAGTTTTAATTGGGCAAGTATAAAATTAGCAAACAAATACGATGATAAGTATAAAAAGAAGCATAAGCCTTATTTTACTGGCCGTCTTTACCGGACTCGCCGGATGCGGGCAGGTAGAACAGGCAGAGCGGATCGGTACCCCGCCAAGCGAGAAAAATACTGCAAAGCAGGATGCGGCCGCTCAGAAAAAAGAACGCACCCGCACCATCCTCTTCTTTGGCAACAGCCTCACGGCCGGCTATGGCCTGGAGCCTGACCAGGCTTTTCCGGCCCTTATTCAGCAGCGCATCGATTCGCTTGGTTTGCCTTACAAGGTGATCAATGCAGGAGTAAGTGGTGAAACAACGGCAGGTGGCAACAGCCGCATTGACTGGTTACTAAAGCAGCCGGTGGATATTTTTGTGCTCGAGCTGGGTGCCAACGATGGCTTGCGGGGCATTAACGTAACCGAATCCTATCAGAACCTGCAGAGCATCATTCGCAAGGTGCGCGCTAAATACCCCGAAGTAAAGATCGTGCTGGCAGGCATGCAGATCCCTCCCAACATGGGCCGCAAGTATGCGCAGGAGTTCCGCAATATCTATACGCGGCTTGAAAAAGAAGAAAATGTCACGCTTATTCCATTTCTGTTGGATAAGGTTGCCGGCATTCCGAAACTAAACCAGGCCGACGGCATTCATCCAACCATAGAAGGGCAGAAAATTGTAGCGACCAATGTATGGGAGATCATCGCCCCGCTGGTGACTTCTGACGAAAAGGCTTAAAGCTGTAAAGAGCAGGGTTACAAAAAAATTGTATTTTTTTTGATAGGTAGAACAACCTTTTAAAACCATTGCGGTATATAAGTATGGCTAAAAGTTGAAATTTATTTCAAAACCAGCAAAAGGCTCCTTCAGAAATGCAGGAGCCTTTTCTGTTTTAATCCCTTCCCTCCTGCTTTATTCTTCTTATCCCTGCCACAAGTATAGCCCTTGCGCCCCCGCATGATTGTACTTTATTTTTTACAAGTGCAGCTTACTGCCAAAGGCTTTGGCAACAAATTGTGTTGCTTAAATTTAACTATAGCAGTATAGTTCAATGCCACTTTTATATGATAAGTAGCTATGCAATGCAGTCTACCGGACATTTCGGGATTTGTGGAAAACCGCTACCCTGCGCTATGATTTATTGCCTAGGGTCAACGACCGGTAGGCTAGGAAATAGCCGCATCGCAGGGCGGTATAATACATTCTATATGGCTTATACTTCATATTTTTATAGCTGAATGCCAGATATTTATAGTCGCCGGATAGGTCGGAAAGAAAAAATATAAGAAATTTATACTTCCTCAGGCAACCTTACATGCTGCTGCTGCATCTGGAAGGTAAAGAGCAACAGCAATGCTCCGAATAAAGCCAAAACCGACAGATTTGATTTAAACTTTTACGTAGCGTGACAGAAGCAGAACTGATAGCAGGATGCCAGCGGGCAGAAAGCAAGGCGCAAAAGCACCTGTACGAGCGGTTTGCTTCGCCAATGTACGGTGTGTGCCTGCGCTACCTTAAAAATCAAATGGATGCCGAAGAAGCGCTGCTGAACGGGTTTATGAAGATCTACCACAACATTGGCCAGTTCGAGAACAAAGGCAGTTTTGAAGGCTGGGTGCGCCGCATTATGGTGAACGAAGCGCTGGCTTTCCTGCGCAAAAAGGAGCCCCTGCACCTGGCCATTGAAGACAGCCATGTGCAGGTAGCCGGCACCGGCGGGGCCGATCAGGAACTGGCCGAAGGCGAATTGCTGGAGTTGCTGGGCACCTTGCCAGCCGGTTACAGGGCCGTTTTTAACCTGTATGCCATCGAAGGCTACGCGCACAAAGAGATTGCAGACATGCTGGGCATTACGGAAGGCACTTCCAAGTCGCAGTTAAGTAAAGCCCGCGCCATGCTGCAGCGCCGCTTGTCCGATCAGGATGTTATCGCTGTTTAAAAAGGAGGAATTATGAAACCAGAAGACATTGATAAGTTATTTAAGGACCGCCTGGCAAACACGTCTCCTACGCCTTCTGCCGACCTCTGGAGCCGGCTGCAGGGCCGTATAGAAGAAGAAATGCCGGCAGCACAGCCACAGGAAAAGAAACGCAGCCTGATGTGGCTCTACAGCTCTATTGCCGCTTCTGTGATGCTTTTGCTGGCCATTGGTCTGGTGCTTTATAACGGCAAGTCCGGCAAGCCGGAAGCTCGCATCGCACTGCAACAGCAGCCAGCAATGATAGAGCAGCCCGCCCGGCCTGAGGTGCAGGCGCCTGCTGCGTCCGTGTTAGACCCGGCAAGTATAGCCGCAGCGCCGGAAGCAGAAAAAAAAGAAATTAATTTACAACCACAGGCAACCTCGTCCGCACCAGCTGCATCTAACAGTTCAAAGGCCCTGGCCCATGTTACAAAAACACCGGCAAAACCTAGCACTGAGATGAAAAAAGCTACCACTCCGATTACATCCGCTCCCTCGCCTCAGCTGGCCCTTGCGGAAAGCAAACTCAAGGCGCAGCCTGCTGCAGCAACTGCCCCCACGGAAGCACCGGAGACGACCGCTGTTTTTGCCTCTGCTACTGATGCTACTGCCGGCGCAGAACCTGTCGAGATCATCTTTAAACGTGCCGTAAATACCCAGCCTGCCCTAAGCGAAGAGCCCAGCGGCCGGGAAAAGAAAACACGCCTAGCCAAGAATATCTTTAAGCAGGTTCGTAACCTGAGCAACGGCGATCCGGTGGAGCTCTCCTCCCTGGGCATCCGGGCCGATAAGATCGCGCTGGAAACCAGGATCGGAAATCAGAAATTCTCTAAAGTAATCAATCTCTAACTCCCACTAACATGAAACGTTTACTACTCATTTCGGCCATTTTCATGGCTGCCGCTACCGGTGTGTTCGCAAAAGGCGGTCTTACTATTGGCCAGCGCCTCGGCGACCAGGATACTATCGTGATCAGAATGGCCAATGGCGCCAAAATGACCCTGCTGCTACAGAACAAAGAACAACTAAAAGCCTTCCAGCACTACAGCCTCGATTCGCTGATGCGCAAACTAAACCTGTATGTGCAGCAGGTAGACAGCCTGGAGCAAACCAAAACCGACATGAACTCTAAGGAAATGACGGTAACCTTTAATGCCTCCGATTCTTCTGGAAATGATGCACAGGAAGAGATCACCATCACGGTGCAGGATTCAGGCAAACAAAGTGGCCAGAAAACAAAAGAGCGCCACGAGATCCGCATCAACAAAACATTTAAGATCGATGTGGAAGTAGAGGAAGATGGCGATGACACCAATGTGCATGTGAACGTGCCGGACAGGGCAGAACGCGACAGCACACGGGCCGCTTACAGGGAAGAGCATTATAAATCCACGCGGTTTAACTTTGATGTGGACCTGGGTCTGAACAACTTCGTGAACTCCGACCTGAACAACATGGTAGACCTCAAGCCACTGGGCTCCCGCTATGTAGGTCTTAACCTGCACCTCAACTCCCAGATCGGCGGCCGCAAGAGCCCCTTCTACCTGGTATCCGGTCTGGAGTTCTCGTTCAACAACTACATGTTTGATGACAATGTGATCGTGGAAGACATCGAAAATTATACCTACTTCCATACTTCGCCTGACATCGATTACGACAAATCGAAACTGACGCACTCTGCCATTAACGTGCCGCTGATGCCTATGCTGAAATTTAAGCGCGAAAATGGCAAAGACGGCTTCCAGATCGGAGCAGGTGGTTTTGTAGGCTACGGACTGGGCAGCCACGCCAAGCTCAAGTATGACCAGGACGGTAAAACCCAGAAAGATAAAATCCGGGACAACTACAACCTCAGCGACTTTCAGTATGGCCTGGAAGGCGTGATCGGCTACGGCGATGTGGACCTGTTTGTGAAGTATAACATGAACGATCTGTTCAAGGATAATCGCGGGCCACAAACACAGGTCATCAGCTTCGGTCTGCGCCTGCTCAACTAAGCATTGTTTCTTTTTAAGGTGAAAATAAAAGGGGAGCCAGAAAAGCTCCCCTTTTTTATGTGCTTTAAGCCGACCGTCTGAAATTATCGATGATGATGGCTGTGGCGGTAGCGACATTCAGTGATTCTGCCTGGCCATAGGCCGGGATCTTCAGCAGCCTGTTTACCTGCTGCGCTACTTCCGGCCGGATGCCATTAGCCTCGTTGCCCATCACCACAATACCCCGCGGCTCTAAGGGCATAGTATGGATGTTCTCGCCTGCCAAGGATGCTCCATAAATACTATAGTCCGGCCCCAGCTGCTGCAGCCAGTTTGCCAGGTCCTTAAAATAAACGTTCACCCGGGTAAAGGAACCCATGGTAGCGGCAATTACTTTGGGGTTATAAAAATCGGCGCAGGCTTCGGAGCAAACCACTGTGCGGATGCCATACCAATCGGCAATGCGGATAATGGTGCCCATATTACCGGGGTCCCGGATATCGTCCAGGGCCAGCACCAGCTCTTCGGGTTGTACGGCCAGCGGCGGCAGCTGCCGCATACGGGCTACGGCCAGTGCTGCGTTATTAGAGGCGTAGGAGCCGGCGCGTACCAGTTCCGCTTCTGTCACAATTTCAAAGGGAAACCCCTGGTCCAGCTGCCGGGCATGCGCTGCATAAAAGTCTTCGGTCACAAACAAGTACTCCAGCTGAAAATCAGCGCGTAGCAGCTCCAACACACTTTTGGCGCCCTCCACCACAAAGGCTTGGTGTTGGTTACGGTATTTTTTTACTTGCAGGGATTTGATGTACTTTACAACTGCTTTTGACAACATAGCTGGAGAAACGTTTGAGACCACGATTATACATATCCGCCCTCATATTAACAATTTTATATTTGAGCGGCTGCGTGCCTACCAAAAACCTTGGGCCTAACGAACAGCTTTTAGTAGGTATACAGCCCCAGGGCCTCGAGCATATTGATCCGGCTGCTATTGAGGCGCTTTACCAGCAACAACCCAACCGTTTAGTGCTGGGCACAGCACCATACTTATCGCTTTATTATTTCGGTAAAAAGTTTTACGATCCGCAGAAAATTCAGGAGCGTATAACGCGGCTCGATCAGAAAATAGCGGAGAAAGTGGCCAAGGTGGGCAACGATTCGACCAAAGCCCGCAAGATCCGCGACCGCATCAATAGCCGCATCGACAGGCTGCAGAAGAAAAAGAAAGAAGGTAATTTCCTGATGCAGGTGGGCGAGCCGCCGGCCATTTACGACTCTACGCTGATGGCCGCGACCATCGACCAGGTGGATATCTACCTCAACTCCAAAGGCTATTTTAACCACACCGCTTCGTACCGGAAAGATGTCAAAAAAGACAAACTGGTCACTGTTACCCTGACAATCGACGAGAATGCTCCCTACCGCTACGCCAACTTCAGTTACCGCATTCCGGACCCGGGGGTGCTGCAGCTGATAAAGTCGGCAGAGCCGCGCTCGCTCCTTAAGCCCGGCGAGATTTATGACGAGGATGTGCTGACCCAGGAACGTGACCGGCTGTATGAGCTGCTCAAGAATAATGGCTATTATGATTTTGCCCGTGCCTTCATTGAATTTGAGGTGGATACCAGCTATGCCGAAAATACGGCCCGCATTACTACGCTGGTAAAGAACCCGGAAACCGATTCGGCACACCATGCCTACAGCATCAACAACGTATACTTTAAAACCGATAACGACCGCTTTGGCGTGGGCCGCGATACGCTCACCTATAACAACATCCGGTATATTTCTTACGATCTGCGCTACTCTCCCAAGGTGCTCGATAAGAAAGTGGACATCCTGCCCGGCCAGCTTTTCAGCCAGATGCGCACCAGCGTCACACAGCGCAAACTCGCCGACCTGGACGTGTTTCAGTTTAACAATATCTTATACAATAAAGTAAAACCCACCTCCGATACCACCAACCCATACCTGCTGGATGCCTATATCAATGCCGTACCTTCTAAAAAATACCAGGAAACGACAGAACTGGGCCTGAACTTTACCGAGCGTCGGCCAGGGCCTTTTTCAAGTATAAACCTGCGGATTCGGAATATTTTTGGCGGCGCCGAGAACCTGGACATTGGCCTGCATGGCGGTTATGAAGGGCAGATCAGCCTGGCCACTCCCAACCAAACGGTGATGATCAAGGAGTATGGCGCCGATATCGCCCTTTCAATTCCCACGATCCTATTGCCCTTCGGGGGCCGCAACCTGCTGACGCCCTATTATCCCAGAACGCGCATCGTGGCCAGCTACGACAAAGTGGACCGCCAGGAATACATCCGGTCCAACTACCAGCTCAACCTGGATTATATTTGGCAGAAGTCCCGCAGGGCCTTGCAGCCGCCTACGCTGCAGTTTATACTATCGCCAGTAAACCTGAGCATCGTGCAGACAGATACCATCTCGCCGGAGTTTCAGGCCAGCCTGGAGAAGTATAGCCAGGGAAGCCGCTCGCTGATCAAGAGTTTTGAGAGCGCGTTTCTCACTTACATGTCTTTTAATGTGATCTACAACACGAATGACTTTACCCAGACGCGCAATGCCCGCTATATCCGGACGCTGGTAGAAGCAGGCGGCCTGACCCGGGAGTTGGGCCTCGATATCAAGCCGGGCGATCTGCAAACGTTCCAGTACGCCAAGTTTAACCCCGACTACAGACGGTATATTCCGCTGGGTGGCGGCCAGTATTTTGTGTACCGGGTAAATGCCGGCGTTGCCTCGCCCCTGTTTGGTACCGGCGTACTGCCCTATGATAAATACTTTTTTGCCGGTGGTTCTTCCAGCGTGCGTGCCTGGCAATCCAGGCGGTTGGGGCCGGGCTCGTATGCCACCGAGAACGTGGTGTATGAAAATGGCCAGCTCGTATCCAAACGCGATTTTGCAGTGGAGCAACCCGGCGAGGTGCTGCTGGAAGGCAGCGCGGAATACCGGTTCAATATTTTCAGTTTCCTCAATGGCGCCCTGTTTGTGGATGCCGGTAATGTGTGGTGGCTCAAAAAGGAAGAGACAAAGCCGGGGGCTGATTTTGCCTTCAACAGGTTTTACAAAGAGCTGGCTGTGGGCACCGGCTTCGGCATCCGCTTCGATTTATCGGTGGTGGTGCTGCGCTTCGACCTGGCCACGAAAGTATATGATCCGGCAGGCATCAACGGCGAAAAATTTGTATTGGACAACTTCCGGTTCTCCGAATTTTTTACCCGCAACAACCAAAGCTCGCTCAACATCGGAATCGGCTATCCATTCTAAAATCTCTTAGCCTGACATAAAAAAGGAGCCTTACCAATCTGGTAAGGCTCCTTTTTTATACTTCTAAATTGGTTGAATCCGCGGAAAAGACTACTTAATACTGTAGGAGCTCGGCTATACTTGTAGCCACTTTCTCCGGATTAGGCAGCATCATTTTCTCTAGCTCCACATTCAGCGGAATGGCCGGCAGGTTGTCTGCTCCCAAAGTATAAATGGGGGCATCAAGCTGCTGGAAACAGTCTTTGGACAAGCGGCCCGCCAGCGACTCGGCAAAGGAGTTCATCAGCGGTTCCTCCGTCAGCACAAGCGCTTTGCCATGGCGCACCACCGAAGCGCGGACTGTCTCATAATCCAACGGGTTGAGGGTGCGCAGGTCCACAATTTCAATGCTTCCGGGGAATTGCTTTGCCGCAGTTTTGGCCCAGTACACGCCCATACCGTACGTGATCACAGTCAGGCTGTTTCCCAACCGCATTTGCTCTGCATCAGCTTGCTGCACAATATTAGCTTTGCCGAGCGGCAGGATATAATTCTGAGCGGGTTCCAGGGTTTTCGCATCCTCTGTGCCGGCCACCTTCGACCAGTAAATGCCTTTGTGCTCCAGCATCACCACCGGGTTAGGGTCCAGGAAAGCCGCTTTCATCAGGCCTTTCATATCGGCGGCGTTGCTCGGGAACACCACTTTGATGCCCCGGATGGTGAGCAGCGTGGATTCTATACTTCCGGAGTGATACGGGCCGCCGCCGCCGTACGCGCCAATCGGCACCCGGATCAGCGCCTGCACCGGGAACTTACCATTAGACAGGTAGCAACTTTTCGAAAGCTCTTCCACCAGCTGGTTCATGCCCGGCCAGATATAATCGGCAAACTGGATCTCCACAATCGCTTTGGCTCCTACCGCCGACATGCCCGCCGTGGAACCCACAATATACGCTTCCTGAATCGGGGTATTGAACACGCGGGCATCGCCATACTTCCTGGCCAGCAGCGCAGCCTCCCGGAACACACCACCCAGTTCGCCGCCCACATCCTGGCCGTAGAACAAGGCCTCCGGATAAGTGCGCAGAATATCATCCACTGCGTGCAGGGCAGCATCCACCATCGTGGTCCGTTCGGCGCCGGCCGGGCTTCGCTCCCCTTTTTCTTCGGTTACCGGTGTGGGTGCAAACTCATGCTGATTGTAAGTAGCCGGAGCAGGGTCCGGGGCATTCAACGCGCGCGTGTAGTCTTCGGCTACCGTTTGAATAGCTTCCTGCTCCAGCTGGGTTATCTTTTCTTCGGTAACATCGGCCTCCAGCAGCGCTTGCTTCATTTTGGGAAGCGGATCGTTTAGGGCATGCTGGTTCAGGTTGTCGCCACGGTACCACTCCCGGCGCACTCCCGAAGTATGATGGCCCAGCAAAGGCACTTTGGCGTGCACCAGGATGGGTTTGCGGACCTGCCGCGCATACGCAAAGGCGACCCGCATGCCTTCATACGATTCAATAAAGTCGGAGCCGTCAACACGCAGGCGCTCCATTCCTTTAAAGCCCGCAGCATACTCGTAGGCATCCATGGCACGCATTTCCTTGCCCGTGGCCGAAATACCCCAGTCGTTGTCCTGCACCAGGTATACAATGGGCAGGCCTTTGAGCACCGCCATCTGGAAAGCTTCCGCTACTTCGCCTTCAGTCACAGAACCATCGCCTAAGGAGCAAAGCACCACCGGTTTCTGGTCGTCCTTTAGCAATCCCTGGTTTTCGAGATACGCCACGCCGTGCGCCATACCTGTTGCCGGAATAGCCTGCATGCCCGTGGCCGAACTCTGGTGCGGGATGATGGGGAAACCTTCGCGCTTTAAGGACGGATGCCCATAGTAGGTGCGACCGCCCGAGAACGGATCATCGGCCTTGGCCATGAGCTGCAGCATGAGTTCATAGGGCTGCAGGCCTAGGCCTAACAAAACGGATTCATCGCGGTAATAGAGCGAAGCATAATCGTAAGGCTGCAGCTGAAAGGCCGTGGCCAGCTGAATGGCCTCATGTCCCCGCGAGGTGCTGTGCACATACTTGCTGCAGATGGTTCTATTTTCTTCGTAGGTGTCTGCCATGGTTTTGGCAGTAAACATGAGCCGGTAAGCTTTTTGGAGCAGGGTGACGTCCAGCTTAACGGCTTCCAATATATCTTTAGACATAAGTTCTGGTTCTTTTGGCCGAATTTACGAAATAATAGGCTTTTCCTAAAATACGAGAAGGGCTGCGGTAGAACGGGTATAATTCGGTAATTTTGCCCCTACTTAGCCAAAAGACACAGGACAAAGGACTTTCTGTTCCGGGCATTCGTTACGCTATACTTGCCTTTGCTCTTTTTGCTATGGCGTAAGATTTATCATAGCAATGAATGTTGCCTGAAACATACGAAAGCTGTTCTATTCTGAAGTCTTTGGTCATTTGTCTACTATCTAATGTCTAGCATCTAACGTCTAAAAAATGTTCAGAGAAGAAGTGGAGGCGTTTATGCGCCAGTTTCAATCCGATTTGTGCCAGGCGCTGGAGCGCTGCGATGGTGGCGCCACGTTCAGTACCGATACCTGGGAACATGCCGAAGAAGGCGGCGGCATCTCGCGTGTGATACAGGGCGGCAATGTACTTGAAAAAGGCGGCGTGAATTTCTCAGCCGTGAAAGGACAGCTTTCGCCCCAGTTTCTGAAGATGCTCGAAATGCCGGATGCCAACTACTTTGCAACAGGTGTTTCGGTGGTGCTGCACCCCCACAGCCCCATGGTGCCCATTACCCACATGAATGTGCGTTACTTTGAGGGCGGCAATGGCCAGGCCTGGTTTGGCGGGGGCATCGACCTGACCCCCATTTATGTTGACCTGGCGCAGGCACAGGCCTTTCACGAGCAAATGAAGGCAGTATGCGACCGGCATCATCCCAGCTATTATGCCGAGTTCAAGAAATGGGCGGATGATTATTTCTACAACCAGCACCGCGACGAAACCCGGGGTGTGGGCGGCATTTTCTTCGACCGCCTGATGGCTACCGACGAGATAAGTATAGCCGAGCGCTTTGCCTTTGTGCGGGATGTAGCCTATGCCTTTGCTCCATTCTATACTTCGATCATGAACCAGAACCGCGATTTGCCTTATGGCGAGCGCGAAAAGCAGTGGCAGCTGATGCGCCGCGGCCGCTACGTGGAATTTAACCTGGTCTATGACCGGGGTACCAAGTTCGGGCTGCTCACCAAAGGACGCATCGAATCGATTCTGATGAGTTTGCCGAGTTTGGCTTCCTGGGAATACAATTTTATTCCGGAGCCCGGCAGCCCAGAAGAAAAAACGCAGCATTACCTCAAAAAGGAAATTGACTGGCTAAGGGTGCAGTAAGCATGGTGGAAGCATTGGAGAAGCTCGACAAGGAGCTGTTCATTTACATCAATGGTCTGCACAGTACCTTCTGGGACGGCTTTATGATCTTTATGTCGGAGAAACTGGTCTGGATCCCGTTTTATCTGGCTATTATCGGGTACCTTGTTTTCCGCTACCGCCGGCAAAGCATTCCCATGCTGCTGCTGGTACTAACCGCTATCGGGCTTTCGGATTTTATTGCTTCCGGCATTTTCAAGCCATACTTTACCCGTCTGCGTCCCTGCCATGACCCCGAGCTGGCGGCTGTCATCAACATTGTAAAAGGCTGTGGCGGGCAGTTTGGCTTTATGTCCTCGCATGCGGCTACCACGTTTGCTTTGGCCGTATTTTTTAATCTCGTGCTACCGGATCGTTACCTGCTTTTCAAGATCGTACTGGTTACCTGGGCGGTGCTGATCTGCTACAGCCGGGTATACCTGGGTGTCCATTACCCGACAGACGTACTTGCCGGCGCATTAGTGGGCACTTTGATGGCGTATCTGGCGGCGCTTGGCTATAGGTACCTGGTGAACAAATTTCCCTACTTTTACCGTTAAACCTTTGGCAGCGAAAGCTGTTCTTTTCCTGTTTATAAAGGAGCGTTACGGTTTGCGCAAAAGCATCATCATACCTTATTTATTCTTGATTTGCCTTGTACTGCTGCTGGCATGGCCGGCGGCAGCACAGGAGCGTTTCCGGCTGAGCGGGCACGTAACCGATGCATCTACCGGCGAAGCCCTGGCTGGCGCTGCCGTCGGGCTAAAGGAACTGCCCGGCACCGGTGCTGTAACCGATGTAAGCGGCAACTATACTTTTGTGGCACCGGCTGGCTCCTACACCCTCACGGCAAACTACATTGGCTATGCGCCCTGGCAGCAGCTGCTGCAATTGCAAAACGATCAGCAGCGCAATATCCGGCTCTCCGCCACAACCTATGGCGTGCAGGAAGTGGAGGTAACTGCCACCCGCCAGCCGCCGCTCACCCAAACCGCTGCCATGGGGCAGCTGGAACTCCCCCTGGAGACCCTTAAAACCCTGCCCGTGCTTTTTGGTGAACAGGACATCCTTAAAACCGTGCAGCTGCTGCCCGGCGTAAAGGCAGGTGGTGAGGGCAGCACGGGCTTTTATGTGCGTGGCGGCGGCGCCGATCAGAATCTGGTGCTGCTGGATGGCGCTACTGTATACAACCCCGGGCACCTTCTAAATTTCTTTTCCGTCTTTAACGCAGATGCGCTCGAAAGCACCACGCTCATCAAAGGAAGTATGCCTGCGAAATATGGTGGCCGCCTTTCGTCGGTGCTGGATATCGGCATGAAATCAGGCGACCTTTCGAAGTATAAAGCGGAAGGCGGCATTGGGCTGATTTCCTCGCGGCTGATCTTGCAGGGGCCAATCGTGAAAGAAAAAGCCGCCTTTCTGCTCTCCGGGCGCCGCACCTACATGGATGTGCTGTTTAACCCCTTCCTTAAAAATACCGAGCAGGGCGGCGTGCCCTTCTATTTTTATGACCTGAACGGAAAGCTGAGTTATACCCTCTCGCCTAAAGACCGTTTGTTTCTGAGCGGCTACTATGGGCGCGATGCCGGCAGCCTCAAACTGTCCGACGGCCGTTTCAGCTCCGACTTTTTCTGGGGCAATGGCACGGCTACGGCTCGCTGGAACCACCTGTTTTCGGATAAACTTTTCCTGAACCTGTCGGCTGTGCTGAGCAAGTATGATTTTCAGTTCGGCTGGGATTATGGCGGCTTCAATACTAAGGTGCAAACGGGCGTGCGCGATCAAAGCCTGCACCTGGACCTGAATTATACCCCGAATGTGCGGCACCACCTGCAGTATGGCTTGCAGTATACGTATCACCGGCTGCAACCCCGCACGGGCGAGGCACAAAATGAGCAGGGACAGAATTTCGCCACGGACCGGCTCGTCGCCAAGTATGGGCACGAAGCAGCCGTATATCTCTCAGATGAGTGGCATGTGACCGATAAGGTGCTGCTGAGCCTGGGGTTGCGCAACAGCTATTTCCGGCAGGCAGGCCCCTTTACCCTCTACCGCTTTAACGCAGAACAGCTCGTAACAGACTCTACCTCCTATGGCCGGGGCGAGAAAGTAAAGCAGTACCAGGCGCTGGAACCACGCATCGCATTTAAATATGAACTAAGCAAGCAAGCTTCGCTGAAGGCTGGCTTTACACAATCTGCACAGTACGTGCACCTGGTCTCGAATGCTTATACAACCCTGCCGCTGGATGTATGGGTGCCGAGTTCGGCGCTGGTGGCGCCGCAACGTGCAACGCAGTATGCGCTGGGCTATTTCCGGAGTATGAAAGAAAACAGGTATGAGGGTTCGGTGGAAGTATACTATAAAACCATGAAAAGCCAGCTCGAGTACCGCGAGGGCTTTGTGCCCGGCCCCAGCAACCGCGACCTGGAGTATGAATTTGTGACCGGCCGTGGCCGCTCGTATGGCGTTGAGCTTTTTGTCCGTAAAAACCTTGGCGACCTGCAGGGCTGGCTGGGCTATACTCTGTCGCGCACCACCCGTACGTTTCCGGCGCTGAATGCGGGCAATACCTTCCCGGCGCGCTTCGACCGCCGCCACGACCTCTCGCTGGTGGCCAGTTACAAGTATAACGCACATTGGACCTTTGGGGGCACCTTTGTGTATGGCACCGGCCAGGCCACCACGCTTCCCTCCCGCCGCTACCTGATAGAAGGCAATGTGGTATACCAGTACGGTGAGCGCAACAGCTTCCGGATGCAGCCATTTCACCGCCTGGACCTGGCTGCTACCCTGGCCGGCAAAGACCATAAATATTTTAAATCGAGCTGGACCTTTTCTATTTACAACGTGTATGGCCGTCAGAATCCTTTTTTATACTACATCGATAGCGAAGGCGAACCTTACAGCGGCAGCATAAAGCTGCAGGCCAAAAAGGTGTCGATCATTCCTTTTCCGCTGCCCTCCGTTACCTGGAACTTTAACTGGCTGTAACTATGAAAATCTACCTTTCTCTCTTAGTGCTTTTGCTGTTGGCAGGCTGTGAGCAGAACTTAACGCTGACGTTACCCGAAGGAGAAGTGCAACTGGTGGTGGAAGGCCACATCGAGCAGAACGCGCCGCCGGTGGTGATTCTGACGCGCTCAGTGCCGGTGTTTTCAACTATCTCGCCGGAAGAACTGCAAAAAAGCTTTGTGCATGATGCCCAGGTTGTCATCACCTCGCAGGGGCAGGATTATGTGCTGCAGGAAGTTTCTTCTGCTGCGTTCACTCCGGAGTTAATGCAGGCCGTATCGGCGCAACTGGGTATTCCGGCCGCTTTGCTCGGCAGCCAGAACGGCTTTTTATACTATGTCTATACCTCGGATGAGCTGAAAGGGCAGCTGGGTGGCAGCTACCAGCTGCGCATCAGCCAGGGAGGACACGTGCTCACCGCTACAACCACCATTCCGCAACTCAATCCGCTGGACTCGCTCTGGACCGTGCCGCACCCCGATCCGGCGCAGGACAGCTTGGTGAATTTATACTACCGCTATACTGATCCGGATACGCTGGGCAACAGCATCCGCTATTTTACAAAACGCAACAGCGAGCCCTTTTATCCTGGCTACTTTTCGTCAGTTTTTAACGATGAACTGGTAAATGGCAGCAGCATCAGCTTTCCGCTGGACCGCGGTGAGCCAAAAGGACAAGTGAAATTAGACCAGGACCTCTACAGCTACTTCGGAAAAGGTGATACCATCATGGTGCGCTGGGCCGCCATCGATTTGCCCCATTACCGCTTCTGGAGCACGCTGGAGGCCGAGCAGAGCAACAACGGCAGCCCAGTCAGTTCACCCAACACCGTGCGCTCCAACATCACAGGTGGCTTTGGCATTTGGGGCGGTTATGCGGTGAGCTATTATACTTTGATCGTAAAATAATACCTGTCTTTGCGGAAAGCGGTCAGGAGCGGTCTTCACTTGGGAGTGGCTGCACTAGCAGGGTTTTATCCAGCAGGCTACCCAAATACGTGCTGAGTTGCTTTTTAACCAGGACCAGGTAAGCCTCTTCGGTCATTTCCTGGGACTTATGCATGCTGCGGAAGTAGTTCAGGTTCAGGACATAGTGATTGATCGTGCCGGCTAGCGTGCTGATGAGCAGTGTCAGGTCTACATCGGGCTGAAAAACGCCTTTTTTCTGCCCTGCCCGCACAATGGTTTGCAGTAACCTGAAATTACGCTCCCGCAACGTATTAAAATATTGTGTGATCTTACTATCGCGGCTCAGCAACTGTACCTGTATTAGCAAGGCATAGTAATACTTGTGCGTGGTCGCCCGGTCGATATATAGTTCGACCAGCTGGCTGATCTTCTCCGAAGGCGTGAGCTCCTGGTTCAGCACCTGGTCCAGAAACCGGGCCACATTGGAGGTGCGGTATTCCAGGATAGCTTCCATCAGCAGTTCTTTGGAACCGAAATAGTGGTAGATCATGGCCGAATTCACGCTTCCTTCGCGCGCAATATCCCGGATGGAAGTACCCGCATAGCCCTGAACGGCAAAGAGCCGCTCGGCTGTTTCGATCAGGTGGATCTGCTTTTCGTTGTAGAACTTGCTTTCGCTCACGTTTTACGGATAAGTTTAATCTTGCCTTACTTGCGCAGCAGCCGCGCCACGTACTTGCCGATAATGTCGAACTCCAGGTTTACGCTGGTACCAGGCTTTACATGCTGCAGGTTGGTATGCTCGTACGTATACGGAATGATGGCTACTGAAAAGCGGTCCTCCTGGGAGTTTACCACCGTCAAGCTGATGCCGTTTACGCAGATGGAGCCTTTCTCGACGGTAATATTGCCCGTGCCGGCATCATAACGAAAGGTAAAAAGCCAGCTGCCGTTCTCGTCAGTCACTGACTCGCATATGCCCGTCTGGTCCACATGGCCCTGCACCACATGCCCGTCGAAGCGGCCGTTGGCCTGCATGCAGCGCTCAAGGTTCACCAGGTCACCGGCTTTCATGTCGTTCAGGTTGGTTTTTTGCAGCGTCTCAGCAATGGCCGTTACTGTATAGATATCCCCTTCTAGCGCCACCACCGTCAGGCACACTCCATTATGGGCTACGCTCTGGTCTATCTGCAGCTGCTGCGTAAAGGGCGAGAGCACCGTAATATGCTTGTTGGTATGCTCTTCCCGAATAGCGGTTACCTGGCCCAAGGCCTCTATGATTCCTGTAAACATGGCTTGTTGCTTTTGTTAGTCAAATTTAACAGCTTCTATACTTTATTTTGCCTTCCGGAATGTCTAAATTCAGAAATAGCAGGTTTTTTCAGTCTTCTATGCTTATTTTCGCAAAACAACTACGGCAGAGCCGGCCATTTTACTAAGTATAAGTAGCTGGTCTTAGCTTGTTTCTGCCGGAACGTTAAAAAGTATAAAACACATGCAAACCGATTCGTACAGACACAAAGGTATGCGCCGGGCTCTGATCAAAGTGCTGCGCGACAAAGGCATTCGCGATGAGCGCGTTCTGGCGGCCATAGATGCTGTACCCCGGCATTACTTCTTCGAGAAAGCCTTTCTGGAACAGGCTTATCAGGACAAAGCCTTCCCCATCGGCGAAGGGCAGACTATTTCGCAGCCTTACACGGTGGCCTTCCAGACCGAGTTGCTGCAGGTAAAATCCACCGACAAAGTGCTGGAGATCGGCACCGGCTCAGGTTACCAGTGCAGCGTGCTGCTGCAGCTCACGCCCCACGTTTATACCATCGAGTATAACCGGGCCCTGTATGAAAAAGCGCTGGTGTTCTTCAAAAAGAATGGGCTCCGGCCTTATACTTTCCACGGCGACGGCTCACAGGGTTTGCCGCAGCATGCACCCTATGATAAGATCATTGTCACGGCCGGGGCGCCGGGGGTGCCCAGAAGTCTGGTGCAGCAGCTAAATATAGGCGGTGTGCTGGTGATACCGGTAGGCAACGAGAAAAGCCAGAAGATGATGCGCATCACGCGCGTGGAGGAAAATGAATTTACGAAGGAGGCCTTCTCCGATTTCAAGTTTGTGCCCCTGCTTGGCAAATCTGGCTGGGACGCCGAACTATAGCCCGGGATAAAGAATAAGTGCGCTTACTTTCAGGCAGCATTTTATCCTTTGGGTGCGGAGGCGTATCTTTGTGCTATAATTATAGCTTAAAGAGATGCGCAAGCAAAAAAAAGTAAAAGATTCTTATGTGATCATGACCGAGTTGGTGTTACCCAACGACACCAACACCCTGCACAACCTGATGGGTGGCCGCATGATGCATTGGATGGATATTGTATCGGCCATTGCCGCACAGAAACACTCGAACCGCATTGTGGTTACGGCCTCCGTAGACAATGTTTCGTTTGCTGAAAGTATAAAACTGGGCAACGTGGTAACCCTGGAGGCAAAGGTTACACGCGCTTTCAACTCCTCGATGGAAGTACATATTGTGGTGTATGCCGAAGACATTCCGAGCGGCAAGAAAGTGAAGTCGAACCAGGCCTACTTTACCTTTGTGGCAGTAGACCAGCTGGGCAACCCGATCGATGTGCCGGAAGCCGTGCCCGAATCAGCCGAAGAGATCGAGCATTATGAGGGCGCTATGCGCCGCCGCCAGCTGCGACTGGTACTGGCCGGCCGCATGAAACCGAGCGATGCCGACGAGCTGAAGACCTTTTTTGATATTACCGACGAAACATTATAACTTCCACAGGTATGGCAGGACTGCAGGCTGACGAACTGAGCATCGATTTTCTGATGAATTTTCTGACCGAGACCTTATACCTGGTCCCGGTGGATGCTGCTGCTATGCCTACACCGCAAGCAGACAAACCTGTGGCTGTGGCTCCTTCTACTCCAACTGCCAGGGCAGCGCCTGCAGCACCGGTAAAAATCTCCGCCGAAAAGCCTGAAATTCCTGTGATACCGAAACTGCCGAAGCCGGAAACGGCAACGGTAGCCAAGCCATTGTTTGAAGTTTCGGGCGAGAACCAAAAAGGCGTGGTGGTGCTGGTTACGCTACCCGACGAGGCATACCGTAAATTGCCGCAGCTGGAGTTCCTGCAAAAGATCCTGTATGCCATTGGCCTTCAAAAAGCGGATGTAGCGTATGTGAATAATATTTCAGGGCAGGTAGCCCGCTTCGAGGACTTGCAGCAAAAGCTGGACGTAAAGTATGTCATCAGTTTTGCCAGCCGCCTCGATACCGAACAGCCGCACGACAAGTTCACGCTCTACAATCCGGTTAAGATCGGAACCGTACCTGTGGTCTTTTCCCAATCGCTGGCCATGCTCGAAAATGATGTGGAACATAAAAAGAACCTTTGGAATGCGCTGCGGCAGGTATTCCTTTAGGACTCAACAGAAGTACTGAAAACAAAAAAGCCTTTCCTGTATGGGAAAGGCTTTTTTGTTTTTATATCTGGCAGCTGCTACTTGAGCAGGGTTGCCAGTTTTTGCTCCAGGTCTTCGCCACGCAATCCTTTGGCAATGATCTTGCCGTCCGGATCGATGAGCACGGTTTGTGGAATGGCATCGACGTTGTAGAGCTGCGCCGCGCTGCTTTGCCAACCCTTCA
Organism: Pontibacter liquoris; assembly: GCF_022758235.1. Taxonomy (NCBI): domain Bacteria; kingdom Pseudomonadati; phylum Bacteroidota; class Cytophagia; order Cytophagales; family Hymenobacteraceae; genus Pontibacter; species Pontibacter liquoris. The sequence continues at coordinate 2,128,144 of NZ_JALEBG010000001.1, forward strand.
GGTCCGACACATGCGGCCAGGTAAGCTGGTCATCGGCAATCGCTTTCAGCCATTTGTCTTTCGACTGGTCCAGCGACACGCCAAAGATCTCAAAACCTTTGCCTTTATACTTGTTATACATCTTCACCACGTTCGGGTTCTCTTTGCGGCACGGGCCACACCAGCTTGCCCAGAAATCAACCAGCACATACTTGCCGCGCAGAGATGAGAGCGACTTTGTGCCGCCATCCGGCGTTGGCAACGAAATATCCGGGGCCAGCTGCCCGATAGCTGTGTTGCGGTATGGCTTCAGGCGCTCGTTTAGCAGCAGGGTATACTTTGAGTCGGGGATGTTCTTGTTGAGCAGTGTAGCCATACTGTCGGCAAAAGCAAAATCATTCACCGGATCCACCAGCGTAGCTGTACCGAAGGCCGCTACCACCGATTTGGGATGCTGCGCGATAAAGTTTTTCACCTGCTTCTGCAACGCAGCGTACTCCTGCTGAATGGCTACCATCGAATCGGCCTGTCCGGCTTCTGAAGCCTGCTGGAAACGTTGCTCCAGCTTCATCTGCTGCATTTTGGATTCGTTTACCAGCTTGTTGAGCTGCTGAAAAACAACCGACTCTTCCGATCCTTCGATTTTGGCCGTACCGTTGATGTCTTTGGCATCGGCATCCAGCTTGATCTTTTCGTTGTCCAGTACCAGCATCAGGCCATTCTGTTGATCGAGGGTGATGCGGTACATGGTCGGCTCTTTCACCGTCCCCTCAAAAGTAAAGGAGCCATCCTTACCGATCTCCGCTGTGTCGCGGGCAATGAACTGCTGATCGCCCAGCTCCAGCAGGTATACTTTGTTTCCGGCCGCAGCATTCTGCAGGTGTCCCTGTACCGTATACCCGTCTTCGTTTGAAGTGGATTTATTACCCTGGCAAGCGGCCAGCAAGGCTGTGGCAGCGGCAAATGCGATAAACTTAGAATATTTCATGTCTTTATACATTAAGCGTTGAGGTACTCGCGCAACAATTTGTTTGCCCCTTTCGGATCGGCTTTCCCCTGCGTTTTTTTCATGATCTCGCCCATGAACATCCCCACCAGCGACTGTTTTCCAGCTTTATACTCCTCCACCTTGGCAGGGTTTTCGGCCAGCACGGCCTCCACAATCTGCGCCAGCTCGCCCGCATCAGATTGCTGCAGCAGGTTCTGCTGCTCGGCTACCTGCAGGGCATTCAGTTGCGGATGCTCCAGCAGGTACGGAAACACCTGTTTGGCCGCCACCGAGTGGCTCACCTTGTTCTCGTCTACTAAAGCAATAAGGCCGGCAATTTGTTCCGGCTGTAGCGGAAAGTCGCGGATGTGCAGCTGCAATTCGTTCAGGTAGGATTTCACCTGGCCCATTATCCAGTTTGAGGCGGCTTTATAGTTGGTGGTATGCTTGCAAAGCTCCTCAAAGTATAAGGCAATCTCTTTGGCATCCGTCAGCACAGCGGCATCATAGGCCGGCAGGCCGTATACTTCCACAAAGCGCTTATACAGCTCTTGCGGCAGGCTTGGCATGGCGGCTTTTATACCTTCCAGCCATTCCTGCTCTATCACCAGCGGCGGCAGGTCGGGCTCCGGGAAGTAGCGGTAATCGTTCAGAGTTTCCTTGGAACGCATGGCCGTAGTATTACCCGTGTTGGCATCGAAGTTGCGGGTTTCGCCTTCCACTGTTCCGCCATTCTCCAGCACCATGATCTGGCGCTCGATCTCGTGCTCGATGGCGCGCTGCACGTTGCGGAAAGAGTTCATGTTCTTCACTTCCACTTTGGTGCCCCACAAGGAGGAGTCTTTCAGCATTACAGATACGTTGGCATCACAGCGCAGCGAGCCTTCTTCCATGTTGCCGTCACAGATGTCGAGGTATTTGACCAGGCGCTTGATCTCGGTCAGGTAATTGAACGCTTCTACCGAATCGCGGATATCGGGCTCCGATACGATCTCGATCAGGGGCACGCCGGCGCGGTTGAAGTCCACGAGTGTTTCCGTTTCGCCAGGTAAGTGCATCGATTTGCCGGCATCTTCTTCCATGTGGATGCGCGTAATACCGATGCGTTTGTCGTTGCCGGCCGCGTCTTTTATGTCCAGGTGGCCAAAAGTACAGATCGGGGTTTTATCCTGCGTGATCTGGTAGCCTTTCGGAAGATCGGGGTAAAAGTAGTTTTTGCGGGCATAAATATTATGTCGGGTGATCTCGCAGTTCGTAGCCACGCCCATTTTCACGGCCATCTCCACTACCTTTTTATTCACCTTGGGCAAAGTGCCCGGGTGACCCAGGGTAATGGCGCTCAGGTTGGTATTAGGGAGCATGCCATACTCTGTCGAGTCAGAAGAATAGGCTTTGCTCTCTGTCAGGAGCTGGGCGTGCACTTCTAAGCCGATAATGGCCTGGTATTTATCTCTGATTGCTGAATCCATCTGCGTTAACAGCTTATGCTTTAAGTGTGTTTTTTACTAATTCCAGTGCTTTGGCTGGTATGGCCTGCAAACCGGCTGACTCTTTGCCGCCTGCCGTTGCATAAAAAGGCTGTCCGCCGCCGCCACCTTTAATCTCTTTGGCCAACTCGCGCACCAGCTGGCTGGCATTCAGGTTCTTTTCCGAAACCAGGTTATCCGACAGCATCACTGCGATTTGGGGCTTCCCGTCTATTTCAGCAGCCAGCACCAGCACCAGGTTTTGTACCGACTGGCGCAGGTCAAAGGCAAGCTTTTTCAGGTAATCGGCATTGCTGACGTCTACTTTCTCTGCCACAAAGTTCACGCCATCCAATGGCTGCACTTTTTGTGCCAGGGTATCTTTCAGGCCTGTCAGTTGCTTCAGTTCATACTGCTCCAGTTGCTTTTGCAGGGCTTTGTTCTCGTCCTGAAGCTTTTGCACGGCTCCCGATACATTGCTCTGCGAGTTGAGTACTTCCTGCACGGCATTCAGTTCGTTGAGCTGCTGCTGCACAAAGTTCTCGGCCATACTTGCGGTAATGGCTTCGATGCGGCGCACGCCGGCAGCCACTGAGCTCTCCGATACAATTTTAAAGTAGCCGATATTACCTGTGTTCAGCACATGAATGCCGCCACACAACTCGACCGAGTGTTCCCGGTCAAAGGCGATCACGCGCACAAACTCGCCATACTTCTCTCCAAACAAGGCCATGGCGCCCATATTGCGGGCATCGCCGATGGCTACGTTGCGTTGCTCTTCTAGGGGAATAGCCTGGCGGATACGCTCATTTACGATATGCTCTACCTCGCGCAACTGTGCCTCCTCAACTTTGGCAAAGTGCGAAAAGTCAAAGCGCAACAGCTTCTCGTTAACCAGAGAGCCGCGCTGCTGCACATGTTCACCCAATACTTTGCGCAGGGCGGCATGCAGCAGGTGCGTGGCCGAGTGGTTCTTGCGGATCAGGTTACGACGGACAGCATCTACCTCGCTTTTAAATGTTCCTTCCACCTGCTGCGGCAGCTTGGCCGTGATATGCAGGATCAGGTCGTTTTCCTTTTTGGTGTCCAGCACCTCGATCTGTTCCGTGTCGGAAATCAGGTAACCGGTATCACCTACCTGGCCGCCGCTTTCGGCGTAGAACGGTGTTTTGTCCAGCACCAGGTGGTACTCGCTCTTGTTCTTGGTTTTCACCTGGCGGTAGCGCACAATGTGGGATTCTGTTGATTCCACATCGTAACCAACAAATTCGTTGACCACCTCCGGCTGCAGGATCACCCAATCGGTCTGCTCAGTGGCGGAAGCATTGCGGGAGCGGTTCTTCTGCTGCTCCATCTCCACATCAAAACCAGCTTCATCTACCTTCAACCCTTTTTCACGGGCGATAAGTGCCGTCAGATCCAGTGGGAAGCCAAAGGTATCATAGAGTTCGAAAGCCGTGCGGCCATCTATGGTATTGTTATTTTTCCTGAAGGTCTCCTCCAGGGCATCCAGGCGTTTAAGACCATTTTCGAGTGTTCGCAAAAAGGCGTTTTCCTCTTCTTCGATCACGCGCTGTACAAAGCTCAGCTGCTGCAGCAGCTCGGGGAACACGTGCGCCATCTGGTCGGCCAGTACGGCAGCCAGTTTATAGAGGAAAGGCTTTTTGAAGTCGAGGAACGTAAACCCGTACCGCACTGCGCGGCGCAGGATACGGCGGATCACATAGCCCGCCTTGTTGTTGGACGGCAACTGGCCGTCGGCAATGGTAAAGGCAATAGCCCGGATATGATCCGAAATCACCCGGATGGCAATGTCCGTCTTTTCATTGGCGCCATACGTTACGCCGGCTTCCTTTGCCACAAACTGGATAAGGGGCTGGAACACATCGGTATCGTAGTTAGAGCGCTTGCCCTGGATGGCCATGCACAAACGCTCAAAGCCCATGCCGGTATCTACGTGCTGCGCAGGTAGTTTTACCAGCGAACCATCGGCCAGGCGGTTGAATTCCATGAACACGTTGTTCCAGATCTCCACTACCTGCGGGTGGTCGTTGTTCACCAGCGATTTACCATCCACCTGCGCGCGTTCTTCATCCGTACGCAAATCAACGTGAATCTCAGAGCACGGACCGCACGGACCGGTATCGCCCATTTCCCAGAAGTTATCCTTCTTATTACCCATTAGGATACGGTCTTCCGCGATCATAGACTTCCAGATATCGAACGCATCCTGATCCAACGGCAGGTTATCCTTTTCATCACCCTGGAAAACTGACACATACAGCCTGTCTTTTGGCAGCTTGTATACTTGGGTCAGCAACTCCCACGACCATTCCAGCGCATCCTTTTTAAAGTAATCCCCAAACGACCAGTTACCCAGCATCTCGAACATCGTATGGTGGTAGGTATCGTAGCCTACTTCTTCCAGGTCGTTGTGCTTGCCGCTCACGCGCAGGCATTTCTGGGTGTCGGCAACGCGCTTGTAAGGAGCCGGCTTATTGCCCAGAAAATAATCTTTGAAGGGAGCCATGCCCGAGTTGATAAACATCAGGGTAGGGTCATCTTTTACTACAATTGGCGCAGAGGGCACGATCTGGTGCTGTTTGGAAGCAAAGAAGTCCAGGAACTTTTGTCTAATCTCAGCTGAGTTCATGTATGAGTGTTAAGCATTTAGATACTAAGTGCTATACTTGTTGTTTAAGAACAAAAAATATAGAATTTTTGCCTTTCAGAAACACACTGTTTTCGCGGGGTCTGAGGCGCTCAATAGAGACAAAAGTAGCATATTTTAGCCGTAATCAGTAGCATCGCCCCCGAAAATTAGTAGTTGTGCCTGCCATACAATAGACTTAACACTATGCCTTATAAAGAAAGAGAAATAGAAAAGCAGTACTACACCATCGGGGAAGTGGCTGCCATGTTTGAAGTTGCCCCCTCGCTGATCCGCTTCTGGGAAACCGAGTTTGAGCAACTGAGCCCTAAAAAGAGTAAAAAAGGGAACCGCCAGTACACGCCAAAGGATATTGAGATGCTGCGCACGGTATACCACCTGGTAAAAGAGCGCGGCTATACGATACAAGGCGCCCGCGAGATGCTCAAGAACAAAGGGGTGCAGACCAAGGACAAGATCGAAATTATCCAGTCGCTGGAGAAAGTGCGCGCGTTCCTGGTGGGCATCAAAGACCAGCTGAACACCAAAGCTTGAAAGTTCCGTACAGGATTAGCCTATGGTAGAAGAGCAGAACCTGTACGAAATAGCCCTGACGAAATTGCCCGGGGTGGGCGGGCAACTGGCCCGCTTACTCGTGAGCTACTGCGGCTCGCCGCAGGCTGTTTTTACCTCGCCGGCCGGCAAACTGCTCAAAGTGCCGGGCATTGGTAACAAGCTGGTGCAAAGTATAACTGCGGGTGGCCGGGCGGCTTTGCTGCAGGCAGAAGATATCCTGAAACAGGCCCAGGAGCAGGATGTGCAGGTGCTGTTTTATACTTCCGAAAAGTACCCGGATCGCCTCAAACAACTACCCGACGCGCCGATCCTGTTATACTTTAAAGGCAACGGTAACCTGAACACGCGCCGCATCATCAGCATGGTGGGTACGCGCCAGATCACCAGCTATGGCCAGGCTATTACCGAACAGATCATAGCCGATCTGGTGCCTTATAATGTGCTGGTGGTAAGCGGCCTGGCGTATGGCGTGGATATTGTAGCGCACCGGGCGGCACTGCAGGCCGGCTTATCGACGATTGGCGTCATGGCCAGCGGCCCGGATGTGATCTATCCGGCTGTACACCGCAAGTATGCAGAACGCATGCTGACGCAGGGTGGGCTACTGACGGAAAACCCGTTTGGCACCAAGCCCGATGCCCCGCGCTTTCCGGCCCGCAACCGCATCATTGCCGGCATGTCGGATTGCACCATCGTGGTGGAAGCTGCCCTGAAAAGCGGCACCCTGATCACAGCTGACATTGCCCACAGCTACGACAAGGAAGTAATGGCGGTGCCGGGCAACCTGACCTCGCCGGTATCGGAAGGCACCAATTACCTAATTAAGACTAACAAGGCGGCTGTGTATACTTCAGTGCAGGACCTGGTAGAGTTGCTGAACTGGGATCTGGAAGATGCGGCGGCAGCCAAAAAGCAGGCAAAGCAGCTTTTTCAGCCGGACGATTTTACAGCCGAAGAATGGAAAGTTGTTGACGTCTTGCTGCAGTCGCGGGAAGAGCACATGGATAACCTGAGTTGGAAGGCGCAGCTGCCTGTCAGCCTCCTGGCTTCTGTGCTGTTAGGGCTGGAGTTTAAAGGAGTCATCAAAGCCAAACCCGGTAAGAAGTTCGCCCTCATCCGATAAGGGTTGGGAGTTCTGAGTCTTGAGTGCTGAGTCCTGAGTTGAAAAAACTGTGTTCCTTCACTCTTATGCATTAACTCATACCTAGCCTATACTTTATACTTGCTGCCAATTCTTAATTCCTAATTCAGAACTCAGAACTCTACACATGTTACTTTACAATGGCCATTTGATGCAGGAGCAGGCGCTTCGGCTGCCACTCTCAAACCGGGCTTTTCAGTACAACGACGGATTTTTTGAAACGCTGATCGTGCAGCAAGGGCGCATCCGTTTCTGGCAGCACCATGTGGCGCGGATGCAGGACGCGGCTGCAGCCCTGCAGATCAGGTTATTTGATCAGCTTGCACCTGCTGCCCTGGAGCAGCAACTGCTCACGCTGGCCGGGCAGAACAAGGCTGAAAAGTATGGCCGCCTCAAACTGAAAGTATGGCGGGACGGAGCGGGCTTGTATACGCCCCAAACAGATGAAGCTGCCTGGCTGGCTACCGCCGAAGCTACAACACCAGCCGATGTAAGCCCTTTGCAGGTGGGCCTGTGTAGGCGCACCACGACATTACCCTCATCGTTCTCTCACTTTAAAGGCCCCAATGCGCTGGTATACGTGCAGGCTGCCCGCGAAAAAGCAGGTACAACCTATAACGACATGCTGCTGCTCTCACCCGAAGGCGCAGTGGCGGAACTGATCTCGTCCAATATTTTCTGGCTGCAGCAAAACACGCTTTTCACGCCTTCGCTTACAACGGGCTGCGTCAATGGCATCCTGCGGCGGGCTATCATGCAATGGGCTTCTGAAAAAAGGGTTGATGTGGTGGAATGCCAGATAGGATTGGCAGAACTCAGTGAAGAGGCAACTGTTTTTGCGGCTAATGTAACCGGCTTCAGGTGGGTGCCAGCTATCAGCGGGCAGGCATACGGGCAGCAGCACCCGTTGTTAGACCAACTGCAGCAGGACTTGTTCCAATAAAAACAGTTTTGATAAGGGAAATTTTTGCTTAAAAGCTAACCGGCAGCAGCATGTTCGGCCGCTTGATAGTTTCCATAGTTTCGCAGCATTTCTTCCAGTACCTCCTGCGGCACCGAATCACTGAAGATCTCGCGAAATTTGCTTTTCATGATCTGCAGCCAGCTTTTCTGGCCTAAAATATTGAGTAGCGCTTTCAGTTCTTCCACCTCTTTCAGAAATTCTACCGCAGGTATACTTGGCCCATATTCGGACTGAAGCATGCGCATGGTAAACTCGTCCATCTGGTGCCGCAGTAACTCCCGCTGCAAAGGTAAAATCCGGTCTTTGGGGATATAGGTGCTTTCGTTAAAGAAATTACTTTCCTCCAAGAACTCGACACCATCTGCTGTGATCTGAGCCAGGAACTTATCTCCAATGGCAATCGATCTGATCAGGCCGTCCTTTGTGAGCGTATCTACTATTTCTTTTGCTTCTACCTGTACAATTTCTAAATGATGGGACGTAAATAAATCTGCTACGTCGTACCATTTTCCATCATACTTTTTCTCGTAGAGCGCCAAAAGCAGGAACCGGATGTTTACTGCTACTTCCATAAAAAATTCTCTACTTACTTATAGAGGGAACAAAATTATCCAATGATAATTTCCGCAGAAGGGTTTAAGTAAGTGAGCCAAGCTAGAAGTCGGGCAGAGACATCCTTTAAATTGGTAGATACCTCTGCCCGTCTAATCCTATTTTTTGGTATTTACTATTGTCACTTTTCCGCCGCGGCCGGTGGTCGTAAACGCTCTCAGTTTTACAGTACCGTTGGCGGTGATCGGAGCTTTGTATTCCGGACTTTTTGCGGAAGGTTCCGTGCCATCGGTGGTATAGCGAATTGTCAGGCCGGGTAACTGCTGGTTAGCATGTACCTTGCCGTCTGCAACCATTGCTCCTGGTGCCGGTATGCGGTAATTGAAACCACCTGCATACTTGTCCAGGCGCGGAAGCTCGCGTTTGCCCACTACATTCACAAACTCAGACCAGGCTGTGCCATACAGGGCATTGCTTTTCGCTTCGTCGGATTCGGTGGCCCAGGCCGGGTCGCTGGCCCAGGCTCTTTCGGCCAGACCAAGCAGTTTAGGTAGGATCATGAACTCCAGCCGTTCGTTGTTCCGTACTGTTTCGCTCCACAACGGCGCCTGAATACCCACAATATTTGCTTTTCCTGCTTCTGTGAGCCGCACTTTGTCTTTGAAAATAGCGCGATCAACAGGTTCACCCCTGCTGTCCTCTTTCGTGTTTTTCAGGTAATCGTAAGGGATAAAATAAAAGGGCTTGTCTACATCCACATAGCCGCCCCAATACAGACCCGGCTCGTCATAATCCTTCTGAGAGGCCAGGTCGAAGTATAAATTGGTCACGTTGGTGAGCACCACTTTGTAACCGGCATTGGCTAGCTTATAGGCCAGGTCTTCCGCTCCGGTCAGGTTGTTCCATACATCCACATGGAAGTTTTCATTAGCAAACTGCGGGTTGGGCACATACACTGTGCGGCCATTTTCCTTCACTTTTTTCAGGCCGATCTCTTCCCAGCCCGACAAGTATAAGTTGCGTTTCTTAAGCATGTCGTTTACGTTGCCGTAAAAGTAGAACCACAGGTCATCAGTATTTTTAACCTTAGGGTTGCTTTTGATCAGGGCCTGCACGGCCGGCGACTTCTGCCACACACCGCCCGGCACTTCATCGCCTCCAAAGTGAATTGTCTGGATCGGAGCACCGGCCTCTTTATACATTTTCAGGATCTCATCTACTACCGTTTCCAGGAAGTTGTAGGTAGAAGGCTGTGCAACGTCAATCACGTTGTCGTTCCAGTTCTGCACAGATTTGTAGACTGATTTATCATTCAGGTCACGTAGCAGATAGCGTTCTGCCTCCGCTTTCTTTCCTTCCTTCATCAGGCGGTCATAACGCGCATCCATGGCTTTGATGGCAGCGCGGGCGTGTCCTGGCGTTTCTATTTCAGGGATTACCCGGATATGGCGGTCGTTGGCATACTTGAGTATTTCGATGAAATCTGCTTTGCTAAAGTAGCCACTGCCGGATTTATTATCGCCCGATGGACCTGAACCATAGGAAGGCTGCAGAAATTGTTTGTTGTCTAATGTATGACCACGCTTGGCACCTACTTGGGTCAGTTCCGGCAAAGCAGGAATTTCCAGGCGCCAGCCTTCATCATCGCTCATATGGAAGTGAAACACGTTGAGCTTATACAAGGCCATCAGATCGAGCAATTTAAGCACCTCCTGCTTGGGATGAAAGTTGCGGGCCACATCTAGCATAAAGGCGCGGTGCCCGAAACGGGGTGCATCCTGAACGCTCACACCGGCAATGGCTACAGACTGCTGGGGGCTGGCCAGCGCAGCAGGAGGAATAAGTGTTTTAAGGGATTGGATGCCGTAAAAAATACCGGCGGGTGTCGTTCCTGAGATCGTGATCGCATCGGCAGTTACCTTGAGCTCATAGGCTTCAGGTCCCAGGCCTTCCTTTTTCTCCAGGCGAACAGCTTTGCCCGTGCCTGTGGTTTGTACAGCCGGTTTTTTGCCGAAGACTGTTTCCAGGTAATTTGCCAGCAAGGTTGCTTCGCCTTTAAAGGCAGCCTCCGCAACAATAGGCACAGCAGCCGTTAAGGCAAAGCTTTTACCAGTTTCGGAATAGCTGGTAGGTGTCGGGAAAACTTTGGGTAATTTTTCAAGCGGGATGTCTTCAATGGTTTTATTCTGCTCATACAGCGCCTGGGCTGATTTCCAGAGAACGGCATTTTTCTCCCGGTCCGGCGTAGTATAGACCGTCGCCGGTAAGGCGATTCCCTTGGAAGGGTTGCTGTCCCAAACCAGGTAAAAGCCTTCAGGGGTATCGTTGGTATTGAGTACCTGCCTGCGGCTTACAAATTCAAGCCGACGGGATTCTCCGGCAGGAAGGCTCTTAAAAGAAGCGGTGGGCACCATTTTTAAAAGATCGCCATTTACGGCCATCACATTTACCTGGCCGTCTTTCGATTTAGCTGATCCGCTTCCGTGAAAGTATAAGCTCCAGCCTGAGGCCGGCAGCGCCTGTTTGCCTGTGTTGGCCAGCGTCAGAGCGGAAACGGTTTGCTCCGGGCTGCTGTTATCCACTAATTCCCAGGTGATTTTCAGGGTAGCGGGGTCGAAGGTGGAGGCTGCTTTTTTTGTCTGAGCCTGTAGTAGCGTACCAAAACTGACAAATAGCAGGATTACTAGCAAGAGGTGCTTCATGTGTTTGCCTTGAAGGTGAAGTGTTTGTTAAATTTGCTTAAGATAGCCATTATATCTGAGCAATCATAGCGGCCTTGCTATACTTGTACAACCTGGCCCGAAAGTCAGTATGCTCTAACTCTCCATCCCTGAACAGGTTGTTGAGCAGTGGCTTATACGGAAAAGCAGCTGCAGGGATAACCGAAGTATGGTATATACCGCTTTTTAATTTTATCCTGCTTTGCAACCGCTTACTTGTTGCGGCGCAGAAAGCGCACGTGCACCAGCAGCGCCAGCACCGAAAAGAGCAGCCCTACCCCCACTACACCCGTCCAGTGCCAGCGGAGCCACGCCTGGCTAGCCAGCCAGGTGCCGGCCGCCCCTCCTATAAAGTATGTTACCATGTAGACGGTGTTCAGGCGATTGCGCGCCTCAGGCCGCAGCGAGAAGATAAGTGTTTGGTTCGAAATATGCGTGGCCTGCACGCCTAGATCCATTACAATAACGCCCACCACTAACCCCATAATACTATGGCTCGACAGCCCGAAGATCACATAGGAGAGGATCACTAAGGCAATGCTGAAGGTCGTAACACGGAAGCCGTTTCCTTTGTCGCTCAGTTTGCCCATAAACGAGGCGGCCAATGCACCGAAAGCGCCGATCAAGCCGAAAGCACCCGCCACATCGCTGCCGGCGTTAAACTGCGGCTCCTGCAGCAGAAAAACCAGCGTTGTCCAGAAAGCGCCAAAACAGGCATAGCACAGGGCGCCCCGCACGGCGGCAAGCCGCAGCAGCGGCTCTTCCCGGGCCAGATGCACCAATGACGCCATCAACTCCCGATAAGTGCCTTTGTAGTCGGGGTGCACTTCTGGCAACAGAAAGTATAACGCCAGCCACAGCACCACCATCATGCCGGCCCCGATCAAAAACATAGCCCGCCAGCCCAGGTGCTCGCCCACAAAACCGCTCAGCGTACGCGACAGCAGGATGCCGATCAACAGACCACTCATGACAAAACCTACGGTGCGGCCCCGCTCCTCCGGCTTGGCCAAGTGCGCAGCCATGGGCACCAGCAGCTGCGGCACCACCGACGTAGCCCCGATCAGGAAGCTGGCCAGCAGCAGCATGTTAATGTCTTTTGCAAAAGCCGCCAGCAGCAAACTGGCCACAATGAGCACAAAATCAACCATGATCAGTTGCTTGCGCCGCAGCATGTCGCCCAACGGGATGATGAACAGCATGCCCACGGCATAGCCGATCTGGGTAAGCATGGAAATAGCGCCCGCCTTTGCCTCAGTTACGCCAAATTCAGCGGAGATCTTGCCCAGCAGCGGCTGGTTATAGTATAAATTGGCTACTACCAATCCTGTGGCAACGGTCATGACCCAAAGGTTTAGCCGGGTAAGCGGCGGGGTAGTTGTGGCGGAAAGAGATGATTCCATATGTAAATAAACTGTAACTTGTAAGCGCGTTATACTTGCCGAAGATCAAAGATACGTATAAGCGGAAATCAGGAAGGCGTGTTTATGTTAATCTGAACACAAAACCTGCTAATCCTTTTGCCCGATCTGAAGCAGCACATCCCTAAACCAAGTTTTTATGAGCGAACCTATTAACGTCGGCCTTCTTGGCTTTGGTCTTTCCGGCCGCGTCTTTCATGCGCCTTTTATTTCAAGCATTCAGGGCCTGCGCCTGAAAAAGATCCGCGAAACCCGCGAAGAGCCCATCCACCACGCAAAGCAAAGCTATCCTGAAGCGGAGATCGTAGCGGAGGCTCGTGATATTTTCAGGGATGAAAGTATAGACCTTGTGATCGTTGCTACGTCCAACACCTCGCATGTGCCGCTGGCCACAGAAGCCCTGCTGGCTGGCAAGCATGTGGTGGTCGAAAAGCCTTTTACCATTACCTCGGCAGAGGCCGACGAGCTGATCGTGCTGGCCCGCAAGCAGCAGCGTCTCCTGACTGTGTACCACAACAGGCGCTGGGATAGTGATTTCAAAACCGTCAGGAAAGTACTGGAAAGCAAGCTACTGGGCAACGTGGTGGAGTATGAAGCGCATTTCGACCGGTTCCGTAACGAGATCAAACCCAACACCTGGAAAGAAGAAAACCTGCCCGGCTCCGGCATTCTCTATGACCTCGGCGCCCACCTGATCGACCAGGCCTTGTGCCTGTTCGGGCTTCCGGCAAGTATAACCGCTGAGGTGGGTACACAGCGGCAGCACTCCCATGTGATCGATCATTTTGACCTGCGACTGCATTACGAAGGGTTAAAAGTGACGCTGAAAGCCGGCATGCTGGTAAAGGAAGTGGGACCGCATTTTATACTGCATGGCGACCGGGGGAGCTTTGTAAAGTATGGCATGGATGTGCAGGAGGCCGCCCTGAAAGCCGGAGGAATGCCCGCTGAAAACCCGGCTTGGGGCGATGAGCCACAGCAGCTTTGGGGCACGCTCAACACCAGCTACAAAGACCTGGAACTGCATGGCAAAATAAAAAGCGAGATTGGCGACTACCGGGGATTTTACGAAAATGTGCTGCAGGCCATTCGTGGAGAGGGTGCGCTGGAAGTGCAGCCCGAACAGGCCCGGAATGTGATCCGCATCATCGAGCTGGCCATGCAAAGTGCCGAAGAAAAACGAACCGTGCCTTTCAGCGAAAGATAAGCCGGGTGTGCGTGTTCGTATCAACAGAAAAATGACTATTATTTATACAGAAGTATGAAGTTGTGCATCATCGGGTTGGGTTTGTTGGGAGGATCGTTTGGACTTGCCGTGAAAGCAGCCCGCAGTAATACGCAGGTAACTGGCGTAGAAAATGATTTGCAGCATGCGCAAAAGGCGCTGTCTTTGAAATTGGTGGATGCGGTTATGCCCCTCGAAGAAGCTGTTACAAATGCCGACCTGGTCGTCCTGGCCGTACCGGTGAATGCCATTGCCGCGCTGTTGCAGCCGGTCCTGGATCTGCTTCCCTCCGGCGCCACGCTAGTAGATTTCGGATCCACGAAAGAGCAGATTTGCCAGATAGCCGACAAGCACCCGAAACGAGGACAGTTTGTCGCGGCCCACCCCATTGCCGGTACTGAATACTCGGGCCCCGAAGCTGCCTTTGAAAGCCTGCTGGCGCAGAAGACCATGATCATCTGCGACAAAGAGAAAAGCGCGCCGGCATCGCTGGCGTTGGTCGAGCAACTTTGCAGCGAGCTGCACATGCCGCTGCGCTACATGGCCGCCGCCGATCATGACCTGCACCTGGCTTATGTTTCACACCTGAGCCACATCAGCTCGTTTGCCCTGGGCCTCACGGTGCTGGACAAAGAGCAGGACGCAAAAAACATTTTCGATATGGCCGGGAGCGGCTTCTCCTCCACGGTGCGCCTGGCCAAAAGCTCTCCCCAGATGTGGGCACCCATTTTCACGCAGAACAGGCAGAATGTCTCCGAAGCCCTGGACAGCTACATCACCCAACTGCAGCAATTCAAAGCCCTTATTGCAGCGCAGGACGAAGAAAAGTCCCGGGCGCTGATGGCCAAAGCCAATGATATCCGCCGCATTCTTGGATGAGTTTACACGATGTATAGCCTAGCCTTTTAGCGGCTGTATCCCCCTTCTTTTATACTTGTATGGGAAAGGAGAAGGCAGTGCATGCGGCCTGCAGTTTGATTTCTTCGTATATTTGTAGCAACAAATTTTAACAAGATAACAGGATGGAAACATTAACCGGAAAGAAAGCCCTTGTAACAGGCGCCGGCAAAGGCCTGGGGCGTGCCATTGCCATTGCCTTGGCGAAAGAAGGCGTGGACGTAGCTTTACTGGCCCGCACTGAAAGCCAGCTGCAGGAAGTAGCTGAACAGGTAAGAAAGCAGGGCGTTAAAGCAACGGTGGTAGTGGCAGACGTAGCCGACATGGAAGCCGTGAATGCCGCCGTTGCGCAGGCCAAAAGCGAATTAGGCCCTATCGATATATTGATCAACAATGCGGGGATCGCCTCTTTTGGCAAGTTCATGGAGCTGGAGCCAGCCGAGTGGGAAAACATCCTGCGGGTTAATGTACTGGGTGTATACTTTGTAACGCGTGCTTTGCTCCCCGACATGATCGAACGCCAGACTGGCGATATTATCAATATATCGTCGACGGCGGGAAAGGGCGGCAATGCCGTTACCAGCGCTTACAGTGCTTCTAAGTTTGCGCTCATCGGGTTGTCGGAATCGCTGATGCAAGAAGTGCGCAAGCACAATATCCGCGTGAGCACCCTTGTGCCCAGCACTGTGGCTACCGACCTCTCCATTGACCTGAAATTAACCGATGGCAACCCGGATAAAGTAATGCAGCCCGACGATTTTGCTGAATTTATCATTGCCCAGCTCAAACTGAACCGCCGTGTCTTTATCAAAGAAGCCGGCATGTGGTCTACTAATCCCTAAGTATAACAGGTATAGCAAGTATAAAAGCACCCGGGTTGAAGTTTAGCTTTGGCCCGGGTGCTTTTTTCCTGAAGTCTGATTTTATACTTTAGGCAAGTATAAGCACCTATTTATGGCTGCCTATACTTGCCTTCTTTATTTGAATCTCCCGCAGCGTGTCCAGCAACCCTTCCCGATTTGGCGCGCTCCTACTCCATTCGTTATACTTTCCTGCCTCTCAGAACCAACCTTTTTGCCGGCTATACTTATATACTTTTTAATTGCTTCTCTGATCTTAAAGCACTTACCATGAAAAATGATGATCATCTGCCAGGCCACAGCCGGCGTGACTTTATCAAAGGATTTTCGCTGCTGCTTGGTTCGGCAGCCTTGGGTGCCCCTTACCTGGCACAAGGACTGGATAGGTTAACTAGACCGGGAGAGCACCAATTCTTCTCAGGAGACCGTGCCAAGAAGAAACTGGGGATTGCGCTGGTTGGGCTGGGCAGCTACAGCACCCACCAGCTGGCACCGGCGCTGGCCGAAACAGAAAACTGCTACCTGGCAGGCATCGTAACGGGCACGCCCGCCAAGGCAGAAACCTGGAAAAAGAAGTATAACATCCCCGATAAGAATATTTATACTTACAAAACCTTCGATCAGATCAAGGATAACCCGGCCATTGATATTGTGTATGTAGTGCTGCCCAACGCCATGCACGCTGAATATACGATACGGGCAGCGCAGGCAGGCAAGCACGTGATCTCGGAGAAACCAATGGCCACCTCGGTGGCCGACGCAGAACGTATGATAGCGGCCTGCAAAGCGCATCAGGTCAGTTTATCGGTTGGTTACCGGTTGCATTACGAACCACACAACCTGCGGGCTATGGAACTGGGACAAAAACAGGTATATGGTAAGGTGAAAACGATCAAAACAGAGAATGGCTTTGTGATGAATAACGCCGGTAGCTGGCGCCTGAACAAAGAACTGGCCGGCGGCGGGCCGCTGATGGACATGGGCATTTACTGCGTACAGGGCGCCTGCTATACGGTGGGCCAGACGCCGGTGGCAGTGACGGCAAAATTCGGAGAAGTTACCCGCCCCAGGGTGTTTGATGAAGTGGAGCAGTCGATTGATTGGCAGCTGGAATTCCCGAATGGCGCCTTGGCAAGCTGTGGCTCCAGCTATAACGAAAATGTTAGTTACCTGCATGCTGAGGCCGAAAAGGGCTGGTGGCACCTGGAGCCCGCCTATGGCTACGGGGGGATTACGGGCAAAACCAGCGAGGGGCCCATGCACCTGCCCCAGGTAAACCAGCAGGCCCTGCAAATGGATGGCATCGCGCAGAGCATCCTCGAAAACAAAGCCTCCCGGGTGCCCGGCGAAATGGGGCTGCGCGATGTGAAGATCCTGATGGCTATTTATGAAGCGGCCAGAACCGGTAAAAAGGTCCGGATCGCCTAAGCCTTTCGTGTTAGAGTATAACCGCTCAAACAAAAATGCCCGGACAAGTGCCCGGGCCTTTTTGTTTGAGCATACTTGCTGCTATTGTTTTGTTGCCTTATCCGGGTACCAGGTCAGCAGGCGCACTGCTATATTTTTGTTCTTGCTTTCTACTGCTTTCTTAAACGCTTCTACATCGCTAAACCCATTCTGTCCGCGGTAATGATACGGGTACACCACTTTTGGTTTAAAAGCCAGCACACCACTGGCTGCCTGGTTTATGTCCATGGTATAAGGCAGATTCATGGGCACAAAAGCGACATCAATATGCTGGAGGGCACGCATTTCCGGGATGTCTTCTGTATCGCCGGCTATATAGACGCGCTTATCTCCCAGCTGCAGAATGTAGCCATTTCCCCGGCCTTTCGGGTGCTTTGCATCGGCTGTTTCCGGTAAATTATACATGGCAACCGCTTGGATCGGAATGTTCAACTGCGTGGAATTCTGACCATTTTTCATGACCACCACCTGCGCTTTATACTTGCTGGGCAGTTTGTCGGCTACTGCCTGTGGCACCACCAGCACAGCACTGTCCAGTTTAATTGAATCGAGTGTAGCCACATCCAGGTGGTCGCCGTGGATGTCGGTGATCAGCACCAGGTCCGGCGCTTTTGTCCCCGCATAGGCTTTGGCACCACCGGTCGGATCTACGTAGATCGTTTTATTATCCCAGGTCAGCACCATGGAAGCATGCTGAATGGGCTGGATGACAAGCGGCCCTTTGCTGGTTTCAATCTTATCGTAAGTGGCAATCTGCGCCTGTGCCTGCCACAAGGCTAAACTCAAAAAGAGGGTAAACAGAGCTTTTAATTTCATAGGTTTATAGGTTAGAGTGATGTTTTAAAAGGAATTTCAGGTCAGCAGTCAACAAATAGCAGCAGCATTGATCCGGATTAAGGGAATTTACAGCTTACGCCGCTCACTTTCATCCTCTACTTTTCGGCCGCGTGCAAACCAATCGATCTGCAATAACTATACTATAAAACAAGGGAGTAGTTGCTGCTGTAAGGCAACCATAACGGCAACAGAATGTTTAGCTGGGTGGCGATAACTATCTATACAAGTATAGCTTACGCGGCTGCTAAAGTATAGAAAGCCCGTGGATTTAGCGATTAAGCTTAGCATAATGAGAATCGGAAGAATACATCAGCCCTGCCGGGATCAAATTTAACGGCTATACTTGCAGGAACCTCTAGCTGCTTTTTTGGTATATTGCTTAAAAGAAGGGTAAAAACATGAGCCTGATCCGTGAAACAACTTACCTGGCAGCCCAGGCCGTAGCCGACACGATAGAAGAGCATTTTTTGCAGCACCTGCAATCCGCCCGCGAGCAGGGCGGCGAGGCGCTGGCCTCTAAGCCTTCTGCCCGGATCATAGCGGCCATAATCGATACGGCTTTTTGGGCAAGTCTGCGCCGCGAAGAAGGATACGCTACCCGCATTTCATTGGCCTACATGCCGCCGGAGCAAACAGACCTGCCGCTGTTGTTCGAGCGGCGGCTCCCCTTCTCTTCCACTTTTCTAACCAAAATATCGCCGGCCGTGGAGCGACCGGGCATTCACCTGGGGGTGTGGCACGAAGGCGATGAGCTGTATATCTGGGGCGCCACGCAACACGTTCCAGGCCTGTGCTTTGTGCTGGATGTCTCGGAACCCGGCTTGCTGGTCGTGAAGCATCGCCGGGTAGGCGGCGTAGGCAAGTTTGCCAATGTGGCCATTCTGAAAGGCGATCAGGTGAAAATTGTGGATGAGCAAAGCGGCAGCCTCCCCGATTGCCCGACGCTAGTGTCTACGCTGCTTCGCTTCTCGGCCCCTGCCCCCGTTGATGATGCGGTGAATGTGCTCGTGCAGCTGGCCGTCTCCATGCGCGCGCACAAACGCGGCGGCCTGCTCCTGGTGGTGCCACCGCAGTCCATGGCCTGGCATGAATCCATCATCCATCCTATCCTGTATGCCGTAACCCCGGCTTTTTCCGTGCTGGCCGATCTCATGCGCCAGGATATAAGCGAGCAGCGCCAAAGCATCTGGCAGGGTGCTTTGCATACCGCTGTGGAAACGTTGGCCGGGCTGACGGCCGTAGATGGCGCCACGGTAATAGACGAGAACTATGAGCTGCTGGCCTTCGGGGCAAAGATCGGGCGCAAGAAGGGCGCAAGCCCCGTGGAGCAAATCCTTTTTACTGAGCCCATCAAAGGCAATGAAGTCAGTATACTTTCTCCGGCGCAAAGCGGCGGCACCCGGCACCTGGCAGCAGCGCAATTCGTACACGACCAGCAGGATGCCCTGGCCTTTGTCGCCTCCCAGGACGGCAATTTCACCATCTTTGCCTGGTCGCCCTGCGATGGGATGGTGCATGCCCACCGCGTCGACACCCTTTTACTTTGAGGATTACCAGGGTCTGTTGCTGCAGGAACTTCAATTCAAGCCTACGATACCTTGTACCGATTCAAAGATCTTGGGCGCATCAAACCCGACGCCATTTTTAAAGACAATCTCGGTTTGTCTGATCTGTTTAATATCTTTTGACAGGTCTCCGTTTATCAGCACCAGGTCTGCCTTTTTTCCTTTTTCGATGGTGCCGATCTCTTTTTCGCGGCCCAGGTAAATGGCTCCGTTAAGCGAGCAGATCTTGATGGCTTCGGCTGGCGTAAAGCCCCCTTCCACCAGCAACTCAACCTGCCGGTGATTGGCATATCCCGCAATGGTGCGACCCGCGCCTGTAGGGTCAGTGCCGGCTACCAGCAGGCCTCCGGCATCATAGAACTGTTTTTCCCAGGCCAGCTCTTTCTGAAACAACGCTGCGCTGGCTGAGTCTTTATGCTGGGCCGCCTGCCAGTTGGCAACGATCTTCTTTCTAACTTCCGGCACCAGCGCAGCTTCGCCCCCACCCAGCACGGCTTCGCGATTGGTATAAGGCTCAAACACAGGCAATGTAGAGGTTACCGCCACGCCTTTGCTGATCAGCAACTGCTGCAGTTCTTTCATTTCGGGGCTGTTTACGGCCAGGTTCTGCAGCGATTTACGGGCATTGGCCGGGCAATCATCTTCCTTTTTGTTTTCTGCAAAATCGGTGCTGGCCAGAAAGCCATGTTCCAGGTTATCAATTCCCAGATCGGCAGCTTCGCGGTAGGTGATGGCGCACAGATGGCCGGTTACTTTCATGTGCCGCTGATGCGCTTCCCGCACCACCGCAGCCAGGTCCGCTTTGGTGGCATGCATGTACATTTTAAAGGAGGTGCAGCCTTTATCGGCCCAGAAATTTACGCTCCGGGCAGCATCTTCCGGCCCCTGGATGGTGTTGAGCGCCGGAATATCTAGGGCTGCTTCTTCGATGTAGGGTGCTGTTACGTCCATATCCGGCCCGATCAGTTTGCCTTCCTGTATCATGCGCTTGAGAGCCAGGTCCGTTTGGGGTTCGATACTTCCGGCAGTGCGGATGGTGGTGGCGCCGCCCGCCAGGTATAACTTCGGAAAGGTGCCCGGCATTTGGGCAATGTTGAAGTAATTGTCCAGCGGCTTGGTATAGTATAAATGTTCATGCAGCATCACCAGGCCCGGAATCAGGGTCTTACCCGTGCAATTGATCACCTCCGCCTCCTTTGGCAGCTTTATCTTTTTCGCATTGCCTACCTGCTCGATCCGGCCATTCCGAAGGATAACGGTTTGATGCTGGCGCGCCGGCGCACCGGAACCATCCAGCACCGTAGCATCGGTCAGCGCAATAACGTTGGCTTTAACCTTGATGAATTCGTTTACCTTCGGGGTAAAGTTTTGTGCCTTGCCTGCGCTTAGGCCACCACAGAAAGCAAGCGCCGCAAGCACGGCAGGAAGCGATTTGAACATAAAGATGCGGTAAGATATAGGTACCGATGAATGATTTAACAGGTCAGTTCTTATGCAAAGGCCATCACCGTATAGATCAGCGAGACAAGGCCATACACGATCAGGATCCATTTAATGACCTTCTTCCTGTTAATGGCACTTTTAAGAAAAGGGTAAAAAAGAAAGTAGATCAAGACCGCTGCTGCCAGCAGATACTGAATTCCTTTAAACATAATGTAAGTATGACCGCTGCCGGAGGTTGTTTGTTATACTGCTACCGGCGCTTTTATGCCCGGATGCGGATTATAGTTCACCAGTTCGAAATCTTCGAAGGTAAAATCAAAGATGTTCTTCACCTCGGGGTTCAGCTGCATTGTGGGCAATTCGCGGGGCTCACGCAAAAGCTGCTTTTGCGCCTGCTCCAGGTGGTTGAGGTATAAATGCGTATCGCCGCCGGTCCAGATAAACTCGCCGGGCTGCAGGCCCGTTACCTGCGCCATCATTTGCAGCAGCAAGGCATAGGAGGCAATGTTGAACGGTACGCCCAAAAACACATCGGCGGAGCGCTGGTATAGCTGGCAGCTCAGTTTACCCTCGGCCACATAAAACTGGAAGAAAGCATGGCAGGGCGGCAACTTCATCTGCTCGATCTCTCCCACGTTCCAGGCGCTCACGATGATGCGGCGCGAATCAGGGTTATGTTTCAGTTGCTGCACCACTTGCGTGATCTGGTCAATGTGGCGGCCATCAGGCGTAGGCCAGTTGCGCCATTGGGAGCCATACACAGGCCCGAGTTCACCGTTTTCATCGGCCCACTCGTCCCAGATGCTGACACCATTCTCTTTGAGGTAGGCAATATTGGTTTCTCCTTTCAGAAACCAGAGCAACTCATGTATGATCGATTTAAGGTGCACTTTTTTAGTGGTGACCATCGGAAAACCATCGGCCAGGTTAAAGCGCATCTGGTAGCCGAAAACACTTAGGGTGCCTGTTCCGGTCCGGTCTTCTTTCTTCACCCCGGTAGCGAGGATGTGCTGCATCAGGTCCAAATATTGCTTCATGCGGGTCGTGTCTTTTTCGGTTACAGGTCAAAAGCTAAAGATAGTATTTTTGTTTTTACGCAGGTATGAAAATGTGCCTGCAACCAGAATTTAAGTATGTATACCTGCTACAGCAGAGGCAGCCGGTCCTGCTTGGCTGATCAACAGCTTGCAGTAAACAGAAAGAGGCCTTCTGCACGCGCAAAAGGCCTCTTCTCAAAAACACCTGCTTTATTGCTGGGCTTTCGTTTCTTTTTCGGTTTTAGTTACTTCGGCCTTGGCAGTAGCATTTTTCTTGCAGCAGGCATGCGCGTCTGCTGTTTTGCTTAGCGTCGTTTTTGCCGATTTCTTCTCTTTTTTGGCTTTGCCGGCATCTGTGCAGTTTTCTTTGGTGCACTTGCCTCCCTCGCAGGCCATGGCTGGGGTGGCAGCAGCTCCGATTAAACCGGATAAAGCAAGAACTAGAACAATTTTCTTCATGATGCTTTTGATTTTGAGCGTTCCGAACAAAACGCCTGTTTAGTGGTTGTATGTTGCGTAAAGTTAAAAACTCCGTCCAAAGTATAAAATCATTTAAGCTCCTTTTCTGACCTCCTTGAACTACCGCAAAATTAGTTACCTGGTGCTGCTGTTGATCGCCCTGCTTACAGTGGCGAGCGTATACTTTGCTTCGCGCCTTCGCTTCGATTATAATTTCGATAATTTCTTCCCGAAAGGCGACCCGGAATTGGCCTATTATTTTAAGTACCGGAATACGTTTGGCAACGACAACGATTACCTGCTCATTGGGCTTGAAAATGAAAAATCCCTTTTCGATAAACAGTTCCTAACCCGGGTCGACAGCCTGACGCGTTATTTACAACGGCAGCCACACGTCGAGGCGGTGCTCTCTCCTACCACGGTTAAAAGCCCGGTGCTGGAAACGTTCGGCTATTTTGAAATACCATACCTGCATCCTGCCGAGCCGGAACGCTATACCCAGGATTCTTCCCTGGTATACAGCACCCCCGAACTGGTGGGTACCCTTTTCTCTGAAGATGCCACGGCCGTTTCCCTATTTGTTCAAACGTCGGATAACTTGGAAAAACCTGCCGCCGATACGCTCATGGCCTCGCTGACATCAGAACTGGCACAGCTGGGACTTACACCCCATCATATAGCAGGCAAGGCCCTGGCACAATCGGTATTTGTAGACAAGATGAAGGTGGAGTTGGCCATTTTTATGACGGCCTCTATCCTGCTTGTCATCCTGGTGCTCTGGATCACTTTCCGAACATTGTGGGGCGTGCTGATCCCGCTGATCGTCGTGGTGCTGTCTGTGCTTTGGGGTATGGGCGTGATGGGTATTTTTAACAAGCCGCTGGATGTGATGACGGTATTACTCCCTACCATTATGTTTGTGGTAGGCATGTCGGATGTGATCCACATTCTCTCCCGTTATCTCACTGAAATCGGGCAGGGAACAGAAAAGCTGAAAGCGATTAAAATTACATTGCGCGAGATCGGGCTGGCCACGTTCCTCACTTCGCTCACAACTGCTGTCGGGTTCCTGACCTTGCTGACCACTACCATAGAGCCGATCCGCAAGTTCGGCCTCTATACGGCCATAGCAGTGGCACTGGCCTATGTGCTGGCCTTTACGCTGCTACCGGCGCTGCTGGTGCTCGTGAAAAAGCCTAAACCAGTGCAGGCCAGACATGCGCACCATACCTGGCCTATTCTGCTGCGCCGCATGCTGCGCTTCATCCTCAACTACCCCAAATTTATACTTGGTAGCAGCGCCCTTATCACCCTTGTCTCGCTTATCGGTATAGCGCAGGTAAAGGTAGACACGACGCTGCTGGAAGACCTGGGCGACAGTGACCCCATTGTGCAGGACTTCAAATACTTTGAAAAGAAATTCTCAGGTGTCCGCCCCTTTGAAATGCACCTGCAGGCAGCTTCCGGCCATACCTTGTACGACTATGACGTGCTGCACGAGATTAATAAGCTGGAAAACTACCTCCTCCACCAGTATGGCCTTAACTTTATTTCGTCGCCGGCCACCCTGGTTAAAACGCTGAACCGGGCGCAGAATGGTGGTTTAAACGAATATTATAAACTACCTGAATCCAGCAGCGGCTTGCAGCCCATCCGACAGCGGCTGCAGGCTTACCGGAACCGCAGCGAACTACGGGCCGTGGTAACGCCCGATGCCCTGCAGGGGCGGCTAAGTGGCAAGATGTCGGATATTGGCAGTGCTGCGGCTTCAGCCCTAAATGATTCGCTCAATGCCTTTATAAAGCAGCACATCAATCCGACTTATTTACAAACGCGCCTGACGGGCAGCGCCCTGCTGCTGGACCGCAACAACGAATATGTGGTGACTAACATGCTGCAGGGATTAATGATTGCTTTTTTAGTCATTGCCACCATAGTGGGGCTCATTTACCGTTCGCTCCGCATGGTGGTGCTTTCCCTTATTCCTAATATCATACCGCTGCTGATGATCGGCGGGATCATGGGTTTTCTGCACATCAACATGACCGTTTCCATGTCCATCATCTTTACCATCGCATTCGGCATTGCCGTAGACGATACCATCCACTTCCTGAGCAAACTGCGCCTGGAGCTGCGGGCCGGAAAATCA
This sequence comes from Pontibacter liquoris, assembly GCF_022758235.1. Classification (NCBI taxonomy): domain Bacteria; kingdom Pseudomonadati; phylum Bacteroidota; class Cytophagia; order Cytophagales; family Hymenobacteraceae; genus Pontibacter; species Pontibacter liquoris. Next base: position 2,152,540 of record NZ_JALEBG010000001.1, read on the forward strand.
CTCCCCTATGCGGTGAAGCGCACATTTATTTCTACGGGTAAAGCCATCATCATTACCTCCTGCATACTCGTTGCAGGCTTCCTGACGCTTATCTTCTCTACCTTTGATGCCACCTTTTATGTGGGGCTCTTTGTAAGCCTGACCTTGTTCTTTGCCGTGATCGGCGACCTGTACCTGCTGCCCGTGCTGATACTCGTATTTTACAGGTCTCCTGAAAAGTTTTTAAAGCGCTTTTGAATAAGGTTAGCCATATTTGCAGGATGTTCTAACAAAACCGGCAGAAGAGATGAGATCGATATTATGCGCACTGGCCTTGTTATGCCTCACCACCTTCCGGGTGCAGGCGCAGGATGACAGGCTGACGACCCTGATGAACGAGCGGGAGCAGCTGGTGCTGGAGTACCAGTTTTATAACCAGCAGAACAGCAGTTTTTGGGGCAAGAAATCCAAAAAGGACCTGATCAATATCCTGGAAACGCTCAAGAAGATTATTAACAAAGACTCGGAGCTGATCGGGGCTATAAAAGTGGCCAGCATTAAAAAAATAGCTGAAAGCACGGTGGAGAATCAGCGCGAAGGCAAGATCACGGTAGAGGACCAGCGGATCGTAAATGCCCGGATCGCGGACCTGCAAAGCCAGATAAAAGTGCTGCAGGTAAACGTAAAAAAACGCGAGCGCACGATACACGAACTGCAGGAGCAGCTTAAAAGCAAGGATGATCTGCGCTATGGCAAAGACCGCGTGATTGCTATTCTGGCTGGAGCGGCGGTGCTGTTTCTGCTCTATGCCGTGTTTCTGCAGGTGCGCCTGAACAAGGTGCACGCTAAAGGAAAAAAGAAGAAAGTTGTGAAATAAATTTAACTGTTTCAGCTAAGTATAAGTATAGCGAAAGGAGTTATTTTGGCACAGGTTATGTTATACTTTGCTGACATAACAGCAAGAAAAAACAGCTAAACATAAAATTTATAAAGGGCTGGCTTTACCTCCAGCCCTTCTTTTTGATATACATGAGCGAAATTTTGTATGAACTCAAGCAGGTCCAGGAACTGCTCAAAATTGAACAGGAAGAGGACCGGCAGCAGTATAAGATCAAAAGCCAGAAAAGCACAATTGCCGAGCGCAAGGCCATGGGTTTTTGCTGGTACCCCGTTACCATCACCAAAGAAGAAATAGGATTCGGCAGCAAAGTGGTGCTCGAACTCGAGCGCACCAAAGACCGCGATCAGCTGCACCTCTTCCAGACTGGCAAAACAGCCGCGCTGTTCAGCAACAATGGCGAGCGCCAGAACCTGAGCGGCGTCATCGTAGGCCTCAAGCGCAATAAGATCCTGCTGGCCACCAACAAGGAAGACTTACCCGATTGGGTGGAAGATGGCCGCCTGGGCATCGACCTGACCTTCGATGAGATGAGCTACCGTGAGATGGAGATCGCCATGAAAAAGGTGATCGAAGCCTATAAAACCCGGTTGGCTGAGCTACGGGATGTGTTGCTGGGCGATGTAGCTCCCCGCTTCACAGACGAAAAGATGGACGATATCGCGGTACTCAATCCTTCGCAGAACGAGGCGGTTCGCAAGATCGTGCAGGCCAAAGATGTCGCCATTATCCATGGTCCTCCGGGCACAGGCAAAACGACTACACTGGTGCAGGCCATCCTTAAAACCCTGGAAACGCAAAAGCGGCTGCTGGTAACTGCCCCCTCTAACACGGCTGTGGACCTGCTGACCGAAAAACTGGCCATAGCAGGTATTAACGTGATCCGGATCGGGAACCCGTCGCGGGTATCGGATGTGCTGCTCGACCATACGCTGGATGCCCAGATCATGAATCACCGCTCGTTCAAGAACCTGAAAGAATACCGGAAAACAGCGGAAGAATACCGGCGCATGGCCTTCCAGTACAAACGCAAGTTTGGGCATGAGGAGCGGGCGCAGCGCCAGTTCTTCAAAGCTGAAAGCCACCGTTTGCTCGAGGAAGCCGACCGCGTGGAAGATTATATCACCGAAGACCTCCTTGACCAGGTGCAGGTGATTACGTGCACGCTCGTAGGAGCTGCCAATAAAGCCATCCGCCACCTGGAGTATGATACCGTGTTTATAGATGAGGCCGCCCAGGCGCTGGAGCCTGCCTGTTGGATCCCGATCTCACGCGCCAAACGGGTGGTACTGGCCGGCGACCACCGTCAGCTGCCGCCTACCATAAAATCCTTTGAAGCCGAAAAAGGTGGCCTGGGAAAAACGCTTTTTGAGAAATGCATTGAGCGCCAGCCGGAGGTGGCCGTGATGCTGAAAACGCAGTATCGCATGCACCACCAGATCATGGCTTTCTCGAACCAGCAGTTTTATAAGGGAGAATTAGAAGCGCACGAAAGTGTGCACAGCAGCGATCTGCACCAGTTCAACCCAGCCTTTGCGCCAGGCCTTGCTGTAGAGTTTGTGGATACGGCCGGTTGCGGTTTTAACGAGATGGAAACGCCCGAAAGCGCCAGCTCGGCCAACCCTGATGAAGCTAACCTGCTGCTCAACCACCTCGTGCACCTGCTCAAAAATCACAGCCCTGCCGATGAGGATACGGAGCCCCTGCGCATCGGGGTTATTGCTCCCTATAGGGCACAGATCAACTACCTGCAGGACCGTGTGGAGCACATGCCCCTGTTGCACGACCTGCGTCAGAAACGGGAACTGACTGTAGGGACGGTCGACAGCTTTCAGGGGCAGGAGCGCGATATTATTTACATCAGTATGACGCGCAGCAACGACAAAGGCGAAATAGGCTTTTTGAGCGATATGCGCCGCATGAACGTAGCCATGACCCGGGCCAAAAAGAAACTGGTGATTGTGGGCGACAGCGCCACGTTGAGCCACCACCCGTTCTATGCTGACTTTTTAGCGTATGTAGAAAGTATAAATGCTTACCGAAGCGCCTGGGAGCTTAGCGAGTGCAGGCCTTAAATAGCGTGCGACAAAGACGGAAGCGATAATGGAAAGAAGCGCTTATACTTAGCCTTAATAACTTGTGAAATTATAACCTGTGAATTATGAAAATTGAGAAAAACCGAGTGGTGACGCTCACCTACGAACTCCGCATTACAGACGAAAACGGAGAGCCAAACCTTGTCGAGACGGCCAACCAGGAGCATCCGATGGTCTTTATCTACGGCATGAGCGGCCTGCCCGATCAGTTCGAAGACAAACTGGAAGGACTGAACGTAGGCGATACGTTTGATTTTAAATTGGCGGCAGAAGAAGGTTATGGCGACTTTGATGAAAATGCGCTGGTAGACCTGCCTATGAACGTATTTGAAGTAGAAGGAAGCGTACCTGCCGACATGCTGGAGCAAGGCAACTATATCCCGATGTCCGACAGCGAAGGTAACCAGCTGCAGGGCCGCGTAGTGGAAGTAACCGCCGACACGGTGAAGATGGACTTTAACCACCCGCTGGCCGGCAAGGAGCTTGCCTTTAAGGGCAAAGTAGAGAATGTGCGCGAAGCAACCGAAGAAGAACTTGCCCACGGCCACGTGCACGGCGAAGGCGGCCATCACCACTAAGCCTGAAATTATATTTAATAAACAAAAAGGAGCAGCCGCAAGCTGCTCCTTTTTGTTTTATGCATTTATGCAGAGCCTAAGTATAACCGGAATATAAATTCGAAGTAGTTTACTTTCCTGGCGCAAGCGTCCGCTTGTGCCTACACAGTTGGACGCATGAGCATTTAAGGTCCCTTCCTAAAATATGACTACAAACGTGCGGACACAAGCGGACGCTTGCGCCAGATATGGTTTGTTCAGAAAGTAAGTATAGCTGTTTTGTAAGTATAGCTGTTTTGGACATCCTTGCCCGCGTAATACCGGCAATAGAAGACCTGATAAAAAAGAGCGGCACCCAAACAGGCGCCGCTCTTTTACTAGCTCAAATAAAAGCTTATTTGCGGAACAACAACTCACGGTACTTGATCAGTGGCCAGTCTTCGTCGTTCACCATCAGTTCCAACTTATCTACGCTGTAACGGATCGTGTCGAAGAAGCTAAGCACTTTCTCGTTGTAAAGGATCGCACGTTCGCGGGCATCTTCCACTTTATTGGCCACTTTACGGGCTTCTATCATCTGGTCTACACTCTTTTGAATGGTGGAGATGTGGCGCGACATTTTCTTGATCCCTTCAATAGTCGATTGCGTGTACTCGTCCTCCAGGCCCAACTCTTTCAGGCCGCGGAAGTTCTGTATCAGCTTATTCTGATAAGCAATCGCCGTTGGAACCACGTGGTTCATGGCCAGGTCACCCATAATGCGCGACTCGATCTGGATCTTTTTGATATAATCCTCCAGCAAGATCTCGTGGCGGGCGCAAAGCTCCACTTCCGTAAAAATGCCATGGCGGATAAAGAGTTCCTTCACTGCTTCGTGCTCATACACATCCAGCGCCAGCGGCGTAGCTTTGATGTTGGACAACCCACGTGTCGCTGCCTCATCTTCCCACTCCTTCGAGTAGCCGTTTCCTTCAAAACGAATAGCTTTGGATTCGGCAACATACTCGCGGAGCACCTGGATAATGGCCAGCTCTTTTTTCATGCCTTTCTGCTCGATCAGCTCATCCACGGTATTGCGGAAATTGTTCAGCTGATCTGCTACGATGGTGTTGAGTACCGTCATAGGCGAAGATGAATTGGCAGAAGAACCTACGGCGCGGAACTCGAACTTATTTCCTGTAAAGGCAAACGGCGAGGTACGGTTACGGTCGGTATTATCACGCAGGATCTCGGGGATCTTATCGATACCTAACTTGAGGTACATGTTATCGCCTTTTTCCATCGGCACTTTGGCCGTACGCTCCAACTCATCCAGCACTGCGGTGAGTTGCTGGCCCACAAACACGGACATGATGGCCGGAGGCGCTTCGTTGGCACCCAGGCGATGGTCGTTGCTGGCCGAAGCAATGCTGCCACGCAGCAGGTCGGCATACGTATAAACCGCCTTGATGGTGTTGATGAAGAAGGTCAGGAACTGGAGGTTCTCTTTTGGCCGCTTGCCCGGTGCCAGCAGGTTAACACCGGTGTTGGTGCTCAGAGCCCAGTTATTGTGTTTGCCGCTGCCGTTTACGCCTTTAAAAGGCTTCTCATGCAGCAGTACTTTAAAGTTATGGCGCTCAGCCACCCGGTCCATAATATCCATCAACAGCTGGTTATGGTCTACTGCCAGGTTAGCGTCCTCAAAAGTAGGGGCACATTCAAACTGGTTTGGAGCTACTTCGTTGTGGCGGGTGCGCAACGGAATGCCCAGGCGCAGGGCTGTGTTTTCAAAATCAACCATAAAGGCGTGTACGCGGCTCGGGATGCTGCCAAAATAATGGTCTTCGAGCTGCTGGCCCTTGGCAGGCGCATGGCCAAACAAAGTACGGCCGGTCAGCACCAGGTCCGGGCGGGCATCAAACAAGGCACGATCCACCAGGAAGTATTCCTGCTCGATCCCCAGTGTGGTATTTACTTTGGTTACGTCTTTGTCGAAATACTGGCAAACCGGCACAGCGGCGTCGTTCAGCAGTTTCAGCGACTTGAGCAAAGGTGTTTTATAATCCAGCGCCTCGCCCGTGTACGACACGAAAATAGTGGGAATACAAAGCGTTTTGGTGCCGGCATTTTCGATCAGGAAAGCCGGGGAAGAAGGATCCCAGGCGCTATAACCGCGGGCTTCGAAGGTGTTACGAATGCCGCCGCTCGGGAACGAAGACGCATCCGGCTCCTGCTGCACTAGCGAGTTACCTTTAAAGCTTTCGATCGCATCGCCATCTGAGGTAAGGTCGAAGAAAGAATCATGTTTTTCGGCAGTTGAGCCGGTCAGCGGCTGGAACCAGTGCGTATAGTGGGTAGCCCCTTTGCTCATGGCCCAGGTTTTCATGGCAGATGCTACGGCATCGGCCAGGTTGCGGTCCACTTTCTCGCCACGTTCAATGGCTTTGCGCAAGCGCTTGAAATAATCAGAAGACATGGTGGCGCGCATGGCTTCGAGCCCAAACACATTCTCACCAAAAAAATCAGAAATCTTCTCTGCAGGAAGAACTACCTTCCCTGGTTTACGCTTGTTTACGAGTTCAAGCGCTTTAAAACGAAGTACAGCCATAGGTTCTGGAAACGGTTGGGTTTATTTTCACGAAAGATAAAGAGAAAATTTCACCTGCAAATCATCAGGGTGTATTTTTTAAAGGCACTTTCTGAAAATAATCTATTACCAGGAACATACCCCCATTAAAAACACCCCTACTTCTGCATGAATGATGTAGCTTCTGGAAAACACCCCTCATTTAATAAAGGCCTTTTCTAAATAGTATGAAATTGCCTCTTCCCTGCTTTAGTAGGCAGGACCTACCTTATGCATTATATTTGTGTTGTGAAACGACGCATCTATTTTCAACCGCTATACTTCCTGTTCTGGCTGCTATACTTTATGATGGCCCGGGCGGCTTTCCTGCTCTTCCACCTCGACCGCACCCGGCAGCTGAGCTTTGGGGATATTGCTAAGACTTTCTTTTATGGCCTGCGCCTGGATATGTCATTTACAGCTTACCTGTGTGCCCTGCCTTTTCTGATACTGCTGGTACAGGCCGTGTGGCCCCGGCTTCAGGTGGGGGTATTTCTCCGTATCTATACCATCTTGCTTCTGGTGGTGCTCTCGCTGCTGCTAACCGCGGACCTGGAGCTTTATACCTTCTGGGGATTCCGGCTGGATGCCACACCCCTGCAATACCTTAACACGCCCGGCGAAATGATGGCTTCTGCCGCCGCAGCCCCGGTCTTGTTGCTCACACTTATTGCCTTTATACTTAGCGCTAGCTTTGTGCTGCTCTATACTTTATACATCGATCTGAAGCATTTTCAAAAGCTGGCCGTAAAATGTGCGTTGGCTGCTGCAAGCGTGGGGTTCCTGGTGCTGCTGGTGCTGCCCATGCGCGGAGGCTGGCAACAGATTCCCATCAACCAGAGTGCGGCCTATTTTTCGGAGAAGCCTTTTGCCAACCATGCCGGCTTGAACATGCCCTGGAATTTGATGCATGCGCTGCTTCGCTACAACAAAACAAGTAAAAACCCTTACCACTTTATGGCAGACACGGCCGCGGCCCATAGAGTGGCTGCGCTCTACGCTCCTGCTTCGGATTCAACAGTTCACTATGTGACGCAGCCAAAGCCCAATGTACTATTCATTATACTTGAGAGCTACACGGCTAAATTTATAGCGAGCCTGGGCGGCGAAAAAGGCGTTACCCCGAACCTGGACAGTCTGGCAGCAGAAGGCATCAACTTTACCAATATGTACGCCAGCGGCGACCGCAGCGAAAAAGGGATGGTGGCGCTGCTGAGCGGCTACCCGGTGCAAACCATCACTTCCATCATCAAGTTTCCGCAGAAAACAGCCAAACTCCCCCAACTCAGCAGTGTATTTGCCGGGCAGGGCTATCGTACCAGCTATTATTATGGCGGCGAGCTGGAATTTGCTAACATCAAATCCTATCTGCTTAACGGCGGCTATCACCGGTTGATCGACAAGTATGATTTCCCGAGCGAAAGCTATAACTCCAAATGGGGCGCCCATGACCATATATTGTTCGAGCGCGTGCTCCACGATCTGAACCAGGAAAAGCAGCCCTTCTTCAGCACCGTGTATACGTTAAGCAGCCACGAGCCGTACGAGATCCCGATTCCGGCAAAATTCCCGGGAACCGATAACGAAGCTAAATTCCGAAATAGCGTCTACTACACCGACTGGGCGTTGGGCAGGTTTATTGCGCAGGCAAAAAAACAGCCATGGTGGCAACACACGCTGGTGGTACTGGTTGCAGACCACGGGCACCCGCTCCCCGGCAACGATCCGAACCACGCGCCCAGCAAGTTTCATATTCCGTTTATACTAACCGGCGGAGCACTGGAAACTAGCGGCAAACAAATCGCCACCATCGGCGACCAAACCGATATTGCCACTACGCTACTGGCGCAGCTTGGCCTGCCTCACGCGCAGTTTACGTGGGGTCATAACCTGCTGGCACCAGCCCGGCACCCGTTTGCCTTTTATGTGTTTAATGATGGTTTCGGGTTTATCACCCCGCAGGGCAAGGTGGCCTTTGACAATGTCGCCGGGCAGCCGATCCTGCGGGAAGGCACAGTAACAGACGAGCAGCTTGAGAATGGAAAGGCCTTAATGCAATACTCTTACAGCGATTTCATCAAAAAATAAGTCCTTTGATGCGTGCTTAATAGCATGAGTGACAGGCTGGAACATAGTAAACAAGTATACCAAAGCAATAGAAAGTATGCGGGGCAATTATTCGGTCTTTGATTATTAGATTTCGTACCTTTGCCCTGATTATGAAAAAAGTCGCGTTTTATACTTTAGGTTGTAAGCTCAACTACTCGGAAACCAGCACCATCGGGCGCATTTTCCAGGAGCGGGGCTTTGAGAAGGTGGAGTTTACCGACAAGCCGGATATCTATGTCATCAACACTTGTTCGGTAACGGATAATGCCGACAAGAAATGTCGTAAAATAGTGAAAGAGGCCCTCAAGCATTCGCCGGATGCCTTCATTACCATCCTGGGCTGCTACGCCCAGCTTAAACCAAAAGAAATTTCTGAAATACCGGGGGTGGACGCTGTGCTGGGTGCTGCCGAAAAATTTCAGCTGGTAGATATTCTGGAAGGCTTTGTAAAGAAAGACAAGCCCTCCATCCATGCCAGCCCTATTTCTGAAGCCCACACCTTCCATAACTCCTACTCGTTTGGCGACCGCACCCGCACCTTTCTGAAAGTGCAGGATGGCTGCGATTATTCCTGCTCGTTCTGCACCATTCCGCTGGCCCGTGGCAACAGCCGCTCCGATACCATTGAAAATGTGGTAAAATCAGCGCTAGAAATTGCTGAATCAGGCGTGAAAGAGATCGTGCTGACAGGTGTCAATACGGGCGACTTCGGGTTGCAGGACGGCAAACGCGTGGAGACATTTTACCAGTTGGTGCAGCAGCTCGACCAGGTAGAGACCATCGAACGCTTCCGCATCTCTTCCATTGAGCCCAACCTGCTGACCAACGAGATCATCTCATTTGTGAGCAGCAGCAACCGCTTTATGCCACACTTTCATGTGCCGCTGCAATCGGGCTCGAATAAGATCCTTAAACTGATGCGCCGCCGTTACCAGCGCGAGCTGTATGCCGAGCGCGTTGCCGCCATCAAAGCGCTGATGCCGCACTGCTGCATTGGGGTGGATGTGATTGTCGGCTTCCCGGGCGAGACCGAGGAGGATTTCCTGGAAACCTATAACTTCCTCAACGAGCTGGATGTGAGCTACCTACATGTGTTCCCTTACTCGGAGCGAGAAAACACGCTGGCTCCGGCTATGCCTGGCAAGGTGAGCATCAAAGAGCGTAACCGCCGGGCCGACATGCTGCGCATCCTGTCAGAAAAGAAAAAGCGTCATTTTTACGAACAGAACATCGGGCGTGAATTTACGGTGCTGTTTGAAGACGATGTGCACGAAGGAATGATGGAAGGCTGGACCGAAAATTACGTGCGCGTAGCGGTAAAGTATGATCCGGTGCTGGTAAACGAAACCAAACACGTACGCCTGACCGGACTAGACGCCCGGGGTCTGATGGAAGCGGAAGAAACGTACGTGGAAGTACTGAAACATTAATAGCCCGGAATATTCTGCTTCTAAAGTAAAATACCTTTATATTTAAGTTTCCAATAGCTTATTTACCACCTTTAAAGGATAACGAACGAAAGTGAAAGTAACCAAAATCGTACTGGGAGTAGCCGTTGCTGCTGCCTTCTTCACGGCCTGTAACCAGGAGCAAAAGCCAAAGGCAGGGGCCACTACTGCAGCCACAACATCCAACGACTCAACAGTAGCCGCAGGCGAGAAAATTGTGTATGTTAATTCCGATTCGCTGCTGGCCAACTATGGCTATTTTAAAGATGTGCGCACCCGCCTGGAAGGCAAAAGCAAAAAAGCAGAAGCGGACCTTCGTTCCAAAGCAGAGGCATTTCAGCAGGAAGTGGGCCGCTACCAGCAAACCGGCCAGGGTATGACCAACGAGCAGCGTGCCAGCACAGAGCAGCGCCTGGCGCAGAAGCAACAGCAGTTGCAGGCCCTGAACCAAAGCACCAGTTCGGCCTTAGCCAATGAGGAATCGGAAGAAATGAAAAAGATCTACGACAACGTAGAGACTTACCTCAAAAAGCTGAGCGAAGAGAAAGGCTATAAAATGGTGCTCACCTACTCAAGAGGCAACAGCGCGATCCTGTACGGCGATAACTCCCTGGATATTACACACGAAGTTCTAGCTGCCCTGAACGAGCAGTATAAAACTGAAAAAGCAGATACGACCAAAGCGAAGAAGAAGTAAGCTTCTGATCATACTTGCTAGAGAATAGAAAAAGGCGGGAGTTGATCCCGCCTTTTTATTTTAACTGGTAATATAGATTCTTCAAAGGGATCTAAGCTGTCACGCGAAAAGCCATACTTTACTATAGCTAACTAGGGTAGCTTCGTGGCTGTTAGTAGTCGATTTAATACTTGTATCTATCCAAGCGATAGACTTTCGCAAACGCCAGAGACCGCAGCAATCAAGTATAAGTATAAGCCGCTTATTCGTAGCGCAATGACTCGATAGGATCGAGTTTGGATGCTTTAAAGGCCGGGTAATATCCCGATACCACGCCCACAAAAACGCAGATGGCAAGTCCGGTAAACACCCACAGCCAAGGCACAATAAAACCGCCGTCACCAATGAGCGCGGCAATGCTGTTGCCGATCACTACGCCTAGCAAAATGCCCAGTAAGCCGCCTAAAATGCAGATCACGATCGCTTCGATAAGGAATTGCTGGCGGATCTGGTGCGCGGTGGCGCCTAAGGCTTTCCGGACGCCGATCTCACGGGTACGCTCGTTCACCGAAACCATCATGATGTTCATCAGCCCCACCGATGCGCCCAGCAAAGTAATAAACCCGATCACAAAGCCTCCCACTTTCAGGTAGCCCGTAATTTCGCCCAGGCTCTGCAGCAGCGAGTCACTGCGCCGGATCTCGAACGATTCCTCCCGCCCTAGCGCATCGTGGCGTACGTTGCGCATAATGCCGGTTGCCTCGCCCATTACATAGTTCAGCTCTTCGGGCTTCGGAATAGCCGTTTTGATATCATAATTCAGTTCGGAATTACCCTGACGCGGAATCTGACGGCCGGTTTCCAGCGGGATGATAATGCGGCGATCGCCGCCGTTGCCGCCCATGCTACTGCCTTCTTTTTCCAATTGCCCAATAATTTTAAAGCGCCTGCCAAGGAAGGTTACATATTGGCCGATGGGGTTAACTTTCGGAAACAGGTTGTCCACCAGTTCGCTGCCCACAATGGCTACATTCGTGCCCGTTTCCTGCTCCACAGTCGAAAAGCCTCTTCCTCTTGCCAGATTCAGGTTCTCGTTCTGCAGGTAGTTCTCATCTCCGGCAATGATGGTGATGTTGGGGTTTGTTTTCTCGGTTTCGCTTTTTACAATAGTGGCCCCTGAAATGAAAGCCGATAAGCTCACCATTGCATTGTCAGACATGAGGCTCTTATACTGGGAGGCTTCCTCATAGGAGATCTCCGGATACTCTTTTTCTGTTCTACCCTGCCGCCGGCCACCGTTATTGGCGCCCTTGCGCTCGATATCGAAGGAGTTAGCACCCAAGCTTGAAAAAGTTTGGTCGAGGGAGTGCTTCACCCCGTCCACGGCAGTGAGTATGCCTACCAGCGACATAATGCCGATCGAAATGATTAGCCCCGTCAGCACCGTCCGCAGCAGATTGCTTTGTATGGCGCGAAGCCCTTCACGAATATTCTCAAGCAGGTTCATCCTTCAGAATTTATGTATGCGCCTCACACTTTTTTACGTTAAGTATAAAACCGCGGCAGCGCTTCTAAGATAAAGCATTTTCTTAAACATTGATCTGATTTTATACATTTGTAAGGATTATCAAGACGAAACCCATGTTTTTCCGTACCGCCACGCTCCTGCTTTGCCTGCTGCTGTTCGCCTTCCGAAGTATGGCCAGCACGATCCTGATCCCGATGGATGAGACGCAGAAAGATCATTTAAAATCGTATGGCATAGCTTACTGGGCGCTCACCAAGCATATTCCGGTAGACTGGCTGCTCAATTACCGCGGCGGTAGTTTTGCCTTTCAGCACGCCCCACAGCTGGAAAATGAGTTGGTTGTGCGGGGCATCAGTTACCAAGTGATCTCAGATGCGCAGTATAACAGCGTGCTGCAGGAGGTGTCGGCTCCTGATGCCAACATGGATGTGGTAAAACTGGAGAAAGCCCCCAAAGTAGCCGTTTACTCGCCTAAGACCAAAATGCCCTGGGACGATGCCGTAACGCTGGTGCTTACCTATGCCGAGATTCCGTATGATGTGCTCTATGACGAGGAGATCATGAAAGGCGACCTGCCCAAGTATGACTGGCTGCACCTGCATCACGAGGATTTTACTGGCCAGTATGGCAAGTTTTATGCAAGCTACCGCAACTATCCCTGGTACCAGGAGCAGCAGGCGGAATCAGAAGCGATGGCCAGCAAACTGGGTTTTAAGAAAGTTTCGCAACTGAAGCTGGCTGTAGTAAATAAGATTAAGGATTTTTGTGCCGGGGGCGGCTTTCTGTTTGCCATGTGCTCAGCCACCGACACCTACGACATTGCCTTGGCAGCTGAAGGGGTGGATATTGTAGAAGCCATGTTCGACGGCGATGGGGCTGATCCGCAGGCGCAACAGAAACTGGATTTTACCAAAACCTTTGCTTTCCGCGATTTCCAGATCTCCCGCAACCCGCTGGAGTATGAATACTCCAATATTGATATGCAGCCACAGGAGCGGCCGGTTACAGAAGACAATGACTATTTCCAGCTGTTTACCTTCTCGGCAAAGTATGACCCTATCCCAACCATGCTCACGCAGAACCACGAGAAGACCATCAAAGGCTTTATGGGCCAGACCACCGCGTTCCGCAAAAGCCTGGTAAAACCGGAAGTAGTGGTGATGGGCGAGAACAAGGAACTTGGAGAGATTCGTTACATGCACGGTACCTACGCGCGCGGCACCTGGACCTTTTATGGCGGCCACGACCCCGAGGATTACCAGCACCTGGTAGGCGAAGACCCCACCGACCTGGCCCTGCATCCTAACTCGCCCGGCTACCGGCTTATACTTAACAACATCCTTTTCCCGGCTGCCAAAAAGAAAAAGCAGAAAACTTAAGGGAGTGCTGAGTAACGAGTTCAGAGTCCTGAGTTTAAGTATAGATTAATACTCGAGACTCAGAACTCGTTACTCAGAACTTACTTAGTGCATCCGGTCGGCACGGGGCTGCAAGGCGGCAATGATGTCGGCTTCAATGGCCAGTAATTCTTTCAGGCGGGCATCAACCACATCGGCGGGCATGTATTCTTTTGCCAGTTTGATAAAGCTCACATAATGCCCTGCTTCTGATACCATCAGCTCGTAATAGAATTTCTGCAGGTCCTCGTCCTGAATATTTTTCCAGAGCAACTTAAAGCGCTCGCAACTGCGGGCTTCGATCAAGGCATTGATAAGCAGGTGGTCCATGAGTTGGCGCTCCCGTTTGTCGCCTTTGCGGATGTGCTTGGAGAGCGCCACCACATACTCGTCCGTTCGGTTGCGTCCCAGGGCAAAGCCACGCTTCTTCAGCTCGGCAAGCACCCGCTCAAAATGGCTCCACTCCTCGGCTACCAGGTCCGTGAGTTCCTCTACCAGGCGGGTTTTATCCGGATACTTCACGATGAGCGAAATAGCCGATGATGCTGCTTTCTGCTCGCAGTAGGCATGGTCCACCAGAATATCTTCGATGTTCTTTTCTGCAATATTAGCCCAACGGGGGTCAGTGGGCAGTTGCAGCCGAAGGATGGTTTTGGTGGGTTGGGAGGGCATTTCGTTCGTCATACGTTTTTCACCTTTCTTTTCCTGCGCTTGGCAAGCAGGTGTGTTGCTGTTGTGGGTTAGTCGAAGAACATCCATTTGATGCCAAATATAAAGCTGCGCCGCATGCCCGGGTAATATGGTGTGGCAAAGTAGCCGGGCTGCCACAGGTCAAAGTTGGCATGGCTCATTTTCAGGAACACATTCACATTCTTGATATCGGCTGTCAGAAATACATCAATCACAGGGTAAGTATCCAGCTTAAAATCATTCTGTAAATAGAACTGCTGGGTTACCGGCATGTAGGCATCGGCGTAATACCCGGTTGGCATGGTGGCCTGCACCCCAAACTGGCCATCGAGCGCCTTTTTAAACAAGGGGCCCTGGAAGTATAACTTGGAATCGAGTAGCCATTCCGGCACCCGCACGTAGGCTGCCTCATCGGTGTTGGTGTAGGCTACAAAGTTTTCGAAGTGAACAGGCCCGAAGCGGATATGATGTGCCAACTCAGCTCCCCAGAGCCGCTGGTTTCCGCTCAGTTGTTGTGGCAGTGCTGTTTCATCGAAATAAATATAGCGCTTGATGCTTGTATAATTACCTGTCAGGCGCACAAACTGGCGCGCACCCAGCTTTCCTTCATAGCGCACTTCGCCGTGGTCGGTCACGTTGCTCTTAAAGCTGGTGTTGTTCCAGAGAAACTGGTTGCTCAGTAAATACTCCTCGGTAACAGAGGGCGATCGCAACACGCGCTGCAGGGAAGCACTTAACCCTGCAAACCGTGCCACGCCCCGCACCTGGTAATCGTTGGATAGCTGAAACTCACCGTCTACGGCCAGTTCTGCTTTGTTTTCATAAAATAGGCGCAGTTGGCCGCCTACAAACAATTGGTTATAGGCTTTGTCTGCCAGTATACGCTGTTCTGCAGTGGTGTCTGTTTTAGCTGTTTCGAGGGTGCTGTAGTTTACTTTGGCATTCCGGAGCTTGGCGTAGGCTTTGTACGAGGAGACCTTGTTGTTTCCTGTCAGTCCGAACACGTTCTGCAGCTCTTTATACTCGGCTACATCATCGGTCTTTTTCTGGTTATACAACCCGATCGGATAATAAAAACCCACTGCCGATTTGCCCGGCTGCAAGGCATCGTCTTCATACGCTTCCTGCTGCACGTGCCCGTCCAGCATATGATAAAACTTGAGGTTTTCCTGAGCCAGCTTGTAGATCTGTAACAGGTGGAGGTGATTGCGTTTTTCGTTCGTAGCGGCTTGTTCCAGGTTTACCGCCTGCGACTGGAAGTTGAACAGGCTCTCACGGGTGGTCGTATCGGAAGGTACTAGCACCCCTCCCTGTTCGATCTGTTCTGTTTTAAATAAAGTAAAGTTCACGAACAGGTCATACTTCTTGTTAATGGAAGCATAATGGCTGAAGGCCTTAAAGCCCTGCTGGTTCACAATCCTATCACTTGCCCTGGCGCTCACGCTGTTGCTGTTGAGCTGCTTCTGTGCGGCCAGCAACTGGTAAGCCACTCCTATGTTCCAGCGGGGTGTAATGTTGCGGGCATAAATGGCTTCAAAGACCTGCTCGCCACGCCCACCCTGGATATACATGAGGTGCGAGTAGGGCGAACGGGTATCGTAATAATTCAGATTGTAAGGATCATAGGCATAACGGTTGAATGCGTTTCGGCCAAACCGCACCCCGATGGTAGTGGGCACTCTGAAAAGCAGCGGCTGGGAGGCCGTGCCGATATTGCCCAGGTGCTGGTAATAGGCCGTATCCTGGTACCAGTAACGCTCGTTATTGAAATTGTTGATGGTGGTATCGATGCGCTCTTCTACATAACGGCCCTCCAGCACATCCTTTTCAAAAAGCTGCAGCGTAGTTTTGGGGCTGAAAATAACTTTTGTAGAGTCGTCGACAATCTGCGCCTGCGCCGTCCGGACAGACACCAGGCCAAGGAAAAATATAACAGCGACTAGTAATTTTCTTTTCACACTTCAAAATTAGTAGAATTTAGCAGAACTCCGCCCATTAAGCCCGGTGCAGGGCCGCCTCCCAGGCAGGTCTTCTATACGGGAAACGGCCTTTTCATGAAACAAACTGTCGCACATGCTGCAATATCAGCTTGTCGAACTTGTCTTTCTCGTCAATAAAGGTCACTTCCACCGGAATATAAAAGAGTGGCAACGTATGGGTAAGCTCCTGCAGGGCTTCGCCCGCCAGCTTCACAGCATCTTTGCGGGTAGTCAGCACCGAGGCGCCCCGGAAGAGATCCTTTTGCAGCATTTCCTTCATTTTATGCATATCCTGCAAGGTATAGCTATGATGATCGGGATAGGCGGCATGATGCAGGATGGTATATCCCTGCTTTTGAAGATAACGTACCAGCGTCACCGGATTGGCAATGCCGGTAAGCAACACCAGTTTATTTGCCAGCCTGGCAGCCTGACCGAGGGGTACCGGCTGGCCATACGTAAACGTGGAAAAGAACACCGGCGCCTTTTTGCGGCTATACATCCGGATGGCAGCCTTTATCTCGTGCTGCCGCTGCAGGGGCAGCATCTCCGGGCATTTGCTTACAATAATGGCATCGGCCCGGGCAGCCCCGCTCCGGGGTTCCCGCAGCATACCGGCCGGCAACACCAGGTCGTGGTAAAAAGGGCGGCCATACTCGGTGATGAGCAAATTGAGTGAAGGGTGAACGGGGCGGTGCTGCATGGCATCATCAAGCACAATGACCTGCAGGTCGGGAACGGCCTGCTGCAGCCGTTGCAGGCCCAGCACGCGGTCTTCGGCCACCGCCACTGTCACTTCCGGGAAATCGCGGTGATATTGATAAGGTTCATCTCCCAAGCGCTCGGCAGTAGCTTCTCCGTCGGCCAGCAGAAAGCCTTTTGTTTTGCGCTTATAGCCGCGACTCAGCGTAGCAATTTTATACTTGTGCAGCAGGCGCAACAGGTATTCTACGTGCGGGGTTTTGCCTGTGCCCCCCACCGTTAGGTTGCCGACGGCAATAACGGGTACCTGAAAACGCGCTGAGGCCAGGGTGCCGGTATCATACAGGGCATTGCGCACCTGCATCACCCCGCCGTATACCAGCGAGAAGGGCCAAAGCAGCATTTTCAGATATTTAACCATAATTTTGTTTCGGGAACAAAATTAAAATTATTTTAACGCCCCACATCAATTTATACGAAAGAGCTACCATATGGCAACTATAAAAGAGGTAATAGAAAAAATAGAACAGCTAGCACCACTCCCTTACCAGGAAAGCTATGATAATGCCGGCCTGCAGACGGGCAACCCGGCCACCGACGTATCGGGTGTCCTAGTAACGCTCGACTGTAACGAAGCCGTATTGGAAGAAGCTCTAAAAAAAGGCTGCAATCTGGTGGTCGCCCATCACCCGGTGATCTTTAAAGGGATCAAGCAGCTTACCGGCGGTAACTATGTAGAGCGCACTATTATACAGGCTATTCAAAACAACATTGCCATTTATGCCGCGCATACCAACCTGGACAATGTGGTGCAGGGCGTAAACACCAAAATTGCCGATAAAATGGGCCTGCAACAGCAGCGCATCCTGGTAAATAAACCGCAAACCCTGATGCAGCTGGTTACCTTTGTGCCCGTTTCCAGTACCGAACAGGTGCTACAGGCCCTGCACCAGGCGGGCGCAGGCAATATCGGGGAGTACAGCAACTGCAGTTTTCAGGTGCAGGGCACCGGCCGGTTTTTGCCTTCCGAGCAGGCAAACCCCACGATCGGCAAGCCCGGCAAAGCAGAGGAAGTAGCTGAAAACCGACTGGAAGTCATCTTCCCCGCCCACCGGCAGCATGCTGTGATGGCTGCTCTGAAAAAGGCCCACCCTTACGAGGAAGTGGCCCATTACCTGTATGCGCTCGAAAACCAGAACCAGGAAGCAGGCATCGGGGTGTTGGGCGAATTGCCGAAAGCTTTATCGGAAGAGGCGTTCTTGGCGTATCTGAAATCGAAAATGCAGCTGCAGGGCATGCGCTATACTTCGGTGGGTGCCCGTCCGATTAAAAAAATAGCGGTTTGCGGCGGCGCGGGTAGCTTCCTCATCAAAGATGCCATCCGGCAGGGCGCTGATGCGCTGGTGACGGGTGATGTGAAATACCACGAGTTTTTTGATGCGGACAGCAAAATCATGGTTGCTGACATTGGCCATTATGAGAGCGAGGTATTTACAAAGGAGATATTTTATGACGTTATTTCAAAAAACTTTCCTAATTTTGCAGTCTATTTATCGGAAGTAAATACTAACCCTATCAGATACACCTTTTAATACATGGAAAGTACTGTAGCCAGCAAATTAGAAGCTTTAATGACGCTTCAAAGCATCGATTCGCAGCTTGATGAAATTAGACGCGTTCGGGGAGACTTACCCGAAGAGGTTCAGGACCTGGAAGATGAGATTGAAGGTTATGAAGTAAGGGTTCGTAAATTTGATGACGAGGTTGCCGGGCTCAACGAGTCTATTGCACAACGCAAGCAGTCTATCAAGGATGCTGAAACGCTGATCCGCAAGTATGAGGACCAGCAGCAGAACGTACGCAATAACCGCGAATACGACGCCATCACCAAAGAGATCGAACTTCAGAAACTGGAGATCCAGATAGCAGAGAAAAAGATCAAGGAGGCGCACTACCAGATCGAGCAGAAAATCAACGAGATCGAAGGCACCAAAGGCCGCCTCGAAGAACGCCGCAAGGACCTGGACAACAAGAAGCACGAACTGGGCCAGATCGTAGCTGAAAGCGAAGAAGAAGAGCAGAAACTGGAGCATGACCGCGAATCAGCAGCCAGCAACATCGAAGATCGCTTGTTGAGCGCTTATTCAAGAATCCGCAAAAACGTACGCAACGGCCTGGCTGTTGTATCGGTAAAGCGTGATGCCTGCGGTGGTTGCTTTAACACCGTACCTCCTCAGCGCCAGGCAGATATTGCCGCTCAGAAGAAAGTAATCGTTTGCGAGCACTGTGGCCGTATTCTGGCTGGTGTGGAGCAGCGCGTTTTCTAGATCACCTGCGGCAACACCCGCTGGCAGAACAGATTTAAAAGGATGGCTAAACCCCATCCTTTTTTTATGCCGCTGCCCTGCTCCGGCTACCACGCTGCTGACCGGGAAACATCTAGCCGGACACCATTTTATACTATACGCCCTTACACTAAGTATAAACACGGGGCATATGCCGGAAATTGCCTTCCAAAAACATACATCGTTTATTGCGCATACGGATGCATGCTGTAGAAATCACTGCGGATACCTTACCTGTTTCGCTTGCCGAGTTCCGCCTGCGGGCACTTACCTGGGCCAGCCAGTATACGCTGGTTGCCTATTATAATTCGAATCAGATCGCTTACCCCCATCACGGCTTTGAACACCTTCTGGCCGTATCAAACAACCGCCCACTGGAGCTGGATAGGGAAAATAGCTTTGAGGCATTGCGCCGGCACCTGCAGCAGCACCCCAGCCTGCTCTGCGGTTACCTGGGTTATGATCTGAAAAACCAGCTGGAGAAATTCTCCAGCAGCAACCCGGATGCGCTTGGCTTCCCTCCTGTCTTTTTCTTTCAACCGGAGGTATACTTATACTTTAACCCAGCAAGCATAACTCTTTATACTACTGATGATAATACGCCGGATATTATCGATGTCATACTTGCCTGCAGCCCTGCCGCCCCTGCTGCGCCGCAGGGAATCCAAGTAAGACAGCGCGTAGCACCAAACAAGTATAAAGCCCATGTGGAGCAAATAAAAAACCTGATCCTGGAAGGCGACGTGTATGAGCTTAACTACTGCATGGAATTTTATGCCGAGCAGGTATCGCTCGCACCTCTTCCCTTGTACCTGGCGCTGAACGAGGCCTCGCCTACCCCCTTTTCGGGCTTCCTGAAGCAGCATGACAAGTACCTGCTTTGCGCCTCTCCGGAGCGCTTCCTGAAAAAAGAAGGTGCCCGGTTGATTTCCCAGCCCATCAAAGGCACGATCCGGCGGGGCGCTACGGAGGCTGAGGATACCGCTCTGCAGCAGCAGTTGCGCCACGATGAAAAGGAGCTTGCCGAAAATATGATGATCGTAGATTTGGTGCGCAATGACCTGAGCCGCTCCTGCGTCATCGGAACCGTGCAGGTAACGGAGATGTTCGGCATTTACCCCTTCCGGCAGGTTTCGCAGATGATCTCCACCATTGAAGGCACCCTTCGCCCCGACAAAGATCTGGTGGATGCGCTAACCGGCGCTTTCCCGATGGGAAGTATGACCGGTGCGCCGAAGATCAGCGCCATGCAGCACATTGAAGCACTGGAAGACACCCGCCGCGGCTTATACTCAGGCGCATTTGGCTACATCACGCCGGCGCAGGATTGCGATTTTAACGTGGTGATCCGCAGCCTGCAGTATAATGCCACAACCGGCTACCTTTCATTTATGGTGGGCAGCGCCATCACCTCCGATTCCGATCCGGAACGCGAATATGCCGAGTGCCTGCTGAAAGCCCAGGCTATGCTGCAGGTATTGGGGTGTTGATTGGAAAATTTGAAGTTGTGGAGATTTGGAGATGAAGAAATTTGAAAATGGGAATCGATCCTTCCGAAATCAAAGGCTTTGTTTGTCACTAGGTATTCGTTAGTACTGCTGCTTTCAACTTATATCAGCTAAACCGATCTTCAAGTCCCTACATCTTCAAATTCCCAAATCTCCACCTTTTCTAATTTCCACATTGATCAATCTTCAAATCTCCTAATTTCCAAATCTGCACATTAACTTCCCTGTCATTCTGTCACGGTTTTAGAAGAGATTATCGTATATTTGCGGCTGTAATAGTAGTAGAAGTATGGAGCCTATCGTTGATTTAGATTTTATAGATAACCGCACCCCGGAGCAGGCAGCGGCTTGTGACACCCACGTTACCACAGAATCCAATACCGGCAAAAGCCGCAAGCTGTACATAGAAAGCTACGGCTGCGCCATGAACTTCTCTGATTCAGAGATCGTTTCGTCGATCATGTTCGAGCAGGGCTTTGATACGACCGCTGATATTGCGCAGGCCGATGTTGTGTTTCTCAATACATGCTCTATTCGAGAAAAAGCAGAACAGACGGTGCGGAACCGCCTGGGCCAGATCAACTATTTCAAAAAGAAGAAACCTGATATGCTCGTCGGCGTGCTGGGCTGCATGGCCGAGCGCCTTAAAAAATCCCTGCTCGACGAAGAAAAGATCGTGGACCTGGTAGTTGGCCCGGATGCATACCGCGACCTGCCCAACCTGATCAACGAAGTGGATGGCGGCCAGAAGGCCGTGAACGTGCTGCTCTCCCGCGAAGAAACCTATGCCGACATCAGCCCGATCCGCCTGAACAGCAATGGCGTGAGCGCCTTTATCTCCATCATGCGCGGCTGCGACAACATGTGCTCGTTCTGCGTGGTGCCCTTTACGCGCGGCCGGGAGCGCTCACGCGATGCCCATTCGATTGTGCGTGAAGCGGAGACGTTGGTGGCGCAAGGCTATAAAGAAGTGACGCTGCTGGGCCAGAACGTGGACTCGTATAAGTGGACCTCAGAAGATGGTACTGAAAGCGTTAATTTTGCGAACCTGCTGGAGAGAGTTGCGCTGCTGTCGCCGGACCTGCGCGTACGCTTCTCTACTTCCCACCCCAAAGATATTACCGACGAGGTGCTGTATACCATGAAGCAGTATGACAACATCTGCAAGTATATTCACCTGCCGGCCCAAAGCGGCAACTCGCGCGTGCTGGAACTGATGAACCGCACCTATGACCGCGCCTGGTACCTGAACCGGGTAGATGCCATCCGAGCCATACTTGGCGAGGACTGCGGCATTTCCAGCGATATGATTGCCGGCTTCTGCTCCGAGACCGAGGAAGAGCACCAGGATACGCTCTCGCTCATGGACTATGTGCAGTACGATTACTCTTACATGTTCTTTTATTCGGAAAGACCGGGCACGCTGGCCGCACGCAAACTAGAGGATGACGTGCCGCTGGAAGTAAAAAAACGCCGCCTCGACGAGATCATCAACAAGCAGCGCGAAACCTCGCTGGCCCGCAACAAGCGCGATATCGGCAAAGTGCACAAAGTGCTGGTGGAGGGATTTTCCAAAAAGTCGAAAGAGCAGCTGAGCGGCCGCAACGATCAGAACAAAGTCGTTATTTTCGATAAGAAGCATTACCAAAAAGGCGACTACGTCAACGTGTTCGTGCACGACTGTAGTGTAGGCTCCCTTTTTGGCGAAGCGGTAGATTAGATTTGGAAATTGGAAGATGCGAAAATCTGAAAATTATACTTCAGAGCATCTTCCAATCTCCACATTTCCAAATCTTCAAATCTGATAAATGCGCAACATAGATATTCAAAGTATAAAACAGCGTTTCGGGATCATTGGTAACTCGCCCCAGCTCAACTATGCCATTCAGGTGGCTGTGCAGGTGGCGCCAACCGATATGACCGTGCTCATTAGCGGGGAAAGCGGTAGCGGAAAGGAATCCTTTTCCAAGATCATTCACCAGCTTAGCCCCCGTAAGCACGGCCAGTTCATTGCTATTAACTGCGGCGCTATTCCGGAAGGAACGATCGATTCAGAGCTGTTTGGTCATGAAAAAGGCTCTTTTACCGGTGCACAGGAAGCTCGCAAAGGCTATTTTGAAGTAACTGACGGCGGCACAATCTTTTTAGATGAGATTGGTGAGATGCCGCTGGGCACGCAGGCACGCCTGCTGCGCGTGCTCGAAAATGGCGAATTCATCAAAGTAGGCTCCTCCAAAGTACAGAAAACGGATGTGCGGGTAGTAGCCGCCAGCAATGTCAACCTGCTGAATGCCGTAGAAAAAGGGCAGTTCCGCGAAGACTTGTACTACCGGTTAAATACGGTTCCGATCTCGGTGCCTCCGCTCCGCGAGCGGGGCGACGATATTTACCTATTGTTCCGCAAGTTTGCCAGCGATTTTTCTGACAAGTATAAGGTAAAACCCATAGAGCTGACACACGAAGCCGTACAGGAGCTGCTTGGCTTCCGCTTTCCAGGCAACATACGCCAGCTTAAGAATATTGTAGAGCAGATCTCGGTGCTCGAGTATGACCGCGAAGTGGATGCCGACAAGCTGCGGCACTACCTGCCCCGCGAACAAAGCGGACTGCCAGCCATACTTAAGAAAGAGAACCCTTCGGATCAGCACATTTCGGAACGCGACCTGCTCTATAAAGTGTTGTTCGATATGCGGCGCGATGTGTCGGATCTTAAAAAGCTGGTGTATGAGATGATGGCCCATCAGCCAAACGATGAGGAACTGCTCAAAGAACACGGGCATTTGTTCGATAACCTGGAGCAGTACAACAGCCGGAGCTTTCAGCCTGCAGAGCCCAAGCACACCGAGCCATACTACCTGCCGGTAAAGCAGAGCCAGCCGCACGGGTACGAGGACCAGAAAGTAGAAGACATTCCACACGAAACCGAAGAGGAAAGTCTCTCGCTGGAAGACAAAGAAAAAGAGCTGATCATGAAAGCATTGAAAAAGCACCATAACAAGCGGAAGTATGCCGCGCAGGACCTGGGCATTTCGGAAAGAACCCTTTACCGCAAATTAAAGCAGTATGATATTGAAGAATAACAACCGTCTGATCCTTTGTATGTGCTCCCTGGTGCTGCTTTTGTGCGGCGGCTGTGGCGTATACTCCTTTTCCGGTACCAGCATCAGCCCCGATGTGAAATCTATTTCCATCCAGACCATCGAGAACAGCAGCGGCCAGGGGCCGTCTAACCTGACGCAGATCGTAACCGATAACTTTAAAAATTATTATCGCCGGAATTCGAATTTGACGGTTTTGCAGTCTAACGGCGATTTGCAATTGGAAGGCCAGATTGTTAGCTTTACCATTACACCAGCAGCCATCCAGCGGGAGGGCCTTGAAGATCGTGCGGCCCTGAACCGACTGACCCTTGGCATCCAGGTGCATTACACAAATACCAAGAACCCGGATGAAAGCTTTGACCGGCTTTTTTCCATTTCCGAAGACTTTGCCCAGGACGTGGATATTACGCGTATCCCCACCTCAGCTATCGAAAGCCTGTCAGATCGCCTGATAGCCGATGTGTTTAATAAAACTGTTGCCAACTGGTAGTATACCGTCAGGTTTAATTCGTTACAAATTGTTTTTACATGAATAAATCGGCTTTTCTTAAACTAATACAAGAGGTATCGAATATTTCGGACCAGCAGACAGAAGAGCTGGAGAAGGTTGCTGCGACCTTCCCCTACTGCCAGACGGCACACCTGTTACTAGCCAAATCGGCTTACGACAAAGGCAGTATGCTGTCTACCCAGCGCCTGCGCCGCGCTTCTGCCTATGCCACAGACCGGCAGCTGATGAAGCGCCTGATCTATACATCTCCTGCCCCCCTTCCCGTATTCGAAGAGCCCGAAGCACAGGAAATTAAACCAGAAGAAACACGCGAACTACAGGCAATTAACAACTCTGCTCTAGAGGAGATTACAGAAACAACGGAGGACTTTATTACTGCGCCGGAAGCTGTTATACCAGCCGAAACAGAATATGACACCCCGGCAGAAATAGCAGAGATAAGTGATGGCAATGCTCAAGAGGAGATAGCGCTGCCGGAAGCATCAAAACCGATTGCAGAACAGCCGCCGGTACGGGTGCCTACCGAGCAGGAATTGATGGATGCCGAACTGGCAAAACTGCTGACCATCAACAGCCTGAGTGCCTCTTTTACTGACTTACTGGCCCAGAAACCGGATGTAGTACCACCATTAGCCAGCAATTCCTTTATAACTGGGGCGCCTGAAGTGACCCATTTGCAGGAAACACGGGAAGCCCTAGAGGAACTACCGCAGGAGGAAGAAGCACCGGAACAAGATCCTGCCATTGCGGCAACGGAGGAGTATACTTTTGTGCCGCTTAAAACGCTGCCGGAAGAAGAACTTCTTGCCGCGTTTG
Organism: Pontibacter liquoris; assembly: GCF_022758235.1. Classification (NCBI taxonomy): domain Bacteria; kingdom Pseudomonadati; phylum Bacteroidota; class Cytophagia; order Cytophagales; family Hymenobacteraceae; genus Pontibacter; species Pontibacter liquoris. Next base: position 2,177,485 of record NZ_JALEBG010000001.1, read on the forward strand.
CCTTACCTGCCAACCCGGAAGCAGCCGAAATCAAGTACCGCTACGATGTCATCGATAAGCTATACGACGAAGACGTGCTGGGCTATGGGATGGCCTCCAGCCGCATGGGCGAAGCGCTGCAGCTGAAAGATGACATTACTCCCCCGCGACCTTTGGGCTTCCACCCGGAGCTTATTCTGGAGTACAGCAAAACACATGAACTGGAAAAAGCCACGCCGGCTAGTGAAGATGTACTGGTGCAGCAACTTGATATCATTGACCAGTTTCTAAAGCTTAACCCTCGGTTAAAAGCCCTGAATAATATCAAATTACGCTCCGAGCCGCAAGAAGACCTCTCGCTGCGGAACAGCAAGATAAAGAAAGGCATAGCCTCGGAGAGCCTGGCAAATATCTTTCTGCAACAGGGAAAAATAAAGAAAGCCATTAAAATATATGAGCAGCTCATTTTGAAAAATCCGGAAAAAAAGAGTTACTTTGCCGAACAGATAGAAAAATTACAAAACTTAACCTAATATGTATATCGCCCTTATCAGCATTATTATCTTTGTTTGCGTGCTGCTTATTTTAGTGGTACTTGCCCAAAATCCTAAGGGAGGCGGCCTGTCTGGCCAGTTTGGAGGCAGCACCAGCCAGCTTGTAGGTGTTAAGCGCACCGGCGATTTACTGGAAAAACTTACCTGGGGATTTGCTATCGCCTTGATCGTAATGTCGTTGGGCTCACACATGGTTGATTCCTCTTCTGAAGATTCTTCGATCATGAACAGAAGCGTGAACGAAGAGCGCGCGCGCCAGTCGCAGTTACCATCTGCTACACCAGCTTTGCCAGGAGCTGCTGCCGATTCTACGGCTGTTATCCCCGACCCGGCTGACATTCCGGCCGTAGTAGATACCACAAAGCAAAAATAGGCATCGCCCTTATAACAATACCTGAAAGCCAGCTGAACCCTCAGCTGGCTTTTCTTTTTTAGCCCTTGCCCGCCTGGGCTGCCAAACCTGACAGACCGCTTGCTCTCCGCAACCGCCGGCTGCCAAATATGTCAAACCTGTCAGGCAGGTGGCCGTTATTAACTGAAAATTTGACTTAATGTGGCAGTTAGGCCAGCGTGGCACAAGAAATGATAATACACCTGTGGTTTCAATGTTTAATATCAACCATAAAATTATAACTCACAAACTATGTCAATCAGTATTAAACCATTAGCAGACAGAGTAATTGTAGCTCCTGCTGCAGCAGAAGAAAAAACCAAATCAGGTATCATTATTCCTGATACTGCTAAAGAGAAACCTCAACGTGGTGAGGTAGTAGCCGTAGGCGAAGGAAAAGTATCAGAGCAGGGCGCTTTGATGAAGCCTCAGGTGAAAGTAGGTGACCAGGTATTGTACGGCAAATATGCCGGCTCTGAGATCTCCGTAGATGGTAGCGACTACCTGATCATGCGCGAGTCAGACATCCTGGCTATCCTTTAATCTTATCTCATTAACGTAATTACAAAATCTTAATATTATGGCTAAAAACATCACATTTGATACAGACGCACGCACCAAGATCAAGTCGGGCGTAGACAAACTGGCAAATGCCGTAAAAGTAACCTTAGGTCCTAAAGGCCGCAACGTTATCATCGATAAGAAATTCGGTGCGCCGATGATCACCAAAGACGGTGTATCGGTAGCGAAAGAGATCGACCTGAAAGATCCTATCGAAAACATGGGTGCTCAGCTGGTGAAAGAAGTAGCTTCTAAAACTGCTGACCAGGCTGGTGACGGAACTACAACAGCAACTGTACTTGCCCAGGCCATCTATACAGCCGGTATCAAGAACGTAGCTGCTGGTGCAAACCCGATGGACCTGAAGCGTGGCATCGACAAAGCCGTTTCGGCTGTTGTAGAGAACCTGAAGTCTCAGTCTAAAAAGATCGAGAATTCTTCCGAGATCTCTCAGGTAGGTACTATCTCTGCCAACAACGATCCTGAAATTGGTAAAATGATTGCCGATGCCATGGACAAAGTTGGTAAAGACGGTGTGATCACGGTAGAAGAAGCAAAAGGCACGGAAACAGAAGTGAAAACGGTAGAAGGTATGCAGTTTGACCGCGGTTACCTGTCGCCATACTTCGTGACTAACGCTGAGAAAATGGAAGCCGATTTCGACAATCCTTTCATCCTGATCTACGACAAAAAAGTTTCTACCATGAAAGAACTACTTCCGGTATTGGAGCAGGTTGTTCAGACAGGTAAAGGCCTGGTGATCGTAGCAGAAGATGTGGACGGCGAAGCTTTGGCTACCCTGGTGGTAAACAAACTGCGCGGTTCGCTGAAAATTGCTGCTGTAAAAGCCCCAGGCTTTGGCGACAGAAGAAAAGCTATGCTGGAGGATATCGCTATCCTGACTGGCGGTACTGTGATCTCAGAAGAGCGCGGTTACAAACTGGAGAACGCTACACTAGACTACTTAGGCCAGGCTGAGAAAGTGATCATCGACAAAGACAACACTACCCTGGTAAACGGTGCCGGTCAGAAAGATGATATCGTGGCCCGTATCAACCAGATCAAATCGCAAATGGAGTCTACTACCTCTGACTATGACAGAGAGAAACTGCAGGAGCGTCTGGCAAAATTATCCGGCGGTGTTGCCATCCTTTACATCGGTGCTTCTACAGAAGTTGAGATGAAAGAGAAGAAAGACCGTGTGGATGATGCCTTGCATGCAACTCGTGCTGCCGTAGAAGAAGGTATTGTAGCAGGTGGTGGCGTGGCCTTGATCCGTGCGCTGGATGCGTTAGAAAACGTAGAAGTAGCAAATGCTGACCAGCAGACGGGTGTTCAAATCATTAGAACTGCACTGGAGTCGCCGCTGCGAACAATTGTGGCTAACGCCGGTGGCGAAGGCTCTGTAGTGGTACAGGCGGTGCGCGAAGGCAAAGCCGATTACGGTTACAATGCCCGCGAAGACAAGTATGAGAACCTGTTTGCAGCCGGTATCATTGACCCAACTAAGGTAACACGTCTTGCGCTGGAAAACGCAGCCTCTATTGCAGGCTTACTGTTGACTACTGAGTGTGTTGTTTCTGAAGAGCCTGAAGAAGACAAAGGCGCTCCGGCAATGCCAGGTGGCATGGGCGGAATGGGCGGTATGATGTAATCTGCCATTCTTATTTAATCATACAAAAACACCCTGCGTCAGTTTTGGCGCAGGGTGTTTTTGTATGTGATGCCTTTATACTTGGTAGTTGCTGGTAAATGCTTCGGTTTATACTTGAGGCTATACTTGCTGGCCGCTGTATTGCTGTGTTTTATACTTGTGCCTATACTTAGTTGCAGCTATTTCACTGATTATATATTTCCAGCTATACTTCTTAGCTAGCCTTTGATGCTCCTTTATACTTTGGTTATACTTGCTAGCTGCCTTTCTTCCGTAGTTTTATACTTCCGGTTATACTTGGTAGCTGCCTTAATTTCAGTTTAAACTGTAGCTATACTTGCTAGCAAGCTGTATTCCTCAGTCTTATACCTGCCTCGTTTCATTTCTTATTTTGGAGCGCACCAAGCCCGCGGGGGCTCGTCCTTTCGTTTCGCGCTGTGGCGTGAAGCTGCTCCTCGCTCGCGCTGCGGGCTGACCTGACGGGCACCGCAACACACCAAGGCGCTCAACCCGAGGACTGAGACCTGTTCGCTAGCTACTGTATTTTGCAATCAGCCCCTTGTAGGGACAGGTCGCGACCTGTCCGCCCAATAGCATTCGCAATGAAAGTATAGCCTAAGTATAAGTATGAACCTTCTCTCCTGACTTCTTTATTTTTGTCATCCTGAAAGGATCTTGGTGGAAAGTTTATTAGGCCAAAACTACAGCGTTTATACTTCAACATAAGCAATGACAGGCCTGCCTCCTTAGCCAAGCGGGGTCAGGAGCGGTTGGACCCGGTACTACTTCTCTAATTCTATAGCAAGAACCCTCAGCCGAGCTCTCTCCTATATTAGTAAAAGCAAAAATAAAAAGGCTACTTCATTTCCCGGATCAAGATGGTGATATCGTGCGGCGCGGGTTCGTCGCCACCAAAGTAAGGATATAACTGGTAGCCTGCTGCTACTCCTGCGCAGGAACGGGGAAGCGTCACCTGTTTGTCATGCAAGAAGAAGGTATAGGAGCGCTCGCCCATCGTCAGTGTGCAAGCTGTCTTCTGCCCGATCACCATATTCCCGATGTAAGCCGACTGCCGTTTGCCGTCCACATAAGTATAAGCATGCAGTTCGAGCTGGTTGTTATACCAACGCCAGCCAAACCTGGCGCTGTTCTGCTGGTGTGCTTGGCCGCAATCAGCTACCCCGTAAAGCTTATTGATATCGCCTTGATTGGCAGGATCTGCTGTGGTATAAATGGCCGAGCTATCAAACGTCACTTCAAAGCGGATTTCTAAAACCGCTGTTTTCCGGAAAGGATTGGATGTGGCATAATGTTGTCCTTTTTTGATCAGGTAGGTTACTGCGACAGGTGCGGGCTCCGGTGAGGCGGTAGCCTCCTCCTCGTCGCCCTGGCAGGCGCCAAGCAGCAGGCAAATCAGCGCCGGCACGTACCATGTTTGGAGTCTCTGCATCCGGAATACAGCTATACTTGTCCTTGTTCTTTCCTTCAGCTGTCGTTAATTTTATCTGAAGGAGCCGAATTTTAAAACGATGCGTGCGCATTTTGGTTCATAAAAAAAGCTCCTGCCGTTACCACGACAGGAGCTTTTGAATTTATACTAAAGCCAGAGATTATCCGCGGCCGTGCATCATATACATCAGCTTGCGGGTAAGGGCCACCAGTATCAAACCAGCTACAATCACAAATACGCCGATAGTAGAGAAAATGGTGAATGCACCAAGCTCTTCTACATAAGAAGCGATGTAACCACCGGCGATCTGGGCCACAAACGGCGCCAGGAACCACACACCCATCAGCATCGATACCAGCGTAACCGGCGCCAGGCGTGTTACCATCGACAGTCCGATTGGGGACAGGCAAAGCTCACCGATTGTATGAAAGAAGTATGTGGCGATCAACCACATGATGCTTGCTTTCACCGCTTCATCCTCTACGCCGCCACGCTGCATCACAGCGCCCACCATAAAGAAGAAACCAATTCCGAGCAGAATCATACCAACGCCCATTTTGGTTGGAATGCTTAGGTCTTTGCCGCGCTTGGATAAGTAGATCCAAAGGTTGGCTGTAAGCGGAGCAAACGCTACAATAAACAGCGGGTTAACAGACTGGAACCAGGAAGTCGGGATCAGGAAGCCAAACACTTCACGGTCAATATACTTGTCGGTATAAAGCGTCAGGGAGCTGCCCGCCTGCTCAAAACCGGCCCAGAAGAAAATCACAAACACGGTAATGATAAAGATAACCGATACACGGTCCACTTCTTCTTTGGTAAGCTTGGTTTTGGTGGGTTTCCCTGTCAGAGCATCATTCTCCACTTTTACAGGCTTCAGACCAATATCCCCCAGGTATTTCTGGCCAAGTGTGTTAAATACGATCTGGCCGATAACCATGCCTATACCGGCTGCCAGGAAACCAAACTGGAATCCGTAATGCGTTACGCGCTCTACGCCATTCACAATGGCTTTGGTGGCAAACAGGTCTTCGGCAAGATAACCACAGATAAGCGGAGCAAAGAACGCGCCCACGTTAATACCCATATAGAAGATGGTGAATGCCGAATCGCGGCGCGGGTCGCCCTGTGCATACAGGTTACCCACAATAGATGAAATGTTAGGTTTAAAGAAACCGTTCCCCAGAATCAGCAAAGCAAGCCCCAGATACGTCATCTCCACGCCTATGTAAGGCGTCGAAAATAAGCTGAACTGGCCCAGGGCCATGGTAACACCCCCGATGAGGATCGCGCGCCGATGGCCTAAGTACTTATCGGCTAACCATCCGCCGGCGATAGGCGTAAGATATACCAGGCCGGTGAACCAGCCGTAGATCAGGGTGGCGTTAGCTTCGCTAAAACCCAACCCGCCTTCGATGACTGTTTTAGAGAGGTAAAGCGTTAACAGACCACGCATACCGTAGTAACTGAAGCGCTCCCAAAGCTCCGTGAAAAACAAAAGGTACAGCCCTTTCGGATGCTTTTGCTTTCCCTTTGCCACTGCATCATCTTGGATGTAGCTGTCATTTACCTCTTCGGTAAGGGAATTTTGATTTCCAGACATAAATGTTTATAAAAGTTGGTTAGTGTGATTCGTTAACCTTAAATAAAAAGTAAATATATCTTTTTTGACGCATCCCGGCAAATATTTTCTGAATCCTACCTTATCAAAACGCAGTAAAATGATTGAATGAGTATGTACTTACTCATATTAATTTTTATACTTTTGTGCTAAAATTCTGAAACATCCACTTCGCTATTAAAACCTAAAAACATCACATGAAAGAAACTGGCGTAAAATCAAATGCAGTTGGTCTGGAAACCCTAGGCATTCTGGAAGCAAAAGAAGTACTCTGGAACCTGCCTCCTGCAGCTTTGGTGGAAGAAGCCATTAAAAATGCAGAAGGCTATTTAACGGATACCGGCGCGCTGATGTGCGATACGGGTAAGTTTACCGGCCGTTCTCCCAAAGACCGTTTCATTGTCAAAGACGAGCGAACGGCGGATACTGTCTGGTGGGGCGACATCAACATTGGGTTTGACCCGGAAAAGTTCGACCTGCTGCAAAAGAAAATGGTGGATTTCCTGAAAGACCGCAAACTATATGTGCGCGATGCCTATGCCGGCGCCCACCCGGATTACCGCTTAAACCTGCGCATTGTGAACACGCAAGCCTGGCAAAACCTTTTCTGCCATAACATGTTCCTGCGCCTTACGCCGGAGGAGCTTGCCAGCCATGTGCCCGATTTCACCATCATCTGCGTGCCAGAGTTTTTAGCGGATCCGGAAGTAGATGGAACGCGGCAGTCCAATTTTGCCATCATTAACTTTACCTTGAACACCATCCTGATCGGCGGCACCGGGTATGCCGGCGAAATTAAGAAAGGGATCTTTAGCGTACTCAATTACATGCTGCCACAGGAAAAGAATACCCTGTCGATGCACTGCTCGGCCAACGTAGGCCAAGATGGCGATACAGCCATTTTCTTTGGCTTATCCGGTACCGGTAAAACTACTTTATCTGCTGACCCGAACCGCGGCCTGATCGGCGATGATGAACATGGCTGGACAGACGATAGCGTGTTTAACTTTGAAGGCGGTTGTTATGCCAAGGTAATCGACCTGACCCAGGAAAAAGAACCGCAGATCTGGGATGCCATCACGTTTCCGGCCATTGTAGAAAACACCCGCTTTGTGCCTGGCACCCGCACCGTAGATTATACCAACAAGTCTGTTACGGAAAATACCCGCACAGCCTACCCGATCGATCATATTGCCAATGCTGTGGAGCCCTCCCGGGCAGGTATCCCGCAGAACATCTTTTTCCTGACAGCCGATGCCTTTGGGGTTTTGCCTCCTGTTTCGAAGCTGAACACCAGCCAGGCCATGTACCATTTCATTTCGGGCTACACGGCTAAGGTAGCCGGTACCGAAGTAGGCATCACCGAGCCTCAAACCACTTTCTCGGCTTGTTTTGGCGCCGCCTTCCTGCCGCTGCACCCCACCCGCTATGCCGAAATGCTCGGCCGCAAAATGCAGGAAAGCAATGTGAATGTATGGCTGATCAATACCGGCTGGACGGGTGGTCCTTATGGCATCGGCCACCGCATGAAACTCTCCTATACCCGCGCCATGATCACGGCCGCCCTGCAAGGTGACCTGGAGCAGGTGGCGTATACCATGCATCCGATCTTCCAGGTTGCCATTCCGGACAGCTGCCCAAACGTGCCAGCCGATATCCTGAACCCGCGCAATACATGGGCCGACAAAGACGCTTATGATGCAAAGGCATTGGAACTTGCAGCTTCCTTTATCAAGAACTTCTCTAAGTATGCCGATTATGCCAGTGAGGAGATCCTGGCAGGCGCGCCGCACGCTGCCGCAATCGCATAACTCCGCAATCTTATCTTTGAAGCCTCTCCGCAACCTGCGGGGAGGCTTTTTTTGTTTAAGGCTTTTCCATAGGCGCAAATTCTATACCTTCGTATATTATATAGCCACTTGCCCCTAACGCCCTTAAGCCCCGACTGCCCGTGCACATCTTCTATACACCCGACCTGAAAACCGATACCTATACCTTGAATGAGGAAGAATCGAAGCATTGCACCCGTGTGCTGCGGCTGCAACAGGGCGACATGGTGTCGCTGGTAGATGGCGTTGGCGGGCTTTATACCGCCATCATCCAGGATGCGCACCCTAAAAAATGCAGCCTGCAGATCATTGAAAAACAGCTGGAGTATAACAAGCTGCCACACGAAATTCATATTGCCGTGGCGCCAACCAAGAACCTGGACCGGATGGAGTGGTTTGTGGAGAAAGCCGTGGAGATAGGTATAAACGAGATCACTTTTCTGTTGTGTGAGCATTCGGAACGCCGGCAACTGCGCCTGGACCGGCTGGAAAAGATAGCGGTAAGCGCCATGAAGCAGTCGCAGAAAGGCTACCTCCCGCTCTTGCATGAGTTGGTGCCCTTTCAGCATTTTGTGCAGACCTGCCAGCCCGAGCAGACATTCATCGCTCATTTAGAAGATGATGCCACCAAAGGTATAAAGGAATTTTATAAGCCCGGGCAGCCGCACTGCATCCTCATCGGGCCCGAAGGAGACTTCTCTCCGCAGGAGATCGCCCTAGCTTATAATGCCGGCATCCGGCCGGTTACGCTGGGCAAAAGCAGGCTGCGTACCGAAACGGCCGCTTTGGTGGCCTGCCACACGCTACATGTACTGCACGATGTGCTGGCCCCGTTATAAAGTATGGCGAACGTTTAAAGCACCGGATTATGAAAAAAAGCATCCTCCTGTTTCTGCTCTTTGCCGTTGTGGCAGCGCCTGAATTGCTGGCCCAGAACCCGGGCTTTAAAATTGCCAAGCTCAAGTATAACGGCGGCGGCGACTGGTATGCCAATAAAACTTCGTTGCCCAACCTGATCCAATTTTGTAACCGGAACCTGAACATGAACATCGCCCCCGAAGATGAGGTGGTGGAGGTCGGAAGCCCGGAATTGTTCAGCTACCCGTTCGTGCATATGACGGGGCACGGGAACGTTGTTTTTTCGGATGCAGAAGCGCAGAACCTGCGCAAATACCTGCTAAGCGGCGGCTTTCTGCACATCGACGATAACTATGGCTTAGATAAATTTATCAGGCGGGAGATGAAGAAGGTCTTCCCCGAACACGAGTTTGTAGAATTGCCTTTTGATCACCCGATCTACAAGCAGAAATTTACGTTTGCGCACGGCCTGCCCAAAATACACGAGCACGATAACAAGCCGCCTCAGGGCTTTGGCATCATTCACGAAGGCAGGCTGGTGTGCTTTTATACCTATGAAACGGACCTGGGCAATGGCTGGGAAGACCAGGAAGTATACAACGATCCGGAAGCCAAAAGGCAGCAGGCCCTGCAAATGGGAGCCAACCTGTTAACCTATGTGCTCACCCATTATCAATAAGAAGATTTTACCCAGTTTACCGTAATTTATACCTGCTCCGGCTCACTCATACTTGCGCTTAAATATCTCCGATAGTATAAAAGCATCTTTGGCTGTGGTCGGGTTTCGCAAAAGCTCTTTGTAGGGCTGCTGCTTGGCCTGGACTTTATCGTAAGCATTGAAAGCTACCTGCCGGCGCTGCTGCGACTGCCGTAACACTTGCCGGGCCTCTGCCGGCTTCTCCCACGATAACTCTCTAACAGGCATTTCCTCGTAATTTATCACTACGGGCTGCGGCCTGGGTGTAAGTTCCTGCCGCACCTTTTCTTTGGCCGATTGTACCAGCACCTCTCCTTTTGCCAGCGGCTTTTGCGCTTTTGGCTGTAGCTCCCGCAACATGTCTTCCAGCGAAGTAGCTGGCCTGGGAGGCTGCAGCGGTTTGCCTTTGGAAGTATAGCGGGTGTCCTCGGGTAGATGGGCGTCGTCGGGTCCTTTAAACGCTTTCAGCCACTTGGTAAAGATCAGATAGGCAACCCCGAGTAAAATATAAAGTATGATTTTGAAATCTTCCATAGCGTATTTTTCTATTCCAAGATAAGCAATAAAGCAGCCCGATACAAATGGTGGGTCCGGCTTAGTTAGGCGCTCCATATACCACACATTAAACGCCTTTTACTGTGCAGCGGGTTCTTCCCGCACCGGGCAGCTCTGGCGCTGAGGTTATACTTTGCTCTTCCAAAAACAGCCCCTGCAAAATGCCAGCAGCAGAAAGATACAAACTGCGCCATAGCGCTGTATTTGAAGGATTCCATTCTATAACAGGGGCCAAAGTATAAATTTCTTTGCACCACTTCTCAGAAATCAGGCGTTCGGTTCATGCAGGTAACTAAAATACCCTTATTTTTGAGTTAGGTTTATAGATTTCCGCTAACGCGAATGCAAGTATCAAGATTAGAAATCAAAGGATTTAAAAGTTTCGGGGACAAGGTTGTTATCAATTTTGATAACGGCATAACCGGGATTGTAGGGCCAAACGGCTGTGGCAAGTCTAACATTGTGGATGCCATCCGCTGGGTGCTGGGCGAGCAGAAAACCCGCAACCTGCGCTCTGATAAAATGGAGAACGTGATCTTTAACGGCTCCAAAACCCGTAAACCGGTGCAGCTGGCCGAGGTGTCGATCACGTTCGACAACAACCGTGGCGTGCTGCCCACCGAGTACTCGCAGGTAACGGTAACCCGCAAATACTACCGCAACGGCGACAGCGAGTATATGCTCAACGGCGTCACCTGCCGCCTCAAAGACATCAACGAGCTTTTCCTGGATACGGGCATCGGCTCGGACAGCTACGCCATCATCGAGCTGAAAATGGTGGATGAGATCCTGAACGATAAGGAAAACTCCCGCCGCCTTTTGTTCGAGGAAGCCGCCGGCATTTCGAAGTTCAAGGTGCGCAAAAAGCAAACCCTCAAAAAGCTGGAAGAAACCGACGCTGACCTGGAACGCGTGGAAGATGTGCTTTTCGAGATCGGCAAGAACATGAAAACGCTGGAACGGCAGGCAAAGCAGGCCATCCGGTATTTCCAGTTGAAAGAAGATTACAAGAAACACAGCCTGGAATATGCGCGGCGCAATGTATCCCAGTTTCAACAAACGCTGGAGCGCCTGGAACAGGATGTGCAGCAGGAAAGCACGTTAAAGGAAAACTATATTGCGGCTGTTACCGAAGCGGAAGAAGCTATTGCAGACCAGAAGCAGGAACTGAACCAGACCCAGGAGCAACTGGCCGAGATGCAGAAATCCATGCAGGTGCAAACGGCAAAACTGCGCCAGCTGGAAAATGATATCAAGCTACGTTCCGAGCGCAGCCTGTTTCTGAAAGAGCGCGTGCAGCAGCTGCGCATGCAGATAAGCCAGGATACGGCTACCCTCGACCATACCCAGCAAAGTATAGCTGACCTACGCGAGGAACTGGAAACCGTGCAGGAGCAGTTTGCAGACGCCGAGGAACAGGTTGGCGAGCTGAAAGAGCAGGTGCAGGAAGCAAACGAGCAAAAGATGACGCTGCAGGATGCCTTCCAGGAACTGACGCAGCAGCAGAAAGCAAAGCAGAACGAAGTATACCAGCTCAACAAATCACTGGAGATCAGCCAGGTGCAGATCCAAAGTATAAACCTGGAGCTGGAGCGTATGCAGCAGCAGCAGCTCACCGCCGACGAAGATGCCCGTTTATTTATGGAGCAACTGCAGGAGGCGCAGCTTAACCTGGAAGAGCGCACCACCTTGCTTGTGCAATTGCAGGCCCGGGAAGAGTCGCTGCTGGAGAGCATCGAAAAAACAGAGCATGATATTGAAGCGCTTAAAACGCAACTGGTAGACCTGAACCGGATGCTGGACGCCCGCCAGAATCAGTATACCCTGACCCGCTCGCTGGTCGAGAACATGGAAGGTTTTCCGGAAGCGATCAAGTTTTTGTGCCAGGCAGAAGGCTGGTCCAAGCGGGCTCCTCTCCTTTCTGATATCATCTCCAGCAAGCCTGATTATAAGCCGCTTATCGAGAGTTACCTCGAGCCCTACATGAACTTCTTTGTGGTAGATTCGCTAGCTGATGCGCTGGAAGCAACCAGCCTGCTGAAGCAGGAAAACAAAGGGCGCGCCAACTTCATCATCCTCTCCGAAGTGGAAGAGCTGGAGCCAACGGCCACTTTCAGCGAAGGCAAACTGGTAGCGGCCTACGAGGTGGTTTCGGCAGATAAGAAGTATGGCAGCCTGCTGAAGTATATGCTCAACAACGTATACATCAGCGAGGATACGGAAGACGATTTCTCTTCTGAAGATTACCGCACGATTATTCTTAAAGATGGCTCGGCCATCAAAAAGCCGCTGAGCTTATCCGGCGGTACTGTGGGCTTGTTCGATGGTAACCGGTTAGGCCGCAAGCAAAACCTGGCGCAACTGGAAGAGGAAGTAGCCGCGCTCACCAAACAGGTAGACCTGCTGCAGAGCCGCATTAACACGCAAAACCAGATCCTGCTTAACTATAAAGGAGAGTCGCAGAAAGAGCCCATCAAACTGATCGAAAAAGAAGTAGCCCGTTTGCAGCAGGACCTGCTCACTGTGCGCATCAAGCATGAGCAGCACCAGCAAAACCAGCGCAACTTCGATCAGAAGCAGGACGAGCTGCAGGAGCGCCTCTACGCCCTGCGGGAACAAACGCAGGAAGTGTCGCCGCAGGCAGCGGCAGACCAGCAGGAATTGCAGCGCCTGGAAGAAGAACTGGCCGTTTACACCAACCAGCTCAATCAGCAGCAGGAACAGATCGCGGTGATTTCGGGCAGGTATAACCAGGAAAACATTACGTTCCATCACCTGAAGAACCGCCTGGCCAGTTTGCAGCAGGAGATCAGCTACAAGCAGAAAACGGTAGAAACAAACCAGGAGCGCATCACCGGTTTTAAACAGGAATTGGTAAAATCGGAAGAGGAAATTGCCGGAGCAGATAGCTTTATTTTCGAAAATCAGGCCGTGGTGGAAACAATGGTGGAAGCCCGCCGCGAGTATGGCTATGAACTGGAGGAGATCGAGAAGCAATACTTTAGCCTGCGCGGCGAGCTGGACGAGAAAGAGAAAGTGATCCGGGAGCTGCAACGCAAACGCCAGAATGCCGATGAGTTGCTGATGCGCATGCAGCAGGCCAAAAACGATACGCAGCTCAAGCTGGTGGCTATAAAAGAGCGCCTGGCAGCAGAATTCAATATTTCGGACGAAGACTTTGCCAGCCCGGCACCGGAAGCCGAACTGCTGATACCCCTCTCGAATGATGAGTTGAGCAAGCACATAGCAGAAACCAAAAGTGCGCTCGATAAAATGGGACCGGTAAACGCCATGGCGGCCGAAGCCTATACCGAGATCGAGGAGCGGAACACCTTTATTACTGAGCAACGCAACGACCTGGTTAATGCCAAGAACATCCTCATCGACACCATCAACGAAATTGACTCGGTGGCCAAAGAGAAGTTCATGGATGCCTTTAACCAGATAAAGCAGAACTTTATACTTGTGTTCCGCAGCCTGTTCACCGAAGAGGATAACTGCGACCTTGTGATCTCCGACCCGAGCAACCCGCTTGAATCCAAGATCGAGATCATGGCCCAGCCAAAAGGCAAGCGCCCGCTTACGATCAACCAGCTATCTGGAGGCGAGAAAACGCTGACAGCTATCTCGCTGCTATTCTCGATTTACCTGCTCAAGCCGGCACCATTCTGTATTTTTGACGAAGTGGATGCCCCGCTCGACGATGCCAATATCGACAAGTTCAACAACATTATCCGCAAATTCTCGCAGGACTCGCAGTTTATTGTGGTAACGCACAACAAGCGCACCATGGCCTCGACCGATGTAATGTATGGCATCACCATGATCGAAGCCGGTATCTCCCGCGTTATACCTGTAGACTTAAGGCAGATCGCTTAGTATAATCTTTCGATAAAAAAGAGCCGCAGCTAAAACGTTAGCTGCGGCTCTTTTCATTTATACTTATTTCTATTTTTTACCTCAGGTAGCAATTTACAAATGCTCTGTAAGTATAAACCCACCCTAATCCGTCCATGAAGGTGAATCACCTACTATCCTGGGGCATGTGTCAACTTGTGCTTACTACCCTGATTAGAGTATACTTGTAAAAAAAAGATCAAGCAAAGGTTTATCACTTCTAATCTTGTTTTACCTGGCAACACAAGCTAATTCTTGGGCTAGTGAATCAGGTAATTAGTTGATGTCACTAACGATCTTGCTCTGTCAAAAACAGTTGATGCTGTATTTTTTTCGGGAGTTTGGATCGTACCAATTCATACGACTGCTTAACATAAGATTCCCACTCCTGCATAGATAACCGCCCCCACTCCTGCACCTGCACCCATTTGTTCCGCGCCATGTAGGGTGCCGGAATCACTTGCGGTGAGCTGGAAAGCTCGTCAAACTCTTCCTCTCTTACTTTAAACGATACCGCATGGGGTGCTTCCAGCGAAGTGACACAAAACATCTTGCCTGCTACCGAAAAGCAAAGATCAGCGCCCCACTTGATGTCTTCGCTTACGCCGGGTAATTGCAAGCAGCATTCGCGCAGCTTTTCTATGTCCATTGATTTATATTAAGTATAAAAAGAATAGCTTATTGTGAAAGAAACTTGAGTCTATACCTAGCGAACGCCGTTTTCAGGAAAGCGCCCAGACTTAGTACGGTAAAAGGCTTGGATCTTCTCCAGGTCAGCATCAAAATCACCTGAAGGATAAATGGTTGGTCCGATACCTGCTTCTTTTTTAGCATAATCCAGGTAGCCCAACACGATCGGAACGCCTGCCCCCTCGGCCACATAATAAAACCCACGGCGCCAGCGGGGCTGGTATTTTCGGGTGCCTTCCGGGGTTACCATCACGCACATGTCCTGGCCAGGTCGCTCATCGAAAATCCTGATCATGGCATCTACCATGCGCGTGTTTTTGGAACGGTCGATGGGCAGTGCGCCCATGCGCCGGAGCAAGCCGCCGAAAGGGAAGCCCATGAACTCCTTTTTGATTGTGAACCGAATCGGAGCATCCATCAGGTAAAAGGCAGCGCGGGCATAGATAAAATCCCAGTTACTGGTATGTGGGGCAGCCACCATCACACAGCGTCTGTTCTCGGGAGTAAGCCCCCCGTGTAATGTCCAGCCCGATACTTTAAAGATGAGCTTGGATAGATATTTTGCAAACATGGTTTATGTAGGTATAAGCGCCTGTCACCGTTACCGCTCCTCAGCAGCAGGGTCAATGGCAGCTTAAATATAAGGTATAAATTCCTACATACCCCTATTTACAAGGCCTGCTTGATAACATTTGCTCTTTTGCGAAGCAAATAAGCCTGTACGCCAAAGCCCAGCATAGGTCCATAAGTGATGTAAGACTTTCCGTTTTCGATCTGTTTGAAATAACGCACGGAAAGGAGGGGCTCGAGCGAGAACTTTTCATTAAAAAAGTAAGCATAGCCTACGCCCAGCGCACCCGCGTACAGGTTGTTCTTCTCGCCTGTCGAAAAGTTTAGCAAGCCCATCTCAAGCGAGAGCTCACCAAATACCCCGTTATCCAGGTAATAGCGCGTAAAGGGCCCTGCCAGCAGCATGGTTTTCCGGAAAGGTTTGTTTTGCTCGGCATTGGAGGTAATTTTCAGGCTTTCATGATTCATGGTGATGTTGAGTCCAACGGCGAAATCATGGAGCAGAAAATAGCCGTTTTTAGCCTGCAGCATGGCCTGTATCTTGGTGCCCTCTACCGTCTGGCCGGGGAGGCTCAACTCATCAGTCATTTTATCAGCCGTGGCATTCAGGGTACCCCCAATCAGGATGGAACCCTGCTTTATCTTGGCATTCATGATGAAACTTTTGTTTTCCTGCGCCAAAAGGGTGATGGGCAGAAAAAAGAGCAGGAATAAAAATGAACGCATAAGTCAGGATTGGTTTTGAGCTTATACGTAAATCAGCAAAGGTTATGTTCTATAAATTACAGATTTTTATAGCAAAAATTATAATTTAGGATTATTTATATAGTAGCTGCTTAATATGCCGTTCCATTTGCATGGTATAGCGGTAGCCGATATCAAAAATCTCATCTGCTTTCCGGTAATTGACCAGCCTGTAGTATTTCAGCTCCTGCGGCTCCAGCAACATATCACACATAGGAATCCGTAGTTTCACATTGTTGTTGATGGCAAGCAGCACGGTCCGTTCCAGCATACTCCGGAAAGAAGTAACCTGCGCCTGATGGTTAACAGGATTCACATGCACGCCAATCTTAACATCGCAGTTATTATAAAGCGGATCAACGGGAAGGTTGTTGAGCAGCCCGCCATCGTTGAGCAGCTTGCCGTTAAAGGAAACAGGCTGATAAAGGATAGGCACGGCAGCGGAGGCCATCAGTGGCCGGATGAGCTCACCGGAAGAAAAGTAGGCGGTCACGCCTTCGTTCATCTCGGTAGCACTCACCACTACAGGAAGCTTTAGATCTTCGAAAGTAGCATTTTCGCCCAGGTGTTGCTTATACAGCTTTTCCACTTCAGCCAGGTGCATCAGCCCGATCTTGCCAAAAGTAGGCCGGACGATCTTAAAGATGCTCAGTTCTTTGATCAGCTTCAGGATTTCATCAGGCGTAAAGCCGGCGGCGTAAAAAACACCCGCAATAGCCCCCGAGCTAACCCCGGAAATCATGCTAATCTTTAGCCCCAGTTCATCAAATGCTTTTAATACACCCAGGTGTGCAATGCCTCTGGCGCCACCGCCAGACAAGGCTAGTCCTATCCGCATGCTTATACTTCGTTCAGGGGAAAGGTGCTGCCCAGGCGGATTCCTTTTTCGGTTTGCTGCACAGTACAGCATTCATTCACCGCATCGTGCTCCAGGTACAGCACATATTCTTCCCGGGCGGCCTGCTCCAGGAAAGCAGCTTTCTCATCCAAGGTTAACAGCGGGCGGGTATCATAGCCCATTACATAAGGCAGCGGAATATGCCCTGTGGAAGGCAGCAGATCGGCCATAAACGCCACCTTCTTGCCTTTATAAGGTATGATAGGCACCATCATTTTGTCCGTGTGCCCATCGGCATAGAAAATATCGAATTGCGGAAAAGGAGATGGTGCTGCCGGATCTATAAACTGCAATTGGCCGCTCTCCTGCATCGGCAAAATATTTTCTCTCAGGAACGAGGCTTTTTCACGGGCATTGGGTTTTGTAGCCCACTCCCAATGCGCGGCATTAGACCAGTAGGTGGCATTCGGGAAAGCGAGCTCCGGAGCTCCCGTGCTTGCGTTATACTTCACGCCGCCACCGCAATGATCAAAATGCAGATGCGACAGAAACATATCGGTTACATCTTCCGGCGCAAAGCCAGCCTGCTTGATCGATTTCTCCAGCGAAGCATCGCCGTGAAGGTAATAATGGCTGAAGAACTTGGCATCCTGTTTGGTGCCAATGCCATTATCTATGAGGATCAGCCGGTCGCCATCTTCAATCAGCAGGCAGCGCATGGCCCAGGTACATAGGTTATTCTCATCAGCAGGGTTTGTGCGCTGCCACAGTGTTTTAGGCACCACGCCAAACATGGCCCCACCATCCAACTTAAAAAACCCTGTATCTATTACATGTAACTGCATTGGTAGAAGTTAGAAAGTTAAAAGGTTAGAGAGTTAGAAAGTTATAATGTTTCGGTATTTGCTGGTGGCTTATACTTTGATTAGGCCGTGCGAGTTGAAGAAAAGTTAGATTCGCCAAAGATTATGATAAACTACCCCTTTGGCTTTCTAACTTTCTAACCTATACCTTTCTAACTTTTAGCTTTCCAGCACCACGCCCATATTCGAGAACTTATCGATGCGTTGCATAATGCGGTCGCCGGAATCTATGGTTTCCAACTCGTCCAGCAGTTTAATGAGCTCTTTTTTGAACATGCGCATCATCTTCTCAGGCTCCAGGTGAGCGCCACCGAGGGGCTCTTTGATGATGCCGTCGATAAGCTTATGCTGCAACATGTCTTTAGCTGTAAGTTTGAGGGCTTCTGCTGCCTGTTCTTTGTAGTTCCAGCTGCGCCATAAAATAGACGAGCATGATTCAGGCGAGATCACCGAATACCAGGTATTCTCCAGCATCATCACGCGGTCGCCAATGGCAATGCCCAGCGCGCCACCAGAGGCTCCCTCTCCTATGATGATACAGATTACCGGCACTTTGAGCATGAACATCTCTTTCAGGTTACGGGCAATGGCTTCGCCCTGTCCGCGTTCTTCTGCTTCCAGGCCGGGGAAAGCACCGGGCGTGTCGATAAGCGTGACGATGGGACGGTTGAATTTCTCGGCCATTTTCATCAGCCGGAGTGCTTTGCGGTAACCCTCGGGGTTTGCCATCCCGAAATTGCGCATCTGGCGCTGCTTGGTGTTGCGCCCTTTTTGCTGACCGATAAACATGATGCTGCGGCCATCCACTTCACCGAAACCACCCACCATAGCTTTGTCGTCGCTTACAGTGCGATCGCCGTGCAGCTCGATAAACTTATCGGTAATGCCGTTAATATAATCTAAGGTATAGGGCCTGTCGGGGTGGCGCGAGAGCTGCACACGCTGCCAGCGGGTCAGGTTGGCATAGGTTTCCTTCTTCAGGGTCTTGATCTTCTCCTCCAGGGCCTTTACTGCCTCCGACACATCGACCTGGCTTTCGGAAGCCAGTTTTTTCATGTCCTGCAGTTTGCCCTCCAAGGCAGCAATGGGCTGTTCGAAATCTAAAAGCATAGTTCTTTCGCTAGTTTCAGTTACAAATTTAAGAGTTTCCTGAAATGGTGACAGAGAAGATTACGATTTCTGCCAGATAAAAAAATAATGAGCGTGTGAATGAAGCATTTACACCTTTTAAGGCAAAATATAGCCTGAAAAAGATGCTTTGCTCTTGCAGAATTAAAATCAAGAATATACCTTTGCATCACTCTAACGAAAAGCGCTGGAGAAAAACAAAACGGTCTGGTAGTTCAGTTGGTTAGAATGCCGCCCTGTCACGGCGGAGGTCGCGGGTTCGAGTCCCGTCCAGACCGCAGGTAATACTGCGGTAACGCACACAGCGCACCAAGCGCTTAGTTTAAAATCTTGGTCTGGTAGTTCAGTTGGTTAGAATGCCGCCCTGTCACGGCGGAGGTCGCGGGTTCGAGTCCCGTCCAGACCGCGAAAGCCTGAAGAGAAATCTTCAGGCTTTTTTGGTTTTATGGGTGTTCGTAACCTCAGTTCTGCCCTCTCCATTTACTAATGAGCCTCTTACACGGGAAAGTGAGATCTGTAGTTGGTTCTTATTCATGTATAGGCATTGCAATATCGTGTCCAACCACCCCTGCCCTCCTTGACTTTCAAAGGGGGGCCCCTTTACCCCCAGGAGAGGAGCATGTTGTTACTATTGTTGAAGTATAAGCGGTGTAGTTCGGAATGTTGTGTAAAGAGTTACTCTTTTCCATGTTGTCATCTCGACGCAAGGAGAGATCTGTTTGAAATATTTTCAGGATTCAGTATCAGATTTCTCACGTTGTTCGAAATGACAGTTTTCTGAAATATGAACAGTATAGTTTAAGTGAAAAAAGAACATTTCCCTCCTCCCTTCAAAGGGGGACTTTTGGCTGATGGAGGGAGACAGTATACTTGCATAGTGAAAGCTTCATCTCCCTTCCACCATGATCCTTTCAGGATGACAAAGAAGAAAGAGACAAGGAGGAGAGGTTTATACTCAAGCTAAACTTTCAAAGCGGCTGCCATTGCGCGGACAGGTTGCGACCTGTCTCTACAGGATTTAAGTTGCATAGTATAAGCCGTAGCTATCAAAACTAATCCCAGTCCTTGGGTAGAGCGCCTTGGTGTGTTGCGGTGCCTGAAAGGCAGCCCGCTAGGGCAGCTTCACGCCACAGCGCGATACCCAAGGACGAGCCCGCGCGGGCTTGGAGCGCTCCAAAGCTAAAAGTGAAACAAGACAAGTATAAGACTGAGGAATATAGTTAGCTAATAAGTATAGCCGGAAGCAATTAGCTGAGGAAGAAAGGCAGCTATCAAGTATAGCAAAAGCATAAAGTAGCCTCAAACAGCCACTACCAAGTATAACCGGAATATCTTACTTGTAGATCAGCCGCTAGCAAGTATAGCCGAGAAGTATAAAACAAAGTATGAGAACATCACGACGTTCTTAAAACTTATGCCGATAAAGGCAAAAAATAATTTAGTGTCCTGCTATAAAACGAAAAGCCTGAAGAAATCATCTCCAGGCTTTTTGATAAAATCTTTGCGCTAATTTATTCCTTACAGCCTAGCATCTACCAGGCTTCGGTCCAGGCAGGCTTTGGTATCGAAAATAACCGCGTTGTTGCGCTTATACTTCAGGTAATCGAAGTTTAGGAACTCGTTGTGCGCTACAGCCACTACAATGGCATCGTATACCACGTGCTCGTCCAGCTTATTTAAGATCTGCATGTTATACTCATGTGCCACTTCTGCCACATCCGCCCAAGGGTCATAAACGTCTACCTGCAGACCAAACTGCGTCAGCTCGTGGTAAATGTCCACCACGCGGGTATTGCGTACGTCCGGGCAGTTTTCTTTGAAAGTAAAGCCCATGATCAATGCGCGCGAGCCTTTGATCTTGTGATCTTTGTTGATCATCAGCTTCACCACTTTATCAGCTACAAACTGTCCCATGTTGTCGTTTACCCGGCGGCCGGATAAAATAACTTCCGGATGGTAGCCCAGCGATTCGGCCTTATGCGCCAGGTAATAGGGGTCCACGCCAATGCAGTGCCCGCCTACCAGGCCCGGCTTATACTTCAGGAAGTTCCACTTGGTGCCTGCCGCCTCGATCACATCATTCGTATCGATGCCGATCTTATCAAAAATGAGAGCCAGCTCGTTCACAAACGAAATGTTCACGTCGCGCTGGGCATTTTCGATGGCTTTGGAAGCTTCGGCTACTTTTATACTAGGCGCTTTGTGCGTGCCGGCATCAATAATAGAGCGATACAGATCATCTACACGCGAGGCGATTTCTGGGGTGGAGCCGCTGGTCACTTTCTTGATCTTGGTCAGGGTATTGATCTTATCACCTGGGTTAATCCGCTCCGGCGAGTAGCCGGCAAAGAAATCCTTATTAAACTTCAAACCCGATACGCGCTCCAGTACCGGTACACAATCTTCTTCGGTACAGCCCGGGTAAACGGTTGATTCATAGATCACCACGTCACCGGTTTTCAGCACGCTGCCTAGCATTTGCGAGGCTTTGATCAAAGGCTGCAGATCAGGCGCTTTAAACTGATCGATAGGCGTTGGCACTGTTACAATATAGGTATTGTAGTTTCGGAGGTCTTCTTTGTCGGACGAAAAATGAAGTCCGATCTTTTTCTTTCCCTCCTTTTTCAAGCCGATCACTTTTTCCAGATCCGCCATGTTGGCTTCCTGCGTTCTGTCCCGTGCTTCGCTTAATTCCTGCACGCGCTCGGCATTGATATCAAAGCCCAGCACATCATACTTCTTTCCAAATTCGATGGCAAGTGGCAGGCCCACGTACCCTAATCCAATGATGGCAATCTTAGCATTATCGACAATGCCATTGTTTCCGTTGTTGCTCATTTTAAAGTTGACAGATGAAACATATGCCTTACAGGCAGATATTAATATACACGAATATACTATTATAGCTAAATTTAGTTGAGCTTACGGACGCTTTTATTGCACCTTTTTCTTTCCACTGTTTCCTGGATATCCTACTGCTAACGCATAAACCTGCCGAAATACTATATCTTACGGCCAGGAGGCACAACAATACTGCATAAAGCGGCAGGCGTTTATTTCAGAGGTACTGCATCAGCTTTCGCAGGGGTTTAAGGAAACGCGTGTAAAAGTGTGGTTTCAGTCCGTTCAGGTGCCAGGCAGCCTGATCTTCCCGGTTTGCCCGTATCCTGTTCCTCCACGTAGCATTACTTTTCCCGCCCACACGCATTTTAACCAACTTCTCCGGAATATAACGGGTGGTGATCTGGTGCTTGTACAAAAAGCGAAGCATTAATTCATAGTCGGCAGCACTTTTAAGCCGGGTATTATAAAGGCCATAATTCTCAAAGCAGGCTTTCTTTACGTAAAAAGTCGGGTGAGGTGGCATCCAGCCGTAAATAAATTTTTCCCGCCTATAGCTTCCAGAAACCCAGTTACGGACAATGTTATTGGTATTCTCCTTCCGTACATACAGTAGGTCGCCGTACACGCTGTCGGTCTCCTGTTTTAAAAACGTTTGCGCCACGGTAGCAACCGCCTCTGCATTGAAAAAAATATCGTCGGCATGCAGCAGCCCAATCACCTCCCCTGTTGCCAGTAGTATACCTTTGTTGATGGCATCATACAGCCCCTGATCAGGCTCCGAGACGAACTGGCTGATACGGGCGCCATAGCTTTTCACCACGGCCACGGTACCGTCGGTAGAATTCCCATCCACCACAATGTACTCGATATGCGGGTACGTCTGGCCCAACACCGATTCAATTGCCTCCGCAATGGTTTCGCAGTTGTTGTATACAATGGTGATCAGTGAAATTTTCACGGAAGCCGAAGGATTAGTATGAATGTGTCTGGTTAAAGTATACTTATACTTTTGATGTAATGGCATGAGGCTACAAGTATAGCGCACATGCTTCAATTCTAATTAGCCCGAAAGTCACTCCCTGGCTATTTCCAGCCTGTTTCTCTTAATGCAAAAAAGTAATCTCCCGCTTGCGCTTCTCGGTAGCTGGGTTTCCCTGGTAGATCCCGAAGGGCTGCAAGGCCGTGGTCGCAACTGAGCCAGAGGCCAGCACGCTGTGAGAGCCGCAGGTTACGCCCGGACACACCATGGCTTTCGCCCCGATCCAGACGCCTTCTTCCAGCGTAATGCCCGCTACTAGCAGATCAAAAGCAGGCTTCCTGTAATCATGACTCCCAGTCAGTAGCATGGCTCCCTGGGAGAGCGTTACGTTAGCGTGCAGCACCACATGGGTTAGGTTATCGATCCATACCTTCTCCCCGATCCAGACATGATCTCCCACGGTAAGTAACCACGGGTATTTAATATTCACCCCCGGCTTAATGTCCACTCCCATGCCTACTTCAGCGCCAAATGCCCGCAGGAGAAACACTTTTAGTTTGCGGAACGGGTTGAGCGGATTGATAAAGAAAAGCGCGTTTACCACAAACCAGAGGGAGCGTTTCAGCGGACCGGCGCCTGTGTCGTACCAGGCATTGTTGTAGCAGGCTTTGTTCACTTTTAGCTGTTCGTCGGTTAGCATAATTTATCGGAACATTAACTGGTTTAACGCTACGGCATCCTTATCGTTTATTACCTGCTGCCCGTAATGATATGCATTTTCAGACCAACGGTCATAGGCTTCCTGCCCCATATGCACAAAGGTTTCCAGGGCATTTACAAAAGCCGCCGGAGTGCTTAAGGGCAGATCAAAGCCAACTTGCCGGTGCGCCAGGTCCTGCCAGGGTGTCTGGTCGCTGATGAGCACAGGGCAGCCGCTGGTAAAACTTTCCAGGATGATATGCCCAAAATTTTCTCCCCGCGTAGGCATCCACAAGGCATGATTTTGATTTAAAGTTGCAACCACTTCATTAGTCTTTAAACTGCCTTTATAGGTTGCGTTGATAGTTGAGGGTAAGCGTTTCATCAGTTCCTGGCAAGCTTCCCAATATGCGACATCGTATACAGGACCATAGATATCAAAACTGATCCTGCCGCTATGCTGCCAGCCTGCCAGCACTTCTAAGGCATAAAGTAAGTTCTTTTCAGGTGAAATGCGCGCAATGTTGACAAGCTTCAACTCACCTGCTGTTTTGGCACGTCTGCTGTTTGCGTGTGCATCGGTTACTTTCGGCAGGTTTGGCGCTACTAAAACTGTAGCTTCGGAATCGATCGCCTGAAGTATAGCCTGCTTCTCTCCTTCATGGGTGGCATGAAATATGATACCCTTGTACAGCCTCAGACGCTTGGCTATACTTAAGAACAACTTTTTCCGGTGGCGTTTTACGTTAATGGCGCTCGAGGCCAGCATGCCCCTAGCCGAAACAATGATATGCGGGTGTTGCTGACGCTTTAGAATATAAAGGGGCAGGATCGAAAAGTAAAGCGAATAAATGCCATTGATATAGGCAATATCCGGCGCTACCGACCGGATCACCTGATGTAGGTTCCGGAATGTCAGCTTACCTGCCGAGAAGTAGTATACTTGGATATGGGCATCCAGTGTATTCCAGGCGTCTGAGGTGATGCCCTGGTATGGCAGCGTTTCACAATAATCCGTGTCACGGGTGATAATATAAAAGTCGATTTCCTCCTTCAGATGGGCTACCAAGTTGGCACACGATTGTACAGGCCCGCCTGCTTTATAGCCGGGTACAAACCAATCGACTGTCAGGAGCACCTTTTTCTTCATCATGTTAACATCCTTTCGTACAGGGCCAGATACTGTCGGGCAATCAACTCGGGCTGATACTTTTTAGCATTCTGCAGCCCATTCGCGATCAGTGTTTCCCGAAGCGCATCATTTCGGATCAGTTCCAAAAAACCTTCCCGGATGGCGGCTATACTATGCGGATCAACCAACAAGGCCGCGTTGCCTGCCACTTCAGGCATGGCGCTCACATTGCTCGTCAGCACCACCCTTCCGGTCGCATTGGCCTCCACGATCGGCATTCCGAATCCTTCAAATATAGAAACAAAACTGACAATATCAGCCTTTCTATATTCGGCTGCCAGCTCCTCATTCGTCAGACCTGCCTTGTTTTCAAAATCGATGCGACATTCCTGTAAAAGCTCTTGTTGCGCAGGGGTTAACATCCCGATTATGGTGAGTTTACAAGGTATGCCTGCCAGGGCTTTGATCGTTCGTTCTAGGTTTTTGTTTTGCTTCGTTCCGATCTGCAGAATCGCCGGCATTTCTTTCTGAAAGAGCTTCGGTACGTACTGAAACAACTCAGAAACAGGGTTCGGAATCACGATCACTTTCCCGGGGTTTACCGGCACCTGTTCCAGCAGTCTGGCTTTGGTCTGGTGCGATACCACCGTTACAAAGCGGGCCCGCGAGACCGGCCATTTGAGCCAAAGCAGTTGCAGCGCCCATGCGGCCAGCACATTCTGCCGTTCCAGCGATTCCACATCGTGGATGGTGAGAACGATCGAGCGCCTGCTCAGAAAGAGCGCAGTATAGGTAATGTCGCCCGTAATATGATTCACATGCCTGCTCCTGTTTTCCCGTAGCTCGCGCACGAGTTTCCACCTGTTAAACAAGCCAGCATTTTTGCTTTTTAAAGTATAAAGCCTTGCCTCCGTGCCTTTCCGTATATGAGGGTAAAGGGCCAGAAACAGGTTTTCAATGCTGTAAGCACCTGCGCGGTTTGGACGTAAAAAAAGCGTGATCGTAGGCAAGGCAGGTACTTGGTAATGTTTGAGTATAATGACTGAAGTTAAGGGTTTAAGTTAGATTTCCTATATCTCCACTTTAAGAACTTTCCGGAAAGAATAAAAAACCAGCAGCATCACAATTGTCGCCTTTACCAGGTAGTTCAGGGTCGTAGCCAGATCTGTTTCCGCCTTCACAACCTGCAAAAAAAGAAATGGGATCCATAAGACGTACGTGGGGTGCTGCCTGCTTTTTAAGATGATGACCCGCAGGATGAAGCTGAAGACAATCCCAATCAGGAACATAAACCAGATGGCTCCCGTTCTTCCGTAGTTGCCATATCCTTCTCCTAGCAGGCTGATGTTCATGCTGGTACCATCCTGCAGGATGATGCCCGTGAAGCGTTGCATGTTTCCCCGACCTCCGGCTATTGCCTTATTCTCTGATATAAAACGAGGCAGAAGGGCTGCACTGAATGCCGCATTTATGGTTTCTCCTTCAGCGAACGGCTGGTTATAAGGTATGTAACGCATCACCCTCGTGATAATCCAACCCTGATTTAGCCTCGTGATGGTATTTTCACTTCTTTGGATATCAAGTAACTGTTCAGGCGCATACAAAGTTTTCATTACCATGCTCATAAATAGTTCAGTTCTATTGAAAGAGCTTAAGGAGGCGTTTGACCAGGCTATGTTTCTATACTGGTACTTTACAGCCTGTAGAACAAGTAGCATAAAAAAACCAACAAAAACAGCAAACAACTTTTTTTTAAGACTAACCTTGTTCTTGATGGTATAGATGAAAAGAAAGAACATCGCCCATAACACAAGATCGTGGAAGACAGCAGAAGCAAGTACTTCCAGCAAAAGTGCGGCAAACACGATATAGAGAATGGTATTGTTTCTGGAAGGACTTATGTACAGATAAAAGGCTCCTACAAATTTTAACAAAGACAGGAGATATAAAAAAAAGAAAAGCGAAGGTGGAACAAAGCTACTGCTAATAGAAGCAAGAAAGCCAAGAACTATCAGGTAATAGGCACCTTTTATCTTGTGAGATGACGCTTCCTCCAGTTCCTGAACTGCGGTTCTGGAAATATGTCGTACACGAGCCACAGGTAAAAGCAGCCCTAAATGATAGAGAATAACCCCTGGTACAGCAAAACTAAAATATTCTTCTTCCGGTACTTGCATGCCATAAAATGGATGATTTACACCTGTATAGTAACTTAAAATGGGACCGACAATCCATTGTAGACAGGCCAGAAAAATAATTATAAGATTTACCGGGATTCCCTGCCCAAATCCGAAAAGAAGTTCAGTGAAAACATAAAGTGAAAAAAGAGCGCCAACCAGAGCAAGAAATGTCATGGAAGTAAATGCCAACAGTAGAATGGATACAATTGCAATAGAGGCTATATGAAAAATAGCTTTAGATGTACCGGCCTCATTGTTTAACGCTTCTACCATTTACTCAAAATTTACTTACCCTTTTAACAGTTCCTCGACGGCAACACATATTTTATCGTAATTCCAATCCTGGATTTTGAGGGCAGAAGCCTTCCCCATGTAACTTAGCTCCGCTTTAGTCATACTGCTCAACAAGTGCAGTTTCTCCTGTAGGCTGTCTATACTCCCTGCCTCGAAGATAAACCCGTTTACACCAGGCTGTACCAGATCAATTGCGCAACCTACTTTGTCGCTCACAAGTACTGCTTTTCCGCACGCCATTGCTTCGTTCACAGCCAATCCCCATGTTTCGCTGTCAGACCCCAATACAAATACATCGGCCATTCTGTAAACTGCTGGCATCAATGTCTGATTCTGAAAATCCATATAATGAACCTTTGCGCAATTCTTATACTTACTTTTCAGCTTAAACTCCAGTTGTCCATTACCAACCAGAATCAGGTGCGCGTCAATAGCAGGCGCAGCAAAGGCTTTCAGCAAGAGTTCCGGATTTTTAACAGATTCCAGTTTACCGGCATAGAGAAAGACTTTGGCCGCAGCAGGTATACCTAAGCGAGTTAAATTATTTTTTGCCCACAAGTCAGCTTCACCATCTATGTCAGAGCTAAATCTATTATTTTCTATTGCATGTGGCGCAAAAATAAGCTGTTCCGGCTTCAAACCGTGTTCTAGATAATAGGCTTTGTTCTGGCTGCCAACAAAAAGGGCAAAATCAACATAACGATAGATCTGCCTTAACACCAATCGTCGCAGCTGCTTTTTTATACCCTTTTTGTCATTCAGCAAAGTGGAGTCACCTCTGAACAAGACGGGCACTTTTCCGTTGAAATGACGCATTACCTGTAAATGCGAATAATAATTCCAACCTATAACCAGAATAGCGTCCGGGTTATAATCTTCTATTTCCTTGATCAATTCAGGATTTTGTATGCTCCAGAACGTTTTGGGTCCTATCGTAGCAGTTTTATTTCTTGTAAACAGATAGGAATATCCCTCCAGTAAAGGTATATCCCATGTAATTACTTTTCCGAATCCCGGATCAAAAACTTGTTCTTTCGCCTGGAACCAGGTATAGAATACTTTTAAATCAAGTTTTCCTATTGCAGAAAGCATTCTAAATATAGGTGCATTGTATTGCACCGGGTGCGTTGCAACTACAGCTAAGCGTTTCATGTTAGCTCCTCTAACTTTTGCACTAATGCTTGAGCAGAAGCCTTCGCAGAATATTTGTATAGCACCTGTAACTGAGGGCTCCAGGAAATCTCATCGTGAAGTAGAGTATCCAGCTTACTTACTATATCCTCTAATAATTGCTGTTCAGCTACTTCCTCCCTGTACTCAACCAGTAGGTCTTCTGCTCCACTCTCCTTCATTACCGTAACGGCGCTGCTCTCGCCATGCAATATCCCGAATACCGGCCTGTTGCTTAATAAGGCCTGGAAAGTTTTGGACGCGGTATAATGCTTTTCAGTACTGCCGATGATCATAACAGCAAAAGAAGCTGAAAGAAAATGAAGCACATGCAAAAAAGGAAACCGCTCCCGCACCTCATGCACAACAGTCTCGATTCCATAATGCCGGGCATAATCAGCGATCGTATTGCCCGCATAAGCGCCTGTTCCTAAAAAAAACAGTTGCTTCCGGTTATCCCATGCGCCCTGCTCTACTTTCTGCTTTATAGACTGGAACAATAGTTTAATAAACAAATGGGAATTGGGCAGAAAGGCACCTGCATAAACTAATGGCTGGCAATCCATGTTTGCCCACGGTAAGGTAATCTTGTCCACTTTAACCTGGTGGTCTCGGGGGTCGAAGCCATATGGCATGCCTACATGCGCCACGTGCCTTTTATTGAAATTACGATCCAGTACAGGGGCATAATACGCCGAAGACACACCGGAAATCAACGCAGCTTTTTTTACTGCAATGGGTTCCAGCCACCTGGCTACCAACAGGCTCAACTTCGATCGCCAGTCGCGGCGGTTGCTGATATCGCGCACCCAGGGGTCAATGTAATCAATACCATACTGGACACCCGTTTTGGCGTGCAGCAGCCTTCCTAACAAAGCGGTATAAAAGGATGGTATGGGGATCCAAATAAAATCAATGGGACGGCTTTGCAGCAGCTCAAGGGCTTTCCGGTACAGGAAAGGAAAAGCCCGCAGGCCAATATCCCCTACCAGTCGCGGATTTGTGATGCCAAAAGCTTTTGTATACACTACTTCCACATCAGGAGAAACTGTTTTAGCGATATCCAGGTCCGGCACTTCCTCATAATAGGCGGCCTTTACTGTCAGCACTACTGGTTGCCAACCAAATTCTTTGAGAAAGTTGGCGATCAGCCGGGGCCGGTGTACCCCAGCCAGGTTGGAGGGCACCCAATGCGGATAGATGATCAGGAGGTTCTTCATTACGTTAAAATGTCTGCCAGATTTCTGTCAACTTTTCGGCTTCTTTCTCCCAGGCAAGCTCTCTTGCTGCTGCAAATCGTGTTTGCTTCGCCTCCCGGATCGGTTGTAATTTCGCCAACACCTGTCTGAAAGCTGTTTCAAACCCCTCTGTACTCTGCTGAAAAACACTTCCTATCTGCGGGTGTTCATCTATAAATAATGCTTGTCCCCGGGTGTCTGTCGCTAAAACAAATAATCCCGCCTGTGCATAGGCAATAAGTTTGTTGGAGAGGGCTATATCCTTATTTATATCACTCCTGCTTATTTCAATTGCTAGGCCTATATCATAATTTGCAAGTTGTAAATGAAGTTCTGACTGAGGTAAAGGTTCTCTATATTCGATCACATCATCATATTGCTTTAAGAAAGCTTCATAAAATTCCGGTATTAAATTTCCTATCAACGTCAATTTCACACGATCTCTAAAACTATAAAGTACCGGTATAACCAACTCAAGCCCTCTGCCTGCTGCAATATTTTGAGAAAACCACACTAACTTAGTTCTAGAATTCGACAAGGATTTCGGCTGCTGGAATTCAAGCAAAGAAAATGCATTATTCAATAAAAAACGTTTCTGTTCAGACACATCATGTATGAAGCTAAATGTAGCTTCACCAATGAGCGGGCTTGCATAACTAACATAGGCCGCGGTAGGCAGTAACTTTTTCAGTATGAATTCCCTTCTTTCTTTTTCATTTCCGGCATCCCGTGATACCATTTCGCCAGGATGATAATCTTCAATGTCAAAAGCAAAGGGTATAGTGTATTTTTCAGCAAAATTATAGGCCGGGTAAAGGGACCCTAAATTATGGCTTATGATGAAGTCGTATGAAGAAGGTAAGCTTTCTAGGCTGCGATTCAGTAAATAACTTCTTTTATCAGAAGCAAAAGCATTTACTCTTCGGGAAAATTTTAAAAATTTATAAACCTTCCTGCAGCCGTATTGCACGCCAGAAGAAAATAGCCAGCTTAATAAATTTTTTCTTGTAGCAGGTATAGTTATAAACTTTACCCCTTCAAGAGATTCTCTTAAACTATGCTCAATATTATTAGTCCAGTTGTCAAAATCGAAAAGAACAACAGTGGGAAGGTAACCGGCTTCCACAGCAACCTTTACTTCCTTTAACAAGCGAGGGTTTGTAGTAAGATTGTTAGTGGTCAGAAAAAGTATATTCTTTGACTTCATCTTTCTTCCCTCAAATAATATTTCACCAAGCGTGCAGCTTTCCACCCTAAAGTATGCTTGATTACTTCTATCAATCCTCCACCAAGCGTTGGTAAAGCGGCATTAGTGTCCAGGGCATTGTATCTCCTTAAGGCTATTTTAGAAAGTACCCTGTGTTTTGGATAGGATGAAACGGCAAAATTCAGGTATTGCGTAGCGATAGCTTTTCTTAACTCTGACGTGTTTGTCTTTTTAAGCAAATAAGAATGCTTCAGATCAATTGTTAACAAGGTATTCTGAAGATAATTTTTACCAGTTTTCTGGCTTAAGCTAGCCTCCCTTAATGACCTTCGGTAATAATTATAAACCCCCGGTACATGCAAGACACCTTCGCTGGCCAGAACAACACGGGTAAAAAATTCGCCGTCATCATCGGGGCATCTATAGTTACGCCAACCGCCTGCTTTATCTATCAAATGACGCGGAACCAGCCAGGAGTTTGTCTGTATAAAATGAGGTTTGCCGTACCCTCCGTACAGGTTTATTAAAAAGTTTGCAGGGTAATCCGTGGAATAAATGTAGGATGACTGATCTACTTTCCTGCTCTTATTCAATAACTCTTCCTCATTGAAAAAATCAATATGATCACAAACGGCGACTTTATTTGGCTGCCTCTTTAAGGCTTCAACTTGTTTTTCAATCTTATCTTCCGAAAGAAAGTCATCTACATCCAGGAATTGAATATATTTTCCTGTTGCATTTGCCAGCCCCGTATTACGGGCTGCAGCTGCCCCAGCGTTCTTTTGCCTGATAATTCTGCATCTATCTGATTCAAAAGCTTTAGCTATAGCGTAACTCTGATCTGTTGAAGAATCATCTACAATAATCAGCTCAATATTCGAATAAGTTTGCGATAAAACTGATTTGATAGAATCCGACAATATATGCTGACTGTTGTAAACTGGGATTATAACAGACACTATGGGAAAATAAGCCGATTCTGGAGCTGCAGACATTATCTTTATGAGCTTTATACCACAATCCTATAAAACTGTAGCTATGATTTGTAAATTATATGTTACATCAGACACATGCTCCGGCGCTTTATTATCAAGTGCTTCATTTGTATGCTTATCGGGAACATTAATTGTCCAATTTGCTTTCATCTTATACCATTCATACTCAATGTCTATATGCCCTATATCAATAGCCTGATATCCTTCTTGGTGAAGATCATAGGCTAAAACAGTAGCTGTGGGCCCAAGAGCTATTAAAATAACATTATCTTTCCTTATCTTCTTAGCTTCTTCTAGAATATCATTGTATTTACTAAAGGCATTTACTGTCGGGCATAATATCCTTTTAATTGATTTAGTATTATCGAAAAGATCATTACCTAGCCCTAAACGGCTTTTGCTACCCTCAATTATAATAATATTCTTTTCATGCCATACTGATTTTATAGAATTAAACCTTTCATTAGCGAGTGTAATACTCTTGTAAATTATATATGGCCTTGTAATAAATGCATTATAATAAATAGTATCAGAATTTAACGATTTAGCCCAATAACCATAATATTTTGCCAGATGTTTAATCCAAATATACTTTGCCTTGTCTTTATACTGATTGAGATTACTAAAAACATCAGGGATACAGATAATGATTCCTTTTTCATTGGATCTAAGAACCTCCTGAAGTCTAAGGGATAGCTCTTTGGAAGCATTTTGAAATTCAATATCCTCCCCTCTCATCAGCCTGATCTCCCCATCTCCAAATCTCGCAACAGAGCTCTTACTAACTATTATCTTTTTTACCGTAGACTCTACTGATAGCACATTAGGTGTTAAATTTTTATATCTCAGGTAGGATTTAACAGCCACGTACCTCGCATTTGCTTTGTAGAACGAACCCTTAAATCTTATCTTCTCTATCAAATTGCCCATATAACTCAAAACAATGTCTCTACTTGTGTAAAGGCAAGTAAGTTTTAAATTAAATATATTTAAATCATATATATTTTAACCATTCTTATTTATAATTCTAAGTTTAAGCTATACTTGAATCTGAAAGCTGACTAGTTTTTCATAAATGAAAGATACCTTCAAAAGCATCTCTTATACTAAAATTAGCTGATCGCAAGGACTGCTTAGAGCGTTTTAAGTCATTGGACTTAGCATAAAAAGCGAAAACGTTAACGATAAACCGCCTTTTGTTTTTCTTTTGAAGGTATTGAATATCTTTCTGATCTAAATGTAAGTTAAGTTCGTCCAAAGCATCTCTTAAGTAGCAATAAGAGTTATGTAAGTAAGCATATTTATTATTAACCTCCTGTCCCTCATGTCTTCTATAGTATGATATGGGAAATGGAAAAACCAAAACGTGTGCTTCAGATGCTGCTTTAAGGTTGAAATAACCATCATTGGCAGGTCCATATTTGGTTGGAAACCCCTCTAAGTATTCAAAGAATTTTCTTTTTATGATCATTCCTCCCGGCCCTATCTGCAGGAATGGCTTTGTGAAAAAGTGTTTCTTTATAGCAGACTCCGGATCCAAAGCAAATGGCTCCAAGTGGCCCTCTGGACTAAAAACTCCAAATTGTGCCTTCTTATTAAGAGAAAAGGCTGTGGTGCATTTTACTAGAGAATCTTCATGAAGTAGATCATCAGAATCCAAGTATGTCAGTAAGTCTCCCTTTGCATAACTGGCGGCACGGTTCCTGTTTGGATAATCACCCAGGTTTCTCTCATTCTTGTATACAGCGATTCTGCTATCGGAGCTTTCATATTCCTTTGCAATTTCTAAAGTTCTGTCTGAAGAGCAGTCATCAGTTATGATCAATTCCCAATTAGTATAGCTGGATTTTAAGACGCTATCTATCGCCTCACTGATGTAGGATTCACGATTAAAGGCCGTCATTAAAATACTAATCAGCGGCTGCATTAAATCTTTATCGCCCTCCATCTTTCTCTTTTAATAAACTCTTGATTTGAGTATTTATACTTTCCCCAATCACTTGCCAATCGTATTGTTGCTTTACCAACTTCCGTGCATTTCGTCTTATCGAATCAAACTTCTGTCCATTTGTGAGCAACGCTAAGATCTGAGCGACAAAAGCTTGCGGATGATCAGCGATCAGCAGATGTTTTCCATCTTCATACCTTATACCCTCTGCACCTATTGTCGTTGAAACTACAGGATTGCCAAGGCTCATGGCTTCAAGTATCTTTAGTCGCGTACCGCTTCCACTTAGCAAGGGTACAATGGCAACTGACGCTCTGTAATAATATGGATTTACATCAGGGACAGTACCAACAAAGTTTACATTTTTGTCTTCAATAAAGGCTTTATAATAATCCACAGAAGCGTTCTGGCCAACTACAGTAAGCACCAAACCAGGTAGTTCCGATTTGAGTGTAGGAAATACATCACTATAAAACCATTGCAAGCCTTCCATATTTGGCTGGTAATTCAGGCTGCCACAGAATATAATTTCCTTTTTGCTATACTTCAAAGCATCCTCATCATAAGGCTTCTTTGAAGTGTCAACTCCATTGGATACAACTATTCCCGGTATATTAGCCTTATTTAGTCCAATAAGTTTTTCTCTGTCTTCTTTGCTACAGCAAAAGAAGCAATCTACACTTTTATGTAGTTGCTTTTCCTGTTGCAGTGCGCAATTAGCATAGCTCAATAATCTATTATCCTGCAGTGCTTTTGCCTGTTGTGCCCAGAGGTCTGAATCTACATTATGAGCATCATATAAATGGACAGAACCAGGACTTAGCCGTTTAATAAGTGCTGATAGTTCCCCAACTGCTTCAAGATTTTCATAATATACTATATCAAATTTTAACTCCCTTATTAAGGATGTTATAATGGGATATGATGCCAGAAAGTAACTGTTGGCTTGCCCCCTAATTATCCGCTTCTTTACCCTATAACTAATCGCATTCATAGTCTTCATATAGATACCGGAAGCAGAGTCGGGTATATGTATTCTGGAGGTACTCTTAATAACTACATTCTCTGGCAGAGTATAGCCATTAACTGAAGTAAAGGAGCCTTCCGGTTGGGTCGTAACAACATAAACTGTATGCATACGAGCCATTTCTTTTAAAATGTTAAAGCAACGCAAAGCACCACCTCCAACCGGTGGGTAAAAATTATAGGGTATGATTGAAAGAATGGTGGCCATTACTTAATACTCTTTCTTTCAATAAGTTCTAAAACTTTCATCAATTCAACTTTATTCCCTTCATAAAAATGAGGATAATAATCTATAAACTTTTCAAATACCTCTTTAGGAGTATTTAAAAGATCATAGTTTGTCTGAAAAGCTATTAGTTTATTAATCAAATCATTTCTAGAATGATAAACTGTAAAGATATCCGGCAATTTACCTTCCTGATGTATTTGCGGATTTTCATCTAATCGCCAAGACATTGGCCAAGATGAGCTTGAAGTAAATATTTGCACCCCTGCAGTCAGGCATTCAGCTATCGGCAAGCCAAACGCTTCTGGGAACTGTAATAAAATTACACTGGATTTGTTATAAATTGCTCTAATCTCTGTAGTAGTATATTCCCCTGATAAAGCGATATACTTAATTCCTAATTCATTTAGAACTTCTAGTTGATCTTCCCTATGAGATTCGTATCCAGCCTGTGCAAAATCAACTAAAACGATAAACTCATCTTTTGTATTTGGTATAAGGCCTGTATTGCGAAGATCTAAGCCTATACATGACCAAGGACCTTTAGCATTATTGATTTCAGTTGTGTCAGTTACAGCCAGATGGTAATCGTATCTCTCAATGGTAGGATCACTTTTAGCTAAAAGCTGGTCAATTTGTGTAGGAGCATTACCTAAATAATATACCTCGTAATAGAGTACGGGCTTACCAGTAATATTCTTTAATTTTTCAATATTATAATGATCTTTCCAAAAACCATTTGGTGTACATTCGCAAATAACAATAGCATCATATTGCTTTAGTTTTTTTAAAAATAAATGGTCTTGAAAAAAGCTTTGAAACTTTTTTCGAAGCCAAAAATGGTATTTGTACCTGTGAGCTTGCTCCTGATAAGAGTATAGCCTTGCTAAAACATCTATATTATGGAAGATATCAGCATTTATTCCAACATTTTTTAGCTGATATTTTAATGACTCAGCTAAAATTCTGGGACTTCGATAATCCGGCCGGCTAAGGATTGCTATTTTCAAAAATTGACTAAGCGAATAAGATGCATGATATAAAAACAGTTAATATCTGACTTTTATTTAAGATTAATTAACCTTTTGAAAAATCTTACCGGAGATAATATAGCTTTACCAAGACGATATCTAAAGCTTGTTTCAAAACTTATCCTTAGTTTGTGGTAATTTTTAATCTGTTCAACTAAAGCTTCTTCACAAGCCTGAAGCTCTATAGATTGGAGTAACTCACAGTTATTAGAAGACAATATATCCAATTTAGATGTCTGTTCTATCTGAATTATCCTGGCTAGTAGTGGCCAGGTATAAGCAGCTTTAGCGTTTACTCCTGTTAATTGATTATGTGTTAATGAATACAGACGTTGTTGAATAGTGTACAAAGGTTCTGCGATAGACACTCCCTTATAGACTTTCAGAATATTATAAACCCAATAAATATCCTCAGCAACTCTCCCCGCAAAGTACTGATGATATCCTGGATAGATCGATAGTACTTCCCTTCTTATCATCATGGTTGCACACATAGTTGGTGCAAAGTTTGTAAACTTTCGATTTCCAAAGGAAAGAAATTCGTCTTTTAAATGCTCATCTGTCAGGGATATCAAATTAACCTGCTTTTTAGGGCTATTAACATATCTGTAATTGGTAAAGCAAATTCTTAGATCAGCGTCATCTAAGAAAACCTTGACTTGTTTCTCTATTCTATCGGGCTCAGACCAATCATCTGCATCCTGAAAGGCAATTAAATCACCTCTAACTGTTTGTAAAGCTGTATTAACAGCACCAATTTTAAGTGTGTTTTTTTCTAATGCGATGATCTTGATTCTATTATCATTTATATTTCTAATTATTTTTAAGGTGTTATCTGTAGACGCATCATCAACTAGAATTATTTCAATGTTTTTATAAGTTTGGTTGACTATTGAAAGGATAGACTTCTTAACATATTTATCTACATTATAACAAGGTATAATTACAGAAGCAAGGGGCAATTCATTAGACATTTTAAAATAGCTTTGATACAAGAAGTTTGCAGAAGTGTTTTAACAAAAAGGTATCAAATTTCCCTATTTTCATTAGCTCATAAATTCCGCTTTTTGCATTGGCAAAGTCCTTTTTAATAAAGCATAAATTAATAAATTTTTTTATAAAATATATTTTTAGTTGTTTTTGGTTAATTGAACAACCAAATTTCCAATCCCTATTTAACTGCCTAACATCTGCGTCTGAATAAATATACTTTTCCCAGAAGCTTCTAATAAATTCGGGTACCATTATAAAACGCTGCAGATCTAAAATAATACTGCTACGCTCATTTAAAAAATTATCTTTTACTTGATTAGACACAGTTTTAGAATTTTCATGGAATCTGAAATTCACTACAGGGTCTTTGAGTTTATAAAAGTTTTGTTGACCATATAATAAAAGGAACCGTACCCAAAGCTCTCCATCCATGATAAAGTGCATGTCTTCCGGTACAGGACTAATTTGTTTGAACTCTCTTAATCTAAAGAAGGTAGATGGTTGAGCAATCTGGCAAAATTCAATAGTTTCTTCAAGAGACTCTTTAAGTACAGTTCCTTCTCTAAGAATAGTTTTTCCATTGTTCCAAACATGATTCTCATAACCTGATACAACTAAAATCTCTGGATTAACCTTGAAAATTTCTGCTACTTTAAATAAGGCACCAGGTTCTAACCAATCATCACTGTTCAGCCAATTTACTATATCACCTGTACAACGTTCAAGTCCCTTATTTATCGCATGGCTCTGCCCTTTATCAGGTTCACTTATCCAATAAGTTATGTACGACTCATATTTTCTTATCACCTCAAGAGTATTGTCTGTACTTCCCCCATCAATGATAATTATTTCAAGATTTGGATAATTCTGTTCTATAGTTGATACTATAGTTTGCTCTATAAATTGTCCTTGATTAAATGAGGGGGTTATAATTGAAATTTTAGGAAAATAAATAGGCTTATTGCAATTAGTAAGTTCTTTGCTACTTCCCTTTGACAATTCTAAACTCCCGGAGAGAGATTTGTATATACTATTTTGAATGTTCATTTCCTATAATTTTTTGGATTAGGCATTAAGCCATTTTACGACATCAAAGTAATTTCTATACAGCCAACGATTATCATAAATATTACCAATGCTTGGTTTGCCGTCAAATGATTTTAAATGAACTAGTGATTTAATAGAAGGTATATCTTTAGCGCTAAAAAAGACTTTTTGATAAGGTAAATTATCAAAAACTGTGATTTCATTAATATTACATTCCTCATTATCAGAAAAAGATAAATACAGATTATCAAAGTTCACTCTTTCAGCTCTCTTAGTCCATTTCTCTTTGGCTTCCTGCTCACTTTTATAATGCAAAAAGTGAATTTCAATCTCCCCATTTATTAAACCGATTGGATAATAACTCATCTCACGTAATCGGTTTCCCTTTTTGTATTTCGATTGATTAATAAAGGTTATCTCCTCCTGAAGATTACTCCTGAGATCTATCAAAAACTTTATATAGCAGGGAGCGAAAAAGAAAAGACCTACTGTTGGCGTTTTATAAGAAAGCTGAAGGTCCTCATACACGCTTCCTCCCCAGCAGTTATTAGAAATTATAGTAAAGTCTTTATTGCGATTTGATTTCCGTATATAATATAAGTAAACCTTCTCTCTTATTTCGTTTAACCTATAGTTCACATACCTTCTATAGAAACTTGATTTTATTCTTAATAAGTTAACCATAGATCCTTGATATAATTTTCCATAGTTAATCTGCAAATAATAAAGACTTAACAGATACTTAATTAAAATTATTAATAAATACGCTCTCTTTTCCAGTCAATATTAGTACGAACAACTCTCGATGGTATTCCCGCAACTACAGAATGAGGAGGTACACTCTTAGTTACAATTGAGGCAGTTCCAATAACACTATTATGGCCAACAGTTACTCCCTTTAAGATTTTAGCATGTGCTCCTACCCAAACATGCTCTTCCAAGGTAACATTTGCTGCCCTATTTATTCTCTTACCAGTTTCTAAATCCAAAATACTATGTGAATCACCGGTCCTGATTTCAACATGCCTTGCTAACATACAATCTTTTTTAATTTCTAGCTTTGAATAAGGTTCTGTTACAGCTAAATGTCCTCTCTCTATAGTTGTGTTCTCATGTATCAGAAGCGAACCATATCTATCTTCCATCCATAATTCACCCTCACCAAAATAACAGTTTTGGCCAAGATAAAGACGATGATTATCTCCTCGTAAATAAATAAGTGTATTTCTTATAATTGTATTAGAACCAATAATTATTTCATTGTTATTCCCTATTACATCAACTAAAACATTGGTTAATAGGCCCTTGTTGGAAAAATAATTATTAATGCCCTTAAGCTTGACGGATTTAGCTCTCTTTTTTTCTAAAAAAGATTTCTTAAGGTATGTAAACGGTACCTTTAAGTATCTAAGAACTTTTAACAAATGACTAATAGTTAGAATGATTATACAACAGGAATACTTTAAGAACAATATCTAATAATTAATTATGTATTCCTTTTCAAAAATTAAATTTGAGAGGGTATAAATTGTTTCCAAAAATCGTAATGATATTTAGTCCAGGCATGACAGCCAAAAGGCAGCTCTTCTCCATTTAGCAAAAATAAATATTGAGGGTTTACTTCAAAGCTAAATTTTGAAGCATGTTCTACATCTGCAACCTTAAATTCCTTTGATATTTTTGAGGCCAATACCCCCCAAAAGAAATCTTCATTAATATTTATATCTTTATACTTCAATATAAGGTTAGCCTCTTTGATATCAGTTTTAAACAGAAGCCTTATAATAATATTACACCATTTGTTTGTACTACTTTTTAAACTAAGCAACCCTAATAATACTACTACTATATTCAAAACCTTATGAAGCCTTTCAACTTTTTGAAGGACTCCTAATGCTGACCTAATAGTATGCAGTGAAAAGCCGCCATTACCTACTCCTGCTATTTTTAAAGATGTAGATTCACTCCAATCTTCAAACCACGGTGCACCAATAAAATCAAAGTCTGTCATACACCATTTAAAAAGATCATCCTTAAAAACGTATGCATCAAGTTGATATATAAGAATGTGGCTATAAAGAGTGAATTTACTATAAAAAAAATAGCTTTTTAGTAATTGATTATATCCATCTATATCAGAAAAGTAAAAATTCGAGAAGACATGACATTGTGCCCTAATATTAAATTCTACAGCTTTCTTATTATAACTGGTAAAGTTTAGTCTTTCAGGGCCAATAAAACAAATATCATGTGCATTCAAGATTTTAAAGCTCTGTTCTAATGAAATTATTTCGTAAATAGAAAGCTCATTAAAATCTTTGTAAACTGGGATTATTATACATGCTTGCACCTTCTTCATATTCTACATAGACAAGATTTAACCCACTTCAGAATTTTAGTTTCAAAAACCTTATGAAAAGCATGGGCAATTACCCCTTTTTTATTTTTTTTGTTTATTGTAGAAGATGAATAATACTCACTGATACATTGTATTACATAATCAGACTCAACTAGTGGAATAGACTTAATTGCTACACTATCAGTAACTTCTTGGTATAAGTACCGTTTATCCATCCCACAATGTTCACCAGAACCATCGAAGCCAATGTTCCTAACTAATGATTTACCAGGATGCAAGCAAAATCCATTGTGTAAAAAAATACTTGCATGCCACCTTATAGCCCAAGTGTGGAGATCTCCAGTTACATTCGCCTCAAGCTGTTCAGAAAAAGCTGTTCCTTGTCCTTTATTAAAATTTCTTTTAGTAAAATTTTTACTAGTCTTTAACTTTTCATTAAGAGTATATATATCCCAGATAAAATTATCCCAAGCTCTTTTCCATGTTGCCCAACCCCAACAAGAATTAACATTGTAGAAGAAAAGCTCAGGAAGAGAACATGGTACAGGATGAAAGTGTCCTGCAATATGGTACACTTGTTCTTCAGATTCATATTGACTTAACGCCTTGTTCATATAATTTAGGAAGCCAGTACTTGTTACAATATCATCTTCAAGTACTATAACTCTTCCATGATCATTAATAACTTTTGTAATGCCATCCACAATTGAATCTGCTAAACCTTTATTAGTTTTAGATTCAATTATAACAACCTCTTTGCACCACTGTTTTTTTCTAAGTACTTTTCTTGTTAAATTTATTTCTTCTAAAGCTTCTACAGTAATATCTGCCTTAGGCCCATCCGCAAAAATATATAAAACCGATTCGTCAGCTAAATAATTATTAGATAAGGCTTCCAATGTCTTTAGTGTATGATCTGGCCTATTATAAACAAATAGAACTATTGGTGCCATTAGAGTTTTCAATGGTTAGACTAGCAATTAATCAGCATCAATAACAGTTGCCTATTAAAGTTGCGCATTTTTTTATTTTATAACTTTTAAGAGGTACCTTCTAAAGACTTGAGATTCAAACAAAGCAAACTTAGGATTAATTAAAAATATTTTAATAAAAATTATAAATTTATTCATTCCATGAAAATTTTTATAAGGAAAATAAAGAACGTGATAAAATAACCTATTCAACACCATTTCTTTTCTACTTCTACTAACACTTTCAATATTACACCATTTATATAAATTTATGAGCATTAATAAATAATCCTTATCTACTTGAACTTTGTTACTTGTTAAACTTGTGGGGCTTCTTCGTTTAATTGATACAAAACCTTCAACAAAACCAGATATTAGTTTACATTTAGCTGCTAACTTAAACCACATGAAAGTATCTTCGGAGGTCTTAAGTGACTCATCAAATAGACCGCACCTTTGGAAAACTTTTTTCCTAACAGTCAAGCCATTGATGTGAAACCAAATTGAATTTCCAACTGGCTGTAGATTCTCGAATAGCTCATGTGGTTTTACATTATTATTTATTGTGTAAGAACGTATATCTTTCTCATCATTGGAATAAATACCTACATTATCATAGACTCCATCAATGTCATTCCGGCTGCCTAGTATTTTGATAGCACTCGCAAATCGATTTGATAAGTAAATATCATCAGCATCTAAGAATGCCACATAATCAAATTTAGCTTTTTGTAAGCCGAGATTCCTAGTGGCTGCTACTCCTTTATTTTTATTATTAGTGTGGTATAAAACAATAATTCTATTATCTATATCAGCTAGCTGGTAGCAAATAGCTAAACTATTATCATTAGATCCATCTTCAACTAAAATTATTTCTGCAACTTCTGATAGAACTAACACAGATTTTACAGCTTCTATTATAGAATTTTCAGCGTTGTAAACAGGAATAATTACTGATATGTACATTTCTTAATACCCTCCTACTTAATCTTCTGAGTATAAGGAAAGCCCTACCATACTCCTTTGTTTGCATTAGAAAAAAAAAATACATAAAATTATACTTTCTCCAGTACTTTTCTGCTTTATAATAATCTGCATCCCAAGCAGCCATCTCAAAAGCATTTACTACATTATTAAATATATATTTTTTTAATTCATTATTAAGTAAACCATATATAGTCAAGGCTGTTTTGAGATTCCAGCACCATTTATCTAAGTAACTTTTTGAAGTCCAAATTCCTCCGTTATGTATTCTTATACAAGATTTATCAATGTTATCAAAGTATTTGGCTTTGCCCCTTTGTGTTAAAATTGCTTGTAATAACTTATCTCCATTTAATGTCTTTTCAAATGCTGTTAAATATGTTGAAATGCAAAAGTTTCTGAAGAGAATTGTAGGGGTAGGCAGGTACTGTCCTAGTAATAATTCGTTAACATTATAATCCCTTTTATTCGCATCAGGTAGTCTATTATCATTTACTGGTTCACCTTCATCATTAATCATAGTAATACCATGAAATGACATCACGTATTCTGGGTTATTATCAAGAAAGGAAACCTGCTTTTGAAGCTTTAAAGGATCCAGCCAAAAGTCATCTCCTTCC
Organism: Pontibacter liquoris; assembly: GCF_022758235.1. Classification (NCBI taxonomy): domain Bacteria; kingdom Pseudomonadati; phylum Bacteroidota; class Cytophagia; order Cytophagales; family Hymenobacteraceae; genus Pontibacter; species Pontibacter liquoris. The sequence goes on from NZ_JALEBG010000001.1 coordinate 2,220,307, forward strand.
AGCATAGCCACATAAGTACCACTGCAATTCCTGAACGTGCGGATGAAGTTCTTTTGTGCGCCAATATTTCTATTATTATGAGGTAGAAGTTTAACTTTATAAGGGAACTTATTACCATATTCTTCACAAATTGCTCTTGTCGAATCTGATGAATAATCTTCCCCTATTACTAATTCAATAGGAAAATCTGTAATTTGTTTTAATACGCTTTCAATTGCTTCCCTAATATAACTCTGATGATTATAAGTAAGCATACATACTGATACTATTGGCTTCATAGCTTCATCTTCATCAATGTACGATCATTTGATTCAATAAAAGCCTCAAAACCTAAACTCTTATACAAATGAATTGCTCTAATATTATTTGAAATTACCTCAAGCCTTAACTCTTGAAAACCTTTTTCTTTTACCACATCCTTCATGTTATTTAATAGACACATGCCTATGCCTTGGCTACGGTATTCTAAATCTACATAAAAAAGTGATAGAAACGCCTCCTGCCGTGAGGGATCGTTATCATAAAATGCACAGAGACCCACAAGCACATTCGCTTCAATTGCTGTAATAAAATGAGCCTTATTGTATAATTTATACGCATAATCAGTGAGTTTAATAAAATCAGAAAGAGGTGGGTTAAACATCTGATTAATGTCTACAATAGTTTTTAATAACTTTTGTTCCTCAATAATTTGATATCCTCTCCTGTAAATGATCACTTGGCTTGCTGTAGGTTATTTCCCAATAATTTGAAGAGGTACCTGCCCTAACTCAGATGCAATAAAGCTAAATGAACTCCACCAAGAGCCAAGAATTTTATCTGTTTTAGAAAGAGTGTACAGATCAACAAGAGCATCTTGAATTCCTTTTTCGGTGTCACGGGCTAGATTCTTATTCTCATTCACAATTATTCTTTCACCAAATAGTTTCTTAAAATACTCTTCTGTATCAATATCATCAGTTGAAAGATAAAAAGTATAATTTGGATCTTTAGCTAATAACTCCCAGATTGCTTCTACAAAAAGATCTGTTTTACTTATTTCAATGGACTCGTTATTATCTGTTCTTCTGATATGTATACCAACTGTTCTCTTGCCAAAACCTCTAGTAAGTGAATCTATCCTTAGCTGTAAGCTATCTACAGGCTTAAAGTTATGATAAAAGTTATTTTTACCTTCCTGAGTAAAAAAATCATGGCAAGTATCTATAACAAGACAATTCTTCAGATTTAGCCAATATTCATCCTCAAATCTGTGCTGCTGCACCCGATTATCATCATAGTAGTTATGTTTTAAATTTATAATAGCATGCTTCAGTTTTTTCACTCTTCCCTTTATTGTTGGGCTGTGGTCTGGTTTATAGTTAGAATAATAATTTAATACTTCATTTTCAAAAACAATATCAAAATAAACTATAGGTTGAAATAGCTTATGGAAATCACAGTTTAAACTTGAATCTTTTTGCCATACAATTTTAAAGCTCCTGCTCCTATTATTGTTTAGTACCAAGCAGGAATTCAGAACTCTCATTCTATTAGCAAGCCCTAAATTTGGTCGAACTATGATCATATTATTTTATAACCGTTTGCGGTAGTATATAAATTGAGAATGCTACATATAAATATGCTTTACTAAATATAAAAAATAGCTTAGGGCAAATGCATTAAACGAGTCTGTAATGCGTAAGTATATTTTTAATTTCCTCTGGCGGGCAAAACATTAATGTATCAATAATAGAAAGTCCTGGAATAGGATCATTCTTAAACTGTTTATAAGGTTTTAATTCACCTTCAAGAAAAAATAAATTAACTCCAATCGTCGCGAAATCCGCTTTATCATAAAGTTTTTTACCTCCTATCGCATTGATGTAAATTTTTGCATTTTCCCGTTTGCAAATATCTTTTATACGGTCTTCTCCATTAAGTTCATGATTGTTATAAACACTTGATGATTCAATTATTTGTGTCTTAAGCTGAATATATTCTGAGATTTTAGAAATACTCTTAAGTGCAACCTCAGAAATTGGTACACCTTGCTGTTTTAAGATAACACTTTCAATTAAAGGTAAAATTTTATCGTAAAAAGGGGCTTTCCTATAAGCTTGATTTAAAGTTTTGAAAAATTTCGTTTCCCAATTAAGAGGGTTGTAGGAAACATATATTTCATTTATTCTCCTAAAAGAGCTAGCTCCATCTAAAGGAATATGGAACATATGTTTATTTTTATTCAGAAGTATTTGATTTCGATTAATCCATCCCTGCTTTATGAATGCTACATCATCATACACAACAAACTTATCTACAGCTTGAATAAGTTGAAAATAGCCTATGTAAGGGAACAAATAAGGTTGCATTATCGCTAGCTTCATACCTAATAGTTTTGTGCTCTTAGTAAAGCCCGTCCTATCATATCCACTTCTTCAAAAGACAAATCATGATATAGGGGGAGACATAAAATCCGGCTCGAAAAGTCAGATGATACTGCAACCTGCTGCTCAGGGATAACATAATTCAAGGTATGCAATGATGGATAAAAGTATCTACGAGGATATACATAAATCCCATGTAAAGCTTCAACTGATTTTAATAGTTGTTCCTCCGTTTCAAAGGCTAATGCATAGTATGCATGATTAAAGTCTATATCGGGATATATAAAAGGCTTTTGTGCTTTTAATGGCTTTAGAATTTGATCATATCTAATTGATAGCAACTTTCTTTTTTCTAATACTTCACTTATATAGTTAAGATTACACAGCCCCATGGCTGCATGAAACTCACAGTTTTTTCCGTTAATACCTATTCCATAGAATTTTTCGGTTCCATCATGTCCAAAATTACGCATATGCGCAATTTCCTTGGCAATCTTAGCATCATGTGTAATGATAGCACCACCCTCAATGGTATGAAATAACTTGGTAGCATGGAAACTTATGGTGCTCACATCCCCATATTTAAAAACTGACTGCCCCTTGTACTTGGAACCAAAGGCGTGAGCACCATCATATACTACTCTTAGTTTGTATTTATCGGCTACTTGTTGTATCGCCTCTATATCACATGGATTTCCATAAACATGGGTAGCAAGTATAGCGGATGTCTTTGGAGTAATGGCTTTCTCAATTAACGCAGGATTCAAGTTTAATGTATTAGGGCAAATATCAATGAAAACGGGATTACAATTCTCCCATACAATGCTGCTGGTAGTTGCTACATATGAAAATGGTGTAGTTATAATATCACCAGTTAACCCAAGTGCCCTGATAGCAAGTTGTATGGCTATTGTGCCATTGCTTACGAAAAAAAGATGTGGCACATCAAAGTAACCCTTTAGTCTAAGTTCAAGCTCATTAACTAACGGGCCATTATTCGTGAGCCACTCTCGCTTCCAGATACCATCGACATAGTTATCATATTCCTCTCTTGGAGGTAAAAATGGTTTTGTAACATTTATCATGAAATGGTAGCTATAGGGAAGTTCAACATAGGTCTTACATAACCTGGCCATTTGCCATGCCAGTCGGATTCTTTTCTATCTTCGTGAATTTCAAGATTTATCGCATCCAGATGTTTATATAGCATTACTGATCTATCGGCAACAAAAAGAACCCTAATTGTAAACATACCATCATTAAGAAAATCTCCTGGTATTTGACAAGTTGCTTTGTAAAGGCCTTTTCTTAATTGCTGTGCTTTGGTTCCTACATTAAAGACACATTCATAATTCATGGTATCAAAATGTAAACTAACATTGATTTCCCTCCCCTCTATATAATTCCAAAACTCAATATCGATATTGATCGGAGTATGGACGGTGAATGCTTCTCCCTCTCTTAACACAGGAGAAACAGCTTCAACGCGTCGAATCCTAATAAACTCATTTCCAGGAGCGAATTTTTCATCAGAAAAGAACTGTTTAGTCTGTGGAGAAGTATTATAGCTTAAATAATGTCGTACTACCTCCTCTGTATCCCCCTGTAACTCAATTCTTCCTTGATGCATAAAAATAGAGGAACCACAGATATTCTTAACAGCAGTTAGATTATGGCTTACGAATAGTATAGTTTTTCCATCTTTTGTACTAACATCTTTCATCTTCCCCAGGCATTTCTTCTGGAATTCAACATCGCCTACAGCCAAAACTTCATCAATAATTAAGATATCCGGGTCTAAGTGTGCTGCAACAGCAAAGGCTAGCCTTACATACATACCAGAGGAATAGCGTTTTACGGGTGTATCTAAGTAGCGTTCAACCCCGGAGAAATCAACTATTTCATCGAACTTCCTCTGTATCTCACTTTTATTCATTCCTAAAATAGCACCGTTCAGGTAAACATTATCTCTACCGCTTAGCTCTGGGTGAAAACCAGTACCAACCTCAAGCAAACTAGATATTCTACCTTTTAATTTGATACATCCGGTAGTTGCGCCTGTTGTTCGAGATAATATTTTCAACAGTGTAGATTTACCCGCCCCATTCTTTCCAATAACACCAACTACTTCTCCCTGTTTTACTTCAAAGTTGATATCCTTTAATGCCCATACATAGTCGCTGCTCCCTTTGATGCTGCGGTTGTTTTCTTCGCCTATTTTAAGGTATGGGTCTTCCTTGCCGCGTACCTGATGCCACCAGCGGTTCAGGTCGTGGGTAAGCGTGCCGGTGCCTACTTCGCCCAAACGGTACTGCTTGCTCAGGTTCTCTACTTTTATTACGGTATTAGCCATTTGCTATTTAATATCTTATAGGAGTATCAAACCACCTCTAGTCCTTCCCCCGAAACAAGCCCGGTATCTGCGACTTATCTAAGGCGGGGAATTTTACCTGAATTACTTGCCTAATCAGATAATCCTCTCTACTTCTAATCTATAAAAATCCTGGGTCTTGTGTCCTGGTACTTGTGTCCATTTTAAACAGTATCCATAAAGGTCCGCTCTACTTTGCTGAAGGTTAACAGGCCGATGAGTAAAATCACCAGCATGAATGCGAAGCTATAAAGTATAGCAGACGCTGTAAAGGTACCCTGCCCGAACAAAGCGAAGCGAAAGGCTTCAACTAATGGCGTGAGCGGATTCCAGTTGATAAACCAGCGGTAACTTTTGTTAGCTAAAAAAGAAAGCGGGTATACTACTGGCGTGGCATACATCAGGAGCTGCACGGCAAAGCCGATCAGCACCGTAAAATCCCGGTACTTGGTGGTGAGGGAAGAAATGATAATTCCTAGTCCCAAACCTAAACCAGCCAGCAGCACTAAGAGCAAAGGGAGGATCAATAATCCGCCACCTATATGAAAAGTATAGCCCTGCAAGGTATAATAGAACAGCAGGCCCAGCAGTAGCAGGAACTGAATGCCAAATTTAACCAGGTTAGATAGCACCGTGGCTAACGGGATGATCAGCCTGGGGAAGTATACTTTGCCAAAGATGCCGGCATTGGCCACAAAGGTGTTGGAAGTAGCGGTCAGACAGCTGGCAAAGTAGTTCCAGATGGTAATGCCGCTCAGGTAAAAAAGGATAGGTGGTATGCCATCGGTAGGAATATTGGCAATGTTGCTGAACACCACCAGGAACACCACCGTGGTAAAGATAGGTTGTATAAAATGCCAGAGCGGGCCCAGGATCGTTTGCTTGTACTGCGCTTTAAAATCCCGTTTTACAAACAGCACCAGCAAGTCCCGATAGTTCCAGACTTCTTTCAGCTTTAGGTCAAAAAGATGGGCCCTGGGTTCTATCACTAAATCCCAGTTTTCTTCCTCTGATACGGCAGATTGCGTGGATGCCATACTATTCATTATAATTGAGTACTTTATGGCCGCCATTGAGCAGGTAGGTATCGCGCTTGAAGAGTTCCACATCGGCCTGCATCATGTCCTGCACCAGGGCTTTTAAGTCATACTTAGGCACCCAGCCCAGCTTCTCTTTGGACTTGGTGGCGTCGCCTATGAGCAGGTCCACTTCGGTGGGTCGGAAGTAGTTCTCGTCCACGCAAACCACCTCTTTGCCGATCTCCAACTGGTACTCGGGGTTGGTACAAGCAGCAACATAGCCCTTCTCCTCAGCGCCCTCTCCCTTGAACTCGATGGTGATGCCCACTTCGGCAAAGGCCATCTTCACAAAGTCCCGCACAGTGGTGGTTACGCCCGTAGCGATCACGAAGTCTTCCGGAGTGTCCTGCTGCAGGATGCGCCACATGGCTTCCACATAGTCTTTAGCATGGCCCCAGTCGCGCTTGGATTCCAGATTGCCCAGGTATACTTTCTCCTGCAAACCCATGGCAATGCGGGCAGCCGCGCGGGTGATTTTGCGCGTCACAAAGGTCTCGCCCCTGAGCGGCGACTCGTGATTGAAGAGAATGCCGTTGGTGGCAAACATGCCGTACGCTTCCCTGTAGTTGACCGTGATCCAGTAGGCATACAGCTTGGCTACCGCATAAGGCGAGCGCGGGTAAAAGGGTGTGGTCTCCGACTGCGGCACCGCCTGTACCAGCCCGTAGAGCTCGGAAGTAGAGGCCTGGTAAATTCTTGTTTTCTCTGTAAGTCCCAGGATGCGGATCGCCTCCAATATTCTAAGCGTGCCGATGCCATCGGCATTGGCGGTGTACTCGGGCGTATCGAAGCTCACCTTCACATGGCTCATGGCCGCCAGGTTGTAGATCTCGTCAGGCTGCGTTTCCTGGATGACACGGATGATGTTCGTGGAATCGGTCAGATCGCCGTAGTGGAGCTTGAAGTTGATGTGCTTCTCGTGCGGGTCCTGGTAGAGGTGATCGATGCGGTCGGTGTTGAACAAGGAGCTGCGGCGTTTGAGGCCATGCACTTTGTAGCCTTTCTCTAAAAGTAGTTCGGCCAGGTAAGCACCATCCTGCCCGGTGATGCCAGTGATAAGAGCTGTTTTCATGATAACTTAAGTTCTGAGTTCTGAATTCTGAGTCAGGAGTAAAGACACAAATATCAGAAAATGGTAAAGGTACTCGTGTAATGGTTTTGCTATGACCTGCCACTCGGCTCACATCGCTACTTTCAGATTAAAGCTACTATATTGATATCCTGTTTTTAAACAGGATCAACTAATAACCTTTACAGGCCCGGCAAATGTCTGACATTAAATATAAATAGAATGTTCAAAATGTTTATAAATAATATGAATTAAGCTGATATTAATAGTTCAATAACGATGCTTTGGCCAGTCCCACTCCTGCTTGCCTTTAAATGCTTCAGGTCAAGTATGAGCACCTTGTAGGGTTTGTTAAAACATGCTCGTCACTTTGCTCCACCAGGATTTCTCCTGCACATCTTCGGCGTAATAGCCATACCCGTAACCATAGCCATACCCGTACCCATAGTTCAGTTTTTTATAATCCACGTCGTTAAACAAAATAGCGGTATTTCGGATCTTTCCGCTTTCATACTGTTGCTGCATACTTGTCAGAAAGCTTTTGAGCGAGTAGTTCTGCCGCACCATAAAGATGTTCACATCGGCCAACTGCATCAGTTCCAAACCATCCGAAATGATGCCTACCGGTGGCGTATCCAGGATGATGTAATCGTAGGCGCTCTTTAGTTCTGTGATCAGTTGCTCCATCCGCTTGTTCAGCAGCAATTCCGACGGATTTGGCGGAATATCGCCGGAAGGCAGGATATGCAGGTGTTCCTGAATTGTGGGGTGTATGATGTCCTCAAGGGGTGCATAGCCTGCCAGGTAATTACTCAGCCCCACCCGGTTGCGTACGCCAAAATCTGAGTTGTTATTAGGCTTGCGCATGTCAGCATTTACCAGCAGCGTGCGTTCCCCGGAGATCGCAAAAATATAGGCCAGGTTCTTTGCCGAGAAGGTTTTTCCTTCCCCACTGATGGAAGAAGTAACCACAAAGATCTTTCCTTCGTCTGTTTCAGAGCCAGCCATAAACCGCAAATTGGAGCGTACAGTCCGGAAGGTTTCAGCCAGGGCGGATTTGGGGCTCTGATCCACCAGATTCACCTGTTCTTTTTTGTTATGCCCGATCAGCCCCAGGAGCGGCAGCGTGGAAAGCGTTTGCAGCTCCTCTACAGTGCTAATCTTCGTGTTAAAGAAATCCTTCAGAAAAATCAAACCTACCGGCACTGCCAGCCCGAGCAGCAGCGCAGTAAGGTAGTTTTTGGAAGGCGTCGGCGCGATCTGTGCCGACTTGTACGCTTCGCTCAGTATTGTGACGTCCGAGGTATTGGCGGCTTTTGCAATGCCGGCCTCCGCCCGTTTTTCCATTAAAAAAACGTACAGGTTCTCGCTTAAACTATAAAGCCGCTGGATGTTGATAAGCTGCCTTTCTGCCGCGGGTAGCTTCTTTAAGGAGGCCGAGGCCGCGGCCGCTCTGCTGTTGAGATCCTGCAGAGCAATTGTATTGGCTCGCTCTATACTTGCCAGATTCTCGAGCATCACCTCCTTCATTTCCTGCAGTTGCTGCCGCTTCGATTGCAGCTCTTTTGCAACCAATGGGTTGGCTGTGTTGGTGTTCTTGGCAAGTATGGCAATATCGGCTTGCAACGCGACAAGCTGACCTGTTAAGGTGTTCAGCACCGGATCAGAAATGCCCAGGTTGGCGGGCGCGATCAGCTCCTGCTTTTCGATGCCTTTCTGCAGATATCCCCGCAGGTATTGGTAATATTTCTGATTGATGAGGAGCTGCGCTTTGCTTCCTTCAATCTCCTGCAATTTAGAGGCAGTTTGTCCTCCTTCCTGGCTCACGCCAAGCTCTGCATTCTTCTTTTTAAAATTTTCTAAGTTGCTTTCGATAAACTGGAGCGAGTCGCTGATCTGCTGCAGCTGGTTATCAATAAAATCGAGTGTGTTGGTTGCGTTGCTGTTCTTAATGGCCAGGTTATTCTCCCGATACGTTTGCATGTGCGCGTTCAGGAACACTACCTCTTTGTCGGGTGTGGGGCCGGTGAGTTTGAGCACCAGCGCGGAGGCGCCGCCCGGGTAAGGCGACACGTCCAGTGCGCCGGCATACTGGTTGGCCACATCTTTGAGATTGTTTACTTTAAAGAGGAGCTCGTTCGAGATATCAGATGGCTCCATCGTTTTGGAAGTGATGCGGAAGGTAAAACCATTAACCTGGTACGTTTTGCCGGAAGTGAATTCCTTGTTTTCCAGGTGGCCTTTCCAGCCGGGGTTTTCAGACGAAAGCTTATACTTGCCCTGCCCTGTAAGGTCCACTTTAAAAAGCACGCCGTAAGGAATTGCAGCAGAGGCGGTGTCAAAGGAAACGCTGAACGGCGATGCACCGCCGTACACTTCGGTCAGCTTTACATTGCCCCGCTGGTAGTACGATACGCCAAAATCAAGCTTCTGCAGGGTTTTATAGGCTAATCCGGCGGTCTTGAGCAAAATAGACTCATTCGTGAGCCCCCGGGAACCCTGGAAAACTTCCGTGCCATACAAAAGAGCCGCTGCCGAAGCGCCACTCTCCACCGGCTGGTTGATCATCACAGCGGACCGCACTTCGTACTGCGGAATAGTATAGCGGTTGACAAGAAACGCGAGCAGCAAGGCCACGGCGACGGAAGCAAACACCCAGTACCAGTAAAGCAGTACTTTATGGAGCAGCTTTTTGATATCCAGACCGGCGTCCTGCTGTGTTAGCGTATTTTTTTCCAAGGGTTTGCGAGCAAGGATTTAGAAAACGGTATTCAGAAATTACAGAAAACGGGTCACTAACAGAATGAGCGTGGTTGCAATCGAGATCGTCAGGCTCACATTGGCCAGCAGGTTCTCTTTCACATACTTGGCCGGCAAGGGGTCTATCACGATCATGTCGTTGGGCTGCAGGTAGAAATTCTTCATGGCGATAATGTCATCATCGAGCAGACTGAACTTATAGAGCTTTGCTTGCCCGTTCTCATAGCGGATCAGCTTGATGTTTTCGCGGTTCGAATAAGGCCCGAAACCGCCGGCCGAAGCAATGGCTTCCAGCACATTGATGTTGTCCTGGTAAGTGGTGTACTGCCCCTGCCCGCCTACTTCGCCCAGCACAGTATAACGAAACGTTAACAGGCGTATATTAACGGTTGGATCAGAAAGGTAAGGTTTTAAGGTAGCGGTAACTTTTGCACGGGCCTCTGGCATGGTCAGGCCATTCAGGTCTACTTTGCCTACCACCGGCAGCAGGATGTTACCTGTCGCATCCAGGGTATAGCCACTAAGCACCGGGTCTTCGGCACCGGCTACCACGGCAGGCGAGCCCAGGAAGTTATACTCGGCAGGCGTGGTGCTTTGCACTTTCAGCGAGAGCACATCACCAGGCTTCAGGGTATAAACCTGCGGCTGCAGGTCAAAGGTTTTCAGTAACGCATCCGCCTTCCCCTGGTTCGCTACCTGGGGATTTTCTTGCAGTAAGAGCAACTTTTTCTGGGGCACACAGGAGGCAAAAAAAACCACTCCCAGCAGGATCCAGTAAGCTTTCAGGGTGTTATGCATGCAGGTTATGCGCCAGTTCGTTTCGGACCAAAGTATACAGGAGGTTTGTAGCCTGAATATACGTTTTAATTGGTGAAATTATGAAATTCCAGCATCATTTAAAGTTCTGGCCCCATTATTTTCGGCCTGAATTTAAAACTGTACCTGCAGCCCGTTGGTAAGAGCATATACAAACTTTGTCACCGGCACGATCGGCCTGTCTTCGAAGGTACAGTTAAAGTTTGTAAGGAAAGATAGCCGGCTGTTGAGCTTGACGTTCAGCGACACGTCGCCACTGACACGGTTACGCATGCGCCTGATGCCAGGGTCATACCCAAACTGGTAATACACAATGCTTTCGGTGCTCAGCTGGTCATTAAATTTTACCCTGGTGCTCACGTAGTTGGTGCTTTTCAGCAGGTCGGCGATCTGCAAATTGGTTCCCTCCTGCTCCAGGTCCTCCCATTCTTCGTGTTCGTGCATCAGCCCGGTGCCGGCAAACAGGCTCACATCATTTTCGCGGAGCAGCGCCAGCCGCAAGCCGCCACCGGCCAGCGTTCGCAGTTCCAGGCCCCGGGCCTTATCTGTTTGCACCTGCGTAAATACCTCGTACGACAGCTTGCGCTTCCTTAAAAAGTTGATGCGAAAGTGCGAGTAACCGGTACTGGCCACCGTATTGCGCTGCTCTTTCGAATCATAGTTCACCAGCAGGTAATTGTAATCGTTTAAAAGCAGGTAGCTGTTTTGTGATGAGACGTAGGCCAGGTTGCCATGAAAAGTTAGCTGCAGATAGTTGTTGGGGTTGCTTTTACCGGCATTGCGGTTAAACATCGAAAAGTTAACGCCCAGTTTGCCGGTCAGGTAATTGGCAGAATCCTGCTCTACACGGGCGCGTTCGATATTCAGAATTTGGGCCTGAGCGGGCTGAAAGAAGGTAAAAGAGAAACAAAGAATCAGAAAACAAAAAACGTGGGAAAATAATCGCTGCATTAACAAGGTCATTTCAAAATGGAATCAAACTAGCCAGCCTCAGGCAGCCAAATGCCTCAGGCAGAGACCAAAATTAAAACAAATATCCCTGACCTGCACCTCCGGGGTGCAAATTGCTGCCCCCTTCTTCTGCAAAATCGGTGTGGTCGGCACCTGGTTCAGACCGCATTTTGCTGCTATTGTCTATTCATTTAGTTGCCTGAGCAAGTATGCAGGAGCGCGCACGCTGACGTTGGTTTACCAACCAACCCTGCCGACACCAATACTTTATAAGTAAGATTTCTATCGATAGATTCTCTTTTTATAACTTTATTATTTTCTAGCTTTGGCCAAAACAGCTGCATTACCTTATGAGTAACACTCAGGATATTATTAACGCAACAGAAGACTATGTAAAAGCCTTACTAACAGGCGAAGGATCAGGGCACGATTGGTGGCACATTTATCGCGTCTGGCACAATGCCAAAGCCATTGCAGCCCACGAGCAGGCCGATCTATTCGTTGTTGAACTGGCCGCTCTGCTGCATGACGTGGGCGATCATAAATTCCATAACGGGGATGAAACAGTGGGGCCGCGCATGGCGCAACAGTGGCTCGAAAGCCTTAAAGTGGCGCCTGAAAATATTGCATCTATCTGCCTTATCATAAAAGAACTATCTTATAAAGGTGCCGGCACTTCTTCGGCCATGAGCAGCCTGGAAGGCTGCATTGTGCAAGATGCCGACAGGCTGGATGCGATTGGGGCGATCGGTATTGCGCGCACATTTGCCTATGGCGGCCACAAGAACCGGGAGATGTATAATCCTGAAATCATGCCCGAACTGCACGACACGTTTGAAGCCTATAAAGCTAGTACGGCGCCTACTATAAACCATTTCTACGAGAAGCTTTTACTGCTCAAAGACCGCATGCATACCCGCACAGCCAAAGAAATCGCACAGCAGCGGCACCAGTTCATGGAAAGCTTTCTGGCGCAGTTTTATGCTGAGTGGGACGCATTGCGTTGATCTTAGTTGAAGCAATAGTTTACAAGAACTACTTTATACTATAGCTTTAAACTGACCAATGGTTCTCTGCCCCTTTTAAGTGTCGGACCAGTGCCTGCTGTTTCTCTGATGGCGCCAATCTTTGGATTGGTACCTTTTATCATAATAGGTCTCTGACTGCATGAGCTCGCAGAGACCTTATATGGCGTATGGAGGGGCTTTTACACCAAGCTATGCTTTGGCCTTTGGACCAGCGGGTTACAAATTCGACACTATTCTAAAACACTGGTTTCAAAACTGCGCCAGAGAAAGTATGAATCAGCCATGCCGCAAGTTTAGCAAGAGCGCAACTTGTGGCTGTACAGGAAGCCAGTTTGCAACTGGCGGATCATCAAACCTTATTTTGAAAATTATTCCGCGTCCCTAATGGTAATCTTTGGACAGGACGACATATTCTCGAAGTATACTTGTGCCAGTTACAAACTGGCCTACATGCTTAACTACCAGTTCCGCTGCGCTTAAACTGGCGGCATATGCGAGCAGCAAGCAACTATTAAATAAGCTTTCAAATTCTTACTCGCAGCAGTTCTTCATCTTCTATAAAAAATTTCTGCCTCATTCTTATAGCTGCAGTGTATACTATATAAAGGTGATGCCAGAACAAGTATAAAGCGTCGCGCTGCATTCCATTGGTTGCTGATTTAGCTGTTCAGAAAATAGCTGCGTAATTTAGAGCGTATACTTCATCTGCCTCAACCGCCAGCTATGGAAAATAATTTACTCTCTGATGTGGTCATCATATTGGGCCTGGCGGTGGTGGTGATCCTGCTATTTCAGCGTTTCCGCCTTCCCACCATCCTGGGTTTCCTGGCAACTGGGGTCATTGCAGGTCCGCATGGTTTAAGCCTGATCACCGAAACAGAAGATATCGAGATTCTGGCAGATATCGGCGTTATACTACTGCTCTTTATTATTGGGATGGAGTTTTCGCTCCGCAACCTGGCCCTCATCAAGCGCACGGTACTGCTCGGCGGAACTGTACAGGTGCTGGTTACCATCGGGCTGGTGGCCCTCATTATGCTCCTTTGGGACTTTAGCCCGGGCGAGGCTATCTTTATGGGGTTTCTAATTTCGCTGAGCAGTACGGCCATTGTACTGAAACTGCTCCAGGACAAGGGCGAGATTAACAGCCCGCAAGGGCGTGTAGTGCTGGGTGTGCTTATTTTCCAGGATATTGTGGTAGTGCCGATGATGCTGCTCACGCCGCTGATGGCCGGCGGATCGCAGAATATTGGCATGGAGCTGCTGCTGATGGTGCTGAAAGGCGCCTTTATTATCGTTTTTATGCTGATTAGCGCCCGCTACCTGGTGCCCCGCCTGCTCTACCTGGTAGCCCGCACCAAAAGCAAGGAACTATTCATTCTGTCAGTAGTGGTTATTTGCTTTGCTGTGGCCTGGCTCACTTCCAGTATGGGCCTGTCCCTGGCCTTGGGGGCGTTTATGGCTGGTCTTATCATTTCCGAATCTGAGTATAGCCACCAGGCAACGAGCAACATCCTGCCTTTCCGCGAGATTTTTACCAGCTTCTTCTTTGTTTCCATTGGCATGCTGCTCGATTTCACTTTCATGCTCCAGCACCTGCCGGTTATCCTAAGCCTTACCTTACTCGTTTTCCTGCTCAAGAGCCTGGTTGCAACATTGGCAGCCCGCCTGCTGCAATACCCGATACGCATATCGCTTCTGGTAGGCATGGCGCTGTTTCAGGTAGGTGAGTTTGCCTTTATACTTTCCAAAACAGGCATCACTTATGGGCTGCTCACCAATCAAATCTACCAGTATTTCTTAAGCGTTTCGCTGCTGAGTATGGCGCTTACCCCCTTTATCATATCCTATGCGCAGCTCATCGCCTCACGCCTGAGTTTGTGGTTTGGTGCCGGTAAAGATGAGCTCCCTTTTACCCCACCTACAGATGCCCCGGCAGACATTCCGGGCTTGAACGATCATATCGTCATTATCGGCTTTGGCATTAACGGACGCAATGTGGCCAAGGCAGCCAAACAGGCCAACATCCCTTATGTGGTGCTTGAGCTTAATGCCGTAACTGTGAAGCAGGAACGCAGGAAAGGTGAACCTATACTTTATGGCGATGCCGTGCATAGCAATATACTCTACCATGTCAACATTCAGCAGGCCCGGGTAGTGGTGGTGGCCATTTCGGACCCGGAAGCAACCAAGCAGATCATTGCCAGCATCCGCCAGGTGTCGGATAAAGTCCATATTATTGTGCGCACTCGTTTTGTGCAGGAAATGGAGGAGAATTACCACCTGGGGGCCGATGAGGTGATTCCGGAAGAATTTGAAACCTCCATCGAGATCTTCACGCGCGTGCTCTCCAAGTACCTGATGCCCCGCGACCAGATAGAAGCGTTCACGCAACAGATACGGGCCGATAACTATGACATGCTCCGCAGTATGGCCGGGCGCAACAGCAGCATAGGAAACTTTGAAGTGGAGCTGCCGGATATAGAAGTGGCCAGCCTGCGGGTATATACGGGCGACAGGGAGATCCTGGAAAAACCGTTACAGGAAGTTAATATCCGTAATAAATTTAATGTTACAGTCGTAGCCCTGAAAAGAGATGGCAACACCATGCTGAACATCAATGCTAAAACGATTCTCAAACAGGGTGATGTACTCTATGTGATCGGCAAACCCGGCGATGTGATGCGCTTTAATAACTACCTGAAGAATGACTGATTGCTCTCCCGGGTGTCAGGACAATTTGCCCAGCACCTCGGCTACGAGTTTCTTTACGCTGCCATAACCGGCCTTAAAGTTGGTCACAGCTCCCTCTGACCAGCCGCGCCATACCAGCGCGTTCGTTTTAGGATTGATCATGTCGATGATCAGCGTTCCTTCCTTGAACAGATCTACCGGGCGGTAGCCGGGCAGCCCGCCATCGTTGTAGTGATACCGGTAGCCGGCCATGTAGGCATAACTATAGCCAAAACCCGATGCAAAGTTCTCGGGCTTGTCTTTCTCCACCGGCACCTGCACGCTCACATCGTAAGCCAGCAACACGTCCGGGTTTTCCGTTACCGGCACCTGCTTATACCCTCTCTGCTGCAATTCTTCCATCACGGCATGCCGGATATGCTGGTCAAGGCTTGGGCTAAATCCTTTGTCATAGGTTGCCTGCGCCGGTGGCTGCTCCTGGTACCAGGCATAGGTTGTATACTTGGCCGGTTTTGCACCGGGAGCTGAAATAGCGTTTGTATGCGCGATGCCGGAGGCTACCATGCAGGCGCTTACCAGAAAAGGCAACAACAGGTATAACCAGGCGAAAGGTATTTTTCTTTTCATAGTGTTACATATCGTTTGCATATCTACGGAAGAAGCCGTGTTTTGCTGCCACAAAGGTAATAGGTTATCCGGAAGAAATGATGCTTATCATCCTTTTGCCCGGCCTTTCGGTATAACTTGCGTCCGCCAATGGCCATAAACTTTGTATTAAAATAGCAGGTATAGCATAACATGATGAACAAAAAACTACCCAACTACCATACGGCCGAAGATGCGCTGAGCATCATCAAATCCGGTGACCGCGTTTTTGTACAAGGCAGCGCTGCTACACCACAGTTCCTGATCCGGAAGCTTACCGAGCGGGCATCCGAGTTGCGGGATGTGGAAATTGTGAGCATTACGACGTACGGCGATTTCCCGCTGTCCGAAGAAAAGTACAAGGATTCGTTTTTCATCAACTCCCTTTTTGTTTCTGCCAATGTACGTGAGGCCGTAAACGGAGGGCGTGGCGATTATGTGCCCGTTTTCCTGAGCGAAATTCCCCACCTGTTCCGGTCGGACATTTTGCCAATCGATGTGGCCATTGTGCACGTTTCTCCGCCAGACAAACACGGCTTTTGCTCGCTTGGTGTTTCCGTGGATGTGGCGCGCGAAGCCGTACTGAGTGCCAAGCATGTGATCGCTCAGGTAAATCCGCAGATGCCGCGCACCCACGGTGACGGACTGATCCAGGCTTCCCGATTCGATGTGTTGGTGGAAGTGAATGAGCCCCTGCCGGAAGTGGATTACAGCCTGCGCATGTCCAGCAAAGAGCAAACCATCGGCCGCTACATTGCCGAAATGATCGACGATGGCGCTACCCTGCAGATGGGCATCGGCGGCATACCCGATGCCGTGCTCAGCTGCCTGACCAACCATAAAGGACTGGGCATCCACACCGAAATGTTTTCGAACGGGGTAATGCCGCTGATCAAGAGCGGTGTAATCACCAACGAGCACAAATACCGGCACCCGGGCCGCATTGCCACAGGTTTTATCGTAGGCAACCGCCAACTCTACGATTTTGTAGACGACAACCCGCTTATCCTCATGCAGCGCACTGATTACGTGAACGACGTGCGGATCATCAGCTCCAACCCGAAAGTAACTGCCATCAACAGTGCCATCGAAATTGATCTTACCGGCCAGGTTGTGTCCGATACCATTGGCACTCTGCAATACTCCGGTATTGGCGGCCAGATGGATTTTATACGGGGTGCAGCCCTCTCAAAAGGAGGTAAGCCGATCATTGCTCTGCCATCGGTGACCAACAAAGGCATTTCCCGAATCACGCCCTTCATTAACCAGGGTGCCGCGGTGACCACCACGCGCGCACACGTGCATTATGTCGTGACCGAATTTGGGGTGGCATACCTGTACGGCAAAAACCTGCGCCAGCGGGCCCAGGCGCTGATCAATATTGCGCACCCCGATCATCGCGACCACCTGGAGGAAGAAGCCTTGAAACGCTTCCGCCATTTGTAAGCCTAGTTAGCGCAGGGCAACAACCATCTGGTGCAAAACCGGGTATGAGGGAATACTTTTAATCTGGAAGTAACTAAAACAAAAGCTAAAGATGAATATTTCCGCTCATGTTCCTGCTCCACCCCCGAAATGGGTCGAGAGTTTTGCACGCTTCGGTCTCACCGCCAAAGGTGTCGTTTACTGCCTGGTAGGTATTCTGGCTTTTATGGCGGCTTTCGAGCTGGGCAATAAATCGTCGGAAGATGCTGGCAAATCGGGTGTTTTCCAGTTTATTCAGCAACAACCTTTCGGCAAAGTGCTCCTGGCCATCGTGGCCCTAGGGCTCTTCTCTTATAGTATCTGGCGCCTGATCGGCGCTATAAAGGATACAGAAAACAAAGGAACCGGTGTAAAAGGCATTGGTGTCCGCCTGCGCTATGCCTTCAGCGGGCTGGTGTATGGTGCACTGGCGTTTCTGGCGGCAAAGATGGTGGTGGGCGCTGGAGGCAGCAGCGGCGGCGATGACTCCCGCCAGACCCTTGCCCGCGAGCTTCTGCAGCAACCCTTCGGCCAATGGCTGGTGGGCATACTTGCTGTCGGCACAGCCATCGCCGGTGTTTACCAGATCTACCTGGGTTTATCGGATAAGTATAAAATGAAAGTACAGCAAGCTGGCTTAGCGCACCAGCATGAACGCACCATGATCCGAGCCGGCAAAATAGGCTATGTAGCCCGGGGCATTGTGTGGCTTGTGATTGGCTATCTGTTCCTGAAAGCGGCGCTAACAGCGAATGCCAAAGAGGCGGGCGGCACTGATAATGCTTTTCAATGGCTCGAGGCCTCATCATATGGTTCTTATTTGTTGGGAGCTGTTGCCCTGGGCCTGATCTGCTACGGCGTCTTTATGTTTATGCGGGCCAAATACCAGGCGATTAACGGCGGTTAAACAGTTACCTGTTTTCCGATTTATCAAAATGTAACGGGCTTATACTTGCTGAAACCAGGCAGTATAAGCCCGTTGTTTTTTTACTGCTTCAGGCCGTCCAGGCTAAATAACCTATACCTTGTCTGTCACAGATTTATACTTGCAAAGGGATGTACCGGCTTCCTAAAGGCAAATACCCTCTTCACCTACCGGCACCCAGCCATGCACATTTATCCTTTTCAGGCACCTCACCTTGTAAAAGCACAAAAAAAATATCATAATCATTAGAAATCATGGGTAAACCCTCCCTAACTTTGGGCTAAGCAGTACCATTCATAAGTGCTGCTATACCTGCGCCCTTTAGATTACATGAAAAACACACCCTTTAAAATTTTTATCCTGGATGATGATGTCTGGTACAGCGAATTGCTGGAATACCACCTGTCGTTAAACCCGGATTATGAGCTTAAAAAATTTCATGCTGCAAATGATTGCCTGCGGAGCATGTATGAGCGGCCTGATGTGGTGACCCTTGACTACTCGCTGCCGGATAAAAACGGAGCCGAGGTGCTTAAAAAATTAAAGGAACAGAATCCGGATACTTATGTGATCGTTATTTCGGGACAGGAAGATGTGGCAACAGCGGTGGATCTGCTTAAAAAAGGCGCTTACGACTATATTGTAAAAGACGAGGATACTCCCGAGCGGCTCTGGAATGCCATCAACAAGATCCGCGAAACCGTTTCGCTCCGCAAGGAGATCACCCAACTGCGCGAGGAGATCGGCCAGAAGTATGATTTTGGCAATGTAATCATCGGCAACAGTGAGCCGGTAAAACAGGTTTTCAGGCTTATGGAAAAGGCTTCCAAAACCAACATCACCGTTACGATCAGTGGCGAGACGGGAACCGGAAAAGAACTGGTAGCCAAAGCCATTCACTATAACAGCCCTAAAAAGAGCCGCCCATTTGTTGCGGTAAATGTGGCCGCTATCCCCCGCGAATTGCTGGAAAGCGAGTTGTTCGGGCACGAGAAAGGGGCTTTTACAGGAGCGGTAGCCCGCAGGTTGGGCAAATTTGAAGAAGCCGATAAAGGTACTATTTTCCTGGACGAGATTGGGGAAATGGACATCAGTCTGCAGGCCAAACTCCTACGGGTACTGCAGGAAAAGGAAATCACACGCGTGGGCGGTAATGCCGTGTTGCCGGTAGAGGTCCGGATAATTGTGGCAACGCACAAGAACCTGGCCGAAGAGGTGAAAAAAGGTAACTTCCGTGAGGACCTCTATTACCGCCTGTTGGGTTTGCCCATCCAACTACCCGCGCTGCGGGAGCGGGGCGGCGACATTCTGGTGTTGGCCAAATATTTTACAGATGCTTTTACAAAGGAAAATAAGTTGGGCAAAAAGTCCTTCTGCCCGGCTGCGCAGCAAAAGCTGCTCTCCTACTCTTATCCGGGCAATATACGCGAGTTAAAAGCCCTGGTGGAACTGGCTGCTGTACTTTCGGATGAGGAGATCATCCAGGAACACGACATAAATTTTATGGCCAATCATGCTGATAAGGACTTTATGGCCACAGAGCGCACCCTCAAAGCCTATACCACCGAAATCATCCAGCGCTTCCTGGATAAATACGACCACAACGTACTGTTGGTAGCTGATAAATTAGACATTGGCAAATCCACTATTTACCGCATGATTCAAAGTAATGAGCTGCGCATCAGGTAAGTTCCTGCAAGTATAAAAAGCTCTAGTTGCTTCTTGGCATCCTATAGCCGGCAGGTATAAAGTAGCTGCTTTTGCGTCTTCAAAAGTCCTATATACGTTTGCACTATTTTTATGAGATTTTTTAGAAATTACTGGGCTGTCAGCATATTTTAGCCACATAATTGGCTTAACTTGCCGCTGAAATTTCGATTATCATGGATTTAGTACAGGAGGTCGTTCAGCTTCGGCAGCAGCTGGACCAGGAACGTTTGGCACGGCAGGCTGCAGAGCGCCGGGCGGCGGAATATAGCAGCGCAGGGGAAGCAGCACTAACAGCACAACAAACGGCAGCAACCGCTTTTTCCCAGTTATCACCCAACTTTTTACAGGATTCTATTGCGCAGGGCTTCAGCTTTCCTTACGCCATGGCGGTAACGGATGCAGCTGGCCTTGTAATGTTCCTGAATACTCCTTTTCTGCAGGTCTTTCAATTGCCGGAGTCTCCGACGAGCTATGCAGGCCAGCCGCTGCAGTTGCTGGAAAGCACAGCGCTACGGCAACCGTACGTACCCGGCAGAACCTATACTTCTGATGCAGGCGCTTTAGTTTCAGAAATTACGCTGGCTAACGGGAAAATTCTGGCCCGCGATCAGTTTCCGTTTATACTTGCCGGTAACGCCTGCGGCCATACCTGGATTTACCGGGAGATTACTACAAAACGCCGGAACCGTAACCTGCTGGAGCATCTTTCCGAATTTCAGGAAGAGTACCCCAACCCTATCCTTCGGATCGACTACCTGGGCAAGCTATTATACACCAATGTGGCCAGTCAGCACCTGCTCATTACGCTGGGCCAGCGACGACAGGAAAGTTTCTGCCGGCTGCTACGCCGAAAGGTAAGCCAATTACCCGACCAGCAGACTCCTTCCACGCTCGAAACCTTTGTAGCAAACAATTACTACCTGCTTTCCATGGTGCCCTTTCCCGGAAAGGGCTATATCAATATCTACATGACTGATATTACGGGCTGGCGCAAAACCGAACTGGCTTTGCAGGAAAGCCAGCGCTTTATCGGCAACATTGCGCGCACCATCCCGAGCATCACATATATCTATGATATTGAAGATGATAAATGCATCTACATAAACAGCCGCATTAGCGAAGTGCTGGGCTATACCGAGGCTGATATTGCCGCCATGGAAGGCAACTTTCTGAGTGCTGTGGTGGTACGGGAAGAGTTGCAGCACCTCTATAGCCATATTTGCGACATGCTGCAAGCACCAGACAACCAGATGGTAGAAGTAGAATATCGGGTGCAGTGCAAGAATGGCAGCACCCGGCACCTGCTTTGCCGCGAAAGCGTCTTTAAAAGAAAGGCCGACGGTCAGGTAAAGCAAATTATCGGCGCGGCAGATGATGTGACAGCCCTGCGGCAGAAAAGCCAGGAACTGGCGCGGCAGAAGGAGTTTTACGAGAACATCCTGCACCTGATCCCCTCTGACATCGCTGTATTTGACAAGGAACTGCGTTACCGGTATGTAAACCCGGCAGCCATACAGGACCCTGACTTACGCAAATGGATAATCGGCAAAACAGAAGAAGAGTATGGTCGCTATCGGAACCTCCCGCCAGAACGCTCTGCCCATAGAGTCCGGTATTTGCGGCAAGCGCTGGAAGAAAAAAGCTATGTTGAGTATGAAGAATCATTCCTGAGCCGTGATAGCAAAAACCTGCTTCATTTTTTACGAAGGTTAAAACCGGGGCTCGATGCAGCCGGCAACGTCGAGCTGATCATTGGCCACGGGATGAATATAACTGACCTGCGCACGGCACAGGAGGAGATATCACGCAGCGAGGCAAAGAACCGGGCTATTCTGGCCGCTTTACCCGACCTGCTGTTTGTAGTCAGCCGTGACGGTGTTTGCCTAAATCTGAAAAACGCCACCCCGGAACACCCGCTGGTACTTAGATCAGAAGCTATCGGTAGCCCGATTGACCAGCTGCTGCCAGCCCAGTTAGCGGGTCAGATCATGCCCCTAATCCGCAGCGTTTTAATAAAAGGAACACCTGAAGTATTGCATTTCAACCTTACTAATACCAGCAGTTTATACTACTATGAATGTCGCCTGATCAAGTATAGCGAGGATGAGGTGGTTGTGATCATTCGCGACATAACGGAGGAGCACAAAGCGCAGGAGGAAGTACGCGAAAAGAATGAATTCATCCGCCTGGTCATCGAGACAAGTCCCAGCCTGATTTATGTAAAGGACGAAAAGGGGAATTTCATACTTGCCAACCAGGAAGTTGCCAGGCTTTTCAATATGTCTGTGCCAGAATTAATCGGGCTCAATACCGTTGATGTCAGTAACAACAGGCAGGAAGCGGATGCCTTGCTGGCTAGCGATTGGAAAGTAATTAACAGCGGCAAAGAAGTAGAGGTAATTGACAGGTATACCAGGCATAATGGGGAGATAGTCTGGTTTAACACCATCAAAAGGCCGTTGATCACAAGCAATGGGCAGGTACATGTGCTGGGTATCTCGACCGACATTACCGAGCAACGCCAGGCCCGGCAGCGCCTGGAGCAAAGCGAGGAATTGCATCGTCTGCTTTCGGAAAACTCCAGGGACACGATCAGCCTGATCGACCTGGAGGGCAATTATACTTACCTGTCTAAGGCCGCCGAGCAGATGTTCGGGTACGCCACAGAAGAGTTGCTGGCGATGCCCTCTTCCGTGCTCATCCACCCCGAAGACGTAGCTCTTGTGCAACAAAAAGGCTTTCAGCGGGCGTTAAAGGAAGGCAAAAATACGACCGTCGGGCACCGTGCAGTTAAAAAAGACGGAACTGTTATCTGGCTGGAGACAAGTATAAAGCCGCTTCGGGATGCGGACGGTAATATCGTGCAGATCCAGACGGCTGCCCGTGATATTACGCGCCGCCACACGGCTGATATGGCCCTGAAGAACAGTGAAAAGAAATACCGCGACCTGATTAACTATAGCCAAGCCTACATCTGCACGCACGACATGGAGGGCCGCATTATCTCGGTAAACACCTACCTGCAGCAGATGCTCAACTACACGGAAGAGGAGCTGCAGGGTACGTACCTGAAAGATCTTTTCCCGGTAAAGCACCAGCAGAATTTCCCTGAATACCTGGACAGGTTTAAAACGCAAAGCAACGTGGATGGGGTGCTCTCCATTTTAAACAAAGACAAGAACCTGCGCTACCTCTACTTCCGCAACTATAAAGTAGAAGAAGATACCCAAAACCCCTATATCATTGCCCTGGCTCAGGATATTACCGACCGGATGCTGGCCGAGCGCGAACTGTTTAAAGCCAAGGAAGCCGCTGAAGAATCGGCCCGGGTGAAAGAAAATTTCCTGGCTAACATGAGCCACGAGATCCGGACACCCATGAACGGCATCCTGGGCATGACGGGGCTGCTGGACAAAACTGCGCTGACGGATGATCAGAAAAACCTCCTCGACATCATCCGTCAGTCGGCTGACAACCTGCTGGTCATCATCAACGATATCCTGGACATTGCCAAAATAGAATCCGGCAAGCTGGAGTTGGAAGAAATCCCGTTCAACGTTCAAGACACCGTGAAGGCGGCTTTCCAGACCCTGACCTACAAAGCCGAAGAGAAAGGGATTGCTTATACCATGACGCCGCTTGCGCTTGCGCATCCGCTGTTGATAGGCGACCCGTATCGCCTGAACCAGGTGTTATTGAACCTGCTCAACAATGCCATTAAATTTACGGAAAAGGGTAGCGTAACCTTAAGTGTGGCGGTTCAGGAAGAAGACGCACAGCAGCTTACCCTGGTATTTGTGGTAGCTGATACGGGCATCGGTATTCCGAAAGATAAATGGGATTCCATTTTCGAGGGCTTTACCCAGGCTTACTCCAGCACTACTCGCAAGTATGGCGGCACCGGCCTTGGTCTGACCATAAGTAAAAACCTGGTGGAAATGCAAGGTGGCCGCATTTGGGTGGAAGATAACCACGCGCAGGGAAGCATTTTCAAATGCACACTCACCTATCGTAAGTCGGACCTGCAAATGGATGAAAGCCTGCAAAAAGAGGAGATCGATTACAACAGCCTGGGTTGTGTAAAGGTGCTACTGGCCGAAGATAACGAGATCAACATCTTTTTGGCCCAGACTGTTATGGAAAGCTGGGGCTTCCAGGTGACCGTAGCCCGGAATGGCCGTGAGGCAGTAGACCTGGCCCGCGAGCAGCTGTATGACGTGGTGCTGATGGATATTCAGATGCCGGAACTAAGCGGCACCGACGCAGCCCAGCAGATCAGGTTGTTTACGGACAAGGAAAAAGCAGCTGTGCCCATTATTGCGCTCACGGCAAATGCCCTGAAAGGCGATGCTGAAAGGTACCTGAGCGCGGGTATGAACGCCTACCTTTCCAAACCTTTCGAAGAAGATAAACTGTTTCAGAAAATAGCCGCCATACTTCCGGTAAAGCAGCAGCAGCAAATGCCTGTACATCCTGTAGCTGACAGCTTGCCTGCTACACCGGAAGCGCCGCTCTATGACCTGGAACTACTTCATAAAATGAGTCGGGGCAACGAGGCTTTTATACAGAAAGCGACGCAATTGTTTATAGAAACTGTGCCTCAAACGGTGGCAGAGATGCAACAAAAAAGCCTTCGCGAAGACTGGCCGGGTGTGAGTGCAGCTGCCCATAAACTGAAAGCCTCGATTGACACGCTTCGCATCACATCGCTGCGAGAAGTGGTGCGTGACATAGAGCAGGAAGCAAGGGACGGTGAAAACCAGCCAAAAATCCAGGCAAATATTGACCTGGTAGCTGCTGTAATCGGGAAGGTTATTAACTTGTTAAAAGCCGGCCAAAGCTGATCAGGAACGGCGGCTGTTTTCTCACTCTAGAAGCTGTACTCCCGCCAAGGGAGTACAGCTTTTTTATGAACTAGAATACCCGGCATAACTGCGGAAATTTATACGTCTGCGCTCCCTCAGGAAGCATTGTAAATAGAAAAGGTTTTATCGGTATAGAACAGGATGATCTGGGCTACTTCCTTCCCGGGTGGGTTGCTTGGAGGCAACTGATCTGCAGGTTTGCTTTCTTGTATTTTATCAGGAGGGGGCGGTAGCTTCTCCTCCACTTCCAGGCTTTTTACCGTGTTTTCAGGTGCCGACCCAGCGGTTTGTGTGCTTTTGGCTGCTGCTAAGGAAGTTAGCATATCCCCTTCTCCCAATAACAACCAGTTCAGTTGAATGTCGCGGTACGTCTGGATGATCTTGAGCATCACATCCAGACTTGGCTTGTTACGGCCACTCAGTATATGACTGATCACTGCCCGCGGAACCTCTACTTCATCAGCAAACTGGGTGGAGCTCAGGTTTTTGTAGTGCATCACCTGTCGTATTCTCTCGATCATAAGTATAGCCCTTGGTCTTTAACAAATGTAACCGCAGTTCAGCATATCTCCAAACAAGATCCTTTGTGATGCATAAATTTGCTTTACTTATACCTTAAGATCAATACCATTATTTGATTAATTATTAGACACTTGAGTGGGTCATTCCAAAACATAATTACTACTGTTTACAATTGTATATACATTTGTAAACAGTAGTAGAATTGACTTTTCACAGCTGTAAATGCGCGACTTACTTACTGCTTTTTAGAATTTCGTAACTTCTCCTCCCTCCGGATCACCAGTCGCGCTAAACGCTGGCTGCCACAATGACATACCTTTTAGAAGCATTTGTGGATAAGTCGAGTTATCCACAAATGCTTCATCTGCATGCTTTTAGGGTAACTTGTCAAAAGGAAAAGATGGAGGGCGCCCTGCTATTTTAGCATGCCATGCTAGCTGCTTTGAGCATTTTATAGTTGCGGTCAGTGGGTTAGCTCTAATGAGCCACGGGATTATACTTTGGCAGGAATGCCCCGACCTATGGAGCCACCCAGAGAGCAAATAAAAAAGGAACTGCCCGTTAAGGCAGCTCCTTTTCACATAGTAGCAGATACACTTATTTTACTTTAAATACACCATGCATGCGCCGCCAATGTTCCGGATAGGTACAAACAAATTCATAGTTGCCCGGCTTAAGGGGAGCCGTAAACTCTACCTCAACCGTTTGCCCCGGCAGGGCTATAGGCGACGACGCGATGACGGTGGTCGTATCGGGTACATAATTTCCGGAAGCCCCGAGCTGCTCGCCTGCCAGCGCTACCATTTTATACTTGCCGGGAGCCGTAAACACCACATTATGTACCATCGTCATATCTTCGGCTTCGTTAATGAGCTTAAGCTTGATCAGCGCGCCTGCCTTTGCTTCCAACGTGTCCTGATCATAGCGCATCTCTTCCAGGCTGTTTCCGGAAGCAGTAAGGGTTAAATGCACCACAGCCTGCAGGATAGTATCAGCTGCGGCTGCCTCAGGAGCTCCGGCGGCAATGGAGGCGGTATCTTTTTCTGCCTGGCGGATGTTTCCTGTTTCAGTTGTTTCCGTATCCGTGTTACAGCCCGGCAGCAGCATTACAGCCGCGATGCAGAGCATCCAGTATCGTTTCATCTTTATTTCTGTTTTGCCTGTTTAGCAGAACGCTCCGAGGGGCTTATCCAAAGTATTCCTTCGCGAGCTCTTTGTCGTGGCCATAGATGTCGTTGCGGAAGTGCTCCTCGCCATTCTCATCTACCCAAGCCGTGAAGTATACAATGTATACCTGTATCTTCTTAGGCAATGTTACCCAGGTTTCCTCGCCGGTATCGATCGTATCGCGGATGCGCTGCTCATCCCACTCGGGCATATCCTGTAACACATACTTGGCTAGTTCCAGGGGTTTCTCCAGCCGAACGCAACCATGGCTGAAATCACGCTGTGTCTGGCTGAAAAGGGAGCCGGCAGGCGTATCGTGCAGGTATACTGCGTACTGGTTCGGGAACAGGAACTTAAGCGACCCAAGGGAGTTCTTCGGGCCAGGTCGCTGGCGCACCATGTACTCAAAATTCTTCTCCGTTACGTCCGCCCAGTTAATGGAAGAAGGCGAAACCGGTTGCGGCTCTTTTTCCTTAGTCACTATTTCCATGTCCTGCGTATCGAGCCAGTTGATGTTGGAGAGCATATGGGGCTTTATTTCCTTCTCCACAATGCTGTTGGGCACATTCCAGTAAGGCGCGAGCACCACATACTCCATTTTATCACTGAAGATCGGGGTGGAATGCAGGGTCTTACCCACGATCACGCGCATCTCCATTTTCTTCTGGTATTCCCGTTCAGCTTCCGGATCGTTTTGGGGGTCTTCGTATACATAGAGTTTATACTCCGGTATATTAACCCAAATGTATTTCTGATCCAGGCTTTTAGGCACCATGCGTTTCGGGATCCAGCGCCAGCGCTCCATATTGATCACGATCTGCCGGATACGGTCATCCAGGGGCACATTCAGGGCTTTCAAGGTATTTCCGCCTACTACACCGTCCTGGTCCAGGCCGTTCAACATCTGAAAATGCTTTACCTGGGCCACCAGCTTCTCATCGTACGTGCGCAGGTTTTTATCGTTCGTATTCAGGGGCTGACCGGGGTTCAGGCGTTGGCGCAGGGCCAGCACAGCAGCGGCCGTATCGCCTTTTACCAGAGATTTACGGGAAGCCAAGTCAATTTTAGGCCAGCCACCTTTTGCCTGTAGGTCGCGGTATTGCTGCAACTTGTCGCGCAGCCTTCTGTAGCCGGCATGCAGGGCTTCGAACTCGTAGTAGGGATAGGTGCTTTCGCGTTCTTTCAGAATGGTCTGCAGGGCTTTATCCAGCTTGATCTTATTCTTTTTCACATCCCAGCTCACTGTGGTAACATCATCCGGATTTACCCGACCCCGGTAAAAATCGGAAGCGAAGTTGAAGTAGGAAGCCGTAAGGGCCACATCTATTTGCTGCTGTAGTTGCTGCCGGCTCGGGTCATCAGAGGCTTTCGCGTCATACGCTTCCAGCAGCTTGTTAACGTCCACAATTTTATAATTCTTTGGGTCTAAGCCCTCTTTAGAAGCATGATCTATCGCCTGCATCAGTTTCTGCATCTGCGGCACTGGTTTATTCTCCCGGAACCAGGCCAGGCGGTAGTCCCGCGCACGGTAAAAATCGAACATGAGGTCTTCGTGTTCTTTGAACTCAGGTTGTTTCTGTAAGTACTTCTCTACAAACAGGCTATCGGTTTTGACCTGCGGCTGGGTGTTTTTCCCGAACATACCTTTCAGGCCATCTGCTGAGGAATTGTCATCTGTTTTGGTTTTATTGCAACCTGTGGCCAGGCCCAGGCATAAGACAGCAGCAAACGGTAGTATGGCACGCTTTAACAGGACATGCTTTAGATTAGAAGGGCTCATTTTTAAATGTTTAGTATGATTTATCAGTTGCTGGTTCAGGGGCTTACCTTTGAAGGGTTTTAGCACAGGCTTCATCTTGTTTTAATACAACAACAATGCGCACTCACCCTGCTATACAGCTAGTTGCCTTTATGTACTCCTACTTTAGCTAAAATGTTATTCAGCCGCAAGCGTCTTTCCGCTCCTTAGTTCCTGCCGCTTTCACCTGCTACCGCTTACCGGTAAACGGGGGAAAGGCATTTTAAGACCAGCACCGGACCTGCGGCATATTTCTCATCATAGCGAATGTATAACCCTCCCTGTCCTGAAAACTTATAGGCCATGGCCCTCGTTGCTTCAAGGGATAAAAAGTCCTGCGAGCGTATACGCAAGCTGACCGCCACAACACAACCTGACTTAAAGCACAACCTATGAAGATGAGTGAACAAACAACGGGCCATACTGCTACTGACGTACACAGCTACGCCCGGCCGACTGAGGCCGTAGCCCGGCACCTGGACCTGGATATTACCGTCGATTTTGACACCCAAACCCTTCACGGCACGGCTACCTATACTATCGAGAACCTTACCGGCACAGATCACATCATTTTTGACACACGCCAGCTGGCCATCGAAAAAGTGTACGAAGGCTCCGATATGCAGGAGACAACCTTCTCGCTTGGGCTGGAAGACCCTGTGCTAGGCCAGCCGCTGATCATTGCCGTGCAACCTGCCACTACCCGCCTCACCATAAAATACCGCACCTTGCCCGGCGCAGCAGCTGTGCAGTGGCTGCCCCCGCAGCAAACGGCAGGCAAAGTCCTTCCTTTTCTTTTCACGCAGTCGCAGGCCATCCTTGCCCGCACCTGGATTCCGATACAGGACAGCCCCGGCATCCGGATCACATACAATGCGCGCGTAAAAGTACCTCCTGTGCTACTGGCTGTGATGAGTGCGGAGAACCCGCAGGAAAAAAACAACACCGGCGAATACACCTTCCGCATGCAGCAACCCATTCCCTCTTACCTGATGGCCCTGGCTGTGGGCGACCTGCAGTTCCGCTCCCTGGGGCCAAAGACGGGAATTTACGCTGAGCCTGCTACCCTGGATGCTGCTGCGTATGAATTTGCAGAAATGAGCCAGATGCTGACGGCGGCTGAAAAAATATATGGCACGTACCGTTGGGATCGCTATGATTTGCTGGTGTTGCCTCCTGCGTTCCCATTCGGAGGGATGGAAAACCCGCGCCTGACGTTTGTTACGCCTACCGTGCTGGCCTCCGACCGCTCCCTCACCAGCCTGATAGCGCATGAGTTGGCCCATAGCTGGAGCGGCAACCTGGTAACCAATGGCACCTGGAACGATTTCTGGCTCAACGAAGGCTTTACCGTATACTTTGAGCGCCGCATTATGGAGGAACTTTATGGCAAGGACTACGCCGATATGCTGGAAGTACTGGGCTACCAGGATCTGCAGCACACGATACAGGAACTTGGCCCCGCCAGCGAGGACACCTGCCTGAAACTCGATCTGGTAGGACGCGACCCGGACGAGGGACTAACTGAAATTGCTTATGAAAAAGGAAACTTCTTTCTTCTTCATATCGAGCAGGCGGTTGGCCGGGAGCAGTTTGATGCCTTTGTAAACAAATACTTCAACACATTTGCCTTCCAAAGCACCACAACTGATCTATTCCTGAATTTCCTGGAGAAAGAACTGATCAAATGGGATAAAGAGCTGGCCACCCAAATCAATGTTGACGGGTGGATTTTTTCGCCGGGCTTACCGGCTGATGTTATAAAACCTACTTCCAGCCGCTTTGCAAGCGTAGAAAAAACGTTCAGGGAGTGGAACGCCGGCAAACCCGCTTCGCAGCTGAACACCGGCTCCTGGTCGAGCCACGAGTGGCTGCATTTCCTGCGGATGTTACCAGACACCATGTCGCCGCAGCAAATGGCCGAACTGGACGCTGCTTTCCAGTTTACCAGCTCCAAAAATTCAGAAGTGCTTGCTGCCTGGCTCCTGCATGCCATCCATAACAAGTATACTTCAGCGCAGGAGGCCCTGGAAACCTTCCTGGTCAACGTGGGGCGGCGCAAGTTCCTGGTACCGATCTACAAGGCGCTGCTCGCCACGCCCGAAGGCAAGGAAAGAGCGCTGGCTATTTATGCCCAGGCCAGGCCCCATTATCATGCTGTAGCCTCTGTTACGCTGGATGAACTGGTAAAATAGACGTACCAAGCTGCGATAGGTAAAGCCTAGAAAGAAACAAGAGCCGGCGCTTAGTTGGATGAACGAAGCGCCGGCTCTTGTTTTATAAAAACGAAAAACTCTGTCACCTTCATACCTGCTGGTGAGAGCCAGGCGAAAGTACAGAGTTTTTTCCGTATGTCGTTTAAGCCTTTTACTACCTTTCGGCTCTGATGTTTATTGTCTCTTCTGCAATCATGGTCAGGCGCTGGTCGGTTGCTTTTTCTTCATCCAACGTCATCAGCAACTGGTTCATCACGTCTGTCATATTCAACTGCTTGGCATACGTACAAACCGTGCCATAGGCTGCAATCTCATAGTGCTCTACCCGCTGGGCGCAGCCAATAAGGGCCGCATCCATCACACTTTTATCTGCTCGTTCGCTCATCATCGACTCGCATTCCTTTATGATGCCCTCCATGGCTTTGCAGTGTTCCGATTGGGCTTTCATACCCAGCATGTCGAACACATTGTCCAGGCGCTCGATCTGCATTTTGGTTACCTGCAGGTGATCCTGGAAAGCAGCCCGTAATTTTTCGGAAGAACAGGCTTCCATCATTTTAGGTAATGCTTTGGTGATCTGATGCTCGGCACTGTAAATATCTTTGAGCTCGTGGATCATGAGGTCTTTTAAATTATTAAGTTTCATAGCTTGGAAAGGTTACGTGTATACTTTAACATCTGTCTGTGGACTTTCTATACGGCCGCTATCAAAAGGGGTTAGGCAAAATATTATTCTTTTCATACCAATAGCGTAATTTTACACCCAAACACATGCTGTATATAATATTATACATATACATGATATTAATAGCGCTATATTTGCCCGGCAGCCACCGAACAGGGCCAGCTGACAGAACATTCTTGAAACGATTTCTGCCAAAACAGGTAATTTAAGGAGGTCTGCTCTTGCAGGTATACTGCAAGGAACTGGCACCTGCTTTGCAGCAGCATCTAAACCATACATCAAAACAAGAGATTACGTGAATACACCCAAAGGAAAACTAATAGCAGTAGGCGGAAATGAAGACAAAGGCACATACCCTAATCCGGTATCGCGAAAAAAATATTACCTTGATTTTTTCGAGCTGGGCATCCTTAAACGTTTCCTCAAAGAGATACCAGCTAAAAACCCTCGTATAGAAGTGATTACAACAGCCTCGATGATCCCGGAAGAGGTAGGTGAACGCTACTGCAGCGCCTTTGGCATTTTGGGTGTTGATACGGTTAATCTCATGCACATCCGCGAGGAAGCCGATGCTTTAAATCCGGAATACCTGGCGCGCATCCGAAAGGCCGATGGCATCATGTTTAGTGGCGGCGACCAGTCCCGTATTACGCGTATGTTTCTGAACACCGAAATGCTCGACATTCTGAAGCAGCGTTACCAGAACGAGAACTTTGTGATTGCCGGCACCAGTGCAGGCGCAATGGCCATGTCGAAGATCATGATAAAGGGCGGCAATGCGAAGGAGTCACTGCTGCGGGGTTCAGTCAAATTCGGGCATGGGCTCGATCTGATCAGCAGTGTGCTCATTGACACGCACTTTGTGGCGCGCGGGCGTTTCGGGCGCTTACTCGAATCGGTGGCCACGCACCCGAAAACGATCGGCATCGGACTGGGCGAAGACACCGGCGTGCTGATCACTGACGGGCACCTGCTCGAAACTATTGGCTCAAACTTGGTGGTGATTGCCGACGGGCACAACATGGGCTATACCAATGCCACGGAAGTAGACAAAGGCCATCCGATTGCCATTGAGAACATGTTGATGCATGTAATGGCGAAAGGCAACATTTACGATATCGAAAACCGCCTGTTCTTTAAAGACATCGAAACCTATACCCTGGCGCGCATCCAGCAGGAAGCGGAGTAACGCCCGTTTCCGTGCTTACATCTCTTTATAGATGCCAACCTGGGCAGCGTCATTATTTTTTTTGAAGGCCCTGTACATCCCCTCGGTATTAAAAGGCAGGGCAATGTCGCCGGCCGCCGAGACGGCGATCAGGCCTCCTTCGCCGCCAAGTTTTACCAGTTTCTGCATCACCACCTCGTCGCAGGCCTGTTGCAAAGTATAGCCTTTGTAGGCCATCAGGCACGACACGTCGTGAGCTACCACCGCGCGCATAAAGAACTCGCCATGGCCGGTGCATGAGATGGCGCAGGTCGCGTTATTGGCATAGGTGCCCGCCCCGATCAGTGGCGAATCGCCGATGCGGTTGTAGTTCTTGTTGGTCATCCCGCCCGTGGAGGTGGCAGCAGCAATATCCCCGTTCATATCAACAGCTACCGCACCAACGGTACCGAATTTTTCATCAATCTTTTTCGTATGGTCCAGCAGAAAAATGTTGGAATCGCGCACCTCCGCCCATTGCTTGTAGCGAAATGAGTTGAAAAAGTATTCTTCCGATTCGAAGGCCAGCTGGTAGGTACGCGCAAACTCTTCGGCGCCATAGCCACTGAGCAGCACATGGTCCGAATGTTCCAGCACAGTACGGGCTAGTTTAATCGGGTTGCGGATGCTTCTGACACCGGCTACGGCGCCGGCTTCGAGTGTTTTGCCGCACATTATGGCCGCATCCATCTCATGTTTGCCTTCTTTTGTAAAAACGGCTCCTTTGCCGGCGTTAAACAGCGGCGAGTCTTCCAGGTTGGTCACGGCATGTTCCACTGCTTCCAGGGCCGTGCCGCCTCCGGCCAGCACCTGGTGGCCGGCTTCCACGGCTTCCTTTAAAGCGGCCCGGTACGCTTTGTCCTGGGCGGCTGTCAGGGTGGCTTCTGTTATGGTTCCGGCTCCGCCATGTATGGCAATGGCTATGTTTCTCATAGGGTATAAGGCTTACAGTTTTAATTCAGCTAGGCTGTACGTAGGCACAGCTTTAGCCGTTAAAAGAACAGAAAATATCCGGCATTTTTATACTTTATCGCTTCCAAAACAAGGCCGGTTTTGCTGAAAATTCGTTATCTTTGTTCTTATTAAAATAACCTCTTTTTATTTGATTGATTATGTCGTTTGATATCCAAGGAAAACTGTACGAAGCTTTTGATGAGCAACAGGTAAGTGACAAGTTTAAAAAGCGCGAGTTTGTGCTGGAAATACCCGATGGTTCGTACACACAATACGTGAAGTTTCAGCTGACACAGGACAAGTGCAGCCTGCTGGATGCCTTTAAAAGTGGCGATGAAATAAAAGTAACCTTCAACCTGACAGGGAAGCCTTTTACAAAGAACGGCACGACTATGTACTTCACCAACCTGCAGGCCTGGCGCGTGGAACCGGCGGCAGCAGGCGGTGGCAACTTTGGCGGTCCGTCAGGAGCTCCTGCCCAGAACGACGCTCCTACGTTTTATAGCAGCGACGCCGATAACGACCTCCCTTTCTAAGCCATTAGCCAGAATTGACATACCAAAGAAGCGGGCCCTACGGTTCGCTTCTTTTATTTTAAGCTCAAACAAGCGCCTTGGCTGCAAACTGTTTCCGGCAAAGCAGAACCTTTTATACTTTCTATCGAAAAAAGAAAGAAGCCTGCTGGCTATTCAGGGAGGCACCCGTATCACGACCTCCTGAACCCGCTGGCTCCTTTATACTATGGAAGAACTGGAACGCCTGATCCTACAAGGCGAAAACGACACCCTGGACTTTAAACAACGGGTTACCCAGCCCGAAAAGATAGCCCGCACCCTGGTTTCCTTTGCCAATACCCGCGGCGGCCGCATCCTGATCGGGGTAAAAGACAACGGCACCATATCAGGCATTGATCCGGAGGAGGAAAAACATACCCTGCAACAGGCTGCCGACTTTTACTGCGACCCGCCGGTGCTGGTACATTACGAGGAAATCGAGATCGATGACCGGATGGTGCTGGTGGTACTAGTGCCCGAGAGCTCCCAGAAACCGCATTATGCAAAAGTAAAAGAAGACGACTGGCGGGGCTATGTGCGCGTGCAGGACACAAGTGTGCAAACAAGCAAAATGGTGAACAAAGTCCTGCGGGAAGAAGCACCGGCTTTCGAGCAAATTCCGCTGGACCGCCACGAGCTGGCCGTGCTGGACTACCTCCGCCTAAGCCCGCGCATTACGCTGCGGCAGTTTATGAAGCTGGCAAACCTGGGCGAACGGCGAGCTTACCGCATCCTGGTAAAGCTGGTCATCCACGGCTACCTGCGCCTCCACGACAAAGAAGTGGAAGAATATTATACCCTGAGCTAAGTATAAATTACTCCATAACGCACTGATATACTACTGCTAAGCAGCTTACACCTGGAGGCTTTCTTATACTTAGCATCTCTACTATACTCCCACTTCAAGCTAAGGTGGTAGGTTTCTATTCTCCGGGGCTTTCCGCTTTTCGCCTGATCAGATGGCCGTTTTCATAGAGCTCGGTATGCGTGTAGTTACCCTGTTTGTCATATACCTGCCAGGGTCCAGTCCAGTAATAATGATCCATGGTAGTGGTGCTCACCTGCACGGCTTTGCCTGTGCGGGCCAGTTTGCCGTTTTCGTGGTACCTGCTTACGGCCACTTCGGGGCTGTGCCGGCTATACTTCTCTATCATGTACAGTGTACCGTCGGGGTAATAATACTTCCAGGTTCCTACTTCGCGTCCATGCCGGAAGCGCCCGTTCCGGATCACGACCTGCTCCTTCCCTTCTCCCAGGTATAATTTCCAGCGGCCCGTATACCTGCCCGCTTTATCGGTGCGGTTTACCTGGAAAGGCCAAATCCTGTGTTTCCCGGGTTGGGCTGTACCTAAAAGCGGGAGCAGCAGTAACAGGCAGCACAAAAGAAAATGCTTCATGGTAATATGCTTTTAGAGATCTGCGGCCGGCTGGGCTGCCGGTAGCGACTTACAAAAGTATTACTATATAACTAAACATTTAGTTACAAAACAACACCCTTCTAACTAATTGTCTTTCAAGCGCATACTTTTGAATAGGCGATTACTGAAATATGAACTGTGTTAAACCTCGAAAAATGGCCGGCACTGGGATAGCCGCGCAAAAAAATATCCCGTAAAAAGCTCTAATTGCAAGAGGCTAAACCACCGGCCACGGCAGGAGACTACCTGTACACACCGTATCACCTATAGCCATACCGTATGCTCAAACCCAGCAAAACACCAGCGGCATCTTCCCAGATCAAAACCAAACCAACACCCGCCTCCAAGGCAAAAAAAAGCAAACCAACCCCCGACGCCCTTGTGCCGAATCCCAAAGCCATTAAGGTTTTTGTATTGGATACCTCCGTTATACTATATGACCACAGCGCGATCCAGAACTTTCAGGAGCATGATGTGGCCATTCCGATCACGGTGCTCGAGGAGTTGGATAACTTTAAAAAGGGCAACGACATTAAGAACTTTGAAGCGCGGGAGTTTATCCGCTTCATCGACAAGCTTTCTGCCGAGCACAAGCTGCAGGAGTGGCTGCCGCTCAATGGCAAGAACAAAGGCAAGTTCAAGGTGCTGATGCATACCCCTTCCGCGCTGGATGCCGTGGAGATCTTCGGCGACAAGAACGACCACCACATTCTGAACTCCGCCCTGCAAATGCAACGCGAGCGGCCCGACAACAAAGTAGTGCTGGTAACCAAGGACATTAACCTGCGCCTGAAAGCCCGTGCCTTAAACCTGGTGTCGGAAGATTATGAAACAGGCAAGATCCAGGATGTGGCTGGGCTGTATACCGGCAACGACACGCTGGAAGAGGTACCGGCAGAGCTCGTGAATGACTTATATGAGAAAGGTCATTGCGAACCGGGAAAAGTGTTGGAAGCCGTTCCGAAGGACAACCATTACTTCGTGCTTAAGAGCTTTAAAAGTTCAGTACTAGCCTATTATAATTCGGCGGAGCAATTGCTGGAGCGGGTAGATAAAATCACCGCTTTCGGCGTTAAACCCCGCAATGCCGAGCAGGCCTTTGCGCTGCATGCACTCACCAACCCCAGCATTAAACTGGTATCAATTCAAGGAGTGGCGGGCACGGGCAAAACGCTACTGGCCCTGGCCAGCGCCCTGGAGCAGCGCCGGGAGTATAAGCAGATCTACCTGGCCAGGCCTGTGGTGCCCCTGAGCAATAAAGATATCGGTTATCTGCCCGGCGATATTAAATCGAAGCTGAACCCTTACATGGAGCCGCTTTGGGATAACCTGAAGTATATACAGAACCAGTTTGCCGAAAGCAGCAAGGAATTCCAGAAGATCCGGGACATGGTGGACCTGGAAAAGCTGGTCATCACGCCGCTGGCCTACATCCGGGGCCGCAGTTTATCGAACATCATCTTTATTGTGGACGAGGCCCAGAACCTAACGCCGCATGAAGTGAAGACGATTATTTCGCGTGCCGGCGAAAATACCAAGATCATCTTTACCGGCGACATTTACCAGATCGACACCCCCTACCTCGATTCGCAAAGCAACGGCCTTTCTTACCTGATCGACCGGGCAAAGAACCACCCGCTCTATGCACACATCACGCTGCTGAAAGGGGAACGCTCCGAACTGGCAAACCTGGCAAACGAACTACTGTAACCTAAAATTAAAATGTAAAAAGCCTCTGCAAGTATAAGTTTATACTTACAGAGGCTTTTTGCATGTCGTCAGGACATTATACAAACGATCGGCTATGCTTTTAGAAGTATAGTGCTGATTTGCTGCCACGCATAGGTATGAAAAGCGCCTGACGGAGGTATTACTGTAAAAAGAGGAAGCTGGTTTATGCGATTAATGGGATACTAGAAATTCAGCTCAGGTATGTATAAGCATCCCGAAGAA
Organism: Pontibacter liquoris; assembly: GCF_022758235.1. NCBI lineage: Bacteria > Pseudomonadati > Bacteroidota > Cytophagia > Cytophagales > Hymenobacteraceae > Pontibacter > Pontibacter liquoris. The sequence goes on from NZ_JALEBG010000001.1 coordinate 2,257,524, forward strand.
ACCTTTTAGTTACACCCTTAATTGGCCGGCTATACTTAGGTGCTTATACTTGTGCTGCTATACTTTAGTCTTTGCGCTTAAGGTAGCGGGTTTGCAGTATGTTGATATGATGCATTTCGTGTGCCGCCAGCACATGGATGATCACGCGTACAGACATGCGGTTGCCATTGCAGATACCGGTCTGATCCAGCATCTCGGTGGTGAAGCTCCTGAAGAGTAGCAGATTTGCCCGGCGCACCTGTTCATACTCCTCCAGTATGTTGGGCAGCAGCCTGATGTTGGCAAGGGAGTTATAGGCGTACATGTTCTCGTCAAAACCGGGAAGTTCCTGCCGCTCGCCCCGGGCAATGCACAGAGCCCGGTAACTGAAGATGCGCTCGGCATCGATCAGGTGCTGCAGCAGCTCTTTCATCGTCCATTTACCGGGGGCATAACTTTCTTCTGCCCGCGTATCAGAGATGTTGCTAAACATGTGGCGCAGGTCGGTGCTATGTTTTTCCAGCAGGTATAACACATCGCCTTCGGGCAACAGGCTCATGTAAGGCTGGTATACTTCCGGAAACTCATCGGCGGCAGGTCGGATAATGGAGGTCGGCATAGCTGTTTTTTTATCTGGCTGCTCTTCTCTTACTGTTATCCTGCAGTAAGGTTTTTAGTCCTGCCAGCCCCTGCTCCACCTCCTGCTGCTTTTTATAGGTGTGGTATAGCCCTTTGTAGCGATCGAGCGGGTTGGTGCCTATCGCCGAGGTCTGGCGCCAGGTCAGCGCTGTGCCTTCTTTGGTGGGCTCAAGGTTAAACTCCCCGAACACGCTGTCCGGCATGCCCGATTCGCTCTGCACATAAGCCAGGGTGCTCGGGCTGGTGCTTTCGGTCAGCTGCAGTTTGCCTTCTCCCGATTTATCGCCACTCCATTGCATGCGCGCGCCCACTCCTGCCATAGGGCCTCCATAAAGGTAGATGATGGTGGGGTCTGCTGCTTTGTTCAGACTGCTCCACTTGGGCCATTCCATGGGGTTGTTCAGGTAGGGGTATACCTGCTCGGGGCTCACCCCCAGCTCCACCCGGTGCTCGACCAGCATCTGGGCCGGCAACCGGTACGAAACGCCATATAGGGCTGCCGCTATTACAGGAAGCGGCAAAACCAGTTTCCAAATCAGCTTCATAGGAACCGGTAAAAAGTAATTGTTAGGACAGAACGTTTGGCTGTTAAAGTACACTAATTTACACGATGATTTGGGTAGGAATCAAGTGCCGCTCCATAAATATTTTTACCTTACTCCCCCTTGCAAACAAAACACGCCAGACGCGTAAAGCCTTTTGGGCCCTTGCGCCGTATGATGCTCTAAAGAGACAACTGTTATGCTAAACGACTGGATTCAAAAAGGACTTGTCTACTCACAAAACCCGGCTTTCCGGAAGTATATGGGCAAAGCCAGCGGGCTGCTGGCCAAACCAGTAAAGCTGGGCATCCTGCTCACCACGGCCTATGGCAAACTGGTGGACAGCAACAGCCCCAAAGGCAGCTTTGAACAGATAAAGGAGATCATGCAGACGTTCATACGCCTGGTGCGCGCCTATGTGAGCGGCGATTACCGCCATGTAGCTAAAAAATCGATTCTGATCGGGGTAGCCGTCCTGTTATACCTGGTTACGCCCTTAGACATTATCCCGGACTTTATACCGGGCATTGGCCTGCTCGATGACCTGAGTCTGATGGCCTGGTTTGTTACCTCCTTTCAGAGAGAGATCGAAAACTTCCGGGCCTGGGAAGCCGACACGAGCTACGCCCACATCGGCTCATTCTGATTCAAGGATTTCCTGGCCGCTGCGGTGGCTTCTATTACTGCATCAGAAGGGCAGCCCCTGGTTAGGGGCTGCCCTTCTGTTATTTATACTTCCCTGGTCTACTGAACTAGCTACCAATTCCATCCGAAAAAAGCAGCCGGTTAGCAAATTTCAGGTATTCCTTGCCCCATTCTCCCCTTTGGCCCTGATTTTTGCTTAATTTTGTTAGATACAATTATTTCTCACAAGTTAACTGATCATGATCCGTAAACATTTAATAGCCCTCTTTGCCGCTACCTGCCTGAGCCTGAGCTCTACCGTAGCGCGCCCGGATGAGGGAATGTGGCTGCCGATGCTCTTAAAGCAGCTCAACGAATCGGAGATGCAGAAAAAAGGCATGCGCCTTACTGCAGACGATATCTATAGTGTAAACCAGTCCAGCCTAAAAGATGCCATTGTGTCTTTTGGCGGCTTTTGTACCGGAGAGATGATCTCCTCCGAAGGCTTGCTGCTTACCAACCACCACTGCGGCTATGGCTCCGTGCAGGAACACAGCTCGGTGGAACACGACTACCTAACCAATGGCTTCTGGGCCATGGACAAGGCGCAGGAACTTCCGAACCCGGGGCTTACCGCCACGTTCATCGTGCGGATGGAAGACGTGACCAAGCAGCTACTGGCCGGCACTGCCAACGCGAAAACCGAAGCGGAACGCGAAGCCATTGTGCAGCGCAACATGGCTCAGGTGCGTAAGGCAGCCACGGCCGGCACACACTATGAGGCCGTGATCAAACCCTACTACTATGGCAACGAATACTACATGTATATCACTGAAACGTTTAAGGACGTGCGCCTGGTGGGAGCGCCACCATCTTCTATCGGTAAGTTCGGGGGCGATACTGACAACTGGATGTGGCCGCGCCACACCGGTGACTTCTCGCTCTTCCGGGTATATGCCGGCCCTGACAATGCACCTGCCGAGTATTCACCCTCGAACAAGCCTTACAAGCCCCGCCACCACCTGCCTATCTCGCTGAGCGGCATCAAAGAAGGTGACTTTACGCTGATCTTCGGTTTCCCGGGACGCACCAACGAGTACCTTACCTCCCAGGCCGTAAAGGAGATCTACGAGGTATCGAACCCGGCCAAGATCAAGATACGCGAAACAAAGCTCAACATCCTGGACAAGGACATGAAAGCTTCTGACGCTATCCGCATCCAGTATGCAGCCAAGTATGCTAGCATCGCCAACTACTGGAAAAAGTGGATCGGCGAAAACCGCGGCATTAAAAAAGCTAAGGCCATTGCCACCAAGCAGCAACTGGAAGAGCAGTTTGCCCGCTGGATAGCAGCCGATCCGGCGCGTCAGCAGCCGTATGGCAGCCTGCTAGCCGACTTTGCCAAAAATTATAATGCCCTGAACGGCATCACGATCTCCCGCGACTATTATACTGAAGCGGCCAATGGCATCGAGCTACTTAAGTTTGCCAACACGTTTATCGGCCTGCAGGAACTGCTGGAGGCAAAAGCCCCGCAACAGGACATTAACGCCATGGCCGACAAACTGGAGAAAAGCGCCCCTGCTTTCTACAAGGATTACAGCGCCCCAACTGACCAGAAAGTATTTGCCGCCTTGCTGGACCTCTACTACACCGGGCTGGACAAGCAATGGCATCCTGCTGCATTGGACGCCGCTCACGACACCTACAAAGGCGACTTTGGCAAGTATGCCGCAGCTGTTTACAGTAAATCGCTGTTTACCTCCGAAGCGGGCGTTAAAAAAGCGCTGTCAGCGATAAGAGCCGGCAAAAAGGATGTGCTTGCAAAAGACCCGGCCTACCAGCTGTCCAGCAACATTACAACCCATTACCGTAACAGTGTGCTGCCAACCTACAACCAGGTGAACGAGAACCTGAACCTACTTTACCGCACGTATATGGCAGGCCTGCGGGAGATGCAAAAGGACAAAACCTTTTACCCGGATGCAAACTCTACCCTGCGCGTAGCTTACGGACTGGTAGAACCTTTTGAACCGGTGGATGGCGTGCAGTATAAATATTACACTACGCTGGAAGGTATTATCGAGAAAGCAGAAACAGGGGCAGCCGAAGATTACGCCATCCCGGCTAAGCTGAAAGAGCTATACCTCAAAAAGGACTATGGCCCTTATGGCGTGAATGGCCAAATGCCGGTAGCCTTCATTGCATCTAACCATACAACCGGTGGCAACTCTGGCTCTCCGGTGATCAATGCCAACGGGCAGCTGATCGGCACGAACTTCGACCGCAACTGGGAAGGCACTATGAGCGATATCGTGTATAACCCCGACCAGGTTCGTAACATTGCCGTTGATGCGCGGTACATGCTCTTTATCGTTGACAAGTTTGCTGGCGCCGGGCACCTGGTGAAAGAAATGACCTTGATAACCGACGACACCTCGGGCCTGCCGCAGGTAGATGCCCGCCGTGAAGGGGAGAAAAAAGCACCTGCCAAAAAGAAAAAGCAGAAAGCTAAGAAAAAGAACAAAGCAGTGGCTGAAGTACAATAAGTGAGCCCTATACTTTGCCGTATCTTAAAACAGAATGCCCCGCCTGCTATACAGGCGGGGCATTCTGTTTTAAGTATGGCCAGTTGAAAAGATATGTTGCTAAGAAAGGCACAGCAGCGCTGCCATTATGCCATCAGATCTAGTACCGACAAATTTTTAGAAGGCAACGAGGACGTTCCCATCAGGTATTCGTCTACGGCGCGGGCCGCTTCTCTCCCTTCTGAGATGGCCCATACAACCAGCGATTGCCCGCGGTGCGCGTCTCCTGCCGTAAAGACCTTGGCTACATTGGTCTGAAAGCGTTGATCGGCCTCTATGCTGCCGTTAGGATCAAAGGCTATTCCCAACTGCGTCAGCAATCCTTTGGGTTGCGGCGCGGCAAAACCAATGGCGATCAGGGCCAGGTCGCAGGGCAGTTCGCGCTCGGTACCTTCTATTTCTTCGTAAATGGTTCCTTCCGCTCCTTCCAGGCAGCGCAGATCCGCCACCAGCAACCCTTTGACATGCCCCTTCTCATCCCCCACAAACGCTTTGGTCAGCAGGGCCCAGGAACGGGTGCAGCCTTCTTCGTGCGAGCTGGAGGTTTGCATGATCAGGGGGGCTTGTGGCCAGGGATTGTTGTCGGGGCGTTGCTGCGGGGGCTCATACATACGGGCGATCTGCGTCACGGAAGCTGCTTGCTGCCTGTTCGCTGTCCCCACGCAATCGGAACCCGTATCGCCGCTGCCTACCACCACCACATGCTTGCCGGTGGCAAGTATGGCTTCCTGCTGCACTTCCAGGCCCCGCACGCGACGGTTTTGCTGTACCAGGTAATCCATGGCATAGTGGATACCCTGCAGATCATGGCCTTTCAACGGCAGCGCTTTGGGCACCTCGGCTCCACAGCAAAGCACCACGGCATCAAAGCTGGCCAGCAGCGCTTCAGCCGTTATCGTAATGCCCACCTCTACGTTGGTCTTAAACGTAATACCTTCCGCTTCCAGCAACTGCACTCTGCGCTCGATCACCCATTTTTCCAGCTTAAAGTCAGGTATGCCGTAGGCCAGCAAGCCGCCAATCACATCCTGCTTCTCAAAAACCGTTACCCAGTGCCCCGCCAGGTTCAATTGCGTGGCAGCAGCCAGGCCTGCCGGCCCCGAACCAACCACTGCTACCTGCTTACCGGTGCGCACAAGAGGCTGCTGGGGTTTGATCAGGCCTAACTCGAACGCTTTTTCGGCAATCGTCTTCTCAATAAACTCAATGGCCACCGGCGCTTTGTTTATACTTAGCACACAGGACGACTCGCATGGTGCCGGGCAGATGCGCCCGGTAAACTCCGGAAAGTTGTTGGTGCTGCTCAGTATTTCAAAGGCCTGCGCCCAGTTGTTTTTGTAAACGGCATCGTTAAAGTCTGGAATTTTATTTCCGAGCGGGCAGCCGCTGTGGCAGAAAGGCACACCACAATCCATGCAGCGGGTGGCTTGCTGGGTAGCCAGCTCGTAGCCCGACTCCAGGTATATCTCCTTAAAATCACGGATGCGCTCTTCCGGCTCTCGGACAGGCGGCAACGTTCTATCCAGCTCTATAAATCCTCTTTCTTTTCCCATGGTTGGTCTTACATAGCGTTTCGCAAGGTTTCTTTATTTTGAGAGAGTACCGCTTTATACTCCTGCGGGATCACTTTCATGAAGTTCCGGATAGCTTGGTCCCAGCGCTCCAGGATGCCGGCGGCCAGACGGCTGCCGGTATACTGGACATGGCGCTCGAGCAGCTGGCGTAGCATCAGGTGCTCTTCATAGGCTACCGGGTCCAGGTCCACCATCTCAAGATTGCATTGCCCGGGCAATTGCTGTCCCGGGTCATATACAAAGGCCAGCCCGCCGCTCATGCCGGCGGCAAAGTTGCGGCCCGTAGCCCCCAGGATAACCACTACGCCCCCTGTCATATATTCGCAGGCATGGTCGCCTACTCCTTCCACCACAGCCCGGGCACCGGAGTTACGTACGGCAAAGCGCTCGCCGGCCATGCCGTTGATGTATACTTCGCCGGAGGTGGCGCCATACAGGGCCACGTTACCGATAATGATATTTTCCGCCGGATTATACTTACTTGTTCTGTCGGGGTATACAACCAGGTGTGCACCCGATAATCCTTTGCCAAAGTAATCGTTGGCTTCGCCTTCCAGCTCCAGGTGCAGCCCGGGTGCCCCAAAGGCCCCAAAGCTCTGCCCGGCAGAACCCCGGAAGTTGAAATGAATGGTTTTTTCGGGTAAGCCCGCTTTTTTATACTTTTTTGAAATTTCGTTCGAAAGCAGGGTGCCGACCGATCGGTCGATGTTCTTCAGGGGGAAAGAGGCCCGGACAGGCTTACCGTCGTCGATTGCCTCCTTTGCTGCTGCCAGCAAGTGCCAGTCTAGCACGTCGTCCAGTTGATGATCCTGCGCTATTTGCTTGTAAAGCCCCACCTCCGGACCTGCTGCTTGCTTGTAGAGCAGCTTGCTCAGATCGAGCGCCTTTAATTTCCAGAAACCTGCATTCTCCCGCACTTTCAGCACATCGGCTTGCCCTACCATCTCATTGATGGTGCGGAAGCCAAGCGCAGCCATATGCTCGCGCAGGTCCTCGGCCAGGAAAAGGAACAAATTGACGACGTCCTCTGGTTTGCCCGTAAACAAAGCCCGCAGCTCCGGGTCTTGGGTAGCTACCCCTACCGGGCAGGTATTCTGATGGCATTTGCGCATCATAATGCAGCCCGCCACAATTAGGGCTGCCGTGGCAACGCCCCATTCTTCGGCACCCAGCAAAGTAGCAATAGCCAGGTCGCGACCCGTGCGGATCTGCCCGTCTGTCTGCAGCACCACCCGGCTGCGGAGGTTGTTTTTCACCAAGGTCTGGTGTGCTTCCGCAAGCCCCAGTTCCCAGGGCGTACCGGCATGGCGGATGGAGCTAAGCGGTGAGGCGCCGGTACCCCCATCATGGCCCGAGATCAAAACTACGTCGGCCTTTGCTTTGGCTACACCGGCTGCCACCGTGCCCACGCCTGCTTCCGCCACAAGCTTCACGTTGATGCGGGCAGCACGGTTCGCATTTTTCAAATCGAAGATGAGTTGAGCCAGGTCTTCAATCGAATAAATATCGTGGTGCGGGGGCGGCGAGATCAGCCCCACGCCCGGGGTCGAGTGCCGTACGCGCGCGATCCAGTCGTCTACCTTATGGCCGGGCAGCTGGCCGCCCTCGCCGGGCTTGGCGCCCTGCGCGATCTTGATCTGCAGTTCATCGGCATTGGCCAGGTAATAACTCGTCACACCAAAACGGCCGGACGCCACCTGTTTGATAGACGATCGCTCCGAATCCCCATTGGGCTTCAACTCGAAACGCACCTCATCCTCCCCGCCTTCCCCGCTGTTGCTTCTGGCCCCGATGCGGTTCATGGCAATAGCCAGTGTGCTGTGCGCCTCATACGAAATAGACCCGAAGGACATGGCGCCTGTCGCAAATCGCTTAAGTATACTTTCCACCGGCTCTACTTCTGCCAGCGGCACTGGCTGACGCTCCCGGAAGTCGAGCAGGCTGCGCAACGTGATAGCCTGTTGTTGCTGGTCGTTTACCAGCTGCGCATACTTTTTGTACAGCCCGTAATCGTTACGGCGGGTGGCATGCTGCAAAAGATGGATCGTTTCAGGGTTCATGAGGTGGCGTTCGCCATCGCGCTTCCACTGGAAAAATCCCCCTTCAGGCAATCGTGGGCTCAGATGGTGCGCGTATACATAGGCATGCCGCACCAGCACTTCTTTGGCAATACCATCGAAGTCAATGCCGCCGATTGTAGAAACCGTACCTTCAAAGCATTTGTCGATCACCTCCGGGCTGAGCCCCAGGCATTCAAATATCTGCGAGCCCTGGTAAGCCTGCAGCGTTGAAATGCCCATTTTAGAAAGGATCTTGAGTAAGCCATTACCTATTGCTTTCACATAGTTCTGCACCACCTCCTCTTCCGGTAAGCGCTGTGGCAGCTCCTGTTGTTTATTTAGCGAGAGGATGGTTTCAAAAGCAAGATAAGGGTGCACGGCGCTGGCGCCATACCCGATCAGGGTAGCGAAATGGTGCGTTTCCCAAACATCCCCGGCTTCTACCACCATGCTGGCTTTGGTGCGTAGCCTCTTCCGGATCAGGTGGTGTTGCAAAGCGCCCGTTGCCAGCAAAGACGGGATGGGGGCATGCGCCGCATCCACCGCCCTGTCTGAAAGCACCAGCACATTATAGCCTGCCGCAATGGCCGCTTCCGCATCGGCACACACCCGGTCAATTGCCTCTGTTAGCCGCTGCGGCTGTCCATCGGCATTAAAAACCAGCGCTATTTCCTTGTGCCTGTAGCCATGTTGGTCCAACTGCTTTAGCGTAATGATATTCTCGTACGTGAGCACAGGTTGCGAAATATGCACTTGGCTGCAATGTTTGGGTGATTCGGATAAGATGTTCTGCCCGGAGCCCACCCGCGTGAAGAGTGACATCACCATCCGCTCGCGGATAGGATCAATGGGCGGGTTGCTGACTTGTGCAAAGTGCTGCTTAAAATAATGGGACAGGTGCTGGCTCTGGTTCGAAAGTATGGCCAGTGGCGTGTCCGCTCCCATCGAGCCGAGGGGCTCTTTTCCGCTCGCTGCCATGGGGGCCAGGATCATTTTCAGGTCTTCTGAAGTATAGCCATAGACCTGCTGCCGTTGCCGCAGCGTATCTTCCTGTAGCACAAACGCTGGCACCCGGGGCGGAAGCATCTCGCGAAGTTTAAGCCGGTTATGGCGCACCCATTCCATATAGGGCCGGCGGCAGGCAACTTTCTCTTTTATCTCCTCATCTTCCAGGATGCGGCCCTGTTCTAAATCAACTATAAACATCTTGCCCGGCTGCAGGCGCCCTTTCCGTATCACTTTCGCCGGGTCTACGGGCAAGGCACCGGCTTCGGAGGCCATAATCACGGTGCCGTCGGAGGTGACGCAATAGCGCGAGGGGCGCAGGCCGTTCCGGTCGAGCATGGCGCCAACCATTTTGCCGTCCGTAAAGCAAATTGCCGCCGGTCCGTCCCAAGGCTCCATCAGCGAGGCGTGGAACCTATAAAAATCTTTCTTTACCGGCGACATCTGCTCATTATGTTCCCAGGCTTCGGGCACCATCATCATCAGAGCATGCGGCAGCGAGCGGCCCGCCAGCACCAGCAGTTCGGCCAGGTTGTCGAAGTTAGCAGAATCGGATTGGCTGGCATCGCAAATAGGCAATAACAGGTTCAGCTCCTCTTTTGTGAACAGCTCGGATTCCATCAGGACTTCTTTGGTCTTCATCTTGTTCACATTGCCCCGGATGGTGTTTATCTCCCCATTGTGGGCAATAAAGCGAAAGGGTTGCGCCAGCTTCCACTTCGGGAACGTGTTGGTCGAGAACCGGGAATGCACCAGGGCAATGGCCGAAACAAGGCGTTCATCCTGCAGATCGGTATAATATTGCTTTACCTGGTCGGTGCGCAGCTGGCCTTTGTACACGATCACCCTGCCTGAAAGACTTGCAAAGTAGAACTCGCCATGGTTGCCTTCTACCAGGCGGTTGATGGTATGGGTACTATAGTTACGAAACACGTATAGCTTCCGCTCCAGGGCATCGGCTTGCAGGCTCTCATCAACCGGTTTTATAAACAGCTGTTCAATGGCGGGCTCATGGGCAAGTGCCGTAGCCCCGATACCTGTCCGGTTAACAGGCACAACCCGGTAACCAAGTATAAGGAGGCCCAGCTTGGCGGCGGCTTCTTCCAAAAGCTGCCTGCATTGTTGCTGCAGCGCAGCCTGCACCGGGAAGAACACCATCCCCACGCCATACTTGCCGGGTGAAGGCAGCTCGAAACCGAGTGGACGGCATGCTGCTGCTAAAAAGTCGTGGGGTAGCTGGAAGAGAATGCCGGCACCATCGCCTGTTTCCGGCTCGCAGCCACAGCCTCCCCTGTGCTCCATATTTTCCAGCATGACCAACGCGTCTGCCAGGGTAGCATGCGTCTTCTTTCCGGCCAGGTTGGTCACAAAGCCGATACCACATGAGTCGTGCTCCGCTTGCGGGAGATAAAGGGAATTATCAGTTTCTTTTGTCATGGTCTGCACAAGGGTAAGTATCCTCAGCAATAAAGCTGAGGGGCATCAAACGAAATAAATGGAAGTTGATCAGGAAAAGCGGCTATCGGGAATGATCATGCAGGATACAACACCTGAAGAAATGTTTGTGCAGCAAAGAACCGGGAAGGAGACTAGTAAAATAAAGAACCATTCTTCAATTTTTTAATAATAAAAGAGATGCATAATCAGCATTACATCAACAATATATGGCCTATTTTACGAATATGAAAATTTATGTTCATAAAACTACTGATTTTTTTAGGCAGGTAAAAAGATCGCCTCTGATGTGGAAAGGGTTTTTACATCCGGCAATAAAGCTACCTAACAGGTATAAAAAAGAGCATTTCAGCCACGCATGCGACCTTTACCTGCCCCACACGCTGCCAATTCTGGTAACTAAATAATAGTAGCCATTGCCCCCTGTTTTTCGCATTTTTTTCTTCCCTGCGGCTGCGTGCACTTCATCTGAAATAAATGGTTTTAAGCCGGTGAATAGCTGCTGTCTGGCGGCCACAAAAGCAAACCAAGTAGGTATTTTTCTAACTTCCTGCCGCTGGAATAGCACTTTCCGTTGCCCGGTAGATAAAAAATCAATTACCTTTGCTACCGAATGAACATTCAATAGACTGGAGCTAATGGAGAATGTTGCCGATAAGAAGCGCGCTATTTTCAAGAGCATGCTGGCCCTGGTAAAGGAAAATGGCTTCCATGGCACACCCATGAGTATGGTGGCGCGGCATGCCGGCGTAGCAGCCGGTACCATTTACCATTATTTCGAAAGCAAAGAGAAGCTGATCTGTGAGCTCTTCGGCTATATCCGAAAGCAGATGATAGCAGCGGTAGCGAAAGGCGATGCCGAGCCTCTCTCGTACAAAGACCGCTTTTATTCTATCTGGATGAACCTTTACCGGTTTTATGAGGCGAACCCGGACATGCTATGGTACATCGAACAGTTTGTGAATTCGCCGTATAATACGAGGAAACCCGAAGCCGGTCCCGATGCCTTTCATTCCCAGCTCTTCAGCTTTTTCAGTAGGGGTGTAACGGAAGGCTATTTAAAAGACATGAACCCCGAGATCCTTGGAATTTTAGCCCATGTAAACATTATCATGACCGCTAAAATGCAGGGCAAAGGCCAGGTTGTAATTTCAGACCCTGAATTACAGCAGATCGCCCAGTTGCTGTGGGATGGCATGTGCCGCCACCCCGGCACCTCCTGAACCGGCAACTCACCTGCCCTAGGCAGGTGACTGGCAGCAACATACAAGACCGAATCCTAACGTGCAAAATAGAATACATGAAATTAATTAACTGTTTTAAGCCATTGCTGCTGGGGATGCTGCTGTTCCCCTCCGCCCGGCTGCTGGCACAAACAAAACCGGCCACCCCAGCGCAGCAAACGCTGACCCTGGAGCAATGCGTGGCATACGCCTTAAAGAACAGGGCTGCCGTGGAGCAGGCTTTGCTGGATGAGGAAATCGGGCAGCACGAGATCAAAGCGAACTTATCGGGCTGGTTACCCCAGATTTCGGCCAACTATGGTGGCACCCATCTTTTTAAGTTACAGCAACAGCCTTTTGGCGGCGAAGTGCGCACCATTGGGCAGAAGTATACTTCCAATATTTTGCTGCAGGCCACGCAAACGCTCTATAGCTCGGAGCTGCTGCTTGCTTCTAAAGCATCCCGTTATACCCGTCAGCAACTAGCCCTCGATATCCAGAACAATAAAATAAATACGGTGGTGGATGTGAGCAAGGCCTTCTATGACATCCTCTTCACGCAGGAGCAGCTCCGCATCCTGGACGAAAACGTAGCCCGCCAGGAAAAGCAGTATAACGATGCCCGCAGCCGTTTTGATGTAGGCCTGGTAGATAAGACCGACTACCAGCGGGCGGCCATTACGCTGGCCAACATCCGCAGCGACCGCAACCGAGCGCAGGCAAGTATAAAAGCCAAGGTTGCCCTGCTCAAGCAACTCATGGGCTACCCCGTAGCATCCGACCTGGACCTAAGCTATGATTATAACCTGATGCAGCAGGCCGTACTCCTGGATACCACTGAAGTGATAAACTTTGCCAACCGCATCGAGCTGCAGCAACTCCAGACCCAGCAGCAGTTGCAGCAGCTCAACACGGCTTATTATAAATGGAGCTTCCTGCCCACTGTTTCCTCCTACATCAACTATAACTGGCTCTATTTTAACGATACCTTTTCGGGGCTTTACAGCCAGTCCTACCCTACTTCGGGCGTGGGCCTGCAGGTGTCGCTCCCTATTTTCCAGGGTACCCGCCGCCTGCAGAACCTGAAGATCGCCCAGTTGCAGGAGCAGCGCCTGGAGCTGGAAACCGAAAATACCCGCAAGGCCATCAACACCGAATACCAGGCTGCTCTGGCCCGTTACAAAAGCGATTACTACGAGTGGACGACCCTGCGCGATAATGTGACGCTGGCCAGGGAAGTATATGACGTGATCAAACTGCAGTATGACGAAGGCATCAAAGCCTATGTAGACCTGGTAGTGGCTGAAACCGACCTGCGCACGGCGCAGCTGAACTACTACAACGCCCTCTACAATGTGCTGGCCAGCAAACTCGATTACCAGCGCGCGCTGGGTACCATAAACATCCAATAATATAAGCCCATAAAACGAATGAGAATCACATACGCATGGTTGCTGGCAGCCATAATGAGCCCGGCTATACTTGCCTCCTGCGGCGGGAAAGAAGATGTAAAGCAGCAGAACCCGGCCGCCATGGCGGTGCCGGTTACCGCTTATCCTGTAAAAAAACAAGCCGTGACCGGCACCGACACCTATCCGGGCAACATTGTATCACTACAGGAAGTGGAGCTGCGGCCCCAGGTATCGGGCTATATCACCAACATTTTTGTGCAGGACGGACAGCGGGTTACCAAAGGACAGAAACTTTACGAAATAGACCGCACCCGCTACCAGGCGGCCTACCAGCAGGCAAAAGCCAACCTGCAATCGGCACAGGCAAACCTGGAGCGCAACCAGAAGGATCTTCAGCGCTACGAAACCCTGGAAGCCCGTGAAGCAATTGCCAAACAGCAGGTAGATTATGCCCGCACCAACGTGCAGACTGCCCAGGCCCAGGTTGCCGCGGCCCGCGCGCAGGTAAGCAGCGCAGCCAATGAGCTGAGCTATGCCATAATCACAGCGCCTTTCGACGGGGTAATCGGTATTTCGAATGTCCGGGTCGGGGCGCAGGTATCGCCGGGGCAGCCACTCCTGAACACCATTTACAGCATGGCGCCTATCGCTGCGGATTTTGTTATTAACGAGCAAGAAGTACCGCGTTTTGCCAATTATATGAGCAATCCCAAGGCGCAGCCGGATTCTCTGTTCACCATTGCCCTGAACAACGGCCAGGTATACCCACATGTAGGAAAACTCATTACCGTAGATCGTTCCATCGGGCGTCAGTCGGGCACCACCACCGTGCGGGTGGAGTTTCCGAACCCCGAGCGCCAGCTTATACCCGGCATGACAGTTGATGTGCGCGTGCTGAACCAGGATATCGGCCAGCAGGTGGTGATTCCTTACAAAGCCGTGACAGAGCAGCTGGGCGAGTATTTTGTGTATGTGATCCAGGGCGATTCGGTGCACCAGCAGAATGTGCAGCTGGGTACCCGCTTTAACGGCAACGTGGTGGTGCGCGAGGGGCTGGCGGCCGATCAGAACATCGTGCTGGAAGGCATTCAGAAGCTGCGCGAGGGCGCCAAAGTACAGGTGGGCGACGCGGCAGCGCAGCAACAGGCCCCGGCCAAACGCTAAGAAGAAGTATAGGTAATTATCCCGAGCAACATGATTTCAGATGTATTTATAAGAAGACCCGTCACCTCCATCGTCATTTCCATTGTGATCGTGCTGGTGGGTGTGCTGTCGATGATGAACCTGCCGATTACCCAATACCCCGACATCTCTCCGCCAGTAGTATCGGTTTCGGCCAACTATACCGGGGCGGATGCCCAGACGGTAGAGCAAACGGTTGCCACGCCCATCGAAACACAGATCAACGGTACGCCCGGTATGGCTTACATCACGTCTACCAATACCAGCACCGGCCAGATGAACATGGCGGTGACCTTTGAAGTAGGCACCGATATTGACATTGCCACGCTCGACGTACAGAACCGGGCAAGTATAGCCTCCCCCAGCCTGCCCGAAGAAGTACGCCGCCTGGGCGTGATCGTGCGCAAGCGTAACCCGAGTATCATGATGGTAATTGGTATTTATTCGCCAAAAGGGACCCATGATATTCAGTACCTGGACAACTATACCAACATCTTTGTGCGCGAGGCCTTGCTGCGGGTACCGGGCGTGGGCGATATCAACGCGCTGGGCCAGGATTTCAGTATGCGTATCTGGCTCAAACCCGATAAGCTGGCCCAGTATGGCATTAGCGCTAACGAAATTACAGGGGCCATTCAGGAACAGAACATGCAGGTGGCCGCCGGTACGGTAGGTGCCAAGCCGCAGTATGACAACCTGGCGTTTCAGTACCCGATCACCGTAACGGGCCGCCTGCAAACGCAGGAAGAGTTCGGCAACATCATTGTGCGCACCAATCCTGAAAACGGCTCGCTGGTATACCTGCGGGATGTGGCCCGCATAGAGTTCGGCCGCTTTGATTATGGCCGCGCCGCCACCATCAACCGCAAGCCCTCCGCTATCCTGCTCCTTTACCAGGCGCCGGGAAGCAATGCCCTGGAAACTGCGGATGGCGTGTATGCTGCCCTGGATCAGCTGAAAAAGTCCTTCCCTGCCGATGTAGACTATGTCGTTTCCTTCGAAACAGTATCGGTGGTACAGGTATCCATCAACGAGGTGGTGCATACGCTGGTCGAGGCGCTTATACTTGTGATTATCGTCGTGTTCCTGTTCCTGCAAAGCTGGCGGGCCACGCTCATCCCGGTGCTGGCTATTCCGGTTTCCATTATCGGAACGTTCATCTTCTTTATCCCGCTTGGTTTCACCATCAACACGCTTACTTTGTTCGGCTTTGTGCTGGCCATTGGTATTGTGGTAGATGATGCCATTGTGGTAGTGGAAGCCGTGCAGCACTACATGGATACCCAGGGGATTTCGGCCAGGGAGGCTACGCGCAAAGCCATGAAGGATATTACCGCGCCGGTAATTGCCATTGCGCTCATACTGGCCGCTGTGTTTATCCCCGTGGGCTTTATACCCGGCATTGTAGGCCGCCTCTACCAGCAGTTCGCCATCACCATTGCCATCTCGGTGCTGATCTCGGCTTTTGTAGCCCTTACGCTCACCCCGGCGCTCTGCTCACTCATGCTTAAACCCATGAACGTGAACAAAGACTCTAAAGGGCTGAATAAATTCTTCTACAAATTCAACAACTGGTTTGAACGAACCACGAACTCCTACTCGCGCGGCGTGCGCAAAAGTATAAAAGCCACCCCGCTCGTACTCATCCTGCTGGTGTGCGTGTATGTCGGCACAGTGGGCTTGTTTGCGACCAAACCAACCGGCTTTATACCTACCGAGGATGAAGGGCGCTTGTTTGTGTCCATCGAGTTGCCGGAAGGCTCCTCGGCTAGCAGAACGGAAGCGCAGCTGGCCCGCATGGGCGAGATACTGGCCGACATCCCGGCCGTTAAAACCTATACAGCCATCGGTGGCCTGAATGCCATTAACTTCTCGTTTAAATCTAACAGCGGTACCATCTTTTTACAATTGCAGCCCTGGGACCAACGCAAGGAAGAATCGCAACAGCTGCAGGGCGTCATGGCTACGCTGAACCAGCGGTTTGCCGCTCTCAAAGAAGCCAATGTGATTGTAGTAGCTCCGCCGGCTATTCCGGGCCTGGGTAGTTCGGGCGGCTTTAGCTTTATGCTGGAGCAGCGCGCAGGTGGCGGCGATCTGAAGCAGTTTGAGGGCGTGCTGGGCCAGTTTCTGGGCGCTGTGAACCAGCGGCCGGAGATTGCGATGGCCTACAGTTTCTTTAACACCCGCACGCCTGGGTACCATGTCACCATCAACCGCGAAAAAGCCAAGCAGCTGGGCGTTTCGATTGCTGATGTGTATGCCACGATGTCGTCCTACATGGGAAGCCGCTACATCAACGACTTTACCCGCTACGGACGTAATTTCAGGGTGGTAGCGCAGGCCGATACGTCTTACCGCATGGATATTGAAAGCCTGAAGCAGTTCTACGTGCTCAACCGGCAGGGAGAATCGGTGCCGCTGAGTGCGCTGGTTACCTCGACAGTGGAAGAAAATGCATCCGTTATCTCTCACTACAACCTGTTCCGCTCGGCCGAGGTGATGGGAAGTGCCGCCCCAGGTTACAGTAGCGGCCAGGCCTTGCAGGCGCTGCAGGAAGTAGCCACACAAGCCTTGCCTGCCGGCTATGGGTATGATTTCTCGGGCATCAGCCGCGAGGAACTCACCGCCGGTAACAGCACCATCTATATTTTCTCGCTCTCGATCATACTTGTATTGCTGCTGCTGGCTGCCCTGTATGAAAGCTGGTCGGTGCCGTTCTCTATCCTTTTTGCTATCCCGCTGGGCATGTTCGGGGCTATTCTGGCGCTTACGCTACTACCCCGCCTGGATAATAACGTGTATGCCCAGATCGGTATGATCACTTTGATCGGACTAGCTGCTAAAAATGCCATCCTGATCGTAGAGTTTGCCAAAGAACGGGTAGACCGGGGTATGGAGCTTATAGAAGCGACCATTGAAGCCGTAAAGCTACGCCTGCGCCCTATTCTGATGACGTCGGCTGCCTTTATACTTGGCGTGGTGCCGCTGGCTACTGCGTCGGGTGCGGGTGCCGTGTCGCGCCAGACGATTGGTTGGGTGGTGATCGGTGGTATGCTAGCGGCTACGTTGCTGGCCATATTTGTGGTGCCGGTGCTGTTCGTAGTAATTACGCGGCTGGCTTATGGCAAACGCGGATTGGCCGAGCTCCGCGAAAAGCAGGCCGCCACAGCGGACGATGGCGGCGATCCGGCTTACGTGAACCCGCACCACTAAACACGGTTACATTATACTTTTTAAACCAAAACACCCGGTTCTGAGGAACCGGGTGTTTTGGTTTAAAAAGGAGGATACAATTAGCATGGATGCTAGGCTGAGCAGGAGAGGCAAGTATAACAGCGGCAAGAATCCCTGCTACTAATTTAGGTTGCCGCCCTCCGCCTGCGTCTTTGTTTTGGCAGCTGTAGTCGGGCAAATCCCGCTCCTGGTCTAAAAACTGCACGGGTATGCAGGGCTTTGTTTATCTTGTCAGCTGCGACTGCTTGCTCCTCCAAACGATGAACTTCAAGAACTTCACTCTCAATGGCATCAGTGTTTTCCTAGGCCTGATTTTCTTTACTGCCGGTATGGGCAAGCTGTTTTTTGAGCACAGGTACCCGGGCCTGATTGGGCCGGTATGGCTGGAGGAACGGCTTGCTACCTTCTGGCTGGGCCTGTTTGCCCGCTTTATTGCCTATACGCAAGTGCTGGTGGGGTTTGTGCTCCTCACGCTCCGTTACCGCACACTTGGCGCTATCATGCTGCTGCCTCTGCTGCTCAATATCCTGGTGGTCACCATATCGCTTCACTGGCGGGGCACGCCCTACGTGCTGGCCTTTTTGCTGGGGCTGAACCTGGTATTGCTTTTGGCGGAGGCTCCCAAGCTCCTGCACCTGCTGGGCTTCCGCACGGCTTATCGACCACCGGTAGCGGCACCCTCGCCTGCTACTTACGGGCTGGTATGGCTGGCAGGACTGGCCGTAATGCTAGCCAGTATACCGGTGTCCGCTTACCTGCCGGCAGCAGGTTACCTGCTCAGTATACTAGGCCCGGGCATCGGGCTGGCGACCTACCTGAAAGGAGGCCGCGCCGGAGAGCAGCCAGCAAGTCCGGCAACGCCATCTCCCATATAAAAAGCACATCAGCAATAAGTTACGATCTTAATATCAAAGTATAACACCAGAAATCTCATTACCTGCAAAGTATACTTTACTGACCTTTGCCGCGCATCTGTTTTTCCATGGCATCCCACATTTCTTGCGGGATCTGGTCGAAGCTGTTGAACTCGCCGGCCCCGTAAAGCCACTCGCCGCCGTCTATGGTCACTACCTCGCCGTTCACAAAAGAAGCATAATCCGATACCAGGTAGGCTGCCAGGTTGGCCAGTTCCTGGTGTTCGCCAAACCGGCCCACTGGAATGCGCCTCAGCGGATCCAGTTTATCGGCCAGTTGCTTCGGAAAAAGGCGCGTCCAGGCTCCTTCCGTCGGGAAAGGTCCGGGAGCGATGGCGTTGGAGCGGATGCCATACTTAGCCCATTCCGACGCAAGCGAACGCGTAAGGGCCAGCACGCCTGCCTTGGCCGTAGCAGAGGGCACTACATAGCCGGAGCCCGTCCAGGCATAGGTGGTCACAATGTTCAGGATGGCGGCTTCCTGCTTTTGCTCGATCCAGTGCTTGCCCAGAGCCAGCGTGCAGTTATAGCTGCCTTTCAGCACAATGTCCACCACCACATCAAAGGCCTTGTGGCTCAGGCGTTCGGTAGGGCTCACAAAGTTACCCGCAGCATTGTTCACCAGCACATCCACGCGGCCGAATCTGTCCAACGTGGCCTGCAGCATGGCTTCCACCTCGTTATACTTGCGCACATCGCAGGCAAAGGGCAGTACCTGCCCGCCGGTTTCCTGCGCCAGCTCTTTAGCGGTCTGCTCGAGCACGTCGAGTTTGCGGCTGCAGATCACGGCATTGGCGCCCAGTTCTAAAAAGTATTTCACCATGGAGCGGCCCAACCCGGTACCGCCGCCGGTTACCACGATGGTTTTCCCTTTTAGGGCGCCCTCTTTTAACATGGGTTCTGCTTTTATCATCGTTCTCTCGTATTAAGATTTCAGCGGCCATTTTTGGCAGCACATTACCTAAAGATAAGAAGCGATTTGGATTGACACCTATAAACCATTTCAATTAAAACACATGGGCACCATAATGAACAAAGAAGAAATCCAAAACGCATTGGCCCGGGCAACAGACGGCCTGCTGATGCACAGCGAAATAGAGGCCCCTTTTGAAGTTGTTTTCCACTCTCTGCGCCCAGGCCAGCAATTTGGCCCCGAGGCGGTAGCGGAATGGGCCGGGAAACCGTCAGGCATGGCCGTGGAAACAAAGGAGTTGGAGCAGTTTATGGACGAAATGAAAGGCATCAGCACCGACGCACGCCAGGAGGGCAGTATGGCATACCGTTACCAGAAACTGGTGCAAACGCTACATCAGCTGCTACGCGATGTGAAAGTATACTGCATCACCCAGATTGGCACCGAAGTATTTATTCTGGGCAAGACAGAAGCAGGCGACTACGCCGGCCTGCGCACCATGGTGGTGCACGACCAGGCTACGATTAATTGAGTTAAAAATGATCCTGCCATAACTTGTTAGCAGCAATAATGCCGCTCAGGCAGACACCTGGAATCCCCTGGCCGGGATAAACGGTATCGCCGCAGAGGTAAGCGCCACGATGGTCGAGGCGGGCATCTTTCATTTGCCAGGGTTTAATGTGCCGGTACTGCGGGTAGCCTCCTACTGCGCCATAAGCCCGCTTTGTCCAGAAGAGCCAGGCACCCGGCGTGGCCGCCTGCATATACTTGATTTTTTGCGGATCGATCAGCCCGCGCGTGGCCAGCGCCTCCAGTATCGCCGCTGCTATGGCCTCCTTGTCTTCGATGTACCTGGCTACCGGATCGGCGAGATGGGTACTGATGCTGGCCACTACCTCTCCGGCCGGCGCCCGCAGCTTATCCTCCTTATGGCTGAAACTGACAAAAATACTTTTGCTTCCCACCAGCGGTATCCCACCGGGAATATGCACCTGGTGATGGAGTATCTCGGGTTGCTCCTGCTGTAGTACGACACTCATCGTAAAAGCTCCCCAAAGTTTTTCGGATGGCAATGTATACTTGCTGAGCTTTTGCTGCAGGGGCTTGTCTGTAAACAGTTCCCGGGTATTGTTCAGGGGCATGCCGCTGATCACAAAGCGGCTCTCCAGTTCCGTTTTCCCCGTGCTGATCCGGTACCCCGTTGCTGTGGGCGTTACGGCTTTTACCTGCTGCCCATACATGATCTGATTGCCCTTGCTGGTTAGGTATGCCTCCAAGGGCTTTACCAGGTTGATCATGCCTCCGGGCACGTAATAGTTGCCATACAAAGTATAACACAACGCTGTCGCCCGGAAGAGTGCATTCACCTCCGGCAGGTAATTCTGGGCCGTGATGAGCAACTGTTCGTTTACAAAGGCCACAAACAACTCGTTTTGTAGCAGCTTATACTTGCTCAGCAACTGTTCCATCGTTTGGAAAGCAGCGGGCAGCAGCCTGAGGTGCATTGGTCGTACCCGCGCAGCCGAGAGCAGCAGATCTTTGGTATTAGAAGCAGGGAAGCTCTGCTGCTGCAGCGAGGTGCGCCATACCTGCTGGCTCAACGTATAGCAATGCTCCCAGAAAGGCCGTTGGTTATACTTCCCGAAAACCCGTTCAGCTTCTGCTATCCAGTCTTCCAGTTGCGGGTAGCGCGTCAGCAGCTGTCCGTCGGGCAGGTGCACCTGCATGGGTGTTTGCAGCCGCAGAACGGGCAGCCGGATGCCTGTTTCAGCCAGCAGGTAATGTAGCGGCATGTGCGCATCCAATCCTACCAGTGTGGTAGCGCCAGTCTCGAACCAGTAGCCTTTGCGCCTGTAACTGGCCGAACAACCCCCGGGGTATTTGGCCTGCTCCAGCACGCAGACCTGCAGCCCGCGTCTGGCCAGCAGCGCTGCAGCTGTTAAAGATCCGAACCCGGCGCCGATCACCACGACATCATACTTCATTTTTGCGTTATTTGCTGTAGTTTTATACCCGGTAGCTAAACACAAAAGCCAAGTCTTTGTTGGCACCCGGCACAAAATCACACCTACAATCTATATGGCGGAAAAAGCAGATATCAGTATAATGGGATGCGGCTGGCTCGGATTGCCCCTGGCCGGCAACCTGGTGCAGGCTGGCTACCGCGTAAATGGCTCTACCACCTCCCCTGCCAAGCTACCTGTGCTGGGGCAAATGGGCATTACCCCATTCCTGATCAACTTGCAGGAAACAACGCCGGGACAGGAAATACTGCACGACTTCCTCAATGCGAAGGTGCTGGTGCTTAATATTCCGCCCTTGCTGCGCGCTGATGGTGGCGAAAGTTACCTGCAGCAAATGCACCTGCTGCTGAAAGCATTGCTCACCTCCCCGGTCAACCGCATTCTTTTTGTGTCCTCCACATCCGTTTACCAGGACCTAAACCGGCTCGTAACCGAAGAAGACATTGTATTTACTGACGAGCAGGAACCGGGCAATATGCTGCGCAGGGCAGAGAAACTGATTTCCGGGCGGGAAGAATGGCTGACGACCATCGTGCGTTTTGGCGGATTGGTGGGCGGCAGCCGGCAGCCAGGCCGGTTTTTGGCTGGCAAGCAAAACGTGCCACAGGGCGATGCGCCCGTTAACCTCATCCACTTGGAGGATTGCTTGGCGATCCTGCAGCGGATCATAGAACAGGAAAAATGGGGGCAGACTTTTAACGCCTGTGCCGGGGAGCACCCGCTGCGTCGGGAGTTTTATACCAAAGCAGCCGAAGCGTTAGGCCTCACGCCTCCGCAGTTTGCCGACATGGACAAGACAAGCTTCAAGCTCATCAAAAGTCAGAAACTACAGGACGAGTTGGCTTATACCTTCATGCATCCCAACCCGATGACATTCTTTTCCTGATCCTCAGATCACCAGCCTCACCCCACCAAGTTCCTCCAGCCCATACAGAAAGCGGTTGCCGGGAGAGCCAATAAACATGAAATTTTTCGGTATTTTCCATTCTTCAGAGAGCAGTTCGATCAGCTCCGGTCCGAAATGGCCATGGATCGTAACAAAGTCCACGTCTATATCGGGGTACGCCCTGTCCAGCACACCAATATCCTCGATGAGCTTGTGTGGCGGTTCTTCCCCGTCTTTCAGCACGTTAACAATTTTGATCTTGTTTGTCTGTTCATTCTCCTCCACATAGCGCATCACCTGGTTGATGTTGGCAATGTTATCGCCCCGGGTAAAGAACACGAACTCCTGCGACTGGATCTCATTGATCAGGCGCTTAAGGGAATACGATTTAAGCGGGATAAGCTTTCTGAGTGGTTTGGCCAGGTGCTGCAGCACGTACGTAAACAGGCGCAGCAGCCGGATACGGTACAGCATGATCAGCACCAGCGAGAGCGTGGGCAGAAAGTATTTGAGGAAGACAAGGATATACGCCGGGTTCAGGAGGGCGTTCCCGACCAGAGCAGCCAACACCGCAGCTATGGCTATAAACAACGAAAGTCCCGAAGCCTGCACCGGCCGGGGCAGCCGGTTACGCCGTATTTTCAGGAGGATGTTTCCTAAACCGAACAAGACCATCACCGATAAAAAGGAGATCGTATACACACCGGCCAAAGCGCCCAGGTCACCAGCCGTGATCAGGAGGATAGAAACGCAAAGCAGGAAGAAAGTAATCATGATTAGGTAGGCCGATCCTCTTTTGTTGGTGATCAGCAGAAATTGGGGCAGGCAGCGGTCCAGCGTCATGCGGTGCACTAAACCCGTTACCCCGACATACGACGTCAGGACGGCGCCACTTAACACCAGCGCCGCATCTACCGAGACAAGGATAGACAGCCACTTGCCACCGGCTATGCCGCCAAGGTAGGCCAGCAAGGCATTTTCATGCCCCGCTACCTCTCCCATCGGAATGATGGCCAGCACTAAAAAAGCCGTCAGTGGGTTGAAAATCGACACAGCCAGCCACATGTTGCGCAGCGTTTTAGGAAACACACCCTGGGCCTGTTCTTCTACAAAGTTAGCTGAGCTCTCAAACCCCGAAATGCCCAGCATGGCTGCCGCAAAGCCAAAGAACAACGCCCGCCAGATGCCCCCCTCCACGGGTTGACTAAAATTAAATTGCATGATACTGAGCCCGTGGGTGACCAGGTACGTACCGCCCACCACAATTAAAAGCGTGAGCGTAAGCATGTGCGTCAGAAAGATAAGGACCGCTACAATCGATGACTCGCCTATGCCCATAATGGTGAGCCCCATAAAGATGGCCAGCAGCACGATGGTGGCATAGATGACCGGAAGCCCTTCCCAGAGGTGGTGCACATAATGCATGGCCTCGTTGGCCGAGATCACGGCTGTAGCCATATAGGAAAGTAGTGTGAGGCAGGCGGCCATAGAGGCCGTTTGCTTGCTGGTGGTGTTGAGCAGCGCATTATACGCGCCGCCATTCAGGGGCAGCGCGCCTACCACTTCGCCATAGATGTTCCGGAAAAGAAACAATACACCACTCACCATCAGAAGCGATACCCAGGCATATTGCCCGGCATAAATAATAGCTAGTGCCGAGACATACAAACAGGAAGACGTGATATCGTTGCCGCAAATGGCCGTTGCGGCCAACTCCTGAAGTTTTGGCGCGTGCGGCGGGGAAAGCGCAGCATTTAAGTTTTTTTCCATGAGGTAGAGCTGGCAAAGGATACGCCTGTGCTGAAGGTATATATGCAGATTGGGGCCAAAAGTTTCAAGATGAGCGGGTATGCTCCGGTATAACTGCTGCCCCATAAGTATAAAAAACGCTTAAAAAACTCGCTTTGCCCTTACGGATGCTGCTACTCTCCGGCGCGGGCAGCTATGCCGGCACAGCAATGAGCGTCGTTCAGACGAGCGTTTTGCCCGAAAAGTGCTTAAATAGGTTGTCTGAACGACTTTGCAGGCATTCAGCTACTGCTGGTTGCGCTAAAACAGCTACCTTTGTACTCTTTTACATTTTTTAGGCAACAAATAACATGCAGGTAGTAGTGATTGGCGGCGGTGCGGCAGGTTTTTTCGGGGCCATTGCCTGTGCGCAGGCAAACCCGAAGGCACAAGTTATGCTGCTGGAAAAGTCAAATAAATTGCTGGCAAAGGTGCGCGTATCGGGTGGCGGCCGCTGCAACGTAACGCACCACTGCTTTGAACCCGCTGCCTTCGCTAATTTTTACCCACGTGGAGCACGGCAACTGAAAGAAGCTTTCAAACGCTTCGGCGCAGCCGACACCATCACCTGGTTTGAGCAGCGTGGTGTAAAACTGAAGGCAGAAGCAGACGGGCGCATGTTCCCGTTAACTGATAATTCGGAAACGATCATCCACTGCCTGCTGCACGAAGCAAAACGGACAGGCGTGCAGGTGCGCACAAATACGGGCGTAACCGGCATCGAGCCGATAACAGGCGGTTCGCAACAGAAGTATACGCTGCACCTGAGCTCGGGCCAGAGTATAACCGCTGACAAAGTACTCGTATGCACGGGAGGCAATCCTAAAACCACAGGCTACGACTGGCTGCGTGCCTTAGGTCATCCCATTCAGGAGCCTGTGCCTTCATTGTTCACCTTTAACGTCCCCGGCTCACCTTTTAAAGAGTTGCAGGGGGTGTCGGTACCCAGTGCACGCGTACGCGTGGCCGGCCAGAAACTGGCCTATGAAGGACCGCTGCTCATCACCCACTGGGGCTATAGCGGTCCGGCGGTTCTAAAGCTTTCGGCCTGGGGAGCACGCCTTTTTCATGACCAGCAGTATCAATTCACCATCCTGATCAACTGGATACCAACCTTAACCGAAGAAACCCTGCGGGAGCACCTGCAACAATACCGGCAGGCGCATCCGCAAAAAGTGGTTGCCACTAACCCGCTGTTCGGCCTGCCGCAACGCCTCTGGAAAGCGCTGGCACACCTGGCCGACATACCGGCCGAGACTAAATGGGCCGAGCTGCCTGGCAAAAACACGAACAAACTGGTGGAGGCGCTGCACCGGGCCCCCTTTGAGGTAAAGGGGAAAACTACTTTTAAGGAAGAATTTGTGACCTGCGGCGGCGTTGACCTAAGCCAGGTAAACATGCGCACCATGGAAAGCCGCCTGCAACCCGGTTTATACTTTGCCGGGGAGGTGCTGGATATCGATGGCATAACCGGCGGATTTAACTTTCAGGCTGCCTGGACGACCGGCTACCTGGCCGGCTTGGCGATGGCTGCTGCTGCGGACTGAGGGCGGCTGCGTGGCTGCGGTGGCAACAAAAAGACTTTAATATCAGTATTACTGCATGTTAGATCACTTAAAAGTAAAACTATGACGATAAATAAAGAACTATACTCTACGGTTCATCATCTTATCGAAAGATGCAAGGATGGCTCCAAAGGGTATAAAACAGCCGCTGAAGATATTGAAGACCAGGATCTGAAAGAACTCTTCCTTAAGTATGCCGTGCAGCGCGACAGCATGATCACTGAACTGCAAGACCAGTTAACAAAAATGGGCCATGCCGATGACGAGTCCAGCTCCCTGGAAGGTACTGTGCACCGGGCGTGGATCGATCTTAAATCGGCCCTTTCTTCCAAAGACCGTGTTCGGGTGCTGGAAGAGTGTGAGCGTGGCGAGGATTATGCGGTAAAAGCCTACGAGGAAGCCCTCAAAAAGGAATTGCCTGGTCCGTTGCATCAGATTGTGGAGCAGCAGTTCCGCGATGTAAAGAACGCCCACGATCATATCCGTTCTCTGCGCAATGCCGCCAGAGAGGCTTAATTCTTTTGAGATCAAAGTCAAATATTAAAAAGGGCTTCGGCCCTTTTTTGTTTTCTTACGATAAAGGAAAGCTGCTGCAAGACTGGTGTTTACCAATAGCATCTTGGGGCAACGCAACAGGCGTTTCTACCTAAAAAGTGGAAAAACAAAAAGGCCGACGTTTCAAGTCGGCCTTTTCTAACAGTTTCAGAAGTTTTTATACTTCAAACGCTGTATAAGTAAGTATACGAAAGCGCTACTCGGGAGTTACGCTTAGAATCTTTTTTTACGGAATCCGCCACGGTCACCGCCGCGATCGCCGCCACGGTTTCTGTCGCCGCCACCAAAACGGTCGCCACCGCCGAAGCGATCACCACCACCGCCACTACGGCGGTCACGGAAAGAGCCTCCGCCACGGTTTCTGTCACCGCCACGACCTTCGCCGCCGGAACGGTTAAAGCCAAAGTCTTCGCCACCGCGCTCGCTGCGGCCACCTTCGCGTTCTGTTCCTTTTTTATCGGATTTCTCTACGATCACCATGCGGCCATCCACTTCGATACGGCCTACCCGCTTGAGGATATCGGCCGTATACTCGGTCGGCACTTCCACAAAGCTGAACTTGTCGTAGAGGTCGATGTCGCCTACACGTGAAGCAGGAATATCACTGTTCTGGCTCAGCAGATCGATGATGTCACGCGGGTGTACGCGGTCTTTCTTGCCGATTGTGATAAAGAGGCGGTCCATACCTTCTTTGGCAGCACCCAGTCCTTTTTCTACTTCAGCACCTTTCTCTTTTACTTTGGCCTCTTTCATGCTCATTTTGAGCAAAGCAGCCGCTACATCAAGTGGCGTGATGCCGTCGGATTCATTTACAAAGCGCTCAATGCGGGCCACGTGCTTGGCAAGATGTCCTTTCTCCAGCACTTCCTTCACTTTCTCGAAGTATAACGTGGTGCGAATCTCGTTCACATCTTCCACAGACGGCACTTGCTGCAGCACGATCTTGGCTTTTGTGAAACGCATAATATCCTTGATCTTGTAGCCATCGGTACGGCCACCTACAAACGAGAATGCTTTACCAGACTTGCCGGCACGGCCGGTACGGCCAATGCGGTGCACGTAGGATTCTTCATCCTGCGGCAGATCGTAGTTAAATACTGCTTCCACATTCTCCACGTCCAGGCCACGGGCAGCCACATCAGTCGCTACCAGAATCTCCAGGGTGCCGTTGCGGAACTTGCCCATCACGTTAGAGCGCTGGTTCTGGTTCATGTCGCCATGCAAGCCATCGGCAAAATAGCCACGGGCCTGCAGGTTCGATACCAGCTCGTCCACCATCCGCTTGGTATTACAGAAGATGATCGTAGATTTCAGGTTATACATGTCCAGCAAGCGTGACAGCACTTCCATTTTCAGGCCGCTGCGCACTTCAAAGTATACCTGGTCAATATTAGTTACGGTGAGTTCCTGGTGCACCACCTTCACAATCACCGGATCGGTCTGATAACGCTTGGTCATCTCCATGATCGGCTTGGACATGGTGGCCGAGAAGAAGATCGTCTGGCGGTCTTCCGGGATGCGCTCCAGTACATACTCAATATCCTCGCGGAAGCCCATGTCGAGCATCTCGTCGGCTTCGTCCAGGATGATTTTCTTTACATTATCAAGCACCAGCGTTCCGCGCTCGATGTGGTCCATCACACGTCCCGGGGTACCGATCACGATCTGTACGCCCTGCTTTAAGGCGCGCAGCTGGCGATCGTAGGGCTGGCCGCCGTAAATAGGCACCACGCTGATGCCCTGCTTATACTTGGCCAGTTTCTGAATCTCGCCGGAAACCTGGATAGCCAGTTCACGCGTCGGGCACAGAATAAGGGCCTGTACGCTGCGGTCGTTCTGATCAATGCCTTCGATAGTCGGGATGCCAAAAGCAGCTGTTTTACCGGTACCCGTCTGGGCCTGGCCAATAATGTCTCTGCCTTCTAAAACAACCGGGATAGCTTGCGTTTGGATAGGGGAAGCTTCTTCGAAGCCCATGTCTGCGATGGCTCGCTGAACTTCCTGCGAAAGCGGAAGCTCGTCAAATCTGATTTTGTTCATCTAATTTACTTAATAACCTAACTTATGACACATCTGGAGGCAGCCTGCCTTTCAACCTTTCTCTACTGAGAGAGCGACTTAACCTTTCTCTACTTAAGAGAGCGACACGAAAAACTAAAAACAACTAGGGCACGCCTACAGAGGGACTTTCCAGTTATGCAGTAAATCAGACTGATTCCAAATCGGGTGCAAAAATACAAAATATTTACCAGCTAAACTAGTTAAAGGTCCATTATAAAAAATTGCACTTCATTTACCCCCTAAAGTATGCGCCTCACCCAAGGTTTAAGCGAAGTCACGTACAATTAACTCCATTTTACCATTTATTCTGGTATTATTTATTTATATCATTTATATTACCTTAATAATTCATAAAAAATATTGGCTAAAGGAAACTATTATACTTGCTGCCCGTAAATGCCGCATATTAACACAAGAAAAACAGGCATTTACAATAAGTTAGGCCAGGAGTGTTATTGCAAAAAAATATCTCACGTAGATACAAAACGCGCTCCGGATTAGTATCTGTACCAGTAGCTGAAACCTAAACAAACCATTACCCGCTCCTCTTACTCCATAGATCGATCTACGGTCTAACTGCTCTTAAGCTGTTTATAACAAACCATTTAACAATAGCTTACCTGCAGATAAATGTGTAAAATCATTCATAAAGTATAAACCCTCAAGCTCTCAAATTATGTTACATTTTTCTAAAATTTCAGCAAAAGGCAAGGATTTTAACCTGATCGCCTCCGGTGCACTGGCGTTTAAGATTCATAACAAGATCCTCAAGGATGAGTCTTTAACACAGGGTACCAAAATCAGTAGAAACATGCTGCTTAACGGCATCCCTGTTTCGGAAAACACCGGGCAAAAGAAGGTTTACTTCGTCATTATTTCCGATCTCGACAAAACCAATGTAGAGGCGCTGTGTGCCACCATCGCGGCCGAGCGGGCAAAAGGCAGCTACGCCGTTTGCCAGGTTATACCTGTTTTCTACAACGAGCCTTCTTTTAAAGCCCTGAAAATGCTTCGCCAGAACTTTGATGAAGTGGTGGAACTGAACAAATTTAACCTGGGTGGCAGCAAAGCGCTTTCGCATGCCGAGCAGCAACAGTGCCTCATTACAGAGTACTCCCTATCTATGGCGCGCATCATGTACCATGTTTGTGTAAAGGATTTCGCTCCGAGCTATCCCAAAACAGAACAGCGCGTTCCCGTGCAAGCCTATGCTTAAACCTTTACGCTTATGGTCAAGATCTTATAGCCCCCGCCATCTACACATAGCGGGGGCTTTTTAAGACAAAGACTTAGAGGCGCTTATGCCCTGCTCCGAAATCTTTTTGCAGCAAACTTGTCTTTCGGGCTTGCTTCGGTGTATCTTTAAGTATAGAACCGATGCTTATGCCTTCACTCTTCAAGATATATTCCTCCTCTGCCGGTTCCGGCAAAACCTATCATCTCACAAAGGAATACCTGAAGCTGGCCCTGCATACCGCTGATCCGGATTACTACCGCGCCATTCTGGCCATTACGTTTACCAACGACGCCGCTGCCGAAATGAAGGAGCGCATCATGGGCGCTTTGCGTGGCTTTAATGATCCAACTCAATCCGAAAAAGCAAAAGCCCGCAGCGAGGAACTGCTCCAAAGTATAACTGCCGACCTGCAGCAGGAATACCCCGAAGAGAATCTGGACATCACCGAAATCAGAAGCCGGGCGGCCAAACTCTTCAGCCAGATCCTCTACAACTACAGTGATTTTTCGGTTAGCACCATCGATAGCTTTGTGAATAAGATTGTGCAGGCCTTTACACGGGAGCTCAACATTCCGCATAATTTTGAAGTGGACCTGGACTCGCAGACGTTGGTGAACACGGCCGTGCAGCTGCTGCTGGACAAAGTATCGGACAACAAAGACGACCTGCTATCTGAAACGTTGGAGCAGTATGCACTAGAAAAAGCCCGCGAAGGCCGCAGCTGGAACTCCCTGCCCGAAGACCTGGCCGATTTTGCAAAAAACCTGCTCAATGAGCAAGTATACGAAGCTGTTACGGACCTGCAGACGCTTACGCTCGAGGATTTTAAACATATCCGTACGCAGTTAAAAGAATTGCAAAAGGGAATAGAAGAAGCCCTGCACGAAGACGCTGCCCAGGCACTTGCAGCCATCGAGCAGGCCGGCCTCGCTCCTGCTGATTTCTTCCAGGGGAACCGCGGCATCTGGGGCTATTTTTATAAATTTTCTCGGGAAGCTGACCTGAACTACGGCAACAACTATGCCCGCCAGAGTATAGAAGACGATAAATGGTATGCCGGCAAAGCCAGCACGGCTACTAAAAACCAGATCGATCATATAAAGCAGCAACTCACCGATTTATACTTCCACATCGAGGAAATCAAGCAGGAATATGCGGCCACTTCCACCCTCATCAACGCCATTGTACCGCATCTTTATAAAGTCTCGGTGCTCAACGAGCTGGAAAAGTGCCTGCAGGAGATTAAGCTGGACAAAAATACGGTGCACATCTCCGAGTTTAACAAGCGCATCATTGATATAGTACTCAAAGAACCGGTGCCCTTTATTTATGAGCGCCTGGGCGAGAAGTATAACCACATCCTCATCGATGAGTTTCAGGACACCTCGGTGCTGCAGTGGAACAACCTGCTTCCGCTGGTAGATAATGCCCTGGCTTCGGGGCACTTCAGCATGGTGGTGGGCGATGCCAAACAGGCCATTTACCGCTGGCGGGGCGGCGAAATGGAGCAGATATTACATCTGTATAAAAAGAACACGGCCAAACTCTACCAGAACCGCCGCCACGGAAGTATGATCCGCGAACGCTACGAATCGGTGGATCATGCCCTGCGGCCCGACGAGCTGAACACCAACTATCGCAGCCGCGCAGAGATCATCTCCTTTAACAACGAGCTGTTTACTTTTATCAGCCAAGGGCACGAAAACTTCGGGATGTTCGCCTCTATTTACGACGAGAAATTTGTGCAAAGCGTGCCCGAAGGCAGCGACAAAAGTGGCGGACATGTGCAGATCATGTTCACGCACCCCGAGGACGAAAACTACAAGTATGACCTGGATGGTTGCTCCCGCACCGAAGAACTGTACGACAGCTATACCCACCCGGTTATCCTGAGCTACGACGAGAGCATGCTCAACATGGTGCTGCAACTGGTCAACCACGGGCTGGCCGAAGGTTATACTTTAAAAGATATGGCCATCCTTTGCCGCACCAACAGCAAGAGCAAGCTCATTGCCAACTTCTTAAAAGAGCGCCGCTTTGATATCATTTCGCAGGATTCGCTTTCGCTGCAGTTTGCCGAGGTCATCAACCTGATCATTGCCCTGTTCCGTGTCTTTAACCGGCCCAACGATACCCTGGCAAAATCAGAGGCCTTGTACCTGGTGTGCGCCGTAGCTCTGGAAACCATACCCGATACCGGCATGACGCAGCGCATCGCCCAGATTGCCAACACCCCGGATCCGCAGCCTTTGTTCGACCAACTGCGCGTGTTTGGCTTTGATGTGAAAGAGCGGGAAACGGGCAACCTGTCTATCTATGAATTGACCGAACAGCTGATCCGAATCTTCGGCCTGCTGGACAAAAATAATGAGAGCGAATACCTGTTCCGCTTCCTGGACCTGGTACTGGAGTATAGCCTGAAAAACAGCAATAACCTGAACAACTTTCTGGCTTACTGGGAAGTGCAGAAGGAAAAGCTGAGCATCAACACGCCCAAAGACCGGAATGCCATCACTATCACCAGCATCCACAAGTCCAAAGGCCTCGCCTACCCGATCGTGATCATACCGTTTGCCGATTGGAGTACCGAGCCCATGAACCGGGCCTTGATGTGGAGCCAGCTGCCCGATGAGATAACCGTAACAGGCAAGCTGCGCAGCGTGGCAGTTAACATAAGTTCTAAACTGGAGACAACCATCCTGGGGGAGCAATACAGCAACGAGGTGGAGAAAACCTTTATCGAGAACCTGAACATGCTCTATGTGGCCCTCACCCGCCCCATCGACCGGCTTTACCTGATCGGCAACAGCAAAGATCTGCTGGACGATAAAAAAGCCGCTAGGGCGCTGGATGGCAATGCTAAAAATGTAAGCCATTTGCTTTACCGCTACCTGGTGCACAAAGGCCTGTGGCAGCCGGGGCAGTTCTGCTACCAGCTGCACAAAGGGGGCTCGGGGCAGCACCATACCACCATCTCGTCTGATAAAACATACTTTCTTGAGCACCTGGTCACCACCGATTGGGCCCAACGGCTGCAACTTAAACAGCACGCCAATAACGTGTTCGACTTTGAAACCCAGACGCTGCAGCGTGCCGTGAACAAGAAACTGCATTATGCCCTGTCGCGGGTGCTGGAAGCCTCCCAGTTAGATGCGGTCCTACGGCAGATGGTTAACCAGGGCATCATCAGCGAACGCGAAAAACCGGAGCTGGTTACCCGCCTGCAAGGAGTGCTGAACCATCCCAAACTGCGGCATTATTTCTCGGATAAGGTAGTGGTAGAGCATGAAAAAGAGCTCCTGGATGCCCGTGCCTACCTGTATAAGCCCGACCGCGTGGTGTTTGACGGCGAACAGGTGGTGGTGCTCGAATTCAAGTTGCCGCCACCCGAGCCCGAGCACCGCAATAAACTGGACCATTATGCCGTACGCTTTAAGCAGCTGGGCTATGCTAAGGTAAAATGCCTGCTTTATTACTTTGATACCGGGCAAGTGCAGGAGTGGCAGTATGGCGGCAAAAGTATGCAAATTGGGCTAGCTTTGTGACGATCCTCTACTGAGAACAGAATTAGCGCCTGTTCTTCCTTCTGATGAAAGTATAAAGGCTATAATTGAGCTTTTTGGTGCTTCCACCAAAATCCTTTCAGGATGACAGGTAAGAGAAAAAAAGGAAGTACGAATCAATAACAAGTAAAACGCCCATCCTTTGTTAAGGAAGGGTCAGGGATGGTTGGACTACGACAAACCACCATCCTTAATCATACAGAAATAAAATACCATTATATGGAACAACGCATTACGATTATTACCCTTGGCGTTAAAAACCTGCAGCGCTCGAAGGATTTTTATCAGAACATACTGGGTTGGCAGCCCCTGGACAGCAGCTCGGAAGGCATTGTGTTCTTTCAGCTGAACGGCATACAACTGGCGCTCTTCCCGCAGGAATCGCTAGCCGATGATGCCGGCTTACCGGCCGATGGCAAGGGATTCCGCGGCTTCTCGTTAGCGCATAACGTGGGCTCCGAAAAAGAAGTGGACGCGCTGGTAGCGTCGCTGGAAGAAAAAGGCGTGCGGGTGTTAAAGCAGCCTGAAAAAGTTTTCTGGGGCGGATACAGCAGCTACATCGCCGATCCGGACGACAACCTCTGGGAGATCGCCTACAATCCGTTTCTGCCCCTGGATGAGAAAGGAAATACCGCCAGCATACATTAGGCTATTGGCAGTAGCCAGTTTGTTTTAGCCGGCCACACCGCATTTGTCCTCCTGAATAGATCTTAGTTGCCAGCGGGTGTAGCGCATACTACTATAAAGCAGTTAAAGAGGCTCTCATACAAGATCCTTTCAGGAGAACAAAGTCTTCAATTGAGTACTTTACCTCCGGGTATATGCATTCAGTTATTCAATCATTCAGTCATTCAAAATTACCCGTGCAGACTTTCCTCGAGCTCACCGCCAAGTACGTTTACGAGAAGTATAAAGAGAACATCAGCGAGCTGTGCATCATTCTGCCCTCCCGCCGCGCCAGCTTTTTCTTTAAAAATGCGTTGGCACAGGCTGCACCGGAGCCGATCTGGTCGCCGGAGGTAGCGGGCATGGAAGATTTTATTACGCGCCTGGCCCAGACCGATGTGCTGGAACCAATCAACCTGCAACTCGAGCTCTTTGACTTGATGCGCGAGCAGGACCCGCTGCTCGACTTCGACCAGTTTGTAACCTGGGGCGGCACGCTGCTGGATGATTTCAGCCGCATCGACCAGAACCTGGTGGATGTGAGCAAGCTGTTCGAGTACCTCTCGGAAGCAAAGGCGCTGGAACGCTGGGATCCCAAGTTCCTGGGCAAGGCCATCTCCCCGACCATGAAGAAATACTTCAGCCTCTGGGACAACATTGAGAAAACGTATCATAACCTGCAAAAGCGCCTGCTCCGCAACAAGCAGGCGTACACCGGCATGGCTTTCCGGAAAGTGGCCGAAAACATCAACCGCATTGCCAAAGAATCGAGCTGTAAGCAGTACATTTTTATTGGCCTCAATGCCCTGACAGCTTCCGAAGAAGTGATCATTAAAGCCCTGCTCAAGCACGACAAGGCCGAAGTGCTGTTCGACTCGGATAACTTTTACATGGAGGAAAGTACCCCCAACCGGGCCGGCACATTTCTGCGCAAGTATAAAAGCACCTGGAAACTGCCCGAGTGGCGCTGGCAGCAAAACCTCTTGCTGACCGACGACAAGGAGATCAGCGTGATCGGGGTAGCCAATGCCAGCATGCAGGGCAAACTGGCCGGGCAGCTTTTACAACAGATCCGGCAGCAGGACAAGCACGCGCAAACGGCCATCATCCTACCCGACGAAACCCTGCTTTTGCCGGTGCTGCACTCCATCCCCGACGAGGTGCCCAACTATAACGTCACCATGGGCCTGAGCTTTAAAGGCACCCCTCTGTTCAACCTTATCGACCTGCTGTTTGAAGTGCACCTGACCGGCGTAACCCAGCTGCAGGAATCGGGCTACAAAGTATACCAGTACCACCACCTGTCGGTTACCAAACTGCTCACGCACCCTTTTATCCGCAGGTATGAAGTATACCTCAACGAACAGCCCGGGCAGGTTAAACACCATGGCCTCATCCAGCAGGTTATCGATAAAATAGTGGCCGATAATCGGGTGTTGGTATCAGCGCAGGACCTGCTGCACATGGGCCGGCAACACCCACTTTTCGAGACACTCTTTAAAACCTGGCGCGATTGCGATGATATTATCGCGGCCATGTATAATCTCATCGAGCTGCTGCGCGAAGTATACAGCCACCAGCCCAACACCATTGAAACCGAGTATCTCTACATCTTTTATACCCTGGTAAAGCGGCTCGACACCATTTTCGATTGCCGCGAGCACAAGATCGGGGTGCGCAGCTTCCGTAAGTTTCTGTACGAGCTGATCTCGGCCACCCGATTGCCCTTCAGCGGCGAGCCGATCTCCGAAGTACAAATTATGGGTATGCTGGAAACGCGGGCGCTTGATTTTGAGAACGTCATCATTCTGTCAGTAAACGAGAACACCTTACCGGCGCCAAAGCGTCACGAATCGCTGATGCCGTATGATGTGCTGCGTGAGTTTGGCCTGCCCACTTATTCGGAGACGGAAGGCGCGATGGCGTATAATTTTTACCGCTTGCTGCAGCGCGCCAAACGCGTGCATTTACTTTATGTGCTTCCCTCCGATACCTATGGCTCGGGCGAGAAAAGCCGGTTTATCCTGCAACTGCAGCATGACCTGGCCTTGCGCAACCCGGGCATCACGTTCCGGGATCTGACAGCGGCCGTAGAGCAGCAGCAAACAAAGAATTATGACGAGGACATCCTGATTGAAAAAGATGCGCAGACGCTCACGCAGCTGAAAAAAGAGCTGGAAAAGGGCCTCTACCCCTCGCACCTTAACATGTACATCAACTGTTCGTTGCAGTATTATTTCAGCCGCATTGCCAAAATACAGGAGATGGACGAGGTGGAAGAGCAGTTGGGCACCGATAAATTTGGGACGCTGGTGCACCAGGTGCTGGAAGATTTTTTCCGCCCATTTGAGCAGAGCGGCAAGCCGATTTTAGCAGCAGATGTGGCCCTGATGTTGCAGCAACTGCCCGGGCAGGTAAAAGAAGAATTCCGGAAAACCACCCGCGGTGCTTCGCCGGAGCGGGGCATGAATTATCTGCTGTTTAAGGTAGCGGTGCAGGTGCTGGAAAAATACCTGGAAAAACTAAGAGACTCCGACGAACTGCCGCTTTATGTGCTGCGCCTGGAAGACACGCTGGCCGCTATACTTCCCGTAGCAGTAGGCGGCGAGGTGATTCCGGTGCGCATTGCCGGCAAAGCCGACCGCATTGACCTGACCGGCAATGCACTGCGCGTGATCGATTATAAAACCGGCAGGGTGGAGAAAAGCCAACTACAGGTGAAGCCCGAAGATATGGCGTTGCACTTTACCAGCGACCGCAAATTTGACAAAGCCCGCCAGCTCTGGCTCTACCAGTATGTGCTGCAACGTAACCTGCAGGAGCAACCGGACATCATCCTGAAAAATGCCCGGCATATGGAGGCGCACCACATTGTTCCCAGGTCCGGCATTCTGTCGTTTCGCAACCTGGAAGACGGCGTGCTGGTGGCCGAGCTCCCTTTCGGAAAAGAAGCGGAAAACACCAATTTTATATCGGCCTCAGAGCAGCTGCTGACCGATTTTGTAAAACATATGCTGGACCCCGAAGAGCCAATCCGCAAAACCAATGACCTGGAAGTTTGCCAATGGTGCCCGTACCGGGGTATCTGCGCGCGCTAGCAGCAGCATTCCCAAACGCTTAGTATCATACTTCTTTAAGCGTCAGGCGGCTAACGAGCGTTGGCTGCCTGACGCTTTTATTTGCCGGCACCCGCACGCGCCGTTATATCTGAACAGCTTGCCTCTTTCCGCCAGAGCTCCCCGTTAACAAAAGACGTACCCAGCCTAGAAATCTAAATATTATACTATTTACATATAGTATATCCTAAAGACCTTATTGCTGTTTACCTAACATAACTTTATAAAAATGCCCACGTTTAGATGTATCGGTTGGTTGAAAGGCTAAGAACCCGAAACAATCATACTAAATATTATACAATTTAATTATTATTAAAATTTTAGCTCACGTTACTAATATGAAAAAACTGAACTGGCTTTTCGCGCTTTTGTTTGTCCTTGCTTTTACTGCTTGTGATGACGACGATAATGATGTCACACTTGACACCACTGCGCCTGTAATAACGATTACTTCCCCTACTGCCAATGCCTCGTATGCTGCAGGCGCGCAGGTGCCGTTCAAAGCGACGGTGACAGACAACGAAGGACTTGATAAATTGACGGTATCCGTTACAGATGCCGGTGGTACTGTCCGGCAGGTTGATGATCAGAAGATCAGAGACTTCCTGAACGATAACACTAAAAAGGACTTAGAGCTTAATATCGGACTGGACGCCAATGCGGCAGCCGGCTCTTATACGATCATTGTAACAGCTACTGATAAGCAGGGCAATAATGCCTCGCAGTCCATTGGTTTTACCGTGATGTAAGCCCCTCTGTTTAAACGGCTAATTCGTTTAAAAGCATTTAAAATGCCCTGCCACTGATGCAGGGCTTTTTTTATGGCTCTATGAGGGCGCACTTTCGGATTTACATAATATAGCAGCCCATACTTGCCCTATACTATTTATCAGGAGTTAGCAGTATAAACCAGCTTCAACCGCTTTGGAAATAGTTTCGGTAAATCCTTTCCCTCTCACGTACTTTATAATGAACAGGTCTAGTTACAAGTAACAGGCGGCATGATTTTGCAACGTACTTTATGAAACGATTCGTCACCTCCGACAGCCACGGCGGCTACAGAGCACTGGTACAATGCCTGGCGCGCTGCGGC
This sequence comes from Pontibacter liquoris, assembly GCF_022758235.1. Classification (NCBI taxonomy): domain Bacteria; kingdom Pseudomonadati; phylum Bacteroidota; class Cytophagia; order Cytophagales; family Hymenobacteraceae; genus Pontibacter; species Pontibacter liquoris. The sequence continues at coordinate 2,295,422 of NZ_JALEBG010000001.1, forward strand.
TTCGACAAGAAAAACGACCAGTTGTTTTTCCTGGGCGATGTGGTGGATGGCTGGTCCGAAACAAAGGAAAGTATAGAGCTGCTTTTATCGCTCAGGCACCTGCTTTTTTTGCTGGGCAACCACGATCAATGGGCGCTGGCTTATTATTCCCACCAAAATGGCAGGAAGGCGGCCTCTGACAGCTGGCAGAGCCAGGGCGGTCGTGCTACCGTAAAATCTTATGGGGCTGCAATGCCGCCGGCACACCTGGCGCTGCTGCAAAAAGCCCGGCTATACCATATCACTTCTGATAACATCCTTTTTGTGCATGCGGGTTTCGATGAGTGCATACCCATAGAAGAGAACGACGCCTATACCCTTCTCTGGAGCCGCGATTTTGTGGAAGAGCACTACAGCCACTACAAGCAGCACAAGCCCGATCGCATCAGCCCCTACAAGGAAGTATACATTGGCCATACCCCCACCATTGCGCTTGACAGGAAGCAAACCTCGCCCCTGCATATGGAAAACCTGACCCTGATCGATACCGGGGCTGCTTTTACCGGTTGCCTCTCTATCATGGATCTGGATAGTAAACAGGTCTGGCAATCAGACAAAGTAATGACTTTATACCCCAATGAAACCGGCCGCAACAGGCAAACCTGGAACCAGCTTCTGAAATCAGGAGGCTCCGTTTTTTATTAGGTGTTGTCTTGGTTTATACCTAACACTTTTTACCGGAAGAAAGCAGGCGCTATCCGTATCAAAACAACACGACCTACGTTGCAGGATAAATCAGGTATAAAGCACATCTTTGTAGCTGTACCTGCCGGGCAAGTATTTAAGCAACAGCCATACCCTTGTATAAAAGCATCCAGTTCCTTGCCCGCTTCGGGCTAACCTTACAGATCCTTAAAACGGCTTTAGCCGCTGCCGTCGCCTGGTTTGTCGCCACCAGCCTGTTGCATGCCGAGTACCCCTATTTTGCCGCCATCGCCGCTATCCTGACCGTACAGGTTACCGTAGCCGATTCGGTGGATAAAGCCTCACAGCGCATAATTGGTATCATTGGCGGCGTGCTGGTCAGTATGGTGCTGGGGCGTTGGTTTGAGATCGGGGCTTTATCTATTTTCCTTGTGATTCTCATCGGCATGGGCTTTGCCAAGGCGCTTCGCCTGAACCCGCAGATCATCTCGCAAGTGGCCGTCAGTTCGTTACTGGTGCTGGCTTTTGGCAACACCCGCCACGGGTATGGCTATGAGCGCATCATCGAAACCATGATCGGCTCTGGGATTGCCGTGCTAATAAATGCCCTGATCGTGCCGCAAAATGCCATTCCGGATGTGGAGCGCAGCATCCGTACCTTCAGCAACCTGGCCCAGACAACGCTTATCCAGCTCACGAGTTTGCTGGACACAAGCGGCAAGCGCCGCAAAACGGGCCGCTCGGAAGTAGACGCCCTCATCAGGGAAGCCGAAAACTGCCACCAGACGCTGAAGCTGGCCGAACAGAGCCTGAAGTATAACCCTTTCCTTACCCCTAAACGCACCCGGTTAAAGCGCCTGGCTTTGCGCATTAAAATGCTGGAGCAGATCACCACACAGATCCGGGGCATCCGGCGGGGGCTGGCCGACCTGCAGGAAACAGACATCAACCACAACCAGGCTATTTTACTGCAGCTGAAAGGGGCCATGGAAGCAACGGCCAACTGTATAGGGGCATTTGGCGAAGCCATACTTGATCACTCCGAGCCCAGGCTCCGCACCCTGCGCACCTGCATCCTGGAGGCGCGAAGCCAACAAACCGATTGCCTGCTGAACCTGCGGAATACGACTTCGTTAGAGATCTTGCGCGATTTGGGCAGCATTCTGACCGACCTGAGCCGCATAGTAACAGAAACCGAAGTGCAGCATACCAGTACAGAAACGCCTTAGCTGCCGGGTAACCCGCTCCCTGCGGCACGTAGGCGTTAAGTCATCATTCCTTTGCACTTTACCGGCTCACCTTGCTCTCCTAAGCGCCATTGTAACTATCCCCTTTACAAAGTCGTTGAGGGGTAAATAAAACTTTCCTAATATATGATCCCTGTCGGGAAAAACAGGTATGGGAAATTAACATGATCCTACACTATGAAAAAAACAACCATAACAGGCTTTATAGCAGCTATATTGCTGCTATTTAACTCCTGTGCCACTAACCCGGTCACCGGCAAAAAAGACCTGATCTTTATGTCCGAAGAACAGGAAGTTGCATTAGGGCAACAGACCGACCCGGCCGTGGTGGCCCAGTTCGGGGAATACAACAGCCCGAAACTACAGGCATTCATCCAGGAAAAAGGCCAGGCCATGGCCGCGGTCTCCCACCGGAGCAACCTCAAGTATAACTTTAAAATTGTGGACTCGCCGGTGATAAACGCCTTTGCCGTACCCGGTGGCTACGTATACTTTACACGCGGCATTATGGCGTATTTTAACAACGAAGCGCAGTTTGCCGGCGTGTTAGGCCACGAGATCGGGCACATTGCCGCCCGCCACTCGGCACAACAGCAAAGCAAGGCTACCCTGGCGCAGGTGGGCCTTATTGCCGGTATGGTGCTGGCGCCCAATGTCGCTTCGCAGTTCGGCGATGCTGCCTCGCAGGGGCTGGGCCTTCTGTTCCTTAAATTCGGGCGCGACGATGAGCGGGAAGCCGATAAGCTGGGCGTGGAATACTCTTCCAAGATCGGGTATGATGCCGCCGAAATGGCCGACTTCTTTTTAACCCTGCAACGCGAGCAGGAAGCCAGCGGCGCCGAAGCCATCCCCGACTTTTTGTCTTCACACCCCAACTCTGCTGACCGCTATGAGGCGGTGAGCAAAATGGCGACCGAATGGAAACAGAAGCTTAGCCTGACCCATGCCGAGGTAGACCGGAATGATTACCTGAAGCTCATTGACGGCATTGTGTTTGGCGAAGACCCGCGACAGGGATTTGTGGAGAACCAGGTCTTTTATCACCCGGAGCTCAAGTTTAAGTTTCCCATTCCCAATGGCTGGAAATATATGAACTCGCCACAGCAGTTCCAGATGGTGCCGCCCGACGGCAAAGCGGCCATGTCGCTGAGCCTGGTACCCGGCGAAACCCTGGAAGCGGCAGCCCAGCAAATGCTGCAGCAATACCAGTTGCAGGCGCTCGAATCCAAGAATGTAACGGTAAATGGCCTACCGGCCCTGGCCATTGTGGCAGACCAGAAACCGCAGCAGGACCAACAACAGCAACAGCAGCAGCAACAGGTATTGCGCACGCTTACCTACCTGATCAAGTATGGGGGCAACATTTATAGCTTGATGGGCATCAGCACGTCCGATAACTTTGATACCTACTTCCAGCAATTCAGCGGCACCATGCAGAATTTCAGCCAGCTCACCGATCCGGATAAGCTCAACAGGCAGCCCGAGCAAGTCCGCATTAAAACGGCTGCGCAGTCGGCTTCGCTTGGCCTGGTGCTGCAGAACTTTAAAGTGCCCCAGGACAAGCAGGAGGAAATGGCTATTCTGAATGGCATGCAACTAACTGACCGCATTGAAAAAGGAACCCTGATCAAAGTGGTTGAGAAATAAACCAATCGCATCATCATAAAAAAGGCTTCGCATCAAGTGAAGCCTTCTTTATGATGATGTCCTACCCTACTCAGGCCCTTACGATGGCGCAAGCGTCCGCTTGTGCCCTGTTCTTTCAATTAGAAAGGCTATATATTTTTGATTAGTATAGCATTAAGCAAAATCATCCGCTTAACCCTTCTAAGGGTAGGGCCCTTAAGTTCTACTTTTTTGTCATCCTGAAAGGATCTTGTGGGCAAGCCGCAAAGGCTTAACCTCCCTGCTACCAAGATTCTTAACAGAATGACAGTGTGTTTGAGATTATCTTGTTATAACTTAACAGCCCTGCCTTCAAAAGAGGAATTTTTCTTTTGCTGGTGCGGGTTTGTAACCCGTGTCTTGCATATCAAGTCGGATTTGTAATCCGACTGGGCAGAGGCTCAATTTTAGCCGGTCACAAGTATGGACTCCCCTTAAACACGACCGGATTTATCAGAATGAAACGACCCTGCTTTTGAAAGAGGAAGATAATGCCTGTGAAATCAAAAGGGACTCTTAGTAACTTTAATTTATACTTGTATGTGGCAATAGTAAGCAAGAGCGGGTACTTGCAGCAAAATTTCGATACCACTATGTATCTTAATAAGGAGATGAAAGTATAAGCTACCCATGCCCGGTAAGCTTTGGAAAAGGTAGCCTGGCAGGTATGCCGCCTTGTAGCTTGCCATGCTTTTTTTATAAGATTCCGGCTTACCTTTTCTGCTTTGCATTTTATTTAGTAACATAGCCCTGAACGACGTAGTCCACTAATGAATATTTATTTTTTACGATCTTACCTGCTTCTAATTCCGCTTCTTCTCCTATCCACCCTGGCTTTTTGCCAGAATGATGCTTTAAAGGCTGTTGCTAAAAAAGGTGATGGCATTTATACACTCCTGCGCCGCTACGGACTTAACGCATCGCACCTGCAGGATTTCCTGCACCTGAACCAGGATAACCTGGGCAAAGACAACAGCCTGTATGCCGGCAGAACGTACCTGCTACCGGCTGCCACAGCCGCCACTACAGAAAAGGAGCCGACACCGTTGAAAAGCGAAAACGCAAGTGCCTCCGCACGTACCCTCAAAGTGCCGCTGTTTGGCAACGCCTATGAACGCGTAGAAGTTAAAGACCGCAAGCTGAGTGGCGCTGTTTATTACCTCTCGTCGGGCCACGGCGGCCCCGATCCGGGTGCTGTGGGCAAGTATGGCCCTTACGCCCTTGCCGAAGATGAATATGCCTACGACGTTACCATCCGGCTAGCCCGCACCCTGATGGAACACGGGGCAACCGTTTACATGATCGTGCAGGACAAAGATGATGGCATCCGGGACGAAAGTATTCTGAAAATGGATCGCGATGAAATTAACTACCCGGATAAAAAACTAGCCTATAACCAACGGGAGCGGCTCCACCAGCGCACCAGCGCCATAAACAGGTTATATGCCCAGAACAAAGGCGCTTACCAGCGCATGCTGGAGATCCACGTGGACAGCCGCAGCGAAGGCCAGAATATCGACGTGTTCTTTTACCACCACGATAACAGTGCTTTAGGACAGAAAATGGCCCAGTCCATTCACCAGACCTTTACCAAAAACTACAAACGCTACCAGCCAAACCGCGATTATTTCGGCACTGTGTCAGACCGCAGTACCTTATACGTGGTCAAGTATAGCCACCCGCCTACCGTCTTTATCGAACTAGGAAACATCCGCAATACCCTGGACCAGCGGCGCTTTGTGATTGCTAATAACCGGCAGGCGCTGGCCAACTGGATCTGTGAGGGCATTATTCAAGATTACCGCTCCCGTTAGATATATGGCTTGCTTACAGCACAGTAGCCAACAAAAAAGCGGAGCCGGCCCACAGGGTTGCTCCGCTTTTTTGTTGGCTATCAAGTATAAATAGCCGCCCTTTACCAGGCTTGTTTATACATTAACATTCGTCATCTGCTCTGCCCGGTAGCGGCCGCCGGCTGCTACGCCTTTCGGCGCAATTTCATCCAGCTGCTGCAATTCCACTGTTGTGAGGTGCACGTGCAGGGCACCCAGGTTTTCTTCCAAATACTGGCGGCGCTTGGTGCCCGGAATTGGCACGATGTCCTTGCCCTGTGCCAGCAGCCAGGCCAGTGCCAGCTGCGAGGGCTGGCATTTCTTGTGGTGTGCCAGTTCTTCTATTTTCCGGACCAGGTCGATGTTCTTTTGAAAGTTCTCTCCCTGGAAACGCGGTGACTGGCGCCGGTAATCGTCTTCCGGCAGGTCTTCGAAACGTTTGATCTGGCCGGTCAAGAAGCCTCTGCCCAGAGGGCTGTAGGGCACAAATCCGATGCCCAGTTCGCGACAGGCTGGCAGAATCTCATCTTCCACATCACGGCTCCAGAGCGAGTACTCGGTTTGCAGCGCCGTGATCGGGTGCACCGTGTTGGCTTTGCGGATAGTATGCACCCCCGCTTCCGACAATCCCAGAAACCGCACCTTCCCTTCCTGCACCAGCTCGGCCATAGCACCAACCGTATCTTCAATAGGCGTATTCTTGTCAACGCGGTGCTGGTAGTAAAGGTCAATGTAATCCACGCCAAGGCGTTTGAGGCTGGCCTCGCAGGCACTTTTCACATACTCGGGCCGGCCGTTTATACCTAAGAAGCTGCCATCCTGCGCCCGCACATTCCCGAACTTGGTCGCCAGCACCACCTCTTCGCGCCGTCCTTTGATGGCCTTGCCGACCAATTCCTCGTTAGCACCTACGCCATACATATCAGCCGTATCCAGAAAAGTAACGCCCAACTCCAGCGCCCGGTGAATGGTCGCAATGGACTCCTGGTCATCGCGGTTGCTGTAAAAATCGGACATGCCCATGCAACCAAGGCCCAAAGCAGACACTTCGAGCCCCTGTTTTCCTAATGTTCTTTTTTCCATCTGTACGAATTAAGCTTGTTTCAACTAGCGGAGATTCCCTCTTCCCTTTGTAAATACGGGATCGATAAAGCTCAAGTATAAATGAAGTATAAATGAAGTATAAATGAAGTATAAATGAAGTATAAATGAAGTATAAATGAAGTATAAATGAAGTATAAATGAAGTATAAATGAAGTATAAATGAAGTATAAATGAAGTATAAATGAAGTAGCAGATTAAAGTTTACCGGCTCATCAACTTATGGCGCAAGCGTCCGCTTGTGTCCGCACGTGTAAAGTCTTCCTCCTCAGCACTGAGCCTAACGCTGCTTATCAATCCAACAGTGTAGGCACAAGCGGACGCTTGCGCCAGGGAAACACAATAGCATGAAGACCATAGCAGTCTTAGCCAAAAACGCTAAACATCCTTGTAGTATAAATGAAGTCCCTACGTTAACCAAAGGTAAAAGCAACCTTTCCTCATGATCCTGCCGAGCAAACGCTCCATTACTTTTTCTTTTCAGCTGCATAACCGGTAAGGGCATCCGCTACAAGGCCCGTTGTGACAGCATAGATGAGATGGAACAGCACATCCTGGGCAATGGCTTTGCCGCCCCATTTTGTAACCGGCTCCGCCACCCCCAGCGAAGGCAGCATGACGAGCTCAGAACCCCAGACAGCAGCAAAATGCGCCCCGGTGCCGGCTGCACCATCCGCCCCATAAGCAGCCAGCAAACCCCGTGGAATTCCCCAGGAGGTACCATAGCCCCAATGGATGAGGTTGGACAGCTTCTTTTTCTCTTCCTCATTTCGGGCTTTCAGGCCAAACACTTTACTAAAGGCTTTGTAAGGCGTGTCGCTGGGCTCGCGTCCGGTAAGCTGCATTTCGATCAGCTGGGCCACAGTCATAGCCGCGGTACCTGCCAGCCCGGCCAGGAGTCCCCGCCCTGCAGCGCGGCAAAAGTATTGCCATGGGGCTGTATGCGCATCTTTTGCTGCTTGCCAGCTATCCTGCTCTTTTCTCATAAACCTGTGCCTTAGAAGGTGATCTATACTTGTACGCAGCCTTGCCGCGCAGGTATAAACCGGAACCTTGTAGCTTCTGTAAAAGGGGAGCAGCCGCATAAAGCCCTGGCGTGGGCTACTGGATTTGCAAGTGCAAGTGTTGATTTGAGTAAACAAAGGAAACGTAAGCGCGTTATTTATAGAGCCTTACGTGTTGTAAGGCAGATCTTACCTTTAATCCCTGATCTATGAAACGCTTATTTTTACTTTCCTTCTTTTTCACTGCTTTCCTGTTCGGGGCATCCGCGCAGGACATGGGCAATATTCCAGCCCCACAAACCACCGCTGCTACCGCCGACGACGCCATACAGAAGGGCAACTGGTTAGTAGGCGCTGATATTGGCTCCATAGGCTTTAACTTCAACTCTGATGAGTTTAACATAGACATTAACCCGAATGCCGGTTATTTTGTGAGCGACAATGCCGCGCTCGGTGCGCAGGTGCAACTTGGCCTGACAGCCTACGACGGGGGCACCAACTTCCGTTACGGCCTCACGCCCTTTGCCCGGTATTACTTTCCGGAAGGCGCCGCGCCTACCCACCGTTGGTTTGGCGAAGCCCGGGCCGGCTTTGCCGGCAGCTCTACAAAAGACAGCGAAGAGGATGCTGTTGTTTCTTCGGTTTTTGGCATAGGCGCCGGTTATGCCCACTTTGTCGCCCGTAACGTGGCCCTGGAAGGAATTTTGCGCTACACCCGTACCCACGCCGATATTGATGTGGGTTCCGGCACGTCCGGTCTCTCGGTAGCAGTCGGCCTGCAGGTCTACCTTCCGGGCCGCAATAAATAAAAATTCTCCCTACAAAGCCGCTCCTGAACCGGGAGCGGCTTTTTTGTGTCCTGCCTTACGTAAGACCTTTCTTACTAAATAATATTTTCCGTTTGGCTATCAGCTGCTTACCACTGAATGGCTAGTTGGCACCTGCTCGGCAAATAGCCGTGTCGTTCGCTCCCACGTATGACCACACCATACCCGGTCGATGGACGACCTTCTTTATACTTGGCTTCTATGGCGAATGAACAAACCCCTGTCCAGTTGCAGTTTCTTGGCGCGGCTGGCGTAGTAACCGGCTCCAAAACCCTGTTGCAGGCAGGTGATAAAAAAATACTGATTGATTGCGGCCTTTTTCAGGGAGAGCGGTCCGAGCGGCAGCTGAACAAAATAAAACGGCTTCCTTTTAATCCCGCAGCGCTGGATGCCATTATCCTGACGCACGGCCACCTGGACCATTGCGGGTACCTGCCCGTGCTGGTAAAAAAAGGCTTTAAAGGGCCCATTTATGCCACAGCACCAAGCAAAGACATAACCGAGATCATCCTCTACGATAGTGCCCATATTCAGGCGGAAGACACCCGGGCTGCCAACGAACGGCGCCAGCTTGCCGGCAAGAAACCCCTCAAACCCCTTTACAAGGAAAAACATGTGCGGCGCACAATGGCGCTCTTCGAAACCTGCCCCATTAGGGAATGGGTGGAGGTAGCCGGAGTAAAGTTCCGTTTTGTAAAAAGCGGCCACATACTTGGATCAGCCTCCATTGAGCTGGAGACCCACGGCCGCAGCATTGTTTTCTCCGGTGACATTGGCCGGCAACGGCCGCTGGTGCTCGACCCGCCCACGCGCCCGGAAAAAGCTGACTTCATCGTGCTCGAATCGACCTATGGCAACAAGCAGCACGGCATTGCCTTCTCCCCTTACCAGGTGCTGCAGGAGGTGGTGAACAAGACCTACGAGAAAGGAGGCGTTCTGGTGATCCCGAGTTTTGCCGTAGAACGGGCACAGGAGATCATCATGCTGCTCAACAACCTGATGCGGGAGAAAAGCATCCCCACATTGCCCATCTTCCTCGATTCGCCTATGGGCTCCGAAGTGACTGAACTCTTTCAGAAGTACCCCGACTGGCACAACATGACCGAAGAGGAAGGCACCAGCCTGACTGAAAACGTGCACATCATCAAGAGCTTTGATGAAACGCTGCAGGTGCTGCATGAGAACGGGCAAAAGACCAAAATCATTATTGCCGGTAGCGGCATGGTGACCGGCGGGCGTGTGCTCTACTACCTGACCAAGCTGCTGGGCGACGAGAAAAACACCGTATTGCTGGTAGGCTACCAGGCCAGCGGCACCCGCGGAAGCCAGCTAAGCAACGGCGCTGCCAGCATCCGCATCGATGATACTGATTATGCTGTGCGGGCCGAGATAAGCCAGATCAGCTCGCTTTCGGCGCATGCCGACCAGAGCGACCTGCTGTGGTGGCTGGCTTCGCTGCAGGAAGCGCCAAAGCAGATATTTCTCAACCATGGGGAGCCCGAACCAGCACAGGAGCTGAAATCCAAAATAGAGGAAAAGTATAACTGGCTGGTTGTCGTGGCAGAAATGGATATCCTTTACGACCTGTAAACGCAGACGCGCCGCTGTTGCTTATACTTAAAGCAACAGCGGCGCGTATCGTGGTCAAGGGCCAGTTGGCTATACTTACAGCACTTTCTTGACCAGCTTCTTATTGCCGTCAATTTTGTGCGTGTACTCCAGGCCGAGCAGCTCGGTTATGAGCGGGTATACCTGCACGTTGCGGAATGGCGGAAGCACCAGATGCTTTTTAAAAGCCGGTCCCCAGGCATAAAAAGTGGCGCCCATCTCTTTCACTCTATCCGGGTCGTAGCCGTGGTGGCCGGGCACAGGTTTGCGTGGGGAAGAATGAAAGATCTTGGGCCATTCCGGTATCAGCAGAATATCGCCCACCCGCCCGAAGCAGTCGTCTTTGGCGCCATAATGCCAGCGGCGTGGTGTGTTGGTTTTAAGATACACCTTGTAGCCCAGGGCTTCCTTTTTGAGTTGCCGGTATATGGGCCTGATATCCTTTTTGTTTTTTGCAAAGAGCTCTACTGTCACGTCGCCTTCCGAGAGGATAAACTTTGATGTATCGATCGATGCCGGCAATGACAGTGTATGTTCGGTATCTACCTGCGTCATGCCATGGTCCGACACGAAGACAATGTTCACAGGCAGGCCGGTCCGGGCTACCGCGCTGGTCAGCAGTTGCATGGCTGAATCTGCCAGCTGCACTGCTCTTTCTGTTTCCGGCGCATCAGGCCCATAGTTGTGGCCGGCGTGGTCTACCTCCGGCATATAGAACGTAATCAGGTGCGGGCGTTTTTCTTCGGGCAGGCGCAGCCAGTTCTCCACGGTCTGTATCCGTTTGGCAAGCGGGATCGCCTCATTATAAGTATAATAATAAGTAGGATGAATGCCTTTGATGGGCGCCTCGGAACCTACCCAGAAGAAGCTGGCCGTGAGCATCTGCTGCTGTTCTGCCAGCACCCACAGGGGCACGCCGCCATACCAGCTGCCATCTTCCACTTTGCTGCGGTCGCCTACCGTATAAAACTCATGGCGTTTGCCATCATAAAACTTGTTGTTGATCAGGCCGTGGTGGGCCGGGTACAGGCCGGTAACAAGGGTATAATGGTTCGGAAAGGTCTTGGACGGGAAAGAGGGCAGCATGGCTTGCGCCTGTACGCCCTGCTGCCGTAGCGCCAGCAGGTTTTTGGCCTTATACTTATCGGCATAATCGTAGCGGAAGCCATCTGCAGAAACCAGGATAACATAAGGCTTTTGCTGCTGTTCCGGGCTGTTGGTGCGTCCGGCTATAATGTGCTGCGTGGTATCGGCCTGCGCCAGAGCGGTAAAAGCACTGGCCAGGAAGTATAAAAAGAAAAAGGACCGTTTCATAGCCGCAAAGGTAAGGCGCTGCCTGCAAAGATTTACGCCATTTAAATTATGTTTACGTTATATTGCTGGAGCCTAATGTGTCGCCGCTGGCCGGCGGAGCACTTTCAGCGCAGGCAACCTTGATACGTCTATTCTAAAACCACTTTGTGACACTATTTTATGAGCACCTCTAAAAGTATACTTACCCTGGCGCTGCTGGCCATCGGCATGAGCAGCTTTGCGCAGCAGACACTGCCCATGCCTCGTAACATCGACAAGGCTTATCAGCACCAGACCCGCTCCAAAGACGGCATGCCGGGCAAGAAATACTGGCAGAACACGGCTGATTATACTATTAAAGTAAACTTTGACCCCACCACCCGGAAGCTAGCCGGCACCGTAGCCATAGCTTATGTAAACAACAGCCCCGATACCTTAAAGCAGCTCCAGTTCAAGCTTTATCCCAACTATTACCAGAAGGGCGCGCCACGCGACCGCGGGATCGCGCCGGAGAACGTGAACGAGGGCGTGCAGATCCGGCAGCTACGTATAAACAATGTGGCGTCGGATGTATCCAAACTAACGATCGATGCAACCAACATGCCGGTGAAAATCACCCCGCTGGCACCCGGGCAAACTGCTGATATTGCTATTACCTACGATTACGAGCTGAATGCCGGCTCGCATAACCGCACCGGGCAGGTAGACGAAAGCGCCTTCTTTGTAGCGTATTTCTTTCCGCGCATCACCGTTTACGACGACCTGGATGGCTGGAACAAAAATCCCTACATCGGCTCGCAGGAGTTTTATAACGACTTCTGCCAGTTCAACGCTGAGATCACCGTGCCTAAAAATTTTGTGGTATGGGCCACCGGCGATTTGCAGAATGCCGCGCAGGTACTCACCAAGAAGTATGTAAAGCGCCTGGAGCAGGCCGAAAAGAAAGATGACTACATCACCATCATCGACAGCACCGACCTGAAGAAAAACGATATCACTGCCGCCAATGCAACCAACATCTGGAAGTTTGAGGCCAAAGATGTGGTGGACTTTGTTTTTGCAACCAGCGACCATTACATGTGGCGCTCGACCAGCCTGGTGGTAGACCCTAAAACCAAGCGCCGGACACGCGTGGATGCTGCCTTTAACCCCAAGCACAAAGACTTCTGGGAGGTGGTGGAGTTTGCCCGCAAAACGGTGCATGCCATGAGCTATACGTTCCCCGCGTGGCCTTTCCCCTACTCGCACGAAACCATTTTTGATGGACTGGACCAGATGGAGTACCCGATGATGGTGAACGACAACCCGCTGGAAGACCGCGCAGCTACGATTGAGCTGACCGATCATGAGATATTCCATACGATGTTTCCTTTTTACATGGGAACAAATGAGACCAAGTATGGCTGGATGGATGAAGGCTGGGCCACGATCGGCGAGTGGATCATCACGCCCCTGATCGATCCTTCTATTACCGATGATTATGGCGTACGACCTTACGCAGCCATGGCCGGCACTGAAGTCGATCTGCCGATCACGACGCTGAGCACGCAGCAAACCGGGGCCGCTTTTTACCTAAACTCCTACCCCAAGCCAGGCCTGGGCTACCTGTATGTGCGCGATATGCTGGGCGAGGAGCTGTTTACCAAGGCGCTACATACCTACATCCGCAACTGGCATGGCAAGCACCCGATGCCCTACGATTTCTTCTACTCCATGAACGCCGGGGCCGGCCGCAATATGAACTGGTTCTGGCAGCGTTGGTTCTTTGACGACGGCTATCCTGACCTAGCCATTGGCAACGTGCAGCAGCAGGCGGGCCAGTACCAGGTAACCGTAACAGCTGTCGGCTCCAAGCCGGTGCCAGTGGACCTAACCGTAATGTTTGCCGACAATACCACGCAGAAGATACATAAGGATGTGTCGGTTTGGGAAAAAGGCAACACCACGGTGGATGTGAGCTTTAAGCCCGGCAAAGCTGTGAAGCGTATTGTGCTGGGCAGCACCTTTGTGCCTGACAGCAACCCCACCGATAACGTGTATGAAATAAAGTAAGCCCTGCTTATACTTACAAAAGAAAGCCGCCGTAGTTTATACTTCGGCGGCTTTCTTTTTATACTTGTATCAGATGGTTTATCCTTTTACAAACAGGCGTTTATCAAACTCAAAAGGAACCGTATTCAGTAGAACCAGCTTTTGAAAGTCTTTGTGGCGGGGATTGATCAGATAATTGTAGGCGCCCTGCACCGAGGCCGAAGGAACTTTGAGAGCCAGGTACTCATTTGCCAGCACAAAGGCATCCCCTATTTCCTGCGTTTGGTTGGCATGCGGAAATGTTTTCCAGCCGGTCGGCAGCTGCTCCTCCGGAAATTCTTTTACAGGCACATCATCGGGCAATTGTAAACTGATCAGGTAATAATCAGTAGGCACCAGGCCAAGGGGCATATGCACGGCAATCTCAACGGTACAAAGCGCAATCGACTCGCTGGTATAAAGCATGGCAATGCCTTTGCTGTTCCAACGACCGCCTGCCAGTTCAGCCCCGCGCCCAGATAGGTCATTGCGGTACTTGCCCCTGCTGAGGCGGTATACGATCATGCCAGCACACCGTGTTCAATACGGATCAGCTCGTCGCGCAGCAATCCGATGCCAAAACTGCTGTCAAGCAGCTCCTTGGGTTTGATGCCGCCCAATGCCACGTTCGTGGCTTCGAGCCAGGCATCGTAATTTGCTTTGTCGCCAAACACCTCCACCCCTTTATTGTATAGCAGCGTTATCTCCAGGATCTTCTCGGACTGCAGCGGGTCGAAAGTGCGTTTCTCTTTTTTGTAGCGTTGAAAGGTGCGCTCAGACAGGTGCAGGTACGTAGACCACTCGGCTGTACTGAAGGGACTCATATCGGCTATCCGTTGGAATAAGCTATACTTAATTCCCTCACGAACCGTGCTGATAAGCTTGTACACATCGCTGTCGTCGAGTTGCCGGTAATCAAATTCCAGCGTGGAGGTAGGTGCCATAGGAGATGTTTTCCAAAAATACGAATTTTGTCAATATAATAACGCCACTTGTCGCTTTTTAGTTCTGATAAACTTTCAGGCATCCCCCGCCATACTTCCCACATCAGGAGTAAACACTAATTCGCTGCCCCGGCCGTTATAAGGGGCAGAAAACACAAGCATATGCGCAACTGGATCGCGGCGGCAGGTCTTTCACTCCTTGGCCTGACTGCCTGCAATACTTCCGAAAATGTAGTAGAACAAACACAGGCGCCTGAAAGCCCTGTTATCACCATGGCCGATATCATGCCGGTCGTACAAGCTAAAACGCCGCAGGCAAAAGCAAAACAGGAGAAGTTTCTCAAGCAGAACGTAAAGCGCTTCCGCTCCCGCAAGCTGGCAGCCGCATATTACGTGGCGCAGGCAAAGCGGACGTTTAATGAGCAAAAGCTCGATTCGGCCAAATACCTCTTCAGCCGCGCCTGGCTCATGGACAGCACCAACAAGGCTATTTACCGGGGTTATGGTCGCATTTACGGGCAACAAAAGGAATACAACAAAGCTCTGTTTATACTTTACCGTGCCCTGGAAGCAGACAGGCAAAACCCGCAACTGCTCACCGACATTGCTACCAGCCACCTGGGCCGCTTTTATGAAACAAGCGATCCGGCAGACCTGCAACAAAGCAAGAAGCTGCTGGAGCAGGCAGTCACGCTGGCTCCGGACCAGGCCGATACCTATTATAAGCTGGCTATCAACAGTTACTACCTGCAGGAGTATGGTAAAGCCTGGCGCTACCTGCACCAAAGCCTGCATCAGGACCGGGAGATCGCTGACAAGCACTTTATTTCCGCGCTGCTGGCTAAACAGAACGACCCCAGGGGCATCTATACCGAAGCCAATGTGCAATAGACTTGCTAATTACCCCGAATGGCGTTATTTTTAGGAGTTCGTGCACGATGCAGTGACGGAAACAACTACCTGAAAAAATGAGAAGAGTACTTTTAGCCACCTTTGCCTTTGTATTTACCACCACGCTTGGTTTTGCACAGGCGCAACCGGCCCCACAGGCAGAACCCAGCCCGCGGGTACAGCCCATGTTTGGCAAACAGCCCAAAACCGAAGCCCAGCAGCGCCAGGATGAGAAATTTCTGTCCAGCTGCGACAAGAACTTCACTAACCGCCAGGAAGCCAGCAACTTTTTTATGGAGCGCGGCTGGGAGTACCTCAACAGCGGGCAAACGGACACGGCCATGTACCGCTTTAACCTGGCCTGGCTGCTAAACCCCGACAACAAAGACACCTACTGGGCATTTGGCCTTGTTACGGCCAGCAAAGGCCAGCAGGACGAAGCCATAGGCCTGTATGAGAAAGCCCTGCAATATGACCCGAAGAACTCGATGCTGCTCTCGGACCTGGGTGCCGCTTACCTGGGCGTTTACAAAGCTAAGAACAAGAAAAAGGTCCTTAAAAAAGCAGATGAAATCCTGAGCAGGTCCATAGCAACCGACACCACTAACGCCTATGCGCTGTATAACCTGTCGCAGGTGAAATTCTATGAGAAGAAGTATGCGGAATCGTGGCAGTACCTGCACCAAAGCCGCAACATCAACCTGACGCAAATAGATTATACTTTCCTCTCCGAGCTGATGGCCAAAATGCCCGATCCGAAAGGCTTCTTTAAAGCCACTACTCCGGATGCCGCGCAGGATACCAGCGCCAAAAACAACTAACCCCAAGGGAGACACACCTGCCCCTGCTGCTGTGTTTATACTTTCTCTCAATACAGGAAGTATAAACTCGGCAGCAGGGGCTTTTTCTTTCTAGGCCAAACACTTAGCCTGTTCTCTTGTGCAGGCAACACCTTGTACACTTTGCTTTTTATGGTAAACGTGTCCTATTTAAATCCGCAGGTAGGGCTGCCTGATAAATCATAATTTGCTATATTTGTTCATCACCCTTTGTACACTTTTAGCTAAAGCATATATGAAAAAGAATTTACGCAGAGCCTCCGTTTATTTGCTGGCAGGCAGCATGGCGCTCTCCTCGTGCGTGGTTTCCAAGAAAAAGTATGAGGACCTACTGGCCCGTAAAAATGCCCTGGAGGTAGATAAAGCCGGCCTGGAACAGGAAAAAGCTACGTTAGAGCAACAGAAACAGTCGTTGGAAGCGGCCAAAGCGCAACTGGAGCAGGAACGCGCACAACTTGAGCAACTGAAGAATGAGTACCAGGAGAGCCTGGCCAAAGCCCTGAAAGAAGGCAAAACGCTCGGCGAAAACCTTAACATGAGCAAATCGCAGATAGACCGCCTGAACGCTGACCTGAAAGCGCGCGAACAACGCCTAGCCGAGCTGCAGCGCGTGCTGGATGAAAAAGAAAAGGCTGTAGCAAACCTGCGCAAGCGAGTAACCGATGCCCTGCTGGGCTTTAACGACAAGGACCTGACCATTAACGTGCGCAACGGCAAAGTATATGTGTCGCTGGCCGAGCAGCTGTTGTTCAACTCCGGCTCCACCAAGGTAGACCCCAAAGGCGTGGATGCCCTGAAAAAACTGGCCGTGGTGCTGAAAGAGCAGAAAGACGTAAATGTGCTGGTAGAGGGCCATACGGACGATGTACCGGTAGCCAAAGGCACGGTAGGAATGCAGGATAACTGGGACCTGAGCGTGCTGCGCGCCACCGAAATTACGCGCATCCTGACCGATGCTGGCGTAGATCCGACCCGCGTAACGCCATCCGGCCGTTCCAAGTATGTGCCGCTGGATGAAACCAAAACAAAAGAGGCACGCCAGAAGAACCGCCGCACCGAAATTATCCTCACACCTAAGCTCGACGAGCTATTCCAGATCCTGGAAACAACCTAAGCTTAGGTTATACTTCATACATAAACAGAAAAGCCAGCCGCTGTAGTAGCGGCTGGCTTTTCTGTTTAGTGCCTGGTCAGCTTCTTTACGAAGCAACTACAGCAGGTTTGGGCACAGGCAAAACCAATTTAAAGACCGGCAGCAACACCAAGTATAGCACGCCCCCCGCCGGCAAAGCCAGCAGCGCCCAGGCTGAAATACCCGCCAGGTTTGCCAGCCAGAGTTGCTCCAGGGCAGCCAGCCAGTCCGCTTTAAACATAGCCGTTATCTCATCAAACGTAAGCCGCAGCTCTGCCAGGCCGAACATATAAATACCCGCCCGGATAAAAGGAAGCGCCAGCAGCAGTTGCAGGGGCTGCACCAGGTAACTGACCAGCACGGTCGCCGCAATGTTGAGCCGGAATCGGGCAGCCAGCGCTGTACCCAGCACCGTAGTGACACCCAGGGCCGGGACCACGCCTACCACCGTACCCAGCGCTACTGTTACGGCCAATTTGTGCGGCGTCATGCCTTGCTTCAGCAGGTTAAGGATGGGCGCAACAAGCCGGCGTTTTAAAAAAGGTATAAAATAGGATCTCAAAAAGCGGGTATAAAACGGTTCGAATAAAAGGAATAAGGTATACTTTATAGAAGACTCTTCAGCAGGTAAATAGTTGCATGCCTGCCGTTAATTTTCAGGATTACTTTTTATACCCGGAGCAGCTTCAAAGTAACCTCCCTGAAACGGAAATATCCCTGCAAAAATCAGCCCGTTCTGGCAAGCCAGGATTCCCTTCTGCCGGTAAGCAACGGCTTATACGTTGACTAATCTATTTATAGCAATATTTTTTTGAAAGGATTAAACCCTGCCCAGGATTCAGTGTCCAAACGGAGTTCAAGAATGAATTGTTTGAAACCGTATAATGAGAAAACTACTGCTACTCCTTTTGCTGCTTACCACTGTAATGCAGGCCTACGCACAACGCGTGGCCGTAACCGGAACCGTACAAAGTGCTACCGATAAGGCAGGACTGCCAGGCGCCAATGTGCTTATGATCAACGCTGCTGCTGTCACGACAGGCCAGTCGACCGATGCCGACGGTAAATTCCGCTTCGACAACGTGGCTCCCGGCCAGTATACCCTGGAAATAAAGTACCTGGGGTTCAAGTCTTTTAGCAAAGCGGTTCAAGTACAGAACAGCGCCCTGAACCTGGGTACGCTGCTGCTGGAAGACGAAACCACTGCCATTAAGGAAGTGCAGATCGTGGGCCGCGCTCCCCTGGGCGAGCAGAAAGGCGATACCGCCCAATTTAACGCCAAAGCTTTTAAAACAGCGCCGGATGCCAGCGCCGAGGATCTGGTAACCAAAATGCCGGGCGTCACCATTCAGGACGGGAAAATCCAGGCACAGGGCGAAGATGTGAAGCAGGTGATGATCGACGGCAAGCGTTACACGGGTGAAGATGTGAACTCAGCTGTCCGCAACCTGTCGGCCGACATGATCGAAAACGTGCAGGTATTTGACGGCCAGAGCGACCGCGCTGCTTTTAGCGGGTTTGACGACGGCAACAAAGTGAAAACGCTCAACTTTATCACTAAAAAAGAGCGCCGGCAAGGCTATATGGGCAAAATCTCGGCTGGCTACGGCACCGACGACCGCTACATGGTAGGTGCCAGCGTGAACTACTTCAACAACAACCGTCGCATTACGGTAACGGGGCTGACCAACAACATCAACATGTTTGATTTCTCAGTGGGTGAAACGCCGGGCGGTGGCATGCGGGGCCGCAGAGGCTGGGGTGGCGGCTCTCCCAACGGCATCATCAACACCAATACGCTTGGCCTGAATTATAACGACATGTGGGGAAAGAAGATGGAGGTAAGCGCCAACTATAATTACTCAAACCGCGATGTGGTGAACGACCAGTACCGTTTCCGCAACTACGTATCGAACGATGCCGGGCTGACCTACGCTGAAAACAGCCTGAACCGCAACACCGACGACAGCCACCGTTTTAACTTCCGGTTACAGTATAACATCAATGAAAACAACCGATTGCTGGTAACCCCGCGCATTACGGTGCAGCAGGAAAACAACGTAACCGAGCGGAACGCGTTGTTTACCGATACCTCCGGCACCTTGTCCGAGTCGCTGAACCGCAATACTGCCGATAATGCTACGCTTAACGTGGGCAACAACATCCTGTACTCGCACCGCTTTGGCACCAGCGGCCGCATTTTTACGGCCAACCTGAATACCAGCTATAACAGCACCCGTGGCAAAAATTACCTCCTGGAAAACACCGATAATTTTAATGATCCGGAAAAGGATGTGGAGCGCGACCAGTACATACGCCTGGACCGAAGCAATTTCTCCTGGTCGGGCAATGCCGATTACTCGCAGAAGCTGGGAGTTAATTCGCGCCTGCAGCTTGAATATGAGATCGGCAACCAGATAAACGATTCGGATAAGCGGACCTATGACTTTGTGGAAAGTGAAGGCTCCTACACAGGCTTTAACACGCCACTGAGCAATACTTTCAAGAGCGATTACCTCTCGCAGACATTTGGCCCAAGCTACCAGTACCGCACCGAGAAAGTACGCTTTCAGGCAAACGCCCGCTACCAGTATGCCACGCTGCAGAGCGTAAATGAGTTTCCGACCGATTACCGCCTGAATCGCAGCTTCACCAACCTGCTGCCTTCGGCCGAGTATGAGTATAAGTTCTCCGAATCGCGTAACCTGGTATTAAACTACCGCACCAATACCAATGTGCCTTCTGTAGGAGAGTTGCAGAACGTACTGGACGTATCGAACCCGCTTCAGCCAAGTATAGGCAACCCGAACCTGGACCAGGATTATCAGAACAGGCTCAACCTGCGCTACCGGGCGTTCAATGCCGAAACCAACCAGGTGTTCTTTGCCGGCGTTTTCGGTACGGTAACCCAGAACTATATTGCCAATAGCGTGTACACCAGCAACCCTCCTGCCGAGCTGACCGGCGGCTACGAACTGCAGCCCGGCGCCCGCCTAACCCGCCCGGTGAATCTGGATGGCTACTGGAACGTGCGCTCGTTCTTTAACTATGGCCAGCCGTTGAACATCATCAGCTCTAACATCAACTTTAACGGCTTTATGGGTTACACCAGAATGCCCGGTATGATTGATGATGTCGTTAGCTATGCCAACACGACCAACTTCGGCGCTGGCGCAAACATCAGCAGCAACATCAGCGAAAAAGTAGATTTCACGGTGTCGACAAACGCTAATTATAACCTGGTGCAGAACTCGCTGCGCGCTACTCAGAACAACAATTACTTCACGCAAAACACAAATGTGCGCCTGAACTGGATCCTGTGGAAAGGCCTGGTATACCGTACTGAGATGAACCACCAGTATAACTCGGGTCTGTCGGCCGGCGTGGACAACAGCTACCTGCTCTGGAACATGAGCCTGGGCAAGAAGCTGTTTAAAAACCAGCAGGGCGAGCTTAGCTTCAGCGTAAATGATTTGCTGAACCAGAACGTGAGCATCCAGCGGAATGTAGCTACCGACTATGTAGAGGACGTACAATCCACGGTATTGCAGCGCTTCTTTATGGTGACGTTCACCTACAACTTGCGCAGCTTTAAGAGCGGCCAGGCGCCTGCCATGAATAATGAAGGTGGCCAGAACCGCGGCAACTGGGGCGGCGGAAGACCACGAACCTTCTAACCTGACAGACTTACAACAGAAAGAAAAGGCCTGCAGTGATGCAGGCCTTTCTTATTTATACAGCTGATGTTTATACAGCTGATGCTGCCATACGCGCCGTTATCTTTTCATACATTCTAACTCCGTTTTCAAAACACGGCGTACTTTATTCATTGCTTATACTTCAGCCGGTATCAAAACCCTCCTTCGGGCGGGCAGGCTGTAAAGTATAAGTCCGGCCATAACCAGGAGCATGCCCGCCGTTCCGAGCTCGTTGGGCCATGCAATGCCCAGCAACAGCACTTCGCCGATAACGGTCGATATGATCTCGACGGACTGGGTGGCTTCTACGGCGGCCAGGGCTGCACCATCGGCACGGACCATGTGCATGGCCTTAAAGAAAAGAATGCCGCCTACTACACCGGAGCTCAGGGCAACAACCAGTACAGCCACTAATTGCTGCGGCGCCGGAAAGCCAACTTCAGCATAGCCGTACGCAAAAAGTATAATTTGCACCGGTACACTGCCCAATGCTACGCCGGCTACCCGTTGTAGGGAGTTGAGTTGCAGCTCGTACTTTTCCTGGTGCAGCATGAGCTTGCGGTTGGCCAGCGGCCATAGAAAAGCAGCCGACAAAACTAAAATTACGCATAGCCATAATTGCCCGGTGGTATAAACGCCGCCTTTCTGGCTCCACTGCATCAGGGCAATACCCACCAGGATCAGCACCGACAACAGCAGCGCCCGCACCGGAATTTTGGCACGTTGGTCTTTGTAAAGAACAGGCGCGATCAGGATACCGGCCACAATCGTGAACTGGAACACACCGGCAATCAGCCAGCCCGGCCCCAGGGAGGCAGCGAAGGTAATCAGCACATACACCAGCCCATACGACACACTCCCCCAGCCGGCCCATACCCACCACTGCTTGCGCAACGTATCCAACAGATGCTTTAACCGGCCCTGCACCAGCAGAATTGTCAGCAGCAGAATCGCCAGGAAAAAGGTCCGCAACCCGACCGTCCAGGCCCAGTGGCCGCCATTGACCGAAAGGAAACTGTTTACCACGTACGTTGAGCAGTAAAATACACCTGCCAAAGACCCGATTGCAATAGCGCGAAAATTACTGGATACCTGCATAACGAAAGTGTTTTAGCAAAGGTACGACCAGCTTATACTTGTTCTGCGGTATGTTAGGCCTGAAGTATGGTACTTTCGGAACCACCACTCCGCAGTTGTGCCGGCGTGAGGCCGGCCAGCCGCTTAAAGAATCGAACAAAATAAGAATCATCTTCAAAGCCCAGCTCATACCCAATCTCTTTCACAGACAAGCTGCTGAAGTATAGCAACCGCTTGCTCTCTAGCAGCAGGCGGGCGTGCTGCATGTCGGCCACCGTGGTGCCGAGGTATTGCCGGCAAATGGTATTGAGATGTTTGGCGGTCATGCCCAGGGCTTCGGCATAAAATGAAATTGGGCGGTGCTCCTTATAGTGTTTGTCGATGAGGTGGCTGAGCTGAAAAAGGCGTTCGCTGTAGCGGGCGGGTGTCAGTTTGGCAATCTGCAGGTGGCTTTCGCGAAGCAGGTAATGCAGCAGAATGTACAGGTAGCGTGACAGCACGGCCATACTTGGTTCCGGCTCCTGTAGCTCGCGCGCCATCAGCTGGGTGAGTTGCCCGAATGTTTGTTGCTGTTGCTCATTCAGGTCGAGGAAAGGGTGCTGGTATACGGCGCCGAACAGCACCAGAATATCATGGGCGGCGATGCCTGTGGTCTGCAGAAACTCTTCTGAAAACACAAGTAACTGCCCCCGCTCCTGCCGTACCTGCCGCTGGTGCGCCTGCCCCGGCCGAACCATAAAAAGCCGTCCCTGCACCATCGCGTAGCGCCTAAAATCGATCAGATTATCGCCGCCGTTAGCCTGCGCCACATACATCAGCATATAGGCATCGTGGCAATGCGGCACCTCCGACAAGGCACTGTCATAGGCCTCCAAGGGCATAAGGGCTATTTGGCGCTGGTCCAGCAGATCCTGCGTGGGCAATTCTCCGGGCTTATGTTGTTTCATGCGATGCCAAGTTAAAAGAATCACGGAAGTTTATACATGGCCTGACTAGCTTTTACAAAAGCTGGCGAAGCATTATGTCAAGTCCTTCTGACCGACCACCAAGTATAAACAACCCGATACTGCACTAATTTGCGTACTTTTGAGGCTTAGTTACAACACATGCCTTCATTTAACGATTTAAAGCTGAGCCCTGCCCTGTTACAGGCCCTGGAAGCGCTACAGTATCATACCCCTACTCCTATCCAGACCAGCGCTATTCCGCTTCTTTTGCAGGGGCATGACGTGGCCGGACAGGCCGAAACCGGCAGCGGCAAAACGGCTGCCTTTGGCCTGGCCCTGCTCCAACGCCTCGATCCTGCCCTGCAGCAAATTCAGGCGCTGGTGCTGGTGCCAACCCGCGAGCTTGCCGTACAGGTGCGTCAGGAGCTGAAGCAATACGCTAAACATCTGCCGCAACTCAAGATCAGCGCCTTTTACGGCGGCCATGCCTTCTCGCAGGAGCGGGCGTCGCTGGCCCATCCGCCGCAGGTGCTGGTAGGTACGCCCGGCCGTCTCACCGACCATCTCTCCCGCAGAACATTAGATTTTACGGCAACAACCCAGGTGGTGCTGGATGAAGCGGATAAACTGCTGGAAATGGGCTTTCAGGAAGAGCTGGACACCATACTGGAAGCCTTGCCAGGCAAACGACAGACGGCCTTGTTCTCTGCTACGCTATCTGAACCGGTGAAAGCGCTGATCGCCGCCTCCCTGAAAAACCCGCAGTTTGTAAAAGCTACCACCAGTACCATTCCCGATCAGCTGCGGCTACTGGGTATAAAAGTTAGCACCGGCGAACGCCAGCCTGCTTTAATCCGCCTGCTGCAAAGTTTACAACATGCCGGTACGGTGATCTTCTGTAACACCCGCGCTGCCGCTGATGCCTTAACCGTACAGCTACAGGAAACAGGTATAAACGCCCGGGCGCTGCATGGCGGCATGGAGCAACCCGACCGCGACAAAACTATGACCTTGTTTCGCAATGGCACCACTGCCGTACTGGTTGCCACCGACGTGGCAGCCCGCGGCCTCGATATCGACAAGCTCCGTACCATTGTACATTACGAGCTTCCGGATGATGCGGCCGCCTACCTGCACCGCAGCGGCCGCACCGGGCGCGCCGGTAAAAGCGGTACGGTGTATACGTTGGTTGCTACCCGGGACGAACAGAAATTAGAGGATTGGGACCTGGCACAGATGGATGAATGGCTGACCCCAGAATCCCTTGTCAAAAAAGGAGCTGCTTCCGGTACTGAGCAGGTGCTCGCATTCACCACTTTATACATTGCTGGTGGCCGCAAAGACAAGATCAGTCCCCGCGACATTGTAGGCGCCCTGATCGCGGAAGCCGGTTTAAAAGCAGCCCAGATCGGAAAGATCGAGATACTGGACCGCAACAGCTTTGTCGCCGTACCACAGCAGCAAGCCACTGAAATAGCCGAAAAACTCAGCTCTGGCAAAATAAAAGGCCGCCGATACAAAGTGAGCCTGGTAAAATAACGTCAGCTCAGGTTACAATCAACATGGCCATTTTGCTGCTTACTAAAAAGGTAAGCAGCTTACCGGCTTGCCTTTTTATATTTGTAATACTGGTTGATCTATTGCTTCTATAGCAGTATGTTCATGATAATTCAGCGCTTTATCGCTGCCATCAAGCAGGTAAGTATCAAGTTTGAACAGGACCACATCCGCTTGCATCATTTCCTGCTCCAGAGTCTTCAGGTCATACTTGGGTACCCAGCCCAGCTTCTTTTTTGATTGGTCGCATCGCCGATCAAGAGACCCACTTCGGTGAGTCAGATGTGGTTTTCGCCTACGCACAAATTATGATTTATAAGCTACTAATTGAAAATTTAACTGTTCACTGGAACGAGTTTGCTCAGAAAGTCAGCATAGGCCAATGCGATGCCTTCTTTTAGCTGTGTGCTGTGCTTCCAGCCTAGGGCGTGCAGCCTGCTTACATCCATCAGTTTGCGGGGCGTGCCGTCTGGCTTGGTGGTGTCAAATACCAGTTCCCCGTTAAAGCCGGTTACTTCCTTCACGATTCCGGCTAGCTCTTTAATAGAAAGGTCCTCCCCCGTACCGATATTCACCAGCTCGCGCCCTGAATAATGCTGCATCAGGAACACGCAGGCATCGGCCAGGTCGTCGGCAAACAGGAACTCTCTTTTCGGTCTGCCTGTGCCCCACACCACTACTTCTGCTGCGCCGGCTTCCCGGGCTTCATGAAACTTGCGGATCAGGGCCGGCAGCACATGCGAGTTGTTCAGGTCATAGTTATCGTTGTAGCCATACAGGTTGGTCGGCATCACGCTGGTAAAATCGCAGCCATACTGGTCACGATACGCCTCGCAAAGCTTGACACCGGCAATTTTGGCAATGGCATACGGCTCATTTGTGGGCTCCAGTTCTCCTGTAAGCAGGTAATCTTCTTTCAGGGGCTGCAGGGCCAGTTTGGGATAAATGCAAGACGATCCAAGGAATTGCAGTTTCTTTACTCCCTGCTTGTAAGCAGCATGGATGATATTGGCCTCGATCATCAGGTTTTCGTAGAGGAAATCGGCCCGGAAGGTATTGTTGGCCTGTATGCCCCCCACTTTAGCGGCGGCCAGGAATACGAACTCGGGTTTCTCCTGGGCAAAGAAAGCTTCCACAGCTGCCTGGCTCCGCAGGTCCAACTCCAAGGAGGTGCGCGTGAGCAGGTTCGTGTACCCGGCTTCCTGTAGCTTTCGCACAATTGCGGAACCAACCATTCCCCGGTGACCGGCTATATAAATCTTTGAACTCGTTAGCATGTATGCGTACCGGATGTAATATTTAAAGTTAAAGAAAACATATTATAAGCAAAGTGCAAATATCATTTTTACTTTTGTATAAAGCCACCATACATGTCTTGCTCTCAGAAACCTAGCTTCAATTAAATGCAGAATTTTGCTGGTATACAGATAGTCACTAAATATGGTATAAACCCGCCTGAAGTATAACAACAATTAGCTTTCTGTAAAGATGACATGTAAAAAACAGCTTTATAGGCAGCTATACACATCTATACATTTTGTGGTATTCTTTCTTACACCTTTGCCCAGGAAGTATGCTTTACAACGATAGAAGATACTAGAATACCCAGCATTACTGCAGAGATAGAAATAATCAGAAGCTCCATTAAAGGAACAAATCCTGTTTGTGATAGCAGGCGGAGCGCCATAACTGCGCCGGCAAATACCGCCACCAGTAGCCAATAACGCCTAATCGAGCTGTCGGGCTTAAAAGGAACCGACATTGCTTGCAGCCTCATGAGAAAGAAGAAAATAAACAGAAGCCCGGCAACTGAACAGATATTATCGAAAATGGCATATATGGTAACCTTCGTACCGGCCAGGTAGAATTTCTGTACTAAAAACGGGCGCATCCAAGTAAGCCGGCCATTCAGATGCGTGATACTGTCCCAGGCAAGGTGTGAGGTGGCGCCAATAAGTACGGAAAGAGCCACTGCGCCATAGTTCTTCTTAAAATACGTTCTCCAATCGAACCCTCTGAAGCGATACAGGCGCTTGCGTAAAAAGACGGGAAGATGATCCAGCAGTTGATCGCGAATAATAAGGTGGTAGACGAACGCCAGCAGGATGCCGAACGGTACATTAAACCAGAAAAGGCCATGCCAGGTATGGCTGAAGGTATTTCCCGGTTCCATCTTGATGAACTTCTCAAAATCAGGCGCCATACTTCCCATCACCAGGCCTGTCATGGAGATCCATTTTTTAGGCAGGTACTTTAAGGGCAGCACAATAGCCGGATGTGAAAAGGTAAAAGGCATTAGGTTTAAGCTTGTGTCAGTTGCTGCGCTATAAATATAATAGTTTTCAGGGTGATGAAATATGATCCCCATTAAAACAACGCTGCTCCCCAAAGTTAAGTATTCTGAGCGTCAAGTATACACCGCGGGTGCAATGATGCCTGCTGCACCTTTCTTTAACGCCGCTAAATATTTGTGCCTACTAAAATGATTTAAATGAAGTACACATCTGCTATTATCGGGATATATTAAAAGCCTCAACCCCACCGGAAGAGCAAAGTCTAATTTTCATCTTCCGGTGGGGTTGAGGCTGAAGTCTTACTAAGCAGTACTGCTATAGGGCTCTCCTCTCTGGTAAATCCAGCGCTTCATACCTGGAGTTCTTGCTCAGAAACTCCGGCACGATTAGCTTCATCTTGCTGACAGCTTTCAACTCATCACTATTTTTATTAAAATCCAGTAACTCACTTACATCACTTACCACCTGCTCATAGGCGTATTCTCTAACCTTGGAAATCTTAATCTTGGAATGATGTGTCGGAATGGTAAGTTCTTCCTCGTTCAGCAGCTCCTCATAAAGCTTTTCGCCGGGCCTCAAGCCCGAGTACACGATCTCAATTTCCTGCTCCGTAAAACCGGCCAGTTTGATCATCTTCCGGGCAAGGTCTACTATTTTTACAGGCTGCCCCATATCAAAAATAAAGATCTCTCCGCCATTCCCCATTGTTCCGGCTTCCAGTACCAGTTGCACGGCCTCCGGAATAGTCATAAAATAACGGGTAATGTCCGGGTGCGTAACCGTGATAGGTCCCCCTTTCTCGATCTGAGCCCGGAACCGCGGAATAACGGAGCCGTTGGAACCGAGGACATTTCCAAATCGGGTGGTTATGAACTTTGGTTTTTTTGAATCCGAGGTGGCAGTAATGCTGTTCAATGACTGGATATAGATCTCGGCGATCCGTTTGGATGCACCCATAATGTTGGTCGGGTTTACAGCCTTATCAGTCGAAATCATCACAAACCGCTCCACGTCAAACGTAACCGATAGATCCGCCAGATTCCGCGTACCCTGCACATTTGTAAGTATAGCTTCAGAAGGATTATTTTCCATCATGGGTACATGCTTGTACGCGGCAGCATGATATACGATCTGCGGATTGTATTCGCTGAATAGAGCATACATCCTGTTAAAGTTCTGGATATCGCCAATACATAACCGGATGGTTGCTTCCGGAAAAGCTTCCTCCATCTCCAGTTGGAGTTCGTGGAGAGGCGATTCAGCCTGATCTAAGATGATGACCATTTCCGGCTGGTAGCAAAGTACCTGCCGAACGATCTCGGACCCGATTGAACCGGCGCCTCCTGTTATGAGCACCCGCTTGCCGCTAAGGTCCGCCGCTATTTTTGTATTCTCTATCACAATGGGTGGGCGCTGCAGCAGGTCCTCAATTCGGAGCTCCTTTATCTGGTTCATGCGCAGGTCCCCCGAAATCCATTCTGCTGTGGGTGGAACAGTGAGCACCTTAATTCCCAATTCAATACATTTCTCGATGGTTGCTTTCTTTGCGTCCGTTTTCAACTCTTCGCTCATGACCACCAGCTTATCGATCTTTAACTTGGCCAGCAAGCCTTCAACTTTTCTGGAGTGGTACACCCGCACCCGCTGAATGTATTTGTCTACCTTGTTGGCATTATCATCTATAAAACCCGCAATCACAAACCGGCCCATGCCGCTTGTTTCAAGCGCCTGTTTTACAAGAATGGAGTTCCCGTCAGTACCATAAATCAGAATATGTTCTTTCTTTTCAGACGTTTTCCATTTAATATAGTAGAATACCTTCTTGGCACCTATCCGGAAGATGACAAGCGTGGAGGACGAGATAAAGAAGTTTACAAGTAAAACACTGTAGATATTCACTGTCTGCAAATGGTAGGCCGGACTCAACCAGGCTCCTACAATTGCCACATCGAGCAGGCTTGTCGCAAGCACCGCTCCAAAAACCCTATAAATGTCCTGCGTATTCGAATATCGGATCAAACCCGTATGCAACCGCATGAGGTAAAACATAGCTAAGGAAACAAAGCTATAAGCGCCTACATAAATAAAGAAATGTCCTCTTAAGATGTTCGTGAACTCGAACTGCCGGATAATGAAGAAGGCAAAGATGAAAGACAATGTCGTAATCCCCTGATCTATTACTAAAATCATCCACTTTGGAAGGGATTTATTGAGTAAAAATTTTTGCATAAGCAAAGCAATGAACTTTTATAAAATGAGGTATAACTAAGGCGAAAAATGAAAAAATAGGACACTTTCCGAAAAGAGCAACAGCGCATTTAATAGCTTGCTATTAAATGCATCGGATAAGCTGAAGTAAAATTACTTATATTTTTCATCTCTCCTAGAAAGTTCATACATTTTGTATTATAAATATTTTTAGAAGTTAAAAGTAACCTATTTCCTGTTCCGTGCGGTTCACCTGTGCAAGCCAATGTTGGCTATAAGTATCATGTAGAATGGCAATTATCCCATGATAAGAAGATCGTAAGTGGTCTTTAGAACGTTCAGGGTACATCATGCGAAGAAAAGCTAAATTCTAACCAAAACAGGTTTCAATAGTTAAAACCCGCCATTATATCGTAAATCCATCCTATTCTTTCGGTAGTCGTTGCTTCGGAGGGTAAGCATTTAATACTTCTGCTCTTCTAGGAGTTACGCTACAGTACGTAAATTTGGCTGCAAGAAAGTATAATTAGTAAGCACCAGATACGAAGCCACGTGAGCGCTTGCAAAATTGGATAAAATGCCTGCGCCTGAACAAGACTTAGTTTCATTCTAAGCTGTTCAGGCGCAGTATATTGATAGCAATTAGGCGGCCAACCTAGTTGTATGTTTTTGCATTAAACCAGAAGTGTTTAAGCTGGTATGGAACGGAAGCAGGCGTTTATATGATCCACTACCCGCTCCAAATCAGTAGCTGTTAAGTTAGATCCTGATGGCAGGCAAAGGCCTTTGTCAAAAAGCTTTTCGCTGGTGCCATCTCCATAGTAGGGCGCATGCGCGAATACCGGTTGCAAGTGCATAGGCTTCCACAAGGGCCGCGATTCGATATTAACTTTTTCCAGGGCAAGCCGGATATCTTCCCGGCTGACACCTGGCTCCTGCGCGTCGTCTACCAGGATGGTGCTGAGCCATCTGTTAGAGTAGAAATCGATAGTGGGCTCCTGTAGTACCTGCACCGCTGCCACCCCGGCAAATGCCTTTAAATAAAACTCGTAATTATCACGGCGCTGCTGCACTCGCAGCGGCAGTACGTCCATCTGGCCACGGCCAATGCCGGCGCAGATATTACTCATGCGATAATTATAGCCAATATGCGAGTGCTGATAATGCGGGGCATTGTCCCGGGCCTGTGTTGCCAGGAAACGCGCTTTCCTGATCCATTCCTCGTTTGCCGAAACCAACGCTCCGCCACCCGAAGTCGTGATGATCTTGTTGCCGTTAAAGGATAAGATACTCATGGCCCCAAAAGTGCCCAGCGGCTGCCCCTTATATGTAGAGCCCAGTGCTTCCGCAGCATCCTCTATTACCGGAATGGCATAACGGTCGGCAATGGCCATGATACGGTCCATTTCGGCAGGCATGCCGTAAAGGTGTACCACAATAATAGCTTTTGGCTTTTTGCCTTTACTGATCCGGTCCTGAATGGCTTCCTCCAGAAATTCGGGGGACATGTTCCAGGTATGAGGCTCGCTGTCGACAAATACCGGTGTGGCGCCCTGGTACGCAATAGGGTTGGCAGAAGCCGAAAAGGTCATCGACTGGCAGATCACTTCGTCCCTGGCCTGTACGCCCAGGATAATCAGGGCCAGGTGCAGTGCGGCCGTACCGGAGCTAAGGGCTGCCACATGCGTATTGTGCCCCAGGAAGGTAGCCAGGTCTTGTTCAAAACCATCTACATTCGGGCCCAGCGGTGCGATCCAGTTAGTATCAAATGCTTGTTTTACATAGCTAAATTCGTTTTCGCCCATGTGCGGGGAAGAGAGCCAGATCTTATCTTGCATGGTATTATTCGTGATATTTAACATTTATTGCAGGTACACCAACAGCAGTGCAGTGAGCTGGTAACG
Organism: Pontibacter liquoris; assembly: GCF_022758235.1. Lineage (NCBI taxonomy): Bacteria > Pseudomonadati > Bacteroidota > Cytophagia > Cytophagales > Hymenobacteraceae > Pontibacter > Pontibacter liquoris. The sequence continues at coordinate 2,326,244 of NZ_JALEBG010000001.1, forward strand.
ATTCCTTAACAACAGCGCCAGCTCCAACTTTTGTCCAAGCTCCAATCTCTATATTATTCAAAATTTGAGCACCTGTACCAACATATACCCCCTCTCTAACAACGACGCCTCCTGAAATATTCACAGAAGGCATAAATGAGGTAAAATCTTCAAGGATTGCATCATGACCAACCGTACAGGTAAGGTTCAGAATTACAAATTTACCTACTTCTATATTTACTGTCAGTATATTATTAGCAGTAATGATTGCACCTTCTTCTATAGTTACATATTTACCTGTTAACACATTTGGGTGCATTAGAACAGGGTAGCTTAGTTGAGGATTTGAAAGGCGTGATATAATATCAAATCTTATTTGTGAGTCACCGATAGCTACTGCAACAGAAATATCACCTGTTACTGCATTTAAGTCGGCTAAATTACCTAAAACTTCATATTCATTTATAATTGTCCCTTTTTCAACCCCATCATCATAGAAGCCAAGTATTTGCCATTGTAGCTTAGAAGCATTTATTTGCTCTATCAGCATCATAACCTCTTTTCCAAAACCCCCAGCTCCGAATATAGCTATTTTTTTCATTTAAGAAGAAAAGGCTAAATTGATAAGTTTGAACTAATAACTAGCCATTAGCTACCTTACCTGGTACACCAATCACTATTGAGTCAGGGAGTATGCTTTTTACAATCATAGCCTGGCCACCAACTATAGAATTATTCCCTATTCTTACATTCTGACGTGTAGATGCCCCTATACCTATGTCTACAGCCTCCTCTATAAAAGTAAATCCTGCAAGGTTCACACCAGGAGCCAGAGAAGAATAATTTCCAATAGTACAATTATGCCCGATAGCGCAATTCATATTCATAATAACAAAATCACCCAAAGCCGTTTCGTAATTTATTGCAACCCCCGGATAAAGTATCACACCTTTGCCAACAGATACATGTTTTGAAAGCCAAGCGTGTTTTGAAATAAAAGATGGAAATTTAAGGTTATAGTCTGCAAGTGAATTAGCTATCTGTTTTTTTACTTTTGGACTGGCTATACCGATAGCAACAGTTACCTCCTTATTTGCATAATCTTTTATATTCGCTACAGGTCCTAACACCTTATATCCATAGAGAATCTTGCCTATTTTACTGAGATCATCATCTAAAAAACCCAATACCTCAAATTCTTGATCAAATTCCTCTAAATTGTAGGCTAAAAACCCGCCAACATTTCCGGCGCCTATTATTAATAAGGGTGTTTTCATAAATATTTTAGTAGTTCTGCTTTTAACCCTTTCTTTACCGGCAGCTGCCAAAGTAACTTACACCAGTTATGATTCCCTTCGATTAGCTCAGGCCCATTATTCGTAATAGCTACATCCCATCCAATCGATCTGTTCTCAGTATTCTTAAGAGCCGCTTGCTCAACCATTTTTATTGTTTCATTCCAAAAAGGAATTTGGAACCCAACTATTTTCACTTGAGTAACAGGATGAACAGTTTCTTCTCTTTTTGTAATGTCACTATAAATGGCAGCCCCATCTATTATACCTGTTTCTAAATTTATAGGTGCAGCTATGTTGCCTGCTGCTAAATTGTCAACTGATGAGTTTACGGTCATGCGAAGTCTTGCACCCAGGATCTCAACTTTATTATCCTTTGTGAGTTGCGTAAAAACACGAATTGTGTTCAATCCTGAGGGCGATAAACCATTTAATGCGTCATGCTGAACAACAAACTCTTCTACTAAGTCATTCCCTGTACTTTTCAATCTGCTTATTAAAGACACAGCATCAAAGTCCTTACTAATTCTCACTTCAATTCCATCGCCACATTGGCCGGATGAGCTTTTTAACACAAGCTTTCCAGAACTGTTTGATAATAGTGAAACAGCCAGGTCGGGGTTATTCTCGATATCATGAACTGAAGCAAACTTATGTTTAACAAACTGCTTATAATGCTTAAGGAACTGCAGTTTGTCTTCAAGTACATTTCGCGAAGATTTGGGATTCATACTTAAATGATACTCATACATAAATCCAGTACCTGCATAGGTACTTCTCTCCGCGTTGGTAAGCTTGTAAAAGCGAAACTGAAAATACTCTAGTAAGGAAATATTATACTTCAAACTAGAGGTAAGCATGTCTGCAACAAGGGCTGATTTGCTCTTCTTTTCCTGAACAGAGGCATATTCAAGAAAACTTCTGAGCTTAGCCCAGTCAAGCTCTCTTAAATAATATCCCAGATACAGCAGTCGTTTATGTAACATTAATTCTTTCCGTTAAAAGGTTGCATTGGCCTTTCTTCACTTTGATTTACTCCTTCACGCTTTATAACCTTCTGGAAGGTCAGCCACAGTATCTGGAAATCTAATTTAAATGAAATATTATCGACATATTCAATGTCGTAATTAAACTTCTTAGTCCAACTAATACTATTCCTGCCATTTACTTGCGCCCAACCCGTTATGCCTGGCCTTACTTCATGCCTACGTTTTTGCTCTTGCGTATAAAGCGGAATGTATTTAAATAGCAATGGACGAGGCCCAACTAAGCTCATATCCCCTTTCAGAACATTCATTAATTGTGGAAGTTCATCTAAAGATGTTTTGCGAACAAATCTTCCAACAGATGTCATTCTCTGGTTATCTGGCAACAAATCTCCATTCTCATCCCTTTCATCTGTCATTGTTTTGAACTTGATGATTAAGAATTCCTTTTCATTTTTCCCTGGCCTACTTTGATAAAAGAAAGGTTTTCCTTGATTCACCACCCATAAAAGTATGGTTAATATTACAATAATGGGTAGAAATAATAGCAAGGCTACCGAAGATACTATAAAGTCAATTATTCGCTTTAGATAGGATCTATACATTTAAAGTACCTTTTTGTAAATATCTACCATTTCATGAATAGCACGGTCTAAGCTATATGAATTTGATAGTATATGAGAATTCATTCCCATTTTCTCAGTTAATTCTTTACTTTTCCAGAAGTCATAGATTTTATTTGCCATATCAACACTATCATTTAATTCTACAATAAATCCATTGACACCATTTTTAATTAAGTCCCTATTACCCCTTACATTTGTTGCTACTAATGGCTTACCACAAGCCATTGCTTCTACTATGTTAATAGGTAAACCTTCCTGTGTACTGGATGATATTCCTATATCTGACGCTTGCACATATTCATAAATATCATAAGTAAACCCAATGAAATTTATAACATCTTGTAAGCCCCTCTTTTTTATCTCTTCATCATGATAACTCCAGTCTCCTCTTCCAGCGAAAATAAATTGCAAATTAGGAATCTTACCGTTTAACTTGCTTGCAACTTCAATCAACATATTCTGATTCTTCCTCCTACTAATCTCTGCAGGATAAACCAAAACAAATGCATCGGGTGCAATACCTACTTTTTTTCTTATCTTAAGTTTTTCGTCCAGATTAGGAACAGAGAATTTAGAAAGGTCTACGCCTACTCCTGGTACCAACTTTATTTGTTTCGCCCCAAATCTATTGCTAACTGCATTATTGTAGTCCTCTCCATTTATAGTTACTAACACATCTGTAAAGTCAGATAATAATTTCTCTAAAGGGAAATAAAGCAACCAGTTTAATTTAGGTGCGCCTTTATAAAAGTGAAATCCATGTGCAGTATATATAACTTTAGTGCCTCTTTTTCTAGCATTTCGGGATGCTAGCCTCGTTAAAACGCCAGCAGTTGGAGTATGACAATGAATAAGCTCATAGTTATTACTATCAATCAAGTTTTTAAGTATTTTAAAAGCTTCTATATTACTTTTAGAAAATGGTTTACGATCGAAAGGAATATTAATTTTTTCATCGCAATAAGGCAATTGCGTATCGCCTTTGGCAGCTACATGAACTTCATAGCCTGCTTCTTTAAACCAACGGAGGTATGGTAAATGAAAGACTTTGATATGCCCATCAATTGTGGCTGTAAACAATACTTTCTTCATCAATAACTTGTTACTTTAAAGTTTCACTTATTTGCAGTAAAAACTTTTCTCGCTCATCTCTCAAAAATATCCTATGAGCATTCACTTTACTCAAATAGGCTTCTCTACTATTTACAACAGACTTGAAAGCAGATTTTAAATGTTCCGCATCAACATTTTCAATCGGAATAACATAATCGTCTAGATTAAGATCCTGCATAATTCCGTAACTTTTATTACCTCCATAAGCAATGGCGATAGAGGGCACGTCAACATTCAGTGCAAAGATTACGGAGTGAAAACGAGTTCCAACCATGAAATCCAAATAAGAATAAAATTTGGTTACATCTTCGCAGTTTAGATCAAAGTCTTCAACATAACTATAATTCTCTTCCGCAGAAGCGGGCATAGCTTTTATCACTTCTCTTAAGGCTATCCGGTCATCTTCATGACTACTTGGCCCTAAAGTATGAGCAAAGAAGATTATATGGTACTGGTCATTAATAAGACCAGTTAAAAAGCTTACCATCTCACTTATATAGGATCTGTAGCGTTCAACAGGATCGGTTGAAGAAGGGAAACGGTAAGGTCGGAGTGTTACCCCAACCAATTTTTTTTCACCGAGAGGGATGTTTCGTTCAGCAAAATAAGCTGTAAAATCTTTCGCTGAAGGTTTCAGATAAAATCCAAGATCAGGGTACTTATATGTTTTAATTTTGAGCTGGCTTTCAACAAATTCTTTAGAAACATTTTCTCTTACGGTCACTAATTTACATTTAGAGAATACTTTCCTAACTATAGCTCTAGTTAGATAACCCTTAATAGGACCAATGGAGTTTGGTAAAACATAAACTTTCTTTTTATACCTGTTGGCTAACATTAAGTAATATAAAGAGAAATAAATAAGGTATAAGTCGGTTATTTTCCCGTAAGCATGAATAAACCCTCCACCTTTTACAAATACAGCATCTGCTTCCTTAAAATCCTTTAATGTTTGCTTTTCCGCATCTGAAAGGAAAGATTCTCCTAGCCTGTTTAGAAATTTAAAGTTGAATAGGAGTAATGATGTGGTGAATAAATCGATTATTGCTTGAAAGCCCCACTTCAAATAAACAGCAGGCGAATACTGTACAGATTTGCTTTTGTTTTTCTGAGTAGCTCTTCCAGGATGTTTTAAGAGGCGGGGAACAATTTGATACCCTAACTGCGCAGTTTGTCTTGTTTGCAAATGAACATCCTCAACTGAATTCCCACTTTCAAAAAGGAAAAATTCTGCATCAGGTAGTATATCTTTAACTAAATTGATTGATTCCCATATTAAAGCCTGATCTCCTCTATTTAAATCTGTATTGCTGGGAAGTATAAATATTTTGGGGTGCATAATTGTAATTAAATGCTAGCTTAAATGGTAAAAGTCTGTTGTAAGACCACTTATTTTTTTAAAGAAAAGGCTCCTCTTTTCAGTTAATATGTTTATCGCATATTGCCTAGCTATTTCTAAATTTCTTATTGCTTGTTCATTCGCAAAAGTCGGATTCTCTAGCATATAAGTTATCTTCTTAGCTAAAGCATCAGCATCATTCTTAGGAATCAAAACTGGTTCTTCTAAAAGCTCAGGAATCCCCCCTATTGATGTTCCAATACACGGCAGTCCTCTTGCCATAGCTTCAACTAAAGCTCTTGGTAGGCCTTCCGTTCTTGAAGGCTGTATATATATATCGGCTTTATCTAAATAATCTCTTACTAATGAAGCTGGTTTTACTGCTCCTGCAAAGTTCACATGTTCAGCTATTCCAAGCTTTTCAGATAATAAAATCATATTATCTTTAAATCGGCCATCTCCTAACCATACTACTTTTACATTTAAACCCTTAGTTCTAATTTGCTTAGCTGCCTCTAGCATCACATCAGGTGATTTATACATTTGGTCTAAAGAACCTAAAGCAATTAATGTAAAAGCACTCTTCCCTAAATCAATCTGTCTTGATCTTTCAACAAAAGCTTCTTCAGGTAAAACAACATCAGATGCAGAAATGCTGAATGTTCCAGGAGATATCGGGTATCGCTTTTGAAGTGCTTGGGCAGTTACATATAAAGCAGCTGAAGATTTTTTCACAGTATTTCTTAACTGTACTAATCCTCTATATCTGAAAAAAATTCTGAGTGGATGATTGAAGCCCCCAGGAGCAAATACATCGAATGGATCTGCAGCTACCTCTACAGCATAAGGTTTATTTATTTTCTGCAGTTCTTTAGCAGCCATATTTCCAATCGTTCCTGGAATTCGGCATATAACAGCAGCCTCTATCGCCACGTACTCTTTTATAAGTTTTTTGATAGAAGCTCTACTTTTCAAAAATTGTTTAGGCCCAATGTAGTATGGTATTTCTAAAACTTCAATTCTAGATCCATTTACTTTTGCAGCTTCATTAAACTCTTTTCCCTTTACATTTTCTACACGAGCCACTACATATATTTTAGAAAACTCATTTAAGTAAGGTGTAAGTGAAGCGTAAGATAAAGAAGAATGATAACCGTAAACATCTCCGTTTTCAACCTTACTTAATCTGGCATTCGAAAAAAACAATAAATCCATTTAAACTCTTAAAGGTTATCTAAAAATTCTTTGAAGCGTGTATCATGGTCAAAATTTCTTTTTGCCCATTCACTCGCCTTTAATTCAGGAAGGGATGATCGATTATGATATAGTTCTAAAATCTTCTTTGTTGCAGCCTCTGTATCTTTTGGCTCTATCAATTGAGAAAGCAAATAGTCAGGTACAGTTTCCCTTATTGGTTCTATGTTCGAAGCAATAAATGGCACGCCTGATATCATTGCTTCAATTAAAGAATTTGGTTGCCCTTCTGTTAGCGATGGGAAATAGAATACATCAAAAGCTTTTAGCACCCTATTCACATCTTCACGATAACCTAATAATTTAACACGATGCAATAGCCCCATTTCGTTTACTAAGTCTACCATAGCCTTCGAATCTGTTCCTCTTCCACAGAATACGAAATAAATATCCGCATGCTTTGCACATAAAAACCGAGCTACTTCTAATATAGAAATGTGATTTTTTACGGCATCGAATCGACCTGTATGGCCTATAACAAAAGCATCAACAGGAATTCCAAACTTTAATCTGTCAACCGATCTCTCAATCGAGATGTTAAACTGGCTTTGATCAACACCATTATAAATAACTTGGAATCGATTATCATCTGAACTCCGGTCAGGAAAAAAGTAGTTTAATGCCACATTAGAGTTAGCTAATATTTGTGTCGCATTCTTGTAAACTAATTTTTGTACAAAACTATTATACTTGAGCGTAAAAGCATTCTCTTTAAAATGATTTGTCGACTGTCTATAAAATGCAATTCTTTTTTTAATACCAGCATATTTACTTATCAAAAGATAAATACCTGCAAAGTTACCAGTAAAATCACAAACAGTATCAACACCTTCCTCTCTTAAAAATTTAAATATCTTATACCAGGATAATAGATTTAGGTATCCGGTTTTGATTGTAACAATATTAACATTTAGGCTTTGGTAATGTGGTAACAATTTTCCAGCCCGGCCACTCTTACAAATAACTATGGGCGTAAACTTACCGTCCGAGTACTTTAAAAAACGAAGTAGGTAATTTTCAAGCCCCCCTGGCTCAAGAGAAGTTAGCAGGAAGCAAACTTTTTTCATTATTAAATTTTAGAGTTCACAAATAGGCATCTTACTTAGGCCATTAAATTCCCTAATTCATCACTTGACATAAACTCTACATCTGGCCACCTACTCACAATAGAAGATAATAAGGATTTAAAGAGCTTTAAATTTTCATCTCTGTTTTTAGAATCAATACTACCTATATAGTTTAATCTGTGTGATCCGATAATTGCAGGTTTCTTCCATCTGAATGCCACATCAATTCCTGACAGACAATTCTCTACCGCAGACTTACGCCCCATTAAAGTAGGTTCAAAGTATGTATTACGAACTAGGTATTTCTGATTAAAATTATTAGACTGACCAGTGTAATGTAAAATTCTCTTATATTTTGATTTACCAACTAGAGGATGTTTTTGAAAAGGGTTACTTTGCATAAACTTAACCCCAATATTGGAAAGCGTTTCTTCATTTGATGAACTCCACACATAAGACGGCGCAATAAAAGAACTTGAGGTATAGCCGAAGATTGATCTAAATAGATTCATACCTTCAATTAATATTTCTTCCTTGTTAGTTTTCTCTTCAAGTGAATCATAATCTAATGCAGGCATAAAGTCTTTTCTTCTTTCTTTCGTAATAGAATTACTAATACCAAACAGGTTATAGTTGAAAGCCAAGTGTGTTTCTGTTAGACCAGCGCGGAGTGCATTCATCCATCTGTCAACATTCACGTGCTCTCTACCATGAAATTGAGGCTTGAATACTTCATCTTTCATTCCTTGCTTCCATAACTGGAAAATATCAGAATGTCTTGAGTACTTTTTAAGTGTTTCAACAAAAGGCTCATAATGGTATTCCTGAAAGTCTGAATTCTTAATTTTTTCAAAATCAGGATTTGCAACTATTGTGTTTGCAGTAATTACAGCTCCCCTGTTATTTTTATCTTTAACTGAATTTAGTAGCTCAAACAGTAAAGTTAAATCATCACAACTAGCTAAAGAATCAACCCTGTTATAAGCACAATTATCAACTCTAACCCCTGCTTTAAGCAGTTTATCATATACCTCTTTAGATGGCATCCTAATGCTACCCCAATCATCCGATTCAATAACAACGATCTTTCGGTTAGTATGCCATCCTGGTATATTAAACAGAATTTGTTTAGCATTACTTCTTAGTGTACTTAAGTTCATTCCCCTGATACAAGTGAGTTTAAAGATTTGGAAGACATAAACTCAACATCTGGCCAAAGCTGTTGTACTTTTTTTAATAATAGACACAAAGATTTTATACCACTTTCTCTATTCTTGTTAGAAATTGATCCTACAAAATTAGCTCTATGCGTACTAATGATAGCAGGCTTATTCCACCTGAATGCCAGTTTAATATCCTCTAAACAATATGGAACCCAATCTTTACCCTCAGAATGAGGTTCAAAAATACCGTTGCGGGTTATGTAAGTTTGATTAACATGATTTTGGTTACCGAGTGAATAATGTTTTGTTGTTAAGTTACCGTTCGTATTTGGAATTTGCTGAAGGCTTGGCCCACCTAAAAATTTGATACCATTTTCTTTTAGTGTCATTTCAAAGTTATCTGTTCGGGGATAAGGGCCATTGGGTGGAACAAAATAATCTGATCTATATTTAAAGATATCTTCGAACATTCTTAACCCATCCACAACAGATTCTTTCATGAACAGAATATCAGCAGGCATGTCAGGTTCGTAAGCAGCACGATAAGATTTTTTGATTTGAGAAGCGTAACTTCTGGAGAATCCATTAAACTCATGCTCGAAACCAAAAATGGTATCCTGTTGCCCTATCTGTAAATCTCTTAGCCAACGATTAACTTGTAAGTGCTCACGCCCATGATATTCTGCATGGAATAACCCAGTGTTTATGCCTTTATGATATAACTCTATGATTCTATCATGGTCCTGGTACTTACTTGCTGTCTCCGGGATTGATAAGTAATGATACTCTTTATATCTTGATGCCTTTATTTTTTTATAATCTGGATTAGCAACATTAAAGAATCCGGTAAATATAGGATGGTTCCCATTTTTATCTTTAAAACCAGATAAAGCATCAAAAAGCATCTCAAGATCCGTATTGGACTCTAATATGTCATTCATTGTCATAGGACACTTTTCAACGCTGTATCCTGCTTGTTTTAATTTGGTTAGTGTTTCTACACTTCTGGCTCGCTCACTTCCCCAATCATCTGATTCAAGTACTAATATTTTCCTGTTTGTTCGCCAGCCTGGAATATTTCTAATATTCTTTCTTAAAGCAGAGATTATATTCATTTTATTTTTTTGGTAATTGAAAGCCGGTATATCACCTAACTTGTTCTTTACACTAATATTGATCCGATCTACTTTATAATGTCTATTATAGCAATGTCTGAATCTACTATTAAAGATATTATTGGATTTCCTAACAGAGTTACTGCTCCAATCGTATCGAACCCTAAACGCAGTGCTACTACACAATAAAAAAGTAATGGAACTACAGATAATTTAAGAAACTTCTTATAGAAGCCTTCTTTGCCCATACTTTGTAAAAAAAAGAAGATTGCTGTAGTTGCAAAAAGATTGGCTACTGTAACAAAACGCCCTCCAGAAGGCATTAAACTCATAATATTAGAAAAAGCCAGAAACAACAACGAGAAGGCATATAGGGCATGCAAATTGGCTTGTGTCTTTATATAAGTAAATCCTCTGAAGTACATGATACAAATGAAAGTTACAATCACCCATTTAAGAGCATATATATAATATTTGGCGTGCCAGCTTGTATTTTGTATACTTCCTTTAAGTTGGCTGACATATTCTTCATTTGTATACCCACTTAATTTACTTGAAAAAATGTCTGGGACTATATTTTTTAATGTCTCATTTAGAAACCCAAAATTTACTTCAGAAATAAAGAAAGTCGCTAAAAACAGTAGAAAGTAGAGATTGGTCCTGTTCCGAATAAAAGTATAAAGTATCAATACAAAAACAGGTAAGACAAAAGAAAAGTGAACCAAGACAGACAATGCTGCGATCAGAAAGCCTTTCCTTTTTTTATCAAAAATATATCGAACAGCACCATAAAAAAAGATATGTGCCGCAGTCCACATTCTAAATCCATTGATTTGCCAGAACCCAATAACGAAGGCAAAAACAAAAATAAAAAGTACTGTTTCTTTATTTATTTTAGGACCGGCTTTTGAAATTATATACCAGATATTTCTGGAATAAAAGAAGCCAAATATCAAGCCATATACTAAAAAAAGAATTTTATAGTTTGTCGTGAACAGAGCAACCACATAGGATATTAAGGGTTGGGCTATATCTACGTAAGTCGTATTTTCATTATATAATTGGCTGACAAAATTGTCAAAAGACAACTCTGATTGAGCTATCTGTAAAAATTGATCTCTGTACCTGCTCGAATCTATTCCTTCATTTGAAATGACCATGGTATAGCCATAAAAGGCTACAAATAACCACACAACATTTTTGGCCCAGGTGGCTCTATAATTTTTAATAGCTACCAAAAGGGCAAGAAGGGGAGATAAAATATATATCAGATATATATATATTTTATTCCGGTTACGTAACAGATATTGATCACCCTGTATCATAGATTTTATTCTTCTGAATGTGCAAGCTCTAAAAACTTACTACATACATTTTCAATGCGATACTGGTCAGGATTTTCAACAGACAACTGGTTATGATAGTCTCTAGCAAAGAATTCATTTACAACTGCTTTATCTAAAGCACCAGTTTTGATAGAAAGTATAGGCTTGCCAATTATAGCATAATCTATTAATTTACTTGGTGTTTGCTTATCTCCTATGTTTTCAAAATTAACTACAAAGTCCATTTGACTGAGATGAGCAAGCAACTCTTGCCTGGGTATGTATTCATGAAGGATTATACGACCTTCTGCTTTTTCAAGAAAAGGGCGAACTAAGCCAGGTACGTTTGTGTAAATGTGAAATCTAAATTTCAAATCAAGATTTACTAAATATTCCAGCAGTTCCTTAGGGTCTCTCCTTCCTGGAATAAATCCTCCTGCATAGCCAAAGGTTGGAATATCATTACCTCCTGTGTTATCAGTGCTTTGAAAATCCTCAAACCTGAAGCCTTGCGGAATAACTTTTATCTTCTCCTGAAATTCAGGATAATAGCCTCTTTTAGCACCAGTTGTAGGCACAGTTAAATAATCTGCTTTTCTGCAAAACCATTTCTCTACATATTTATAGAAAAAAGGTGGAGTAAAGGTATCATTTTCCTGTCCCATAAAAGGATCCCCACAATCTGCGATCCATACTTTTGCGATTCGGTGCGCTTCAGACCTTGTCATAGCTACTCCCCAATGTACAGGGTACGGAACCGCAACAGATATCAGTAAGTCATATCCACTTTCATTTTTAAGAGCTTGATTAACCAACCATTGAAGTTCAATTTCAGGATACTGAAGAACCAGATTGGACACTCTTCTGACTAATCGTCTGATTTTTAAATTTAAACCCCTACCATTCAATTGAATAGCTTTCCATGTTGGTTTCCCCAGGTCTTTGATAACTATATTATGCTCCTTTTCAAATGAAGTATGTATCTCAATATCCTTAGGAGTTATAACTGTAACCTCATGTCCTTGTCGGGCAAGCTCTTTTGCCAACTCTGTCGTTCTAAACGAACGCGGTGAGTTCATCGGGAAAAAGCTCCTGCTAACTATCAATACTTTCTTTTTATTCATTAAATGCTTTAAGTATTTGTGTTACAATTCTCTCTGCAGAATTACCATCCCATAAAGCAGGTATGCCGCCTTCTTTCCAATCCCCGTTAAACAATTTAGTTAAATAACCATTTATGTTCTTTGGGTCTGTTCCAACTAACTCGTTTGTTCCTATAGTTATCGTTTCTGGCCTCTCTGTGTTATCTCGTAATGTCAAACAAGGAACACCTAGTACAGTAGTTTCCTCTGTAATACCTCCCGAATCTGTAATTACTGCCTTTGCATTTTTTACCAGATAATTAAACTCCAGATATCCTAAGGGATCAACTATATTTAAATTTGGCGCACTTATACCTAAACTAGTGAAGATTTTAGCCGTTCTTGGATGAATTGGGAAAATTATTGGCAGCCCCTGTACACCATCCACAATTTCCTGGATCAGTTCCTTTAATTTTTCACCTTCATCTACATTAGCTGGACGATGTAGCGTAAGAACGATATAGTTCTTATCCTTCAAATCCAATCTCTGATAAAACTCAGGAGCTTTAAATTTACTTTGATTGACCAACAGCGTATCAATCATCACATTCCCAACAAAATGTATCTGGGCTTCGTCTACTCCAGCTTTTAATAAATTGGTATTTGCTATTTCACTGGTTGTAAAAAAGTAATCTGTAATACTATCAGTAACCAAACGGTTAATCTCCTCAGGCATACTAATATCAAACGACCTGATTCCTGCTTCAACATGTGCTACTTTTGTATTCAGCTTCTTAGCTACAATCGAGCACGCCAAAGTAGAAGTAACATCACCTACAACTAACACCAAATCAGCAGGATGGTTCATTAGCTCTTTTTCAAAGGCTACCATTATGGCACCAGTCTGTTCTGCTTGTGTCCCACCTCCTGCTTCTAAATTTATGTCGGGTTGGGGTATCTGAAGTTCCTCAAAAAAGGTATCGGACATCTTTTGATCATAATGCTGCCCTGTATGTACTAACCTATAAGAGATTGGTGCCCCATTACTCTTAGCTTTTAATATGGCATGGATTATAGGAGCAATTTTCATGAAATTTGGTCTCGCTCCTGCAATAAGTGTTATTTTCACTTTAGCTATTTTTTATGTTTTGGAATTCAATAATGATTAAAATCTTAAAATTGTAAAATCATTATCAAGTTTTGTATACCTTCTCCCAGGTTTGTAAGCAGGCTGTCCAACTAAGTTTATTAAAAATCACATTACTGTTTCTCTTTCCTATCTCTTCCCAATTATCATATTGGCTTAAAGCAGCCTTTATGTTCTCAGGTAGTTTGCCTTCACTGGTTCTAACAAGTTTCACTTCCCACAAATCATATAAATCATAAGGGAGCCAATCGCCCACAACTAGCAATTTTCCAGCTGCTATCGATTCAGATAAGGAAGCTGAAAATGCATCTGAAACTTGAATATTAATGTCTATATCCGACGCGCATCTTAGAAGTGCTAATTCTTTCTCTTCTAATTTACTTTCAAAAACAGTATATGTCACACCGACATTATCAAGCTCAAGCCTTAATCTATTCTTGTATTCAGTATCTCCACCATAAGTAAGTGGTACAAATACATGTACATCTTCTTTTATCTCGCTTTTTAAGTTACCGATAGCTTCAATCAATTTAAGATGCTGTTGCAATGGACTTGCATTATACCCTATACTTATTATTCTTTTTGAAAGCGGAATATTATACTTTGTTTTAAATTCAGCTATATCTCTTTCTGTTACACTATTTATTAGATCCAGTAATTTTAAGCCAAAGAAGGTTGATTGCGTCTTATGCTTGTATTCAGGAAATTCGTTTTCGAAGATTCTTTTAACACCTTCAACCATTGTTATGGAATCACTATACTTTAATAGTTTTTGATAAGCCTTCTTTTGTTGATCTGATGCTCTTAAATAATCTGATCCCCAGAAAGTTGTTACTAAGCGACATCCCTGTTGCTTAATTTGCTTTGCATAAAATGCATATTCTTTGTGAACATAATGTACATTCACAATATCACCATGCTTAAATTCTTTGCTAATACATTTTTTGTTGATATAGGGGATAAAGAATCTTCTAATGTATTTGATCTTTAGAACCCATTTTGCCCACCAGTAAGAATTTATAAATGTTGTATATCCTGTAACCGGATCATAAGTTTTTGAACTAATAAAATCATAAACACGCACGCTATGACCTTCATGCTGTAAACGATGCACCAGTTCCAGAAATAAAGGATTTGTTACGGCAAGGTTGAATATGAATAGGATTCTCAAGGTTATGTTACAATTTTATATTACTTGTTTTATTATTTTCTTTATTAGGCTTTATTAGGCTTTATTAGGCTTTATTAGGCTTTATTACCTTAATTATTTCTTTCAATAAATCCCTTTCTAAAAAGAATATCGTTAAAGCATATATGGGAATGCTTAGTACTATTTTAGATAGCAGACTTAATTCTAGATTCAGATTAAAACTATTAACTAATAAACCTATAAGTATAATTAAGAGGCAGCCTAAAATTATCTTATACAACTGCTTCCAAATATCTAATAAACTTAAGTTTATAATGTTGATTGCTACATTTAAAATTGGTATTGCACCTATAGTACCAATTAATAAATATGCAAATACTAAACCTTCCAATTCTCCTAAGTATAGCCCTAAGATCCAAGCAGGAATCAGAATAATGTTTAAGTATAGAGTAACTCTGAAAGCCTTACCAGCATTACCTGTAGCATTATAAATTACTCCATTTAAAGAAAGTACAGATTGAGCCGCGCCCAAAATACTAAGCATCTTAATAATGGGAATTGCATCTCTCCATTTAGCTCCTAAAATCAGCAGTACAAATTCATCGGCTACAGTAAACAGACCTACCATTAAAGGAAATGTGACTAGTGCAATGAACTTAATAACCTTTAAGTAATGAAATGCAATCTTCTCTTTATCACCCTGAATAACGGAGAATGCAGGAAACAGCACTTTACTAAAAACACTGGTAACATTTGATATAGGCAACATCATTAGATTATAGCTCCTGGTATAAATACCTAGCGAAGCATTTCCTAAAAATTTACCGATCAGCAAATTGTCTAAGTTACGTGTTAAGTAACCAAGCATATTTGTTCCAACTATTCCGGAACCATAATTAAATAATCCACTTATCTCGCTCCACGAAAAGTAAAACAGAGGTCTCCATTTAGCTATTCTCCACACAAATATCAGGTTAATAACAGAAGAAATAATACCCTGAATTACCAGGCTCCAAACTCCCCAATTATTATAGGCCATATAAAAAGCAACTCCATAACTTAGGAAAGTAGCTATCCAAGCAGCAACAATCTTAAGCTTAAAATCTATGTTTTTACTTAAGAGGGTATTAGGTATTCCGGCAAGAGAATTGATTATTAAACTTAAAGTAACTACACGGGTCAGGATTATTAATTTTGGTTCATTATAAAATTCCGCGATAAACGGTGAAAGCACAAAAAATAAGAGGTACACAAACAAACCGATAGCCAGGTTAAACCAGAAAACACTGGATGTTTTTTTAACGGTTAAGTTTTGATCATAAATGATAGCAGAGCTGAATCCAAAATCAACAAATAAGTTAGCAAAGCCTGAGAAAATAGTTATCATACCTACTAACCCATAAGCTTCCGGCCCCAGTAACCTTGCTAAATAGATCCCAAACCAAACGAAGATAAGTTGGGTTACTACCTGGTTAATTATATTCCATTTTAGGCCGCTTTTAACCTTAGCTTGTAGCATATTAATTATAAAGACAGGAAGCTACAATAGCAAAAGTAGAAAAGTCTACTTTTATGATTACTCACGTTTAACTATACCTGTGTGCTTCTAAAAATATTTATTGAAATTTGATTATTACTTATCCATTAAACGTTTAACCGTTTTATCGTATTCCTGCCATTCGCCGGTATCCATCCAGGAGCCTTCGCTCACCGGGTATACACCAATTTTACGATTCTCTTTTTTAAGATTACCAATCAGTTCCGTTATATGGAAGAAACCTTTCTCAGGTATCTCATTTATAAGATCAGCTTCTAAGATATACATCCCGGTATTGATCCAAACTGATTGATTAGGCTTCTCTCTTATTTCCAGAAGTTCTCCGTTATCACCTGTCTCAAGCGTACCATATGGTATCTGATAATGTTTAAGTGCTGCTATAATAGTTAGCTCGTTTTTATTATCTCTGTGGTACTTTAAGATGTCAGAGTAATCCTGATCAATTATAATGTCGCAATTTGTAACAAAAAACGTTCTATCTATCTTACCTTTTAACAAACTCAAGCTACCTGCCGTGCCTCTTGGCTCATCTTCTTTGATAAACTGTATGTTGTAAGGAAGATTTAACTCTTTCAGGTAAAACTTGATCAGCGATGCTTTATAGTTTACTGATAAGAAAAAATCATTTACTCCATGACTGTTAAACCTGGAGAAAATTTCTTCCAGCATGGTACCGTCCCCAATCGGAATCAATGGCTTAGGCACCACATTAGTTAATGGTTTTAACCTGGTTCCAAAACCACCAGCCATTACCACTACAGGTAAATCGAATTGAAAAGCAGGTTTAGGTTTAGCATCTTTAAAAATGTCTTCCCAAAAATGCACGTCTAATAAGTCTTTATCTTCATTTACAACAGGGCAAAACTCCATTCTAAACGAAAGCATTAATTTCTCAATAGTATGCATAGTATCATCCGGAGACGCTACCCGAATGTGCTCCCGCAGTATAGTTGATATCGGAGTATCCAGATCTATCTTTTTGATGATCGCTCTTTGTATATCGCCCGCACTTACAATGCTTATAAATTTTTCATTACTGACAATCAGTAAAAGCTTCTTGTCTAGTACGTCCATTTGTTTCAATGCATCCAGTATAGTTGCATTTGGCGAAATTATGCGCTCTTCAATTCTTTTTGAATAAATCATTTACCTGTTAATATTCTTTACTGCAAAGCTTTTCACATCTTTATTTTGGGCTTTTGTAAGTAAGTATATACAAATACCTAAAAACTATTTAATGCGCCTTGCAGGATTTCCGACCCATGTCTGATTAGCTGCAACATCATTTATAACAACTGTTCCAGCACCTATAATTACACTATCTTCAATCTTAACGCCCTGCTTAACCACTGCATTCGCTCCAATAAAGCTACTTTTACCCACCATAACGTTACCTGCTAATACAGCTCCTGGCGCAATATGAGCGTAATCACCAATATTACATTCATGTTCCACAATGGCTCCGGTATTTACAATAACACCTTTCCCAATCTGAGCCATAGGATTTATCATTGCGCCTGCAGAAATAAAACTACCATTACCTATTGCGGCGTAACCTGCAACTATTGCGGAGGGATGTATGATTGAAGTATTATTAAGTTTTCTCTCTGTCAGGTATTCAGTCAGTTTTTCCCTGATTACATTATCTCCTATACCTATAAAAAAACTAGCATCGTAGGCCTTTATTTGTGTTAGAGTATTCTCATCTTTTTCATCCCCTAAGTATTTTAAATAAAATGGGTTGAATTTAGCTTCTGATCTATCACAATATCCTATTAAATCTAAACCTAGTTTCTTAATTGCATCTGCTACTACATATGCATGCCCAGAATAACCTAATAGTATAATGCTCCCCATAGTTATATCCTGACACTGCTAGGTATATTCACAAGTCTCTCTTCTAACCAATTACTTATTGATAAATCACCTAGCTGGCAATCTTGGAACATTGGTAACTTATGCATTAAAGTCCATACGGGCCTGGACATTACTCCATTAGCATTCAGTTCTGTTAAAAAGGCGTCACGCTCTTTCCTATCGTTTAATAGAACTGCGTTAAGCCAATAGTTTGCTTTGGCATCCGGCTCTTCTATTATATATTCTACTCCTTCTACCCCTTTAAAGAATTTTGTATAGTTTTCAGCCAGTTCTCGTTTATTTTCCACAAAAGCATTTAATTGCTCCAGTTGCGCGCAGGCCAAAGCAGCATTAAGGTTTGGCATGCGGTAATTATACCCGATATAATCGTGGTTAAACTCCCAGGCATGAGGTGTTTTAGCCTGTGTTGTCAGGTGCTTCGCTAGCTTTGCAATACGCTCATCATTCGTTACAATGGCACCGCCTCCGCCGCAGGTAACAGTCTTATTCCCATTAAAACTAAAAGTGCCAAGCAACCCAAAACCTCCTGTATGTTTTCCCTTATAGTAACTCCCTAATGACTCAGCAGCATCTTCCACCAATGGTATATTCCACTCCTGGCAGATGGCAGCAATGCGATCTACCTCACAAGGAAAACCAAAGCTATGCATCGGAACACAAGCAGCGATCCGATTACCAGTTTTCTTATTAAAAGTAGCCCCCTCTGCTTTCTGTCCAAACTCCTTTAAGAATGCCTCCAGTTTTTCAGCACTTAGGCCAAGTGTTTTCCTATCAACGTCCAGAAAAACAGGTTTTGCACCAATGTAACTTATGGCATTGGCAGTAGCAATGAAGGTAAGGTCCTGTGAGAGCACTTCATCACCTTGCGTAACACCAGCAACAATAAGTGCCATATGCAGGGCTGCAGTACCATTAACAGTAGCAATAGCATACTTAGCTCCTGTAATATCCTGCATCATCTCCTCAAAGCGGTTTACATAAGCACCCACTGATGAAACGAAAGTTGAGTCGATGGCATCTGCTACATATCTCTTCTCATTTCCAACGAACCGGGGCTCATGTAAGGGAATAAAATCCTGATTAGGGAAAAGAGATTTTATATGGTTTAAGATGTGGCTATACTTAGTAGTCTGCCCCATAAATTAAGTCCTTAGAAGATTTACCTTAATTCTATATATTATAAATATCAGCCTTGTATTGTCGCAGGTTCTCTTTGTTTCGGAACCACTCAATTGTTTCCGCAAGTCCCTCCTGTAGCGAATACTTCATCTCCCAATTTGTATGGCTCTTGATCTTACTGTTGGCTCCATATAAACGGAACACTTCGCTTTTCTCAGGCCTTAAACGAATATCATCCTGAATTATTCTTGCCTCTGGATTGATCTGGTTGATCAGGCTCTGAGCAAGATCTCCAACTGTTATCTCAGACTCGGTTGCGATGTTACAATCTTCACCTATAAGGCTATCTGACTTTGCAATTTCTACAAAACCATTCGCAGTATCCTTTACAAAAAGCAGGTCGCGCGTAGGAGTCAGATCTCCTAATTTTATTTCAGTTTTACCCTGCAGCAACTGTGTGATAATAGTAGGTATAACGGCTCTGGCTGATTGCCGAGGACCATATGTATTGAATGGTCGTACTATAGTAAGTGGCAAGTTGAAGCTCCTGTAGAAGGATTCTGCGATGCAGTCTGCACCAATCTTTGAAGCTGAATAAGGAGATTGTGGCTGACGCGGGTGCTTCTCATCTATTGGAATGTACTGTGCGGTGCCATATACTTCTGAAGTGGATGTTACCAACACTCTCTCTACACCCAGATCTTTTGCTGCCTGAACGATATTTAAAGTACCTTTTACATTGGTATCAATATAACTATCCGGAGAGTGATAACTGAAAGGTATAGCTATCAGTGCTGCCAGGTGAAAGACTACATCTATATCCTTCATAGCAGTACGTACACCATTCGGATCCCTTATATCGCCAGAGAATATCTCTAGTTGTGAGAGTTTTTCTTTAGAAAAGTTATCTAACCAACCCCAACTATTGAAGGAATTATAGTATACAAAGGCTTTGACGATACATCCTTCCTCTAAAAGACGTTCCACCAAATGACTTCCAATAAAACCATCAGCTCCGGTTACAAGTACTCTTTTACCTTTTAATTCAGCCATAAAAGTTAATGTGATTTCTATCTATTAATAAAATTTGTGGCACTATTTGCCTTGTACCAGTTAAATGCTAAATCTAACCCATCTAAAACAGAAAATAAGGGTTTGTAACCCAATACTCTATTCGCTTTCCCTATATCTGCAAGACTATGCCGAACATCGCCTTTTCTTTCTTCCCGGTACTCAGCAGGTATAGATACTCCGGCAATTTCATTAATTTTATTCCAAAGCTGATTTAAAGTTGTGCGCTCACCAAAAGCTATATTGACTACGTCATGCTTTGTGATAACCGAACTTAGCATTGCCTTTATATTTGCCTGCACAGCATTTTCAACAAATGTAAAGTCCCGGCTGGTTTCGCCGTCACCATTTATAAAAGGTGCTTCTCCATTCAATGCAGATTCTATAAATAAAGGGATAGCTGCTGCATAAGGCCCTTTCGGGTTTTGTCTTGGCCCGAATACGTTAAAGTAGCGCAGGCCAATCGTATGAAAGTCGTAGGTTTTAGAGAATACGCTTGCGTATAGCTCATTCACATATTTCGTAACCGCATAAGGAGAGAGGGGATTCCCAATTTCGTTTTCCACTTTAGGCAGGCCAGGGTGGTCGCCATAGGTACTGGAACTGGCAGCATATACCATGCGCTTAATACCCGCATCGCGTGCCGATACCAACATATTCAGGAATCCACTTACGTTTACCTCATTGCTGGTAATGGGATCATTAATGGAACGCGGCACCGAACCCAGCGCTGCCTGGTGTGAAAGATAATCTATTCCTTCCAATGCTTTGCGGCATATCTCCAGATCCCGTATATCCCCCTCCAGCAGTTCAAAAGCAGGATTCGCTTTAAAAGCTTCTATATTCGCATGTGACCCCGTCGAGAAATTATCCAGCACCCGCACTTTGCCTGCACCATACTTCAGCAGGTATTCTACAATGTTAGAGCCTATAAAACCTGCACCCCCAGTTACAAGGAAGCTGTATTGGCTAAGGTTTTCGGTATGGTATGGTGTTTCGTACACAGCTTTGGGCTATTATAGATTTAATTATTAATAAGTCATTTCGACGCAAGTAGAAATCCATTGAAACATATTGTGATGCTTCATATTTCTCCTTAAGTCGAAATGACACCATTCTTTGTATTTATTTTATACTCTGGCGTCGGCTAATTCTTTTGGTAGGATGCTTTTTACATCGTAGATCACGGCTTTCTCTTTGCATAATTTGCTTAGATCAAGTTCCCTGAACGTGTCGAGTGAAACGGCCAGGATCACGGCATCACTACAAAGCACGTGTTAGGCCTTTACCTTTTTCCGGAACTTCTGGGTCCACTCCCTCTTCTGCTCCTCGCCATACGTATAACTGTAGCCGTAGCCATAACTACTCCCCTGCTTGGCATCGTTTAGCACCAGGAGCGGGTGCTTGAGTTTCTGGTGTTTATAAATATCATGGATGATCTCCAATTGGGATCGGAAGGTATAGCCATAGCGCACAATATAGATACTTGAATCGATATAAGGCGCCAACGTAAAGGCATCCGTTACCTGCCCGACAGGGGCAGTATCGATTATGATAAAGTCATAGGCTTCTTTCAGTTCGGCTAGCAGCTGCCCTACTTTCGGGCTCATCATCAGTTCTGCAGGGTTAGGTGGAATCGGACCGGCACTTACCACAAAGAGACCAGGCACGGCTTGCAATGGCTTTACTATATCAGCCACCGTTGTGTCGTCGGAGATCAGGTAATTGGTAATGCCGGGTCCAGGGGGCAGGCCAAGCTCCTGAAGCAGGCGGGGCCGGCGCAGGTCAAAGCCTAATACTACCACTTTTTTACCTGTTAATACCAGGCTGGCCCCTAGGTTAATGCTGAAAAACGTTTTACCTTCCCCGCTCATGCTAGAGGTAACCAGTATTACTTTGTTTTCTTTGCCGGCAGTGGTAAACTGCAGGTTAGTCCGCACGAGTCGGAACATTTCCACGATTGGGCTCCTATTGTCTTCTTCCACTACAAGCGTACTGCCCGTATCATTATGCGCCAGCTCACCCAGTATAGGTGTAGCCGTAGCCTGCTCCACCTCTTTCTTCTCCTGCACTTTGTCGTTTAAAAGATCCTTCACATAAATGCAGGCAAAAGGTACTCCAAGGCCCAGCAGCAGGGCAGCCAAGTATATCAGCGACTTTTTAGGTGCCACAGGCTGATCGCCCGCCATAGCCCCATCCAAGACGCGGGAATTAGAAACGGCTGCCGCTAAGGATACAGCGGATTCTTCGCGCTTTTGCAGCAGGTACAAATATAGCCCCTGTTTGATGCCCTGCTGGCGCTGGATCTCCAGCAGCTCCCGCTCAATAGAGGGCACCTGTTGTATGCGGGAATCAAAGGAGGCCATGCTAGCCTTCAGATTGCTCTGCGTGATCACCAGTCCTTTTTTAATATTTTGCAGGTTCTCCAGAATGTTTACCCGCAAGTTTGCCAGCTGGTCGTTGATATTTTGAATAAGGAGATTGGTTGGCTGGGTAGTGCGCAGCATGCGTTCCCGCTCCAGCTGCAGCTCGTTAAATTTACCGATCAGGCCCAGCAGGGTCGGGTCATGGATGCTAAGCGTACTCGGCACAAGTTGGTACTGCTGCCCATTCTCCTGTAGATACTTTTGGATTGAGTTCAGTATATCGAGCTGAATCTCATACTCGGCCAGTTGTTTGTTATACTCACTCGCCCTCTCCACATACAACTGTGCTTCGGAGCTTACATCCGTCAGTTCGTTCTTCCGCTTATATTGCTCCACGTTCTTCTCCACATCACTTAGCTCGGCTGTTAGAAATTTCAGGCGCTCATCAATGAACTGGATGGTATTGGAGGCAACCTGGTTCTTATCTTCCACCGCCTCTTTGTTGTAAACCTCCACCAGTTTGTTGATGATGTCCTTTCCTTTTTCCTGCACGGGTTCTGTCAGGCTGATCCAGAGCACGCTGGCATTCTTGTTTACCGGCTCTATGGAAAGCCGGCTGCTATAGTTCTTCGCAAGTTTAGTCAGGTCGTTAAAATGCACTATCACTTTGCCAGCATTTGTAGGAGAAAAGGAAGCAGCAGCTGCCACCACGGTGAAAACCCCATATGGTTTTTGTATTTCTTGGCCGAATTTATGCGAAGTGATAATAGATTTACCTTTATCGTCTTCCTCCTCCAGTTCGAAGCTGTTATTATCTTTGATTTGCAATATAAGGGTCTTCCCAGATGCGGATGGATGAAGTTTTCCGACGATCACCTTCAGTGGAACCGCCGGGCCATAGATTTCCACGTCATGTACCGTGCCTTGTTTAAAGTAGCTTGTCTGCAATGAAAGCTCCGTCAGCACACGCTCCATCAGACTCACGGCATTCAGCACCTCGATTTCGTTATCTACATTTTTGGTGGATTTAAAAACGTCAAGATCGCTAAAAGCAGAGGCATCGCCAAGATCCGCCCCTTTCTTATCATCCCGAATCAAGAGTTTGCTCTTGATCGTATATTGCGGCGTGGCATAGCGTAAGTACAGAAAGGCCATACCAAATGCAACAATTACACTAAGGGCAAATAACCACCAATACCGCAGGTATCGGTGCAGTAGCGCTTTAATATCAATCTCCTCTGCTTCCTCTGGTTGAAAAGGCGTAAATCCTTGCTCAGTCATACTCACTGGTAATTAAAATAATCGGGACAACACGATACTCAGGGCCGAAACGACCGCAACTGCTACTGGCAGATAATACGTTCTGGTGCTTGCCTGCAGCTCTTTGGCTCTGCTGGGCTCAACATAGACCACATCGTTCTGTTGCAGATAGAAATAAGGCGAGTTCAGGACGTTCTTGTTATTGAGGTTAAGGCGTATCATTTTGCGTGTACCGGCTTCTTCGCGTATCACGAGCACATTCTCCCGTTTGCCATAGGCAGTCATGTCGCCGGCCATTCCCAGCGCTTCAATGATGTTGATCCGTTCGGCCGGGATAGTAAACGTGGAAGGGCGGTTCACTTCACCTACCACTGTTACCTTGTAGTTGAGATAGCGCATGTTTACAATGGGGGCCTTCAGATGTGCCTGCAGTAAGTCCGTAAACTTCTCTGTAGCCTGTGCTCTTGTAAGACCGGCCAGTTGTACTTTGCCTAATATTGGGAAGTTTATATTGCCCTCTTTATCTACCAGGTAGCCTTCGCGCGCCACGCTGCTTGCAGTGTTCGTAGCCATGCTATAGTTGGAGATACTTCCAGCTGCGGGGTGCACCTCCCCGGTATTGAACAAAGCGCTAGCCTCAGGGTTAAGGCTGGTGATGGAGATGCTGAGCAGATCGTAAGGCTGGATGCGAGCCTCTGTGCCATTAACGATCTTTTCCTCGTAGGTCGCCTGTTCCTGCATATCACTGAAATAAGCCAGGTTACGGGGAGAACAGGAAGTAAAAGCAACTAGCGCCAGCAGGTAAAGTAAATTTATTTTCATGCAATAAAAGAAAGCTAAATCAAAAATCCGCTGCAAAACTTACAACTTAATTCAAGATGACGCGTTTAAGTACGTTTTGCAAAAATGAAAAAAAAGATCGGGGAAAAGAATAGTTTTCCTTTAAAAATTCAAAAAAGAGTACAAATATTTTCTAAGGTGTGTTCAAGGCTCTTTAAAGTCACTATGAATATCTCTTAATTAAAAAGAGCACAAATTTCTGAGCAGTACAAACAACAGGAGTTACTTAATAAAAGGTCGTATAAACATTAGTCAACTGTAGGACTGTTTGAAATTATAACCTTCATACTTACGGTTGTTTTTGACTCGTTATGCCAGTCAAATTAATAATCTCGACATCATTTTCAGACATAGGTTTAAAAACCTGCGCTAGTAAAAGCTTATAAGAAACATGAAAATACTTTTTGCTAGGAAAATGAGTAAGTTTATACTTGAAAGTTATAGTAAGTTATAGTAAGTTATTATCAATTCTGCGCTATTGCCTGGTAGTGCCCACATATTTACAGGCTTCCTTCCCTGGAAGAACTAAAAACTGATAATAGGTTCAGCGATATTGGCACAAGAGGACGCTCTTACTAAAGAAAGATAATACTATAATGACCAAAGCTGGCATGGGCTGAAACACAACAAGCTTCTTACAAAACGTTCGTAATTGCAACCTGAGGTATTTTATAGAATATGCTGCTTATGTGTGAGAGCAGCTCACAACAGGAGAAGGAATATTATAGAGAATGCACTAGTAAGTGTGCACTCATACAATTACTTGAACCTGATTAGAAAACAGGTACAAGCAGATCGAATGAACTAGTTGCGATTATCTTTTTCGAGTGAGCGCGTAAAGCAGTTTTACCGAAAAGTTTAAGTAGTGATCGTTAGGCCCTAAATGTCCTGCTTTGTTTAGATTATTATCTAAATAATCTGTGGTTGTAAAATGAAAGTTTAGCTCAGGCGCAATGCTGATCTGCCTGGAATAATAAAACTTAAGTCCTCCTCCAAGCGGTACGGTTAGCGCAACGGCCGGGTAGTGACGCGCTGCAGGCATGGCTCCGGGCAGGATCTTTCCGCCATCCCCGGAAGTAGAAGAAGAGGCTTTATACACCAGAGCGCCTATCCCTACTTTTACATATGGTTCCACTAGACGCTGGCGTCTTGCCCTATAAAAGCCCGAGCTTCTGTAGTTGCTGAACAGATTAAATACAGCAGAGCCGGATATCTCGGTAGCACTTGCCTTGTAAGAGAGATCACCACCTGCTTTATACTGGGCGTCCTCCGCACCTTTTAAGCTGACATGATCTACACTGCCCAGCAGTTCCAGTGCGGGTGAAACTTGGTAGATGGCCCCTATATTGAAACTGGGGCCTATGCCGTTGTTCCTAATCGAACTTTTTTCATCAGCTGCGTTATTTACCCTGTTATCACTGTTCATCAATGCTACACCTGCTCCCGCAAAAATAGTCACACCTTTCGTTTTCCGGCGGCTGTTATAATTCATACTCGATCTGAACTTTGGGCCGCCCCGACGCTGCGCTTGCACAGTAACCGCCATGTTAATAGAAAACAGTAGAACAATAACAAAGGCTAAAATGGAATGCTTCATGGCGTTGATAACGGCTACAACAGTTTACCGGGATATTAATTGCACAATTATACATATTAAAGTCCAAATATATATAATATAAAATGGAATTTATTGAGTACAGGTGTACATTCTGTTTTTAGAGTAAAAGAAGTTTAGAAGAACTTGCGGCGAAGCGAATTTATGTTATATAAAGATAATATTCTGAAAGCAGAGATTCCTGACAAGGAATCCCTATTCAAACTTAATTAAGTTTTCCATAAGAAGGTTCTATACTGTAAATGGATTGCTTTCATCCTATTGTAGTTCGGAGCATTGGCTCTATAACTCAATGTTGCAGGCTAAATCCTATCTGTTTTACAGGCATGCCGCCAGGGTGTATCAGGCGAAAGTTTAAATGGATGAAATGTCATCATTCGTCATGTCCAAGGAAATTCCTTTGGCTACCAGCAAAACATACTCAAATATACTTTGCCGGATTACGCCAGTTACAAACTGGGAGTATGATAAGCCACAAGTTACGCCAGTGCTAAACTTGCGGCATAAACGGTTTGACGCAAGCATCCGCTTGTGCCAGCGGGTCCGGAGCATCTCTCCTATCTGTGGTTAAAACATTAACGCAGATCAAGATAGATTATGGAGTAATTAAAAATTTTAAAATTGTTAAAAGGTTCTGCAGGGGAATCCGGAAAAGGAATCTTCCACTATTTTATGCTAATCTCATTAACAGCAAAAACTAAAATACCTTACCTTTACCTGTATGGAAATAATCGTTGGAATCGCGGCTTTTTTAGGTGGATTGGTAGTAGCTTTCCTGGTATTGCGAGGAAAACTGGGCACCCTACAGCAAATTGCTAACCAGGCTGCAGTAGCGCAAGGGGTGTTGGAAGGGCAAGTTCGGCTGAAAGCAGAGGAAAATGAGCAACTGAAACGCCAGTTGCGGGAGGCGCAGACCGAGACTATGGAACTGACCAACGCCCTCACAAAAGTAGAAACCGACTACGACCATCTCCAGAACCGCATGCAGGAACAGGCCCGGGAACTGGAGCAACTCCGCGAGAAATTCCTGCAGCAGTTCCAGAGTATCTCTAACCAGGTGCTCATGACGAATGTCGAACACTTCAACAAAGCCTCTTCCGAAACCCTGGAGCGGGTACTCTCACCTTTAAAGGAGCGCATCAAAGAATTTGAAGCAAAAGTGGAGCAGACGTATGAAAAAACCCTGAAAGATAGCATCTCCCTAAAAGAGCAGATCACGCAACTGGCTTCGCTGAACCAGCAGATGAGCCAGGACGCGCTGAACCTGACCCGGGCCTTAAAAGGCGAGAACAAAACGCAAGGTAACTGGGGCGAATACCTGCTGGAGAGCCTGCTCGAAAAGTCGGGGCTGCGGAAGGGCGTGCATTACGAACGCGAAGAAGTACGGCAAAACGATGAAAGCAAAGTTTACCGTCCGGATGTGATCATTCGCCTGCCCGAGGGCAAGCACCTCATCATCGATTCAAAAATGTCGCTGGTAGCGTATGAGGCGTATTGCAGTTGCGAGGACGATTTACAGCAGGAAGTATACCTGCGAAGCCACATCACTTCGGTGCGCACGCACTTCACCGACTTGGGCCGCAAAAACTACCACCGCCTCAGCGGCATCAACTCTCCGGATTTTGTGATGATGTATATCCCGCTGGAGCCTGCCTTTAACCTCGCCGTGCAGCACGACCATGATTTGTTCACTGATGCCTTCGATCGCAACATTGTACTGGTTACCACCTCTACCCTGCTGGCCACGCTCCGCACAGTGGCCGGCGTGTGGCGCCAGGAGGATCAGAAACGGAACGTGCTCCGGATCGCCGCTGAAAGCGGGAAGCTGTACGACAAGTTTGTGGGCTTTGTAGACGATCTGAAAATTATTGGCAAGCACCTTGAAAGCAGCCAGAGTTCCTACAACGCGGCGATGAACAAGCTCACCGAAGGAAAAGGGAACCTCATCCGCCGGGTAGAGATCCTGCGCGAATTGGGCGCTAAAACAAGCAAAACGATCGACAACAATCTTTTGCAGGAAGCGCAATTGACCGAAGAACGGGAAGAAGAAGCGGAGTAACGTATACCTGCTGCTTTGCTAAGTATAACATATACCTACTATTTATACTTCCAGGATAGTATGGAAGTTTCTCCTGGCTCGGAACGCTAAATTCATGTCATAGAAAGGGGCAAGTATAAAGAGAAATCGAGGAATAAGTGAATGCTTGGAAACGCCACACCTCCAGAAAATAATAGAAGCGATCTTGAGGCGAAAAAAACAATTAGTAAAGTATACAGTGACTCAATTAAGAGAGAGACGTATCTTTTTACAGGTATTCTACTGTCTATTTACTAATTATTTAATGGCGCAGGTTTTTAAACCAGTATCGTAGAATGATGTGGGTTTGTAACCCGACTGGCTCGAAGAGCCAAAAACACCCGGGAACCACAAGCTTTATACTTTAAAACAGCGCTGCAGCAGTTTTAAAGGCTGTATTAGGTCTAGGCGAGCCCGTGTAATCAGAGACTACACCATATTAATAGTCACCAATCTGGAGATTGGCGCCAGAGTAAATAGAGTAGTATAGTATAGGATGAACCTACCCAGAAATTTGGGCCTCCTTTATAGGTATACTTTGTTCCAAAAGTGTGACTAACCAAACCTTCAACTTACCCAAATATGGTATAAAAGCCATTTGTGCTTTCGTTTGCAGGAAACTTGCTTCTTGGTAGGCTCAGATTAAGAATTCCGGCCGTTTTATACTTGTATCCTGATCATCAAGTATATCTAAGCGTGTTGCTGCAAGCGAAGTGAAATCCCTTGTAAAACATCTAAGGACAAGTTCTTCCTCCCTTACCTTCCTTCATTACGTTAAGGTATCAGCAGAAGTATATGGCACCAAAGTTGGTTGACAATCTTGCTGCTACCAACTAACTTAGTATAAAACCTCACATAGATATGAAAAAACTAGTTTATACCGGCTATACAGCGGCTATACTTCTTGCTGCCTGCGCCGCCCCAAAGCTTACTACTAGCCCGGCTGCAACAGAAACGACCACAGCTACTACCGAGAGCACTCCGGCTGCACCTACCCTCCAGCAACAAGCACAGGCTTTCCTGGACCAATACTCCCATACTTACCAGAACCTATATACCCAATCGGCGGAAGCGGAATGGCGCTCGAACACCCACATTGTGGAAGGCGACTCGACCAATGCCATTGCAACCCGCAAGGCCAACGAGGCCTTTGCCGCTTTTACAGGAAGCACCGAAAACATCAACACCGCCAAGGCCATGCTGGCCAAAAAAGACCAGCTCACCCCCTTGCAGATCAAACAATTCGAGGCCATCCTGTATGCCGGCGCCAACAACCCGCAGATCATTCCGGATGTGGTGAAAGCACGCATCAAGGCAGAAACGGAGCAAACGGAAAAGTTGTATGGCTTCGACTATAAGGTGAACAAAAAGTCTGTTTCTACAAACGAGATCGACGACATCCTTAAAGATGAAACCAATACAAAGAAGCGCCTCGCTGCCTGGAACGCCAGTAAAGCAGTGGGCCCTACCCTGAAAGAAGGCCTGCTGAATTTGCGCCAGCTGCGCAACAAGACGGTGCAGAGCCTTGGATACGACGATTACTTTACCTACCAGGCATCGGATTACGGCATGACGCGTGCCGAAATGATGGACTTGATGAAGCAGATCAACGAGGAACTTCGTCCCTTGTATAGGGAGCTGCATACGTATGCCCGCTATGAGCTGGCGAAGAAGTATGGCGTAAAGCAGGTACCCGACTATTTGCCTGCTCATTGGCTGCCTAACCGCTGGGGGCAGGACTGGAGCCCGATGGTGAATGTAAAAGGCATTGACCTGGATGCAGCCCTGAAACCGAAAGGTGCGGAATGGCAGGTAAAACAGGCCGAGCGCTTTTATATTAGCCTGGGCTTTCCGCAACTGCCGCAAACCTTCTGGGAAAGATCGAGCCTGTACCCTGCCCCTGCCAACGCTGATTACAAAAAGAACAACCACGCCTCTGCCTGGCACATCGACCTGGACAAAGACGTGCGCTGCCTGATGAGTGTAGAACCGAATGCCGAATGGTACGAGACCACGCACCACGAACTGGGCCATATTTATTACTATATGACTTATACCAACCCTGATGTACCGGTACTGCTACGAGGCGGTGCTAACCGGGCGTATCATGAAGCGATGGGTAGTTTAATGGGCCTGGCCGCGATGCAAAAGCCTTTCCTGGCTAACCTGGACCTGATCGATAAGAATGTGCAAACCGACGAGGTTCAGTCGCTGTTGAAAGAGGCGCTGAATTACGTGGTGTTCATCCCATTCTCTTCAGGAGTGATGAGCGAATGGGAAAAAGATTTTTATGCCGATAACCTGCCTGCCGACCAGCTGAACAAGCGCTGGTGGGAGCTGACCAAAAAGTACCAGGGCATTGTGCCTCCAACCGAGCGCGGCGAAGAATACCTGGATGCTGCCACAAAAACACATATCAACGACGATCCGGCTCAGTATTATGATTATGCCCTATCATATGTGATCCTGTTCCAGTTGCATGACCATATCGCTAAAGAGATCCTGCACCAGGACCCGCATACTACCAATTACTATGGCAACAAGGAAGTGGGCAAGTTCCTGCACGATATCATGTACCCGGGCGCTTCGGCCGACTGGCGCCAGATGCTGAAAGACAAGACCGGCGAAGAGCTGAGTGCCCGCGCCATGGTCGCTTACTTCCAGCCGCTGATGGACTACCTCAAACAACAAAACAAAGGCCGCAAGTATACATTATAGTCTTCTCTTTTTATACTCCAGAAAGCAGCAAGGGCCAATGCCTCTGCTGCTTTTTTGTTTGATGCCAATGCACCGGAAAGGCACTGACAGAAAACAACTTAAATATAGTATAGCAAAGTATAAGTATAAACTGATTATCTTTCCCAGTAAATCCCCTTCTCATGGCAGTAACAGGCACTTACCAGGCTTCAGGAGCTACCCGGTTGGCTATAGCGGGCTTGGCTTTATTTAATGTAGTGCTGCACCTACTGTTTTATAACAACCTGGAATACCACCGCGACGAGCTGCTTTATTTTTCGTTAGGGCAGCATCCGGCTTTCGGTTATGCCAGTGTTCCGCCGCTTATCGGATGGGTGGCCGCCGGGCTGCAATTCCTGTTCGGCTACTCCCTGTTTGCAGTAAAGATACTGCCAGCTATACTTAGTGGGGTGATGGTTATACTTTGCAGTGCTCTAACGCGGGAGCTTGGCGGCCGATCGTATGCGCAGCTATTAGCCGCCATTGTCCTTATATTTACGCCGCTTTCCCTTCGTACTTATTTTCTCTACCAGCCTGTTTTCCTGGATGTGCTGTTCTGGACCTGGCTTCTTTACCTGCTCGTCCGCTACCTCAACACCAACCACGACAAATACCTGTTATACTTTGGGGTGGTGCTGGGATTTGCCTTGCTGAATAAATACCTGGTGGGCCTGCTTGTAGTGGGCTTGCTGCAGCTGTTGGCGCTCACGAAAAAGCGCGAGGTTTTTACCAGAAAAGCTTTCTACATAGGTATGGCAGCGGCCCTATTGATCTTCCTGCCCAACCTGTTATGGCAGCTCGCAATGGGCTTACCGGTTTTCCACCACATGCAGGAGCTCAACGATACCCAGCTGGTGCATGTTGATCACGGAGCCTTTCTGGCAGATCAGCTGCTCATCCCGTTTGCCGCTTCGTTGCTGACGGTGCCCGGCCTGCTTTTCTTGCTGCTTCACCCCCGCATGCAGCGGTACAGGTTGCTGGGCTTTCTGGCCCTGCTCGTAGTGGCTGCCTTGTTGCTGCTGCGTGGCAAAAGCTATTATACTATGGGCATCTTCCCGATGCTGATTGCAGCGGGGGCTGTTTTCTACGAAAGCGTACTGCAGCGGAGTGCTTTCCGCGCTGCTATTCCGCTGCTGGTTATTTTGCTGATGCTGCCATTCCTACCCATGGGTCTGCCTATATTCAAATCCGCGGGGCTGATTCGTTACTTCAACCTGCTTGAAACAAAGTATAACATTGATCTGGGAAGGCGTTTTGAAGATGGCACCATCCACTCGCTGCCCCAGGATTATGCCGATATGCTCGGCTGGGAAGAACTGACGGCGCTCACCAACAAAGCCTACCAGCAGGTGCCGGATAAGCAACACTGCCTTATTTATTGCGAGAATTACGGACAGGCGGGCGCCATTTATGTCATCGGTAAAAAGTACGGCTTACCGCAGCCGGTGAGCTTCAACGAGAGCTTCCGGTACTGGAGCCCGCGCAAATTCAGGCAAAACATCACCCACTTCATCTACATTAACGATGAAATGGGTGACGATGTGGTTCAGGCCTTTGGCAAGATCGAAGTGATCGGTAAAGTATCAAACCCCGATGCGCGCGAGTATGGCACCACCGTTTACATGTGCAGCAAGCCAACACAGGACTTTAACATCCTGTGGCAGGCAGCCTGGAAACGGGTGGAAAGCAGCAACTAGCGGGTGCTTAATAATTTGCTTCGGTAGCGGGCACGTCGATCAGCATAAACGAAGTATCGGAATTGGCATGCAGCGTCACGATATCCTGGTCTTCCAGACGGATCTGGTCGTGCTTTTCCAGCTCCACGTTGTTTACCAGCAGGTCTCCCTCCGTTACATAAATAAGTGTTTTGCGGATCTTAAAGGTTTGGAAGATGAATTCGTGCCCTTCTTTAAAATTGCCATAATACACGGTTGAGTTGGAGTTCATAAAAACGACATCTTCCAGCACTTTCTGGCCTGTTGCCAGCGGGATGAGCTTGTTCTTGCTATCCAGGAAGTCAACATCCATTTGCTCATATGAAGGCGCAAGCCCCCGTTTATTGGGCAGGAACCAGAGCTGGTAGAGGTGCGTGGCTCCTTCGCCGGCATTACTTTCGGCATGGGTAATACCGGTACCGGCCGTCATGCGTTGCACCTGCCCGGCTTTGATCGTGGTTTCGTTTCCCAGGCTATCAGTGTGTTTAATGGCGCCATCAAGCACCACCGTAATGATCTCCATCTCGGCATGCGGGTGCTCCGAAAAGATTCCCTTTGGCCCGATATGATCATCGTTAAACACGCGCAATGGCCCGAACTGTACGTTGCTGGGATCATAATAATCGGCAAAAGAAAAAAGGTAGTTGGACGTAAGCCAGTCTCCTACCTTCGCTTCGTGGCGTTCAGTAGCTGTAATTATTTTTATCATTGCACAGTGTTTAAGGTTAAGGTATCCGTTTACTCGTTCAAGTTAGCTTTACGCATGCAGTTCAATTCTTGTTAGAAAAGGCGCTTTGTGCCGAGAGGCTGCCCGGAAAATAAAAAAGCCTACCCCGTTTCCGGAGCAGGCTAATTGTATCTGGTATGATTGCTTATTCGGCTTTCTTGAGCTTGAGCATTTCCTTCTGCAGGTCCAGTACGATAGAAGAAAGCTTGTCGAGCGACAGATCAGCTATCGGGAATGTGGAACTGATATAGGACCTGGCCTCCCAGATCTCAACTACATCCTCTATGTGCAGCTCGTAAGGCGAGTATAAGGGATTATCGGAGTGCAGCCGTAGCATGGCCGTATCCTTTATCTTGTTGTAGATGCGCTTAAATACCACGCCCTCTTTCTGGCTGACAATGATGCAGGGGGTACCGTCTTTGATGGTGCTCCAGTCCTCTACAAAGCGCCCCACGATCACGGTGCCGGAAGCAATCGGCAGCATGGAGTCACCGGAGATCTCGAAAGCCCGGAACGTACCGCTATTGCCCAGCATCGGTAACCGGAAACGGGGCAACTCCTCAATGTATTCCGGGTCTGCATACCCGTTCAGGTAACCGGCACTGGCCTTTAACGGTACCAGTTCTATATTTTCGCGCTGGTCCTCATCCACCGTAATGGTAAGCACCCGCAGATTTCCGCCGGTTGCCTGCGCTTTTCCTGCTGCCGGTTTTGTGGCGGCTGAAAGATCCTGTGTGATCAGGCTATCGAGCGAGATATCGAAGAGGTGTGCAATATTAACCAGGGTACTTAACTTAGGTTCTGCACGGCCCTCTTCGTACGCCCCGATCAGAGAACGTTTAATGTCCAGCTTTTCAGCCAATTGCGCCTGTGTATAGCCAACAGTTTTACGCAAATGCCTGATATTTGAAGTTACATTTTGCACCTTTTTGCCAATTAAGTTAGTGTATAAACTCCTTTACGTGTCAGATGGGAGTTTACCTACGTAAATTTACTAATTTTTTAAACTAAAACTAATTTTATTAGCACAAAAGTTCACTTAATCTTCATAAAGCTTCGCTTCTAAGAAACAACTTTTTGCAAGCCTATACTAAGTTGTTTATAAAATCCTATTTATTCTTTTATTCCTTTATAACCTATCCTTGCATTATACTTCTGTTTACAATTACATTTATGAAATTTTTAAAGCCGGAAAAAATAACTAGCATTTAACAGTTGCTTTCAGAATTCCGCCTACAAGTAAATAACACAGGCAAACACCTGTTTATGAAAGGTAAAGCAAATACAAATCCTTCGTTCCTGATCTATGTATAATTGCACTTTATATTTCGGCCTGCTTCTTAAACTTTAAAACAATACCCTTACACTATATTAATAAAGTACATAACGCCTACTTGCCTGATCAACTCCAACTTTTAGCCCTATTACCATTTAGCCTATGCTTCCTTTTGCTTTACACAAAACTTTCTGTGCCGCAGCTTTCGCAGCAGGAGCCTTGCTTCTTTATGGCTGCCAACCGGAAGAGGAGTTGCTGGCAAGTCAGTTCGCTACGCCCGCTGCCCAACAAAACAGCGCAAACGGACAGGCCATTGCAGGCCAGTACCTGGTGGTGCTTACAAGCCAATCTACCGGTACAGCAACCATGGCTACGGGCAGAGAAGCAGGGCGCTTAAAACAGGACCGTCAGGAGTTGTTACAAGAGGCTAAGATCAGCAGCAAAGACCTGAAGCAAACGTTTGAGGGGGCGGTGAATGGCTTTACAGCGACACTGACCCCGGAGCAAATAAAGATGCTGCGCAACAGCTCCAAAGTTGCCTACATCGAACAGGACCGGATTATCTCGCTTGTGAACACCTTCCGGAAAGACTTCCCGCTGAACAAAGGCAAAGGCACGCCAGGTAATACGGCGCCTTCACCAACGCCTACGCCGGCACCCGCTCCTGCTCCGGAACCTGCACCCACCCCGCCGCTGCCGCAAACGCCGCCTGTTCCCGTGCCGGCACCTACGCCGGCCGCTCTCCCTTACCTTCCTATCACGCTCATGGCGGGCGAAACTGTGCCCTGGAATATTGCCCGCGTGGGCTATGGCGACGGCACAGGCAAAACGGTGTGGATCGTAGACTCCGGCATTGATACCGACAATCCGGACCTGAACATCGACCTGGAAAGAAGTATGTCGTTTGTGTATGGCGTGCCCTCTGTGGAAGACGGCTACGGCCATGGTACCATTGTGGCCGGCATTGTGGCTGCCAGAAATAATGGCGCCGGGGTGCTGGGCGTTGCGGCCAATGCCACGGTAGTGGCCCTGCGCGTATTTGATGATGCCGGACAAGGAACCGTGTCCCGGGCAGTGGCAGCCATCAACTACGTCATTGCGGCGGCCCAACCCGGCGATGTGGTGAACATGAGCCTGGGCGGTGGCATCTCGTCCACCCTCGACAATGCGGTGCTCACCGCTGCGGGCAAAGGCATCCTTTTTGCCATTGCTGCCGGCAACAGCGGGGTAGACTGCGCCGGGGCCTCACCTGCGCGGGTAAATGCAGCAGGCGTGTATACGGTTTCAGCCATGGATGCTTACGCGCGCCTGTGGTCCGGATCTGACTATGGCTTATCGGTTGATTTTGCTGCGCCGGGTGTAAATATCATCTCTACAAACAAAGCAGGCGGTTTATCCTCCGGATCTTCCGGCACCTCTTACGCTTCGCCACATGTGGCCGGCATTCTGCTGCTCCGCGGCGCAGTAGCCTCGCAGGGAACCATCACCGGCGACAAAGATGCCTCACCCGACCCGATTGCTTCGCTCAACTAATAATAATTCGTAATAAGTATAAACAAAGCAGGCTGCCCGATAAGGAGCAGCCTGCTTTGTTTATACTGTACTGTTTGTTGCGCCGACAAGGAAAGCTACCACGACATTTCCTTTTTATACATTGATACCGCCAGGCGTATTTTATAATACTCATACTTACCTTCCAGGTGCTCGAACAAATCCTTAAGTTTTGCCTCGGTGCCATACTTGTCCAGCATCTTGCCAATGGCCTTATATTCTGCCTTGTTTACGTAGTGTTCGATCGGAATATCATAGCCCTGCTCATATAAAGTGGCCAGGTGCGAGTAAATCGTCACCGGGTTCAGGTTACGCTCCTTGGCAATGTGGTCGGGCGTATGACCTTTCTGAAACAATTCGAATGTGACCAGATGCGTAGCTCCTTTCAGCTTGTTG
Organism: Pontibacter liquoris; assembly: GCF_022758235.1. Lineage (NCBI taxonomy): Bacteria > Pseudomonadati > Bacteroidota > Cytophagia > Cytophagales > Hymenobacteraceae > Pontibacter > Pontibacter liquoris. The sequence goes on from NZ_JALEBG010000001.1 coordinate 2,363,070, forward strand.
CCTTTTGCCTGCTCCTCGGTTACAAAGTCGATAATCTCGTTGATAAATGCATCGCCATAGTGGCCATACTTGAGCTGGCCCACCCCCGAAATAGCCAGCATCGAGATTTTATTCGTAGGTCGCTCAGCCGACATTTCCAGCAGGGTGCTATCAGTAAACACCACGTAGGGCGGCACGTTCGCCTCATCGGCTATGCGTTTTCGCAGGGCACGTAAACGGTCAAACAAGGCATCTTTGATCAGCTCCTTTTTCGGTCGTGGTTTAAAGCGTTCCTCGGCTTCTTGCTGTTTTACCTCTTCAAATTTTACGAGCTGCACCTGCCGGTTCTCAAAAAGCACCTGTCGGCTCTGCTCGGTCAGCTTTAATGTATAATTCTGATCATAGGCTAGTTCTATGAGCCCGGCATTCAGCATCTGGTGCAGGTAACGGTTCCAGTCCAGCGGGCCAATGTCGCGCCCGGCCCCATAGGTTTTGATCTTATCGAAACCACCCTGCAGCACGAGACTGTTGCGCGAACCGCGGAGCACATCAACCAGCAGCCCCATTGTCACCTGCTCCTGTGTGCGGGCAATGGCCGACAAAGCTTTCTGCACGATCAGAGTGCCGTCGAAGGTGGTAGGCGGGTTGCGGCAGATGTCGCAATTACCGCAGTCTTTCGTCATTGCTTCGCCAAAATACTGGAGCAGGATGCGCCGGCGGCAGGCGGAAGCTTCGGCAAACTGCTGCATGCGCTCCAGTTTTACCAGCTGCAGTTCTGTCTGGTTTTTATTCCCTTCCCCTTCCGAGAGCATGTTGCGCATGTTCATCACATCGGCAAAGGAATAAAACAGCAACGCATCCGAATTGGCCCCATCCCGGCCGGCGCGGCCAATTTCCTGGTAATAGCTTTCGATGTTCTTGGGCAGGTTATAATGGATCACCCACCGCACATTCGATTTATCGATGCCCATACCGAAAGCTACGGTCGCACAAACGATCTGCACGTCGTCGCGCAGGAACTGCTCCTGGGCTTTGGAGCGCAGCTGCGGGTTCATGCCGGCATGGTAAAAGGTAACTTTGTAGCCGCTGGCTTTCAGCTTCTGCGCCAGCGATTCGGTGGCTTTCCGGCTCAGGCAATAGATAATGCCCGGCTGGCCGTGGTGGCGCGCCAGAAATTCCTCGATGTGCTTGAACCGGTTCTGGCCGGGCTTAACAGTCAGGTTAATATTAGGCCGGTCGAAAGAAGATTTGAAAACCTTTGGGTTAGCCAGGTGCAGCTGCCCCTGGATGTCTTTTTGCGTCAGCTTGTCGGCGGTAGCGGTTAACGCCACGACCGGCACCTGCGGAAATTGGTGCTTTAGAGCCTTGAGTTGGGTATATTCCGGCCGGAAATCATGCCCCCAGGCCGAGATACAGTGCGCCTCGTCCACAGCAAACAGCGATACTTGCAGGCGTTTGAGAAAAGAGAGAAAACCCGATGACAAAAGTTTTTCCGGCGACACGTACAGCAGCTTCAGCTCGCCTTCCAGGCACTTGTTCTCGATCGCATACTGTTCGTCGGCCGTTAAGGAGCTGTTCATGTAAGCAGCTGTAATACCGTTGGCATGCAGCGCCTCCACCTGGTCTTTCATTAGCGCGATCAACGGGGAGATCACCACGCAGATGCCCGGCAGCACCACCGCCGGTACCTGGTAACAAATGGACTTTCCGCCCCCGGTTGGCATCAGCACCACTACATCCTTCCGCTGCAGAATGCTTTCGATGATCTGCTCCTGCATGGGCCTAAACTGGTCATAGCCGAAGTATAGTTTAAGTGCCTCGCGTGCTGCTCGTATATCCATGGGTCTCTCTTTCGCTTTGCAGATGACAGGCCGGCGGTCTGCTCCTCATCATACTACAAAGATAGCTATTAAAATTAGCAATGGCAGGTTTGAGGTCCGCTTTCCGTGGCCAACAAATAACTCTGACAAATGGCTCCCGTAGTTTAATTACATACTAACAATTATTTAAAGTTCTTAAACTATGAAATCAGAGCAAACGAATAACCTCGAACACCTACTTGTAAAATGCATGACCGCCTGCGAAACCTGCGCCACACTTTGCCTGCAGGAAGATGACGTGAAAATGATGGTTCCCTGCATCCGGCTGGACCGTGATTGTGCCGATATCTGTGTGCTGACGGCACAGTTTGTTGCCCGGGATTCGGCCCATGCCGTGCATGTGATGAAAGAGTGTATTGAGATATGCCGCAAGTGCGCTGCTGAGTGCCGAAAGCATGACATGGATCATTGCCAGAAATGCGCCGATGCCTGCGAAGAATGCGCCGATGCCTGCCAGCAATGGATTGGCAGCAGAAAAGCCACCGCATAGTATAAATCACATTAAATATAAAAGCCCCGGCGCTGCTGTTCAGCGCTGGGGCTTTTGCTTGTCGCTGCTTTAGCAGCGATTAAAAAATAGCATCCAGAATGGCTGTCACAATAGAGAGCACCAAACTGAAGATCAAAGCCCACAGGAAGCCATCCACCGAAAAGCCCGGCACCAGGTAATCAGCCAGTAATATGATGAGCGCATTGATCACCAGCAGGAACAGGCCCAGCGTAAGTATGGTAACCGGTATGGTCAAAAACACAAGTATAGGGCGCACAATCGCATTTAATATGGCCAGCACCAGGGCCAGGATAATGGCAGTAACAAAGTTGTCGATGCTGACGCCCGGAAGCACGTAGGCAGAAAGCATAGCCGCTGCGCCCACGATCAATAATCTGATAATAAATCCCATAGTTTATAGCTTAAAGAGTATATAGTATAAAGTATTCCGATACATACGCACCATCTCCAAAGAAAGATAAGTTTGCTTTTCCCGCTGCCTATCCGAAGCCCGCAGATACCTGTTACAAATATTATAAAAATCGAAAGCCCGCAGTTTATTCTTGCTGCGGGCTTTCTGACTACCAGGTATAAGAGGCGGGCAACACCTCCGCTCCGGGGTGTTTTATAGCTGGGCCTCCAGGCGCTTCTGCGATACGGCTGCCCAGTTGCAAAGCTTGTAGAGCAGGCGGGCGCCTACGTTTCCGTTCCACTCGCTGTCGCCGGGGGCAACTTCGCACAGGTCAAATCCTATGATCTCGCGGCCGGATTTTACCAGCTGCTTGATCAGGTAAACAGCCTGTTCAAACTCGAGTCCGCCAGGCACGGGCGTACCGGTTGCCGGGCAAAGCTTCGGGTCCAGTCCGTCAATATCAAAGCTGATGTATACTTTCGGAGGCAGCTGGGCAATGATCTTTTTACACTCTTTTTTCCAGCTGTCGCCAGCATACATGTTTTCCTTCAGCGTAGCGTCATAGAAGATCGTCACGCGCCCGTTGGACTGCTCGGCCAGTTCAGCTTCGGCCTGACATAGGTCGCGAATGCCCACCTGCACCAGTTTTTTTACCTGCGGCAGCTTCAGGGCATTATACATGATGGAAGCATGCGAATACGTAAAGCCTTCGTAAGCTTCGCGCAGATCCGCGTGCGCATCAACCTGCAGTATGCCGAACTCCTCATTTTTTTCGGCCAGGGCGTGCAGCAGGCCCAAGGGGGTGCTATGATCACCGCCTAATACGCCAACCAGCTTATTCTGCTCCAGGTAACCTAAAGCTTTCTGCTTCAGCCACTGCAGCATCTCCTCCCCTTTTTGGGTGATCTGCTGAGGAGTTTGCTCAAAGGCTGCTCTCCCGGTTTCGGGGCTGCCGTCTTCCAGCCAGTTGATGTACTGCTCGGCCTGCTGGCGGAGCTCCTCGCTGGTCGCCTGCCACTCGCCGGAGATCTCTTCCATGGCAATCCCCAGCTTCCAGGCATCCCGGATGGAAGGTTCAAACAGGTCGATCTGCGGAGAGGCCTCTTTGATGGCCTGCGGCCCCTGTGCTGTGCCGGCGCTATAAGAAACCGTTACTTCCCAGGGTGTCGGAATGAGGACCACTTCGGCCTCCTCAATAGTAAAAGGAAGGCCAAACAGGCCGCCGTTCACATCGCCCACGCCATTGGGATCAAAACTGGCTATTTTTTGTTCTTTGCTGTTCATATCTGTTTTGCGCCGGAGCGGTTTATAGGTTAACTTCAATAGATGGTTTAAGCAGCTCCTTCACAAAGTTCGGAAGGGCAAATGCGGCCGTATGGATCGCTTCGTTATAGTATTTGAGGCCCTGCTGCTGCGAGAACCGGGCGGCCGCTTCGCGGTCGAAGTGCAACGGATGCGAGGCGCCTTTGGAGGAATACGAAAAGCTCCAGGTCCCGGTCGGGTACGTCGGGATAGCAGCCAGGTAGCAATGTACCTTGTCCTGCCCGAATATCTGCTTGTAGGTGTCGTATATCTCCGTGAATACACCACTGTTAAAGCGTGGCGATTCCGATTGCGTGATCATCAGCCCGTCCGGGGTAAGGCAGCGGTATACCTGGCGATAGAACTCGGCTGTAAACAAGCCTTCGCCCGGGCCAACCGGGTCGGCAGAATCCACAATGATCAGGTCGTAACGGCCATCGGCGCACGCGTTGATATACTTAATACCGTCTTCCACCAGCAGGTTAAGGCGCGGGTTATCAAACGAAACGGCTGTTTCGGGCAAGTGCAGCTTGCATGCCTCTATTACCAGTTCATCAATTTCCACCAGCGTTACTTCCTCCAGTTGCTCATGGCGCAGCAGCTCGCGCACCGTGCCGCCATCGCCGCCGCCAATAACCAGGGCGCGTCGGGCCTGCGGATGGCTGAACATGGGCACATGCGTGATCATCTCGTGGTAGACATACTCATCTTTCTGGGTGCACATCACCATGCCATCAAGCGTAAGCATGTTTCCGTAGGCCAGGGTTTCGTATACTTCCACACGCTGGTAAGGCGAATCTTTTTTGTAGAGCTGGTTGCCTGAGTGCTTCAGCGACAAGGCAATATTCTCGTCCCGCTCGGTAAACCATACATCGCGCGTAATGGTGCCGGCCGGCGCTCCCGGTGCCGCGGCTTCGGTCCGCAGGCTTTCCAGGTTAAACTCTTTGCGCGTGAGCAGGTCTAGTTGCCCGCGGCGGCACTCCATCGACGAGCCATGCCCCGCTTCAAAGGCCTCTTTCAGAAATTTGTAAGACACCCACGGATCTACGGAGTCGCCGCAGGTAAACAGATCGACGGCGGCATAGCCATACTCAGGCCAGGTATGTATAGCCAGGTGGCTTTCCTGGATCACGACAACGCCCGAAACTCCGTAGGGGGAAAAATGGTGAAAGGTGCTGTTAATAACGGTAGCTCCGGCCGTTTCGGCGGCAGCTACCATGCTGTTCTCAATATGAACAACGTCGTTCATGAGCTCAGGAGAGCAATCGTAAAATTCAACTAAAATGTGTCTGCCTAACGCGTTCATCCAGTGCTTTGGGGTAAGTTATAAAATTACTGAGAAGGCAAAACAACGAAAACTATGGCTATAATCAAAAGTATGGCCGGCACTTCGCTGTGCGCCGGCCTGCCGGAAATGTTTCTGACGCGGCCAAGCCGGCAAGCTTTTACGGCAGCTCTGTGGCAATGATCGCTTCCACTTTATACTCCTCCGCCATATCTCCGAACACATCAAACGTATTGTGGAAGCTCTCAAATTCTTTGAGCAACTTATACTGGGCCACGTGGTAGAGCAGGAAAAGCTCCGACTGGGTAAAGCTTGCCTTGGTAATAAAGCTGTAGTATTCTCCCTCGTCCTGCGCTTCGGAGCGGTAGCGCTGGATCAACTTGAAGAGTACGCTCAGGTTTTTGAGGTAGGGATTGAGGCTGGACTGGTAAAACTGAAAATGGTAAATAAAATACTCCTGGAAAACCCGTGAGAGGTGCTCGGGTGTTTTTTCGGCAGGCGCCATCGTGCGCACATGCTGCACAAAAGAGGACATGACCTTCTCCTGAAAAAAGACAAAGAAATTAGTGCCTGACCAGGCGCTGTTGTTGATGTCGTAGGCGGTGAGCGAGCTGATGATCTCGTCGTGCTTGCTGATGAAGCTGATAAAGAGGGTCGAAAAGTTCTGCTGCTGGTAGATGCGCTGCGTTTTATGCAACTCGATGCGCTGCAACTCGAATTCGTTTTTCTGGTAAGTCAGCGTAGCAAAGAAGAGGAACACACCGGCCAGGGCCCAAAGCGAGCCCACAATGCCGCCGATAAACTCGCCATACTCGCCAAACACATTTCCTTTGCGCTGTTCCGGCTCCAGGTATAGCTCGTGCAGGAGGTTGAATTTGATGGTGCCCCAAACAAGGACGATGGTGCCGGCAATGATGAGCAGGTAGCCGGTAAGCTCATAAGCACTAAGCTTTAATTTTGGTGCGGACATGCGCAGAAGTATAGCCGTATAAATTGTCAGCCATACTTACTGCATTTGGCCTTACTCGGTTTCCAGCATCGGGTTATTTTCGGTGCCGAACGAGCGGATGATATCGAGAATTTTAAGCAGCGTAGACGTATCGAAAAAGAGCAGCAGCGGTAATTCCACACTCTTGAAATTATGCGTGAACTGGGTAATGACTGTGAACACCAGCGGCTGGAAAAGCGGGTGTTGCACCAGAATATCCTTTAATGAGTCGGCAATGTGGCTTTTTGGCAGCCGGGGAGGTGAGCCGTAGATATCGGCTTTCAGGATGTTGGCCAGCTGCGTGACCAGCGCCCCGGTTATGATGTTACTGATCTCGAGCAGCAGCGATTCCTGCATCACCGAGAGCTCTCCTTTCTGCACGTCGATCATACTCAGGCATACTTCCGAAAGGCGTACGATATGATCGTCGGAAAAAAGCATGAGGGTGGCGCCGTTAAAATCGCCTTTGATGTCGGAGAGAATGATCGTATGGGTATCCTCATAGCGGGATACCAGCTGCAACAGGTCCTTTACCTCTATCAGCTGAATATCCGGAACTTTGAGCAGCACTTTATCCCGGGCCACCACTGCAAAGGAATCTGCTGCACGAGCAAGCCCGATATTGAGTATTTCTTTGATGATATCGCGCTCTAACTCTGAAATCTGAGGTTCCACCATACTTAGTAAATTCTTAGTTCCCTTAACCATCGACGCACTCTTTACCTTCTGTTTATAAAAAATCGCGTGATTGCCGGTACATCCAGTACCAGGCAAACCTTTCCGGTGCCAAGCAATGTAACGCCTCCATAGAGGTCAATGTTTTCAAGTGGTTTGCTCAGGGGCTTCACCACTATATCTTGCTGGCGGTATAATTTATCTACAATCAGCCCTAACTTCCGGTTGTTGTACGCCACCACAATGATGTTCTGTACATTTCCTTTCAGCCGGGATTTGTCACCAAGTTTCATATTGGCCTCATCGGCATTTAAAAGCTCGTGCAGGTAAACTACCGTCACGGTCTCTCCTTTGATATCGGCTACCAGCATATCGCCCACTTCGTGCAGCTCATCGATGTCCATGGCCACCACCTGGTCGGTATGGATCAGTGGAATGCCGAAGAAGATACTGTCCACTTCAAAGAGCAGGGCGCCTTTTACCGCAATAGAAGTCGGCAGGCGCATGGTAAAGGTTGTTCCCTTGTTTCTTTTGGAGTCCACCTGCAGGCGGCCGCCAATCGAATCGATCGCATTCTTCACCACATCTAGCCCTACGCCCCTGCCCGAGAATTCGGTTACTTCGCGGGCCATGGAGAAGCCGGGCTCAAACAAGAACGAGAGCACCTCCGACTCCGACAAGTTGCTGGCAACATCCGCTGACACCAGGTGCCGCTCTACCGCTGCGCGTTTTACCTGTTTCAGGTCAATGCCTTTGCCATCGTCTGTCAGCGTAATCACCACATTCTCGCGGTCGCTGCGGGCGGTAAGCGTCAGGTTACCCGTTCCGGGCTTGTTGTTTTTTTCCCGCTCGGCCGGTGCTTCAATCCCATGGGTAATGGCATTGCGCACCAGGTGCAGCAACGAGTCGGTAATGATCTGTAGAATGTTCCGGTCGATCTGGATGTCCTGACCTGTCAGCTCCAGGTTTACCTTCTTTTTCTCAGCTACAGCAATATCGCGCACCACACGCGGAAATTTGTTAAAGAGCGTGCCTATACTTACCAGGCGGGCATCCATCACGCTATACTGCAGCTCGTCGGTAATGCGGTAAAGGTGCGAACTAACGGTCTTTAACTCATCATTTTCTGTTTCGCGACTAATCGAAAGGATGCGGTCGCGGTCGATCATCAGCTCGCCCACCAGGTTCATCAGGTGATCTAGCTTCTTGATCTGAATGTAGATCAGGTCAGAGAGCGACAGGTTCTTGGAAGTATGATACTTCTGTACCTTGGCCAGTTCAATGGTGCTGTCTGATAGACTGTCTACAATAATATCCAGGTTGCGCAACAGCACCGGATCGGGTTCTCTGGCGGACTCATTGTCGATGTTGGTGATCAGCTCACCCAGCATGTCAATGCCGTCAAAAAGTACCGTTACCACCTCGTCGCTAAAGCTGAGCTCCTTGTTGCGGATCAGGCTAAAGGCCGTTTCGAGCTTGTGCGACACATCCGAGATCTGCAGGTAGCCGATGGCTTTTGCATTCGCCTTCAGGTTATGCAGCAAACGGAAGATCTCCGCCAGGGTCTGATCGTCCTGTGGCTGTTTCTCCAGTACGCTGATATGCCTGTTCAGCGCATCGTAATATTCGAGCGCTTCAGCGATAAATATCTCTTTGTATTCCTGTTCTCTCGATTTCATACGGCGGTGCCAGTGGCACTAACTACGTCCTGCCGGGCTGATAACCGGTTTAAGTAATGCGGAATATCAGCTAAAGGCAGTACCTGATTGGTAAATCCACTGTCGATGGCGGATTTAGCCATCCCGAAAATCAGGGATGTTTCTTCGTCCTGGGCGATCACGAGCCCGCCCCTGCTCTGGATGTGGCCTGCGCCTTTGGTGCCATCTTTTCCCATGCCGGTAAGGATGACGCCAATTACCTGTTTTACCTCGCTTTCAGCAACCGACTGCATCAGCAGGTCTATACTTGGCTGATCGAAAGAGTCCGAAGGCTCCGTGGAAAAACCAACTTTTAGATTGGCCTTATTGCCCATTACAGGGACTACCACTATGTCTTTGCCTCCTGGCGCCACGATGATCTTGCCTTGTTTGAGCAGGAGTCCTTCGCGGCCTTCCTCCACTTTCAGCTTCGTGAGCTCCCGTAAACGGGCAGCAAACGATTCGGTAAAGCTCTTCGGCAAATGCACCACTATCACCACGGCCGCCTGTAGCATGGGCGATAACTGCTTTACAATCGTTTCAAGAGCCTGCGTGCCCCCGGTAGAGGCTCCGATCACAATGACCGTTTCCGGTGCGCCCTTCAGGCGCTTTGCAGGAATCAAGGGTAAAAAGGACAATTCCTGCTGCAATTGCGCCAGGCGCTCTTTCGAGTCCCAATGCGGCGTATGCCGCACTGCCCGTACTTTTGAAATAACTTCCGAAGCAATGCCGCGGTAGTTAGTATAGTATGCGGGACCCGGTTTCAGCACGATGGCATATACGCCCAGTTCTGTAGCCTGTTTTACCAGCTCCAGCGACAGCTTTTCTTTTGCTATCAGCAGGATCACCGGTGTGGGCTTTTCACTAAAAATGCGCTTCAGCACCAAAAAATCCCGGTTGTCGGGCAGCATGTTATCCAGTACCACCACATCCGGCTGCTGGCTGTGTAAGGCAGCCAGCAACTCATCGGCCCCTGCTGCCTGGCCCTTCACACCCATATCCTGCTCGGCGCTGATGATATCGTCGAGCACCAGCCGGTGGTAACCGGATGAAACAGCAATAATTACTTTGATCTTCTCCTGCACGCTTCTTCTCTCCAAAAGGGGTAAAAATTACTGCCTGAGACGGAAATTTATTTAAGCCTGCGGTGTTTCAGCAAGTACTTTGCTCACTACCTCCAGCACTTTCTCTTCCGAAAAAGGTTTTACAATGTAAGAGAGGGCGCCATATTCCATCGCTTCGTTCACGATCACCTCCTGGCCTACTGCGCTTACAATGATCACTTTCATGTCCGGCTGGTCTGCCTTTATGCCTTTCAGCACATCCAGGCCGGTATTATCGGGCAAGATCACATCCAGCGTGATCAGGTCCGGCTGAGTCGACTTGGCCAGTTCAAGGGCTGTCTGCCCGTTCGGGGCCTCCCCAACTACTTCGTAGCCGGCATCCGTCAACATGTTCTTCAACATGGTGCGCATGTAGAAGGAGTCATCAACGATCAAGATTCTTTTCATACTATAAGGTATAATTTCTGTTGGTTAGCTGCCTAAGCAGTAAGCTGTAGCACTTCGTCATTGGTCAGGATCCGGAGCATGTCCAGTACAATGATCAGCCGGTTATCTACCTTCGCAATGCCTTCGATGTAGTTTTCGTGTATGCCGATGTCCTGCAGAAACGAAGGTGCTTTATCTATTTTAGACATCGGCAGGTTCAACGACTGCGGCACTTCCCGCACCATCACCCCGATCTTGTAATCCCTGGCCTCAATGACGAGGGTATAAGATAAATTAGGATTTACGTCTTCCGGCATTGGCGCCGGGCGGATACCAAAACGGTCCTCCAGGCTCATGATGGCAATAATATCACCCCGGATATTGGCTACTCCTTTTACAAAATCAGGTGTGCGCGGCATACGGGTAATGCCGGGGGTTACGGTTACTTCCCGCACCTGCTCGATCTTAATGCCATACTCCTCGGCGCCCAATTTAAATACGATCAGGTGCACCATCACTTCCATGGCAGGCTGCCTCTCTGAGGCTGCATCGCCTGGATTATCGGCAGGAGTGGCATTCGCAGCAGTATCTACTGCTGCGTCCTCCTCTTTATTTCCGTGCTTTACCATTATTTATTCTTTCCTTCTCCCGCTGCCCGGGTGCCTTTATCCCGTGAACCTGTCGCCATTCTGCTGTTACCGGTCGAGGTCTTCAGCATTTTCTGTGTCGTAGGAATAGAGGTTAGGCGGCGGTTCTTACCGTTGTTAAAGATCAGGTTTCCATCAATCAGCTTGAAGGCCGAGATACTGATCTGCAGATCGGCTGCAATATCGTTCAGGTTCTGAGAAGACGAGGTGAGTTCCTGCATCGAAGCGGAGAGCTGCTTGGCTGTGCTGGCCACCTGCTGCGTACCAGATGCGGTCTGCTCAGCAATGGCTACCACTTCTTCCACATACTTCACCACATCCCCGATAGAGGTTTTCTGTACTTCGGTTGCCGTTAAGATGTCCTGCGCTGTTCGGAGCGTTTCACCGCTGGAGGCGGCAATGTTCTTAAAGGCGCCGGATGCTTCAAACGTTGCATTCTTTCCTTTTAACACGCGGCCTTCCATGGTCGAGATCGCCGTTGCGGCAGAGGCCGTATCTTTTTTCACGTCTTCTACCAGCGTTGCAATCTCATTAGCTGACTTGCGTGAGCCTTCTGCCAGCTTCCTGATCTCTTCGGCTACCACAGCAAAGCCTCGACCGGCTTCCCCGGCACGGGCTGCTTCGATGGCCGCATTCAGGGCAAGCAGGTTGGTCTGAGAAGCAATATCGGTGATCACACCCAGAGATTTGGAAATTTCCTGGGAACGTATACTTAATACCTCAATGGTTTTGGCTGTCAGGGCAGCAGAACTGGAGATCTCTTCCATGTTCTTCACCACCTCGGCTACCGTTTTGAGACCCAGCTGCGAGGTTTCCTCACCAACTTTAGCAGACTTGTTCACTACTTCTGCCCGGTTGGCCGTTTCCTTCGTTGCGTTCATGATCTCTTCGATCAGCTTAAAGGCCTGGTCTGTTTTAAGGGCCTGGTTTTGGGCCCCTTCTGCCATTTGCTGCATGGCCAGGGCTACATCTAGGGTCACTTTGTTCATCTCCAGCCCTTTGCCAGCCATTTCTTCGGAAGAGCCTCCTACTACCAGCGAGGAATCGTTGATCTCCCCAAGCAGTGCATTCAGGTTTTCTACCGCAAGGTTCAGGGCATTAGCCATATCGAGGATATCACCTACCGATTTGATCTCCACCTGCTGAGTCAGATCACCTTCGGATATGGCGCGCACCACACGGGATACTTCCAGTACCGGCGTCACGATGGACTCCAGCAGGTCGTTCAGTGTATCCACCAGTTCTTTCCAGCTACCGCCAACTCCTTGCAGGGTTGCACGCTCGGTCAGTTTGCCTTCCACACCCGCTACTCTTGCCACGCGGCTAACCTCACCCGCCAGGCGGTTCAGGTCCACCACCATGGTGTTGATTGTATCGGCCAGTTCGGCTACTTCTCCTCTGGCTTCCAGCGTCAGTTTCTGCGTCAGGTCACCTTTGGATACAGCTGTTACTACTTTTACGATGCCCCGCACCTGCGTTGTCAGGTTGCTGGCCATCGTATTTACGTTGTCGGTCAGTTCTTTCCACACACCGCCCACGTTTGGCACGTTGGCCTGGCCGCCCAGTTTACCTTCCGTACCCACTTCCAAGGCTACCCGCGAAACCTCACCGGCAAAGATATTCAGCGAGTCCACCATGCGGTTGATGTTTTCCTTCAACTCGCCCAGCTCTCCTTTCACATCCACCGATACTTTCTGCGTTAAGTCGCCTTTGGATACGGCGGTGGCTACCTTGGCAATATCTCTTACCTGTAAGGTAAGGTTAGAGGCCATGGTGTTCACGTTGTCAGTCAGTTCCTTCCAGGTACCGCGTACTTTCGGCACATTGGCCTGGCCACCCAATTTACCTTCGGTTCCTACCTCACGCGCCACACGGGTTACTTCATCAGCAAATACGTTAAGTGAGTCCACCATCTGGTTCAGGTTCTCCTTCAGGTCCAGTATCTCACCACGTGCTTCTACTGATACTTTTTGCGTCAGGTCACCTTTCGCCACAGCGGTAGCAACCTTGGCAATATCGCGCACCTGCGAGGTCAAGTTGCTGGCCATGTAGTTCACGTTCTCCGTCAGGTTCTTCCAGGTACCACCCACGTTCGGCACATTTGCCTGGCCGCCCAGTTTACCTTCAGTTCCTACTTCACGCGCCACACGCGTTACTTCATCACCAAATATATTCAGGGAGTCCACCATGAAGTTGAGGTTCTCCTTGAGTTCAGCAAGTTCACCACGGGCTTCCACCGCAATTTTCTGAGTCAGATCGCCCTTCGCCACACCAATGGCTACCTTGGCTATACCCCGCACCTGTATGGTTAGGTTAGAGGCCATGGTATTTACGTTATCGGTCAGATCCTTCCATACACCGGCCACGTTTGGCACGTTAGCCTGGCCACCCAGCTTTCCTTCTGTACCCACTTCGAGGGCCACACGCGTTACCTCACCGGCAAAGATATTCAGCGAGTCCACCATGCGGTTGATGTTTTCCTTCAACTCGCCCAGTTCTCCTTTCACATCTACCGATACTTTCTGGGCCAGATCACCTTTCGCCACCGCGGTTGCTACGTTGGCAATGTCGCGCACCTGCGAGGTCAGGTTGCTGGCCATCGTGTTCACGTTGTCGGTCAGGTCCTTCCATACACCGGCCACGTTTGGCACATTGGCCTGGCCACCCAGTTTACCTTCTGTACCTACTTCACGGGCTACACGGGTCACCTCATCACCAAAGATGTTGAGCGAGTCCACCATCTGGTTCAGGTTTTCCTTCAGGTCGGCTAACTCGCCTTTCACATTCACTGTAATCTTCTGGCTCAAGTCACCTTTCGCTACGGCTGTTGCTACATTGGCAATATCCCGTACCTGTAAGGTCAGGTTAGAGGCCATGTAGTTTACGTTATCCGTCAGCTCTTTCCAGATGCCGGCTACGTTCGGCACGTTGGCTTGGCCACCCAGAATTCCTTCGGTGCCTACCTCACGTGCTACACGCGTTACTTCCGCGCCAAACACGTTCAGTCTGTCCACCATCTCATTGAGAATATCTTTCAGCTCACCCAGTTCGCCTTTCACGTCCACTGACACCTTCTGGGTCAGGTCGCCTTTTGCCACCGCAGTTGCTACGTTGGCAATGTCGCGCACCTGCGAGGTCAGGTTGCTGGCCATCAGGTTCACGTTATCGGTGAGTTCTTTCCAGGTGCCTTCTACTTTCGGTACTGTTGCCTGGCCGCCCAGTTTACCCTCTGTTCCTACTTCACGGGCAACGCGCGTTACCTCACCGGCAAAAATGTTGAGCGAGTCCACCATCTCATTGATGATGTCTTTGAGCTCGGCCATTTCGCCCTTTACATTTACCGTGATCTTCTGGCTCAGGTCGCCTTTTGCAACCGCGGTAGACACGTTGGCAATATCCCGCACCTGCGAGGTCAGGTTGCTGGCCATGTAGTTCACGTTATCAGTCAGGTCTTTCCATACCCCACCTACGTTTGGTACATTGGCCTGGCCGCCCAGTTTACCTTCTGTACCTACTTCACGGGCCACACGGGTTACTTCGTCAGCAAAGATGTTGAGCGAGTCCACCATCTGGTTCATATTGTCCTTCAGCTGGGCAAACTCACCGCGTACATCTACCGATATCTTCTGCGCCAAATCGCCCTTGGCCACCGCAGTAGCCACATTGGAGATGTCACGCATCTGCAAGGTCAGGTTATTGGCCATGGTGTTCACGTTGTCGGTCAGGTCTTTCCACACACCGGCCACGTTCGGCACCGATGCCTGGCCACCCAGCTTTCCTTCCGTTCCCACTTCCAGGGCCACACGCGTTACCTCACCGGCAAACAGGTTCAGGTTATCGATGGTACGGTTAATGGTTTCGGCCATTATTTTAAAGTCACCCGATACCGGGATCTGGAATGTTTCGTCCAGGTTACCGCCCGAGATATTCTTTAGTACTTTACCCACCTCCAGTACCGGCACCGCAATCGAATCTACCAGGCCATTGATGTTGTTGATCATGTCCTTCCAGAAGCCCGATGCATTTTCGGCAGAAGCCCTGGCCTTCAGGTTTCCTTCTACCCCAGCTACTTTCGAAATACGCGACACCTCGCCACCTACCCCACCAATCATCTCCACCATGGAGTTGTAGGCTTCGGCGATCTCGGCAAAAATGTCGTTGTTCTGTTTTGTCAGACGAACAGAGATATCCCCTTTCTTAAAGGCATCGAGGGCATAAAGCACTTTATTCAGTTGCTCGCTGATGTATTCAGGGCTTTGGGGCAGTTTCTGTTTGCTGACAGGCGCCGGCGCTTCGGCAATGGCAGCAGCGCCTCTGGCCGAAGAGGCATTCGCCGCTTTGTTGGCCGCTACTTTCGAATTGCCTTGTATGCTCCCGTTGCCGTTGGTGGCTGCCGGGGCACCGGCAGGCGCTTCGGATAAGGTAGTGGTAGCAACGGGGCCTGTTTCTTGTTTTGCCTTTGGGACAGAAATCTTGTTTGTGTTGGCTTCTACGTCACTGATGAGCTTGTCTTTGCTCAACTTCAAATTTTTACCTAAGGCCATATGTGTGTAATTGAGTTGGGTCTTTTAAACCTGCATTATAAGCAGAAGCACGCGCCGGTATCAGGTCCTTGCGCACAGTCAGGCATGAAAGTTTATGCAATTTAATCAATTTAATTGAATGCTTAAAATAGCGTTGCTGCGGATTTGGATATCAGGCCCCCGCAAACTCCTCAGCCAGTGCCCGGTAGTCTTTTGCGCCATGGGAGGAGGGTTCATAATCCAGCACGCTTTTGCCAAATGAGGGGGCTTCGGCAAGCTTCACATTTAGGCGTATCTGGCTTTTAAATATGCGTTCCTTCACATTTTCGTGTAGGTATTCGAGCACTTCCTGGCTCAGTTTACGACGTATATCAAACATGACCACTACGATGCCTTTAATTTTAAGTTTCGGGTTAAAAGCTTTTTTAACTTTTTGCACCGTATTCATGATCTGGTCCAGCCCCTGCAGGGTCAAAACTTCCATCTGCAGCGGAATGAGCACTTCCTGTGCAGCTGTAAGCGCATTCAGCGTTAAGACCGACAGGGAAGGTGGACAGTCGATGAGCACATAATCGTAGGACTTTGCCTGCGTTAGCATCTTTTTAAGAAACAATTCCCGTTCGGGTTGCTGCACCAGCGAGATCTCGATATCCACCAGGTCGTTCGACCCCGGCGCGATCCAGATGCCATCCTTCTCCACTACGATGTCCTCCAGTGACTTATTTCCCAGAAAAACATCGGCCAGGGTATCCTGCGGCCGCGAAACGGCCAGCGAATACGACAGGTTACTTTGCGGGTCCAGGTCTAGCAGCAGTACTTTGTGGCCTAATTTGCTCAGGGCGCTGCCCAGGTTAATGGTTGTAGTTGTTTTTCCAGTGCCGCCTTTCTGGTTGATGACAGCGACGATGGTTGTTCTCATATAGTATAATTCTTGACGCGAATGCAAGTATAAAACATGCGTGCCACTAAACTACAAAAATTCTGCACACAGCGCCTCCTTTCCCGAAAGACTTTCTGCTACCATGCGCTGCAGCACGTTTCCGGGAGAGCAGCCCTCTAAGTATAAACAAGTATAAAATAAGTATAAATAAGTATGAACAGGATGTTTCTTGCCGTGGCAGCAGTACTTATACCTGCTCCTGGGTCAGGAAACTGCCTGCAGGTTCGAAGCGTGCAGCAGGCCCGTAGTGGCGTATACTTCCTGCCAGTTAGCAAGTTCCAGGGTGATGGCCACCACATTGGCCGGGTTTAGATACCCCACATGTTGCCCGCTCAGGTCGCGGGCCAGGCGCGTAATTCCCGGGTTATGCGCTACGAGCAAGACGGTTTTTACCTGGTTGGGCAAGGCTGCCAGTGCGTGCAGCAGTTCTACTTCCCGGGCATTATACAGGCTGGGCTCATAGTTGATCTTTTCCTCATCAAAGTATAAGCGTGCGGCCAGAATACGGGCTGTATCGTGGGCGCGGCGGGCGGGGCTTGCCAGCAGGGCATCTACTTTCACGAATTTATCGCGGAGCCACTTGCCAGCCTGCAGGGCCTGCTGACTGCCGTGAGGCGTCAGCTCACGCTCAAAATCGGGCTGTAGCGGATAAGGGTCATACGTTTCTGCATGACGGCAGAGGAGTACAGTTCGTTGCATATTAAGTGTAAAGTATCCGTATAGCGTATTTATTAGTGAACTACTGGTTCATTTATCCGTGTTAAACCTATGTTATACGTTTGTGGTTGTAATTGTTAGAAAAATTATTGGAACTTTGGGCAAATTTCGACCGCACCTGCCTGTAAAAATAAAGGATGATAAAAAACTTAGTTATAGTAGAGTCGCCTGCCAAGGCCAAGACAATCGAGGGTTACTTAGGAAAAGACTTTGTAGTGAAATCGAGCTTTGGCCATGTACGCGATTTACCGAAAGACAACAATGCCATTGACGTAGCCCACGGCTTTAAGCCCACCTACGTGATATCCAGCGATAAAAAGGAAGTGGTGGCGCAGCTGCGCAAGCTGGCCAAAGAAGCCGAAACCGTGTGGCTTGCATCGGACGATGACCGAGAAGGCGAAGCCATTTCGTGGCACCTGACCGAGGCCCTGAACCTGAATGACAAACAAACGCGCCGGATCGTTTTCCGGGAGATCACCAAGAATGCGATCCTGAACGCCATCAGCACGCCGCGCGGTATCGACATGGATCTGGTAAATGCCCAGCAGGCCCGCCGTATCCTGGACCGGCTAGTTGGTTTTGAGCTATCGCCTGTGCTCTGGAAAAAAATAAAGACCGGCCTTTCGGCTGGCCGTGTGCAGTCAGTAGCCGTGCGCCTGGTAGTGGAGCGCGAGCGCGAGATTGAGCGCCACAAAGCCGAAGCTTCCTTCCGCATCACCGCTAAATTTGATGTGCAGGGCCGCACGCTGGAAGCCGAGCTGCCCACCAAGTATAAAACCGAAGATCAGGCGCAAGCTTTCCTGCAACGTTGCATCGGGGCGGATTATACCATTGAGAACCTGGAGCAGAAGCCGCTCAAGCGCACCCCTGCCCCTCCGTTCACCACCTCCACGCTGCAGCAGGAAGCCAGCCGCAAGCTATACTTCTCGGTGGCCCAGACCATGACTATCGCCCAGCGGTTGTATGAAGCCGGTAAGATCTCCTACATGCGTACGGACTCGCTGAACCTGTCGGAAGAAGCGATACAGGGCGCCAGCCGTGAGATACAGGCTTCTTTTGGCGAGCGTTTTGTGAAAACCCGCCGCTTTAAAACCAAAAACGCATCGGCACAGGAAGCCCACGAAGCCATCCGTCCCACGGATTTCTCGCAGATGGTAGCCAGCTCCGACCGCAACGAGCAGCGCCTGTATGAACTGATCTGGAAGCGTGCCATTGCCTCTCAGATGGCGGATGCTGAAATTGAGAAAACAACCGTAACGATCGGCATCTCCACCCAGCCGGAGCAAAAACTGATCGCTACCGGGGAGGTCATCAAATTTGAAGGCTTTCTGAAAGTATACATCGAATCGAAGGATGAGGAAGATGGCGAAGGCGAAGACCAGGATGTAAAAGGCATGTTGCCGCCGCTGACCATTGGCCAGCAGATTGCGCTGCGGCAAATGCTGGCTACCCAGCGCTACTCCCGCCCTGCTGCCCGCTACACGGAAGCCAGCCTGGTGAAAAAGCTGGAAGAAATGGGTATCGGTCGCCCGTCTACCTACGCTCCTACCATTTCTACTATCCAGAAACGCGGCTATGTGGAGAAGGATAACCGCGAAGGCAAAGAGCGCCCGTTCCAGGTACTGACCCTGCAAAATGATGCTATCACCTCGCAGACCAAAACCGAACTGACGGGGGCTGAAAAAGCCAAACTCTTCCCGACCGATACGGCTATGGTGGTAAATGACTTTTTGGTGGAGCATTTCCCCAACGTGATCGATTACTCGTTCACAGCGCGCGTGGAAGCAGAGTTTGATGAGATCGCCCAAGGTCAGAAAGGCTGGGAAACGATGCTGGACCAGTTTTACGAAGCTTTTCATGAGCGCATTGCCTCCAGCGAAAGCATTAACAGGGCCGATGTATCGGGTGCCCGCGAGCTAGGCCAGGACCCCACCACCGGCAAAACCATTCTGGCAAAGCTGGGGCGTTTTGGGCCTTATGTACAGTTGGGCGAAGAAAATGAAGAGACCGGTGAAAAGCCGCTTTACGCCAGCCTGCGCAAAGGCCAGTTCATCGAAAGCCTGACCCTGGAGGATGCCCTAGATCTGTTTAAGCTGCCTCGCATTGTGGGCATGTACGAAGACAAAGAAATGAAGGCGGCTATCGGGCGTTTCGGTCCCTATATCAGCCATAACAGCAAGTTTTATTCTTTGCCGAAAATACTGGACCCGATGACGGTAACGGCCGAAGAAGCGGTGGCGCTGATCGAGACGAAGCGCAAGGCGGATGCGGAAAAGCTCATCAAAGACTTCCCGGAAAATGCCGACGTGCAGGTTCTCAATGGCCGCTACGGACCCTACATTGTAGTGGGCAAAAAGAACGTGAAAATACCAAAGGACAAAGAGCCCGCGGAATTGACGCTGCAGGAGTGCCTGGATCTGGCGGAAGCTACACCGGAGAAAAAAGGCCGGGGTGGTTTCAAGAAAAAAGCAGAACCTGCCGCTAAGAAACCGGCGGCTAAGGCAAAGGCCAAACCGGCAGCCAAGAAGGCTCCGGCTAAAAAGAAACCGGCCGGCAAGTAAGCGGCTTATACTTTAACCATGAAAAAGCCTTCTGTTTATAGCAGAAGGCTTTTTCTTTTGCTGCCAACCAAGCTTTCTTACTTTACTTTCTGCTGCCTACTAGCCGATCTGCCAGAACGGTATATGCAGCAAAGATGCGTTGCATAGTGAAAACCTTGCAGCAACCTGGCAGGTACACCTTTATAGTAAAAAGATTTGCTACGAAAATGAAAAAGCGACTTGTCGTGCTTACGGGTGCTGGTATTAGCGCCGAAAGCGGAATTGCTACCTTCCGGGATGCCAACGGGTTGTGGGAAGGCGTGGATGTGATGGAAGTGGCCTCGCCGCAGGGCTGGCGCAAAAATCCGGAGCGGGTACTGGCGTTCTATAACCAGCGGCGCAAAAACGCGCACGAGGTGCAACCCAATGCCGGGCACCTGGCCCTGGCAGAACTGGAAACCGATTTCGATGTACGCATTATCACCCAGAACGTGGACGACCTGCACGAGCGCGCCGGCTCCAGCCATGTACTGCACCTGCATGGCAAACTGTTCGAAAGCCGCAGCACCCTAGACCCTACGCTGGTATACCCGGTGGAAGGCTGGGAACTGAAACTCGGCGATAAATGCGCCCGGGGGTCACAGTTGCGGCCCAACATCGTATGGTTCGGCGAGCCCGTACCGATGATGGAAAAGGCGATGGAAGAAGCGCTGATAGCCGACATCTTTCTGGTAGTGGGCACCTCGCTGGTTGTGTACCCGGCGGCAGGGCTGGTCGATTTTATTCCGGATGAAACGCCTCTGTTTGTGGTGGACCCTAAATTACCGGAACTGCCCAGGCGCCCGAACCTGCATCTGTATGAAGAGAATGCCAGCACAGGTATGCGCAAAGTAGCCGAGGTGCTTCGCCAAAAATACTGGTAGCGCCTGCCTGGCCACCCGGCAATGATCCTGATTCATTAATCGATAAAAATAATATTATCTATACTTGATTAAATCCGTAATGTTTTATATTCAACTACTTAGGTATAAAGTATGGATTTTAAAAGCAGAATTTTCAGAACACCTAATACCTGGAGCTTAACCATTATCCGGTGCTTTTTAGGCATCGTACTCTTTCCGCACGCCGCGCAGAAGCTGCTGGGATGGTTTGGCGGTCCGGGACCTTCGGGCTTTACAGGCGGATTTGCACAGATGACCGGCTGGCCGGCAGCAATCGCCTGGCTGGTGATCATCATAGAGTTCTTTGGCTCCATATGCCTGATCCTGGGTTTGCTCACGCGCTTCTGGGCCTTGTGCATCCTGTTCCTTTTTATGGGTATCATCCTGTTTGTGCACCTGCACAACGGCTTTTTTATGAACTGGAGCGGACAGCAGGCCGGCGAAGGATACGAATATCACCTGCTCGTGATCGGTATGGCCTGGGCATTGGTAGTAGGCGGACCGGGTAATTTAAGTATAGACCGCACCCTGCCGGAGAAAGAGCGGGCCTTCTAAAATGAAAAAGCGGGATCGCTGTGGCAGCTATCCCGCTTATTACAAGTATGTTTTACAAGGTTATTGGAGGGTTACAGGCAGCAATTAATCTTCTGCCTCTTCGCCTTTTTCTACAATATCTCCTTCCGAGAAGAGGATAATCTTCATCATCTCGCGCCATTTTGGTTTCTGGCGCAGCAAAAATTCCAGATCCATGCCAAAGTGCTTGAACTCTTCGTTCTGGGCATTTTTCATAATGGCTTTGGCCTGCTCGTTTTTCTCCACCGAGATGCGTTGCTCGTACCAGCTAATGGCCTCCGCCTCCTCAATTACGGAGGTGATCATGCGGGCAAATGTGCGTGTTTCTTCTGATAGTTCATGAGCAGGCTCATGGTATTGTTCTGTCGGCATGCTAAAAAGGTTAAGATTAAAGTATACTTACCTGACTAACGCCCCTCTGCCGCCAAGGTTAGTATTAATTTTGAATAACTGAATTCTGAATGACTGAATTCAATATGTAGATTTTGTGCCAACGCCTAATTAACAGCTTCATACCCTTCCCTATCAGTTATTCAAAATTCAAAATTACTCCTTGTACCAAAGCAGGCCCTGCTCAATTTGCAAACTTGAAGGGATGTTGTTATGATAAAGTTGCCCGGTGCCCAGCCCCTGCGGCATTTTGATGGTGTAGTTAGCCGTGAACTGGCTGATCGCATTTAAGCCGATATTCGACTCCAAAGCCGAAGTGATCCACCAGCCGATCCCCTGCGCTTCGGCAAGCCTGATCCAGTTGCTGCTGGCTTCCAGGCCACCTAGTAAGGTAGGCTTCAGGATGATGTACTGCGGTTTTAGCTGTTGCAGGAGCGATGCACGGGCATCCGTGTGCTGTACCCCGATCAGTTCTTCGTCCAGTGCTATGGGGATGGGCGTATGGGCGCAAAGTTCGGCCATTAGCTCGTGCTGCCCCTGCCGGATAGGTTGCTCAATGGAATGCAGGTCGTAGCGGGCAAGCCGTTCCAGCTTTTTAAAAGCTTCCTGCGGCGCGAAGGCCCCGTTAGCATCCACGCGGATGGTAAGCTCCCGGGCACTGGCCGTTTCGCGGATCTGTTGCAAAAGCGCCAGCTCGGTTGCAAAATCGAGGCTCCCGATTTTAAGCTTCAGGCAGGTATATCCTTCCGATAGCTTCTTTTTTATCTGCTCCTGCATAAACTGCTTGTCTCCCATCCAGATCAGCCCGTTGATGGGAATGCCCGCTTCTCCGCGGCTGAAAGCATTGTCATAGAGCACTCTTCTGCCACCGTGCTGCAGGTCGAGCAAAGCGGTTTCTAAGGCAAACTGCAGCGCGGGCCACTCTTGCAGTTGCAGTTCACCGGGCAACGGCTGTCCGGCCTGCAGATTTATACTACCTTCATTTACCTGTTGCACCACCTCCTGCAGCTTCTGCTCCAGGTCCGGCCGGTCGTCTATACTCAGTCCGGCGAGTGGCGCGCACTCGCCTACGCCGATTATTCCGGGCTCGTCCAGCTCCCACAGGTGCAGGAAGTATACTTTGTGTTCAGACAGGGCACCGCGGGAGGTACGCGCATCAAATTTAAATTTTAATGTATGGGGTTTACAAGAAAGCGTCAGGCTCATGGTATTTCCGGGCTATTTGATAGGTGGCAATATAAACCATAATCAGCAAAAAAGACGTAGATAGCTTGCACGCGGCGCTTGCTTTCCTCTACCCTACACCTGTTTATGGCCAGGATACAAGTGCGGCAGGCCAGGCGGGTACCCGTGGCAGCACCCTGCTATTTTATGATATCCATAACCTGCCGCTACTTCGTTTGTTAAGTATACACCTTGCGCGGGATACATCTTAAACACATTGCCTATGAACACCCTGACCCTTACCCCTGTTGAACTAGCTTTGCAACGGTTCGCCGCCGTACGTACCCAGACCGAGCGCATTTGCCAGCCCCTGGAGCCGGAAGATACCGTTGTGCAACCCATCGTGGATGTGAGTCCGCCCAAGTGGCATATGGCGCATACCAGCTGGTTTTTTGAGGAGTTTGTGCTGCAGCCCTATTTACCGGGGTATCAGGTATTTCACCCCAAGTACCGCTTCCTGTTTAACTCATATTATAATAGTGTGGGGAACCGCGTGCAGCGCCATGAGCGGGGCACCCTCACCCGCCCACCCCTCCGCGACATCTATGCGTACCGGCAGCATGTAAACGAACAGGTTACCCGCCTGCTGCAGCAGATAACCCCGGAAAAAGCGACAGAAATGTTGCCGATCCTGGAACTGGGATTGCAACACGAGCAGCAGCACCAGGAGCTGCTGCTGACCGACATCAAGTATATTCTGAGCACCAACCCGCTGCTGCCCGTTTATAAACCAGCTACTACAACAACCGCCGGAAGCAGTGCTGCTGCACCAGCAGCCACTTTTCTGGAAGTGCCCAGCGGCAGGTATACCATCGGCTTTCAGGGAGATGGCTTTAGTTTTGATAATGAACTGGGCGTGCACGAGGTGCTGATAGAGGATTTCCAGGTGATGAACCGGCTGGTGACAAATGGCGAGTACCTGGCTTTTATGCAGGATGGCGGTTACACGGATTTCCGCTATTGGTTGGACGAAGGGCTTGCCATGGTACGGACGCAGCACTTGGAGGCGCCACTGTATTGGGTAAAGCAGGACGACGAATGGCACCGTTTTACGCTGCACGGGTTGGAAAAAGTAAATCCCCACGCCCCGGTTTGCCACCTGAGCTTTTACGAGGCTGATGCCTTTGCCAACTGGTCGGGCAAGCGCCTGCTCACCGAATTTGAATGGGAAGCGGCCGCGCAGGTATACCCGCCGGCAAAAGGCAATTTTGTGGAAGGTGAGCTGCTGGAGCCAGCACCTGCCGATCCGGCGCAGCAGGGGCTGCAGCAACTCTACGGCGATGTATGGGAATGGACCTACAGCGCCTACCATCCCTACCCGGGCTTTGTGAAAGCACCTGGTGCCATCGGCGAGTATAATGGCAAATTTATGATCAACCAGATGGTGCTCCGCGGCGGTTCCTGCGCTACCCCGCTAAGCCACATCCGCACCACTTACCGCAATTTCTTTCATCCGGATAAACGCTGGCAGTATTCGGGTATCCGCCTCGCACTTAAATAATCTATGAAAACAAATACTACTTCTCCGATGATCGATCTGAGCCTGAAAAAAGATGGCACCACCGATACGGCCGCATTTGCCAGGGATGTGGCGCAAGGTCTGAGCCAGCAGCCCCGATCGCTCTCTTCCCGTTATTTTTACGATGCCGAAGGCAGCAGGCTTTTTCAGCAGATCATGCAGCTGCCGGAATACTACCTTACCCGTTGCGAGTACGAAGTGATGGAAGACAACAAAGAAGCCATGTGCCGGGAGTTTGCCGGCGGCGGCTTTTTCCACCTCATCGACCTGGGAGCAGGAGATGCGCTCAAAACTAAAATTCTGCTGCAGCAGCTGGCCCGGCAGCAAAGCGCCTTTGAGTACGTGCCGGTCGATATTTCGGGCGATGCCATGGCGCAGCTCAGCCAAAGCCTGCAGTCCCAGTTGCCCGCCGTGCAGGTAGAAGCCGTGGTTGGCGAGTATTTTAAAGCGCTGGAATGGTTGCAGGCAAATAAAGCCGCTCGGAAAGTGGTCTTGTTCCTGGGCTCTAACATTGGCAATTTTAAAACGTCCGAAAGTCAGGATTTCCTGCGCCGCATCCGCAGTTATCTGCGGCCAGGCGATAAGCTGCTGGTTGGCGTAGATTTGCGGAAGGACCCGCACCAGATTCTGCGGGCATACGACGATGCATCCGGCGTAACAGCTGCCTTTAACCTGAACCTGCTGCGCCGCATTAACCGCGAGCTGGGAGGGAATTTTGACCTGGCGCAATTTCAGCATTATGCCATGTATAACCCCGGTGACGGCGTGATGCGCAGCTTCCTGATCAGCAAAACAGACCAGCAGGTGTTCATCCGCGATACGGGTAGCACCTACCACTTTTCGGCCTGGGAAGCCATTCATACTGAAAATTCGCACAAGTATACTTTGCCCCATATAAAGGAGCTCGGGCAGGCTTGCGGCTTTAACCCGGAAACGGTTTTCCTGGATAAAAAGAGCCAGTTTGCTGATGTGTTGTTCGCTGTCACGTAGTTGAACACGGTTATGGTGAGATATCGGCAGCCCTGTAAGGATATTAGCCGTAAACATTTAAAGATTCTTTAAATGCATTTCAGCCATGGGTTTTCGTTGTACTGCCACAAAGACCACAGCAAGCTACAATGGAGTAAACAGAAACTTTTAGATGCTCTCAGATGAAATATGTGACGTTACTTCTTACCGCCAGTTTGTTACTGCTCTCCTTTCCGGCAAAAGGTAAAAAGGAAAAATTTAGCTCGTAATTGGCTACAGCATTTCAGACGGAATGCTTGTTCTTCCGTTTGAATTTGTATTAGCTATGTAGCACCGGGTCCAACCACCCTTGCCCCTCAGAGCTACGCTGGCTAGGTTCGAACTCGTGTTCTCGCTAGTCTAAGGAAGGGAGCTTGGCTATTGCTAGTTTAGAAGTATAAGAGGTGTAGATTCTATGCAGTTGCTAAACGAGAAACTCCCTTCCATACTGTCATCTCGACGCTAGGAGAGATCTGTTTAAACTATGCTGCTTCGGATTTGTAATCCGGAACGTTGTCTGCTGCGGATTTGCAATCCGCTTGTGTGCTTCGAGCTAAGGCTTTTCTCAGGCGGATTACAAATTCGCGGTTACTTTACTTTCGGATTAAAAATCCAAAAGAGCCGTTGCTGTTTGCCGAGTATAAACATCCCCATACCCCCTTCAAAGGGGGGCCTTAGGCTGATGGTTAGCAGCAGAATGCTTGCGTAGGAAAGGCTTAACCTCCCTTCCACCAAGATCCTTTCAGGATGACAAAAAGAAAGAGGCATGAAGAGAAAGTTTATACTTATACTTAGGCTCTGCTTACCTAGCAGCTGCCATCGCGCGGACATGTCGCAACCTGTCCCTACAAGGGGTATCAAAGCAAAAGCAGCCGCTATCGAACAGATTCCAGTCCTTGGGTTGAGCGCCTTGGTGTGTTGCGGTGCCACGATAGTGGCAGCCCACAGCGCGAGCGAGGAGCAGCTTCACGCCACAGCGCGATGCCAAAGGACGAGCCCCCGCGCCTGAGCGCTCCAAAGCAAGAAATGAAACGAGGCAAGTATAAAACTGAGGAAAACAGCTAGCTAACTAGTATAGCAGAAACCTAAATGATGAAGAAACCTTGCTAGAAATTATAGCTTGAATATCTTACTTGAGGAATATAGTTAGCTACCATCTATAGCCGGAAGCAAACCTGCGAAAGAACAGCTAACAAGTATAACTTTTAAGTCCTTTATAAGATTTTGGTTGAATAAAGTAGACACCTACATATAACCCAGCCACCCCTAAAAACCAAAATCTCTCCTCCTACAAACCAGGCAAACTCAAAAGAAAGAATTTAAACCAATCCACAGCTTAGCTTTAATTTCTATACCTTTGCGGGCCAGTTCTGATGCCTGCTTTTATGAATACCCTGAGTTACAAACAACACTTTTCCCGAAACTTCCTGCTTGCTTACCCGGTGGTCCTGAGCCAGTTGGGGCACATCATGGTGAGTGTCTTTGATAGTCTGATGGTCGGGCAGATCGGCACCATTCCCCTGGCGGCAGCCTCGCTGGGCAATAGTATCTTCATGATGACAATGGTCTTCGGAATGGGCATCTCCTATAGTATAACGCCCCTTATTGCCGCAGCTGATGGCCGTAAGAACTATACCCGCATTTCGCTGCTGCTGCTCAACGGGTTGGTTTCGAATGTACTGCTGGGCATTTTCCTGTTTATTATCGGCTACATTTTCTCGCCATATATTACCTACCTGAACCAGCCGCAGGAAGTAGTGACAATGGCTATTCCATACATCAATATCCTGTTTTTCTCGATGGTGCCGCTGATGATATTCCAGGCATTCCGGCAGTTTGCCGAAGGACTGTCTTTTACCAAACAGGCCATGTATATTTCGATCGTAGCCAACAGCCTTAACATTGTCCTCAATTATATCTTTATCTGGGGCAAGCTGGGGCTCCCGGCCATGGGCCTGCTAGGGGCTGGTTGGGCTACCTTTATCTCCCGCGTTGTGATGGCCTTGATGATGGGCGCTTTTGTGCTCTATAACAAGCGGTTTGCCATCTTTAGGAGGTTCATGCGCCTGCGCCATCTTTCCTTCATCCACATGTACCGCATCTACCGTCTGGGCCTGCCCATTTCGGGCCAGATGCTGTTTGAAATGGGGGCTTTCGGGTTCTCCGCGATCATGATCGGGTGGCTGGGTGCCAAGCAGCTGGCCGCGCACCAGATCGCCATCAATGTGGCCTCTGTTACCTACATGATGGCCAGTGGCATTGCCGCAGCGGCCACCATACGCGTGGGGAACCAGAAAGGCCTTGGCAATTACCACGACATGCGCATGGCGGGTTATACCAGCTTTACCATGGGCACTTTGTTTATGATTGGCAGCGGCCTGCTGATGGTAGCCGGCAACAGAATCATCCCGATGCTTTATATCGATGATCCGGAAGTGATCCATATGGCGGCGGGCTTGCTGGTGATTGCGGCGCTGTTCCAGATCTCTGACGGCGTGCAGGTTGTGGGCCTGGGAGCCTTGCGGGGTTTAGAGGATGTGCGTATTCCGAGTCTGATCTCGCTACTGGCTTATTGGGTGGTGGGCCTGCCTGTAGGGTATCTGCTCTGTTTCAAAGCCGGCTTCGGGGTAAGTGGCATCTGGACCGGCCTACTGGTTGGCTTGTCAGTAGCGGCCGTTCTTTTGTTCCTGCGCTTCAAAACCTTAAGCAACAAGTATAGAAGACTGGCTTACTAATAGACCGAATAAACGGGGAGTTATTGCCCATGCTGGCACATGCCCTTATAAACGTGGTAGCCAATAAATTCCAGGGCCCTTGCTACAAAGTGTAGTAAGGGCCCTGGAGCTGCACTTCAAGTATAAATCAGCTTTTTAGATAGGGCCAAGTTCTTTGATGGCCGGGCCGGTGATCACTTTGCCATACGGGTTAAAACGGGAACCGTGGCAGGGGCAATCCCAGGAGCTTTCGACACTGTTCCAGCTTACCACGCAGCCCATGTGCGTACAAACAGCCGAGCACTGGTGCCGGTTGCCGTCGGGGTCGCAGTATACGGCTATCTTTTTCATACCATCGCGCATAATACGCCCTGTGCCAGGCATAACCTGCATCATATCATCCACCTCGCCGGGTGTAACATAATCTTTCATTTGCGCGGCCACGTTCAGGTTGGTCTTCAGGTACTCCCCCGCTGATTTAAGCTTCAGCCGGGCCGGATCATAAATAGTTGCCCAGGCGTTTGGCCGGCCCAGGATCAGGTCGGTTAGCAACATGCCGGCAATCGTAGCGTGCGTCATGCCATGCCCTGAATCGCCGGTAGCGATATACACATTGTCGCTGTCGCCGGGGTTGCGGCCGATGTAGGCCAGGCTGTCCACCGGCTCCATCACCTGCCCGGACCAGCGGTAGAGCACATCCTGCGCCATTGGGAATTTAAGGCGCGTCCAGCGCTCCAGGTCCAGGAAATGGTTTAGGTAATGTTCTTCCTGGCCCGTTTTATGGTCAGCGCCCCCCACAATGAGCAAATCATCCTTTGGGGTCTCTCCTTCGTGCACATCGCTTCGCATCAGGCGGATGTAATGGTAAGGGTCGTCCATGTCCCAATACAGGGCATCGGGCACAGCACCCGCCGGCACCGACACACCGATCACGTAGGTTCTGTAAGGCGCCTGCTTGGTATGGATGGTTACCCGGTCGTTTACGGGTGTATTGGTTGCTACCACCAGGTGGTTGGCCGAAACGGCATGCCCGCTGGCGGTAACCACCGTCACAACCGGGCCGGTCTGAAAATCCACAGCCGGAGAAGCGGTGTAGATCTCGCCGCCCTCGTCCAAAAAGGCCTGTGCCAAGCCGGCCAGGTATTTGGTTGGGTGGAACCGCCCCTGGTTGGGGAAATGTAGCGTAGGCAGGGCAGTCAGTGTTTCGACAGGGCATCCTTTGCGGAGCACCACATCGTGCCAGCCAATGGCCTGTACCGCTTCGAGTTCTTTTATAAGGTCCTCTTCCTGCTCTCTGTTATTGGCAAACAGATAGCCATCTACCCGGCTGAAATCACAATCTATTTTCTCGTGTTTGGCAATTTCCTCAATTTTATCAATCGCAGCGCCATGGCTTTGGCAGGCCAAGCGGGCTCCGTCCTTTCCAAACAGGCTGATCAGGTGTGAATACCGATCATCGAGGGCGTTGGACAGGTGGGCGGTGGTGCGGCTGGTTTCGCCGGAGCCAATGCCTTTGGCTTCGAGTACAATTACTTTCTTACCTTCTTTTGCCAGCATATACGCTGTCGAGATGCCTGCCAGCCCGGCTCCTACCACACACACATCACAGGTACGGTTTTCAAGCAGGGGACTTGTCTTGGGCATGGCAACTTCCTTGTCCCAGACAGGAAGGCTCGCGCCGGATTCATTTTTCATAGTTACGTTTTTAGCACTTGTCGCAGATATTGGCGCCTGCTGCAGGCAGAAGGGCCACCTGCATAGGATTACGGCGCACTGGGGCTTAGGTTCTGTGGCACGTTTGGAGCGAGGCAGTATAAACCGAGCGTGCGGCTGAAAACGAAAATGAAGTAGCAGGAGGAGCCTCTTCCTGGGGCATGGGCCTTGCAGCAAGTATAACCACCGGAGATGGAGGTTTATACTTGCTGCGGGTGATCTTTATACTTGATACTATTTACTATAAGGTAAGGAGCTGCTGAATTTTATGCACCAGCACTTCGTTGATCTTCACGTAGGATTCGTGCGTCCAGCCGGCAATGTGCGGCGTCAGGATCACGTTATCGGCGGCAGCCAGGTAGGCGAAGGTGGTCTGCTGCTGCTCTGTTAGGGTGGCCAGCTTTTCGTTTTCCAGCACATCGAGCGCTGCGCCTTTGACCCGGCCATTTTCCAGGTGTTTTACCAGCGCTGCCTGGTCCACCACATCGCCCCTCGAAGTGTTTAAAAACCAGATGGGCTTGCTGAAGCTGCCAAAGAAATCGTGCCCGGCAAAGCCGAGGTTCTCAAAGATATACGGTATGTGCAGGCTCACCACATCGGCCTCTGCCTGCAGTTGTTCCAGCGAAACCGAAATAGCTGGTGCGCTGATCTTTTCCGGGGCAAAACGATCGTAGGCAAGTATGCGACAGTTAAACCCCTGCAGCACGCGCGCAAAGCTTTGCCCCATGTTTCCGTAGCCGATGATGCCCACGGTTTGCCCGCCAAGCTCCTCGCCCCTGTTCTCCTCCCGTAGCCATACTTTGTTTCGTACCTGCTTGTCGGCACGAACGAAGTTCCGCATCAGGCCCAGCAATGTTCCCAGGGCAAACTCCCCTACCGCCTGGCTGTTTCCTTCGTTCGCGGCAAGCAGCGCAATGCCGCGCGCCTGCAGCGCTGCCACATCAATATTATCGACGCCTGCACCAGCCCGGGCCACAAACTTTAATGATTCCGCCAGTTCCAGCGTCTGGGCCGTGATCCGCATTTTGCTGCGCACGATCAGCCCCTGGACACCCTGCAAGGCCTGGCATACTTCCTGTGGCTTTATTTCTGGCCGGTAATCGGCTCTTATGCCTATACTTTCCAGCATCGGAAAAAGGCTGGGGTGCATCTCATCGATGATCAGGACTTTAGTTGGAGTGCTGAATTCTGAGTTCTGAGTCACGCTTTCGGAGTTAGAAAGTTAGAAAAGTAGAAAGTTAAAAAGTTGCTTAAAGAAAGGTAATTCGTAATTCGTTAAAGATTATACAGCATGTGCGCTACGCTGAAGTAGATGGCCAGCCCCAGCAGGTCGTTGGCCGTGGTAATGAACGGGCCCGCGGCTACGGCTGGATTGATACCGAAGCGGTCGAGCACCAGGGGCGTAAGCGTGCCCATGAGGGAGGCCAGCATCACAACCGAAAACAACGCCGCCGAAACTACAATGGACAAGGTAAGCTCGTGACGAAACAGGTACGTCAGCGTAAATACCAGCCCCGAGATGATCACGGCATTGAGCAGCGCCACCAGCAGCACTTTTAATAGGCGTTGGGCAAAGTTGTCGAATATCACCGTGTTAGACGAAAGGGTCTGGATGATAATGGAAGAGGACTGGATGCCTACATTGCCGCCGGTGGCCGTAATAAGCGGCACAAACAGCGCTACAGCGGGTAATAGAGCAATATCGTCCTCAAAAAGGCCCATGAATTGGGCCGCCAGCAGCCCGCCAATCATTCCGATGATCAGCCACGGAAGGCGCGAGCGGGAAATGCGGAACACACTATCGTCTTCCTCCACGTTCTCGGTGATACCCGTCATCAGCTGGCGGCTGAGTTCGGCCTGCTCCTGCATTACGTCTATCACGTCGTCGATGGTGATGCGGCCCAGCAGGCGCTTTTGGATGTTCACGACCGGGATGGCCTCCAGGGCATACTTCTGCATCACGGTTACCACCTCACCTTCATCACGGAATGACTCGATTGAGATCACATCCGGGTTGTAAATGTCTTTTACCAGGGTGTCGTCTTTTGCCAGCAGCAGCGTCTTCACGCTCACACGGCCCACCAGCACATCGCGGTTATCCACCACGTACACAGTATAAATTTTCTGTACCTCTTCGGCCTGCCGCCGGATCTCTTCAATGCACTGGCGCACCCGCCAGTTCAGGTTCACTTTTACCAGTTCTTTGGCCATCAGGCCGCCGGCGCAATCTTCCTCGTAGTGCAGCAGGTCCAGGATGGCGGCGGCTTTTTCCTCGTTATCCAACAGGGCAAGTACCTCCTCGCGCGTCTTCACCGACTGCTCATTGAGAATATCCACGGCATCGTCGGAGTTCATCAGGTTCACATAGCGGGCAATCTCCTGGCTGGTAAAGGTTTGCAGAAAGCCGGTGCGAATGTCGTAATCCAGGTCCGACAGGATCTGGGCGCCTACTTCGGGCGGCAGTAGGTCCATCACATACTTCGATTCCTGCTCATCCAGCTCGTAAAGCACGGTGGTAATATCGGCCGGGTAGAGCTCGGCCATGGTCCCAAGTATAAACGGCGCATCGTGGCGCGCAATGGCTTCCTCTACCTGGTCAACATACTCCCGTGTAATTTCTGCCCGCATGCTACGCTGCTAAATGCTGTTCTACCAGTTGCGTTAACCCCACAAAATCCTGCACCGAAAGCTGCTCGGCCCTTTTATCAAAAATGGGCTGCGCCTGCACCTCCGGCGGCAGGTTAAACTGCTTCAGGCAGTTGCGCAGCGTTTTGCGGCGCGTACCGAAACTGAGCTTCACCACCTCAAAAAAGCGCTTTTCGTTGCAGGGCAGCTCATTTACCTCGTTGCGCACCAGGCTGATCACGGCCGACTTTACTTTGGGCTTGGGATGAAACACGTGTTCGCTCACCGTAAATTTGTAATCAATGGTATAGAACGCCTGCAGCAGCACGCTCAGAATGCCGTAGGTTTTGGAGCCCGGAGGCGCTGCGATGCGCTCGGCCACTTCTTTCTGGATCATACAAACCACCTCAGGCACCAGGTCGCGCTGGGTCAGCACTTTAAAAAAGATCTGGCTCGAGATGTTGTAAGGGAAGTTGCCGATGATGGCAAAAGGCCCCGGAAACAGCTTAGCCATGTCTGCTTTCAGGAAATCGGCAGAAATGATCCGGTCATTAAGCTGCGGAAAATGTTCTTTCAGGTAAGCGATGGACTCGCGGTCGATGTCCAGCACAGTTGTGCGGTATTCAGGATGCTGCAGGAGGTACTGCGTGAGCACGCCCATTCCCGGGCCAATCTCCAGCACATCGGTCACGCCCCGGGGCAGGGTGAGTTGCTCCACTATCTTAATCGCGATGTTCTGATCGACCAGGAAGTGCTGGCCTAAATGCTTCTTCGGACTTACTTTACTCACAGCTTGTTGGTTATGATCGGAGCCGGCAGGTATACTTTTCGGCTCAAACCCGTTATACTTATTGTTTCTGTTTCCGTTACCTGCCGGGGCAGGCACGGATTTTCTTATTCCGTTTTATACTTACTATATTGCAGCCCTAATATTGCAGCACCAAAGATACGAACGACAGATGCCAACACAACTTAATTACAATACAAGCCTTACGAAAGATACGGATCTTGCCCTGCTGGTAGCAGCCGGACAGGTGGCACAGCTCCCGGAACTCAGACCCGAAGAGAAGGCTTTTGTGCAGCAGCAGGTGCAGCAGGAATCAAAGCTTATAACCCTGAACCGCTATACCCACCGCCTGTATGTGCTAGCGGTAGCGGAGGCTAAAACAGAAGGCTCCCGCCGCGAAGCCCTGCGCCAGGCTGGCTATACCCTGCTAAAGCAGCTGCGCACCGACAACGTAGCAGCCCTGGCTATCCAGGATAAAACCGGCACCGACGCCAGCTTATACCTGGCCGAAGGCCTATACCTGAGCAACTACCAGTACCTAAAACATAAAACAAAGAACACCAAACCAAGTCCGCTCCAAAGCATTACCATTGCCGATGCCCACGTGCATGCGCAGGATGTAACCGAACTGGCAAACCTGCTGGAAGCCGTGTGCAAGGTGCGCGACCTGGTAAACGAGCCCCACAGCCATCAGACCGCCGTGCAGCTAAGCGAGGAATTAACGGCATTCGGAGAAGCCGCCGGTTTTAAAACCGAGGTGCTGGACGAACTGAAGATACAATCCCTGAAAATGGGCGGCCTGCTGGCCGTCAACCAGGGTTCCGAAGAACCGGCCACCTTTACCATTATGGAGTGGAAGCCGGAGAATGCTAAAAACACTAAGCCATACGTGCTGGTGGGCAAAGGTGTGGTATACGATACCGGCGGCCTAAGCCTGAAGCCAACACCCCAATCCATGGATTACATGAAATCGGATATGGCCGGCGCTGCTGCGGTAGCGGGCGTGCTGTATGCCGTGGCAAAGAACAAACTGCCGCTGCATGTGATCGGGCTTGTGCCTGCTACCGACAACCGCCCTGGTGGCAATGCGGTAGCCCCAGGCGATGTGATCACGATGCACAATGGCATGACGGTGGAAGTGTTGAATACTGATGCCGAAGGCCGCCTCATCCTGGCCGATGCGTTGAGCTTTGCCCACAAGTATAACCCGGAACTGGTATTTGACCTCGCCACGCTGACAGGAGCCGCTATGCGGGCCGTGGGCAAAGAAGGCATGGTAGCCATGGGCACCGCTGGTGACCAAGTGATGGCCGAACTGAAAAAGGGGGGTGATGCCGTGCACGAACGCCTGGTGGAGTTTCCGCTTTGGGAGGAGTATAAAAAGCACATGGAATCGGATGTGGCCGACCTGAAGAATATTGGCGGTGCCGATGCGGGCGCTATCACAGCGGGCATTTTCCTGCAGCATTTCACCAGCTACCCGTGGGTACATTTTGATATTGCAGGCACAGCCTACCTGCATAGCGAAGATGCGTACCGGGGCAAGCTGGCAACAGGTTCCGGCGTGCGTTTACTTTATAACTTCCTTCGCACAAAGGCTAACTAAACAACATGGATACTAAACCTAAAATACGCCTGGGCATCAGTATTGGCGACACCAACGGCATTGGACCGGAAGTGGTGATCAAAACCCTGTCGGACCAGCGCATCCTTAATTTCTGTACACCCGTCATCTACGGGTCTGCCGCCATCCTGAACAAGGTGCGCAAAGACCTGGAGGCCGAGCATTTCCATTACCAGCAGCTGGATACCGCCGCTAACCTGACACTTAAAAAGGTAAACCTGGTTAGCTGCATCGCAGAAGACCTGGAAATTACGCCTGGCACACCGACCGCTGCCTCCGGCAAAGCGTCGCTGGACTCTTTGCTGGCCGCCTCGCGCGATCTGAAAGCCGGTTTATTGGACGGACTGGTAACCGCCCCCATCAACAAGGATAACATACAGGCAGAAGATTTCCGTTTTCCGGGCCATACCGAGTTTCTTACCTCCTATTTTGATGCGGCCGACAGCCTGATGCTGCTGGTCAGCGGCGATTTGCGGGTTGCCACCGTAACGGGCCATATTCCGGTAAAAGAGGTAGCAGCCAAACTGACTGAGGCCTTGCTGATCCGTAAGATCACGATTCTGCTCGAATCGCTGCGCAAGGATTTTGGCATATTGAAACCCCGTATTGCGGTGCTGGGCCTAAACCCGCATGCCGGCGAAAAAGGCCTGTTAGGTAATGAAGAAGTGGAGATCATCCGGCCAGCGGTAATGCACCTGAAAGAGCGCGGGCACCTGGTATTTGGTCCTTATCCGGCCGATGGCTTTTTTGGCATGCGTCAGTATACGCAGGTAGATGCCGTGCTGTCGATGTACCACGACCAGGGGCTCATCCCCTTTAAAACACTGGCCATGGAAACCGGCGTAAACTTTACAGCCGGTTTGTCGGTGGTGCGCACCTCCCCTGACCATGGCACAGCCTACGACATTGCCGGCAAGCAGCTGGCAGATGAAACCTCGTTCCGGGAAGCCCTGTTTCTGGCCTGTGATGTGATAAAAAAGCGGCAGGCAGCGCAAATAGCACTGGTTTAAATAGGCGAAGTATTTTATTTGTCAGAAATATATTCTAATTTTGCATCTTGCAATAAAAAGTCGATGGAGAAGAAGCTAAGAGAGTATGAAATCGGCATTGCCAAGCTCAGCGACAAGACGCACACGTATGCGTTTGAACTGAACGATGCCTTTTTTGAGCTTTTCGGAAGTGAGCTTATACTTGGCGGCAACTTATTGGCAAATGTGACCCTGGATAAGACAGAGACGCTGCTTACCTTTCATTTTGACATTAAAGGGCACGTGCGCCTGACCTGCGACAGAAGCCTGGAAGAGTTTGACCAGCCGTTGGAAGTGCAGCAGACGTTCCGGATCAAGTATGGCCCGGAAAATGCTGAACTGGACGATGACCTGTGGCAGATTACCAGCGGCACGCAATCCATTAACATTGCCCAGCACTTGTACGATTATATCGCCCTGTCGCTGCCAATGAAAAAGTTGCACCCCCGTTTTGTGCAGGAAATGGCCGAAGAGGAGGAAGATGACAATGATATCCTGATTTATTCCTCCGGCACGCACAGCCAGGCGGGGGATGAAGACAGCGAGGACGGAGATGATGACGACGGGACAGATCCCCGGTGGGACGCGCTCCGCAACCTGAATTAAGAATTTTTAGAAGTATAAAAGTATAAACAGCAAGTAAATTATTTAACTAAAAATGGCACATCCTAAACGTAAGATCTCGAAGACCAGAAGAGATAAGAGAAGAACTCACCAGAAACTTTCTGAGAAAGCCATTGCGATCTGCCCTACTACAGACACGCCTCACCTGTACCACCACGCTTATGTGGTTGAAGGCGATTTGTACCACAAGGGCAAGCTGGCAATAAAAAATTATACAACTAACGCGCAGTAAGCACTCGCCTGCCTCCTGTATTAGTTCTGTATAATTTAACTTACTCCTGTAAATGAGGATCGCCTTAGACGCAATGGGCGGCGATTTTGCACCTGAGGCCATCATCAAGGGTGCAATTCTGGCCGCACAGCAGCTTACCCAGGAAGATGAAATCCTGCTCATCGGCAAGGAAGACATCATCAAGCCGCTGCTCGATGAATACGGATATACTGGATCTGGCATTAGGACTTACCATGCCAGCCAGGTAATTGAAATGGGTGAGCACCCGACAAAGGCGCTCACGCAAAAAACCGACTCCAGCATTGCTGTTGGGTATGGCTTACTCAAAGCGCAGCAAGTAGATGCTTTCTGCAGCGCCGGTAAC